>NZ_CM178752.1:0-3608103 GCF_058683855.1 Acidaminobacter sp. QWL-03
GCAGCTACTGGCGGCGCTATGGTGCCAATGCTCGCTCTTGGTATTCCGGGCGGCAACGCTGCAGCTATCATGATGTCAGCACTCATCCTGAAAGGTGTTCAAGTCGGCCCGCTTCTGATCAAGACACAACCCCAATTTCTGTCCAGCGTTTTCGCGTCTATGATGGTCACGAACGTCATAATGGTTATAATCTCCGTATGGATTGCCAAAGTGTTCAGTAAAATCCTTAAAGTTCCATACAGCATTCTTGGGACCTCAATTATCGTACTCGCTACGGTAGGCAGTTTCGCGCTTAAAGGTAACACCAATGATGTTATGCTCATGGCTATAGCCGGTGTCTTCGGCTTTATCCTGAACAAATACAAGTTCTCCTCTGCAGCGCTGATCCTCGGCCTGGTACTTGGTCCAATGATCGAAGCCAACCTTCGCAGAGCGGTACAACTTGAAAATGGCATCCTTTTGAATGTTATATCCCCGGCAAATCATCCAATTACAACAGTGCTTCTGATTCTCTGCGGCGCTATGCTGTTGCTGCCTTTGCTGTCAAAATTCAAGAAAACAAAAACGGCTTAATCCCCCTTCCCCATGTGAGACAGTAGAATAATAGTTCTACTGTCTCATTTTCTAGATCGCCGGTGAAAAGATGCGATATAATTTAAGCACTTCGGGGGTTGTAAATTTATTATTTAAACTCAATTTTTATAAGCATTTTTAATTTTTTATACAAACTCTACTGGCGTTTTTCGAAATTATCAATTAATATGTTACATAAGATTCTGTTTACTTGTGAAACGGAATTCAAACGAGGTGCAGATATGATAGATTTTATGCTGACGCTTTGCATCGGTGCAGTGATTGGCTATTTATTCTTTAAACTTAAAGTACCAGGCGGTATGATGGTTGGAAGCATTATTGGTGTATCAGCACTCAATATTTTAACTGGCCATGCCTTGATGCCTGCCACAGCGAAATTGTCTGCTCAAATCATTGCGGGCGCATTTATTGGTGTTAGTGTAGAAAAAGAAGATTTAATAAGACTAAAAAAAATCTGGAGACCGGCGATCACCTTGGTGAGCGGCATGATGATTCTGAATCTGATCTCCGGTTATTTAATATATAAATTTAGTCCGCTCGATTTAGTGACCTCTTTGATGTGCGCCGTTCCCGGAGGAATGAGTGATATTCCCATAATAAGTGCGGATATGGGAGCAGATGCTTCAAAGGTTGCCGTCATGCAGTTCATAAGATTGGTGGCTGGTATTGGTTTTTTTCCAGGTATGATTGCATTTATTGCCAGGCGCAGACGTGAGGATATCACGCCAGTCAAAGTCAATACCAGAAAATCTGTAGTTTTAAAAGATCCGACAATTGTCTTTTTGACAACAATGACAGTGGCAGTTGGCGCTGGTCTAGTTGGAAAAGCAGTCGGTATCCCGGCAGGTGCATTGTTGTTTGCGCTTGTCAGTGTCATTATTCTGAAAATGACGAAGCACAAAGCATGGCTTCCAAAGTGGATCAAGCGATTGGCTCAAGTTCTTTCGGGGGCTTATATCGGAAGCGGTATTTTTATGGCAGATGTCTTGGAAATTCGGTTTTTGGCCATTCCTGCAATAATCCTCCTTTTGGGATATTTTTGCGCCTGCATGCTGATCGGCTGGTTCATACATAACAAATTTGGAATGTCGCTGAAGGAATCTATGCTCGCAGCAACGCCTGCCGGTGCCTCGGATATGGCCCTGATCGCTTCTGATTTAGGTATTGAAGGTACAGATGTCGTCGTCCTTCAGATCATCAGAATGCTTTTCGTTGTTCTAATTTTTCCTCAGGTTATTAATCTGATTGTGATATTAGCTGGGAGGTAAGACTATGTTTGAAGAACGTAAGCTTCGCAGCATAGATGCGGCTGAATCTCTGCTGAAGCGCTGTGGTCTAAAAGTCCCAGCCGGTGTTGACTACACCGTAGGCATATTCTCATCATCTGAGGGAAAACTCATCGCGACAGGCTCCTTAAAAGGGGACATGATACAGGGCTTGGCCGTTGATCCAGAGACCCAGGGAGAAGATCTTTCTGCCAAAGTGTTGACGCATTTAATTAATTACGCCATAGACACAGGGCGACATACACTCTATTTGTTTACCAAGCCGGAGAGCGCACAAAAACTATCGGCCGTAGGCTTTAGAATCATTGCAGAAGTGAGGCCCTATGCAGCTTTAATGGAATGGGGCACGGTTGGAATCCATCAGTATGTAGAAAACTTGAAAAAACTGGCGGAGGCAGATCCCGGTGAAGCGGCTGCCGTCGTTGTCAACTGCAACCCCTTTACTTTAGGACATCAATACTTGATCGAAACTGCAGCGTCGCGCAGCCGCAAGGTATACGTGATCGTGGTTGAGGAAGACCAGTCTGTGTTTCCGTTTGAGGATCGAATAGAGTTAGTCCAAAAAGGCACTGCGAACCTAAAGAACGTCACGGTGATTGCAGGTGGACGCTATGTGGTGTCTTCGCTGACGTTCCCATCCTATTTCACGCGGGACAGTGAATTTGCCGCGGCCCACAGCGCCATGGACGTCGCGCTGTTTTTAAACTACATTGTCCCCGCGCTGGGCATCACCAAGCGCTTTGTCGGAACAGAACCTTACTCCGAGGTCACAGAGGCCTATAATCAGGCCATGAAATCAATATTAATTCCAGCTGGGATTGAACTGGAAGTCATTGAGCGCAAGCGCCTGAACAGCGGTGAAGAGGAGCATGCCATCAGTGCCTCCCGGGTCAGGCGTTACATTGCGGAAGGGCGCATTGAGGACCTTAAGGATCATGTACCTGAAACAACCTATGAGTACCTAATTTCGAATCGAGCCTTCGACGTTGTAAAAAAACTGAGAAGTGGCGATAAATCCGCTCAAGGCTATGTGGAAGACAGCGTCATAAAGCGTTGACATAACCACGTAGAAGTCTGAGTTATCATGAAGAAGAGGTGAAGAGAAGTGGCAAAGATCCAAATGAAGACGCCCCTCGTTGAAATTGATGGGGACGAAATGACCAGAATGATCTGGAAAATGGTAAAAGATGAACTGCTCGAACCGTTTATTGATTTGAAAACGGAGTATTACGATCTTGGTCTTGAGTTTCGTGAAAATACAAAAGACCAAGTCACTGTGGATGCGGCCAATGCCATCAAGCGTCTGGGCGTCGGCGTTAAGTGTGCTACCATCACACCGAATGCAGATCGTGTCAAAGAGTATAATCTGACTGAAATGTGGAAGAGTCCAAATGGCACACTTAGAGCTATTCTTGATGGAACGGTCTTCAGAAAACCTATCCTGGTGGATGGATTCACTTCCTTCGTGCCGACTTGGAAAGAGCCTATTACAATCGCCCGTCACGCCTATGGCGATCTCTACAAGGGAGTCGAATTCAAGGTAGAGGGTCCATGCGAAGCTGAATTGGTCATCAAGAAGCCGGATGGTACAACCGAAACTCAAACGATTCATAAGTTTAAAGGTGCAGGTGTTGTGCAGGGCATACACAATACCAACGAATCCATCAGCAGCTTCGCGAAAGCCTGCTTCCAGTTCGCGCTGGATCAGAAGCAAGACCTTCTTTTCTCAGCGAAGGATACCATCTCGAAGAAATATGACCACACCTTCAAAGATCTCTTCAACGAGATCTTCGACGCAGAGTTCAAAACTGCGTTTGAAGAGGCGGGCATTCAATACACTTATACTTTAATTGATGACGCAGTCGCCAGAATCATGCGCTCTGAAGGCGGCCTGATTTGGGCATGTAAGAACTATGATGGCGATGTCATGTCCGACATGGTAGCAGCCGCGTTTGGCAGCCTTGCCATGATGACCTCCGTGCTTGTCTCTCCGACAGGAGAATTTGAGTACGAAGCAGCTCACGGCACTGTAACGCGCCACTACTATCAATATCTCAAAGGGGTTCAAACTTCTACCAATCCAATCGCGACACTGTTCGCATGGACGGGCGGTTTGAAAAAACGCGGTGAATTGGATGAGATCCCAGAACTTGTTCATTTCGCCGAGCAGCTTGAAGTGGCTTCCATTGAGACGCTTAAAAAAGGCATCATGACAAAAGATTTGATCCCGCTGTCTTCAAATCCTGATAAGCAGGAAGTGACTACGGCCGGATTGATTGCCGCTATCCGAACTACTTTGGAGAGCAAGCTTTAAATCGCCTGTCGGAGTCTAAAGTGTTTTCAAAAAAATTGAAATGTAAATTTGACATAGCTTTTTGGTTCTTAAAGGAGAAATAGTGACATGACAAATCATGGCCAATCTGCTCTGACTCTGGAAATGGTTTTGAACGCCAAGGAGCGCAGGGCAAGAGTTCAGGAACAGCTCAGAACTGAATATAATGCTGTTGTAGTCAGTATGACGCTGAATATGCCCGGCCCGGTCAAATACAGGCCGGAGTGGATTGGCATGCTTTATGACGCGGCGGCAGAAGTCAGGCGCGCCTGTCTGAGCCACAACATGGTCATCCTTGAAGAGCGGATGCTTCACGATCCTGCCGGCGCGACACTTCTAATGGCACTGCAAGGTGACCCTAATGAAATAAAGGGCATTGCAGTTGCGCTTGAAGATTTTAAGCCATGGGGACGCCTACTCGATCTGGATGTCTTCAGTGCCTCCGGGGATCAGGTCAGCCGGTCGTCGCTGGGCCTTCCCTCAAGACAATGTCTGGTATGCGAGGAAATGGCGGCCGTATGTGTGCGCGCCATGCGTCATGACAGAGAAGAAGTCATCTCCGCGGCTATGCAGCTTGCGAAGCGATTCTCGGATCGTGCTTCAGTGACCGAAGAGCCTGCGACACCCCAGTTGGAAATCGCCAGAAAAATTGGCCAGCTGTCTCTGGAAGCCATGCTCATGGAAGTCGCGGCCACCCCTGCCCCGGGCTTGGTAGACAGGTTCAATTCTGGAGCTCATGATGATATGGACATCACGACCTTTTTAAGAAGCAGCAGCGCTCTTTCAGGTGCTATGACCGAATTGGCCATGGCGGGACTTGAGCACGAAGGTCCTTTGCCGGAGCTGCTTTCGAAAATCAGAAGGATTGGCATTCGGGCAGAACATGAGATGTACAGTGCCACCCTCGGCGTGAATACCCAAAAAGGCCTGCTGTTCCTGCTGGGGATTTTGACGGCGGCGGCGGGGGTTGTCTTGCGACCATCGGCAAAAGCCTTGGTTGAAAACGGCCCATTAAACCCGGAAGTAATAGCCAAGCGGGCTGCTGAAATTTGTGCGGGACTGGTTGAACGCGAGCTTGAAGTGTTGCATCACAAGAGACCGGACAGGCAGCTGACTGCCGGTGAGCATTATTATTTGGCTCATGGATTTACCGGGGTCAGAGGTGAAATTGAAGCGGGGTTGCCGTCGGTTTTTGAGGCGGGTCTTCCCAGACTTAGAGAGGCCTTGAACCAAAGCGCTTCGGACAACGACGCGCTGGTTCACGCGCTGCTCGGATTAATGACGCATACCGAAGACACCACCATTTTGCATAGACACGACCTTGCAACCCTTGAAAAGGTCAGGGCTGAGGCAGCTGAGATCCTAAGCGCAGGCGGCTATCTGACACCTGAGGGACGCCAAAAGACGGAGGCGCTGGACCGGCAGTATATAAATGCGCGGATCAGCCCGGGGGGCTCTGCGGATCTTCTCGCTGTGACCTGGTTCCTTCACCGCATGGAAGAGATGTTTTCTGCCGATGGTCAAGTAACGCCAAAGTGTTAACATCTATTGAACTGATTCAATGTACTGCAGGGGTTCGATTTTAGCTGCAGTTGAAAAGGAGGAAATATAGTGTCCAAATTTCAACCGATGGTTCAGGCAAAAACCTTAGAAGTTGCTGATGAGAAGTTTTTATACTATGACATCAACGAATTGGAAGCCATGGGACTTGGCAAGGTCAGTCAGCTGCCGTATTCCATTAAGGTACTTCTCGAAGCGGCGATTCGAAATTATGATGAATTCGCGACGACGAAAGAGCATGTGATGCAAATAGCGAAATGGGCGGAAGGCTATGGCAAAGGTCAGGAAATTCCTTTCCAGCCGGCTCGAATTGTACTTCAGGATTTTACAGGTGTTCCGGTTGTCGTCGATCTCGCGGCTATGAGATCCTTCGTGGCGAAAATGGGGCAGGATCCAACTGTGGTCAACCCTTTGATTCCGGTGGATCTGGTCATTGACCACTCGGTCATGGTGGACTATTTTGGCTCGGATGAGGCCATGGACTTAAACACGGAGCTGGAATTCCAGCGCAACGACGAGCGCTATAAGTTCTTGAAATGGGCACAAAAATCATTTAAGAACTTTAAAGCGGTACCGCCTGCTTCCGGCATCATTCACCAGGTCAATCTCGAGTACCTCGCGACGGGGGTATTTAAGAAGGAAACCCCTGAAGGCGTGGTCGTCTATCCTGACTCTCTGGTTGGCACGGACTCACACACCACTCAAATCAACGGCCTTGGGGTAGTGGGCTGGGGTGTTGGCGGCATAGAGGCGGAGGCTTGCATGCTCGGTCAGCCGCTCTTCTTTGTCACGCCAGAGGTGGTCGGTGTCAAACTTACCGGGAAACTTCCTGAGGGCGTCAACGCGACAGATCTTGCCCTGACTGTGACAGAGATGCTGAGAAAGCATAAAGTTGTCGATAAATTCGTCGAATTCTATGGCGAGGGCGTCCATGGCATGAGTTTGCCAGACCGCGCGACAGTAGCCAACATGTCTCCGGAATATGGCGCAACTATGGGCTATTTCCCTGTAGACGATGAAACCATGAATTATATGCTTCAGACAGGCAGAGATGAGAAGCTGGTGGAACTGTGCCGCGCTTATTACAAAGCTCAAGGGATGTACAGTGTTCCCGGCGAGGCTGAGAAAGTTTATACCACAAAGCTTGAGCTGGACCTTTCAAAGGTGGAGCCTTCTCTTGCAGGACCAAAGCGTCCTCAGGACCGCGTACCGCTTAGCGCTATGAAAGAGACTTTCAAAAAGGCGTTGTCAGCACCGGTGGCTGAACGAGGCTATGCCCTGGATGAAGCAGCTGCGTCCAAAACTGTGGACATAACGTGGGAAGATGGTACCGTTGAGACCCTGCGTGCGGGCTCTGTCGCCATTGCGTCCATTACAAGCTGTACGAATACATCAAATCCAAGTGTCATGCTGGGTGCTGGACTTGTAGCGAAGAAAGCGGTCGCTCTGGGTCTTAAGCCTCCTAAGTATGTGAAAACCAGCTTAACGCCTGGCTCACGCGTCGTCACCGAGTATCTGATTGCCGGCGGCGTCATGGAGGATCTCAAAAAGATTGGCTTCCACGTCACAGGCTATGGCTGTGGAACTTGTATCGGCAACTCCGGGCCGCTTCCGGCACCTGTAGCCAAGGCAGTCGACGAAAATGACATGACGGTCGCTGCGGTTGTCAGTGCCAACAGAAACTTTGAAGGCCGTGTGCATGCTCAGGTTAAAGCCAACTTCCTGGCATCGCCTATGCTGGTCGTCGTTTATGCGCTGGCTGGACGCGTAGACCTGGATTTTGCCACAGAGCCGGTAGCTTATAATGATAAGAATGAACCGGTTTACTTTAAGGATCTCTGGCCGACCAATGCTGAGATTCACGACCTGGTTACGAAAACTGTCACGTCTGATATGTTTAAATCCAGCTACGAAAAGATTTACAGCGCCAATCCACAATGGGATGCGGTTGAAGTTGAAGAGAAAGCGCTGTACAGCTGGGATCCAAATTCCACTTATGTTCAGGAGCCGCCATATTTTGAAGGCATGAAACCTGAATTGGATGATATCAAGTCTATTGAAAATGCGACAGTGCTCGGTGTCTTTGGCGACTCCATCACTACAGACCACTTATCACCGGCTGGCAATATTGGGGTCAACAGTCCAGCGGGACAGTATTTGATTGCCAACGGCGTTGAAAAAGCAGACTTTAACTCCTACGGCGCCCGCCGAGGCAATCATGAAGTCATGATGCGCGGCACCCTTGCCAATATTCGGATTCGAAATGTCTTGGCGAATGGGAAAGAGGGCGGCTATACGACCTGCTTCTTGAACAATGAAGTTATGCCAATCTACGATGCGGCTATGATGTACCAAGCAGATAATAGAAACCTGATTATTCTGGCGGGTAAGGAATACGGCACCGGCAGCTCCCGGGACTGGGCAGCAAAAGGGGTTTATCTCCTCGGTGTGAAGGCAGTCATTGCTGAAAGCTATGAAAGAATCCACAGAAGCAATCTGATTGGCATGGGTGTGCTCCCGCTCCAGTTCGTGGAGGGAGAAAGCCGTGAAAGTCTGGGACTTACCGGGGAAGAGACCTTCTCTATTGCAGGCCTTTCCAATGATCTGAAGCCTAGAGCGCTGGTCGATGTCACAGCGGTTGCCAAGGATGGAACGACGAAGGCCTTCAAGGTCCAAAGCAGAATCGACAGTTTGGTGGAAATTGACTACTATCGCAACGGCGGAATCTTGCAGAAGGTTTTGAGGGATATGACGAAGTAATTTTAATGGATCGAAAAAGTAAGAAACTCGGGGTCGATAGGCTAAAGCCACAGACACCGAGTTTCTTCTCGCGAAACTCAAAGATGAGAAACTCGAGGTCGATAGGTTTAAGCCGCAGACACCCAGTTTCAGTTTGGAGGATCAGCCTATGAAAATCATCCGGGACATCAGTCATTTGTCCGGGGACGCTGCCAAACTTGCACAGTGGATTAAAGAAGCCCGCCATATCGTCTTTTTTGGAGGTGCGGGGGTGTCCACAGAGAGCGGCGTGCCGGACTTCAGAAGTGAAAAAGGTCTGTATCAGGCGGTAGAAGCTTATGGGTACCCCCCTGAAACTATTCTCAGTCGCTCGTTCTTTTTACAGCATCCTGAGGTGTTCTTCAAATATTACTTTGAACAGATTCTCTACCCGGACGCCTTGCCCAACCGGGCTCATACGGCTTTAGCAGAGCTGGAAAGCAGCGGTTTGGATGTCACGGTGGTCACACAGAATATAGACGGACTCCATCAGCTGGGAGGCAGCAAAGCCGTGATCGAGCTTCACGGAACGGTGCACGAGAATTTCTGTGTGCGTTGTGGAGAGCGGTATGACCTCAGCTTTATCCTTGCGGCTCATGGCGCCATTCCCAAGTGCCTGAAGTGTCATGGCACCGTTCGCCCGGATGTTGTGCTCTACGAGGAGCCGCTAAAGGGCGAGGTAATTCAGGCAGCCGCTGAGGCAGTGGATCAGGCGGATCTGCTGATCGTAGGCGGGACCTCACTGGTGGTTTATCCGGCGGCGGGACTCGTTAGGGGCTACTCGGGCGGACGGCTGGTTCTCGTCAACAAGAGTACGACGCCGCTGGACAACAAGGCGGATTTGGTCATACAGGACAATGTGGCTGTGGTTTTGGATAAGGTGGCAGCCCTATGTGCTGAGTGAGTGGTGAGACCATCGGCAAAAAAATAAATAAGCAGAGCCCCTACAACTTGGACGCGTCACGGATTGATGCGAACGGGCGTGGGCTCTGCTTTTTTACATTGGTTCTAAGTCATTCTATGACGCATAGTCCGCCTAACTAATATTACCAAATAAAAAGTTTATAATTTCCAAATTATTCAAAAAGGAATTTTGTGATTTGTGTCGAAATATAGCTATATCAAATATTTCGAGGTGAATCCATGAGTCTTTCATTTGAACAAATTATTCCTTACTACAGCGGCAAAGCCGGTTTAATTATTGGGATTTGTGAGCAGATCGGATTAGGCAAGATTTTCGATGAACACTTGACCTCGCATAACGGAAGGCCTACTGACATTCAATACGGACACCTCGCTCAGATGATGCTGGTGACGATGGCTGATGAGCATCACCCACTGTATCGGATTCGCGACTACTTTGAAAGAATTGATCTGGATTCCCTTTTTAATTGCTCTATAGATCGCAACAAACTCAACGATGACCGATTCGGCGGATTCTTGGACCTGATGCAGCAAGCAGGCGGTGCAAATCTCCTCTCAGCCATTGCAGTTCAAGCATTTAAACATTATGGCATACGGCTGGGCAGCGTCAACTTTGATACCACGTCTAAGGTGATGTGGGGCCAGTATGAAACTGAAGAAGGAACAGTTGGAGCGGTTGACATTACCTTCGGTTATTCAAAACAACATCGTCCTGACAAAAAACAAATCATGTATGGAATGGGCGTCACTCAAGGGATTTGCATTGATGGCCAGGTTTTTTCAGGCAATCTCAGCGACAAAACCTACAACGTAGACAACCTTGAACGTGCTGCACATTTGAGAGATCAGTTCGAAAGTGACGGGACACCATTTTTCTACATCGCGGACAGCGCAGCTTTTACGCGTGAATTCCTTGAAAAGGCCAAACGTCTTCAGATTGAGATCATCACACGTATGCCTGACAATGTCCTTGAGTGCAGGCGTGCGGTTGAAAAAGCGCTGGATCAGTTGGACACTTTGCCAGTTTACAAGTATGAAACCGCCACAGAGCCTTCCATCTACCGCATAATGTCGGAGTCATGCGTCTATCATGATGTTCCGATGAAGATGGCTGTGTGCTATTCCGAAAAGCTTGAGGCTTCAAAGCGTAAAACTGTCGAAAAGCGTATTACTAAAGAGCGCGAATCCTTGGAAACATTGGTGAAACGTTTAGGTAAACGAACTTTTGCCTGCCGGGAAGATGCACAGATTGAGATTGAGACGTTGATGAAGTCTGAGATCAGTAAAATCAAGTATCATGACATTGGTCTTGAAATCACGGAGGAAATCATCAAGCGTCCTGGGCGGCCCAGCAAGAATCCTGATGCAAATCCAACGCGAAGCATCTTCTCCGTCATTGTTTCGATTCGAGAGGATAAACAGAAGATCCAGCGGTGCATCAACAAGGAATGTATCTTTGTGGTGGTTTCTACAGACCAAAGCCTGTCAGGAGAAGCGATTCTTCGAGAATACAAGACGCAGGGCGGCGTCGAACGAAAGTTTCAATTCTTGAAGTCGCCACAGTTTGTCAATGCACTTTACGTGGACTCCCCAAGACGCGTTGAAGCCCTTGGGTACTTGATGCTGATCCTGATGCTTGTACTGAGTATTGCTGAACATGTTGTTCGAAGAGAAATGAAGAAAGAATCAGCAACCATTATGGGACCTGGAGATAAGAAGCTTACAAGGCCTTCCTTGATGGCTATTTTCCGTATCTTTTTTTCTGTTAAAACATCAGCGATACGAGTCAATGGAACCCTTCATCGTGGTTTCAACGAGCCGCTGCGCCCAAATGTCAAAGCCGTCATGAGGTATCTTGGAATACCAGAGGATATTTTTATCCGCGGTTAAAAATGGATAATATTAACTATAGAAAAACGTTAAACTATTCAGCGGACTATGCGCTATGAGGCGTTTTCGGCGAGGGTGCCGGAAGCGCCCGGACGTTGCACTATAAACACGCCTGCAGCGACCAGGAGAATACCGGCTACTTTCAAAATGCCGAGGGACTCACCGAAGACAAAATAACCCAGAAGTGCTGCGACAACCGGTTCCAGAGTGGTGATCAGAGCGGCGCGGCCGGCTTCCAGGGACTGGACAGCCCGGGTGTAGAGGAGGAATGGGACCACTGTGCAAAGAAGCGCGAGGGACAGACCGGGCAGCAGGACTGCCGGCTGAACTGACATCTCTGCAAAAAACGCCGGCGGGACTATAAAGAGGATGCCTAGGGAGGCAACAATGAAGGTGTAGGTGGTCACTGTAGCTGAGGAATATTTGGCCAGGGCCAGCTTGCTGAAAATGCTGTAAAGGGCGAAGGTCAGGCCGGAACAGAGTCCTGTGAGGATGCCGGTGAAGGGGACCTCGTCCAGTGGCTGGCCTATCAGCCCGGTGACCAGCGCACAGCCTGACAGAGTCAGGAGCAGTGCAGTCCATTTCGAGGTGGTCAGGGGCTCTTTGAAAAACAATCTGGAGAGCAGGACGACAAAGATGGGGCAGGTGTAGAGCAGGGTCACGCTGACGGAAATGTTGGTGAGCTGCATGGTGGTGAAGAAGAAATAGTTGAAGACAAGAAAACTCAGGAGGCCGGTGCCGATGAAGTACTTCAGATCCTTGAATCTGACGCGCAGAACGGACCGGTCTTTAATGAGGCAGTAAAGGGTAAGAAACAAGCCCGAAAAGACTGCGCGGATAGAGACTATTTCCAGGGCGGTGACACCGGTTCTGCTTAGGAATGTGCCAAACAGTCCTATCAGTCCCCATAGAAAGGCTGAGGTGGCGACGAAAATCACGGGCTTGCTTAAGGTCATGGAGGAACCTCCTGAGGAGTGGTGTGAATGCTTGGCTGTGTGGTCGTTGAGAGATGTTTTGAGCGATTATGAACGTTAGTGATGCGTGATGGAAGAAAGCCTGTTGAAGCTCTGGTTTAAGTATGTCAAAAGCTGACGGATTAATCAAGGGGAGGGGCGGATGAGTTTCCATGAGGTGGCGGAGGCAACGCAGTGATGGCTTCTGGACTTGGAGGGTGTCGGGTGACCATCGGCAAAAAAAACAAAACCGTGGAAGAACGACATTTTTGTCGCCAGCTTCCACGGTTTTCTGAGTTCAAAACAAGAGGGGACTTGTTTGGGTTTGACTAATAGAGCGCTCTGATCGCGTCGTAATTCAAGTTTTCGTTCAAGACGCTGGCAATCTTGCCGTCCTGAGTGCAGACGACGCTTGGGAAAGTTTCAATGCCAAGGCGCTTTGCGATGCCCTGGGACTTGTAGCAGTCGACTTTGACCAGTTGGATCGCGCCGCCAAGTTCTTGCTCGACGCGCTCAACAACCGGGAGAAGCGCTCTGGATTCCTGGTCAACGGCGTTGTAGACGTAGATCAGGCTTGGCTTTTCCTTTTGCATGATGTAGTTTTCAAAGGTCTCAGACTCCGCAATGTATTTCTCTGCTGCGACGGCCGCAACTGCGCCATCGCCCACTGCTGTGGCGACTTGGCGGAGCCATTTGTCTCTGACGTCACCGCAGGCGAAGACGCCTTCAATGTTGGTCTCCATCATTTCGTTGGTCGGGATATAGCCGCGCGGGGTCAAATTGACCTGACCTTTGAAAATCTCCGTGTTTGGAATGTAGCCAATAAACTCGAAGCAGTTGTCGCACTCCACCGGAATGAGCTCGTTGGTCTTGACATTTTTGAGGACGACGCGCTCGAGGTGCTCTGCGCCTTCGAAGCCTTCGACGACAGAATTCCATACGAATTCCATCTTAGGGTTTTTAAGCGCTGCTTCTTTTGCGATTTCGTTGCAGTCCATGATGCCTTTGTCGTGCATGACGGAGACGGTTACTTTACGGGCAAACTTAGTCAGGAACATGCCTTCTTCAATGGCCGCGTCGCCGGAACCAATGACGACGACGTGCTTGCCTTCATTGGCAGCTGCATCACAAGTCGCACAGAAGGAAATGCCTTTGTCGTAAAGATAGTTTTCTTCGTCTCTTCCGCCAGTCGTACGTGGACGGCCGCCTGTAGAGATAATGACAGATTTCGCAATGAATTTGTTTCTGAAAGTCTCGACGACCTTTTCTTCGCCCATAAGATCAACGCTTTGCACCAGGACGCCCTTGAATTTAACGCCGAGGTTTTGCGCCTGCTTTTTCATGAGATTGGTGATTTCTTCGCCTTTTGGCTTCTCTGGAAAACCAGGATAGTTTTCTATTTCGTTGGTATAAGTCGCAAGTCCGCCGACGAGACTCTTCTCGATCAACAGTGTGTTAAGTCTTGCGCGGCCAGCGTAAATGGCGGCTGTCAGACCCGCAGGACCTGCACCTATAATGACGACGTCATAATGCTCTACTGCTTTTTCTCTAGCCAACGTGGTTCACCCCTACATAAAGTATTTGACGAGAAGTTTACTTCCGGCGACTGCGCCAAGGAACATAAAGACAGCGAAGACCCAGCCGGACAGAGACAATGAGGCGATCCCGCCGTAAAGTGCGCCTATGTTGCAGCCAAAGGAAAGCCTTGCGCCGTAACCCATAAGGAGTCCGCCGATGGTCGCTGCAACAATCTGTTTCTTGTTCTTGATCTTCTTGATTTTGAATTGTGATGCGAATAAGGTCGCGACCAAAGCGCCTACGATAATGCCAAAGTTTCTGTAAGAGCCCGGATCGTTGAGAATGCCGTTGTTAAGCGTATTCTGAGCGCCTTGGCTGCTGAAATAGTACCACTTGTCGACGCTGCCGCCGAAGGCTTCGTAGATCCATGCGCCCCAGTTCGCCATAACGCCTGAGACACCCCACGGCTCACCGGTGGATGCCAGCGTCGCGATCTGGAGGATGGACAGCAGGACTGCGCCAGTGACATAGGAATAGGCATTTTTAAACCATGTTTGATAAAATTCAGTTTGGGTAATTTTATCGAAAAACTTTTTGGAACCTTCCAAAGACTACACCTCCTGGAGGAATGACGGGCAGCGCCTTTCGGGCTGCCTGCCAACATTCAACTATCTTTATCTCGTTTTTTCGATGATGACTTCCCACTCGCCGTCATCCACTTCTTCGAGCTCGCAGTTGTAGCCTTCCTTGTTGGCCCATTCAGGCACGTTTTTCATAGCGCAGGAGTGGTCGATCTGGACGATCATGATATCACCAAGGTCAAGCTCCGCAATTTTGTTCTGGCATTTGATGAGCGGTACCGGACACGCTTCGCCCATGCAGTCGAGAATAACTTCTTTCATATGTATAACCTCCTAAATTTTGTTTTGGTTTTTTATGATTTTGTTTTTAGTATGGGATCTTAAAATGGCTTTGTGTTTGAAAGAGTTGTGATAGGCAGTACTTTTGTTTATAAGGTTCGAATGGGGAGCGCTTCGTTAGTGTGCCGCACCGCCACCGCCGCGCTTTTTCTCGTAAACAGCAGCGATGATGTAAATAACGGCAATCAGCGTCAGCTGCGCTGCCACTGCACCAAACCAGCCTAAGTAATCCGGAAGGAATACTTTTGGGCCATTGCTGATGAAGTTGAGCTTCCACCAGCCGAAATGGTTGGCGCCAATCAAGGAGCCCACTATAAAAAAGACTAGTGAAATCATGTTCATATGGAACATTTCGCCGACGCGCATCAGAGTTCCTGAAGCACAGCCGCCTGCGATAACCATGCCCGTTCCGAACATGACCGCGCCTGCAGCTGTTGCAAAGCTGATAGGAACCACATAGCTCATTCCCGGGATGGCGAGGCCTTTGACGGCATAACCATATTTAATGGCAGTGAAGCCGATAGTCGTGAGTGCAAATGCAATAAGTACAGCGCGCGTAATTGAAGTGCCGCCTGTCAGATATGGATCCCGCATGGACGCGGTGAAACAAAATCTTGCTTTCTGAAGAACGAATCCGAAAGCGATGCCGGTGATCCAGAAGATCGCGGCGTTGGCAGAGCGTGTTGAAGCGAAGATTCCGACCGCTATGATCAGTACCACGACTGCGAGAGCGAGTGGCAGCTGATTCTTCTTGGGCTTGCGTGCAGTGCCTGCCCTGGATGAACTGCGGCGGATGCTGGTCCCTTCAGACATGAGCATTCCTCCTGTGTTGTTTGTGACGTGTTTAACAATCTCCCTTGACAAAATTGTATCATAGGTTGTGCAGATTCTGTGCATAGTGAAAAATGATGCTACATTGAAAAAACTTATAGCGTTATTAGCAACACTGATGTTAATATGAGGATGAAGATCGCGCATTGTTTGTCAAAGTTTTTGGGGTGTGACCATCGGCAGCCGTCACTGGCGCCTTTGGGTGGATCAAATGTCAAATAAAATACAAGCTGTCATAAGGAGACGATGGGCTTTGCATATTGAAATGCTTCAGCATTTTCAGCAAGTGGTGGACGCGAAAAGTATCTCGAAGGTGGCAAGTGAAACGCATATTTCTCAATCCGCCCTCAGTCAGATGATTCAGAAGATGGAGGATTCCCTGGGCTACAAGCTGCTGGAGCGCAGCAACCGGGGCGTGGAGCCAACGGAAATGGGCAGGATTGTTTTGAAATACTCAAACACTATTATAAAGTCCTTTGAGAAGATGCAGCGGGAAATGCGGGATCTTGAGAAGCGGACGCACACGATCCGCATCAATGCGGACAAGTCGCTGGTGAATTATTCGCTGCCCTGCGCGCTGTATAAGATTAAGCGGCGTTTTCCCAATAATAAGTATGAACTTTTTTCGAGCACGACAGACGACATCGTGAAGGAGGTTCGCAATGATTTGTGTGATATGGGCGTGACGAATGAACGGCCGGTGGCGGAAGATCTTGAGATCAGGAAGATAGGCCGTGAGAAGGTGGTGCTGGTGGCGTCGAAGAGCTTCGGGATTCCGGATGCAATCGAGATTGAGCAGCTGCTGCAGTATGACCTGATTGCCCTGGCGGATTCGCGCTATATTACCGGACCACTGAAGTCGGAGCTCAAGAAGTGCGGTTTTACTGAAAACGATCTCAGTATATTGTTTGAGGTGGACGCTGTGAGCGCGGTGAAATCATCGATTCACAACCATTATGGCATTGCGTTTTTGCCGTACAGTGCAGTGAAGAAGGAGCTCTATACAGGGGACTACAAGATGGTTTCGATCAGGAACGTCGAGCTTTATCACGATATTTACATCATCAATAAGCCCCAGGCCTTTATGTCCGGTGCCAGCTGCGAGACCGTGGACTGCTTTATGGAGATGGGTGAGGACTCGTTCTGTTAGAGGTAATTTGATCAAAATAAAAGCACCCTCACAATTGAGGGTGCGATTTCGTAAAAGTTGAGCCAAAATGGATCTAATAACCGGTTCAGTCTAAAAGGCGCTTAGTCACCGTAATCTCCCAAACGCCGTTCATGACCTCGTCAGAGTCGACGTTTATATGCGCGCTTTCAAATCGGTCCGCAACAGATTCGGGAACGCAGGAGTGATCAGTGACCAGGATGACAGAGTCGCCGGGTATCATAGTTTTAAGCGCGCGCTCAAGCTTGATCAGCGGCACGGGGCAGATATCGCCAAAACAGTCAATTTTACCGTCAATGGACATGAACGAATCACCTCAAGCCTCATTATATCAAATGAAACAGCACTTGTCGTGCTTTGGCGCAAAATCTAATCGTTACCTCCCCGGGACCCTTGACACAGAAAGGAACAGGCCTATGAATGTGCCCTTCAATCGAATAAAAGCAAGTGGGCCGATGGTCGAGGCACTCACAAACAACCTTGGCAGCAGCTGTGATGCAGCACCAGCAATCAGCCACTGGTCAGGGGATGGGCCTTATACCAAGCAGGTTTTGGCGAAACTGAGCGGCTTGATGCCAGACTCGCTGCTTCTTATGACCACCAGCGCCAGCCAGGCCCTGGAAATGGCAATCGCGCTCAGCGGCATTGGACCAGGGGATGAAGTGATCCTGCCTTCCTATACCTACGCCTCCTGTGCCAACGCGGTTTTAAGTGCCGGCGCAGCCCCAGTCTTCGCGGCGGTAACTCCGGAGACTCTCTGCCTGGATCCCAAAAGTGTCGAACGCCTGCTTTCACCCAAAGTCAAAGCGGTCATGCCCGTTCATTATGGCGGGGTTCCGGTGGATCTGGGGGCGTTGATGGCCCTCTGCCAAAAACACCAATGGACCCTGATTGAGGACGCCGCCCAGGCCATAGGCAGCACCTGGCATGGCCGAGCCCTGGGGAGCATTGGTGATTTTGGTGCCATTTCCTTTCACGATACCAAGAATATCACCTCGGGCGAAGGCGGCCTGCTCCTGGTCAACGCCTCACAGCGGGCCAAATGGGACCAGACCCAGATCTATCACCAGAAGGGGACGGACCGTCTGCAGTTTCTAAAAGGCCAGCGTGACCGCTACGAATGGGTGGGGCCTGGTGTGAGCGCCAGCCCTTCTGAACTGCTGATGGCACTGCTTTCACCCCAACTGGACGACCTCGAGGTCATCAACGGAAGGCGCAGAGCCATTGTCAGGCGTTATGAGGCGGTTCTGAGCGCGGTCTCAGTTCCTGAGATCCTGAGCTTCACGAAGGATCAACCAAATGGCAACGGGCACCTGTTCTTCATTCGCTTCCGCACATCCGCAAAGGCAGGCGCCTTCATGGCCTTCATGCAGTCCCGCGGCATCGATGTCAGAACCCATTATCAGCCCCTCCACGCCTCACCTCACGGCCGCGCCTTCAGGTGCGATCCGGCACTTTTCTCGGAGCGGGACAGCGACCTCGGCAAATGCGTGGTCCGGCTGCCCATATCCCACCACTTGGATGACTCCGAAATCGATTATGTCTGCGAGGTTTTGAAGGATGCGCTTATCCATTGTCATACCGGTCTATAATTCAGCGTCCGTCCTGCCGCGGCTGACCTCTGAGATCTTCAACAAATTGTCTCCCCCCAAGGATTCAAAGGCTTCTGCCGATGGTTCCCTCACCCTCGAGCTCCTCCTGGTGGACGACGGCAGCACCGACGGCAGCTTTGAGGTGATCAAGGCTTTGGCGGCCGCGGACCCGCGGATTCGGGGATTTCGCCTGTCAAAAAACTTCGGTCAGCAAAACGCCACCCTATGCGGTCTGCGCCACGCCAAGGGCGATCTGATCGCGACCATGGACGACGACCTCCAGCATCCGGCGGCTTCTTTGAGCGACATGATTGGCCAGTTGTTGTCTGAAAATCAGGACATAGTCTACGGGATCTACCCCTACAGGGGAGAGCGGATCCGAACACTTGGATCCTCCCTCAGGGACTGGCTGTTCAACACGCAGATTGGCAAGCCGGAAAACATAGAAATCAGTTCTTTTCGCGTGATGCGCCGCGCCCTTAGGGACCGGATTGTCGAGACGCGGTATCGCTTCGCCTATATTTCTGCCCTGGTGCTGAGAGAAACTTTAATGATTGGAAACTGTCAGGTCGAGCGCCAACCTCGCGCGGCCGGCCGGTCGGGCTATACTTTTGCGTCGCTGTGTGCGCTCTATTTCAGGACATGGCTGTATTACGGGCGTCGCTCTTTAATGCCGGAGGGTTTGAAAGGCGGGACGGCCTACACCGTCGTGGAAGAGACGCAGGTGCTTGAGCAGGTTCCAGAATGCGGCGACATATCAGGAGAACCAAATGGAAAAAAGAAGCTGATGCTCCTCGGCGCGGGGAAACTTCAGCTCAATGCGGTGAAACGCGCCCAGGAGCTGGGATTTGGGGTGGTGGCGGTGGACTGGGAACCATCGGCACCCGCAAAAAAGATCGCTGATGAAGAGGGCTTAGCCGATGTTTTTAACGCCGACGCCTGTCTGGAACTGGCTCGCAAGTTTTCTGTCGACGGCGTGATGACCACGGGGACGGACCAGCCGGTGCTCACGGCGGCTAAAGTCGCGCGGGAGATGGGGCTGCCGTCGCTGATCAGCGCGGACACTGCATTGGGGGCGACCCATAAGGGTGTAATGAAGCGGCGCCTCGACGCCTGCGGGATTCCGACGGCGCCTTACACTTTGTGGCATCTCACGGACGGTTTGGAGGTTCTTGAAACCTTGATGCCCGGGGTGGTCAAGCCGGTGGATTCCCAGGGCCAGCGCGGCATTTTTCGGGTGACGTCTCCTGATGAAGTCTTGGAACGCTTTGATGAGGTGCTCAGGTATTCCAGGGACGAACGGATCCTCGTCGAAAAGTTTGTTTCCGGTGATGAGGTCACTTTTTCCGGCTGGGTACGGGAGGGAAAGCTATACCCACTCGCTTTGACGGACCGAGTGACCTTCGCTGAGCGGGAGCGCATTGGCATTTGTGTGGCCCACGAATTCCCGACCAAACACTTCGAGACTCATGCCGATGAGGTGCTTATGCTTTCCGAGCGCATTGTTAAGGCCTTCGAAATTGTTAACGGACCGGTATACATCCAGTATCTGCTGGGTGAAACGACGGTGGTAAACGAGCTGGCATGCCGTATTGGCGGCGCGTACGAAGACATCTGGATGCCAGAAGTGACCGGATGTGACTGGCTGCGATGGATGGTTGAGGGCGCGCTGGGTGTGCAGTCGGATTTCAGCGCCCTTGAGGTTTACGACTGGAAAAAGGCGCGTCGGCGCTTATCCGCCCAGCTGTTTTTTTCTGAGCCTGGGACGATCCGGAAGCTCAGTGCGCATCCAACAGCGGCCTGTCTGGATTATGGGTTTCACTATGAAGAAGGACAGACTATTGGGGCTATTTCCAATGCCACCCAGCGGGCGGGCTATTTTGTGGTGACCGCTGAAGATGAGGCTGGCCTGGATGCGGCCGTGGCAGACATGTTTGACCGGATGTCCATTGAGATGGAGGGTGAAGAGGGTAATGCGGTGTCGGTGCGGAAGCGGCGATGATGTAAGTACATGGAAGGAAGAACGTGTCTGACACGTTCTTCCACCTGAAGTGAAAAAAGCAGAACAGCGGCCGGTGGCCGCTGTTCTGCTTTTTTGAAACTCGGTGTCTGACACCGAGTTTCCTCCTCAAATCACTTCAACTCATACACCGTCGTAAACCACTCCGGCGTGTGGATATAACGCGCGATCCGGACGCTGTATGTATCGTCCCGGAAGCGAATCAATTCTTGACCTCGTTCTGCGAGGAGGGTTTCAAGCTCCGGCAGCCATTTTGAGACATCCCCGTAAAGGATGTTCCATTTGGGATTTCTGGCAATATAGGCTAATTCATCCGTCATAATAATATAGCGAATGCCCCGGGTTTCGATATAATCATACAGGGTTAGGTTGTTTTCTTCTAAAAATTCTAAATTCCGGTAGTCCAGCAGTTCGCCTGGACCAAAGGCATATTCGGTGTTGAGGTTGCCCAGGACTTTGGAACCACTGGGAACCACTGATTTAATCTGGGTTAGATACCCGGTGTAATCATCTTCAGACGTCTTCATGATTTCCTGGGCGGTACCATAGACGGAAAAGGCAATCATGAGGATCAGCAGTCCATAGCGCCAGGGGACGCCAGCCAATTTTAGGCTGTTCAATTTTGAATGTGAACTGAATGTTTTAAACTGATCAGCTTTTTCAAGTGCTGCCATCAGAATCAAAATTACCCACGGAAAAGCAAACAGGATCGAGGTGGGATTAAAACGGCCGATAGCCAGCAAAGCCGCATTTAGCACAAGAATCGCGGTAAATCCCACGAAGGAAGCCCGTTTATGCTTCGTCAGAAGGTCTGCGAGGATGATGACGGGAAGTGCGGTGAGCCAAGGTAGAAGGTTCGCGTTATAATAAGTGGCGCTAATTCCGTGGTATAACTTGAGGTAAAAATCCCTGAAGTTTTCTAGACGGCTGGCGGCGTCCGCGGTGACCTCAAGGGTGTCGCCATAGCTGAGATAGTTCGTAAAAAAGTGAGGATCCAGTGCAAGGCTGGCTGCTATGATCAGAAACAGGGAGAGGGCGTGGGTGAGGATGACCATCGGAAGCGCTCTTCTTTTTTGGAGGAGGGTGATAAAAAACAGGATTCCGGCGGCAATGAAGCCGTTGGGATGGAGCCAGAGTCCGGCCGCGCTGATGGCGGCGCCGGTCCACGGACGGTTTGCGAGCAGCCGCTCCAGTGCCAGCAGCATGAAAAACAGGACGACAATTTCCTGACGGGCGGTGTGGCTGGCATAGACGAATTGCGATGACGCGCCCAGGAGGAGGGTGCCCAGGGAAGCGGTTGCAGCGGAGATGTCGAGGCGGATCAGGACCCGGCGAAAGGTGATCAGGGTCATGATGCCGAAGCAAAGTGACATGAGCCGCACAGACAAAATGGAATAGCCAAGTGTGAGGATCCAGGGCATTTGAAGTGTGTGAAATAATAGTTTGATGGCGTGGGGATTGCGTGGATAGAGGTCGAAAAACGGCTCTGTTACTTGGAATGATTTGAGGGTCATCATTTGGCGGGTAAGGCCGCTTAGCCAGCTTTCGTCTGAATGGACGAAGGGGAAGCGCGTCAGCCAGAGGAGGCTGAAGAGGGTGTAAATGGCGAGCAGGATGGAAAACCAGTGTTTTCGGATGAACGGCATTTGACGCCTCCCTTCGATTTGATCTCGAATCGTACTCAAAAAGTTCGCTTACATTATAGCATAATGATAAGTCCTTCACGAACTATGATAATTCACTATGCAGTATAAGCAGATCTAATATCTAAACGCCTTGTCCTTAAGGTATAATGATATCAGATTCGTTTGTAAAATAATTAACAATCATTTGGCGTGTTTGACATGTCTCCCTTAAAGGCACGACTCACGCAGGAGGGTATTATGCAGAAACAAACGAAAAAATGGCTGCTCAGTTTGGTACTTGTATTAATGCTGGGTGCGTTGGCCGCTTGCGCGGGCAGCACGGCCTATACGGATTCTCAGAACATAGTCGAAGCTTCGGCGCTGGCTGACCTGATGGCCCAGGAAGGTGTCGTAGTGGTGGACGCTCGGGTTGCCGAGGATTACAGCAAAGGCCACCTCAAAGGCGCAGTCAATCTATCGCCGGATGAGCTTAATGGCCAGGGTGCCGTTGCAGGAATGCTGGGCACGACTCAGCAGTTTAACCGCGTCATGAGCAAGAGCGGGATCTCGCCTGAATCCACAGTCGTAATTTACGACGGGACGGATGGCATCTACGCCTCCAGACTCTGGTGGGCTATGAAGGTTTTCGGTCATGAGAATGTTAAAGTCGTCAATGGCGGGGCTTCTGCCATTGTCAACGCAGGACTTGAGATCAGCGGCGACGCGACTCAGGTTGCCAGCGCTTCCTATAGCTCGAAGGCTCAGGATTCGTCCCTGATTGCGACTATTGAGGATGTCAAGGACGCTGTGGCGAATGGCACTGCGACGATAATTGATGTCAGAACGCCGGCAGAATTTGATGAAGGTGCGATTCCTACCGCCATTCTATACCCGCACTCCCAAAACCTCTATTCTGATGGCACTTTTAAATCGGCTAGAGATATTTACCTGAACTATAAGGATCTCGGACTTGAAAAAGACGCTCCAATTCTTCTCTATTGCAAGACCTCCGTTCGCGCGGCACAAACCATGCTGCTTCTCAAGGAAGCAGGATACAGCAATGTCAGAGTTTATGACGGCGCTTGGCTCGAGTGGAGTGTTTCAGGAGAAGAGACGACGTCACCTGCAGGGCCTGTCGAAGCAACTGTACAAGACGCTTCTTAAGGATAGAAAGAGAAATATGCAGTAATAAAAAGTACATACAATTAGGGGGATTAACATGAAAAATCGTTTTAAATGGTTGTCACTTCTCATGATTTTGGTACTTGCCATCAGTGCAAGCGCTTGCTCAAAGCCTGTTGAAGCTCAAGCTCCAATGGAGGCAGCTCCAACGGAAACGCCTGCAGAAGCACCTGCAGAAGCTGATGTCGTAGGGGATCTGGTCAATGGCTATTTCGCTAACATGCCAGAAGATGTTTACAAGATTTCTGACAAAGATTTCGTTGCTGCAGTCGCTGCTGGCACGGACGCTTTCATTCTCGATATCCGTTCTGCTGAAGACTATGGCAAAGGCCACGTCAAGGGTGCTGTCAACGCGCCTTGGGGCCCTGCAATTGCAGAAAACCTTAAATTTATCCCTGCTGACAAGACGGTCTACGTCTACTGCTACACTGGCCAAACTGCTGGCCAAGCGGTCAACACGCTGAATGTTGCCGGTTTCGATGCCAAGAGCGTTCACCTCGGCTGGAACATGGGCATCTCAAAAGTAGAAGGCGTTGCTGACATCACTGAAACAACTGCAAATGCTTTCCCTACAGTTGAAGCGGCTATCGATCCTGCAGTCCAGGCTGCTATGGATGCTTATTACGGCGGCCTTGCTGCTGTCAAAGAAACCAAGTATGCAAACTACAAAGTTTCTGAAGATGAACTCAAAAAAATGGTCGATGCTGCTGATGAGAGCATTTATATCCTCGACATCCGTAAAGCAGAAGACTTTGCTAAAGGCCACATTGCCGGCGCTGAGAACCTTCCTTTCGGCAAGGGCATGGAAGCTGGCTTCGCAGCGCTTCCTACAGATAAGACTGTCGTCGTCTACTGCTACACTGGCCAGACTGCTGGTCAAACCGTCGCTGGTATGAGACTTCTCGGCATTGACGCTGTGTCCCTGAATGGTGGCGCAGGTATGGAATCTAACCAGCCTATGGGTTGGGTTAATAAGGGATTTGAGTTTGTAACAAACTAAGACATGCATAAATAAAAGCGGCACCACACAGAAGAGAGCTTGCTCTCGAATGTGTGGTGCCGCTTTTATTTCTATAGGGCGCAGCCCGCACCGAAGCGCAGCGATACACCGAACGTAGTGAGGAGTAATGCGAAGCAATAGGCGCCAGCCGCGAGGAGCATGTCTGGAATTGTGAGTTGAAATTAAATCAAAGCACAGAAGAGAGCGTGCCCTCGAATATTACAGTTCTGTTACCGTCCCCAACCTGAAACTTGTCCGCGTCCCCAAACTGCAACCCCCTCCATTATCTGGATCGTTTGACTTTTATCAGGGCCAGTGATATAGTAAACCTACAAGTGAAAAAACCCACAGAGGGAGTAACAGCCTGCGCAAGATCGCAGGTTCAAAGTCGTCATGACGGCGCAGGCCCGGCTTTGAATGTTGAATTGTGAGACTCTGCACCCGTTAACGGACGTGGTGGAGAGTTTTTTTGTGCGACAAATCGACAGGAGGAATCCCAGTGCTGACAAAAGAAGATCTGAGCAACCAGAAATTCCACACCCAGGAAATTGAATCCGTCATGGATGCCCTTGGCACCAGCCACAGCGGCCTCACCCAGGCGGACGTCGAGGCTCGACAAGCCCATTATGGCAAAAACGCCCTGGACGAAAGCAAGAAGAAGAGCATCATCACCAAATTCCTCGAGCAGTTCAAGGACCTCATGATCATAGTCCTGATCATAGCCTCCGTGGTCTCTGGCCTCATGGGCGAGTGGATCGACACCGCCATTATCATGGCCGTTGTCCTCATCAACGCCGTCATGGGCGTGGTCCAGGAGAGCAAGGCCGAGCAGGCCCTCGAAGCCCTCAAAAAGATGTCCGCCCAGAGCATCCGCCTGAAGCGCGACGGCAAGATGGTCCAGGTCCCCACCTCCGAAGCGGTGCCCGGCGATCTCCTCTACATAGAGGCAGGAGACCTGGTCCCTGCCGATGGTCGACTGATCGAATCCGCCAGCCTGAAATCCGAGGAATCCGCCCTGACCGGCGAGTCGGTTCCCGTTGAAAAGCACATCGATGCCCTGGAGGACGCCGAAGCCGTCATAGGCGACCGCAAGAACATGATCTACTCCGGCTCCAGCATCACCTACGGCCGGGGCATCGCCGTCATCACCTCCACCGGCATGCAGACTGAAGTCGGCAGAATCGCCGAACAGTTGAACAGCGACATGGACACCATTACGCCACTTCAGAAGAAAATGGCGGAACTCAGCAAGGTTCTCTCCATAGGTGTCGTACTGATCGCCGTCCTGATGTTCGTCGTGGGCGTCATGCGGGGCCAGGCGTGGTTTGATATGTTCATGACCGCCATCAGCCTCGCTGTCGCAGCGATCCCGGAAGGACTCCCCGCAGTCATCACCATTGTCCTCTCCATAGGCGTTCAGAAAATGGCAAAGCGCAGCGCCATCATCCGCAAGCTGTCCGCTGTCGAAACCCTGGGCTCCACCCAGATCATCTGCTCGGACAAGACCGGCACCCTGACCCAAAATAAAATGACAGTCACGGAAATCTATACCGGCCTGACCTCGGTCACCGCGGAGCAGGCGGACCCTTCAGATGAGGATGTGCGCGTCTTTATTGAAGCCATCTCCCTCTGCAATGATTCCAAGAAAGCGGCCGATGGTTCCCCAGACCCCTACATGGGAGATCCCACCGAAACGGCCCTCGTCATCTTTGGTGACAAAAAGAATCTCCGAAAGCTTGATCTTGACATTAGCTACCCCCGCGTCGGCGAACTGCCCTTCGATTCCGGCAGGAAGCTGATGTCCACCATCCATAAAACAGACGCCGGTCTCAGAATGACCACTAAAGGCGCCCCGGATGTCCTCCTCGCCCGCTGCAGTCATTATAAGGAAAACACAGAAATCAAGCCTCTGACGGAAGAGATCAGAAAACAAATTGTCAGTGCCAACAGCGCCATGGCCTCCAAAGCCCTACGCGTCCTTGCTGCAGCTGAAAAAACCATTAACCGTGACCCACATGCGCTCAAACCGGATGTGGATGAACACGACCTGACCTTTTTGGGCCTGGTAGGCATGATCGATCCACCCAGACCTGAAGCCAAAGCTGCGGTGGAAACCTGTGTCAGAGCAGGGATCCAGCCTATCATGATCACCGGCGATCATAAAGAGACAGCTGCTGCCATAGCAAAAGAACTCAACATCTTGAAAGAGGGCGACCTGATCATCACCGGCGCCGAGCTGTCGGCCATCCCGGACGATCAATTTGAGAATCAGGTTGAACGCTATTCGGTCTACGCCCGTGTGTCACCTGAGCATAAGGTGAGAATTGTTGACGCTTGGCAGAAGAAAGGCAAGATCGTCGCCATGACCGGTGATGGCGTCAACGATGCGCCGGCCATCCGCAGCGCGGACATTGGCATAGGCATGGGCATCACCGGAACAGACGTCTCTAAAGGGGTTTCCAACATGGTGCTGGCGGATGACAACTTCGCGACCATCGTTACCGCTGTGGAAGAGGGACGGAAAATCTATGCCAACATCCGCAAGAGCGTACAGTTTCTTCTGACCTGCAACCTGGGTGAGATTGTCACCATCTTTATGGGCACCATGATGGGTTGGAACGTACTGCTGCCTATCCATATCCTCTGGGTCAATCTGGTGACGGATTCACTGCCGGCGCTGGCGCTAGGCGTTGAAAAAGCAGAGGACGACGTTATGGATCAGCCGCCGAGAGAGGCGGACGCCAGCTTCTTCAGCGAAGGCGTTGGCCACAGCATTCTGTTCCGTGGTGTCATACAGGGGCTTATAACACTATCGGCTTACTGGTATGGGGAGACGCACTATAATCATGAGATCGCCATGACCATGGCCTTCGCGACCCTGGGATTGATCCAACTGGCCCACGCCATGAACACCAGGTCCAATGACAAATCCATCTTTAAGATTGGCTTATTCAGCAACCGCTTTATGAATGGCGCCATTGTGATCGCTTCCATTCTGCAGGTCAGCATCATTCTGATTCCGGGCCTCAATACGATGTTTCGTGTGTCGCACCTGAATTTAAGCCAATGGGGCATTGTGCTGGCAGCGTCGTTGTCGATCATTCCTATTGTTGAAGTGATTAAACTGGTCACCCATGTCCTGCGTAAAAAACAACACTGAAAATGCGCTCAGACGTGGTATAATCAAACGAGAAGCACTGTGAGCCTTTAGGAGGTCCAAATGATCAGACTGGGAGAAATTCAGACACTTAAAACCATAAACAAAACACCGCAGGGTATTTACCTCAACGAGCCGGAGCCAGGCCCGGAGGAAGTCGCGGATGTACTGCTGCCAAAGAAATTCGTGCCTGAAGATCTCGAAGAAGGTCAATTGATCGAGGTCTTCGTCTATAGGGATTCAGAGGATCGCATGGTCGCGACGACCAGAACGCCGCTTATTAAAATGGGCGAGATCGCTTGGCTGAAAGTGGTGGATTTGACCACCCGCGGCGCCTTTTTGGACTGGGGACTTGAGCGGGACCTATTCCTGCCGACCAAGGAATCCACGGCAACAGTCAAGAAGGGGCAGAAATGCCTGGTAGGTCTCTATGTGGACCGTACCGGCCGACTCTGCGCGACCATGAATTTATACCGGCTTCTGGACCACAATGCGCCTTACCAGCTCGAGGAGTGGGTAGAGGGTACGATCTATGATTTTAAAGATGGTTTCGGCGCCTTTGTGGCAGTGGATGACCGTTTCAGCGGCCTGATCCGGGAGCGCGAAATTACCACGCCTTTAACGGTTGGCCAGACGGTGAAGGCCCGCGTCATTGAAGTGCGTGAAGACGGTAAGCTGACATTGAGTCTGAGAGACAAGGCCCATAAGATGATCGACGGAGATGCTGCCAAGCTTCACGAGGCTTTGATCAAAGCCGGCGGCACCTTGATGCTGGATGATCATTCGGATCCGAATGAAATCAAAGCAATTCTGGGCATGAGTAAGAAGGCCTTCAAACGCGCCGTGGGCAGACTGCTTCGGGATGGGATCATCGAGAAGACGGAGCGCCACACACAGCTGAAGAAAACGGATGGGGCGGAATAAAGACCATCGGCAAAATTATTTAAATTAGCCTGAAGCCTTCTGACGGCCATTCTGTCAGGAGGCTTTTGGGAATTATAAAGAGAGTTTGAGGAGGTCATATCACTATGAGCAGAAACCTGCTGCCATCCAAGGGCATGCGCGACTTTATGCCGGAGGAAAAACGACTGAGAGAGCACGTCATGGGCATCATTCGTGACGAATACGCGAAAAATGGATTTTTGGAAATTGAAACGCCGGTGGTCGAGGACATTGAGCGGCTGATTGACAGCGACGGCGGCGAGAATACGAAAATGATTTTCAAGATTCTCAAGCGCGGCGAGAAGCTGGACCTGGCTGCGGACACGCTGAAAGAGGACGACCTGATCGACCTGGGCCTCCGCTTTGACCTGACTCTGCCGCTGAGCCGGTTCTACTGCAATAATCACAATGATCTGCCCAAGGTCTTCAAAGCGATGCAGACGGGCTTCGTGTTCCGGGCGGAGCGGCCGCAGCGCGGGCGTTTCAGAAGCTTTATGCAGTGCGACGTCGACATTATGGGCGACGAGACGAACTTTTCTGAGATTGAGCTGATCGACGTTGTGGGTAAGACCCTCAACCGTCTGGACGTTGAAGGGTTCAAGGTCAAAATCAACGACCGCAGACTGTTGACGGATGCCATTGTCAAGAGCGGCTTCGCGCCTGAAGACGTGACGCGGGTCTGTATCAGCCTGGACAAGGCGGACAAGATTGGCATTGACGGGGTCAGGAAAGACCTTGAAAAGCAGGGCTTTGAATCATCCTCAATCGACAATATCATCACCATAATGGAAAACATTAAAAACGGCGGCCTGGACGGCGCTGAGAAATCCGGACTCAATCCGGAGGCGGTGAGCAGCCTCAGAGAGATCATGGCGGCGGTTCTTTCCATGAACGGCGGCCGTTATGGCATTGAATTCGACTTTACTTTGGTCCGCGGCATGGGCTATTATACGGGCACTATTTTTGAAGTGGCTTACGGCGATCTGGGCTATTCCATCGCAGGCGGCGGTCGGTACGACAATATGATTGGCAACTTTATGGGCAAGCATGTGCCGGCAGTGGGCTTCTCCATAGGCTTCGAGCGCTTGGTTGAGATCCTGAAGGAACGGGGCGACGGCCAACTGGACGAAGACCACGTTGCTTTAGTCTTTGAGTCTGAGACACCTGCAGCAGTTATTGCAGCTGGGGATACGCTGCGGAAAACTTATAAAACCGTGTCCGCATTCAGACGCGAGAAGAAATTCGGCAAGCAGCTGGAGCGACTTAAAAAAGCCGGGTATAAGTACTTCGCCGTCATTGAGGGCGATGCACCGGTCGTCAAGGAGATTTAGCATGTGGCAAGCCTATAAAGCGCCCGCGGGAGCCAAAGTTGCCGTCGCTCTCAGCGGCGGCATCGACAGCGCCGCTTCGGCGCTTTTGCTGCGTCAGGCGGGCTATGAGGTTTTCGGCATCACCATGCGTCTTTTTAATGAGTCAGAGTTGGGAGAGGAGCCGGCGTCACTGCGGGAAGCCAGAAGGGTGGCCTGTGGACTTGGGATTCCCCTGATTGAGCTGGATCTGCGAGAGGCTTTCAGCGACATTGTGATCACGCATTTCGAAACCGGATATCTGAATGGGATGACACCAAACCCTTGCGTCATCTGCAACCGCGAGATCAAGTTTGGGAGACTGCTGGATGCGGCCCTCGCTCATGGCGCCGACTTCATGGCGACGGGTCATTACGCCAGACTGGAGCGCTTTGGTGAGGCTGGTCGGATTCGGTTATTGCAGGGCCAGGCGGATCGCCGGGATCAGGCCTACTTTCTGCACAGTTTGTCCCAGCCACAGCTGGCGCGACTGATGTTTCCTCTGGGGGGCTTTGCCCACAAGGATGAGGTCAGAGTCATAGCAGAGGGCTTTTTTGGCGCGGATTTTTTTGCGAGTGGAGAATCCCGCAGCATTTGTTTTTTAAAAGGCTCCAGTCACGTGGACTATTTTGTTGAGAAGGATCTGTTGGGCAAGTGTGGCGGGCGGTTTGTAGACCAGTCAGGCGCGGTCATTGGTAATCATGAGGGGTACGTTCGGTATACCATCGGCCAAAAGCGGGGATTGAATGTGGTGAAGGAAGGCGCTGTGGATCCTGGCACGAAGGTGCCAAAATCCCTAAGAGGACTCACAGTCCTGGACATCCTGCCGGACACCGGCGACGTCATTTTGGGGTCAGACACAGACTGCTACAGCACTTCCTTGATCGCAAGTACCCCCCGATGGATTGGGCACATCCCAATTGAAGGCGAGACCGTCGAGGTCAAAATCTGCCACTGGGGCTATAGGCTGAGAGCAAGGGTCGGACGATCCAACCCGGAAGGCTTCGATGGACTTGGCAGTGTGGAAGTCCACTTTGAAGAACCCGTCAGGGCCGTGGCGCCAGGCCAGCATGTGGTCTTCTTTTTGGAAGACGAAGTGCTGGGTGGAGCGATGATAGAACGGTGAATGGGAATAAATGGATGGAAGATGGTGTCAGACACCATCTTCCATCTTCAGATACCAATTTTCACACTCACAAAGAACGAGGGTTCCATGAAATCAGCCAGCTGATTTCATGGAACCCTCGTTTTTAATCTTTCTAAATAAACATCAGCAGACTCACTGCCATGACCATCATGCCGGCCACCAGGCCGTAGATGGACAAATGAGCCTCACCGTATTCTCTGGCGGAAGGCAATAATTCGTCAACAGAGATGAAGACCATAATCCCGGCAACGCCGGCGAACAGAACTCCAAAAACCGTATCATTCATGAAGCGGGAAAGCAGGAGATAACCTACCAACGCTCCAACCGGTTCTGACAGACCGGAGAGGAACGAAAGCTTGAAAGCCTTCAGCCTGCTGCCTGTGGCATAGTAGACGGGCACTGAGACGGCGATCCCTTCCGGGATGTTGTGGATCGCAATAGCGACAGCAATGGCAATACCCAGACTTGGGTCGCTGAGTGCTGTAGTGAAAGTCGCTAAGCCTTCAGGAAAGTTGTGGATGGCAATGGCGAGGGCCGTAAAGACGCCCGTTCGCATAAGTTTTTGACTGTGCTCATGGTGGGTGCTGACGTGCTCAGTACCCGAGTGGGTCATTTCTTCAACCGTATGGGCTTCATGGGGATTCTCTGATTCCGGAAGCAGGCGGTCGATCAAACCAATTAAGAACATGCCGCCAAAGAAGCCCGCTACTGTAATCCAGGATCCCAGCTTCAAGCCATGAGCGGCGGTAAGCGCATCCTTGGCTTTGACGAAGATCTCAATCATGGAGACGTAGATCATAACGCCGGCTGAAAAGCCCAGTGCAATGGATAAAAATTTTGTGTTGGTCTTGTCTGTAAAAAAAGCAAGGGCACTGCCAATGCCGGTAGCGAGACCAGCAAACAGCGTTAGTCCAAAGGCGAATAAGACTGAATTTAATTCCATGCGATGCATCACCCCTTCCCCAAAATCTTAACAGGAAGTTGTTGGGATTTCAATGTTTTTCACACCATCGCCTTAAGCTTAGCCACATCGTAAATCAAAATCTTCTTCGCGCCCACAAGCTTGATCAGTCCCATCTCGTGAAAGAGCTGCAGCTTCCGGGACATGGTTTCTCTCGCAATGCCGGCATAACTCCCCATTTCTTCACGGTTGATGGTGAGCTCCAGCATGATTCCGCCCCCTTTGGCAGGTTTGCCGAAGTCCGAGATCAAGTCAATGAGGAGACTGATCACCTTCGCGTCAGGGGTGCTGCTGGACAGCCGCTCCACCAGGCTTTCCGCCTTCATGATCCGCTCATAAGCCTTTTCAAAAATTTTAAGGGTTATTTCCGGATTGCTGATCATCACCTGATCGAACGCGCTTTTGTCCAGGGTGCTGATCTGAACGGTCTCAAGGGCAACGGCGCTGAAGTCAAACCGGTCTGCCTTCAACAAATTGAACGCCCCAATAAAGTCACCCTCGGAGAGAATGTAAAGGATCTGCTCTTTGCCTTCCGCCAGGTTTTTGAAAATCTTCAGTTTACCGGCGCACACAATATAGAGCTTACTGGCGCGTTCACCTTGCGCAAAGATGACCTCGCCTTTTTTATAGGTATGCGAAGAAACCCCTTTCGAGATCTTTTCGATTTCAGAATCGTCCAGACCTGACAAAAGGGGGATATTGTGAATACAGAGCAATTTTCCGCAATTAATGCATGATGCGTGGTTACAGACTGCAGATAAGATAAAACCACCACTTCCGATTCAAAAATGACGTTAAGCCGATATTGGGTACCCATTCCCCTCGATCACCGTCACCTCGGGGGTGCGTACTTTCGATGATCGTAAAGCCTCATTGATCGACCTTTCAAATTCCGCTGCGCGTTCAGGTGACATTTCAGGGACCGACTCAAACGTATAGGATAAATTCAACTGAGAATATTTTTCAACTCCAGCTTTATGATAAGGTAAAATATCAATTTTATCCACCTTTTTTTGAATGGGTTCAATCATGGCAAGGAGTTCCGCCATGATCTCCGGACGGTCCGTACTGCCCGGCACCATGACGTGACGGATCGTGACGGTGCCTTCAAAGCCCTGCAGCGCCTTGAGAAACTGCCGGATCCCCGTCATGTCACGGCCGGTCAGCACTTTGTGGGCGTCATTTCTGGTGTGTTTGATGTCCACCAGCAAATGATCTGTCAGCTTGAATATTTCCTCATAATACTGAAATTGCCCATAGCCCGACGTATCTATACAGGTTGATATCCCTTCCGCTTTTAAAGCAGACAGCGCTTCAACCAGAAACGCACCCTGCATCAAGGGTTCACCACCTGAAAAGGTGACCCCGCCGCTGCTCGCCTGATAGTACTCTCTGTAACGCTTTGCAGTTTGAACCACACCCTCCGCAGTGATCTCGTTTGAGCCCATGAAGCTTTGGGAATCCGGGTTGTGGCAATATTGACATTTCAGAGGGCAGCCTTGAAGGAAGAAAACCGTTCTGATGCCGGGACCATCCACAAGGCCCATGGTTTCGATAGAGTGCAGTTTCCCTGTGCGCATTATTGCCACGCTCCTTTCGTTAGTTGGGACCACTTGCGATCCTAAGGTGAAATTCTTAGGTGAAATGCTAAACCCGCTCGTGGAAGGTTCTCATGATGACTTCTTCTTTTTGTTCCCGAGTTAAGCGGTTAAAGTGAACCGCGTAACCTGAAACGCGAATGGTCAGTGTCGGATACTTGGATGGGTTCTCCATAGCGTCGATCAGCAGCGCTCTTGACATGACATTGACATTCAGATGGAAGGCACCTTTCGCGAAGTAGCCGTCCAGAAGGCCAGATAAATTAGTGAGTCGATCTGCTTCTGACCGCCCCAGCGCCGCAGGAACAATGGAGAAGGTATTCGAAATGCCATCCTGACAGACGTTCTCAAATGGCAGCTTCGAGACGGAGTTCAGGGAAGCCAGGGCTCCCAGCTTATCGCGGCCGTGCATTGGGTTTGCCCCAGGCGCGAAGGGCTCGCCTTTGCCGCGGCCATCCGGCGTCGCGCCGGTCTTTTTACCATAGACCACATTGGAAGTGATGGTCAGGACGGACAGGGTCTGCTCGGAATTTCTATAAGTTTCGTGTTTCTTGAGCTGATTTGAGAAATAAGTCACAACTTCGGCAGCGATGTTGTCGACCCGGTCGTCGTCATTGCCAAAGGCCGGATAGTCGCCCTCGATCACAAAATCCACCGCAATGCCGTGCTCATCCCTGACTGGCCTGACCTTCGCGTGCTTAATAGCGCTCAGTGAGTCGGCGACAATGGAAAGTCCGGCAATGCCAAAGGCGATATAGCGGCGTACCTCGGAATCATGAAGGGCCATCTGTCCGCTTTCATAGGCGTATTTATCGTGCATGAAGTGAATGGTATTCATAGTGTTGACGTAAAGTCCCGCCAGCTTGTCCATGACGCCCTTAAAGGCGGGCATGACTTCGTCGTAGGACAGGGTTTCACGTCCGTCAGGATCCAGGGTTGTCAGGGCGGGGATGTTTTCCAGGACGACCATCGGCAGACCGTCTTTTTGGCGCTTGAGCTCTTCGCGGCCTTCGTTAAGGCTGTAGAGCAGCGCTTTGCCAAGGTTGGCCCGGGCGCCGAAGAACTGCATGTCCTTGCCTATGCGCATTGGTGAGACGCAGCAGGCAATGCCGTAGTCGTCGCCGTAGATTGGCCGCATTAAATCATCGTTCTCATATTGGATCGCGCCGGTATCAATGGACATTTTGGCGCAGAAGCGCTTGAAGTTTTCCGGCAGCGACTTTGACCACAGCACCGTCATGTTGGGCTCCGGCGCCGGATCGAGGTTGATCAGCGTGTGGAGGAAGCGAAAGGCAGTCTTCGTGACGAGGGTCCTTCCATCAGTACCCATGCCGCCGATGGATTCGGTAACCCACGTGGGATCTCCGGCAAACAGCGTGTTGTAATCCGGCGTCCGCAGGTGGCGCACCATTCTGAGCTTGATGACGAGCTGGTCGATGAGCTCCTGAGCCTCGGCTTCAGTGATCAGACCGGCTCGCAGATCCCGTTCAATGTAGATGTCCAGAAAAGTCGTGTTGCGGCCCAGAGACATGGCGGCGCCATTGTTCTCCTTGACGGCGGACAAATAGCCATAATAGAAAAATTGAATTGCCTCTTTGGCGGTGGTCGCCGGTTTGGTGATGTCGTCACCATAGGACATTGCCATTTCGGCGATTTCCATCAGCGCTCTAATCTGCATGGAAAGCTCTTCTCTGAGGCGAATGACCTGCTCTGTGGCGGGCTTTGCTTCCAGGGATTTGAAGTCCTTTTTTTTCTCAGCGATGAGGCGGTCTGTGCCGTAAAGCGCGATCCGTCTGTAGTCACCAATGATGCGGCCTCTGCCATAAGCATCCGGGAGTCCGGTCAGGAGCCCAACACTTCTCGCGGTTTTCATTTCTGTGGTGTAGGCGTCAAAAACCCCTTCGTTGTGAGTTTTTCTATAAGTTTGGAAGTCCTTTGACATGTCGTCACTGATGTCATAGTTGTAGGCTTCCAGTGAAGCTTCGAGCATTCTGAAGCCGCCGTAGGGATTCATGATGCGCTTGAGGGGCTCATCCGTCTGAAAACCGACAATGACCTCGTCCTCTTTGCTCAGATAGCCCGGCTCAAAATTGTTGATGCCGGAGAAGACCGTCGTGTCAATGCCTATGATGCCTTTTTCGATTTCTTCCCCGATCAGGGATTTCGCCTTGTCCCAGACGTTTTCCGTCTTAAGGCTTTTTCCTACGAGAAAACGGTCATCACCGGTATAAGGGGTGTAATTCTTCTGTATAAAATCGCGAACGTCTATAACGTCGCTCCAAGAGCCTTGTGTGAAACTTTGAGCCATTTTGAAAACCTCCGATTTTGAGCGTGTGAGTGGCGGAATAGTTGCTTTGAGTGACGAAAATTAATCTGTGTATGCTGTATACATTATACTTGTCATGGTTTTATTATAGCTTTAGTCCGAGGATTGTTCTGTGACTGGGCGCACATTTTGAGAAAAAAGTAGGTTGCGGGCCAGACACCAGCTGTCACTCTGGGGTAGGTGACTGTCAGTGGAGGAGGGCATGCAAAAAAAGAAAAATCCATCTCTGAAGTCACCAGAAATGGATTTGGTTTTAACGTTTGAACAATATGGCATGACAACTGGAGAATCTGATCTGATCTAATCTAATCTCATCTAAACTCAAATTTTTTATTTCATTTCTCACAGAGCCTTAATTAAATGTCGATCCCCAATAGCATGATCATCAACGCTAAAGCGGCAACATAAATGGCAGCAAAGTAAAACTTCCAGGAAAGCTTTTTATGATGAATGAAAAATAGGACTGCACCGACGACCGCTGCGCCCAGACCAATCACAACGCCCTTGGACAACTGATAAGTAAATATGCCGATAGAGACGAGAACCACCATAAGCGGCATCGTAAGAAACGTGGCTTTGAGGGTGTCATTCAGACGAGAACGAAGTACAAACCAGCTCAGGACGAGGAGGAGAACCACATAGACAATGCGTGCCAAGAATGGAGGGGCTGAGTTTCCCGGCAAGTTCAGAAGCTTGATTGAGGCGTTGATGATGAAGGCCGCTGAGATAAAGGCGATGTTAAATAGAAAAAACCCGCCAGCCACAATTATTCCAGCAGCAATCAGATTCTTTAACCATGGTCGATCAGACACAACAATTCCTCCTTTCAACTTCTCTATAGTGTAATTTTACACCTTTTGTGCATAAAATGCAACAAATCGTAATTAAAATTCCGAAAATTCCATAAAGATATAAATTTGAGGAATGAATATTGGAAATGTAACAGTATTGCTATATAATTAGCTAAAAATATATATTTTACTAGCTACATACCGATTTTTAATCAAAATACTAAAATGCTAATAAATCTGCGAGGGATTCCTATGGAAAAAATGGTTTTCGAATCTCGTCCTGCTGGTTACGCTTATTTATAAGTGTGGCGAGAACACCCGTGACTTCAGTCATGGGATGAATCGCTCATCCGTATTCGGTTTAAGTCATGATTAACACAATATAAGTCTTGTCTGCATCCTTCATCATTAATCCACTTTTTTGCGATATAGCAACAAGGGTGGTAATGAAAATACAATGAAATGACTAAATATTTTTCTTGATTTTCCCTTGATAAAGAACAAACGTTTGGTATAATGATATCAGGAGATTAAATTGAATCTGCGTAACGTCCTTCAATCACTTAAAATCAGCGACTGCCGGTAGGGTAATGAAATAAGATGCCTGCCGCTTTAGATGGTAATAGTGATTTTTTTGTTTTTTTGTTTTGCAACAACAAGCATAGCCTTTTGTATATGAGGAGGTGAAAAATGATGTTGGTTCACAAAGCGTATCGATTTCGCATTTATCCAAATGAAGAGCAAGAAGTATTGATCAACAAGACAATAGGATGTAGTCGTTTTGTATTTAACCACTTTCTAAGCGCGTGGAACAATATCTGGGAGGAAACAGGCAAAGGTCTCACCTACAACACTTGCACCACACAAATGACTTTGCTCAAGAGAGAAAAAGCGTACGAGTGGCTAAGAGAAGTGGACAGTATCGCCCTACAGTCATCGCTGAAGTGCCTGGATGATGCTTTTAAACGGTTTTTTAAAAAACAGAATAACCGTCCGCGCTTCAAGTCGAAAAAGAACAAAGTCCAGTCCTATACTACCAAATTTACGAATGGGAACATCAGTATTAACGGCAACAAAATCAAACTGCCAAAGTTAGGTCTTGTTAAGTTCGCAAAGTCAAGAGAAGTTGAAGGCAGGATTCTAAGCGCCACCATTAGAAGAAATCCGTCAGGCAAATATTTTGTATCTGTTCTCTCAGAAACAGAAGTACAAGAATTTAAAAAGACAGGTTCGGCCTGTGGGATCGACGTGGGAATCAAGCACTTCGCCAAAGTATCAGATCACACAGAACGCGAAAATCCTAAGTGCTTCAGAAAATATGAGGCCAAGCTCGCAAAAGAGCAGCGCGTGCTCTCAAGGCGCGTCAAGTTTTCAAAAAATTGGGAGAAACAAAAGGTTAAAGTTGCTAACATCCATGAAAAAATCGCGAATGCAAGAAAAGACAACTTGCACAAATTTTCTTACGACATCATCAAAAATCACGATGTGATCGGAATAGAAGATTTGCAGGTTTCAAATTTGCTGGGAAATCACAAATTAGCGAAGGCCATCGCTGACGTGTCTTGGTCACAATTCAGAAGTCTGCTTGAATATAAGGCAAAGTGGTATGGGAGGCAGGTTGTTACTGTGGCCAGAAACTTTCCTTCAAGCCAATTGTGCTCAAATTGCGGATACAAGAATAAAGACGTTAAGAATCTGGCTGTTAGAAATTGGATTTGTCCGGAATGTGGTGCAATCCACGACAGAGATCTTAACGCAAGCATCAATATTAAAAACGAAGCCCTAAGGCTTCTAACCGCTGGTGCGGCGGGGATAGCCTAATAAAAAACTGTTCGTTAGAATGGTGTTCTTAGGAATCCCGTGACTTGAGTCATGGGAGGTTCAAGTTTGCAGAACAATGGAAAACTTTCGGCTAGAAAAAGATTAAGTAATTTCGAATTTTTAACTGATGATGAAGTCGCTTCTATGGAACAAGCGATCAAGAATAGTTTTTGAGAATTTATCTCCAAAGAAAAAGGACCTTAGCCGAGGCTAAAGTCCTTTTTTCTTTGCATTCACAAATTCAATCGCTTCTTTGCCGGTAATGTGATCCACATCAATGGCAAGGATCAAAGAGTTTGTACACCCCATGATCTCCTTATGTTTGGCGTCTTCAGGCAGATCGCCGGAATACTTTTCAACCAAGGCTTTAAAGCCTTCCACCCATTCCTCACCTTCGACCAATCTGGCTGTACCAAAGGCGACGACACTGCGAAAATAGGTGGTGTACTCCTTGCCCACAATGGTGTCCTCGTCGACGACCGCGAAGGAGACCTTTGGATTTTTCAGGATCGCGTCAATTTTATGTCCTGCTTTGGCGGAGTGAAAATAGATCTTATCCTTGTGATAGACATAGCTGAGGGGCACGGCATAAGGATAATCCTCGTCTCCCAGGCAGGCAAGGATGCCGTTGGTGCAGCGGTTCATGACGGCTGTAGTGTCCTCAGCGGACAACAGCTGCTTAATGCGTCTCATCTCTCTGAACATAGCTTCATTCCTCTCGTTTATTGTATTTAGTTGCTGTTGTGTTGGCCCCTCCGGGCTGAACGCACCTGACCCGACCTGATGTGATGCCCCCCGAATCCAATCAAATTTGAATCTTGTATTTCTGCTTCTTGCGCATCAGCTTGGGCTGGGTCATGCCCAGAAACTCCGCGGCTTTTCTGGTGGTGCCAAATTTTTTCAGAGCGTATTCAATAAGCTTGATTTCCTGCTGCTCAATGATGTCCTCAAAGCTCAGCGAAGACGACGACCGCATGCTGTGCTTCAGGTCGAAAACCAAGTCTTCATAGAGGTTTTCATTCAGAATCTCCTGGATGTCCTCCCCCGTGATCACATAGCCTCTGATCCGGATGACAGCCCTGTGAATCAGATTTTCCAGCTCTCTCACATTCCCGGGCCAGTCGTAGCTGGCCAGCCGCACCAGGGCAGAGGCATCCAGCGCTTTGTCGACACCGTATCGCTTGCAATGGGCTTCCAGAAAAGACTCAGCCAGTGCCGCCACGTCCTCTCGCCGTTCTCTGAGCGGCGGCACCGTGATAGTGCAGATGTTCAGTCTGTAATAAAGGTCCTCCCTGAACTTTCCCTGCTCTACCAGCTGCCTCAGAGGGATGTTGTTGGCGCAGATGACCCGCACGTTGATGGTGATGGGCGACGTGCCGCCCACCCGGTAAAACTGGCTTTCCTGAAGGACCCTAAGCAGCTTGGACTGGAGGCTCATGGAGAGTGTGCCGACCTCGTCCAGAAACAGCAGTCCGCCATTAGCCAGCTCGAAATAGCCTTTTTTACCAGCGCTTTGCGCCCCGGTAAAGGCGCCTGCCTCATAGCCAAAGAATTCGCTCTCGGCCAGGCTCTCCTGGATGGTGGCACAGTTGATCTTGATGCATGGCTTATTCTTGCGGATGCTGTTCTTGTGGATCAGGTCCAGAATTTTCTCCTTGCCAACGCCGGTTTCACCCTGAAGGATGACGCTGCAGTCGTACTGCGCAATGTTCAGCACCTCATCCACCAGTGCTTTGGTGGTCGCGCTGCTGAAAACAAAATCGTCGATTTTCCCGGCCTTCTCCATAGACGCGGCTAAAGCCTTTTTCGACGCCTGCCTGAACGCGATGGCCTGAGACTCGTAGAGGGCGTTGATTCTCGCCAGGTCCTCGGAAATAGAGCTCAAAAGCTCAAACGTAAAGGATTCGTAGCCGATGGTATACTGTCCCAGCACATAAGTCTCAAGTTCCTTGCTCATGCTCTCCGCAAACAGGAGAGAGTGGGTGTAGCTGTTCTTCAGATTGGTGTAATAGAGTTTCCCGCCCTGTCGCGTCAAGAGAACGCAGAGGACTTCCGACCCCATTAAATCCTCACAGTTGATGGTTAAATCATAAAGGTCCGATTCGGACTCTAAGACCACCTCTGAAGCTTGGATGGGCTGCGCTACGTTGAGAATGTAGGTGGAATTTACCCATCGGCTAAGCTCCTGCTTCACCTGTCCATGGGTCAGCGTGCCAATGCCGTCCTCGTCCATCAGGACTGTAATATGGCAGCTCTGACCAACGCCCTTTTTGATGGCCGCCGCATAGGTGACGCTGGAAACCAGGTCTTTTCCAATGATCAGGTATCTAAGACCCTCACCGGCCGCCAAATGGATGCTTTTGAGGCTTGCGGCTTCATCAAAGGTCGCCATGGTGTAATTCAGAGCCAAGCCTGGCGGTATGGCAGTGAGCGGCGAATCCATGAATAAGATGCCGTAGCCCGTCACCGTTAATTCGCCATAGTTGTAGTCAATATTATGTATTTTTTCGATAAACATAGGGTGGGCGGACATGGTCGTCAGGCATAGGACCTGGTCGCCGACCTTGTACTTAGAGTGCGACTCGAAGTCGCTGCCCATCTCTTCAATGGTGCCGTAAAATTGCCCGGCTGTATCCGTAAAGGGATTGTGCAGCTTGCCTCTGCGCTTGATGAGATCCAGGATTTTGGCAATGATCTTAGCCTCATCAAAACCACATTCATTGCAGAGCTGCTGGAAGCTGTCTCTTTCCAAATGGATCCGCTCCAGGGAGAGTCTGCATTCTGTTTTTGAGATCGCCCGGCTGTTGTCCACTTGCCACGCAGTGACCGGAACAGCGCCCCTTGGCTCGACGACACGACTCAAACCAAACGTATCATTTATTTTAATCACTGACGCCAGCACCCCCTTTGCATTTATTATAGCTTTTGAAGAGGTGGATGTATAGTGAGTGAATCGATTTCGCATCAGCATTTTCAAAGATGACTCGGTATCGATTCTTCCATGACCAGATCAGAAAGGCGTCTGTGAGCGGGAGGGCGGATAAATACAGGGTTTCAGCTAAATTTTTAGCGAACAGCATGGCTTGGCACGATGCTTGCTTAATAAGTCGGTGAGATTATAATTTTCTTTTGGAGGCTATCAAAATGAAAAAAAATGTAAGTGGAAAACTCATGCTGACGCTGACGGCTTTGATCTTTGGCGTTTCATTTGTAGCGCAACGAGCCGGGATGGCTTATATTGGCCCGTTCACCTTCAACGGCATCAGAAGTCTGATTGGCGCGCTGGTGTTGGTGCCTGTGATTCTGATTATGGACCGGCAGAGAAAAGCCAGAGGAGCGGCAGATGCAATGGTTTCTGTAACTTCAGCCGCTTCAGCTGAAGCTCAGGCCGAAGTCAGACTGACCAGAAAAAATCTGCTCCTCGGCGGCTTTTGGTGCGGGGTGGTCGTGTTTATCTCCAGCTCTTTGCAGCAAGCAGGCATGATTTATACAACCGCGGGGAAAGCTGGATTTATAACAGCACTGTACATTGTGATCGTGCCCATCCTGGGATTGTTTTTGAAGAAGAAAGTTCGTCCGGTTCTCTGGTTCAGCGTGATCCTTGCGACGGCCGGTTTATATCTGCTCAGCGTCAAAGACGGCTTTTCCATAGGCTGGGGAGATCTGCTGATTCTGCTTAGTGCTGTAGGCTTGTCTGTTCACATTATCCTGATTGATCACTTTTCTTCAAAGACGGATCCGGTCAAGCTGTCGAGCCTACAGTTTCTGGTGTGCGGGATTATTTCGCTGCCGTTTATGCTGAGTTTCGAAACAATCAGTTGGGCCAGTATAATGGATAGCAAGATTCCAATCCTGTACGCCGGCGTCATGTCCTGCGGGGTGGCGTATACTTTGCAGGTGATAGCGCAGAAGCGTACGGAGCCGACGATGACCTCCCTGATCCTTAGTATGGAATCCGTCATTGCGGTGATCGCGGGGATCTTGATTTTGGGTGAATCGATTTCGGTTCGGGAGACCATCGGCAGCTTAATTATGTTTTCAGGGATTTTGCTGGCGCAGCTGCCCGTGAACTTCAGCCTTTCTGTACCGCCATTTCTGAGCAGGATCAGGTATAATAGGAGCAGAAGAGAAGAAACGCAATTCATTAACGTCAACTACGTGAAAAACACAAAATAAGGAGTCGTTGAGATGTCAAAATTTATTATTACCAATGAACTCTGGGAGGTGTTCCCACAGGCGGAGATCGCGGTGGTGCTGGCCAAGGGGATCAACAACTCGAAGAGCCACGCAGAGCCGGTGAGAAACGAGCTCGACGCGCTGCTCGAGAAGGGCAGCGGGGAGGCTTCCAAATTCCTGACGGCGGAGGTATTCAGCGACAATTCCGTGATCGCTGTCTGGAGAAAAGCTTACCAGCAGTTCAAGACGAAAAAGGGCGTCAGGTGCTCCATCGAGGCGCTGCTCAAGCGGATTGAAAAAGGCAGTGGTGTTGGACCAATCAACCCGCTGGTGGACATTTACAATTCTGTGTCCCTGACTTATGGACTTCCATGCGGGGGAGAGGATCTGGATACTTTCAAGGGCGATCTCCTGCTCACCAAGGCAGAAGGCGGCGAGCATTTCATGGCCCTCGGCGACGCGGATTTTGACAACCCACTTCCGGGAGAAATCATCTACAAGGATGAGGAAGGCGCGGTCTGCCGCTGCTGGAACTGGCGTGACGGCCAGAGAACCATGCTTACGGAGGACACGGTCAACGCGTTTCTGATCATTGAGTCTGTGGATCCGGAGAGGTCCAGTGATCTGGCAGCGGCGGCGAAATCCCTGGCGGTGCTGACTCAGAAGTATCTCGGCGGGGAAGTGGAGATTCATCTGATGGATCGAGTGAATAGGGAGATTGAGTTGTAGGGGCATAAAGGCAATTCAGGAACGTGAAAAGCAGGCCATCCCTTTCGCTTGGCAGCGAAAGGGATGGCCTGCTTTTTTGAAACTCGGTGTCAGACACCCAGTTACACCTCGATCTCCAGTTTCATCTTCACAGAATCTCGACTACCCCTTCAGTCCCGTTCACCCGAATGCGCTGTCCATCCTTAATCAGCTGGGTCGCGTCTACTACGCCGACTACGGCTGGCAGGCCATACTCTCGAGCGATCACGGCCCCGTGGGTCATCAGCCCGCCGACTTCGGTGACCAGGCCTTTAATGGAGAGAAACAGCGGCGTCCAACTTGGGTCGGTGAAGGTGGTGACCAGGATGTCGTCCTCTTCCAAATCTGCATCCTCCATATTCAAAATCACGCGCGCCCGGCCTTCCACAACGCCGGAAGAGACCGGCAGCCCCACTAGTGCGCCAGCAGGGGTCGAATCCCGCCCATAGGCACCGGCAATCATTTCACCCTCAGAAGTCATGACTCTAGTTGGCATCAATTTTTCATAGAATTGATACTCGGCTTTTCTTTTGCCTATAATCGCGTAGTCCAGCTGATTTGAACCCACGACCTCCCGAAGTTCTTCAAAACTGAGGAAATAGATGTCCTCTTCGTCCTTAAGGATCCCTTCCCCCACGAGCCGCGCCGCCTCCTTGAGCAGCGCCTGCTTGTAAATGAAGTAGCGGCAGATCATAAAGTATTTTGGATATTCCCGGTAGCCTGTGAGATTCCGGATCAGGCGGATTCTCAGCTGCGTCTGCCTGGCTTTTTCCTCGCCCTCTGGTAATGCCTTCAGCCGGCTTAAGATCTCAGCTTCTTTATTCAAAGCCTCCTTCAGCCCTTCTTCGAATTTTCTCTTGCTCTCGCCAGGCCCAAAGTTTTTAATGTGACTGAGAAGTAAAGAGATTATAGCCGATGGTCGTTCAGCCCACCGCCTTCTCGTAATATCAATCTCTCCGGGGCAGCGCATGCCGTAGCGGCCAAGAAATGAGTTGATCGCTTCCGCGGCTTCGTGTCCGCCTTCCAGCTCCAGGAGCGACTCGAACAAATCATCTTCTTTTGCGTGGTGGAGGGCTTCGGTGACCGTCGGGAAAGGCCTTAGGATATCTGCCACGTCCAGGAGCGCCATGCCCATTTCAGAGGTGATATTGTTGGGTACGGACTGGGACAGCACATCTGCAGCGTTCTTTTCGCCAAGCCACAGTTCCAGGTGGTCATTAATCCACTTGGAGGCGTCAAAGCCAGCTATGAGCACCTTTATGCTTTGGGGATCAAACAGAAGCGCCTTAAGTTCTTTAAGATCCTCCTGGATGAAATCAAACAGATCCGGTCCTGTCTTGGCTTGAATGGCCTGTTTAAGCGTTTTCAGAGAAGCCTGACTCCTATGGATCAAGTCAGAAACAACAGATGGATCAAAATCAGCGGGTGCTTGTGGTTCCTGAGCGGGTTTGGCAGCATTCGCTTCAGTTTGGTTGGGTGTTTCGTTATCCGCTGGGATTATTTTAATGAAATTTTCCCGGTCCAAGACCGTCAAAAGCGCGTCTTTGATTAACGGATCGGATCGTCCCAAAGCATCCAGTACTGATGGTCTGGAAGCCGTTGAAACCAGCATTTGCGTTACATCCACAAACAGCCTGCCGCCAGCCTGCACCATAGGGGCGCTCGTGGTCATCAGAAAGAAAGAAAGTCCAAGGGGCTTCATGGCATCCGTCATCATCTGCTGATGCCCCACTGAGACATAGACATGATTTTCCTGATCCGCTGCGACAGGGATCGGGAATAAGGTTGTGATAGGCCGGCTTTGAACCACGTAAAAGTGGCCATCCGCCAAGCACCATTCAATGTCCTGAGGCGCGCCAAAATGGGCTTCTATTTTGCGGCCTATACCCTCGAGCTCCAGAATTTGATCATCTGTCAGCGCTTGCGTTCTTTGTTTAGCTGGTGGGAGCGACCGATGCTGGGTGCCGCCCTCATTCAGGGGGATTATGGCGAGTGTCTTGGGGTTGATCTTCTTATCGATAATCTCACCACAGCGTACTTTATAGACATCCGGGTTCACAAGGCCGGAGACCAGAGCCTCGCCAAGTCCAAAGCTCGCGTCAATGGAGGTTACTTTTCTATTGGAAGTCACGGGATCAGCCGTGAAGAGGATACCGGAGACTTCAGGGGAAATCATCTCTTGAACGATCACAGCCATTTGTACCTGAGGGTGGTCTATATGGTTTTGAATCCGGTAGGTAATGGCCCTTTCCGTAAACAGGGAGGCCCAGCATTTGCTGATGTGTACAAGGATGGCGTCTCTGCCTATGACATTCAAATAAGTGTCCTGCTGCCCGGCAAAGGAGGCGATTGGCAAATCCTCCGCCGTCGCGCTGGATCGAATGGCGAAGGCGGTGGCAGGATCAAAGTTTTTAAGCGCCCGTGTAATTTCTTCAATGAGGTCATTAGGGAGCGTGATCCTTTCGATGGCGGTGCGAAGCGCACCGCTAAGTTCTTTAATTCTGTCCTGGTCCTCCAAAGTTAGGGTCAATAACGGATTCAATAAGTCTTTAACAGCTGGCGAGGCCTCCATGATTCTGTCAAAAACCTCAACAGTAATGCAAAAACCGCCTGGGACGCGGATTCCTTGCAGATTGTAAAGCTCTCCAAGATTAGCGCCTTTTCCTCCAACTTGGGAAATCATGGTCTGATCAGTGTTGAGAAGCTCTATGACGTAGGGCAATGTGGGCTGCCTCCTCGCGGGGTTTTCTGAATGGTTTGAAACAAAATGTATCGGACGTGTGTTAGAATTATACCAAGTAGGACTGATAACAAACAGTCTGGTTTCATAGACCGCTGAATGCTATACTTAAGGTGGAAGAGACGAATTAAATATGAATAATGCAAAGACAACTGCATTTTACATATTTAAAATGTAATCAGGCCCATCAAATCCATTGGCCTCTCAATGACAAAATCCGCTTCAAAAGTCGCATAGTGGTCTTCATGAAAGAAGGTCCAGCCTACCAGAACAGATTTGACACTGGCGTTCTTCGCCGCGAGGATGTCACTGTGGCTGTCTCCCACGAACAGGGCTTCTTCCGCAGACACACCCAAATGGTCAAGCGCGGTAAGAATCCCTTCCGGATCAGGCTTGCCTTTTACGACATCGTCCGCGGTGATGGCAGCGGAAAAGTACTTGCCAAGATCGAACTTGTCAAAAGCGTGATGGACACCTCGCGCACCCTTGTTGGTTACGGCCGCCATTTGGATGCCACTCGAAAGCAAAGCATCGAGGAGGCCTTTCACGCCTTCGAACAGGTGAGTACGTTCGTCCATATGAGCTCTGTAATAGGCTTTATACGAGGCGACGAGCTCCTGACTTCGCTCCACTGAGAAAAAGGCCATTTGCTCCTCCAGGGTCTTTCCATAGACGTGATGGAGCTCCTCCGCGGTGGGTGTTCTTCCAAGGCATTCCTTTATAACGTGCTGAAAGGTGTCAAGAATTAATTCGTTCGTATCTATCAACGTGCCGTCGAGGTCAAAGATCACTGCTTTGATGGATGCTTTTATTTTCATTTTGATTCTCCTTGTTTTGTTTCTCAAAATAATGGAGAGCATTCTTCGATGATTTTTGCTGCTCATATACTCAAATAATAACATTTTTCGTACTGCACTCAAAATCATTAAGCGTGTTCTCGCACATTCAAAAAGCCCTCATCCTTCCCAATTATAAACGACTGGGAAGGATGGGGGCTTTTGCAGTTGGGTCATAAGAAAGAAAAAACTCAGCAGAATTCATTGTTTTATTGATTCAGTGAAGCAGGCAGGTGAAAGCCTCGCTATACTTTACTGTTCCGTGGTCTTCTGCAGCTTCAGATCCCTCTGAGGCAAGTGACGTCCCCAGATAAATCCAAGTGTCCCAGCGCCAATTGCAGCCTGCAGGCTGAAAATCAAAGACTCCACCTCGGTGCTGGGCGGCTGAAACAGGGGTTTCATCCAAGGGTTATAACCTGGATTGATGCGATTTATTGCATTCAGAGCAATAGCATCCGCACCTTCAAAAAGTGCGCCTTGCTGTGACAGCAGCGTCAGGAGTACAATGCCTGCCGCTGATGAGAGTAATAACAAATTTTTTTTCATTCCATGCTCACCCTTATAGTGCCTAACCCCGCGGGTTCACCAAAATTCATTGACTTCACAAGGGTAATCGCCACCACAGACAGCAATCCTTCAATGACCCCCAAGGACACCTGAGTCACAGCAAAAATGTTAAAGAACTCAATGAAAGAGGCCATCACAATGCCTTCAGACGGATGCGCCAGCGCCAGCTGAAAGGCTGTCATCATATAGGCTGCGACATTTCCTATAAATACGGCTGAAAATACGGCAATACCTTGATGCTTAGCGATCTTATTGACCGCTTTGAAGACAAAATAGGTCGCCACTGGACCGACTATACCCATAGCAAAGACATTTGCGCCGATGGTCGTGAGCCCGCCATGTCCAGCGAAAAGTGCTTGATATAAAAGGACAACAAAGCTGACAGCGGTCATAGCCAGTGGTCCCAGCAGCATCGTACCAAGGCCGACACCTGTCAAATGCGAACTGCTTCCGGTCACGGACGGCAGCTTTAAAGAGGAGAGCACTAAGGCAAATGCCATACTGAGAAGAAGCATGGTCACCCAGCCCGAGGTTTCGCGGGATTTCCTGCGCAGGGTTATAAAGCTTGCCGTTAGTACCGGAAAACTTAAAAGCCCCCAAGCCACAGCCCACGCCGGCTGAAGATAGCCTTCCACAATATGCATTGCGCCGGATGGAACAGGCGCGCTGGCAAGTAATGCGATCGCTGCCGAAGCAGCGATGATTCTTTTTTCTAAACTTGAAAACACTTTATTAACCTCCTCGTATGCTTATTATTAAAAGTAAATTTTCCTTAGCATCAAAATAATTTCCATTTGCAGTAGAGTTGTTGGATCTACAGAATGTAATCCCATGCGTCTTCACCCTTAAACTCAAACGCCTTAAAGATCTGATCCCTGATCCTCAAAAACTCCGGACTTGTTCGATCCCGTTTTCTGGCCAGCGGAACCTCCATCACCATTTTGACTTTACCTGGACTTGGCGTCATGATGATGATGCGGTCCGCAAGAAACACCGCTTCTTCAATGTCATGGGTGACAAAAATAATTGTTTTCCTTTTTTTCTGCCAGATCCTTTCAATTTCGTCCTGCATGTTCATGCGCGTCATGGCATCCAGAGCACCAAGTGGCTCGTCCATCAGCAAGATCTCCGGATCCACTGCCAGGGCTCGCGCCAAAGCGACGCGCTGCTGCATGCCGCCGGAGAGTTGGCCGGGATGGTGTTTCTTATATTCAGTGAGCCCAACCAGTTCAATATATTCCTCTGCCAGTAGCTTGCTTGCTTTTGCGCTCATCCCGCTGGCTTCCAGCCCTAAAGTGACATTTCTCAGTACACTGCGCCACGGCAGAAGACCATAATTCTGGAAAATCGCGATTCTTTCCACAGAGGGCTGGGAGACCTCCTGACCCTTGACGCGAATACTTCCTTGGGTGGGTCTGTCAAAGCCTGCCACGAGGTTCAGCAGCGTTGATTTGCCGCAGCCGCTGGGGCCCAGCAGACAGATAAATTCACCCTCCTCGATGTTCAGGCTGACACTGTCCAGCGCGGTTGTGTCCTGCCCGTCGTTTCGATGGTAGGAGCGCGACGCATTGTTAATCTCAATAAACATTAAGTCCGCCCCCCTTCCGGCAAACTGCCCCACTGTTTTTCTATAAAGCGCTCGATGAGCCGCACAAAGCGGTCAATAAAATAACCGGAAATCCCTATGAAAATGATGCCCGCCAGTACCAAATCCGACCGCAGCGCATTTCTTGAATCAATGATCAAATAGCCAAGTCCGGACTGGGCGCCTACCATTTCTCCGGCGACCAAAAATACCCAGGCGGAGCCAATTGCCATATGGAGGCCGTTTATGATCATGGGAAAGGCGGCTGGCAGAATAATCTTAAACAGCAGCTGAGGCTGACGAATCCCAAAGTTGGCGGCAACTTTTAAGTACAAAGTGTCCACGCGGTTGACGCCGGCTACGGTCGACAACAGGATGGGGTAAAAAGCGGCGGTAAAGATGATGACGACAGCCGGTGCATTGCCAATGCCAAACCAAAGTATGATGAAGGGAAACCACGCAATCGGCGACACCGGTCTTAATACTTGAACGATAGGGTCCACAAATGCCCAGGCCTTCTTATACCAGCCGAAAATAAGACCGAGCACAATGCCGGAGACCGCTGCGGCCAGGTAGCCGGCGAAAAATCTTCCCAAACTGATCCATACATGAGTCCAAAGCGTCCCATCCTTAATCATTTCCAACATGCCCTGCCAAACCTTCCAGGGGGACGGCAGCAGCGACGGCTCAAAACGACCCGACGCAGCTATTGCCCACCAGACTCCAATCAGTATGCTGAGGCTGATCACTGCTCTAATGCATTGTTTCACATTTTTCATCACATCACGGCTCACTTTATGCTGTCTACGAGGCTGGTATCGACAAAGTCGCTATAGGCCGGCGGAGTCTCGATCAAGCCCATTTCCTTCATATAGAATGCCAGCTGATTGTAGTCCGCTTCCTCAAGTCTCAAGTTGTCGTAGGAAATCCACTTGAGCGACAGTTCCAAAACATCAGGATCCACCTTCAAATACTTTGAGGTGATTTCGCCGATGGTCGCATCCTTGGCTTCAGCCAGCTCCCCAGCCTTGATGTAATCCGACACAAAGGCTGCCGCGGCGTCAGGATATTTCTCAATGAACTCATTTCTGAGGATCAAGCCACAGCATACAGCATTATTCCAAAGGTCCCCAGACTCATACAGGGTTTTCCCTACGCCGCCGGCAACTGCCTTCGCGCCAAAAGGCTCTGCGACGATATAACCCGCAATCCGGCCTTCAGAAAGCGCGGCAGGCATTTCGGGCGGCGGCAGCTCAATCACTTCGATATCGTCATAAGTCATGCCATTGTTTTTGAGCATCAGATGCAGTAGTACATTGTGTGTGGACAAGCTGTGCGGGATCGCGAAAGTTTTTCCCTTCAAATCTTCGACCTTATTTATTTCTTTGGAGACCACAACCGCGTTGCCGTCACGGTGGCCAAGCGCGACAGCCTTAAGATCGATACCTTGGGTTTTTGCCTTCATGGCCAGTTCGATCAGCATTGAAGCGCCGTCAATGTTTCCGGTATTGAGGGCATCAACGAGTTCCGTCCATGAGCCAAATTTCACGAGTTCCAAATTGACGTTTTCAGACTTCAGCGCCTTAATTTCGTCTTCGACGAAAAGAGGCAAAGCATGAGTGATTGGGAGATATCCAATTTTAACTGTGACAGGGTCATTTGGTTGTGCCGGCGCATCGACAAGGGCAGGGGACTGCGACTCTGTCGCTTTTTTGGAATCTTTATCGGTACTGCAAGCCGAAAGGCTGACAGCGGTTACGACCATCAAAGTTAAAAGACTTAGCAAAATGAGAAATTTTCGTGTCTTCATGCGGTTTGCACCCTTTCAATCTAGTGTGAGTAAATAGTTCTATGGCTATGCCCAGCCCAATTGGCTGCGGCGCGCTTTCAAGTCCTGAACGATTTTGTCGCCAAGCTTGATCGGATCGACCTCGACGACCATGACGCCGCCCAGTGTCTTTCCGGTATCCTCATACAGGTACTTCATGACGTTGTCTGAGCCATGAACAGGAGGATGAACGGCGTGATAGGAATTTAGTCCAAGCATCCTGAAGCCAAGTGAAGCACCAACACCCTTTTCATTAGACCATTCCGGGCTGGCGAAAGCGAACGGCATTTCCTTGAGATCTTTGCCGGAAGCGTCTGCCAGCGCTTTAAACAAAGCGGAAGCTCTGGCGTTGTCAAGACATTCGCCCATGTGCCATACCGGCGGCAAATCTGGCTCAAGGAAGGTTTTTAGGGAACTGCCTGTCTTCTCTAATGCTGAGGTGTGGCAATATCCAAGCTTCAGAAGAGGGAATGAGGCGCAGCCGTTCGTCAGCACCAGGAAGTTGTTTTCAATGAGTGTTTGCGCGATGTCTGTCACGGCTTTTTCATAAACCACTCTAGGATTGTTGCAGCCAACCAGATTGACTATGCCGGCAATCTTACCGGATTTCAAAGCCTCCGCGATCACTTGTATACTTCCAAATCTGCTGACCGCATACTCCAGGGAGAATCCGACCTCGGCGTCCACTTCATACTGTGGTATAAAGACTGGCACATCTCTTCTTGAGGCAAAGCTCTCTATAGCTCTGTCTATAATTTTTTGAGCCAGCGCTTCCGTTTCGTGCAAGTTGGAGTGGTGGTGGTCATAGGCGTAATGTTCCGCACCCGGCAACCGTCCGGAGTCGCTTGTGGTCACAACCGTTGTTTTGAAGCAAGCGGCCACTTCCATAATGGAAGGGAACACGTCCTGTACATCCGCAACCCACAAATCAAGGGCTCCGGTGCCCAGAACCAGCTCAGCGCCAATGGCGTTAGACAACGGAATCACGCCGCCGTATCGGTACATGGCAGATAACCCAGAGCAGCAAATGCCATAAAACTGAATGCCGTGGGCGCCCTGCTCTCTGGCTTTCTGAATAAACGCTTCACTTCTGCCTTGTTTGACAATTTCGCTGACGAGGACCGGAGAGTGACCGTGAACCGCGATGTTCACGTAGCCTTCCTTAATCCCGCCGAGATTACATTTGACTGTGCTGCGCTCCGGCAGACCAAATAGACTGTCCATAGCAATGGAAGATCCCAGTACACTGCTCCAGGCAAAAGCCAATCCGCAACGCAGAAGCTGCTTCATGACATTCTGCCAGTCGCCGTCAGTTCCGGTTCCCGTGCGGTGCAGAGACTCAAACACTTCGTGATAAGCGCTGATTGGCATAATGTCGAGAGATTCCCAAACCTTAATTCTCTCCGGCGCTGCGAAAGCATGCAGCGTTTTGTGCTTGGAAGGTACAGCTCTGGAAAGGTCCTCCAGCAATAAATCAGCGAGTTCTCCGGCAACGGTTTCGACTGATTTGCCTTCTGTCAGAATGCCCAGCTGCGCCGCAGCTTTAAACACTTTGTCCACCCCGGCGATGGGCATATGTAAACGACCATCGGCAGAAGCCTTTAAAGCCAGCATGACTTCCCGGCCCCTGGCGCCATGGGATGCGGTGCCTGCAGCAACCCACCGCAACAAATTTCTGGCGACGATTAAATCCGCGTCGGCGCCACAGACACCGCGGGGACTTTTCTTCGTGATCCGGCACGGGCCCATGTTGCAGTTTTTACAGCAAATACCGGCCATTCCAAAGCTGCAGTGGGGCTTTTGGGCGTCGAACCGATCTAAAGGGGTCTCGAGGCCGGACTTTTCAAAGTGGACCAACATGTCTCTGACCGCAGGGTCCGGAGTTTGGTTCAGGACGTCCTCCCTGGTAGAGAAGGTCTTTCTGTATTCAGCTATGGCCTGAGCGTAATCATTAACCGGCGGTGTTGAGGTATGGACTGTACCGGACCGCCCATCTTGAGGGTCCGCATGAGTGTGTTTGTGTTCATGGTCATGGTCATGTGTGTGCTCATGCCCGTGGGGGTGGGCGTGGCCATGATCGTGGTGATGGCTGCTGCCTTGGATCTTTCTGTGATATCTGCGTTGTTCGTGTCGGATCATCTTCATCACTCCTGGTTCTGTATTTAGGGGGAAAAGGCGCTTGATTTGATAAAACCTATAAGACTTGTCGTGATTAGCGGATATATTTTGACTGTCTCTATAACCATAACAGTCAAATGTGTAGATTTTATAGTTATCCTATATAATTTGTCGTGATTTACTTAAAAATAGTTATATGTAAAATTGTCCGTCTCCAATTTGATTGGAGACACGGTAATGGTCCGCCATGTCACGCAGCGTTCTGGAATCGACAAGCCCCTGAAGCGCCTGATTCATTCTGTCCCAAACAGTTTCATGAAGACACTGCTGAAGCGCGGTGCGCTGGTCTGACGCTGTGCCTGAAAGTTCATCCGCAATGTCAATAGTACCTTCCAGTGCATGAAGCACTTGGCCGATGGTGATTTCCTCAGGTGCCTTAGCCAGACTATAACCACCGTTTGGGCCTTTGAGGCTCAGGACGAGCCCTGACTTTTTTAAGAGGGAAAACACATACTCCAGATAATTGAGTGAAATTCCCTGTCTGGCCGCGACCGCACTCAGCTTAACCGGGCCCTCTGTGGCATAGACGGCCAAGTCGATCATACTGCGCAGTCCATACCTGCCTTTTGTAGAAATCTTCATGAGTGTTCACCTCATTTAAGCGTACTATTCCTATAGGATTTATATAAAATTACATTAGGATCGTCTGTTTGTCAATCCTGAATTATAAAAAATATTCAATTAATTCATTCTTTTGATCGCTGGGTTGACTGTCGGCATCCTGTCTCGCAAGCTCTTCGGTGCAGTTCATCAAGGCTTGTACAGTGATATTTTCTGCGATTTCTGAGAGCAAATTGTACATTTCCTCCCAAAGGGGCCTTGTGGTACAGTTTTCTATTCGGTCACACGGCAGCTTTGATTCGGGCAGTATGCAGTCCACCGGCGTCAATGGACCCTCTAAGGCTTTCAGAACCATCAGGACATTTATAGATTCTGGAGGCAGTGCCAATGCATAGCCACCGTTAACGCCGCGGGTACTGTCAATGATCCCAGCGCGCCGCAGCTTTAAAAAAATCTGTAGGATGTAAGTCTCTGACAGACTTAGCCTGGCAGCAATTCTGTTTATGCTGACAGGACCTTCTGAGGCATGCATCGCCAAGTCCACCAGAGCTTCCAGACCATAACGGCCTTTGGTTGAAATCTTCATAGGGCTCACTCCAATAGGATTGATTAGATCAACGCGCATTTCCATGACTATGTCTTGGGGGGCTTAATAATTTATTATCTCACAAATTATGCTGGGACGGACGTATTAATCACTCAAGAAAGGTTAGATTTTCAAACACTTTCAGTCCAGTTTAGGAATTGTATTGTTTTTAATAACTATCACAACATTGTCGAAAAAAGTCGAGCATGTTTAGATTTAGGGTTGACGTCGTTTTTATTGTATGCCATACTTGCGATGTGAAAAAGATAATCATTATCAATTACATCGGAGGGTCAACATGAAATTATTTGGAGCAATAACACTTACATCACTTACCATACTCACCGCCCTGTTTCTTGGAGGCTGCGCACCAGTGCCGGCAGCCACTGAGCCTGCGGCGCCTGCAGCGGAGGCATCAGCTGAGACTCAAATCGTAAATTTATACACAGATCGCCATTATGATTCGGATGATTTGCTCTACCAGAGCTTTACAGAGGAGACTGGCATCCAGGTCAATGTAGTCAAAGGCAAATCGGATGAACTGATCGAGCGTCTCAAGACAGAGGGAACAGATACTGAAGCGGACTTGTTTATTACCGCGGATGTCGGTCGACTTTACAGAGCAGAGAGCGCTGGTCTGCTTCAGCCCATCGAAAGCGAATTGCTCACCACCAATATTCCTGAGAATTTGAGAGATCCGGATGGACACTGGTTTGGCCTCACAAAGCGCGCCCGCGTGATTGTCTATGCCAAGGATCGTGTAAATCCTGATGAACTTTCCACTTATGAGGCTCTAACGGATTCGAAATGGCAGGGACGTATTCTCGTTCGAGGCGCGGACAGCATTTACAATCAAACTTTGCTTGCGTCATTGATCGAAACCGTGGGTGAGGCAGAAGCCAAAACCTGGGCAGAAGGCATCGTTCGAAACCTCGCCAGAGAGCCCAAAGGCGGCGACCGGGATCAGGCAAAGGCTATTGCTGCTGGCGAAGGTGACATTGCCATAATGAACACTTATTATCTGGGACTCATGCTGAATGGCGCAGATCCTGAAGAGCAAAAAGTGGTAGAGGGCTTAGGCGTCTTTTTCCCGGATCAAGAGGGAAATGGCACGCATATTAATGTCTCTGGCGGCGGGGTAGTCAATGGTTCAAAAAATATGGACAACGCCGTTAAACTCCTCGAATTTTTAGCCAGTGAAAAAGCGCAAACCTCTTATGCACAAGCGAACTATGAGTATCCAGTGCTCAGCGGTGTACCGGCAGCTGACTTCCTGAATTCACTGGGCACCTTTAAAGAACAAACCCTTGATCTTTCCAGACTGGGCGAGTTAAATGCCGAGGCTGTCAGGCTGCTTGCAGAAGCAGGCTGGAAGTAATGACTTTCGGACAAAAAAGAAGAAAGGTTGGCGCTGTCAAATCGCTGGCCTTTCTCTGTCTCATTTTGATCAGTCTGCCGGTGCTGGCAATACTATTCAAAATTGAACTGGCAGCGACGCCGGAGTGGCTGCATTTCAAGGAATTTTTACTCAAGGATACGGTTTACAACACCGTTTATCTCATAGTGTTTTCGCTGTTCTTTTCTGCAGTGCTGGGTGTCTTGGCCGCAGTTTCAGTGGCTCTTTTTGACTTCCCCTTGAAGCGGTTTTTCAAGTGGTTTTTCTATATGCCGCTGGCCATACCGCCCTATATAGCTGCCTATGTGTTCGCAGGCATGACAGGTTATACGGGGGTTATCCAGCGGACCCTGAGGGCTTATGAAATCCCATTTAAACCTGAGCATCTGGATCTTATGAATCTCCGGGGTGCTGTGCTGATTTATGCGATCACACTGTTTCCCTATGTGTATGGACCTGTACGCGCATTTTTGGAACATCACGCGGGTGGGATGATTGAAGTGTCACGTGTTCATGGCCATTCGCCCGTCAAGATTTTTCTGAAAGTGATCCTTCCTTTAGTGCGGCTGCCGATGGTCGGCGGACTCACCCTCATCATGATGGAAATTTTGGGTGACTACGGTGTGGTGCGCTACTTCAACATTCGCACAGTGAGTTCGGCGATCTTCAGTTCCTGGTTTGGATCCGGTACCACCGCGGTGGCGCTGCGCCTGTCGTTTTATATGATGCTGTTGATTGTGGTCTTTCAAGGCTTTGAAAGCTTCAACCGCGGCCGAAGGCGCTATCACATGTCCGGTCAACAGCCCAGACTTTTGGAGCCCATACCGTTAAAGGGTATGTTACGCTACGGCGTCACGCTGGGACTCCTCATTGTTTCTCTCGTCGTATTCTTGATCCCTGTGGGACAGATGGCTGTCTGGTCAGTGAAGTCCTATAGTCTGGTGAGGTTGGATCAACTCTTTCAAATTATTTACAACACCTTATTCTATAGTATCCTTGCCAGTCTGATCATTTTGGCCATCAATCTGCTGATAGTACAAGTGCGGCGCTGGCAGTTCGATCAAAGAGGCAAACTTATGGATCAAGTAGTTCAGATGGGGTACGCTATTCCCGGCGCAATCATTGCCATAGGTGCCATGGTCATTTTCGTGGGTTTGGACAAATGGCTCTATCCGGTCTATGTCTTGTTCAATCCCGAATCAAAAAAACTTTTATTGAGTACGAGCACCGTGCTGCTGGTCTATGCTTTTGTCGTGCGCTATATGGCTGCGGGTTATAATAGTGTACACTCAGGATTTTCGAAAATAGGCACTAAATATAGCGAAGCCGCATCAACCCTTGGGAAAGGAAGATTTTATACGCTGGTGAAGGTTGAGCTTCCCATGGTCAAGACGTCTCTTATATCCGGGTTTTTGCTGACCTTTATCGATATTTTGAAGGAGCTGCCACTGACCTTACTGCTGAGGCCATATAATTTTAATACGCTGGCCAGCCGTGCTTATGAATATGCCAACGACGAACGCATTATGGAGGCTTCTGTGCCGGCACTGATGATTGTCACTCTCAGTGTCGCAGCGCTTTTGATCTTTGCGGGTATTCATCAGAAAAAATATAAAAGGACCCAGGAAGAGGTGAAGCCATGAATTTGTCTATAGAGCAGCTAAACTTTCAGTATAAAAACTCAAGGGAACGGATGTTTGAGAAATTTGCTCTCAGTGTTCAGGAAGGGCAGATTCTCGCGATTCTTGGAAAGAGCGGGAGTGGCAAAAGCACATTGCTCAGGATCATTGCGGGACTGGAAGAGAACGCTGAAGGGATTATTCGCATTGGAGAAAAACTTGTGCAAAGCCGGGATATTTTCGTTCCTGTTGAGAAAAGAAAAGTAGGCTTTGTATTCCAGGATTATGCCTTATTCCCGTTTATGACGGTGTCTCAAAATATTGCCTTTGGAATGAAGGTCAAAGATAAGCGAAAGCTTGAATCGCTGTTCAGCCTGGTTCAGCTTGAAGGACTGGAGAAGCGCTACCCCCATGAACTCAGCGGAGGGCAGCAGCAACGAACCGCCTTAGCCCGAGCCCTGGCAAGAGAACCGAATTTGCTGCTGATGGATGAGCCGTTCAGCAATCTGGACAGCGCATTGGTCATGGATTTGAGGGAGGATTTAAAGACTATAATAAAGAGTCAAAGAATGACAACCCTCCTGGTGACCCATGATCCGAAAGATGCTTCAGCACTTGCGGATCGAACGTTGATGTTGTGAGATGAAGGGACTGCATCAGATTTCAAATAAAGCTGCAATCAAAGAAAAAACCATTCACCGCTTTAAACTGGATCACAGACTGATCCATTTTAAGCAATGAATGGTTTTTCTGATTTTTATCTGTTGTCCACCTTCTCCGGATACAAATCATGGTTTGCCATCCGGTTGAAGGCGACTTCCTGCCATCTGGTACCCGCTTTTCCGTAATTGCAGTAGGGATCAATGGAGATGCCGCCTCTAGGCGTAAATTTACCCCAAACCTCAATATATTTGGGATCCATCAGGGCTATCAGATCTTTCATAATTTTATTTATGCAGTCCTCGTGAAAATCACCGTGGTTGCGAAAACTAAACAAATAGAGCTTCAGCGACTTGCTTTCCACCATTTTTATGCCAGGAACATAGGAGATCGTAATGGTGGCAAAATCCGGCTGTCCCGTGATGGGGCAAAGACTTGTGAATTCGGGACAATTGAACTTAACAAAATAGTCATTTTCCGGATGTTTATTGATAAAAGTCTCCAGCACAGACGGATTATAGTTCATGTCATATTTTGTCCCTTGGCTGCCTAAATGTGTGATGCCGCTTAATTCCACAATTTTTCGTTCTGTCATATTACCGTGTCCTTTCAATAGAGTTTTAGTTTGCACCGCCCAAGACTGAAGTTCTGAGTATGCGCTATTGTTTGATTTAAATTAAAAGTCCATAAGGGGATCTCGGACACCGTTCTTCTCAAAGGCATCGATCCTGTCCAGACAGGTTCCACAACGTCCGCATGGTTGGGCTTGCCCTTCGTAACAGCTCCATGTCAGCTCGTAAGGGACCTTTAAGTCAAGTCCGGTCTTAACCACTTGTTCCTTGGACATTGAGATAAAAGGCGCTTCAATCTTGAGCTGCTCTCCGCTTCCTATGAAAACAGCCAGGTTCATGGCTTCGTTGAAAGCATCGCTGCAATCTGGATACGCATTGCCAGCTGCGTCATCACTATGCGCGCCGTAAAAAATCAAACTGCATTTTTTGGACAAGGCAATGCTGGCAGCCGATGACAAAAACAAACCATTGCGAAACGGCACGTAAGTGGAGACCGGTTTCCCATCCAGTTGTTCAAGCTGCTTTGCATAGGATTCTTTTGCGATTTCCTTGTCTGAGTGCGCTATAAGTGTCGAATCACTGGACTCAAATATTTTTGCTAAATCTAGCTGCATGAGTTCAACCTGATAGTACGCCGCAATTTTCTGCGCTGCTTCAATTTCTTTTAAATGCTTCTGCCCATAGGCTATGGACAGAGCCACAACATTGTCACGGCCATATCGATTTACTGCCAGACCAAGGCAAGTGGTGCTGTCCACGCCGCCGCTGAGGAGTACAAGTGCTTTCATTTCATAACCATCCTTTAACTTTATTTCGTCGCCTTGAGGTTTCGCCACAAATTAGACGCCTTTCTCATTAGGATCCCAAATGACTTTATGCATTTGAAGCTGTAAGTTTACGCCGTTCATGTGATGGTCCTTCATCAGTTCAACGATTTCCTTCAGGCTTATTTTTCCGAAGACAGCACTGAGGTAGACATTGCATTTTCCAACGAGTGCATGCCTGTGAATGATGTCCCTTGCAACATTAAAATCTTCCAGACTCCCAATGACAAATTTCACGGTATCCCTTTTGGTTAACAGATCAAAATTTGAGACCAGCATGCTGGATTCCATTAAGCTCCCCGGGAGTTTGTAGTCCATGGTGAAGACGGGCGGGATGCTCATCTGAGTGAAGGGGGATAAATCAATGCTCCCATTTGTTTCAATTTCGACGTTCAAATCAAGATCAGAGGTTAACAGCGTCAGCAACTCTATAATATTAGGCTGGAGAAGTGGCTCGCCGCCTGTCAGCGTTACATTTTGGATCCCGGTCGACTTAATATAACGGTAGAGGTCGACCTCTGACATAGGTGTAAAAGCGGCATTTTCTGTGTTTGCCCATGAGGTGTCGCAGTAAGAACAGGCAAGATTACACCCTTGAAACCGAATAAAAACTGCCAGTTGACCGGCTAAAGGCCCTTCTCCGTTGATACTCACAAATTTTTCAACCACTTTATACTGCGCCATGAGGATCCTCCTCATAGGAAGCGGAATTTGTAGGTGTTTCATAAACCGTGGCAGACTTAACCTGATAGCCCTTGCTCGTCATTCGGTCGTAAAAATATTTCGAAAACCTCTCGGCAGTGGGGCGGAAATCGACTTCAACAACATGAAAGGCCTCATCGATCAACGCGGTGAGGGTTGAAGGTTTTAATGAACCCTTTTCAATAATGAGCGCATGGTCAAAATAATCGACCTCTTCTTTAAGATCCTTTTTCAGTTTTGAAAAATCGACAATCATGCCATCTAACTGCGCGTCTGTATTCAGGCTGGCACTCATGATTTCAATTATGACACGCCAGCGGTGCCCATGAATCTGGCGGCATTTGCCTTCGTAATTGGCGAGGAAGTGGGCTGAATCAAAGCTGTGTTCGGATTTTAAAACATACACGGAGCACTTCATCCTTTCGATAAAATAAAGGTCTGGTAAAATAACAGCAGCACGCAGTCCTTGGGCTAAACGCAAAAAAAGGACGCATGAACTATGCCTCCTTTAATATCGCTTCAAAAAAAACAATATAAAAATAAGCCCTAGTTTTGTTTATAGACAGGATGGTGCGAATGAACTGTCTTTGTACGATTCCTATGAAGTATATCATCAGTAGCAGGGTGAGTTCAAGTGTTGTTTAATGGTGGCGTTCTAAACGACTATGACTTCGTTTTGTTTTTGCCGATGGTCATTCTTGGATACCCCGTAACAAAACCTGCACCTCGATCGTTATTATGTATGAAGGGGAGGGATTGAGCATGAGAAAAAAATTGTTGTTCCTTTTTTTGGTTCTAAGTTCTCTAATAGTTCTAGGCTGTTTATACAATGTACAAAATAAAGTCATCATTCGATTTCAAGAGGGCGACAAAGAAATCAATTCTATATTAAAGCAGGCTGAAGTCTTGGGAATTATGTTTGAGTTAAGTAAGGCTCAGATTAATGAGGATCAGAAAGTTTTGACCCAACCACCAAAAGTAAAATTTTGGATAGAATCAGAAGATGTCAGAATTAATTATTCGATTTGGAAATTGTCTACAAAAATGATAATATTTAATGAGAATAATAGACAAGTTTATAATGTTTACTTCAATGAAAGTGACTATCTTTATAGATACTTCGGGAGTAAGTGAATAGCTAGTGTTTAAGCGATGATTTGCTAACTCAAAAAATTCGTGACAAAAACAATCATGTGACTGACCACTAAGAGAGATGAATGGAGGATAACAAATGATTACAGACTATGTCTATGCTCTTCCCATGATCCTTCTTGTAATTTTCATTGAATATAAGAAAAAGTTATTTTTGCGAGAGGCGAACGTGAAGGAGGTGGCCGTACGAAATATTAAACCAAATCAAATTCGCTTGAAAACCTATGCTTATTATGTTTTTGCTTTGTTATTCACTTTGGTTTTTAACGATATTGCAGAGGCAGTTCGTGAAAACGTCGATCCGAGGTTTATTGGGCCGCTGATTACCTCCTTTGTTCTGGCCTTCATGGTTGTGTCGCTGGTTCTTCTTAGAATGAACATGGATTTCTACATTAAAGAAAATGTGATCCATTTCTTTTACAGAGGCAATGTGAGTATACCTGATGAGGCCCGAGTCGAAGGAAATTCCAAAACTAAATCAACCACAACCGTTAAATTGATAGGAAATTCGGAGTCGGTTGGGAAGAAGTCTAGAATTAAATTACATGTTTACAGCGAAAACATAGAGCAGTTCGAAAAATACATGTCACTAGCTGCGAGGTCATGATGGCAACTCTATATGAAAGATATCAGAAACTGAATATGGACAGTTCGATAATTGGCTTAGCCCGCGGTGAGAGCGATAGCCACTACTTCTGTACGCCTAAAGGTGCAAAAGTCATTGGCTGGGCTGGTGCTGATGGTATTCATTACTGCTTCGTGCGCGGTTTTGGTGAGATGGTGTTTGCAGTCAGCCCGATGAATACCCCAGGAAACTATGTGCATCTACTTGCGAGAAATTTTAAGGACTTCCTGGGACTCCTACTGGCATGCGGAGATGCTGTGGTATTGGAACAGGTCAGCTTCATGGATCAGACGCAGTTTGATGCCTTTTTGCGGGACAATCCTGTCATTGCTGAACAGCAGACAATTCTGGATACCATTAGCGACAAGTTTGGGCTCGTACCAATAGATCAGCCCTTTGAGTATATAAAAGCGCTGCAGGCCGAGTTTGATTACAGCCGCATCAAATACACTGAGGCTTACTATGAGTGGGTTCCAGCCGAGCCAAAGACTCCAGAATGGAAAGTTTACTTTGAAGGCAACTTTTGGGGGCATCATGTCCGCGAAAGAGCCGGCAAGGAAATTGCCCTGGATAAACAGTTTGTTTGGGGTGAAGAAGTCTGGCGCATCCCATCGGTTTATATCTGCAGCAAAGGGTTGGTCATGGACTTTTGCATGCAGGTTCCGGCGGAGCGGATCCGCTCTTTTATAGACAAATGGGAGCTCTCCATTGAGAATGATCGCGCTGACTTTTCAGAGGAGAAGCGGATGCAAATCGTGACAGACAACCCGCTGAGCATTCATATAAATCCTAAAATAGTGTTGAACGGGTCGGTCCATTCATTCGCCCATGGCTGTGGCATTACGTGGAATCCCTGTTATCCGGAAGATAACGACCTGGCAGCCAAGAGTGTGATCCAGCATTACGGCTTTGATCCAACAAATGGGTGGGCAGTCTGGCGTGCTGCGTTCCCTTGGATGAAAAAACGAAAGCTCCTCATTAAGACGTTAAGCGTCACATTATTACAGGAACCGGTCGCTGTTCTAGGGCCTCATTTTCGTGCATCAACGACGGGTGAACGCTTTGATTTCGCTCACCCGACTACCGGGATACAACATACCCTGACCGTACAGGACTATAAGAGACAGAATCTATCCCCCGAGCACTTTGGCTGCCAAAATCAAGAGTTTCCAATGCATTTCATAGTCATGACTTATACGCTCACGCCTGATTTACCTGAGAGTGCCTTGATGGTCACTGATTGCGTACGTTCCGACCGACCCAGGCAGAAGGACGGCGGTCTCAATGAGCCACAGGCAGACAATAGCGCTTGTATAGGCATTATTGGCGGTGCAAACGGCCAAGCGGCCATCCAAATAAGCAGAAGCGGAGAAAGTGAGTGCCGTACAGCTTGCTCTGCTTTACACTTTGAACCTGTTGACGAGGTGGAGTGGCGGATTGTGTTCTATGAAAAGAGGCGAAATGATGTGATGGCAGTGCTGATCTAGTACAACATTCTTGAAATATCTATGCAAAAGAACGTAAAACATGCTGGCAAAATTCAGGCTTATAATTCATTTTTTGTTGCATAGATATTTCCGGAATGTACTACTAGATTTAACACAAGAGGTCATGATCTCTATTATTGGAAACACTCACAACAAAAGATAATATACTGTAAATCCTTAATGGCTCTGGTGTGTGAATCGGCGGAATTTAACTTGAAATATAAAAACTTGTATTAAACGCGCATTTTTTATATTGCAATATAAAAAAATAATAACAAAAATTTTTAAACTCCATTTTCTCACTGACTTTGTAGCAAGAAAAGACCCCGTTCAATTAGTTGAATTGGAAACAAAAGGTTTGACACAAAGGTGTTTTTGTAAGGAAATGAATTAGGTGATATAATATGAAATAGAAAAAGATTGATCAAAATTTCATCTTTGGCGCTAAAAACATGAAGAAGTAAAAGTCACAACTTTGGAGGCCAAGAATTTATTCTATAGTAGAAATTATGAATGCGTTGAACTCAAATATGAGTTCGATCGAGAAATTTCACGTAAAGAAAATTGGGGTTTTTGGCTCCTATGTTCGAGGTGAGCAGACTTCTGACAGCGATATTGATATATTGGTCGAATTTGAAGAAAACCAGGAAACACTTGATAATTATATGGATTTGAAATTTTATCTTGAGGATCTCTTTGCGAGACGCGTTGACGTAGTAATTTCAAGCGTGATTAAAGAAGCGTTGAAAAAATCGATCGTGGAGAGTGTGAAATATGCAAAGGGAGCTTAAAGCATACTTTGAGGACACATTAAACGCGATTGAAAAAATTGAGAGATACACCTTCGGGATGAGCAAAGTAGAATTTAATCAAAATGAGATAGTATTAGATGCAGTCGTAAGAAATTTAGAAATTATTGGTGAAGCGGTTATGAAACTTCCAGCTGAAGTCAGAGCAGAATATAATGATATTCCGTGGAGAAAAATAGCAGGACTAAGGGACATACTCATTCATGAATATTTTGGAATTAACATCAATATAATTTGGGATGTTGTAGAAAATAAGCTGAGTCCGCTTAAGAAGGTAATGCTGGATTTAATGAGCGATTATTCATAAATAAGTAATCTTATTTTGTTTAAACGTATACGATGATTTATGAACAACAAAAAAGGACCATGACTGCGAAGTCATGATCTTTTTTTGTTCCGAACACTCACTTCATGAGCTCCAGATAATTATCCTTGGTAATGCTCCTATCATAAAGTATAAAGCCCGGTTCTATATTAAACTGATAATAAGACATCGTGAAATGAAGGTGTGGCCCCGTGGAAAAACCGGTCGATCCAACGGTTCCAATTAACTGTCCGCGTTCTACAATTTGCCCTTCTGAAACAACTAATTTATCAAGATGAAAGTAAACACTGAACAGCCCTTCACCGTGGTCAATAACAATGCTGTTGCCTGTTAAGATCAGCGGCATTGCCAAAGTAACTTTGCCTGTGTTGGCGGATAATACTTCAGCGCCTCGAGGCGCAGCAATGTCTATGCCAGAGTGCCTGTAAGTTGTTAGAGCGCCGTTGACAGTTCGCGACTCGCCAAATTCAGTGGTAAGCCTTCCGCGAGTGGGCAAGATAAAGGCTTTTGCATAATATTTTTCAGGTGAAGACAGCTCCCGTGAAGGGGTGAAATATTTATTGTATTCAGCATAGGCATCATCATTTCTTGTACTTTCTTCAATATTGGGATCCACTGTTAGTTTTTGAACTCTGAAATCCCTAGCAACAATTTCAATATCCTTTGATATTTTGATGCCGGTTTCAGAATCGATAAATTTAAGACTATATCTGCCAGGAGCCGTACTGTAGTTGGTTGGGATATACCCTTGGATCACACTGTTGTGATCAAACCATTTGAAATTTGGATACAGATTTTGAACCAGTGATAGTTCAGAACCACTTGCTGCATGATAAATTGAGATCTTTAATAAATCGCCCTGTTTAAGTGTGGTTTTAGAAAGCACAATATTTAGGGGGAGCTCGGGATCTGTAATAATGCCCAGTTTTACGAGGAGCTTATAAGACAACACTGCAGCCTCCGCCCGGCTGGCATAGTGTTTAGGCGCAAAGGTTCCGTCCGTATAACCTGATATGAAATCCAGTGCAACAGAAGCAACTGCGTTCTCGTAATAACCAGGGGATACGGCCCCCATGTCACTTAATCTTGAACTTGCTTCATTAAGGACTACAGGATCCGGCAGCTTTCTGGACTTAGTATAAGCATTGACGACGATACTGGCCATTTCTTCTCTTGAAATATTATTGTTGAAGGTGGAGTCATCCATAGCCCCGTATTCATTCGAGCGGATCAGGCCAGCTTCAATGGCTGCTTCAATGAAGGGTTGCCCCCAGTACTCACCTTGAAATGGAGTTCGAACAGCACCCCCTTGTGAATTGACGATGATTGCAATAAATTCAATTCTTTTGATGCTGTCATTGGGTTTGAAAGTGCCATTCGGATAACCGGATACAGCATTGTAGGTTGAAACTGTTTCTACATAGGACTTAGCCCAGTGGTTCTCAATATCTCTAAAATTTGCGGCAAAGGAAGGTGCTCCAACAGATAATATTGATCCGGCAATAATTGCAATTGCCAAAATCAAAGTGAATATTTGGCTTCTATATTTATAGGACATTTGTTGTGCTCCTTTCGAACAGGTTCAGAGTGAATTTTTTATTGTACATTAATGATATTATATCTCATTTTCCGCCGAAATAGGTTTGCTTATAAATATTCAATAGAGTCATTCGTGGCTTGAGTAACACTCCAACGAAAAACGGCCCATGGCATAGTCATGATTCTTTTTTGGGAAGACCCCACATCAATTAATAAAATACACCCTCCCCAACCTATTGTTCAATTATTAATAGGATGGGGAGGGTGTATTTTTATTTTTGAGTGTGCAAAAGGTATATTCGTGCACCCGAGCGAGGTGCAATACAGGGATCCTTCAGTTTATCTTCTTAATAAGTCAATTATCCATTTAGAACTTTATGATTGCGTTAAAATGTCAACAGTATTTATTCATTAATCTCTCTACGGACACCTTGAATTACCCAAATTGCTTCACATGGTGAGTTGTTCGGATTTCTGTACTGGTATTTTAATCCTGCTTTTAAATAAATACTATCACCTTCATCTAAAATATAAACAGTATCATCTACCGCAAGTTCCATACGTCCTTTTATTACGAGAGCAATTTCATCGTAAGGATACTCATTCGATAAATAACCAAAATCACATTTGTTGTCCATTTTAACGACCAAGATCTGAAATCTATTTGTTGAAATAGAAGCCAGTTCATATTTAATATTTGATTTTCCTGAAATAGTGATCTGATTTCTTTCATCTTTTTTAAAAACAATTTTCTCTTTTTGATTTTCGTTTGTACACTGCTGTAATAAATCTACAAGATGCACGCCTAAAGCATCACATATTTTAGTTAATGTTGAAAGGGTTGGGCTATTTACATCACGTTCGATATTACTCCAAGCCGCAGGTGATAGATCTACACTTTTTGAAATATCTCGAATTGAAAGTCCTTTTTCAATTCGTAAATTTTTTAATTGTTTGCCAATATACATTTCACACCTCATGTCAATATAACTTTTGTGAGTCGACAACTATAATACTATACAATACAACAGAAAAATAGACAAAATAGAAAAAAGTACTTGATGTCAAATAATACGTAAAGTATACTGTACAAAAAGAGGTAAAAGGACAGTATAATAAACAAAACGGTTGTTTGCTTCTAAAAAACTATGGTGGTGAATGAAATGAAATTGAACTATGTAAAAATTAGCCCGTCACAAAATATGACAATTTTAATAACAGATTTTGTTGATTCGAAAGATTACGTTAAAGTAGCAAATTCAGTGATGCGATATGAATCTTTATATGCAGAGCAAGTTGGGTTTGTAATACCACCCAAACATAATGACTCATGTGTTGGTATCTGGATGGCGGGTGGAGAGTTTTGTGGAAATGCACTTTTATCAGTTGCTGCATATAGCAGATATAAAGGTATCTGTGCAGAGGATAATTTCTTTGTCAGTTCATCCGGTTCAAACAATTCTTTGAAATGTAAAACCACAGCTGTAAACTCCAATCGCTTTAGAGTTTGGGGGGAAGTGCCAAATCCACTCGATGTATTACCATTGGATATTGATCTGAACAATAAGGTTATATCAGGAAATTTAGTCGTAATGAATGGTATTAGTCATTTTATCACTGACTACGCTGTTCAAAAAGAAGAGTTTGATGAAATTATGGATTCGTTAATTGACAGGATCGCAGCAAACGCACTAGGCATCATTCCATTTAAAGGACTTGACGAAACGAACTTTGAAATCAAACCATATGTTTATGTAAAAGATACCGGTTCGAGATATTTTGAAAGAGCATGCGGTTCTGGAAGTCTTTCGCTCGGGATTCATCTAAATAATTATATGGGAATAAAAAGTGCAAGGGTTCATCAAAGTGGCGGAATTATTGACGTCGAAGTTGCTGATAAAAATTACATTTCAACTGAAGTTACAATCATCAGTGAAGGAACAGTATACATTTAATAAAATATCTTGGTTTATTATGGTTGTTGAAAAATAAGAAAATTCTTCAAGGAAGTTCAATGACCATTATGTCGAATATCTAGAGGTGATATATTAGCGATTCGTTATTTGTTGTAAAGAATCATGAACAGTGCATTTTCGTAAAATTTGAGATTGGTGGAAAATTCATGGAATTACTTACAAATCCTGTTGTTATCTCAGTTGTTGTTATGACCTTATTGTGCCTATTCAAACTAAACGTAATTATCTCTTTAATTATTGCTGCACTTGTTGGTGGCTTCGCAGCCGGAATGCCTCTTGAAGCTACCATGGAAGCACTGATCGGAGGAATGGGCGGCAATGCTCAAACAGCTTTAAGTTATGTGTTACTCGGGGCATTAGCTACTGCAATACATAAAACACGCTCTGCTGAAGTACTCACCTTAATGATAGCAAAATTGATTAAGGGTAGAAAGTACTTATTGCTTGTCATTATAGCAGTTGCAGCTATTTTATCTCAGACGCTTATTCCAGTGCATATTGCATTTATTCCGATTTTAATCCCTGCATTGCTGCCTCTAATGAATCGTCTGAAACTTGATAGGAGGGCAGCGGCATCTGCGCTGGCATTTGGACTTAAGACACCATATATAACCTTACCAGTTGGATTTGGTATAATATACCACAATATAATAAAAGATCAAATGGCTGCAAGTGGTTTAGATGTAACAATGGATATGATTTGGCAATCAAACTGGATTGCGGGTTTAACAATGCTTGCAGGACTGGTAATTTCAATCATCATATATCGAAAACCAAGAGTTTATAAGGATATTGAAGGAATTGATGACGTAAATTTCGACAATTTAGAACACAATGGTAATTTGAAGGTTACGAAGGTTCATTATATCACTTTATTGGCAGGTGTTTCTGCTCTAGTAGTTCAACTTACATTAGGATCATTACCACTAGGTGCCATTATTGGTCTTGGCATCATGGTGGTAACACGCGTAATTAGGTGGAGTGATATAAATGAAATGGTAGATGGTGGCATTCGAATTATGGGATTCATTGCATTTGTAATGTTAATTGCATCAGGTTATGCTGCGGTTATGAGAGCTACAGGAGGTGTTGAAACACTTATTACAGCTTCAGCTAGTATTATTGGCGGAAGTAAATTTATTGCAGCATCAGTAATGATATTACTTGGGCTTCTGATTACTATGGGAATTGGCACATCTTTTGGTACGGTTCCAATTCTTGCTGTAATTTATGTTCCTCTAGCTATGACACTCGGTTTCAGTGCAAAAGCTACCATTCTTCTAATTGCAACAGCAGCGGCTCTTGGTGATGCAGGTTCGCCGGCATCTGACACAACTTTGGGCCCAACAGCGGGATTAAATGCAGATGGTCAGCATGACCATATTTGGGATACTTGTGTTCCAACATTTATAGCTTATAACATTCCTCTGGTGATTTTTGGAATTGTTGGACCCCTAATATTGTAATAAAAAAATAAACTTATAAAGTTGTTCATTAATATTATTAGTCTTTGCAGATGAATGTATATGCTGTTTTTAAAAGATAAGGAGTGTTATCAATGAATATAATTAAAATTGATGGTCAAAATTTGACAATTCAAGATGTCATAAATGTTGCTAGGTTCAATGTTGCAGTTGAACTTGACAAAGCTGCTGTTGTTTCAATTAATAAATCTCGTGAAATTGTTGATCAATTTGTAAGAGAAAAGAGAAATATTTATGGAATAACAACTGGGTTTGGAAAGTTCTCAGATGTTCCAATTTCTGAAAACGAAACCAAAGAATTGCAGCGCAACTTAATTGTCAGCCATGCTTGTGGGGTTGGTCCTTTTTTCAACGAAGAAACATCTCGAGCTATAATGCTGTTAAGGGTAAATGCTTTAGCGAAAGGATACTCTGGAATAAGACTGGAAACAGTATTAACTCTTATTGAAATGATTAATAAAGGGGTTACTCCATTGATACCTGAAAAAGGTTCACTTGGAGCAAGTGGTGATTTAGCGCCCTTATCACATATGGCATTAGTTATGATTGGGTGCGGAGAAGCAATCTATAATGGCGAAGTTTTACCTGGAAAAGCAGCTATGGATAGAGCAGGAATACCAATTATCGAACTGACTTCAAAGGAAGGACTTGCTCTGATCAACGGCACACAAGTTATGACAGCAGTTGGTTGTTTAACGACATATGATGCCAAACAGGTACTTAAGCTTTCTGATATTAGTGCTGCATTAACAATTGAAGCGCTCACTGGAATTGTTGATGCATTTGATCCGCGTATTCACAGGGTGCGGCCACACAAAGGTCAAATTGATACTGCCTCAAATCTACTTAGGATCCTTGAGAATAGCGAACTCACGACCCGACAAGGTGAGGTTCGAGTTCAGGATGCATATGCACTGCGTTGTATTCCTCAAATTCACGGTGCAAGCAAAGACGCTATAAACTATATAGCAGAAAGAATTGCGATAGAAATTAACTCTGTCACTGATAATCCAATTATATTTCCTGAAGATAATGTAGCGATTTCGGGTGGGAACTTCCATGGTCAACCAATGGCGCTGCCGTTTGATTTTCTAGGAATAGCTGTCGCCGAAATTGCAAATTCATCAGAAAGAAGGATAGAAAGACTTGTTAATCCGCAATTAAACAATGGATTACCAGCTTTTCTAACTTCAAAAGGAGGATTACATTCTGGGCTAATGATCGCTCAATATAGTGCAGCATCATTAGTATCTGAGAATAAGGTGCTGGCTCACCCCGCAAGCGTAGATTCTATACCGTCATCAGCCAATCAAGAAGATCATGTCAGTATGGGTACAATTGCTGCAAGAAAAGCTAATGAAATTCTCAAAAATACAATTTACGTTCTTGCGATCGAGTTAATATCTGCTGCTCAGGGCATTGACTTCCGAAATCCATCAAAACTTGGAAAAGGATCAAAGGCAGCATATAATGAAATAAGAAAATCCATTCGAATGATGGAAGAAGATAGAGAAGTTTATCTCGATATTCGCAAAAGCGAACAGATTATTAGAAGTTCAAAAATCATTGATGTTGTAGAATCTATTGTTGGAGAATTAGACTTATAGAAAATAGTTCAAACCAAATATTGGGTTTAAACAACTAATAAAGACGGGTGCTGTTGCAAAATAGCACCAAATAAAAATGGACTATAGCAAATCATATTTGATTTGCTATAGTCCATTTTTGCTTGTCAAAATGATTAGAACTGGCTCGCAGAGCCAGTTCTAATGAGTTGAAATTGTTTTATGACGAACAATCTAACTCATGTCTATTTTAACCAAAATGTCCGCTCAATGCAACTATGAATGCAATTTGATGTGGGCACATACATTCCAGTGGATAGTAAGGTTAGACTGGTGTGCAAAATCGTTGAGGAGATGAAATTAGATTCTGTGTTAAGCACCTACTCCATTTTGGGTAGAAAACCAGCTGTTGACCCAGTTACCATGTTGAAGATCCTATTGTGCTGTTACAGCGAAGGGATTTATTCCTGCCGCAAAATTGAAGATTTTTGCACTTATGATGCTAGAGCACATTTCCTGCTCCAAGTTCAAAAAGCACTTGATCACAGCACAATAAACCGCCACCGCAAGACGTTAGAAGGCTACGCGCCAGATTTGCTGACTCAGTTTGTCGAGATTCTGATTGGTGAGGGGCATATAAATCTGAAAAGCATTTACATCGACGGTACTAAAATTAAAGCTATGGCTGGACGATATACCTTTGTGTGGCGTAAGTCCGTAGAAAAATATCAACAGAAACTCAAGGAGCGGATCATCATGGAATTGAGCCTGGCTGAAGACAGCAGCCTGGATGAAGTAATGCAGTATGTGAAGCGGGAGTTTAACCGCATCCGAAATATTTGTAGCAGCAATAAGATCCTCTTTGTACATGGGATTGTGAAACGCAAAACTCAAGACCAAAGGGACTATGAATACTTTAAAGAGGTTCTTGATAAACTGGTCAAATATCAGGAACATCTGAGAATCATGGGTAATCGTAACAGCTATTCCAAGACGGATCACGATGCGACCTTCATGCGGATGAAGAAAGACCACATGCTTAATGGGCAGCTGAGGCTAGCATGCAACATTCAAATGGCCTCCAGTGGCGCATTCATCGTTGGTGTCATGGGCAGTTAAAAGAGCAATGATCTGCATACCCATAAGCCATTTCTAGAGCAAATGATGCCGCGATATGGAAAACACCTGATTAATATCGTAGCGGATATAGGCTACGAAAGCATTGAAAACTATGCCTATCTCAATAAAAAGCAGTTGATAACCTACATCAAGCCAGCAAACTTCAAGAGCAGTAAAAAAAAGAAGGCCAAAGACATCAACAAAAGAGAGAACATGACCTATTTGGAAAAAGAAGATGCTTATGTCTGCAAAAACGGAATAAAACTAACAAGAACTAAAAACCGAGTCCGTAAATATGACTCAGGATATCAGGATCCATTTCGTACTTATAGATGTTATGAATGCATTGGGAGTCCCTTTAATAGTCAATGCATCAAAAGCCGAAAAGCATATGGTGGTGCATCGAAAACCATCCAATACTCACCTGACTTTGAGACGTTTCGCGGACAATCAAACTACAACATCACAACTGAGGTCGGAATTGCTCAGCGAATCAGTCGATCGATTCAGGCAGAAGGTATGATTTCGAAGTTAAAAGATGACTGAGACATGACAGTTTTAGATATCGAGGAATGAAGCGTGTGATTTCAGACATTACTCTCATGGCAATGGGAATCACTCTGAACAAGTAGCATCCTAAAAATATCAAGAATCAAACTGGCATAGTCGAGTATAGGAAAACGGCATAATCCAAATCAGAAACAAAAAATGGATAGGTTTATTATGTGCGCCATGAATTAAGAACAATCCCAAAGTAAAAATTTGGATTGGTGAACACAACCTTAGATAAATCAATACTTACAGAAAAATGAGCTGTTGCGCCTCTAGTTAACTAGATTGCCAATAATAGCCTTCATGATTCTAGATTTCATTTTTGATAACCTCGTGGCTTCTATTGATGTCAAATTCCTTTGTAATTACATAACTCATAATTCCGATAAAAATCATTAAGACCCCAGCGATTATCATCCAATTGCTGACTCCGATGATTTCAGCTATTGGTCCAGCAATAAACATTCCAACCGGAGCCGCGAAACTCATGACACTTGTAATTAGTGATAAGACTTTCCCTAGATTTTCCGGTGGAACAGTCCGTTGAATATACGCGGTAAAAGGGATATTGAACCCCGAACCCGTTGATCCCATTAGAAAGACCAGTATGCAAAATACCCAAAACAAGTTTGCTGGTATTAGACCAGCAATTAAAGATGACAATCCAAGTAAACCTGTGAAAAGAGAAATCATAAGAAATTGCTTTTTAAGACCCCCCTATGTGTCACAATAGTTGTCGTAGACCATTAAAAAAAGTATCCTATAATAGAATCGATTGGGGGATTACTAATGGCCTACACAAGAAGAGTAAAGGAAACAGCAATTCGTATGATGTTGCCGCCTGAGAACGTAGCACTGAGCAAGATTAGTGAAACACTTGGCGTCGCACCTGCTACACTCAAGAAATGGAGAAATGAACTAAGAGCAAACGGATATGCTGCTCCTGCCAACGAAGAACCGGCTGATCAGTGGAGCAGCCAGGACAAGTTTCTAATCGTAGTGGAAACGATGAACCTTAATGAGGTTGAGTTATCGGAGTACTGTCGGAAAAAGGGACTTTATCCTGAACAGGTGAAGCAATGGCAGGAAAACTGTATGAGCGCCAATGGCAACATACCAAGCCAAGTCGCTGAGTTGGTTCAACAAGACAAGGCACTCCAGAAGGAGTTGCGCCAAGTACGTAAGGAACTGCAGCGTAAGGAATCCGCATTAGCGGAAGCCGCCGCGCTGCTGATCTTAAGAAAAAAAGCCGAAGCGATTTGGGGAACATCAGACGAGGACGAATGACCAGCCCCTCAGATCGCGCTATGATAATCCAGCTGGTAGACGAAGCAGTACAATCCGGAGCAAGCCAGTTCAAAGCCTGCGAGTGTTTAGGCATAACAACAAGAACGCTTCAAAGATGGAAAAATCCACATGCACATCAAGAAGATCAACGCCCTTTGAGAACCAAATATGAATCTGATCGTAAACTGAAGGCGGACGAGGTTGCCCTTATCCTCAAAACGATCAACAAGCCTGAGTTCGCCAGCAAGCCACCCAGTCAAATTGTGCCGGCTTTAGCTGACCGCGGAGAGTATATTGCTTCGGAATCAAGTTTCTACCGGGTAATGCGCCGTGCGGGTGAGCAACACTATCGAGGACGTGCAGAGCGCCCTTCTGGCAAGCCTAAGGCAAGCCACTGCGCTACAAAGCCCAATCAGGTTTGGTCTTGGGATATCACATACCTGCCCGGACCAATCAAAGGACTGTATTACTTTCTTTATCTCATCATCGACATTTTTAGCAGGGATATTGTAGGCTGGGAGGTATGGGAAGACGAGTCAGCAGAACACGCAAGCCACCTGATTCGTAAAGCGGTAATGTCTCAAGGCATACGAGCCCACCAAACGCCCCTCATACTACATTCTGATAATGGCAGTCCTATGAAAGGTTCCACGATGCTGGCAACACTATATGAATTGGGTGTCACGCCCTCCAGGAGCAGACCTCGCGTAAGCAATGATAATCCTTATTCAGAATCAATTTTTAAAACATGCAAATATTGTCCCAAATATCCAACAAAGGGATTCGTGTCACTTGAAGCTTCCAGAAAATGGTGTCTCCAGTTCGTACACTGGTATCGACACGAACATCACCATAGTGGCATCAAATTTCTAACACCCAATCAAGTGCACTCCGGCAAAGCAGATAGCGTTCTTGAAGCACGCCGCAAGGTTTATGAGCTAGCAAAAGCAAAGGCACCACAGAGATGGTCAGGTAAGACCCGAGATTGGACATTGCCCGGTGAGGTATGGCTTAATCCGGTCAATATTTCTAAAGATGATTTGCGACAACTACCTTGACAAACTCCGCTAATGTTCAACGATTTAAGTTTAAGTAAAATACACTACAAAAGGGTTAAAATGATTAAAATGGAAATATAGTGCAAAAATTGTGAAACAAGCGTTCTTGCGAGAAACCCCGCAGGTCGCTTGTTTCAAAGGTTTGAGGGCAAAATAAAAACACCTGCTGATAAATGGTCTTTATCAATAGGTGTTTACAGATGTGAAGTATGGCATCGCCAGAGTACTTCTCATTGGTTAAGATGGACTCAACCGTTCCAACTTGCCATCTCTTCTTGCCAGCAGGGGAGAGGATCTCTTTAGCAGTCAGGTGGCGTGCAATGTAGGAACACGTTTTTCCCTCTATAAATAAGCGGTAGATTAGCCGCACTACTACCGCCTGGCTTTCTACAATTTTAGGTGTACCGTCTTCACCTTTTTCATAGCCGAGGAAATGCTTATAAGGCATAGTGACTTTACCATCGGCGAAACGCTTGCGGTGGCCCCATGCCACGTTTTCGGAGATGGAGCGGGCCTCTTCTTGGAAACACCCACAACAATTGATAAAATGCACCCTCCCTTTCAAATGTTCAACGATTTGAAGTAAGGGGAGGGTGCATTTTTGTTTTGAGGGGTGCAAAATGGGAATTGTGCCCAGTTGGGCTTATTTTTGATTTTTTGGGCCGAAATTCATGCGTATATGGATTATTCGTGTCCTAACTAATTACATTATTCTATATTATGCTCGATATCTCGGCGATGCCTCATATAACTTGACTTATTGCCTTACCTGAGCGATTACTACGTGTAGCGGTATGGTAATTTTTTATGTTTACAAGGAGGTGAAAAGTCATGAGGAAACCTATCGTTACAGAGATTGCTAAAAAGAAAATACCTATGCCGCTTCCGAGCCTGACTAGAGTTTGTGCATATGTACGAGTTTCAACACCGAGTGAAGAACAGTTAGATTCTTTACGGAATCAGACAGAGTATTACCATCGGAGGTTTTATTCCCCTTTGTATTCATTTGTAGGGGTGTTTTCTGATGCAGGTATTTCAGGTGGAAATGTCAATCGTCCTGGTTTTCAGGAAATGCTCAATCGGGCAAGATCAGGTGAGATTGATCTGATCTTCACGAAATCCATATCACGATTTGCGCGAAATACACTGGTGCTGCTTGAGGTCGTTCGTGAACTTAAAGACATCGGCGTTGGTGTGGTTTTCGAAGAGCAGAATATCAACACTCTCAGTTCAGAAGGGGAGATGATGCTAACTATCATTGGCGCATTTGCTGAAGAAGAGCTCAAATCGACAATTCAGAACAATAAATTGTCATGGAGAAATAGATTTAAGCGCGGAAATGTAAAAATAAGTGCAAATCGACTCGTAGGGTATCGCAATAATGATAAAGGCCAGCTCGAAATCGATGAACATCAAGCATGGATAATCCGTGAAGTGTATGGAAGATATCTATGTGGTAAGTCAATAAATGACATAGTGAGAGAATTTCGCGAAGAAGGGATGCCAACCTTTAGTAAAAATATTTGGGGGAAAGACAAAATTAAACGAATACTCTCCAATGAAAAGTATTGTGGTGATCTTTTAATGCAAAAGTCATACGTCAATGAAAATGGAAAGGAAGTAAAGAATATAGGACAACTTCCCAAGTACTTTGTGAAGGATCATCATCCAGCGATCATATCCAGGGAGGACTGGGAAAAGGTTCAGGAGATGAGAAAAGCGCGAAGCAACCGGTATCCATTCTCAAAACTCCTCAAATGCCCGCATTGTGGGTCTTCTCTCTACCATACGACAAATCACAGGGGATTAGTTTACTGGAGCTGTGGCAGGTTTAGAGATTATAAAAAATCCACTTGTATTGGTATTAATGTGCCTGAGAAAAAAATACTTGAGATTCACAAGGTAACGCCAATTACACAACCCATGGTTATTATGGAGGTGAAATCACAAGATGGTTCAAAAGGGAAGTCCAAAAAAAATTACAGTCTTATACCCGTTAACGAATATAGAAAGGAAGAATGAGAGCGTTAAGAAGCGCGTTGCTGCATATTGTAGAGTTTCGTCACATAGTGACGAACAACTAGATAGCTACTTTGCTCAGATATCTTATTACGAGTCTATGATCAAAAGCAATTCGGCATACGACTTTGCAGGGATTTATGCTGATGAGGGTATTTCGGGCACAAGTATCAAGAATAGAGATTCTTTTATGCGCATGCTCCGGGATGCAAGAGATGGTCATATTGACATGATCATTACCAAAAACATTTCGAGGTTTGGAAGAAATACACTGGACTGTTTAAAGTCTATAAGGGAGCTAAGAATGCTCAATGTGGATGTCTATTTTGAAAAAGAGAATCTACATTCTCTAGCAAAAGAAGGTGAACTGCTCCTTTCGCTTCTGGCGGCACTTGCGCAGCAGGAAATCATTTCTCACTCTGAGAATGTCAAATGGGGTAAACGAAGAAAGTTTGAAAAGGGTGATATCGGATCAATTGCGTGGCACAATATAACCGGATATTCAAAGAATAAAAAGGGTGAAGTTGTCATTATTGAAGAACAAGCGGCCATTATACGAAGGATTTATAAAGAATTTCTTGCAGGAAATGGCACCAATAGAATTGCTGATAAGCTTAATGAAGAAAAAATACCGCTGATACGAGGTAAAAAATGGATGACGTCACATATTCAAGTGCTGCTGACTCATGAGAAGTATTCAGGTGATACTTTATTTCAGCGCCAAATAACACCTGATCCTATGAATAAAAGGCAAGTGAAGAATCAGGGCCAGGTACCTCAATATTATTGTAAAGACAGTCATCCTGCTATTGTCGATAAAGAAATTTGGGATTGTGTACAATTAGAAATTGAGTTGCGCAAAAGTTATTGTGAAGAGCATTCTGTGACCCGATATCAAAGTTTCAAATACAAAGATACACTACCACTTACAGGGAAAATAATATGTGGACATTGCAATCATTCATTTGTTATCAAGGTTTCAAATCGATTGATAGATAAAGGAACAGCTTATTATGAGTGTTCAATGAATAGAACCGGATATCGGCAGCCGAAGAAAGCTGGATGCGACTGTATTAATCAAACGAGATTAAACCGTGATGATCCTAAGCAAATCTTCGTAGATGCCTGGAACCATCTCGTAGAAAATAAAGAGCTGTATGAAGCCGAATGGCTAGGGGTTATTGAACGGAGAGATATTTTAAAGGCTTATCGAGCAAAAGAGCTGATGAGGCTGGTAGGAGAAGTCGGAGTTATTGAAGAGCTTTCATACGAGTTAATGATTCAGGTCTTAAGTCATATTGAGGTGGGGGTAGATGGGCAGATCAGAGTGATTTTTCTATCGGGAACAGAAGTTGTGGCAACTACTCCTTAAAGTTCGATTTAGGGAATAGTTACTTTATTACTTAGATTGCATTTGTTATAAGAGCATAATCCCTATAATTGATTACTTTATATCATCTTTCGAAAATAGACTCCACCTTGTGCGATCTGTAATTTAGTTAAGAATACATAAAAGTTCAAAGGGAATTTGATATGTTAGGATTGTATTGAAGTGATTAATGAAATAGCAGGCTGATGAGGTCTGCTTATTTGTTTTTCTTTTTTAATCAATTAGTCGATTAAGTAGTTAATGTATTGTGTTTACCATTGGAATTAAAAGCACCCCAAATACAAACCGATTGGAAAATATTTATTTAACTCTTATTGGAATTTAAAATTTTAGTGAACACATCCTCGAAATCAGATCAAGGCAAAAGCTTGGCCATTTAACTTAGCAAGTGCTTTTATTAAGTTGTTCACCGAACTGAAGAAAAATTCATTGGATATTTAGAATTGGCTGGTTTTCGTTATTTACATGAGTTGTTACCAACTGCTGGTTTTTATGGGAGAAATACTAAATTCCTTGTATTTATTGTGATAGAAAAATCGCTTAAAAGTTTTTATTATCAATGGTTTTAACTTCGCTCAGCAAATCCTTAATAGCGTTAATGTATACGAGCTTTTCATGTTTATTTGTAAGACTAGTTTAATCGGACTTACTTCCGAAGTATACGTTGGAAGAAAAAAACTCAATTCTAGTGAATTCAAGATCTGTCCCCACTAGACTAACGGCCGTTCTATCCAGAGATAAATTGTCCAATACATATAAGAATTTTTTATTGCCATAGATGATTCAATGAAATCACTATTACTGTTTCTTACTTCGCAATAACGGATTTGAACACTGGGGATTTAGTGTTATTTTGAATTATAATGCTCCTTGATTGATTAAATAGATTATCACGGGTTCCTAAATATCACATCACCTTTCTGACTTTATCTGAACAGATATTCAAGTGAGTATTGACAATAAAATGAGTTTATAGTATGGTTTTATATATGAACAGTTGCTCAAATGTTCCGATTAAGGAGAAGTGGTTGTTATGGCTAACAGAGAACAACAAGTTGAGAGATGTGATTGCGAAGCAATTCATGAAACAGTGGTGAATCAAGTAAAATGCAGAATGCCACAGGATGATGTGCTTTTTGATCTTGCAGAATTATTTAAAGTATTTGGAGATTCCACGAGAATCAGAATTTTATGGGCGCTAGAAGAATCAGAAATGTGCGTTTGCGACATTTCATGTTTACTAAATATGACTCAATCTGCAATCTCGCACCAGCTAAAAGTTCTAAAGCTAGCTAAACTTGTTAAAAATAGACGGGACGGGAAAATTGTATATTATTCTTTAGTTGATGAGCATGTAAAGCTCATACTAAATCAAGGTATGATCCATAATAATGAAAAGTGATCTAATTTAAAAATATGTGTGATAAGGAGGAATGCATTTTGAAAGCGACCACTGTAGAGCTAGTTTTAGAAGGACTTGACTGTGCATCATGTGCTGAAAAAATAAACGAAAAAGTAATGAAGCTTAATAATGTTAATGAATCATCGCTAAATTTTGTTACAAAAATTTTGAAAATTGAGCTGGTAAGCATAGATTCAAAAAATCAAGTTGTTGAAAGTGCAACAAAAATTGTGAGAAAGCTAGAACCAGGTGTAACTGTATCAGAAAAAGTAGATTTGAAATATACAAAAAAAGTATTGTTGCTTGAGGGTCTTGACTGTGCAAATTGTGCACTAAAAATTGAAAACAAAGTAAACCAACTTGAGGGGGTAAAGAATGCAAGCGTTGATTTTACTACTGGCAAGCTTGTTTTAGAGTCAAACAGTAGAGATATTGTTAATATAATTGAAACAACTAAGGCTTTGATAAAGAAAATTGAACCAGATGTAATTGTAAAAGATGAATCAGACAAATTAGTAAAAGGGCACGAACATGCTGATGGTGAAAGTGCGAAGCAGTTATTAAAGCTCGCTATTAGCGGAATCCTTTTTGCTGTGGCTTTGGTTTTCTCGCTTCCAAATCAATTGGAGTTTCTGTTGTATATTATTGCGTATCTGATAGCAGGTGGTGAGGTAGTGCTGCGTGCTATAAAAGATATAAGGAATGGACAGCTCTTTGATGAAAATTTTCTTATGTCAATTGCTACCATCGGTGCGTTTGCTATTGGTGAATACCCTGAAGGTGTAGCGGTAATGCTGTTCTATCAAGTTGGTGAATTTTTTCAAAATATGGCTGTGAATCGGTCGAGAAAATCTATCGCCGATCTTATGGATATAAGGCCTGATTACGCAAACTTGAAGGTTGGAAATGAGTTAAAAAAAGTTGCGCCAGATGATGTAAAAATTGGAGAATTTATAGTTGTAAAACCAGGAGAAAAAATTCCGCTTGATGGTTCTATAGTAGCGGGAATGTCAATGGTAGATACATCTGCTTTGACAGGAGAGTCAGTTCCGCGTGAAGTAGAAGCGGGCTCCGAGGTATACGGTGGATTCATCAATAAAAATGGACTTTTGACAATAGAGGTAAAAAAAGAGTTTGGTGAATCGACAGTTTCAAAAATATTACAGTTGGTGGAAAACGCAAGTAGTAAGAAAGCTCCTACGGAGCAGTTTATAACAAAATTTGCAAGAATTTATACACCATTTGTAGTAATTGCAGCTCTTGCATTAGCCTTGATTCCCCCATTGGTTATAGATGGTGCAACATTTTCTGAGTGGATATATAGAGCTCTAGTTTTCCTTGTAATATCTTGCCCTTGCGCTTTGGTTATATCAATTCCTCTAGGGTTCTTTGGAGGAATTGGCGGAGCGTCAAAGAATGGTATTCTCATAAAAGGTGGCAACTATCTAGAAGCTCTAAATAATGTGGACACTGTGGTGTTCGATAAGACTGGAACTTTGACAAAAGGAGTATTTAAAGTAACAGAGATAAATCCTATTAATGGAATATCAAAAGAAGAACTCCTCGAGAGTGCAGCTCATGCTGAAAACTATTCCAATCATCCTATTGCCCAATCTATTATGAAAGCATATGGGAAGGAAATTGACAAAAACGGCATAAATGGTCATGAGGAAATTCCTGGTTTGGGAATTAAAGTTAATGTAAATGGCCGGGAAATACTAGCAGGAAACGCAAGTCTTTTGACTAATAAAAAAATAGCTTTTGACTTGAATGATGATGTTGGCACTATTGTTTATATCGCGATAGATGGACTATACGCTGGATCAATAGTCATTTCAGATGAAATTAAACAGGACTCTAAAAATCTTATTAGAGGGCTAAAGGAAATTGGAGTAAAGAAGACAGTAATGCTAACGGGAGATAATAAGAAAGTTGGCGACAAGGTCGGTGAGCAACTTGGATTAGATGTTGTTTATTCGGAACTGCTTCCAGATCAAAAAGTTGAAAAGTTAGAGCTGCTTTATAAAGAAAAAGCAACAAAAGGATGCACTGTTTTTGTAGGGGATGGTATAAACGATGCCCCAGTTCTTGCAAGAGCAGATGTTGGAGTTGCAATGGGTGGACTTGGATCTGATGCAGCTATTGAAGCGGCTGATGTTGTACTCATGACTGACGAACCAAGTAAGCTAATTAGTGCAATTAAGATCTCGAAGAGGACCAGAAGCATTGTACTTCAGAACATATCCTTAGCTTTTATTGTGAAAGGAGTTGTTCTAGTATTGGGTGCAGGTGGACTTGCAACAATGTGGGAGGCAGTCTTCGCGGACGTAGGTGTCGCAATAATTGCGGTTCTAAATGCAATGAGAGTAATGAATACCAAGAATTTATAAGATGCCAGAAGTTATTTGAATATAATTATTTGTATAATCAATAGATTTCATATTAGAGTCAGCAACAAAGTAAAATGATAAGCAACATTTCATTTTGATTTGCTGCTGATTCTAGTGTGTTTAATGAAGTGTATATATTAATTTGACTTCTCACACAATATCTAGATTTATTTGTAAATTGGATAATAACTTTTACAAAAAAACCTTAAATAGAATAAAGACTACAAATTTGGAAACGTAAAGATAAATGAACGCATGTACAGTGGGGGGCTAGATTTGAAATTCAAAACATTATTGATGATAGTTTGTTCTTTAGTACTTGTGTCAGCAACAGTGACAGCTGGCTACACTCAAGATGGTTTGAGTAGTCAGAGTAAATTAAATCAATTAAATCAACAGATTAACAAGATAAAAAGCAAATTAACTGAGAATAAGAAGAAAGAAAAGAGCATTTCTAATCAGATTGAAAATATCAATAATAAAATCGAACTAACAAAAAGCGAAATGGCGGAAATTAGCCTTCGAATAGTTGGAACAGAAGAAAAAATACTTCAAATTCAACAAGAATTACAAGAGACAGAGAATAAGATAGCGATGAAGAATGATGTACTAGGCACTCGATTAAGAGTGATGTATAAAAACGGAAATGTAAGTTATTTGCAGGTTTTGCTTGATTCCACAAACTTTACAGACATGCTGACAAGACTGGACATGATTAAATTGATAGTTGATCACGACAGGGAATTGTTGGAATTTATGAAAGAAAAGAGAGAGGGGATAGTTGACAGTAAAAAACAGCTTGAAAACCAACAAAATACTTTGATAGAAATGGTAAATGCGATGGAGAGAGAGCAATCAGAGTTGGAATTAAATCAAGGTGAACTAGCAAAGATCAAAAAAGATATTTTGACAGATAACAAAAAACTTGAACAGCAAGAAGATGAACTAAACCGGTATGCAAAAGAGATAGCCTCTGAAATAAGAAAGCTTCAATCGAATGATATATACAAAGGTGGAAAATTTGCATGGCCTGCACCAGGATATAGTCGTATTACGTCTCCATTTGGATATCGAATTCATCCAATTTTGAAGACTAAAAAGCTACATACAGGGATGGATGTTGCTGTGCCAACAGGAGGCAAAATTGTAGCTGCTGAGGCAGGAAAAGTCATTTTTTCAGGATGGAAGGGGGGATATGGGAAAACAGTTATGGTTGATCATGGTAGTGGAATTGTCACCCTATATCCGCACAATTCGGAGTTAGTCGTTAAAACTGGTGACAAGGTAAAAAGAGAACAGCTAGTAGCTAAAGCCGGAAGTACCGGACTGTCAACTGGACCGCATCTCCACTTTGAAGTAAGAAAAAATGGTGAATTTGTCGATCCGTCACCTTGGTTAAAATGAAATCATCTAGACCCAAACGGCTTTGTAGCACACTTATTCCTAACTAATGATGACGACTTGGAATTCTCGGATAGCAATTATTAAATGGTAAATTGATAACACTAAAATATTTTTTCTTTTTTTATGTCACAACGTGGCAAATTTAAAGAATGTCATTTTATCTGGAGTATATAGTTGTTTAATAGAAATCCACTTGTTAATTCGCCGTTACTGTCTTCGACGTCAATTTTATCATTAGCACGAACTAAAAATATTTAAGAACCTTTTACATGGTTAGGTTAAGAATAAGATAACTTCAACAAATATGGGCTTGATTTGCTTCATGAAATGAGTTAATCATTCCCCTAATTATCTTTAGTAAAATCAATTCAAATATCGCTAATGTATTATATTGTTTTAATGTCTAATTAAATGAAAGATACATTTTGTTTCGAGATAATTATAATTTGGAAGGGGCAAATTGAAAGTGAAGAACAATTTAAAAATTATCATTACCCTAATTGTGCTTGGCAGCTTGTTTACTGCGATTATTTATTTTGGCGCAGGCACCTCCGGACTGACAGGCGGTGGAACTACTGTGGCAACAGTCGGTTCGGAAAAGATCACTAAAGACGAACTGTACAATTATTTGGTTAAGCAGGGCGGTGAACAAGTTGTCGATGCATTGATTTCAGAGAAGATTATCAAGCTGGAGGCGCAAAAAAATAACATCAAGGTTGAAACATCTGAGATTGACGAGGAGGTCGCGACCTACGAAGAAATGTATGGTGGCAAAGAATTATTAGAGGCTGCTCTTGCATCAAGTTCATTTGACATGGATTACCTGAGGGGTAATATTGAGAAAAACCTCACGATCAAAAAACTTCTAGAACCAACCATTGAGATCACTGAGGCTGAGATTTTGGATTATTTCACTAAAAACAAAACTTCCTTTGATCAACAGGAGCAGGTCAGCGCACGACATATTCTTGTTGAGACGTTAGAAACTGCTAAAGAGGTATTAGATAAATTGAATGCTGGGGAATCTTTTGAGACCCTTGTGGGTGAATATTCTATTGATACATCAACTAAGGAGAACGGTGGGAAGTTGGGATTGTTTGGTCGTGGCAAAATGGCTCCTGAGTTTGAGCAAGCAGCTTTTGCAGCGCAGATTGGCAAGTTGGTAGGTCCTGTAAAAACCGATTTTGGTTATCACGTTCTCATAGTGGATGAGAAGAAAGAAGCGATCGAAGCAACTCTTGAAAGCAAAAAGGACGAAGTTCGAGATGTCCTACTTAATCAAAAAATTCAGTCTCAAGGATCATCTTGGTTGGAAGAGAAGTTTAAGGAATATGACATCAATATAACCTTATAATGAGAAGTGAAAGACTCTTAAACAGTATTGACTTTTTTCATAGATAAGCATAAGAAATGCTTGAAAGTGAAGACGAAGGCAATAGAGTTAAACTTGATCGTAAATATTGGTGGTATGTATTCTAATACGCTCACTAATTCGGATAATAAATTGGTACATATTTTGAAAATTTGAGAGTATGCTATCATGCATGGGTTGATATTCAACATGCAAATTTTCGATATGATGGATATAATCGTACGATTTCACCTTAGAAAACTTTTCATTCTTTATAACAAAAAAATCAATACTCAAAACAATTATTATAATGAATAAGCTTTGTGTATAGACAAAAAATGAAGATAGTATAAAGATAAAAAAATCGCTGAAACGGCATTTATAGCGTTTCAGCGATTTTACCTCATTTTAGTCTTTTAACTCCAAAAGATAGCGAATTTTGGGTTGTGAAAACATAAAAAGAATTATCCGGTTTCAATTAGAAATGTTAACTAAATCAATAACTTTTAAGTGTCGTGAAGTCGACAGCGTTCTTTATCATATTGACGGTTTTACCTGCGGTTAGATAAGCACTGTCATAAGTAGTGTCGATCGTAATCCACTTGTCATCGGAGCTTAAGTAAACTTCATTCCACGCGTGGTATATTGTGATGTACTTGCTATAGCCCATATTGATTTTAGCAGGTATATCAATACTTCTCAGCATGGCGGCCATGACTGCGGAGTAATCGTAACATATGCCGGCATTCGCTGCGAGAACAGCATCCACATCAGGCACATATCCACTTTGTACTGTCTTTGCACGATTGTAATCATATTTGATATTCCTGGTAATATAGGTATACACCGCTTTGATTTTCTCTTCGTCGGTTTTGGCGTTCTCGGTCAACTTCTTTGCGAGTGCGACTACTTCATTATTCGTAGAAAACTTGACGATTGGATTGGAGGTCAAAAACGGTTCAAAACTTTGGATACCAGATGCGCTTATAGTAAGGGTATCCAAGCGCGTGTAGCTGGTGCCTGAAACGTTCTTGAGTAGAGCGATGGTGTATGTGCCGTCGCCCATCTGAAGCGGGATGGATTCATCCGCGAGGGACTGCACATCATAGTAGTACTTGGTGTCGCCTTTTTGAACGAGGACTTTCAATTTAGCAGTCGTGTTGACGTTGACTTTAAGTTCAACAACGCCGTCTGCGGCTTTGGCACTATTCACAGTCCAGTCAGATGGAGCGGCAAAGGAAGCTGCCGGTGCGGCCAAGACAGTCGCTGCCACGATCATAGACAGAAGTTTTTTTAACACAAAAAACTCTCCTTTCGGTAGCTGGCTGCCATTTTACAGGCCCTTTAGCTTTGCGTCCCAGCCTTTCGACTGGTTTGCCTTTATCGGTGGAAAGTAATCTAACCCACCATATAGAATTGTGAGTTCATTTTATCACAATCATCTGATAATTACAAGTGAGTGAGAATGGCAAAATGTTTTGAGGACTGTAACAAAGTTATGGGGTATGGTTTGTAGATGGGAAGTATCTGTAGAACCTGTTATTCAATTTGTTGTGATTAAATACATACATTTTAAGAGGCGAAATGAGCGTTATTACCTTAAAATATAAGTCTAATATATGGATTTGAAATTTCAGATAGGCGTCATTTCGATATTATGTTAAACTATAAAGGATGTATTTTCTTCGAAACTGAAAAGCGGGGGCAGAAATACTTTGGGGTGAAACTGCGTAAATGGTTGGATAAATTCATTCATCATACGCGTCAACTAACCGCGTTAGCCTAAAAAGAGGAGGAAATTATGAACTTGAGGAAAAGAATTGCTGCATTAACCATTACGCTGATACTTTCTACAGTGGCATTTCAGACTACATACGCCTATACAAATGGCGTTGTTTTAAAGCAGGGTTTAAGAAGTCAAGACGTATCAGATTTACAGAACGATTTGAAACAACTCGGTTATTTTGCTGTTGAACCAACTGGTTATTTTGGTACTATAACGAAGTCATCCGTCGCCAGCTTTCAAAAAGCCTATGGTTTGACGGTGGATGGTGTTGCTGGTGCGAAAACTATTGGCAAACTCACCAGTCTTTTAAGTGCTGATAAGCCGATTTCCAGGGGTGGCATCTCTCGAGTAGATGCAATTGGTACAAAAAATGTGCAAAAATTGCCGTGGTATGGCGAAGTTGAGAACATTTACGCCAGAGGTGATGTCGCTACAGTTATTGATGTTGAAACAGGAATGAAAATGCAAATCAAACGTACATATGGTGGAAACCATGCTGATGTAGAAACGTTGACCAAAGAGGATACAAATATTTTGAAGAAGGCTGTAGGTGGCGTTTGGAACTGGACCAGGCGCCCGGTAATTGTCGAAATTGATGGGTATAGAATAGCAGGATCTATGACGGCAATGCCGCATGCTGGTAGAGATGACAAGCCCGCGACGGTAGTTGTTGATAATAGAAGCGGAGGATATGGGACTGGGAATAATCTGGATGCGGTTAAAGGGAATGGAATGGATGGGCAATTTGACATTCATTTTTTGAACAGTCGGACGCACTCCACAAATAAGGTTGACACAAAGCACCAGGATGCAATTAAGAGAGCATTTGAGTCAGGGATGTAGTTGAAAAACAATTTGAGGGGAGAGTGCAGGTAGAGGACTTGTAAAGAGAAATCTCATGTTAGCATCATTTCCCAATAATTTTGAGTGTGTTAAGTTAGTAGTGAGAAGTTATTGATCATGTAGGAAACTAAACCATATTGAAAACAGAAATGCAAAAATACCATGTAATTTTGAAATGGAGTCTTTGAGCATTAGAATACTTTTTAATGTGCACCAAATTAGACCATTTTTACCGATATGTGAAATTTGGATATCCCGAGCGAACTATTGAAAACAAGACGTTTCAATTGATTTAATGTGATATTTTAATTTTTTTCCGTAGTTTGATTTTGTAATAATTTTGGAAATGTTTTTATGGTACCATAATTTAGTAACTGAAAAAACATCTGATTCCGATCTCGAGTATCTAAAATCTAAAGAACGTAGGAGTGAATTATGCAGCTGAAACAGTTCAAGAAATGGATTAAAATGTGTTTCGAATCTGGTAAAGCTAAGCTGTGCCATAAATCGGATAAAACATTGAAAAAACATGACAGACCTGTTGTTTCCCCTGCAGATTTCGATAATCGCGTCGATTTCTTCAAACGCAACCGCTGTGCTTTTACTTTGTCTTCGGCGGTACTTGTTGTTTTAATTTCAAGTGTATTTACACTGGGTACTGGCACTTTTACATCTGATCAATTTAAGATTTTTCAAACTTCAAAAGCAAATGTTGCAGAAGTGCGATCACCCAAGCAGGTAATGCTTGCATCGAACTTTGAAGATGTCAGTTTAACTAAAAAGACACCATTGATCCAGGAAGGACTCGAGAAATCAACGGTACAAATTGAGGAGATCGTGGAAAATTCGGTGAGTTTTGACTCGCCTGCTTTGGAAGGCTATACTGTCAAAATTAACAAAGTAGAGTATGGCTTTTTTAAGACAGAGAGTGAGGCGCAAAGCGTGATCGATACGCTGATGTCAACTTACGCGACAGACAAAGATATAGTAGAAGCTTACTTTAAAGAAACTGTAGAAGTGGCTTCAACAAGAAAAGAAGCTGGACTATTCAAAGAGTTCAGCTTGCCAGAAAGGTCAGTAGATTACATCAAGAGAGGTACAAACAAAAAAAAGATCCACGTCGTTAATTCGGGCGAAAACTTCTGGACTATTTCCCAAAAGTATCTGATTGCAGTGGAAGATCTCGAGAAAGCTAATCCCAATATCACGCCAGAAAAACTTCAAGTAGGCACAGAAATTAACTTGATAGTTCCAACTTCACTTTTAACAGTAAGAACGGTAGAAAAAACGGTATATCAAGAACCAATTCCTCATGATACGGCTTATCAAGATGATTCGTCAAAATTTAAAGGTGACAGCTTCGTAATTACTTCTGGTTCAAATGGTGAACGAGAAGTCGTTGCAAAAGTCATAAGAGAAAATGGAGTCGAGATCAAAAGAGAAATAATCAGTGAAAAGGTCATCCTGGAGCCTACAACTAAAGTTGTTGCTAAGGGGACTAAAGAACGACCACCTTCAATAGGCTCGGGTGTATTAGCAAAACCTATTTCCCGTGGCACAATAACATCTCCATTTGGCACACGTTGGGGTAGACGACATACTGGCATTGATGTTGGACTTCCTACGGGTTCGTCGATTAAAGCTGCAGATGGCGGGACGGTTATATATTCAGGTTATGATAGTGGTTACGGATATGCCATACGAATCAGTCACGGAGATGGTATGGTCACATTATACGCACACAATTCAAAACTTTTGGTAAAAAAGGGCGACAAGGTCTACAAGGATCAAAAAATTGCATTGAGTGGAAATTCTGGTAGAAGTACAGGACCGCATCTTCATTTCGAAGTTAGAGTTGATGGTGTTCCAAAAAATCCTTTAAACTATATAAAAATGTAATAAATTAATGTATGATTTCTAAATTATGATACAGACCTTGTAAAGTGGACACTTAATAAGTACCTTTATAAGGTCATTTTTATTTGGCTCGTTTTGGATCGTTACTTGTAAGACTTTACATCATTTTGGGAGCTTTAGCCTTTGTTCAATGTATATTGCTTAATCCAGTCTACAACTGTGGTTTAAATCATAATTCACCAAATGCCCCAAAAAAAGAATTAAGCCGATAGTCGAAAGATCATACGACTATCGGCTTAATTCTTACTTCTCAAATGTGAAAGTGGCGCTTGTCAGACCAAATGCTCTTGACATAACTTTCCACCTCGTTCTTCTAATTTACGAGATATCAGACGCATTCATTCGCCATTCCTGAGGAGTCCACTTAATGACGGCTGCAGAACCTCGGGCGTGGTCCCTGATCCTTCGGATCCATTCCAGCTCATGGCTGCCCTTGGCTTTCAACAAGGTGTTTGAGGTCTCAGCTGCATAAAGCGAGGCGTTGATAACCCACCAATTTGTATAGATGCCAGCGCGTTTTAAATCCTCTTCGAGACGTTTAGCTTCATAAAACGGTGTCGCTTCTGCAAGGCTGACAATCACGACCTCTGTTTCATGAGGGTCACGAAGTCTAGGCAGGAGTCTTTTGACCGATTCTGGGATATCCCCCTGGGAACGCTGAATCTCACGATGATAGCTTTGTGTCGCATCGAGCAGCAGTAGTGTATGTCCGGTCGGCGCTGTATCAACGACCACAATCTCATGTGATGCTTTGTCCACAATTTCGGCGAAAGCTCTGAAAACCGCAATCTCTTGAGTGCAAGGCGATCTAAGGTCTTCTTCAATGTATGCCAAGTCCTCTTCGGACATTTCGTCACGCGCCTTGCTTAAAACCTCTTCACGGTATTTATCAAGCTCAATTTTTTCATCAATATGACTCATAGTAAGACCGGCACGCTCCTGCGCCACCCATTTCAAATGCGCCGCTGGATCCGTTGTAGTCAAATGGACCTTTTTTCCTTGCTCCAGAAGACCGTGGGCAATCTTGGCTGCAATGGAAGTCTTGCCAACACCGCCTTTTCCCATAGTGAAAATGACCTTCTTGTTTTTCGTAACCAAATCCTGGATGACATTCTCTAAATTCAATAAATCCTCAACTCTGTCTGTCGCTGCCTCGAAAACAGAATCCTCAGCTCTCAAAAACGCTCTGACTTTTTCGACACCAGTGACGTTATACGCTCTTAAAGGGATCTGACTTTGATCCAAGCTCCGGAGCAGTTCAGGCATTGTGCCCAGTGCGTCGCGTTGAAGTTCAAAGAGTTTTTGAGACATAGCGTCGTCATACTCTGACAGCATTCCATTAAGAATTAAGATTTGATTCTCTACACCAATCTCCTTCAACTCTCGGGATGCTCGCTCAGCCTCATTCAGTGGCGCTGTTTCAGGTCTGGCGACGAGCACCAGTGTCGTCTTGTTCTGATCTGATAGTGTTTCCATTGCGCTACGGTAGATCTCCTTTTTGTCCTCAAGACCAGACAGTTGCCCAAGACAGGAAGCGCCATGGGTGTTCTCACTGATAAAGTTGCTCCAGGCGGATGGCAGCTGCAGCATTCTCAGTGTATGACCGGTTGGTGCTGTATCAAAGAGAATATGATCGTAAGTGTCTTGTATTTCAGTGTCCGTCAACAAATTGGAAAATTCATTGAACGCTGCAATTTCAACAGTGCATGAACCAGAAAGCTGTTCCGCCATGGAGTCAATCACTGCTTCCGGCAGCTTGCCTCTGTAGGGACCTATAACCCGCTCTTTATAGTCTTCTGCCGCTTGCAGTGGGTCTAAGTTCGCGACTACGAGATTCGGAACTTCTTCAAGGGTCGTCCAAGTGTTTGTGATTTCAATGTCAAAGACATCCTGGAGATTCGAAGCCGGGTCTGTGCTGACGAGGAGAATTTTTTTGCCACCATCGGCTAAATGCACTGCAGTGGCGCAAGCGGTCGATGTCTTTCCAACGCCGCCTTTTCCTGTAAAGAAAATATATTTAGAATAAGTTAAACTCTCCGGATTAAACAATTTCATAGTAGGATCGCTTCCTTTCAGGTGGTAAACGGTTCGTTTTATTTAAATAGATATCAGCGTAACCGAAGCGTAGTCATACATTATGGCGGTGAATAGGTTTAGCAGCAACCGCTGTTTGGATCACAACCGCCGACATTTTTTAGCCTAAAACCTCGGAGCGGTCGCTTGACCGAAGTGGCTGCTACGTTCAACGTAAGCTTCACGTCAAGTTTTTCTTTAAGTTCCGCATTGCTGAGGTAGCGGCCAGTCTCGACAATTTCACCCTGAATCAGAGTTACAGGCAGCACCTCAACTCCTTTTGACATTAGTAGTTTATTGACTGCAGTATTTTCAATAAAAGCCTGAGGATTGCTCGAGAGATTGAATCGCTCTGTTTTAATGCCGGCTTTTTCAAGCTGTTGGACTACAGAAGACATTCTGAGTAGCTCAGGGTCAACTGACACGCCGCAAATTCCCGTTGGGCAGCACATTGCAGGTTCGTAAACAACAAAAGTTTTCATTATAATGTCTCCTTTTAAAGTGTGATTGTAGGTGAAGCGCATAGTTCTGCCTGGGTTTTTCCGCTGTTAAGGCGCTCCAGATCCGCGATGAACTGCGGCTCCTTGTTTAGTTGTTCCTTAAGATGCTGATAAAGATACGAATTATGATCGACGAATTCCGGATTCATAGAATAATAAACCCACTGTGCTTTCTTGGAATAACCTACAATGCCAGCTGATTTCAACTTGTTTAGGTGTCTCGAGACGTTTGTCTGGCTCATGGATAAAACCGCCTCAATTTCACAGACACACAACTCACGCAGCAGAAGAAGATTCAAAATTCGTAAGCGGCTCTCATCACTTAGTGCTTTATAGATCTCAGTCACTTTTCACAAACCCCTTTAATTAAAAAGTTCATTCATGCATTCTTATATTCGTGTATTCAAATATAAGAATAATGGTTTCAGCAAAGAATGTCAAGTTTCATTAATTAATTAAAGTGTTATCATGGTGCACTGACTCATGAATCCATTGGGGATAAGTTGAAAAATACAGTCAACAGATATTTTAAAAGAGCATTTATGAGATGATGATTTTCTAAGAAAAATCGATAACTGGTACTCGCCATTTCGCTAGTGTGCCATAGAATATATAACGTTGTAATATTAATAAATTTAAGTGTGAAAGATACTGATCATAGTACAACACAAAGCAAATGCCCATAATTAAAAAAGAATGAGTATTTTGGTATTTTTAAGTGTTTGATCCCAAATATGCCATAACATGTTCACACGAGTCCTTTATAAATAGTGGACAGATATCGACAGTTCAATCAGATCATGCAAATTAGTGTAATCGAATCTAGTAAGATCATTTTGGACTCCGGTTGCATCACTAAAATTCTTAAGTGAATTGCTATTTGTACGAATTCATTTAAGGTTATGCTTTAATATTACTTTTAGACATATTAGGCTAAATCATATTGAGATATTTGTCGAAAAAAGTCGAGTGACATTCAAATAATGGGTTGACGCTCCGAAAAGTATATGTAATACTAATTAAGTGAAAAAGATAATCATTATCAATTGCATTGGAGGGTTAACATGAAATTATTTGGAGCAATAATACTTACATCACTTACCATACTCAGCGCCCTGTTTCTTGGAGGATGTGCACCAGCGACAGAGCCGACTGAGCCCGCGCAACCTGCAGCTATGGCGCCAACTGAGACACAAATCGTAAATTTATACACAGACCGCCACTATGATTCAGATGATCTGCTCTACCAGAGCTTTACAGAAGAGACCGGCATCCAGGTCAATGTTGTCAAAGGTAAATCGGATGAGCTGATAGAGCGTCTCAAGACAGAGGGTGCAGATACTGAGGCGGACTTGTTTATTACCGCGGATGTCGGTCGACTATACAGAGCCGAGAGCGCTGGACTTCTTCAGCCCATCGAAAGCGAATTGCTCAGCACCAACATTCCTAAAAATTTGAGAGACCCGGACGGAAACTGGTTTGGCCTTACGAAGCGTGCCCGTGTGATTGTTTACGCAAAGGACCGCGTTAATCCTGACGAGCTCTCCACTTATGAAAACTTAACGGATTCAAAATGGCAGGGACGCATTCTCGTTCGAGGCGCGGACAGCATTTACAATCAAACTTTGCTTGCGTCATTGATCGAAATCATGGGTGAAGCAGAAGCCAAAATCTGGGCTGAAGGGATTGTTCGAAACCTCGCCAGAGAGCCAAAAGGCGGTGACCGGGATCAGGCAAAGGCTATTGCTGCTGGCGAAGGTGACATTGCCATAATGAACACATATTATTTGGGACTCATGTTGAATGGCACAGATCCTGAAGAAAGAAAAGTTGTAGAGGGCTTAGGCGTCTTTTTCCCGGATCAAGAGGGAAATGGCACCCATATTAATGTTTCCGGCGGCGGGGTAGTCAATGGTTCAAAAAATAAGGACAATGCAGTTAAACTCCTCGAATTTTTAGCAAGTGAAAAAGCGCAAACCTCTTATGCTGAGGCGAACTATGAGTACCCAGTGCTCAGCGGCATACCGGCAGCTGACTTCCTGAATACACTGGGCACCTTTAAAGAACAATCCCTTGATCTTTCGAGACTGGGCGAGTTAAATGCGGAGGCTGTCAGGCTGCTCGCAGAAGCAGGCTGGAAGTAATGTCTTTTGGTCAAGACAGGAGAAAGGTTGGCGCTGTCAAAGCGCTGGCCTTTCTCTCTCTCATTTTGATCAGTCTGCCCGTGCTGGCTATACTGTTCAAAATTGAACTGGCAGCGACGCCGGAGTGGCTGCATTTCAAGGAATTTTTACTCAAGGATACGGTTTACAACACTGTCTATCTCATAGTGTTTTCCCTGTTCTTTTCAGCAGTGCTGGGTGTCCTGGCGGCAGTTTCAGTGGCTCTTTTTGATTTCCCCTTGAAGCGGTTTTTCAAGTGGTTTTTCTATATGCCATTGGCCATACCGCCCTATATAGCCGCCTACGTATTCGCAGGCATGACAGGTTATACTGGGGTCATCCAGCGAACCCTAAGGACTTTTGAAATTCCATTCAAATCGGAGCATCTGGATCTTATGAATCTCAGGGGTGCTGTGCTGATTTATTCGATTACACTGTTTCCCTATGTATACGGACCTGTACGCGCATTTTTAGAACATCACTCAGGAGGGATGATCGAAGTTTCCCGCGTTCATGGCCATTCACCCGTAAAGATTTTTCTGAAAGTGATCCTCCCGTTAGCGCGGATGCCGATGGTCGGCGGACTCACCCTCATCATGATGGAAATTTTGGGTGACTACGGTGTGGTGCGCTACTTCAACATTCGCACAGTGAGTTCGGCGATCTTCAGTTCCTGGTTTGGATCCGGAACAACTATAGTGGCGCTGCGCCTGTCCTTTTATATGATGCTGTTGATTGTGGCATTTCAAGGCTTTGAAAGCTTCAACCGAGGCCGAAGGCGCTATCACCTGTCTGGTCAACAGCCTAGATTATTGGAGCCCATACCCTTAAAGGGGTTATTACGCTGCGGCGTAACGATGGGACTCTTCGTGGTTTCTCTCGTCGTGTTCTTTATCCCGGTGGGACAGATGGCTGTCTGGTCAGTGAAGTCCTATAGTTTAGTGAGGTTGGATCAACTCGTTCAAATTATTTACAACACCTTATTCTATAGTCTCCTTGCCAGCTTGATCATTTTGGCTATCAATTTGCTGATCGTACAAGTGCGGCGCTGGCAGTTCGATCAAAAAGGCAAGCTTATGGATCAAGTGGTTCAGATGGGGTACGCTATTCCCGGCGCCATCATTGCCATTGGTGCCATGGTCATTTTCGTGGGATTGGATCAGTGGCTCTATCCGGTCTACGTTTTGTTCAATCCCGAATCCAAAAAACTTTTATTAAGTACGAGCACCGTGCTACTGGTCTATGCTTTTGTCGTGCGTTATATGGCTGCAGGTTATAACAGTGTGCACTCCGGGTTTTCGAAAATAGGCATTAAATATAGCGAAGCTGCATCAACCCTCAGGAAAGGAAGATTTTATACGCTGGTGAAAGTTGAGTTGCCTATGGTTAAAACGTCACTTATATCCGGATTTTTGCTGACCTTTATCGATATTTTAAAAGAACTGCCACTAACGTTACTGCTGAGGCCATATAATTTTAATACACTGGCCAGCCGTGCTTATGAGTACGCTAACGACGAACGCATTATGGAGGCTTCTGTGCCAGCACTGATGATTATCTCTCTCAGTGTCGCAGCGCTAATGATCTTTGCAGGTATTCATCAGAAAAAATTTAGAAGGATCCAGGAAGAGGTGAAGCTATGAATTTGTCTATAGAGCAGCTAAATTTTCAGTATAAAAACTCAAGGGAACGAATTTTTGAGAATTTTACACTAAGCGTTCAGGAAGGGCAGATTCTCGCGATTCTTGGAAAGAGTGGGAGTGGAAAAAGCACCTTGCTCAGGATCATTGCGGGACTGGAAGAGAACGCTAGAGGGACTATTCGTATTGGTGAAAAACTTGTGCAGAGCCGGGATGTTTTCGTTCCTGTTGAGAAAAGAAAAGTAGGCTTTGTGTTCCAGGATTACGCTTTATTCCCATTTATGACGGTTTCTCAAAATATTGCTTTTGGAATGAGGGTCAAAGATAAGAGAAAGCTGGAATCGCTTTTCAGCCTGGCTCAGCTTGAAGGACTGGAGAAACGCTACCCCCATGAACTCAGTGGAGGGCAGCAGCAGCGAACCGCCTTGGCACGAGCCCTGGCAGGAGAACCGGATTTGCTGCTGATGGATGAGCCGTTCAGCAATTTGGACAGCGCCTTGGTCATGGATTTAAGGATGGATTTGAAGAGAATTATTAAGAGTCAAAGATTGACAACCCTCTTGGTGACCCATGATTCGGAAGATGCGTTAGCACTTGCGGATCAAACCTTGATGTTGTGAGACTCGAGGATCTAAGTTTTTGGCAGAAATCAGTATTCTAAATATTTACAAACCACTCACTACGTGATTCAGCTCTAAAATAGATCCGGTCTTTATGCAGTGAGTGGATTTTAGTTGATTAAGTCAATGAAATCCATTGATGAATTCAAAAAGAATTTTACATTTTAAGATTTCATATAAAGATGAAAAGTCGATATGACTTACATACTTTGTAAAATGATTAGTAATTTTTTGATGCTGCTTTTCAAAATGAATTGATTAAATGTATTTCAAGTAAAAATGTTAATTAATATTCAATATAATTTTTTTTAAAAGACACACCTAAAATCAGATGAATATACGAATGTATTAATAGGAATGTCTATCAGGAGTGTTAATAATGGAAGAAAAAGATACAGTAGATTTACTTGTTAAAAAAGCAAAAAACGACTTTTTAGCTCGAGAGAAGTTGTTTCATGAGTATAGACCTCAAATCAAGTCTATCGCTTCGAGCATTTGCAAGCGAAATCTTAGTTGGGATAATGATGATGAACTTAGTATCAGTCTTATTGCTTTTAATGATGCAATTGATACTTATGATAAATCAAAAGGAATGAAGTTTATTAGTTATGCTAGAATGTTAATTCATAATAGATTAGTTGATTATTTTCGCAGCGAATCCCGATTCGTTCACGAATCCTTAGATTTAGTTGGCGAGGATCAGGAAGTAAATGAATTTGAAAAAACGCAGGCATTTGATGAGTATAGAAAAAAACAAGAAAATGATAATTTAAGTGAGACTATGGCTATATTTGACTCGAGTCTTTTGGAGTATGGTATCTCTTTAGAAGATTTAGTAAAAATATCACCAAAACATAGAGATACTAGACAAAAACTTATGAGAGTAGCTCAGTCTTTAGTCGATGAACCAATTTTATTATCGAAATTAAAACAAAATAAGAAGCTGCCTATAAAAGAGTTAAAAATATATACAGGGCTTAGCCTTAGGGTTTTGGAAAAAGGAAGAAAATATATCATAGCATTAACGATGATATTGAGTGACGATAGCTATTCTGAAATAAAAAATTTCATTAACTTTCCAAAAACTGAAGGTGGTAATATATTATGAAAACATCACAGGCAAAAGTTTTAAAAATAGATAAAAAATATGCTGTAGTTGTAACTAATGATGGAGAGTTTATTCGAACACATCTACCAAAGGATAATATATTGGTGGGAGATATAATTGAAGTTCCCAACAAAAAGCAGATTGATTATAAGAGATTTAATCCCTATGCTGCTATAGCTGCCATACTTCTTATTGCTATAAGTTTGGGATTTTTTAACTCTGTCCTAACCCATCCAGCTTATGCATCTGTAGCATTAGATATAACGAATAGCAGTATAGAAATAACTGTTGATCAGAAAAATGCAATCGTGAAGGCGGTATCTAAAAGTGAACAAGGTAAAATGATTTTAAAAGATCTAGATATAAAAGGAATGGATATTTACAGTGGAATTAACTTAATAACAAATAAAGCTGTAAACTTAGGCTACTTTAGTCCTGAAGAAAAAAATCTTGCTATAGCAACTGTTGTTCCGGCGCAAGATAAAGAAAGTCAAAAAAATATTGATTTAGAAAGGCTAATGACCATTATTCATGATGAGATGCTTAAATATAAATATGATGGCTATGTAATTGTAAATGAAGGGAATACCGAGATTATGAAAAGAGCACATGACAAAAATCTTTCAGTAAATAAATATATGCTACAGGAAAAATCAAAGGAGTATAATATAAATCTGCCAGATCAAACAATCAGAAATAAATCAACTACAGATATAATGAAAGAATACAATTTAGATATGCAAAAAATATCGCCGGATAACTGGTGTGAAATCTATGAGAATAATTCTAGTTATCCCAATGGAAATAATCAAATTAATAGAAATAGTTGGGATGTGCAGCCTAATGCACCTGAGAATGAACCAGTTTTAGAAGAGAATCAAGAACCGCAAGATAGTACAAATTATACACCTGATAGTCATCGAAATGACTGGATGGACGATAATAAAGATCAATGGCAAAATCACCAAAACAATTGGATGGATAAAAATCAAAATCAGTTTATGAATAATATGTGGAGAAACAACTAGCGATAATTTTTTCAAGCATATAGGGTAGCTGAGGTTATCCTATATTTTTTGAATTATTCACTCAATAACTGAAAGCATAAAATATTTTTTGATACCCACCTAAAGCTAGTATCTTCTACGAATGAGTTAGTAGATAGTAAAAGAAAATTCATTTTCAAAATAGTCCATGGAGGGGGTAGGGGCAGATAATAATCGATTTAAAAGGAATTCTGAAATAATAAAAAAATTTAGACAAATCTAAATGACATTAGAAAATACGAGGAGGAATATAATATGAAAAGTATGAAATATTTAATAGCCTGAAAAATTAGCAATTCTAACAAAAACAGCGGTTTAAATAATTTCAGATGAACTACAACCTTTTCTAATAATACAAGTATTACAGTAGACATTAAAGATAAGGCAATGGAGGCACAATCAATAACTCTAAAAAAAATAGTTTCAACTAATAATTTTAAAATACAAGGAGGTTTACTTAATGAGAAAGTTAATAAGTTTATCAATAATAGCTGTTTTAATTTTATCCATGGGTACTTTGGCATTTGCAGCAGAGGATAATAATGCACAAAGTGAGATTCCAAGCTGGTATAAGGATATGATTAAATGGCGAGAAGAGCAAATACAAAATGCACAACAAAATGGAACCATAACAAATGAACAAGCTCAATACTGGATTGCGTCCAATGATTACATGCGATGGTTTAATAACCCAAATGGATTTGATAATCAAAGTTGGATGGGTTATGGAGGAGCATACGGTAGCGGGTATGTTCCATCAGTGACTCAAAACTATGTTCCAAGTAGGATGAACACATATTGTCATGGCGTGGGTTGGTAATAGCAAAAACAGTATGTGGTCAATAATTACATGGATTTTTAATAGTAATTCTCCATGAAGTAATAGGTTAAAACAAAGTACTTAGATAGTCAACAAAGTGACTTGGCGGATTATTAAAGCCTTAAAAGGATGAAGTACCAAAGACTATGCGAAATATCCAGCATGAAATGCATTAGACAAAGTAACATACACTGATTAAGGTTCTTAAATTATGAGGTTAAATCGTCAAAGCCTTACTTGGTAATATAGTAATCGAAATGAACGTTACTACTATTGGTCAAAGCTCGTTAGCTATGAAGGGCACTTGCCAAGTCATGAATCAAACTAATAGTAATTCATTAAGCCCCCCTTTATAAGCCACTAGCCAGTCATCTTGACAAAACTAGTGGCTTTTTTTCTACCCCTCTACCTCCATCCCATCCTTAAAACAAAACCTCAAGCCCCCATCCTCCTTTACCACCACCTTCTGGGTCGTCAGAGTCCAGAGCCTCTCATCAAACTCATCAAGCACCCGACCACAGCCTTCAATATCCCGAATAAACCCTTTAAGTGTATGGCCACGACTCTGCCTCTCGCTCTTCATATCTTCAAGTGCCGTAACCCTCTCAGTTGCTTTCTCATGCCGCGCCACGTAAGCCTCATGCTGTTTTTCCCACTCGTCTTGACTCATGGCTTTATGAGCGTTTTCGTAAATAGCTTTATTCGATTCTTCGACGACTGCCGCTATCTCGTCATGCAGTTTATCGATTTCTGAGTCGATCTCAGTGTTGTCGGCTAGGTGTTCGATTGCGATTTCGCAGTTCTTGATGAGCTCATCCTTAACTCCGAAGAGTGTGTTAAAGGCTATAACAAATTTTTCTTTCACTTCATCTTCAGTGACATAAGGGGTAGAGCATCTGTCTATCCCTTTATACTTGTCGTTACACTGCCAGATAACCTTACGGTGTTTGGTATTGGAGGCCCAGACCTTAGGGCCATAGTACCCACCACACTCAGAGCAGACAAGCTTTGCTGAAAGTGGATTTTGACAGCCGTTTGGCCTGCCTAGCTTTTTTCGCCTCTGGAGCTCAACCTGCACGGCTTCAAACTCATCCGGTGAAATGATGGCAGGGTGGCTGTTCTGGACGTAGTACCGTGGAATTTCTCCATTGTTAACTACCATCTTTTTTGTTAAGAAGTCCGCACAATAGGTTTTTTGAAGAAGCGCATCGCCAGAATATTTCTCATTAGTTAGGATGGACTCAACCGTTCCAACTTGCCATCTTTTCTTGCCAGCAGGGGAGGGGATCTCTTTAGCTGTCAGGTGCCGTGCGATGTAGGAACACGTTTTTCCTTCTATAAATAAGCGGTAGATTAGCCGTATTACCTGCGCCTGGCTTTCTACAATTTTAGGCGTACCGTCTTCACCTTTTTCATAGCCCAGGAAATGTTTATAAGGCATGGTGACTTTACCATCGGCGAAACGCTTGCGGTGGCCCCATGCCACGTTTTCGGAGATTGACCTACTTTCTTCCTGGAAACACCCACAACAATTGATAAAATGCACCCTCCCATCCTAATGTTCAACGATTTAAAGGAAGGGGAGGGTGCATTTTTGTTTTGAGGGGTGCAAAATGGGAATTGTGCCCAGTTGGGGTTTTGTGTAAAATTTACGCGTTATTTTCGTGTGCGTAAATATACATTTGCAATTCTGAACATACATTTTCGATTGTCTGTATTCGCTAGACCTGTTGCAACTACACGATTTCCAATATAACTTGACTTATTGCGTCTCCAGAGTGATTACTACGTTAAGCGGCGAAGCGTAGTCCCATTGGAGGCGGTGATAAGTCATTACGAAATCCATCGTTGAAATTTCAAGAAAGAAATTACTCATGCCGCTTCCGAAACGAACGAGAGTTTGTGCTTATGTTCGCGTTTCGACCGGACATGATCCACAGCTTAAGTCCCTCGAGAACCAGACCGAATACTATAACAATAAATTCTCACGCTCGCCGTACTACTTTTTTGCCGGAGTGTTTTCAGATGCTGGCATTTCAGGAAGTAGATCAAACCGCCCAGGTTTTCAAGAAATGCTCACTCGGGCAAGAGCCGGCGAGATTGATCTGATCTTCACGAAATCCATATCGCGCTTTGCTCGAAGTACCTTGATGCTTCTTGAGGTAGTACGTGAACTGAGAGATATCGGTGTTGGCGTGATTTTCGAAGAACAAAACATTAACACCCTAAGCTCAGAAGGGGAGATGATGCTGACGATCCTCGTAGCCATTGCAGAAGAAGAACGAAAGGCGGTACGATCAAACGTCGCATGGGCCATGCAGAATAAATTTAAGCGTGGAGAGGTTCTGGTTGATACCAATCGTCTACTTGGCTATGACAAGGATGAAAATGGGTGTCTTGTTATCAACGAAGATGAGGCAGAAATTGTAAGGCTGATCTTTAAACTTTACCTGCAGGGCCTATCCGGCCTTAAAATAGCAAAAATGCTAAACGATGAAGGCATCCCAAGTTACCTAGGGAATCCGTGGATAAAAAACAGAATTTATAGCATCCTCGGCAATGAAAAATATGTCGGAGATATGCTGCAGCAAAAGGGCTATGTCAAAGAGTCAGGTCTTCAGGTACTTAACTGGGGGCAGATGCCAAAGTACTTTGTGAAGGATTCCCATCCTGGCATCATCTCAAGAGAAGATTGGGATAAGGTTCAGGAAGCAAGGAAGAAGCGAAGACGAAAGGAATATCCACTGACCAGCATGATCAAATGTCCATACTGTGGGGCGTCACTGACGCACTGTCCGGATTATAAGAATAGGGCATTTTGGCACTGCCATAACTACTTAAGTAAAGGAAAATCATTTTGTAAAGGCATTAACATCTGGGACTCAGATCTTCAGGAACTGACGAAAGATTTAATTTTAACTGAGCCATTAGTGCTTCTGGAGGTGGATCATGAAGAAGGTAGAAATATCAGCGCCAAAAAAAGTTTCCGTCTTATACCCACTTCAGAGTATCGCAGGTCCTACGGACTATAAGAAAAAAACCATCAGAGTCGCTGCCTATTGCCGCGTATCGACGGGAAGTGAAGTTCAGCTGGTCAGCTACCGGGCGCAGGTTAAGTACTACGAGTTCTACATTCGTGAAAGACCGGAATACATCTTTTCTGGGATTTATGCCGATGAAGGGATATCTGGAACGGATCTTAATAAACGCGATGAATTTAAACAAATGATGCAGGACGCACGGGACTTTAAATTTGACATGATCATCACAAAAAGCCTGTCACGTTTTGGTCGCAATACCCTGGACTGTCTAAACTGCCTTCGAGAGCTGAAGAGCCTCGGCATTGATGTGTTCTTTGAAAGCGAGAATTTTCGTCTACTTGGGACGAACAGTGAACTCCTCATTTCGCTTATGTCAGCCTTTCATCAGGCAGAAAGTGAAAACCTCTCGGAAAATGTCAAGTGGGGCATTCATAAGAAGTATGCTGCAGGTAATATCAGGAGCATCCCAAGTGGTAAATTCCTCGGATACGCTAAGGATAAACATGGCGATCTGGTGATTAATGAAGATCAGGCAGAACTGGTTAGACGAATTTATCAGGAGTTTCTTGATGGCTACAGTCCTTACCATATTGCTAAACGCTTTACGAATGAGTCACTTCCAATGGCTTACGGTGGTAAGCAGTGGTGCGTGAGTCATATCACTAAGGTACTAAAAAATGAAAAGTTCAAGGGGGACACCATGTTTCAGAAGACCTTTAATACCTGCTACCTAACGAAAAAACGCGCGAAGAATAAGGGCGAACTGAATAAGTATTATCTTGAAAATTCGCATCCAGCCATCATTGATAAAGAGACTTGGGAACTTGTGCAACTAGAGTTCGCACGGCGTGATGAATTTCTGAAAATCCATAATCTGAAGTATTATCATAGTCAGGGACTAAATCCTTTTGAAAACAAAATTTTCTGCGGGACATGTGGTTCAGCTTATTGTCGATATGAATCAAATAGAGTCGGTGAAAATAATAGACCATATCTGAGGTGTAAGAGTTTCATCGGAAAAAAATGGTCTGAAATTGAAGGGCGGATGTTCACGCCTAAGCCGCTACACCGAAAATCCATGAAGGCCTATAATATTAACAGAAGAAAAGATCCACTACCACGACAGATGTACTGTACGGATATTCAGATTGATGTCGATAGTCCAGCAAAAGCATTCATTACCGCCTGGAACTACATGGTGGAGAATAAAGTGGATTTCGAGACTGAGTGGAAAAGTATCATGGAATGGGGGGATAAGTTACTGGCATACCGGGCTAAGGAGTTGATGAGACTGGTAGAGGAAATTGGGTTAATTGAAGAGGCTGCGTATGAACTTGTAATTAAGACCCTTTCGCATATGGAGGTGGGTGCTGATGGCGAGATTAACGTGATATTTCTCTCGGGAATTGGATTAGAGGTAGTAACTAAATAAATCTTAAAGGAGTTGATGCTGGTAACGGTTAGGATGATCCTTAATACCTTGATTAACTAATTGACCTGTTAAAAACTACCTATAAAAGACGAGGAGAGTTGTTATGAACGCGACAGCTAACGTAAGAAAAATTGACGAAATAGCCAGTGAGACCCTTAGAGTTTATGACACCGCGCAAAAGGATGGATTCGAACTGATCCCCGAGGGAGATTCGATTATCATACGAAGGTGCACTACAGCTTGCGCACTTTGTAACGCGACTAGGAACACAAAGCATTATAGTGGGAAGTTGATATGTCAGGACTGCATTGACGTGATTAAGGAGATAGCAGGACAATGAGGTAGTAGTGAATGGTAGATGTAAAGGTGCTGATTCTAAGTGGAACTGGGTATGAAGTGACGACGCCTTAAATGTTGATTTAGTGATTGGTTATAATCGTGCAAAATAAAAAAAGCACCGCTATGCATTGATCTTTCCTTTAGGAGAGAGATCGCACAGTGGTGCTTTTCTATTTTGCTTTAGTTCCAATCAATAAACGGAATTGTAACACTGACAAAACATGATAGAAAAAGTTGTTGTTCCTGGACATTGTCAATGAGCAAGGGAAGGGCATAAATGTGGTCGAAAATAATATTGCATTAGAATTCATAGAATAATATGTGCAGGATGAGAGTAAATTATTTCAATTATAATAGTTATTGAGAAGATATACTGCATAGTACATTAGAATATTTTATCTGTTAATTGCTTTAGTAAATAACATGTGGTAATATAAAAACATAAAATCAGAATATTCAGAACGCGGTTCGTTAATAACGAATCAACCAAAGACTGAAAAGAGTGATATAGTGGCCAATAAGAATGGTGTTATTGTTCAATCTGTACAAAGATCATTAAAAATTTTAAAACTATTTGAAGAGAATGGACAATTGAGTTTAAATGATATTTCAGAATATATGGAATTAAGTAAAAGTACGGTGTATGGGTTAGTTAATACTTTAGTATATGAAGATTTTTTAGAACAAAATGACGAGACAAAAAAATACAAGTTAGGCATTAAGAATTTCGAACTGGGAAATTATTATCAAAAGAGATTAGACATTAGGAAAGAATTGAGACCGTTAATCGAAAATTTAGTCGAACAATTCCATGAAACTGTTCATTTAGCTAGATATTATCACGGTGAAGTTATTTACATTGATAAAGTTGAAGGATCCGATTTCAGCATTGTCTCATCAAAGATTGCCCAAAGAGCACCAATGCATTGTACAGGTGTTGGAAAAGTTCAACTTGCTCACTTGCCTGACGAATATTTGGAAGATTATATTTTTTCAAAGCCACTAAAGAAGTACACTGATAAGACTATTACTACGAGGGAGTTATTAAAAAATGAACTTGTGAATATTAGGAATTCTGGGTATGCGTTTGATAATGAAGAAATTGAAGTTGGTTTACGTTGTGTCGCAGTGGCAATATTAGGACATGATGGAAAACCAATGGCAGCAGTCAGCATTTCAGCTCCTACAGGCAGGATGTCTGATAGTAAAAGGTTAGAGATAATTGAGGTTTTATTGAAATATTCGAAGAGTATTTCTAAACAGTTCGGTTATGTTGAATAATTTTTTTAATCATTCTTACGAATCGCGTTCGTCAATAACGAATATTTAATGGGTGAGGTAGACTATGGAAGATATAAGAGATTTAATTTTTCGGAATATTCTCAATAATAAATTTTGTGCTGTTATAACTTCTGAAAGTTGTGGAATATTTTCTGGTGAAAAGGAAGTAATTAAACAGGCAGAAGAAATTGGTATATCACTCGAGTTGAATTTTCATGATGGTCAATTTATTGAGGCTGGAGATGTAATTGGGAGTATTTTTGGTACACCAAAAAAAATTGCATTAGCTGAAGAGAAAATGTTAGGTTGCATTGCAAAATATTCAGGAATTGCTACAGCTGCTAAGAATGCCGTTGAAACTGCAAATAAAAAAGTTAGAATTGTCGCCGGATCGTGGAAAAAGATGCCGCCAGAAATAAAAGATGGGGTTAGAAAAGCCATACTTGATGGTGGAGCATCTTTCAGAATTTGTGATACTCCCATGATATATCTTGATAAAAATTATATTCAAATGTTAGGATCGATTGAAAATGCACTTAACTCAGTAAGGGATTTGAAAGACTTTACAAAAGTTGTACAAATTAAAGGTCGAATACTTACAGTTGAAGAAGAAAGTAGAATAGCCCTAGAAAATGGTTGTGGAATTTTAATGGTAGATACAGGTCAAGTTAATGATTTAAAAAAGTGTATTGATGTAGCTATTAGTTTAGGATATAGAAATCAAATAAAAATTGCATTTGCGGGGAATGTAAAGATTGAAAATATAACAAGTATTTTAAATTATGATATCGATATTCTTTGCATTGGCAAAGACATAGTTGATGCAAAATTACTTGATGTTAAACTGGATGTCCAATGAAAGAGGGTAGTGAATTGGATTTAAATCTTTTACAAAAAACTGAATTGTGGATTAACAATATTAAATTGAATAACGTAAATTTGAATCATCTTGGCAAAGTAGTATCCGACATTCTAAAAATTGATAATCAAAAAGTTCTCGTTGTAGATGTCAGACAGAATCATTTAACTCTAGATATCCTTGAAGAAAATATTAATCAAGAAAATATTATTGGCAAAGAAGTAGAAATCATAAAAGCTTTAAGAAATATAGAAGGAGTAGTAGTCAGCGATGATACATACATACATTCTAATGGAATTTTGGGCACAATTTGCTTAAAAGAAGATGACTATACAGATATCTTAAATAATATTAATGAAATGAGTAATGAAATTCAAAATAATATTACAAAGCGCGCAATCATATTTCCAACCGGGTTTGAAGTTAAGAATAAGCAAATTGAAGACACAAATTCACCTTTTATCAAAGAGGAATTAGAAAAAGTAGGATATAAAGTATTAATTGGCCAAGTGATCGAAGATGATATTGATATTGCCACATATAAATTATCCGACGCAATTTCACAAGGGTATGGCTTAATAATAACAACTGGGGGGGTTGGGGCAGAAGATAAGGATTTTAGTATAGAGGCATTATTGAATGTTGATGGACAAGCAGCAATTGAATATGTTGTAAAATTTACAAAGGGAACAGGGAGGCATGTAAAAGATGGGGTCAGAATTGGTGTAGGCAGTATTGGAATATCAAAAATTATTGCTTTACCTGGACCAAATGACGAAGTGAAGATTGTATTGCCGACAATTATTGAAAATTTAATGAATAACAGTTCAAAAGAAATCCTGGCTAATAGAATTGCTAATATTTTATCGCGAAAATATATCCACTCCAGAAATTACCACCATAATACAAATTGATTTCGATAACATTCAAATGAAAACATAGAGTCTTGATTGAAAGGTGAGTTGAATGGATTATAAAAAAATTGCAGAATTACTTTCTGATGCTGGAAATAAGTGCTATCAAATTGAGCCACTAACTAATACGTATCCTAATATTTCTGTTGAAGATGCATACAGGATTCAATTGGAAGGTGTTGCTTTAAAGCGGGCACTAGGGGAAAAGATAATTGGACTAAAGGTTGGTTTAACTAGCAAAGCTGTACAAAAAATGCTTGGTGTAAATGAACCTGATTATGGACATTTGACTGACAGAATGTTAATTCAAGAAGGTCAAGTATGTAAAATCAATAATTTAATTCAACCAAAAGCAGAAGGTGAGTTAGCATTTTGTTTAAAAGACACTTTAAAAGGACCAGGTGTAACTGTTGCAGATGTCTATAATGCTACAAGTTACGTTGTACCCGCAATAGAAATCGTTGATAGTAGGATATCAAACTGGAAAATCAAACTTGAAGACACAATTTCAGACAACGGATCAAGTGCGATGTTTGTTCTAGGAAGTCGATTCACACCAATAGATCAAATCGATATGCGTTTGATTGGTATGAATTTTGAAAAAAACGGTGAATTAATCGCTAGTGGAACAGGTGCAGAGGTCTGGGGGAACCCAGCTGCAGCAGTTGCTTGGCTAGCGAATAAACTTTCAGAATTTGATATTGAATTAAACGCAGGCAGCATTATTATGTCAGGATCATTTACTGCGATGTCAAGCGTGGTAGCTGGAGATATTGTTACAATTAGCTTTGCCGGAATGGGGAGTCTTTCTTTAAAATTTGAATAATCAATTTGCAATTCGTGATATGTGATAAATTTATCAAAAAATACTTTATCGAATATAATTTCCATAATAGATAAATGGAAATTTAAATGTGAGGAGAAAATATGAAAAAGATAAAAGCCGCAATTATTGGACCTGGCAATATTGGTACCGATTTACTAATTAAATTAAGTAGAAGTAACTATATTGAAGTTGATTATGTAGTTGGAAGAAAAGAATCAGATGGAATAAAGACAGCAAGAAAATTTGGTGTTGAGACAACTATAAACGGAATAGATGATTTGCTTAAACGAGATGGAATAGAAATTGTGTTTGATTGTACGGGCGCTCAGGCTCATTTATATCATGCTCCATTGTTGAAAGAGAAGGGAATATTTACACTTGATTTGACACCAGCTGCAGTTGGGCCGTACGTTGTACCATCTGTCAATTTAAATGAAGAAGTTTTAAGAGAAATGAATGTAAATCTGGTTACGTGCGGAGGTCAGGCAACGGTGCCTATCGTTGCAGCAATAAACGATGCAGCCGATGTTGAGTATGCTGAAGTTATATCTTCAATAAGTAGTAAAAGCGCAGGACCTGGTACACGCCAGAATATTGACGAATTTACAGAAACAACAAGAAAAGCTATCGAAAAAATTGGGGGAGCGGATAAAGCTAAAGTTATTATAATTCTTAATCCAGCGGAACCACCAATATACATGAGAAATACAATTTATGCTAAAGTTAAGAATCCTGATATTAACGCGATTAAGAAATCAGTAGATCAGATGATAGAAAAAATTAAACAATATGTACCAGGTTATACATATCTGCTTGAGCCAATTATCAATGATGATATTGTGACAGTAATGATACAAGTTGAAGGATTGGGTGATTTTCTGCCCAAGTATGCAGGCAACCTAGATATTATAAATAGTGCTTCAGTAAACATTGCAGAAGAATATGCATGTAAAGTGTTAGGGGTGAAATAGATGAGAAAAGTAATTATTACAGATACAACTTTAAGGGATGGAAGTCATTCCGTATCACATCAATTTAATTTAGAAGACATGAAAAATGTTGCGTTAGCTCTTGAAAAAGCAGGCGTTGATATTATTGAGTTAGGCCATGGAGATGGACTAACTGGTAGTTCTATTAATTATGGCTTCGCTCTATATAAGGATTTGGAATATATTAAAGCCGTTTCATCAGTATTAACAAAGTCAAAACTTGCTGTTTTGTTACTCCCAGGGATTGGAACAATTCATGATCTTGAAAAGGCTAGAGATGCTGGAGCAAATGTAGTTAGGATTGCTACACATGTAACAGAAGCAGATGTGTCCGAACAGCATATTAAGGCATCTAAAAAAATGGGCTTATTTACAGTTGGTTTCTTAATGATGTCACATATGGCATCAAAAGAAATTATTCTACAAGAGGCAAAGAAAATGGAATCGTACGGTGCAGATGTCGTATACATGACAGATTCTTCAGGAGCGATGCTTCCAGATGAAGTATTTGAAAATATAGCACACCTAAAAAATAATTTAAGTATTCCTATCGGGCATCATTCTCATAACAATATTGGAATGGCAGTTGCAAACAGTATAAGTGCCTATAAAGCTGGTGCTGACTATATTGATGGCTCACTGATTGGATTAGGAGCTGGAGCAGGTAATTGCCCTACTGAGATGTTGATTGCAGTCCTAAACAAATTAAAAATTGAACATAATGTTGATTTATACAAGATTATAGATGCTGGAGACGATGTGTTAAAACCAATAATTATCGGCAGAGGAAGAGAACTGCCTAGGTTTAACTCTGATTCATTAATGGTTGGGTACGCGGGTGTTTATTCTAGTTTCATGCTTCATGCAAAGCGAGCAGCACAAAGGTTTGGAGTAGATACAAGAGATATTCTCATTGAATTGGGTAGGAAAAAAGCTGTTGGGGGGCAAGAAGACTGGATTATTGAAGTTGCTCATAATCTTGCTAAAGAAAAGATTGGGGGTTAAGTGCAATGAAAAAAGTAACGATGCTTTCATGTGTCGATAGTGATTTATGCATTGGCTGTAAAATATGTGAAAAAGTATGCCCCGTATTAGCAATAAAAGTGATAAATAAAAAGGCAGTTGTTATTAGCGATAGATGTAGAGGTTGCTCAAATTGCGCTGAAAGATGCCCAAAGTACGCAATAAAAATGACTAAAAGGATGAATCCAATCACAATAGGTATCGATGTTTGTGACTTTGATAATGAAAAAATTAGAGACTTGTGTCTCAAAGCACATTTTAATCCTGAACAAATTTTGTGCTATTGTGTTGGAACTAGAGCCGATGAAGTGGCTGCTGCGATTTTGTCAGGTGCAAAATCACCTGAAGAAATCTCGCTAATTACAGGCATTCGGACTGGCTGTACGATAGAGTGTATCCAGCCATTACTCAGAATGATAGAAGCAGCTGGGATTGAACTTGAACCTGTACCAAATGGGTGGCAATGGTATGGAACAACAGTAACTGCATGGGATATTTCAGAAAATGTTAAAGAGAAATATAACAGTCGTGGTTTTTATTTTGAAGAAGATAAAGAACTTCTAGATAAAATTGTTCACATAAAAACGGATAGTTGTGAAGAAGGTGAAATAAAATGATGAGGAAGCCAATTATTCCTATAGAACCAAAGGAATCACAATATGGTGTTGACCCTATTTTGGTTAAAAAGCGTGTTGCAGAAATGAAAAATATGGTGTCTTTAGAATTGAAAGATTTATTTCCTGATCTGCCTCCTGTAATTTATCCTGGTGGTGATGATGCAATTGAAAATGTTCGTAAAGCATCAAGGGAAGCACTATATAAAGTTGATATGAGTATGATCAAGTCTAATCATACAGTAAATGTTCTTGCATCACATCATGGATTTACCTTGTTAGGAGGTATTCCATATGCTGAATTATTAAAAATTGTCAAAGATGTAATAATTGAAAGGACTGGATGCAGGAATATTAGGCTCCGAGCTGGCGTTGGAATGCGATTCAGGGAAACTGAAGAATATATAAAGAGATATGGTCTAGATGAGCATTATCAGGGCCATGCTATTGGAATAGCACCTATTGACGAGGGCATTGCGATTGAGACAGAAGTTGGAACATTATATGGTTTGAAAAAAGCATATGATGCTGATTGGATTGTGCATACTCACCATACTGATGTTAGAGAAGTACATTTTCATCGACAAGTAGACAAGGCAGTAAAACCATTTGGCATGTCTTACGCTCGGATTGAAACGAGAAGTACTTACCATCAAAATTTGGGCCCGCGAGCTGCAAATTTTACTGCTAGAGCAATTTTTGAATCCGACTTTGTACAAAAGAAATTCGCATTTGCAGCCTTTCTAAATGTAGGGCCACATGGAATGATCGATGTTGATGCAGATAATGATCTTTATGCTGTAAATGACAGAGCTACATTTATTGGTTGTCAGCTTTACGGGAAGATAATGACATTATTTGGAGAAATAGATGAATGCATAGCTGTTTTAGATTTTCCGTGTCCAGTACCATATGTATTTGCTGCTGGCGTAATATATGCAAATTTCTGTGGGGCAAATGGTGATCTATACGATTTAAATCAATCATTACCATCATATACTTGGTATACTGAGGCGTTTTACGGAAAAAATGGCAGACCTATTCTTGATTCTATACCGGATATGAATCCTGCAATTAAAATGTGTGTACATAACTATGCTTGGTTAGGTTATCCATCTGCATTCTTCTCAAAATATATACCAACAGTTGTTGTTGGTCAGGAACAGTCAGATTTATTTGATACAGACCCACTTAATCAAGAATATATGGATTATGCTGTTGTTTGTAAAACAACTGATGCTGCAATGGATTTCGCATATAGAACAACAAATACCGATAAAGTTATAATTTTTGATGGTGCAATGGGTGGGATTAATGTTAGCAAATCGCTTGCGGAATTGCTAATTGAAAAAGCGCCATTAGTAAGCGAAAAAGTTGATACTCAATTACTACCAAAGTGGTTAAAACAACGTGGCGTAGACATCTCAATTTTAAATAAATTAGTGAAATAACAAAATCACAATTATTTAAGTCAGTAATTGGGGGGCGGTCTAAACAATAAGTCTAAAAGAGTCCAATTAAGCAATAATACATTAAAAAAAAGGGAGTGGAGAAATTATGAAAAAATTAATCAGCATCGTTCTACTAATTCTATTGTCATTTATAGTATTTTCTGGATGTGCGAAGGAAGAACCTCCTACAACAACACCTGCTCAAGGAAGTGACAGTGCACCTGTAGAAAAAATTTCTCTTCGTGCGGCAAACGTAACCCAAGTTAATCACCCAATGAATAAAGCAGTGGAATTTTTCATAGCAAAAATTCAAGAAAAGAGTGAGGGAAGAATTGAAATCACAAACTATCCAGCCAGACAATTAGGTGATGATCGGGAGCTGTTTGAGCAGGTTCAACAAGGTTCACTTGATATAGCGCTTATTTCAGCAGGACCAGTTGGAAGTACTACAGAACTAGCAGCAGCATTACAATTACCATTTATGTTTGAAAATTGGGACCAATGGCTATCTGTGATGAGTAGTGATGTTACAAAAGATTTATTAAATGAATTTGGACAATTTAACGTCAAAGCTCTTGCAGTATATGACAGTGGATTTAGAAATTTTGTAAGCATTGATACACCGCTTACATCTACAAATGATTTTTCTGGTAAAAAGATCCGTGTCGCTGAAACTCCATTACATATTGGAATATTTAAATCTGTAGGAGCTTCTCCTACACCAATTCCGTATGGTGAGATTTATACAAGCTTACAAAATAAAGTTATAGATGGTTTGGAAATGGATCTACCGGCAGTAGTTATGGAAAAACATTATGAAGTGGCAAAAAATGTAACTCTCTCCAAGCATTTTACATGGCCGGCAATCTTTATGATTAATCAAGAACTCTGGGATACACTATCACCAGAAGATCAACAACTTTTTATTGATTGTGCAAATGAAGTTCTCGCAGAAAATGTTCAATACATCCAAGAACAAGAAAAAGTAGCATTAGAGACATTAGCAGCAAACAATATAACAGTGACTGAGTTAACAGCCGAACAAAAACAAGCGTTTGTTGATGCAACAAAATCTGTAACCGAAGAATATATAGCTAAAAATCCGAAAATTAAAGCTTTTTATGAGTATGCTATAAGCCAAAAATAGATTAATTAGGTTATGTTCAGAATCTATTGAGCAGCGACTATTCTTTTGATAGTTGCTGCTCAATTACACCTGATGGAGGAAACCAATATGAACTACTCAATATCTGAAGTCGGTAATTTGATTGGAAAAGTGTTAGATCGTTTTTCGCGATTGTTATCAAAAGGTACAGTTCTTGTAATGGTTATAACAGTTTTACTACAAGTTTTTATGAGATACTTTCTCAAAAATCCCTTAGTTTGGGGAGACGAGTTATCAAAATACTCATTAGTGTTTATGACATTTATTGGAGCATCAGTCGCTTTAAGAGAACGACAGCTAGCGATAATGGAATTAGTGATAGAAAAATTGCCAAATAAGATTAAAAAATATGTAAAAATTTTCACATACTTGGTATCGTTTGTGCTCTTAGTATTTTTGTTTTATTATTCAGTGGTTTTATTAAATGATAGCAGTGTTGAAGCACAGTTATCTCCTGCACTACAAGTTCCAATGAAATGGATATATTTTAGTATGCCATTAGGACTCGGTATGATGATAATTCAACAACTACTTTTGATTATTAATGAATTTGAAGAAGATAAAAGAAAAATGAAAAGTGGTGAAATTATATGATTATTGCATTTGCGTTTATCTTTTTTTTAATTATTGGTTTGCCAATAGCTTTTGCATTAGGTGCAACTGGTGTAGTGCATGCAATCCTAATGGGTGAAATAAATTTACTAACAATGTTGCCTCAAAGAATGTTTTCAGCAACGAATAGCACTAGTTTAATGGCCATTCCATTGTTTGTGTTAGCAGGAGAATTAATGGGCATTGGCGGAATTACCGAAAAACTTGCCGATATGGCACGATCCTTTATCGGTCATATAAAGGGTGGAATGGCTTATACAACTGTCATAGTAGGTGTTTTTCTTGGTGCATTATTAGGTTCAGCGAATGCTGCAGCTGCATTGATTGGAAGAATTATGAAACCGGAAATGGATAAAGATGGTTATGATGAAGAATTCAGTACTTGTTTGACTGCTGCCACCTCAATTTTAGGACCTATTATTCCACCGAGTATGGTATTTATTGTGTTTGGAGTAACAGCGCAAATTTCAATTGGGGACATGTTTTTTGCAGGAATTGTTCCAGGATTACTCATGGCAATTGCCTTTATGGTATTAATTTTCATAACTGGTAAAAAAGTTGACTCCAATTGGCCGGTTAGAGAGAAAGCAAGTGCTAAAGAAAAAGCAGTTAGTGTTTTAAAGGGTATTCCAGCATTGTTAATACCTGTTATTATACTAGGCGGTATACTTGGTGGAATAACTACACCTACTGAATCAGCCGCAACAGCATCGTTCGTTGCATTTCTTGTAGGTCTTTTCGTGTATAAAAAATTAAAAATTTCGGATATTCCTCCAATTCTAGAAAGAACTTCAATTACAAGTGCTTCAATTATGATAATTGTCGCATTAGCAAATATTTTAGGATGGACCATGGCACTTGACCAGATTCCACAGATGATTGCATCGTTTATGTTATCTTTAACAAATAATCCATACATTTTACTCTTATTAATAAACATTTTCTTATTAATAGTTGGAATGGTAATGGAGACATTTGCTGCAGTAATCATTTTGGTTCCAGTATTACTTCCTGTAGTTACATCAGTAGGTATAGATCCACTTCATTTTGGAATGGTAATGTGCCTAAATTTGACAATTGGACTAATAACTCCACCAGTCGGCGTAGCATTGTTTACTACCGCGTCAGTCACAAAAGTTTCCTTGAATAGGCTAATAAAACCAATATGGAAATGGGTAGGTGTAAGTATTGTTGTATTATTGGTCATAACATATATTCCTGATGTTGTTACATTTTTGCCATATACTTTCTTAAGATAATTAATAATTAGTTCATTATGAAAAATATAGTACAGATTAGTATCTGTATGATTAATTTTGAATATGTTGTATATGACAAATAATATATGATTAGAGGGTGAAATGATTGTATAATTACACATTTAATTTAAATTCCCAGATTATTTTTGGACAGGGTTCAGTTAAAAAAATACCTGACCTGATTAGTAATTTTAAGAGTAAAAACGTTATTGTAGTTACTGATCCAGGCGTTGTAAGTGCCGGTATACTAGATAAATTAACTCAAATAATTAATCAAACTGATTGTAATATTTACATATTTGATAAGGTCGAATCAGATCCAAGCACTAAAATAATTGAAGAAATTTTTAGATATGCAAAACTAAATGAAATTGACTTGATATTAGCAATTGGTGGGGGTAGTCCAATTGATGCATCTAAGGGTGTTAGTTTGCTCTTCAATAACGAAGGAAAATTACAAGATTATGCAGGAGTTAACAAAGTTAAGAATAAAGGAATCCCACTTATTGCAATACCAACTACATCTGGAACAGGTAGCGAGGTAACATGTTTTGCGGTGTTATCTGATTTAGATGCTAATACGAAATTTACAATTACAAGTAACTTAATTGTTCCAGATTTTGCAGTTTTAGATCCTGAACTTACTTTATCACTACCACCAAAATTGACTGCTGCTACTGGTCTAGATGCTTTGACACATGCCATAGAATCATATACTTCTTTAATTAGTCAACCTATTTCTGATGCTTTAGCATTAGAAGCGATGAGTTTGTTGTACAGATATCTGCCAAGAGCAGTAATGAATGGTGGAGATTTAGAAGCAAGAACTAATGTTATGCAAGCAGAACTCATGGCTGGAATTGCATTTAATAATGCTTTTTTAGGACTTAGCCATGCTATAGCTAGTCCTTTAGGTGCTCATTATCACATCCCGCATGGTATCGCAAACGCTATCATGTTGCCATATGTATTAAAGTTTAATTATGTTTCCTCACCTGAAAAATTCATTAAAATTGCTCGCGCATTTGGAATAGATAAAACAAGTAATGACCTTTATGAAGATGCATACGCTGCTGTAGATGCCGTTGAGAAACTAGTTAAGTATTGCGGATTACCAAGCAAACTGAATGAGCTAGGTGTTAAAAAAGAAAAAATTGATCAAATTGCTAAAGATGCTTTGCTTAGTGTGCAGCTAAAATTTAATTGCCGAAGAGCCAGTGAAGAGCAAATTAAAGCAATTCTTGAAGAGGCGCTTTAAAATTAAATAAAGATAAGTAGAAAATGTCATTCTGATACAGTTGATAGCCGCTAGTGCTAACATACAAATGCTAAGTTGTCCGAAAATTACAATAAATGGTAATAACGAAAGAGGAGAAGAATTATGGAATTAAACCTTAGAGATTGGATAGAAGTAATGAAGAAAGAAGGTACTTTAAAATCTGTATCAAAAGAGATAAGTCCAGAATTTGAAATTGCTTGTGTTGGTAAAAAATTGGATCCAGATTATGGAGTAATATTTAACAACGTAAAAGGTTATAAAACTCCTGTGATAACTGGATTAGCGGGCACTAGAAAAATGATGGCAAAATCACTTGATTTGACTTTTGACCAATTGATGGAAAAATTTACCTATGCCTTATCCTCGCCTTTAAAATGTGAGATTGTAGAAAATAAAAATTTGCCGATTAAAGAAAATAAATATTTTGCAGAAGATATTGATATTGAAAAAATTATGCCAGTTTGTATTCACCACGAAAAAGATAGTGGTAAATACATAACTGCAGGTATGCTTATCGTTAAAGACCCAGATACTGGAATTCGAAACGTAGCAATACATAGACATGAAATAAAAGACAGAAATCACGTTGGCGCATTATTACTACCAAGACACACCAATCATATATTTAATAAAGCAGAAAAAAACAATGTGCCTTTAGATGTAGCTATAGTAATTGGTACACATCCTCTTTTATTACTGGCCTCACAAGCAACGACAAAAATTGGTGTAGACGAATTCGAAATTGCTGGTAGTTTGGTCGGATCACCCATAAAAATGGTGAAATGTGAAACCGTTGATATTGAAGTTCCCATTGAAAGTGAGTACATTCTCGAAGGTAAGATGCTCCCAAATGTGAGGATTGATGAGGGCCCTTTTGGAGAATATCCGAGGACGTATGGGCCAATGGGAAAACGGCATAGTATTGAAATCACTTGTATAACTCATAGAAATAATCCGATTTACCATACAATTATTCCTGCATCTATGGAGCATTTGCTATTAGGAGCAATCCCAAGAGAAGCAACAATGTTTCAAATGATTAAACAAGCAGTTCCAAGTGCAATAGGTGTCCATATAACTCCTGCGAGTGGCTGTAGATATCATGTAGTCATATCAATTTCAAAAAAGAATGAGGGAGAAGGTAAAAATGCAATTTTTGCAGCCTTAGCAAGTAGTAGTGAAGTTAAACATGTAGTAGTTGTTGATGAAGATATTGACATCTTTGATTTGAATGATGTAGAATGGGCGATTGCAAACAGAGTACAAGCTAGTGAAGACGTATTTATCATCAAGTCAGCGATGGGTAATAAACTTGATCCGTCCTCAGAAGAGGGTGTAAGTGACAAAATGGGAATAGATGCTACAATTCCATTAGCAGCTGATAGAGAAAGGTATAGAAAAATGTGGATACCTAATTATGATGTAGTTGACATAAACGATTATCTAGATGACGAATCGTCAATATTGTGATATCAATTATGACAAAAAAGCGTATCATTGTAGGAATAAGTGGTGCATCTGGAATCACTCTGGCAAAAGAAGTAATCCAGACATTTAGATTAGCCAAATGCTGGGAAGTATTTGTAATTGCTACGCCATCAGCTATTAAAACAGCTGAACTAGAATTTATTGATGGAATAAATTCAATTTACGAGTTATCTGATTATGTTTGTAATCCAGATGACATATCACATAGCATATCTAGTGGGACATTTCGAACTGAAGGAATGATTATTGTACCTTGTAGTATGAAAACATTGGCAGGAATTAATCATGGTTATTCTGATAATTTATTATTAAGAGCAGCTGATGTTACTCTCAAACAAAGACGTAAATTAGTTCTAGTACCCAGAGAATCTCCACTAGGGATCATACATCTGAAAAACATGTTAGAATTAGCGCAAATTGGATGTATAATTATTCCCCCAGTTTTAACGTATTACCATAAGCCAAATACCATAGAAGATATGTCGAAAATAATTACAGAAAAAATAATTAATGAATTTTTTGAAGATACTGATAAACATTATATTTGGGAGAACGGATAGACTCTCAATACATTAAATTTGTTGATCAATGAATATTTAATATGATTGTAGTGATATTGCATTATTCTGATTACTTCTTCAAATACACGTTAGGTTCTATTAGTTTGAATTTTGCTAAAGAGGAGATTAGAAATTATGGTCTGTTTTTTAGAAATATAACGTCTTTCCAAGGAGGGGAAGTATGAAAATATTGAGAATTAACTTATCAAAGAATAATATTGTTAGCGAAGATTTACCTGTTAAATATCAGCATTTATCTGCTCGTGGACTAGTATCAAAATTAGTTTTGGATGAAATTGACCCTTTATGTGATCCGCTTGGAATAAATAATAAAATATTTTTTTCTAGTGGTTTTCTTGCGGGGACTAATGTTTCGAGTTCAGGAAGAGTATCTTTAGGTACTAAAAGCCCATTGACTGGTGGAATTAAAGAAAGTAGCTCAGGTGGCACATTAGGAATGTATTTTGGTAGGCTTGGAATTCGGGCACTTGCTATTGAAAATGGAAGTGCTGACAATTGGGTCTATCTATATATTGGCAAAGAAGATGTGTCAATAAAAAGCGCAGAAGATTTAGTTGGTTTAGGTTGCTATGAAACAACAAAAAAAATGAAAGATATTTATGGCAGTAGAATTGGAGTTTTATCTATTGGACCTGCTGGTGAGCAAAAGTTTTTGAGTTCCTGTATTTCAGTTACAGATAAAGACGGTGATCCTACTAGGCAATTTGGAAGAGGCGGTGTAGGTGCAGTTTTAGGATCAAAAAAGATTAAGGCAATTGTAATTGATGGCAATGGCACTGAAAATATTAAACCACTTAATGAAGAAAAAGCAAAAATCTATAACAAATTATTTGTAAGTAAATTAATGGAAAACCCCGTATCGGGGAAGTCTTTTCCTAAGTATGGCACGAATGTATTGGTGAATATTGTAAATGCGTATGGCGCACTGCCTACGCATTGTTTCAGGGAAGGCTCATTCGAACATGCTGATAATATTTCTGGAGAAAAAATGAATCAGATTCTAGAAGCAAGAGGTGGTCAAGTAGGTCATAGTTGCATGCCAGGTTGTGTTATTAGATGTTCAAACGTCTATGTTGATGAATCAGGGAAGAATATTACAGGTGGGTTTGAATATGAAAGTGTATGTTTACTAGGTTCAAATTTAGGAATTGGCGATCTAGATGATATAGCTCGATTAAATAGAATTTGTGATGATGTGGGTGTTGATACAGTTGAATGCGGGGTAGCTTTAGGAGTTGCAATGGATTCAGGAATAATAGAATTCGGAAATTTCAGAGCTTGTGAAGAAATATTAAATGGAATGTATAGTAATAAGAATTATTTGAGTAGAATTATTGGTCAGGGTGCGAAAGTAACAGGTAAAGTATTCAATAACCTTAGAGTACCTGAAGTAAAAGGTCAAGCCATGGCTGCGTACGATCCTCGTCCGTTAACTGGGATGGGCTTGGTATATTGTAGTTCCCCGATGGGCGCGGATCATACTGCAGGTGCAAGCTGTACCGTTTTTATGAAAAATGAAAAGGAAAAACATGTTGACATAACGATAAATAGTATTATCCAATCGACCGCATTGGAGAATACTGGGCTTTGTAGATTTACAAGTTATGCAGTGAATTCGAGTGATGAAACACTTAATGCTCTCCTAGAATTAATTAATGCATATACTGGTTTAAAACTTACACCAGATCAATACTTTGATATAGGCAAAGAGATTAATGGCTATGAAATTAAGTTCAACGAATTGGCGGGATTAACAAATGTAGACAATAAATTACCTGATTTTATGCGTAGTGAAAAACTCGAGCCCAAATCAGTTGTATTTGATATCGATCAAAATATAATTGATGAAATAGTAAAAAAAATTCATTAATATAGAGTAAATTAGATAGATTGGAAATGAGTAGATGAGAATCCGTGTTTTTGCTTCATATCGTGAAATTGTTAATGAAAAATATTTTAATATTGAAGATGTAGTTGTGTTACGGAATGTGTTTGAATTTATGATTCTAAAATTTGATTTTGGTAAGAAGATGGAAGTAAATGAATTTGAATTATATAACCAGAGCATAGTGTTGATTAATGGGAAAAATTCCAAATTTTTAAATGGACTGGATTCAATAATCGAAGAAGACGACGACATAGCAATTTTTCCTATAGTGTGCGGTGGATAAATCATCTTTCCATTAGCTTTTCCCGTAATTCTTTAATTAGGATTTAAATCATGTATTAAAAGAGAACATGGATTACTAACATGTTATGCCAACAGTTGATGATAATAAATTTTGAGATCCTAGAATATCAGATTCAATATCATTTAAGAAAAAAATGAAGAAAGCTAACAGAATTTTAAGAAACGATTTTTATAAAATCTATTATAAAGGAGTCTATATGAAAAATATTTGTGTATTACCATCAGAGCAATTTTCAACTACAAAAAAGACAGTAATAGGTGGTCTTCTAATAGCAGTTGGCATTATTTTGCCAACCTTACTCCACTTAACGGGTTTGCCTGGCGGTCCGATTCTTTTACCTATGCATATACCTGTTTTTTTGGCTGGTATGTTGTGCGGGGCGCCTTTCGGTGCACTAGTTGGTTTGGTATTGCCTGCGATCTCTACTGCCTTGACAGGAATGCCAAAATTATTTCCAATAATGCCACTTATGACGATTGAATTAGGGGTTTATGGTTTAATGTCAGGGATTCTTTATACAAAATTCCCGAAACGAATAATGATTTCTTTAATTGGGGCAATGATTTCTGGGCGAATTGCATATGCCTTTGCATTAATATTTGCAGGAAATATTTTAAATCTTCAAGTTCCGAAGTTGGCTGCGCTTTTAACCTCAATTGTTACAGGGATTCCTGGAATTTTAACTCAACTCATATTAATACCAATCGTTGTTAAATTAGTAATACGTCATTTGAATTACAATCATGTAGACTGAACAAACATACTGATATGAAAAATTTGCGACTGCTTTTCACGTATTGTTGCTAAAATTGAAAATTTTGTAAATGATTTAATGTCTTTTGTGACCTTCACTTTTGCATTTACGTTATCATTGATGTTTGTTGTGATTAGTTGGTAGAGCTATTTGACTTAAGTATGTTGCTTAGGATTGTTCAATGAAAAAAACTATTAAATTTGCCATCCCCTCTTTATAAGCCACTGCTTAGTCACCATGATTGAGCAAGTGGCTTTTTTTCTTTACCCCTCAACCTCCGTCCCATCCTTAAACGCATAGTCCGCCTAACTAATATTACCAAATAAAAAGTTTATAATTTCCAAATTATTCAAAAAGGAATTTTGTGATTTGTGTCGAAATATAGCTATATCAAATATTTCGAGGTGAATCCATGAGTCTTTCATTTGAACAAATTATTCCTTACTACAGCGGCAAAGCCGGTTTAATTATTGGGATTTGTGAGCAGATCGGATTAGGCAAGATTTTCGATGAACACTTGACCTCGCATAACGGAAGGCCTACTGACATTCAATACGGACACCTCGCTCAGATGATGCTGGTGACGATGGCTGATGAGCATCACCCACTGTATCGGATTCGCGACTACTTTGAAAGAATTGATCTGGATTCCCTTTTTAATTGCTCTATAGATCGCAACAAACTCAACGATGACCGATTCGGCGGATTCTTGGACCTGATGCAGCAAGCAGGCGGTGCAAATCTCCTCTCAGCCATTGCAGTTCAAGCATTTAAACATTATGGCATACGGCTGGGCAGCGTCAACTTTGATACCACGTCTAAGGTGATGTGGGGCCAGTATGAAACTGAAGAAGGAACAGTTGGAGCGGTTGACATTACCTTCGGTTATTCAAAACAACATCGTCCTGACAAAAAACAAATCATGTATGGAATGGGCGTCACTCAAGGGATTTGCATTGATGGCCAGGTTTTTTCAGGCAATCTCAGCGACAAAACCTACAACGTAGACAACCTTGAACGTGCTGCACATTTGAGAGATCAGTTCGAAAGTGACGGGACACCATTTTTCTACATCGCGGACAGCGCAGCTTTTACGCGTGAATTCCTTGAAAAGGCCAAACGTCTTCAGATTGAGATCATCACACGTATGCCTGACAATGTCCTTGAGTGCAGGCGTGCGGTTGAAAAAGCGCTGGATCAGTTGGACACTTTGCCAGTTTACAAGTATGAAACCGCCACAGAGCCTTCCATCTACCGCATAATGTCGGAGTCATGCGTCTATCATGATGTTCCGATGAAGATGGCTGTGTGCTATTCCGAAAAGCTTGAGGCTTCAAAGCGTAAAACTGTCGAAAAGCGTATTACTAAAGAGCGCGAATCCTTGGAAACATTGGTGAAACGTTTAGGTAAACGAACTTTTGCCTGCCGGGAAGATGCACAGATTGAGATTGAGACGTTGATGAAGTCTGAGATCAGTAAAATCAAGTATCATGACATTGGTCTTGAAATCACGGAGGAAATCATCAAGCGTCCTGGGCGGCCCAGCAAGAATCCTGATGCAAATCCAACGCGAAGCATCTTCTCCGTCATTGTTTCGATTCGAGAGGATAAACAGAAGATCCAGCGGTGCATCAACAAGGAATGTATCTTTGTGGTGGTTTCTACAGACCAAAGCCTGTCAGGAGAAGCGATTCTTCGAGAATACAAGACGCAGGGCGGCGTCGAACGAAAGTTTCAATTCTTGAAGTCGCCACAGTTTGTCAATGCACTTTACGTGGACTCCCCAAGACGCGTTGAAGCCCTTGGGTACTTGATGCTGATCCTGATGCTTGTACTGAGTATTGCTGAACATGTTGTTCGAAGAGAAATGAAGAAAGAATCAGCAACCATTATGGGACCTGGAGATAAGAAGCTTACAAGGCCTTCCTTGATGGCTATTTTCCGTATCTTTTTTTCTGTTAAAACATCAGCGATACGAGTCAATGGAACCCTTCATCGTGGTTTCAACGAGCCGCTGCGCCCAAATGTCAAAGCCGTCATGAGGTATCTTGGAATACCAGAGGATATTTTTATCCGCGGTTAAAAATGGATAATATTAACTATAGAAAAACGTTAAACTATTCAGCGGACTATGCGCTTAAAGCAAAATCTCAAGTCCCCATCCTCCCCAATAACCACCTTCTCAACTATCAAAGTCCAGATCCTTTCATCAAACTCATCAAGTACCCCGCTACAGCCTTCAATATCCCGAATAAATCCTTTAAGCGTGTGGCTCCTGAATATTTCGTTCGCGTAGAGCAGGAATCACGGTGAAATAGAGCAGGCATCTCGGTAAATTTGAGCACCTATTTCGGGAACAGAGCAGGTCATACTATTAATGGATATGCCACCGAAGTGGCATACCCACGATTACTTATTGAATTGGTTAAAAATCATCATATCTGGCTGGCAACTCGATACCCTGCTTATCCAAAATGCTTTTCAGAATCCCGTTCTCAGTCCGCAATTCTCCTATCTCAATCAAAACTTGCTGGTGTGCAGACAATAATTGATCAAAAATCTCATGAAGCTCTTCGTATCTTGCTTTGTAATTTTCTATATCCATTAGTAGGAACCTCCAATACTGTTGGATTTCAAACCGTGACGCTCTCTCATTGACATCTTACCCTTGATGAAAATCTCATATGAGTTATGCTTTATACGGTCTATAATCGCTTCAGAAACAGTACCGTCTTCTGAGGTTCCAATTCGTTCATACCACCCTGGCGGATCGATTTGAGTACAAAAAATCATTGAGCCATTTCTTGTTCTTGCTTCAATGATTTCAAACAACTCCATAGCCTGATCGGTTGAAAGCGGTTTGAGCAGCCATTCATCAAGGATCAGCAAATCAACCTTCTGGTAAGCTTTGATCAACTTCTTATAGGTCCCTTCTCCCTTCGCAATGGTCAGATCATTCAGCAGTTCTGGTAATCGGATATATTTGACCTTAAAAAAGCTTCTGCAAGCTGCATTGCCTAAGGCACATGCAAGATACGTCTTACCGCTGCCGGCAGCACCCTTCAACAGGATATGATGTCCATCAGATATGTAGCGACAAGTTGACAGTTGAAGGATCTCAGATTTCACCAGTTCTCTATCCGCATGGTATTCGATATTTTCTACACATGCATCTGGGAAACGAAAAGATGCTGTTCTTATTGCCCTTTGAAGTTTACTGGATCGTCTTTTTTGATATTCTGCATCCACAATCATTCCAAAACGATCATTGAAAGTCAGGCCGTCGTAGGAATGGTCACTGCTTTGATTTTCAAATGCATCTGCCATGGCGCTTAACCGCATTAAATGGAGTTTCTCAACGGTAGGTTGGTTAATCATTTGATTTACCTCCTCCGTAGTATGCGGCACCCCTTGTAATGCCATATTGACCACCACTTGGTTTAGATGCTGGTTTATCCTTTTCAGGTTTTACTCGATCCTGTCCTGTTTTAAGGATCATCTGTATGTTTTTAAGGCTGGGACTTGGTGTATATGCAAGCGCGCGCAAACAGGCATCTTCAATCCGTTCCACGGAATACTTATCTGCAAGCTTCATTAAGGATTTACATGAGGAGTAAGATTGCCTTTCCACTTTGTTTGCTGCAAGGAGCGCTTTCATAACGGTTTCCGTAGAATGTCCAACCTCACTTGCCCATTCAACAAAATTTGTGGCAGTGTATGCAAGGTATTGCCGGTGAGCTTCAGGCATATGTTCTGGCAGTATAACCGGATCACTTATTCCAAACTTTCTGGTATGAGAGGCTATCCTATTGTTGTGGAAGAATGCTTCAATGGCTTTTCCTGTATATCTGATGTCCACCTGTTTTCCGATAAACTCATATGGAACTGAATACTTGTTTCCATCCACAGTTATGAGATAATCGGGTTGTATGGTTGCTTTCGCCCAGACAGCAATTTCATACATGGAAGCAGGTAATGGCAGTAGATAGGATTGTTCCTCCTCTACAAATGCAGTCAGCCTGCTTCCATTCTTTTTTTGAAACGGTTTTGTGTTGAATTCTTCAAGTTTCTCTCCAATGGCAATATTTAATTCATTTAGGCTGAAGAACTTTCTATTGCGTAATGCTGCAATGATCCAAGTTGAAATCACGCCGACAGCTCCTTCAGCACTTGGCTTATCTTTTGGAGAATATGGTCTAGCCGGAATAATTGCAGTGCCATAATGCTCTGCCATTTCTTGATAAACTCTGTTGAGGACTAACTCGTTTCGCGTGTTTTGAATAACGCCAGTTTTTAAATTATCAGGGACAAGTATTCTTGTTACTCCACTGAAAAATTGATATGCATGCATGTGGGCAGTGACCCAGTTTTCTGTAATTGTTGAGGTGAAGGCTTCAGCGTAACTGTACAAACTACAAGGCAAAGTTGCAACAAACACATAAGCTTTATGGGGTTCACCTGTTATATCGTCAATGATTGATAAGGTGGTTCCGGCCCAGTCAACTTCTAATAATTCAGCTGGCTTGTGTTTAATCCTCATTGTTGCTTTCGTTTTATAAACGAATGCCTTGTAATAATCGCAAAACTGGGTGTATTGGTATGGAATTGATTTTTCTGATTCGCATTGTTCGCAATACTCGCTCCATAGTAAAGTGAGTGTCACACCAGGTTTAGCCATCTCTTTGTGAATGTAAGCATAATCTGGTATCTTTCGGCCTGATTCGCTAATCCTACCTGGATAAAGAATACCTCTGATGTCGCCGTCTGTCAGATCCTCAGGTAAAGGCCACTTTAAAAGACCCTTTTCTTCAGCAAGGCAACATACTTCGGCGATCGTGTTCCTGGAGCTGCGAACACTTGAAGAAATCTGACTGTTACTGTGATGCTGGCATTTAAGTCTGATGATTTCTCGATAATTCACCACAATTATCGACCTCCAACAAAAATTTACACAACGAAGTGTGCATATTTCTATTATAAAGTCGAAATGATGAGTTGCTCTGTTTGTCGTGATGCCTGCTCTGATTTACCGATATGATTGCTCTAAATCAGCGTGAAGGGTGCACTGCTCAACCGAAATATTCAGCTCCGGCTTTGCCTCTCGCTCTTCATCTCTTCTAATTCCTTAACCCTCTCAGTCGCCTTCTCATGGCGCGCGACGTAAGCCTCATGCTGCTTTTCCCACTCGACTTGACTCATGGCTTTATGAGCATTTTCGTAAATCGCTTTTTTCGATTCTTCGACGACTACCGCAATCTCGTCATGTAGTTTATCGATTTCCTCGTCGATCTTACTATTATCGGCGAGGTGTTCGATCGCTACTAAGCAGTTCCTGATGAGCTCTTCCTTAACTCCGAAGAGGGTATTAAACGCTTTTACAAATTTTTCTTTAACTTCATCTTCTGTGACATAAGGGGTAGAGCATCTGTTTACCCCTTTATACTTATCATTACACCGCCAGATTGTCTTACGATGCTTGGTGTTGGAAGCCCAGACCTTTGGACCGTAGTAGCCACCACATTCACTACAGACAAGCTTTGCAGAAAGTGGATTTTGACATCCGTTTGGCCGGCCTAGCTTTTTTCGCCTCTGGAGTTCAACCTGCACCGCTTCAAACTCATCTGGTGAGATGATGGCAGGGTGGCTGTTCTGGACGTAGTATCGTGGGGCTTCGCCTTCGTTGATTTTGACTTTTTTGGTAAGGAAGTCCACCGTTATTTTTTTCTGGAAACACCCACAACAATTGATAAAATGCACCCTCCCTTTCAAATGTTCAACGATTTGAAGGAAGGGGAGGGTGCATTTTTGTTTTGAGGGGTGCAAAATGGGAATTGTGCCCAGCTGGGCTTATTTTTGATTTTTATGGCCGGAATTCAGTCTCTAGCCGACTGTTTGTGTCCTAACTAAATACATTATTCTATATCATGCTTTAAATCTGGACGATTACGGGTTTAAGTTCCATATAACTTGACTTATTACCCTACCTGAGCGATTACTACGTGTAGCGGTGAGGTAATTTTTCGTTTTTGAGGAGGTGAGAAGTCATGGAAAAACCAATCATCACAGAGATTACTAAAAAGAAAATGCCATTGCCGCTTCCGAGCCTGACTCGTGTTTGTGCATATGTACGCGTTTCAACACCCAGTGAAGAACAGCTAGATTCTTTACGCAACCAGACTGAATATTATCAGCGGAGGTTTTCTAATTCCCCGTTGTATTCATTTGTTGGCGTGTTTTCTGATGCAGGCTTTTCAGGAGGAAATGTAAATCGTCCTGGTTTTCAGGAAATGCTTTCTAGGGCGAGGGCTGGAGAAATCGATCTCATTTTCACGAAATCAATATCGCGGTTTGCGCGAAATACACTGGTACTGCTTCAGGTCGTTCGCGACCTTAAAGACATTGGCGTTGGTGTGATATTCGAAGAACAAAACATCAACACCCTAAGTTCAGAAGGGGAGATGATGCTAACTATCATTGGCGCATTTGCTGAAGAAGAGCTCAGATCGACAACTCAGAACAATAAATTGTCATGGAAAAACAGATTTAAGCGCGGAAATGTAAAAATAAGTGCAAATCGACTCGTAGGGTATCGCAATGATGATAAAGGCCAGCTCGAAATCGATGAACATCAAGCATGGATAATCCGTGAAGTGTATAGAAGATATCTATGTGGTAAGTCAATAAATGACATAGTGAGAGAATTTCGCGAAGAAGGGATGCCAACCTTTAGTAAAAATATTTGGGGGAAAGACAAAATTAAACGGATACTCTCCAATGAAAAGTATTGTGGTGATCTTTTAATGCAAAAGTCATACGTCAATGAAAATGGAAAGGAAGTAAAGAATAAAGGACAACTTCCAAAGTACTTTGTGAAGGATCACCATCCAGCAATTATACCCAGGGAGAACTGGGAAAAGGTTCAGGTGATGAGAAAAGCGAGAAGTAACCGGTACCCATTTTCAAAACTCCTCAAATGTCCGCATTGTGGATCGTCTCTCTACCATACGACAAATCACAGGGGATTAGTTTACTGGTGCTGCGGCAGGTTTCGAGATTATACAAAATCCGCTTGCATTGGTATTAATGTGCCAGAGAAAAAAATCATGGAGCTGCATAAGGTAAAGCCAATCACAGAACCCATAGTTATTATGGAGGTGAAATCACAAGATGGTTCAAAAGGTAAGTCCAAAAAAAATTACTGTCTTATACCCGTTAGCGAATATAGAAAGGAAGAATGAGAGCGTTAAGAAGCGCGTTGCTGCATACTGTAGAGTCTCATCACATAGTGACGAACAACTAGATAGCTACTTCGCTCAGATATCTTATTATGAGACTATGATTAAAAGCAATTCGGCATACGATTTTGCAGGGATTTATTCCGATGAGGGGATTTCAGGCACAAGTATCAAGAATAGAGATTCATTTTTGCGCATGCTACAGGATGCAAGAGATGGTCATATTGACATGATCATTACCAAAAACATTTCGAGGTTTAGAAGAAATACACTAGACTGTTTAAAGTGTATAAGGGAGCTAAGAATGCTCAATGTGGATGTCTATTTTGAAAAAGAGAATCTACATTCTCTAGCAAAAGAAGGTGAACTGCTCCTTTCGCTTCTGGCGGCACTCGCGCAGCAGGAAATCATTTCTCACTCGGAGAACGTCAAATGGGGTAAACGTAGAAAGTTTGAAAAGGGAGATATCGGATCAATTGCATGGGACAATATAACTGGATATTCAAAGAATAAAAAGGGTGAAGTTGTCATTATTGAAGACCAAGCAGCCATTATACGAAGGATTTATAAAGAGTTTCTAGCGGGAAACGGTGTTCGTAATATTGCTGATCAATTAAATGAAGAAGAGATACCGCTAATACGAGGTAAAGCATGGGAGCCAGCACATATTCATAAGTTGCTGTTGAATGAGAAATATTGTGGCAATATTATTTTTCAGCGCCAAATAACACCTGATCCTATGAATAAAAGGCAAGTTAAGAATCAGGGCCAGCTACCTCAATATTATTGTAAAGACAGTCATCCCGCTATTATCGATAGAGAAATTTGGGATTGCGTACAATTAGAAATTGAGCTGCGGAGAAGATATTGTGAAGATCATTCTGTGACCAAATATCAAAACTCTAAATACAAAGATACACTACCGCTTACGGGGAAAATAATATGTGGCTATTGCAATCATGCCTTTGTGATAAAGACATCTTGCCAAGTGATCGATAAAGGGACAACTTATTATGAGTGTTCAAACTATAGAACTGGATATCGTCGGCCAAAGAAAGCAGGGTGCGACTGTATTAATCAAAAGAGATTAAATCGTGATGATCCTAAGCATGCTTTCATAGACGCTTGGAACCATCTCGTAGAGAATAAAGAGCAGTATGAAGCCCAGTGGATAGGGATTATAGAAGGGGATGACATATTAAAGGCATATCGAGCCAAAGAGTTGATGAGGCTGATAGGAGAAGTCGGAGTTATTGATGAGCTGCCATACGAATTAATGATTCAGGCCTTAAGTCATATTGAGGTTGGCGTAGATGGACAGATCAGAGTGATTTTTCTAGCGGGAACGGAATATTTGTAAAAGAGTGCAATTGATTGATATAAGGAATCATAAAGAAACAAAATGCTCGAAACCATTAATAATTATTGGTTTCGAGCATTTTTATACAAATCTACGAATGTTTTTTTTTGAGGGCAACTCACTATATTAGTTTTCAAAATATGGTAAGTCAAAACAGATTAGTTAGCTCAACTAAACCTTAAATAGCACTTTAAGGAGTAGTTTCTTAAATCTACTTACACATAATTAAGTTGAGAAATTCCCTATCATTCCTATTTCTAAATATGTAAAAATGATACAATGATGTTAAGAATAAGTCGCTTGAGCTTTTGACTTAATCTTAACATCATTTTTTAATTGAGTTGAATTGCTGATTATAATTGTTGATGGAGGAGGTTAGAAATGCTGACGTTGACATTCGATGAGTTGTTACGCTCGTTTAAACAGAATAAAGATTCTCCACATTCACTGTTATTAGGCGCCGGGGCATCTGTTGAATCTGGTGTTCCGTCTGCCTCGGACTGCATCTGGGATTGGAAACGAGAGATATTTCTGTCGCAAAATACATCCTTTGTCGACACGTATAGTAATATCAAAGTTGACAGTGTCCGCTGTGCTATTCAGCGCTGGCTTGATAACAATGGTGGGTTCCCCGCTAACGGTTCTGACGAAGAATACTCGTTCTATGCTGAAAAAGCATATCCGATTCCTGATGACCGCCGGAAGTATTTTCAGCAATTGGTAGCTGGGGCAATTCCGAGCATAGGTTATCATCTTATAGCTTTGCTCGCTGAGAGCGGCTTATTTAAGAGCGTCTGGACCACAAACTTTGATGGTCTTATGCTTAAATGTGCTCATAACTATAAGCTCACTCCGATTGAAGTGACTGCTGAGACATCTGATCGCATTTATCGAGGTGATGCAGCTGGTGAACTACTATGCATCAGCTTACACGGTGATTATAAGTATGGTGCTTTGAAAAACACAGCATCTGAGTTAGACTCACAAAACAAGGTATTCCTTAGTACACTTAGTCATGAGTTGGCAAACCGAGATTTACTGGTCATCGGTTATAGCGGTCGTGACAAGTCGCTTATGAATGCCTTAACTTCGGCATATATGGGAAAGGGCTATGGGAAGCTATTTTGGTGTGGTTACGGGAATAATGTCCCGGTACAAGTAAAGAATTTAATTCAATCAGTAAATGATAATGGGCGTAGCGCTTATTATGTAGCTACAGACGGATTTGATAAAACAGTGTACTGCCTTACTCGCCATTGCATGAGTGAAGCAGCTGATTTTTTGCACAGAATTGACGCTATTAAACTGGAGTTAGGATCTCCGGTTTATGAATCCAACAGTAAATTTGAAAAATCTACCGCAAAAATTGGGAAAATAGCGAATACAAATGTCTTTCCAATTACATTTCCTAAAAACTGTTACCAATTTCAAGTTAAATACAATCAAGGCGAAAAGCCGTGGGATTTCTGTAAAAGCCTTGCCTCTAATGGTGTTATGGCTGTGCCTCTTAACGGATTTTTATATGCCTGGGGTGAAAAAGACAAAATACAGAATCTATGTAGCGGCAGGATAATTGGTGAGTTATCTTTGACTCCTTTTACACGCGAAAATCCAATGAGGAATGGTTCGTATAACGAACTGCTTCTCAAAACGATTACTGCGATAGTAGGAACAGTAAATTCATTACCATATTCCAAGGATAAGGTTTGGGACACGGCCCAAAAAATCAATAAGCAGGTTGGCATTCGTACAATAATAGGATACAAAGGTGTTCGTTTCGCCCTATTTTTTGATGCGAAATACACATATATAACGGCGACACCGACATTTATGTACGATTCGGGTATCAACCTAAGTCGTGAAGAGAAAAAGTTATTCGCCGACAGTTTTACTGCCGAAGTGAATTTGGGAAAACCAAACTTAAATGTTTATGAATACATTGACAAATGGGTTAATCGTCTATTCGGGACATATGGGATAAAGACAAACTTTCCACCAAACTCAGCAACGAGTTTTGTATTCAATATTCGCCCAAATAGCGCAATCCTCGGAGCAACGAATGGTTCTCCCTATAAATTTAGACTACCTCAAACAATAAGTGAAAATCGGATTGTGTTTAGAGGTACGGAATGCCGCGATACTGACTTGATATTCTATAACCCAGCCCAAAAACGGATGGTGACTGATTTTCACCCTATGCGTGGACTTATAAACAACGCACCTTTTGACTATTCGCTTAACAACAATGTTCTACGTTCTTCTATTTCGTTAGGTGTAATATGCCCATCGGCGCATAATCAGAGATTTTATAGCTTTCTTTATCAGTTGAACAGACGGCAAGGTGTGAAATATAACTTAGAGTATGTAATACCATTTTCGGGCTTTTTTGAGGCATACAAAACAAATTTGTACATACCTACACCCAATACAAATACATGGTTAGATGTAACGGTGCCGCAGTCACACAATATTAATGATACTGCTGTTCAACTCGGAAAGTCGCTTTGCCAGAGTCTTGACCGACTAAGTGCTTCATCTGTGGATGTCGCAATAATTTACATTCCCAAAGAATACGATCCTCTAACTGGCTATGTTGATGAAAACGAAAACTTTGATTTGCACGACTATGTTAAGGCATATGCTGCACAAAGGAATATTGCTACTCAATTTGTGCGAGAGAAAACATTAGAAAGCGCTATGAACTGTCAGATAATGTGGGCTTTGTCATTAGCAATATATGTGAAGTCGAGTCGCATACCTTGGGTTGTTTCCGGCATTAACAATGATACGGCTTTTGCAGGTATTGGCTACAGCCTTAACCGAACCGGGAGCAGTTCCAACGTAGTGGTTGGTTGTAGCCATGTTTACTCGGCGGATGGGCAAGGAATGAAATACAAACTATCCAAAATTGATGACTGTACCTTTGACCATAAGAAAAACCCCTATTTGTCAGAAGATGAGGCTTATCGTCTTGGCCTAAATATTAAGGAGTTGTTTTACAAATCGTTTTCTGAAATGCCCAAGCGCGTGGTTATTCACAAACGGACACCGTTCCGTCGTGACGAAATCATGGGCTTAGTAACAAGCCTATCAAGTGCGGGCATTAAAGACATCGACCTTTTGGAAATTACACTTGAGGATGACTTAAAATGTTTTGAGTTTACTCAAAATACAGATATGATTGATGGTTTCCCTGTTCGACGTGGCTTGTGTTTTCCTCTGAATGACAATACGATGTATTTGTATACTCACGGTATCGCACCTTCAGTGCGGAATCCGAATTGTCGATATATTCAAGGAGGCAAAACTATACCTCTCCCGCTAAAAATTGTTAAACATCATGGTAATGGTACGATGTCACAAATTGCTACTGAAATTCTTGGATTGTCGAAAATGAACTGGAACAGTTTCGGTTTGTACTCAAAACTGCCATGTACTATTGATTCATCAAATGAGATAGCAAGAATCGGCAGATTGCTTTCCCAGTATGAAGGGTCTATCTATGACTACAGATATTTTATGTAAGACTACGAGGTTGTGATCTAGTTGTAGCCTGTTAAGTGGATAATTTATTTGGGTAGAGATGTCAAATGAATTCGTAGTGAATATCCAGTGAAAAAAAGGATGATAAGACATGTTTTTGATTGATACACAAAACAAAAAGGCGATTTCACTTGAAAAGAAATCTTTTTCTGAGCTTAAGCTATCTGAACGTTATGACTTGCAAGAGTGGATTGCTGATAACCCCAGCATCCTTGGCGAAAACCTCCTTATAATTCAAAAGGAGTTTGATGGTTTTCCTGACACAAACGAACGTCTCGATTTACTTGCTTTAGATGAAAGTGGAAAGATAGTTATCATTGAAAACAAGCTGGACGATTCGGGTAAGGACGTTGTTTGGCAAGCCTTAAAATACGTTTCATATTGTGCAACTTTGACAAAAAGCGAGATTTCTGAAGTTTATCAGCGATATCTCACGGAAGGAAACGCCCAGGACAAAATATCTGAGTTTTATGACGGGCAAGACTATGAAAGCATACGATTGAACCCAGCAGAGGGCGATCAGCGTATTATCCTCGTTGCTGCAAACTTTAGAAAAGAAGTAACATCCACAGTACTTTGGCTACGCAACTATCATGGTGTTGATATTACCTGTATTAAAGTGACACCTTATAAAGACGGCGAGAAGCTATATCTTGACGTGGAGCAGATCATTCCAATTCAGGATATTGGTGATTATCAGATTCGTTTGACGGCAAAGAAACAGGAAGAAACAATTTCATCAAAAGAGGAAGCAACACGCCATAAGATACGATATATATTTTGGGAGAAAGCATTGCCTGTTTTGAGAGCGAGAACGGGTATTTACAATAATGTTTCGCCCACAAAAGATAACTGGCTCACAGGTGCAAGCGGGCATAGTGGAATCTTGTTCAATCCAGTAATCCTTATGGACGGGGCGCGAGCTGAATTATATATCGATACAGGTGATGAACAACGGAATACTCGCATATATGAAAAACTGAAATCAAAAGAAAACGAAGTTGAATCAGTTTTTACGGGAGCACTAATCTGGCAAGATCTGCCCGGAAAAAGAGCGTGTCGAATTTGTGTCCAATATCACGATTATGGTCTGAATCATGAAGAACATTGGTATGATATTATTGACTGGCTTTCGTACAACATTGCTATGTTGATGAAAGTCTTTAAGCCATTGCTTGACGAAATGAGAATCGTTGAGTAATTGATAAATACTGATTGCAGGCGAGACCCACTTTGATTGTTAGCAATGTGTAGAATATTAAAATGCAAAATTTCGTTTTGATGGTCCATGATCACTATTGTGGCATGTTAGATGGAGCGTATCGATTATTTTTTGAGTTGAGTGAAATTAATCAAGAAGGGAGATAATTTCACACATGATTAATTGGAGAAACATCCGCGGACATAACAATTCACAAAATTGTGCGTTTGAGGAATTGGTCTGCCAACTTGCTAGGCGTGAAAGTTGCAACAATAACAAGAGATTCACTCGACTGGGGACTCCTGATGGTGGTGTAGAGTGTTTTTGGGAAATGGTCGATGGTACTGAAAGAGGTTGGCAAGCCAAGTATGTTTTTACTATTGACGATTTAATTGACCAAGTAGATAAATCAATACAAACTGCAATAAGAAACCACCCTTCAATGACTAGCTATATTGTTGCAGCACCTTTCAATTTACCTGATCCTCATTATATTGGCAAAGCTGGTAGACCAGTTAAAAGCGCGCGAACGAAGTGGCATGAGAGAGTTGTACAATGGAAGAAAGAATTATCTACTGGGGATAAAGTGATTGAAATTGAACTTTGGGATGAATCATATCTAAATGATATGTTAATTAAGCACCAAAATGAAGGCTTAAGATACTATTGGTTCCATGGAAATGAATTTTCCTTTGAACATTTCAAAAATAGTCTTGACGCTTCACTCGCTGATTTGGGGCCACGCTATACACCCGAATTGAATATTACATTGCAGATATCTTCATACTTCGACTATTTGATCCGCAATGAGCGCCCATTAAAAACTATACAGAAGTATCATTTTGATTTGAAGCGCAGAGCTGACGATGTATTAGCGTTTCATGAATACACTAAAAAAATTACTGATATATCAAAAGAACTTGTTGAGATATCAGTATACTTAGGTAAAATCTATCACACTTTGAAGGTGCCATCATATTATGAGATGCAAGTTTTTGGCTATGCAGAATTGATAAACAACCTTAAAACCATTGAAGAAGTTGTATTATCCATGTGGAGTAAGATTGAGGACAATCTCAAACCAACGGAATTTAAAAATTCTCATTATGAAAAAACACTTAACCGGATGCTAAGTATTGTTGATGAAGGGAGCAATCTTTTTTCCAGGTATGGTGAGATCATTAATAATCCATTCATGATCATTCATGGAGAGCCTGGCATTGGTAAGTCCCATTTATTAGCGGATGTTTGCCTCAATCAAATTCAAAGGGGAATTCCATCTGTGCTACTTCTTGGGGATCAGTTTTCGAGAACCACTGATCCACGAGAGATTATCAAACAACGGATGCAGTACACGGGTAGTTTCACATCGCTACTCCAGCTGCTCAATTCTATCGGACAATCTTACAAGCAGCGTGTCCTAATTGCTATTGATGCTTTAAATGAAGGCGGAGGGACTGATATTTGGTTAAAATATCTCGCTGGACTCGAAACTGAGATTAGAAATTATCCTTGGATAGGAATAGCTTTGAGCGTAAGAACAGACTATATTCAAGATATCATACCTGAAAAATGTCTCGAAAAAATGATAGTGGTTGAGCATTATGGATTTGATGATGAATATGATTTCGCGTGTGAACATTTTTTTGAACATTATGGTCTCGAACTTCAAATACCCTCATTCAACAATGAGTTTAACAACCCGCTTTTCCTTAAACTTTTTTGTGAATCCTGTAAGGATATTGGTTATACACAAAAACTACCTTCGTTGCCAAAGGTTCTTAATGGATACATGAAGCATTTAAATGAAAAACTATATAGAAAATTCAAATACGAGAAGTCATTAGAATTAGTAAATGTTGCGATTGAACAATTAGCAGAAGCGTTAGCTCTATCAGAATCATATGCAATTTCCTATTTGGAACTTCAAGAAAAGATTGAGGCCTCAGTAAGTAAAAGCATAGGAATTTCCTCGCCGCCTGAATATTTTAGCTTTGTCGACGCACTAATAAAGGAGGGTGTTTTTAGATCTTTCTCTGGTTATAAAAGTCCTGAGAAAAAAGTAAGTTTTGCATATGACCGCATGAGAGACTACAATACGCTGATTTATTGGCTAAGACAGAAACCTGAAGATGTTGATATTATAGGGTTTATGGAATCATCACCATTTTTTAATAAATTATTTAACAATGGGCACTATGCTCACCGCAACATGCTTGAATTGCTTGCGGTAATTTTACCTGAAAAATTTGAGAAAGAAATCATTGAATGCATACCGGACAGCAAAATTACCCATTCAATGCTTAGAACATTACTTAAAAGTTTTCAGTGGAGAACTAAAATTCACAATGCTTCAAAGATTGGTATGTGGTTGATTGATATTTCAAAGGAAGATTTGGGTTTAAAGGCCTTAATTATAGATGAGTTACTCCCGGTAGCTGCAGTTCCGCAGCACCCTTTTAATATTGAATTTATCGTTGAAAATTTCTTGCAATCACAAAGTATGTCCCAATTGGATGCTTGGTGGACACCACATATTAACAAGAAGTATGACGATTATGAGAATAATATTTACAAACGGATAGTCAAATGGAGCTGGAGAAATGAAAGAAAAAATACAATAGATAGCAATACAAGGTATTTACTTGGTTTAACCCTAAGTTGGTTTTGTTCTTCTTCCAACCGTGCCTTAAGAGACAGATCGACAAAAGGTTTAACCTGTATTTATTTAGGTCATGTTGATGAATTCACTATGCTGTTGAAAACAATGCAAATGGTAGAGGATATATACGTTAAAGAGAGAATATTCGCAGCTGCCTACGGAGCAGTTGTTTATGAAAAAAATAATGATAAAGTGAAGGCTTTGAGTGACTTTATTCTTCAAATCTTTTTCAAATCTGAATCAGTCTTCCCAAACATTTTAATTAGAGATTATGCAAGAGGAATTGTCGAGTATAGTATTCATTGTGGCAATTATGATGAGACAGAATTTGATCATATTAAGTCAATGATTACTCCGCCTTATGGAAGTCTCATGCCTGAGAATATTCCATCTGATGATGATATAAAACTCCTTGGTGAAAAGTATACTGATAATTATGGTTTAATAAGTATCTGCTCTTCAATGGCTACTGGTCAGAATTATGGTGACTTTGGTAGATATATTTTCAAGTCTGCTCTAAATGAATTTGTAGGGATCAACATCAAGAATATGGAAAAGTGGAGTCTAGCACGAATTATCGAACTTGGCTATGATCCAAATATTCATGACAAACAAATGCTTCACTATGAAGGCCGAGGTAGTAATCGTATTGAAAGAATAGGGAAAAAATATCAGTGGATTGTGTTTCATGAGATATTAGCAATGGTTTCGGATAACTACTTTTTGGAAGATGATAATGGGTGGAATGACAAAAAAAGTGTATCTTACAAAGGACCATGGAAGCCTAATGTTCGTGATATAGATCCTACATTATTAATTAGTGATAAAAAAGGACAGAGTTACAAACAACCACCAAAATCATGGTTAAGTAATTTTGAATATCTTCCAGTTGAAAAAGACGGTGCGGAATGGATCAATGAAGAATTAGATATTAATGATAAGCTAATATTGTTAACTGATTTAGAAGGTGTTGAGTGGGTGGTATTTTGTTCTTATCCATATTGGAGTGAATTTCCCGCTGACTTTACTGATAATAATGATTCAGATAAAAAGTCTATGCGAGCGTATATTTTCTCTTATGTTACTGAACATGAAAAACCTGACACTTTTGATGTGACTGAAATGAACGTGCTAAACTGGTATAGTGTTTTCGCTGGAGAGTATTATTGGGCACCTGCGTATAAAGATAATCTAGAAATGTATAGTGCTCTTGATTGGGAAAAAGTAAGATTGAAAACTGGAAAAACAATCGAAGTGATGCAGACTTCACAGCGCAATATCTGGGAAAAAGGAACTGATTTTTCTAAAGAAGATACTATCGCATTTGATATCCCAACAGGCTATATTTCAAGTAGTATGAATATGGAAAGTTCTCCGAAAACAGGTAATTACTATTTGAATGGCGACCTAGTTTGTATGAATCCAAGCATTAATAATGAAGTTAATAATCAGTTGTTAATAAGAAAAGATGTACTTTGTAGTTGGTTAGAAAAAAACAACCTACGAATCTTTTGGCGGGTCAAAATCGAAAAGTATCTATCAAAAGGCAGTACGCATGAAACAAAGAAATGGGCTGATTATGAGGGGGTGTACTATCTAGATAGTAAGAAAATTGTAGGTCATATAGCTTGTGTGGCTAGCAGCAATCGCTAAATCATCAATTTTATTTCTATTTTATTGCCAGATGGCTACAGCATCATTGGCATACAAAAAGAACTTAAATCAAGAGAGATCAAATCGCCTACTGGTCGCGAAGACTGGAGTAAAAGGACGCTTGAAAACATACTTCAGAATGAAAAATATACGGGTGATGTGATGGTTATGAAAACCTTCAATGAAGGCTTTCTGAATACTAAACGTAAGGCCAATCGTGGAGAGAAAGCGCGATACTTAGCAATAGGCAATAATCCAGTGATCATCCCAAAAGAAGTGTTTGATAAAGTCGCTGCCATCAGAGCAGAGAGAAGCAATGTTATAAAAGACGAAGAGGGAAATATTAGAAAAACGACGAAATATAGTATGAAAAAATCCACTCAGGAACCTGAAAAATAGAGCATACATCACAATTATTGTAATTGGTTGTATCACTAGGCAGGATTCGTCCATTTACTTTATGCAGATATTGTCGTACTATGTACTTAACAAAAATACAACGAGTACAGCAGAAAGGATTTGTCTTATGCGAGCGAATGAAAGTCTCGAAAATGGCATACAACAAAGAATCATTGACAGCTTAAACGAACTTAATCGACCTGATTTATTCAGAAGTCCCATCATTGCCTTTTCATCAGCTGAAGATGAGCAATATTCAAAACTCAAAGAGATCATTGGAGACTGGCACTTAAACCCTACAGAACTATTGCCGGATGCCAAAAGTGTGATTAGCTATTTTGTTCCTTTCACAAAAGCGGTTGCCATGGAACCCAAAACTGTGGTGGATGGTTCCTTTCTATGGTCGGAAGCATATCAGGAAATTAACCGTCATTTCGATAAGATGAATCAAGCGGTGGCGGACTATCTGACAAAGCTTGGCTACTCAACGAAAACGATTCAGGCAACACATACCTACGATCCGAAGGATTTGAAGTCCATGTGGTCACACCGAAGCGCAGCTGCAATTGCAGGTTTGGGTGCCTTTGGTCTGAACCGATTGCTGATCACAGAAAAGGGCTCCGCTGGACGCTTTTGCACGGTGATCACGTCTGCACCTTTACAGGCGAATATTAAACCAATCGATAATAAATGCTTATATATGAAAAATGGGTCATGTTCTCTTTGCCTTAAAATATGCCCTGTTCAAGCTCTGGAGACGAACTCTTTCAAAAAGTTTGATTGTCAGGATGAGCTCAACAAAAATCAGGCGCTGATGACGGAAAGCACACCTCTGGAAATGGCAGATACCTGCGGGAAATGCATCAGTGTTTGCCCAGTGGCATACATAGAATAAGGTTTGAAAAAAGACATAGGATCCTCTATTGAGGGGACTATGTCTTTTGGCTGTATATTACTATTCTTCTTCTTATAAGGTGTAATATGCTTAAGAGAGAAGCAATATCACAAGAGATGAAGTGGGAAATATTAGAAAAACGACGAAATATAGTATGAAAAAAACCACTTAGGAACCTAAAAAATAGAGAATTTGCAAGCGTTAAGTTGATGAGGCTAATTTTAAATGAGGTATAGGCTAATATTTTATGTAAAATAATGGGGTTAAAAATAGTTAGGACACAAATCGTATTCGGTGGAATAAAAAGTTAAGAAAATGTCTTTAAAAATGAATCAACTCACCAGAAACGGCTCCAATTCAAATGTTCAACGATTGGTATTAATGTTCAACGATAGGTCGGAAAATGCACCCTTTTGCTCTAATGTTCAACGATTTAAGTTAATGTAAAACACACTAATATAGGGATATTAAGCCATGAATGGCGTTATAGTGCAAAAATCGTGAAACAAGCGTTCTTGCGAGAATCCCCGCAGGCCGCTTGTTTCAACGCGTTGAGGGTAAAATAAAAACACCTACTGATAAATGCTCTTTATCAATAGGTGTTTACAGATGTGAGAGGTTGAGGCTATTTCAGGCCGATTTTCCAATAAAGCCATTGGACGAATTTGCTTTTTAATCGAAAGACGTCTCTCAGAGATAATATAAGAATCAATGGTTAGATTATGTAAACCGGTGTATTTTATGGGTATAAAGTGTTTTATTGAATATATTCGTTTTGACTAGGCTATCCTCGGTTTAATTCTAAGGAGTCTTGGGAATGGAAACAAAACCGAAAGTGACACGCATCGATAGGCCTCAACTACCAAAGACCACTCGAGTAGTAATTTATTGTCGCGTCAGCTCTAATACATATGATCAGTTAAACAGCTTATTTAGGCAGATATCATTTTATACTTACTCGACCTATCTTCGATATGATTGGGATTTGGTGGACATCTATGTTGATGTTGAATCTGGATCGAGCACAGATACTCGTACTGGTTTACAACGGATGATAGAAGATAGTGCTAAAGATAAGTTTGACTGGATCATTACCAAAAGTGTTAGCCGTTTTGGTCGCAATACACTAGAAACACTTGAAGCAATTAGAAAATTACGTGAACGAAGAATTGAAATTTACTTCGAAAATGAGAATCTGCACGCGCTTTCAGATAGGGACACTTTTCTCATGGAGATTATAGAAGGATTTGCTCAAGAAGAAAACAGATCAAGACGTGAAAATATCAGATGGGGTATTATGCAGGCTGTGAAATCTGGTAACAAAAAAATGTTCAATCGAAAGTGTTACGGTTATATTCATGATGCAAATGGAGAATTAGTTATTCAGGAAGAAGAGGCTGAGGTCGTCAAATTGATTTTTGACTTGTACGGATCGGGCTACAGTATCGTCGGTATCATAAAAGAACTAAAAGCAAGGCAGATCAAATCCCCTACAGGTCGTGAGGAGTGGAGTAAAAGGACACTCGAAAACATACTAGAGAACGAGAAGTACATCGGTGATGCAATCCTTATGAAAACCTATAATGAGGGTTTTCCGGTGAGTAAGCGTATGACAAACCGAGGAGAAAAAGACCTGTTTAAGATAGAAAACAACAATCCTGCGATAATCTCAAGAGATGTATTTGAAAAAGTCGCTGCTATAAGAGCAGAAAGAAGTAACATTACAATGGATATGGATGGAATTAAAAGAAAGGCAACTAAATATAGCATGAAAAAAACCACTAAAGAGCCTGATAAATAGAACATAAAACGCAATTATCTTGATGAGGCTATTCTCCTAAGTACATAGGCTAAAAATTTTGTTAATATATAGCAATTTCAAAATACTTAGCCCCCAAACGCATAATTGTGAAATGGCGGCGCCTTCCATTATTTGGACATCCGCTGAAATTAGCCAAAATCAATTGTTCAACGATTGGTCCTAATGTTCAACGATTCCTCGGAAAATGCACCCTTATGGTCAAATGTTCAACGATTTAAGTTTAAGTAAAATACACTACAAAAGGGTTAAAATGATTAAAATGGAAATATAGTGCAAAAATTGTGAAACAAGCGTTCTTGCGAGAATCCCCGCAGGCCGCTTGTTTCAAAGGTTTGAGGGCAAAATAAAAACACCTACTGATAAATGCTCATTATCAATAGGTGTTTATGGATGTGAGCAGACAAGGCTAATTTGGGCCGATTTTCAATTAAACTGATTCTAAGAATCTACTTAAATAATTGGGGGCTGACTCTGAGAAAATAATTAAAATTAATGTTTGGGCTCTGAGAACCGGTGTATTTTATTGGTATAGAGTGTTTTTTGGTTTTTGACCGTTTTGAGTAGGCTATTATTGGTTGATCTGCGTTTTGACATGGAATATTTTGAAAATTAAACACTTGCTGCATCAATTCTAAAACATACGATCTAATAGTATTTTTTCAGCTAGTCTAATGCCGGATTTAGTTTGAAAGTTCTTTTGGATTGCTGCTTTCATGTTATCTTTGTTATTTTTTCCAATCATCTTTTTTAACGCTTCAAGCATATCTGCTTCCCATAAAATTATGAAGTCAGTACCATGCACTTTTGAGAATGTATGATGATGCCCGATAATATAACATATCCTTTCTATTTCCGTTTCATCTAAATTCTCATCTTCCAAAAGAATTTTTGCGGACGAGGGACCTTCTTTTTCTTGATAAGGACCCGATGTGGATCCATATTTCAATTTTGCATTTATCATACCAATGTCATGAAGTAAAGCAGTGACGGATATCAACTCGCGCGTTCTACCGCTAATTTTTTCGCCAGCCATTATTAATTCGGCGTTATCTAAAACGTTTAGAGCATGATCAATCTCTGATGGTATAGTCGTTTCGAATGCAGACATCATTTTTATTTTGATTTTTTCTATAAGCATTTGTTTAGTCTCCTTAGTATAGCATTTTGAAAAGCAGATCATGATATTATGATACTTCAAGTTTCATAAAATAAATTGTTTCATATTGCTATAAAATATGCACAAATTGCTATGTGTTTGATGCATTAATTGTATATCTGTAAAAATCAAATGTTATCAACTGGGAAGCGAGGAGGTGTAACTTATATGGAGAAATATCAAGTGCAGTATTCTCGTCAGATGATGCTAACAAGCGACTTTGAAATTCATAGGAAGTCTGGTGAAAGTAGATCTTCTGGGCAGCGGAACTGTCATGTATTCCATGAAATATATATACTTCTCAAAGGTGATGCGAAATTTATTGTTGAAGGTATAACATACGCTTTGAAATCAGGGGATATTCTATTCATTAGTAACAATGAAGTACATTATCCGATGCCAGAAGAAAATCAATCATACGAGAGAATTGTCGTTTGGATTAATCCTTATTTATTGAGAAATATTAGCTCGGAGAAGACAAACCTAGAAAAATGCTTTGATACTTCTGATGAGAATAGAAATAACATACTAAGAGTCAGCAGCAAATTGATGACTTTAATTCTCAATCTCATAGTAAATTTAGAAAAAGCTATGCTATCTGAAGATTATGGAAATGATTTGCTCAAGAGTGCGATATTTATGGAATTGATGGTGACTTTGAATACTTTGTATTTAAATAATTCACTCAGTGATTCATCGATTGATATTTCAAGTAATCGTAAGATAAATGAGGTCTTGAGTTACATCAATTCGAATTTGAACAATAAAATTTCACTAGATGATCTGGCATCCAGGTTTTATATTAGCAAATACCATTTATTGAGAATGTTTAAAAAAAGTACTGGGTTTACGATTCGTAGATATATACAGCAGAAAAGGCTAATGTACGCACGTGACTTGTTGATCCAGGAGTATTCCATTAATGAGATATGCGAGCTTTGCGGATTTAACGATCATTCAGGATTTGTAAGATCGTTCCATAATGAATTTGGAATTTCTCCGAAGAAATACAAAAAACAAATTCAGGAAAACTATTTTGATAAAATGTCTCATTAATTTGCCTCATGCATTTGATAAGCAAATTCAATCAAATTATTGGATTTATATAATGAGTGTTTTCGACTGCATGTGGTACTTCTATCAGAAATGGTGCTTTGATTAGGCTATTCCCGGTTTGAAATTTAAGGAGTCTTGGGTATGGAAACAAATCCGAAAGTGAATCGTGTATTTCTATCTCAACCCTTTCCACTAAAGACCCTTCGAGTAGTGATCTATTGCCGTGTCAGCTCTAATTCAGTTGAGCAGTTACATAGTTTGACCAATCAGATATCATTTTTTACTCAAGAAGTTTATCGTATGATGGGTCACGTATTAGTGGATTTCTACATTGATATCAGATCCGGCTCGAACACTTCCGAACGCGTTGCTTTTCAGCAGATGATGGAAGACAGCACAAAAGATAAGTTTGATATGATTATCACCAAAAGCATCAGCCGGTTTGGACGCAATACTGTTGAAACACTTGATGCGATCAATAAACTGCGCGCACAAGGTATAGAAATCTACTTCCAAAACGACGATATATACGCGAAGGATGGAAAGAACACCTTTGTTATTGAAGTCATGGAAGCTATAGCGGAAGAAGAGAACAAGTCAAGACGTGAAAATATTAGGTGGGGTATTCTAAAGGGTGTAGAATCCGGCAATTCAAAGATGTTCAATCGAAAGTGCTATGGCTATGATCAGAATGAAAAAGGTGAGTTAGTCATAAATGAAGAAGAGGCTGAGGTCGTCAAATTGATTTACGATCTTTACAGTTTAGGCTATAGTGTCGTTGGCATACAAAAAGAACTTAAATCAAGAGAGATCAAATCGCCTACTGGTCGCGAAGACTGGAGTAAAAGGACGCTTGAAAACATACTTCAGAATGAAAAATATACGGGTGATGTGATGGTTATGAAAACCTTCAATGAAGGCTTTCTGAATACTAAACGCAAGACCAATCGTGGAGAGAAAGCGCGATACTTAGCAACAAGCAATAATCCAGTGATCATCCCAAAAGAAGTGTTTGATAAAGTCGCTGCCATTAGAGCAGAGAGAAGCAATGTTATAAAAGATGAAGAGGGAAATATTAGAAAATCGACAAAATATAGTATGAAAAAAACCACTCAGGATAGATTAGTCGGATCAATAAAAAAGAGACCCTCCCAGCCAAAATGATCAATATCATCCAAAGCTTGAGTGGGTCTCCACATTATCTAATCCTGCTAGTCAAACCGCTAATACTTTCGATAAGCTACACCTTTCCAACCTTTGTTTATAATTTTATGATCAGCATATCAATTATAAAACAGTTTCTCCTAATCTCAATATGATCTGAAATTTATCAGTCTATCACCAACTATACAACTTAGAATCCCATCGCTTCACCTTTTGTTCTAGTCCTATATTCACCAATCGTTACTTCTGCAAAGTACCCAGTACCTATGTCTTCTCTAGATTCGAGTCCAGGCATCCTGCTTACAGTCCCGCTTGGTATCCCTTTAAACAACATGCTGCTCCCTTTCTGAATAATTTTCGATTCTACATTTGATCCTTTCATCACAAAAGTTCCAGAACCGGATTCTATCAAATCAAGAACCAAATAAATATCCAAGGTAACATCCTCAAAAAAATCTTTATTCTGTACTATATCTGATTCATCTGGATCTACAGGCCAAATCGTAGTTGTCACAGTGAGATCTCCTTCTATTTCAAGATCAAGGACTACCGGTCCGGATAAACTCAATGGAATATCAATTTTAGACGCTGGAATCTCAGAAGTGAATAATCTTGAAACTTCATTGAACATATGGTCGCTTTGACTGATACTGATTAGGTACTTGTCATTTGAGTTGTCATATGAAATGTCAAAGTACCAACTGTATGAATACCATCCGGATATATCACCCTCTTCATATTCCACTTCACCGCCTGAAGCGGCAACCATCTGGAATATCCTACCTTCAACTATTTCAGGTTTACCCTTTTGTGTGTTCATAACACTTGATTTTTGAGATTGAGTTTTTAATTCAGGCTCAGGTTCCGGTTCAGTAATTACCTGGCCGATAGTTGTTGTATACCATATTAATTTTGAAAGGCTGCCTTCGATATTCTCAATTTCATTCCCATCAATATTACCCGAAATAAGTACCGACCAATGGTTGCCTCTAATTTTTGAATTGACTTTGATGTCTGACTCCTTCATATGTTGTTCCATCATTGTACTTGTCTTATCTCCAATGACTGCATGAATATCAAAGTCCTTGGTCTCTTCGACGACCTCAAATTCTCCATCATAGTCACCATCTTCAATTGAGGTGATCCCAGTCAACTCAGCTGAGAAATCAAGGATGTCTCCCGTTTTGTTTTTCAGATCAATTTTTCCTTTTGGAATATCTGCTTTGAAATACCTGCCGCCCATAGAATAGCCATCTTCATCGTTATAATCAATATTATAGGTTAATATGTAATGTGCCGGATTTTCTTCAGATAGTTTTATCAGTATGTTATGACTCTCATTTAAACCATCATTATTAGGATTTTCAACTATCCATTCAAAACTAAGACCAGATAGATCCCATACTTCTTTGGTTACGTTTCCTTTTTCAGCAAACACAGGACCCAACGCTAAAACGATAATAACACTCATCGCTAATGCAATGATCCTTTTGAACATATATACTCCTCCAGTATAAATTCATTTGTCGGTTCGCTTTACCAGATCCATACATCAATGTATTTTATGATAAACATAATCATCCCCCGGTATGCATATGTTTGATGTGCCTTCTTAGCCGCAAAATTAGTAAAATGTACGATTAAAAATGACTTTTTCTAACAACAAATGACAATTCATTATGCTGTATTTATACCCAAAAGTTAACATAACACCATGATAATAATGTCAAACTAGTAAAATATTTGTGATATATAAATCAAACACTATAAAAAGACCCACCAAGCCAAGCCCCAAAAATAGTACATTTCTTCTTCTAAGTTGGTGAGGCTAATTTTAAATGAAGTATAGGCTAATATTTTGTGTAAAATAATGGAATCGAAAATGGTTAGGATACAAATCATATTTCGAGTAAAATATCCACCAATTACAATTTCAAGAAAAGTATCAATTGGCTGAAAGTGGCCTCAATTCAATTGTTCAACGATTGGTCCTAATGTTCAACGATTCATCGGAGAATGCACCCTTATGCTCAAATGTTCAACGATTTAAGTATATGTAAATTACACTAAAATAGGCGTTATATACCATATATGGCATTATAGTGCAAAAATTGTGAAACAAGCGTTCTTGCGAGAAACCCCGCAGGTCGCTTGTTTCAAAGGTTTGAGGGCAAAATAAAAACACCTGCTGATAAATGGTCTTTATCAATAGGTGTTTACAGATGTGGTGGAGGTAAGGGGATTTGAACCCCTGACTTTCACGCTGCCAGCGTGACACTCTCCCGCTGAGTTATACCCCCAAGTCTGCCTAAAACTTATTTTACCAAGATCACAGGATCTGTCAACGGGTATTTTCAAATGCTTTAAGATTTTTTGACCTTTTTTTCAAAAACCGTTTTCCATCTCAGTAGATTTGTCACAGCCTCAAACTCAGCGTATAATGGTGCTAAGTGATTATTAGCAGATTCTGACCTTCGACAAGCAGAAATGAATCACCGCAAAAATAAGGAGGCGAGCCCATGGAAGTTCAAAAAAATTCCGCCCAGTCGACAAAATATAATAACAGTCGCCACGTCAAGAGACGAACCTCAAGTCCACTGATACCAACACTTCTAATTTTGCTGATCGCTCTGGCCATGACGGTGACGGGCTGTCAAAAACCTGAGACGCCTGCTGAACCGGTTGAGCCTTTGCCGCCGGTGGTGGTTGAGGAACCATCGGCGGAAGGAGTTGCTGAAGTGCCGGAAGCTCAGCTGATCCATGATCCTAAAGACAACCCTCAATTTGGATATGGCGACGAGCAGGGGATTTTTGCTTTGATGCTGAGCGATCCGAAAACCCTGAGTCCCGAGGCGTACACGAGCCTGACGCTGCCGGGTGGCGCAGTGACGGAGATCAAGTACGAGGGCATTCAACCGCCGGGTCCCAACGACACCGTCATGGATATCTCCTCCAACTTCAAGCAGCGCTACGGCGCGGTTTATAGGCTAGCTAACGGTAAGATTCCGGAAAATGACAGCGTCACCCTGATGACGGCACCCTTTGTGGCCAACAGAACCTTCCACAAGTTGACTAAAGTGGGAATGCCAAGTGCGGACCAGGCACTTCTAAAAAAGATTGAAGCTGAAAAAAAGATGGTCATGAAGCACTTCTGGCATCTGTATGACGCAGAAAATGGCGCCGGGATTTATCTGGCTCAGTTCGAACCACAAGCGGATCAGGCCTTGCTGACGCTGGTGCTGCGGGATCCAGAGGACGCTCTCTGGTATGCTTATTTTCCTGCGAATTACGTCAAGGAGCTGGATCTCTACAGCTGGCGAGTAGATGACGGCGGCGAAGTCCACCCTGAGAATTTCATAGTCGGGTGGCTGGCGGATTTTGGTTCAACACCGGAGCTCGCGCTTTATTGGCGCGGCGCGGAAGGTGAGGTTCTGTACTGGTTCCGCGGGGACAACGGGGGGCTTATCAAGAACCTGGAAGGGTACAGATACTGGGGCGCCTACTGAAGCGTCTGAAAAGCTTCGCCCAAAGTTGTTGCTTCGCCCTGCGCAGCTTTCGCGTCGGAGTGCTTGCTCACCTATAAGAAAATAACCCTGAAATGAGGGATGACCATGGAAAAACTCAACCGCAGCTTTATCAACGAAAGCGAGCATCAAGGTGAGGTCTATTACAGAGGCTACCATAATGGCCAGTGGCGCCTGCTCCCGGAGGACGCGCCACTGGATGATGTCAACTGGATCGATGTTCGAGGTCAGATATCGGAGCATGATTGGTCGTCCATCGCGGCCCAGCTGGGGCTGCAGTTGGATGTCCTGCTTGACAAGGTCGAGAGTGGCCAGCATTCTCAGTACTTCTTTGACCACCAGAGCGAGGGGATCATTGCCCGGGTGCTGATGCTGGATGAGCCTAAGTTCAGTGGTGTGGATGAGCCCGTAGATGAGACTGACTTGGCTGAACGGCTAAAAAAAGCCAAAATGCATCTCTCCACCGGCCAGCTGACGTTGATTCAAACCAAGGAAGCCATCCTGACCATGACGGACAACGCGGATGCCTTGGTGAACCACGTGCTCAAGCGTTACCGCGAAGCGGATGAAACCATGGACCCGGAATACTTCGTCTATTTATTGCTGGACAGCATCATTGATGAGTATTATCATGTCATGATGGAGATGGAAGCGCGCTACGAGCTCCTCGAGGAAATGATTTTGACAAGTCGCATGACTGACCGCCTCAGCGACCTGCACTACTTCAGGAAGACGCTGTTCACCGTCAGAAATGCGGCCAACAACCTCCACGACGCCCTCGAAAACCGGATGATGGACCGTCAGGAATCCCAGTCGGTCTATATGCGCGAGCTCTATGAGCACCTGAGGAGCCTCGAGGACTACGCCCTTTATTTTCGCGAAGGGATCACCAGCTTGATCGAAATTATGCTGACCATGAACGACAATCGGCTCAATGAAATAATGGCCACCCTGACCGTCTTTGCGACAATTTTTATCCCGCTCACGTTTTTGACCGGGGTCTACGGAATGAACTTTGAGTTTATGCCCGAACTGAAGATGCCTTATGCCTATCCGGTGTTTTGGCTGATTACCATCGCCCTCACCGTCTATATGATTCGTTACTTTAAAAGGAGAACCTGGCTTTGATTCCATACCACAAGGACTTTCAAGAAAAAAATCCAAAAACCAGTTTTAGCCGATGGTCACCCAACCCCCAACACCGCCTCCTTTTACTGCTTGTGCTGGTCGTCACCATCGGGCTGATTCTTTTTGGCTGCGGTCAAAGTGGGGTGGCAGAGAAAGGGGTGACCGAAGTTACCGTTGAGGCGGCTTCAGGATCAGCCGAAGTGGAAGCTTCATCGGCCCCCGTACCTTTAGAACTTAAACCAGAAACTAAACCCAGCCAGGTCATTGAAGATATGGCCATCCAAGTCTTCGCCATTGAGGCATCGCTGGGAGAAAACTATTACCAGCATGTCAAGGTCGACCTCAATGAGGATGGAAACCCCGAAACCCTTGTGTGGCTGTACGGTGCCAATTTCACCACGACTAAAGGTGACGCCCTGATGATCCTGAAATCCGATGGCACTCTGCTACAAGCCTTTCACACCGTGCATGCCCCAATTACACTCAGTGGTGAAAAGTCAGGACAATACCGTTCGTTTTACATGTACAGTGAAAATGGGAAATACGCCAGATTTGACTTTGGCATCCAGTATCCTGAGGTTATGGAGATGGCCTGTGAGGTGGATTACGAGGCGGTGGAGGGCACGGAAATCTTCCAAGGCCTTGGTGGGGATGCGGCGCATCCCGTCCTGTTTTAAGACGGAAGTCGGTGTCAGACACCGACTTCCAAAATATAAAAGGTGCCTGCGGCTGAAGCCACTGGCACCTTTATCCTTATCACAACAACTCGAAAGGTCTCGCATACATCGGAATTCTGGTATTGCGCTGGGGTTGACGCAGGGTGAGCTGCTTTGCAATAACCGGAAGCAAGCCGGCAAAAGCCGCCATAATCTCTGGCGTCCTATTGATGAAGCTTTCGGCTTGATCCACTTGGGACAAATCTTCCTCAGGAATATCCGAAACGCCTCTCAAAATCAGGACAGGCACGTGATTGTGATGGCAGACCAGCGCGACGGCGGCGGATTCCCAGTCGGCGACATCGGCATGATGCGCCATTAAGGTCTTTCTGACGGCAAAATCAATATCCTGATCCGCCGTGGCAACTGTTCCACTCACCAACCCCAAAGGTTCCAACACCTCTCTGATCCAGTGGTTGTCAATGTGGACATCATAGGCCTCGTAGAAAAAATCATTGGTGTCACAGAGGCGGTCGATACAATCATACTGCGCCGCCCGATCTGCATACAAAAGGCCGCCAATTGCAGGCTTCCCGCTGACACCGCCGCAAGTCCCCAGCATAACATGAAGGTCAGGGCTGTGGGCCGACAGGGCATGCTGGCAAGCCGCGCCGGCCACGGTTTTGGAGGGTCCGCCCTGAAACAGAATGAGGTCGACGCCCTCCAGGGTCATGCTGTGATATTGTGAGAACGGGCCAAGTGCTTCTGGAACAAGGGGTGCCATGACATCTAGAGCGTTCTCAAGGGCGCGCCATTCCGTACGGCAGCCAACTTGAACAGTGATGGTTTTCCTGGCAGCAGACATGTTGTTGCCTCCTTGCGGGGTTATTTTCTTCGAAGTCATATTAGGCACCTATCTAAGGCAGCAGTCTCGACCGGACGTCCACTTCAGGAAAGGCCAGCCCATACCGAACATCTACAAACATATCATAGACCTGTGCTTCGGACAGCGTTTTTGGCGGCAGCGTGGCCAGGATATAATCCTCTCCCAGGCTGAAGCGCTGGCTCATGTCCACTTGAACGGTGGAGGCCAGATCCATGTATTGCTTGGCCTGCTCAATGAGGATGACTTCAAGCTTGTCTGCAGCCGCGCCGCTGGGATCCCCGAGAAACTCGTTCAGAGTCACTCTCTTGCCTGTGGTCAGATCGAACACCGCGGCTTCATTAAAGTTGACGTTGACCTCGGTCTCCGGATCAAAGGAGGACGCCGCCAGCTGAAAACTGGCCCACCGGTCGTTGGCGAACTCGAGATAGAATCCCAGGTTGTAGGACGCCTTGGGATTCTGACCCCATGCGACCTTTTCCTTGAGCTGCTCCATAATCAAATTCAAATTGCCTTCCATGGTGCTCATGACCGCCATGTCTTCAAAGCCATACAGCTCAGGACGGGATTCGTAGAACGTTGGGTGCTTGTAATTGTAAATGGCTTTTATGCCTTTTGGGGAAGCAAACCCAAAGCGCCTGAAGTTCTGCACTGCGTCGACATAGGCGTACTCTGAGGCGTCAGTGCCTTCCGGAAGGCCTGTCACCAAAGAGGCGAGTGCTGCAAGGCCGCTGTCTGGCGCACGATCCATCACACCAACAAGCAAATCCTTAAACTCCGGATTCAGCGTGTTGGTCTCATAGTTGAAGGGACCGCTTCCCATGGTGCCGGAAAACAGCATACCGTAGGACCATCTCAGCAGCGGCTCGAGGTAGACAGTCTGGTAAGGCGAGGTCGACGACTTAAGGGCTTCCTCCACCTTCAGCGTGTAATCGACGAAGGCATTGTACGGCAGTAGGCCCGTTTGGTAGGACTCAGAAAGAAAGCCGTAATAGGATGCGGAGAGGCTGAAGTAGGTTTTGAAACCATCGGCTAAAGCACTGAGCTTTGAAAGGCGGTCAAAATCAAAGCCCGGCCCCACATATTCGCCGTACTCGACCATGCGCATATAGCTCTGGTCCAGGACCTCGAAGTACCTGCGCAGCGCGGGATCCTCAATGTCTTTGATCTTGGCGGCGTCCCACTGCCGCTCGAACAGGGTGTTGTAGACGTCGAAGAGAGGGCTCTCTGTGTCGCCGTCTTCGCTGTACAGCGCCCGCGACAGCACGCTGGTCTGGTATTTGGCGTGATCAAACCAGCGGGAGGTGATGCGGTCCTTGACCTGCTCGTCCTCGGTGGCCTCTAGGGCCTTCAGCCAGGCCGCCGTGACCACGTCGAGCTCTGCGTCTTCGGCCATCAGGCTATAAAGCGCCTCTTCAAGGGCTTCTTCTGCCGATGGTTCCGGTGCCGGCGTCTCAACCTCCTCAGGGGGCGTCGCTGTACAGGCCCCCAGCAGCGCTGAGGTACTTAGAATCAGAAGGATCAAAAGGCTGGACAGCAGACGGCTGCCTGACCGGCTGGAAAAAGTGAATTGTCTGAATGAGTGCACTCGGCTTGACAGTCCGAGTCGCCCCAATAGGTCAAATAGTCTTTGTCTCATGATCTCACCGGATCCTTTCGTTCTCAAAAGATGAAAATCTATTTTTACTATACCACTCGAAACTTAAGAAAGTCTCAAAAATTGGCATCATTTTGTTTCGCAGGTCCTTTTGCAAGGTATACACTAACATACAGAAAAATTTTCAAGCCAGTCGCTGTGGGCAAACCTCAGACGGGCTGGAATTGGAAGGAGACGAAAGATTGTGAACACATTGTCGCAGCGACAAGACATCCCGGCGGAGCACCGGTGGGCCATACGGGAAATGTACCCGGATGTGGAAGCCTGGGAGCAGGAATTTGCAGGGACGCGTGAGCTGATAGAAGCCCTTGCTGCATTTAAGGGCAAGACCGGGAAATCCGCGGATACCCTCAGAGGCGCTATTGACGCGGAACTGGCGCTGTCCAGAAGGATCTCCAATTTATATACCTTCGCGAAGATGCAGCTGGATGAAGACACCCGGATTGGCGAGCACCAGGCCTTGGTGTCCAGGATGGAATCCCTGTCCGTGGCTGCCCAGGAAGCGGGGGCGTTTTTGGTGCCTGAGATTATGGCGATTGATAAAGCCATCATGAGCCTGTACATGGGCGCTGGTCCGCTGGCGGAGTATAAGCAATACCTGGACAACATTTTAAGGTTTAAAGCCCATACGCTTTCGGAAAAAGAAGAAGCGCTCCTCGCCATGGCGGGGGATCTGGCTTCTGCGCCGAGCACCGTGTTTGAAATGCTGAACGCAGCGGACATGAAGTTTCCGGTGGTGGAAGACGCTGAGGGGAATAAGATTCAGCTCACTCACGGCAATTTCATTCCGACTATGGAGAGCCAGGACCGCACCCTTCGTCAAAATACCTTCAAGGCCTACTACCAGTGCTATCAGGATCACATTTTCACCATGGCGAGCCTGATTCAAGCGGAGGTCAAGAAGAACCAGTTTTTCGCCAAGGCCCGCAACTTTAAGAGTGCCAGAGAGGCGGCGCTCTTTGAAAATCATGTGCCGGTGAAGGTGTATGACCAGCTGATAGAGGCGATTCACCGCAATCTGCCAAAGCTTCACCAGTATATTTCGGTTAGGAAAAGGATCCTGGGACTTGAGGAAATGCATATGTATGACCTCTATGTACCGCTGATTCCTTCGGTGACGAAGAAGATGGATTACTCAGAGGCCAAGGTGCAGGTGGTTGAAAGCCTGGAGCCACTTGGCGCAGAATATGTGGAGACGGTTCGGTCGGCCTTTGATGAGGGCTGGATAGACGTCTATGAGAATGCCGGCAAGCGCGGCGGCGCCTACTCATGGGGGACTTATGACTCGAAGCCGTATATTCTGCTGAATTACCAGGGGACCCTCGACAGCGTGTTTACGCTCACCCACGAGATGGGGCACTCGATGCATAGTTATATGACTCACCATCGGCAGCCGTATCTTTATGGGCACTACAGCATTTTCCTGGCGGAGGTGGCGTCGACCACGAACGAGGCGCTCCTCAACGACTATCTCCTGAAGCGCGTGAAGGACAAGGCGGAGCGGCTGCACCTGCTGAACCACTACCTGGACCAGTTCCGGACCACGGTGTTCCGGCAGGCCATGTTCGCGGAGTTTGAGCGGGAGATCCATGGGGCGGTGGAGGCAGGCGGCGCAATAACTGCCGATGGTCTGAAGGCTCTCTACCGCAGCCTGAATGAAAAATATTACGGACCGGACGTGGTGATCGATGACGAGATTGCCATTGAGTGGGCGCGGATCCCGCATTTCTACTACAACTTTTACGTCTTCCAGTACGCCACGGGCTTCTCGGCGGCGATCGCACTGTCGAAGGCGATCCTGGACAAGGAGCCGGGGGCGGCGGAGCGTTACCTGGAGTTTTTGGGTGCTGGCCGCAGCGCGTATCCAATAGAGATTTTGAAGCGCGCGGGGGCGGACATGGCTTCCGGAGCGCCGGTGGATCAGGCCCTGGAACTGTTTGGTGAGTTGGTGGAAGAGTTTGATCAGTTGACGAGGGCATAGCCCGTTGAAAAGGTGGGAAGGCTGATGACGCGGGTGCGCCATCGGCTTTCCTTTTGTTGGAATAAGTTGGCAGCAGCGGCTAGTGCCTATTCCCCCTTCCTCTGCTTTCCGGCACCCCTTTTCCAAATGAAGTGAAACAAAATTTGAATTACTTTCATTCCTTTAATCTTTTCTTAATCCTTTTGAGGTATTATGTTGGAGTAAGGGAGGTGTTTGGTTGCGAACGAAAAAAATAATGCAAGTGCTTGGGATGATTCTATCAGCGGTCGTTTTCCTTGGGGGATGCACCGCTCAAAATAATGAAGCAAAGAAGGCGCCGGAAGGCTCAGCAGAAGGTTCGACCGTGGGTATATTGGCGGAAGAGGCGGCTCAGTACACAGCGGATCAGGCTGAAACGGCAGCTGAAGGCGAAGTGGTTCAGAGTATGATGGCAGCGGGTGCGGAAAATTTGTCGGGTGGTGAACCTGCATCCAGAATGGCAGGGGAGTCTCAGGCAGCGAGTTATGGACAGAAGGAAGCCTGGATTCGATCTGAAAAGGCTGAGGTGAGATACCCTGTCATAGAAGGTCTGGGGGATCTTGAGCTTCAAAATGAGATCAACGACGCTATTTATTCAGCGGTCAATGGCTATGTGGTATCGGCGAATGATGATGGGGATCAGGTCACTCTGGACTATGAGATCACGCGGATGGATGATGAGATTCTGTCGGTGGTGATCAGAGGGCTTCAACCTCATGAGAAGAGCACTTATGATGTCATGTTTTCAGTGAATCTTGTTGCGGGAACGTCGAGGGAGATTAATGCATCGACTTTGTTCCTGAATGATGAGGTGTCGAAGAAGGCGCTTACAGCGCTTCTTCAGGGCGCGGATGAAACTTTCTCAAGCGAGTTCGGGCCATGGCTTGGCATTTATTTTGAAGAAGATAATCTCAACTTTTTCTATTTGGAGAACGACAAGGCGGCGGTGTACAATGTCATTTCTGTTCCGCTGGCAGAGTTGATGCCGTATTTTAAAGAAATGCCTTGGATGGGCATTGAAGCTGAAGTGACAGAAGGCACGGCGGAATCAAAACCATAGCAGTTTATTGCAAACAGACCTTTGGGTCTGTTTTTTTTTTTATTTTTGAATAAGCATTAGAACTTAGTGGTTTGATCGAATGCGAAAAATGGGATCAGTGTTACAAATATATTACCGTCCCCAAACTGAAAGCTGTCCGCGTCACTGGTTCGAAACTTGTCCGCGTCACCTGTTTTAATTTGTATTTGTAATTAATAATATCGTTGACAAAATAATAATTTGGTGACAAAATATAGTTGAGGATATAGCGAAAGGCAGGTGAGACCATGTCAAAGAGCATCATCAGCTTAGTGTTGTCGAACGCGACAGTTTCCAAGGTGGACAGAGAATGCGCGCGGACTGGCAAGAGTCGATCCCAGCTCATTGATGACTTGCTGGCAAGGCATTATGGGATAGATCTCCCATCGATTCGTTTTTCAGAAATTGTGGGCATGCTGAATGAACGTATGGCCATGCTTCATACAGTGTCTGTTCTCCAGGATGTTGCGGATAACGCTGTTGAATTTCGCACAGCCCTGACCTACCGTTATCAACCCAAAATTCTGTTTCAGATTCAGTTCAGCATGTCAGAGCAGTGGCTGACGGCGACGCTCAGGATCTCAACGAGGACAACCTCAGCGGCACTGCTGTCGCTGCTTAAGGACTTTTTCATGCGGCTGGACAATATGGAAGTGTTGAAAATCAACGAGGCCCGGCGAGGCGGAATGCTGACTTCGCCGCTTCCAGAGGCGCTGCCGCTTGACGCATGGGATAGAATGAACCTGCTTCCAAGAGATCAAGGACGAGCACCGGTGACGGCCTTCGACGGCACCCGGTTCATCCGCCAATACCGCTTCAACGCGCTGGAAACCACCAGCGAAGAGGTGGCGGACCTGCTGCTCAACACCTGCAAGTGGATCAACCGGTCGCTTAATCTCTACTTTGGCAGGGAGGAAGGCGGGCCGGGGTTTGAGCCGTCCCTGGAAAAACTCTATTTTGAATTAATGAAAACCAACCGTTAGAAACTCAAATTCTTTAAATACAAATGAGGTGATTTGAATGAATCCTGAAAAATACACGCAAAATGCTATGAGGGCGTTACAGCACGCCATAAATCAAAGTGTCGAAAACGGAAATCCGACTGTGGATCTGGATCATGTTTTAGAGGCGCTTTTAGCGGATCCCCAAGGTCTCATTCCATCCATATTGAAGCGTATGGAGATCGATGTGAGTGGGCTGCAGAATGTGGAACGGGAGACCATCGGCAAAAAACCTAAAGTGAGCGGGGGGAGCCAGCCCATGCTCTCGAGCGAAGCGACCAAGGCGCTGAACCAGGCGGACCAAGAGGCGGAGGCTATGGGGGACCACTACGTCAGTGTGGAGCACCTGATGCTGGGGCTGATTGCCCATGCGCCAAAAGAACTGAGACAGCGGCTGGAGCAGCGGGGGGTCAGCCGGGACAGCTTCCTGCAGCACCTTCAGGCGGTGCGGGGGCATCAAAGGGTCACCACGGATAATCCTGAGGGGACTTACGACGCCCTGGAGAAATACGGTACGGACCTGGTGAAACGGGCCACGGAGAATAAGCTGGATCCGGTGATTGGGCGTGAAGAGGAAATTCGGCATACCATTCGGATTTTGTCACGCAAAACCAAGAACAATCCGGTGATGATCGGTGAGCCGGGGGTCGGAAAAACGGCAGTGGTCGAGGGTCTGGCCCAGCGGATTGTGCGGGGGGATGTGCCTGAAAACCTGAAGAATAAGCGCGTTTATTCCCTGGACATGGGGGCGCTGCTTGCGGGCGCGAAGTACCGGGGCGAGTTTGAAGAGCGGCTCAAGGCGGTACTGGATGAGGTAGCCAAAAGTGAAGGCGGCATTATCCTGTTTATTGATGAGATTCACAATATTGTCGGGGCGGGACGGACGGAGGGGTCCATGGACGCCGGCAATATGCTCAAGCCGCTGCTGGCGCGCGGAGAGCTGCGCTGCATTGGCGCCACAACACTGGATGAGTACAGGAAATATATTGAGAAAGATTCAGCGCTGGAACGACGTTTTCAGCCGGTGATGATCGATGAGCCAACGGTGGAGGAGACCATTTCGATTCTGCGGGGGCTCAAGGAGCGTTATGAGATTTATCATGGAGTCACGATTCACGACGCCAGCCTGATTCAGGCGGCGATCCTGTCACACCGCTATATCACGGACAGGTTCCTGCCGGACAAGGCCATTGACCTGGTGGACGAGGCCTGCGCGCTGATCAAGACAGAGCTCCAGTCCATGCCGACGGAGCTGGACGAGGTCAGTCGGGACATCATGCGCATGGAGATCGAAGAGGCGGCGCTGGTCAGGGAGACGGATGAGGCGAGCCTGAAGCGCCTTGACAACCTTCGCCGGGACATTTCTGAGCGCCGGGATGAGCTGAAATCCCTCATGGCGGTTTGGGAGAGTGAGAAATCTTCCATTTCCAAGGTCAGCGCGCTGAAGGAACAGCTGGAGGCACTGCATCACGAAGCGGAGGCTGCGGAGCGGGATTATGATTTAAACCGGGCGGCGCAGCTCAAATATGGGGACATCCCGGCGCTGGAAAAAGCGCTGGCTCAGGCGGTTTTGGAATCTGAGGGACGTGGCGAGAATACGCTGCTGAGGGAGAGTGTGACCCCTGAAGAAATCGCGAAAATTGTCTCCCGCTGGACGGGCATCCCTGTGGCACGGATGATGGAAGGCGAGCGTGAAAAACTGCTGAGGCTGGAGGAGATTCTTCACGGGCGGGTTATTGGCCAGGATGAGGCGGTGCAGAAGGTTGCGGACGCGATTCTGCGGTCTCGCTCTGGGATCAAGGATCCGAACCGGCCAATTGGATCGTTTCTGTTCCTCGGACCGACCGGCGTTGGTAAGACGGAGTTGGCCAAGACCTTGGCTGAGGCGCTGTTTGACAGCGAGGACAACATGGTCAGGATTGACATGTCGGAGTACATGGAGAAACACTCCGTGGCGCGCATGATTGGGGCGCCTCCGGGGTATGTGGGCTACGAAGAGGGCGGACAGCTGACGGAAGCCGTGAGACGCAAGCCATATTCGGTGGTGCTGTTTGACGAAGTGGAAAAGGCTCACAGGGATGTGTTCAATGTGCTGCTGCAGATCTTGGATGATGGCCGAATTACCGACTCCCAGGGCCGCACGGTGGATTTCAAGAATACCGTGTTGATTCTGACGTCAAATATTGGCGCTCCAATGCTCCTTGAAGGGGTGGACGCGGAAGGCCATTTGAGGGCGGGGGTCAGGAACGCGGTGCTCAGCGAGCTGAAACATGCTTTCAGGCCGGAGTTTCTGAATCGTTTGGATGAAACAGTTCTGTTCAAGCCATTGGTCAGGGAAGAGATTTCCAAGATCCTTGATTTGCTGCTGGCGTCCATTGAAAAACGACTGTCCGAACGTGAGATTAAAATTCACTTGTATGACACGGCGAAAGCGCTGATCCTCAAGGAGGGCTATGATCCAGCCTTTGGGGCGCGCCCGCTGAAGCGCTATCTGCAGCGGAGCCTGGAGACGACTCTGGCGCGGGCTCTCATTACTGGAGAAATCAATGACGGCGATACCGTGTCGGTGGTCGCCCGTGGCGGCGCGCTGGCGATTGAGAAAGAGGATCGCCAACGAGAAGAGGAAAAGGAATAAAAATGGAAGCGGGATTGCCTAGGCGATCCCGCTTCTGTTTGCTTGAGGCTGAAGGTTATGCCGATGGTTTCACGACCGACAACCTTGAATTGTAGTAAATTGTGTGAAGCTCTGGCACTGGATTCAAAGTTGTCCGCGTCACCAGTTTCGTTTTTGTCCGCGTCACCAAAGTGAAAGTTGTCCGCGTCACCAAGTTGAATCACCAAGTCGAATCGGCTTAAAAATTTAAGCCAAATTTCAAATTAGGTTTACTTTTGTTTTGTGAATTGACATAAAAACATTGACGTACCCTTTTAACGCTGTTACAAAATGGTTATAATAAAGCATCGAGGTGCATAACCATGGCAAAAACTAAAGTCTCCAAACCCACAAAAAAAGAGAAGGCGCAGATGATCGAGCTGCTCCTGGCGCTTTATCCGGACGCAGCACCCGAACTCACCTTTAATTCAGATTACGAGCTCCTGGTCGCGGTCATCTTGAGCGCCCAGTGTACGGACGTGCGCGTCAACGAGGTGACCAACATCCTATTCAAGCGCGCCAACACACCGCAGGCCATGACAACCATGAGCCTGGAGACCCTTGAAGACATCATCCGCCCCTGCGGGCTGTTTCATACCAAGGCCAAAAACATCATCGCCATGTCCCAAACGCTAGCCCAGAACTTTGACGGTAAAGTGCCCGAGACCCTGGAGCAGCTGATGGCACTGCCGGGCGTCGGCAGGAAGACGGCCAACGTGGTGGTCAGCAATGCCTTTGGTGTGCCGGCCATAGCCGTGGACACCCACGTGTTCCGCGTTTCAGCACGGCTGGGGCTGGCCTCAGGCCAGAATGTCGACAAAACCGAGCAGGAGCTGATGAAAGTCATACCCAGGGAGCACTGGACCAAACTCCACCACTGCTTGATCCTACACGGCCGCCGGGTGTGCAAAGCGCGAAAGCCGGCCTGTGAGACCTGCGGACTGAAAGTTCTTTGTCCCCACGGCAAAACGGTGCTGAGCGAAGTCTAACCTTTAGGGAATGAATAATTTCTCATTTGCAATAACTATTCAACCCATGCAGCAAGCCACAGAAGGAGCTGAAATCGTTTGAAAATCGTACTCGTCACGGGTGGCGCCCGCAGCGGCAAGAGTACCTTTGGGGAAAACTACATCGCTGAACTCGCCTCCAGAATTGCCTATATTGCGACGGCCATTCCTTTTGATGATGAAATGAAAAGCCGCATCAAGCATCATCGCGGCTCCAGACCTCAGGAGTGGACTACCGTCGAGAAATACTTTGAAATAGATCGGGTCATCCCGAGCATAGCCGTCGAGCACGACGGGATCATCCTGGACTGTGTGACGCTGATGGTCAGCAACATGATGCTCGAGGAGCCTGACGTGGACTGGGAGAACCCGGATCCGGCCAAAGTCAACGAGATTCAGGATGCGGCCATCGCCCACGCCAGAGCCATTGTGGAAGCGCTTAAAGCCTCAAAAATGAGCGGCGTCCTGATCACCAACGAGATTGGCATGGGCATTGTGCCTGAGAATCCCATGGCGAGAGCCTTCAGGGACATTGCGGGCCGGGTCAACCAGACCATAGCTTCCATGTCAGACGAAGTTTGGCTCCTGGTGAGCGGGATTCCGGTCAAAATAAAATAAAATAAAATAAGTCCGCCCATCACCAAAGCCATAGGAAATTCCCCGCAACCGGCATTGAAAAAGACAGCCGGTCGCGCGCTGCCCTGGTCTGCCACTTTCAAAAAGTGAGGTCGTCACGTGAAATCATTGATATTGATGCTGCAATTTTTTACGCGCCTGCCGCTGCCCTTTGAGATCCAGGCGGACGCGGAGGACTTTAACAGGGGCTTTGTCTGGTTCACCACTGTGGGCCTCGTCATAGGCGGTCTGCTTACCCTCCTCTACATAATCCTGTCGCCGCTTATTGGAACCCTCCTCCTGGCGGTCATCCTGGTCCTGGCCGAGGTCCTTCTGACGGGCGGCCTGCACCTGGACGGCCTTTCGGACACTTTTGACGGCCTTTATTCCAACCGGGACAAGGAACGCGTCCTCGAGATCATGAAGGACTCCCGCATAGGCGCGAACGGCGCCCTGGCCATGATGTCCTGGCTGCTCCTGAAAATCGCGCTTCTGAGCGAGCTGTTCGAGTTCTACACCGCCCACTCTGCTAAATCCGCACCCTGGCTCGTCCTGCTCCTGATGCCGGTAGCCGCGAAATCCGCCCTGGCCCTGAGCTGTTACCTGGGCCCCTATGCCAGAAGAGAGGGCATGGGTCATCTGTTCATAGGAAAAGTGAGTGGCAGCCGATTGTTCCCCGTCCTCACCCTCGCCGCCATCCTGCACGGGCTGCTGGTTCCGGCTTCGCTCGCGGTTTGGTCTGGCATCCTGCTCTTCACCCTGGCCTACACCCGACACGTCCGAAATCGCATTGACGGTTTGACCGGAGATACACTGGGCGCCTGGCATGAGCTTTCAGAACTGTTTTACCTGGCAGGCTGGCTGGCAATGATTCAATTCCTCTAAACGTATGTCTTCTCAATAACACTTTAAACAAAATACAAACCTGGCTACAAAGCCAATTCCGCAATAAAGGAGTTCCCAAAATGCAGATTCACCTTTTACGACACGGAGAAACGGAGATGAATGTCAAAGGTACCTTCTGCGGGTTCTCGGATCCGTCGCTTTCAGAAAAAGGCAAAGCCCAGGCCCGGCATATCGCCGAGGATCTGAGTAAACACACCTTTACGCGCATTCTCGTCAGTCCCCTGAAAAGGGCCGTGGAAACCGCTGTGATCGCAACCGGGACCGAACCTGAATCCTTTGAGCTTCATCCGGACCTGAGAGAGATGAACTTTGGCGCCTGGGAAGGCATGACCTACGAGGAGATCATGGCGTCGGGCGGCGACTACGCAATTCAGTGGGAAGCAGACAACCTGAACATCCCCAGTCTTGAAGGGGAGTCCATGGTCACTTTTCATGAGCGGGTCATGGCAGCCTACAATGCTCTGAGCCAGGATTTCAAAGAAGAGGACCGCATCCTGATCGTGTCCCACGCCGGCGTGATCCGAAGTCTCCTGACGGAGTGGCTACACGGCTCCATGGAAGGCTATTGGCGGTACAAGATTGACAACTGCGGCCATGTCATTGTAGATTTTATTGACGGCTTCGCGGTGCTGGTTCATTTGAAGAGCCCATTCCCGGCGCCTGAGCGGTCGTTTTAAGACCATCGGCCAAAGTCTTTGGGTGTGGCAGGGAAACACGAAACCCGGACAAGGCCAAACGCAAATGATTTTTCCAAAGTGGTTCAACAAGCTTTCAAAAGCTCTTCCATAGATTTACAACACTCAAGACCCAAAATCCAAAAACACTGACATCCGCCCGCCTGTGAGGGCAGACGAGATGCCATGTAACCAAGAGGAGGCGTTATGATGGCACCAAAAGCTAAACCCATTATGATTCAAGGCACGGGTTCCTCCGTGGGCAAGAGCATTTTGACCACGGGACTCTGCAGAGTGTTTCGAAATGACGGACACAATGTGGCGCCATTTAAATCACAGAACATGGCACTCAACTCGTTCATCACAGAAGACGGCGGCGAAATGGGCAGAGCCCAGGTCGTTCAAGCTGAGGCAGCAGGCAAAAAGCCGGATGTGCGCATGAACCCAATTTTGCTCAAACCTTCCACAGACCAGGTTGCACAGGTCATTCTCCTGGGCGAGGCGGTGGACAGCCTGGGCGCGGTGGACTACCATTCTAAAAAACCGGAGCTGGTGTCCCTGGTGCGCAGCGCCTATGAAGGTCTCGCTGCAGAAAATGACATCATTGTCATTGAAGGCGCCGGCAGTCCGGCTGAAATCAACCTCAGAGAAAATGATCTCGTCAACATGGGCATGGCTGAAATCGCGGATGCGCCTGTGCTGCTCGTAGGCGACATTGACAAGGGCGGCGTCTTCGCGTCCCTTTATGGTACTATCATGCTTCTCTCAGAAGAGGAGCGAAAGCGCGTCAAAGGTATGATCATCAACAAGTTCCGTGGCGACGTGAAGCTCCTCGAGCCTGGCCTCAGACAGATCGAGGAACTGACTGGCATCCCGGTCCTTGGCGTCGTGCCATATACCGAGCTCAAAATCGAAGACGAGGACAGCCTGTCCGAGCGTTTCCGCGTCAAGGCGGAGAGCCACGGCAAAGTCAACGTCGAGGTCCTGTATCTGCCGCACGTTTCCAACTTCACGGACTTTGACGTGTTTGGCATGCAGGAGGACGTCAACCTTCGCTATGTCATGCGGGGCGAACGCATTGGCGATCCGGACATCCTGATCATTCCTGGCACCAAGACCACCATGTCTGATCTTCAATTCCTCAGAGATTCCGGCCTTGCCGACCAAATTTACGAGCTCCACAGAAAGGGCCGCATGATCATAGGCCTCTGCGGCGGCTTCCAGATCCTCGGCAAAACCATTCAGGATCCGCATCACGCTGAGAGTACCATCGATGAAATGCCGGGCCTCGGACTGCTCGATGTCGACACCGTCTTCGAAACCATCAAGACCACAACACAAGTCTTCGGCCGCATCAGCGGTATGCGCGGTGCCTTCGAGGAACTTAACGGCATGGAGCTCAAAGGCTATGAAATCCACATGGGCCACTCCTACCGCAGAATGGGCGCGCCGCACATCATTGACATCTACAACCGCTTTGGCCTCGACACGGAAGTCGCAGACGGTTCTGTGGATGAAACCGGAAAAATCATAGGCACCTATGTCCACGGCATTTTTGACAATCTCTTATTCACACGCACGCTCGTGAACATTATCCGCAAGGAAAAGGGTCTCGACAAGTTGCAGGCGCCTCTTGAAACCTATGAGGACTTTAAGGATAAAGAGTATGACAAACTGGCAGAGCTCCTGAAGTCCTGCCTGGATATGGATAAGATCTACGAGATCCTGGGTTAGCAGCATGCTGGCATACTGGATCGGCTACGGACTGGATCTGGCGGTGGGGGACCCTGTAAATGTGCCCCACCCCATTCGCTATATAGGACGGCTGGTCAGGTTTTGGGAACTGAGGCTTCTGAGAGAGGGCGCTTCACCCGGCAGTTTAAAGCTGCGGGGTGTCGTCCTCGTTTTATTGACCGTCGCTCCCGTATACTTGTTCTATTTGGTATTAGTCACTTTGGCGTTCAGGCTGCACCCTATAGTCGGCCTCGCGGTGCAGGCGCTGGTGTTTTTCCAGATGATGGCCACCCGCAGCCTCTGCGACGAAGGCATGAAGCTTTATCACGCCCTTGGGCCTGAGACTGGGCCTGAGACTGAGCCTAAGCTAGAGAAAGAGACGGGCGCGGTGACGCTTCAGCATCCCGAGTCAGGACCTCAGACGGGCGCTGACGCGGATCTGGACGACCCATTGGACCCCGCCCGAAAGCAGCTCTCCATGCTGGTCAGCCGGGATACCTCAAAACTGGACCGCGTCGCCATTATTAAGGGCGGCGTCGAAACCGTTTCAGAGAATTTTGCCGATGGCATCCTCGCCCCGCTCTTCTTCACCGCCATAGGCGGCGTCCCGTTGGGCATGGCGTATAAAGCCGTCAATACTTTGGATTCCATGGTGGGCTACAAGAATGATAAATACCTTCATTTTGGCTGGGCCGCCGCAAAGCTAGACGATCTCGCCACCTGGCTGCCGGCACGACTCAGCGGCCTTTTTGTGATTCTGGCAGCCTGGATCCTCCGACTGGACTGGAAGCGCGCCGCCCGAATCATGATCCGGGATCGACGCAATCACGAAAGTCCCAACAGCCCTTACCCGGAAGCTTCAGTGGCAGGGGCTCTTGGCATTCAGCTTGGCGGCAGAGCCACCTATTTTGGCGTCACCTATGAAAAAAAGTCCATGGGGGATCCGGTGGAAGGTCCTGTGCGGGCTCATCTGAAAACCACGGTCAGGCTGGTTTACGGCGCCTCTATCCTTGCATTTCTTTTTTGGCAGGGCGTAATACGACTTGTCCTTTAAGGTCACATCGTGTAACATCATGAAAAAGGGGGATCACAATGCAGCGCTATGAACACGGCGGAAATCCATATAGTTTGGAAGAAAGCACTGGCATTCCCCTGGACTCAGTGGTGGATTTCAGCGCCAACATCAACCCTCTTGGGCCGTCTCCAAAAGGCATTAGCGCAGTTATGGCGGCCTTGAACGCGGAGAGAGGTCCTTTGACGCGATATCCTGACCCAAATTACACTCAGCTCAGGAAGCGGCTCGCAGCCTATCACGGCGGGGCTTTGACTGAAGCACACCTGTATCCTTCCAATGGCGGGATTGAAGCGATTCACGACGTCTTCAGGGCGCTGAAGCCTTCCAAAGTCATGATTATCTCACCTGCCTTTGTCGAATATGAAAAGGCTGCCAGCGCACATGCTGCGGAGGTCGTTTATTTTGATTTAAGCTCGGATGCGGACTTTAAGCTGGAACGATTGACTTTTCTCAGCGCTCTTGATCAGCAGAAACCGGACCTGGTTGTGCTGGGGTCTCCCAATAATCCAACAGGCCAGCTCGTCGAGAAGGCGGTCTTAAGGGAGACCTTAAAACGCCTGTCGTCATGGGGCGGCGCACTGCTCACTGATGAAGCCTTCATGGAATTTTTGGCGGATGAGGACTCAAACGCCTGGTCCATGGCCTGCGAAGTCCCAGACTGGGAGACTCTCTTTGTGACGCGCTCGCTGACAAAGTTTTTTGCTGTACCAGGTCTCAGAGCTGGCTATCTGATTACGTCCTCACCAGTGTTTGAGGCTTATTGGCAGCAGGTCAAACCGGTTTGGGGCATGAATGCCCTGGCGGAAATTTACGTTTTGGCGGTTCTTGACGATTCTGAGTACATAGAAAAAACCAGGGCGGAGCTCGAAAGGCTGAAGTCGAAGCTGTCACAAAGCTTGTCCGCCTTTGAAACGGTCGTCCTCTTTCCGGGTGAAGTAAATTATCTTTTAATTCGAGTCGCTGAGCCGTTTCAACACACATTAAAACAGGGACTTGTTGCTTCAGGGATCCTTATCCGGGACTGCGCCAATTACAGAGGTCTTGGACAAGGGTATTTCCGGCTGGCAGTGCTTGGGGATGAGGATCAGGCGCGTTTGATCGAAGCCTTGTCGTCGCTGTTGATTCAAAATGAATAATGTTTAGGGAAGCTGAAAGATGTCAAAAGCTTATGTTCGACTCAAGGTGCCCACGACCTGCGGGGAGCTGATTCAAGGACCGTATCGTGCAAAGGAGTCCTTAATTTCGCTGCCCATCAATTTGTATACTGAAGTGGAAGCTCGCCTCGTCAAGGGTGGGGGGAGCGGAACCATCGGCAAAACAAACCTGCAGCCCAAAGCGGCTGCGGGGTTTTTGAGCGCCGTCAAACACCTGGGATTGACCGAACGTGAAATGTCGAAGGTGGCGCTGGTGCTGAGCTCTCCTGTGGCACCCGGGAAAGGCTATGCGTCCAGCACCTCAGATCTTTGTGGTGTCATGGCAGCGGTGTTTGAATTGTTTGAGGCACCACAGCCTGCCGAGACGCTGGCGGCCCTCAGCGCGGAGATCGAGCCGAGTGATGGACTGATGTTTGAGGATTGGACGCTCTTTGATCATCTGACAGGGAGGGTGCTCGAAACCTTTAAGACGTTGGAAAATGTTAAGCTGCTGGTCCTGGAGCCGCCATCCATCTGCGTGACGGACACATTCCGGTCTGATGAGGCGGTGCAGCATGCCCTTGATCAGAAGACGGAGAGGCCGCTTCGATTATTTGAGAGAGCCATTCGAGAGAGCTCTGTCAGAGGTGTGTTTCAGGCTGCGGCTGCCAGTGTACTGGAGCATCAGGCGGTTTTGATGAAGCCACATCTCGAGGTTATTATGGAAATGGCTGAAAGGGTAGGCGCTTATGGCGTCGTGGGCGCTCACAGCGGCACAATTCTGGGGATTGCCATGCCGGAGGCCCTGGAGGAAGCAGTGTTGATTGAAAAGCTGCGGTCACTGGGTGTGCTGGCGTGGTATCAGAAGCAGTTCGTGACGCGGACGGTGGTTGGGGGCTACCAATTGTTGTAAATCTTCGACTTACAGCCTCAGCAGCCCTTCTTGGGTGCGGTAAAATATTGTGATGCTGCGGCATCAATGACTTGTCAAAAGGAGAAAAAGTTATGTTTATGGACGTCGTAAAAGCTATAATACTGGGCATAGTCGAGGGTCTGACGGAATTTTTGCCGGTGTCCTCCACAGGACATCTGATCATTGCCAACAACTACCTCAGTTTTGAGGGTGACTTTGCCAATCTTTTCGCGGTGGTGATTCAGACTGGAGCGATCCTCGCCGTCATTTTGTATTTCAGGGACAAAGTCTTCCCAAAACGCGGCGAGATGAAGACCTATGTGTCCCGATGGTCCAAGGTAGCCCTCGCCGTCCTGCCGGCGATTGCCATAGCGGTCCCTTTTGAGGACGCTATTGACGAAGTGCTCTTCAATCCAACTGTGGTTGCCATTGCGTTGGTCGTCGGTGCAATTATGCTGCTGTTCATTGAAAACAAACATTTCAGGGTGCTCGTCAGAGAAGAGCAGCAAATCACCTACCGGGCGGCGCTTTTTGTAGGCCTTGCCCAGTGTATGGCCTTGGTGCCGGGGATGTCCCGCTCCGCGTCAACGATTATAGGTGCTATTGTCATTGGGTTTTCAAGGTCCCTGGCTGCGGAGTTTTCCTTTTATCTTGCCATCCCGACGTTGGTCGGTGCCGGTATTTACAAAATGGCGAAATTTGAGTCGGCCTTAACTCAGCCGCAGTGGATTTTACTCGCGGTGGGGACTGTGGTGTCCTTTATTGTGGCGTATGTCGTCATTGCCGGATTTATGGGTTACATTAAAAAGCATGATTTCAAACCTTTTGCCTGGTACAGGATTGCCCTTGGGGCCCTGGTGCTGTGGCTGGCGTAAGTGTCTCAGACTGACACTTAAAGAAGTGAAACTCGGTGTCTGCGGCTGACGCCTATTGACCCCGAGTTTCTTCCGTAAAATGTAAATTAAGAAAGAAGGTCAACCATGAATTCAAAGGTCGCGCTGGTCAAATGCCAATCCTTCGACTATGACTATAGACTTGTGAGGGAAGCCATCCGGGAGGCCGTTGATGCCCTTGGGGGCTTTTCGGCTTTCCTTTCACCCGGGGAGCGTGTCATGCTGAAGGTCAATCTTTTGATGAAAAAAGCGCCCGAAGAGGCGACGACGACCCACCCGGTTTTTGTGGAAGCCTTGGCGGATCTCGTGGCTGAATTCGGCTGCGAGGTCCTCATAGCGGACAGCCCCGGAGGTCCCTTTGTGCTGAGAATGCTGGAGAGTGTCTATAAGGGCTGCGGCTATGACCGGTTTGAGCGTTCTGAGCGTTCTGAGCGTTCGGAAAGCTCTGAAAAGAAAGGTGTAAAACTGAATAGGAATGTGAAGAGTACAGAAAGGGAAAATGCCGATGGCTACCTGCTGAAACGCCTCATCCTGATAGACGCTTTGAATGACGTTGACAAAGTCATTTCTGTCTCTAAGCTTAAAACTCACGGCATGATGAAATTTACCGGCGCTGTAAAGAATATGTTCGGGACGGTGCCCGGGATGATCAAGGCAGAATATCACTTTAAAATGCCTGAGCCGGACGATTTTGCGGACATGCTGGTGGACGTTTGTGAGCACGTCAGGCCGGTTCTTTCCTTGATGGATGGGATAGTAGGCATGGAAGGTGCAGGACCGTCCGCCGGTGATCCCGTCGAGCTGGGGGTGGTGCTTGCCTCTGACAATCCGCACTGGCTGGACATGACCGCGGTGAAGCTGATTCAGATCGATCCGCAGGACGTACCGACTTTGAGGAGAGCTGTTGCCCGCGGTCTGGTGGACCCGGAAAATGCCCCTGCCGTGTTTGTGGGTACGCCATTTGAAGCCTTCCATATACCTCATTTTAAAGCGCCGAACATTCGCAGTATTGAATTTTTAAGAGGCCACGCCCCCTACTTCATCAAGCATGCCGCGGATCTCATGCTCAAGCCGCGTCCGGTCTTTGATTCAAGCCTCTGTGTGAAGTGCGGGGACTGCAGGCGCCTTTGCCCGCCTCAGGCGATTGCTATGGACAAGTCAGTCAAGGAAGGCTACCCAGTGGTGGATCTTTCGAAATGCATCAGATGCTACTGCTGTCAGGAGCTGTGCCCCAAGGAGGCGGTGGAGATTCATCGACCACTCCTGCTTCGCATCATGACGAAATTTTAGGAGATGACTATGTCTATTGAAATTGCGCTCTATCAGCCCGAAATTCCTCCCAATACCGGCAATATTGCCAGGACCTGCGCGGTTACCGGCGCCAAGCTTCATTTGATTAAGCCACTCGGATTTTCAATTGACGAAAAATACGTAAAAAGAGCCGGACTCGACTACTGGCACTTGGTGGATGTCAAGGTACATGAATCTCTGGAAGCGTTTCTTGAGGTCATGCAGGGACGCCCGCTCTATTTTTCATCCACAAAGGCCAGGAAGCTTTACACCGAAGTTGAGTATGAAAAGGATGCGGTCATAGTCTTTGGCAGCGAGACCCGCGGACTGCCACCGCTGATTCACGACGCCTACAAATCAGGTTTAATGCGTATTCCAATGCGCGACACATCAGACGCAAGAAGTTTGAACCTGTCGAATGCGGTCGCCATAGTTTTGTTCGAGGCGCTCAGGCAGCAGGGGTTTCCGGGGCTGATTTAGTACATCGAATTTGAAATATCTGTGCAAAAGAATGTTAAATCTGCTGGCAAAGTTCAGGCTTATAATCCATTTGCCTTTGCACAATTATTTTGAGAGTGTACTGCTAGAGGCCTGGGGGATTGTGCCGCGGGGTGCCATCGGCAGAGGCTTTTGACTTGTTTTGCTTTCGCAACTTGAAAATACACGGTATAATAAAATTATTCAAACTAGAGGGGTGTTTAAATGGCAGTAAAAATCATCACCGACAGTGTTTCTGATTTACCCGGCGATCTGAAATCAGCCTATGGAATTGAAGTGCTGCCTCTGATGGTCAACTTTGGTGAGGTCTCCTACAGGGACGGCATAGACCTCACACCTGAGGCTTTTTTTGAGAAGCTGAAAACGGCGCAGACACTGCCAACGACCTCCCAGGTTAACGTAGGCCAGTTTGTAGAGTGCTTTGAGCGCGTTGCTGAAGCTGGGGATGAAGCCGTCGTGATTACGCTGTCCTCAAAACTGAGCGGGACCTACTCCGCCGCGGTGACTGCAGCAGAGGAAGCGGGCGCTGGACGCGTTACGGTTCTTGACTCCAAGTTCGTCAGCTTCGGACAGGGCCTCCTTGTGCTGAAAGCCGCTGAAATGGCGAGAGAAGGCATGAGCAGGGAAGACATTGTGAAGGCTTGCGAGAACCTCATGGGGCGGCTCGAGATGCTTATTTTTGTCGATACGCTGACCTACCTGCACAAAGGCGGACGGCTGAGCGCCGGACAGGCTGTGATTGGCGGTCTCCTGAGTGTCAAGCCTATACTTTGTGTCAAGGATGGGGCTTTGGCGCCCCTTGACAAGGTACGGGGACGCAATAAGACACTGAAATGGTTTGAACAATACCTCCAGGAACACGCGGCGGAGATGTCAGAGGAGAACGTAGGCTTCTTCCATGCCGCAGATCCTGTCTTCATGGAGGAAATGATCGATGTGGCGTCGAGTGTCATTCGTCCTTCCGGAATTCATCGTTCTACGGTCGGCGCCGTGGTCGGGACGCATTCTGGCCCGGGTTGTGTTGCATTTGCCTATTTTAGAAAATAATTTTCCTGATTTTTCAGGTCGACTGTAAGAATAATTCATTCACCTGTTTCGTAATCCGCCAACACGTTGAAAATAAAGGCTTTCAACATGTTGTTAATTTTATGACATAAAATTTTTTAGGGGTTGCAATTTATTTATGAATGCACTATAATGACGATGTAACATAAAGATTGTTAAATAAATACGAATCTTTTATCAGAAAATTCTATAAGTCATTGACGCAGTGCCTTGCGTTAAAACTGAATATACTGGATGAAAAGTCAGGGAGAGAATCATTAAATTGATCGCCGAAGGGACAAGCTGTCACTGCCAAGTGACCGTGAAATTTTCAGGCAAAAGGACCGGGCTTCGACAGATCTCTGAAAAGCCGAACAGGCACCGTAGGGGCAATTATTTTGTGATCTGATCAAGATCGCAGGTAAGAAACTCTCAGGTTTAAACAGAGGGAGGAATGGCATCGTTATTGTTGCATTCCTCCCTTTTTTGTTTCAATAAATGGAAATGGATGGAAAAACGACAGGAAGTGAGGGATTCTGAAATGAAATTCATGCTGGTCACCAACAACCGAATGGTTCAGGAGCGCTTTAAGCCAGGTGATACTAAGAATCTCACCCAGGTCGTATATCAGGAAAATTTCGATTTGATCGGCGTTCTGGAAGAAGCCAGGAACTTGATTCACAAAGGCCACAGGCTGCTGACGCATCCGCTGTCGGGCAGCGTGAAGCCCTATGAGACACCCTTCAAGTCCGTGGCGGTGACTTCTGAGATCGAGGTTCTTGATTTTCAGTCACTTCAAATTATTGAAGAAAGCCTTGCCACAGCAAAAAAGTTTCTTGCGGATGCCAAGATCATTCGCTACTCGGATAAGGTTTACGATGATTTCAGATTGATTGACCTCAACCTCATATTAAGCGGCATTGAAAGCATAAATCAGTTTGGTTAGAGCGAACTGGCCATGGAAGCATCGCAAAAGCGGTGTGTGAGTCTTGACAGTGAGCTTTGTAACCCATACAACCAGGAAATTAGAACATGGGAGGCACAGGCATGGAAAAGCACTATGATGTCGTGATTATCGGCGCAGGACCTGCGGGTCTGTCAGCGGGTCTTTACGCTGCTCGCGCAAAGATGAAAACCGTGATTTTGGAAAAGGAAAAGCCAGGCGGCCAAATCGCTACTACGGACGAAGTCGCCAACTACCCGGGTTCAGTGGAGCACGCTACCGGCCCAAGTCTGGTAGAGCGCATGGTTGCTCAATGTGACGAGTTTGGCGCGGAGCGTGTGAAAGATGGCGTTAAGTCCATTGATTTTACCGGTGATCTTAAAGTAATTGAGACTGAGAGCGGCGATGTTTATAAAGCCAAAGCAGTCATCGTTGCCACCGGCGCATCCCCTAAAAAGATCGGATGCCCAGGTGAAGCGGAGCTCACGGGTAAAGGCGTCTCTTACTGCGCAACCTGCGACGCTGACTTTTTCACTGACCTTGAAGTTTTCTGCGTCGGCGGTGGTGACACTGCGGTCGAGGAAGCCATGTACTTGACCAAGTTCGCGCGAAAGGTCACGCTGGTCCACAGACGCGACGAGTTCAGAGCGGCGAAGTCCATCATCGAAAAAGTCAAGAAGAATGAAAAAGTCGAGTACCTCATGGATTCTGTCGTCGAAGAGATTTACGGTGATGGCATTCTCGAAGGCATCAAGGTTAAAAACGTCAAGACCGGCGAAGTGGTGGACATTCCTGCATCAGAAGATGACGGCACTATGGGCGTCTTCGTCTTCATAGGCTACGATCCGCTTACCGCTCTCTTCAAAGGCGTTCTCGACATGGATCAGACAGGCTACCTGATCACAGATGAGAATATGAACACCAATATCCCGGGCGTCTTTGCCGCAGGCGACGTTCGCCAGAAGGTGCTTCGCCAGGTGGTGACCGCAACTGCAGACGGCGCGATTGCAGCAGTTATGGCAGAGAAATATATAGAGGATAAATTCCACGCATAGTGGGTATTTATATAGAGGTTAGGGAGGAAAAACATGTTTATACTGGACAAAGATAATTTTGAACAGGAAGTGCTTGGTGCCGATGGTTTTGTACTCGTCGACTACTGGAGCGACGGCTGTGAGCCATGCAAGGCCCTCATGCCTGACGTGGAAGAACTCGCGGCGGAATATGAAGGCAAAGTCAAATTCTGCAAACTCAACACAACGAATGCCAGAAGACTGGCGATCTCTCAAAAAGTACTTGGCCTTCCAACAATCACCCTTTACAAGGGCGGTCAAAAAGTTGGCGAAGTCACTAAGGAAAAAGCTTCAAAAGCCGGCATCAAAGAAATGCTGGACGCTAATCTCTAAAGAAGAGCATTGTCTGTAACCGGAGGGTCCGGTTCAAATATACAAGGAGGTGAACCTTTTGCGTTTAGAACTTGGTGAAATTCTAATCAAAGACGTTCAGTTTGGCGACGTCAGTAAGGTCGAAAACGGTACACTGTTCATTAATCGTGATGAGATCGTTTCTCTTGTCATGGAAAATGAATATATCAAAAGCTGTAAGGTCGATCTTGCTAAGCCGGGTGAAGAAACCCGCATAACACCTGTAAAGGATGTTATTGAGCCTCGAGTTAAGGTCGAGGGTCCTGGCGGCATCTTCCCAGGTGTCATTAATAAGGTTGCTACAGTTGGTTCCGGCAGAACCCATGTACTTAAGGGCGCTGCAGTTGTCACTTGTGGTAAAATCGTAGGCTTCCAGGAGGGCATTATTGATATGTCCGGCCCGGGCGCTGACTTTACACCGTTCTCCAAAACAAACAACATCTGTCTCGTCATTGAGCCTGCTGACGGCATCAACCAGTACGACTACGAAGCAGCTGCACGTATGGCTGGTCTCAGAGTCGCAACTTTAATCGGTGAACTCGGCAGAACGGTTACTCCGGATGTCGTCCACACTTATGAGACTAAACCGATCTTTGAACAAGCAGCTCAGTACCCAGAGCTTCCTAAAGTCGGCTATGTCTACATGCTTCAAACTCAAGGTCTTCTCCACGACACTTATGTCTATGGCGTTGACGCGAAGAAGATTGTGCCTACAATCCTCTACCCGACTGAAGTCATGGATGGCGCAATCCTGAGCGGCAACTGCGTTTCAGCTTGCGACAAGAATACTTCTTACCACCACCTCAACAACCCAATCATCAAGCATCTCTACGCTGAGCATGGCAAGTCCATCAACTTCATGGGCGTCATTATCACGAACGAGAACGTTTACCTCGCTGACAAAGAGAGATCTTCCAACTGGACTGCGAAGTTCACGAAGTTCCTCGGCCTTGACGGCGCTATTGTTTCACAGGAAGGTTTCGGCAACCCGGATACTGACCTGATCATGAACTGCAAGAAAATCGAAGCGGAAGGCGTCAAGACTGTTATCGTTACAGACGAGTACGCTGGCCGTGACGGTTCCTCCCAGTCCCTCGCAGATGCGGATCCATCTGCAAACGCAGTGGTCACAGGCGGCAACGCAAATGAGACCATCGAACTCCCTCCAATGAAGAAAATCATTGGCATGCTGGATTACACGGATAAAATCGCTGGCGGATTTGACGGCTCCCTCAGACCGGATGGCAGCATTGTTGCTGAGATTCAGGTCATTACGGGCGCTACCAACGAGCTTGGCTTCAACAAGCTCACTGCAAGAATGTTCTAATACAAAGCAAGCTGATATAAAAGAATTTAAAATTGAAAGGATGTCGAGAATGAGCATTTTAGCTAATAAAAAAGTGATCATCATTGGCGACCGCGACGGTGTTCCGGGCCAAGCGATCGAAGAATGCGTCAAGACGAATAGCGCGGCAACAGTCGTCTATTCCGCAACAGAGTGTTTTGTCTGAACGGCTGCAGGGGCCATGGATTTGGAGAATCAGAACAGGGTTAAATCTTTAGCGGATGAGTACGGACATGAGAATGTCGTAGTGATCTTCGGCGCAGCAGAAGCAGAATCAGCTGGTCTTGCAGCTGAGACCGTCACCAACGGTGACCCAACGTTTGCAGGAAGCCTTGCAGGCGTAGCACTTGGACTTTCTGTCTACCACGCGGTAGAGCCTGAGTTCAAGGCTGACGTAGACGCAGACGTCTACGAAGATCAGATCGGCATGATGGAAATGGTCCTCAACGTGGACGACATCATTGCTGAGATGAGCAACATGAGAACTTCTTACTGCAAATATCTCTAAAATCGCGCCGATAATTTAGAGATAAAAAGTACCAAAACGCAACACCAAAACCCTGATTATCAACCCTGATAAAAACCCTGATTAACAACCAAATCCATGCAATGACACAGTTCGGTCGAACTGTACAAAACCTGATGGCAATACCGTTTTAAAGTAATATACCAGCGATCCTTTAAACCAGAAAAATGTGAAGGGAGGGATCCTCAATCTATTCCACCGCGTTAGTATTTGCGGAGGAGTGTGAGGCGGCTTATGAGCAAGATTAGAATTGTGCACTACATTAACCAATTCTTCGCGGGCATTGGCGGTGAAGAAAAAGCAGACGTGAAACCTGAGCTGAGAGAAGGCGTTGTCGGTCCCGGCATGGCACTGAACGCTGAATTCAAAAAGCTTGGAAAAGATATGGAAATCGTTGCTACAGTGATCTGCGGCGACTCTTATTTCAACGAAAATCTTGAGGAAGCAAAAGCGACAATCCTCGAGATGATCAAATCCCAAAACGCAGGCATGCTGATTGCAGGCCCGGCGTTCAACGCAGGCCGTTATGGCGCTGCATGCGGCACGATCTCCAAGTTCGTACAAGATGAGCTCGGTATTCCTGTTGTAACAGCAATGTATATTGAGAACCCAGGCGTCGATATGTACCGCAAGGACCTCTACATTATCGAGACTGGCAACTCAGCAGCTGCAATGCGTACGGCAGTTCCTGCAGTCGCTAACTTCGCTGTCAAGCTTGCTGAAGGTGCGACCATCGGCAGACCAGCTGAAGAAGGCTACATTGAGCGCGGCATTCGCAGAAACGTCTTCGTTGACAAGATTGGCGCACAACGTGCGGTTGAGATGCTTGTCAGCAAGCTGAATGACCAGCCTTTCGAGACAGAGTACCCTATGCCGGTATTTGATCACGTTGTCCCAGGCAACGCGATCAAGGATCTTTCCAAAGCGAAAATCGCTCTGGTTACTTCCGGCGGCGTTGTGCCTAAAGGCAACCCTGACCGCATCGAGTCATCTTCTGCTTCCAAGTATGGCAAATATGACATCGACAGCATTTCCGACCTGACGTTCGACACTTATGAGACTGCTCACGGCGGTTATGACCCGGTCTACTGCAATGACGACTCCGACCGCGTACTTCCTGTAGACGTCCTTCGTGACCTCGAGAAGGAAGGCAAGATTGGCGAACTCTACCGTTACTTCTACACAACGACAGGAAATGGTACTTCCGTTAAGAACTCCAACGAGTTTGCTGAGGAATTTACTAAAGACCTTATCGCTGATGGCGTTGACGCGGTTATCCTCACTTCGACGTGAGGCACCTGTACTCGTTGCGGTGCAACGATGGTTAAAGCTATTGAAAGATCCGGTATTCCTGTTGTCCACATTGCGACAGTAGTTCCAATTTCCCTGACTGTTGGCGCGAACAGAATCGTACCGGCAATCGCAATTCCGCATCCGCTCGGCAACCCGGCGCTCGATCCGGCTGAAGAGAAGAAGCTTCGCCGCCGTATCGTCGAAAAAGCGCTCCATGCTTTGACTGTAGAAGTCACTGAGCAGACGGTCTTTGATAAATAATATAATTTGACCTGAATAGGTTGAGGTGAAGGGTATGTTCAGTGCAGGCCTCTATCCTCAACCTATTTAAACATTATTCGGAGGTGTAAAATGTCCTACGCAGTATTGAAAGCGGCCGGCTATGTGCTCGTGCACACGCCGGACATGATTATGCATAATGGAACAACTCAAACCGTTGAGAAAGCTATGAACCCTGATTCAGAATACCTCAAGAAAGTGCCTGAGCATCTTCGTACATTCGAAGAAGTGGTCAACTACGCGCCTAACCAGACGTATGTTGGCAACCTGACGCCTGAAGCCCTTGGCGAACTCGAAAAGCCATGGGTCGGCGTTGACGTTCCGGGCAGCAGCCGCTTCGGCAAATTCGGCGAGATCATGCCGCAGGTCGAATTCATTGCCATGCTGAAGTTTTCTGACGTCTTTGACCTTGTCAAACTCGAGAAGTCCTTTACGGATCTTGCAAAAGCGGAATACGGAAAACATCCTCTGGCGACTCAGGAAGAGCTTGCCAAGCTTGGCGAAGGCGATTCCCTTGCCATGATCGAAGAGCTCGTGAACGTCCACCATGCGGAAGCGATTTACCATGACGGCAAGCTCGTCGGCTGCGTCAAGAAAGCCCACGATGTCGACGTCAACCTCAATGCCCACGTCATGTTCGAAAACCTCGTGGTTAAGGCGTCCGGCATCCTCGCGTTCAAACACCTGGTCGCGAAAAACAACATTGATCCGCTTTCCATTGATTATGTCATCGAGTGCTCTGAAGAAGCGTGCGGCGACATGAACCAGCGCGGCGGCGGCAACTTCGCAAAATCCATTGCTGAGATGGGCGGCGCGGTCAACGCGACGGGTTCCGACCTCAGAGGCTTCTGCGCGGCACCTACCCATGCTCTGATTACAGCGGCTTCCCTCGTTAAGGCCGGCACTTATAAGAATGTCGTCATCGTCGCAGGCGGCGCTACTGCCAAGCTTGGCATGAACGGCAAAGACCATGTCAAGAAAGGCCTCCCTATTCTTGAGGACGTGCTCGGCGGCTTCGCCCTTCTGATTTCTGAAAATGACGGTGTCAGCCCGGTTCTCAGAACGGATCTTGTCGGCAAGCACAACGTCGGCACAGGCTCTTCTCCGCAGGCGGTTATCACAGCGCTGATCTCCATGCCCCTTGACAAAGGCAACCTCAAAGTCACGGATATCGATAAGTACTCCGTAGAAATGCAGAACCCAGACATCACGAAGCCAGCCGGCGCCGGCGACGTTCCTGAAGCCAACTACAAAATGATCGCTGCCATTGGCGTCAAACGTGGTGAGCTCGATCGCACGCAGCTTGGCGAATTCGTTGAGAAGCACGGCATGAACGGCTGGGCGCCGACACAGGGTCACATTCCATCCGGCGTGCCGTATGCCGGCTTTGCCATTGATGATTTGACGACGGGCAGCCTCAACCGCGCGATGATCGTTGGCAAAGGCTCCCTGTTCCTCGGCCGTATGACAAACCTGTTTGACGGTGTCTCCATTGTCGTCGAGAGAAACAGTGGTGAGACTGCTTCAGAGGGTGCTTCCGTTTCCAGGGAAGAAATCAACAACATGATCGCAGAAGCCATGAGAGGTTTTGCCGCTCACTTGCTAAACGCGTAAGGAGGGGCTAATATGTCTGAGAACCTCGAAGTAAAAAAGATTCTGGGAAATGCGTTCCTCGAGATCGCGGATGCCATTCAAACGGGTAAGTTCGGGAGCCGCGTTCGCGTGGGCCTGACTACCCTTGGCAGCGAGCACGGCGTGGACAACCTCGTCAAAGGCGCGGAACTCGCGGCGCGCGACGCGGACTATGATATTGTCCTGATTGGACCAAAATGCGACACTTCCCTTGAAGTGATCGAAATCAATTCCGAAGACGAAATGCATGGGAAGATGGAAGAGCTTCTGGACAGCGGCTATATCCAGTCTTGTGTCACCATGCACTATACGTTCCCAATCGGCGTTTCAACGGTTGGCCGTGTGGTGACGCCGGGAATTGGCAAGGAAATGTTCATAGCGACGACGACGGGCACCTCTGCGACCAACCGAACGGAAGCGATGCTGAAAAACGCCATTTATGGCGTGATTGCGGCAAAAGCCATGGGCATCCAAAAACCTTCCGTGGGTATTTTGAATGTGGACAACGCGCGTACGGTTGAGCGCGGCCTCAAAGAGCTGATCGCTGCAGGCTATGACCTCAGCTTCGGCGAGTCCGGCCGTTCAGACGGCGGCAATGTCATGCGCGGCAACGACCTGCTCATGGGTTCTGTCGATGTCATGGTCACGGATACCCTGACGGGCAACATTCTGATGAAGATGTTCTCTTCCTTTACAACGGGCGGAAGCTATGAAGCCACTGGCTTTGGCTATGGTCCTGGCATAGGCTTTGACTATGAGCGCGCCATCCTGATCCTCTCCAGAGCCTCCGGCGTACCGGTTGTCGCGAACGCGATCCGTTATGGCGCTATGCTCGCCAAGGGCAATCTGAAAGAGGTCGCGAAAGCGGAATTCGACAAAGTTCGCGCAGCGGGCTTTGACGCCATTGTCAAGGGACTGACCAAGGATACAAAAAAATCAGCTGCAGCGGAAGAAGAGACAGAAGTGGCAGCGCCTGCGAAAGAAGTCGTCACCGGCTCCGTTTCAGGCATTGACATTATGGACCTAGAAGACGCGGTCAAAGCGCTTTGGAAGCAGGGCGTCTATGCGGAAAGCGGCATGGGCTGCACCGGACCTATTGTCATGGTGGCTGAAGAGAAGCTTGAGCTTGCAATCAAGCTGCTGGCGGAAGCGGGCTTCCTTGCTAAAGAAGCGGTGCCTTGCTAGACCTAAAAGAACTATAATCGAATGAAGAACTGAATTGCTGACCGGCATGTCACGGGTTCGAGTGACGTGCCGGTCTTTTTTTTTGTTCTTTGCTTGATACTTTAGGTCATTTTTGGATATAATTAGAGTGTGTTCAACAACATGAGGTGTAGCCTGTCCATTAGAGAGTGCAGGGAGAATCGCCAGTCAAGATTTTTAACAACATCGGAAAGTTTGAGGTGTGGGCTAAGCCCGCAGTACGAGGTGCTCTGAGTTGTAAGTCTTCTGGTGAATTTTTTTGCGATAGAAAAAGGACATTTGGCACAACCTTAAAAATGAGGAGGAACGGGATGATGAAGAAGTTATTTGCATTACTGCTCATCGTGGTACTTGCAGCCGGTGCGCTCGCAGGCTGCGGAGAGACAAAAGAAAGCGTTGTCGTAGGCATGATCACAGATACAGGCGGACTTGGAGACCAATCTTTCAACGATTCTGCATGGTATGGCCTTGAGCGTGCTGAAAAGGATTTTGGCATAGAGCGCAAGGTACTTGAATCTACAACTGCTGACGACTATCTGCCAAACCTGACTTCATTCTCTGAAGAAAATGTCCAGCTTATTATCGGCGTCGGCTTCCTCTTTAACGAAGCTATGATGCAGGCCGCTGAAAAATTCCCTGAGCAGAAGTTCGCGCTTGTCGACTCTGTAGTAGAAATGCCAAACGTTGCATCTATCACTTTTGCGGAGCATGAAGGGTCATTCCTCGTAGGTGTCATTGCCGGTCTCAAAACTGAAACGGATAAAATTGGTTTCATTGGCGGCATGAAATTCCCTCTGATCGAAAAATTTGAATACGGCTTCCGTGCCGGCGTCAAAGCAGTCAACCCTGATGCAGAAGTCTTCGTAAACTATGCGGATTCCTTTGATGACGCAGCAAAAGGCAAGGAAATCGCGATCGTTCAGCACCAAGCAGGCGCTGACGTCATCTTCCATGCCGCTGGAGGCGTAGGCGTTGGTCTGATTCAGGCTGCTGAAGAGCAAGGCTTCTGGGCAATTGGCGTTGACCAGGACCAATCAGCACTGTCTCCAACAAACGTCCTTTGCTCCATGATCAAACGTGTTGACGAGAGCGTTTACGCTGTCACCAAAGAAGTTGTGGATGGCACTTTCACAGGCACAATCCATACTTTTGATATCTCCAACAACGGTATTGGTTACTCTGACAATGCCGGCAACTTGACTGACGATCTTAAAGCTGAAGCAGACAAGTACATGGAAGCCATCAAAAATGGCGAATTCACAGTACCTCAAACCGAAGCTGAATTCACTGCCTTTACTGCACCTACACTCTAATAACCTGACAAGCAATCTTTCTGAGTCGGATGTTACGACATCCGACTCAATTTTTATCGAGCAGACTGGAGGGATCAATAGTGCCTCATGTTGTAGAAATGAAGAAAATCACAAAGAAATTCCCAAACGTCATAGCGAATGATGAAGTCGATTTCACTTTGGAACAGGGAGAAATCCATGTTCTGCTGGGAGAAAACGGCGCAGGGAAAACGACTTTGATGAACCAGCTCTACGGACTTTATACGCCAACTTCAGGCGAAATTTATATTCATGGCAAAAAAGTTGATATTAAAGATCCAAATGTCGCCATCAGCTACGGAATAGGCATGGTGCATCAGCACTTCATGCTGGTGGAGCCATTTACTGTTGCGGAAAATATCATCCTCGGCTCTGAACCCAAAAAAGGCATCAGACTTGATATTGAAAAGGCCAGAGCGGATGTTAGGGAAATATCCAATTTATATGGGTTGCAGGTGGATCCGGATGCTGTGATTCATGATATCACTGTAGGCATGCAGCAACGCGTCGAAATCCTGAAAGCGCTTTACAGAGGCGCTGAAATTCTGATTCTCGACGAGCCAACGGCAGTTTTGACACCTCAAGAGATCGAAGAGCTCGGTGTCATTATGCACAGACTGACGGATCAGGGAAAATCAATAATTCTGATTACCCACAAACTGAAGGAAGTTTTAGCGTTGAGCGACCGGGTCACTGTGATCAGGCGAGGAAAGAACATCGAGACTTTGGTCAATGAGAATACTTCCGTGGATCAATTGGCTGAGCTGATGGTTGGACGCAAAGTTCAGCTTGAAGTCGAAAAATCACCTCGCGAGCCGGGGGAGGTCCTTCTTCAGGTTGAGAATTTGCGTTGCCTGAACAATCGGAAAGTTCCTGTTCTTAAGGGCTGCAGCTTTGACGTTCGCGCAGGTGAGATCCTCGCCATTGCTGGCGTGGATGGCAATGGACAGACGGAACTGGTCGAGGTGTTAACCGGACTCCGAAAACCAGAATCAGGGAGTATCCGCTTTTCGGATAAGGACATTTATAAAGCCCATACCAAAGATATCATTGAAAAAGGCATCTCGCATATTCCGGAAGACCGGCAAAAGCGAGGGCTTGTCATGTCTCATACTCTGGCGGAAAACTCAATTCTGGGCAGCCACAAAAAAGAGCCTTTCAGTAAAAATGGCATCATGAATTATCCCAAAATTCACGACTACAGCCGTGGGCTGATCGCTGAATTTGACGTCAGAACGCCTAGTGAGAACGTTGCTGCAAGCGCTTTATCCGGCGGCAACCAGCAAAAACTGATCGTCGCCAGAGAGCTCATGCGTGATCCCGTGATGCTGATCGCGTCACAGCCGACTCGCGGCGTGGACGTTGGCGCCATTGAGTTCATTCATAAGCGGCTCGTCGAACAAAGGGACCATGGCAAAGCTGTTCTGCTCGTTTCTTTGGAACTGGATGAAGTTATGGCGCTTGCGGACAGGATCGCTGTCATCTATGACGGCGCAATTGTAGGTCTCGTTGAAGGCAGCAAAGCGACTGAGCGTGAACTTGGCATACTCATGGCAGGCGGTTCCCTGAATAAAACTGATAAAGATAAGGAGGGGGATCATGGAAAAAACAACTGAAAGCCGTTGGGCTCAGCTATGGGACAATTTTAAATTCCCATTGCTGTCCATTTTTCTCGCCTTTTTGATTGGCTCCATCTTTATAATTATGACCGGAAACAATCCTTTCGTGGCCTATTATGCACTGATCAGCGGCAGCATGTTCGGTATGAGTCGTATTGGTGAGACTTTATTGAAAACAACACCACTGATCTTTACAGGATTGTCCATTGCGTTTGCGTTTCGATGCGGACTCTTCAATATTGGCGCGGAAGGTCAGTTTGTCATGGGCACGCTATTTACTATAACCGCCGGTTATCTTTTTAGAGACCTACCAGCGCCAATACTGATCCCGGTAATCCTGACTGCGGGGGCTCTTGGCGGTGGCCTATGGGCAGCGATTCCGGGAGTTTTAAAGGCAAAGCTGGGTGTACATGAAGTCATTGTCACAATAATGCTCAATTACACTGCGCTCTTTTTAACGAACTTTTTTATTCGGACCTCTTTAAATCCATCCACCCTGCAAGGGGATGTCCAAAAGGCGCATTCGGTGATTCTTGGTGAGAACGCCCGGTTGTCGAATATGTCTGATTTGATGCCGATATTTGGAAACTCCAGTCTTCACACGGGCATTTTTATTGCCATAGCCGCGGCATTTGTAATGTGGTTTTTGCTTTACAAAACGACTATGGGCTACGAAATTCGTTCAGTCGGCTCTAATCCATTTGCCTCTGAATACGGCGGCATCTCAATTTCGAAAAACATCATCAAAGCTATGTTTATTTCAGGTATGCTTTCAGGTTTGGCCGGTGCGACACTGGTCTCCGGGTTGACTTTCAAGATCGACCAGGCGCCTGCTTCGGCAGGTTATGGCTTTACTGGCATTGCAGTCGCCCTGGTGGGTAAGAATCACCCGCTGGGTGTGCTTGCCAGCGCGCTTCTGTTCGGCATCCTGGCTAATGGCGAACGGAAAATGCAGATCGCAGGGATTCCAAAAGAAGTCGTTGGTATTATTCAAGGCATCATCATCATCTTCATCGCTGGTGAAGCGATTCTGCAGTACTTCCCGGATCTGAAGAAAAAATTCAGGCGGAAAGGTCCTAAAACGGAGGTGGCTGAGAAATGATGATTATTATTATGGCCATTCTCGCGTCGACTCTGCGTCTGGCGACACCGTTGATTTTCGCGTCCATCGGCGGGGTTTTCACTGAACGCTCCGGTGTGGTTAACATTGCACTGGAAGGGATCATGATCATGGGTGCGTTTTTTGCGATTTTGACATTCAGATACGTGCCTAATCCATGGGTCGCAATTCTAGTGGCCATGACTATGGGCATGCTGACATCGCTGATCCTCGGTGTTCTCGCGATTCATCTCAGGGCGAATCAGGTCGTCGCAGGTGTTGCCATCAACCTGTTGGCAGGAAGTCTTGCGGCATACCTTCTTGAGGTCATTTATGGCCGTTCGGGACAGACGGATCCAATTCGCGGCGGACTGTCCAGAAGTCCTGAAACGCTGCAATTTCTTAATGACATACCGGTTTTAGGCAGTTTTTTCAGCGGTCTCAATCCATTCGTCTATTTGGCGTTCATAGTGGTCATCATTGCCTACTTCGTGCTGTTTAAGACGCCGTTCGGATTACGGGTCAGAGCAGTAGGGGAGCATCCAAAAGCAGCGGATACTGTGGGCATCAACGTCTATAAAATTCGCTACATCTGCGTATTGATTTCCGGTGCGCTTGCTGGTCTGGCTGGTGCATCGCTGTCGATAGGTGCAGTCAACATGTTCCGTGAGGGCATGACCTCGGGCAAAGGCTTTATTGCCCTTGCCGCTATGATCTTTGGCAAGTGGCACCCAGTTGGAGCGTTGATGGCCTGCCTGTTCTTCGGATTCGCTGAAGCTATTGAAATTCAGGCGTCCACACTGGGAATCGGTTGGATTCCTTCAGAATTTCTTAGAATGCTTCCTTACGTCGCGACCATACTGGTTCTCGTCGGTGCTGTTGGAAAAGCCGTGGCGCCAAAAGCCAGCGGCCAGCCCTACGATAAAGCGCATCACTGATTTCCTGTTAAGAAGTGTCAAAATGGAGGTGGGGACCTTGGGGTCCTCGCCTCCATTTTTTTACATTGGCGTTTGAAACTTAACTTTGAAACGATAGTAAGATCGTCAATGTTAGACCATGGCTTCTTTTTACCTTCAATTTGAAGCAAAATAAGAGTATAATAAGAGTACTGCTGAAAATCATGCGGTGCCTGGATTAGAATCTGAATGGCACTTTATACGTGGTATTGAAGATAGGAGTGAGCGCATGCTTGATCTATACGAACGTGCATCAGAATTGGTGAAAGCCAATGTGCCGTTTGCCATGGCCACAATAATTGAATCCAAGGGTTCTACGCCACGCCACAGCGGAAAGATGATAGTTCTGGAAGAGGGCGGAATTATTGGTACCATAGGCGGCGGATTAGCTGAAAAAACAGTGATTGACCGCGCTCTGGAGGCTATTAAGTGCGGCAAGTCAGAAATGGTAGAGATGGTTCTGAATAGTGATGCGCCGGATGGACTGCCTATGCACTGCGGCGGCGGACTGAAGGTTTTTGTTGAAGTCCATGTGACACGCCCAAGCCTGGTATTGGCCGGTGGAGGTCATGTGAACATGAGTTTGTATAAATTTGCCCTTGAACTGGGCTATGACGTGGTCATAGTTGAGGACCGCGCATCATTTGGAAATCCTGTGCGCTTTCCTGAAGCCAGAGAGATTCATGTCCGTGATAACATGGCTGAAGCCATGAAGCTGGCACGAGTCGATTCGAACACGTATATAATCATTGCGACAAAAGATAGTGATGAAATGGCACTTAGAGAAGTCATCCGTTCAGATGCCGCCTATATTGGCGTCATAGGCAGCCGGCGCAAAGTTTCAATAATTCTTGACCATTTAAGACAGGAAAATGTGGATGAGGCACTTCTGGAGCGGGTTCACGCACCAATTGGACTTGACATAGGAGCTGAAACGCCGCCTGAAATTGCCATAAGTATTTTGGCCGAAGTGCTCATGGTTATGAAAGAGGCTTCAGGAAAATCCATGAAGGAGCTGAGACCCAGGTGAGACTTGGCGTTGAGGAATTGCGCATATTGGTAAGAGGCGCCGGAGACCTGGCGACCGGCGTCATTGCAAAGCTTCATGAATCTGGCTTCAAGGTCGTCGCAGTTGAAATTGCCCAGCCTACGGTGATCAGAAGAACGGTTTCCTTTGCTCAGGCGGTTTTTGACGGGGAAACCTTTGTAGAAGGTATACGCGCTGTGAGAGTTGAATGGCCGGATGTAGAATCCGTTTGGGCTGAGAATGCGGTGCCTGTTGTAGTAGACCCCAGATTGGAGGGCCTCAACCGAATGAGGTTTGATGTGGTTGTCGACGCGATCATTGCGAAGCGCAATCTTGGGACGACTATAGATATGGCACCAATTGTCATTGGACTGGGACCCGGTTTTGAAGCCGGAAAAGATGTCCATGCAGTTATAGAGACCATGCGCGGTCATTATCTGGGCCGCGTCTTATACAATGGCATACCTGAACCGGATACAGCTGTTCCCGGCTTGATTGGCGGCTTCGCTGGTGAGCGCGTCATTCGTGCGCCTAAGGATGGCATCTACAAACCTCTTGCCAAAATTGGCGAGCGTATTGAAGAAGGCCAGGCCGTTGCGGAAGTGGACGGAGAGCCGGCTATAGCAACAATATCCGGCGTATTACGGGGTCAGCTCAGCGATGGGCTTCGCGTGACGAAGGGCTTTAAAGTGGCTGACGTCGACCCTCGCGCCGAAGAAGATCATTGCCTGACAATCTCAGACAAAGCCAGAAGCATTGGCGGAGGCGTACTGGAAGCTATTCTGCACCTCGCCCGTGCTATCTGAATGAGGACTGGAGTTGCTTTAAAATGAAGATGAACATGAATCTCAATATGATCCAGACCCAAAAATTGATTATGACTGCCGAGCTGAAGCAAGCTATTGAAATTCTTCAGTATAATTCGGTTGAGCTTAAAGAGTTCATTCAGGAGGAGCTGATGACCAATCCGGTGCTTCAGCTGCAGTCCCAGGATGAGGCGCCTACGCCTGCCGTGAATGAAGTGCCGGCGCCGCTGAACGAGCCGGTTCAGGAACAAGCTCAAATCAATGGTCTGGACAACATAAACTGGAAAGAAGTTTCTCAGAGCATGAACCGAGAACGGGGTTCTAGTGTGTCATCCGAGGCCAGAGACGACGAGTTTTCCTATGAAAGTTTTCTGCCTGCCAAAGAAAGTCTTTACGACCATCTGGCCTTTCAGCTTTGTATGAGTGATCTGAAAGGGATGGATTATGACGTCGCGCAGTTTCTCCTTGAAAATATTGATAAGAACGGTTATCTCGATCTGCAGCTTAATGAAGTACTTGATAGGTTTCCAATTACAGTGGAGGACTATGAGCGAATTCTGGCAGTGATCCAAACCTTTGATCCCCCGGGCGTCGGCGCCAGAAATCTTGCTGAATGTCTTAAGATTCAATTGCTGGCGAATGGCAGCGATCTTCACCTTCTCGCCGCAGAAATCATTGAATTTCATCTTCAGGATCTCGCCAACAATAGGATTCAAAATATAGCGAAAGCTTTAAGTGCCACGCTTGAAAAGGTTCAGGATGCCTGTGACCTGGTAAGGGGGCTTGAGCCAAAACCAGGCCGTGCATTTTCCTCAGAAGACGAGACCAGATATGTGGTGCCGGATGTCGTGATTACTAAAAATGAGGGTGACTACGTGATCCTGGTCAGTGATTCAACGGCACCTAAGCTTTACATCAATGATTTTTACAGACGCATTTTGGAAAGTGATCAGCAAAATGCAGCCTCTGATTATATCAGTAAAAAACTCAGTTCGGCTATGAAACTGATCAAGAGCATCGAGCAGCGCCGCAACACCATTTATAGAGTGGTTGAATCCATATTGGAGGTTCAATCGGATTTTTTTGAGAAAGGCCCTATGTATTTGAAGACTTTGACGCTAAAAGACATAGCCGAGCGAATAGGCGTTCATGAATCCACGGTCAGTCGGGCAGTCAGTGGAAAGTACCTTCAGTGCCCTCATGGTCTTTTCGAGATCAAGTATTTCTTTCAGAGCGGCGTTTCCAGCGAAATGGGGGAGAGCGTGTCTTCGGAATCCATCAAAAAAATCATGAAAGAACTGGTAGATCGGGAAGATCCCAAAAAGCCCCTCAGTGACCAGCAACTCATGGAAGAACTGAACCAGATCGGCATCATAATTTCCAGGCGTACTGTTGCAAAATATAGGGATGAACTTCTGATTCCATCCTCTTCAAAGCGCAAGCGGTTTTAAATTTCATGTCACTTTGTTAAAAGTACATGAACTGAACATAATCACCAGAATATGGGTTGCATCATCCACTCAATGTGTTAAAATAAGTTGGGTGGATATTTTTTTTGCAACACAGGGACAAAAATGGGACATGAGGACTTTTTAAGTCCCGCGAAAATTGGAGCTGGAGGTGTCTATGTTTTCAAATCATGCTTCCGAAGATGAAATGATGCATTTATCAGAAGTCGCGGTCATGCTGAGAAGCGCTGCACCGGAACTGGTAGAAGCTTTAGCGTCACGTTACAGGATTCTGAGTCTCCTCCAAGATCATCAGCCTATCGGAAGGCGAAACTTGTCAACCCAGCTGGGGTTGACAGAACGTGTTGCCCGCAAAGAAGCCCTGATCTTGAAGGAACAAGGCTTGGTTGATTTTTCGCTTGAAGGTATGTATCTGACGAAAAAAGGCTATGAAGTCTATGAACTTCTGAAGAGGTACTTTCAGAATCGCTCTGGGCTTATTGAACTGGCACAGCTGCTGGAAAAGAAACTTGGCATTCGAAAAGTTATACTGGCGCCGGCACAGGATTCGCAAAATGAGGCAGCTGCACAAAAAGAGCTGGGAAAGGTGGCAGCGCACTATCTTAAAAAAGTGATTCAAAGCGACAGTGTCATTGGCATTACAGGAGGAACAACGGTTCAAAGCGTCATTGACAGCTTCCGTCATGACAAAGAGGTTTTTCCAAACGCCATGATTCTGCCAGCACGTGGCGGCGTCGGCAATCGCGCAGAGTATCAGGCGAATACACTCGTCGAGCGCTTCGCAAACAGCTTGGGCTGTCAGTACAAGCTTCTCTTCACACCGGATATATTGTCAAGAGATACGATCAGCAGCCTCAAGAATGAACCTGAGATCAGAGAACTGATGTTATTGATCGAAAAGATCACTGTCCTTCTTTTTGGCATTGGCGATGCTTTAACAATGGCAAATCGTCGTGGTTTAAATCAGGAGGAAATTGGTATCATTAAGAGTAGGGGCGCAGTTGCAGAAGCCTTTGGACACTATTTTAACCGCGAGGGCGAGATCGTGTATGAAATCAGCACCATCGGCATCACCCTTGAGCGGTTCAGAGCCATACAGAGCCCGGTGGCCGTAGCAGGCGGGCTGGGAAAAAAGGATGCCATTGTTTCAGTTTGCAAACTGCACTCGGGGCTAATTTTGGTCACGGATGAGGCAGTCGCAAGAGCGATACTAAATGACACAAATTAACTTACACTCAAGGAGGATAATCATGAGAAAAACAAGAGTAGCCATTAATGGATTTGGAAGAATTGGAAGAAATACATTTAGAATTTATGCAGGAATGAAAGATCCGAATTTTGAAATCGTTCTGATCAATGGACCAAAGGATGCGGCATCTCAGGCGCATCTGCTGAAGTACGACTCCCTGTTTGGAAAATTTGACGGTGAAGTTTATGCAGAGGGCAGCAGCCTATTCGTCAATGGCAAGGAAGTTAAAATTACATCCGAAAGAAAGCTGGAGAATATGCCTTGGGCGGAGCATGACATTGATGTTGTCATCGAAGCCTCAGGCGCTTTCAGAACTGGGGAAGAGCTTGCCAAGCACATTGAACGCGGCGCAAAGAAAGTCCTCCTGACAGCCCCAGGGAAAAAAGAGGACATCACTATTGTCATGGGTGTCAATGAAGGTCTGTATGATCCATCAAAGCATCACATTGTATCCAACGCTTCCTGCACGACGAACTGCCTCGCGCCGTTTGCCAAAGTGCTCCTTGAGAACTTCGGCATAGTCAAGGGTCTGATGACGACTATTCACTCTTACACAAATGATCAGCGCATCCTGGATGGTTCTCACAGTGATTTGCGACGTGCCCGCGCCGCGGCCGAAAACATTATTCCTACCTCTACAGGCGCCGCTCAGGCTGTTGCACTGGTCATTCCGGAACTCAAAGGAAAGTTCAATGGATTCTCACTTCGCGTACCTACACCTACGGTTTCAATTGTAGATATGGTCGTCGAGACCGAGAAGAAAGTTACAGCTGAAGAAGTGAACGCAGTATTGAAAGCGGCTTCTGAAGGCCCGCTCAAAGGGATTCTCGGATTTTCTGATGAACCGCTTGTCTCAATGGACTATAAAATGGATGAGAGATCTTCAATTATTGACGGTCTTTCAACAATGGTCATTGGCGACAACATGCTGAAAGTCGTTTCGTGGTATGACAATGAATGGGGCTATTCTGCACGCGTCGTCGACCTTGTTGCCTATATGGTTGGTAAAGGGATCTAAGCTTAAACGATTTGAATCGAACTCCGGACCGGAGAAGTGGTATTCGTGCGATGGCGCATTGGATCCTCAGCCGGTCCGGGTTTTTCATAATGTTCGGAGTTGTGGCAGATCATGTCACATTGAGCAAAATATGCCTTCGGTGACGGCATCAGGCTGATGGTGACAACATTTTTTTGAGAGGGAGGATGCTTAATGGTGTACAATAAGAAGAGTGTTGAGGATCTCGTTGTGAAAGACAAGCGTGTTCTGGTGCGGGTGGATTTTAACGTACCGTTAAAAGATGGCGTTATTACGGACGAAAGCAGAATCACCGGCGCTTTGCCAACGATTCGCTATTTAATGGAGAATGGCGCAAAAGTAATCCTGTGTTCACATCTTGGAAAGCCCAAAGGTGACAATCTGGCTGCCTTTTCACTGGCTCCTGTTGCTAAGCGTTTGTCAGAGATCTTAGGTATTCCGGTGGGATTCCCTGAGGAAATGGAAGTTGTCGGTCCTAAAGCTCGCGCAGCGGTTGAGCGCATGAAAGCAGGAGAAGTCATACTGCTCGAAAATACACGCTTCAGAAGTGAAGAGACCAAGAATGGCGAAGCCTTTTCCAAAGACTTGGCCTCAATTGCAGATTGTTATGTCAACGACGCCTTTGGATCTGCACACCGAGCGCATTCTTCCACAGTCGGTGTCACCGAATTTGTGGAAGCATCTGTTTGTGGTTATTTGATTGAAAAAGAGCTGAAGTACCTGGGCGCTGCGGTGACACAGCCTGAGAGACCGCTTGTCGCTATTTTAGGCGGCGCGAAGGTCTCAGATAAGATCGACGTCATCCGCAATCTTCTGGAAAAAGTCGACGCGCTGGTTATTGGCGGCGGTATGGCATTCACATTCTTGAAAGCACAAGGATATAATATCGGGACATCTTTGCTTGAAACTGATAAAATGGAGTATGCCCTCGAAATGATCGAGAAAGCAAAGGAAAAAGGCGTTGAGCTTCTCCTTCCTGTCGACCATGTCTACGCGGATGCATTTTCCGCTGACGCCGTACCTCAGGTTTCGAGCGACGCTGAAATTCCAGAGGGCTTTATGGGGCTTGATATTGGGCCTAAGACTGTCGAGAATTTCAAGCGCGTTATTAAAGGCGCGAAAACTGTGGTCTGGAATGGACCAATGGGCGTATTCGAATTCAAGTCTTTTGCGACGGGGACCTTTGAAGTGGCGAGTGCCTTGGCTGAGTCTGATGCCATCACTGTCATAGGCGGTGGGGACAGCGCGGCTGCTGTCAATCAGCTGGGCTTTGGCGATAAAATGACCCACATTTCCACCGGAGGTGGCGCTTCGCTGGAGTTCCTCGAAGGAAAAGAGCTGCCGGGTATTGCGGCACTTGATGACCGAAACGCTTAAAAATCAGGAGGACATTCATGCGAAAACCTATTATCGCAGGTAATTGGAAGATGCACATGAACATGACAAGCGGCAGTGAATTTATAAGAGAAGTTGCCGCGGGACTTGGCGAAACGGAAGTCGAAGTGGTCCTCTGTGTGCCGTTTACTTTAATTCAGCCTCTAAGTGTCTCGGCTGAGGGAACACCAATCAAAATTGCTGCTCAAAATATGCATTTTGAGGACTCAGGCGCTTTCACCGGAGAAATCTCAGCGGAGATGCTTAAAGAAGCTGGAGCAACTTATGTGGTCATAGGTCACTCAGAGCGGCGTCAATACTTTAATGAGTCAGACGAAACCGTCAATCTGAAACTCAAAAAGGCACATGCGGCAGGTCTTCTGCCTATTGTCTGCTGTGGCGAAACTCTGGAAGAACGTGAAGCGGGGAGCACTGAAGCGGTTGTCCGTCGTCAGCTAAATGCAGCCTTTGAGGGCGTTTCACCAGAACAAGCGGTTAAGACAATCATTGCCTATGAACCGGTGTGGGCGATTGGCACAGGCAGAACAGCGACGGCTGCCCAGGCTCAGGAGGTCATTGGTTTTATCAGAGGTCTGATTGAAGCGAAATATGGCGATGTGATATCAGAGGAAGTTCGGATCCAATATGGCGGCAGCGTTAAGCCAGACAACATTGAAGAGATCATGAATGAAATCGATATTGATGGTGCTTTGGTGGGCGGCGCAAGTCTCAAGCCGGACAGTTTTCTCTCTCTTGTCAACTTTTAAGGAGATGTGCCATGGAAACAATTAAATCACCTGTCATGTTGATTGTCCTCGACGGTTGGGGATACAATCAAAATTTAGAAGGCAATGCCATTGAAGCGGCGAAAACACCCGTTTTCAACCGTTTGATCAAGAGCAGACCCCACGTTCTCGTGGGCGCAAGCGGTATGGATGTCGGTCTGCCAGATGGGCAAATGGGCAATTCAGAGGTCGGGCACCTGAACATTGGCGCCGGACGCATCGTTTATCAGGAACTGACAAGAATCACCAAGTCCATCAGAGACGGCGACTTTTATGAGAATCCGGCTTTGGCAGGCGCGGTGGACAATGCGCTGAAAACCGGCGGCAAACTCCACTTATTGGGACTTGTATCTGACGGCGGCGTCCATAGTCATCTGGATCATCTGAAGGCACTGGTGGATCTCGCGTCAGGAAGAGGACTGGACCAAGTCTTTATCCATGCTTTTCTGGATGGCAGAGATACATCACCAACCAGCGGACTGCGATTTGTGGAAGAGCTTGAGGGCCATTTAGCGCCAGTACAAGGAAAAGTTAAAGGTAAAATCGCTACAGTCAGCGGCCGCTATTATGCGATGGATCGGGACAAGCGCTGGGAACGGGTAGAAAGAGCTTATAACGCCTTGGTCCATGGTGAAGGTCACAGTGCTGAAAGCGCACTGCAGGCAATAAAGGATTCTTATGCTAAAGAGGTACTGGATGAATTTGTCGAGCCGGTAGTCATACAGGAAGACGGCAAACCGGTCGCGCAGATTCAGGAAGGTGATTCTGTCATCTTCTTCAATTTCAGGCCGGATCGCGCAAGGGAAATGACCCGTGCGCTGGTGGATCCATCCTTTGACGGTTTCAACCATCACTATTTCCCACTTCACTATGTGTGTATGACGCAATACGACATCACAATGCCAAATGTCAGCGTAGCCTATGCGCCCCAGGACATTAACAATACACTGGGCGAGTATCTGAGTACCCTTGGCAAACGGCAGCTCAGAATTGCTGAAACTGAAAAATATGCCCACGTCACCTTTTTCTTTAATGGCGGGGTTGAGGCTCCAAATCCTGGGGAAGACCGCAAGTTGATTCCTTCGCCAAAAGTTGCGACTTATGATCTCAAACCTGAGATGAGTGCACCTGAGGTAACAGAGGGCGTTTTGGAGGCCCTGGACAGTCATCAGTATGATTTGATTGTTCTAAATTTTGCTAATCCCGACATGGTAGGTCACACCGGCGATTTCGATGCTGCCGTTAAGGCAGTTGAAACCGTGGATCAGTGTCTGGGCAGGATTCTTGAAAAGCTCGAGGCATTGAAAGGCAGTGCAATTGTCACGGCAGACCACGGAAACGCAGAAATGATGATTGATTACGAAACCCATGAAAACTTTACAGCGCATACGACTAATCCGGTACCGTGTATTTTGATTGCCCAAAGCGACAAAAAACTTCGCAGTGGCGGCAAACTTTGCGATTTGGCACCGACGCTTCTGGAACTGATGGGCCTTAGTAAGCCTGAAGAAATGACAGGCATAAGCCTGATAGAAAAATAATTGGAGGGATTATATTATGTCAACTATTTTGGACATTTATGCCAGAGAGATTCTCGATTCACGAGGCAATCCAACCATTGAGGTCGAAGTTTACCTCGAAGACGGCACTATGGAACGCGCAGGTATTCCATCAGGCGCATCCACAGGCGCTTTCGAAGCTGTTGAACTCCGCGACGGCGATAAATCCCGCTACCTTGGGAAAGGTGTTTTAACGGCCGTCAATAACGTCAATGAGATCATTGCACCTGAATTGATTGGCATGAGTGCCTTTGACCAAACTGAAATCGACCGCATCCTTCTTGAGCTGGATGGAACGCCTAATAAAGCCAAGCTCGGTGCCAATGCCATCCTGGGTGTCTCCATGGCAGTAGCCAGAGCCGCTGCGAAATCCCTTGGACTTCCACTTTATCAGTATCTTGGCGGCGTCAACGCTAAAACGCTTCCGGTTCCAATGATGAATATCCTCAATGGCGGTTCACATGCGGACAATAACGTGGATATTCAGGAATTTATGGTTATGCCGGTCAGCGCCAAGAGCTTTGTCGAAGCAGTGCGAATGGGCGCAGAAATCTATCATGCTCTGAAGTCCGTACTCAAGTCAAAAGGTCTGGCTACAGGAGTAGGTGATGAGGGTGGCTTTGCGCCTAACCTGGCATCTAACGAAGAAGCCATCAAAGTTATTTTGGAAGCCGTCGAAAAAGCTGGCTACAAGCCTGGTGAGGATATCCGTCTCGCTATAGACGCAGCAGCTTCGGAATTCTACAATAAAGAAAAGGGCAAGTATGAGCTGTCAGGTGAAGGCGTAGAAATGACTTCTGAAGAACTTGTCAATTATTATGCCGGCCTCGTCGAAAAATATCCTATCATCTCAATTGAAGACGGTTTTGATGAAGAGGATTGGGCGGGTTGGAAGCTGATGACTGATACGCTGGGCAGTAAAATTCAGATCGTTGGCGACGACCTCTTCGTTACAAATGTTGAGCGTCTCTCTCGCGGTATTGAAAGCAAAACTGCGAACAGCATTCTCGTCAAGCTGAATCAGATCGGGTCCATCACAGAAACACTGGACACTGTTGAAATGGCGAAACGTGCCGGCTATACGGCTGTCATTTCACACCGCTCCGGCGAGACTTCAGATTCGACTATTGCAGACGTCGCTGTCGCTCTCAACGCAGGTCAAATTAAAACCGGAGCGCCTGCAAGAATCGATCGTGTTGAGAAGTACAACCAATTAATCCGCATTGAAGAAATGCTTGGCGAGTCTGCAAAATATGCAGGACTCAGTGCCTTCTACAATCTTAAATAATTTAATCTTCTCAAAGTGCCTGAATCGGCAGAGGGGGGAATTTGGTGTTGAAGCGCCTGACGGCCATCAGCACCATTTTCCTTCCTTTTCTTTCGGTCGTGATTTTATAAAATGCAAGTCAATGAACAATACATTGCAATTTCAACAAATAGTTCAGTTTTGACCGAAAGTTTCTAAATATACAATATACAAATCCAGTTGATTTAACAAAATCACTATGTTAGAATAATCCATGGTAAACAACTCATTTGAGGAGGAAATAATTAATGGATACTTTTGTGATGATCATCGTCGTAATAGCATCACTTGTCCTGATCGCAAGCGTACTGCTGCATTCGGGAAAAAGCGCGGGACTTTCAGGTTCTATCGCCGGCGGCGCTGAGCAGTTGTTCGGAAAGCAAAAAGGCAGAGCTTATGACGATTTATTGGACAAAATCACCAAGATTGCGGCAATCGCATTTATTCTCTGTACCCTTCTGCTTGTGTATCTTCAGGGCAGATAATATAACAACAACACACTTTTAAGGAGGAGACAGATTTGAATTTCAGCATGATTTACGCAGCACCGGTTGCAGGACTCCTTGCTCTGGCGTTTGCATACTACCTTGTATCCGCAAAGATCAATTCGGTCAATGTGGGAACAGAGCGTATGAAGGAAATTTCCTCATACATTCATGATGGTGCCATGGCGTTCTTGAGAAGAGAGTACAAGACGCTGGTCATCTTCGCCGCGGTTTTATTCGTCATTATTTCAATTGGCATCAACTGGCAAACAGGTGTGTCCTTCCTTGTAGGCGCATTCTTTTCTGCACTTGCGGGTTTTATAGGCATGCAGGTCGCTACCAAGGCCAACGTTCGTACTGCGAATGCCGCTAAGGAGAGCGGCATGAACCGTGCATTATCCGTTGCGTTTTCCGGCGGCGCTGTCATGGGGATGTCCGTTGTCGGACTTGGTATTATTGGCGTCACAGTGCTTTATTTGATCTTCAGGGACGGCACCATCATTACAGGTTTTGGCCTGGGCGCTTCCTCTATTGCACTCTTCGGGCGTGTTGGCGGCGGTATTTATACCAAAGCAGCTGACGTCGGCGCTGACCTCGTCGGTAAAGTCGAAGCCGGCATTCCTGAGGATGATCCAAGAAACCCTGCGGTTATCGCTGACAACGTTGGTGACAACGTTGGCGACGTCGCTGGTATGGGCGCTGACCTCTTCGAGTCTTACGTTGGCTCCATTATTGCTGCTGTAACCCTTGGCTTTGTCCTTTACAGCGAACCAGGCATTCTTTACCCAATCGCGCTTTCAACAGTAGGCATAATTGCGTCAATCATCGCAACCTTCTTCGTTAAAGGCGACGAGAAGTCCAATCCTCATAAAGCCCTTAAAATGAGTACTTATGTCAGCTCAGGCATCGTTATCATAGCGGCATTTGTTCTCTCCAATATGGCGTTTGGCAACATGAACGCTGCTTTCGCTGTCGTCGCCGGTCTGATCGCAGGTACACTCATCGGTCAAGTCACTGAAATTTACACCTCCGGAGATTACAAGTCCGTTAAGAAAATTGCGGCGCAGTCCATGACGGGTCCTGCGACGACGATCATCAGCGGCCTTGCTGTCGGTATGTACTCCACTGCAGTGCCAATCATTCTGATTGCGCTCGCAACGTTGGTTTCCTACAAGTTCATGGGTCTTTACGGCATCGCGCTTGCGGCTGTCGGAATGCTGTCTACCACTGGTATTACGGTTGCGGTCGACGCCTACGGTCCTATTGCGGACAACGCTGGCGGTATCGCAGAAATGTGCGAATTGCCTAAAGAAGTTCGTAAGATCACAGATAAGCTTGACGCGGTGGGCAACACGACTGCAGCCATCGGCAAAGGCTTTGCCATTGGCTCTGCTGCGCTGACGGCACTCGCTCTCTTCGCTTCTTTTGCTACTGCGGCGCAGATCCAAAACATCGACATTCTCAACCCGAATGTCGTCGTAGGACTCTTTGTCGGCGGTATGCTGCCGTTCCTGTTCTCTGCAATGACTATGGAATCTGTTGGTAAGGCTGCCTATGAAATGATCGAGGAAGTTCGCCGCCAGTTCCGCGACATTCCGGGCATCATGGAAGGCAAAGCTGTGCCTGAGTACGCGAAGTGCGTTGACATCTCAACCGCTGCCGCGCTCAAGGAAATGATGGTTCCAGGCCTTATGGCGGTCATCTCCCCAATCGCAATGGGTCTGATCCTCGGCGTAGAGGCCCTCGGCGGCATGCTCGCCGGCGCCCTCGTCACAGGCGTTCTCATGGCGATTTTCATGGCCAATGCAGGCGGCGCGTGGGACAACGCGAAGAAATTCATTGAAGAAGGCCACCACGGCGGCAAAGGCAGCGAGCCACACAAGGCGGCTGTCGTTGGCGATACAGTAGGCGATCCATTCAAAGATACGTCCGGTCCTTCCATCAACATCCTGATCAAGCTGATGACAATTGTTGCGCTCGTCTTCGCGCCACTCTTCATTCAGATGGGATCACTGCTCTAATAGCTTGTGATTTAGACCCCTCCGGCACTTCACTGTGAAGTGTGCGGAGGGGTTTTTAGTTTCTTTTGCCGATGGTTAGGGTATATAAACAATGATTTATCGCTTCATGATTTGCATGAAATATCTGCTGTCAACGCCAACCCGACGATCCCTTAACAGGAGGTTTCCCATGAAAGACCGAATTCTAGACGCCATAGAAAACCACTATAAACAGCCTGTCTTTGATTATGTTCTGGAAGAGTACCTGGAAGTCAGCGCCCAGGACAAGGGCTTGTTTTACAGCGCCCTTGAAGAAATGGCGGCGGCGGGCACCATCGTGGCTACCAAGAAGAAAAAGTATGGAACACCTGAAATGTTTGACATGACCATAGGGAAGGTCGACATTGCCCAGCGCGGCTTTGGCTTCCTTATGGTGCCCGGAGAGAAGGGCAATGATATCTTCCTCCCTGAGCCTGAGCTGGAAGGCGTATTCCAGGGGGACACCCTCCTGGTTAAAATCGTAAAGCGCTCTGCCGATGGTCGCCGCCGCGAAGGCGCCGTGGTTAAAGTTCTCTCCAGGGGGGCCACGCAAGTGGTCGGCACCTTTAAGATGTACAAGAAGTATGGTCTGGTCGAGCCTCAGGATCCAAAGATCGGAACGAACTTCTACGTCCACCTCGCGAATACCAACCAAGCCATGGACGGTGACATGGTTGTTCTAAAAGTCACTGACTGGCCTAAAGGCTCCAAAATTCCAGGCGGCACCATAGTCGAAGTCCTGGGTAAGAAAGGCGATCCATACGTGGACATCCTTTCTGTCATTCGTAAGTTCAATTTGCCGGAGGCCTTTCCACCTTCAGTTGAGGAGGAAGCGGCATCCTTCCCGGAAGAGTTGGACCCATTGGAAATAGAACGGCGCACGGATCTCAGGGACGAGCTCGTTATCACCATAGATGGTGCGGATGCCAAAGACTTGGACGATGCGATCTCCATAGACACCCTTGAAAACGGCAACCTGGTTCTTGGTGTCCATATCGCAGACGTCACCCATTATGTCAAAGAAGGTTCAGAACTGGATCGGGACGCCTTTGACCGCGGGACCTCCGTCTACATGGTAGACAAGGTTGTGCCAATGCTGCCAAAGCGTCTTTCCAACGGCCTCTGCAGTCTGCACCCAGATGTGGACAGATTTACACTAAGCGTGGACATGGAAATTACACCATCCGGAGAAGTCGTCAAGCATGAGATTTACGAGTCTGTCATTCGTTCAAAATACCGCATGATTTACACGAATGTCTCAGATCTCCTGGAAGATAAAGCTGCCCCGGACATTGCAGAAAAATATAAGGACCTGCTGCCGGAACTGAAGCTCTATGAAGCCCTCGCAAAAATTCTTCGGAAACGGCGCATGGACCGGGGCGCTGTGGATTTCAACTTTGCCGAAGGCAAAGTCATTACAGATGAAAATGGCAAGGCCATTGATGTCATACTGGATGAGCGCCGCGTGGCCAACCGCATGATTGAGGAATTCATGCTGATTGCCAACGAAACGGTGGCGGAACACTACAACCGAATGGACTTTCCGTTTGTCTACCGAATCCACGAAGATCCTGATGAAGAGAAGATTGAGACTTTTATCAAATATCTCTATAATCTTGGTGTCAAAGTCAAGATTGGAAAAGACGGCATTGAACCGAAGACCGTTCAGCAGATCCTCGAGCAGATCGAGGGTCACAAGGAAGAGCACGTGGTCAACAAGCTGATGCTCAGATCCCTCAAGCAGGCCAAATATTCTCCGCTGAATGAAGGCCATTTTGGCCTGGCAGCGGAATACTACTGTCACTTTACGTCTCCAATCCGCCGTTATCCGGACCTCCAGATTCACCGGATCATCAAGGAATCTTTGAAGGGCAAGCTTTCAGAGCGCCGGATCGCCTCCCTCAGACGTATAGTTGAAGAAGCGGCCATTCAGTCCTCCGAGCGCGAGCGTGTGGCAGAACAGGCAGAGCGTGACGCAGATGACATGAAAAAAGCGGAATATATGGCTAACCATGTGGGTGAAACCTTCAGCGGACTCATTTCTTCCGTGCTTAGTTTTGGATTCTTCGTCGAAATGCCTAACACGGTGGAAGGCTTAGTTCATATGTCGAGTCTTGAAATCATGGACGACTTCGATTATGATGAGAAAAGTATGGCCTTGATCGGCATGAGAAGCAGAAAGCGTTTCAGCATAGGCGATCTGGTGGAGGTCAAGCTGATCCGCGTGGATGTGGACCAGCGTCAGGTAGATTTTCAATATCTCCAACATCTTGAAGCAAAGGAAAAGTAGACAATGTATAAATTGATTGTAACGGATATGGATGGTACACTTTTAAATTCTGATAAACAGGTGTCGCCCGAGACGGTTCGGGCGCTGCAGACGTTGATGAAAACCGGTGCCAAGTTCACCCTGGCGACGGGACGGATTTATCGCGCCGCCAAGCGATACGCGGATGAGATTGGCATCACGACACCGCTGATCTGCTGCAATGGCGCTGTCATTGTGGATCCCGTCACGGATGAGCTGTTGTATGGGGTGCCAATTCCTGTGACCATCGGCAGACAGGTCCTGAAGATCGCACGGCGCTATGACGTCTATTTCCACCTCTATGACAAGGAAACGATTTACAGTGAGCGCATGGAGAAGCTGATCGCGTATTTTCAGCGGATCTCGAAGGACCATCCGCCTGAGCACCGGGTACGGACCGAGGTGGTTCCGGACGCGCTGGCGCTCTTTGATCAGAAGGATATTTACAAAATTGGCTTTCACTATGACAACTCGGAGCGCTCGGCTGAGATGCGCCGGGAAATTGAAGCTATAGAAGGGATCACGGGTTATAAATCCCTGGATACCATTTATGATGTCCTGCTGACGGGGGTCAACAAGGGGACGGCGCTGGCGCGGCTGTGCGGGATTTTGGGCGTCAGTCGCGAAGAGGTCATGGCCTTCGGGGACAACGAAAATGACCTGGAGATGTTGGAATACGCCGGCATGGGCGTGGCTATGGCTAATGCCGAGGCGTTTGTCCATGATGTGGCGGATCACGTCACGTCGTCGAATGACGAGGAAGGTGTTCTTAGGGCCCTCGAAGCGGTGTTTAAGTGGGCGTAAGTTTTGTCAGGGTGAATGACCATGTCCAAAGGCATTTGCCGATGGTCATGGTCATTCATCCTGAAAAGGTCATAGACCATTGTTGTTGGCGTTTCTACCGGATAGGAACAAGGTGTTGCGAGCCACTTGACGAGAACGTTTGTTCGTGATATTATTAGAAGGATGAAAAGGTAAGAAGGTGAAAAGCATGGCGGAACGACAAAAAAACTCAGGGTCACAGAAAACAGAGCGTCCTGAAAAGACGGTCGCGCAAAATCGAAAGGCCAGACATGAATACTTCATAGAGGAGACTTTTGAGGCAGGTGTGGTGCTGACCGGCACTGAGGTCAAGTCAATCCGCATGGGACGCGCCAGTATGAGCGACGCATACGCTGAGGTCAAGAACGGCGAAGTCTTCGTGAACAACCTTCACATCAGTCCTTACGAAATGGGCAATGTCTTCAATGTGGATCCGCTTCGGTCCAGAAAACTGCTTCTGAACAAGAAGGAAATTGCGAGACTGACCGGCTACATTCAGCAAAAGGGCTATACCCTAATTCCGCTGCGGCTGTATCTCAGCAGCAAAAATCTGGTCAAGCTTGAACTCGCTGTTGCCAAAGGAAAAAAGCTGTATGACAAGCGGGATTCCATTGCGAAGCGGGATTCCGAGCGCAACATTCAGAAAGAGCTGAGGGAACGGCAGAAGTACTAGGGTTTTGAGTTGTCTTCAGGGATGAGACTGAAGGAAATTTTGAAGGCATTTTTAAGGCATTTGAGAGCGACTCCCTCAAATGCGGCCTGAAACACGTTGATCCTGCAGAGTTTGCGTTTTGTGCGCGAAGTGCTGCTGATCTCATATCATGGGGGCGTATTGGTTTCGACAGGGGTTTAGAGTCATTGGAAGCGAGCCGTGTTTCCTGACCTGGGGTACACGTTAAAGAACTGGGTCACCTTAAATTAAACGCAAACAAAAATTACGCTTTAGCAGCTTAGTCTGCTCGTCAGCCCGAGGTAGCCTACGCCCCCGGGGTCTGACGTCATATCGTGGGGAACAGCTCTTAAGGACGCTTCGACTCTAGAGCGGTATAATTGAAGATCGCCTGACCTCAATCCGGTCACCAGGAGTGAGAGATGGCTAAATTTAAATAGGTGACTGCGCTCGGAGAAACTGATGGCAAAGGGCTTTTGGACAGGGGTTCGACTCCCCTCGCCTCCACCAAAAAATAGAAAAAACACCCAATTGAGGGTGTTTTTTCTATTTTTTGGTGGAGGCTTGCCCATAGCAAACGCTTCGCGTTTGCGAGCCCTGAGCGCGAAGGCGCGAAGGGTCCACCAAAAAACATGTTTTTTGGTGGAATTGAAGGTGGGGAGTCGAAGGTGCAAGCCTTGCCTACCGGCACAGCTTGCTGGTGGGGACCCGGTTCGGGTCGTATGTTTTATGGCGCAGCCAAGTACTTTATACAAAAGATGGGATGAGAGGGTTCATACAGGCGCTTGCTATGACAATATTTTTGACATTGTGTAACAAAGATAATTAGAACGAGAGATCGATATGCCGGTGGCATTTCGCCCCGCCCCGGCGTGAAAGTGAATGCCATGCTAAAGGCACGGCATGATGGTGGGGACCCGGTTCAGCAGTGGGTTATTGGCGAAGCCAGGACAATTAGTTGAGAGATGGAATAAGATGGTTCACGCAAGCGTTAGCGTGACAAAGGTTAGTATACAGCATTTCGATGAAGTTTAGAACAATATAGTGCGTAGCGACTCCCCTCGCCGGGTTGCGAGGGTGTATCGGAGGCGCGAGGGGAGTCGAAGTTGCAAGCCAGGCCTACCGACACGGATTTCAAGCGGGAACCTAGTTCCTCCGATGGTTCTCATTCCTCACTCTCACCAATATATTTCAAATATGGAAGTGTAGTCTCTTTTCTAACACTAACCCATAATTAACTTTTAATGGGTTAGAATTATAAAACAATTTCACTAACTTCTCAATTTACACCTGGTTAAGTCAGTGAAGATGTTGAAGTTGTTTTTGTTGAAATTAGGTGATTGAAAACTTTTCAATTTAGTTAAACGTTGTTTATACGATTTTGGTGACAGGTACGGGGGGAGTCTGGGAAATATAGATAGGTTGTTTCCCGATTATTTACAGTAACATTTTACAATCGGGAAACTATTTGTGGACATGATGGATAAAAATTAAATTTGTGGGTATTGATGTAAATAGTGTGAATGAAATGTAAAATTTGATGTGTCACAAAATGAGGAGGCTTATAAAATGAAAAAAAGTTTAGCATTTATTTTATCACTAGTTATATGCATTGGCTTTTCTTTTTCATTTTCTAATTTGGCACCTGACAATGACCTTCGTACAAACTATTTCACATCAACTGTTTTTGATACTGACAAAATGACTATGGAAGAGTTAGAATTTTATAAAAAATCAATCGCACAATATGATGCAGTAATAGTCTATGATGAGTTAATCGGATCCTTTATTGACCAATATGGTAAAAAAGACGGACTACCTGCAAATTATCCTGAAAATTATGCAGGAGCATACATAAATGATCATGGTAAATTGGTTATCCAAATATCAAGCACAAATAACCAAAGCATTACCTATGCGAAGTTATTAAATGAATATTCTAGTCATATTGACCTAAATGAAATAAAGGAACGAGATGCGACATTTGTAGCCGAGAGTATTGAGAATGTAGTTGAATTTGAGCAAGTAGTTTATTCTTTAAATGAGTTGAATGTCATGATGACCGATACTATTAATTATTTAAACAATCGATTTTCGACGTTAGGTTATTATGTAAACACATTAAACAATTCAATAACCATAATTATAAATAAAGATGAAATTGAAAAAGCAATCAACACTTTAGAAATTGATAATGACTTTAAATCTGTCGTGGGGTATAAGATTCCATTGGTATTTGAATCAGGTGAAATTTCAGAGCCGAGTTTAAACCACATGGGAGGTCAAGGATATTATAATCATGGTTCAGCAGGTGGCTTAACTCTTGGCTTTACTGGCTGGTACAACGGTATTCGCGCCTATTTGACTTGTGGACACACCTCAGCTTTCAATGCTGGTGATACAGCTAAGTACAATAGTACTACGATTGGCACAGTAACTATTAAGCAATGGGCAAATAATGGTAGTGGTGATTGGGCAATAATAAATTTAAATAGTGGTGAGACAATATCCGGGCTAGTTAAACAAAACTATTCAGGGACAATAGTTGGAAAGATAAAAGCTCGTGTAAATTCTGTACCGATAAATACAATTGTGTATAGATTTGGGAATGCTTCTCAAGTTTGGTCTACATTGAAAGTCAATGCTGTTGGTGTTTCAAAAGCATGGTTTGACACACCATCTAATTCAAATTACACAATAAACGGGCTTGTAAGATGTACGTTGCAAATAGGATCCGCAATACAAAATGGAGACAGCGGAGGGCCTTTTGTCATATCAAATGGGAATGATTATTCTGCTGTTGGTACAACTACTGGTGAGGCTAGTAGTAATGCCTATTATAGCCCATTGAGTCATGTGCCAACTAATTTTGCAGTCGAAATTGGTTATTGATTTATAACAATATTTTTTAAAAGCCATTTAATTGCAATCAAGTAAGCAGAATCAGAATATAGACAAATGAAAATGTAAATTATAAATGCAACTTTGAGCTTCAAATGGAGGAAATAATGAAGAAAATTACTCATTTAACTCTTATCTTTTTGATGTTAATTGTCCTATTAATAGTTATCTCGAGAGATGTTAGGGTGGAAACAGTCATGAATAACATTAAATATTCAGTAAAAGATTTGGAACCAACCAAATTTTCGACAGAACAACTAAATAATCTTCCAGGAGTCTCAATTAATTATTTGCAATTCAATAATAGCTCAAATATAATAGAATATGAATTAATAAATAGTACTAATGATACTATTTACTATGGAGACGGAGTAATACTTGAAAAAAATATTAGAGAGAAATGGTATAAGATACCTTATTCTGGAGATGTTGGTTTTCTTGCAATATTGAATTACTTATCACCTTTTGATTCAACAGAAATTAGACTTCCTATGGGTGCGTGGAAATCAGTTACTTCTGGTGATTATAGAATCATACAAGAAGTTTCAAAAAAAGATGGGTCAAATATTCTGTACCCAATAAGCGCTAATTTTACGATTAACAAATAATGCAATTAAGCTCGGACTTGACATTTAAATATTAGTATGGCCAATGAAATGTTTAAATATAAAATGCTAATATGTATCAATAATGGCGTTCTTAGACAAAAACTAGAAAAAACACCCAATTGAGGGTGTTTTTTCTAGTTTTTGGTGGAGGCTTGCCCATAGCAAACGCTCTGCGTTTGCGAGCCCTGAGTGCGAAGCTCGAAGGGTCCACCAAAACGTAAATACAATGAGATGAATATTTGTAAAACCGACCCCGGAAGGTGCAAGCCATGCCAACCGGCACGGCTTGCAGGCGGGGACCCGGTTATTTATCCCAAAATAGGACCATTTGCGGCTAATTGACGTCTTACTGTCGTGGACATCAAAAGGTAATTCATCTATATTTAGTTTATAATCACATAAAAATGAGGTTGAGAGAAAATATGAAAATTGATTTGCATAAGGTTAAAGCTTTAAGGCTAAGTCATGGTTGGTCGCAAGAACAACTTAGTGAGGAAAGTGGGTTAAGTCTTCGAACTATACAACGCGCTGAAAATGGAAGCAAGATCTCTATGGAGTCTCTTAAAGTGCTTGCTAAGGCTTTGGGGGCTGAACCTGATGCGTTGATGACCCATGAAAAGCAACATGCTGCGACGCCAATTGAAGCAGTTAAAATGAGTTTTATTGAATACGCCAACTTTTCAGGAACAGCAACCCGTTATGAATATTGGTGGTTTCTTCTTTTTATGGTCCTGGTAATGGCTGTAGCTGCCCTCATTCACGAAAAACTTAATCAAATTGTTTCAGTTTTTTTCTTAGTGCCATTTCTAGCAGTGGGAGCCCGGAGATTGAATGAGACCGGACGCAGTGTGTGGTGGCAATTATTTTTATTTGTACCATTTGGACAGATTATCGTATTATTTTTGATGGCTGAAAAAGCAAAAAAATCAGAGAATGAGCAGTAACTGCAGTAGGTTGTTGGCTAAGCACTATTATTCATAAGTTGCCATAAGAGGGTACGCGCTTACGTTGAGATGGCAAAAATGCGAAGAATGTGTCAGACACCATTTTCCTTCCTGCAATTGTCATTAAAGGGTATAATGAAATCAATACGTCCTGTAAGAGGTGCACGCCAATTTCAATGACAAAAACAAATAACCGAGATTTTACCCTTCTTAAAGCGCTTCTTTGGATATATATTATTTTATATTTCATTCTCGCAGGCTTAAACTACGGTTATGTCAAGACTGCGCCTGAACCTGTCGGGAAAGCCATTACCTGGTTCTGGCACTTCTATGAAAATTGGATCAAGACAGGGTTTATAATCATCGCCAGTTTTCTTACCTTAAGAATCATAAAGAGCTCCGGACGATCCTCAATGCGAAAAAGGAATTTGACGGGCTTCATCCTGGCAGCTTTAGTGGTTCATATTTTGGCGCCGCTGCTTTTACATAATAACGAACTTTACTTTTTCGCCATGCCTCTGCCGTGGACGACACACCGCTCCAATTATTAATTGAGAATTCATCGTTTTATACCTCAAGATTTCCTCTCTGGGGTGCAGCCGGCATATCAGCGGCTCTGATCTTTTATCTCGTTATCAGCCTGGTTGTGTTCGCTGGCACCATATTGTTCGGCAGGCGCTGGCAGTGCTCGACACTGTGTCTCTTCAACGGCTTTGCTTCTGAAGTCTTCGCTCCAGCGTTTCCTTTGATCGGGAAAAGTAAAAAACCTCAGGTTAAAACAGTCAGATTCCTTATGTTCATGAAGTGGATCATGTTAGTTCTCGCGTTATGTCTTACGGCTTATTGGATCTTGCTGGTGGGTGGGATGCCAATAATTGAAAACTTTAACCTGATTGGGAAACTCGAAATCTACAAGTATTTGAGTGCTGAGCTCCTGATGATGATGTTTTTCTGGATTGTTTTTGTTGGAAGAGGATATTGCTATTATTGTCCGTTAGGGACGGTACTCGGCTTCATCAGCAGGGTTTCGGGACAAAAAATAATCACAACTCTGACAAAATGCATCAATTGCGGCAAGTGCAATCTGGCTTGTCCAATGGCCATAGACCTTCAAAGCAAAGCCCTTAACGGAGAACCGGTTACCTCTCTCAGATGTGTGGGATGCGGTCACTGTGTGGACGCCTGTGCGACGAAAACTCTATCGTACACGACGTCTTTTCTAAGCGCAAGATCAAAAAAACAGTCCCGGTAACAGTACCTGGCAACATCTTGGATGTTGCGGAAGAAGATTCTAATAGAAATCTGAATGAACTATTGCGACCATCGGCAAATTGCTCTTTTAGCTTTTTTGTGAAGCTTAAAGAATGCTGCCGATGGTTTTTCATTTACCAATCAGCCCCATCACTGCTAATCCGGATCAAATAGACGCCGCCTCTTTTTTAATAGGCAATTCTGCTTGAAATGTAATTTCCATATTGAAAGAGTATTGACAAGAAAGAAAAAAGATCTTATTATATACCCATAGGGGGTAAGGGTACTGCCTCGAATATGAAAATTACATGATGACAAAACTTGAATTTGAAAAATCCAGTTCAGACGAAAAGTCTCATTCACTTAATAATGAACCACAATGACACTAATTACGGAGGGAAAGAAAATGGAGAAAATAGTTATTATCGGCGGCGTAGCAGCAGGTGCGACAGCGGCAGCAAAAGCAAGACGACTTTCAGCGGAGGCTGAAATTACAATTCTTGAATCCGGACCGGATATTTCTTTCGCGAATTGTGGGCTTCCCTATTATATAGGCGGCGACATAAAGAGCAGATCTAAGCTGATCCTTCAAAGTCCGGAAAGCTTTAATGAGCAATATCAGACAGCGGTTCATATAAATACGACAGCTGCAGAGATCGACAGAGAAAACAAAGTCGTTCATACGGTCGATTCACGCACAGGTGATAAGAAGTCCTTTGACTACACAAAGCTGATTCTGGCTCAGGGTGGGAAACCCATCGCGCCCCCAATCCCCGGCGCCGATCAGGACCATGTGTTCCAGCTCTGGACCCTCGAGGACATGGACAAGATCCACACCTTCATTGAAACTAAGAGTCCTAAGACAGCGGTTGTCGTAGGTGGCGGATTCATTGGCCTGGAAATGGCCGAAGCCCTTGTCAAGAGAGGACTCAAGGTCTCTGTCGTTGAAATGATGCCTCATGTCATGGCCATTATGGAAGCAGAAATCGCAGGATTTATCCAGCAGGAAATGATGTCCTATGGCGTCGATGTTCTGACCAACAAGGCGGTTGATGCTATTGGAAGAAACCATGTGACACTGAAGGATGGCGCCAGCGTGGACGCGGATCTGGTTCTGCTCTCCATTGGGGTTCGCCCGACCTTAAAGCTGGCTGCAGATGCAGGCCTTGCCATAGGTGAAGCCGGTGGACTGCTGGTGGACGCGACTTTGAAGACCAGTGACGACAATATCTATGCGGCAGGGGATATGGTTGAGCTTGAACACCGGGTGCACGGCAAGAAGGTGCGTATACCTCTTTCGGGACCAGCCAACCGCCAGGGAAGAATTGCCGCTGAGAATGCTTTTGGCAAAGGTCATGAATATAAAGGCTCCATAGGGACATCTATTGTCAGAGTTTTTGAAGCCGTCGCGGGGACCACAGGACTCTCTTTGAAGGCAGCCAGAGCTGCAGGACTTAACGCAGATGCCATTGTGATTCATAAGGAGCATCATACGTCTTATTATCCAGGCGCGGTGCAAGTGACAGTCCTTGTCGTCTATGACAGAGAAACCGGCGTCGTGCTGGGGGGACAAACCGCAGGTTACGCTGGCGCTGACAGAAGGCTGGACGTCCTTGCAGCAGCGGCCGCAGCAAAGCTGACGGTGTCTGATCTCGCGGATATGGATTTCGCCTATGCGCCACCCCTTGGAACGGCCAATGATGCCATAAATATGGCGGCCTATGTGGCTGAGAACAGAATGTCCGGTTACTCGCCAGCCCTGACAGTTTCTGAGCTGGATGCCATTGCAGACAGTCAGAAAGCGATTTGGCTGGACGTCAGGGATGTGTTTGCGTTTAACAAATCCCATGTTGAAGGCGCAATCAATATTCCGCTTGAAATTCTTCCCTCAAAGCTCAATTTACTCCCTAAGAATAGACTGTTCTACGTTTATGACCAAACCGGCAAAAAAGGGCATCAGGCGCTTCGTACGCTTATTGGCGCGGGATTTACCAATGTTTTTAATGTCAGCGGCGGATTTTCGAGCCTTGCCGGCTATGTCAGGGCAGTAACGCCATCAAGCTTCCAATTGGATCTCCCTGCTCCGGAACCAAAGAAAATTGGAGAAGACATTGAAGTTGAAGTCAAGGCTGCGCCAAAAGCGGAAGTGAAAAAAGATGAATCCAGCGAACCGCTGATTGTGGATGTGCGCACGAGTGATGAATTTGCCTATGGCGCGGTTCCCGGCGCGATCAATATTCCTTTGGATGAAATTCAGAATAGAATTGAAGAATTCGGAAAGAAGGATAAAAAAATAATCCTTTACTGCGCTACGGGCGCGCGAAGTGCTTACGCCAAGCAGATTCTCAACTATTATGGGTATACGAATCTTGAAAATGGCGGCGGCATCACAAGAATGATGGCGCAATCCAGAACGAGTTAACAACGTGAAAATGCAATCTGAATGAAGAACCGAGACCATCGGCAAAACGCGCCTTAAGATTTTTAAAGCCAAAAGCGCCATGCCGATGGTTTCGTCATTTTCTTCTCACCCTATTTTGAAATTGGTATCATATCACAAGTTTGTTTTTTCTTTTTACGTGCCCTCGTGACTTCTTTGTGCTACATTATATTAATGAGGAATTATACATAGGAGGTAATGATGTTGAAAAAAGGTGATTTGATCTGGGGGCTTGTATTAGCGGCAGTCGTGGCGTTTATCTCTGTCCCGGCAACACATGAAGTGTTTATGAATTTCACAGCGGCACATCCGTACATATCCGGATTCATCAAGTTCGCGATCCTGGCGACCATGGGCGAGCTGCTGGCAGTCAGAATTACCACGAAGGGCTGGGACCGTCTGCCAAAAGGCATTATTTACAGGGCGCTCATTTGGGGTCTCCTCGGAATGTTGATTGTGCTGGTTTTCGAAATTTATGGCAGCGGTGTTAAAGGTGCGCAGGCCAAAGGCCTGCTGATTGAAGGCGGCGGCATTATTTTCGCGCTTCAGGTCAGCATTCTGCTGAACACGACTTTTGCGCCTGTGCTGATGGGTACCCACAAAATGACGGATACTTATATTGATCTGAAGTATCAAAATCCCAAAGAAAAGATCACGATTGGCAGGATCGTGAGGACGATTGATTGGGAGAGCTTTTTTTCCTTTGTCATTTTCAAAACGCTGCCGTTCTTCTGGATTCCGGCCCACACGATTACATTCATGCTTCCTCCGGAATACAAAGTGTTGTTTGCCGCGTCCCTTTCCCTGGCACTTGGTTTGATTCTGGCCGTTGCCAAGGTCAAAGCTCAGGCGAAGAAGGCATAGCAGTCAATTCGAGTGTTTGAGTGAGTACATTTTAAATTGAATATGGAATGGAAACTTGAGACCATCGGCAAAAACGCTTTAAGGCTTGTGTGAAAAAAGCCAGAGCACACTGCCGATGGTCTTTGCATTATCAGAAAGACGGTACCAGGCTGAAAAGAAACTCGGTGTCAGACACCCAGTTTGTGGTGGGTGAACGGAGGCAAACACCATTTTCCTGCCTTTTATTTTCTTTAAAGGGTATAATATTATCATTACAGTATGATTGAGGTGTACCCCTATGACAACAACAAGAACCCGCGAACTGACTCTCCTTAAAGCGCTTCTTTGGATCTACATAATTTTTTGTTTTATTCTCGCGGGCCTAAACTATGGCTATGTCAAGACTGCGCCCGAATCCGTTGGGAAAGCCATCACGTGGTTTTGGCATTTCTATGAAAACTGGATTAAAACCGCATTTATCATCGTGGCCAGCATTCTAACCATAAGAATCACGAATAAATCCAAACGCACGACCATGAGAAAAAAGAATTTGAAGGGATTCATAATTGCAGCCCTCTTTGTACATATCCTGTCGCCCTTACTCTTAAATAATAACGAACTCTATTTCTTTGCCATGCCGCTGCCCTGGACAACGACCCCATTGCAAATATTAGCTGAGGGTTCCACCTTTTACGCCAGTCGTTTTCCGCTTTGGGGTGCAGCGGGAATAACCTCGGCTTTGATCTTTTATATCGTGATCAGCGTTATTGTGTTATTAGGCACCTTACTTTTCGGGAGGCGCTGGCAGTGTTCAACTATCTGCCTCTTCAACGGTTTTGCCTCTGAAGTCTTTGCGCCAGCGTTCCCTTTAATTGGGAAAAAGAAAAATATTCATCCCAAAACCGTTAAGCTGCTCATGATCCTAAAGTGGGTCATGTTCGCCCTTGCCTTATTTTTTACTGGTTATTGGATTTTATTGCTGAGTGGCACTCAGACTCTCGAAAACTATAATCTGATAGGCAAGGTAGAAATCTACAAATATCTGAGCGCGGAACTGCTCATGATGATGTTCTTCTGGATCGTATTCGTAGGAAGAGGGTATTGTTACTATTGTCCTCTGGGCACGATGCTGGGCTTCATAAGTAAACTTTCCGGGCAGAAAATAATTACAAACCTCACAACGTGTATAAATTGTGGTCAATGCAATTCAGCGTGTCCTATGGCGATAGAGCTTCAAAGCAAAGCCTTAAAAGGCGAACCAGTGACCTCGTTAAGATGTGTGGGCTGCGGTCACTGTGTGGACGCATGTATAACGAAAAATCTTTCTTACACGACAACCTTTCTGACCAAGATTTCAAACAAATAGTACGATAAGGAGTTGATACCATGGCAAGCGTTGAATTGAACAAAGAAGCGCCGGATTTCGAAATCGAAGACTACAAAGGTGATCTTTTTAGGCTTTCCGAGCTCAAGGGTAAGAGCAATGTCCTGATCGTGCTGAATAGAGGCTTTGTCTGAGCGTTCTGCCAAAAGCATATGATGCAGTTGCGTCAAAACCTAAATGAGTTTGAAAAAAGGAACACCAAAATTGTCGTGATAGGCCCCGAAAACGCCAAGGCATTTAAGAATTACTGGGAGGAACATGATCTGAAGTTTATTGGTATTCCTGATGATAAGCTCTCCGTTCTGAAATTATTTGGCCAGAAGGTCAATTTGTTCAAACTTGGGAGAATGCCTGCACAGATGCTGGTAGATCAAGCCGGGATCCTTAGATATGTCCATTACGGACACTCTATGAGCGATATCCCAGAGACCGCTGAAATGCTTGAGCTCATTGATCAAATAAATCGATGAGGTGAAGTTATGATGGATCAAATACTTATGTTGAACACAGATCACGCTTATCTCTATATATGGAGATTTAAGGTAGTTCTGGACAAAGAAACGGAATTTCAAAGAATTTATGGGCCGGAAGGGGAATGGGTCCAACTATTTAAGCGGGCGACAGGCTACCATCGGACCCTTCTGCTTAGGGATTTGGATGCGGCGGGTGCCTATACCACTGTCGATGTGTGGGAATCGGAAGCTGCTTATAATACCTTCAAAAAAGAGTTTGCGGCAGAAATTAAAGCATTGGACAAATACTGTGAGAACCTCACTGAGAGGGAAGTGCTGGTTGGTCGGTTTCATTTCTGTACCTGTCACCGTGATTGAAGTTGATGAAGAAGATTATTCTTGAAACCTGAAATAGCAACCTTGTCAAATTATTTATACGTCGGCGTTCCGAAAAACGTACCAGGTACGGACAATGAAGTTGGAACCAGGTTATGTTGTTGCAAATTATACTCAAAAGGTGTAAAATTACACTATAGAAAAGTAAAAGAAATCAAACTCAATTTCAAGGGCTCAACCAAAGCGCATCACTTCTTTCGTAAGGGAGGTCGACATCATGTCTGAAGTTAGGTTAGTCAAAGGGCGTTACATACTCTGGACAACATTTCTGGGGCTGATCACCTTTCTGATCAGCGGGCTTTTATCGAGTCTATTTATTTTGAGTTCAGATAATTATATTATGGGGATGATGATTTCCGGAGGCGTAGGCGCGTTGCTGCTCGGTTTGTCTTTGCGCCTGAGGAATAAAATCCTATGGATGACTGTGGCTGGGGCCTTTGCTTTGCCGCTGGGTCTTTTAATCGCGTTTGGCGTGTTTGAGGGCATTGGTTCACTGCTGCCAGATTCCATAAGCTCTGGTTTAGGAACTACAGGCATTGCAGATACCCTGGCCATCATGCTGATGGCTGCCATCTTTGGGGCAGCCGTCGGTGCTTCGATCTTTGGAAAAAAAGCGATGGGTCTGTTTTTTGTGGTTGGCGCGATTGCGGCTATTCCATTTGGAATGTTGGTCGTGGCCTTCAATACCGGCGCTGAAATCAAGGACGATTTTCAACTGCTCTTATCCGCATTAGGCAGCATTGATCTGAATAATTTGGCGATCACTATGGCCCACGGTGTTGGGACCGGATTGAGCATTGGGATCTACAGGAAATTTAAGATTGACAATGCAGCATAGAAGAAGTGAAGCGTTTGGATGAAGACAAGAAACCATCGGCTGAGTTTTAAAATTTTTAGCCGATGGTTTTTTTATGGGTAAAAGCTGTCGCCCGCAGATTGTTTTAGCATTTTCAGTTTACTCCGGCAGCTTGCAAGACCCTGAAAATCCAGCCGGGGGTACCCCTAAGCCATGAATTAATCTGGCCCAGTAATTGACTTGCGCCGCTGTAGTGGCGATAATGACGGTTTCACGCTCGTCAAAATTTTGCTTGAGCGACTCAATAAATTCAGCCGGGAAAGACAGCGGCGTGGCGGAGATGAGTCTCGCGTAGTCCAGCGCCAATTTCTCCCGAGTCGAAAAGGACTGTGTGGTTGAAATGAGCGTGTGGTCTTGGAGTGCGGCTAATTCCTCAGGTGTGATGCCTGATTGTGCATACTCGGCTGAATTCATGTCAATGCAAAACGGGCAGTAAGCCGTAAAAGAGGCTTGAATTCGGACGAGCTTCAGCATCCGTTCCGAAATGGTCCGGTCCTTATGGGCGACCAGGGATTCCAGCACAGCGGAACCAATAGCTGCTTTTGGGTACCACGACAATAGTTTCGGGACTTCCAAATCCTTGCCGGTGATCTTTTTGGCAATCCAAATGCCGGGTCTCAGTAGGAGAGGAATAGGTTTTGGGGGACGAATAAAAGCGGCCATGAGGACCTCCTTTTTGCCAAGATGGGCTTTTCTTCAATTCCATAATCAGTTAATGTTTACTGATGGTCGCGTTGACAACAAGATCTCATTATATAATTGAGGTGACTGCTGAATTAAGTATAATTTAATCAGGAATATAATATCATGGAAACGATGAAAGGAGCCCTCAGGTATGAAACAATATGTCGTTGACGCCTTCGCGGATCATGTCTTCGAAGGTAATCCAGCGGCGGTCTGTGTTATGGATACATGGCTGCCTGACGAAATCATGCTTAAAATAACCAAAGAAAACAATCTTTCTGAGACAGCCTTCGCGGTCAATCCCGGCAAGGCATCACACTATCAGCTCAGGTGGTTTACACCTGGAGGCGAGATTGATCTGTGCGGGCATGCGACCTTAGCCACCGCTTATGTCATCACCAGGTTTGTCGAACCTGACGCGAAAGAACTCCGGTTTGAAACCCTCAGCGGTGAGCTGGTGGTTCAGAAGAAAGGCGAGCTTTTTGAGATGGATTTTCCTTCTTATGTCTTGAAACAAGTCGAAGTCACAGAAGACGTGGAACGCGCCATTGGGGTCAGACCTGTGGAAGCCTACTTGGGGAGAGATCTGCTTTGTATTCTGGAAACGGAAAATGAAGTCCGACAAGCCGTGCCTGATATGGAAAAAGTGCGTGAAATGGAAGGCTTGCTGCTGCATATATCGTCTCGCGGCAGGGATCATGACTGTGTTTCCAGATCCTTTGCGCCCAAACTCAATGTGCCGGAGGATCCGGTGTGTGGCTCCGGGCACTGTCACATCATACCATTCTGGGCAGGCAGGCTTGGCAAAGATGAATTGGTGGCCTATCAAGCTTCACCGCGAGGCGGCACGCTATACTGCAAGTACCTTGGCGAGAGAGTGAAGCTCAGTGGGAGAGCGGCGCTTTATTCGGTTGCGGAACTATATTTTGAGTAGGGATGACCATCGGCAAAAAGTACTTGAGCTTTTAATAGCTTCAAGGACTTTGCCGATGGTCATTTTCATTCCACCTTTTCTCTTGGCTGCTTCAATGCCCTTCTTAGATTATCGCGATTAGCGAAAATAACTATCAGGTTGATCAGCGCTATAGCTCCAATTTCCCGTGGCGGATAACGATACAACGCCATGAACACCGGAAGCAGTAATAGCACAATCAAAGCGGCTGGGGTCTTCTTTTTTAGAATGACAAAAAAAATGCCAAACAGCAGTAGGACCACCAACATTAGAAGTGGATTGTAGGCGAGCAGTGACCCGGCTAATGTCGCAATGCCCTTACCACCCTTGAAGCCAAGCTGTACAGGGAAAATGTGGCCAAGGACCACGGCCATCAGGCTCCCCAACGCGGCAAGGTCGCTGATCTGAAGAACATATTTTCCTAAAGCCACGGCGAAAGCGCCTTTTAGGATGTCGCCACCTGCTGTAATTAAAAAACCCTTTTTGCCGGCAGTACGTCCGACGTTTGTGGCGCCAGTCGCTCGTGACCCGGAATCGCGGATGTCTGTTCTGTGTTTCCATTTAATGTAATAGTAGCCCGTATTGAAACAACCAATACCATACGAGACCAAGATCCAGATTAAGTCTTCAGCGTTCAAGGCAGGACCTCCTTTCAGCGGGGCCGCTATTTCGGGATAGTTGTGAAGGTGAGGGTGAGTGCGTTACTTGAATTATTGCTTTGATACCACAATAGCGATTGTTGTAACACTTTTCATGGACCTAAGCACCGGATGCCGCGTTTTGGGGTATAAATTGCAAGAATAACCTATCACAATGTGAACAGACAGGGGGTATGGAGAGTGAGCGGGAAAGTACTGATTTATGGCGGCAGCGGCGCGGTAGGATCAGCGAGTGCCAGGCTTTTAAAGGAAATGGGCTACGAGCTGCACCTGGTAGGATCAAGTGACGAAAAACTAAAAAAAATAGCAGAGGAACTCGACGCCGGTATGAGTGTCGCGGACCTTCGAGACCCGGCATCGTTTAAGCTGGTTACAGAGGAAGCGGGCAAGGAACTGGCCGGATTGGTGTACGCGGTGGGTACCATCAATCTCAAGTCTTTAAGGCGACTTGAAGAGGAGGACTTTATAGAGGACTTCAGACTCAATGCACTGGGAGCTGTCATGGCAGTTCAGGCGGCGGCGACCGCACTTAAAAAACATCAGAGCGCGTCTGTGGTGCTATATTCCAGCGTTGCGGTTCAGCAGGGCATGGCTATGCATGCTTCCCTTAGCATGTGCAAAGGCGCGGTGGAAGGACTAGTGAGGTCGCTGGCGGCTGAATTGGCGCCTCAGATTCGTGTCAACGGCATTGCACCTTCGCTGCTGCAAGACAGCGATCTGTCCTCCGCCATCATAAAAAGCCCAGAGGCTATTGAAGCATTGGCTAAAACCCACGCCCTGAAGCGGCTGGGGAGGGCTCGGGATATTGCGAGCCTCACCGCATTCCTGATTTCTGACCAGTCGGACTGGATGACGGGTCAGATTATTGGCGTGGATGGCGGGAGATCTGTCATTCAAGTTTAAACGTTAAAGTGTTTTCGAGTTAAAGTATCGATACAATAATCGATCTTCTATTGAATATTACAGTTCTGTTACCGTCCGCGTCCCTAATTTCATGTTGGGGACGCGGACGGTAATATTTTTGCAACATTGACAAACCAATTCTTATAAGTTAATATGAACGTAGTTCAAATGAACAGCGTTCATATTAAATCCACAAAAGGTAGTGAAATCATGGCGAAGATCATAGAAAATCCAAGACAACTCATCCTGACCCATGCCAGGGAGATCTTAAGCGAAAAGGGCTACAACCAGCTGACAATGCGGGGCGTTGCGAGCGCTTGCGGCATTGCCCTTGGCACCATTTACAATTACTTTCCCAACAAAGACGACTTGATGGTGGAGATGATGACAGACTACTGGAAGACCTTTCAGTCCGAGGTGGATTCAATTTTGGCAAGCGCCGGATCGTTTTCTGAAAAACTTCAAGGCATCTACTACAGTCTTGATAGTTTTGTCGCCATATTTCGGACCGAATGGCTGAAGCCTGAGCTCTATCAAGCTGAAGAGGTCATAGGGAGCAGCCGGGGGAGAAAATTTCAAGCTATTGAGATGCTGGCAGCACGGCTTGCGAAATGGATGGAGGCCGACGAGATCCGCTTCAAAGCCTTGTCCAGTCAGGAAGCCGCAGCCTTTGTAGTGATGAACTTTCTTGCGATGATCCAGACCCCGCTGGTAGACTTTACGGTTCTGGAAAAAGTGATTTTGTCACTGCTGGAGGACCGGGGACACGGGGTGGAAAACTAATCCGAGGTTCAAATTGTCGCATTTTCACTGCGGTTCAACTTATTGAGCGTTAAATGTTAATTGATTTGCCAAAATGTGGAGGTTGAGAGTTTTATGTTATTTTATGCCATTGTATCGATTACTGCAGCTTTACTGTTTTATACCATTGGTGTCTGGTCGGAAAAATTGTCAGGGACCCTCAAGCCTTGGCATGTCCTCATCTTTTGGTGCGGGCTGGTGTTTGACACCCTTGGCACGACGCTGATGAACCGAATCGCGACGGGTGCGGGTGATGGGTTGCACGGGCTGACCGGCCTTGTGGCCATTTTGTTAATGCTGGTTCACGTGATTTGGGCGACCGTCGTCCTATATCAGAATAGCCCAAAGACCAAGAAGAAGTTTCACCGGTTCAGCGCTGCAGTTTGGCTGATTTGGTTAGTTCCCTTTGCGTCGGGGATGGTTGTAGGGATGTCGGCTTAGACTAGAGGGTTATGCAGAACAGGAAGTGAATGATTTGTCATAGGGCAGTTATTGTGGTAATAAGCAAGATTTTGAATAACTAAGTATAAATGAATGACCATCGGCAGAGTCTATAAAGCCTTAAATGCTTTATAGGACTTTTGCCGATGGTCATTTTTATGAGCTCTTTGTCCAGACAGAGGTTATGTAGATTTAAAAATGATGTGATGTTCTATGCTGCATTTGCGACTTCTGCTTCAGGAAGCTTCTCCATGGTAATTCCTGTGAAGCCATAGAAAATTGAAACAAGCGGGTTGATCAAGTTCAGGAAAGCGAAAGGGAGATAAGCAAGCGTTGCGACGCCCAGCGTGCTTGACATGAACAGACCGCAAGTGTTCCATGGCACCAGTGGCGAGGTCAGCGTACCTGCGTCTTCCAGGATGCGGGAGAGATTTTTAGGATGGAGGCCGCGCTCTTGATAGATTTGTTTATACATGCGGCCCGGAATGACTATAGAGAGGTATTGGTCGCCTGCCATCAAGTTCATGGCAATAATGGTGATGATTGTTGCAAGCACAAGGCTCCCTGTGCCGTGAGCTAGTTTCAGAATTGAACGGGCGATGGCTTCGAGCATGCCGGACTTTTCCATAACGCCGCCGAAACTCATGGCGCAGAGAATCAGAGAAAGGGTCCACATCATGCTGTCGAGACCGCCACGGGAAAGAAGATCATCAATGACGGTAATCCCGGTCTCAGAAGCATAGCCATAGTGCATAGCTTCGATGATGGAGGACATATCCGCCCCTTGAAAAACAAATGCAAACAGTCCACCAAGTAGAGCGCCGCCCAGCAGCCCAGGAATTGCAGGCGCTTTAAAGACAACCATCAAAATAACAAGCAAAGGCGCAGCGAAGAGAACCAAGGAAATATTGAAGTTTGCTTCCATGCCTGTGAGGATTTCATTGATCGCAGATGTGTCGAGGTCATTGTTGGCAAATTTCATTCCAATAATCCCGTAGAGGATCAGCGCAATAATTAAAGAAGGTCCTGTGGTATAGGTCATATGCCGGATGTGTTCAAAGAGTGTTGAGCCAGCCATGGCAGGCGCTAGATTGGTGGTGTCGGAAAGTGGGGACATCTTATCGCCAAAGTAGGCGCCGGAGATAATGGCACCAGCCACCAAGCCGGGATTCATGCCGAGACCAATGCCAACACCGACCAGCGCTATGCCGACAGTACCTGCGGTTGTCCAGGAACTGCCTGTCGCAAGGGATACAACACAACAAAGCAAAACAGTCGCGACGAGGAAAATGCTTGGAGAGAGGAGCTTTAAACCATAGTAGATCATAGTAGGGACGATCCCGCCCAGAATCCACGTGCCAATGATCATGCCAATAATCATAACGATCAGAAGTGCTTGGGTCGACATTTTTATGGTTTCGACTATCCCATCCTCAAGTTCTTTCCAAGTAAACCCGAGACCAAAGACAGCGACAAGTGCCGCGACTGCTGCTGCCATGAGGATTGGGATGTGGGGGTCACCACCCCAAAACTGCATGGTAAAGATCAGCGCTGCGATGATAAAAAACATAGGAATAAGTGCGTGACCCAAGGTAGCTTGTTTTTTCATCTTTGTGACCATTAAAGATGTCCTCCTTTACGATTTTTGGATATCATTTTTCGGAACGACGTTCTGATAAAATGGCATGACCTTAGATTAAACTGAAAATTGCAAAAAATCAAGCGTTAAATTTCAGATTATCCCATGAAAAGTGAAGGGCGTATCGTTTCTTTGGGGTACAAAAAAATTTAGAAAGACGCGGATGTCAGATTCAGTGTGGTTTTTATGCCGACAGGTACTGCCCTTCTTAAGAAGCAACTGGAAAAAAGAGATAATCATAATTGATTTGATTTTTATATAGGTTGAACTCTGATTCTTATAATGCTATAGTGATTCACTGAAACCATATCGGAACGCAAGACCGAAAAAAACGGTTGAATTAAGGTGTAAAATCATTTAAAATCGCTGTTAACGTCAATACGAAACTGAAAAGGAGGAGTAGTTTATGAAAAGCGCAACACAAAAAAAGGCTTATGCCGTGCTTGGTGCTGCCGCCGGGATCAACCTCGTGTCAGGGATGCTTTATATTTGGGGTATAGTCAGCCGTTCACTGATTGACCAGCTCGGCTGGACCAGCAAGCAGGCATCGCTGCCGTATACCATGGCTACGGTAACTTTCGTCATAGCCATGGTGTTCTTTGGAAAACTGCAGGATCAAAAGGGACCCAGATGGACGGCGACTATTGGCGTCATACTGATGGGCACCGGTGCTATCTTGTCCGGGCTCAAGACAGAGCCCCTGTTTGTGGCCGTAGCCTTTGGTCTGATTGCGGGCAGCGGGATTGGGATTCTGAATGTGTCAACCACCCCGCCGGCCGTTAAATGGTTTCCAAAAGAGAAGAAAGGCATGGTTACCGGTGTGGTCGTCGGCGGCGTCAGCGTGTCGTCCATGATCTATTCACCGCTGGCCAACTGGCTCAATCAAACCTATGGTGTCGCTGCCGTGTTCCTGGTTGTCGGCACGATCAGTTTGGTCTTCGGTATGATCCTCGCGCAAATCCTTAAGAATCCGCCTGAAACAGAAGCTTCGAAACGGACAGTTATTGAAAAGGCTCAAGCCCTGAACGACCATACCTGGCAGGAAATGCTCCGGTCGCCAAAATTCTGGATGATCTGGATGATGCTCGCCATGTCCTCTTCAGCAGGACTGATGGTCATTGGTCACGTCGTATCCATTGCCAAAGTTCAGGCAAGCTGGGCTGGCGGATTTCTGCTCGTCATGCTGCTGGCGCTGTTCAATACTATAGGCAGATTCGGGGGCGGAAGTCTTTCGGATAAGCTCGGACGCCTCAACCTGATTCGCGGCATCTTCATCCTCCAGGCCATGAATATGCTGGCGTTCACCACCCTGCGATCTGTGCCGACCCTGGCGATTGGTGTTGCGGTGGCCGGCATGTGCTACGGCGCGATCTTTTCAGTTTTCCCTGCGACAATTACTGACTTATATGGGCTCAAGAATTTTGGCGTCAATTTTGGCCTCATGTTCACGGGCTGGGGTGTGGGCGGCATTATTGGACCAATGACGGGCGCCTGGATCTATGATCTGACCGGGCAATTTACGACCGCGTATATGGTATCTGCCGGGCTCCTGATTGTTGCGCTAGGCTTGTCCTTTGTATTTTCCAGATTGAAGGCTCCGAACCGTACTTCGAGTGCTGCTTAAAAAAATTGTATTAAAGCCTTTTCCGATGGATTGACAACGGACATCCACTCATTGTAGAATGAAGTCGGAACGGTGTTGTTAAAAATCGGAACAGGAAAGGGAGTCACATTATGACCGAAAGAATTGTCGCTGTCGATCGCGCGCTGGACATCCTGCTGGCGCTGTATCATAATAACGGCGAAATGGGCGTCTCGGAGCTTGCGAGAGATCTGGACCTCTATAAGAGCACCATTCACAGGTCGCTGGCATCCCTTGAATATAAAGGCTTTGTCCAGAAGAATCCAGAAAACGGCAAGTACTGGCTGGGAATGAAGGTCTATGCTATGGGACTCTTGGTCGGGGAGAAGTTTTCTCTCGCGGATGTGGTTCGACCCTATGCCAAAGAGTTGTTTGAGGCTTATGGCGAAGTGGTCAACGTGTCGGTGCTCGACCGTGACCCGGAAGTGGGCTACAAGAGTGTGATCATTCTGAAGGAATTCAGCAAGAGCAAAGTGCTGTCGGTGAATCCGGGTGTCGGATCGAGCAGTGATTTGCATATATCGTCCATCGGCAAAAGTCTTCTGGCTTTTTCCAAGGACATCGACCTCATGTCCTATGCGGAGCAGCCGCTAAAGCGCTATACCGAGAATACCATTGTCAGCTGGGAAGGCATGATGGCGGAGCTTAAGAAGATCAGGCAGCAGGGTTACGCCATTGACAATGAGGAGCAGGAGATTGGGCTGTACTGCATTGGTGCGCCAATCCTGGACAAGCGGGGGAACGCCATTGCGGCGATCAGTATCTCAGGGCCTACGGTCAGGATGAAGCGGGAGGATCTGGACGAGAAGATTCAGAAGGTGGTCGAGATCAGCCGAAGGATTACGCAGGAGGTGCTGTAGCAAAGGGCTGCGGATGATGGTGTTGACTTTAACGCTGACGTTGGAGTTGATGTTGACGCTGAAGTTGATTTCGATGTCGAAAAATAAACTATTTTGAAAAAAGATAAGTCGATTATCTTTTTTCTTAGCTCAATTATTCGGAACGGCGTTCTGAAAAAATGGTTTGATAGGTGATTAACGCGCTGAAAGTAAAAATGTTGATGAAATGGGAGGCCAATACCTATGAGAATTTTGACCATCAATCCTGGCGGCACCTCGACGAAAGTGGCGATTTATGACAATGAGCGTGAAGTTTTTAAGAAAACCATCGACCATACTCAGGCGGAGCTTCAGGGATTCAAGACGTTGTTTGATCAGTATGACTACAGAAAGAGTCACATACTTAAAATTCTGGAGGAACAGAGTGAGCCGCTGGATGGTCTTAGCGCCGTAGCGGGGCGAGGCGGACTGATGAAGGCGATTGAAGGCGGCGTTTACACGGTCAATGAGGCTATGATCTCAGATATGAAAAATGCCATTCAAGGGGAGCACGCTTCCAATCTTGGGGCGGTGCTGGCTAGGCAGATCGCGGATGAGGCTGGGGTTGAAGCTTATGTGGTGGATCCGGTGTCTGTGGATGAGTTTATGCCAATCTCTAGACTCACGGGGCTGTCCGACATTGAGAAGGCCAGCTGGCTGCATGCGCTGAATCACAAGGCGGTCTGCAGAAAGACGGCCGCTAAGCTGGGAGGGCGTTATGAGGCCTTCAACTTCATAGTGGCGCACCTGGGCTCCGGAATCTCCATTGCGCCCCATGCCCATGGCAGAATGATCGATGGCAGCGGCGGACGGTCGGACGGGCCGTTTTCACCGGAGCGCAGCGGCGGGATCATAACCTATCCGCTGGTCAAGCTGTGTTATTCAGGCAAGTATACCTATGGTGAAATGGTGGACAAGATCAGTAATACCGGCGGTATGTATGATTACCTTGGAACAAAAGATATGAGGGACATTGAGAACCGTTGCCTGAGCGGCGATGAAAAGGCGCAGCTGGTCATGGACGCTTTTATATATCAGGTGTCCAAGGAAATTGCCATGTATGGGGCGTCCCTTTACGGGAAGGTGGACCGCATCATTCTCACAGGCGGCATAGCTTATTCGGCTTACGTGTGCCAGGAAATTGAGAAGCGTGTGAGTTATTTGGCGGAGGTTGAAATTGTTCCGGGGGAAATGGAAATGGAAGCGCTGGCCCTTGGGGCGCTCCGAGTGCTCAGCGGTGAAGAAGCGCCAAAGACGTATCGTTAGAATGGGAGAGTTGAGTATGGGGTCAGAAATGCTGAGGAACTTTGGAGACTTGATTGAGGCGGCGAAATCCGCGCCTCGCTCTGTGATCAGTGTCGCCGGGGCAGAGGACAGAGCAGTGCTCGAGGCGGTGAAGCTGGCTGAGGATCTGGGATTTGTCCGCTCGATCCTGGTTGGGCGTCGGGCGGGGATTGAGAGCTTGGCAAGAGAGGTTGGTCTGACGGCCTATGAAATTGTGGAGGCGGAAAGTCCTGAGGCGGCGGTTGAGACGGCGGTTCAAGAGGTTAGAGAGGGCAGGGCAAGAATCCTGATGAAGGGGTTCGTCAATACCAGCGTCTATATGAGGGGAATTTTGAGCCGTGACCGCGGCCTCAGGACGGGGCGGTTGCTCTCGCTCCTGGCGGTTTATGAGGTGCCCGGGTATCACAAGCTGATCTACGCCTCGGACAGTGGGGTCAACGTCAGTCCGGATTTGGCGCAGAAAAAGGATATTTTGGCGAATTCGGTGCTGGCACTGAAGACCATCGGCATACCGGAACCTAAGGTGGCAGCGCTGACGGCGAATGAAATGGTGGATCCAAAGGTGGGCGCCACCGTGGACGCTGCGGCACTGGTGGAAGCGGTGCGGACGGGCGAGCTGCCGTCCTGTGTGATTGAGGGGCCCATTGCCTTTGACGTGGCTTTTGACGCTGAGGCGGCGCGGCACAAGGGGGTCGAGAGCCGGATTGCGGGGGATGTGGATCTGCTGATTTTCCCTAATATCGAGACCGGGAATGTGCTGGGGAAGTCGTGGCTGCATTTTAATAAGGCGAAGTGGGCCGGGATCATTTTGGGGGCGAGTCATCCGGTGGTGCTGGGGTCGCGGTCGGATACAGCGGAGATTAAGCTGAATTCCATTGCGCTGGCGCATCTGGCGGCGAATCTTCAGCTATAGAATTTTGGGAATATGGGGAGGATAAGGACATGAATGTTGCGAATCGAATGAATGCGCTGAAGCCGTCGGATATTCGGGAGGTCATGAAGATGATTGCGGCCAACCCGGGGACGATTTCCTTTGCAGGCGGGCTGCCGGATCCGAAGCTGTTTCCGGGGGAGGCCATGCGGAAGGCGACGGACAAGGTGCTGCGGGAGCAGGCGGAGGTGGCTCTGCAATATGGGCTGACGCTGGGATACGTGCCGCTTCGGCAGAAAATTGCTTCTTTGATGGCTCGGGAGTGCGTGGTGACTGGGGTTGACAACATTGCCATCACGACCGGCTCTCAGCAAGCGATCAGCCTGAGCGCGCTGTTGTTTCTAAATGCCGGGGAAGTGGTCCTGACGGAGAATCCGAGTTATCTTGGGGCGCTGACGGCGTTTAAGACTTTTGAGACGGATTACATAAGCGTGGACAGCGATGAGTCAGGCATGAAGCCGGAGGATCTGGAGTCGAAGCTCGTGGCGCATCCTGAGGCCAAGCTGATTTACGTCATTCCGAATTTCCAGAACCCGACGGGGCGGACCTGGTCCCTGGAGCGCCGGCAGGCACTGGTAGCGCTGGCGGTTAAATATGACAGGGTTATCCTGGAGGACAATGCTTATGGTGAGGTACGGTTTGATGGCACGCGTCTGCCTTCTGTCAAGTCGCTGGATCCTGGGAAGCATGTGGTGCACATGGGCTCATTTTCCAAGGTGCTGTCGCCTGGGCTCAGGGTGGGCTGGATCTGCGCCCACGAGGAATTCATCAAGAAATATGAACTTGTGAAATATGGCTGCGATCTTCAGCCGGCGGAGCTGGCGCAGATGCAGGTCAACGCGTTCCTTGAGGAACATGATTTTGACGCGCATCTCGAGACGATCAAAGGGGTGTATAAGCGCAGGCGGGATTTGATGCTGGAGACTATGGGGGCGGAGTTTCCTTTGGAGGCCCGGTACGACCGGCCGGAAGGCGGCATGTTTATCTGGGTGGAGCTCCCCGCACATGTCGATACGAAAGCGATGCTGCCGGAAGCTATCAAGCGCGGCGTGGCCTACATTCCGGGGGAATCTTTTTATCCCCTGGCGGACCGGAAGAACGCCATTAGGCTGAACTTCTCGACTATGGAGGACGACAAGATTGTGGAAGGCATCAAGCGCCTTGGGGCATTGATTAAAGAAAGGCTGTAATTGCAAGGGATGGCGAGTTGGGGACGCGGACAGGTTTTGAGTTGGTGACGCGGACGGTCATATTTCTGTAACATTAGGGAGGATGCAAAATGAGCAAGGTATTGACGAAACCGCAGCGGTGCAAGCAATGTGGGCTGTGTGTCGCGGCTTGTCCTAAAAAAGCGATCTCATTCAGTGCGGAGATCAATAAAGCGGGATATTTGTTTACAGTGATTGATGATGAGGCGTGCATCGCCTGCGGCATTTGCTACACCACATGTCCGGACGGGGTCTACGAAATCCCTGGTACTAATTGATAAAACCGCAGCTCTGAAGCATATGAGAAATGAAGGAGGCAGCAGCATGTTAACCGTAAAAGGTGAAATGATAAAAGGCAATGAAGCAATCGCTGAGGCGGCGATTCGGGCAGGGGCGAGATTCTATGCAGGGTATCCCATCACGCCGTCCTCAGAAATCATGGAGTATATGTCCTGGCGGCTGAAGGAGGTCGGCGGGGCCTTCGTTCAGGCGGAGTCAGAGATTGCGGGCATCAACATGATCATAGGCAGCGCCGCCTGCGGTGTCAGGTCCATCACGGCATCCTCGGGCCCCGGCATCAGCCTCAAGCAGGAGGGCATGACCACATTGTCTGACGAGGAACTTCCAGCCATCGTCGTCAACGTTGTACGCTACGGCAACGGCATAGGAACACTCCTCTCCGCCCAGTGTGACTACCACAGAGAGACCCGGGGCGGCGGCAACGGGGACTACAGATGTATTGTCCTTTGCCCCTCCAGCGTTCAGGAAGCGGCGGATCTCACAGTCGAAGCCTTCGACCTTGCGGAAAAATACAGAATGGTCTCGGTGCTCATGACCGAAGGCGCCCTGGGTCAGATGATGGAGCCATGCGTACTTCCAGAAATGCAGGTGCCAAAGCGCTTCGAATGGGGCTTCGACGGCAAATACACCAACAAGAAGATTGGTATCTTCGACCGTGACAGCATGAAAGAAGCTGTCGCCCTCAACGAAAAGTACTACAAAGTGAAAGAAACCGAGCAGCGCTGGGAAGCGGAGCACCTGGAAGACGCGGATTACGTGTTTGTAGCGTATGGGATGCCGGGTCGGGCGACTATAGGCGCTGTGGAGCAGCTCCGGGCTCAAGGCCACAAGGTAGGATACATCCGGCCTATTACAGCGTGGCCGTTCCCCGAGAAGGCCTTTGAGCAGGTCAACACGGAGGTGAAGGGATACATTTCCATTGAGGCCAACGCCACAGGACAATTAGTGGACGACATTGCGCTGACGGTGATGCGCCAGGGAAAGAAAAAGGGCAGCGACAGCGCAAGTGGCAACAAGAGCACCGGCAGCCCTGCACCAGTCTTCTGCAATCCTCACGTCTATGGCGTGCCATCCACCAAGGCAATTATGGAGGATTACGCCAAAGTCCTCAGCGGTGAATTGAAGGAGGTTTACTAATGGCTGCGAACACCAACACCAACACCAAGGTGAACATAAAACCGAGAAAAGTACCCGCTCTGATCGACAGGCCAATGAGCTTTTGCCCTGGCTGCGGTCACGGGATCATCATACGTTTGATCGCAGAATGTCTTGAGGAGCTGGGCCAGGACGACAATGTGATCTTTGGCATAGGCGTCGGCTGCTCCAGCCTGCTTGGCGGCGCCCTTGAAACCGACCGCCTCCACTGCTCCCACGGCCGGGCGGGCGCGGTCTGCACGGCCATAAAGCGCGTGAACCCGGACAACGTGGTCATTTCCTATCAAGGGGACGGGGACGCCTACAGCATCGGCATAGGCGAGACCACCAGCGCCGCCTACCGCAACGAGCGCTTCACCACCTTTGTCGTCAACAACACGAACTACGGCATGACCGGCGGCCAGATGAGCAACACCACTATGCCGGGCCAAAAAACCACAACCTCCCCCGATGGTCGCGACTGCGCCACCACCGGCATGCCCCTGCGCTTTCCTGAACTCGTTGCCTCACAGTTCGACGCGGCCGCCTACGTGGCGCGAGGCAGCGTCAGCACACCCGCGAACATCAACAAAACCAAGACCTACATCAAAAAGGCCCTTGAGGCCCAGCTCAGCGGCGAAGGCTACAGCGTCGTCGAAATCCTATCCTCCTGCCCGACCAACTGGGGCATGACGGCCCCGGACGCCATGAAGCACCTGGACCAAGTCGTCACGCCGCATTTTCCCCTCGGCGAATTCAAAGTCAGGACAAAAGAGCAAAAGGAGGTCAAATAGATGGCTGCTTATAAAGAAATCATCTTCGCCGGTTCCGGCGGCCAGGGCGTTCTCACCGTAGGCCTGCTCATGGCCGAGATGGCCCTGTTCAAAGGCCTCCACGCCACATGGATCCCCCAGTACGGCTCCGCCATGCGGGGCGGCACCGCCAACTGCACCGTCAAATTCAGCGACAGCTACATCTACAACCCATCCCAGGAAGAGGCGGATCTCTTACTCGCCATGAATGAGCCCTCCTTCCAGAAATTTTTGCCGATGGTCAAGTCCGGCGGCACCATAGTCATAAACAGCGATCTGGTGGATCCGGCAAAATGCTCGCGCACGGACGTCAAACTCATTGCGGTTCCTTGCTCGAGCATGGCCAAGGAGCTGGGGCACATGCTGGGGGCCAACATCATCATGGCGGGTGTCGTGGTGAAGGCTACCGGAGAGTTTACAGAGGAAGAGGCATTAAATGGGATGAATCAGGTTTTCAGGAAGAAGGGCAAGGAGAAGTACGAGGCGCTGAATTCCAGTGCGCTGAGGGCTGGGTATGGGTTTGTGTAAGAAAGAAACTCGGTGTCTGACACCAAGTTTCAACACTAAGTTTCAACCGCTTTCATCCCTATCCACGCAGCGCACAAATCTTATCTATTCCACCACATACCGTTTCACCGGCCGGCTAGCGCCTGTACTGGTTTCGTTACCCCATATTCACCGTAATCCTCGCTGTTGATGAGGGAAAGGAGACCATCGGCAGTTAACCGGCTGAGAATGCGGTTCGCGTTGCGAGCAGAGATTGGGTAGATAAATCTCTGGTTGAAAAGGACTTTGAAATTATTGACGACGTTTACAGACGATAATAAATCCCGAACGGCCACCTTCCCCTGGGCTGTTCGGGATTTTTGTTTTCCTTATGCAGATCATCATCTACTCACCGCATGATTTTAAAATCTGATATAATGGAGCCAGATTTGCCTGATAGGCGCCGTACCTCAATACGCCTTTCAGGCCATTATCCTTTCTTTTTTTGTCTCTACACCGATTGATTGGAGGTGATCCCTTTGACTTCTAAACTCAAAGTCTTTGTATTTGTGATCTATGAGGAGTCCATGGATTATTATCCCGCTATCCTCAGAAGGATCTTCGAGGACCATATAGACCTGGAAGTCAGACTGTATTCCGATCTCAGGCCTGTAGAAACCTTCAACGCGGACTTGGTACTGTATACCTTGGGATTTCTCAAGCCTGTACTGATGGAAAAATGCTTGAATCCAGCCGCTGAATTCATACATATGGGTAATACGCTCCACGGTTCCTGCCTCGACAGCATCAAACAGCTGGAAAGAGGCACTGATGTTCTTTTAGTCAGTGAAGGCAGCATATTTCTCTGGGATACACTTCTGACGCTTAAAGCCTATGGCATGGAGCATGTCAATTTTGTGCCCTACTATGGCCAGCGTCTGGATACCAGCGCTTACAAGTATGCCATCTATCTCGGCATTAGATCTTATGAGCTTCCTGAGGTCGAGCATACCATTGATTTAGGATGGCGCGTGCTGCACCCCTATGTCCTTCGAAGAATCGGCAAAGCAGCAGGTCTTGCGGAAAGCTTTCTCGAAGAAAAAATCTCATCTTATATCGTGGACGAAACCGCATTGTTGCATTACAACGATTGTGTGGAGATCTCCTACCTCAGTGAATTTACTCAGGAGCGCCTGGCCATCATGAACCTGTTGGATACCCCATCGCTGCTGCTGAACGATCAGGACGTGGTCATGGGCTTCAACGAGCGTCTCAGAACTGAATTTCATAAGGATTTTGACCGAATGATTGGACAAAAGGTTTCAAGAGATCAATTTTTAGACCAGCTCAGAAGCGCCTGCGAAGATCGCGGTGGGAGCGGAAGCTTCGAACTTTCTCCAGATCAGCGCTATACCGTCAGTGTCAGAGCGATTGAAAGCTATGGTCAATCTGTCCATCACAGGGTTCTGCTGGAAGCGGTGCCCGTCGTTAAAAGTGAATCCAAGGGACAATTGGCCTACAAATTTGAAGACATTCTTTATAAGAGTAGTGACATGAAGCGGATTGTGGAGCTCGCCAGGCATTTCTCAGCAACGGATACAACTATTCTCATAGAAGGTCCTTCCGGTGTTGGAAAAGAACTGCTGGCCCATTCCGTTCACGCGGCGTCTGCAAGACGGCAGCGGCCTTTCCACGCGGTCAACTGCGGCGCTTTTTCGGAATCACTACTGGAATCAGAGCTCTTTGGTTATGCCAGCGGCGCATTCACCGGCGCACTTCGAAGCGGGAAAAAAGGTCTTTTGGAAAGTGCGCACGGCGGCACCGTTTTTCTGGATGAAATTGGAGAGGCAAGTTTGAAGCTTCAAGTCAAGCTGCTCCGCTTTCTTCAGGAAAAAGAAGTTCAGCCTATTGGGTCCAGCATCGCGAGAAAAGTGGATGTCAGAGTCATCTGCGCGACAAACCGAAATCTGGAAGAAGCCATGGAGATGGGTGACTTCAGAGAAGACCTCTATTACCGCATCAGTACGGTGACACTGTCTGTACCGCCGCTAAGCGAACGCAGAGAGGATATTGAACCCATCCTGATGGACGCGCTTGGAAAATATACGTATCATTTGAGCGAACCGCTGAGAGCATTTATCAGTCAGTACCCATGGCCGGGCAACGCCAGAGAGCTGAAAGGCTGCGCCGAGTACATGCTGAGCTTTGACACAAGGATGCTTGAAGTCAAACACTTGCCGGATAAATATCAAAAGTGGTTTCTCAAACATTTGGGACCTGAGTCATTTGGATCCGATGATGAAAGACCAATTTCAGAACTTTATATTGAGAAATCAGTTTCAATTGAAAAGACCAAGTCTTCAATGACTTTGGAAGACCTGATGCTCCTGGAAATTGACCATGGTTATTGCGGACGCAGAAAACTTGTGAAGCGGTTGGAGGATCAGGGTTATAGAATGACAGAATACAGAATCAATGACCTTCTGGATACGCTTAAAAAACAGGGGTTCATTCAGGTTGAAAAGGGCAGGGGCGGCACTAGTCTCACAAAAGCGGGAAGAGAAAAACTACTTTCAGATAATCGTGGTGTGAAGTAATCCGTTTTCGAAAGCTCGCGTGGGAACTCACGGGGACATGCCATGAACATGGTGCTGCATACCAAAACAAACCAAAACAAACCAATGCTTCAAACCAAAAGACACAAAAAAGAAATTCATACCATTTTGTTGATCCATGATGATCAAGACGACGCGCCTCAGGCGCGTCTTTTTTATTTGAGAATATAGCATTTTCAACCTCTTTAAAAAAAACAAATCAGTTACTTTAAAATTACAGAATTGGCCCAATATTTGCGTAATTAAATACCAATGACAGAGTTCTTCACAAGTGTCAGAGATAAACAGGGGAGGTCATATCCGTGGAGTTGAGCAGCGCGCAAAAGACTTTAAAACTATCAGACAACATCGAAATGAAAGAAAATGGGAGCTTCAGCATTTCCGGAAATGGAGAAATTAAACTTGATGAAGCGGCACTTAATGCGCTTGGTTTTGTGATCCAGTGGTCAGAAGACGGCACCGTTGGGACGCTGACAAAAGTCAAAGATGGCCATGTCGTCCTGAGTGAGGAAGAAGTGGCTTTCGCCGCAACGTCAGCGGACTTTACTGAGCTGATTTCAGAGGTCGCGCGGAAGATTTACGATCACCCGCAGATGGCCTTCACCGAAACCCACGCGTGTGAGCTGCTTTGCGAGGTGTTGACATTAGAAGGCTTTGAAGTTGAACGCAATTTAAGAGGCGTCAATCCGAACACTAAGGAAACTTGGACCATGGACACTGCGTTTACGGCAACGCTGAAGGGCGCAGCGGAGGGCCCTACGATTGCCATCCTGTTGGAATACGACGCGCTGCCGGATGGCCATGCCTGCGGTCACAATCTGATCGCCTCCGCCGGACTGACTGCGGCGCTGATGCTGGCAAAGCAGATGAAAGTGCTGCCGGGGAAGCTGGTCGTCTATGGAACGCCTGGCGAAGAGGGTCAAGCGGGAAAAGCCCATATGGTTGAAGCAGGACTTTTCAATGACGTGGACGTCGCTTTAACCACTCACCCGGGAGACCGCTGGGCAACCGGGTCTGATTTTCTGGCGACCAAAACTGCGACGATTGTCTATAAAGGTATACCGTCCCATGCGTCTGCCGCGCCTGAAAAAGGCATCAGCGCCCTGGACGCCGCGGTGATCGCCTACAACGCCATAGAGCTTCAGCGGGAGCATCTCAGAAGCGATGCCAGGGTTCACGGATTTATCAGAGACGGCGGAAAAGTCACCAATGTAGTACCTGCCAGGGCAGAGATGGACTGGGGCGTTCGGGCACTGGACAATATTTACATGGAGAAGCTGGCAGACATGGTTGAGCGCTGCGCGAGGGCAGGCGCGCTGGCGACAGGTGCTGACGTGGAGATTTCCTGGAGTGTGACTTACGGCGCGCCGGTCAAAGTCGAAGCTCTCGATACCATGGTGATTCGGCTGGCTGAGGCTCTGAACCCGGGGCTGATCAAACCCTTTGACGTTCTTGGATCTTCAGATGTCGGCAATGTGTCCTTTGAGCTTCCAACCTGTAATCTCTGGTTTGGCATCACCCCAGAAGGCATAATGCCCCATACCAAAGAATTCCTTGCCGCCTCCGGCGCGTCCGAATCCATTCCGTCGGTTCTCACCGCTGGCACCGTCATTGCTCTGACGGCCAGACGGCTGTTCATGGACCAGAATCTGGTCGACGACTATAAGAAAGCTTTTGCATTATCCAAACAGAAGTTGATTGCAAAGGGTTAACCTGCGCAGTGAACCAAATAATTTATGAGGAGGCTATTCAATGAAGTACGGATTTGAAATCGCTTTTGTTCTCGTTCTCGCCATCATTTTTATTTCTGAAACCATCTCTGCAAAACTGAAAGGCAAAGTTCCAGCGCTCTTTCTCATGACCGTCATCACCCTCATTGGTTACTGGACCGTGATCCCGATGGATATCGTCGAAGTCTCGGGACTGTCTGCCGTCAAAAACATCATGATGATGATCATCCTGATCCACATGGGGACCTTGCTCGAGCTCGAGCAGCTCAAGCGGGAATGGAAGACTGTCGCCACAGCACTTGCAGCTGTCGCGGGCATCGCGGCGATTTTCCTGAGCATTGGCGGGATGCTTCTGGGCGATAAACTCCTTTCGCTGACCGCGATCGCGCCGCTGGCCGGCGGCGGCATGGCCGGCATCCTGACCAGTCAAGCCCTGACAAACGGCGGATTTACCGACTTGGCTGTTTGGCCGATCCTCCTCATCACCCTTCAGGGCTTCGTAGGCATGCCAATTGTCGCTTTCCTCGTCCGCGGCGAAATGAGAGATCTCCTTGGCAAAGTGCGCGCTGGCGAATTGAAGCACCCAAAAGAAGTTCAGGCAGCGTCAGACGCTTCACAAAAAACGAAATTGATCGACAAGCTCCCCTCACTTTACAAAACGCCAGTCTTTTATTTCCTCATCCTCGCGATCCTGGGCACTTTAAACCTCGCCCTCTATGTCAACGTGACCTCAAAAATTCCGTACATATCTTTAATGATGGACAAATCCATCATGGCACTCGTCATTGGGGTTGTGCTGGGCAACCTCGGTCTGCTGGATAAAGGCGTCATGAGCAAGACCATGTCCAGCGGCATTCTGGATATCAGTTTTTACGCCTACATCATGACTTTCTTGACCGGCGCAAGCGTGGCGACTATCAAAGCGATGCTGATGCCTTTAGTCCTGACATTTGTAATGGCGACCATCGGCATAGGGGTTTTCAGTTGGATTGTTGGTCGAGGCGTAGGTTATACAAGCAGACTTTCAATGGCGGTGGGCTTTAACTGTTACTTAGGATTTCCGTTCAACTACATGATCACGAAAGAGGCGGCACGGGCAGTCGCTGGGAATGCTGAAGAGGAAGAGATTCTGTTCGACACCATGCTCCCGACTATGCTGATTGCGGGCTTCATCTGCGTTACGATTGTGTCGGTTCTGATGGCAGGTGTGCTGAGTGCGATGATTTAGTCTTGTGGAAGTACATGTCAGAAACCACTCTTGACATAGGTGTTAGCTCTTAACCGCTAACCGCTAAAAAAATTGAACCATCGGCATGATGTCTTAAAGCTTTTAAAGCCTTGAGAGTTCTGCCGATGGTTTTTTGTTTGCTGCATATATTGCAATGGACGCACAATTATAACGCACTATTGCTTTTGACATTCAGACTAAGAAACGATTCTTTGTAAGCCTTTGGTGTCATTCCGGTTGCGTCTTTAAATTGTTTATAGAAATAGTTCATGTTCACAAAGCCCACTTCCTGGCATATTTCTTTAATGGATTTATCCGTTTCATCGAATAACCGGATGGCAAAGTCGATCCGGAGTTTGTTTTTATATTCTGTAAAACTCAGCCCAAGAAACTTTTTATACAGACAAGTGATATGGTTGGGGCTCATGTGGAATTCCACTGCGTCTATGGGCTTCAAAAGAAAATCGAAAATCAAAAAGAACCGTCCCTACTGATTCACGCGACGTGACCAACGGGAACGCGGGGCTTTTCGCGGTAGAGTTCGCTGAAGGCAGCACCACTCAGGATCAGGACTGCGCCAACAATTTGGAGACCGGACAGATGCTCGTGAAGGAAGACCGCTGAGAAGACCAGCGCGGACAAAGGCTCCAGATAGCCTATAATGGACACCGTACCGGCGGAGAGCTGGTCGATGGCAGCGAAGTATAAATAACACCCAAGGGCTGTGTTGACCACGCCAAAGAGGAGAATGGGCACGATGTAGTCTCCGGCAGCGAGGCTGGGCGTCCCCTGTCTGAACAAGGTATAGGCCGCGACGGTCACAAAGCTCATGAGGAGCTGATATAACGCATTTTCAAGCCCGGTCACCTTGGAGGCTTTTTTGTTGAAGACAATCATGACCGCGTACATGACCGCTGAAGCCAGCCCGCAAAACAGTCCCCAGGAGAGCCCGCTCGTCAGGAGGCCCAGACCGTTGACAAAGAGCATGCCCAGCATGACAGAACCAAGTCCGGCGAGCTTGGCAGGGGTCAGTCGCTCGTTGAACAGCAAGGGTGAGACGGCTATGACCAGGACGGGGCCACAGTAATAGGCAAGCGTGGCGACACTGACGCCTATTTCCTTATAGGCCTCAAAGAGAAAAATCCAGCTGATGCCCAGGGCGGCACCGGAAATCAAGGCATAGAAAAAGTGCTTTTTATGGTGGATGGCGGTGAATTTACCACCGCTTATCATAAACAGAATCACCAGGAAGAGGCTGCCGACTAAGGTGCGCCAAAAGACGACTTCAACACTGCTGAGGAGAATGAAACTGGCTAGAATGCCGTTGGAACCGAACAGGAGCAGCGACAGTACATATTTGAAATAAGGATTGTTCATTTGATCCCCCTCCTTGACGACTTTTCGATTATAATGTACCATTTTAAGATAAATTACAATAACGAATAATTATCATCTAAAACATGATGAAATGTCATGTAAAGGACGGGTTGTTGAATGGATATGAATCTGAACTTACAAAAGCTCATGGCCTTCATAAAGACCGTGGAGTGCGGCAGTTTCACAAAGGCCGCGGAAGCCCTGAATTACACTCAGTCCGGGATCAGTCGAATGATTCAGGATCTGGAAAAGGAGTGGAATACATCGCTGCTCGAACGCAGCAGGGCGGGGGTGCGGCTTACCTCAGACGGCGTCCTGCTCCTGCCCTACGCGAAAACGCTCTGTCTGGAATACCAAAAACTTCAGACCCAGGTCGATGAGCTCAGCGGACTCCAGGCGGGACTCATCCGTATTGGCACCATCTCCAGCGTCGCGACCCACTGGCTCCCGAGGATTATCAAAGCCTTTCAAAAGGACTTCCCGGGCATTGACTACGAACTGCTCTTGGGGGATTACACCGAAATTGAAGAGTGGATCATAGAGGGCCGTGTCGATTGTGGCTTTCTGCTGGAGCCTGCCCATCCGAGCCTTGAAACGATCCATCTCGGGGAGGACAAGTTGCTGGCTGTTTTGCCGCTGCATCATCCTCTGCTTTCTGAGGATCGCGTGCCCCTTGAGGCGCTCTGCGAGCAGCCCTTTATGCTTCTGGACCGCGGCGGACGGTCAGAGGTGAAGGAAATTTTTGAGCGTTATGGCATCGCGCCAAAGGTGAAATTTACGACCTGGGATGACTACGCCATCATGTCCATGGTCGAAAGCGGGCTGGGCGTTAGCATTCTGCCACAGCTGATCCTGCAGCGCGTCCCTTACCTCATTGTCACGAAAGAGCTGAACGTGCCGGCTTACAGAGAGATCTGCCTTGCGCTGCGAAGCAAACAGACCGCGTCTCACGCGGTGAAGCGGTTTTTGGAGTATTTGCCGTTTAGGTATAAAGGCGCGAGCGTGTAAAAATGTTGGAGGACAATAAGAAACCATCGGCTAAGCCCTTAAAGCTTTTGCCGATGTTTTTTTGCGCCCCCAACAAGTTTATCTAACGGTATCATGTCACCGACAGCATATTGTAATGCTTGAGCAGCCGAATGTCCTCTTTAGAAACCTTGAGCTGCTTGATCAGTCCTTCATCAATGGGGAGTGGCTTTTTTGAGAAGAGCATTTTGACGGCAATGGGCATCAGCGGTCGTGATGACAATCCGAAAAAAAGGCCCCATTTGATGTCGGAGTCCAGATAGGAGGCAAGTATGCTGGCGGTAACCTGTTCCATGGGTGTATCCTGGTTTTTCATGAAGATATTGGTCAACGCGTCGTAATGCTCTATGATGCCTACGTAGGTATTTTCACAGTTCTGATAGTGGTCGTAATCCTTATAATTCATATACATCATGATTTTATATTTTGAATCGCCGACCTCGGACAAAACGTCAAAGACACACCTTAAAACTTGATTGGAGCGTCCATCGTAAACATAGGCGTAGAACTGTGAAACATCACTGAAAAATGCGGGATTATTCAACCTGATGGCTTTTTCATGCTGTGCAGGCCGGTAATACAACAGCTGGTCAACATGGACGTGCAGGGCTTCCGCGATGTCATAGAGTGTTTCAATATCAATCACAATTTCACCAGTTTCATATTTTGAGACCGTGGCTCTGCTTTTGTGAATCATAGCGGCCAGTGCTTCGATGGTCATTTTTCTTTTTTTTCTGAAATTTCTCACGCGTTTGCCTATTTCGAGACTGACCTCAGACATAAGACCTCCAAAAGTTTCGTTAAAATAGAATAATTGATGGATTTGCAGGTTGATTCTTTGTTCGAAGAGATTTTACCACACACCGAGTGGATTTTCTATTGAGAATAGAATTTTTGAGAATAAATTCTATTTTGGCGAAACAAGTGCAGCTTCGACAGTTCCTGAATTTCTCAGTAGAATGGGTTCATAAACCATGAATTTTCATAAGAAAGGACAGGATGGATAATGTATAACTTCGATGAAGTGATTGACAGAAGAGGCACTAATTCACTCAATACGGATGGTTTCCGCGATTACATTTTTCATGCGGATGAAACGATGGCGTTTCCCTATAAGGATGATGAATTTATCCGTATGTGGGTTGCGGATATGGAGTTTGCCACACCTCAAGTCATTATTGATGCGATGAAGGCGCGACTTGACAGAAAAATATTTGGTTACACGCGAATCTTTTCTGATCACTATTACAAAGCGTTTTCCAGCTGGTGTGAAAGGCGGTATGGATGGCGTTTCAACAGGAAGGACCTTGTCATGTCCAATGGTGTGATCCCGGCGCTCTTTGAATTGACGGGCCACATTTGCGAACCGGATGAGAAAGTGCTCTTTTTGACACCGTCATACGCTTACTTCAAGTATGCGGCGGATTATAACCATCGGCAGATTATCTGTACAGATCTTGTCTCCAAGGACGGCGTTTACGAAGTCGACTTTGAAGATTTAGAGAAGAAAGCGGCGGATGAGAAGACAACGTTGTTTATTTTATGTAATCCCCACAATCCGACGGGACGCGTATGGACTGAAGCGGAGTTGAAGCGTATCGGTGAAATCTGCGTCCGAAACGGATTATGGATTATTTCTGATGAGATCCACTGTGACCTTCTAAGAGCTGGCAAGCAGCATATACCGCTGGCGAAATTGTTCCCAGAGTACAAAAAGATCATCACTTGCATGGCGCCTAGCAAAACTTTCAATTTGGCGGGGCTCATGATCTCGAACATCATCATTCCTGAAGATGGGTTGAGAGAAAAATGGTATTCAAGACATTACAACTTTGATCATCCGTTGAGTGTAGCGGGGGCTCAAGCGGCTTATGAACACGGTGAGCCTTGGCTGAACGCGCTGCAGGCTTACTTGGATGAGAACTTTGAGCTTACCAGGACTTATCTTGCCGAGCGTTTGCCAGAAGCGAAATTTTCGGTTCCGGAAGCGACGTATCTGGCTTGGGTGGATCTGGGAGCGTATTTCTCAAAAGAAGAGGATTTGTCAATGTTTTTCGCCAATAACGCGGGTGTGCTTCTGGAGGGCGGCAACATGTTTGTTCAGAATTCAGACGGGTTCATCCGGTTGAATCTGGCTTGTCCGAAAGCGACGCTTGAGGAGGGGTTAAAACGGATCTGTAGTGCGGTGTCGCACAAAGCGTCGGCTTGAGATTGATTAGAGCGAATTATGCCGATGGTCATGGATGTAGAAATCATGACCATCGACATAGTTTTTTGAATGTCTTTTTTACAGCCCCACCCTCAAAATCCTGCTCGGCCGCCCAGCTTTCCCAATGATCTTGCTGCCCACAACGTCGATATACCCCGCCTGTTCCAAACGCTCAATCATTCGGTTCATACTGCGGAGGGAATTGCCGAACTCCTGGGCAAGCTCCAGGCTGGTGAAAGTGTCGGTTTTATAGAGGTCCATAATGGATTTCAGCTTATAAATATTGTTGATGCTGACGCCGCTCTTTTCGGAGATCTCCTTGAACGGAAGTTCGAGGCCGCCCGCAGGCTCGCTTTCCACCACTTTATCCAGCGCTGTGATGCGTTCCAGCCGCTTGCGGTCATAGACTACAAAGCACTGGTTGCCGCCCATTTTAAAGGCTTTGTTCTTTCCAATAACTGCGTTGGACTTGGCCTCCCTGGCGGTGATTCCAAAGCCTATGCCCACGCTGAGGGTGTGGGCGGTCTTCTGGTTGATCGACCTGAGGATGGGCAGCTCCCTGAGGTTGTTGGTTTCAAACTCCAGGATCTGCTTTGTAGTAAACAGCATGTAGTTTTTCTCAGTTTCGACAACCGCCGCCTGGATGCGCTGGGCGAATTTGTAGACTTCCTCCGTGATGCGGGTTTTCTCCAGCATCACGCTGTATTCGTTCTCCGAGGTCAGGTCGTATTCGTTGTCAAGGTCAATTTCCATGGACATGACTACAATTTGGCTGACCGACATGTCCTTGAATTTGATCTTTCGAAGCAGGTCGTAGAGTTTGTTTTTGATGTAGTTTTCGTTGGAGGTGAGGAGCATGGAGGGGAGACCATCGGCTAAAAGCAGTTTGTGGACCGTGGAAATCCCGGTGATGGCAATGGCACCGGGGTGGGTGACGTGATAGCTTTTGTGAAACGCTGCCAGGTCCTCAATCAGAGTGTCGTGAAAAATGTCAATATTTGACACGGCGGCGTGATACTCGCCGCGCTCGAAGCCAAAACCGCTGTAAATGGCCTGCACCATCTCCTCGGTGTAGGAGTCAATGCTGATACGCCGGATATCCAGACCATCCTTGAGGGTCGCCTCCAGGAAAATCCGCTGCAGCTGGCTCTCATCGTTATCCAGATGGACCCAGGGATTCTGGGAGTGCATCCGGTGATTCATGATATCATAGAGGATTTTGCCGGTAAAAATGATGCCATCGAAGTCGTTGATGTGCTCCTTAAGGTAGTTCACCGTGGTCTCAACCTGGCGCATGTCGTGAATTTCAATGGGCTCGCCCCGCAGGTTCGAGAAGCTGTTGTCGATGACCCGCTGGATCCGCTTGATATTGTCAATATGTCCCACTATGCCGATGGTTTTCACCGCCATACCCCCTGTATATTTCGTGATGATTTAGTTCATTTTACGTCGCAGTGGGATTAAAGTCAAATTAAAGACACTATAAGGCGACCATCGGAAATGGTATGCTTTAATTACTAAATCTCAGGGGGTATTGTAATGGTCAAGTACGTCGCGGAACCATTTAAAATCAAAATGGTGGAACCTCTTAAAATGACAACGAGAGAATACCGGGAAGAAAAGTTGAAAGCAGCCAACTACAACGTTTTCGGATTGGATTCTGATGATGTTTATATCGATTTGTTGACAGACAGCGGTACCGGCGCCATGAGCGACACCCAGTGGGCGGGCATCATGACTGGTGACGAATCTTACGCCGGCGCGCGCAGCTATAGAAGGCTGCAAAGGGCCGTTCAGGACATCTTTAATTACAAATTCGCCCAGCCGGTGCACCAGGGCAGAGCCGCTGAAAAAGTGCTGCTGCCATGCTATTTGACAAAAGGACAGAAGTGTATTTCCAATATGCACTTTGATACGACCCGTGGCCACGTTGGCCTGATTGGCGCGCGTCCGGTGGACATAGTTGTGCCGGAAGCCAAAGATACCCAGACCTACATGCCTTTTAAGGGCAATATGGACGTGCCGCGGCTTGAGGCGTATATCAACGAGGTTGGGGCGGAGAATGTCGGCCTGATTATTATGACGATCACCAACAACTCTGCAGGCGGTCAGCCGGTTTCTATGGCCAACATGAAGGCCACCAAGGCCGTTGCGGACAAGTACGGCATCCCTATGATCATCGACGCGGCTCGCTATGCGGAGAACGCTTACTTCATCAAGCAAAGGGAAGAGGGCTATGCCGATGTTGAGATCATCGACATCGTTCGCGAAATGTTCAGCTATGCGGACGCTTTCACTATGAGCGCGAAGAAGGACGCCATTGTCAATATGGGCGGCTTGATTGGCATTAGGGACTCTGAAGAGCTTTACACAAAAGTCAAAGGCTGGACGATTCCTTACGAGGGCTTCGTCACTTACGGCGGCTTGGCGGGCAGAGATCTTGAAGCTTTATCGATTGGTCTCTACGAAGGTCTCGATAAGGATTATCTGCGTTACAGAATAGGCCAGGTCGAATATATTGGCGGGCGACTCATGGAAGAGGGCATCGCGTTCCAGTATCCGGTGGGCGGTCACGCGGTTTTCCTGGATGCTAAAGCGCTCCTGCCGAACATCCCGTATTATCAGTTCCCGGGCCATGCTCTGGCTTGCGAGCTCTATCTGGAGGCAGGCATCCGCTCTTGCGATATTGGCTCATACCTGTTGGATCTGGATCCAGAAACCGGAAAGCAGCAGCAGGCGGAGATGGAATTTACACGTCTCGCCATTCCAAGACGCGTTTATACTCAAGCGCATTTTGATGTCGTTGTTGAGGCACTCATCAACATCAAGAAGCGTGCCCATGAGATCCCGGGCTACGAAATTCTGTGGCAGCCGCCGGTGCTGCGCCACTTTACGGCGAAGCTGCAGCCTATTAAGAAGTAAGTTGGGTTGGGTAGGAATTGGATTCATTGATTAAAAAGGAAAGCTCTGTGAGACGCGGCCGAGGCCTTGTCTTACAGAGCTTTTTTGTCGTGAAGTCAATGGTCTTCACACATTTGTTTCAGTATTTCCAGTGCTTTTAGCCAAGATGTCGTCATCATGTCCTCGTATTCCAGCGGCACGTCCACGGTGACTCGAAGCTCAGTGCTGCCATCTGCAGCTTTGAAATAGTAATTTTCATAGGAGGGTGCCCATGTTTTTGCTTGCTCACTTTCCGTATCCTCTATGCCTTGATCGACGAATCCGAGGATTTGGATGGAAACGACCTCATGCAATTTGATTTGAGCCACTTTTCCCAACATGCCGGAGCCGGTGGGATTCAGAAAATAGATCTTCGAGCCCTCTTCCCAGGCGCCTTCATAACGTGAGCCTTCCTGAAAAGCGGCAGTCCACTGCTTATAAGTTTCAGGTCCGAGCATAACTTTCCAAACCACGCTGACAGGTGCAATGATTGTTGTCTTGAATTCGAGGTGTTTCATAGTTTTTAGGCCTCCTCGGGCTTGGTTTCCTCCGGCTGAACATCCTCCATATAAACGACTTCCCACAAGTGTTGATCCGGATCCTGGAAGCTGCGGCTGTACATGAAGTCGTAGATTTGAGGTTCATTGTAGAAGCTGGCGCCTGCCGCGAAGGCTTTGTCTACGAGGAGGTCCACTTCTTCACGACTATCGGCGGAGAGGGCCATGATGACCTCAGAATAGGCATTGGTATCCGGAATTTCCTTATGGGTAAAGGATTTGTAGAATGCTTCTGTCAGAAGCATGATATAAATGGTATCCGAGATCACCAGGCAGGCCGCGTCATCGTTTGTGTAGACCGGGTTGATGGTCCAGCCCAGAGCCTGAAAGAAAGACTTGGAGACATTTAAATCCTTGACCGGTAAATTGACAAAGATCATTCTGTTCATGGGAAACTTCCTCCTCATATCATAGTGGAATTCTTAGTGATTCAAACAATTCAAATAGTCTATGGGTGAGAATTTGAGATTCTTCTATGTAAAATATGAGGTTTAATTCACAGGATTTATACCCCGTGGTGGGTGATCTAGTCGTGATTAAATGAAAATAATTATCAGTGGCAAGTGGTCTTTGTGAAATGTTACAGAAATGTTGCGGTGCCTGACCCCAAGTTGAACCCAGTACCTGACCCCAAGTTGAACTCAGTGCCTGTCCCCGAATGCCCCTAGTCAGTATCTTCATTGATCTGCTGGTCTTTCAGCATCATCATGCGATACTCATGGTTGATGCTGAAGCCATTCACCATGATGATCAGGATATACAATAAGTTCAGAAAATGAGGAAACAGGACTGGAATCTCACCCAGATAAATCCGCGACCTGAAAATCCCAACAAGCATGACCATTAATACGGTGATGCCTGCTACAATTTGAAGAAAGTTTTTTTCGAAAATGACATCAAGTTTTTTCATGAAAATTTTACTTAATACAAAAGTCAAGAACACAAAGACCAAGCCAGACAGTAATAGGTCTTTCACCAAGCCCGTGTCGGTTTCATCAATATACAACCTTGGGATTGTAGTCGTAATGAACATAACCGTAATCAGAGCTGTTTCGTAATAAATTATTTTACCAAGACTGATGACCAGCTTTGACAACAGGTAGAGAATAAAAATAAACACGAGACTTACAAACATTTGTATAACCGCGATGCAAAAAATGATGCTTGCAATGACAACACTAAATGACAGCTCTTTCATCAAGTCCGGATTTCCCGGATCATAGGCAATTCTGCTGATATTTGAAAACAAAAACGCCGCCAAAATCAGTCCGAAAAATCCAGCGAAAAGAATACCAACGACTTCAGATGAATCCCTCTTTTCGTACTCAATCAATAAGTATATACCGCTGAAAGAAAAGCCTGCGAGAATGCCTGCGAGGTTTGCGTAATTGCTGCTCATGGTCGTGATGTCGTACATGGTTGAGCACCTCTCTTTAACTCAATAGGTTAAGTCACAGAATCAGAAAAAAGAATCAGGGATAATAAAAATACTTCTTCAATAATTATTATTCTCACTTGTCGCCGGCTAAAACATTTTTGCGAAAAATAAAAGCGCTTCTTCGGGATTATTCAGTGACCATTTTTAAAAATAATCAGGTTGAACATAATACTAATTAGTGATAAAATCATTTTAAACAAATGCTGATTAACAGCATAAAAGATCAAAATCGAATCTGATCATTAAATTGACTTTTTTTAAACGCATACTACTAACTAGTAATATTGAAAGGAGCATTTCAAATGAATAATAAACTTGTCAAAATTCTTTACTTCACCGATCCCTACTGTTCCTGGTGCTGGGCTACAGAACCTGTGCTTTTCGCGCTGAAGGAATTTTATCAAAACCAAATCGAGATTCAAACCGTCATGGGCGGGCTGGTCAGAGACATGAACAATTTTGCGGACAAACACAATGGCATCAGTTCTGCCCGTGCGGTCATGCCGCATTGGAAGGAAGTCTCAGAGCGCACCGGACAACCAGTAGATGAAAATCTGTGGCTGGACATTGAGGCCGAACCCCACTTTTCAACCTGGCCAGCGAATATTGCGGTTAAAGCCGCGGCGCTTCAGGGCTCGGATGTGGGGGAGAAGTTCCTTAGAAGGATCAGGCGGGCAGCACTCACAGAAAGACAAAATGTGTCTGATAGGGCAGTGCTGACGCAGCTCGCAGGAGACATTCCTAATCTTGATGCTGGAAAATTCAGCGCGGACTTGGATAATCCGGAGGCCGAGCGGGCATTCAAAGAAGATCTCGCGCTTGGCCAAACCTATGGCGCGACAGGCTTTCCCACCATGCTGTTCTATGTGGAAAGCGACGACCCTTCAAACAAACCGCAGGCTTACATGCTTAACGGTTACAGACCACTTGGCGCGTATGAGAAAGTACTCAGACAACTCGCGCCTCATCTCGAGAAAAAGAAGCCACGCCCGGTAGAAAATCTGCTTCACGACTACGGTCCGCTGACCACCCGAGAACTCAGCGAGATCTATGGACTCAGTATGGAAGAAATGGAGAACAGACTCCAGTCATTAAGCGACACCACTCCTTTGATCGCCGAATCCCTTCGTGGCGGCACAGTTTGGCGGATGAAATAGCCCGCCTTTAAGAAGCGGTTTCCCAATAATGGTTCTACAATCCAATTTCGGGTAAAAAGCAAAAGAACGCGACTTCTGCGACTCTATCAGAGAAGGGAGTATTTCAAATGTCTTTTACCAGACCCATCGAATTAATCTTCACCGGTCCTCGCCCGCACTGGGTCGGAAACGGATTCTACGTCAACAATTACTTCCCATCAGGGCAAAACCTGCTTGAGCGGTTTACGCCATTCATATTGCTGGATTACAACGCGCCTCGGGAAATTAAGCCAAGTCTCACACCCAAAGGCGTTGGCCAGCACCCTCACAGGGGCTTCGAAACCGTCACCTTTGCCTTTGAAGGCGCCGTGGAGCATCATGACAACCAAGGCAATCACGGCATCATCTACCCGGGCGATGTCCAGTGGATGACCGCCGGCGCCGGGATCATGCACAAGGAATACCATGAAAAGGAATTCAGTAAAAAAGGTGGCGTCTTCCACATGATCCAGCTGTGGGTGAATCTGCCAAAGAAAGATAAGTTTGCGCCGCCGGCTTATCAAGCCATCACCAAGGAACAGATGGGGAAGGTCATCCTGCCGGATGAACAGGGCAGTATCACTGTTGTGGCGGGTGCGTTTGATGAGGCAACAGGCCCGGCAAAAACCTTCACACCTATGAACATCTACATCCTGGATTTGAAGCAGGGCGGGAATGTCGTAATAAACGAGCCTGCCAACTTTAACTTTGGTATGCTGATCCTCAGCGGCGAAGTCAAAGTCAACGGCGAGGTTGGCAAGGAAAAAGATTTCGTGCTCTTCAAAAACGAAGAGGGCAAGGTTGCGATCGAAGCCGCCAGCGATAACGTAAAGATCTTCGTTCTCAGCGGTGAGCCTATAGACGAGCCCATTGCCGCCGGTGGGCCGTTTGTCATGAACACTCGGGAAGAACTCAGACAGGCGAATGAGGATTTCAATAACGGGAAGTTTGGGACGTTTGATTTTTAATTTAATGCGGATCAATGATTAGGTTCAATGTACGAAAGGTGACCATCGGCAAAGCCTTAAAGCCTTAAAAGCTTTAAACAATTTGCTGATGGTTTTTTCTCGTCATCTATTAAGAATCATTTTCGCATGCTCTGGCACCGAATTGAGTACGGGGTCAGTCCCCAAACTTAAATGAGGGTCAGTCCCCAAGTCAAACCTGTCCGCGTCCCCAAGTTAGAATGTGTGTCAGGCACCGACTTAAATCTGTCCTCATCAACAATTTGAATATTATAATAAAAGGCGCTCGACGACTTTAGTCATCAAGCGCCATTTCAGTTTTATTTGCCTGAGAGTTCTTTTTCCTTCAAAATGTACCCCATAAAACCCAGCATGATCATTGCTGCGACGCGTGGTGTTACGCCAGCTGGATCATACTGAGGCGCGACCTCCACCATATCGAAGCAGACAATGTTGCCGCGCATTGCCAGTAACTCAAGAATCGGCATGAGTTCGTGGTAGAGCATACCACCTGGAGATGGGGAACCGACACCAGGCGCTTGAGAAATATCAAGGCCATCAATATCGATCGAGACATAGTAATGTTTTCCTTCCGGAATTTTGGCAACAATTTCTTCCGGTGTACTTTTTCGGACTTCGCTTGCAGGGATTATGACACTTCCATAAGCTTTAGCTGTGTCAAAGTCGACTTTTCTACTGCTTCCAAGTCCGCGAAGACCAATCTGAGCCATTTTGCCAATATGATCCATTTCGGCCATTCGACGCATTGGACTGCCATTAGTGAACCTTTGTCCACCGGGAGCGTCTGACCAGTCGAGGTGGGCATCGAACTGGACGACAGTAACCTCTTCATACATATCAAGAGCTCTGCCTATCGGAATCGAAATGGAGTGGTCCCCTCCTATGACAGCTGGGATCGCGCCTTTCTCAATTATACTTCTCACTGCCCATTCGATGTTGTCGAAGGAGGCTTGGATGTCACCAGTGACAACATCGGCATCACCACAGTCGACAATTCGCCATGGCGCACCGAGGTAAACGGTATCCTTTTCAGGATCGTAAAAACCGGCATCGCCTCTGGCATAGTGTGTTGAAACTTCGCGAATTCTACGAGGCCCAAACTTAGCGCCACTTAAAAACCCTACGCCAGTGTCATAAGGAACACCCAATACGGCAATGTCTGCTTCCAAATGTTCAACTTCATTACATATTGGATATTTCGCAAATGAACAAATTCCAGTTATAGGTAAATTGATTTTATTATTCATAGGTCACCTCAACTTCGTGATATTATATCAATGTGCAAACAGGTTAGTGAAAAGAACTATTGTTGGAACGCCAACAATATCAATCAACATGGAGCCTGCTACAGGTACGATGAGAAACGCTTTTTTCGAAAAAACACCATATTTTGTTGCAACGGCATCCATAACAGCTAATCCATTTGCTGTGGCTCCCAGACCATGTCCAATGAAACCCGCTGCAAGAAGCGCCGCGTCGTAGTTTGAACCTAATACTTTAAACATAATGAATGCCGCGATCAAGACAACAACGATCGTTTGAATCACGAGCATAATAATCAGCGGAAGCGCCAGATCATAAAGTTCCCAAATTTTGAGTCCCATCATTGCCATGGTCAGGAAGAGTATGAGTGAAACATGTGAAATGGCATCTATGGTTCGGTAATTAAGTGTAACAATTGACTTTTTATCATTCAGATATCTAATCATCAAACCGACAAAGAGACTGAATACATGACCAGGAACAGTAAAACCAGTTGTATCGGTGATCCATTTCGCAATATTCGTACCAAATAATAGAATAACAAAGATGACAGCCATCATCATTATGAGGCTCTGTCCAGAAATTTGATCCATACTGCCATTGTCAATGTCTTTAACCTCAAGTTTCTCCCAGTCACCCTGATCCGTTTCAATTTTTACTTTATTTTTCTTAATCAACCAGTTGCCTACAGGACCACCAAGGAGGCTGCCCGAGATAAGGCCATATGTAGCGGCTGCCAAACCAACAGTTAAAGCACCGGTACCGCCTGCGGCTTCTATTGCGGGGGTCATGGCCGCAGCCATACCGTGTCCGCCCTCGAGTGCAGGGGCACCTGCAGCGATGCCAAGCAACGGATCGATTCCGAGGAGAAGAGCAAGGCCAGCTCCGAGACCATTCTGAACAAAGGCAAGGCCCCAGCAGACAATCAAATATAAGAATAAAGTGCGGCCGCCCTTTTTCAACAGACCAAGGCTTGTGCCGAGACCAATTGTCACAAAGAACGAATACATGAACAAGTTTTGAAGTGTCATATCCAATTTAAAACTCAATAAACCACTTTGCTTAAGAAAGAGTGCCAGCAAAGCAAACGCGAAGCCACCAATGACTGGATCAGGGATACAATAAGTTCTAAAAAACTTTACATTTTTGCGAACAAAGCTGCCAAAAAGCAGCATAATCATAACGAGTGCCATAGTAGAGAAGATATCAACGTTTAGCGTATTAATACCGTCAATCAGTTCGAATTTCATGGAAAACCTCCTTAAGTAATTTGATTTTTAGCGCCTGTTAATCTGGCCAAGACAACTGACGCCAATGACTGCATTTACTTCTGTTAGTGCATTGCCCGGACAACCTTTTACCTTTAATGCGTGTTTGAAAGCGCAGTTAAATGCGAATTTTTTCGAATATTAAGTTAAATTAATTGTAGCGAGTCGCATGATTAACGTATATGATGAATTTAAAAAGTTAATAGAGCATTACTTTAAAATTTAAAGTAATTGGCATCAAAATAATTAAATTTATTTTCAGCCCAAGAGAAGGTGAGAATATGGATCAAACAGACAGAAAAATATTGCATTTTATGCAGCAAAATTCTCGAATAACCATTACAGAGCTGGGTCGTTTGGTCTCACTAACACCACCGGCGGTTACTGAGCGATTACGCCGCCTAGAAGAATCAGGTGTCATTGAAGGATATCATGCCATACTAAATCCAGAAAAAATGGGTAAGAACTTAACTGCTTTTGTTCATGTTCAAATTATGCCAGAGAAGTTCAATGCCTTTATGACTTTTGCTGACAATAATCCATTTATTTTCGAGTGTCACCATATTGTTGGACGAAATTGTATACTTATTAAAGTAATGATGAGCAACACAACCGAACTTGGCGAGTTATTAGATCAGATTAAAAAATTTGGCACTACGGAAACCTCTGTTGTGCTGTCCACTAGATTTAGGAATAAACCATTTTTTTAGTATCAGGATTGAGTATAGTTAAATAAACCAACATAAAAAATCAATGGATGTGATCCCATGGCCATCGCGGATTTGATGATCCAGTACGGTGATGACGACAGAATCTTAAATATCGAGTACTGTGGCGATGATCCCGAGTGGTTCAAAGCGCTGGGCAGTGACCGCTACCTGAATGAAAGGGTCTCAAGCGCCTTCGGAGACATAAAAAATAACGACATCCTCGAGCTGGGCACCAAACTCTTCAAAGCCCAGTTTTCCCATCTCGGCGTTCGAAAAATTCTCCTCCTGAGCCAGGACAGCCTGTTGCTCAGCCTTTTTAAGGAGACTCTGGACAAGGTGTCCGAAGGCATCCAAATCTTTGACCGAAGCGGCTACTTAATTCACGGCAACCCCGCCAGTGAAGCCCTGGAAGGCTACGACATCAACGAATTCAAAGGCCGGCACCTGCTTGACCTCTACGAGCTCACTGAGGAAATGAGCACAACCCTCAGCGTTCTCAGGACCAAGAAGCCCGTCGTCAACCGGTGTGACAGATTCCAGGCAAAGAACAATAAAGAGCTGGTGACCATAAACTCCGGCTACCCCTTGATGATCCGGGACGAACTCTACGGCGCCTGTGTCTTCGAGAGCGATCTCTCCGTCATCAACAAAATCAAAAACCAGTCCTTCGACCTGGAAGCCTTCATCCGAAACGAGCAGCCCCTTTTAAACCCCAACATGTACACCTTTAAGAAAATCATCCATCAATCTGAAAAAATGGCGGAGTGCATCCGCTTCGCCAAAAAGATCGCGCTGACCCACGTCAACGTCATGATTACAGGGGAAACCGGAACCGGCAAGGAAATGTTCGCCCAGAGCATCCACAATTTCAGCCCCCGGGCGGACAAGCCCTTCGTGGACGTCAACTGCAGCGCCGTGCCCTCCAACCTGGTAGAAAGTCTGTTCTTTGGCACCGAAAAAGGCGCCTTCACGGGCAGCATGACCAAAAAAGGCTTTTTCGAGCTAGCCGAAGGGGGCACCCTGTTCCTCGACGAGATCAACGCCATGAGCATGGAGATGCAGGCCAAGCTCCTGCGGGTCCTTCAGGAAAAGCGCTATCAGCGGATCGGCGGCAGCCAGTATCAACAGTGCAACGTCCGGGTGATTACGGCGTGCAACGAGGATCCCCAAGCGCTCATCGAGCAGCAGCTCATGCGAAAGGACTTCTATTACCGCATCTCCGCCCTGTCCGTTCACATTCCGCCGCTAAAGGACCGCAAGGAAGACATAGCCCTACTCGCGGCGCATTTCGCCCAGCTGCTGTGCGCGGAGTACGGCAAGCCGCCCCTGACCCTGACCCCGGACATGCTCGACATCCTCAACCATCACGACTGGCCTGGCAACGTCAGGGAGCTGCGCCACGTCATTGAGCATGCCGTCCACCAGGCAAACGTCGAGGAGCAGGTCTTTAATCTGTCCCACTTTCCCGCTTATCTAACCAAGGATCTGTCCGTGATCCACAGTACCTTCAAAACCCCTGCCGATGGTCACCCATCCCACCCCATCCCCCCAAGCACCAAGACCCTCAACGACTTACTGGATGCCTACGAGCAAACCGTTGTGCAAGAAGCCTTGGACCGCGCGAACGGCAACATTTCGAAGGCTGCCAAAGCCCTCGGCCTCAGCCGCCAGAACTTGCAGTACCGAATTCGGAAGTTTGAAGTCTTAAAACGAGACTAAGCGCAAAATTTATTTGCATTCAAGTGCCAAAATATTTGGCACTTTTTTTGTTCGGTAGAAACCGGGTGTCAGACACCGAGTTTCACTTGAAAGCAAAGCCCAAATGACACCGGAGCTCCAATTTCATGCAATTTTAATCTAAACAGTAATGCAAAAATATTTTGCGCCTTGGGTCACCATCGGCAGAAGGTCTTTGAAAGACGCACAGATTCAGACACCTCCGAAAGCCGCCTATTTCAAGCCTTGCGTCAACAATAATTAAAATTTCAGTCAATTACGGGCATTTGGCACGAGGCTTGCAATCTGGAGGGGTACCAAATAAATTTTAGGAGGTTTCAAATGTCTGTTGAATCCGTCATTGAACAAAAGGTTAAGAAGCAGGGGATCCGAAAGGGCGTTTTCTGGCCGTCCATCCTGGTCGTCGGCGGTGCCGCTGTTCTGGGGACCGTAAACAACGCGCTGCTGACTGAAGTCGCACTGAACAACTTCCTGTTTTCCCTCAGAACCTTTGGGTGGCTCTACCAAATTATTTCTATCGTCGCACTCATCCTGGTTTCAATTATTACATTTTCAAAGCTCGGCAAGATCAGATTTGGCGGCGATGACGCCAAGCCAAAGTACTCTTTCATGACCTGGTTCGCCATGGCGCTGACCGGCGGGATCGCCACCGGCGTCGTCACCTATGGCGCCAACGAGCCAATCATTTACTTTGGCAACATTTACGGCGAGCTTGCCCAAACCGGCATTGAGCCGGGCACGGCAACAGCGGCGATTTTCTCCATTGCCCGCAGTTTCTACAACTGGACTTTCATCCCTTACGCCATGTACTCCCTTTGCGGTCTGGTCATAGCCTATGTCTACTTCAACCGCAAACAGGCGTTATCTGTTACTGCGTCCCTGGTGCCGCTGTTTGGCGAAAAAGTCACCAAAGGTATTTGGGCGAATGTCATTGACACATTGTCTTTGCTCGCGATCGCCCTCGGTCTCGCGTCTTCGCTTGGCGCCGGTCTCGCGCTGGTCGGCTCCGGTGTGGAATCCGCCTTTGGCATAGAGCAGGGGCCGATGGTCTGGCTGGTCCTCACCATCATCATCACAGCGACGTTTACCCTATCCTCACTCCTGGGTCTCGACAAAGGCATCAAGCATCTGTCTGACATCAACGCGAAGGTATTTTACATCCTGCTTGGCATACTCATTGTCGTTGGGCCAACCCTCTACATGCTTAAAATGTCGACTGCAGGCCTGTCCATGTGGCTTCAAAACTTCTGGGGCTGGGGACTGGACGCCGGCGAGGTCGGCGGCGAAGCCCTCGTCATGTGGTGGACGCTTTACGACTGGGCCATTTGGATTGCTTACGCACCACTCATGGGAATCTTCCTTGCCATAATTTCATATGGGCGCACCATTCGCGAGTTCATGGTCATCAACTGGATTATGCCATCCGTGTTCAGCGTCATCTGGTTTGGCGTTTGGGGATCGACGGCACTGTTCTGGCAGCAGGAAGGCCAGCTTGACTTGATTGGCACCATCCAGGGAAGCGGCGCGGTTTCAGGACTGTGGGCATTCCTCGCACATATGCCCCTTGGAATGATTTTTATTCCGATTGTCATGATTACTCTGGTCTTATCCTTCTCAACAGCGGCGGATTCTATGACACGCACGATTGCCTCTCTCTGTACGGAGAACATGAAGCACGACGAAGAGCCGCCGACCTGGCAGAAGCTGGTGTGGGGTCTTTCAATTGGCGCGATAGCCTTCTTTATGGTCGCCTATGCCGGTGGTGCTCAGGGCGTCGACGGCGTCAAATATCTGGCTGCAGCTGGCGGGACTTTGGTGTTGTTTGTCTTTGTGCTTCAAGTCATCTCAGCCATCAAGATGTTCTTTTTCGATGAGATCGTCAAATAATAAGGCTTGAGTGCCGGACAGAGTGAAACGTCAGACATTGGAGGAACGACATTGTTAAACTATATGGAAACTGAACTGAAACAAAACGGTAACCTGGCGAAAGATGCTGATGCGCAAAATGAAACTCCAGCTTGTGTCGTGCTTGGAGGCACTGCAACTTTGGAGGATCTGGCAGCGGTCGCAAGAGTTAAGGCTGAGGTGATCTTTTCAGACGATTACTGCCAGAGGGTCAATCGTTCAAGAACTCTCGTTGAAAAATGGATTCGCGAAGGCAGAGTCATGTACGGCATCACCACGGGTTTTGGCGCGCTGTGCGACCGCGTGATCACAGAGGAAGAAACCGCGCAGCTTCAGAAAAATATTATACTCTCCCACTCGACTTCAGTGGGAGAGCCCCTCAGCATTGAGCAGACCCGCGCGGTCATGTTCATGATGCTGCAGAATATGGGCCAGGGATTCAGCGGCGTCAGTCTGGCGCTTCTGGAAAGAATCCGCCTCATGCTCAATCTGGATCTGATTCCGTTTGCCCCACGGGAAGGGTCAGTCGGTTATCTCAGTGTCGAGGCACATATTGGGATGGCCATCATTGGACTTGGAAAGATCTTCGAAAACGGGGTACCCGTGGAGTCCAGGCTGGTCCTGCATAAGCATGGACTGGAGCCCTTTGTACTTGGCGCCAAGGAAGGTCTGGCCCTGATCTCCGGCACTACCAGTCCTACAGCTATGGCTGCGCTGGCGATTTTCGACATGAAGACGTCGACCCTCAGCGCGGACATCATAGGAGCCCTCTCCCTGGAAGCCAACCAAGGCAACATCAAAGCCTTTGATGAACGGCTGATGCAGGCAAGGCCTTATGCAGAGCAGGGCAACACAGCTTCCAATGTCAGGGCGCTGCTTCAGGACAGCGAGATTATCAAAGCCAGTGAAGGCCACCGCCTCCAGGATGCCCTGTCCCTGCGGGCTATGCCGCAGCTCCATGGCGCGGTGAAACGCATAATCCAGGATGCAGTCCGAACTGTCGAGGAAGAGATGAACACCTGCAGCGACAACCCTATCATTTGGCCTGAAGGTGAGGATGGTCACGCCATGTCCGGTTGCCACTGCGATTCCTCCTATGTTGGTCTCGCGATGGATTCCGCCGCAATTGCCGCCACCACTCTGGCCAAGATGTCAGAGCGACGCAATTACAGACTGATCACAGAACATCTCTCCGGCATGCCGTGGTTCCTGATTCAGAATCCGGGTCTCAATTCCGGACTTATGATTCCCCAGTACACACAGGCAGGGCTTCTCAACGACATGAAAATCCTGTCCCACCCAGCCTCTGTGGACAGCATTCCAACCTGCGGCGGCCAGGAAGATTATGTGGCTATGGGTTATAATGCCGCCAAAAAAGCTTTATCCGTCGCGGAGAAACTGGAATACATTCTGGCGATTGAGCTGCTCTCGGTCTATCAAGCCCACCAGTTCCTGGTACCCGGTATTAAGCCATCTTCAGTGACTGCGGCAATACTGAAAGAAATTGGGAAGCACATTCCAGTGTCCTCTCAGGATCAGTTCCTCTATCCGCATATGGAGTACCTGAAGTCCCTGATTCATTCAGGACGTCTGGTTGAGATTGCGGAAAGTTATGTGGGGTCCATGCTTTAAGGCTAAGGAAGGAAGGCTCCGCCTTCCAAAGAGAAAGGAAGCGTGTTTGTTATGGCAGCGACAGCGGAACATAAAGGCAAGAAACACAAGAAAACACCTGAAAAACAAGTGGCAGTGGATGTTCAGAAGATCTTCCTGACCCCGCCTCGGAGGCTCGGAGAACGCGCGATCCTGCTCGGTATGCTGGTGGTGACCTTCATGATTTTCTTCGGTCCCTTGAAGTTCTCCCAGGTGCCGCCCCTTGAAGCCGCGCTGACCGCCATGCTTCCTGCCGCGAGTTTGTCCTGGGGATGGATTGTCTTTTTAAGGTATAAGTTTAGAAAAGCTGAGTACTTAAAAGAGAATTAGAGAGTTTAAAGACAACAGCCGCAGAGGTTTAAAGACCTGACTGCGGCTGTTTTTTGTTTAGTTGAAAATCATTCTCGCATGCTCTGGCACCAAATCAAAACCTGTCCGCGTCCCCAAGTTGAAACTTGTCCGCGTCCACAACCCCAAATTCCTGCCCCTGCTCCATAACTTCACCACAAATGAATGCTACGATTCCTTTAGATAGAAAGGAGGCTTCATTAACTTATGAAGAGAGAGAACGAAAATTCAAAGGGTTCAAAATCAAATCACCAAAGAAAGTCCAGCATATGGCTGATGGCCATGGCAGCAGTACTAGTTGCAGCCATTGTTCTGAGCGGCCCGGTTTTATCCGGTTTCCTGAAGCAGGCAGAAGAAAGCAAACCACAAAACGCGACAGCCACACTGGGCGAAGCCATCCTCGAGGACGGCGATCTGAAGTTCGTCGTCGCGGATGTCACAGAACAAGTAACGCTCTATCCCTACGAAGCAGGCGAGATCTACATGGAGGTCATGGCAGTCAAGGACAGCAGCGGGACAGTAAAAACCGCCCTGAACACTTGCCAGGTCTGCTACAATTCAGGACGAGGTTATTATGAACAAGAGGGCAGCACAGTAGTGTGCCAAAACTGCGGCAATGTGTTCAACATTGATGACATCGAAGTCATTAAGGGCGGCTGTAATCCAATCCCGGTCATGCCGGATGTCAAAACCGAAGATGGCGAGTTCATCACCATTTCAGGCGAATTCTTAACAGCGAACGCAGAGTACTTTAAAGACTGGAAGAGATAATCTCCAAAAGGACCATAGCCAAAAACCACTATTAAACAGCCATATTGGAGGAAACAAAAATGTCAAACATTGAACACGATTCAGAAGGGAAGGGCCCTGAAAGAAAGCATGGCCATCACCGACACGGCCTGATGATGCTGGTCGGCTGCCTCATTCCCATTGCACTGATCCTTTTACTTCCCGCCCTTGGTTTCAACACAGCAAAATACAGCAGCTTAGCCTTTTTACTATGCCCGCTGCTCCACTTAGGTATGATGTTCATGATGAGAAAGTCTGATCACGGGAAATCCTGCTGTAAAGACACTCCCAAGACAGAAGTGGAATAAAGCCGCCCCCAAAAAAATTACTGTGCTAAACATATTTGTTGTTAAACCTAGATAAATCATTTTCGAATTCGAAAAAGTATAATAGAATTGGCAGAGTGATATGATCTAATTCAAGAGTTAAACCTATTTCTGATGTTAAGGAGTGAATCATTTGCCAAGAGATGAGAAAAACGACATTTACAAGGTTGATATTGACGAATGCGTCAGCGATCTCAATCAACTCGAATCTATCGAAGAATCTGAACTCATAAAAGCAATTGCCAACTCAGAGGCACAATTTCAAATAGATTGAAAATTACATGATGCAAGAGAAACACTTTCCACCCTAAGAAAGAAGCACTTCGGGTAACCTGACGAAAAATAATGTTCTTCAAACTCAAACCATCCGCTAAGCCCTCGAAGCCCCAAAAGCTTAAAGTGCCCATGCCAATGGTTTTTTTCATTATTATGTCACTCTATCTCACAAAAATGGTAATATTAACACAATGGAGTGTGTCATTACCATAGCAACACACCCACAACCCAATCTTTGCGTCACTCAAATCCCATCACAAGCCTTCGAAGAAAGGGGCATCACAATGCACAAAATTACTTACAAATCTATACTGTCCACCATGATCCTACTCCTTTCCATCACACTCCTTATCCCTGCGAATACCTTCGCCGCAGCGCCATCCACCTGGGCTGCCCCCTACGTCACGGCAGTGTCTTCAGAACCTGAACTTGAAGTCAACCGACTGTTAACCAACTATCAAAACCGGATCACCCGAGGAGAATTTGCCTATCTGGCAGTTGCGTTATACGACTACTACACCGGTATCACACCGGAAGCCGGTCAGGCACGCTTCACCGACACCTCGGACCCTGTCGTGCTGGCGGCGAAAAATGCCGGCATCGTCAGCGGCTATGAGGATGGAAGTTACCGCCCGAACAATGAGATCCGCAGGGACGAACTGGCCACCCTGTTCGTGAATCTGTTTAAAGCGTCAAATATTAAATACCAACCCGCCGACGCCAGCCGCTTTGCGGATGATGCCATCATCCAGTCCTGGGCTAAATCTTCCGTCTACATAGCCAAAACCAATGGCGTGGTCAGCGGCGTCGGGTCTGGGAACTTCAACCCGGCAGGCACCGCCACAAGGGAAGAAGCCCTGATCATGCTCTACAAAGCTACGCGGCTCAGAGGTGACAACCCCATCCTGGAAGTCCACTTTATAGATGTAGGACAGGGGGACGCCGCGCTGATTAAAAAAGGCGACCGCGCCATGTTGATTGACGGTGGTGATTACCTGAGCGACACGTTCCTCGTCAATTACCTGAAAGCCAAAGGCATCACTAAGCTAGATTACTTAATCGCCACCCATCCGCATATGGATCACATTGGGGGGCTGGACAGCGTTGTCAAAACCTTTGAGGTCGACAAAGTCATCATGCCGGACGCGACCCAGGAGACACCTACTTATATGAGCTTTGCCAGTGCCCTCGCCTTGAGAGAGCTTATGCAGGAGAAACCAACGGCAGGGGAAAGCTTTGGTCTTGGGAATTCGACCTTTACTCTGCTCGCGCCAAACAGCAGTGACTACGACGATCTGAACGACCATTCCATAGTCCTGAAGCTGACGGATGGCGCAAACGACTTCCTATTCGCCGGCGACGCAACGGCACTATCCGAAAGTGAGATGCTCCTGAGATTCAGAGGCCAGCTGGCCGCGGAGGTTCTCAAAATCTCCCATCATGGCAGCGACGACGCCTCCAGCCAAAACTTCCTCAACGCCGTGTCGCCAAAGTACGCCGTCATCAGCGTGGGCGCGGGCAATGATTATGGCCTCCCGTCCCAAGTCGTCCTGAACCGCCTGGCCTCCATGAACGTGAAGCTCTACAGGACCGACCTGCTCGACACCATAGTCGCGAAAAGCGATGGCATCAGCATCACCTTCGACAAAGTCCCGACGGCCGCGGCCTGGCTGCCGGGTACCAGCACGTCTTCCACGCCAGTGCCGGTGCCAGTACCTGTCCCAACACCGGTCCCAGCCCCAGTTCCGGTTCCTATTGTCAGCCCTGTGCCAACCGCTCCAGGAACCATAGTTCCAAATGGTATCATCATAAGCTTACTGGAAAAGGGCGCCGAACTGGTCACCATCAAAAATACGACCACAGCCGACGTCAATCTGCAAGGCTACAGACTGGTCTCTGAGAAAGGGAATCAGATTTATGACTTTCCGAACTATCTCCTGAAAGCCGGCGCCTCCATCAAAGTCGCCAGCGGAGATGCCACAGGCGACCTCAAGTGGACAGCCAAAAATATGTGGAACAACTCTGACCCTGACCCGGCAGCGCTGTATGACAGCAGGGGCGTGCTGGTATCGCGGGTAGTGAAATAGAGAAGGTATTCATTCCAACAAATGCAGCTTTCAACTGACAAGAAAAGACAGTTCTTTTGACGATGGTCGCCCACACCCCCCACAGCGGAAGTCACACCTTAAGGAGCCCACACCCATGAAGCACCTGACTGTCACAGCCGCCATCCTCATTCAAAATGGCGAGATCCTTTGCATGCAGCGTAAAGAGAGTGAGCGCGACTACATCTCACTAAAATACGAATTCCCTGGCGGTAAGGCAGAAGCGGGGGAGACCATGGAAGATGCTTTGTCCCGCGAACTGAAAGAAGAGCTGAATCTGGGTCTCAGAGTACTGCCAAATCACTTTTACATGATGGTAGACCACAACTATCCGGACTTTTCGATCACCATGCATTGTTATAAATGTGAGATCACACATAGAACCATTGAGTGCAATGACCATCACCATTATGTCTGGCTGCCCCCAAATCAACTCGATACCTTGGACTGGGCGCCAGCGGATTTGCCGGTGGTGAAGCGGTTGATGGGGGAAATGCGAATATAGAAGTTTGAACAAGACACGACTAAATTTCATTGTACGAGGATGGTAAAATTGAAGCGATCGGAAGAAAATAAATCTATTAAAGTAAATTGGCGAGGCACTATTAAATCCATTCAGCCCAGAACCCGCGTCTGGAGATACTTAGTAGACAATCGAACCCATTACCATCTTGGATACAACCTTTTTCTAATGGAACATGGTGACGACTGCACAACAGAAGTCTGTGTGGCCATCTCAGAGTCCCAGCAGGAAAAATATCAGTTCAAAAATGGAGATTATATCAGCGGTACCGGTTGGACCCTCAAATATCCGGACCGTGAAATCGCCGATTATTATCGAGCAGGCGCTTTAAAAGTTTGGGAAGAAGCGGGCGGCATCAGGATGATCAAAGGCCCTTGGACTGGTGTGCCCCCGGCACTGTCCGTTTACGAAGCCAGAGGCGCAAGAATGCTCAGCCAGAAGCTATGGCAAGGTAAATGTTTTAGGTGCTACTGGGCAGCCGTTGCCAATGTTGAAATACAATGGGATTTTGAAAGAGACATCAAGAAATACAGGTTTGAGACTTTTTGCTATGGTCCAAAGTCTTGCGAACACTATAAAATGGGTCGGGCAAGGTCTGTCCCATATAAGAATCGTCCATCAGTCCTTGATAATGGATTTTTGGATGAGCTCTGCACAGAGGGAAGAGATCAGGACGAATAGGTAAGATTAATTGCCAGTGGTGGCGAAATTTAAAGCCACTGGCTTTTTTTTCCTACGTATTAAAGTGTAAAATTACACTGATCTCTGGCACCAAACAAAAACCTGTCCGCGTCCCCAATTTCATTTTAGGGTCAGACACTCGGTTAATCCTACATCAAACAAAAGAAAGGTGAGGATTAGCGGCTAAAAGCCACTAATCCCCACCTTTCTTCCATTTTGTGCAAATTCGACAAAATTAGACACTACAATTTCCAATTTTGTTGCAGGATTCCTGGAAATTATCGCGAAAGATGTTAGGATGGTAATAGGTGGAGGTGAGACAAGTCCTTGGAACCTAGAACTGGCTTATATGAAGAAGTGATTTCTGAAGCGCTTAAAGCTCAACTGGACACACTTCAGGGATACGATACAGAAAAGAAAAGTATTGATCCGGAAGAGGCTTATCTTATCCTTTCCAAATATACGGGACAGGTGATTCGCCGCGCCCTTCGTTTAGTTAGAGAAGACAAACGCTTTGACAAAAGCGACAGCGAAGACCACGAAGCCCTGGCGCAGCAAGTGTCCCTCTGCAATCAGGTCATCGAGCTTCTCTCCAAAGTGACCCAACAAGATGATCTTCTAACCTATAAAATCAGTGAGCAGCACGAGATGCTGCTTTCACTCTATCTAAAAATAAACACAATGCGGGCATTTAAGAAACAAAAAGCACCTCAAAGACCGTTTAGCCCAATCTCAGAAAGCTCGTTATTCACGGGAGCCACTATTGAGCCCAACATGGTCAGTGAAATCAAAAAAGAGATCCTAACCTCTGACAGAATAGATATTCTCATGTCCTTCATCAAACTGAGTGGCCTGCTTCTAATCATTGAAGAGCTCAAAGAATTCGTTTCCCAAAGCCCAGACCGCAAAGTCCGCTTCATCACTACGTCCTACATGGGGGCGACAGACTACAAAGCCCTTAAGCTCCTAAGCGAAATACCACAAATAGAAGTCAAAATGTCTTTCAACAGCGACCAGTCCAGACTCCACGCTAAAGCTTATTTATTCGAACGCCAAACCGGTTTCTCTACCGCTTACATAGGCTCCTCAAATCTCTCAAAAGCCGCCATCACCAACGGCCTGGAGTGGAACGTCAAACTGTCAGAACGTGATTCCTTCGACATCATCCGAAAGTTCCAGGCGACCTTCGAAAGTTACTGGAACGACCCGGAGTTTGAAACCATCAATATGGAAGCCCCACTCACAGCTAAGCGCATAAAAACAGCGCTGCAGCAATACCAGCAGACGCCTCAACATAAAGAGCTCCTATTCGACATAACACCCCATCCGTTCCAGCGAGAAATGCTCGACCATCTTCAAGCGGAGCGCGAGGTCCATGGCCGCTACAAAAACCTCCTGATCGCCGCCACTGGCACTGGAAAAACTGTAGTATCTGCTTTCGATTATGCCCGATTCGCAAGACACATCGAAACCGCAGCGTCTAAAACTATCAAGCGTCCGCGCCTCCTGTTCATTGCCCACCGAAAAGAAATTCTGGATCAATGCCTCAGAACTTTTAGAGTCATTCTCAGAGACCAGAATTTCGGCGAGACCTTTTATGGCGGCAGCGAACCGACACAGCTGGACCATCTGTTCATGTCCATCCAGACCTTCAACGCCAAGGCGTTTCACAAGCACACGACCCCGGACTTCTACGACTTCATCATCGTCGACGAGTTTCACCACGCCGCGGCGAATTCCTACCAGAAGCTCCTCACCCACTATACTCCTAAAATCCTGCTGGGCCTCACCGCGACACCGGAGCGCATGGATGGCAAGAATGTCTTCCAATATTTTGACCACTATATCGCCTCCGAGCTGCGCCTGCCTGAAGCTATCGACCGTCAGCTGCTGGCGCCCTTTCTCTACTTCGGCGTCTCGGACAATGTCGATTACTCCCAGATGCATTGGAATGGCCGCTACGACGAGCACGAGCTCACCAAAGTCTACACCGCCAACGACCACCGCGCCAGCCTCGTCTGTCAGAAGGTCGAGCAGTATCTGAACGACCTGAGCGAGGTCAAGGCCATAGGCTTCTGCGCTTCACAGGCCCACGCCCGCCACATGAATGCCTACTTCCAGAAGCGGGGCCTAAAGTCGGAAGTCGTCCTCGCGGATACAGACTCAGCCACTCGTGACAATGCTCAAAAGCGTTTATCCCGTGGCAATCTCAACTTCCTCTTCACCGTAGATCTTTACAACGAGGGTGTTGACATCCCAGATCTCAACACCGTTCTCTTTCTGCGCCCCACTGAAAGCCTGACCGTCTTCCTTCAGCAGCTCGGCCGTGGCCTGCGCCTCAGTCCTGGAAAAGAGCACCTCACCGTCCTGGACTTCATAGGTCAAGCCCACAAGAACTACCAATCCCGCTTCGAGGAAAAATACCGGGCTGTCTTCGAAAAGAGCCGTCACTCCCTGGTCCATCAGATTGAACAGAATGTCTTCAAACTGCCCCGAGGGTGCTACCTTCAGTTTGAGAAAATGGCCAAAGAGTACGTTCTGCGCGGTCTCAAGCAGGTCACCTTCAACGCGCACTTCCTGAGCGAAAAAGTCCGGACCTTCGAGGCCGACACTGGTCAGCCTTTGACGATATCCACTTTTCTGGAGCATCATAAGCTCTCCCTTTATGACTTCTACGGCACTGGCAGCACACCGCGCAGTCTCTATACGCTCCTGAGCCCTGAGGGCTTTGAGGCGACGGACGATTACCTCAGTGTCGTCAAGCGCTTCAAGAACCTCTTTCACCTCAATTCCAGGCGCTTTCTCCGGTTCATCCTGCAGTACCTTGAGGAGACGGGGTGGGAAAGGGAACCATCGGCTAAAGTACTTGAGAAAAGGCTGGAGGGCATGCTGTACTACACTTTCTTCCAGAAACACCCGGGTCAAAATGGGCATTGGGGCTATAAGGACGCCTTAAAAACCATTTTCGCTGCCGATGGTCACCTCACCCAAGAAATCGCCCAAATTTGCGATCACCTGCTCGAAAAAATTGATTTTGTAGACGAGCCCGTAGATCTGGGCTTCGAGTGTCCTTTGGATCTGCACTGCGCCTATACGCGGGACCAGCTCATGGCGGGACTCGGGGCTTTTGACGAAAGGTCAAGCCAGGAATTCAGGGAGGGCGTCAAATACCTGAAGGATCAGAAGCTGGACCTGTTCCTGATCAATCTGAACAAGTCGGAGAAGGACTTCTCGCCGTCGACCATGTATGAGGATTATGCTATAAACAGCACGCTGTTCCACTGGCAGAGCCAGAGCACAACGAGCGAGGAGAGCCCAACGGGACAGCGTTACATTCACCATAGAGAAAACGGACATAAGATCCTGCTCTTCGTGAGGGAATACAAGAAAGAGCATGGATTGACGGCGCCGTTCATATACCTGGGGAAGGCGAACTACATCAAACATGAGGGCTCGAAGCCGATCAGCTTTGTGTGGGAATTGGAACGGGATATGCCGGCAAGTCTCGTGGTTCGGGCGAATAAGAGTGTGATGTAGGGGGAAATGATGAGAAGATTGAGTGTGACGGAAATTTTCAAGGAAGTTTTATTGAAAAATGGGTTGAGTTAATTGGAGTTATCAATGAGCATCACAGAGGATAAGAAAGTCAAAATGCAGTGATTATAGGATTCTTGATTATTTAATATTGTCAGGAGGTAGGCTATGCAACTTAACATTGAACAAAAGAAATTGATACAGATGGAACCTTCCGGGCATATGCTGATTAAAGGTGTAGCTGGAAGTGGAAAAACAACTGTTGCGGTTCATAGAATACCTTTTTTAATGAATCACTATTGTCATGAGCCGGATGACAAGATTTTACTAATTACATTCAATAAAACACTTCTAAATTATATTAAATATCTGTATGACAAAGTTGAGAATACAGATTTTCAAATTGGGATGTCTGAACTAATGTCAGATGAAGTGAATGTCGATATTAAGACCATAGATAGTATCGTTTATTCTTATTTCTATAGAATGCACCCTGGCAGTGATTTACAACTTGCAAGTCAAAGTCAAAAATATAAAGTTATGAACAAAGCAATCTATTCCTTGTCAAAAGAAACCAGCTTACATAAAATCGTGAATCCCCAAAACATCAATTTCCTTATGGATGAAATAGAATGGATTGATGCATGTTTGATTGAAACTGTTGAGGATTATCAACAAGTAGATCGAATTGGAAGAACTTCGAATGTGATGGATAAAACGCCACAAAAGTTACTGAAGAATTCCGATTTGAGAGCCTCAATATATAAATTGAAAGAGGTATATCAGAATCATCTTCTTCATGAAAATCTGATCGACTTTAGAATAATGAATAAAATAGCTTTATCTGCACCAGTCAAAGCAGTCGATACTTATACGCATATTCTTATAGATGAGAGTCAGGATTTAACTAGAGCTCAAATTGAAATGGTGAAGAAAATTTACAAAAATAAAAATTATTCGAGTTTAACATTCATTGCGGATAATGCCCAAAGCATCTATTCACATTCATGGCTTGGGAAGGGAAGGAGTTATACTACAATAGGATATGATATGAGCGGAAAAAGCCGTTCGCTTTCAAAAAACTATCGAACAACGACTCAAATTTCTGAAGCTGCCTTTTCATTACAAGAAAAGGATGAGTACTTGAAGCAGGATTCTGATTTTGTCAAACCATCATTGGTCGACAGAAAAGGCCATTATCCAATATATCGTCACTTTCAAAATTCAACTGAAGAACTAGAGTACTTGAAGGATTCAATTTATAAATTAGAGGATGAATATGATTTCTCTGATATTTGTGTTATATCAAAAGGAAAAAGAATTTCAGAAGGGGCATTCCAATATTTAATTGATCAAGGTCTGCCTTGTGAATTATTAGATAGGGATAACAAGAATTTTGACAGTGATAAGGTTAAAATAAGTACCATGCACTCTACTAAAGGCCTTGAGTTCAAGGTTGTATTTATCATATCAATCAATGATGGCGTAATTCCCTATCAAAATGAATCATCAGACGATGAGGACAAGGCAATTGAATCAGATGAACGAAAATTGCTCTATGTAGGTATGACCCGTGCCAATGAATTACTCTATCTAAGCAGCAGCGTCAAACCTTCTAAGTTCATAAAAGAGATCGATAATTCATTTTTGAGATTTAGAAGGTTTACTAATTTGAAGCCCGTTTACCATGTCAGTACTAATGATTACATCAAAAGAGCTCAAATTTTGGATATTTATTCAAAAGAAGAAGTCATAAGACAGTGGATATTGAAAGAGTTAATTGAATCCTATGGCTATAAAGAAGAAATGTTGCATATCGAGTATCCGATTCAAAATTTTTCGAAAAGAGGATATGCAGATATAGTTATTTGCATATCTCACCAAGGAAAAAATGTACCATTTATATTAGTTGAGACCAAAAAATATAGATCAGGCATTTCTGATGCGATCGATCAAGCGATTTCTTATATGCAAGCATTGGAAACGGTTAGATATTGTATTGTCACAGATGGTCAGAATCTGAAGATCTTTGATAGAGAACAGGATGAAATTGATGATATTCCTAAATTTAATTCGTCAATGCTCCCTGATTCAATAGAAAAATATATTTTCAAAAGTTATAGAAATCAACAAGACATGGTCTATGAAAGAGATGTGAATGAGAAAAGTAACTACTCAATCAAATACCGAGATACTGATTTATGCATTCAGATTGATGACTCAGTACAGGTTCCAGTTTTTGGAGATGTAATAGCAGGAGCTCCGATGGAAGTCTTTTTAGAAAATAAGGATAGTTTTTCTTTGCCTAAATCTTGGTGTGTCCAATCCGATAATACATTCATTTTAGAAGTTGTAGGTGATAGTATGAGGGATGCTGGGATCGATATTGGAGACTATGTTTTAGTAAATCAACAATCTACGGCAGAAAACAATCAAATTGTTATCGCATTAATTGATAATGAGGCTACTTTGAAGAAATACATGCAAATGGGCGGCAGCATTTTGCTTATACCTGAAAACTCAAAGTATGAACCAATACATGTGAAACCTGAGCAAATTTCAATAAGCGGTGTTGTTATTGGTCTGCTGAAAAAAGTGTCTAAATATCAATAGAACCTGAAATGAGTGATTTATCATTGAATGATTACTTTGGACAACTTCATCAATCTGTTCATTTTGACCAATTGCAATATAATGAGGTAGTTCTTTCGCGTGCCCTCCATCTTCATTCAAAAAACTGCATCCTTATCATCGACCAAGATTCCATCTTCTCCACCGCCTTCCCCTACAAACGCTACTGCCAGAAGCAAAACGAATGGATGTGCCAGCACAAAAAAGTTTATCGATTTATCGAGGGAGACGTTGAACTGGAAAGGTTTCTAAATGATTATTTTGTCGAAGAAGAAGCCGAATATCAGCTTGGCAGAACCTTTAATCGAGAAAGTGTCATGGCAGATCCAACACCACTTGAGTACCGATTTGAAGAGTGTTTCGTCGAAGCTTTCGGAGAAGAAGCCTTAAAATACATAAAGCGCGAATATTCCTTTATTACAGAAGAAGGCAAAACCGCTTATGTAGATTATGCCTTATTCAAAAAAGACGGCACATGGATCGCGATTGAAGAGAATGGTGTCAGCTATCATCATCCCAATATCATAGGGAAAGCGAAGTATCGTCAGATCTTGAAGAAGCAAAATTCCGTTATTGCTGCGAATGGCATCGTTTTCAGGTGGGATACGGAAAGTCTCGAGAACCGCGAGAAAATTGTGGATGAACTTAAGGAGTTCATCGGCAGTATTGATGATTATTTGATTCAATATTCTATGGTTTCTCATAGGGGATTTGTTTTACATGAACATCAGACGGATTACTTAAATGACTTGTCTGGGGATAGAGGCGAAGGAAAAAGGTCTGCGCTGGTTGTCCTGCCAACAGGGACAGGGAAAACTACTATAGCATTGGAAGATATGAAGAGAATGGCAGCGGGAAGAGGCAAACTCAACGCCTTGGTACTTGTGCCCTCTTTGGATCTCACCAGGCAATGGGAAAAGGAATCCATTCAATATCAGAAAAAAGTCGGAAGCATCGAGGTCATGACCTATGCCAGTGCAGCGAGACAATACTACAAGGATTCGCCTGGAAAATATCACTATGTGGTCGTAGATGAGGCGCACCATGGTGTCGCGCCCGTCCTTAAAAAAGCTATACAGCATTATCAGCCAGAATTTATGCTCGGGTTAACTGCTACCGATAAGCGGTTGGATGCCCAAAGACTGGAGAACGTCTTTGGAAGCTATGAGGAGAAACTGGATCTGAAGCAGTCGATTGAAAAAGGCCTGCTGTGTCAGATTCGGGCGTTTCGTCTTGAAAGTAATATTGATCTTTCTGAAGTGCGTTTTAATGGAAAAGATTATGTGGCGGCGGATCTTGAGCGTCGCATCCGAGTCAGTTCAAGAAATGAGCTCATTGTAGATGTTCTGCATAAATATTTCTATACAAAATTGCCAGGAAAGTCGGGGCTGATTTTCTGTGTCAGTGTCGCTCACGCGAAAGAAATGGCTAGATTGCTGATGGCAAAAGGGTTTAAGGCGGCTTCGGTGGATGGGAAGGATAACCATCGGCAGAGAAAAATTGAACAGTACATGAATAGGGAAATTCAGTTCCTGTGCACCTGCAGTTTGCTCAACGAAGGCTGGGATGCACCACATACGTCGGTCGTTGTCATGGCGAGGCCAACGCTTTCCAGGGTTTTATATACACAGCAGCTGGGAAGGGGGACGCGTCTGGCGGAGGGCAAAGAAGCGCTCTATGTCATAGATGTCGTTGATCAGTATGGTTCTTTTGGACAGATTAGCAACAGGCCATGGTCCATTCATGGGTTATTTGGGCTGGACTATTACCAGGCCTTTGGGAATCTTTTTGAACGTTCTGGGGATACTTCAGAGGAACTGGTTATATTGGATACGACGCACGAAAGCTTGATCAAGCTGCAGCCGTTTGAGCTATTCACAATGCAAAAAGTTTATGAGGACTATCTTTCGGTAGAAATGTTGGCCAGGGAACTGTTTGTATCAACAGGGACAGTGAACAGCTGGCTGCTCAAAGGTGAGATTCAAGCTGATGTCAGGATTCCAATGGGCAGGAGTACAATAAAATTATTCCGACCGGAGCAGGTTGCTGAGATCCGAAAGCTTAAAGGGCTCAGGGAGCACACTGAGGAAACGCTGGTGGAGGATTTTTGGGCGTTTATGGATGAACGGGCTTATACCTTTAGTTACAAAATGTACTTCATTCTATCGTTGCTCGAAAACGTGGACAGCACAGGCGACGCGGATATTCAAGGGTTAATGGAGCGCTATAGGGCTTATTATCTTGAACGCCATGAAAAAGGTTTGGCTGTGGATAGGGAGAATTGTCCTTATACTTATAGAGACTACATTATGGACAACAAGATATTGACTCAAAGTATTCTATCCAATCCATTTGAAAAATTTGAGCGTAAGCGTTTCATGTACTACGCCAAAGATTTGAAAAAGATTTCGATACATCATAGGATTTGGGACGATTTGACACGTGGGGATGGATTTGAACGCTTAAAAAGCAGAATGTTTGAAGATTTGAAGAATTATTATGAGCCGCTTGGCGGATTGTAGTTTATACAAAGTTTTTGATTTGAAGCGACCGGATGGATTGTGATAAAATCCTGTTATATCAATTGATTGAAGGTGAAAATTTGAAAGTATCTGAATGTGTTTTTTGCGAAATGCCGGTTTCGGCTTATGTCATCGAAAATGACTATTTCTATGGTCTTTTTGACAAATATCCCGTCACTGAAGGTCATCTGCTCATTATTCCAAAGCGACATGCAGAGACCTTGTTTGAGTTGTCTGAGGCTGAAAGAAAGGCATTGTTTGAAATAATGGAGGTCGGCAAAGCACTCATTGAGAAGAAGTTTAATCCAGCAGGATTTAACTTTGGGGTTAATCAGGGCATGGCTGCCGGACAGACAATTCCGCACCTGCACCTTCACATAATCCCGAGGTACGTTGGGGATATGGAAGATCCGGAGGGCGGCGTCAGAGGTGTGATTCCTGAGAAGCAGAAATATCGGCACAAAATGTGATTTCGTTACCCGAAAGGAGACTCTCATGCCCAAACGCATAAACAACCTAAGAACCCTTGAAGTTCGCATCAGCGATATCAACTACGGCAATCATATGGGCAATGACAGGGCGCTCTCTTTTTTCCAAGACGCACGGATCAGTTTCTTGCAGCAACTGGGCTATGAAGAACGCCGCATTGGTGAAAATGTCGGCATCATTATCAGTGAAGCCCAGGTCAAATACCGCAAAGAGGTGTTTCTTCACGATCTGTTGGACGCCTCGGTTTGGGTGGATGAGCTCCGCGACCGTTCGTTTGTGATGCATTACACGTTTATCCGTCAAAGCGACCTGGCGTGTGTGTTTGAAGGCAGCACGAAAATCTATGCCTTTGACTATCAAAGCCGGAAGGCGGTCAAATTGCCAGAAGCTTTTCGGAAGGCTGTCGAAGACGACTTGTCGGAGGTGTGAGGATTTGGACGGGGTGACCATCGGCAAAGAAATGCTCTTTAAAGATTTTGGGCTGCCTCTTGGTCATTTTCCTTTCAATTCGCCCACCTCAAGAACTTTCTAATTCTACCTGGTCGGTGGTCATGGTATAATATGGCGTAGTCACATTTTTCGTTTGACTTAAAATAACGTTTTACGGAGCGCCTATGAAGCCACTAGAGATGAAACAACTGAAGGAACAAATCGTTAAATATATAAGGGTCAAGATCCTGAAAGGGGAGTACCCTGAGGGTTTTGAACTGGTGCAGGAAAACATTGCTTCGGAGCTGGGCGTGTCCAGAATGCCGGTGCGGGAGGCCCTTCAGATTTTGGAGCAGGAAGGGTACATCGAGCGGATGCGCAACAGGCACATGCGCGTGGTGGGGCTGTCCAAGGACAGCATCAAAGCCCATGGTAGGATGCTGAGTGCTATGGCCTCCGAAATTGCGGCCATGATGATCGAAGGTCAATGGGGAATAGAGCAGCTAAAGTACGCGTATCACACACTTAGCAGAGCTATTCAATCCGGCGCTGATCATGAGATTCTTCTGAAGCTGGAGAAGGACGTTCATAAACAGTTCTATTTTGATGGACTTGGAACCTTCGTTGTTCAGCAGTATGAACGGATGCTGACGTCGTTTTGGATGCTCGCAGAGATTCGTGGGAGCTATGATCCTGCGCAAGGGCATGTGCTTTTGGGTGAGATCATGGCGTGCCTTGAGACAGGCAAGGCCCAGGCGCTTTATGATGGGTTCAGGAAGTACTATGACAATGTGATAGAAACATTGATTAAGGATGATTCAAATGAGTAGTCTAAAGCCAATCAAGTTACTGCCGACTCGAGAGCGGGTGGCATCAGCTCTGAGAAAAGCCATACTGACGCGAGAGCTAAGCGAGGGGGAGAATATCACCCTGGATGGGATCGCGACGCAGCTGGGTGTGTCGAATACACCAGTGCGCGAGGCATTTCAGATTCTTGCCGGGGAAGGCTTAATCAAGCTGACACCCAATAAAGGCGCCGTGGTTACGGGTTTGACGGAGAAGATGATCCGGGACCATTATATAACCCGGGCTATTTTGGAACGGGAAGCCATAGGCATGGTCTGTCAGAACCACGCGGACATTTCAGATATTGTGGAAGCCTTTGAAGAAGGGCAGCTGGCTTTGAAAGAAAACAGAGCCTATGAATATTCCAACTTCAATCAGGCGTTCCATATGGCCATTTGGGTGGCAGCGGACAATGACCGGATTCTGTCTATTTTGTCCTCCATGTGGAATGGACTTTCCATGGGGCACAAGGTGACAGAGGACGCTTACGCTCAAATTTCCAACAGTGAGCACAGCAAACTGGTGGAGGCCATCAAGGCATATGACGCGGAAAAAGCGAAGCAATTGATGTATGCACATATTATAAGAAGTATGGAAAATATACTGACACATTTCGTGGCAGATCATGAGTTGTTGTCAGAGATTGATTGAGGTTTAGAGGCGGTGTCGTATGGGACACTGCCTTTTTGTTTTATGGTGTTCTTATAAAAAGAGGCACCGTTGAATGTGTTGGGGTTACAGAATGATTTTTTTGATTATTGACAACATAAAAGATCCCGTATATCATTAAGACATAAATGGATACATTATCAAATGTTAAATATCAAATATCAAATACAGAATGGTGTCTTGTTATTTGGTTCGATTATTGGTAGTTTAACTTTGAGGGTGTCTTCAAATTGAAGGGAGGATACATATTTTGAGTCCAGCAATTATTACCTTACTTCTACTTCTATTTGCAATAGTCATGTTTGTTTGGGAAAAAATCCCGCTCGCTGTCACTTCCATGATCGTTTGTCTTGCTCTGATCTTGTTTAAGGTTTTGGAACCATCGGCAGCCTTTGCGGGTTTTGTTAACAACAATGTCATCCTGTTCGTCGCGATGTTCGTGGTGGGTGGCGCACTGTTTGAGACTGGGATGGCCAACAAAATTGGCGGAGTCGTCACGAAATTCGCTAAGACGGAGCGTCAACTGATCGTCGCGGTCATGGTAATCACAGGCCTGATGTCGGGCGTACTTTCCAATACGGGCACCGCGGCAGTTTTGATTCCAGTGGTCATAGGTATAGCGGCAAAGTCAGGTTTTGCCAGATCCAAGCTGCTTATGCCTCTGGTCTTCGCCGCCGCTATGGGTGGAAACCTCTCGCTGATTGGCGCTCCGGGCAATCTGATTGCTCAATCCGCGCTGCAGGAAATGAATATGTCGTTTGGGTTCTTTGAATATGCTAAGATAGGTCTCCCAATTTTAGTGGTTGGTATAATTTACTTCGCGTTTATTGGCTACAAGTTTCTTCCAAATACGCAAGGTGATCCTGACAGCGTCTTTAATGAAACCATCGATTACAGTCACGTGCCTGCATGGAAACAGACGCTTTCGCTGGTGATTCTGGTCGTTACTATTATCGGGATGATCTTTGAAGAGCAGATCGGGATCAAGCTGCACGTTACAGGCAGTATTGGCGCGCTGCTTCTCGTTCTCACCGGTGTTATGACTGAGAAGGAAGCTTACAAGTCAATTGACTTAAATGTAATTTTCCTCTTTGGTGGGACATTGGCGCTGGCTTCGGCTCTAGATAAAACTGGCGCAGGCGCCTTGATCGCAGAGACGGTTATGGGTGCTCTCGGACAGAACGCTTCACCGTTTGTGTTGTTATTTGCCATCTTTATGATCGCGGCGGTATTGACTAACTTCATGTCCAACACGGCGACCACGGCACTGCTGGTGCCAATCAGTGTCTCCATAGCTTCCAGCATGGGCGCTGATCCGCGGGCGGTTCTGATGGCGACGGTCATAGGCGGTTCACTGGCATACGCGACGCCAATTGGCATGCCTGCCAACACTATGGTTTTGGCGGCTGGCGGTTACCGCTTCATGGACTATGTAAAAGCAGGTTTGCCGCTGATAGTGGTGGCGACTATTGTGAGCATGATTTTATTGCCAATCTTCTTCCCGTTCTTCCCTGCATAGGGGTGTAATTAGGCGGGAGGTGTGGGTCAGTGTGGATTGAAGCAGGCGCGGTTGGATGGGCGTGTCGAGTTGAAACCGGGTGTCTGACACCAAGTTCCGTTTATTTCTTATCCAACAGGTGCGGAATGTAACTCAATTTTATAGGGGGTTTAATGATGAATAAAGAACCGTTGATTCAGTCGGTTAAAGACGAAATGTCGAAATTCATTGGTTTTGTCGGCATCCGACTGCCGGATGATGTGGAAAATAAACTGGCTGAGATGAGAACTATGGAAAATAGTCCTTTGGCAAAGACCATTTACGATTCCATGTTCACAAATCAAAAGCTGGCAAGGGAGCTCTACAGACCGAGCTGCCAGGATACAGGCGTACTGCAGTTTTTCATCAAATGCGGAACTGGATTTCCTTTGATGGGTGAGCTTGAGACCATTCTTACAGAAGCGGTTTACGAAGCGACTATGAAGACGCCGCTTAGACACAACAGCGTTGAGACTTTTGATGAATACAATACAGGTAAAAACATTGGCAAAGGTGTACCGTCCTTCTTCTGGGAAATTGTGCCGGAGTCAGATTCGGTTGAAATTGATGTCTACATGGCTGGTGGCGGTTGTACGCTTCCAGGTAAAGCCATGGTGCTGATGCCGGGTGCAGGCTATGAAGGCGTGGTTCAGTTCGTCATGGACGTCATGACCAGCTATGGCCTCAACGCATGCCCGCCGCTGCTGGTGGGAGTTGGCGTGGCGACTTCCGTAGAGACCGCAGCGGTACTCTCTAAAAAAGCGTTGATGCGTCCTTTGGGATCACACAATCCTAACGAGCGTGCAGCCAAGCTGGAGCAGCTTCTTGAAGATGGCATCAATAAAATTGGTCTTGGACCTCAAGGGATGTCAGGCAATCTTTCTGTTATGGGCGTTCATATTGAAAATGCGGCGCGTCACCCGTCCACCATTGGTGTCGCGGTGAATACAGGATGCTGGGCTCATAGACGTGGCCATATTATCTTTGACAAAGAGATGAACGCCACGATTACGTCACATTCGGAGGTGCAGTATGAATAATAAGAGAGTGCTGACGACGCCTATCAAGGCAGAGGATCTTGAAGGAATCAAGGCTGGAGATATCATTTACTTAAGTGGCTACTTTGTCACTTGCAGAGACGTGGCGCATAGACGTCTGATTGAGCAGGGAAGACCGCTTCCGGTGGATCTGAACGGTATGGCGATCTTCCATGCCGGTCCTATTGTGCGTAAACTTGACGATGACAAATTTGAGATGATCTCCATTGGACCAACTACGAGTATGCGTATGGAGAAGTTTGAAAAAGAATTTATTGAACAAACCGGTGTCAAACTGATCATTGGCAAAGGCGGCATGGGACCGAATACGGAAGCGGGTTGTAAAGAGCACAAGGCGCTCCACGTGGTGTTCCCTGCGGGCTGCGCAGTATTGGCGGCGACACAGGTTGAGGAAATTGAGCGCGCGGAGTGGCGTGATCTTGGCATGCCGGAGACCCTTTGGGTCTGCAGAGTGAAAGAGTTTGGTCCGCTGATTGTGTCTATTGACGCAGAAGGCCGCAATATGTTTGAGGAGAACAAGGTCGTCTTCAACCAGAAGAAGGATGAAGCGATTAAGGAGATCAACACGCAGGTTAGCTTTATTAAGTAAGACTTTAGGGAAATGGGAAGAGCCAAGACCATCGGCAAAAATACTGGTCTTGGCTCTTTAAGTTTTTTGGGAGGGGGGTGGAAGGTGGTGTCAGACACGTATTTCCACCAGTCGTCAACCCTTGTTCGTATAGTAAGTCCCCAGGGCCAGGACGGCGAGCGCTACCCAAAAGTTGAGTCCTGGCAGCTCTCTGAAAACCACAATGGAGGCTGCGGCGCCAATAAACGGCGCAACGGCGTAAAAGGCGCTGGTTTTAGATGCGCCCAGGCTCCTTTGAGCCAGGACATACAGATAGACACTGAAGCCGTAGGCAATGAATCCAAGAACTAAGGCGGCGATCAGGATCTTAGGTTCAGGCAGGGATTTGCCGATGAAAAGCCCAATGCCAAGGGCACCAAGACCGGATCCAAAGCCTTTGATAACGACAATTTGTTTGGGATCCTTGCTTGACAGCATCCGGGTACAATTGTTTTCAAGTCCCCAGCTCAGGCAGGCAAGGAGGACTAAGGCTGAGCCTATAGAGAAGGAAAGGCTGCTTGCGTTTTGAAAACTAAGAATGAGCGTAGACAACGTCACAAGGGCAATTCCAACACCGAGCGTCTTTGAGATTTTTTCGTGAAACACCATGGACGCGATCATGGTCGTCGTGACGATTTCGAAGTTGTTAAGGAGTGAGACGTTTGCCGCGGAGGAGGTGGCAAGGCCTGCCATCAGGAAAATTGGGGCAGCTATGTCCAGCAGGACCATAGCGATGATGTATTTCAGCTCTGACTTTCCAAGAGAAAGCTCGTTGGAGTCAAGGTGGAAAGCTCGATAGATTAGTAGAATGATCAGCATGCCAGTGCCGGCGCCTAAATAAAGAAGTCCTGCGAGGATGGTTCCGTCGAGTGAATTTAGGAGCAGTTTGGAAAACGGTGTGCTGAGGGCATAGAAGGTCGCGGCAATGAAGGCAAAAAGGACGGCAGAATTTTTGCCTTTGTCGAGTTTTCGTTGTTTAGCGGATGAATTTGTGGATGGCATCTTCAAGCTGATCCAGCACGGACGGATCATCATGCGCCACTGCGTCTGCCACACAGTGTCGGATGTGATCGACCAAAATGATTTTACCTGTATTGTTGATGGCGGCATTGACGGCGGAGAGCTGGATCAGGACGTCGGTACAGTCTTTGCCGTCAATGACCATTTTCTTAACTGCCTCAAGATGACCAATGGCACGGGAAAGTCGATTAATGACGTTCTTAGTTTCGGTGTGGCTGTGCTCGTGTGGCATGGGCAGACATCCTTTCTCTTTTTTGGGGAATTAACCCCCCGGGGGGGATAATTAAGTATAACATTTTTTTGAACCGCGCACAGTTTTGAGTTTTCAAAGTGAAAAGGGAAAATAGAAAACACCTAGATCACCGGTAAAAGTGTTCCAGGCGTTTTGGGTTTTGTGAGTTATGTGATAAGTATTGGAATCCTGGTACTGATCTCCCAATGGGGGCTAGGTTCAGGTGGTTCTCGTAGGCGAACGGTCGACGCCTCGGAATTCTACAGCATTTGCTTTGCAGAAGTTAGCGTGATTTCAAGCACTCTGGTTAAGAAAGAAAACTTTTCTTTCATGCTGTCAAATTCAGGACCGTTTTCGATGTATCGGGTCGTGCCTTCTACTACAAATCCCGTGCCCTGATAATCGTTGTAACCCAGGACTTCTCGAGCGCCTAATGCCATCTTGATTTTATTGTTCTGAAGCAGGTTTTTCTCTGTTCTGCGCATAGCGTAAGCAGGGATTAAAATTCTTTCGTCAGGCGTTACGACGAGATAGGAATTCCAGGTATTGACGACATGGGGCTCGTCAGTGCTCCAAGTTACAAGGGTAACAACGCCTTCATTCTCTAGTACCTCGAAAAATTTTTCTGACAACATGATAAATCCTCCTAAAATTTGAGTTTGAAACACGATTTTTGATGTATAAAGATATTACGGATAATTGATATCTACAATTAAGATTATAACTGGACTTAATGGACAAGTCAAGGTAAAATGAATATATTAAGGATAAAGATTATCTGTAATTGAATGGTGGGAACAGGGAATTCTTCTTGAACTGGAGGTTGAGTTTATGCAGTTTTCTGTAGGTGTTGAATATGCCCTGCATTGTTTGTTGTATCTGACGGATCTCCCGGCTGGGAAGACCGTTGGGATTAAGGATTTAGCAGCTTATCAAGGGATCTCGGAAACCTATTTATCAAAGGTCTTCACTAAATTAAAGAAATCCGGGATTGTCAAATCGATACCCGGTGTCAACGGGGGGTATGAACTCTCCAGACAACCTGAAAGCATTACCTTTTGGGATGTGGTTGAAGCGATTGAAGGCTCTGCGCCTATGTTTCAATGCGTTGAGATCAGACAGAAAGAGATCTTGCTGGATATCAACAACCTGCCTGAGGCTTACACAAAAAGCCCGTGTTTGATCAAGGTCGTCATGCATGAAGCTGAGGATCAGATGAAGAAGTACTTGAAGCAAAAGAGTCTGGCGTGGCTGCGGGAGCAAGTGAGCGCAAAGGTTCCGGAGGCGCATGCGCAGGCGACAGCAGAGTGGTTTGCCAAAGGGAAGGGACGCAAGGGATAGGAGTTGTTAGTTAAAATCTGAACGGTGGGTGAAACTGGGTGTCTGACACCGAGTTTTCCGTGGCGCGCTGCAGGAAGTCGAACTTATAAGGAGCAGACTTGACATGGATTATAAATCAGGCATTTTTTCCTGGTACGGCTTTGTGATGCCGTTTGAAGAACGGATCAGACTGATCCAGCAGGCTGGGTTTGGAGCGACATCCCTTTGGTGGGAAGACGAGGATCAGCCCTATCCCGTGAAGCGGGAGGAGATGCCGCGCATGGTTCGAGAGGCGGATCTTTATCTTGAGAACATTCACGTTCCGTTTAACGACTCAGACGCGCTGTGGTCGGAGAATGAAGGGAATCGGCAGGCGGTTCTTGAGAGCCACCTTGAATGGCTTCACGACTGCGCAAGCCATAAAATTCCTTTGATGGTGATGCACCTCTCCGACCGTCAGGCATCGCAGGCGTCGAGACGTCAGGGGCTGAAGAGTCTTGAGGCCTTGACGCGAACAGCGGAGGCACTCGGCGTGGCGATTGCTGTTGAAAATACCCGACACAATGACCGCGTCCGGTTCATCCTTGAGCATATTCCGTCCCCCGCGCTGGGTTTTTGTTTTGACAGCTCTCATCATAGGCTGACAGACCTCGGCTGTTGCAAGCTCCTTGAGGATTTTGGACATCGCTTGGCTGCCACTCACATTTCGGATAACGACGGCCAGGAGGACCGACACTGGCTTCCAGGCCATGGCGTAATTGACTGGCACAGCGTGACCAGGTCCTTTCCGCGAGGCTACAGCGGTTGTCTGACCCTGGAGGTGAGCCCGACCCTTGAGGAACGTCGCGGTACACCGCAGGCGTTTTTGGAGCTTGCCCATCAGAGAATCGTGGAAGTAAGCCGCCTGATTGGCGCGGCCAGGGAAATGCCACCTTTAAATATAAAATAAAAAAATCTGCCGATGGTCGTGTGTAGTCACGTCGCCATCGGCAGAACTATTTCAAGAATAGTGATATAATGTTGAGCAGATAACTTAGTGTTTTACGGTCGACACATTTTGGAAGCATCCTGGAGGAGGACAACCCATGAACGAATTCAAGAACGTGACAGTGGTTAAAGCAGCAAATATCTATTACAATGGCGCGGTGACGAGCCGAACGGTGATTTTCGAGGACGGGGAGAAGATGACCCTGGGGATCATGATGCCGGGGGACTATGAATTTGGGACGGCGGAGAAAGAGATTATGGAAATCCTGTCCGGGAAGCTGAGTGTTCTGCTGCCTGGGAGTGAGAGTTGGATAGAAATTGACGGGGCGTATACCTTTGAGGTTCCGGCGAATTCGAAGTTTAAGCTTAAAATTGAGGAAGTCGTGGATTACTGCTGCGCTTATGTGGCGGGGTAACGTTAATAGTTTCTGAGTGGAGAAATGGGAAGAGCCAAGACCATCGGCAAAAGGAGGTCTTGGCTCTTGATTTTTTTTGTGGGGTTTTACGCCGCGGACTCCGCGACTTCCAGCGCCGACTGGGACTTGGAGGTATCTGCCTGCACCAGGATGACGCCGGATAGGATGACGGCCATGGACAACAGAATGCCTGGTGTGATGGGTTCGTTGAGGATCAGCCAGCCCATGAGGACCGCGACCATGGGGTTGATGTAGGCGTAGGTATTGGCTTTCGCCAGGGGCCAGGATTGGATGATGTGCATATAGGCACTGTAGGCGACAATGGAGCCAAAAACAATCAAGAAGAGGAGTGCCAGCAGGCTTTCGGTTGAGACGTTCAGCGTATGGTTTTCGCCGGTGGCAAAGCTCGCGGCCAGGATGCCGAGGCCCGCGAAGAACATCTGGAGCCCGGACTGAATGATGGCGTGGCTTCTTAGCCTCACTGTGCCGGAATAAATGGTGCCTATGGACCATAGGATCACCGAGATCAGGCAGAGGATGACTCCGCGCAGATCCAGCTTCATGTCGCCGCCGCCTGAAAAGATCAGGATGGCAACGCCGCTGAAGCCAATCAGAAGGCCAAGCCATATGCGGGGGCTCGCGGTTCTGAGCTTAGGGTAGTAGATCATTTGCATGACGGCCACGGCTAGAGGTATCGAGGCGACGATTAAGGAGACGGCGCCTGCGCTGATATAACGGGAGCCCAGCCCTACAAAAGCGGGGCCGCCAAAGAGGATCAGCAGACCAATGATGGCGGACTGGACATATTCTCGTGGCTGATCGGGGAAAGGGATGCCTTTGAATAGGGCGAAAAGGAGCATGAGCGCGCCTGCGATGGAAAATCTGAGGGAAGTAAAAAAGAGTGGCGCTATGTCGGTCACACCAATCTTGATAGCGACGTAGGCGGAGCCCCAGAATAGGCAGACGGCCAGGTAGGCGAGCCAGTTGGTGAGTTCTTTTTTGTTGGGTTTGTGTGTGGGCATGGGGGTGGGCTCCTTAGGCAATGAAAGGGTTGTGGGTGGATAACGATTTGAATTATCAAGTATACGTGTTTAGTGTAACAGGTGCGGGGTGACTAATCAAAATATTTTTATGATAAAAATTCGGAATCTTAGAAATTTTGGAAGAGAGATCGAATTCAAGTCAATTTTTGTTGAGGGATGATTGGCGCATAAATGAATAAATAATGATAGTGATAAAAAGCAGCAATATTATTTTTTGGGACTCGGTGACAGATCATCTTTATCTCATATTAAGGGTTATAAAGATAAAGTAACGTGATTTTTTTGCCGCAAATCATATTTTGCGTTTTGCGCAAAAAAAGCAAAAAAAATTGCATATTTGATTCGCCAGAATTCGTTGAATTGAGAAATCATAAACTTGATAGATTTATGTGTAATTTATGTCTAATTAATGTCTAATGTTGTGGTGGCCTATATTAGTTACAAAATAGTTATAACAGTTAAAACGAGCTTGATAATCAGTTAAAACGACTACTTGTAGCGGGAATATTGGAGCAAGAACGAGTGGCGTAAAATATAATAGTGTGAATATTTTAAAAAGAACGAAAAAGAAAAAGGTTGGCATGAAACATGCTTTATTATGTGTATACCGCTTACATAGGTTTTTAAGGGTTTATTGCAAACCTTTGAAATGGTCAAGTCATCTGGAAACAAATGTAACGCATTTGATTAAGAAGTGCAAAGGAATGTCGAAATTAACTTAGTTGGATCAACTACAATGTAAAGGAGTGTTACCATGGCTTTAAAGTTCAACGATGCGACGTGCTCCGGCTGCAAAGCTTGTCAGCTGGCATGTACACTGTTTAATTTCAAAGAAGTAAACCCTTCAAAAGCTCGTCTCAAAGTATTTGGCAGATTTCCAAGTCCGGGAAAATATCATGTTGATGTTTGCAATCAGTGTGGTGTATGTGCGTCAGTTTGTCCGACAGAAGCAATTCAGTTATTTGGCAGCACCTATCTTATTGATAAGGATAAATGTATTAGCTGCATGGCATGTGTTGAAGCTTGCCCATCCAATGTCATGATGGTGGATCCTGAGGATGATAAGGTAGATAAATGTAACGACTGCAAACAATGTGTAGAAATATGCCCTAGAAATGCATTAACTTTTGAGTAGAGGAGAATAGCTGATGATTTATGGATACGCAGGCACGACCCTACGAATCGATTTAACAGCTGAACAAGTAATTAAGGAACCACTCAAACAGGAATGGGTGGATGATTACATAGGCGGCAGAGGTTTTACGGCAAAGATTTTATACGATGAAAATCCCCCTAATGTTGACCCTTTTGATGGGGAAAATATATTTATAATTGCTACAGGTCCACTGAATGGACACTTTTTACCTGCCAGCGGAAAAACAGAATTTGCCACAAAGTCTCCTGCTACAGGCGGATACGGCGACAGCAATATGGGCGGACACTTTGGGGTTACTATGAAGTATGCCGGTTATGATGTCGCTATTCTAAAAGGAAAAGCCAAACAACCAAGTTACATCTACATTGACAATGACATTGTGGAAATCAGACCTGCAGAGAAATATTGGGGAAAGGGCTCCTATGATGCAGAAGAAGCTATGAAAAAAGAGCTTGGGGAAGATTTTCAAATTCTAACCATTGGACCAGCGGGTGAAAACCTTGTCAAATTTGCGTGCATTTCACATGACTTCGGACGACAAGCTGGCAGAATTGGTATAGGCGCGGTATTGGGATCCAAAAACATTAAAGGTATTGCTGTAAGGGGAACAAAAAGTGTGCCTGTTTTCGATCCTGAAGCACTTTTCCAAAAGGGTAAAGAAACCTATAACGCTGTCAGAGCGAAGCCGGGATTTGAAGCCTGGACACCGGAAGGGACTGCGTGCATTACAGATTGGGTCAATGAAGTGGGTGCTCTTCCGACAAAAAATTTCCAAACCTCTCACGTTGACTATGCTGCAGAGATCAATGGTGCAGCAATTTTAAAAGAATTGAAAATCACAGATAAAGGTTGTTTTGCATGTCCTACCCCTTGTGGCAAGTATGGTTATGCAAAAACAAATTTAGGAAATGCTTATGTTGAAGGTCCGGAATATGAAACTATCGCCTTGCTAGGAAGCAACTGCGGTATCGGAAATATTCACGATATTGCTTATTTGAATTATGTGTGTGATGAACTTGGGATTGACACCTGTTCAGGTGGCGTTGTGGTCAGTTTTGCTCTTGAGTGTTACGAAAAAGGCCTGATTTCAAAAGAAGAGATGGGTATGGATGTGAAATTTGGGGATTTAGCGTCTGTTCTGCATATCCTGAATTTGGTCACGAAGCGTGAAAAGATTGGAAATGTCCTCGCTGAAGGTGTTAGAAATGCCGCAGAGACAATAGGCAGTGACAGCAGTAAATTTGCGATCCAAGTTAAAGGGCTGGAGTGGACCGGTTATGAATGCAGAAATGCACCTGGCATGATGCTGGGTTACATGACAGCAGATATTGGCGCGCATCATGGCAAGTGCTGGGTTTTAGGAAACGATGTAGCGGGTTCTGCTGACATTGGGGCGGTTTCCGATGTCATTTCCGAGCAACATTTTGCGGGTGCTATGCCTAAGGCAAAGCATGATAACGTCGTTCCGATAGTTATTAAGAGTCAGAACATCCGCCCTGTATTTGATATGCTGGGAACCTGCAGATTCCAATACATGGAAATGGGTCTCGAACTTGACTATTATAAAGAGCTGCATTACTGCATTACAGGTAAAAAAATCGAGTGGGATGACTTGATCAAAGTTTCAGAGAAAGTCTGGTGTTTAACGAGACTGTTTAACCACAGAGAAATGAGTGATTTTGGAAGAAAGTACGACTATCCGCCAGCAAGGTTTTATGAAGAACCAACCCCAGATGGACCAAACAAAGGACATTATATCAGCCTCGAGGTTATTAATGAAATGCTTGATGGTTACTATAAAGCTAGAGGCTGGGATGAGAACGGGATCCCACTGGAAGATACGATTAATAAGTTTGGACTGGCTTAATAGGATGGTTAAGGGTGAAAAAATAAAAGTGACCCTTAAATTGACCGAGAGCCTGATGTCAATCTTCAAAGATCTGGGGAAACCTGTAGAAGAGACCATGGAAGTGTACTTGGATGAGCCAGCCTCGCTGCGTTCAATAATTTCCGGAATAGGCATCAACCCTATCTTAGTCCCTTTTGTAAGGTTGGAAAACAGACGTCAATTATCATTAAACTATCTTGTGAGCAATGAAGAAACTATTACGCTTATAGGACCCATTGCTGGCGGATAAGCTATGGACGAATCCCGTAAGTGGGGATAGGATGGTCTTCAATTCACTTCAATGAATTAATGATAGTGTTTATTGTCGAGGCGTCAAGTCAATATTTGGAGTAGGGATTCCTGGAATCCCTGCTCCTTTGCTTATGTGGCCGTTATGGAATTTACATGGTACTTGGTTCTATTGCTTTGGGAAGCGTTATGGTATAACATAACAATAGAATTGCAAAATATTTTGCCTATTTTTTGTTTGAAAAACGCAATTGCATGACGTTGTTTAAAAGAGCATCGCTTTTGAAAGTGAGAGGATCGCATTGAATTTGAAGGTCTCTGAACTAATGACGGTTCTTGCCGATAGTGGGCTGGGTGCCATTCTCGTCGATAAGGAATATATTATTTTGAGTATAAACAGTTTGGGTGATCAACTTCTGCAGAGCGAACAAAACTTAGTTGGGAAGTCGCTTGAATGGATTGCGCCTGTTTTATGTCAGGAGGGCAACGAAGGGACAATTTTTAACGTCAAATCAAATAATTTATTGCTGAAATGCCGCACGATATCACAGGAGCAGTTATCAGATCATTCCAATCTGATAATTTTTTGTGAAGCAGGCAGTAAGTTTCGCCAGGATGGTTTGAAAGATTCGGTCATATATGATGGCGTGGATCAAGTCACTGTTTTTCAACAAGGCAAATCGAACAAAAGCCAAATGGACTTAAGTAAAGATAATTTGCAGCCATTAAAAGCAAAATATAAATTTCAAGATATCATTTACGAGAGCCATACTATGGATCAAATCGTAAAAAAATGCAAAAAAATTGCCGGTTCGGATTCATCCGTGATGATCTATGGTGAAACAGGCACCGGAAAAGAGATGTTTTCTCAAAGCATTCACAACGCAAGTCCCCGTTCAAATGGACCATTTCTTGCAATAAACTGCGCAGCCATCCCGGATACATTATTAGAGTCCTTACTATTTGGTTCTGAAGCCGGAGCGTATACAGGTTCAGAGAGAAGGGCTGGCCTTCTTGAGCAAGCAGATCATGGAACTTTACTGCTTGATGAAATCAATTCTATGAATATTGAACTTCAATCAAAATTGCTTCGAGTTCTACAGGAAGGTAAAGTCAGACGCGTTGGTGGCGTTAACGAGATTCCAGTTGACCTTAGAGTGATCTCAAACATTAATATGCCGCCGCTCCAGGCGATTGAAGAAGGGAAACTCAGACGGGATTTATTTTACAGGCTGGGCGTCGTTAATATAAATATTCCGCCACTATCTGAGAGAAAAGAAGATATTTCAATACTAGCGAAGAAATTCATAGAGACTTGCAATACTAAAATGGATAAAAAAATTGGCAGCGTAGATATTGCAGTTCTAGAGATTTTTATGCTCTATGACTGGCCCGGCAACATCCGTGAATTGCAACATGCTGTTGAACATGCCATGAATATCATGCCGGATCAAGAAAAACAAATCTCACCTGAATATCTGCCTGAGCATATTTTGAAAAAGGTTGGATTATTTGTTGAAAGTGGCAATAAACACGAAGTTTTTTCGGATTTAAACTCAATCAAACAAAATGTTGAGACTAGAGCTATTATAAATGCATTGAGAGATAATTCCGGGAATATGTCTAAGACCGCACGTCTCTTAGGGATCAGCAGGCAGACTTTACAATATCGAATGATGAAAAATGGTATTGATTATAAGGCATTTAAAAAATAAAGTGCTGATCAATGAAAGGCTGACGCAAAATGGAAGTATCATTTTACATCAGCCTTTTGATATTATTGGCAATGCTATTAACTATTTGTCAGCCATATACGGATAGCGGTAGTCTGTGTCAGGGCACAAATTGTCTTTGACAGTTTGAGGACTCATCCAACGCATCATGTTCATTATACTGCCGGCTTTGTCATTGGTACCGGATCCACGAGCGCCGCCAAAAGGCTGTTGACCGCAGAGAGCACCGGAGGGTTTGTCGTTAATGCAGAAATTGCCTGCCGAGTGACGTAAGCGCTCTTCCAATTCTGCTATGACAGTTCGATTCTTAGCAAAGATTGCGCCGGTTAAAGCATAAATGGAGGAGTTCGCACAGTGATCAACCATGGCATCGAACTCATCTTGGTTGTAAACATAAATGGTTAAAACGGGCGCGAAAAGCTCTTTCATCATCGTTACATAGTTAGGATTTTTTGCTTGAATGACCGTTGGATTGATAAACCAGCCAGTACTGTCATCATAGCTGCCGCATAAGACCTCCGCATCTGGAGAGGCTTTGGCTTCATCAATATAGCGAGTGACTTCGTCGAAAGCTCTTTTATCGATGACTGCGCCAAGGAAATTTGTGAAGTCAGAAATATCGCCGGCTTTAATTGTAGCAATTTCAGCGAGAAGCTTTTCTTTAACCTCAGGCCAGATTTTAGCAGGAATATAAGAGCGTGATGTTGCCGAGCACTTCTGTCCGGAATATTCAAATGCGCCGCGAATTAAACCGCATACCAACGCATCAACGTCACAATCTTCATAGGCGAAAATATAGTCTTTCCCGCCTGTTTCACCAACTAAACGCGGATAACTTCTATAATTATGGATATTCTCGCCAATCAATTTCCAAGTCTTCTGGAACACTTCGGTTGAACCGGTAAAATGGAAGCCTGCAAGACGCGAATCTTTCAAGACGTACTCGCTGACATCAGTGCCTTTACTTGGAATGAAATTGATGACGCCGGCAGGAACGCCTGCTTCAATAAAGATCTTCATGATGTAGTAGCTGACAAGTGCTGCAGTCGCAGCTGGCTTCCAAACGACGACGTTGCCCATGATGGCAGGTGCGGCTGGAAGATTGCCACATATTGAAGCAAAGTTGAATGGTGTTATTGCACAGACAAAACCCTCGAGAGGACGGTAAACTAAGCGATTGAAGATCCCTGGTGTGGATTTGGGTTGCTGACTGTAGATCTGATCGGCAAAATGAATGCCATAGCGCAATAAGTCACATAACTCATCAGGCGCATCGCATTCCGCTTCCCATGCTGTTTTGCTTTGTCCCAGCATGATCGCTGCAGTGAGTTGATAGCGGTACTTGCCTTCAATGAGTTGAGCGGCTTTTTCAAAGATCGCAAATCGATGTTCGCGAGGCAGTTTTTCCCATTCTGCTTTTGCTGCCATTGCTGCGTCAACGGATTCTTTCAGTAGCTCACTATTACACATACAGCATTCAGCAAGGACTAATGAATGGTTGTGGGGTGCAGTGACATTAAATCGTATATCGGTAAAAATTTCTTTTCCATTAATGATTGCAGGAATTACAATAGGGGTTTCGCTTTGACGGGCTAATTCGGCTTTGAGTAAATCGCGCTCTTCCATACCCGGAGACAACGGACAAGCGGGAACGTTTTCGGGTCTTACGACTTGAAAATGAGAATTCATTATAACTACCTCCCTGAATGTTTATGTCTCAATGATAGCTTCAAATGATCACTCATGCTTTGCAATCACACACGAAAAATTTGCAGGATCTCAGGTGGTTGTCATAAGGCTCAATGTTTCGAAAATGTGTCAGAGTACTGCAAACACTGTGTTGTAAGAGTAGTTCGACTTATATCCTTGAAAGAATCCTAAAAATATGATGTGGAATGGGATAAGTTTGAAAGGTTGAACAATCGCGACTGACAGCATCTTGTCACAAAAATAAGTGTACTTTACTAACGATGAGAAATGCCAGTTTTAAGCTTGGCGTGAAAGCATACGGCATGTTACAAAACAAACTTAAACGGATGTCGAGAAGCATGGTCGAAATTTTAATGTAATATTTTGTTCAACTTGTGATAAAGTCTTTCTAGCGAGACATTAAATGAACATGTACAGCCTTGAAATGTTATTGCTTCATACAGGGTTAAATCTGATCTTACACCAGTTGGATGGTTGACCTGAATTCAAACTTACATACGATAGGAGGATTTCATGGTATTACATGAAGCGTTTCAACTTTTAACTCAATGTGACCTGGGCGCTGTGTTGATTGATGAAGACTACCGTATTTTGGACATCAACGTAAAAGGAGATAATTTGTTGCACGGAAACGGGATTCTGATTGGAGAATCTCTCAGGTTAGTTGCGCCTCTTTTTTGCGATGAAAAAATGTCAGAAGCTTATCTGAACATAGCCTTTGGCGAATATTTAGCGCGATGCCCGTCGCCAGAAGTCGATGGACTGCCGGATGGCGCAAGAATAATCGTTTTTAGAAATGCCCGAAATGATGCTTGCCATGATATGTTAATGCAAGTTGTAAATCAGATCAGGGATGCTGTGATTCTATGTGATGAGCAGGAGCGCATCTTCATGTTGAATGATGCCGCGGTTAAAATGGACTCGCTATTAATGCAAGATATCAGCGGAAAGAAAATAGGCTCAATCTATTCTTCGGCTGATGGAAACGATTTAATCTTGCCACAGGTTATAAATACTATGAAGCCGCAATTGAATATCAGACAAAGTTATACGACATTCTACGGAAAACGTGTAGAAATTATGTCTAACAATTATCCAGCGCTCTTTAATGGCCAGATTTTGGGCGCATTCAGTATCATGAAAGACTGGACACAAGTTGATCGATTAAATAAAAAAGTTATCGATTTGCAGGAAAGACTTCTCGAACGGACCAAATCTCCCAAGGATATACATAAAAGTAAGCTGAACGCTAAATACCAATTTCGAGATATTATTCACAACAGCTTGGTCATAGAGGATTTGATTAAAAAATGTAAGCAGTGCGCCAAGTCAGATTCTTCGGTTATGATCTATGGTGAAACAGGAACCGGAAAAGAGCTTTTTGCACAAAGCATACATAATGCGAGTCAACGCGCCAATGGTCCTTTTTTAGCTATTAACTGTGCCGCTATTCCTGAAAATCTTTTGGAATCCTTGTTGTTTGGCACTGAAAAGGGTGCTTATACCGGTTCGGAAAGCAGGGCAGGACTTTTAGAGCAAGCCGATGGCGGAACACTATTACTGGATGAGATCAATTCCATGAACTTAGGGATTCAGTCAAAGCTATTACGTGTTTTACAGGATGGTGTCATTCGACGGATCGGTGGAACGCATGAGACTCATGTGAACGTTCGAGTACTGTCTAATACTAACATTCCTCCGTACCAGGCAGTTGAAGAAAAGAAAATACGCCAAGATCTATTTTACAGGTTGGGTGTAGTCAATATCAGCATTCCACCTTTGCGAGATCGAAAAGAGGACATAGCCTTACTCGCGAAACACTTCATTTTAAACTACAATAAAACACTTCTTAAAAATGTGAATAAAATTGATCCTGACGTTCTCGTGATTTTTGAAACCTATGATTGGCCTGGCAATGTCCGTGAACTCCAGCATGTCATTGAACATGCAATGAATATTTTGCCGGATGGCGCTTTAGCTATTACCAGGGATGTACTTCCGGATCATATTCTTAAGAAAATTACAAATGAATCATCGTTAGATATAAATAATGTTGAAAAGTCGGCAAACGAGCTGTTGGGAAGTACGATCCATGAAATTGAACGTGACATGCTTATGGAAGCGTTGATGAAAAACGGTGGGAATATATCGAAAACCGCTCAAAAAATGGGGATTAGCCGTCAGAATCTTCAATACCGCATCAAACGAAATAATATAGATGTTCAGGAATTGACCGAGCGATTCAAGGACAACGAAACTGAATAGAAAGAAATTGATCAACCTGACTTTTAAACACCTTTTGGTGTTTGAAGGTCAGGTTTTAATTTTTGATTGATTAAGCAAAGATGGAAGTTCTTTGCTGCAAATCGGATTTTGCATTTTGCGCAAAAAAGGCAAAATAATTGGCGATTTTCTATATTGGTGATGATGGGTATTTTGGGATCAAGTTAAATGCTGCGAATTGAATTTTTATTATTTATACTTCTTTTATAAGCTATTTTACGGTGGCGGATTTTAGAAAATTCATGATACGCGGATGTATCAAGGTATACACGGATTCAAACTACAATAGGTTCTAAATAGATTTTGATTTAAATTGCTCAAAAGATAGAGAAAATTTTGAATAAATAAAAAAACAAAAGGAGTTGGCACGAAAGATGCATTATAGCTGGTTAGAAATCATACATAACAATTCTAATAATGACCAAATTCAAGTCGAAGAATTCAATTGAACTGCCAAAAAGGGAGGACATCTATTTATGAACGGAAAAGCAAGTATGGAATATCTCAAGGACATGCCAATCGCAGTACTTGGAGGCGGCGCTGTTGGAAAAACCTGTGCTGCAGATATGAAACTGGCTGGACGTGAGGTTCGATTGTTTGACATGATGCCGTTTGCGAAGCAAACCTTAGCAAACTTGGAGAAGACAGGCATTGTTTTAGAAGGCATCCAGCGTAACCTTTACTGTTTCGAACGTTCCGGCAAAGCGTTTTTTGATCTGGTCACCAGTGACATGGGTGAAGCAGTCAAAGGCGCAGGCTTAATTGTGGTTGCTGCCCCTGCTATGGCTCATGAGCCGTTCTTTCGCGCTTTGATTCCTCATCTGGAGGACGGACAGGTCATCCATATCTTTACAGACAACTACGCTTCCCTTATTCTCAGACGCCTCATGCGCGAGATGGGCTGCACCAAAAAAATCATAGTCGGCGGCTGGTCTTCCGCGCCATATGGTACTCGAATAGAAGCCGTCAACGGCTTCATGTTCCCTCGCGTCGGCGTCAAATACCGCGCTATCACATTGCGTGGCGCTTCAATGCCTATGTCAGATATTGATGATTTTATGGAATCTTCCAAATATCTGCCTTGCCTTGATGCTGTCACTCAAGGGAATGGTCCTGAGGCAGGCAACACGGTTCTGGATATTGGTTTCTCTAACATCAATCCGGTCATTCACGTACCGGCGACAATTCTTGGGGTCTCCACAATGGAAAACTGGGGTGTCATCTTTGGCGGATACGACAAGACCACCTACTCCATGTACTCACATGGACTGAGCCCATCCATCTGCGAGATTCAATATCAATTTTACAACGAAGAAATTGCGTTGGCTGAAGCGATTGGCGTCGATGTCCCTAAATATGCCTACGAATCTTTCTTCTCACGCCGCAGCGTCCTGACTCAGGAATACATGGGTCTGGACGAGAATGGTAAAGACAACGTGGTATTCCCGCTTGACCAGCCTTCCACTGAGGGCAACACCGGCCCGAACAGCATTCACCACCGCTACTTGACAGAGGATGTCCCGGTTGGCTGCAAAATCTATCACGATCTAGGCGTTCAGTATGGCGTGCCTACACCTGTCATTGATTCCATGATTACACTTGCGGGTGGCATGCACAAAAAGAATTTCTTCAAAGAGAGCAAATACAACCTTTCTTATCTCGGAATTGAAAGTATGAGTAAAGAAGAACTCTTAGCTTATCTGAACGAAGGCATCTACAACAAATAAGATACGGTTTCACAATTGATCTCACGGCTTCTTCCTACAGCAGCTTATAAACAAATTACTATAGGAAGAAGCTTTTTCACACCATTTACGAAAAAGTTACAAATAAGTTAAAGGAGGCTTAAAGGTGGCTAAGAAATATTTAGACCGTATTGAATTTCTAAAAGAAAAATTCTTGAATACTCGCGTCGAGATGGATGTTGAGAACGCAAAGCTCCTGACAGAGGGATTCAGGGAGTATGAAAGTATGCCGTGGATTCTCAAAAAAGCAAATGGATATAGAAACCAATGCAGAAAAAAGACCATCTACATTCAGGATCAGGAACTTCTTGTAGGCGGATCAGGGTCAAAGCCTCGTGGCGGCATACTATGCGCTGACAGCAGCTGGTCGATTCTTGACAAGGAACTTGATACCATGAGCACACGAAAGTTTGATCCCTTCTATTTGAGTGAAGAGGATAAGCAAACATTCTTGAAGGAAGTCAAACCATACTGGCAAGGGAAATCTATGCTCGAAATGTGGCGTGCTCAGGCACCGGAAGACATGTCCATACTTCGTGATAATGGCATGATCTACATTGACCGAAAAGCTGTACGCGGCTACGGTGAAACGACGCCTGGCTGGGAGCGCTTATTGTCTTTGGGTTTGGGCGGCATTCATAAAGAAATCAAAGACGCTATGGACAAACTGGATATTTCAAGACCAGGAGATCTTGAAAAAATGTACTTTCTACAAGCGGAGGAAATGGTATGTGAGGGTTTAATAACACTTGCAAACCGCCACGCTGATCTTGCAGAAGAGCAGGCAGCAGTTTGCGCTGATCCAGTCAGAAAGGCTGAACTTGAAAAAATCGCTGAAATATGCCGCCGAGTGCCTGAATTTCCAGCTCAAACTTTCTATGAAGCGCTTCAAAGTGTTTTGTTTTATGAATATGCCGTATTTATGGAGCAAAATGCGTCTTCCTATAACCTTGGCCGCATAGACCAATATCTCTATCCGTATTACAAGGCAGATCTTGAAAGTGGCGTCATGGATCAAGACGGTGCACAGGAACTCCTAGACTGTATGTGGATCAAAATCGCGGAACTGAGCTTGTTCCAGGATGAAGTCACAGCGCAGTTCGCCGCCGGTTATTGTACGACAATAAACGTAACGCCAGGTGGCATAGACAGATACGGCAACGATGCTGTAAATGATTTGTCTTATCAGGTCATTCAAGCGACTATGGATGTTCAGTTTGCTGAACCAAACCTGTCAGTTCGATATAATATTTCAAAGAATCCTGATTCATTCCTACGCAAAACAGCTGAAGCCATTCGACTTGGCACTGGAATGCCGGCAGTTCATCATGACGATGCTGGGATTCGCATGATGCTCAATAAAGGTGTACCACTTTCAGAAGCTTGGGATTGGAATCCCTGCGGATGTGTAGAAACAAATCTTAGCGGTCGTTTAAAACAGTATACAGATATGGCGGACATCAATCTAGGTGGCATGGTAGAACTGGCATTAAATGACGGGATCAGCCGAAAAACCGGAAAACGTGTCTCGGTCTCCACAGGTGATCCGGCGAATTTTAAAACCTTTGATGATTTCTGGAACGCTTTAAAGGCGCATATTCAATATACGACTAAGGCGATAGTCAAAGGCAACCAACTTTTGGATTATCTCAGCATGAATTTCCGACCGGCGCCTTGCCTCTCATTGACCTTTAAAGAATGTATTGATTCTGGAATGGATTACAGTCTGGGTGGCGCAAAGTACAACGCTGGCGGCGGTGTAATAACAACCGGGATTGCTGATATTGTAAACTCGGTCGCCACGATCCGGACCATGGTCTATGAAGATCAGAAGATGACTATGAAAGAATTGAAAGAAGCTCTTGATGCAAACTTTGAAGGCTATGAAGAGATCCACAAATTGTGTTTGGAAGCGCCAAAGTACGGCAATGATGACGAGCGCGCGGATCGAATGGTCGGGGAAATCTTTACCTTTATTGCTGACGAATTCGAAAGTTACAATACCAAGTTTGGTCCAATGACCACAGGGATGCTGCCGGTATCAGGAAATACACCTCTTGGCGCTGAAGTAGGCGCATTGCCGTCCGGACGCAAGGCGTGGACACCTTTGACGGATGGTATTGGCGCAACAGGCGGCACTGATGTGAACGGCCCTACCGCATTATTAAAATCTGTGAGCCGAATTCCTCATGCGCGATATACACAAGGAACTCAGCTTAATATGAAACTGGAGCCTGAAATGATGGAAGGTGACGCCGGCATAGCTCAAATGATGAACCTTCTCAAGACACTTTGCACACTGGATGTCTATCATGTTCAGTTCAACGTCGTTGACAAAGATACGCTTCTGAAAGCTCAAGATAATCCTGAAGCGTACAAACACTTGTTGGTTCGTGTTGCCGGGTATACTGCATTTTTCGTTGAACTTGGCAAAGAAGTTCAAGATGAGATTATAGGCCGAACTTCTTTTGGCTGCTGGAGTGGAAACTGTACAAGTTAAGCAAAATAAAGGTGGTGCGCAATTGCTATGATGGATCACAACGGAACGCAGGGTGTTGTACTAAGATTCAAACGGGGTGCAATCCACGATGGGGATGGCATGCGCACTGTCGTATTTCTGAAAGGGTGTCCATTGGCATGCGAATGGTGCTCAACACCTGAAAGTCAGGCATTTCATATCGAAAAAACTGAACAGAATGTTTATGGCCAAGTCATGACAGTTGAAGAGGTTATGTCAGTGGTCAGAAAGGATACAGCGTTTTTCTTTCACTCCGGAGGCGGGGTCACCCTCTCCGGAGGTGAAATTCTTTCCCAGCCGGAATTTACAAAAGCTATCCTTCAAGCATCTAAAAGGGAGTGCATCAATACTGCCATTGAGACCTCCTTCTATGGATCTTGGTCGTCAATTCAAGGGATAGCGCCATATGTGAATACCGCCTATATAGACATTAAGTTCTTCAGTGATGACTTGCATAAACAGTTTTGTGGTGCTGGAAATGAGCTTATCAAAAAGAACTTGGTTCAGACAAATCATCTGGATAATGCAATGCGAATGATTATCCGTGTACCGATCATCCCAGGTATTAACGACTCAGTCTCTGAACTTCAAAAAATCGGCCGCTTTTGCACTGATTTAAAGCATTTGGCCAGAGTGGAACTTTTGCCATATCATCGCTATGGACTGGATACCTACCGAAAGCTTGGTCGTGAGTATTTATTGAAGGAGGTAAAAACGCCAACTGAAGAAGAAATGTTGAAGCATAGGATCCTAATGCGAAAATACGTGGAACATGTTGTTTAGAAGAGTTATGTATACATTGACATATTAACAAAGTCATTGTATCATGACGCATCAATAATGATTGACTGATATTCTGATCTTCTTTGCACTTTGATGCAATGTTATTAATAAGTAGTTAAGGATGTTAAATACTGGTTAATACAAGGAGGAGAATACATATGGATTTTACGACAATGATTAATAATTTAAATGGTACGATCTGGGCGCTGCCTGTAATATTGCTTCTTTTAATCGTCAGTATTTATTATTGCTTTAGAATTGATTTTGGAACATTGAGAAACTGGAAATTGCAGCTAAGTTTGCTCAAATCCGGGGGTGGTTCAGAAGAAGGAATTTCCCCTTTAGAGACATTCTTCTCAGTAGCAGCTTATCGAGTCGCTGTAGGTAATATTGGTGGCGTTGCGGTTGCCATTATGTATGGTGGTCCGGGTGCGACGTTTTGGATGGTTGTCACAGCATTCTTAACCTCTGCGATTGCGTATGCAGAGAACGCGCTAGGTCAAGTTTACAAGGTTCGCCAAGATGGTCAGTATCGTGGTGGCCCATATAACTACATTGAAAGTGGCCTCGGTTGGAAACCGTTAGCAATCCTCTTTGCAATCTTGGTTGTAGTTGCTGTTCCGCTTTTCATAGTTGGCGCTGGTGTCAATAATATCGCAATGGCATTTGAAAATAGTTTAGGGGTCAGTCCGGTGATCTCTGGAGCTGTCGTAGCTTTCTTTCTGTTCTTGGTCATTTCCGGTGGCGTCAGACGAATCGCGAAATTCTCTACTTTCATTGTGCCAATTATGACAGTTCTCTATTTTGGTCTCACAATTATAATTCTGGTTACGAATTTCATGGATATTCCTAGTACTTTTAGAATGATCTTCTCGAGTGCCTTTAGCACAGACGCAATTTTTGGTGGATTATTTGGCAGTGCGGTTTTATTTGGTGTGAAGCGCGCTGTAAATTCAAGCGGCGCCGGTATGGGGGAAACGCCTGCGGCTGCAGCAGCGGCAGAGACGCCACATCCGGCTGAGCAAGGCTTAATAAATGCATTTACAGTCTATATAGATGTTGCAGTTTGCGTGTGCAGTGCACTAATGATGCTGATCACAGATTGTTTTAACGTCCTTGATAAAACTGGTGAATATTTACATATCGGTTCGGGTTCTTCGGTTTTGGCAGACCAAGCAGTCTCAAACATAGTAGGCGCTGTTTGGGTTCAGGAAGCTGCAAACACTGTTTTGCCTAATATAGGTGGCATTATAGTAGCGTTCTCCTTGTTGTTCTTCGCGTTTTCAACTTCCATAGCTTACTACTATGAAGGAGAAGCAGGATTGGCATATTTGCTGAAAAATAAAAGCTCAAATTCAAGAAAAGTTGCTATTTGGGTGCTTCGTATAGCTATGCCAATTATGGTATTTATTTGGGCAAACGTTACAGCTGGTACAGCTTGGGCGATCAGTGAAATCTTTTTGGGTATGATGGTTTGGGTAAATGGGATCGCTCTCATCTTCCTGTCTGAGAAAGCGATCGTGGTTTATAAGGATTATATGAGTCAAATCAAAGCAGGGAAGAAACCATACTTCAATCCTCAGAAGCTGGGTATAAAAAATGCGGACTTGTGGATGGATTTGAATAAGGAACACATTGAGGCTGAAGCATCCGTAACATTGCCGGATATAGAGTTAAAAAAGGTCATAGTATAGAATTCGTCTAAATAAGTTTTATGACAACAGATTCGATATGGCAGCATTAAAAAATGACAGAATTTAAATTACATTATTAAGGGGCTTGAAAATGTTGAAAAATTCTAACCGTAAATTTAAATTAGGCATGCACACCTACACGCTACACCTAAGCGGCTGTGGTGAGAGCTGGGGATTCCAGACTTACGGAGAAAACCATGCTTTTGAAAAGGTTCTGACCCTGGATAAACTAATGGATTTAGCTGTCGAAGTAGGTCTTGATGTATTACACATTACTTTGGTTGATTTAGATAATGACGTGACTCCAGAGCATCTTGCAGCGGTTAAGGCTAATGCAAAAGCTCATGGTCTTGATTTGGAACTCAATGTTTCTCTTAATGCGCCATGTGATCCACGCGTTAATGCAACAATAGAGGACGCTATTGAAATTGGCAGCGCAATTGGGGCCAAGCTGGTAAAGTTCAGCCTGGATGTGGAACGCCCTCGACCAACTTCGCATTCCTGCATGTCACCTGAAGTGATGCTGCAGATCGCGGACATAGCCATTAAGTTTAAAAAAGCTCTTCCGCTAATTGAGAAATACAACATGAAAGTAGCCATTGAAAATCATTGCGATATGTTCGCGGATGAGGTCATCTGGATGGTAGAACAAATATCTCATCCACTTGTTGGCGCATGTTGTGACACGATCAACTCCCTGGTTATGATGGAGGGTATTGAAACCTGTGTGCGTAAAATGGCACCCTATTGTTACTGCGTACACTTCTGTGACAATAAGATTGTAACTGACCCTGATGGGACTCATTCTTATGGTACAGCTATTGGACAAGGGGATGTGGATTGTGTGAAAATCATGCAAATATTGCGTTCTGAAGCTCCGGAAGAGTTGGATACAATTGACCTGGAGATTGAACTTCCTTTAAGCGGCTACAGCATAGAAGAGGGACGCGAACTTGAGCTTCAAGGCCTAAGAGACAGTGTTAAGTATATGAATGAGGTCTTAAAAGTAGGGATACGAGGACAAAAAAGAACAAGTGAAGACGATTTAACTGATGAATCTTATGTTGTTGTTGCTTCCATGGTCAATTAATATTTGAATGATCATAAAAGATCAAATTGTTCAAAGTGAAGAATGTTGAATTTGAAATAACTATATTATTCCTGAGAGGAGGATCGCATATGATGAATTTTCATGTCTACAATGAGTGCCAGGGTGAGCATGTTCATGAACATCCGCAAATTCTGGTACCCCTTCATCAAACCATGAAAATTTGCATTGGAAAGTCTGACTATGAAGTGACACCTCAAGAACTATGCGTGATCCCTCCAGGAATGAATCATCAGTGCCATTTTTTCAGTCAGCTCCTGGCGATTAATCTATATGATGAAATGTCCGAAAAAACAGAGGGTATTTTGATTTCATATCCAATGATTATCTCAATGCGCGGTCAGATCATGGAATTGGTCCATTTAATTCAAGCTGAACTCAAACAGGATCCAAACAGCAAATCCGTCCGTTATCTTTACAGCTACTTGTATAGCAAACTGATGGATAACAGCGTCTCAACTTCCATTAGGTACATGATTGAAAACTATGATCAACCAATAACGGTCAGCCAATTGGCAGAAATAGAAAACTACAATGTGACCTACTACAATGATTGGTTCAAACAGCAGACGGGATTTTCGCCAAGTTTGTATTTGAGATATGTAAGAATCAATAAAGCGAAGGATCTATTGGCGAATACGAAGCACAGTGTGATGGAAATTGCTATGATGGTTGGATATAGCAGTAATTCAACCTTTACGAGAGCGTTTCACTGTATAACAGGATTGTCGCCAAAAGACTATCGGCAGGGATTAACTTGCTAAATGTCATGTTGACCTCAACCGGAGGAAAGTCACGTCCAAATTCATGACTTAACCACAAATTGAGATGCACAAAGTCATCCGGAGTAGTATTAGTATTGAAAATTAGTGTACAAGAGCCAAAACAAACTGAATTGTTTTGGCTCTTGTTTTTTAATTCAACTGAAGCATCTCATTTACTGTCTCAATAATTTGAGTGACCGGTTTATCCATTTCTGATGTCAATACATTCAGGAGCTTTTTTTGATCCAGTTCACTCAGCATAGGCTTCGTGATTCGGATAAATTTTTTGGTGATCCAATCTAAATCAATCTGATCCGTGTGTTCACCCGGTGCAGCGTAGACAGCGGATTTGAGCTTTCGTCCATCCGCCAGCGCAATTTCAACTCTCGCCAGTCGTTTTTGCGGAAACTGCTTGTCAAGCTCCGGATCTACAACAAAATTGAGCTTTTTCATGGTATTCAGAACATCTTTATTTTCCAGGGCTTCTTCAGTGACTTGGAGGTAGCCTACATCGCCAAAGACAAGGGCGGAGGCGACGGGCCAGGCAATGTTGTATTGAGCCTCATCTGCCCGTTTGGGAGCAATTTTGCTAAGTCGAGCAGCTGAATTGAACGTGCTGACGGTAACGTTATCCACATCCTGATGCGTGAATTGATGTTCTTCCATTAAATCTATGATAGCTTTGATTGGCTGATGTGACCATCGGCAGCAGGTATAGGGCTTGAAATAGAGACGCAGGACTTCGTAGTCTTTGCCGATGGTTTCGATAAGGCGCTGATATTCAGGAAGTTCAAGCAGATTTCCATAACCGGTGCTTCCGGCCAAAGTTTCGAGCACCGCCATTGCACCGACCTGGGCACCAAATGGGACACCATCTTTATTCATGGACGGATACTCCACCGAACGCATGACCGGGGTCATTGGGGCATGGAAATCCGCGATCGACAATGCGTTGTTCAGGGATTTTCGATCCAGTCCATAAAGTCTGCCAATACCGGCGGCGGTGCCGTAAGCGCCATAGGCGCCGGTACTGTGGAGAAAACCGTAATGATCTTGCATGGCCAGAGCCCAGCGAATGGTGGTTTCGTAGGCAATGATCAGGGTAGTCAGGTATTCCTTATAGGTTACATTTTTTTCAACCGCTGCTGCTGTTATACCGGCGACGAAGGAAGTGCCTGGATGGCCCTTGATCATATTGTGACCGTCATCAATGTCAAAGGAGTTGGACGCATGGGACATGGAGATCGTAGCGCCCAGAAGATTGTATTTGCCAGGCGCGCCTAGAATGCTGATGGGACCTTTTAAACCGAGAGTATCCGCGAGCTTGACACCGGACTGAAACTGTTTGCCTTTGCTTCCGACAATGAGTGCCGTCAGAAGGTCGATCCCGCATACAACCGCACGCTCTTTTATAGTTTGAGGCAAATCTTCCCAGCTTGTGTTCAGAATATAGTCTTCAATTTGATAAGTTGTTTTGAATTCCATAGTTAAGCCCCCTTGTAAGAAGTGCGGACATCCACCTGGGATGACCGCACTAAATTGTTTTAGCGATTATAAATACCTTCGTTTAGGTAAGCTAAGAGTTCATCTTTACTCATATTGTCAATACCAAGGTATGCGAGATTGTATTTGCTTTCCTTGAAGAAATTCTTTTTATGCATGCCGCCTGCCAAGGTGATCATGGAGTCTATAACAGGGGTAGGTACGCCATACTGGACGCCTAAATCGTGGTAGATCTTGCAGCCAACTGGTACATCCTCTGTCAGATAGCGGTGGTGAATGCTGTTAGGGCCGGTGTTGCCTTCGGTGGAAGGTTGGTCCAGCGGGAAGACCACGTTGTCTTTTCCATTCTCGTCAAGGCCCATATACTCTTGGGTCAGTACACTGCGGCGTGAGAAGAAGGATTCGTAAGCATATTTAGGCACGTCGACGCCAATTGCTTCAGCCAAATCAATCTCTTCATTATAGAATTGATACTGGACTTCACAGATGGAAGGGCACAGGCCATGTGAGTACATGGAGTAAGTCGTTTTGTCATATCCGCCAAAGATGACGCCCCAGTTTTCCATGGTGGAAACCCCAAGAATGGTAGCCGGAACGTGAATGACCGGATTAATGTTGGAGAAGCCAATATCCAGAACCGTGTTGCCGGCATCAGGACCGTTTCCTTGCGTAACAGCGTCGAGGCATGGAAGATATTTTGAAGATTCCATAAAATCATCATTGTCTGACATAGGAAGTGACGCGCCGCGAAGTGTGATGGCGCGATATTTAACACCAACGTGAGGGAACATGAAACCATTGACTGATTCGATTCTAGTGCCATAAGGCGCTGAAGACCAGCCGCCGACGATAATTTTCTTAGTACAGCCCATTTCGCGCATGAGGCGTCTGAGGATGAGGGAAGCATAGTTGTCGGTGAAGATATGGATGACCTGTCCATCTTCGAGATGCGGGATCATTTCACGGAAGAATGGTTCATGAGCCATGGCCGGCGCAGCGACGACTATGAGACCGGCACCCTTGATGGCTGCGCTCATATCACTGGTAACCAGGTCAAAATAAGCTTTGCCGGAACGCTCGAAGCAGTACAAATTGCGCTGAATGCCATCCATTAAGATCCCGGTTTTATCGAGATTGGCCAGAGTCTGTTTTGCGAATGGCATCATGTCAAACAATCGAACTTCGCGTCCTGCCAGCTTCATGTCAGCTGCGCAGGTTTTCCCAACGGCGCCGCCACCGATTACTGCGATTGGCATTTCCTTCAAATATTCCATTTTGGACATGGTATTGACCTCCTCATAGGATTAAGCATTATTTGGTTTAGCTCAAAAGTTGTCTTAATTTCTGGTTTTGAGCCTTGTCTGTATCTTGCCCTTAGTATATACTCAAAATTAGAAATTTGTAAAATGAATGGATTTCATAATGATGATGAAAAATTTCGATAGAAGGTGAATACGTTGGAGTTAAGAAATGTGACCGCTTTTTTGAAAGTTGCTGAATCCGGAAGCTTCACTAAAGCGGCTGAGCAATTAGGCTATGTTCAATCCACAGTGACCGTTCAAATTCACCAGCTTGAAAAAGAAATAGGGTTTCCGCTATTTGATCGAATTGGGAAAAAAGTGTCACTTACGCCCATGGGACACGAATTTATTATCTACGCCAACCAATTGGTCCGAATCGCGGAGGAATCAAAACAAATAGGGAAGAATCCCAAAAACTATACCGGTCAGCTGCGGATAGGCATCCTACAGTCGCTTTTTGTATGGTTGGTGGATGATCTGCTGGTGGATTATCATAATGAGTTTCCTAATGTCTCAATTGAGACCAAAACGGCTTCAGGCAGTGATTTGTTTAACCTATTGAAGCAAAACCAACTGGATATTATATTCTTATTGGATAAAAAGATTACTGAAAAAGATTGCATTCGTTCCTTTGCCTGTCCGGTCAAAATCGTTTTTGTGACTTATCCGGAAAATCCATTAGCCATGAAGAAGCGTGTCACTTTTGAAGATCTGCTTAATCATCCACTGATCCTAACTGAGAAAAACGGGATCTATAGAAAAGCCTTGGAAGATTTTACTTCTGAAAGAAATGTTTTCATGACCCCATTTTGGGAAATTGACAACACTGAGACGATAGTAAAATTGATCAAGAAAGGACTTGGGGTTTCATTTCTTCCGGAATATACGGTCAAAGAGAGCGTTGAAAGGAATGAATTGGTCATCCTTGACGTTGATGATTGTGACATCCAATTTTGGAGTCAGCTGTTCTATAACAAAAATAAATGGATCACACCACCCATGGAGGGCTTCATCAATCTTATTCAGAGTTACTATGGGTTATGACCAATTGATTATGAGATGAAAAATTATATTTGCATATAAAGGGATTCAAAAAATAAAAAACGCTGAAACGACCTTTTATAAGTCGTTTCAGCGTTTTTTTGTCTTAATTTTTAATTGCGGGAAGAAGCCGCAGCTTGGGACAAAAGCAAAGGTTAACACAGTGTTAAGGTTCGTTTATTTGCCAGACTTGTTTACGCTGATTGGGATCTGCATTTTGACTAAAGAGAGGTGACTTTCATAATCAAACACAGTCGTTTCTGCTACAACTTCAGCAATGTAGTCTCCGCAGATGGTATAACCCTTGTCCTGGATATATTGCAGCAAAGTATTGACACCTTTAGCCTCCAGACTGCTTTCGCCGGATTGCCAACGATTATAGACGCATACGTAGGTCCCTGATTGGATGGTGTATTCTTTTAAGCACGCGCAGCTGGGTTTATCATCAGCCAGAATGAAGGCAGCGCCGCATAACAGTTTTCCGCTTATTAAATGCTCCTGTGAAATTATTGCGCCTACATCGCTAAAATAGGTAATGGGCATCCCGCATTTGTGAAGTTTAGTTTTTACGGTATTCAAAGCTTTTTTCCAATGCATAACACTCTCAGAGGCGTCATCTATGTAATCATAAGGCTCAATCTCAAAGTAAAAGGCATGCCTCATGGGCTGATATTCAATATAGACATTATCAAGAGAGGGTGGATTTGAAAAATGTCTGCAGCTGTTCAATTTTTTTCTCAGGACGGTTTGATTCATCACGAGTTCTGAGATCTGAGTTTCAATAGCGTCAATCTGTTCGTGCAGCAAGGCTTCAAAGATTGAGAGGTCATGATTATCCAGGACATCCTTGATTTGTTTTAAGGATAGCCCAACCGATTTCATTTGAAGGATCATATCTAATCGTTTGGATTGGTGACTGGAATAATAACGGTAGGATGAGCTTTCGTCAATGTAAGCAGGCACCAGTAAACCGTTTTCGTGGTACAAACGCAGCGAACGCTCGGTTATATTATTAAGCTTAGCCATTTGTCCAATTGAAAGTTTGTCCTCTTCAAATTTCGTCATTCTTTGAGATGCCTCCTTTTTACATGATTAATACCAAGAAAATATATCACAAAATTAGCACATAAGTGAATGAATTAATGAACAAATTATAAATTTCTGAAAATTCTGTTGACTCTGACCTTGCGTTAGACTTTACAGTGGCATTAACAAATCAATTTCATGCAAGCAGTGACAACCCAAAAAGGAGTTGGGAAGGAAACAGGACTGCAGTTCAATTGAGATTTATTAATGTCAGTCGTAGTCAAGTTGTTGGAAAATATTCATTTTGCTAAGTTTTTATCAAAAAGTCCAATTTCTTTAGGAGGTGCCATTAATGAGAATCGAAAATCATCCAGTGCTTGAATTTGACAGAAGTAAAGTGTTATCTTTCAATTTTGAAGGAACGCAGTACAAGGGTTATGAAGGTGAGACGATCGCTTCAGCGCTTCATGCGAATGGTGTTAAGGTTTTAAGGCATGATCACAGGCCCAGAGGATTTTATTGCGCGATTGGCAACTGCTCTTCATGTTTAATGGAAGTTAACGGTGAACCTAACGTCCGCGTCTGTATTGAACCCCTTGTAGATGGCATGGTTGTTAAGATGCAGCAAGGCAAAGGCGCATTCATAGGAGGCGAGAGATAATGCTGCATACTGAAGTTGCTGTCATAGGCGGAGGTCCTGCTGGTATGAGTGCTGCCATAGCCGCAGCGAAACAAGGTGCCAGAGTTGTCCTTTTTGAACGAGGCTTAAAACTTGGAGGCCAGCTCGTCAAGCAAACGCACAGATTTTTTGGCTCTGAGCATGAGTACGCAGGAACTAGGGGAATCGATATTGCTACTATTTTACAGGAAATGATTGACGCAAACAAGCTAATTCAGGTCAAGACAGATACTACTGTCTTAGGCATTTATAAAGACGGCGTGATTACATATGAAGAACGATTCGAATACGGCAGAATGACTGCTGAGAAAATTATCATCACAACCGGTGCGGCTGAAAAAATGCTGCTCTTTCCTAACAACGATTTACCAGGCGTTTATGGTGCCGGCGCGGTTCAAACCTTCATGAATCAGTTTGGCGTCAAACCTGGCGACAGCGTTCTGATGGTAGGCGCGGGCAATATTGGCCTGATCGTTTCTTATCAGTTGATTCAAGCGGGCGTAAAAGTCGAAGCCATCATTGACGCAGCGTCAAAAGTAGGAGGCTATCTGGTACACGCCGCCAAGCTGCAGCGACTGGGCGTACCAATTTATACACAGACGACGATCAAGGAAGCTCTTGGTGAAGAAGCGATTACCGGTGCCATTATTCATGAAATCGATTCGAAATTCGAACCTGTTGCTGGTACTGAAAGACAACTCAATATTGATACAATCTGCCTTGCGGTTGGCTTAACGCCATTATCTGAGCTGCTTCGCCACATTGGCTGCGAGATGAAGTATGTTCCGATCCTTGGGGGTTATGTACCGACTAAGAGTGAATTTATGGAAACATCGGCAAAAGGCATTTATGTAGCGGGTGATGTCGCGTGCATAGAAGAAGCCAGCGCGGCTATGATTGAAGGCAGTATTGCAGGTCTTTCCGCTGCTATGGCTCTGGGTTACGCAAACGGTGGCGAATCCTCTCGTGAAAAGTATATTGAAGAATTGAACGCGATGCGTTCCGGTCCTGTTGGTGAAAAAATCAGGTTTGGCTTGGAACAACTTTGTGGATAGGAGGGGTTACATTGTTCAATAAACTAGGTATTGTCAGTAAAGAAATGTTCGAAAGTCTTCTCCCATCACCAGAGAGAAGAGCGAAGGGACCTTATGTGGTTATGGAATGTTTTCAAAGTATTCCCTGCAATCCGTGTAATACAAGCTGCAGTTTTGGTGCTGTAAAAAACATGGCTGATATCAATGAGACGCCAACGGTCTATACTGAAAAATGCGGCGGTTGCGGAGTCTGCATAAGTGCTTGTCCGGGACTCGCGTGCTTTGTCATTGATGAAACTTACTCTAAAGATCAAGTGGCGATCAAAATTCCGTATGAGATGAGTCCGCTTCCTGAAAAAGGCGCTGTCGTGGATGCGCTTGACCGGTTTGGCAACGTCGTTGGAATGGCAAACGTGATCAATGTCCAGTCCAATAAGAAGTTTGATAAGACCAATGTTGTAACCATAGCTATACCAAAAGAGCTTATTTACGACGTACGAAGCATTAAAGTGGGGAGGTAGCACCATGGATCAATCAAAAGTCTATCTTTGCAGGTGTGAAAATCTGACTTTGGCAGATTTGCATAAAATGTTGGACGAAGGTACTTATTCAATGGAGGAAGTTAAACGATCCACGCGCTGCACCATGGGTCCTTGCCAAGGCCGTACGTGCAGGGAATTGATCGCAAAGGAAATAGCAAAGTATCATGCGCTTAAAATGGAAGATATCGATATGCCGACCTATAGAGCTCCAGTGAAGCCAATTAAAATGGGGAAGGTTGCCGGAGGTGCTAAAAATGCGTAAAAACGCGGACGTTGTCATCATAGGCGGCGGGTCGATAGGCTGTTCCGTAGCCTACAACCTGGCGCTTAAGGGATTTAAAAATATTGTACTTCTGGAAAAAAGATATATTACCAGCGGTTCAACAGGCAGATGCGGCGCAGGGATCCGTCAGCAATGGGGCACAGAAATCAATATCAACCTGTCGCGATTGGCGTGCAACCTTTTTCTTGAGCTAGGAGAAAAAACGGGCTACGGCGATATTGAATTCAGGCAGTCTGGCTACCTGATGATTACATATGATAAGAAACAGGCCGAAAGACTGGATAAGAACCTCAAACTTCAGCAATCACTGGGGGTTCCGGCAATACGCCTGTCAGGGGCTGAAGCCAAAGATGTTGTGCCTTACCTGAACATTGAGGGCATGGAAGCTGCGTTTTACTGCAAAGAAGACGGTTGCATCAATCCGTTTAAGGCGACCTTTGCTTTTGAAAAGGGCGCCAAGGATTTAGGGGTTGAATTTGAAAAATATACAGAAGTGCTGGGCATTGAAACTGAGGCGGGCAAAATTAAGTCGGTTGTGACGGACATGGGCACAATCAATACTCCGTTAGTGATTAACGCAACTGGCCCTTATGCGAAATTTATTGGCAAAATGATTGGTGTCTCCCACCCTGTCGAGCCCGAAAGGCACCAGATCTTAGTCACGGAACCTCTTGAGCATATGGTGGGACCGCTGGTCATGTCCTTTAACCATGATTCCTATATCAACCAGCAGCATCATGGCGGTTTCGTTATGGGTTATGGGATTCCAAATGAGCCAAAACGCATTAACTATAATCACGACTGGTCCTTTATGGAAGATATGGCTAAGAAGGCAGTCTTTCAAATCCCGGCGCTTAAGGACGTTCGCATAGTCCGCCAATGGGCAGGACATTATGGCATTTCGCCGGATGGTCAACCTATTATTGGTTCCATTCCTGAGGTGGAAGGGTACTACACGGCACTTGGCTGTGGTAAAGGCTTTATGCTCTCTCCTGCCATTGGCTTGCTGCTTGCTGAACATTTGAGTGGCGAAAAAACTACCTTGGATTTGGAGCCTATGAATGTCAGACGATTTGAAAAGGGTGAATTGATTTTCGAAACGGGTGTCGTATAGCCTGCTGCTAAAGTTATCACATTAGATTGGAAGAGCAGCTTCCAATAATAAATGAACCAGGAGGAGTGGTAAAAAGTGCCTCTTCAATATAACAACGAAACTTGCTCGGGCTGCAAAACCTGTCAACTGGTCTGTGCCTTGTCCAAGTTTAACTATTCAAATCCTTCAGCTGCCTTTTTAAATGTAAAAGGGAAGTTCCCGGCACCAGGGAAATACTATGTAGATTACTGTGATCAATGCGGAAAATGCGCGGAAGTATGCCCGGTTGGAGCTATTGAAGCGGCGGATGGTATCTATAATGTGGATCCTGAGTTATGTATAGGCTGCAAATTATGCTTGGATGCCTGTCCTTATGACGTCATGAGATTTATGGACGGTGTAGCGCATAAATGCAATGACTGCGGACAGTGCGCAGAAATTTGCCCGAGAAATGCGCTCAGTCACACCGCGGAAGGAGCGTCCATATGATGTATGGGTATGCAGGACAGGTTTTGAGAATTAATCTATCGACGAATAAAGTCACTAAGACACCATTAAAAGAAGAGTTGGTCGAGGAATACGTTGGTGGTCGAGGCTTTACGGCAAAAATTCTCTATGACGAGAACCCACCTAATGTACATCCATTCAGCCCTGAGAATATTTTCGTAGTCGCCATGGGTCCATTGAGTGGTCATATGCTGCCTTCCAGCGGTAAAACACACTTCGCGACTAAGTCACCAGCAACGGGTGGCTACGGCGACAGCAATATGGGCGGCCACTTTGGCGTCACTATGAAATATGCCGGTTATGATGTCATGATCATAGACGGCAAAGCCGAGAAGCACAGTTTCATTCTGATCAACGATGATGACATCAAAATTGTGGATGCAGAAAAGTATTGGGGGAGAGGCTCTGCTGAAGTTGAAGAAGCCATGAAAAAAGAACTGGGAGAAGAGTATCAGATTCTCACTATAGGTCCAGCGGGAGAAAATCTGGTTAATTTTGCCTGCATCTCCCATGACTTTGGTCGCCAGGCTGGACGGATCGGCATTGGGGCGGTGCTTGGATCCAAAAATATCAAGGCTATCGCGGTCAAAGGCACCAAGGGTATTCCAGTCTTTAATCCTGAGTTGCTGCTTGAAAAAGGCAAAAAAATGTATGGCGATTTGAGGAAAAAGCCTGGATTTACAGGCTGGACGCCACAAGGCACCGCCGGGATTACGGATTGGTGCAACAATGTAGGAGCATTGCCAACGAGAAATTTCCAAAAATCAAATTGTGATTACGCGGAGAAAATCAATGGTGAGGCGGTTCTGAAAGAATTAAAAATTACGGATAAAGGCTGCTTTTCCTGCCCGACACCTTGCGGAAAATACGGTCATGCCAAGACAAAAATTGGCGACGCGTATGTGGAAGGACCGGAGTATGAAACCCTGTCGCTGCTTGGCAGCAACTGCGATATCAGTGATATTCATGACATAGCTTATCTGAATTATATCTGCGATGAGCTGGGTCTCGATACTTGCTCTGCCGGCGTTGTACTAAGTTTTGCCTTTGAATGTTTTGAAAAGGGGCTTATCACAAAAGAAGAAGTTGGCAGGGAGCTATCCTTTGGCGATTTCGAGTCAGCAGTGTATCTATTGCGTCAAATTGCGGAGAGAAAGGGCATTGGAAATGTTTTGGCGGAGGGCGTTAGGGGTGCTGCGGCGACCATCGGCAAAGGCAGTGATCAGTACGCGATCCATGTCAAAGGTCTGGAATGGACGGGGTATGAAAGTCGCAACGCGCCGGGCATGATGCTTGGCTACATGACGGCGGACATAGGCGCGCATCACGGCAGATGCTGGGTGCTGGGCAACGACGTCGCAGGCTCGGCCGTTGTGGGGAATGTCAATGACTTGATTTCAGGTGAGCAAAACACCAATCTCCTGCCAAAAGCCAAGCATGAGCATGTTGTGCCGATTGTTTTAAAAAGCCAGCATATTAGGCCTGCTTTTGATATAATTGGGACCTGCAGACTGCAGTTTATGGAAATTGGCTTGGAGACGTCGTATTATGAAGACGTGTTTTATGCCATTACGGGAAGGAAGTTTACCTGGGTGGAGCTGGAGAAGCTGTCTGAGAAGCTGTGGCATCTGAATCGCATGTACAATGTGCGAGAGATAGAGGATTTCGGTCGGAAATACGATTATCCGCCAAAGCGCTTTTATACGGAGCCGATTCCGGATGGCCCGAACAAAGGTCACTATATAGCTCTGGAAGCTATTGAAGAAATGCTGGATACTTATTATGATGGTCGGGGCTGGGACAGGAATGGGATCCCTACCAGAGAAACTTTAGTTAAATTTGGATTGAATATGTGATATTCTAAGTTTCAATAATGTGATTGGGAGGTGGGCGACAGCAATGCAGATAACATTGAAATTGTCAGAAAGCTTACTCTCAATTTACAAGTCTGCAGGTCATGAGCTAGAAGAGACTATGTTGGTCAGATCCAACACCTCAATATCTATTAAGGAAGTACTTAGAAGGGCTGGCATCAGCCCCATGTTGACACCCATGGTTATAGTCAATAATAGAAGCTGCGGCTCACTCAGTGAGGTGATTGTTGAGGATTCAACGATCACCCTCATTGGGCCATTAGCTGGTGGTTAAAAAATGGAGGTAGTGATTATATGAGTAAAAATAAGGGCTTTGAAATCGAAAAAAGTACATTTTTACCTACCGCGATCATCTTGGGAGCTGTCTTACTGATTGGTATTATCTTCCCAGCGTTTTTTCACTCCTCTGTCAGTTATTTGTTTGATGTCACGACGATTGGTTTTGGGTGGTTTTATCTGATGGTCTCCCTGGCGCTGCTGTTTATCTGCTTTTATATTGCGGCATCGCCATTTGGCAAAAAAATCATAGGCGGGCCAGACGCTAAGCCGGAGCACAATGTATTCTCTTGGTGCGCTATGGCAGTTTGCAGCGGGATCGCTACAGCGATGGTCTTTTACGCCGTTGGAGAACCACTCTCCTATTTTTACAATCCGCCAGCGTTTACATATTTGGAACCACTCACACCTCAGGCGGCGGTCCGCGCTATTCAGATTTCGTCTTTCCACTGGTCATTCTTGTACTATGGCATATTCGCCTTTTGGGGTCTGGCTGTTGGTTATATGTCCATGAATCATAATCTGCCGTATCGTCCAAGCTCAGCGTTATACCCATTGATGAAAGAAAAAGTTTTCGGATGGCAGGGTAAGGTTGTGGATGTCCTCTCGATTTTGGCTTTGGTCGGCGGGATTGTTACTTCGCTTGGATTTGGAACAACACAGTTCGCCTCAGGCATGCAGTTCGTCTTTGGTATTGAGCCAAGCAATATGATCTACGCGCTGACTATTTTGGTAGTTACTTTGTCGTATACGATTTCAAGTTCTCGCGGATTGAATAAAGGTATGAAGATCATCAGTAACGCCAATGCTTATATTTACATTATCATCACAGCGTTTCTCGTTATATTTGGCCCTACGGTTTTTCTCGCGAATCTGTTTACAGAGAGTGTCGCATCCATGTTGGATAATTTTATCTCTACCTCGCTGAATGCGGACGCGTTTAATGTCGGAGAAGGCTGGAGTCGAAACAACACCGTCTTCTTTATGGCATGGATTATGGCATATGCGCCGTTGGTTGGTATGTTTTTAGCTAAGATCTCCAGAGGTCGTTCGGTTCGGGCATACCTAATGGTCAACATTTTTGTTCCAGGGATCTTCGTTTTTATCTGGTTTACGGCGTTTGGTGGCAACGCAATATATCAGGATTTCTTTAATAATGCCGGCATTTATGAAACCATTAAAGAATTTGGCTTCCCTGTAGCGAACTTCGCATTGCTTGAGAATATGCCTTTCTATTCTGTTATGATTCCGCTTTTAGTTGCAGTTCTGTTTTTCTCCTTCATTACACTGGCAGACGCTATGACGGGAACTATATCTGCAGTCACTTTAAAGAACTCATCTGCGGATGAAGCGCCTCGGCCGATCAAATTATTCTGGGGAATCATGATTGGCGCGACGACTCTGATCTGTTTGTTCGCTCTGGGCGAAGTTGGAACAACGGCGCTTCAGACTATGAGTATCGTGTATGCGCTGCCAATCTTTATCTTCACTATTCCGGTCATTGTGAGTGTGTTCCGAATGGTGTCGGGTAAGGTAGATGTAGAAATGGGTTTGATTGAATTGGAGGTTCTGGAAGAAGAAGCGGCTTAGGCGAAAGAGTATCAATGTGAAATGAATTTTGCCAAGACCATCGGCTAAAGGTGGTCTTGGTATTTTTATTTTTTGGGATGAAAGGAACCTCTAATTCAATGAATAAAAATGATTTCAAAAAATGTTTCACAAACCCTTGACTTGGAGTTAACTCCAGGGTTTATGATTGGTTGGAAGAGACGCGCTGAGGATCCTGTCTTGAGATTTCAAGAACTGATCCTATGGCGCAACTCCTTCTCATTTCTGTTGTTAGAATTTTGCATTGGAGGTTATATTGTGAAAAAACTCGGATTTGGTCTAATGCGTCTGCCGCTGATAGATCCTGACCAATCGTCAAGTATAGACCTGGAAGTCATGAAGCAAATGGTGGACACGTTCCTTGAACAAGACTTTACTTATTTTGACACCGCTTACATGTACCATGATTTCAAAAGTGAAATTGCCATTCGTGAGGCCTTGGTCAAACGGCATCCAAGGGACCGGTTCAAACTGGCGTCAAAGCTGCCTGTCATGTTTCTGAAAACCAAAGAGGACCGGGAACGAATTTTCAACGAGCAGCTTGAAAAGTGCGGCGTGGACTATTTTGACTACTATCTGCTGCACAACTTGAATATCTCGCATTACGAGATCGCCAAAGACCTGGAGTGCTTTGAGTTTGTTCTGCAGAAGAAGAGAGAAGGAAAGATTGGGCAAATTGGTTTTTCTTATCACGACCATGCGGGGCTGCTGGAGGAAATATTGAGCGCGCATCCCGAAGTCGACTTTGTTCAGCTTCAGATCAATTATCTGGATTGGGAGCACGAGGGGATTCAGTCGAGAAAATGCTATGAAACGGCGAGGCGTCACAATAAACCCGTGATTGTCATGGAACCGGTGAAAGGCGGCTCGCTGGCTTTGGTTCCGGAAGCGGCGGAAGTGTTGTTTAAAAACCATCAGCCGGAATGGTCTGTGCCTTCCTGGGCGGTGCGGTTCGCCGGGAGCCATGAGGGCGTCTTTATGGTGCTCAGCGGTATGTCGACTGTGGCACAGGTGCTGGATAATACCAGTTATATGAAGACCTTTGAGCCACTGGAGCAAGCGGAGATTGAGGTCATCCAGAAGGCAGTGTCGATCATCAATGCAGCCATAGCTGTCGCTTGTACGGCTTGCCGGTACTGTGTGGACGACTGTCCGAAAAACATTCCGATTCCAAATTATTTGGCACTGTACAACGCAGAAATACAGTCGACGAATAAAAGATTTTCCTTACAAAAGGTCTATTATGAGAATTATGCCAAGGCTTTCGGCAAAGCGTCGGATTGTATTGAGTGCAAAAGGTGCGAAGCGCTTTGTCCGCAGCGTCTCGACATTGTTCAGCATCTCAAGTCGGTGGCTGAGGTTTTTGAGGGGTAGTGTGACGTCTAATTGCGTAGGATTGTGAGAAAAAAATTACTTCACTCAACTTAAATTAACTCTGAGAGGACGATTCAACATGAATAATTTCGTTTACGACATTCCAACCAAAGTGTATTTTGGAGAAAATCAGCTGAGCAATCTGGGTCCTGAGCTGAGTAAATTCGGCAAGAAGGTTCTCTTGACTTACGGCGGCGGATCCATCAAGAAGATTGGCCTCTATGACAAAGTCGTGGCGGAGATCAAGAAAGCGGGTCTCGAGCTTTTCGAACTTTCCGGGATCGATCCAAATCCGCGGGTGTCCTCGGTCAACGCCGGCTCGGACATTTGCAAGAGAGAAGGCATTGATGTGCTGCTGGCGGTTGGAGGCGGGTCGGTCATTGACTGCACGAAGTATATCGGCGCGGCGGCTTACTATGACGGCGACGCGTGGGATATACTCCTTAAGAAGGCGCCTGTAGAACAGTGTCTGCCGATAGTCACGGTCCTCACCCTCGCCGCCACCGGTTCCGAGATGGATTCCGGCGGCGTCATCAGCAACCCGGAGACGAATGACAAGATCGGCCTTCTGTTTCCGGTTATGCAGCCCAAGGTTTCCTTCCTGGATCCAAGCGTCACTTACTCCGTAAATAAATTTCAAACTGCCTGTGGTGCCGCGGACATTATGAGTCATATACTTGAAGTCTATTTCAATATGAATCAGGATTTCTTCATGCTGGATACCGTCATGGAAGGCCTCATGAAGACGGTGATCAAGTATACGCCTGTGGCTTTGGCAGAGCCGGACAATTATGAGGCGAGAGCAAATCTGATGTGGGCGTCCTCCTGGGCAATCAATGGCTTCGTGAACGGCGGGAAACGTCAGGCGTGGAGCTGCCATCCAATGGAGCACGAACTATCAGCGTTTTACGACATCACGCACGGGCTGGGGCTGGCGATACTGACACCCCGCTGGATGGCGTATACGCTGGATGAGACGACCATCGGCAAATTCGTGCAGTTTGGGGTGAACGTGTTCGGGATTGATCCGACACTGCCGAATATGGAGATCGCCCAAGCGGGCATTGAACGGCTTCGTGAGTTTTTCTTCGAGACGTTGGGACTTCAGAGCACCCTGACGGCAATTGGCATTGACGACACGCATTTTGGGCAGATGGCGAAGAAGGCGGCTGAGCTTGGCGCTACTAAATATGCGTTCCGACCTTTGGCTCCGGAGGATATTGAGAAGATTTTCAGGATGTGTTTGTAAAGTCTAATGGGGAAGTGGGAGTGACGATTATGGGGAAAATATTGATTGCGTATTACTCGCGAAAAGGACAAAATTATGTCAGCGGTGCTATTAAAGATTTGAAGGTCGGGAATACGGCCGTGGCGGCAGAAATGCTGGGAGCGCTGACGGGCGGCGATCGGTTTGAGATTGAGACTGTCGCGGCCTATCCGGTGGATTACACGGAAGCGACAGAAGTGGCTCAGAAGGAGCTGCGCACGGGCGCGCGTCCGGCGCTGACGGCTCAGGTGATGGGCATGGAGGATTATGATACGGTCATTCTTGGTTATCCCAACTGGTGGGGCACTATGCCCATGGCTGTGTACACCTTCCTTGAAGCCTATGATTTTTCCGGAAAAAGGATTCTGCCGTTTTGCACCCATGAGGGTAGCGGGCTTGGGCGCAGTGAAAAGGAGATCGCGCAGCTTTGCCCGGATGCTGCGGTTTTGAAGGGCTTGGCGATTCACGGGACCGGTGTGGCTGGCGCTGGGAAGGCTTTGGAGAAATGGATGAAGCAGGCGGGTATTATATAAAAATATTTTTGAGAAAGAGGGATTGAAGGATGAAAGTCTTACTGGTGAACGGAAGCCCCCATGAAAAGGGATGTACCTATACTGCGTTGTCAGAGGTTGCGAAAACGTTGAATGAGGAAGGGGTCGAAACGGATGTCTTCTGGATTGGTACAAACCCAATGGCAGGATGCATTGATTGTGGGACGTGCGGCAGAACCGGAAACTGCGTGTATGGCGACAAGGTGAATGCATTCACTGAAATGACTGGTCACTATGATGGCTTTGTCTTTGGAGCAGCTGTGCACTATGCCTCGGCGAATGGTGCCATGGCTGCCTTCATGGACCGCGTCTTTTATACGGATTCACGCTCTGGCAGGCGTAATTTTTATTTGAAACCTGCGGCGGCGATTGCCTGCGCACGGCGGGCCGGGACAACAGCGACGTTTGATCAGTTGAATAAATATTTTTCGATTTCGCAGATGCCCATAATTTCATCGAATTATTGGAACAACGTGCATGGATTAACGCCAGAAGAGGTCGTTCAGGATTTGGAAGGTATGAAGGTCATGAGGACCCTTGGGCGGAATATGGCTTGGTTTTTGAAGTGCAAGGAAGCGGGCGCTAAAGCCGGCGTGCCTTTGCCGAAAAAGGAAGAAGCCGTCTACACGAATTTCATTCGATGAGTATTTGGGAGGCGTATGGATTTGACCATTTCTGAGGTTAGTGAAAAATACGGACTTTCAGCGGATACGCTGCGCTACTACGAACGGGTGGGGATGATCCCGCCTGTAAACCGAACACCAAATGGTCTTCGTAACTTTACAGAATTGGACTGCAGATGGGTGGAACTGGCAAAATGCATGCGTGGTGCCGGGCTGCCTGTTGAGGTCATGATTGAGTATGTCAGGCTGGTACAAGAGGGGGATCAAACCATCGAGGCACGCAGGGATCTCCTGGTGGAGCAGCGCGTTCACCTGCTGGCCCAGAAGGCGGCCATTGAAACTACGTTGGAGAAGCTGAATTATAAGATCGAGCGGTATGAAGAGGCAGTGGAGACGGGTGTGCTGTCCTGGGATTCGGAAGAAGTGTAAACCGGCACGTGGACAGTAGTAGGGGATTAAATGTGAAGCGCCAAGACCATCGGCAGAATATGATCTTGGCGCTTTGTTATTTTCGGATATAACGCTTTTGATTCGAATCGATTCGAAATTAATAGATTGATTAGATGCGATTCGAAATCAAATTGCAGGGTAAATATTCGCTGAGGTGTTCTTATGCGTGAAGATAAATTGATGGATGAAAAAATGATTGCAGCGGTTTTGAAGGGGAAATTCGAAGCGCTGCGATCGGAGAATCAGGCATTGACGTTTATTCAAGCTGAAGCGATCTTTAAGAATTCTCAGATCGAATTGGATCTCGAGCGACAAAAATCCATGGGTTTGATGAACGCTGAGGGTGAATACACGAATTTAGCGCTGCTTCTTTCAGATCAAAACAGCTTTACGACAACCGTTGTTATGATTCAGGATGGGGATCAATTAATCTGCAAGCTGCGTGAATCGTTTACAGGTTCACTGCTGAAACAGCTTCATGAGGCATTTGCCTATCTCGAAAAGCTGAATAGAACAAGAGCTGAAATTAAGGGCTTATTACGCAGGGACTATCGTGACTACCCGGTAGAAGCAATACGCGAAGCGTTGATAAATGCAGTGGCTCATCGGGATTATCATAGCAGCAGACCGACGATGATTAAATTATTTGAGGACCGCTTGGAGTTTTTTTCAGTGGGTGGTCTGACGGACGGTTATGTGTATGCCGATCTCATGTTAGGCCTTTCTGCACCGCGCAACGAAAAGTTGATGGAAGTCCTTCGAGTTCTTCGATTTGTAGAAAATGTCGGGATTGGTCATCTCAACATCTTCAAGTGCTATGAGGGTGAGCCAGTTCAACCTAAAATTGAAGTGTCAGAGCATCTCTTCAAATTGACCCTACCAAACCAAAATTATAGTCGTGAAAGTCGATCTATTGAAACTTCAGAAAATGTGCGCGAAGCGGAGTCTTTGTATGGAGTGGAGCAGTCAATTGTGGAGCTGATTGGCATTAGATACAGTGTGTCCAGAAAAGAGATTGAAACAGCTTTTGGGCTGTCTCAAAGTCGTGCTGTGAGACTCTTGAACCATCTCATTGAAAAAGGGTGGATCATTTGTCGCGGTAGTGGAAAAAATACAGTTTATGTCTCGAAGACGCCGGCGGCAAAATGAATTTTGGTGTTGCGGAGGATGTCGGAAAGGATGTCGGAAAGGATGTCGGAAAGGATGTCGGAAAGGATGTCGGAAAGGATGTCTTAAAAGATTTCTTAAAGGTTGACAGTTTAAAATGCTGTCTCTGAAATAAAAGCTTCAATGGGAGTGTATTTTAGTGAACAGAAACGAATTGGATGCCATTATTGCAACCGGTGAAAATTATAGGATTGAATTCAAAGAGAATGTAGACAAGTCATTCGTTGAAGAGGCAGTTGCATTTGCCAATGCTTCGGGTGGAAAAATTCTTTTGGGCATTACAGATCGCGGAGAAATTAAAGGTATTGATACTTCTAATTTCTCGAGATCCAGAGTGCAGGATACGCTAATGGGGATAAAACCGACCATCGGCATAAATATTGAAATAGTTGAGAATATAATGGTAATTGAGGTGCCGGAAGGAAGAAACAAGCCGTATGCATGTTCGAAAGGGTTCTATCTGCGTGTTGGAGCTAACTCGCAAAAACTGGATCGGGATGATATTGTGGAGTTTTTTCAAAGTGAAGGCAGGATTAGGTTTGACGAAATTATTAATAAGGAACTTGAGATTGAAAGCGTTTTAAACAAGAGTGAATACGATAATTTCATAAGTCTAGCCGGAATTTCAAATGTACTTGATCCGGTCAATGTTCTCGAAAATCTGAATTGTGGACGAACAGAAGAGGAGAAATTCAGGCTTAATAATGCTGGAATTCTATTCTTCTCAGATAATCCCACACGACACATAAGTCATGCTTCGGTTGTATGCGCGCTATATAAAGGGAACGACAAAGTAATCATTTTGGATAAAAAGGATCTGAATGGATCGATTTTACAGATGATTGAAGAGGGCATCCTGTTTTTGAAAAAACATATCAATTTGAGTTACGAAATTGAAGGTTTAAGGCGAAGGGAGATTATGGAATTACCCGAAGTGGCATTGAGGGAAGCTGTCACAAATGCTGTTTGCCATAGAGATTATTTTGAAAAAGGCGCGCAAGTCATGATCGAAATATTTGATGACAGGGTTGTGATCTCTAATCCTGGGGGATTGCCTAAAGGATTGGAAGTGAAAAACTTCGGTAAAGTTTCAATGTCGAGAAATCCGGTTATTGCTTCGCTGCTTGAGAAGTGTGACTATATTGAAAAGATGGGAACCGGCATTCAGAGGATGCAGATTGCCATGGCTGAAAAACATTTACCTGAGCCGGAATTTGAATTTGAAGGATTTTTTATCGTGACTTTGTATAGAAAAGCCAAGAAAGATAGACAAAGTATTGAGAAGGACAGCGAGCATGAAAGCCAAGCTATAGAGGAACAGATCCTGGAACTGATGATGGCGAATGCCGAGGTTACAATCTCCGGGATGGCTGAAAAACTTAGCAGATCTACCAGGACAGTTGAAAGACACTTAAAGAGATTGCGGGAAGACGGATTTATTATAAGAGAGGGTTCGAAGAGCTCTGGAAAGTGGGTTGTGAAGACGACACTGGATGAAGAGGATGAATAATTGAATGAAAAATGAAGCGCCAAGACCATCGGCAGAAACGCTCTGCTGGATCTTGGCGCTTTTTTGTAAAGATTTTTTTTTGGGGGGGACAAGATGTGAAACAGATGAGAATCTTTCTCGCAAGCTCTGGCACCAGAATGAACTGAGTGACAGGCACTCAATTCATTTCCGTCCGCGTCACCAAGTTAAAACGTTAACGACTTACTTCATCACCCGGTCCATCAGAGAGAGGAAATTTTTATAACTGACCATTTCAATTTCTTCCTGGGTGAAGCCTCTGGCGCTCAAGCGGGATATCATGTTCGGCGCCTGGGTGATGTCCTCGAGGCCTATAGTGCCGGCGTAAGTCTCTGAGGTGAAGCTGTCCGTGGTCGAGCTGGACAGGTATTCGAAAAAGTCGAAGCCCAGGGCAATTTTGTCAATCCCGATCAGCCCCGCGACGTGCACCAGGTGATCGATCAGACGGTCGACGGTTCGCTCCGCCGGCACCTCGTGAATAAACTCGTTGTAGGCGTTAAGTCCAATCAAGCCATTTTTGCTGCCGATGGTTTTGATCTGTTCATCGGTCAAATTCCTGGGAACGTTGCACAAGGCTCTGGCGTTGCTGTGGGACGCAATGATCGGTCTGCTTGAAAGGTCGGCAATGTCCCAGAAAGTTCTGACGTTGGAATGGGAGACGTCCATAATCATGCCAAGGTCGTGGATCAATGTAACGGCCTCTTTACCTTTCTGAGTCAGGCCGCGGCTGGGTTCGCCTTTGACACCCGTCGCCAGCGCGTTCTGCTCGTTCCAGGTCAGGCTTGCGTGTCGGAAGCCCAGTTGGTAAAGGGTATACAGGGCGTCGACATCTTCTCCAATGCCGCTCAGGCCCTCGTGTCCAAGCATAACCGCGAGTTTGTTGGCTGCGATGGCTTTCGCGAAATCTTCAGATTTATACATGACTTGGACAAGGTCTCTGCTGTCGAAGAGTTCCTTGCTCATGGCCTGGATACTCTCCAGCAGCCTTTCTTTTGGGCGGGTATCGTGGGGCGGGTCGGCCCAGATTACGAAGATCCCGCCTGCCATATTGCCCTTGTAAAATCGCTCCAGGTGATAATCCCTTATTATGTTTCTCTTGCCTTGCGCACTTTTGACTGTGACGTCAGTCCAAATATCTCCATGAATGTCGAGCAGCATGCTGCACCTCCAAAAGCCGCAGGGCGCGGGCCAACCGAGCCCTGCGGATAATTTCTTACTCTACATGTACTGAAGCAGATTGCCCATAAAGATGCCCAAGTAGTTGCCTATGATGTAACCAAAGACACCTGCGAGAATGATTGGGCCAACCAGCTTGTTCCAGCCTTTGGCGATCGCCATGGCAGCGACAGTGGTAGGACCGCCGATGTTGGCGTTGGAAGCAAGTAGGATTTCTTCGAGGTCAAATTTGAAGAGCTTGCCAAGTACAAGAGATACCAGCATGTTGATTAATAAAGGTTGAATTCTCGCCACATTGGGTAAAAGCACTTATGAATGCATTGCGGTTATTGAGGTCATATTGGTGGTCAGCTGCCCAAGTCACCAAAGATTCCTAGCCGCGGTGAGGAGGATATTTATGGGTAGTGCAAGTCACAGCGCAGACAGAGACGATTATTTTCGGAGTATTTTTGACCACTCCTTCGACGCCATCCTTCTCACAGTTCCGGATGGACGGATTCTGGCAGCCAATCCGGCAGCGTGCAGGATGTTTGGACGGAGTGAAGAGGAAATTTGCAGTCTGGGAAGGGACGGGATTGTGGATCATTCTTACCCGGGATTGAAGGAAGCGTTGGTCAGCAGAAATGAAAAGGGTGAGTATAGAGGGACCATTCGCTATCTCCGAAGTGACGGCATATTCTTCGTGGGAGAAACGTCTTCAAAAGTCTTTTTAAACGAGAACGGTGATGAAAGAACCTCCATGATTATAAGAGACATAACGGAACAAATAACGGCTGATAATGAGCTCAAACGGCGCGAGGCACTTCTGAGCTTGTTTGTCACCCACGCACCGGCTGCCATAGCCATGTTTGATCGAAACATGAACTATATTGCCGTCAGCGAACGGTTTTTGAAGGATTATGGCATTCCGGAACGCAACATTATTGGAACGTCTCACTATGAGGTATTTCCGGAGCTCCCCGAGGCATGGAAAGAAGTTCACAGGAGATGCCTTAAAGGCGCAGTGGAGAAAGCAGAAACGGAGGCTTTTTTGCGTCAGGATGGATCGGTGGACTGGATCAATTGGGAAATCCACCCTTGGCATGATAATAGCGGTGAAGTTGGCGGCCTGCTGCTGTTTTCGGAGGACTTGACGGAGTTCGTCAACCTTAGAAACGAGCTAAAGTACAGCGAGCAGCGCTGGCGATTTGCCCTTGAAGGTGCAGGAGATGGCGTTTGGGACTGGGACTGTGTAACCAATGAAGTCTTCTATTCGAGTCAGTGGAAGCGTATGCTCGGCTTTGGGGAAGAGGAGGTCGAACCGACTCTGAACTCCTGGCGGAGCGTGATTCAGTCGGAGGAAGATGATTCTTTCAAATCGCTTTATTACGGCATTCTGATGGGCACCGATCTGGAGTTCAGTAAAGAGCATCAGGTTCGAACCAAGCAAGGCTCCCTGAAATGGATCTTAAACCGTGGAATGGCGTTTGGACGGGCGGCGGATGGCGCCCCCCTCAGAGTGATTGGAACCATTACGGACATTACTGAGATGAAGATGGCCCAGGAGACACTGAGACAGAATAACCGGATGCTGACCAATTCAGAGAACAGATACCGGACGTTGTTTGAAACCTCGAGTGAGGGCATTTTTATAGTTGAAATTACGACTGGGAAGATCAAGTTTGTCAATCCGACAATTTGCAGAATGCTTGGCTATGGCGATGAAGAGCTGCTCCACATGACTATGAACGGTATGTTTCATGCGACGGATTGGGATGAGGTTGTGCGCGATATCCGCGACCATTTTGATGGGAGAAAGACTCAGTCCTCAGATCTTAAGTTCCGCAAAAGGGATGGGAGTACACTTCGTATGGATCTGAATTCCGCTAAGACGGTAATTGACGGCACGCAGGTTCTGGTTGTCTTTGCCTCGGATATTATGGAGCGGCTGGTCGCTGAGGAAGAACGCAGCCAATATGCAAACCGAATGTTGAGTGCCATGATCAAGACGGTTGAACTGCTGTCTAAAACGGTGGAACTCAAGGATCCATACACTGCCGGCCATCAACTGAGAGTAGCGTCGCTGGCGGATGCCATTGCCAGAGAGCTTGGCATGTCGGACGATGAGGCGGAGGGCATCCGGATGGCGGCTATTGTGCACGATCTTGGGAAGATGTATGTGCCGTCGGAAATCCTGAGCAAGCCAGGAAGGCTGAATAATCTCGAGTTTGATCTAGTGAAGACACATTCCCAAGCAGGGTATGATATTTTGAAAGAAGTGGATTTTCCATGGCCAATCGCGGACATGGTACTGCAGCATCATGAACGTATGAACGGCACTGGCTATCCCAATGGTGTCGTAGGTGCGGAGATGAATTTGGGCGCTCGGATCATCGCCGTCGCAGATGTGGTAGAGTCCATGGCGTCCTATAGGCCATACCGGCCTTCCCTGGGAATTGAGGCTGCGCTTGCGGAGGTAAGAGCCCATAGCGGCACATTGTTTGATCCCGCTGTGGTAGCGGCCTGTGAGGCGTTGTTCGGGCGAGGGTACGTGCTGGAACGGGTGGATTGAGGTTGTAGGAGAGTTTTAGTGAGGAAAATATGAAGCCGATGGTCGGTTGGGTGACCATCGGCTTAAGTTTTTTGGGAGTATTAGGTGAATGAGGAAAAGACCTCCAAGCCTGCGGAATGTTACAGTTGTGTTACCGTCCGCGTCGGGGGTGCGGACGTTTTCTTGGACGGTTTAGGCTACTAGTCCTTTGCTTCGCCTGAACACCAACGGGCTCATTCCACCCAGCGACATTTTGATTCTTTTTTCGTTATACCAGATTAAGTATTCATCTAATATATTCATAAACTCGTTCAGGCTAACACCGACCCATGAGCGATAATAAAACATTTCAACCTTGAGTCTGCCGAAGAAGCCCTCGCAGGCAGAGTTATCAGGTGAACAGCCTTTCTTTGACATTGATCTCACCAGGCCTGCATTGTCCATTCTGGATAGCCACCCTGGCCAACGGTAGTGGCATCCTCTATCCGAATGGACAATTGGACGCTGATCCTCTTGTAGCTTGTCTATGGCGCGATCAAGCATACTGTTAACCAGAGCTGCGTCGGGTCTTGTTCCAATTGACCAGCTCGTTATATAACCGTCATAGCAGTCTACTATTGGGGATAGGTATATCTTACCGGCGGGGATTGAAAACTCGGTTATATCCGTAAGCCATTTTGTATTTGGTGCGTCCGCATGGAAATCCCGATTAATCAGGTTGTCTGCTGCAGGTGCTATCTCACCTAAATAGGAACTGTACTTTCGCTTCTTTTTCCCGAAAACAACAAGTTTTAATGTTGACATGATACGTCTCACAATCTTCTCCGAAACACGAATGCCTTCCTGCTGAAGGAGTTCGTTAATCCGTCGATATCCAAATCTTCCGTGGTTTTCTTTAAAAAGATCAATAATTCGAAGCTTGATATTCTCGTATTTCTCAGGCATCAATGCAATCTGATGATGATAATGATAACTGCTTTTTGGTATATCAACATATTTCAATAATTCCTTAAGGGTATATTTATTTCTTAGGGCGTCGATCAATGTTGCTCTCACTTTGTTTGTCAATTTCTTCGGATCGACGCCCGGGTTCTTTTTTAGAATTATTGAGAGTTCTCCCATGAGTTCTTTTTCAATTTCCAATTTCCTGATTTGTTTTTTTAGCAATTCGATTTCAACCAAGAGAGCCTCTGTTCCTTCAGGGGGCTTGCCTTCATGGAGTTTATCATCAACTTTCAACATGATTATTGGATACTCCTTAGCGAGCAGAACACCGTTGTGTTTATAATTAGTTCTTCGGCCGACACTGTGCTTATCTCCGAGATCCGTCGCCCTGACACACGGCGTGTCGGGTTCTACGACGGCTTCCTTTTTCTGCGCTTGAGTGCATTGTATACTACTGACGTGCATTTTGCGATCATTTGGATTCAATTCATCACACCAGAGTCTTAATTTGCCCGTGGATGGATAGCCTAAAGCTCTTACTGTTCTTGAAAGATTTCTCCCGTGCGCCAGGTAATGATTAACGGCTACTTCCATTTGCTCTACTGAATACTTGACCTTTCTAGGTTTCCTCCCCCATTCGTCTCCGATTGATTGACCCCTTAGATAGTCTTTGTACCATCTCCGGATGACTCTACACGATGGAAAACCGAGCTCATTTGATACAGCGGCCGCAGACTTGTCGTACTTGATGTATAACTCGATTACTTTTTTCCTAACTTCCAACGAATACATACGGACAACTCCTGACTTTTTCATAGTCCAGGTTTTTGTCCGCACCCCCGTCCCCAAGTTGAAAGCTGTCCGCGTCCCCAAAGTGATAACTGTCCGCGTCACCAAACAAAAATATGCAAAAATTAAAAACGGCTGACCTCCAAAGGAGATCAGCCACGCTGGGCAAGCGTTCAACTTAGTATAGCATAAGCGGCGTGAGATGCAAGGCTTTTATTTATTTACGCATAGTCCGCTGAATTAATAACGATAAATAAAAAGTCACTAGCGTTGCATTAAGTTAATAGAATTGATGTCAAAATGACGAATCGCCCATTAAATACCATATTGCCTGTATACAGGAAATTAATTTCAGTCTCCTGTTGAAATGACGAACACCTTAACAAGGTGACCCCATTGTACAGTGATTTTTTTCCATATTATAACAATCGTTTTACAACTTTAGTGAGGGCTTATTCGCATCATTTGCTCAACAACGTCTCGGAATGGATCAAATAGCGCTGACATTGCCGCGCTTTTAATCTTTCTTAATGAGACTCTAGGGTCAACTTTGGCCGAGATTAAACGAAACAGGCAGTAAGCGATCAAAGCTATGAAAATTTGTACAGTGACAGCCTGCTCTGAAGTCGCATAAAAGTGTTTTATCTTCAGATTTTGCTTGATCCATTTGAAAAATAGCTCTATTTGCCATCGTAATTTGTAGATGTCCCCGATCTCCTCCGGTGTCTTGTCCATCACGTTTGTGATGAAGTGAACTTGGTTTCCGTCATCATCACGAAGTTGGATGTAACGAAAAGCATTCTTGGTTTTTTTTGCTCCACACCCTACGGTCACAAGATCGTGATAAACAACCTTTGACTTTTCATCCACCTCATAACGTTTGATCACCCACGTGGCTGCGTTTTCCCTTAGGCGTGTTACAAATAAAACCCCCACATCAGAAAATTGATCAAAGGCTTGATAATCCACGTATCCGCGGTCAAAAACATTGATGGTGTCTTTACTGACGACGACTAGATCTTTCAGATAGGCAACATCGTGTTCTTTAGCCTTGGAGACAAAGACATTGTTGGGATAGGCTATTTCATCATGGTACATCAAAGACAAATGAAGTTTGATCCCTGCTTTACTTTTCCTGAACTTGGCCCATTCCATGCCTTTTAATGACTTGGTGATTGTACTTGCATCAATGAGATTCAATCCGTGAAGTGACTTTGAAATTTTCTGACGATACTTGCTGCCAAGTCGCTTCACCACTACATTGAAAACTTCTTCAATAGCAGCGATTGGAAAGCTCTGAAGCCTTCTGAAGACTTGAGTATGGCTTATCGAATCAAGTTTCAGATATCGTCTGAGTTTGCGATTGAACTCAAAGCTGGTTTGAACGGTTCGGGTTCCGGTACATTGATTTTGCTGAGCGAGAATAAGCAAAACGATGAGTTGATGCGCTTTAAGCTTCTTTGCATAACGATTGCACTTGTGCTTCTTAAAAATCTTTCGCACTTCACTAGAATTTATCACTTCAAACAATTCAAAAATGGTGGTTTTCGTAGTATAATCTATGATAAGTTCATTCCTTATATTAGATTTGTACGAGGTCACAGACAAGGCGGTGCAACGCCTGTACATTTCTATTATAAGGTTTTTTTACATTCACATAAAGTTATTTATCCCATATTTGGAATTAAATGTTCAAGATTTTAATGCAACGCTAGTGGTTCGAAACCTACGGCCACCTATTTCTGGAAGCGATTCGAGGGTTTGGTGGCGCAGACGAATAGAGATAATAAAAGAGCCGAAGGTCGTGTATACAACAACCTTCGGCTCACGTGTAACTAAAAACGATTTAGATTGTGTACAACCTAATCCACTTTCTGCTTAGTAAGTGTTGAAATTCTTAGTACTTAATGAATTTCGCCCCTGGAACGCCGCAAATGCTGCATTTTTCAGGTACGAACTTTTCAATGTTGCCGCAGATTGGGCAGAGATAGTAGAAGATCTCTTCTGCCTCATCGAGATTTTCGAGGGCTTCCTGATAGAGTCTGGCATGGACTTCTTCCGCCTTCATGGCATACATAAAGGAGAGGAGCGCTGCCTTGTTGCCTTCAGCCTCAGCTTCCTTGATGAAATCAGGATACATATTTTGATACTCATGGGTTTCTCCGGCGACGGCATCCTTCAGGTTGTCGACAGTTGTTCCGATTTTGCCTGCGACCTCAAAATGCTTGAGAGCATGAAGGGTTTCAGCGTCGGAAGCGGCTTTGAAGAGCTTAGCAGCGTTGATTTTGCCGTCTGCTTCCGCTTTCTTTGAGTAGGAAAGGTACTTTCTGTTTGCCTGGGACTCGCCTGCGAAGGCTTCCATGAGGTTTTTGAGTGTTTTGTTTTCTGCCATTTTGAGATTCCTCCATAAGTAAGATTTGCTGTACTGAAATAAACAAATGTGTATTCAATACAATTATAAATCAATTATAGCATAATTCACTTGGTAATCCAAGCAACATTTGAAGTTTTTGCCGATGGTTTTTTACGTGACCATCGGCAGCAATTTGTTTTTGAGATCTTTGCACAAAATTAACACCTGCCCCGGCATCTTAACACTATGTTAATGCCGGGTGATCTATGATGAAGTTAGAAATCATGGAGAAGAAGGTGAGTTTATGCTGGATGTCATCATTACACTAGGGATGCTGGGATTAAGTGTACTTGGATATCGCGTTATGAAACGGCTGGATGTCGCGCTGGAGGACATTGTCGTAGTCGATCACCTGGAAAAAGTCAGGCGGGCGACCGTCCTGATCTATAGTGAAGAGGTCGGACATGAGGAGGCCATCCGAACGATCCTGGAGGAGCTGGACCAGCAGGGGATCGCCCACGTGGAGACCACGGATGGGAATATACAGGATTTGCTGCCGTTCACCCACGTGGTGGCCATTTCTGACAGTGATCTGGACAATTTATTGCTGTGTCATCGTGCCAAGAGATTAAAGCCGAGTGTGGAAACAATCGCCAGCTGCAGCAAATATGTCTACCAAAGCGTTTTTAAAGATCAGGGTGTGGACTGGATTGTGATGGGGGACCGGGATCCGGTGCTGCTGAATATTGTAAACGGGCTTGGACAGACTTAAATTAACCTATATACTAGTGCCATGGGAGTGATCACATGATCGCAGCAAGTCAGCAAAAACCATTAAACTGTGCGCTGAAAACACTCTTGGTGTTTATTGTCGCTACCTTGGTGTCGCTGGGAATGAGCTTTCTTGGCATCAGCAAAGAAAGCATCATCATGGTGTATTTGCTCGGGGTTCTGTTCTCGAGCACTTTGACCAGCAGCTTTATTTGGGGCATCATCAATTCCTTTGCCAGTCTTTTGGCATTTAACTATTTTTTCACGGAACCGCGTTTTACCTTCGTCATGACTCACACCACAGACATTATATTACTTGTATTTTTTCTTATAACGGCTATAGTCTCTGGGACTATGACCACCAGACTTCAAAAGCAGATTTTGATTGCCGAGAAGAATGAAAGAACCTCCATGATCCTGTACCAGATCGCAGCAGGCTTTCTGCTCGTCAGTGGTGAAAAGAACATTGTCATGCGGAGTCTTTCCTTTATAGAGGAGTTTTTGGGGTGTGAGTCCGTCGTAAAATTGGACCGGAATGGAGGCATCTATCCTGAGGCAGCAAATGGATACAGGATCCCCTCACATACCTTTCCCATTCAGAGTGCTGCAGGCAACCTTGGCGTGATCCAAATCTTCAATGCTGAGGAGATTATGGACAAGCAGAACGAATTGATCGCCAGTTCGGTCGCGACTCAGCTGGGGATCGCCCTGGACAGGGAAAATCTCTACAATGAACAGGAAAATATCAAACTGGCCATGGAACGGGAGCAGCTCAGGGCAACACTCCTTAGGTCTGTCGCCCACGATCTGAGGAGTCCTCTGACTGCCCTGCTGGGCGCCGGCAATCTGCTGGCTGACAATTATGAAAAGCTGACGGATGAGGAAAGAAAAAAATTGGCCTTGGATTTAAGTGAGGAAATACTCTGGCTGACCAACCTGGTCGAGAACATTCTCAACATGACCAGAATCAATGAGTCAAAACTCGTCCTGAAGAAAAACGGAGAAATTATAGATGACGTCGTCAGTGAGGCAATTTCCCATGTGGAACGGCACATCAAAGGCCGCAAGTTCAATGTGCACCTGCCTGAGAAGGTCGTCATGGTACCTATGGATGGAAAATTGATTGTCCAGGTGCTGATCAATCTTCTCGAAAACGCGATTCGCCACACGCCCCCTGACAGCGAGATTGCGCTGGAGGTCTTTGAGGGCAGGAAGGTCATCAAAGTGGTGGTATCAGATACAGGCAATGGCATTGACAGCAATATCAAGGATAAATTATTTGATAAGTTTGTGACGCTGGACCAGGGTGTGACGGACGGCAAGCGCGGCATTGGCCTGGGGCTGACCATTTGTAAAGCGATAGTCGAAGCCCACGGCGGCTCTATAAGCGCGGAAGCAAACTGGCCAAAGGGCACGCGGCTGATGTTCACTTTGCCGCTGGAAGAGTAGATATAAAAGGCAATGTCACTGGCTGTACATTATTCCGGGAAAGGTATATCGAAGTGCAGGCTTTGGGGGCGTGATCTGTGGTGGATAGAACTAAAATTCTCGTTATTGAGGACGATCAGTATATTTCCAATTTTATTGCTGTTTCGCTCGTGAAAAGTAATTATGATGTGTTCGTCTCGTCGACGGCGGCGGAGGGGCTGTTTTTGTTTTCCTCTCATCGGCCGGATTTAATTCTTCTGGACCTGGGGCTGCCGGATCAGGACGGCCTTGAGATCATCAAAGCCCTTCGGGAATTCTCCGATATTCCTATTCTGGTCGTCTCCGCCCGGGGACAGGAGTTTGATAAGATCGAAGCCCTGGACCTTGGCGCCAACGACTATATTTCAAAGCCTTTCCATATGGGCGAGCTCATGGCCCGCATCCGCGTCGCGGAGCGGTATTTGTCCGCTGGCTCTGGAGCCTCCCAGGAGACGGAGTTCATCTGTGACTACCTTCATGTGGATTTCGAAAAGCGGCTTGTTTTAATCGATGGTCAGGAAATCCACCTGACCCCGCTCGAGTACAAACTTCTGCTGCTCTTGATCGCGAACCGCGGCAAAGTACTGACCCACAATTATATTGTGAAAAAGATCTGGGGTTATGAAAATGAGAGCGACACCAAGAGCGTGCGCGTGTTTATGGCCAATTTGCGCCGCAAGATTGAGAAGGACTCCGCCAAGCACCGGTTTATCATGACCGAGGTGGGCGTGGGGTACCGGTTTTCAGATGAATAATTTTAGAATTTAGCCGATGGTGTCGGGATTGACCACCATCGGCTAAATTTCTTTTTTTGTGGTATATTATTAGGTGAGCAAGATTCATCCAGTGGAGGGACAACATGAACAAAAAAGACATAGCCGCATTCAAACGACAGCTCAAAGAGGATGGCAAAGTGACCATAACACACCTTGGCCGCGTGTTCGCCATGGGGGAATCCAAGGACATCATCTACCATGAAGCCGGAATGTTTTCCGCTTGTGACGAGGCTGAGCAAGACTTATATTTTTCGAATTTTAAAAAGCTGCTGACGGGGGCTATGGACGTGAAGCTCTTCGATCTGCCCTTCAATCCGGTTCCGGCAGCGGAGTCCCTGGGGCAAAGATTTCTGTATGACATGCTGCTGGACGATACCATGGCAGGTTTTGAGGCCAAGGCGGTTCAGATCATGGAGAAAATAGTGGGAAGCGCAGTTTATGACGGGGACCTGGTGGCCAATTTCATCAAGGCAGAGTATCTGAAGCCCTCCAGGAAGGACACGCCTTTTGGCGAAGAGGACTATAGCGGCGCAGGGGACACGGATTATAAGATGAAGTTCATCCTGTGCAGCATCAATAAGATTGAGAGCAGCGAAAAGTCGGTGCGTTTTGATTACAGAGACAGGCGATTTACGGTGAACCACGACCTGAATGCCGTTCTGAATCTGAATGTGCCCCTCGAGGGTTTCATGTTTCCGTCGATCACGGACGATGCCGTGGACGTCAATAAGGTGATTTACAGCACCTCGAAGGCGGATCAGCTCAATGAAGGCCTGATCGATTTCGTGCTGGACGCGGGCTACACTCGTACTGCGAAAGAGGAAAAAGAGCAGTTCGACACCCTCATCAAGGCCATGGTCGGGGATAAAGCGAAGGCGGAAGTCGTGAAAAACATCTATGAGACAGTGGATATGGCGATTCTGGAGCAGGCAGAGGAAGAGGTGCCTGTGGTCGAGCTCGCTGCCCTGGAAAAGGTCTTGAAAGGCAATGGCATTGACACGTCGCGCTTTAATGTGGTCGCCAGCGAGATCGCCGGTGACGCGACGCATTTCAAGCCCGCCAACGTGGTGCCGGGATACAGGAAAAAGTCCATGAAGATTTCAACTTCCACGGCGGACATTGTCATCAGTCCGGAAAATCTGGATCTGCTTCGGCAGGTGGTGGACAGACAAGGACGCAAGTGCCTGCTGATTCAAGTGGACGAAGACGTTGAAATCAACGGCATCAAGCTGGAAGTGGAAACGCTCTGATATTAATAAACGAGGCTTTGCAGGAGGCGTTGTAAATGAACGGCTGGATTAAAATTGAGGGTGCCCGGGAAGCCAATTTGAAAAATATCAGCCTTGAGATTCCAAAGAATCAGCTGGTGGTGTTTACGGGTCTCTCCGGATCGGGGAAGTCGACGCTGGCTATTGAAACCCTGTATCAGGAATGCCAGAGACAGTATTTAGAGGCCATAGGTTATCAGGGCATTCAGAAGCCCAAGGTCGACACCATTACAAACCTGTCCCCCGCTGTCAGAATCACGCAAAGCGCCTACAACCGCAACCCCCGTTCCACGGTTGGGACGGTGACGGACATCTACACTGACCTCAGAATGGTTTACGAAAAACTGGCCGAAAGAACCTGCCCAAAATGCGGTGCTCTGATCAAAGCGTCAGAATGCAAGGAAGAATTCGTCAAGATCGAGGAAGGATTCAAAATTTACATGTACTGCAGTCAGTGCGGTCATAAGATGGACAAGCTGACCCGTTCTCATTTCTCGGCGAATACCCGTGAGGGGGCTTGTGAAACGTGCCATGGCCTCGGCGAGGTGTTGCGGATTTCTGAGGACCGGGTCATCGACCGTTCGCTTTCCCTGGAAGAGGGGGCGGTGGTTTTTTGGGATCACGCTTTTAAGGAATATCAAATAGCCTCCCTGAACAAGGCCTTCAGTTATTATGGCCTTGAGGCGACGGACGCGAAACCCGTTAGGTCATTCAGCGCCGGGCAACTGGCGCTGTTGCTGTACGGGGCAGAAAGCGACGAGGTCCGGCGCCTGTATCCCGACCGTCCGGTGCCCAAGAAGGTGACGGAGGGCAGATTTGAAGGCGTCCTGACCACCCTTTGGCGGCGGCTCTCCGAAAAGGGCGGTCTCACGGAGGCTCTGGATCCCTATTTCCACTCTGAAACCTGTGAGGCTTGCCACGGCGAGAAGCTCACTTTTCTCAGCAGAAACGCGACCGTCATTGAGACCCGGCTTCCGGTACTATCCACCCTATCCCTGGAAGCGCTGCGGGCATGGCTCTCACGCCTTGGAGAAAGCCTGGGTGAGCGAGAAAAGACCCTGATTGAGCCCTATCTTCTGGATCTTGAAACCAAGATTCGGCGGATTGTCCAGGTGGGCCTGGGCTACCTGTCCCTGGACCGTCAGACTATGACCTTGTCCGGTGGTGAAGGCCAGCGGATCAAACTGGCCGCGGTGCTGGATTCTACCATGTCCGGGCTGATCTATATCATGGACGAGCCGACCATAGGCCTCCACGCCAAGGATACGGAGGGCATTCTCAGAGTGCTGAAATCCCTCAGAGACCTTGGCAATACGGTTTTGGTCATTGAACATGACCCGGAGGTGATCCGGGCGGCGGATTATATTGTGGATCTTGGACCGGGCTCAGGGAAGCTGGGCGGCGAGGTTGTGGGTTTTGGCACGGTGGATGCGCTTCTGGCTCAGCCCAAGTCGGTTACCGGTCGCTATTTGAACCGGGAGAGGCCTGTTCTGACAGTGCCGAAGCGGAAGGCCAAAGGCTATTTTTCGGTTCTGAATGCGACGCGTTTTAATTTAAAGCAGGTGGACGTCCATTTTCCTGTAGGCTGTCTCACGTGTGTCACCGGAGTTTCCGGATCGGGGAAGTCGACGCTGATTTTTGAGGTGCTGGCGGCTGGGGCTTCAGATCGGTTGAAAGACAAGGGCTCTGCCGATGGTTCCGTTGCTCAAATCGCTGCCTCAGCTGAAGGTGGTGACACCATCGGCCAAAATGAAAACCAAGTTGCGGGCACAGAGGTCTTTGATGAGATCATCACTGTAGAACAGACACCAGTGACGCGCATGAAGCGCTCCAATGTCGCGACATACTCCGGGCTCTATTCGGAAGTCAGAAAGATCTTTGGCGCCCTCGAAGCGGCGAAGGCTCAGGGGCTGGATGCCAGACATTTTTCATTCAACACCAAAGGCGGACGGTGTGAGCACTGCGAAGGACTGGGCTTTGTAGAGAGCAACATGTTGTTTTTTGAAAATATTGATGTGGTCTGCCCGGTGTGTGACGGCAATCAATTCAATGAGGAAGTGCTGTCTGTGACCTATCAGGGACACTCGATCAAGGCTGTGCTCAGGATGACGGTCGTCGAGGCTATGGCGTTGTTCCACGACCGCGGCAAGCTGCTCAAGATTCTCACATTGCTGGATGACGTGGGACTTGGCTACCTGGAGCTCGGTCAAACTTTGACGACCCTTTCCGGCGGCGAGGCCCAGAGGCTGAAACTGGCCAAGGAGCTGATTTCCAGTGAGGGGAAGAACAACCTTTATTTGATCGATGAGCCCACAACGGGACTTCATCCCCTGGATGTCGAGAATTTTCTGATGATCCTGAACCGAATGGTGGAGGCCGGGAATACCGTCGTCCTCGTCGAGCACAATCTTCAGGTGGTCGGTGCCTCGGATTGGGTGATTGATCTTGGACCATTGGGTGGCGCACAAGGCGGTCAGGTTGTAGCAGCGGGAACACCGCTGGAGGTTGCCGTGAATCCGGGGTCCGTAACCGGCGCTTATTTGGGCATAGCATTTGCTGTTGAGTAAGGAGTTTGACGACTTATGACCAATAAAGAAGAACCATTAGATCAATTGGAAAGCAATATCAAAGATACCGCGTTGATTTTTGAAGGCGGAGGCATGCGGGCCAGCTATACGGCCGGTTTTCTCGTCAACTTGCTGGAAAATCAGCTTTATTTTGACTATGTTGCAGGGATCTCGGCCGGTGCCAGTCACAGCGTTAATTACCTGTCCAGGGACATTGAGCGTGCGAAGCGCTCCTTTGTGGATCTGGTGCGGGATCCGGAGTTTGGCGGCTGGAAGTCTTTTTTCAAAGGCGAGGGTTACTTCAGGTCGGACTATATCTATGAGCAGACACCCGTTCGGGGCGGCGCGCTGCCTTTTGACTTTGAGACTTTTCAGAGAAACAGCGCGCGACTTCGTATTGGGGCGTTTGATCGAGACAGCGGCGAATTTGTGGTGTTTAAAAATGAGGATATTCATGAGATCCATGACCTGATGAAAATTGTCAGAGCCTCCTCGTCTATACCAATCTTTATGCCTCCGACCCGCTTTGGCGGTCAGGTTTTGGTGGATGGCGGCATAGGCCCCGGAGGGGGAATTGCACTGGATATTGCGAAGCAGGATGGCTTTAAGAAGTTCTTTGTCATTCTGACACGTGAAAAAGGGTACAGCAAAAAACCGCCGAAGTTTGGCGGTCTGATTAAATCCTATTATCGTCGGTATCCGCTGGTGGTCGAGGCCATGTTTGACCGCTGCGCCACTTACAACAGGACCCTTGAAGAACTTAAAGAGCTTGAGTTGGAGGGCAAGGCCTTTTTGGTCTATCCGGATCAGATGCCCATTTCCAACCGTGAAACGGACTATGAAAAACTTGCTGCGAGCTATCTGCTGGGCTATGTTCAGGGCAAGCGGGACGTGGCGAAGTGGGTAGACTGGCTGCGCGAGGGAAGTTATTAATGCCTGATATGGGGAAGCATACAGCCGGCTGGCGGCAGCGGTGACACTTGCTTTGGCGGGTAGTTTGAACTGCGACCATCGGCAAAATGCTCTGAAAACGATTAAAGGCGATCAAAAATGGTATATATATCATGAGATCCACGCTTTCTATGAAGCGCCAGTTACATAAGGAGGCTGTGAACCAAAGTCTTATTTGGACGCTTGATCTTTGGGGAGCCGGCAGCGTAACCGACCTTTGTAGGTCGGTTTTCTGTTGGACTGGAAGGAACAAAAATGAGCAATTATGAGTCTAACAACTAAGTGATAACGATTATTAATGAACGTTGTCACGTGGATCGGTCTTATCCAATTTTGCTTATAGGTTTAAACTTATTGGAGGTGACTATAATGAGTGCTTTTACCCGTTCAATCTCTAAAGTTTTCGAAAGTGCAATCGGAACTTTCAAGACTTTTCCAGCGTCCATTGCCAGCGCCGTGGGCTTCGCCGTGGTCACCATGATCCGGATTCAGCTGGATTGGCCTGAACAGGAAGCGTACAATTTCCTGTTCAACTGTCTGCATCTCGCCTTTGCGGTAGGTGCCATCTTCAGTCTTGCGGCCATAACGGCGGCAAAGGTCAAATTTAACACTGCCAAGGCGTTTCTAATCGCGAACCTGCTGGGTGTGGCTTCAGTCATTGTAACGTTCCTGCTGCTGTATTTCTTTGGCGGCAGTGAGCCGGACCGCTGGGCAAATATGATCGTCAGAGTTTCCGGCTTGGCGGCTGCCCGTGTTTCCGTGGTCATAGCGGTCAGCGTGCTCAGTTTCATTATTCTCGCGGCGAAGCCCAAGGAACAGTCGGACTTCTCCCGTGCGTTTTTAATGACGCATAAGGCGTTTTTCATTGCGCTGATCTATGGCGCGGTCATCATGGCTGGCACCTCCGGTGTGGCCGGGGCCGTCCAGGCACTGCTTTACAGGCAAATGAGCAGCAAGGTCTATCAATATATTGGGACAATAGTAGGGTTCCTGACCTATACCATTTTTGTGGGCTACTTTCCGGACTTCAGGAAGGGTGTAGTCGACGACAGACGCGAAAATCTCCAGAAGCAGCCACGGTTTATTGAAGTCTTGTTTGAATTTATCATGATCCCAATAGCCTTGGCGCTGACCGTGGTTCTGTTGATTTGGACTGGAAAGACGCTCGTAGCCGGCCAGGGGGCATCCTTCATGCGGCTTGCCGGGATTGCTACCAGTTATGCGGTGGGGGGCATTTGGCTTCATATTATGGTGACCCACAATACGTCGAATTTGGCGAAATTCTATCGCAGGTTCTATCCGTTTGCAGCGCTCCTGATCCTCGCCTTTGAGGCTTGGGCACTGATTGTACAGCTGAATCGCTTTGGGATGAAAAGCGTCGAGTATTCTTTCCTCCTCATGTGGATTGTCTCTGTGGCAGCGGTGGTGCTTTTAATTCTCAGGAAGGGTAAAGCCCATGTGCTGATTGCACTTTTGGTCTCAGGGGCCGCTTTGGTGTCTGTATTACCGCTGGTGGGCTATCATTCCCTGCCTGTCAGATCTCAAATCAGCCGTTTGGAAAATTTGCTGGTTTCAGAAAATATTCTGAGGGACGGTGCACTGGTGCCGGCGGTACAAGAGCCTGAACGATCCGTAAGGGAAGCTATTACGGATTCGGTCACCTTCCTTGCCTACGCAGAGAGTGCGAAACTCCCTGCGTGGTTCAGCAAAGAACTTGGCCAACCTAATAGTTTTAAAACACAGTTGGGATTCGAACAGATCTGGCCGGATCCTGAAGACTACTTTGGAGAAGCGCCTCAGGAAGTTATGGGGGTCTCTCTCATGCTGGCGAATGGCGCCTTTGAGATTGAGGACTACCGCTGGGCAGTCAAACTTCAAAATGTTGAAGGAAAGGTACCTGGCAGCGCAGTCACTGTAGTGGAAGGCGACAGGGGAACCTACAAAATCAACTGGATTGTCGACTCTATGAGCGGTATGCCAACCCTTGAAATTATGCTAAATGATCAGGTTATTCTGGAAGAGAGCATGCGTGCTTATTTTGACCGTATCTCAGCAAATTACGAACTGAGTTCTCGATCTTATAATGAAGGAACCCTTGAAGAAATGAGCCATAAGTTAGAGAGCCCTGAAATTGAAGTGCTGCTGGTCTTTAATAATATTGACTTCAATGTCAATGTCAAAGAAGATCAGATGCATTACTGGATCAACCTGGACATGATGTATATGCGTGAGAAATAGATCCATCATTCTTGACATGGAGGGGGTTTGAGGGTGACACCTTCTGACGCCCCTTCATGATTCAGGAAGAGGATCAGTGCCCACCTATTTGAGAATGGTGCCGGTGAAAGTCAGTCATTGACTTCACATTGACACCATTTTTCCTTTAGTGTGAAATTGGCTTGAGAATTGGAGAAGAGAAGGATTGTGATCTAAATATGGTAAACTATAGTAAAAGCGAGATTAAAATAGGTTCCAAAGTGCGGATCGTCCAAAAACAGGATCAGCGCAGCGGTGCTTTGACTGAGGGGGTCGTCCAGCGGATCCTGACGAAATCACCAGCGCATCCCCACGGCATCAAAGTTATGCTTGAGAATGGTCTGGTTGGAAGGGTCAAAGAAATATTATAAGGGTGAAGGAGAGTAAAATTATGGATGGCAAGCGTAGAATGAAAATAGAAATTTGGTCTGATTTTGTATGTCCTTTTTGCTATATGGGTAAGAGAAGGTTTGAAGAAGCCCTGAGGCAATTTGAGCACCGGGAAGCAGTTGACGTCGTGTTTAGAAGCTTTGAACTGGATCCCAACTCAAGGCGGGATGTCAGTATCAATCTTGTAGATCACCTCGTGGTGAAATACAATATTACAAAGGCAGCAGCGAAGGCAAACATTGAAAATGTCACCATGCAGGCCAAAATGATGGGACTCGACTATCATATGGAAGAGGCAATCCAAACCAATACGTTCGATGCCCATAGATTGACGCATTATGCGAAAACAGTCAATCTGATGGATGAAATCACTGAGAGACTGATGAAGGCGCATTTCACAGAAAGCCTCAATATAGGCGACCATGAAGTTCTGATGACCCTTTCAGAGGAAGTAGGGCTGAATGGGGAAGAGGTTCAGAAGGTGCTGAGCACAGGTCAGTTTGGAGAAGAAGTACGCCGTGATCAGCTAAGAGCCCGTGAGCTTGGGATCAGAAGCGTGCCGAACTTCTTAATTGATGACCGGATCTCCGTTTCGGGCGCTCAGCCTATCCGGGTGTTTCTGCAGGCCCTAGAAGAAGCTTGGGGTAAATAACAGTGTGTGGATGAGGGCGTCAGCGGCCTTTGGCCTATTGATCCCGCTTTTCATCTTAAGCGTCAGGCAACATTTAACTGATTCAACAAACAATATTGTCAAGCGGAGGCTTACTATGATTAACCAGGAGCTCTACCAAAATATTTACAAGCGAAAATCTGTACGCAGGTTTGATCTAACCCCATTGCCAGAGTCCGTACTGATGGAGGTCAAAGCTTTCGCCGAGTCGGCGGTGCCATTGATTGATGACATCAAGTACGAATTCACTTACCTGAGTGCCGGTGATGTCAAAAATCTCCTGCCTATCAAAGCCCCACATTATATTTGCCTCTATTCGGAGGCAAAGCCTAATTATCTTATGAATGCGGGCTATCTGCTCCAGCAAATTGACCTGTACTTGTCCCATAAAGCGCTGGGCAGCTGCTGGCTGGGGATGGCGAAACCCAGTAAGCAGGTTGCACTCCAGCAGAATGGGCTTGATTTTGTCATCATGCTCGCTTTTGGCGCGCCCAATGAGCCCGTTCACAGAGAACGGCCTGACGATTTTAAGCGAAAGCTGCCCCACGAAATGTCGAGTGTGACAGGTCATGACGCGCTGGTGGAGGCGGTGAGACTGGCACCATCCGCCTCAAACTCCCAGCCTTGGTTTGTCAGTGGGACTCCTGAGGGCTTGATCCTCAGCCGTGAAAGGCTCAATATGCTCCGCGGGGCTCTCTATGGCAAGATGAATCAGATCGATATTGGGATCGCGCTGCTGCACCTGGATATGGCGGTCAGGCACCACGGCAGACAGGCTATTTACAGCTTTTCACCCCAGGATGTGCCGGGTGAGGTCCCTCAAGGCTATGAATTCATGGTCAGGGTTGAGACGAAGGCGATTGACGAGTGAACTGAAGGCGTGGTAAGATGCTAAAAAACAGAAAAGGTGCGGTTCTGTATGAAAAATTTCTTAAGCCAGCTGGCACTTGGTCTAGAGCCCTACATTCCCGGCGAACAGCCGAAAGATAAAAAGTATGTCAAACTGAATACCAACGAGAATCCTTATCCGCCTTCCGAAAAGGTAGAGGCGGCTATTCGAAGTGTACCCATGGATCAGCTGCGGCTGTATCCGGATCCGGAGTCGACGGATCTGCGCGTTACCATTGCGGACTACTTCAACAGCCTAATGGACTGCGAGTCGGCGATCCTCACCGCGACCAATGTCTTTATGGGCAACGGTTCCGACGAGGTCCTGGCCTTTGTGTTTCCTGCGTATTTCACCGGTCGGTATATTGTGTTCCCGAATATTACCTACAGCTTTTATCCGGTTTACGCGAATCTGTTCCAGACGGAGTACAGGGAAATTCCGCTTCTTGAAGATTTTTCCGTCAGAGTGGATGATTACTTGGATTTGGCTTCCAAAGGCGATTTGGGTGCCGATGGGATCCTCATCCCCAACCCCAACGCCCCAACCGGCCGCGCCTTAACTAAAGCTGAAATTGAACAGATCGTCGCCTCCAATCCAGACATTGTGGTCGTTGTGGATGAAGCCTACATCGATTTTGGCGGTGAATCTGCGGTAGATCTCGTGCCTAAATACGATAATCTGCTGGTGGTTCACACCTTGTCAAAATCCAGATCCCTGGCTGGCTTGCGTGTCGGTTTCGCCATAGGCAGCGATCAGCTGATCGACGGCCTCAACAGGGTCAAAAACTCCTTCAACTCCTACACCATGGACCGGATTGCTATGGCAGGCGCCAAGGCTGCGATCCTGGATCACGATTACTTCAATGAGACTCGAAACCGGATTATCAACACACGGGAGCGCGTTGTCGCCAGACTGAAGACAATGGGTTTTGAGGTGGTGCCATCCAAGGCCAATTTCATCTTTATCAGCCATGAGACCAAGGCGGCAGCAGAACTGTTTTCCGGACTGAGGGAAATGGGAATCCTGGTGCGCTATTTCAAGAAGCCGCTCATCGACGATCATCTGCGGGTTTCCATAGGTACGGACGAAGAGATGGATCAGTTCCTTAAGGCTTTGGAGTCCTTGATTTAAACATTGAAAATAACATTTGACATTGTGGTCTCTGCGTGTTAGTATGAGTTGTTGCTTAAATGAAGAGCAAATGATTTGACAAATGGTTTTAGAATTGGTGTCCGTTCAGTTGGGCCCTCTGATTTTAAAAGTCTATGTTATTTTCATTGCCAAGGTTTAAGACTAAAAAATTAGGAGGTACCTATTATGAATGGTACAGTAAAATGGTTTAACGCAGACAAAGGCTTCGGCTTTATCACAGATGAGAATGGCAAAGACGTCTTTGCTCACTACTCACAAATCAATGCTACTGGTTTCAGAGCATTGGAAGAAGGCCAAAAAGTAACGTTTGACGTTGCTCAAGGTCAAAAAGGTCCACAAGCTGAGAATATCGAAATCGTAAGATAGTCTTTGAGACCAAAGCCCCTGTGCCGTATGGCACAGGGGCTTTTTAATGTTTTCGGATCCTTTTCTGACGAGAAAACCGGGTGTCAATAGGCAAAAGGCCGCTGACACCCGGTTTTCAATTTGAAGAGAGAAACTGGGTGTCAGGGAAACTCGGTGTCTGACACCCGGTTTCTCATTTGAGGTGTTCCCCCGACGATTCCCTCAGAACCAGCTCGGTGGGCATAACAATGCTCTGGATGGGTATGCCGGGATTTGAGATCCGGCTTTGCAGCAGCTCAACTGCTTTGGCGCCCTGAAGCCTTGGGTGGGCGGTCACTGTGGAGAGGGAAGGGCTGAAGGAAAGTCCTTCCGGAATGTCGTCAAAACCTACGACTGCGACATCCTTTCCGGGCATAATCCCTCTGGCTTTGAGCGCCATCATGGCGCCTATGGCTATGGTATCGTTGTAGGAAAATAGGGCGGTTGGCGGATCCTGGAGATTAAAGAGGTGCTCGATCAGGTTGGGCGCTTCATCCCGGTTGCACAGACTTTCCGGAGTAAGTTCAGGGTCGAATTCGATCCCAAATTCATTCAGCGCCTGCTGATACCCTTGAAGGCGGCCATGCCAGGTATAGAGCTGGCGGTTGCCGCCTATGAACGCAATACGCTTGTGTCCTAGGGCCAGCAATTGCCTGGTGGCGTCGTACCCCCCCTGGACATTATCAACTCCAATATAATCACAAGGCAGATCAGGGAATAAGCGATTGATCAACACTACCGGAATCCCAAAACGCTGAATGCGCTGAATCACCTCACTGCTGGTACCCGGCGCAGCGAAGAGCAATAAGCCGCTGATCCTGTACTCGAGCATCATGGAGATCATTCTATCCTGCACCTCGCAGGAGTCAAAGGTGGTTCCAAGCAGTGACGTCTGCTCTGTTTCGTTAAGTTTTTGCTGAATGCCAATCAATAGTTCCGTATAGAAAGGATTCACCAGATCCGTCACTATGATGCCAATTGCGCCCGAACCGGCAGTGCTTGAGCGAAGGCTGGCCGCGCCCCGGTCGTAGACGTAGCCCAGTTCCTCTATTGCTTTATAAACCTTTTGGCAGGTCGCTTCAGGGATGCTCGGGTTTCCGTTAAGGGCCATAGAAGCCGTCGTCAGGGAGACGCCTGCATGGGCCGCAACTTGCTTTAGGGTCACGCGTTTTTGCGTGGATTTTTTCATGGGATCACCTGCTTAATATGAATTGGTAAAGCATATATGCCGATGGCATCGATACTCAGCTCGTCGTCCATCTCACGAAGCGCTTATTCAGCGCGCTTAAAATCATAAGTCTGGAGGTTTACATCATTATACTCGGTTTTGAGAGACTGTGTCAAAGAATTTACTGAAACGATTCAGCGGTTCGTAATTGACAATTTAATAACTTTCTATTTCGTTGTTGAACCCAATTGACAAACGGAACCTGCCCGCTTAAAATACTATTAAAACGATTTACTGAAACGATTCAGTAAATCGTGTATAAACATGGTCAACCGTCATTATGTATTGACATTTTTGGGATGCACGAAAAAGTGAAAGCTCAGGAGGGGTTCAAATGGCGAAAAGGGAAGTGACTATTGCGCTGGTGGGCGGAGGTTACGGCGCGGTCCTGCACCTTAACGGTTATGAAAAAATTCATGGTGTGGATGTCCGAATCAAGACGCTGGTCGACGTCGATGTTGAAAAGGCTTTGGCACTCAAAGAAAAGTACGGCATTGAGCAAGTTATCACAGATTATAAAGAAGCCATCAATGACCCTGAAATTGACATCATTGATATTGTAACCCCGCCGTCGCTTCACCCTGGGATGGTTTACGACGCCATGGGTGCCGGAAAGCACGTCATCTGTGAAAAGCCATTTACAGGTTATTTTGGTGAGACAGGTGATCCGGAGCTGATTGGCAAAAACGTCTCAAAACGCCAAATGTTTGAAGCTGTCTGCAAAGAGCTGGAAAAGGCCAAAGAAATTATCGAGGCCAGCGGCAAGCATTTCATGTATGCTGAGAACTTTGTCTATGCGCCAAACATCAGAAAAGCCGCAGACTTCATTACTGCCAAAGGCAGCCGTATTTTGTTCATGAAAGGAGAGGCCAGCCTCAAAGGATCCAGTTCGGCAGTCGCGGGACTCTGGAGTAAAACCGGCGGAGGGCCGCTCATGCGTAACGCGATCCATCCGCTGACCGGCATGCTTTGGCTGAAGAAGACTGAGGCTGCCTCAAAGGGCGAGGACCTGAAGGTGGTCAGTGTCACGGCGGATGCCGGGTATGTGGTTCCTACGCTTACCGAGGAAGAACGCAGGCACCTCAGCGCCAACCCTGTGGATGTGGAGGACACCATCACCGTCACCTTGACCTTTTCGGACGGGACGAAAGCCCTGGTCATAGGCTCGGATACCTATCTGGGCGGAACGAAGACCTATATTGATGTCTACGCGAACGATGCGACCTTCAATTGCAACGTCGCCCCTACGGATTACTTCCAGACCTATTTCCTGGATGAGGAGAAGATTGAGGACATTTATCTGGCGGAAATGATTCCGAACAAGCTGGGGTGGAACCGCTCCTTTGTGTCGGATGAAGTTCTCAGAGGCTATACTGGCGAGCTTCAGGATTTTGTCGAGTGTGTCGCCTTTGACCGCCGCCCGGTCAGCGACTTTGATCTGGCAGCGGAAAGTGTGAAGCTGGTGTACGCCGCTTACCTCTCGGCGGAGGAAGGCAGACGAATTGACCTTTAGGAGAATTGTGGCGATTTGGGACCATCGGCAGAGCTTTTGTTTTTGCCGATGGTTTTTTTATCGTTCAATATTCCATGGTTTACCTGGATTTTAAATTGGTAAATATGTAAAAGGTGATTTCTATGGACAAGGACAGAATAGAGATGGAAAAAAGAGTCGTGAATAAAATGATCGACATCTACTGCAAAGGGCATCACAATAAGGCATCCGTCTGCACTGAATGCAGCGCATTGACATCTTACGCATTAACCCGGTTAGAGCAATGCAAATTTGGGTCTGAGAAACCGTTTTGCTCTAAGTGCCCAGTGCATTGCTACAGCCCTGAGATGAGGGACCGGATCCGGGATGTCATGCGGTATTCAGGGCCTAGGATGCTGTTTTATGAACCCATAGCGGCGATGCGGCATTTGGTGGGGAAGTAATGTGGCGGAAGAAGGGGTTGATAGGCACCCGCCGCAGACACCTTCTTCCACCTTCAGCGCCTTTGGCCTTTTGACCCTGTCTTCTTCATCTATCCGGGCGGGACCAAGACCAATATTACTGTTATGCATATGACGCGACCTTTATGAGGAAGTGTGGGATGATGGGACCATCGGCAGAAATATTTGCTGATGGTTTTTTATTCTAATGGTGAAACCTTTTGATCGTCTCGAAGGTCTAATGGGTGAATTTTAAAAGGTGGGATCGAATAGGTGTTTGGAAAAAAGAAAAATCAGCTTCAGGATAGGGAAGCAGTCCTGATCCAGTTAATACAAGAAAATAAACTCCAGCTTTACCGTATTGCATACAGCTATGTCAAGAATGAGCATGATGCGTTGGACGTGGTTCAGGAGGCCACATACAAGGCCATTGTCAATCTGGTAAACCTGAAAGAGGATGCTTATATGAAAAGCTGGCTGATCCGGATCCTGATCAATTGTGCAGTGGATGTGCTCAGAAAAAAAGAAAATGTAGCGCAAGTTCCTGAAGTCTGGGAAGTACAATCCGTTCATCAGGGCATTGATACAGAGGCTGTTATGGATTTGAGAGAGGCCATTCAGGGAATGGATGAGACGCAGAAAAAACTGATTCATCTGAAATACTTTGAAGATCTGAAGCTCGAAGAAATTGCAGGAATTATGGAAATGCCGCTGGGTACGGTGAAGAGCCAACTGCACAGAATAGTGAAGCGGCTGAGAATTGAGTTAAAGGAGGTCGAAGTGTTTGAATAAGCGAATTCAAGCATTAAATCATATGAAAATGGATTATCGTGAGTTAAAGGTACCTGAGCAATTGGATGAGGTCATAAATAATGCGATTCTTGAGGGGCAGCGTGACAAGCAGACTGCGACACAAAAAATTAATTCAGGCGACCGGAAGTCTTCGCAGGCGCCTAGGCGTGTCCTTTATGCTGCAGCTGCAGCGCTGTTGATTTTTGTAGGCAGCCTCAATGCTTCACCCATGTTCGCAAGTAAATTGTCAGAGATCCCAATTTTGGGTCAGTTGGTCAAAATACTGACTTTCACAGATGGCAAGGCAAGCGGCGGAATGGTTACAGATGGCACTGACATCAGTGGAATCAGCACTCAAACTCAAAACGGAAAGGCGCAGTTCGTCATCCATTTCGACCAGGACGGCGCGTCACAAGACCTTGCCAGTGCCTATAAGGTCGTCTATGCGCATAAGCCTGAAACTCTGTTGTTTGAAATCAGCGGGGTCAGAATGCTCTCGGCGATAGAGGATTTTGAAAAAATTAAGGAGAGTCCGCTTGTAACGGCGGTCTATCCTGTTGTCACGCTGGATGATTCCACGGTCCGCTTCATGATTGTGTTTGCGGAGTCTATTTCATACGAAATACGCGAAATGGCGTCACCTGCAAGTCTGGTGGTGGAGGTAGAAACGTCTTCTGAGGCAACAACAGTTTTAGAGCGCTACCGAGTTCGAACTGTGGACATGCCGCGTGGCGAAGGGCTTGCGATCTTGGAAGAAACCATCATGAATCAGTATCCACAGCGCAGGATTTTGCCTTCTGTGACGGAAAGTGACCTCTTTTTCATGGAGATTGGGCAGCTGGATTCTGAAGCTCTTGCTGCTGAAATGCTGGATGAGATTAGAGCATTGTATCCAGGGATGGAGGTTTTCGTTGAGAAGACTGAGACTCAACAGGATTAACTAATTGAGTTTAAGGGCAGCCGGGAGGCTGCACTCAGGAAGAAGGATGCTGAATTGGTCTTAGAGGCCTCTGGCCTATTGATTTCCAATTCAGCATTCTTCATCTTGAAAAGAAAAAATATTCCGACTATTTCACTTGAGTATTGCAAAACATTTTCAGATGTGTTAGTATTCATTTCAACAACTTAAACAGCCATATCAAGAGTCAGGGGAGAGAGTCAGCTCGATGATCCTGCGCCAACCTGCCGTAAGGCAAGGTGGTACTGCTGACAGCGATGGGGCAACACGGTCTATAAACCTCTTCGCTGTGATGCGCTTGAGGTTTTTTTATTTGGCAGAGGAGGAAAAAAATGATTAAATTTCAAAATATAACAAAAAAATTTCGACAAGCGAACGGCGCGGACTTTCAGGCACTATCGCAAATTTCTCTGGAGATCGAGAAAGGCGAAATCTTTGGGATCGTGGGAAAAAGCGGCGCCGGAAAGAGTACGCTGATCCGAACCATCAATGGCCTGGAGCAGCCGGACCAAGGGGAAGTGCTTATTGGCGGCGCGGATATTACACGGATGACCCTGCAGGCGCTGAGAAAGCAGCGCAGAAACATAGGCATGATCTTTCAGGGCTTCAATCTTCTCAGTTCAAGAACAGTTCGGGATAATGTAGCCTTTCCACTGGAAATTGATGGTGTTGATAAAATCGAAATTGAGCGTAGGGTAGAGGGGCTCCTCAAGGAAGTCGAGCTTTGGGAAAAACGGGATTCTTATCCGGGGCAGCTCAGCGGCGGACAAAAGCAAAGGGTGGCTATAGCCCGGGCGCTGGCGTCGAATCCGGAGATCCTTCTGAGTGACGAGGCAACCAGCGCCCTGGACCCTGAGACTACCCAGTCCATTCTGAAGCTGCTGCTGAAACTGAGGGATCAGCGGGGTCTGACTATAGTCATGATCTCCCATCAGCACGACATTATGCATCAGGTCTGCGACAGGATTGCTACAATTGAGAATGGGGTAATAACAGGGATTAAGTCAAATGCGAAATTCAGAAAGGAGGCGAGCGCGTGACTCTGATGAAATTGCTTATTCAACCTACGCTCGAAACGATCTACATGGTGGTTTTGTCCAGCCTCTTTGCGCTGGCCATTGGACTCGGTATAGGCATTTTACTTTACCTGACTCCCAAAAATGGACTTTATCCGAAGCCGCTGCTTTACAGCGTTCTGGACGGGGTGGTCAATGTGTTGAGATCTTTCCCTTTCATCATTTTGATGATTCTGCTGTTCCCGCTGTCCAGGGTGGTGGTGGGGACGACCATTGGCACAACGGCGACAATTATCCCGCTGGCAATTGGCGCTGCGCCATTCGTTGGGCGGGTGGTGGAAAACGCCCTCAAAGAAGTGGATGATGGCACAATTGAAGCCGTGGTCGCCATGGGCGCGACCCACTGGCAGCTGGTGACCAAGGCGCTGCTGCCGGAAGCGCTGCCGTCCCTGATCCTGGGGATGTCGCTGACGGTCATCAACATCATAGGCTACTCAGCTATGGCGGGGGCAATAGGCGGCGGCGGTCTGGGGGACCTGGCCATCCGGTTCGGGTTTCACCGCTTTCAAACGGATGTCATGATCGCCGCGGTAGCGGTCATCATCCTGCTGGTGCAAGGCACCCAGTGGATTGGAAACTTCGCGGCGGGGAGAATCCTCGCGAAGCGTTCATCATAATAAACAGAAACCAGGAGGTTAACCACTATGAAAAAACAATCTTTGTTATTGTCACTCATCCTCATCCTTGCCCTTGTCCTGTTCGCGGGATGCGGCGCCAACACTGAGACAACAGCTGCGGAAACACCGGCTGCTGCTGAAACCACCGTTCTGAAGGTCGGCGCAACGCCGGTACCTCACGCAGAGCTGCTTGCTCTTGTGGCGGACGACCTTCTCGCTCAAGGCATTGAGCTCCAGGTCGTCGAGTTTACCGACTACGTCAAGCCCAACCTCGCTCTCAATGACGGCGAGCTCGACGCCAACTTCTTCCAGCACCAGCCTTACCTGGATGACTTCAACGCAGAACATCAGACTGAAGTCGTCTCCGCCGGCAACGTTCATGTTGAGCCTCTTGCCCTCTATTCCGAGAAAGTCGAATCAGCCGACGCGCTGCCGGAAGGCGCCGTCATTGCCATCCCGAGCGACGCGGTCAACGGCGGCCGGGCGCTGATCCTGCTTGAAGCCAACGGCCTCATCACCCTTTCCGAGGACAGCGGTCTCGACGCGACAGAGCTCGACATTGTTGAAAATCCTAAGAACTTAAAGTTTAAGGCCATTGAGGCCGCTCAATTGCCGCGTGTCCTCCAGGATGTCGATGCTGCGGTAATCAACGGCAACTACGCCATTGAAGCAGGTCTAAATCCTGTGGCTGATGGTCTCCTCGTCGAAGGCGCAGAGTCTCCATACGCCAATATTTTGGCGATCAGAGCCGGCGAAGAGAACAACGAAGCCCTCAAAGCACTTCTCGCAGCCCTCCAGAGTGAGGAAGTCAAGGCGTTTATCGAGTCAACCTATGAAGGCAGTGTGGTTGCAGCGTTTTAGCACTGAGCCATTAGAGAAATTTAAATAGGGGTACCTCTTGGTAGCATAAAAGTGGTAAGATGGGAAAAAGAAGGATAAACTCGGTGTCAGCGGCTAGTGCCTATCAAACCCGAGTTCCACCACCCTTTACTCATTGTGACCAGGAGGCTGATCCAATGCCCTTAAAGTTTGTTCGAAATGACATTACCAAAATGAAGGTGGACGCCATTGTCAATGCGGCCAATACAGGACTGCAGATGGGCGGCGGTGTGTGTGGTGCCATCTTTGAGGCGGCAGGACCAAGAGAGCTCCAGGCCGATTGTAACCGTATAGGCAGCTGTGCCGTGGGCGGCGCGGTGATCACCCAAGGCTACCGGCTTCCGGCAAAATTCGTCATTCACGCGGTTGGACCCATCTGGCAGGGTGGCGGGAACAGGGAAGAAGAGCTCCTGAGAAGTTGCTACATCCGTTCCATGACGTTGGCCGTAGAAAGTAATTTACATTCGATCGCCTTTCCTTTGATTTCCTCAGGCATTTACGGCTATCCAAAAGAGGAAGCCTTACGCGTGGCTATAACGGCCATCAGCGAGTTTTTAATGAAGCATGAGCTTGAGGTATACCTGGTGCTGTTCGACAAGAAGGCGTTTGTCCTGAGCCAGAAGCTGGTCGAATCGATTGATCAGTATATAGACGATCATTATGTGGATGAGCACAGTATTAGAGAAAGCAGCCGCAGTTTGCGGGAGTTTGACATTAGTTCTATGGACTACATGAATCGCCCCTCGGCATCCATTAGTAAACAGCTCTCTCTGGAGGAGCGTCTGGACCGGCTGGACGAATCATTTTCAGGAATGCTCCTGAGGCTGATCGACGAGAAGGGCATGACGGACGTGGAGGCCTACAAGAAGGCCAACATTGACCGGCGCCTGTTTTCGAAGATCAGAAGCCAGCCGGAGTACAGCCCCAGCAAGGCGACAGCCATTGCCTTTGCCATTTCCCTCAGACTGGACCTGGGAGAGACCAAGGAGCTGCTAAGCAAAGCAGGCTACACCCTGTCCCGCAGCAGCCGCTTTGACCTCATCATCTCCTATTTCATTGAAATGGAAATCTACGACATCTTCAAAATCAACGAGGTCCTGTTCGCCTATGATCAAGCGCTGCTCGGCGCGTAAGGATCAAACCTGATTTCGATATATTGGCGCGTTTTAGAAAGTTTAAATTGTCGCTTCCAAGGCGACCCTTCGACCTCCCGAAATTGGTATGCTTAAGGCATCCAATACCAGGGAGGTTTTAAATTATGAAAGCTATGACTGAAACAATGGGAAATAAAACGCAAGCCGCAAACCTCACCGAACTGATTTTTATCCTGGACCGCAGCGGATCAATGGCGGGGCTTGAGAGCGACACCATAGGCGGGTACAACGCCATGATAGAAAAGCAAAAGCAGGAACCCGGCGATGCCGTGATCACCACGGTGCTCTTTGACGACCGATACGAGCTGCTTCACGACAGAATCCCGCTGAAAGGGATACGTCCAATCACAGAACGAGAATACTACGTTCGAGGGACGACCGCGCTGCTGGATGCAATCGGCCAGTCGATCCAAAAACTCATCAATGTTCACCGTCACACTGCGCCGGAAGCCCGGGCGGACAAGGTTCTTTTCGTTATTACTACGGACGGCATGGAAAACGCCAGCCAAGAGTATACGTATAAAAAGATTTACGATATGATTCGCCATCAAAAAGAACGCTATGGCTGGGAGTTTATTTTCCTCGGAGCCAACATTGACGCTATCAAGACAGCGGCCAAGTTTGGGATAAATGCCGACCGCGCAGCCAATTACCATGCGGATGAAGCTGGGACGCAGCTGAACTTCAGATCTGTAAGTGAAGCCGTCAGCGCGGTGCGGGCGAATCGGGAACTGACCGAGGACTGGAAGGCAGAGATCGAGCAGGATTTTGTAAAGCGCGGGGGAAAGAGAAAGTAGTACGCCGCTCAGTTATAAGTTATCAGGAAGATGGGATCTTAAAGCCTATGTGGGGATGCCATCTTCTTTTTTCAATTAACGTCATAATTTCCCGTTTCAGCGCTCGCTATAAAGGGGATGAATAGGGTAATACGTTTGCCCATTGTCTTCCAAGGCATAAGATATGAACAAATTTATCTTCAGGGGGATAATATGAAAATCATTATTTTGACAGGAAGCCCGCACTCGAATGGAACGACAGCTCTATTAGCGGACGAGTTTTGCGCTGGCGCCACTGAAGCTGGCCATGAGATTCTGAGATTTGATACGGCTAAACTGAGGATTGAAGCGTGCCTTGGCTGTGATCACTGTAGAATAATCAGCGGCAACTGCGTTCATGAGGATGATATGTCGCAGATTTATCCACATCTCCAGGAAGCAGAGGCGGTTGTTTTAGTGACGCCGCTTTACTATTTTGGAATGACGGCGCAGCTCAAACGCGCTGTAGATCGTTTTTACGCCATCAATTCTGCCATGAGAGCAACCTCCAAGAAAGTCTGCTTGATCAGTGCCGGGGCTGATGAGGACGAGTGGGCAATGGAGGCCCTTGTCGCCCATTACAGGACTATCTGCCGCTATATGAACTGGGAAGCCGCCGGGGAAGTTGTGGCATTAGGTTCCGGGAAACGTGACGATCTTGCTGAAACTGAATATCTTTCTATGGCAAGATCTTTGGGTGCAGAAATTAGAATGGATCCATCTCGTTATACAATTCTTTAACATGAACATCACAAAATTAAATTTGGGGTAGTGATATATATGTCAGGACAATCCAGTGTTATAGACGACTACATCTCTCAATGTGAGCCTGTGCTGCAGGAACGGCTGAGAGAGATTCGACGAGTTATTCGGGAGGCTGCGCCAGATGCCACAGAGTCCTTCAGCTACCAGATGCCGACGTTTGTCTTTCATGGCAATCTGGTGCATTTTGCCGCCTTTAAAAATCATATTGGTTTTTATCCCGCGCCAAGCGGGATTGAGGCTTTTAAAGATGAAATCTCCGCCTACAAGTGGGCGAAAGGCTCAGTTCAGTTTCCCCTTGATCAGCCCATTCCTTTCGACTTGATCCGCAGAATTGTGCTGTTTCGGGTCGAGGAGAATCAAAGGCTTGCTGAAGAGAAAAAGGCCAGGAAGAAATCAGCTGTTAATAAACCGTAGGGCTAGCAACTTGACTAAAATTAGTGCAAAGGGGCTGCGGAACCATGACACCATTTACAGAACGCACCATTGAAATCATAAAAAGCATTCCACTGGGCAAAGTGGCAACTTATGGCCAAGTTGCACTTTTGGCAGGAAACCCCAGGGCTGCCCGTCAAGTGGCGCGGATTCTCCATTCAATGAGCAGCAGTCAGGGCTTGCCTTGGCACAGGGTCGTCAATGCCCAGGGTAAGATTGCACTCAGTGCCCCTGAAGCGTTTATAACGCAAAAGCGATTGCTCGAAGCGGAGGGTGTGGAAGTGGATGCTGCTGGACAGGTGGATTTGGATGTGACTTTGTGGAATGAGAAGTCTTTTTAGAGTAAGTGAATGTAGGAGAGATGCTGGTGGTTGAAGTGACCATCGGCATATTTTTTTTTGGATTGGAAGGCTGGAGATGGCGGCCAGCACCTATTGATGCCTCGTTAACAGTCTCGCAATTTCCTTATTTTGCTGGATTGACGTTAGCTCATACAAATGTTACATTCTATAATAGTTACTAAACATAACTATTTAATATTATAACCATAACGGAATGGAGGCTGAGGATGGACCGGAGAATTCTGATTGAATCCATAATGACTTTGGTGCCGGTGCTTCATAAGAAATTTTCGAAGGATCTTGGCAGTTGCGAGATTACTCGACAACAAATGGAACTCTTATTCTTTGTAAGCACGGAGGGCGAGAAGCCCATGTCCTATTATGGATCGAAGCTGATGATTTCCAAGCCAAACCTGACAGTTCTCGCCGATAAATTGATTGAGGAAGGCTATATTGAGCGTATTTTATCTCCAGCCGACCGCCGGGTGGTACTGCTGAAGATGACCGAAATGGGTGAAGGCTTTTTCGCTAACCAGCAAAAGAAAATGATTGAGCTGATGCTTGAAAAACTTGAAGACTTTAATGATCAGGAAATCGAAAGACTGAATGAATTGTTTACTGAGATCAAGTCGATCTTCATGAAAAATGAAGCATCAGACGTTTAAATGGAGGATGCCCTTTGAAAAGAATTTTTAGTGCACTATTGATAGCGACCTTGGGTCTGACTTTGCTGACAGGGTGCAGCGACAATGCCACTTCCACTGAACCACCTGAGGTCCAGGCCGTAGCAGTCAGCATTACTGAGATTCAGAGGTCTAGCATTGAAAACTTACGCACGGTTGTGGGCAAGACTCAGCCAGTTCAGGAAGTCAGCGTCTTTGCCAAAATGCCGGGTACGGTGACTCAGGTCAATGCCGAGGTCGGACAACCAGTCAGTAAAGGTGACCTGCTTTTCTCTGTCGAAGATGAGGATATACGACTTCAGGTTCAGCAAGCCCAGGCGGGACTCAACTCTGCCCGTGCGAATCTGGCCCGCACAAGCGGCGGTTCGGTCGAGCTTCAGCTCGCACAGCTGAAGTCCAGCCTGCTACAGGCCGAGCTCATGTTCAAGGATGCTCAGACTGCTCTGGACAGCGCCAGGATTTTGTATGACGCAGGCGCCGTATCAAAATTCGAGCTGGACTCTACAGAGACCCGCTTCAGGACTGCCCAGGCGCAGTATGAAACCGCAAAAAAGGCCGTCGAGCTGACGGAGTCGACGATCAATAAAGAAAATGCTGCCATTGCCAGCGCTCAGGTTCAGCAGGCTCAGGCGTCTTATGATCTGGCTCAAAACCAGCTTGAGAACGCCCGCGTGACAGCGCCCATCAGCGGAATAGTTTCCGTGAGAAACGCCACCAAGGGTGAGCTTATTTCCGGCGCGGTGCCTGCGTTTACCCTGGTTGACCTCTCGACGGTGGTCGTGGAAATCAGTGTCATGCAGGAGCTTGTAAATTCGGTGACTATGGGCGAAACCGTTGAATTGAAGATAGAAGCCGCCGGCGGTTCCGGCACTTACACCGGTAAGGTGACGGCTATCAGCCCAAGCGCAGACCCGCGTACCCAAGCCTACCTGATTAAAATTGAAGTTCCTAATACCGACGGCAGGATCAAGGGCGGCATGCTCGCTACGGTCAACCTGACTACTGACGCCCGCGCCGAAGCCTTGGTTGTCCCGATGGACGCGGTCCTGGACGACAACGGCAAGAGCATTGTCTATGTGGTCGAAGGCGACATGGCAGTGCGCAGGGAAGTGACTGCCGGTCTGTCCAACGGGGAATTCGTGGAAGTTTCCGGTGGGATCGCTGAAGGCGATAAAGTCATCGTCAAAGGTCAGAACTACCTTCAGGACAAATCTAAAATCACCGTGGTGGACTAAGCGGAGGGGGAAGACTTATGAATATTTCTGAACTTTCCATTAAGCGTCCGGTCACGGTGATCATGATGATGCTGATCATTGTGGTACTCGGCGTCGTGTCGTTTATGCGTGTGCCTATTGACCTTATGCCAAGTCTCGAAGTGCCAGTTGCCATTGTTGTGACGAGTTACGAGGGCGCCGGCCCTCAGGAAGTGGAAAACTTCGTTACGCGCAATATTGAAAACGCCCTGGGCTCGGTCAACAACATGAAGAGCATCCAGTCCCAGACCTCAGAGGGCACCTCTGTAGTCATTGTGGAGTTTAATGATGGCACTGACATGGACTTCGCTACGCTGCAGATGAGGGAAAAAATTGACCTCATCAGAGGTTTCCTGCCGGATGGCACCAATAATCCTATGGTTCTCAAGATGGATCCCAATATGCTTCCGATTGTTCAGATTGGCGTATTTTCATCCACTCAGGACGACATTGAACTCAAGCAATATGTCGAGGACGTCGTCAAAATGCGTCTGGAACGCTTGGACGGCGTGGGTTCAGTCAACGTCACCGGCGGTGTGGAGCGGGAAATTCAGGTGGAAGTGGATCCGGACAAGCTTACGGGCTATGGGATCAGCTTCAATCAAATTGTGTCTGTGCTGCAATCCGAGAACATCAATCTTCCGGGCGGCAGTGTGGAATATGGCAGCAAGAATCTCATTGTGAAGAGCATGGGCGAGTTTTCGTCCGTTTCAGAGATCAAGGAGATGCCGATAGCGCTGCCATCGGGCGGTGTCGTTTATCTTTATGATTTGGCGCAGGTCAACGATGGACTGAAGAATCAGTCCACCCTCACCCGAATGAATCAGGAGAACAGCGTCGGCGTCTCGATCCAAAAGCAGACGACGGCAAATACGGTCGCTGTGGTCAATCTGGTCAAGGAAGAGATCGAGCGGATCAAAAAGGACAACCCGGAGGTCGACATTCAGCTGGTCTTTGACCAGGGGCAATTTGTCGAGTTTGCCATCAGCAACGTGTCGACGAACGCAGTCATGGGGGCGAGTCTTGCCGTCCTGATTCTGTTCATTTTCTTAAGAAACCTCAGAACGACACTGATCATAGGCATCGCTATCCCTGTGTCGATCATTACGACATTCATTTTGATGTATCTGGCGGACACAACCCTTAATCTGATTTCCATGGGTGGTCTGGCGCTGGGGGTCGGCATGATGGTCGACAACTCTATAGTCGTCCTGGAGAACATTTTCAGGCACCGGCAGCAGGGTGAGGGACGCTTCCACGCCGCCATCAAGGGCGCCAAAGAGGTCGGTGGCGCCATAACGGCCTCAACGCTGACCACCGTTGTCGTCTTTTTGCCAATCATCTTTACGGAGGGAATGGCAGCCCAAATATTTAAGGAAATGGCGCTGACAGTGACGTTCTCACTGCTGGCTTCACTGGCGGTGGCGTTAACGGTCGTACCAATGCTCAGCTCAAAAATGCTGGCCATGGCCAAAACGGACAAGCCAAAGAAGACCTTCCTGGATGCCGTCTTTGATGGCTGGGGCAGATTCTTCGACAGAGTGGATGCCTATTATCAGCACGTCCTGGTGGGGGCGCTTAAACGTCGAAAACTGACGGTGCTGATCGCACTTGTCATATTGGTGACTTCTTTGTTTGCTGTCCCGTTGATTGGCGTTGAATTCATTCCGGCGACGGATCAGGGCCAGTTCACGGTCAGCATTGAGCTGCCTCAGGGAACGCAGCTTGTGGAGACCAATCAGGTCGCTTCTCAGGTGGAAAGTCTGTTGGCGGCAACGCCGGAGGTTGAGAAGGTGTTTACGACTATAGGCGGGGGCGAGAGCATGATGATGTCCACCTCGACCGATTCCCACGTCGCTTCCATCAGCGCGACTCTGGTGTCAAAGGGGGACAGGAGCCTGAGTACGGCTGAGGTCGTCGAGGCGATCCGAAATCAGGTTAAGCTGATCCCAGGTGCAAAAATTGACGTCACCGAGGTTACTATGATGATGGGCGGCGGCGCTTCCGGTATGGGCGGCGACGCGATTTCCGTCGAGATTTCCGGGTTTGATTTTGAACAACTGGAGCAGATTGCCGGGGAGGTTGAGGAAAAGATTCAGCGTGTGGAAGGGACCAGACAGATCAGTTCGAGTATTGCCGATGGTCGCCCCGAAGCCCAAGTCCTCGTCAATAAGGAAAAAGCGTCACAGTACGGCATCACCAATATCCAAGTGGCCTCAGCGATACGGAGCGCGCTCCAGGGTCAAGTAGCGACGCGCTATAGAGTGGAGGGCGACGAGATCGACGTCCGCGTTCAGCTGCCTGAGGACCAATCTTCAACTTTTGAACATCTAAAGGATTTGAAATTTACGGCACCGACCGGTTCGGTCATGAGATTGGGAGATCTGATTGACATTCAGATTGATGAAGGCCCGGTCAGCATAGCCCGAAAAAATCAGGTGCGTTATGCAACTGTGAGCTCGGAACTCTTTGACCGGGATGTCGGGAGCGCGACGGATGAGCTCCAGATTTATTTAGACGAACTCGTCCTGCCGGAAGGCTATGACTTAACCATTGGCGGACAGTACCAGCAGATCGTGGACGCGTTTTCATCCTTGGTGCTGGCGCTGATTCTGTCGCTGCTTTTGATTTACATGGTCATGGCGGCGCAGTTCGAATCCCTGATTCAGCCATTCATCATTATGTTTTCGGTGCCGCTGGCATTTTCAGGGGCGGCATTTGGACTTGCCATCACGGGAAGGACCTTCAACGTCCCAGCGTTTATTGGAATTATTATGTTGTCGGGGATTGTCGTCAACAATGCAATTATCTTGATCGACTACATCAATATGCTGAGGCACAACGGTCACGAGCGCAATGAGGCAATTATTAAAGCCGGCCCAACCCGTCTCAGGCCAATCCTGATGACGACGCTGACTACGGTCCTGGCCATGATTCCTATGTCCTTTGGACTGGGTGAAGGCGGCGAAATGCAGGCGCCCCTGGCGACGGTCATTATCTTCGGTCTGTCGCTGTCGACCATGCTGACCTTGCTGGTTGTGCCGGTAACCTATACGTTGTTTGATGATTTGGCTATAAGGCTCAAGGATAAGTTTAAGAAGAAAGAATTGAACCACTAAAAAAAGATCAAACAGATGCCTTTTGGCGCCTGTTTGATCTTTTTTTGTGTGGAAGAGTGTGGGCGATTGGCCAAAGTCCGCTGGCTCCTGCTAAAAAGTTGGAGTGTGGGAGCGGGGATCAATAGTTCAAAGGCCTAAGACGCCGGCTTCCAAGAAATTTTGGTCACCTTACGGCATTAAGCTTACTTTTTTAAAGCGCCTATCAGACGGTGCAGATCGACGAGCAGGTTGCCGGTGGATTCCAGATCTGACGGTAAGGCGCAGATCATCTGTTTTGGTACTTCCAGCGCTGGTTTTTTCAGCTGCTGGCCTTTTGCGGTCAGCCAGATGTAGACCTGGCGTTCGTCGAGCGGACTGCGGCGGCGGGAAAGGAGACCATCAGCCTCCATTTTTTTGAGGAGAGGGGTTAAAGTGCCGGTGTCCAGGGAAAGGCGTTCGCCCAGCTCTTTGATGGTGATCTGGTCTTTTTCCCAGAGGACGAGCATGACAATGTAGCCTGTATAAGTCAGACCAAGGGGATCCAGCAGGGGTTTGTACATTCGGATGATTTCTTTGGATGCAACGTAAAGCGCGAAGCAGAGCTGGTTGTCGAGTTTTAACAGATCGTCAGTGGTTGTCATGGTAGTATGACCTCCCGTCGATTTATCAATGATACAATTGAATTGTATAAAATATTTTAAGAAAAGTCAATGAAGGGGGTTGACGGCAATTATTATATTGCGTACAATACAATTGTATCAAATACAAATGAGTTGCTCCCTGATAAGATAAAAATGAACACACAATATTGCGAATGGATGGTGCTTACTATGTCAGTACATGAATTTATTGTCAAAGATGCAGAGAATAATGATGTTTTACTTAATGACTACAAAGGCAAGGTGCTTCTGATCGTCAATACGGCCACGGCCTGTGGACTTACGCCGCAGTATGACGGCCTTCAATCCCTTTATGAGAAGTACTCGGACAAAGGCTTTGAAATTCTGGACTTCCCGTCTAATCAGTTTCTGAATCAGGCACCGGGAACGAATGAAGAGATCGTCAGCTTTTGCCAGCTCAATTTTGGTACGACTTTTAAAACCTTTGGCAAAATTGATGTCAACGGCGAGAATGCAGATCCGCTTTATAAGTATTTGAAAGCTCAAAAACCATCGGACGCTGAAAATAAAGAGAGCGAAGGCTTCCTGGGCAAGCTGAAATCCATCAACCAATTGGTTTTGGGCAACAGCATCAAGTGGAATTTCACAAAATTCCTGGTGAATCAGGACGGACACGTGGTCAAGCGCTATTCGCCAACAGTGAAGCCCGAGGAGATTGAAGGCGACATTGAGGCTCTACTGCAATACAGTGAAGAAAAAGCGGTATAAGCAGTTTCGGTTAGGAAGAGGGAGGAAACTTGGGGTTTGTAGGCTTAAGCCGCTGACGCCAAGTTTCTTTTGAGAAGTGAAACTCGGGGTTGATAGGCTTAAGCCGTGGACACCAAGTTTTCTTGAAATGAAAAAGTGAGGTCATCGTCGCCGATGATCTCACTTTTTTTAGTCTTACAAATCGATTTCGTCCAGCTTGTACAGCTGGTAGGTTTCAATCAGGTCCATCAATTTGATAGGGTACTTCGAGTCAGTGGCATAACCGGCCCGCTTCAGTGCCCAGGCGCCTAGGCTGCTGTCGAACATGACGCTTCGGAAGGTTTCATAGCGGGCACCGGTCAACAAGAATTTCTTATGGTCCGCCCAGCTTTCGTTGGCGCTGTAGTAAGCTCTGAATTTCGCGTCCACTCTAAAGGCAACGCCGTTGTATTCTTCCCAGGTGTTGGAGGTAACGGAGCCGGCAGGGCCGCTGCCCTTGATGCCGAAGAGGTTGGAGGATAGGCGGCCAGTGTATTTGTCAACGGGAACGCTCTGGCCCCAGCCGGTCTCCAGGATCGCCTGGGCGGTTTGCAAGGCGGCAGACATGCCGGATTGGCGGAAATCGTATACCGCCAGATTTGAGGCCATACTGAGAAATTTGCTTTTTTCGATGATAGGCTGAGGGCCAAAGATTTTGCCTGTGTACACGGTTACAGAAACTTCTTCGGTTTCTACGAATTGGCCTGAGGCCGTTGTGGCGATGGCTTTGAGTTTGTACTGGCCGTCATCGCCAGGGACCGGGGTATAGGTGAAATCGGTCGCACTGCCTTGCAGGGTCGCAATAGTTTTTTGCTTGCCTGTCGACGTCTGGGTTAGGATATAGCGAATCCCGGAAAATTCGAAATTGCTCAGGGCGCTTAACTTGGCAGGGACAGCAGTTGTGATGACCTGATCCGGTCCTGCGCCTCTCAGCAGCAGCCGGTTGGAGCCGCTGAGCACAACCGGTACGGGATCGCTCGTATACCACTGGCCGGTCATGTCTTTGACACGGACAATGAGCTCCTTATTGCCTGAATAGGCCGGTCCCGGGAACCAGACATACGCGCCGTAAGGGATTTGAGCCAAGTACTCTTCTCTCTGAGTGACGGGATCCTTAAGGATATATTCTGTTGCCTGAGCATCAAAATTTCGGACGGCTATGAGGGAAACTGGTTTGCTGATGGTCTGCCCGGCCTTGACACCGCCTAGAGCGAGGTTTCGCGGAACATTCACCGTTAGGTTCACGATTTGCCCCGGATAAGCTTGATGCTTCTGATCGTAGGCGGTGACTTTCAGGTTCACGTCGCCATTATATTCTATGGTTGGGGTCCACGCGTAAGTACCCATTGGATCCTGTACATCTGTGGCGAGGGTCTTTCCTGAGGCGAGGTGGACGATTTCATATTTTACATAGGATGCGCCAAAATTGAGGCGCGCACTCAGGTTGACTGTGCCCGTCGCAGGCTGCCCGGCCTCGACGCCGGTGACTGTCAAGGCCACTGCAGGGCTGATGCTTATGGTCACGGGAACTGCGTCGCCGCCGAGAAACTGACCACTTTCAGAATAAAGGGCAGCGGCGAGGACTTTCGTGCCTTGATCTCTCATTTTAGGATGCCAGGTGTAGGAACCGGACAAATCGCTACCCTGTGCAACCACCACACCCTTGCCTGTCGCAGGATCTACCAAGAGATACTTGATCTTGGCGGCATTCGCTGGGGGTGCAGCTGTAAAGGCCGACTGAAGGGTGGTGGTGCCTGGGACGAGGGCATTCGGCTTGATCGAGGTGAGCTTGATGTCGAAGAAGGGTTCGATAACGGCGCTTGTCGAGGAATTCACACGAACGGTCCGGGTCTCACCCTCCCAGGTGATCCCTACGCCAAGGGCGTTGCTGATCAGGCGCAGGGGAACAAAGGTGCGGTCTTGATGGATGAAGGGCTGGACGTCGCTCAGCTGGTAGTGCTTGAGGCCATCAAAAGTGTAGTCCACGAGGCTGCGGTCGATTCTGAGGAGGATGGTTCTGGTGCCTTTTTCAATTAATACAGAGCGGTCGGCCGAATTCCAGGTGACCTCGGCGCCCAAGGTTTCAGAGACGACCCGCAGTGGCACGACGGTTCGGTCATTTTTGATCATAGGCGCCGGGTCAGCAGTGATGGTCTGGCCGTCGATGATGAGGTTGACCGGCGAGGTGTAGGTTGGTGCGGCAAAGGTCGGGGTCATAATGCTGAAGGATACTGCCAACATGGCGGTCAGAAGAGTGGCTTTGATTTTTTTGTTTTTTGCCGCAAAGAGGATTGATTTTGATGGTGCATTATATTTAAAGATCATGGTGTGTATTCCCCCAATAGTTGAATGATAGGTGAGGTGGCAGATGGTGACCATCGGCATAGAAAAGCCTTTGCTTTTAGACGTCGGAAAGGGGTGAAAAGTTTCATTTGAAATTATGATAACACATTTATCCGGCAGAGGGGCAGGGGCGGTGGATTTTGTGGTAGGAAACCCAAATTGGTTAATGAATAATTTTTAGTCGCTTTTAAAGTATAAATGGGTATAAATGTGCTGGAAGCTAAGATTGTGAGGATTATTTGGACGCGTTTCCCCACAGGAGCCAACAGCGTAACCGACCATAAAGTGTGGTCGGTTTTTTTATTGAGGAAAATGTTGCTAAATTAAGGGGATGATCCTATAGGAATGTTTAAAATTGTATAAATCTTATGAAATTTGTCACTCTGCGCCGTGATGTTCACTCCTTATGTTTGAAAGTTGGAGGTCTTGACAATGTGTTTGAGAAAAATTGGGCTATTGCTATTGATGGCCATTCTCATTCTGGGGATGATGCCTACAGGCTATGCTGTGACGGATCGGGATGGAAATGTTGAGGAAGGTGTCGAAGAAGCACCCAAAATGGACAATAAGCCGGATCCTTTGACCACCGAGCAATTGGAATTGAAAGGAAAGGCTTTGGAAGCAAAATTGAGTGGCAAGGACGGCGGTAATTCAGTCGAAGTCGCCAAAGGGCAATTCGTAGAGTTGGCTCGAGAAGGCGAAGGGGCTATTTGGACGGTGCTTGGGGAGTTTGCGGATTTACCGCACAACACACTTCCTGAACCGGACAGAATGGTTAATAACACAACGATTTGGGTTCCTGACTTTAGCAGGGATTATTACATGGACATATTATTCAATGATGCTAAAGGCGCAAATTCCATGCTCAACTATTACATTGAGCAGTCTTCCAACCGCTACACGGTGTATGGGGATGTGACGGATTGGGTCGAAGTACCGGGTAATCTTGAGGATTATGATGATAATCCGGATTCCAATGTTTGGTTCTTTCTTGAAGACAGCGTCAATGGCTGGTACGATGCTCAGATCTCAGCAGGAAAGACACCTGAAGAGATTAATGCCTACTTAAGTCAGTTTGACGTTTGGGACCGCTATGACTACAATGGGAATGGCAATTTTGATGAACCTGATGGCTATATTGATACTTTCCAGTCTGTCCATGCTGGTGAAGGGGAAGAAGGCGGCGGCGCGCCTGAAACTATTTGGAGTCATAGTTGGTACGCTCGATATAACCTGATTGGGCTTGCAGGACCTGGATTTAACTTGTATGGTGGGATCCAGATTGGAGACAGTGACTATTGGATAGGGAAATATACCATTCAGCCTGAAAATGGCGGTGTTGGTGTATTTGCGCATGAATTTGGCCATGACCTTGGACTTCCTGACCTTTATGACTATTATGGAGAGAATGGAACTGGCTTCTGGACGCTGATGTCCTCTGGCTCATGGTTAGGTGAGGGGAAAGACGACATTGGCTCCAAACCAAGCCATATGGGCGCATGGGAAAAATTCCAACTTGGCTGGTTGAATTATGAGGTCGCCAGAGCCGGTTTGAAGACTGTTCATAGGCTAGGTCCTATGGAATTTAACACAAAACAGGCTCAGGGATTGTTTGTGATTTTGCCGCCGAAAGAAGTTACTTCGGTCATTAGTGCACCATATGCAGGGAGTAAGTTTTATTATAGTGGTTCGGGCAACAATTTAGATCAATACATGTATAAAGCATTCACTTTACCAGCTGGCGCTACTTTGTCTGCGAAAGTGAATTATGAAATTGAAGAGAATTGGGATTATGCTTATCTTGTCGCTTCGACTAATGGCGGAACGACATGGACCTCAATTGATACCAATCTATCTATTTCGACTGATCCAAATGGACAAAACAAAGGTTATGGTATAACAGGATTCTCATCTGGTTGGACTGATTTAACTGCTGATCTGTCAGCGTTTGAGGGAGACGTATTACTTGGCTTCAGATACTGGACAGACGTCGCTGCTATTGAGATTGGATTTATGATCGATGAGATTAGCATAACTGGTTATCCTTCTGATGGAGCTGAAGCCGATGCTGGTTGGATCTTTGATGGTTTCAGAGTATCAACCGGCACAGAAAGCAAATTATTCAACCATTATTACGTCGCTGAATACAGATCCTACCAGGGTTATGACAGTGTTCTCAAAACAGGCCCTTATTACTTTGGGTATCCAACAATTCCTGATTTCGTCGACCACTTCCCATATCAGGATGGCCTACTGATTCACTATTGGGATACATCACAAGCGGACAATAATACGGGATTACACCCAGGACATGGTTTGCTCCTGCCAATTGATGCCCACTTCCAGACGCTCTATCGAAATGATGGCGTAAGATGGCGCAACCGTATCCAATCCTATGATTCTACCTTCACAATTTCGCCAACGGACGGTATTCCAAACATTCATCACAATGGCGTTCTTTCTCCGGTTCCTAGCCTCCCAGGCGTCAAGGTCTTTGATGACAGAATCCTTCACTATGATGCAGCCAATCCACTTGGCAGTGTCATTCACCCTAACACCGGGACACTCATCACCGTCCTTCAGGAACCATACCTGAAAGTCAGAAATCCACAGGCACCATTTATGCAAATTCAGGTTAGTCCTGCAAAATAACGCTCAAAAATAGCCTGAAAGAATTAAATTAACACCATAATAAACCATAAACAAATCGAGTTCATACTGATGTCTATTTGATCAATCTTCGATAGGGAAAGCAGCGCCTCGGAAGTCGGCCCCCCAACTTTCAATAGGGCGCTGCTTTCTCTCGTTTTGAAATGCTTTCAATATATTTAGAAATAGCGCGATATTTGGGTATAATAGAAAGGCTGACAAAATGAATCTTTGATTGTTTGTCGCAGTTAGACAGCACAATTTGAAATTATGGATGATGGGCTGGTGGGGGGATTGGGTGACCATCGGCAAACACTCACTTTTTTAAGCCAAGGAGGATCTTTATGCAAAAAATAGTGCCGCATTTATGGTTCGACACTCAGGCCGCTGAAGCCGCGGAGTTCTACGTTTCCTTGTTCGAGAATTCCAGGATCAACAGCAAAAACATTCTCACAGATACCCCTTCTGGCGATGCGGAGATTCTGACCATCCAACTCGCCGGCCAGGACTTTATGCTCATTTCGGCGGGACCTTACTTCAAGTTCACACCAGCGGTGTCCTTTTTGGTCTCCTGCAGTACGCCGGAAGAGGTGGACACTTTCTGGGGGAAAATGATCGAAGGCGGCGCAGCGCTCATGCCGCTGGACACGTATGACTTCAGCGCCAGATATGGCTGGCTGATGGATAAATACGGTCTGTCCTGGCAGTTTATGTGCACGGGGGAAGCGCCAATTACGCAAAAGATCAAACCGACCCTCATGTTTGTTGGTGATCAGTGCGGTAATGCAGAGCCTGCGGCTGAGTTTTATACCAGTCTCTTCAACAACTCTGAGATTGGCGGCATAATGCGCTATGAAGAGGGCTGGCCGCCGAACAAACCGGGAACAATTCAGCATATGCAATTTACCCTGGAGGGCTATCAGATTGCCGCAATGGACAGTGCTTATGAGCACGATTTCACTTTCAACGAGGCGGTTTCTCTGGTAGTCCACTGCGATACTCAGGAGGAGATCGATCGTTTCTGGGAAGCCCTCAGTGCGGTTCCTGAAGCGGAGCAGTGCGGCTGGCTGAAGGATAAGTTTGGTTTGTCGTGGCAAATAGTGCCATCCATTATGAATGACTTAATGACAACCGAGGACAAGGCGCAGATTGCACGAGTGACTCAGGCGTTTCTCAAGATGAAGAAATTTGACATTGAAACGCTGAAAGAAGCTGCGAACGCTTAAGCGACCGAAAATTTTCAACAAGGAGCGTCAACAAATGGCAAAAATTGTATCTAAAAATCAACCGCCCAGGAGAGAAAAATCTGAAGGTAGCTCAAAGTCAGTAGTTCACGGGAAAAGCACTGGAGGTTCAAAGGTATTCGGTGGGGAAAAATCATCAGGCGGAACGAAGTCCTTTGGTGGATCGAAGCCAACAGGCGGCGCGAAGACTATGAGTGGATCAAAACCCGTGAGTGGATCAAACCCCAAAAGTGGATCGAAGCCATCAGTTGGGGAAAAATCAACCGGTTTTGAAAAATTCTCTGATAGCACCAAGTTTAACAGTCCTGTCAAAGCTATGACAGATCAGCTGATTCTCGAACTGCTTCTGGAAGACGTTTTTGAAGAACCAACGGATTACGGCGCGGCGAAGATCCAATCCTTTAAAAAAGCTGGCGTCCAAAGCGCGCAGCCGGGTGTTCTCGTTACTATGGAGGATGGCTCGGCGTACGAAATTATGATTAAGAAGGTTAAATAACAAAGCGAAAGAAGCGGAACACAGCGGTGTTAAACTGTTGGTCCGCTTCTTTTTATTTGCGTGAAGAAGCGAGGGGCGATAGGCCTACAGCCGCGATAGGCCTACAGCCGCAATAGGCCCACAGTTGTGATAGGCCACCGGCCGCTGATACCTGCTCCCTAACCACTAAAAATTTTTTCATAAAAACGCGAAATTTAACTCAGATTCGAAAAATATTTTCATTATTGCGAAATTATTTATTGAATATTCAGAATTCCTGTGTTATAGTCAATTTAACAAATACATAAATAATTTTACTTAAACAAATAATATCAACAAAAATTTAACGAAAAATTAGGAGGGAATAAACATGAGTAAAAAAGATGCCATCCACGCTAACGACAGGATCCCTTTTGTTCTTAACGAAGATCTCGACTATGACTTTATGCGCGGAGGAGACATGTTCCCTTCCAATTACAAAGAGGTTTCTGCTGAGGCCTTTGGAAATGCCTATGATCAAGCAATCACCAACATCAGCAGGTCCATAGCCAGGCAGAGTGAAAAACAAATGGAAAATGGATTTAAAGTGGATCAGGTCACTTTGAATCTCGAGTTCAAACTGGATGCCTCCACCGGAAGGATTGGACTGGACGGATCAGCAAAAATTGAGGTAGTGCTTAAACCGGCAGATCAGGTGCAAGTGTTTGAAGTGACAAAACAATTTGGAGCCGCAGTTTAAAAGAGAAGGGCAGCCAGCGCGGTAACGCGCCAGCTGCCCTATATTTTTTCGTTAAGTTTATGCCCGACAAGCCGCTCAATCGCTTCAATCGCCTCAATCCGCTGACTAACCGGCGGATGGGTGTAGGTCAGTTTAACGGACAGGGGGTGAGGGGTCAGGTTGGAGAAATTCTCTCGGGCGAGAATTTTGAGAGCGCGAATCATGGCTGGGGCGCTGGTGGTGTAGGCGGCGAAACCATCGGCCGAGTACTCTGCCCTACGGGAGATCGCGGTGAGGGGTATGCCGAGCAGGAATCCGAGGGGATCCGTGAGCATCCCAAAATGGAGAAGGGAAAAGCCGAGATGCGCGGCCGAAAATCCAAAGGCATGCACCCAGCTGCCTGAAGCAGTCAGGAAGTAAAGGAGCAGCGCGAGAGTCGCCCCAACTTGGAACACTGACAACAGGAAATTCTTAAAAACGTCCTTATGTTTCGCGTGGCCAATTTCATGGGCCAAGACGGCCACAACCTCCTCAACACCGCACTTTTCAATGAGTGTGTCATAGAGCACAATGTGCTTGAAGCGGCCAAAGCCAGAGAAAAAGGCATTGAGCCGGGTAGAGCGCTTGGAAGCATCCATCACGCTGATTTCCTTAATGGCGTACCCGGTTTTGTCCGCCAACCCGACGATTTGATCGTATAGGGGTCCCGACCTCAGCGGTGTCAGGGTATTGAACAATCGAATGAAGACCTTTGTATACAAAAGATTTACGATCAGGGTTACCAGAACAATGAGCAGCCAGGCGATCAGCCAGACCTGGAGCCATGCTGCCCTGCTGCCTGACTGAGAAGGCGACGCAAATAAGTTTAAATACAGCCACAGCAGGCAGTAAAGCAGGCCGCCGCCAAGCAGCAGTCCCAGGAGCACCGACTTGATCTGATCCAGAACAAACACGCGGGGTGTCGTGACGTTAAAGCCATAGCGCGTCTCTATGCCGAAAGTTCTGTAGAGTTTAAAACCCAGGTTCAGGGCGTACTGGAGACTAAAAACCAGCCCCAGAAAAACAAGCACTCTCAGGATTTCGTGGCCGGTCAGGGCATCAGCGCGCCGGGCTAGGTATGGAAACCCGTTGAATAAAAGCATTGCGATCAGCGCGCCTGTGTTGACAACCCGAGAGATCATGGCAAGTCTGTGAGTCTCCATGGTGTAGTCGAGCCAGCGCTTATATTGAGCGGAGTCGTAAACATCCCGGACATTGTCGGGGATTGGCTGGCTGCGGTGGCGGTAGTTTAGCAGGCTGATGGTTGTTTCCAGCACCAGCGTGAAAGTGACGATTAGGATTGTAAAGATTAGCATGTCTGAATCGCCGTCCTTTAATTTTGACGTCTGTGGGGTTTGTACTCAAGCTCCCGCCCAAATAGCTCAAAACACCGGAAACGTCGTATGGTACGCAGTGTCCTCAATCTCGTAATGATCTTCCAGGAACAGGCTGACGCAGGCGCTGACGATGTCCTCCCGGTACCGTGTTCCGGCGTTACCTGTGATTTCGTCCAGCGCGGCGGCCAGGCCAAGGGCTGCACGGTAAGGGCGGTGGGACATCATGGCTTCGACGACATCCGCGACCATCAGGATATGGGCCTCGGTTGTGATCTCATGGCCCATGAGGCCACGGGGGTAGCCACTGCCGTCACTTCGTTCATGGTGCTGGTAGATGGTTTCGCCAATGATTTTGGGCAGATAAACGTCATTCAGCATATTGAAGCCGGTAGTGCTGTGATTTTTGATGAGCATGAACTCCACCTGGCTCAGTTTGCCAGGTTTTGACAGTATTTCTGCAGGGACTTCAATTTTACCAATGTCGTGGATGTAACCAATGATGCGCAGCATCTGAACCACATCTTCCTCCAGGTTCATTTTGCGGGCTATGGCTGCCGATAGATTCCCAACCCGCCTCTGATGGCCCGCTGTATATGGGTCCCGAACCTCGACCACAGTAGACAGCAATGAAATGATGCTCTCCATAGTGTTTTGCAAATCCAGGGTTTTTTGTTCAATGATCTGTTCCAGATTCTTCTGGTAGAGCTGGTTCTCGAACTCGAGCCGCTTTTTCTGGTCAGACAGCTGCTTAATTTGCGCCGCGTGACCGACAGCCTTCAGCAGATCCTCCTTGACTATGGGCTTGATCAAATAATCATTTGCACCATGATGAAGGGCTTGTGAAGCCGTTTCCACAGAGGGATCACCGGTCATGATGAGGATCTGGACGCTGTGGCAGCGTTCGCGGATCGACTTCAGCAGTTCCAGTCCGGACATCTTGGGCATGACAATATCTGTCATGACGATATCGAATTCCTGCTCATCCAGTTTTTTCAGCGCGCTTGGGACATCTTCCGCGATTTCTGCAGTGTAACCGTTTCGCTTCAGCATTTCACTCAGGGTCAGGCGGATGCTTTTTTCGTCGTCCACTACCAGGACCCTGCTTGTTGGGACTTGGGAGTTGCTGGTTTCAATTTTACTTGATGCGCTGCTCGTACCACTTCTCATCTCGCTGCTCATTCCTCTACTCATTGTCTTGCTCCTTGGCGTGGATATTCCAGCCGTTATCCACCGGCAGGTCCAGCACGAATCTGGTCATTTTGCCCTGTTCCGTATCAAAAGACAAGTCGCCGTGGTGTTCTTTGACTATGCCGTAACTTATGGACAGTCCAAGGCCTGTGCCAATATCTTTGGGCTTGGTCGAAAAAAACGGTTCAAAGATTTTGCTCTGGACCTCCTGAGGGATCCCGCCGCCATGATCCTCGACGGTCAGCCTTAGCCACCTGCGGCCATCATGGTCATTTTGACGACAGGTAAGCCGCATGATCTTATCCTCGTGGAAGCCCGGATATTTTTCGTTGAGCGCGTCCCGGGCATTGGTCAGCAGGTTCATGATGACCTGTTGGATCTGCTGGCTACGACATTTCAGATCAGGCAGGTGCTCATCCAGTTGAACGTGGAACTTGATCTGGTCCTTGCGAATGACGGTCTTAATGAGTGCGGTGGTGTGGTTGATGATGTCGTAAGGGCTGGCATAGCTGTGAGACTGCTTTTCATATCTCGAAAACTGCAGCAGATTCCTGACAATTTCGGAGATCCGCTTTGACTCATGTATGATTTCTTTCGCATATTCCGTGGGCACCGAGAGCGTCTCCATTTCCTCGGAGATCAGCTGGGCGTAATTTATGATGCCGTTGATGGGATTGTTGATCTCGTGAGCCACGCCGCCCGCCAGGGTGCCTATGGCTTCGAGTTTTTGCTGCTGCCTGAGCTGGGACTCGATCTCCATGCGCCTCATTTCATTGGCCTTACGCTCTGATATGTCCCTTGCAAAGACTATGGCGCCGATGGTTTCGTTATATTTCACTGGGACCGAAGCAATTTCGGAGTAGGCCAGTGTACCGTCGAGCTTCAGCAGCACTTCCTCTCTCATCGGCACAGCTCTCTGGAGGACGTTCAGCTCATGAATGCGCTGTTTAACCGCTTCCCTGTAATCCTCATGCACTTGATCCAGGACCTTGAGGCCTATCAAATCCTCTGGTGTTTTGGCGCCGAAGAGTTTCAAAGTGGCTTCATTCACGTAAGTAAAACAGCCATGAGTTTGAATGAAGATAGCGTCAGGGGAATTCTCAACCAGGAGCTTGAAGCGCTCCACGCTGTCAAGGAGCTCTGCTTCGGCCTTTAAACGGTCGCCAATGTCGTGGACTATGGAATAGAGCAGCGTTTTTCCCTGAATTTGAATGGCGCCGCTGTAGACTTCAACGTCTGCAAGGTTGCCGCCGGCCTTTCGATGTTTGAATATAAAACTGTTGCGCTTGTTAGTTTTCGCCTTTTGCATCTGTTGTTTAATTTCTTCCATGGAAAGGGTATTCAAGTCTGAAACCTTCATTGATTTGAGCGTTTCTATGCTCCAGCCGTAAAAGGTTTCTGCGGCGGGGTTGGCGTCGACAATACTGCCGGTTTCCGGATCGACGATCATCATGACAGTATGGTGATTGTTGAACAGGCTTTTATATTTTTCCTCGGCTTCTTTGATTAAGGCGATGGATGACTTTTGCTGTTTTTGATCGTGAATCAGCCTGCTGAGCAGGACGGTGGTGAGCGGATAAATCATCAGGACTGGAAGGGTGATCGCCTGGAGGACAGAGACGGCGGTTTCCTGTGGCAGTGTCAGCATACACAGGAGCATGCCAATATGTAAAGTCAGACCAAAAGCGAAGGCATTTTTCCAGTCAAAGGCGGAGGTATTGGGTGCAAAATAGGTTTTCCAGAGGGTGCCCAAAAGGGCGGACAAACTGATGACCAATACACCGGTGAGTGCTGCCGCCCCACCAATAAAGATGCGGTAGCCTGCCATCATGGCGGCTGCAATCAGTGTGGTGGGAAGTCCAAAATAGAGTGCCGTCAAGCCAACCAAAATGGAACGGGTGTCAAAAATAATGCCTTCCTGGAGTTCGAAAGGAATGGACATGATGATTAAGCCAATTAATCCGAGAATTGCACCTGAGGCTACGTTGTGAAGCTTCGATTCTCCGGTGGTACTGAAGGAGATTTCGTAGATGAGACTTATGGTAAGCAGTACCGCGGAATTGTAGATGATTTGCAGCAACAGGTCTGGATTCATTGGAGCCTCCCGGTTGTAGATTTTGGATACTACATAATAATTTTAATGTAAATTGACAGAGACAGCAACGTAAACTGCAAACAAAAACGTGGATAATGTTACTTTTTTCGACTGAATTAGACAATAAATGACAATGCGCGATAGTTAATGGCATTTCGGAAGTGATTCGACAAAATAATAATCAACACCTAACTTTTTAAATTATGAGTAAGCCTATTGCTTTTGGGCATAATAGAGGCATGACATTTTAACATGAGGAGGCGGGCGATATGAGTCAACCGGAAAAAAAGGACAATACAAGTATGATTCCTTTTGTTTTCAGTGAGGATCAAGACTATGATTTTATGGGCAGCGAGAATATGGAGACGCCCAACTATCTGGAAGTGAGCACGGATACATTTGAACAAGCCTATGATAATGTTATGAATAACCTCAGCAAAATCATTTCCGCTCAGAGCGAAAAGCAGAAGGATGCCGGATTTAAGCTGGATCAAGTCAAACTGAATCTTGAATTTGGCGTGGATGTCGCTTCCGGAAAAATTGGTATTTCTGACAGTGCGAAGATTGAGGTTGTTCTGAAGCCAATTGAGAAATGATTTAATAAAGATGCGAAAAAATTAGGTGGAAAGCCCTGCGTCCGGAAGTCGGACTTGGGGCTTTCTTTTAGGTTTCAAACACTTTACTTCTTTTTGGAAGCGTGATACCGTCATAATAAGAAGGCATGGACAGCTCAGTCAAGAGATAAGGAGGGGGCTTGAATGCAGGAGAAGTTAAGCTCTGAGGCGGCCAAGCTGTCTGCAGAAATTATGAAGCTGACGCGAGATTCACTGATGGTAGCGCTCAGATTCATGGATATGGCCTTATGTCAGCTGGTCCCGATCCCCTTTGACCTGAAGGGATTTGCCTCAGATGGCACCCACTTCTTTTACAATACTCGATATGTACTTGAAACCTATATGAAGGACCGTGACATTTTATCCAGAGATTATCTGCACGTCGTCTTTCACTGGGTGTTCAATCACCCGATCGTGGGAAGAGGCATTGACCGGGAGCGCTGGAACCTGGCGTGTGATATCACTGTGGAAAACCTGATGCTGGAGTTGGGTGTACATAAGACCCCGGACCCGCGCGAGGTTGAAAAACTCGGACACATTGAGGCGCTCAAAAGCAAGCTGGCAGCCATAACGGCTGAGACCCTCTACAGATACTTGGTAGACTCAGATACCGGGGAACGGGAATTTGCCGAACTTAAACAACTCTTTTTAAGAGATGACCACCAAACCTGGTACCTAGAAAATCCCGAGGACCAAGAGAGCAAACCTGAAGAGCAAAGAAACAAAGACCCTGATGAAAATCAAGAAGACCAGAGCCGCCGGCGAGAGCAGAATCAAGACCATGGTGAGGAAGACAGACAGCATGAATCCGTGAAAAATGACCAAACGCAGAGCTCCGACAACACAGAGACTTTAAGAACGCGAATGCCAAGAACCTCAGAGGCGGACCGCCAGGAAGCCTTGGACACCTGGCAAAAAATCAGTGATCGCGTTAAAATGGATATAGAAAATTTTTCGAAAGCCTGGGGGGAACAACCAAACAGCCTGATCCACAACCTGAACGCTCTCCATCGAGAAACCTATGACTACAACGCTTTTCTAAAGCGCTTCGCGGTCCTCGGCGAGGAAATGCAGGTCAACGAAGATGAATATGATTACATATTCTACACCTATGGACTTAAGCTCTATGAGAAGGTGCCGTTGATCGAGCCGCTGGAGTACAGGGAAACCAAGCGGATCAGGGAGTTCGTCATTGCCATTGATACCTCCGGTTCCTGCTCGGGGACCGTGGTGCAGGCGTTCCTCAATAAAACCTACAACATTCTGAAGCAGAGCGAAAATTTTTTCTCGAAGATCAATCTTCATATCCTGCAGTGCGATGACACGCTACAAAAGGATACCAAGATTTCGTCTCAGGCAGAGTTTGATGCATTTCTGAATACCCTCGAACTGCTGGGCGAAGGCGGTACGGATTTTCGACCTGTCTTTCGCTACGTGGATGAGTTGATTGAAGCCGGGGAGTTCGAAAACCTTAAAGGATTACTCTATTTTACCGATGGTTTTGGCACCTACCCCAAACACCCAACCCCATATGACACCGCTTTCGTCTTTTTAGGGGATGAAATCACCAGCCAGATTGATGTTCCGCCCTGGGCCATCAAGCTGGTCTTGCCACCGGAATCATTGATAAATTAAGGCCGCTGGACCAACAGAACAAGGAGTGACGCTCATGAATATCAAAGACGCCAAGACCCAGGTCAAAAACGCGGTCTTCGCCTATCTTTCCAAGGATGAATTCAATGACTACAAAATTCCGGTTGAGAAGCAGCGCCCCATTTTTCTATATGGTGTGCCGGGAATTGGCAAAACCGCAATCATGGAACAGATCGCTGAGGAAATGAGCATTGGACTCGTAGCCTATTCCATGACCCACCACACCCGCCAGAGTGCCCTGGGACTGCCGTTTATTGCCCGAAAAACCTATGGCGGCAAGGAATATGACGTTTCAGAGTATACCATGAGCGAAATCATTGCCAGCATCTATGACACCATGGAAGCATCCGGAGTTCACGAAGGGATCCTTTTCCTGGATGAGTTGAACTGTGTCTCAGAGACGCTGGCCCCGGCTATGCTTCAATTTCTTCAGTTTAAAATTTTTGGACGCCATAAGGTGCCTGATGGCTGGATCATAGTCACCGCAGGCAACCCGCCGGAATATAACAAATCCGTCCGGGAGTTCGACATAGTCACCATGGACCGCATCAAAAAAATAGAAGTGGAACCCAACCTCAAAGTCTGGAAGGAATACGCCTACCAGCAGCAGGTTCACGGTTCGATTCTGTCCTATCTTGAACTGAAGAACCACCATTTCTATTCGGTGGAAACCACTATAGATGGCAAGGCCTTCGTGACAGCCAGGGGCTGGGAAGATCTGTCCAAAATGATACAGCTCTACGAAGGTGCAGGTATTCTGGTAGATGAGCACTTGATTATCCAGTATCTGCAAAATGATAAAATTGCCAAGGACTTTTCGGTGTATTACGATCTCTACAATAAATATAAATCTGACTATCAGATTCGTGAAATATTAGAGGGTAATGCCTCTGAGACACTTCTGGAGCGGGCGGCTGCGGCGCGGTTTGACGAACGCCTGTCCCTTCTGGGGCTCCTTCTGGACGCAGCGACTGCTGAAATGCGTGATACTGTAGAAATGGACAGGGTGATTACTGAGTTAGTCGGACTTCTCAAAGATGTGAAGACAAGGCTTCTGGGAGCCGGGGTCTCATCCTATGTGCCAGAGGGAAACGCGGCACAGACTGCAGCGCCGTTGGCAGCGGATCTCCTTGAGGATGCCATTCGAAGCCAGCAGCAGGCTATGTATAAGGAAAAGATGACTGGCGCGGTATCTCAGGATAGGAAAGCGATCCACCTCAGGATCATTCAGGCGCTGGAAGGATATAAATCAAAATTGGCACTGGAAGCTGCAAATAGTCCTACCGAGGCATTTGCGATCCTGAAGTCCAATTTTGACCAGGACGTGGTTAAACTGAAATCCCGTATTGCGGAAGTTCAAAAAAACCTCGACCACATGTTCGCATTTGTAGACGAGGCTTATGGAGCCGGCAATGAAATTTTGATTCTGGTGACTGAACTCACCGCCAATTGTCACAGTGCCGGGTTTATTGGACAGTTCGGCTGTGAAGCTTATTTCAAGCACAACAAGGCACTTCTGTTCTATGAGCGCCAGCAAGAGATCGTTCAAAAAATTGAAGCTCTTGATACAGCTCTGCACGCGTTGGAGAAATGATTATTGCCTTTTGTTGATTAAATAATCGCGCTTCAAAGGAGGTCGCCTATGGATACGGCAGGTTTTCACGTGGATCAGGAGCAGGGACTTCTGATCCGCTATAAGGGTCATGATCCTCATGTCGTAGTGCCTGAGGGCATCCGCGCTATAGGCGAGTACGCCTTTTCCAACAACAAAGATCTTTACAGTGTAGAGCTCCCGGGGAGTGTAACCGAGCTGGGCAGCTGGGCCTTTGACCGCTGTGAGCGGCTCGGAAGTGTTCATTTGCCGGAAGGACTAGAGACTATAGGCAATAATGCCTTTTATGCGTGCTACAACCTTTCTTCCATACATTTGCCAACCAGCCTGAAGCGGCTCGGGGAGAACGCGTTTTGGGGCTGCATCCATCTTCAAAGTATCGCATTGCCTGAAGGGCTGGAGGAAATCAGCCACTGCGCTTTCAAAATGTGCCTCAGGCTGAAGCGCGTTGAGATTCCTGAAAGCGTCAAAAGCATTGGCCGATGGTCATTTTCAGACTGCGAAAGCCTCGACGGACTGGTGCTTCCAAAAGGCATCCAGCGGATTTCGGATCACGTGCTGAGCGGCTGCAAGTCACTTACCCGCCTGGAACTTCCAGAGGGCATAACACACATTGGTGAATGGTCATTTTCCGGCTGCGTGTCACTTGGCGCTCTAACACTTCCGAGAGGTCTTGAGGAAATTGGAGAATGGGCCTTCAAGGGCTGTGTTGGTCTCCAGTGTATGGAGATTCCTGCGGAAGTCAAACGTATTGGCGCCAATGCCTTTCACTTATGTACCGGTTTAAAGCGCATTGAGGTATCAGGGGACAACCTCTTTTACACGTCAGTGGACGGTGTTTTGATGAATCGGTCTCAGAGTCTGCTGATCAGGCATCCGGTGGCATATGGTGCAGCTGAATACCACATACCTTCTGGTGTGAGACAGATTTCAGACAGGGCATTTGGAGACTGCGTCAGCCTTGAGAAGGTGGAGATCCCTGAAAGCGTCGAGCGCATCGGCGATTTCGCTTTTGAAAACTGCAGGCATCTGAAAGTGGTAAGTTTTCGAAATCATTTGGCGCAGGTGAAGGATGACACCTTCAAAAAGTGCCCGGAGCTGAGACTGCATCTCGGCCATCAGGCTTTTAACGGAGAGGATTTAAACGAGGTGATTCAACGCCACGATGTGGATCCTGAGCGTATTCTGTTTCCTTTTGTGTCAGTGTGGAGCAAAGTCCCGCTCTCCAGAATCACTGAGCTCAAGGCGTGTGTTGAATCGGATGAGTCAGAAATCCGCATTCAGTACAGCGCCTACCAAAGGCTCTTTGAAGTAGTTGACACTATGGATGAAAAGGTGGAACTTGCTCTCAAGCGCATGATCCACTCTGTGGCGCTGACCGCTGAAAACTATGAAATCTATCATCTCTATCTTCGAAATAACCTGAAAAAAAGTGTCTGGCATTTCATGAAACGGCATGATGCACATGCCATGCTTCAACTGATTGAGCATGGCGTGATCCACTCAGACAATATCGATCAGATAATCCAAATGGCCAATACGGGTAAGCACGCGGAAATTGTGGCCATGCTGCTTCAATACAAATATGAGCATTCGAGTTTTGCCGGGGACAAGTACACATTATAGATTAGCGGTGTGGTGAAAGCAGAGCCGATTGAATGCGATTCAATTTCATAAAATACAAGTGGTTGAGGGGGCGTGCAAAATGAAAGTCGATATTGACGCACTTGCCAGTGAACTTGAGATGAGCTTTGACGAACTAGACATGTATTTGGATTTGGAAACCGGCGAGCTGATCATGGTAAGCGATGAAGAGATGAGGCTTGCCATTGATGCAGAGGAGGGGGAAGATTACGCTTCTTATTCGGAATGGGAAAAAGAGGCTATCGAAACAGCTTTAAAAATCCATTTGAATAGTGATCGTTATAAATTGATTCCGAAGATGTCCTCCCATGAAGCCTATGAGATCATGTCTGATTTTTGTTCTACGGTCAAATCTGCGCCCATCAGAGAGAAACTCTATGAGGCACTTGAAGGAAAAGGGCCGTTTCGAAGGTTTAAAGAGTCGGTCTTACATTTTAATATTGAACAGGATTGGTATGCTTACAGGAGTGAGCGGGTCAAGGCGTTCGCGGTGAGCTGGTGTAATGTGAATGGCATCCCTTACGAGTAAGTAAAGCGGTACTGGTGTGAAATGAATAAGACCAAAACTGAGACAAGCCTGCTGGCTGTGGTGAGATCACAATCGGCAGGCTCGTTTTTTATGCAATTTTGTTTATGAATATTGCTTTTTTCTCTTGAAATGATTTTAGGTTTCGTGTATCATTATGCATATCAAATGTATAACTTGTATTATCTGAAAATAAAATCTTTTCCCGGGAGGTGCCTTATGGCTGTGAACACTGTTATGGTAAGACTAGCGACAAAAGAAGATGTGCCTGCGATTCGTCAAATCATGCAGGAAGCCTTTTCCTTCTACGCCATGAAGGTTGGAATCACGACCCCGGGAGCGGTTCAAGCCCTTGATGAAACCTGTGCTGATATCGAGAAGCAGCTGTACGAGAAAATTATCTATGTCGCTGAATGTGACGGCGTAGTAGCCGGCAGCGTGAGACTTGAAGTAATGTCAGACGGCACTGTATATTTCAGCCGTTTTGGCGTTTTGGAGGCCTATAAAGGTCAAAACATTGGCGATCAGCTGATGGAAGCTGTAGACGACTTTATGCATCATCATGGTTATGAGTGTTTGAGTCTGCATACGGCTGCGAGTTTATTGTCCTTGATCAGGTTTTATTATGGCAAAGGTTTTGTGATTGTATCCTCAGACGCGCCGCGTGGCTATACCCGTGCCATGCTGAGCAAGTATTATGAAGGTGTTCAGTCGAAATGCGCAGTTGGCGGCAGCTGGTAGGGATTTGCAGATGTTAAGTTAAAGGAAGTTGGAGCATCATTTGATGTCGCCAACTTCCTTTTTGGTTGCAGTTATTTTGGTGAGGAGATGATTTCCTTTTTAAGGTCGTGATCCGCCTGCCATTTGCGCTGCGCGGCGGCATAGACGGTATGAAAATGCGCTGCAGGGATGACGACAACGCCGTTTTCGTCCCCAACCACAATATCTCCGGGGTGCACATTGAGGCCGCCGCAGCTGACGGGAACCTGAGTTTCGCCCAGTTCGCTGTCAAAGTAGGAGGCGGGCGAAATATATCTGTAAAAGACGGGCAGACCCATTTCGGTGATGCGGTTGACATCTCGGATTGGTCCGTCCACGACGACGCCGCTGACACCTCGCTGAAGGGCCATGGTCGTACGTACATCACCCCAGACAGCGCGGCGTTTGCTGTTGCTGGTGGATATGACAATGACGCTGCCTTCCGGCGCGTTCAGGACTTCATCCATTGTCTTTTTCCCGTTTTCAAAGGGCAGGTGGATGGTAAACGCGGGACCGGCCATTTTCATATTGAAGTGGATCGGGCGGATTTCCACATCCATGACGTTTTCGCCGCGCATTGCGTCGGCCAGTTCTGCGGTGGAAAATTTGCTGAGTAGGTCAGATGTTGTCATTTTTATAACCTCATATCTTTTGAATTGGTGTTGTTGGAATAGGTTGGAGGGTTATTTAAAGATTGTATAAAATATAATGTTTTTTTGAGACTATGTCAATACTCTTAACACGGCTATGACTTATAGTCACAGGTGCTCTCACGATATGAATAAAAAAACGGCCCTGCTGGAATGAGTCCCGCAGGGCCGTTTTTTTAACTTGATTCATTAATTACTGGCCAACAGTAGAAGTTGTGCCTGTAACAGCGCTCTTCTCATCCATAGTAAAGCCAACTGCAGCTTCTGCGCTCATGAAGACAAGGTTTCCGACGATCTTGGAGTTTGTCATCTTGAAGTTAGGAGTGCTGACGTAGACATTGCCGTCAACCGTCGTGTTGACCAATTGGAAGTTTGTGCCTTCAACGTAGACATTACCGTCGAAGATGCCGCCCTGAATGCGGGCATTCGGGCTCTTCACCGTGATGCGCTGAGCAGTCAGAGTGAAGTTTCTGGTAATGTTTTTGTCTGCGTCCTGACTGTAAAGCGCAAGCTTTCTAGCAACTGCAGGAGGCGTTTTAGTGTTTTTGAATTCGCCGTCCATAACCAGTGCTTTATTGACTGCAAGGTCTCTGGAAAGTGAAACAATCCACTTGCCTTCTGTGCCGATACCTTTTTCGAGGTCAGCAACGTTGTTGACGAGAGAAGCGTTTGTAACTGCGTCAACCTGGATCAGGACTTTGCCGCCGCTGACTTTGCTGACTGCGTCCGTTTTGAACGTGTCTTTCGCTTCTTGAGTCATGAAGTAGATTGTACCGTTAATTGTTTGCTTCACAAGGTTGAAGCCTTTAGCGTTGACGTAAACGTCACCGTTAAAAATACCGCCTTGGAAGACAGTGTTCGGGCTGTTGACCCAAACTTTTGGCGCTGTCAGGGTGAAGACGCGCGTAATGTTGCGCTTGTCATCCTGGCTGTAGAAAGCGAGCTTTCTGCGGATAATATCGTTGCCGTTAGCATCTTTCTTGCCGTCTGTGAAAGTGCCGTTGATGACGACTTCTTTATCCGTTTTAATGTCGCGAAGCGCTGCGACGATCCACTTGCCGTCAGATTTGAGACCGGCGATCATAGCGTCTGCGTTGTCAACGAGGGAAGCTGTTGTGACGACGTCAGGCTGAATAAGGATGATTTGACCTGAAACCGTGCTCTTCGCGTCAACTGTTGCGCCATCTTTTGCAGCTTGAGTCGTGTAGTAAACGTTGCCTTCAACTTTTGCATTTGTCAGTTTGAATCCAGCTGCTGAAACGTAGATGTTACCAGTGACCTTAGTACCACGGATCTCTGCGTTTGCAGCGTTGACGTAAACATCACCGACAAAAGCGCCGTTCTGAATGCGGGCGCTTGGGCTTTGAATCGTGAGCTTAGGCGCTTTTAATGTAAAGTTGTCAATGACGTTACGATTCGCGTCTTGAGTGTAAAGCGCGATTTTTCTTGCTTCTTTGCCGTCATCATTGACGAAATTGCCGTCGAGGACGAGCGGTGTAGTGAACGTCAGATCTTTAAGCGCAGCGGCGAGCCAGAAGCCCTCTTTGCCGATTGCTTTTTCAAAGTCTGCGTTATTGTCTACAATTGAAGCGGTTGCGACGGTGTCGACAGCCGGACCAACAGTCTTCTCTTCAGAAGTTGCTGTTCCAGTTGTAACAGGCGCAAGCTTAGCAAGGGTTTTTGGTCCAACAATGCCATCTGCAGCAAGACCGTTAGCGCCTTGGAACGTTCTGACTGCTGCTGCTGTCAGTTTTCCGAAGAAGCCGTCCACTGAAAGATTGTAGCTGAACTTGTTGAGCAGGGTCTGAAGGAGCTTGACATCTTCGCCGAAAGAGCCTTCAACGAGGAGTCTCAGGATGCTCGTGCCATTAGCGGGCGCTGAAACAACAGGAGCTGAAGTGGATGGAGCCGGTGCAGCAGGTTTTGGAGCCGGTGCTGGAGCTGGCTTTGGAGCTGGTGCTGGAGCAGGTGCCGGAGCAGGTGTCCAGTTCGATGCGCCTGTGTTGCCGTCAGTGGCATAAGAGCCGGTAGACGTCACAGCAGGAAGCATTGAGAAGGAAACTGCCGCCGCCATGGTGAGTGCGATGAGTTTTTTGTGTTTAATCATACTGTCCCCCTTGATTTTTTTTGTGAAAAGCCACGCAAGTACTTATGACATTTACTAGTCCTATAGCAGTCATAAAGGTGCGTCATTGCGTTTTATTTTTCACATAGTTACATTATATCAGATGATGTAATTTCGTATATGAATTCATTGTCATTTTTCCGTAAACAATATTTACAAAATAATATTAGACATTAATGTAAATAAATACCTCTTTTTTTATCTTGAAAATATTATGTAATTGTAATAGAATGCTGAATTGTATTAAACCGCAGGATACGATAAAATTAGAGCAGAAATTAATCAAAGGGGATTGAAAATTATGAAAGCTTTAGTTAAAAAGTATGCCAAACCCGGCCTTTGGCTGGATGATGTCGAAATGCCGGAAGTCGGTAAAAATGACGTTCTGATCAAAATCAAGAAGACCTCAATTTGTGGTACGGACATCCATATCTATCAGTGGGATGACTGGTCCCAGAAAACGATTCCAGTACCAATGCACATTGGTCATGAATTTGTTGGCGAAGTCGTTGGTTTCGGCGAAAATGTCTACGACGTCCACATTGGTGAAATTGTTTCCGGTGAAGGTCATCTGGTCTGCGGCCGCTGCCGTAACTGCCTGGCGGGCAGACGTCACCTTTGCATGAACACCAGCGGTGTTGGTGTAAACCGTCCTGGCGCTTTTGCTGAGTATCTTTCTATCCCTGTTACAAACGTTTGGCACTGCGATCCTGAAATCCCCCTCGAGATCCTTTCCAGCTTTGATCCATTTGGTAACGCAGTTCATACAGCGCTCAGCTTTGATCTTCTTGGCGAAGATGTCCTCGTAACCGGCGCGGGTCCTATCGGTATTATGGCTGTGGCAGTCGCGAAGCACGCCGGCGCCCGCAATGTGGTTATTACCGACGTCAATGAATATCGTCTTGAGCTCGCCAGAAAAATGGGGGCTACTCGTGCGGTCAATATCATGGAAACCAAAATTGAAGATGTCATGAAAGAGCTGAAAATGAAGGAAGGCTTTGACGTTGGACTCGAGATGTCCGGCAACGCCGCTGCCCTGAACAGCATGATTAAAAATATGTGCCACGGTGGAAAGATTGCAATGCTCGGAATTCAGCAGCCTGGCACGTCTGTTGACTGGAATACAGTCGTTTTCAATGGCCTCACCATCAAAGGGATTTATGGCCGCGAGATGTACGAGACTTGGTACAAGATGACGGCGCTGCTCCAATCCGGGCTCGACCTGTCGCCAATCATCACGCATCAGTTCCATTACACTGAATTTGAAAAGGCTTTCGAACTGATGGCATCCGGCCAAACGGGCAAAGTTGTACTCAACTGGGATTAATTGAGGTCTTTGACTGCGACATACAGACACATTTGAATAGGGATTGACTTTTGCGACCATCGGCATAGCTTTAAAGTTTTTGTGCCGATGGTCGCTTTATTTCAAAGCCCGCCTTCATGCCGGGCAAATAATTTTAAACTCTCTCAGAAAATTTGACGTATTCTTGACGCTTTATCCCTATACTTTGGGTAAATATTAAAAGTGTCAAGCGGATGCCTTTCGATAGTTATGACGCTAAGTCACTCACAAAATAAAATGAATCCGTCCAGACCAAAGGAGAGAATTACATGTCCAAAATCAGAATTGACGGCAATCAATTGACGATTAACCAGGTTGTTCAGGTAGCGCGGTACGGTTACGAAGTCGAAATCGTTGAATCTGCTCAAGCGGCGATCACGCGTTCCAGGGAAATCGTCGACCGGTTCGTCGAAGAGAAGCGTAATGTCTATGGCATCACAACAGGTTTTGGCAAGTTTTCTGATGTGCCAATCTCCAAGGAAGAGACCAAAGAGCTCCAGCGCAACCTGATCATCAGCCACGCATGCGGTGTGGGACCGTTTTTAAGCGAAGAAATCTCAAGAGCCATCATGCTGCTGCGGGTCAACGCGCTTTCAAAAGGATATTCCGGCATTCGCCTTTCTACGGTAATGACGCTGGTTGAGATGATCAACAAAGGGGTTACGCCTTTGGTGCCTGAAAAGGGCTCCCTTGGTGCCAGCGGGGATTTGGCGCCGCTCTCTCACATGGTTCTGGTTATGCTTGGTCTGGGCGAAGCGCTCTATAAAGGCGAGCAGCTTTCCGGTGCTGAAGCTATGTTGCGTGCTGGCATCCCTGTCGTCGAGCTGACCTCCAAAGAAGGGCTTGCGCTCATCAACGGCACTCAGGTTATGACAGCCGTAGGCTGCATCACAGTCTATGATGCCATGAACGCATTCAAAATGGCGGATATCACCGCTTCTATGACCATGGAAGCGCTGAATGCAGTCACGGACGCGTTTGATCCGCGCCTTCATGCCGTCAGACCGCATCAGGGACAAATGGATACAGCTGCGAACTTGCTCAGACTCCTTGGGGGCAGCGGGCTGACGACACGTCAGGGCGAAATCCGCGTTCAGGATGCTTATGCGCTGCGCTGTGTACCTCAGATCCATGGTGCGAGCAAGGATGCGCTCAAGTTTGTCAAAGAAAGAGTTGAGATTGAGATCAACTCTGTGACGGATAACCCAATTATCTTCCCGGATGACGACGCGGCTATTTCAGGCGGCAATTTCCATGGTCAGCCTGTCGCAATGGCATTTGACTTCCTCGGTATCTGCATTGCTGAAATTGCCAACTCCAGCGAGCGCAGAATCGAGAGACTCGTCAATCCGCAGCTCAGCGGACTTCCGGCATTCCTCACACCAAACGGCGGCTTGCACTCAGGCTTCATGATCGCACAGTACAGCGCTGCTGCGCTGGTTTCTGAAAATAAAGTTCTGGCACATCCAGCCAGCGTGGACTCCATTCCTTCCTCTGCGAACCAGGAAGACCACGTCAGCATGGGTACAATCGCGGCCAGAAAGGCCAGAGACATTCTGACCAACACCATTCATGTCCTTGCAGTCGAGCTGCTTGCTGCGGCACAGGGCATTGAATTCAAGGATCCGGGCAAGCTCGGAAAAGGTACTGCGGCTGCCTTCGAGGTTGTACGTGCGTCTGTGCCTAAGTGGGTGGAAGACCGCGAAATGTACATTGACCTTCGTAAAGGTGAAGCCCTCGTCCGAAGTGAAGAGGTTGTCAAAGCTGTTGAAGCTGCAATTGGTGAGCTTAAACTGGTATAGTGGATATGAAACAGGCAAGAAAAAGGCGTGTCACGCCAATTTCTTGCCTGTTTTTCTTTTTGAAGAGGATTAATTCAATGTCAAAAAAGCCTCACTTGGTAAAAATGATTTTACAGATTGAGTCGCCAATACGGATTCAGCCAAAGGTCTTTTGAATCTGAACCTGCCTGTCTGGCGGTTCATTCCTGAGGAATATAGTGTTTGCAACAGGCAGCTTTAAAAATTGAAAGTTTAAAAATTTGTCGTCATGTGGCATATTTTTTGCATAAAGATAATATAACTTCATTTGTGTACAAAAGTGAATCTATGGAGAAGAACAGGTCAGATGAACCCAAATTGAATTGGAGGCTTACGCTATGAAAGGTATTATCGACGCTGCAAAGGCAGTTGAGAGCAAGATTATTGAAAACAGACATGCGCTGCATCAAATCCCTGAGATTGGATTCGATCTCCCTGCAACGGCTGCTTATATTAAAAAACAATTGATGGAAATTGGGATCGAACCTGAGGATTGCGGCGGGACAGTGGCGCAGTACGTAAGAGAAAAATTTCATTCAGCTGGTTTTCCGGATATGGCCAATTGCACCGGAATTACAGCGACTATTGGACAAGGAGAGCCCTGTATTTTGCTGAGAGGTGACATGGATGCGCTGCCTATGAAGGAAACCTCAGGATTATCTTTTGCTTCCCAAAACAATTTCGCTCATACATGCGGTCATGACAGTCATTCTGCCATGCTTCTCGGAGCGGCAAGGATTCTCAAATCCAGGGAATCCGAATTGAAGGGCACAGTCAAACTTATGTTTCAGCCGGGCGAGGAGCTTGGGTACGGATCCAAGCTGATGATCGACGCCGGACTCATGGAAAATCCGAAAGTCGATGCCGCACTCGCCATACATGTCATGTCGGATATTGAGGCGGGGCAGGTGCAGTATGTCAAAGGGATTACCTCTGCTGCCATGGACACCTATATGCTGAAAATAAAAGGCAAAGGCGGCCACAGCTCCATGCCGCATAAAGCCGTAGATCCCAACATGATCATGACACAACTGTATACGGCCCTGAACCTGCTTCCTGGTCGCGAGGTCGATCCTCAGGAAACAGTCATCCTGACAGCGGGCAAGGCCGCTGGCGGTTCTGCTGCAAATATCATTCCGGACACTGCTGAGCTGCAGGTCGGCATCAGATCCTACAATAGAGAAGCCAGGTCTCATATGCTGCAAAGGGTGCCGGAGATGATTGACCATTACGTAAAGGCATGGCGCGGTGAGGTTGACATAGTGAAGTTTACAACACCTTCGACTTACAATGATCCTAACCTGTGTAATACTTTATTGCCGTTCGTTCAAGAAGCGGCAGGCGCGGAACAGGTTGTCGAAGTGACAAAACCGCTCCCGGGCTCAGAAGATTTCAGCTACGTCAGCGACCTTGTACCCGGACTGTTCCTCATGCTTGGCGCGGGTAAACCCGGCGCGTACCCAATGCATAATCCGAACATGGTGCTGGATGAATCGGTTTTCGCGACGGGATCTGCCATTTATGCGAACTGTGCTGCAGGGTGGCTTGAAGCTAACGCAAAATAAAGATTTTTACAGATGGCTACGGTCGTGACCTCAATCTGGGGGAAGCTGTTTTAGAAGCTCAATAAAAGGATATATATACTTTAATTCGGGGTGGGGGATCTGTTAAGGTGCCCTGCCTCTTTTTATTGGATGAGAAAAAGGAAAGTTAATTGAAAGGAGGGTATCAGCTTGGCGGAGACACTTGGCACCATGAAACGCAGTCATTACTGTGGTGAAATCAGAGAAACGGACATAAACTCAAAAGCTGTCATGATGGGGTGGGCGCAGCGCAGGCGCGATCTTGGCGGTGTCATATTCATTGATCTGAGAGATCACACAGGCCTTGCGCAAATCGTCATAGATGCGAAAAATGTGGACGAAGCGGATTTTGTCAAAGCAGAGCGTATTCGGAGTGAATATGTCATTGCAATTGAAGGTGTGATTGAGAAGCGTGATCCAGAAACGGTCAATCCGCTGCTGGAAACAGGTATGGTGGAACTGAGGGCGAGTAAGCTCAAAATCCTGTCAGAGGCCAAAACGCCGCCTTTCGCCATTGAAGAAAAGAGCAGTGTACGCGAAGAACTGCGGCTCAAGCACAGATATTTGGACCTCAGGCGGCCGGACCTCTTACATAATTTGAAAATGCGTCAGAAAATGACCCAGGCAGTGCGGGAATTTTTAATGGGGCAGCGCTTTCTTGAAGTCGAGACACCGGTGCTGACCAAGAGTACACCGGAGGGTGCCAGAGACTATCTGGTGCCAAGCCGCGTTTTCAAAGGCAGCTTTTATGCCTTGCCCCAGAGTCCGCAGATCTACAAGCAGCTCCTTATGGTGGGCGGGGTAGACCGGTACTTTCAGGTGGCACGCTGTTTTCGGGACGAAGACCTCAGGGCGGACCGTCAGCCGGAGTTCACCCAGGTGGACATGGAAATGAGTTTCGTGGATGAAGTGGAGATAGAGTCTCTTCTTGAAACATTATTCGCTTCGGTGTTTAAAACAGTGCTTGGGAAGGATATTTCGGTGCCTATGCGCCGGATGACCTGGCTGGAAGCTATGGACAAGTATGGCGTCGATAAGCCAGACCTTCGTTTTGGTATGGAAATTGTTGATCTGACGGATATAGCTGCGTCCTGCAGCTTTGAAGTCTTCAGGAAAGTCACCGCGTCCGGCGGCGTCGTTCGGGCGATCAATGCCAAGGGTTATGGCGATTTGACGAGAACGGAAATTGAATTTCTCACAGAGAAGGCGGTATCCTACGGCGGAAAAGGTATGGCGTGGATCTCGATTCGAGAAAACGGAGAGCTTTATTCTGTGCTGACTAAGTTCTTTAAAAAAGAAGAACTCGACGACATGATAGAGCGTCTGGATGGAAAACCCGGTGATTTCATAATTTTCAGCGCAGACAGGCTGGAGGCAGTCAGGGCGATACTGGGAAGTCTGCGCCTTGATCTGGCGGACCTCAGGCATTTGAGACGAAAAGACGATTTTGCGTTTCTTATAGTGACGGACTTTCCTCTCCTGGAGTGGGACGCCCAGGAAAATCGCTATGTGGCCATGCACCATCCTTTCACCATGCCGGTGGAAGCGGATTTGCCGATTTTGGAGAAAGAGCCCCTCAAGGTCCGAGCCAAAGCCTATGATGTGGTACTGAACGGCGTTGAGCTGGGGAGCGGCAGTATCAGGATCCACCAGAGAGAGCTTCAGAAGAGGATGTTTAAGCTTCTTGGCTTTTCTGAAACCAGCGCTCAGGAACGCTTTGGGTTTATGCTGGACGCGTTTCAGTATGGCGCACCGCCCCACGGTGGGTTTGCTTTTGGTCTGGATCGTCTGATGATGTTGGTGGTGGGTGCAGACAGCATTCGGGATGTCATTGCGTTTCCGAAGATGCGGGACGGATCCTGCGCTATGAGTCAAAGTCCGTCGAGGGTCAGTCAGAGTCAGCTCAAGGAACTGGATTTGCTTTCCGGTTCCAAGGATTACATCCATGTAGAGCCTGAAAAGCCGTTGGTGTCTGAAGAGGATGTTGATTATGTTGCTGCTCTGGCGCGGCTTGAACTGAACGAAGAGGAAAAAGAGGAGCTGACGAGAAACCTCCGGGATATTATTGCTTTTGCAGACAAGTTGAATGAATTGGATGTCTCAGGGCTGGACCCAATGGCCCATGTCATGCCAATTGAAAATGTCTTCAGGGCGGATTTTCAGGGGATTTCAGATGACCGTGAACTGATTCTGAAGAGCGCACCTGCACAAAAGGATGGCTGCTACTTCGTGCCTAAGGCTGTAGAATAGGAGGTGTCAGAGCTTATGAAAAAAATGAATGAATTTTCACTTGCTGAGAGCCTTTCGCTTCTCGGCAAAAAAGAGATCTCCAGTCAAGAGCTCGTGAGCGCCTGTTTCGATCAGATCGACCGAGTGGATGCGGAGGTTGGCGCATGGATTACCTTGGACCGGCAGGGTGCGTTGCGTCAGGCGGCGCGGATCGATGACCATCGGCTAAAAGGTCTGGCACTTGGACCTTTGGCTGGCGTGCCTGGGGGACTGAAGGACAATTTGTGCACGACGACCATGCCGACGACGTGTGCTTCCAAGATGCTGGTTCAATATACCTCGCCTTTTGACGCGACGGTCGTTGAGAAGCTCGCCGGTGCAGATGCGGTGATCTTGGGGAAATTGAATATGGACGAGTTTGCCATGGGTTCCTCTACGGAGAATTCGTACATAAAGCCGGTACGAAACCCGGTTGATCTGACGAGGGTACCCGGGGGCAGTTCAGGTGGTTCAGCGGCGGCGGTGGCGTCTTCGCAGGCTGCGTTTACACTGGGATCGGATACTGGGGGTTCGATTCGCCAGCCGGCAGCTTTTTGCGGTGTGGTGGGTTTGAAGCCAACCTATGGTGCAGTGTCGAGATATGGGTTGGTGGCCTTCGCGTCTTCTCTGGATCAGATTGGGCCATTGACGCGGGATGTGACGGATCTTGCCCATGTCATGAATGTTTTGGTTGGGCATGATTCAAGGGATTCCACGTCCGCGCCGGTGGCGTGGCCGGATTTCAGAGACAGCCTGATGACGGATGTGAAGGGCATGAAAATTGCGCTGCCGAGAGAGTATTTTGGAAAAGGATTGAATCCGGAGGTCAAGGCGGCTGTATTGGAAGCGGCGCGGCGTTTTGAACTGCTTGGTGCAGATGTGGACGAAGTCAGCGTTACGACTATGGAATACGCGCTCCCTGCGTATTATTTGATTTCCTCTGCAGAGGCTTCGTCGAATCTGGCGAGGTTTGACGGCGTGCAGTATGGCTATAGGGCAGATGACTTTGAGGATCTGAGGGACTTGTATGTCAAAACGCGAAGCCAGGGCTTCGGGAAAGAGGTCAAGCGCAGGATTTTATTGGGTACCTATGCCTTAAGCTCGGGCTATTATGACGCCTATTACAAAAAGGCCCAGCAAGTCAGAGGTTTGATCCGCAAAGAATTCAGCGATTTATTCAGGACCTATGACCTGATCTTGTCGCCTGTGACGCCTACCACTGCCTGGAAGTTGGGGGAGAAAAGCAAAGACCCGCTGGAGATGTATATGGAGGATATCTATACGGTGCCTATCAATATCGCTGGCGTTCCGGCCATTTCAGTACCCTGCGGTAAGGACTCTGGCGGAATGCCTATTGGCATGCAGCTGATAGGAAAGCCTTTTAATGAGAAGACACTGATTCGTGCAGCGTATACCTTTGAACAATCGGTTGGGGGGTGGCGACATGACGGCTAAGGACTTTGAAGTGGTCATGGGGCTTGAGGTGCACGTGGAACTCAAGACGTCGACTAAAATATTCTGCGGCTGTTCAACGGCTTTTGGCGCACCGCCCAACACGCAGGTTTGCAGGGTGTGTCTCGGACTTCCTGGGGCGCTTCCGGTGCTGAATGAGAAAGTAGTGGACGCCGCTATAAAAGCGGGTATAGCGACCAACTGCGAGATCACGGCGTATGGCAAGCAGGACAGAAAGAACTATTTTTACCCGGATCTTCCAAAAGCTTACCAAATCAGTCAATATGATCTGCCGCTATGCCATGGAGGCTACATTGATGTGGAGGTGCGTGGTGAGACCAGAAGGATTGGCATCACCCGCATTCATATTGAAGAGGATGCCGGAAAATTGATTCACGATAGTGAAGGAACGCTGATTGATTATAACCGCGGCGGAGTCCCGTTAATTGAAATTGTCTCAGAACCAGACTTCCGAAGCGCGCAGGAGGTGGAGGCTTACCTGAGGAAACTCAGGGCGATCCTGATTTACGCGGGGATCTCGGACTGCAAAATGAACGAAGGTGCCTTTCGATGCGATGTCAACTTGTCGGTCAGACAGCGCAGCAGCTCGGAATATGGCATCCGAACGGAAATGAAAAATCTGAATTCCTTCAATTTTATTCAGAAGGCCATTGAGCATGAGGCTCAGAGGCAGATTGCCCTGGTCACTTCCGGAGGCAAGGTCGTTCAGGAGACGCGGCGTTGGGATCAGACCGCGGGAAAATCAATTTCCATGAGGACGAAGGAAGACGCGCATGATTACAGGTATTTCCCGGATCCGGATCTGATGCCTATTGTCGTCTCAAGTGAAAGGATCTCCAATTTGACTTTGGAACTTCCGCAGATGCCGGATGAGCGAAAAGCCCATTATATCCAGCACTATGGACTCAGTGCCTATGATGCAGAACAGTTGGTATCCTCCAGAGCTATCGCAGACTATTTTGAACAGGCTGCAATAGGCTGCAGCAACGTCAAACTCCTTTCCAATATCATGACGACAGAGATCTTCAGGCTTCTGGGGGATCAGGAAGGGGAAGAAAGCGTGCCGGCTTTTGATGCAGCAGATCTAAGAGACTTGGTGAATCGCATTGAGGATGGAACCATCCATATGGGCATTGGAAAGAAGGTTCTTTCTTTTATGTGGACGGTCGGAGGGCATCCGGATATGATCATTAATGCCCAGGATCTTAAGCAGATTAGTGATCCGGAGTTTTTAAAGCCGGTCGTCACTGAGGTCGTTGAAGCGAATTGGAAAGCTGTTCTTGAATTTTTGGATGGTAAAGATAAGGCATTTCAATCTTTAGTGGGTCAAGTTATGGCGAAGACTAAAGGTAAAGCCAATCCTAAATTGGTCACCGAATTGTTGGAAAGCGCGATTCGAAGTAAGAAATAGATTTGGGAAATCAAGTCGTTTTTCTGTCGATTTACAGCGATAGCGGATATTTGCCGGAGTTTTCTCGAAGATTAGGCAGAATTGTTGAAGGCTTGTTGAAAAAATTGAAAAGTGCCGCTATGCGGCATCGATCCGAACGTTAAATCTGTTAAAGAGATAACGTTCGGATTTTTTGTTTCTGGATTTCAACTTTATAAAATACGCGAAAAGAGATTTTATAATAAAATTGGGCACCTGGATGCCGCTGATTTCAAATTGTTTATACAATCACGCTGAAAAAATGAATATTATAAAATTGCAAATTTCATAATTTGAATTATTAGATAATTCGACCTACGAATATAATTGCGTTTATGCATTATCGTATACAATTATTTGGATTTCTAAAAAAATAAGAAAACGTGCGTCATGTTTTCAACGTTGTTTTGAAAAACGACTCAATTTCAAGGGTTTTGAGGACGTGTACCTTCAAAAAGACAAAGTATTCTGTCAAATCTCTATTGACTTATTCGTGTTTCACTATTAAAATCAATAACTAATCAAGCAGTATTCGAGTGATAATTATACAACGTCGGATACGTAAAATTGAATGGAGGTTTTATAAAATGAATTATGTTGAAAAGGCACTTGCAAATGTGAAAAAGAGAAACGCAAACGAGCCGGAATTCATACAAGCAGTTGAAGAGGTGTTTATGTCCATTGCCCCGGTCATTGAACAAAGACCGGATTATGTAGAAGCGAACATTCTTGAAAGAATGACTGAACCTGAGAGAACGATCATCTTCAGAGTGCCTTGGGTGAATGACAAAGGCGAATTAATCATCAACCGTGGTTTTAGAATTCAATTCAACGGTGCACGTGGTCCTTATAAAGGCGGACTTCGCTTCCATCCTACTGTTAACCTTAGTATTCTCAAATTCCTGGGCTTCGAACAAACCTTCAAAAACACATTGACAGGCAGACCGATTGGCGGCGGTAAAGGCGGATCGGATTTTGATCCAAAAGGAAAGAGCGACAAAGAGATTATGCGTTTCTGCCAAAGCTTCATGACAGAGCTCTACAGACATATCGGTCCTGACGTTGACGTTCCGGCTGGGGACATTGGTGTAGGCTCAAGAGAAATTGGTTTCCTCTATGGTCAGTACAAGAGAATTCGCGGCGCTTATGAAGGCGGCGTTCTCACTGGCAAGCATCTTCAATACGGCGGTTCTTTTGTCAGAACAGAAGCAACCGGTTATGGGCTGCTTTATTTGACGAAAGCTATGTTTGATCACCACAATATCCCTATGAAAGATAAAGTCGCCGTCATCTCCGGCTCTGGCAATGTCGCGCTCTATGCCGCTCAAAAGGCTATAGAGTTTGGTATAAAGGTCGTCGCAATGAGTGACTCTTCCGGTTATGTTTATGATGCTGAAGGCATTGATCTCCCTTACATGATTGATCTTAAAGAAGTCAAGAAGGGAAGAATAAGTGAATACGTCAAGACACATCCGAAAGCCCAATATGTAGAAGGTTGGGAAAATATCTGGAATGTTAAATGTGATATCGCGTTCCCTTGCGCGACTCAAAATGACATTACGCTGGAAATCGCTGAAAAGCTTGTTGCGAACGGAACTATTGCAGTGGCGGAAGGTGCGAATATGCCTACTACGAACGAAGCGCTCGAGTACCTCAAGCAAAACGGTATCCTGATCACGCCTGCAAAAGCCAGCAACGCAGGCGGCGTCGCAATCTCATCTGTTGAGATGACTCAAAACTCTATGCGCCAAAACATGACTTTCGAAGAGGTGGACAACATCCTCAAGGACATCATGATGACCATTCATACGGATTGTGTTGAAGCCGCTCAGCAATACGGCTTTGGTTACGACCTCGTAGCAGGTGCCAATATTTCCAGTTTTATGAAAGTCGCAGACGCTATGCTGCTTCAAGGCGACTACTAAAACCGTCGATCTCATCATTTTGAGGGCCGCCCGGATTCCCCTGGATCTGGGCGGTTTTTATCAAGCTGGTTATCAAGTTGGTGACGCGGACAGGTTTTGATTTGGTGACGCGGACAGGTTTTGATTTGGTGACGCGGACAGGTTTTGATTTGATGACGCGGACGGGTTTTGAAATGGGGCCAGAGCTTGGTGTAAATTTACACTTTTGAATCGAATGTAACGTTCATTGAAACTCGGTGTCAGACACCGAGTTTCACATTCAAATTAATTTCAAACGTTCAAAATAGTTGGAAAATTTCATGTTATTACTTGACAATATTTCGAGGACCGAGTAAGATAACTCCAATACAAATTTTAAACCGTCGATCAAGAGGAGTACATGTCAGGCTTAACTTTCAGAGAGCCGCAAAATGGTGGGATTGCGGCAGCGCAGGCGACATGGAATGGACTTGTGAGGGTGGCGCGAACAGCATGGTCAAATAAACCAAAGCTCAGTAGCAGCCAACGGGATCTCCACCCGTTATCCAGAGAGCACGCATGTTGGTGCGTGAATGAGTGGGTCTTTTCAGACCAATTCGGGTGGTACCGCAGGAAATAACTCTTGTCCCTTAGCTTAAGGGGCAGGAGTTTTTGTTTTATCCGGAATTCCCGGGCCAGCCTATAACCAACGAGACGTGAAGTAAACTTATAGAAGCATCAATAATGCGAAAGAGAGGCGACTTGATCATGACTGTCAAAAAAACTGTACCTTACAAAACTTATCTCACTGAAGAGGAAATGCCGAAGAGTTGGTATAACCTGAGAGCGGATATGAAAGAGCAGCACGCGCCCTTCCTGAATCCCGGCACGCTGGAGCCCATTCAAGCGGCTGATCTTTATCCGGTCTTCGCTGAAAAGCTGGCGGACATTGAAATGGACGAGACCACACCTTACATAGCGATCCCGGAAGACGTTCAAAATTTCTACAAGATGTTCAGACCATCGCCGCTCGTCAGAGCTTATGAGCTCGAGAAGCTGCTGGGGACACCGGCGAAAATCTATTATAAATTTGAAGGCAACAATACCTCAGGCAGCCATAAGCTCAATGCCGCTGCGGCTATGGCCTATTATGCCAAGGAACAAGGGCTTAGCGCCCTGACAACGGAAACAGGGGCGGGTCAGTGGGGAACTGCTCTTGCCGTAGCGTGTGCCCATTACAAGCTGGATCTGACGGTCTTTATGGTCAAAGTCTCCTTTGATCAGAAGCCGTTCAGAAAAGCTGTCATGGAAACCTATGGAGCCAACATCATTCCAAGTCCGTCAACGACAACAGCAGTTGGAAGAGCTATTCTCGAGAAAAACCCTGAAACCGGTGGAAGCTTGGGCTGCGCCATTTCTGAAGCTATTGAAGCGTCCATGAAGGATGATGAGTGCCGTTATGCCCTAGGCTCCGTACTGAATCAAGTTCTGGTGTTTCAATCTGTCATTGGACTTGAAACCAAGATTGCCATGGACAAGCTCGGCGAATATCCGGATGTGATCGTGGGCTGTGCAGGCGGCGGTTCCAATATTGGCGGTTTAATGGCCCCGTACATGCAGGACAAATTGACGGGGAAAAAGAATCCTCGAATAGTCGCCGTTGAACCTGCGTCTTGTCCTTCCCTGACCAGAGGCAAATATGCCTATGACTTCTGCGATACAGGTCGAATCACACCGCTCGCCAAAATGTATACCCTGGGCAGCGACTTCATGCCGGCGCCAAACCATGCCGGCGGACTGCGCTACCATGGCATGTCCCCAATTCTGTCCAAGCTTTATCACGATGGATACATGGAGGCGATCTCTGTCCCGCAGTCAGAGGTATTTGAAGCCGCAGTTGCCTTTGCGAAATGCGAACAAATCCTGCCGGCACCTGAATCCTCACATGCAATCTATGGCGCGGTACAGGAAGCCCTCAAATGCAAGGAGACCGGAGAAGCGAAAACGATCCTCTTTGGTTTGACAGGTACCGGTTATTTTGACCTTCAGGCCTATGCTAATTTCAATGCAGGCAATATGTCGGATTACATCCCGACTGATGCGGATCTGAAACAAGGTTTTGATGGCCTGCCGAACATTGGATAGTCATTACTCTGGTGAAAAAATCATAACCAAGTCGCCGGCCTGAAAATCCCGCTTTAGTCCGGTAAATAAAATGGTGCTGAATGGAGGACTGTGAACTTCGACTTCCATCGGCACCATTTCCCTGTTTTTTGGGACAATAAATTTCCATTGGGTATTATAATTCTTGAAGGCATTAAAACGCCGGCAGCAACATGGAACAAGATTAAGTCGGGGGGGGAACGTTATGCGTTGGCAGGGCAGACGTGGCAGCAGCAATGTGGAAGACAGGCGTGGCGCAGGGGGCGGTGCAAGAGGCGGCGGTGGCAAAGCCATAGGCGGCGGCTTCGGTATCCTCCTGATCATCATAGTAGCGCTCCTGGGCGGGGATCCGGGCCAGATCCTCGGCACCACGGATATTTTGGGACCGGGTTCAGATCAGGCCTACGAAGCGACTCAGGAGGAGCAAGAGCTGGCGGAGTTTGTCTCCGTTGTCTTGGCGGATACGGAAGTCGTGTGGAATCAAATTTTCGAAGAGTCCGGCCTGGGTGACTATGAGGAACCGGGTCTGGTGCTTTACTCCGGTTATGTGGATTCCGCCTGTGGTACCGCGGGTGCCTCAACCGGACCATTCTATTGTCCGGCAGACAACAAAGTCTACATTGATCTGAGCTTCTATGAAGAGCTGAGAACGAAGTTTAAGGCTCCGGGGGATTTCGCCATGGCCTATGTCATAGCCCACGAAGTCGGCCATCACGTGCAGAACCAGCTGGGGATCCTCCAGCAGGTCCAGGATCTGCGCACCAAGCTCAGCGAAGCAGACTACAACGAGTACCAGGTGCGGCTCGAGCTGCAGGCCGACTATCTCGCCGGTGTTTGGGCCAATCACGTCAAGGGCATGGGCTACCTGGAAGAAGGCGATTTGCAGGAAGCCATGAACGCCGCCAGTGCCGTTGGCGACGACCGGATCCAGATGCAGAGCAGGGGTTATGTCGTACCGGACAGCTTCACCCACGGCACGTCTGAACAGCGTCAGCGCTGGTTCTACAAGGGATTTGAATCCGGGGATCTCAGCAGCGGCGACACTTTCAACACCAACGATTTATAAACAAGTAAAAGGGGAACACCTTCAGCGAAAGCCATAATTTAGACTTCCTGCTGACTGTGTTCCCCGTTGATTTTTGTTTTTACAGTTGCCTCGGATTATCGCTTCAACGCTTCTATAATCCTTCTTCCCATTTCCTTTGTGCCGATGGTTCTCTCACCCGGCTTCGCGATATCCGCGGTACGCCATCCTGCCTCCAAAACCTCGCTGACGGCGCGGTCAATTGCGGCGGCTTCCTGCTCCAATGAAAAGGCGTGGCGCATCATCATGGAAAGAGAAAGGATCGTCGCGATTGGATTGGCAATATCTTTGCCGGCAATGTCTGGCGCAGATCCATGGATAGGCTCGTAGACCCCTGGCATTCCGGCGCCGCTGAGGCTCGCGCTTGGGAGCATGCCGATGGAGCCGGTGACCATGCTGGCTTCATCGGAGAGGATATCTCCAAAGATGTTGCTGGTGAGAATGACGTCGAACTGCTTTGGATTTCTGACGAGCTGCATGGCGGCATTGTCGACAAACATATGCTCCAGAGTGATGTCCGGATAGTCTGCCGCGACTCGGATGACCACTTCTCTCCAGAGTCTGGAGCTCTCCAGGACATTATTTTTATCTACGCTGGTCACTTTTTTGCTGCGGTGTCTGGCGGCGTCAAAAGCCGCTCTGGCAATGCGTTCGACTTCCATTTCGCTGTAGCACTCTACATCAAAGGCTTCAGGGCCGTGCGGGCCATTTCTTCGGCCTTTTTCACCAAAGTAAATGCCGCCGGTCAGCTCCCTCATAACCAGTATGTCGAGGCCGCCTTCAACGAGGTCTGCGCGAAGGGGGCAAGCATCCTTCAGAACGTCATACAGAATTGCAGGGCGGAGGTTCGCATAGAGACTGAGGGATTTTCTGAGCTTCAGAAGACCTGCTTCCGGCCTGAGATGCCCCGGCATGCCGTCCCATTTTGGGCCGCCTACCGCGCCGAGAAGGACAGCGTCCGATTCTTTGCAGATCTCAATGGTTTCATCCGGAAGCGGCTCACCAAAAACATCTATGGCGGCGCCTCCCGCGAGAACATGGGTCATGGCAAATTCATGTCCATACAGTTCGCCAAGGCGTGAGAGAACGGATTCCGCCTGTCCTGTGATTTCGGGTCCGATGCCATCCCCGGAAATGACAGCTATCTTATACTTCATTAGGCTTCACCCCTCGACTTTTTGATGGAGGCAATCAGACCGCCGCCGTCGATAATGTCGCGCATGAAAGGTGGAAGTGGCTGAGCCTGGTAAGTTTCGCCTTTCGTGATGTTTTCGATTTTGCCGCTTTCGAAGTCGACGCGGATCTCGTCGCCATCGGCAATTTTTTGAGCGGCCTCGGCGCATTCGATGATGGGAAGACCGATGTTAAATGAGTTTCTGTAGAAAATGCGGGCAAAGGTTTCGGCAATGACGCAGGAGACGCCTGCGCCTTTAATGGCGATGGGGGCGTGCTCGCGGGACGAGCCGCAGCCAAAGTTGCGGCCGCCAATCATGATGTCGCCCTTTTGAACTTTGCCTGCAAAGGTGTCGTCAATGTCGATCATACAGTATTTTGCTAGAATTTCAGGATCTGCGGTACTCAGATAGCGTGCCGGGATGATGACGTCGGTATCAATATTATCACCAAACTTAAAAGCGCGGCCGGATGTGCTCATGGAATGTCCTCCTCGTAACGTTTATATTATATAGTAGAAAGTGGTTTGGATTATGCGCGCTCCGGGTTGGCGATTTTGCCGGCAACTGCTGAAGCTGCCGCTACGGCCGGGCTGGCGAGATAGATTTCTGACTCGGTGTGCCCCATGCGGCCAATGAAGTTTCTGTTGGTCGTCGCGACCGCGCGCTCGCCTTTTGCCAGGATGCCCATATGGCCGCCCAGGCAAGGGCCGCAGGTCGGTGTGCTGACAATGGCACCGGCTTCAATGAAAATCTCGATTAACCCTTCTCTCATGGCGTCCAGATAAATTTTCTGTGTCGCTGGGAAGATGATGACGCGAACGCCTTTGGCCACTTTTTTACCTTTAAGATAGCGCGCCGCAATGCGAAGGTCGTCAAGTCGGCCGTTGGTACAGGAGCCTATGACTACCTGATCAATAGTAATGGCGCCGTTCTCCTGCTCCATGCGCTCAATCTCATCAATGGTGCGGGTGTTATCTGGGGAATGCGGGAAGGAAACCGTAGGACGGATGGCAGCGAGATCGATTTCAATGACTTGGGCATAGACGGCGTCCTGATCTGCTTCGAAGATGACGCTTGGCCGCTTGCCGCGGTTTTCGAGATAAGCCTTGGTACGCTCGTCCACCGGGAAGATGCCGTTTTTAGCGCCGGCTTCAATGGCCATGTTGGCAATGGTGAAGCGGTCGTCCATAGTGAGGCTGGCAACGCCTTCGCCCACGAATTCCATGGACTGGTAGCGGGCGCCGTCGACGCCAATTTTGCCGATGATGTGGAGGATGACATCCTTGCCGCTGACATGCTCTGACAGTTTGCCCTTCAGAACAAACTGGATCGCTTCCGGCACTCTGAACCAACAGAGTCCCGTTGCCATACCCGCAGCCATGTCAGTGGAGCCTATGCCAGTGGAGAAAGCACCCAGGGCGCCGTAAGTACAGGTGTGGCTGTCTGCGCCTATGACGACGTCGCCAGGGACCACGAGTCCTTTTTCAGGCAGAAGGGCATGCTCAATACCCATTTCGCCGATCTCAAAATAATTTTCAATGGACTGGTCGTGAGCAAAGACGCGCATTTGGCGGCACTGTTCAGCACTTTGAATGTCCTTGTTCGGCGTGAAGTGATCCGGAACAAGCGCGATTCTCTTGTTGTCAAAGACTGCGGGCTGGCCAAGCTTGGTGAACTCTTTGATGGCGGGCGGTGCGGTGATGTCGTTGCCGAGCACGAGGTCGAGCTTTGCCTGGATGAATTCACCCGGTGCGACGAAGTCTTTGCCGGCGTGGGCCGCGAGGATTTTCTGAGTCATTGTCATAGGCTGTTGTGCTTGAGTAGACATGAATGATGGCTCCTTTTTAGCAGATTTATTTGTGAAGGATCCTTAGCTTTCGCGCCGGATCCCTGGGGGTACGTTCTACGAGATCACGCGGATAGGAGGCTCTGCTGAAATGGACTCAAGTTTTTGAGCCGCGTTCAGGTAAGCGAGAATACTTGCTTCAATAATGTCTGTGGAAAGTCCGCGACCTGTGACGGCACGGCTGCCTTTCCTGAGCTTGACAATGGCTTCGCCCTGGGCGTCTTCCTGCTCTGTGATGGACTGGATTTTGTAATCCTCCAACGTCGCGCCGGTTTTGACGATTTTCTCAATGGATTTGTAAGAGGCATCAATTGGGCCGTCTCCGGCAGAGACTTCCTCGTAGATTTGACCTTCGACTTCCAGAGCGATCGTCGCCGTGGCGGTGATGGTGTTGCCGCTGTTGATGATGAAGCGCTTGAGCTTGTACTTGTTGTGTTCTTCGAGGTTCATAACGTCGTCCTGAAGGAGTGCTTCAATGTCCCGGTCGTCGACGGTTTTCTTTTTGTCGGCGAGGACTTTGAAATCTTCAAACGCGCGGTTGACTTCTTCTTTAGTAAGTTCATAACCAAGAGTCTTAAGTCTGTCTTCAAAGGCGTGGCGACCTGAGTGTTTGCCAAGGACCATGGCATTCGTTCTCAGGCCTACGGACTCCGGGGTCATGATTTCGTAAGTTGAGGCGTTCGCAAGCATACCGTGCTGATGGATGCCGGACTCGTGGGCAAAGGCGTTGGCGCCGACAATAGCCTTATTTGGCTGAACGCTGATGCCGGTAATGGAAGTCAGAAGCTTGGAGGAACGGGCAATTTGAGTGGTCTCAATGCCGGTCTTGATCCCGTAGTAATCAAAGCGTGTCGCGAGGCCCATGGCAATCTCTTCGAGGGCAGCGTTGCCGGCGCGCTCGCCTATGCCGTTGACCGTACATTCTACCTGGGTGGCGCCAGCCTTGACTGCAGCCAGTGAGTTGGCGACAGCCAGACCTAGGTCATTGTGGCAGTGAACGGAAATGTCGACCTTGTGGATGCCGTTGACTTTTTCGCGGATGGACGAGATCAGGCTGCTGTATTCCATTGGTGTTGTATAGCCAACCGTGTCAGGTACATTAAGTGTCGTTGCGCCGGCTTTGATGACGGCTTCAAAGATGCGGTAGAGAAACTCAGGATTGGACCGGGTCGCATCTTCCGCTGAGAACTCTATGTCCTCGCAGTAGCGCTTGGCATATTTGACCATGGCCACCGCGCGCTCGAGCACGGCATCCGGCTCCATTTTGAGCTTATACTGCATATGTATGTCGCTCGTCGCAATGAAGGTGTGAATTCTAGGTCGTTTCGCGTACTGGACGGCTTCCCAGGCAACATCGATGTCTTTTTCAAGGGCCCGCGCCAAGCTGGCTATGGTCGTTTCTTTAAGTTCTCTGGCTATAGTCTGGACGGATTCAAAATCGCCGGGTGAAGCTATGGCGAAGCCGGCTTCAATGATATCGACTTTCATTTTCTCAAGTTGTCTGGCCATGTCGATTTTTTCTTTAAGGGTCATGCTGCAGCCCGGAGACTGCTCCCCGTCGCGAAGCGTCGTATCGAAAATTTTGATCGTCTTGTCCGGTTGAATAATTGTACTCATTTTTTTGACCTCCCTGTTCTGGATGAATCCATGTGTGCCGATGGTGTTTAAAGATGAGAAATGACTTAACCGTAAGATTCTGATCCTCAGAAAAAGTGTTTTTCTGCAACAAAAAAGAGCACGTCCTATGCAAGGACGAGCTCTATGCCCGCGTTACCACCTTTTTTTTGCCTCCGAATTCAACTTGGAGACAACTCTCTACGGTTCAAACAAACCTGTGCCGATAACGGGGCGACCGGATGCTCTTAATGCCGAAAATCTCAAGAGGTTTCGGAGCATCTGCTCAGGAGCGAGAGTCTTACTGGTGTCATTGCCGGCTTTCACCATGTCCGGCTCGCTTTGAATGACGGGTGCAGTAAGGGTATGTCTCCATCAGCGCAAAATTGCTATTAGGGTGTGAATGTTAAGAATATTTATTAAACGAATCTTAACAGGTGGGGCATGGATTGTCAACACTTCGGAAAGAAATTTTATAAATTTTTATTTTTAACGCACATCCGGCTCGCAGGGCGGGATTGGATGGCTTGATACAGTGTATGGATTTCGGTACAAATCGCGCCTTGAGTATGATGGATTGAAAAAAAGTATTTTTTGAAAATTCAAAAGACTGAGGCTGCTGCAGACGAGGTATAATGGAGGTGAGGGGGTGGGGCGGGTGACCATCGGCAAAAAAACGGATAAAGAAAAACAGTTAATTTCAACGGCGTGTCCCCTGGATTGCTGGGACGCATGTTCAATTTTGGCTTCGGTGGAGGACGGTATGATCAAGTCGCTGGCTGGGAATCCGGCGAATCCGGTGACTGGGAAGGGACTGTGCTCCAAAGGGCTGGCCCATTTGGCGAGGCGGACGCACCCTGAGCGGCTCAGGCGTCCGCTGGTCAGGGACGCTTCGGGTGATGGCTTTCGGGCGGTGTCCTGGGATGAAGCGCTGGATCTGGCGGCGAAAAGACTGGATCAGATCCGTCGTGAGGGTCCTACCACGGCGGTGCTGCACTGTGCACACGCGGGGAGCGTGGGGCTGCTGAAGAAGCTGGAGGCGAGGTTTTTCAGTGCTTATGGTGGGGTAACCACCTCTGTGGGCAGCTTGTGTGAAGGCGCGGGGCATCAAGCGCAGAACTACGATTTTGGCGCTGCCTTGAGCCACGAGATTACAGACGTGGTGAATGCCCGCTTAGTAGTGATTTGGGGGCGGAATCCGGCGGAAACCGGGATTCATGCCATGCCATTTTTGAGGCAGGTGAAAGAGCGCGGCGCTGAGATTGTCGTGATTGATCCTCGGGGTTCTGATACGGCAGCAGCGCTGTCTGCGAGGCTTGTGTCTCCAAAGCCGGGGACGGATGGGGCTTTGGCGTTGGCTTTAGCACATGTGCTGATTGAGGAAAACCTGGTGGATGCTGAGTTTATACGCGCATCGGTAAAAGGCTATAAGGCGTTTAAAGATGCGGTTAAACCGTGGACGCCTGAGGCGGCTGAGGCGGAAACAGGGGTTTCGGCTGAAGTGATCCGGTCGTTGGCGCGTCTGTATGGGAGCGCCAAACCTGCCTGTCTCTTGGTGGGTTATGGGGTGCAGCGCTATACCAACGGCGGTGAGACTGTCAGGGCTATTGACGCGCTGGCGGCGATTACCGGCAATATTGGAATTTCTGGCGGCGGTGTGAATTACAACAATGACCGGATGTCCGGGTATTTGGATTCGGAGGTGCTGAGCGGCCAGTCCCTCAGAGTTCACCACCGGACCTATCCGAGGCCAATGATGGCGGATTTTATCCTTTCTGCGGATCGCCCCAAAATTAAGGCGATCTTTACGACTAAAGCAAATCCTGTGACGCAGTTCATGAACACCGGGAAAATGCTGAAGGCCTTTGAGTCAGTTGAATTTAAGGTGACCGTTGACCACTTCATGACGGATACGGCGCTGGCCTCGGATGTCGTGCTGCCTTGTGCGCATTTTTTGGAAACGACGGATGTGATCCTGCCGCCGGCAGTGCACTCCTTTTTGACTTATTGTTCGCCGGTCGTTGAGGCGGACCCTTGGGTGCCGTCTGAGCATTGGATTTTCACGCAGCTGGCCAAGCGTCTTGGTCTTGAGGCTTTTCCGGAACAGAGCGAAGAGGCGTGGCTGGCGCAGGCATTGAAGCCGTTTTTTGAGGTGAGCGGTCATGATTTGGAGTCTCTTAAAAAGGGGCCGGTCAAGGTAACCTTGGCGGGGTCCGCTTTGGATAACGGGCTCGTTGCCTGGCCTGAGCTGAAGTTCAAGACTCCGAGCGGACGGATTGAGCTTTGGTCCAACCGGGCGGGTATGGATGGCTTTGATCCTATTGCGACCTATAGACCTGTCGGGAAGCGGCCTTCAGCTGAAGAGCCTTATTATCTGCAGACACCGCACATTAAGGATTCTCTGCATTCCCAGCATTTCCTGGATCTTTTTGGTCAGGCTCTTCCTGTGGCATATCTTGGTCTGACAGCAGCTGAAAGACTTGGGGTAGCCGATGGTGACAAAATCAAAGTCTTCAACACCACCGGGCAGCTGATCTGTGCCGCGAAGGTGGAGGCGGATCAGAGTCCGGAGATCGTTTTAATCCATGAGGGTTGGTGGCTTCAAAAAGGCGGCGGCGTCAATCAGCTGGTCGCGGAACGCGCTGCGGGTATGGGGCTGCACGCGGCCTATTATGAAGTGACCTGCAATGTGACTAAGTGTGATGGGGAGGAGAATCGTAAATGAAAGTGACGAGTTCAGGCATAATTGACGGCGTGATCCAAGACCGGTTTGGAAAGCGCGGCACGGAGTTTCATGAAGGGAAAATCGCGACGAGGTCGCTGCCGCTAAACATTGAGAAGGCGCCGGAGGGGACGAAGTCCTTTGCGCTGGTACTGGAAGATAAGGACGCGGTGCCGGTTTGCGGCTATTCCTGGATCCACTGGGTTGTGGGGAATCTGACTCGAACTGAGCTTTCGGAAAATGAAAGCCGTACTGCTTCTGATTTTGTTCAGGGCGCGACCAGCTGGTCGGGTTTGATCTACAAAATGGATCGCTTGGAAACGAGTTATTACGGCGGTATGGCACCGCCGGATCAGCCTCATGTTTATGAGCTGCACGTCTATGCGCTGGATACTATGTTGGATTTAGCGCCGGGCTTCTATATGAATGAGCTTTACAAAAAGATGGAAGGGCATATTTTAGGGTATGCCACTCTGAAGGGGATCTATAACGCCTAGGTTCGGAGGTTTGTGGGAAAGGTGTCTTGGTGCATGTGTCTTGGCGTCATACTTGGTTAGCGTGTGGAGGTGTTAGCCATGACCGAAAAAGAACTTCTAATGTTTTTCAAGTCGCTGGACAGGGCTTACTTTATTGACGGACCCTCTAAAGCGCTGGCAGGGTTAGATCACGCGCTGCCAATAGGCTATGGGCAGACTATTTCTCAGCCCAGCCTGGTGTTTGAAATGACCTGGTACCTGGCCCTTGAGCCTGACAGCAAAGTGCTGGAAATAGGGACGGGTTCTGGGTATCAGACGGTTTTTCTTGCGGAATTTGGCGGTACGGTTTACACTATAGAACGTCTGGAAGAACTTGCGGTACCTGCCAGGAAGCGTCTGGAGGGACTTGGCTATGACAATATTCACTACAGGATTGGGGATGGCAGCGGCGGCTGGCCTGAAGCCGCGCCTTTTGACCGCATCATAGTTACTGCGGCATCTTCCGCGGTTCCGGTTGAACTGGTTGAACAACTGGCCCCTGGCGGCAAGATGATTTTGCCGGTAGGCGTTCCCGGAGACCAGGATTTGCTTTTAGTGGTCAAGGATTCGGAGGGCGTTATGAACCAGAGGGTGTTGACTAAAGTCGTATTTGTAGAACTGGTTGGAAAGTATGGCTGGGATGGGTTCGAGGATTGAAATGATTAATAGCGGGGCGCACAGAGACGAAAATGACTTCATTATGGGAGGATTCAATTGGTAAATGACATTTCATTCACAAGGGCTGAGACATGTATGGTTATGGAACCGCGACACAGCAATATCATGGGCAACGTTCACGGTGGAGAACTGATGAATCTGATGGACAATACTGCCGGCATTACGGCCTTCAAACATTGCAAAGGCGACGCGGTGACGGCAAGGGTGGATGAAATCGTCTTTCTGAAGCCGATCCATATTGGTGATATTGTCACCTGTGTTGGTCAGTTAACCTATGTTGGGCGAAGCTCGATGCAGATCATGGTCAGTATTTATGTCAACGATTTCAGCTCAGACGTCGTGCCGGAGGCTTCTCTCAAAGCGTTTTTCACCATGGTGCATATTGTAGACGGCGTACCAACGCAGGTGCCGCGCCTGGTGCCTAAAACGCCTGAGGAGCATGCGTTATATGCATTGGGAGAGAAGAAGTACTTAGAGATTAAGGCCAAGTATTAAATAAGGAATGAAGCGGGTGTCGGCGGCTGGGTGGAAATAGGTGTCTGACACCATCTTCCACATCGCCAAAAGACAAAACGGTCCATTTCACGTATGAAATGGACCGTTTTGTCTTTTGTTCCTGCTATTTTACTGGAACCACAACTTCAACTCTATTTTTGTATGCTTCGCCAACTGCGCCAAGGAAATCGCCGTGTGCGTCGCGTATGGACATAGTTGCACCGGAGACGACATCAGCGAGTGCCGCTTTTTCTTCTGCAGTTAAAGCAGCGAGTTTGGCAAGATCCGCTTCATTCGTTGTCGTTGCTTTGATTGGACGACCTGCTGCAGTTGTGTTTTTAGCAAACCACTGCTCGAGTTCCATGACAGTTTTGCCTTTGAAGAACTCTTGGAAGAAGTCCATTTGCTTATACCACTCGTTAGCTGGATTCATGTGATAAGAATCGCCGCGTTGGCGCTTAGTGAGCCAGTTGTTGACTTCGGCAGCTGCGGATTCAGGTGTGTTGGTTGAAACGCCGGTGACCTTTTCTGTGGTATGGTCTGTGACGTTATAACCTGCTTGGCCAGGCCAGCCGGAGAAGTGAGGCATTGAGGCACCATCATAGTTAGGGGAAGAGACTTCATAACCGTCTATGTAGACATTGAGAATTCTGCCAGCTGAGTCGAAAGTAGCAGCGGCCATTGCAACGTTGAAACTATAGACTGGAACTTCTTCGCTGTCTTTGCCAGGGCCGTTTCTAAAGGCGACTTTGTAGCCAATGCCCTGATAAACCTTGACGACGCTGTCAGTTGCCGCAGGCGCTGCAGGAGTAGTGCCGGCTTTAAGAAGAAGCTTTTGACCAACGTAGATCATGTTGATATTTTTGACTTGAGGATTGAGTGCGACCAACTCACTCAGGGTCATACCGTGTTTGACAGCGATTTTGTACATGGTGTCGCCGCTGACAACGACGTGGTACTCTCCGCCATCCATTGCAGGCATAGGGGCTGGAGCAGAGGTGCTGACCGGTGCAGGAGCAGGTGAACTTGGTACGCTTGGCTGTGTTGGCTCAACCCATGGCGGGGATGCGGAAGTAGTGCTGTCTGCTGCAAGTGACATAGGCGCGAAAACGATCGCGGATGTCAAAAGCATCAAAAGTGCCAGGGCTCTTGCTAGATTCTTTTTCAAACGTATTACCTCCTCTTGAATTTTTTCAGGCTGTCCTCTGATTAATAATTGTTGTGAAAATGTTGACAAAGCAAGTCGAAGACGACCTGATTTATACTAAAAATTGTAACACAATTGTCATCCCTTAACCACAATTTACCTCTTATTAATTAAGAACAATATGACCAAAACCCTTTGGCGTCGCCTGTTGCAGGGGGATTTGCGCGATAGTGATATAGTGTGAAAAGTTTGAATATTTAGGTGTTGCGAGTTATAAAGATGTCAAACTTTTAATAAAATTGCTGCACACACTTATTGCATTAATTGTAGATGGCACTAGGCTGTAACTATTCTGTAATGCGCATTGAAGGTTAGTCATCTAAGATGTGGATGTAGGATGTCATCTCTGTGCAGGATCACTGCAATGCTCAGCCTGTATTCATTCGCCATTTGGGAAAAATAGGAATCGGGAAGGTGCTGTTATGAAAGTAATTAAAGGATCACTAGTTAGAAGGCTCCAAGGTCTTGTTAAAGCTTCGGAGAGGTTTCCGGCCTCGGTTGCCGGATTTGTTGCAGCGCTGCTGGTGGCTTATGCTATCATAGGTGAAGATCTGAATCCGCCACTGATCCTGCAAAAAATGGTATTCACTTCAGTCGTTGGCGCCGTCCTTGGGATTGTGATTCAATTTGCGGTTGAGCGATTTGATGGACTTTCATCCCGAAGGGTTGTGGCGTACATTGCCGGGCTGCTGTTGACGCTGGGCTATTTTCTGATTCTGCTGCCGGCATCAGAGATCAGCGACGCGGTGGTGATCCGAAGTCTGGTAACGATTTTCGCCTTGATCTGCGTGGTGCTTTGGATACCATCCGCAGGCGGGAGAGCAGACTTTAACAGGACTTCGCTGACCTTTTTCAAAACCTTCGCTACGTCGTGGCTTTATGCAGCGGTGCTGACCGCGGGATTTGCGGCTGTGATCGCGACCGTTGACATTTTACTGTTTGATGTCAGCGATAAGGCGTATGCATATTCAATGGCAACAGTGTGGATCTTATTTGCGCCGGTGTATTTTTTATCGCTTTTGCCGCACTTTGACCATCGGCAAAACGCTCTTGAAAATGGTTTGGGCGAAGGACTCCCGGCTGGGGCCGGCACGTTTGATTATCCAAGATTTCTGGAGATCCTGGTCTCTTACATAGCGGTGCCTCTGGTGGCGGTCTATACGGCGGTGCTGGCAGCTTATTTGGGGAAGATTCTGGTGACTCAGGTCTGGCCTTCAGGGCAGCTGGGACCTATGATCCTTCTATATTCTGCAGCAGGACTACTGATCTTTGTAATGGCCAGCCTTCTGGACAATGGATTTGCAAGAGCCTACACGCGTGTGTTTCCAAAGGTGCTGATTCCGGTAATCATTTTGCAGCTGATCTCGGTGGGTATACGGATTGAGGCATATGGCGTGACGGAATCGCGGTATTATGTGGCGCTCTTTGGTGTGTTTTCATTGGCAGCGGGGCTGATGCTGAGCTTTAGTCCGGTTTCGAAGAATGGCCGGGTGGCAATGCTGGCAGCGGTGTTCGCGCTGGGATCCATCCTTCCGCCGGTGGACGCGTTTACGGTGTCCAGAAACAGTCAAATTGGACGGCTTGAGGGGCTTCTCGCCGCAGAGGGGATGCTCATCAGTGGTGAGCTGGTGGCGAAAGCAGAGGCTTCGGAGCTTACGAAAGCTGAAACGACGAGTATTGTGAACTATTTACAGAGTTCCGGAGGGTTGGCGTATGTCAAGTGGCTGCCTGAGGGTTTTAAAGCCTATGAGGATTTTACACGCACTTTTGGATTTGAGCGTACCTATAAACCGTCGGGAGGACAGCGTTACACCATGGTGTCGCTGGACCCTGGGGTGGCTTTGAATGTTGTGGGATTTGAAAAGCTGTTGTCTTTTGACCTGGCCAGGTACGAAAAGGAAATGAGGCCGATGTCCCAAAACGCAGAACTGGCTGGTGAAACGTATGAAGTCAAGGTGACGCGAAGATCTTCTGAGGATGCCTTGGTAACGCTGGTGACGCCGGAGGGCAATGACGCGCTTACAATTGATCTGGAAAAGGCGGCGGACAATATTGCGCCTGAAATGGGAATGCTTAAGGAAATGATGCTGCCGGAGGCTATGACCGTCGCGGTTGAAAACGACAGGTTCAAGATGTCGGTGGTGTTCCGGGGCATTCACAGATACGAGATGGATCAAGGTGTTATTGCATCGGATTATAGTTTCTATGTATTAGTGGGGCGCAAATAAAAATAAGTCAGTGTCGACAAGCCATTTTGGGCTGTGGACACTGACTTATTTTGCTTTTTGACTATAGATCCACAACTGTGTTAAGGCCTTTGTCTTTCAAAATTTGCAGTGCCTTTTCCTGGTTGTCAGTCTTGAAGACGACATAAGGCATTTCGCGGCGGCGCATGACGAAGGAATAAATGTATTCGATGTTGATGCCGTTGTCGCTCATGATGTGGAAGAGCTCGTTCAGGCTGCCGGGTTTGTCGATGGGCTCAACGGCGATGACTTTGCTGAGTTTGGCGACGAAACCATCGGCCTTAAGGTCTCTCAGGGCTTCTTCGGGCTTGTCGACGACGATGCGGACAATGCCAAATTCAGTCGTATCAAAAACGGCGATGGCCCGGATGTCAACGCCATACTTATAGAGCGCATCGGTGACGGCAGCCAGGGCGCCGTGGCGGTTTTCAACGAAAACGGAAAGCTGATCGATGAGCATTATTTTACCTCCCTCATATCGATGACGCGTTTGGCCTTGCCTTCAAAGCGTGCCAGAGTGCGGGGCTCATGCAGGTGGATTTTGGCGTCGATGCCCAGTACGGTGCGGAGTCTCGTACGGATGGTTTGCTTGAGGGCTTCGAGCTGGCCAAAGGATTCAAGCAGGTTGTCGTCGATAAGCTCGACATCGATTTCGATTTTGTCCAGGTAACCCTTCTTGAAGACTTTGATCTGGTAGTGCGGGCCAATCCCTTCGGTGTTGAAGAGAACTTCCTCGATTTGGGAAGGGAAGACGTTGACGCCGCCGAGGATCAGCATGTCGTCTGTGCGGCCTTGAATTTTGGCCATGCGGACAGTGGTGCGGCCGCAGTCGCAGGTCTCATAGTGTAGGGACGTAATATCCTTGGTGCGGTAGCGCAGAAGCGGCAGGGCTTCTTTGGTGATGGTGGTGATGACCAGCTCGCCGACTGAGCCCGGCGGCAGGACTTCGAGGGTCTCGGGGTCGATGATCTCCGGGATGAAGTGGTCCTCGAATATGTGCATACCGCAGAGAGCCTTGCATTCGCCGGAGACACCGGGGCCAATCAGTTCACTCATGCCGTAGTTTTCGGTGACGAAGATGCCCCATGCTTCCTGGAGCTCCCGGCGCATGGCTTCGGTAGAGCCTTCGCCGCCGAAGAGGCCCCATTTTAGCTTCAGGTCTTTCTTGGGATCAATACCCATAGACTTGGCAACTTCTGCCATATGTAATGCGTATGAAGGGGTGCCGATGAGGGCGGTCGTTCCAAAGTCCTGCATGATCATAATCTGCTTTTCGGTATTGCCGCTGGACATTGGGATGACGGAGGCGCCGACGCGTTCGAGGCCTTGGTGAAGGCCAAAAGCGCCTGTGAAAAGGCCGTAACCAAAAGAGACCTGAGCTGTGTCATCAGCTGAGACACCTGCCATGGTGACGATGCGGGCGATCAGCTCGGTCCAAGTCTCCATGTCATTTCTGGTGTAGCCAACCACTGTTGGCTTGCCTGTGGTGCCTGAGGAAGCGTGATAGCGGACGACTTCTTTTTGTGGCACGGCGAAGAGCCCGAAGGGATAGTTGTCCCTGAGGTCATTCTTGACTGTCAGTGGCAGTTTTTTAAGGTCATCCAAAGACTGAATGTCATCAGGTTTCAGGCCAAGCTCATTGAGCTTGGCGCGGTAATGGGGAACGTGATCATAGACACGGCGGACGGTCTGCTTCAGCCGTTCGAGCTGAAGCTTTTCCATCTGATCGCGCGCCATGGTTTCGTAGGTGCTCCAGATCATTTTGCTTCCTGCCTTTCACTATTTTATAAATTTTATTGGTTCTTTACGCATAGTCCGCTGAATAGTTTAACGTTTTTCTATAGTTAATATTATCCATTTTTAACCGCGGATAAAAATATCCTCTGGTATTCCAAGATACCTCATGACGGCTTTGACATTTGGGCGCAGCGGCTCGTTGAAACCACGATGAAGGGTTCCATTGACTCGTATCGCTGATGTTTTAACAGAAAAAAAGATACGGAAAATAGCCATCAAGGAAGGCCTTGTAAGCTTCTTATCTCCAGGTCCCATAATGGTTGCTGATTCTTTCTTCATTTCTCTTCGAACAACATGTTCAGCAATACTCAGTACAAGCATCAGGATCAGCATCAAGTACCCAAGGGCTTCAACGCGTCTTGGGGAGTCCACGTAAAGTGCATTGACAAACTGTGGCGACTTCAAGAATTGAAACTTTCGTTCGACGCCGCCCTGCGTCTTGTATTCTCGAAGAATCGCTTCTCCTGACAGGCTTTGGTCTGTAGAAACCACCACAAAGATACATTCCTTGTTGATGCACCGCTGGATCTTCTGTTTATCCTCTCGAATCGAAACAATGACGGAGAAGATGCTTCGCGTTGGATTTGCATCAGGATTCTTGCTGGGCCGCCCAGGACGCTTGATGATTTCCTCCGTGATTTCAAGACCAATGTCATGATACTTGATTTTACTGATCTCAGACTTCATCAACGTCTCAATCTCAATCTGTGCATCTTCCCGGCAGGCAAAAGTTCGTTTACCTAAACGTTTCACCAATGTTTCCAAGGATTCGCGCTCTTTAGTAATACGCTTTTCGACAGTTTTACGCTTTGAAGCCTCAAGCTTTTCGGAATAGCACACAGCCATCTTCATCGGAACATCATGATAGACGCATGACTCCGACATTATGCGGTAGATGGAAGGCTCTGTGGCGGTTTCATACTTGTAAACTGGCAAAGTGTCCAACTGATCCAGCGCTTTTTCAACCGCACGCCTGCACTCAAGGACATTGTCAGGCATACGTGTGATGATCTCAATCTGAAGACGTTTGGCCTTTTCAAGGAATTCACGCGTAAAAGCTGCGCTGTCCGCGATGTAGAAAAATGGTGTCCCGTCACTTTCGAACTGATCTCTCAAATGTGCAGCACGTTCAAGGTTGTCTACGTTGTAGGTTTTGTCGCTGAGATTGCCTGAAAAAACCTGGCCATCAATGCAAATCCCTTGAGTGACGCCCATTCCATACATGATTTGTTTTTTGTCAGGACGATGTTGTTTTGAATAACCGAAGGTAATGTCAACCGCTCCAACTGTTCCTTCTTCAGTTTCATACTGGCCCCACATCACCTTAGACGTGGTATCAAAGTTGACGCTGCCCAGCCGTATGCCATAATGTTTAAATGCTTGAACTGCAATGGCTGAGAGGAGATTTGCACCGCCTGCTTGCTGCATCAGGTCCAAGAATCCGCCGAATCGGTCATCGTTGAGTTTGTTGCGATCTATAGAGCAATTAAAAAGGGAATCCAGATCAATTCTTTCAAAGTAGTCGCGAATCCGATACAGTGGGTGATGCTCATCAGCCATCGTCACCAGCATCATCTGAGCGAGGTGTCCGTATTGAATGTCAGTAGGCCTTCCGTTATGCGAGGTCAAGTGTTCATCGAAAATCTTGCCTAATCCGATCTGCTCACAAATCCCAATAATTAAACCGGCTTTGCCGCTGTAGTAAGGAATAATTTGTTCAAATGAAAGACTCATGGATTCACCTCGAAATATTTGATATAGCTATATTTCGACACAAATCACAAAATTCCTTTTTGAATAATTTGGAAATTATAAACTTTTTATTTGGTAATATTAGTTAGGCGGACTATGCGTCTTTAAAGAATACCTTTTAGGGATTTGATTGGCAAGCGGTGAATTTTGAAAGATTGTGAAAGAATTTGGAAGGATAATGGCAGTTTGGAGCAGGGGGGGAGACATGATGGGACTGATTCAAGAAGAACCGAATGAGAATCATTCTCGCATGCTCTGGCACCGAGTTGAATTCTGTCCGCGTCACTAAAACGAAACCTGTCCGCGTCCCCAACCCAGAAAAAAGTTTGAAATCAGAAATGTATGCAAAATCATACAAAGAGCTGAAAAATTATGGAAATGTAGTGTTTTCAATGGTTTTAGCATGTATACAATAATAAAAATGCAAGATATAATGCAATATAAGTCATATTTGATGACAAAACGATAAAATTATGAAATATTACTTGCAATTTAGAAAGAATATGATATTCTCATATCAAACAAAGCGATCCACTTCAAAGTGAAAACGGAGGCATAAGAATGACGAATACGGTTGTACTTGGAGTCATAGGCGCGGACTGTCATGCAGTCGGCAACAAAATTTTGGATTACGCATTCAGCAAAGCGGGTTTCAATGTGGTGAACATTGGCGTCTTATCATCGCAGGAGGAATTCATCAATGCCGCGGAAGAGACTGGCGCGAAGGCTATGATCATCTCGTCCCTCTACGGCCACGGTGAGATCGACTGCCGCGGATTGAGAGAAAAATGTGATGAGGCGGGTCTCGACGACATGCTCCTCTATGTCGGCGGAAACCTGGTTGTAGGCAAACACGACTGGGAAGAAGTCAAAGAGAAATTCCTAGCTATGGGCTTCAACCGCGTCTACCCACCAGGCTCAGATCCGGAGCTCGGCATCCGCGACCTGAGGGACGACCTCAAACTTCCCAAGCCTGAATAGCCTCGAAAGGGGTCTTTAAAGTGAACCATTACTTACTTATCGATTTTGGCAGCACCTACACCAAGCTGACAGCAGTGGACTTAAACGCTGAAGTCATCCTGGGCACTGCCAAAAGCTACACCACAGTCGAAACCGATATCATGACGGGCTATGAAGCCGCGCTGGCCGAGCTGAAAGCGACCCTCGCAGCTAAAGGCCGCCCGGACCTTGAGTTCGACCGAAAACTGGCATGCTCCTCGGCGGCAGGTGGCCTTAAAATGGTGGCCATAGGACTGGTCCAGGAGCTGACGGCGGAGGCGGCCAAGCGGGCGGCCCTCGGCGCAGGCGCACGGGTACTTCAGGTCTTCGACCACGATCTGACCCGTCGAGACATCGAAAAAATAGCAGCCCTAAAACCGGACATGCTCCTGCTGGCAGGCGGTACGGACGGCGGCAATCAGACCTGCATCCTTCACAACGCAAAGCGCCTCGCGGAGGCAAAGCTTCCCGTTCCTGTCGTCGTGGCAGGCAACAAATCCGCCATGGATGACATCGACGATCTTTTTAAAGAGGCTGAGCTCATCTACAGCATGTCCGACAATGTCATGCCAAAGCTCAATGTGCTCAACGTCGACCCAGCCCGCGAGGAAATCCGGGAAATTTTTATGCAGCGCATCACCCACGCAAAAGGTATCCACACTGCCACCGGCATGATCGACGACATCCTCATGCCGACCCCGGCAGCGGTCCTGAAGGCCGCTGAGCTCCTGTCGAAAGGGACCGATCTGGAGGACGGCATAGGCACCCTGGTCATGGTGGACATAGGCGGCGCGACCACGGACGTTTACTCCATCTGCGACGGCGAGCCGACTCAGCCGGGCGTGACGCAAAAGGGGCTCGAGGAGCCCTTCGCCAAACGCACTGTCGAAGGCGACCTGGGCATGCGCTACTCCGCTCTTTCGCTCAAGGAGGCCGCCGGATCCAAACGAATCCGCGCTTATCTGAAAGATGACTTAGCCGATGTCGACGCTGCCTGCCGTCACCGCAGTCTGCAGCCAGACATGATCCCGCAGTCGCCCGAGGAACGTCACATGGACGAAGCCATTGCCAAAGCGGCAGTGGCCCTCTCCGTAGAGCGCCACGCAGGTTGCCTCGAATCCTATTACTCGCCCATGGGGGTCGTGATTTCACAGCTCGGCAAAGACCTCGGCAATGTGGCAGCCTTTATAGGCACAGGCGGCGTCTTGGTCGCCAGCGAAAATCCGAAAGCCATATTGCAGGAAGGACTTTACGACCAGGAGACACCCACGAGCTTAAGACCAAAAGCACCGGCTTTCAAGCTGGATCAGGACTACATCCTGTCGGCCATGGGACTGCTTTCTCAGGACCATCCCGACATTGCGCTCAGAATCATGAAGCGGCATATCGTGACGCTCTAACTTATAGGGGGATACAAAATGGAACTCAAAAATAAGAAATTGTCCATGGACGAATTTTTACGCATCCGCGAAGAAGTCCTCAAGCAGTGGCCAACCGGCGAAGGCATAGACCTCGAAGCCAACGTCGCTTTTCTGAAACAAGTGCCGGAGCACAAAAGCTTTCCTGCGAAGCTCCGCTGGGCGAAGGAAAACGGCATCACCCTGGCGCAGCCTCGCGCCGGCGTCGCCCTGATCGACGAGCACATTCAGCTCCTCAACTTCCTTCACTCTGAAGGCGGCGCGGATCTGCTGCCTAGCACTATCGACAGCTATACCAGACAAAACAAATACAACGAATGCGAACGCGGCATCACTGAAAGCCGCAAAGAAGGGCGCTCCCTCCTGAATGGCTTCCCGGGCGTTAATCACGGCGTTCACGGCTGCAGAAAAGTATTCGAATCTGTCAATCTGCCGCTTCAAGCGCGTCACGGCACACCGGATGCCCGTCTTCTGTCCGAAATCATCCACGCAGCTGGCTGGACCTCCAACGAGGGCGGCGGCATTTCCTACAACATTCCTTACGCCAAGAAAGTCAGCCTTGAAAAGACGATTACAGACTGGCAGTACTGCGATCGCCTCGTCGGCTACTATGAAGATCATGGTATATCCATCAACCGCGAGCCGTTTGGTCCGCTGACAGGAACGCTGGTGCCGCCAAGCATGTCCAATGCTGTGGCGATCATCGAAGCGCTCCTGGCGGCAGAGCAGGGCGTCAAGAACATCACCGTAGGCTACGGCCAGTGCGGCAACCTGGTTCAGGACGTCGCGGCCATCCGCGCCCTCGAAGACCAGTGCAACGAATACTTAAAAGCTTCCGGCTACAACAACGTTTACCTGACCACCGTCTTCCACCAGTGGATGGGCGGCTTCCCGCAGGATGAGTCTAAAGCCTTCGGCGTCATCTCTCTGGGCGCGATCGCAGCTTCCCTGGCAGGTGCCACCAAAGTAATCGTCAAGACACCTCACGAGGCTTACGGCGTTCCTACAAAAGAAGCAAACGCTCAGGGCATCAGAGCTACAAAGATGGTCCTCAATCTCCTTCAGGAGCAGAAAATGCCCCTCAGTATCCAGCAGATCAACGAGAGCCGCATGATCAAAGCTGAGACTCAGTGCATCATTGATAAAGTCCTAGAACTCGGTGAGGGCGATCTCGCTGTCGGTACAGTCCGAGCTTTCGAAGCCGGTGTTCTGGATATCCCGTTCGCGCCATCCGTCTACAACGCTGGCAAGATGATGCCGGCCCGGGACAATGACGGCGCGATTCGTTACCTCGACTTTGGCAACGTGCCGTTCTCTGAGGAGATCAAAGAGTTCAACCGAAATAAGCTCGAAGAGCGTGCCATGTTTGAGCACCGGGAAGTCGACTTCAAAATGACGATTGATGACGTCTATGCTGTCAGCAAGGGCAACCTGATCGGTCGGCCTGAAACGGAGTCAGACGCTGCAAAAAGCATTAAAAAATATCTTTACAAAACCGAATAGCAGAAGGGGTTAGGTGGACGTTATGAAAATTATTGATGTGGTTTGCGCGCCGGGAAGAACTGGCTTCTATTTTGACGATCAAAGAGCGATTAAAAAAGGCGCGACTTTGGATGGCTTTGCTTACCAAGGCGCGACTATGACGCCGGGTTTCCATGCCATTCGGGTGGCCGGTGAAGCGATTTCTGTCATGTTGATTCTCGAGGACGGCCAAATAGCCCACGGGGATTGCGCCGCAGTCCAATATTCCGGTGCCGGCGGCCGAGATCCGCTCTTCATTGCAGCTGATTTTATTCCCGTCATTGAAAAAGAAATCGCTCCTAAGCTGATTGGTATGGAACTCACTGCTTTTAAACCTTTGGCGGAAGCTTTTGACAAGATGGAGATCAACGGAAAACGCATGCACACGGCGATCCGCTATGGCATTACACAAGCCCTTCTTGACGCGGTAGCGAAGGCCCAGCGCATTACTATGGCTGAAGTCGTTCAAAAGGAATACAATACGGGCATTGATATCAAACGCATCCCAATATTTGCGCAATCCGGTGATGACCGCTATGACAACGTCGATAAAATGATCATCAAAGGCATAGACGTCATCCCTCATGCTTTGATCAACCACGTTGAAACGAAGCTTGGCCGTCAGGGCGAGCTGCTCCTCGCGTATGTGGAGTGGCTCAGAGACCGCGTCATCAAGCTCAGAGCGGATGAAACCTATAATCCTATTTTCCACATTGACGTATACGGGACCATCGGCATAGCCTTTGAAAATGATCTCGCTAAAATGACGGACTACCTGGAGACGCTGGCCAAGGCGGCGGCGCCGTTCCAGCTTCGCATTGAAGGCCCTATGGACGTGGATGACCGGGAGAAGCAGATGCACGCGCTCAAAGACCTCTGCGCTATGGTCGATGCCCGGAACATTCCGGTGGAGATCGTTGCCGACGAATGGTGCAACACGCTGGAGGACGTCAAGTATTTCGCGGACAACAAGGCAGGCCATATGCTTCAGGTTAAGACGCCGGACCTTGGCGGTGTCAACAATATTATTGAAGCGCTGCTCTACTGCCGTGAAAAGGGCCTCGGAGCCTACAGCGGCGGCACATGCAACGAGACTGCCCGTTCGGCGGAGATCACGACGCAGATCGCGATTGCGTGCGACGCCTCCCAAGTTCTGGCGAAGCCGGGCATGGGTGTTGACGAAGGCTTCATGATCGTCAATAATGAAATGAATCGCGTTGTGGCCCTCGCAGCGCGACGCCTGCGCGCTTAGTGAACGCATAACTAAACGCATAACTAAACGCATAACTAAACGCACAACTAAACAGTATGTGATTTTCAGCAGGGTCTGGGTAAAGGTGAACCGTCAGGGAAGTGATGGCTAAACCCGCCCAGACCCTGCGTTTATTAATTTTAATGAGGTGAAGCGATTGAAACAGATTCACGTAAGTGTTATAACAGAAGCGGTGAAAAACAGCTGTCTGGAAGCGAACTACCGACTGCCGTCGGATGTCATGAACGCGCTGGAAACGGCGGCGGCATCCGAGCCCTTCAAGCCCGCTGCGGGGATCCTAAACCGTATTGTTGAAAACCACCATCTCGCGGCCAAGGGCGTCTATCCCATCTGTCAGGACACGGGGATGGTCTTTATCCTGGTCGAGCTGGGACAGGAGGTCCATATTGAGGGGGGCTCGCTGGAAGAAGCTATCAATGAAGGCGTCCGGCAGGGCTATGGTCAGGGTTTCTTGAGAAAATCCGTAGTGGGGGATCCGATTCAGCGGGTCAACACCGGAGACAATACCCCGGCGGCGATTCAGTGGCGCGTGGTGCCCGGGGATCAGCTGCGGGTCGTTATTGCGCCTAAAGGCTTTGGCTCGGAGAACATGAGCCGGCTTAAAATGCTCAAACCTTCTGATGGGCTTCAGGGCATTGAGGACTTTATCCTGGAGACGGTCGAACTGGCCGGTTCCAACCCGTGCCCGCCTATTGTCATAGGTGTTGGCATTGGCGGGACCTTTGATCTGGTAGCGGGTCTGGCAAAGCGAGCGTTGATGCGTCCGCTGGATGAGCTGCATCACGATCCGTATTATCAGGCACTGGAAGCGTCGCTGCTGGAAAAGGTTAACGCAACAGGAATAGGCCCTCAGGGCTTTGGCGGAAAAACCACGGCGCTGGCTGTTCGGATTGAAGCTTATCCGACCCATATCGCCGGGCTGCCGGTCGCGGTCAATATCAATTGTCACGCGGCAAGACACGTTGAATTTACCTTATAAGGAGGCGGGTTTGTATGATGGAGAAAACTGAAAACATTCAAAAAGATATCCGCATTACATCGCCTCTTTCCCGTGAGCAGGCTTTGGCGCTGAAGGCAGGGGATTCCGTGCTGATCAGCGGCGTGATTTATACGGCTCGGGACGCGGCGCACAAGCGCATGGTGGAGACCCTCGACCAGGGCGGAGAACTGCCTTTTGACGTACGCGACGCCATTGTGTACTATGTGGGGCCTTCCCCGGCGAGACCGGGCAATGTCATAGGCTCTGCGGGTCCGACGACCTCGGGGCGCATGGATGCTTATGCACCGCGGCTGCTGGATTTGGGGCTGCGGGGCATGATTGGAAAAGGCGCCCGCAATCAAGGGGTTATTGACGCCATTGTCCGAAATGAGGCGGTTTATTTCGCGGCCATAGGTGGCGGCGCGGCGGTCATTGCGGACAGCATCAAGTCCATGGAAGTAATTGCGTTTGAGGAGCTGGGTGCGGAAGCGGTCAGAAGGCTTGAGGTCGTGGATCTTCCGGCGATTGTGGCCATTGACAGCACGGGCGCGAACTATTATGACATTGGACGTCGGGCTTATCTCGCGGAGCGGGATGGCGCAGTGGGTGATGCAGCTGAGGGTGATGCCGAAGATGCTGCTGCGGGTGCCGGGGAAGGTGGTCGGTTATGATAGTGACCAGAACGGCCAAAGCCGGAACCCTGGAGTCCAATGACATTTTTATAATGGTGTCGCCTTCTGAAAGCGAAGGTGTCACCCTGGAGCTGCAGAGCATTGTCCTGGCTCAGTTTGGCCGTCAGATCCGGGAAACTATTTTGAAGACTGTGGCGGCACGGGGCGTGACTCAGGTCAGCATTTTGGCTCAAGACCGGGGCGCGCTGGATTATACGATTGAAGCCAGGGTTGAAACGGCCCTTGACAGGGCGCTGGCGGAAAGCGGGGTGATCCTGTGAAGCGACTTCGAAGAACGATGCTCTTTGTACCGGGCAACAATCCCGGTATGATTCAAAGTGCCACCGTGTTGGGCGCGGACTGCGTCATCCTGGATCTGGAGGATGCTGTGAGTCTCAGCGAAAAGGACAGCGCGAGAAGGCTTGTCACGAAAGCCCTGCGCAGCTGGTCTTTCAAGACGACAGAGGTAACGGTGCGCATCAATCCCATCACGACGGTGTATGGGCCTCTCGACCTGGAGGCTATGCTGGAGGTTCAGCCGGACATATTGCTGATTCCCAAGTCGGAGGTGGCTTCTATTCGGGAGGTCGAGTCGCGGATTTCAGCCTTTGAGGCAGCCCGCGGGGGTGAGGCGGTGCGGACCAAGCTCTTTGCGCTGATCGAGAGCGCAGCCGGCGTCGAGTGTGTTCACGAAATCCTTGAGTCATCGCCGCGGCTTGAGGGTGTGCTCTTTGGCGGTGAGGACTATACCTCGGATATGGGGATTGCCAGAACCATGGGCGGCATGGAAATTGAGTATGCGAGGAATAAGGTGGCGGTGGCTTGCAAGGTTCACGGGGTGGACGCGGTGGATACGCCGTTTACGGATGTGGACAATCACGAGGGGCTGCTGGCGGACACGCGCAAGGCGAAGGCCATGGGCTTTACCGGCAAGGCGGCGATCAACCCGCGGCAGGTGGGCATCATTCACAAAGGCTTCGCACCGGATCCGGTGGAGGTGCGGTATGCCCTCCGGGTGCTGGAAGCCATGGAAGAGGCTGAGGCGGAAGGAAAGGGTGTCTTTTCGCTGGACGGCAAGATGGTGGACGCGCCTATTATTCAGCGGGCCCGTCAGATGGTGGCTCTTGCGGAGAAATTAGGGATGGTCAAGGCTTCAAAGGCTTTGGAAGTTTCAAATAATTCGAAGGATGCGATTGATTCTCAGGAAGGAGGCTTGGTGTGATGCATGGTATTGAATTTGAAATGACGCCTGCGTCAGGGGAAACCCGTCGCCAGGCGCTTCCGAAGTATATCGAGGGCTATGGCGAAGTGCGGGCGTTTAATGGGGCGTTTGCGAATGTCGGGGTGGGAATTTCTGACCATCGGCCAAGGCGCTCTAAATCTGTGCGTCCTGGACAGTCGAAGCTTCTGGCGACTATTGAGGAAGCGCTGGACCGGGCTGGGCTGCGGGACGGCATGACGCTGTCCTTTCACCATCATCTGCGCAACGGCGACCATGTGCTCAATCTGGTTATGGACGCGGTCGCGCGGCGGGGCGTGCGGGATCTGACCCTGGCGGTTAGCTCGATTTTTCCGGTCCATGAGCCGTTGGTGGCACTTATGGATGCGGGCGTTGTGACGGGTCTGGCGACGAACTATATGTCCGGACCAGTGGCGAAGGCGGTGTCTCAGGGCCGCCTGAAAAAGCCAGCAGTTATGATGACCCATGGCGGGCGGCCGCGGGCCATTGAGAGCGGCGACTTGCCTATAGACATTGCGTTTATAGCTGCGCCATGCTCAGATCCGTACGGCAACTGCAACGGTGTCCATGGCAAGTCGGCCTGCGGGGCGCTGGGCTATGCGGTGGCGGATGCACAGTATGCGGATGTGGTGGTGGCGGTCACGGATCACCTGGTGGCGTATCCGGCGTCGCCGGCAGAAATCACGCAGACCATGGTGGATTATGTGGTGGAGGTGCCTTCAATTGGGGATCCCCAGGGCATTGTCTCGGGGACGACCCGAATTACCCGGGATCCGGTGGGTCTTGCTATAGCCCATAAAGCAGCCCAGGTCATTCAAGCGTCGGGGCTTCTCGAGGACGGCTTTTCCTTCCAGACCGGCGCCGGCGGTACGTCGCTGGCGGTGGCGGCAGAGCTTAAGGGCATGATGAAGGACGCTGGGATTGTTGGGAGCTTCGCGGCTGGCGGGATCACCGGCTACCTGGTGGATATGCTGGAAGAGGGTTTGTTCAGCAATTTGCTGGACGTTCAGTGCTTTGACCTCAGGGCGGTAGAGTCTTACAGAGACAACCCAAGGCATTTGCCGATGGACGCTTCCATGTACGCCAATCCCTTCAGCAAGGGTGCCGTTGTCAATCAGCTGGATGTGATGATTCTGGGGGCGACGGAAATAGACCTGGATTTCAACGTCAACGTCACGACGGGCTCTGACGGCACCATCATGGGCGGCTCCGGCGGCCACAGCGATACGGCGGCCGGCGCGAAACTGGCCATGGTGGTCACACAGCTGGTCAAGGCCAGGCTGCCGATTGTCCGCCGTCACGTCACCACCATTACAACACCGGGCGAAACGGTGGACGTGCTGGTAACGGATCACGGCATTGCGGTAAATCCGGCGCGGCAGGATTTGATTGCTGCTTTGGAAGCGTCTGGTCTCGAAGTGGTTTCGATTGAGGCCTTGCTGGCGCTGGCGGAGTCCATGACGGGCGTTCCGGACGAAATCACTTTTAGCGATGACATAGTCGCTGTGGTTGAATACCGGGATGGTACTGTGGTGGATGTAGTGAGAAGGACGAAGTAGGTTGGGGAAGAGCTAATAAAAGAACTCAGTGCGAAGGTAAAAAACCGATCAAAGGAAGTCGCGTGCGACTTCCTTTGATCGGTTTTCTTTTTGTCGAAGTGTTGAATCGAGGTGCACGTATGGCAGCCGAAGATGTACTTTTCGCGACTCGGATGGAGCGAAGTGGTACGCTGTATATTACAATTTCATTACCGTCCCCAACTCAGAAGTTGTCCGCGTCACCAACTTGAAAGTTCCCAAAACTTAAAACTGGAAAATGGCGCGCCATTTTCCTTCCTTTTTATTATTTTGATCGAAATGTTGCAATTTCCACATATTCTAAATTCATTTTATAAAACTTCGCGATGAATAGAAATGTGTATAAATGATCATCTGTATATAAAAATACAATCTGGCACATTGTATACAATAAGTGCAAATACGAACGAAAATTGTTTTAATATATATAATAGTTTGTATAATTGGCATAAAAACTATAAATAAATTTAATATTTATTGAAATGCCACTTGACAATGGGAGTGAACGGTTCTAGAATCATATACTATATTAACAAAGCGCGCTCATAAATATGCATCGATGCAAAAACAAGTCGAAGGAGGTGAATGTCTGCAAATGAATACAAAAGAATCGGAAATTTCATTTATCAGCCATTTTGCGTTACAGCCTATTTGCATGCTAAACTTGCAGACTTCACCAAATCGTACTGGAAGCCGGCACTAAAATTCGAAATGAACTTCAAACCGCAAACCATAAAGACATCAGGTTTGTGAGTGTCAACCATCGGCATGCTTTGGTGATAAATAAAGAGCATGCCAAACAGAAGAGGAGGGAACTGTCAAATGGATACCATGATCCTGAATACCATGTGGGTTTTAATCGCCAGTGTTTTTGTTTTCCTGATGCACGCAGGCTTCGCAATGGTCGAGGTCGGATTTACACAATCGAAAAACGCCGTCAACATCATTATGAAAAACTTCGTCACGGTGTCCATAGGGGTTCTCGGCTATTATGTCGTGGGGTACGCTTTAATGTATGGGGCCGACGTGAGCGGTCTGATTGGAAGCGACCAGTTTGGGCTGATGGGCTCGCCGGAGTCGGTCGCCGGGATCTCCTTTGACGTGTTTTTCTTTTTCCAGGCGATCTTCGCGGCGACCTGCGCGACCATCGTTTCCGGCGCCATGGCGGAACGCACGAAATTCTTTTCTTATGTGGCCTTTTGCGTTGTCGCGACGACACTCATCTACCCTCTGATTGGCCACTGGATCTGGGGCGGCGGCTTTCTCTCAAGCGTCGTCGGATTCAGGGACTTCGCGGGCGGCACGGCGGTTCACGCGGTCGGCGGGTTTTGCGCGCTGATAGGCGCTATTATGGTTGGTCCAAGAAACGGGAAATATAAAAATGGGGTACCTAGAGCAATACCTGGCCACAACATTCCCCTTGGCGCCTTGGGTGTGCTGATCCTCTGGTTTGGATGGTTCGGCTTTAATCCAGGCAGCACTCTCGACATCACCTCGCCGGCAACGGCCCACGCCGCAGTGACGACCCTGATCAGCGGCGCGGCGGCCACCATCACATCTATGCTGCTGAGCAATGTCAAATACGGCAAGCCTGACGCTGGTCTGACCCTTAATGGTGCTTTAGCGGGGCTGGTCGGGATCACGGCGGGGGCCAACCAGATTTCGTTTGCCGGCGCCATAGTGGTTGGCGTTGTCAGCGGCGTACTGATGCTTTTGGCAGTTGAGTATATTGATACGAAGCTGCGCATAGATGATCCGGTGGGCGCGATTTCGGTCCACGGTGTCTGCGGCGTCTTTGGCACGCTGGCGGTGGGAGTGCTGTCCGTGGACGGCGGCCTCCTCTATGGCGGCGGGATGACACTGTTGGCCGCTCAGGTCATTGGTGTGGGCGTCAGCGCGGCGGTGGCCATGGGGCTGGCCTTCCTGACCTTTGTGGGGATTAAGGCGACCATTGGCCTGCGCGTTGAGGAAAGCGAGGAGCTGCACGGTCTGGATGGGATCGAGCACGGTATAGCGGCATATATGGATCTTTAGAGGGAGGCGCGGATAATGGTTGAAAAGATGAGCAAAATTGAAATCATAATGAACCCTGACAAGTTTGAGGACCTGAAGGAAGCCATGAACGGCATTGGCGTGACGGGGATGACGGTGACGAACGCGCTGGGCTGCGGCCTCCAGAAGGGGCACAAGGAGTATTACCGCGGGGTTCAGGTGGAAATTAACTTGAAACAGAAGTTGAAGGTGGAAATTGTCGTGTGTGAGGTCCCTGTGGAGACGGTGATCCAGACGGCGCTGAAGATCCTGCAGACAGGGAATATTGGTGATGGCAAGATTTTTGTCTATGACGTGGTCGACGCGGTGCGCATCAGGACGGCGGAGCGGGGACCGGCGGCGGTTAAGGATCCGAAGTGATCAAGGACAAGGCGTTCAGCCGATGGTCACAGTCACACCAGGTGAGATTGTGAGTGGTGATGACCATCGGCAAAATGCTTTTAGAGCGGATGGTGTGCCATACAATTTTTCCCATAATTCAACGCCTTTATGAAACGTTCTAAAAAATCAATTTGAATTTTGGAACGAAACGTAATATAGTGTTCTGAATACATAGAATTTTATGTGAATGTTCACGGAATTAAAGGGGTGTTAACTATGGGAATGAAATTTATCAAACGGTTGCCAAGTAAAGAGGAAGTCCTTGCGGAACAGCCTCTATCGCTTATTTCAAAGAAGAAAAGGGACAAGCGCGTGGACGAAATCAAGGCGGTGCTTGAGGGGAAGGATGATCGTTTCCTCTTGATTATTGGGCCGTGCTCGGCGGACAATGAGGAGTCGGTCTGTGAGTATGTCGAGAAGCTGGCGCTGGTACAGGAGAAGGTCAAGGACAAGCTGATCCTGATTCCGCGGATTTACACCAATAAGCCGCGCACGACGGGGGCTGGGTACAAGGGGATGGCCCACCAGCCGGACCCGAATAAGGAGCCGGATATCCGCCAAGGGATCCGGGCGATTCGCCAGATTCACTTGCGTGTCCTGATGGACTACGGCCTACCGGGTGCCGATGAGATGCTGTACCCCGACAACTACTCCTATTTGGCGGATGTATTCGCCTACAACGCGGTGGGCGCGCGGTCTGTTGAGAATCAGCAGCACCGTCTGACCTCCAGCGGGGTGGAGGTGCCGATAGGCATGAAAAACCCAACCAGCGGCGACTTTTCAGTGATGCTGAATGCAATCAACGCAGCGCAGCAGAGCCATATGTTTATTTACAGGGGCTATGAGGTGGAGTCGGACGGGAACCCACATGCTCATGCGATTCTTCGCGGGGCGGTAGATGTCCACGGACGCAATCTACCAAACTATCATTATGAAGATCTGATACACTTCATTCATATGTATGAGAAGTCGGGTTTCCAGAATCCTGCGATTGTGATTGACACGAATCATTCGAATTCCATGAAGAAGCATTATGAGCAGCCGCGGATTGCTAAGGAGATTATGTTCAGCCGCAAATATGATCCGAGCATTCGGAGCATGGTCAAGGGTCTCATGATTGAAAGCTATTTAGTGGGCGGCACTCAAAAGATAGGCGAGAACGTTTACGGGAAGTCCATTACCGACCCATGCCTGGGCTGGGAGGAATCGGAGCAGCTGATGTATTATATTGCGGATAATGTTTAGGTGAATTTGAATTTGACATGGTGAAAACCCGGCGGTGCCCAGAGGGATTGGGCACTGCCGGTTTTTTTTATTTTAAAGAAAGTGAGACTTGAATAATGAACACTGATACGTGATGAGTATTACGGATTCGTTACCATCCGCGTCCCCAACTCAGATGTTGTCCGCGTCCCCAACCCGAAACCTGTCCGCGTCCCCTGTAGCCCATTGCCCCCCAAAAAACCCCACCCCATGGAACATCTGCCGGCGACGCAACTAACACGTGAATTAACCTCCAATTTTTGTTAAACTGTTTAGTAAGAATAATGAATCTCAGGAGGGCGTTATGGACAACCTGCTCAGAATCAACACCAGAACCAGATCGATCCAGTACGAGACAACACCTGAGGCTTACCTAAAAACCGGCGGCAGAGGCCTGATCGCGAAAATCCTGCTGGACGAAGTCGATCCGACCTGTGAACCCCTGGGGCGACATAACAAATTAATTTTCGCCATGGGACTCCTCACAGGCACCAATGTTTCCAGTGCCAGCCGCGTCTGTATAGGGGCCAAAAGCCCGCTGACACAGGGCATCAAGGAGAGCAACTCCGGCGGCACCACTGCCATGCGGCTTGCGCAGATGGGGCTCAAAGCTCTGATTCTGGAGGATCAGCCGGAAGATGATCTTTGGCACTATGTCAAAATCAGCAAAGAGGCATGTACCCTAGAGCCTGCAGAGGCTTACCTTGGCATGGGCACAGGAGAATTCTGCAACGCTATACATAAGCTCTACCCGGGCGCGGCTATCAGCTGTATTGGTCCCGTCGGTGAAAGGCTTTACAGCTCAGCGGGGATCGCAACGACGGATACAGACCATAAACCTGGTCGTTTCAGCGGCCGCGGCGGCCTTGGCGCGGTCATGGGCTCCAAGAAAATCAAAGGCATAGTCGTCCTTGGAAAGGATCCTATGCCACTGACAGACAGGGAGAGCTTTATGGCTGCCTTAAAAACCTACACTAAAGTGGTGAAGGACGCGCCATCCACGCTCAACTACAGAACCTTGGGCACAGCGTCCATGGTGCGCGTTATGAATGGTCACGGCGGTCTACCTACCCGCAACTTCAGTCTTGGTCAGTTCGAGGGTATGGATCAGATCTGCGGAGAGACGATCTTTGACGTCATCACCGAGCGAGGTGGAGAAGGCAGAACCTCCCACGCCTGCATGCCGGGCTGCGTGATTCAGTGCTCCAACATTTATCCGGACAAAGAGGGCCGGGCTATCGTTTCCCCGCTGGAGTACGAAAACCTGGGCCTCCTGGGTTCCAACCTGGGCATCTCTGACCTTGATACCGTCGCCCGGCTCAATGCCCTGTGCAACGACATGGGCATTGATACCATCGAAACCGGCGCTGCCATTGGCGTGGCTATGGAAGCGGGGATTGCAGCCTTTGGAAATGGTGAGGCCGCACTGAGTCTCCTGGAAGAGATCAGAAAAGGCACCGTGCTGGGCCGCGTGCTGGGTAACGGCGCTGTTGTCACGGGCAGAGTCTTTGGAATTCGCAACGTGCCAGCGGTCAACGGTCAGGCTATGCCGGCCTATGATCCGCGGGCTATCAAAGGCATGGGCGTGACGTACGCCACTTCACCCATGGGCGCGGATCACACCTATGGCGCAACGGCCAGAGCCCAAATCGAACAGGCCTCAAGCGTTGGCCAAGCGGAGCTTTCCTTCAGTACTCAGAAAAATATGGCCATCTATGATACCCTGGGATTTTGCATCTTCTGCAGCGGCGCTATAGGAAATCAGCATCAGCTTATAGCGGACCTGATCAACGCAAGATATGGCTGGTCAGTGGATGTCCCGTGGATGAAGGCGCTGGGAGAAGAAACACTCAAAAATGAGCACCTCTTCAATCAAAAGGCGGGCTTCACCAACGCCCATTACAAAATGCCGGAATGCTTTACCGAGCGCGTGCTGCCCGGGGTGAACACCGTCTTTGACGTGAGCCAGAAGGAACTGGAACAGGTCGTAGAGGCACATTTAGAAGGTCGAAGGACCCTAAAACCATGATTGTGATTAAGATCGCAGGCAGCATAAAAAATGACGTCACTGGCCCAGTGACGCTGACGCTTGAATGGAAACCGCTGACGGTCCTGGAATGCTTGGAGCAACTGGGAATCGACGAAAAGCAGGTCGGCGCGGTGCTCGTGAACGGCAAGCCAAAGAAAATGTCTCATACCCTTGAGGATGGAGATGAGGTGCAGATCCTGCCCGTTTTGAGCGGCGGATAGGGTGGGATTGCAGCGACATCATGTGGAAGTGGGTGTCCACAGCCTATGCCTGTTGATACCTTCTTCATGCAAAATGAATGACCATCGGCAAAGTTTTTGAAAGCTTTTAAAAGCTTTTAAAAGCCCAAGAACTCTGCCGATGGTCATTTCTTATCAATCCAATTAAGATCATGCTGCTTTCAACAGCCTCTTGAAAAACACTGACTGCAGCCACAACAGACTAATGCCGCACAGGACCGCCAGGAAAAGGAAGACCATCCAGGCCAGACCGTAACTGCCCGTCCGGTCGAAAATCAGGTTTGTCACCAGCGGCCCGGTCGTCGCGCCTGTGATCATGGTGACGTTGACCAGTCCATAGACGTTGCCAAAGTCCTTGTTCCCGAAGAAACTGCCCGTCAGGTAGGCATTGCCCACCGTAGTGATGGAAGCGGCCATACCGACGAGTACCGAAGATGCCTCTGCAACCGGGACTGAAGCGGCGTTTAGGTAGCCTGCTATCGCTGTGACAAATGCCAGGATGGCAATGGTAATCCCGCGCCTTGCGCCAAACCGGTCGAAGATCGCGCCCAGGCTCAATTTGCCAACCAGCATGCCCAGAGCCTGAACAGAAAACATCAGCGCTGAAAATTCAGGGGAATGGTCCAGTTCCATAAAATACGCCACAATAGTCAGTTGAGCGCCGCCAACCATGACGCAGATCAGAAACATGGTGACAAAATACATCCAAAAGGCGGGCATGGCTTTCAGCTCAGACAGCAGAAACCCTATTGGCGCTTCTGGGACACTCTGTGTTTGAAGTTCAGTAAGGTTCGATTGTTTCTTTAGCGGACCCAGTCCTTTTTCTTCAGGACTGCGCACCGCCAAAAGCCAAACCAGCGGCAGACAGATTGTCAGGATCATGCCTCCACTGAACCAATATCCCGCTTGCCAGTTGTTGCTTGAAATGACTTTGGTGATCATGGGAGAAAAAAGCGCAGTTCCTATACCGCTTCCCGCAGCGACAATTCCAAGGGCGAATCCCCGCCGGTCCATGAACCAATGGTTCACCATGAGGGATCCAGCGAGATTGGAGCTGCCAACAAATCCAGGTCCGAGGAGGAGGGCAATCAGATAAAAGTGCCATGGTGAACGCGCGAAGGAAAAAGCGGCAAAACCAAGTCCTGCCAGAAGGACGAACAGCGCGAGGCGCCGCTTAAGATGACGGCTGCGGCTGAGAATCCGCCCAACCCAGGCGGAGGAGGCTGCTGCGGAAAGACCGACTAATGTGAAGGTGAGGGTAAATTCACCACGCTCCATACCCAGGGCTTTTGTCACGGGCAGTATAAACAGACTGTGACAGCTCATAATGATCGAAAAGCTGACGGCCATCAGCATGAAGCCAAGGACAACAATCCACCAGCCGAAAAAGATTCCGGGCTGGTTCTTAGAAAGGCTGCGCGCTGCCATTACGCGTTAACCCGGCTGCTGGGAGCATCAGCCCCAATGAGAACTTCAGCAGATTTGATCGTCCTGTACAACGCTTCATTAACAGGGGTTGGGACGCCGTACTGCCGACCCAGCGCCATGACTGTTCCGGAGAGCATGTCTACCTCGGTTTTTCTGCCGCTTTCCAGATCGTTCAGCATGGAAGGGCGGCTCTCCGGTGGCATAGCCATCAGGACCTTGTCCCAGTTTTCAAGATCCGTCTCATTTAACCAGATCCCGTTCTTCTCTGTGATCCGGATCAGCTCCCACATGGCGGAGCGCATGAGGGCGTGAGCTTCGGGAATCCTCTGAAACGCCCCAAAGCCGCTTCGGACCACTGCAGATGCCTGATTGATCCCCACGTTGACCATAAACTTGTACCAGAGCTCCCTCAGCATATTTTGGGGGAGGTTGTATGATAAACCTACTCTGTCAAAAAAGTCGGCCACGGCTTTGACTTCCTCTTTAAGCTCTGTATTATCTGCGAAACCAAAGCTGATTGTTCCATACTGGCTGAAGCGGATTTTGTTCTTTTCCCGCGCGCCGTCAATGCTCATCACCAGGCCGTACAGAACTCTATGTCTTCCAAAGGCTGCCGCCAGACGGTCTTCGCTGGTGATGCCGTTCATTAACGACAGAATCAGCGTTTCATAACCTACAAAAGGGCGCATTTCTTCAATTGCCGCCTCAAGTCCGTAGTCTTTGACTGCCACGAGGATCAGGTCTGCGGGCGTCGGATCCGGTTCGTCCGGATCCGCAAGAAGGAAATTATATCGCTGGTCATTAATGATCAGCCCATCAGTTTCATAGCGGTTTTTTCGCTCTCCCCGAGCGAGAATGCGGAGGCAGTCGGGATCTGCTTCCGATATTTTTTTTGCGTAGGCGCCGCCAACAGCGCCCGCGCCGCAAAGGATGACATTCTTTATGATTTTCAAGGGGGGGTACCTCCTGGATAACTTTAGATTATATTTTATAAAACATTGGTTGTATAATCTTACCATAAGACCCTGCAAAAATGTAAGATGGAATGGTAAAAATCCGAAAAAATGAAAAGTGAGATGTTTGTTTTTGTTAGGAGTCTGTCCCCGGTTTCAGGTTGGGGGTTTCAGGTTGGGGACGCGGACCGTAATATAATTGCAACAATTAAAAAATGCCACGTCCCAATTATAATCTCAGGGGGGCATGGCATTTTTTCTATTCGAAGGTCACTACGCCAAGTTTTCCTTAATGCTTCTCGGACTCATCCACCTGAGCAGGTTCAGCATAGAACCAGCCTTATCGTTGGTGCCGGAAAGCCTTGAGCCTCCAAATGGCTGCTGCCCGACAACTGCGCCTGTTGGACGGACGTTGATGTAAAAATTGCCGGCACTGTGCGTCAATGCTTGATTGGCAAGCTGAATGGCATACGGATCTGTCGCGAAAACAGAACCGGTCAAGCCGTATTTTGAGGTCTTGTCGCACAGCGCCAGGGTATCCTCAAAAGCCTCATCCTCATAGAGATAAACCGTCAACACTGGACCGAAAATCTCTTCTTCCATAGTAATAAAGTGCGGATTTGTGGTGAGGATGACCGTTGGTTCTACAAAGAATCCCTTTTCTTTTGAGCAGCCGCCTCCTGCGATCACCTGGGCTTCATCTGAAGCCACAGCGGTCTCAATGTACTGCTTAATATTATTGAAGGATTTTTCGTCGATAACAGCGCCCATAAAGGTATCGAGGTCCTCGACATTACCAGTTTTGATTTTTCCAATCTCTTCAAACAGTGCTGTCTGAATCTCAGGCCATAATCCTTTTGGGAGGTATGCCCTGGACGCGGCAGAGCACTTTTGCCCTTGGTACTCAAAGGCGCCCTCTGCCAAGCCGTGGGCAACTGCTTTTACATCTGCGCTGGTATGTGCAATGACAAAGTTCTTTCCGCCTGTTTCGCCTACCAGCCTTGGGAAGGTTCTGTAATTCTCCAGTTGATTGCCGACCGTTTTCCAAATATTTTGGAAGGTTTTGGTGGACCCGGTAAAGTGAACGCCGCTCATGAGGTCATGCCCAAGGATCACGTCGCTGATCTCACTGGCATCCCCCGGTAAAAAGTTGATGACGCCAGCCGGCAGCCCGGCTGCCTCATAAAGCTTGTATACCACATAGGCAGAGTATACCGCTGCAGAAGCCGGCTTTAACAAAACCGTATTGCCGCAGATCGCGGGCGCGGCGGCCAAGTTGCTGCCTATCGCAGTAAAATTGAAGGGGGCAACTGCAAAGACAAAGCCTTCAAGTGGCCGATAGTCAGTTTTATTCCACGCGCTGAGACCGGAAATGGGTTGGTCCGCATAAAGTTTGCTCAGACAGTAAGCATTGAATCGCATAAAGTCAACCAACTCACAGGCGGCATCAATTTCTGCCTGTTTGAAAGTTTTACTTTGGCTGAGCATGGTGGCCGCGTTCAACTTTGCCCTCCAGGGACCGGCAGCAAGCTCGGCAGCTTTGAGGAATATGGCGACCCTTGAAGACCAGGGGAGACTTTCCCATTTTTTCTTTGCCTTTAGGGAAGATTCAATGGCTAGTGCAGCTTCCTCGCGACCTGCTTTGTGGTAAACACCAAGCACATGTTGATGATCGTGGGGCATGACGCAGCTTGAGGTGTTGCCGGTTCTAATTTCCCTGCCGTCTATAATGACGGGAATCTCGACGCATTCAGACTTCATTCTGGTTAGTTCCCGTTCCAGCTCATTTCGTTCGGGGCTGCCAGGCAGGTAGCCTCTGACGGGTTCGTTGACAAAGGGATTGACTTTTGGACTGTGAAATTGCATGACTTAGACCTCCTAAGTGTCTTTAGGCTGTGGTGACTCAGTCAGGATCAGCATGGTAAAAGTTTCGAGCATGCCTTCAATTTTCAGAAGGGCATCGTGAAGCTGGGTCATCTGATCTGTTACGCTGGCTCGAATTCTGAGCATCATGCACCACTGGCCGGTTATACGATAACATTTTTCGATTTTTAATCCTTCAATGCGAATAGACATGACGCGGTTCATGATGTCGTTGAAATCTGTGGTTTTAACATTCATAAAGACAAAGGCGCGAATGCCTTGTCCGGTTTTACCCCAGTCGATCTCAGCAGAATAACCCTTGATGGCGCCTGTGGCTTCGAGCTTGGAAATTCTCTGGTGAATGGCAGGGCGTGACATATTAAGCCGCTTGCCAATCTCTTCGTGGGTCAGGCGGCCATTGTGTTCAAGTAGTTTTAAAATTTGTATATCGAGGTTGTCCATGGAAGTCCCTCCTTGAGAAGATCGTAAAGGATAGCGCGTTGTATTGCAACTAATAGTTTGAATGATGATTAAAATCAAACGATGTGTAATGCTTTGATCCGTTGGGCAGCGATTTTGGGCGATCATGTCAACGAAACGAAAGAACGAAACGGAAGAACGAAACGGAAGGGTGAGGGGAAAAGCCCAATCGAGAACCGTCTTGAATTGGGGGTCATTCTACCTTCTCGGCTTAGGGTCCGTTCCGGTTCTCGGTTTTGGAGGACTGAAATAAAATACGTTAAATGAAAAAGTCATGCCCGCGAAACAATCTCTGCAGACATGACTTTTATTAAAGCTTATAATTTAATCACTCAATCTTTACAAAAATAGTTCCATTTTAGTTAAACGTCACATGGGTCCCTGCCTTGCCATCCAGGGCCTCCACAGCTTTATAGAGCGATGTGATGATCGCCCGCTTGGAGGGATTGGCGCGCACGAAGCGAATGGCAGCTTCGACCTTTGGCAGCATGCTGCCCGGTGCGAACTGGCCCTCATCTACATATTGCGCGGCTTCAATAAGTGTCATGTGATCCAGATCCTTCTGATTTGGCTTATTAAAATTAATGGCAACTTTTTCAACTTCCGTCAGAATCAGCAGGATATCTGCGTTGACGTCTTCGGCAAGCCGCTCCGCCGCCAGGTCCTTGTCTATAACCGCTGCGACGCCTTCAAAAGTCCCGTCAAAATGCTCAATGACCGGAATGCCGCCTCCGCCAACAGTGATGACAATGGTCGTATCCCAAAGCCGTTTGACGGAGTCGAGCTCGACGATCTTTCTCGGAATAGGGGAGGCCACCACACGTCGCCAGCCCCGACCGGCGTCTTCCTTCATGATGTAGCCCTTTTCCTCCATGAGCTTCTTCGCTTCCTCCTCAGAGTAAAACGGGCCGATGGGCTTCGTGGGGTTCTGAAATGCCGGATCGTTCTTCTCGACGACCACTTGAGTCACGAGGGAGACGACGGGAATATTCTTATTGCGTTTATTCAAGGCGTATTTTAAGCCCTGCTGGATGTGATACCCAATATAACCCTGGCTCATGGCGCCGCAGACGTCAAAAGGCATGGCAGGCGTCACGTCTCTTGCAGTTTCAGACGCGAGGAGAATGCGGCCAACTTGTGGTCCGTTGCCATGGGCAATCGCGATCTCATAACCACGGCAGCTGATTTCAGCAAGATGCTCACAGGTGTTTTTGACAACTTCGAGTTGAGCCTCGGCAGTCGCTGGGCTCCCAGGCTCCTGAAGCGCGTTGCCTCCTAATGCGATGACCACTTTTCTGGCATTGCTCATTCTTTGCGGGCTCAGACGCGAAGCGTGGGCCCTTCTCTCCTTTCGACGATCGGAATTTGAGATGCTGGTTATTGGGAGTGTATATACCCTACACACTTCCATTATACGCAACCAACCGTTGTGAGGATATGACGATTTAAAAAGACGCATTCTGCCGATGGTTGTGGTTCAACAACATCACCCCACCAGCGAACTCGACTGCAGGGTGGATTGGCTTGGGCGAGGACTGGGGTGGCTGGGACCATCGGCAGAATGTATTTGAATTCTGCAATTCAAGAACAATACTAAAAAAGCAGGAAGAGTGTTATGACTTAAAGCGCTACATTTGGTCATATTGGTGACCGAGTAAATAGTGTTTTTTGACTATCTTTTGGGTAAAATAACTGGGTAGGGAAAATCAAGCAACAGTGAAATTGACCTTAATCTCCCAAGGAGGCTTTACAATGTCAGTAGGTGTTTACGTTAATTTTGATGGTCAGTGTCAAGAAGCAGTGGAATACTACGCATCTGTCTTTGAAACCGAGCAGCCCGTCTTCATGACTTTTGGAATGGGTCCGGAAGATCCGTCCTATCCAATGCCGGAAGAGGCGAAATCCCGTATCATGCACACCAATTTAATAATTGAAGGCTCTATGATCATGTTTTCAGATACCTTCCCAGGGATGCCGTTTACAGTAGGCAACAACATGACTTTGATCCTTCAGTGCGACAGCAAAGAGCGCATCACGAAGTACTTTGAGAAGATGAGCGATGAGGGCAGCGTCGACATGCCGCTGCAGAAGACTTTCTGGAGCGAGCTCTACGGCAGTGTTGTAGATAAATACGGCATAGGCTGGCAGTTCAGTTACGACGAGACTGTTAAATGATTGAGGAAATCCCCGCCGCAGCGGGGATTTTTTGTTTGGGGTGAAGGCCTAATGTTGGAAAGGGTTTGAGGCTGTCTTTTCATTGATCAAATTGCGGGTCAATAGACGCCTGTCCCTGACACCGCCTTCCATGCTATAATGGAAAGCAAAGCCATAACTGAAAGGAAGTTGTCACCTTGGAAAAAGCGAATATCATAGAGCTGGCTATAAACCTTGGGGCACGTGATGCCAGGATCATTCGCGTGGATGCTGTCAAAACCGCCGCCTGGGTGGCACTTAAGTGCCGCTACGGATGTGATCATTACGGCAAAAGCCTGTGCTGCCCGCCGCACACGCCAACTTACAAGGAGATGAGAGAAGTCCTTAAAGACTATACTCACGCGGTGCTAATTCAGTGCCGGACGCTTGAGGAGACTACGGAACTTGCCCTTAATCTGGAGCGCGCACTCTTCAAGCTGGGCTACCATAAGGCCATTGGTTTTGGGGCAGGCAAATGTCTGCATTGCAGAGACTGCACCATGACGCTCTGTTCGCGGCCCTTCGAGGCGAGGCCTTCCATGGAAGCCTGCGGCATGGATGTGATGGCTACTGTTAAAGCCAGCGGCATGCCTATAAAGAGTATGGCCGATGGTCGCGCAGCTGTAGGTCCCGAATCTCAAAACATCCAGGATGACACAACCTACTTTGGGTATGGATTGGTTCTAATCGATTAATTTATATATGAAAAAAATGAACATTCATGGAGGACTTAAATCTTGAAAAACCTGAAATATTGGATCATGTTGATCCTGGCCAGCTTTTTCTGGGCTGGAAATTATACTTTGGGAAAAGCCGTGGTCGCCCAAGTGACACCACTTCAACTGACCTTTGTGAGATGGCTGTTTGCCTCGATATTAATGTTAATCATTGCGACAATTATCGAAAAGCCAAACTGGAAACAGGTGTTCAAATCCTGGCCAATCTTGCTGTTCCTGGGCTTCAATGGCCTAATAGGCTATAACATGGCATTGTATACCGCACTTAAATTCACCACACCTGTGAATGCGTCCTTGGTAAGTGCTTTGAATCCAGCCTTAATGGTCGCGGTGTCTGCAGTCGTGCTCCATGAAAGGCTCTCAAAAATACAGAAGTTGGGTATTATATTCTCACTTTCGGGCGTCATGGTCATTTTAACCCAAGGGAATCTGGAGAGACTTGTCAGTCTTGACTTTAATCGCGGTGATTTGTTAATGCTGATTGCCATAGCGGTATGGACGGTGTATTCCATTGTCGGAAAGCGGCTTAAAACGATTAAACCCATTACAGCCAGTGCCGCGGCTGCGCTGCTGTCCACTCTTGTCATGCTGCCGGCGGTCGTTTATCAGACTAAGGCGCCCGTTACTTTAAACACCTCGGGAATTCTGAGTGTGGTCTATATTGTTCTCTTTCCATCGGTAGGGTCCCTCATGTTCTGGAACCTGTCCGTTCGACAGATAGGCGCGGCGACGGCAGGGGTTACCCTGAACCTGATCCCTGTGTTTACCTCCCTGTTCAGCATCCTGATGGGGGAGGCCATCACCTTGCCGCAAATCATAGGAGGGCTCATGGTGTTTGCAGGGGTCTACACGACCAGCGGACTTTTGGAAAATCAGATCGCAAAAGAAAAGAAAAAGTGTGGTGAAACGGTATGACGGAAGATTCATTGACTTATATAGCCAACGCGGGTGTGATGCTGAGTCTCGATGGCAGGAAGATCCTGATCGATCCGCTGACGACCCCTGGCAATGACATTTATTCAGACACGATGCAGGGTGCGCGTGAAGCACTGCTTGCTAACGCTGCGCCTTATGACCATGTGGATGTTGTGCTTGTGACCCATCACCACAGGGATCATTTTCATGCAGAAGGGATTCTGGCCTTGCTGAAGTCGCAGCCAGGGGCGCATCTGGTGTCAACGCCTGAGGTGATCCAGCGGCTGAAAGCAGCGGGCGCGGACGAGGTACTTGGCGAGAAGGCTGAGGGAAGATGGACAGAGGTCAATCTGGCCCTTTACTCACATACAGAGACCACCTGCAATGGCGTGACGCTTCAAATCTTCAGGACGCTGCATGATGGCAAGGATTACGCAGACGTGACAAACCTGATGTTTGTTATTAAGTCGTCCACCATGACTGTGGCTCAGCTCGGTGACAGCGCGCCGGCGGAAATCAATTTTGAAGGCATTCTCACGAAAATTGGTGTGTCTCTGGATATGGTCATAGTCAACTTCCCGTACATTGCGATTCCTGCGGCGCGAAAGCTTGTGGAGGGCCACTTGGCACCCGCGTCTCTTGCGGTGCTCCATTTTCCTGACCCTGCCGGGGAAGCCGCGAGTTGGACTGAGGTAGCCAAAAAGAGTTTTTCCCGAGTCAAAGAAAGTTATTTGCCTACGGTGTTGCTGGAGACCCTTGGAGAGACTATAGTTCTGCCGATGGTTGTGGATTAAGGAATGAAACTCGGTGTTGAAACTCGGTGTCAGCGGCTTTGGCCTATCGACCCCCAGTTTCCAAAAAAACGAAACTGGGTGTCTGACACCCAGTTTCTTCTTCAAAAAAAGAAGGGGCTGTTGCAAAACTAGTAAATTTAGTTTTGCAGCAGCCTTTTTGCGTGCTATTTGCAATAACTTGCTTTCGAGAAAATTGACTTTTAGCTCGAGTCACCCATTAACATTAATTATAGGGTCGACAAAAAAGCCTAGTGTCTGCGTTTTAAAATTTCTAGGCTAAGCCGCTTTTTTGTACTCGATAATGCCGGTTTGGTTGTTTTGGATTTTATTATGGAGTTTGTTCAGGTTAATCGCCATAGCGACCATAATCATATCCGCTACTATTTTTTTCATTCCCTTACGTCGAAACCGGTCATAAGCAAGACCATCTTTGACTTTTGAGAATACACCTTCCGCCTGAATGGAGCGGTTGATCCTCTCGTTGATGCCTTCTTCTGATGCAATATTTTCTGCGGATTGACTACGGAACGCTTCAAAGGCAGGAGAGTACTTCAGGCTTTTCTTTTCAGGATCAGGATTCTTTCGACTTTTAATGCATTGGTCACTGTATTGGCAGCCTTTGCATTCAAAGCATGTGTAAACCCAGTTGATGTCTTCGAAGCCTGAAGCAGATCTCTTGATGCTGTCTTTACATCGGATGAGCTTTTTGCCAGCTTTGCAAACATAGACATCTTCATTTTCCATATATTGCATGTTTTCTCTTCGGCTAATGTCTTCTCTTACCTTTTTTATGTCTTTCGTTTCATGATTTGCCGGTTTGATGTAAGCTTTCAAACCTTTGCTGGCTAGATACGCGTAGTTTTCCACGCTTTCATACCCTGCGTCTGTGACGATGTTTTTTATGCGAGAACTATACGCTGCCAGCAGTTCTTCGAGAAAAGGCTTCAGTGTATGCAGATCATTCGTATGCTGGCTGCCCATCACGCCTACGACAAATGCGCCGCTTGAAGCCATTTGGATGTTATAAGCAGGCTTAAGTTGACCATTTCGCATATGATCATCTTTCATGCGCATGAAGGTTGCATCGTGATCTGTCTTTGAATAACTGTTTCTGGTGCCCATAGCCTTAAGATGCTTTTCATATGTTTCAAACTTTTCTTTTATCTCTTTATAGTACTCGTACTCACGTTGCTGCACGGTCTTGCGATGACCTACACCACGCACAAACTCAATTTTCAGCTTGCTGCATCTGTTTCTGATGTTGTTAAACTCCGCACACACCCTTGATTGGACTTCTTTTAAGGTGCTATTTTCTGACATGTTAAGTTCTTTGAGCATGCGTTCTTTTAGCTTGCTTTGATATTTTTCGACAGCCTTGCGCCAAACAAATGTGTATCGATTGGAGACTGCCTCAATCTTAGTCCCATCTATATACAGACTCTTTAGGTCTACATGCCCATCTTCTATGAGTATTTCCACAAATTGTCTCTGCAAATCCGCCATATGATCAATGAGCATGTTTTGAAATCGACAGATCGTGGTGTGATCCGGCGCTTTTCTACCTCCAAGAAGGTAGTGTCCTCTCACATCATACTCACAAAAATCTTCAATTTTTCGATTTGATGATTTTCCTTCGCTATTACAGAAAAGAACAATTTTAAGGAAGTTAACAAAATCTACGGCTGGCTTTCTGCCCTTTTTAGGCAAGGTGCTTATTATTGCGCTTAAATCCATCCTCTCTACTATTTTGCACACCAGTCTGACCTTGCTATCCTCTGGAATTAATGTGCCCACACTAAAATTCATTGGCAGTTGCCAAAATTGGGCTGAAGCGTTATGATGATCTAGGGTTATTTGGTTCTGCATAAATCAATTATACCCTATCGGGACTGGCTCTTGGAGCCGGTCCTGATTCATTTTTTGCAATTAAATAGACAGATGGTCATCAATTAGATTTCCATCTGTCTCTTTTTTAGGGGGGCCTATTTTGCAACAGCCCCTTCTTTTCCTTATTCACTTCTTCACCGGCTTAAGATCCAGCTCACCCCACATGCCGAGGTGCTCATCCAGGATTACTAAGACACCTTTGACACCGGTGATGGCTGCGGCAAACTTCACTGCGGTGTCAATATCCTCGGGGACGCTGACCTGGTTGGCGGTGGCGGTAGCGACGGCATCCGCTAAAGCTGTGTTTTGAGAGAGGATGACCGCAGCGTGTGCTCTCCCAAAGCTGAGGGAATGTCCAAAGCGGCCTGAGGAGGTGCAGATGCCAAGCGGCGTCTCCTCGGGCTTGATATGGAGGGCCAGACGGCCTGAGAGGGGAGAGTCTCCAGCGTAGATCAGGACGCGGCGCTCGGTGGAGAGGTTGAGGTAGAGATCGCCTCCGTTTTCGACTATGACGTCCGCATTCTGCCTGCGAAGATAAACGCCAACCGCTTCGGCTACAGCGCCAGCCACGGCGGCCATGGGTCCCACGCCGGCCGCAGAAGCAGACTGTTTCATTCGCAGTATCAAAGGCGGATCCTCGGGTCGAGGCCCGAGAGGGGTCAGACTATTCAGAAACTCAGGCTCTGACTCGATCTGGGTCACCAGGATGCTTCGGCACGCCGCCAGCACGTCTTCGACGCCGTTGATCTCTGATGACACATAAAGGTCAAGATCAGATTCCCTTTGGGTCACATTGAAGCGCTTGAGGGGATGAGGGTGATGGCCAGCTGTCCAGTCGCGGTAGAAGCGGGGTTCGTAGTGGGGGGTGGACGTCGAAGCGCTGGGTTGGGTGAAGTGACCATCGGCAGGGCCTTGGTTTTTCATTTTTAAAGCACCGGCTCCGGAACCAGCCCAGAAATGGCGCGGGATGGGCAGACCGGGATGCAGTGGTTGCAGCCCACGCACTTGGCAGGATCGAAGCTCAGCTTCCAGTCCGGCGCGGCAATGGTGAGTGCTTTGATGCCGCAGACGGAGGTGCAGAGGCCGCAGTCGGTGCAGCGGTTTTCGTCAATGGTGATCACGGACGGGATCAGGTCCACGTTGAGGCCCAGGTTCTGGAGATACTCCATGGCGTCGGCGATAGATTTCGAAGGGCCCTCAATGTCGTAAAGGAGGGAGCCCATCAAATTGAAATCGATGTTCGCCTTCAGGATGTTGAGCTTCAGGTCAAAGCGCTTGATGAGCTCGTAGGTCACCGGCGTGTTGGTGAGTGTGGAGGGGAAGGTCATGTACATTTTCGTTTTCACTATTCCAGCACCTCCGCGTTGGCCATTTTCTTGACGCCCTGATTCTGAGTGAAGAGTTTTACAGGGGCTTGAAGTTCGAAACTGCCGTTTTGGATCTTCTCTTTCAGGATGTCCGCGATTTCTCGGGCTTTCCGGAGGCTCGTGGTAGGGGAGGTCTTGACCATTTTGCCGTTAACTTCGATCTGCCCGCTTTGGAGCTCCGCGTAGTTGACTTTTCTAACCGTTGGTCTTGAGAGGTGCGGCACGGAATAATCGATCAGATTTGTCTCGATATCCTTGTTGCGCACTGCGCAAAAGCGCAGCATTTCCCGGTCGAGAAGGGGAATCGGAATGCCAATGCCCACGTTGAGGGAGGTGCCGTAGGCCTTGAAAACGGCGGGGCTGATGTATTTGGTGTCCATCTCTTTCAGATCACCAATGACCGCAAGCGTCGCGCCGGTGCCAATTGGGGTGCCGTTTGCATTTCGCGTCGGTGCAGTGTTGCACTGGGTACCGTTCCAGGACACGTAGCCGACCGCCCCACCAACAAGAATCCTGGTGCCCATGCCGATGGTCCTGAGCTCGGGATCATTCAGCAGCGGACTCAGCTCGCCGGAGGTCGCATAGGTGACGTTGCCGTAATTCGGAAGCAAGGTGCCCATGTAGGTGTAGACGGCCTTGCCGGAGCCGTTGGTTGCGGCGGCGTAGTTTTGGTAGGCATTTCTTGGATTGAACAGATAAGCCTCATTCAAATCTTTCAGTGTGACGGTGGCTTTAACTTTTTTGCCAGGGTAGCAGTCGGTGCCCTTGCTGGTGGCTTCAAGGACGATCTCTTTGCCATCGATTAAATCGCAAATGACGTGGGCGCCGCCGTACTCGTAGCCTTGGTCCTCGGATTCAGCGGTAGCACCTATGTAAGTATCCACAGCGGCCAATCCGCCGTAGGCCTCGACTTTGTTGAGAGTCAGCTTTTCAAGACGAGTTGGGGGATCGGAGTGCCCAAAGTTCAGGAAAGCGCCGGAGGAACACATTGGTCCGAAGGTTGCAGTGGTGACCACGTCAACGGCCTCGAAGACCGCTTCTTCGCCGTCGCGGTCGATCATCGCCAGGATTTCCTCAGCCGTGCAGACGACGACAGTGCCGTTTCTGATTTTTTCGTTGATTTCATCAAAAGTTCTTTTCTCTCTCAAGTGATGTCCCTCCATTTCAAAATTGAATGACGCACCCGAACATGAAAAAAGCCCCGCCGACGGCAGAGCTTACGTAATCACGCATTCCTCATCTTTCGGTTAAACCGCTGGATTTGGCACCACGCCTCAAAGGGCAGGTTGCCGGACTTCATAGGGCCAGTTCCCTCCGTCTCTCTGGATAAGAGTCATCTCGAATAAGAGATGACAAATATTTAATTGAATTTATTATAGTGATATGAGATGGGGATGTCAAGAGTTCATTTTACTTGTTGAGCTGCTTTCGCGCTGTTTCTGAGGTTAAATCCTCGCACCGGCCGCCTCTGAGGACCGCGCTGGCGCCGGAATGGCCAACTATGGCTTCTGCCAGGCGTGCTGTGTCCATGGCTTTAGCCAAGTCGATGCCGGTCTCAATACCCATTTCATGCATCATATGGATGATGTCCTCAGTCGCTATGTTGCCTGAGGCGCCCGGAATGTACGGGCAGCCGCCGAGTCCGGCAAAGGCGCCATCGAAGGTTCTGAAGCCGGCTTGGAGTCCGGCGATAATATTTGCCATGGCCATACCGCGAGTATTGTGGAGGTGGAGCACCCAGCGAACTTCCGGAAAGGTTTCGATCATGTGGCTGCCCAGTTCGAAGATGAGTCTGGGATTGGCCATGCCGGTGGCGTCGGAGAGAGATAGTTCGCTGATGCCGAGGTTGAGATATTGACGAGTGATCTTTTCGAGTTGTTCAACGGGAATTTTCCCTTCAAAGGCGCAGCCCCAGGCGGAGGACATTGCCCCTGAGACTTCAATTTTGTTTTTCGACGCGAACTCGACGCAAGTCTCAAAACCTTTCATCATTTCCAGAGGTGTTTGATTGAAGTTGTTGATGCAGTGGGACTCACTGACAGAGACCGTCAGCTTGGCTTTGGTCAGCCCTGCTGCATGAGCCCGTTCAAGGCCTTTTAAATTGGGCACCAGGACGCGGTATTCCACGCCGGGGACTTTGGTCATGCGGGAAGCTAACTCTTCAATCCCGGCCATTTGCGGGACCGCTTTAGGGTGGACGAAGGAGCCAAGCTCAACGATTTTTACGCCGGAGTCAACCACAGCATTTAGAAGCTGTAGTTTCTCCTCTACGGTGAGAATTTTTGGCTCATTTTGAAGGCCGTCCCTGAGTCCGACCTCGCAGATTGTGACTTTGTCTGGCCAGAGCATAATGGGTTTGGTTTGTGGGGTATTCAAAAGGGGGTCTCCTTTCAAGGGGAAGTCGAGAATTGTGTCTGAATTGTAGTGAGTGCCTGTTGCTCATTTCAGATTGGTGCCAGAGCTTAGTGTAAATTTACACTTAAAGAAGACTGGTGAAAACTGGGTGTCTGCGGCCTTTGGCCTATGAGAGAAAACTGGGTGTCTGACACCGAGTTTCTTTCATGACCCCGTGTTTCTTCCTTTTCGAGTCCTTATCTCAAATCCGTCACCTTGATATGATCCATGTCAGTAAAAGTTCTATTTTCACCTGCCATTGCCCATATAAAGCTGTAATTGCTGGTGCCGCAGCCAAAGTGAACAGACCAGCTTGGGGAGATAACGGCTTGCTCATTTTGCATAGCAATGCTTCTTAGCTCCTGTGGCTGCCCCATATAGTGGAAGACCAGGTTGTCTTCAGGTACGTCGAAATAGAGGTAAACTTCCATGCGGCGTTCATGGGTGTGGCAGGGCATAGAATTCCAAACGCAGCCTGTGTCCAGAATGGTGCAGCCCATGGACAGCTGGCAGGTCTCCAGAACTGCCGGATGGATCAGCTGATAGATCACGCGCTTGTTGGAGGTTTCAAAGCTGCCCAGTTCTACTTTGTTGGCGGTTTCGAGAGTGATTAACTTGGTTTCGAATTTGGTGTGGGCTGGGGCAGAGGTCATGTAGAACTTTGCGGGTTGGGACGGATCATCGCTTTTGAATAGGACTTCCCGGGTTTCCTTAGCAATATAGAGAGCGTTGAGGTGATTTAGGGGGTAGGGGTGACCATCTGCAATGACTGTTCCTGATCCTCCCAGGTTGATGATGCCCAGTTCCCGGCGCTCCAGGAAATAGCTGACGCCCAGATCTTTTTCAGGGTCTACGTTCTTCTGAAGGTCAAGGGTGGTGGTCAGCGGCATGGCGCCCAGGGTCAGAACGCGGTCGATGTGGGAGTAAACCGCAGTCACATTGTCAGGGATAAAGACCTGCTCAATGAGAAACTCGGTTCTAAGCTGGGCGGTGTCATAGTGCTTGGCATCTTTTGGGTTAGCGCCGTAGCGTACGTCCATTTGTAGTCCTCCTCAAAATAGGGGTCAGATTGTCTGAGCCTATGCATGAAGAATGCCTCTGGCAGCGGGAGACCGCTGCGCGGAGGCACTCAAGTTGAGTGTAAGAGATAAGTAGCTTCTGTTAATCAAAGATTTTTTCGCGTTCGAAGAGCTTTGGCTCCGCTTCTTCGGTGGCGATTGGCCCTTCGTGCTCGACATTCCAGTGTTCAAGTACTTCCGGATCAGGATCTCCAGAACTCTTATAGGCTTCTTTCGCAAGCCTGATGTCTTCCTCAAGCTGTTTAAGTTCAGAGAGCAGAGCTTTTCTTCGGTTGTTAAGGTCAGCGACTTTTTGGAGCATGGTTTCGCTCATTAGAACACCTCCTCATTTTAGCATTAAACTTATACCCTGAAAAGGGCGGGAATCACACCAAAAGGATAGTTGTGAGGGAGGAAGTTTGGGAAAAGAACGCGTGATTGATTGAAGTGGTGTTATACGCTTCGCTGGAATGGATGTAGAGGTGTCTTTTTTTGTCTGTTGATTTAGGTGGGCTGGGGGGTGGTACCGCTCGCCCTGAACCTTGCTGCGCTTCGGTCGCGTGCGAAGCCCTATTGCGTGCTGCGCCCTATACAAAGTCATATGATTTTGTGCACGTCTTAAGCTTTTTGCGAATTATCTGAAAAAAAAGATTGTAGATTGTCGACAATCTGCTATAATGGGTACATAGACATCAGAAAATTCTCCTTTGCAAAGGGGTTATGCCCAATGGCAGAAGCTATAACTGAATATCAACGGGACAATTTATGTTCCGTTGTCTCCGATTATATCAAAGAGCAAATACTTGTCGGGAAGTATAAAGCCGGAGACCATGTGCTGGAGGCGACAATTGCGAAAAATCTTGGCATCAGCCGCTCACCGGTGAGAGAAGGGATTAAGGATCTCGAAAAGGAAGGCATTGTCGAGATCGTTCCCAGAAAGGGGACCTACGTCACAACTTTCAGCATTAAGGATATCCACGAGGTCTTTGATATTCGAATTCTTCACGAATATGACATATTAAGGATCCTGATTCAAGAGCGCAAGTTAAACGAAGAAGATTTTAGAATTTTGACCAGTCTGGTAGACCGCATGGTCTTCATTGTTAAAAGTGATTTGAGCGATCAGGAAAAAGTTATTCAAATCAACAAAATGGATATGGATTTCCACATATACCTCTGGAATAAATCTGACAGCAAGCGTCGGATAAAAATTTTGAAAGATATGTTTTTTCAATTAAAAATGGCTATGATGTATGATACCAATGAAACCGGAGATTTGATGCAGACTGCAACAGATCACTATGAGATCATTGAGCATCTCAGAAATGGGGATCTGGAAAAGTGCAAGGCAGCATTCCTGAATCACATCAACAGTTATAAACAGGGCAACTTTGAGAATCCCTATTAAGGCTCCCAGCTAAAGAGGAGGTCCTCTCCTTTTTAATAACAATTGTCGACAATCGACACAAAATCTTACAATTAAGATTTGTCACAATTAGTCACAATTAGTCACGATCGACTGTACGAAATCACAAAGTCATTAAAGGTGTTCAGAAGTAGCAATCAAAGGACGGAGGTTGAAAGAGAAATGAGTAAGACGCTGTATTTCGAAGTATCGGAATATCAGGAAAGACTTGGCCGGACGCAGAAAAGCATGGCTGAGAAAGGTATCGACGCACTAATCGTCACAGATCCCGCCAACATGAATTATCTCTCTGGGTTTGACGGATGGTCCTTCTATGTCCATCAATGCCTGATCGTGTTCGTGGATCAAAACAAGGTCATGTGGGTCGGACGCGGACAGGACGGCAACGCTGCCAGACTGACCACCTGGCTGGAAGAAGAAGATATCCGGGCTTACACGGATGACTACGTTCAATCCCTGGTAAAACATCCAATGGACTTTGTGTCAGATATCCTTAAAGAGAAGGGTTACGACAAAAAAGTCGTCGGAACTGAAATGGATACCTATTATTTCACGGCGAAGTGTCAGGAGAGCTTGATGAAAAATTGCCCATCGGCAACCTTCATAGATGCGACTAACCTGGTGAACTGGGTTAAGATCATAAAATCTGACAACGAAATTGCCTACATGAGAAAAGCGTCTCGTATTGCCGAGCGCGTTATGGAGACAGCGTATGAAGCCGTGGATATTGGTGTCAGACAGTGTGACGCAGCCGCTAAGGTTTCAGCTGCTCAAGTTTACGGGACCGAAGAATTTGGCGGAGACTATCCTTCCATTATTCCGCTCATGCCGAGCGGAATTCGAACCTCAACACCGCACCTCAGCTGGACAGATGAGCCTTACAAGGATGGTGACACGGTCATTCTCGAGCTCTCTGGCTGTTACAGGCGCTACCACTGCCCACTCGCAAGAACCATGATCTTGGGCAAAGCGCCTCAAACTGTCATTGATCTCGGCAAAGTCGTGGTAGAGGGAATCAACGAAGCCTTAAGTGTCATCAAGCCTGGCATTTATGCTGAAGATGTGGAGCGCGCCTGGGCGAAGAGCATAGCCAAGAGCGGATTCATCAAAGATTCCCGCATTGGTTATTCCATGGGATTAAACTACCCGCCTGATTGGGGCGAGCACACTGCCAGCTTAAGACCTGGAGACAAGACTGTGCTTCAACCAAATATGACTTTCCACATGATCCCAGGTATCTGGTTGTCGGATTGCGGCGTTGATATCAGCGAATCCTTCCGCGTCACTGAAACGGGTGTTGAGACCTTCACGAACTATCCGAGAAAACTGCTCGTGAAATAATCCAAAAGTGCGAGATCCTCGCGGTTTTGAAAGGAGTGAAACGGGTTGAAGAATATTTTTAAATTCATCACAAGATTTGAAGAGTTTGTCTTAAGCTATTCAATTTTGCTGATGGCATTTATTCTCATCGGCAGCGTATTAAGCAGAACGTTCCTGAACTCCAGCTGGACCTTTGCGGAGGAAGTGGGGCAGAGCTTAACCATTATAGTGACGTTCATGGGCGTCGGATATTGCGCAAAAAAAGCAAACCACATCACAATGTCAGCTGTTTTCGATCTGCTGAATCCAAAATTCAAGAAAATATTCATGATCATCATCTCCGGTGTTTCAACTATCATGATGCTCTACATAGCCTTCATCAGTTTGCAGTACACCATGAAAGTCCTGGAGCTCGGCAGGGTAACCCCATCATTAAGAATTCCAATGTATCTGATTATTGCCATTGTACCAATAGGATTTGTCTTAGGTGCAATCGAATATGCCAGGACATTTATCCTGAACGTTACAAAGAAACAGCTCTATCTGTCCACTGAGGTAGTGCTGGATACGGACCTTAAAATCATCCCGCCGTCAGATTCCAAAGCGTGATGAGATTCCCAACTGACTGAATTTGGCTGGCAAAGGGTGGCAGTTGAAGATTGTCGCTCGGTCCGGCCAGGGAGGTGTTGACTTGGTACTTTTATTAATGGCCATCATGGTAGTTCTCTTGCTTCTCAATTTTCCAATGCTGCTGACCATGATCGTGGCACCATTGACGATCTTGCTCAATTATTTTCCTAACGTTAATCCAATTTTGGCGATCCAGCAGGTAGTCGCCGGCGTACAGCCCTTCGTTCTGTTAGCGGTTCCAATGTTTATTCTGGCAGCAGACATCATGTCAGCAGGACAAACAGCGAAGCGGCTCCTGGACTTTGTGCAGACTTTTGTCGGGCACATCCACGGTGGTCTGGGCATCACAACTGCTGCAACCTGTACGTTGTTCGGTGCGATTTCCGGTTCCACCCAGGCTACGGTTGTCGCAATAGGCAAACCAATGAGAAACCGGATGCTGGAAAGCGGATATCGCGATTCAGATACTATTGGCTTGATTATTTCATCAGCTATTATCGCGCTTTTAATCCCGCCTAGTATCTCCATGATTATGTACTGCGTCGTTACTGGCGCATCCGTCGGAGACCTATTTATTGCAGGTGTCCTCCCGGGCTTATTGATTCTCGCCTTTTTCTCGGTCTTCATATACTTCGATGCCCGAAGAAAAAACATACCTCTGAGCAACAGGCTTACATTTAAAGAACGCATGGTGTCGTTCAAAAAAGCGATTCTGCCCCTTGGCTTCCCGGTTATCATCTTTGCAGGAATCTACTCAGGAATTTTTAGTCCGACTGAAGCTTCTGCAATTGCCGTGCTCTATGCGCTGATTTTAGAGATGCTGATCTTCAAAACCATCAAACCAAGTGATTTGCCTAAGATTGCGCTGTCTACCGGTGCTGTCACTGCTTCCGTCTTTATCCTCGTTGCAGCAGGTTCATTGTTTTCATGGGCAATCTCCTATGCGAGGATCCCTCAGATCATCACAGCTGCTGTTCTAGGTGTTGATCCAAGCGCTTTAAGAATTCTAATCACTGTCACAATTGCTTACTTCATTGGTTGTATGTTCGTCGACTCTATTGTCGTCATAATCATCTTGACACCAATCTTCTTCCCGCTGGCAATGGCTGCCGGGATTCATCCGATCCATCTTGGCATAGTCGTCACCCTTCAGGCTGCCATAGGATCCATTTCGCCTCCATTCGGCTGTAACATTTTCACTGGGATAGCAATTTTCAACAGACCGTTCCTTGAAGTCATAAAAGGACTTCCACCATATATTTTCATGCTTGTGATCATTTCTATTTTGATCATTGCCTTCCCACAAATTTCGCTGCTGTTGGTGCCTTAAGACCAACGAGACAAGGAGTATGAAGGATGGACACAATTAAACAAGCTGTACTGGCGCTGGAGTCCGAACTGATTGAACTCAGACGGGATTTTCACCGGCATCCGGAGCTGGGCTACCAGGAATTCAGAACCTCGAGCATTGTCAAGGATTACCTCGACGGATTGGGCATTGAGACCAAGGTTGTGACTGGCACCGGCATTGTAGGACTCTTGAAAGGCACCAAAGGCCAAAGCGCTGCCGATGGTCCCACAATCCTCCTCCGCGCCGACATGGACGCTCTGGCACAAGACGAAAAGAGCGGTGTCGACTACGCATCCCAAACGCCTGGCTTGATGCACGCCTGCGGACATGATGGTCATACGGCCATGCTCCTGGTCGCTGCGAAGATCCTTTCCGGTTATAAAGACCAACTGAAAGGCAATGTCAAATTTGTCTTTCAGCCTAACGAAGAGGAAGCAGGGGCCCTCAACATGATTGAAGCTGGCGTCCTTGAGAACCCAGAGGTCGACGCGGCTTTCGGCGTACACCTCTGGACTCCGGTGCCGAGCGGGAAGATTGGATTATCGAACGGACCGGTCATGGCAGCCACTGAAGAATTTGAACTCGCCATTATTGGACAGCCTGGGCATACTTCAACACCGCATACTGCAAAAGACCCAATCCTCGCGGCTTCTTCGATTTTACAGCTGCTGCAAAGTATTCAAACCAGGGAGATAGATCCTTTAGTGCCTATCACCATCATGGTAGGCAAGATCAAAGGTGGCAGCGGCCGTAACATCATTGCGGACCGCGTCGAATTAGGTGGTACCATCCGATTCATGTTCGCCAATGAACCTGTCGAGAAAAAGATCTTGCTGGAGAAATTCGAACGACTGATCAAAGGGGTTTGTGAAGCCCAGGATGTGGGCTATGAATTGAAGTATATTCCGAGCAACCCGACGCTGATGAATGATGAGCGCATGGTACAAGTGCTGAGGGAGGCGGTGGTCGAGACCATCGGCGGACCTGAAGGCATTATTGAGCACCGCTGCATGGCAGGTGAGGACTTTGCTGAGTTCACCCAGAAGGTTCCCAGCGCATTTTATTTCCTTGGAACGGGCAATGCGGAAGTGGGCAGTCACTATCCGCACCACCATACCTGCTTCAACATTGATGAAAGCACACTCAAAACCGGCGTGGAGATTCACGTCAGAACCGTTATGAATATGCTGAAGTAACCCACTGTACTAACAGCGGACGGGCTGAGCAGCAATAGGCAGAAGCAACTGCGCCCCAAAAGCTGAGGTCATACACTAAGTTGAAGAGACTAAGGGAGGATTCATTGTGAAGAAGCTTATTACATTGTTAATGCTGATTGTACTCGTAGGCGCTGCGGCTGTTGGATGCGGACAAAAACCTGCGGAGGCCCCTGCGGCAACCGGTGAAGAGACTTACAGCTGGCGTTTTGCCCACGAGGAAATCGACGGCAGTGTTCAGGACTTGTATGTCAAGAAGTTTAAGGAAATCATTGAAGAAAAGTCCGGCGGCAAAATCAACATTGAAATTTATCCTGTAGGCCAAATTGGCGATGCGCTCCAACAGGCTGAGATTCTTCAGAACGGCGGCATTGAGTTTGCGATAGTATCTCCGGGCAACACGGGGACAGTCGTTCCTGAGAACCAATTATTCTCTCTCCATTTCCTCTTCTCGGATGATATGGACAAGAACGCAGAAATCTTCAAGAACAGTGTGGCTTTAAATGAAATGCTCAGCGGTAAATATCTCGAAAAGAACATTCAAGTTCTGGCTTATTGGACAGAAGGCGCAATGCAGTGGACTTCCAACAAACCGGTCACAACCCCGGCGGATTGGAAGGGCATGAAAATGCGTACCATGCAGTCCCCTATGATCGTCGCTGCCTACGAAGCTTACGGAGCGAACCCTACGCCTGTGCCTTACATGGAAGTCTACTCTGGTCTCCAGCTCAACATGATTGAAGGTCAGGAGAACCCACTCTTCGCGATTGAAGAAATGAAGTTCTATGAAGTACAGAAGTACCTCACGCTTGCCAGCTCCAACCTTTATATGACGACAACGTCTACCAATCCAGATTTCTTTAACGGACTTCCTGCTGACATCCAGCAGATGGTTCTCGACACTATTGAAGAACTTCGACCTTATTCATTTGAAGTTCAAGCTGAATTGAACGGTGCAGCACTTGATAAGATCAAAGCAGCGAGCGATATCGAAATTGTAGAACTTACACCTGAACAACGCGAAGCTTTCCAAGCAGCCAGTGTCGCCGCTTATGACCGTTATGCAGCTGTCGTCGGCGCTGACGGCAAAGCGATCCTCGACAAACTGATCGAAGAAGTTGCGGAGATGACGAAGTAATAAAGTAAAAATTAATAGTTAAATAGGATGTGCCTGGAGTATGGCGCTCCAGGCACATTTCAGTTTTAGTCTGTGCCAGATGCTTTAATGAACGTTGCAGACAGTCCCAGTCTAATTAAAGAACGTCGACAACCTCAGAGTATCACTGGCGTAACATGCGGGTGATACTATTTATCCCACCGAAGGAGGATGAAAATGGTAAATTTTCCAGAAGTTAAAATCCTGGAGATCGATCTCACATCCGGCACCATCAATCAAAAAACCCTTCCAGGCGAAATCTACCGTTTGTATCCAGGCGGCTCAGCTCTTGGGCTCTACCTGATGATGCAGGATTACATACCAGGCACGGAAGCACTCGATCCAGGCAATGTCCTTGTATTCAGCGTCTCACCGCTGACGGGGCTGCCCATCAGCGGCATCAGCAGAATGAACGTCACCGCCAGAAGTCCCCTCACCGGTACGGCGGGAGACAGCCAGTCCGGCGGCTTCATTGCCTCTTATCTGAAGATGAACGGCTGGGATGCTGTCGTCTTTAAAGGCAAATCTCAGAAACCGGTCTACCTCGTGATTGATGGCAACAAAGCTGAGCTGAAGGACGCGTCACACCTTTGGGGGAAAGTGACCGGCGAAGTGGAGCTTGCGATTCAGGATGAACTGGGCGATAAGAATATTGAAGTCGCTCAAATTGGCCCAGCAGGCGAGAATCTCGTCAAGTACGCCTGCATCATCAACAAGTGCAGCAGAGCCAACGGCCGCAATGGCATGGGCGCCGTCATGGGCTCCAAGAATCTGAAAGCCATGGTTGTCAAAAAAGGCCGGCCGATGGTCGCGGCGGACACAGAGGCTTTCATGGCACTGGCGCGAAGCGCCCGGAAACGACTTGAAGAAAACGAAGGCGTCGCTGGGCTGGGTCTGAATGGCACGGATGGCGATCTGGAAGGCTTCAGCGACTCCGGTTTCCTGCCGACGCGAAACTGGAAAACAGGGTACTTCCCGGAAGGTGCCACAAATATAACCGGCACGACCATGTATGAGACGGTACTAAAAGAGCGTGACACTTGCTATGCCTGCGCGGTTCGCTGCAAGCGCGTGGTTGAAATTCCGGGCCGGGTAGATCCTGTTTATGGCGGCCCTGAATATGAAACCTGTGCGGCCCTGGGCTCCTACTGTGGTGTCACAGACCTGGCAGACATTTGTGAAGCCAATATGCTCTGCAATATGTATGGAATGGATACCATCTCCTGCGGTGCGACAATTTCCTTTGCCATGGAGTGCTTTGAGGAAGGACTGTTGACTTCAGAGCAAGCGGAAGGCCTGGATCTGAAGTTTGGAAACGGTGCAGCAGTCAATACGTTGGTCAAGAAAATTGCTCTGCGCGAAGGCATGGGGGATTTGCTTGCGGAAGGCAGTGCCCGGGCTGCTGAGAAAATTGGCGGCGGGTCTGAAAAGTTCAGCATGTCTGTCAAGAAGCAGGAGCTGCCCGCCCATATGCCGCAGTATAAACCAGCTGTTGGCCTGGTCTACGCCGTCAACCCGTTTGGCGCAGATCACCAATCCAGTGAGCATGACGTTTTCCTGGTGATGCCGCCAGACAGCCGTGAGCGTGAGCGCCTCGGCAAGCTTGGAATTTGGAAGGGTTATGATAATCCGTATGAACTGGACGCAGAAAAGGTCCGCTTTGCGCTGGATACTCAAAAGTATTTTTCGGTGCTGGACTCCCTGAGCCTCTGCCAGTTTGTCTGGGGTCCGTCCTGGGAGCTGTATGGTCCGGATGAACTTTTAGAGCTCTGCCGCGCAGGCCTTGGCTGGGAAACCTCCCTTTACGAGCTGATGATGGCTGGTGAGCGCCGAATCAACATGATGCGCCAGTTTAATGCCCGCGAAGGCTTTACCGCTGCTGAGGACATGCTTCCGGCACGTCTCTTTGAACCGTTTGCCGATGGTCCCGCAAAAGGTATTCACGTCGACCGTGACGCTTTCGAAGCCGGAAAGAAGCTATACTATGAAATGGCGGGCTGGGATCCGCAGACCGGCAATCCGACGGCTGCAACATTGAAGAAATTGTCGCTGGACTGGTTGCTTTAAATAACAAAGTTGAAATGACAAAAGGAGGGACAGACTGTGGGTGAGACAAAGAGAATCAGCATTACGCTGAATCATAAGCTGTGTGAAATCGATGCGGGCATGACCGTCAGCGAACTCTTGAGTTTCAAAGGTTTTCCCAAGTCTGTCGCCGTCTTTGTCAACAAAACACCGCTTCTCATGAAAACCTATCCAACGTATGAGTTAAAGGAAGCGGATATAGTGACAGTTTTCAGGCCACTTGGGGGCGGCTAGCGCCTATTGCGACTAGGGCCTATTGGGCTAGGGCCGGGTTGGGGAAAGGTGACCATCGGCAAAAGCTCTTTTGAGCGCGTGAAAACGAGGCAATGGAAAATAAGGAGGAAATGTTATGTTCAAATCCCTTGGAGATTTGGACGCGCTTTTGAAGCAGCACGATGCATACCGAAGCAACTGCTTGAATCTGATCGCGTCTGAAAACTACACCAGCATGAAAGTGCGCAGCTATCTGGACAACGATTTTGGCAACCGTTATGGGTGCTACGCAACGCTTAATCCATCTGTGCGTGATTATACAGGAAATAAATATATCAATGATTTTGAGGTTCAGACCCATGAGCTGATGAAAGAGGTTTTTCATGGGGAGTACGTGGATCTGAGACCAATTGGCGGCCACATGGCGGGTATGTCTGTGGTGCTGGCACTGCTGGATCCGGGGGATCTGGTCATTGAGGTCAGCCTGGAAAACTGGGGGCATGGTCTTGTGGGGCCAATGTGTCAAGTAAGCCATTTTAATAAGACCATTAATGTTAAGTATATGGCTTTTAATGAGGACCGGGCGGTGGATAACGCAAAGCTTGAGGCGCAGATCCGTGCCGAAAAGCCGAAGCTCGTCATCTTTGGCGGGTCGGGGACGCTTTTTCCGGAGCCGGTGCGACAGTTCAGAGCTCTTGCGGATGAGCTGGGCTTCTACATTGCTTACGATGCGTCCCATGTGACGGGCTTGATTGCCGGTGGTGTGTTCCCGAACCCTTTGGATGAAGGCGCAGATATCATGTTTGGCAGTACGCATAAGTCTTTCCCGGGACCGCAGGGAGGGTTTGTGACATCCAACAACCGTGAACTGATGAAGAAAGTTGGGGAGACTTTGTCGCCTTCACTGGTGACTAGCCATCATCTCTTTAGAATTCCGGCTCTGGCGGCATCCCTGCTGGAGATGAAGACCTTTGGTCCTGCCTATGCGAAACAGATCGTGGCGAATTCAAAGGCGCTTGCTATGGCGCTGGAGAAAGTTGGATTTAATGTCCTTGGCAAGAACCGGGGATTCTCCGAGTCACATATTATCCTGGTTGACGCTGGCGCACAGGTGCAGGTGGGTCCTGCCAAGCATCTTGAGCAGGCAAACATACTTTGCTCAGATGACTTTTCGGGCGCAAGCCCGGAAATTAGAATTGGCACCTCTGAAATCACCCGCCGTGGTATGAAGGAAGGCGATATGGATCAGATCGCTCAGCTCATCTACAGGTCGCTGATTCTTAAAGAGGATGCAGCTGTGATTTCTAAAGACGTTGAAGCTTTAGTTTCGAAATTCCAAGGTGTCGCGTTTGCTTTTTAAGACCAGCTAAGGAAAGTCAATTCTTTTCTTTAAGAAAGATAAAAAAATTGAGTTTAAAAAATGGGTACAACAAACTAAGCCATTGAAAAGTACGAACAATGGCTATTTTTCAATTCCATTGAATCAGGCAGCTATAAGTTGTAGTTTTGCCGCTCTCCAGGATTGGTGTTCTTCTGGCTGTCTGACTTCAAATGGCTTATCATCTCGCAATACTGCAAAAATATAGTGTAATAGCTTATGCATAACTGCAACGAGTGCAACTTTTTTCTTCTTGCTTCCACATTTTTTCTGATAATAGTCCCTCAGGATTGGGTTGACTTCCTCGCCATTGCTCTTAGTACTTATTGCGGTTAATGCAACCGTAAACAGGACTCTTCGCCCAATTCGAGTGCCTCGTTTGGAGATCTTATTTTGATCCCCTTTAAACTTCCCTGATTCGTTAACACTTGGATCAATGCCAAAGTATGCAACAAATGCCTTTGGGGACTTGAACATCCTAAAATCACCGATCTCGGCGATCAGTGTTACAGCGGAAATGTAGCCTATTCCAGGGAGTTGGTCTATCAGCTCGATTTGACGTTTAACTGTTGCCGGAAAGTCCATAGAATTAACAATTTCACGGATCTTGTTAACGATGCTTTCCAAATTCTTTTGAAGACTTATGATATTATCCACACAGATTTTTATCTTAATCCCCAGCATTGAGAATTCCATGGGCATAGAAGCAGCATTGGAAGCATACTCAAGTAGTCCATCCACTTTCTTCGAAGCCCAAGACGCACCTTTACGACCATGTTTAGCAATCAATTCTATGAGTATAGAGCGCTCCGCAGATAAGATATCCATAGGGGTTGAAAAGTCCTTTAGAAGCGCCAAAGAGGCTTTGCCATAAGGCTCTGAGAAGACTTTTCTATATCCAGGGAACAGTAGATAAAGATCTGTGCTAAGCCGGTTTTTCATTTCAGTGATAGTATCAGAGAGTGAATAGTACTCTCTTACCATCATACGAAGTGCGAGGACTTGGGGCTCAGGAATAATTGAAAACTTAACGTTTTGATACTTCGCAAGTTTTGCAATCTTTTCAGCATCTTTTGAATCGTTTTTCACTTTTCTTATGTCAAGATTTTTGATAGAATGTACAGACAAAGGGTTGAGGACAAATCCTTTGAGGTCATTCGATCTCAGAAAGAAGAAGAGTGGTAAATGAAAGATACCCGTAGATTCTACGAAGTAGATGGGCTTTCGTTGTAACCGCTCTTCTTCGTTTTTGAGAATCTCTAATAGTTTTTGGAATCCAGAGGGGTTGTGATCAATTCGAAAAGGTTTTCGAATCAGAGCACCCGACGGCTCTAACATGGCAACAAAAGAAAACTCTGAAGAGACATCGAAGCCCACTACAAAATCATCAATAAATCGGGACAAAACTAGCACAACCTTTCGTACAGAATGAATCAGAGCTTCCACTGTATGAAGAACGTCTAACAAACTTGCGTTTGAAACGGGTAACACACGAAGGTGGCCCAACCAGCTAAACATCGAATCGTTCTTGTGGAGTGACACTCTTAATCGCGGATAAAGCCTCGAGATGAGGGATCCAGTTGGGGAGCATGTCTATCTCTCTGACAAGTGAGATTATAACATCATGTAGACTGGCTTTCATCAACAATTGAGCCTCTGATTCATCTGAACAATATATACTTAGTTTTCAAGGAACGTTCGGTCATCAAGTGCTTATCTAACCTATCTCTATCTTACAAGTTGGGGACGGTAATGATTCTGTAATATATGCACCCCCCTCCATCAGCCAAAAGGTTCGGCCTCGCTGCGCTTCCAAACGCGCAGCGGCGCTCCTTTTGGCCTTTTCTTTTTGAATCCTTTCAAAATTTTGCCTTATTTTCACCAAACCCCCGTCACCCTGCGCCCTACTTCTTTCAATCACCCCCATTCTATGTTAAGATAGGTTAACCAAAAATCATGAAATCATTTCAATGTCAGAAGATTTCATAAATCAGCGAGGTGACAACCATGAATTATGTCTTTGTATCACCGTACTTTCCATCCAATTTCAAATATTTTGCGATCCGCCTGAAAGAAGAGGGAGTTAACGTCCTGGGTGTTGGTTCCGAGCCTTATGATAACCTCGATCCGGAGCTCAAATCAGCCATGACCGAATACTTCAAGGTGGACGACATGGAAGACTACAGCCAGATGCTCAAGGCCTGCGGTTATTTTACCTTCAAATACGGCAAAATCGACCGGATTGAGTCCCACAATGAATATTGGCTCGAGCAGGATGCCCAGCTTCGAACGGACTTCAACGTCTTTGGCTTTAAAAACGAAGATATGGCCAGTGTCAAATTTAAATCCAAAATGAAGGAAGTCTTCAGAAGCGCCAAAGTCCCAGTCGCCCGCGGCAAGGTCATAAAAACTCCGGAAGAGGCCAAAGCCCTCATCAAGGAAACCGGTTATCCCGTCTGCGCCAAGCCGGACAACGGCGTGGGTGCCGCCAACACCTACAAAATCAAGAACGACGCCGACCTGGACAGGTTCTTCGAAACCAAGCCGGATACGGATTACATCATGGAAGAATTCATTGAAGGCGAGATCCACACCTTCGACGGCCTTGTGGACCGCAGCGGCGACGTCGTGTTCATGAATTCCTTCATCTTCGACAAAGGCGTTATGGAAACCGTCAACGACCAGCTGGACATGTTTTACTACAGCCAGCGCGAAATCCCGGAGGACCTCAAGAAACTTGGACTCGCTGCCGTAAAAGCCTTCAACCTGAGAGAGCGCTTCTTCCACATTGAATTCTTCCGTCAGAAGGACCAGAAGCTCATCGGCCTCGAAGTCAATGTCCGACCGCCGGGGGGCCTTTCCATGGACATGTTCAACTTCTCCAACGACCTCGACTTTTTCAGCCAGTACGCGAAGCTCGTCGCCGGTAAACCCGTGGAGATCGACGCCAAGCGCCCTTACTACTGTGCCTACGTGGGCCTCAAGCAGCGCGGCCTCATCCGCCACAGCCATTCCACCAGCGACTCGCTGGACAAGTTTGGCGACCTGGTCGTCCACCATGGCCCAATTGCGTCGATCTTCGCCGCGGCCATAGGCGACTACGCCATTGTCGTCCGCTCCCCTGAACTCGAGCCCCTCAAGGAAGCCAGCCGCTTCATCATGGCCCGGGAGAACGCCTAACACAGGCGTAGGCAGCAGCTGCCAAAAGTATTTCTTATCAAAGATAAAAAAATTCTGCCGATGGAGACCCCACCCCAAACTCAACATTAGGTTTTGGTTGACGCGACCATCGGCAGGAATTTTAAGGAGGGTAACCAGCATGCAAGTCGATTATCATCAGTTCTACAGCTCGCGCCTGGGGCGCTACATGGAATTCAAAAGCTACGGCCACGCCGGCAAACCCATGATCGTGTTCCCGTCCAGCGGCGGACGCTTTTACGAATACGAGGACTTCAAAATGATCGAGGCAATCGCGCCCTTCATTGAAAACGGCCTGATCCGCGTCTACACCCCGGACAGCATTGACGCCGAAACCTGGCTGAGCAAGTTCGGGTGGCCCGGTGACCGCGCGCGGCACCACAATGCCTACGACGCCTACATCATCGAGGAGCTGGTGCCCTTCATCCGCCACCACGCCAACTGGAAGGGCGGCATGATCGCTACGGGCTGCAGCATGGGCGGCTACCACAGCGTCAACTTCTACTTCCGCCATCCGGACGTCTTCGATACGGTCATTGCCCTCAGTGGCATCTACGACGCGCGCTTCTTCGTGGGTGAAAACATAGGCGACTACGACGTCTACATCAACTCGCCGGTGGATTACCTGAAGAATATGCAGGACAATCACTACCTGGAGGCCTACAGACGGGGCAATATTATCATCTGCACCGGCCTGGGCCTGTGGGAAGAGGACACCATCCGCGACACCCGGGCCATAGAAGAGATCTTGAAAGCGAAAAGCATTCCGGCCTGGATTGATTATTGGGGCTATGATGTGGACCATGACTGGCCTTGGTGGCGGGTCCAGATGCCGCATTTCCTGGGCAGACTGCAGGATCAGGGAAAACTGAGATAAATATGAAACGGGTGTCGAAAGGGCTGACAAGCGGCTTTGGACACCCGTTTCTTATTTTTGGACTTGTATCAGGTAAAGATTATTTTCTCCAAAAACTTCCGCTTTTGAAGGTTTTCACCCCACTAAAGCGGGGTAAAAACTCTTTGACTGGGTTCGTGTGACAGCATGTCGTCTGTGGAATGCCTGTGTCAGGCATGTGGTTTCCGGAATGGAGGAAGTTGTATGTATTATGGAATTGAGTTGTTCGAAACAGCCGCTCAACCGGTGCTGTCCCAGCGGCATGTGACCTCTGTGGACCAGCTTCCGGTGGTGATTGGCAAAGCCTATGAAGCCATTTTTGGCCATCTGTATCAGCTTGGTGAGCAGCCGGCGGATATGCCGTTTGTCGCTTACTACAATATGGATATGTCCGCCCTGGAGGTGGAAATTGGCGTCCCCGTTGCTCGGATGCTTGAGGGCAGCTCTGCGATTCAGTCTGGCGAGATTCCTGCTGGCAAGAAGGTCGCCGGTATGTACCAAGGGGCATATGCTGGCATGACCGCCATTTATGAAGCCCTCAACCAGTGGATGGCCGAACGGGCCATTGAACCTACCGGGGTTGTCTATGAATATTATTACAACAGTCCGGAGGAAGTGCCGGAGAGCGAGCTTCTGACCAAGGTGGTCTTTTTGGTTAAGTAAAATCGAGAACTTTTTTTAACCGATGGTTGAGGTACCATCACCATCGGCAAACTTTATCCCTTGAAGGAGGTGAATTTCCCACTTGAGATACCAACACTGCCCCAAATGTGGCGGGCACCTGTCCCTGGAGGAAACCCAGGATGTCAACCGGCCTAAATGCACGTCCTGCGGCTTTGTTTTCTTCCAAAACCCTGCAGTCGGCGTTGCCGCGATCCTGATCCGGGACCGTAAAGTTCTGCTTGGACGGCGCATAGGCAGCTACAGCGGCACATGGTGCATTCCCTGTGGTTATGTAGAATATACCGAAGACGTCCGGGATGCCCTCGTTCGGGAAATGAAGGAAGAGACTGGGCTGGACTTTGACCTGGGCGACGTCTTCGCGGTGCATTCCAATTTTCACAATCCAGCGCAGCATACGGTGGGCCTCTGGTTTCTGGCGCAGGCGGAGGGGGATCCAATGCCCCTCGACGACCTGGATCAAGTTGGCTTCTTTTCCTTTGAGGATTTGGAGTCTTCGGACATGGTCCTGGCTTTCCCGACGGACGGTTTGGTGCTGAAGTCCCTGAAGGACAAGGGTTTAATTGATTGATTGATTGATTAGACGCGCCCGCCCGTTATTATGTACATGGTTGGTTCAACTGTAGCTATAGACGCGAAAGGAGCAGGTGATTGGTTTGGATTTAGGACTCAAGAACAAAACGGTCATTGTACTGGCCTCAAGTGATGGCCTCGGTAAAGCCATTGCTGCGGAATTTGCCATGGAAGGCGCCAATGTCATGCTGTTCAGTTCTTCGGAAGTGAAGCTGAAAGCGGCAGCGGATGAAATTGAGATTTTAAGCGGCCGCCGTCCGCTGTACTGTGTGGGTGATCTACGAAAGCCTGAGGACCTCTCGCACCTGGTGGAGGAGACCGTCAAAGCCTATGGCTCCATTTATGCCCTGGTCAACAACGCCGGCGGACCGCCGGCGGGCACTTTTGAGCAGTTTGAGGATGACGTCTGGCAGAGTGCTTTTGAGCTGACGCTGCTGTCCTACGTCCGGATGATCCGTCTGGTGCTGCCGCATATGAAAGCGTGCGGGGGAGGACGGATTCTGAACTCAACTTCTTCTTCGGTGAAACAAGTGCTTGAGAATCTGATCCTGTCCAACACCTTCCGAAATGGTGTCGTGGGCCTCTCCAAGAGCCTTTCCCAGGAGCTTGGTCCCGATGGGATCCTCGTCAACGTCATAGGCCCTGGCCGCATTGGGACTTTGAGAATCACCTATCTGGACCAGATCAGGGCAGACCGCATGAATGTGTCTGTGGAAGAGATTGAGAGAGAAACCTTCAAGAATATTCCGCTGGGCCGCTATGGGAAGCCGTCAGAGTATGGGAAACTAGCTGTTTTTCTGTGCTCAGAAGCCAACACTTACATCACCGGACAGACGGTGCTGGTGGATGGTGGATTGACAAAGGCGCTGTGAAAATGAGAAAAGACAGGATAAAGTGGATGAGACGTCCATTTTATCCTGTCTTTTTGTAGGCGGCGCTCAGTATCATCAGGCACTAGCCGATGACACCGGGTTTTCATTTTGAGGAACTGGGTGTCAGACACCCAGTTCTCGTTTTAAAGACATAGAAAATCCCCGCAATGCTTCAGGCGCTGCGGGGATTTTTGGAGGAAAATCGATGTTTAATCGGGTTTTGTTTTTGTGAGAGCGCTTACGCGCGGCCTTTTTTAATCCAGCCAGCAGTCTCGATGAGTCGCTTGGTTTGGTGGGCGACAGCATCCTTAACATCCTCAACCGGTTTGCCATCCTGTCCTTGTGTGACGGAGGTGCCATAAGGATTGCCGCCGGCTTTGAAGATAGAAGCGTCGGTGTAACCAGGCGCGACTATGATGGCGCCCCAGTGCATCATGGAAGTGTAGAGGGAAAGGATAGTTGCTTCCTGGCCGCCATGAGGGTTCTGTGCTGAGGACATGGCGCTGACCGCTTTGTTGGCCAATTTGCCTTGTGCCCAGAGGCCGCCTTGAATGTCAATGAAGTTCTTCATTTGAGATGCCATATTGCCGAATCGGGTTGGGACGCTGAAGAGGATGGCATCGGCCCAGTCGAGGTCGTCGGAGGTCGCGGTTGGAATATGCTTAGTGGCTTCGACATTAGCTTTCCATGCTGGATTACCTTCAATAACTGCTTCCGGAGCAAGCTCTTGAGCTTTAACGAGTCGGACATCAGCACCTGTGGACTCTGCAGCTTCTTTTGCCCACTGGGCGAGCTGATAGTTGATTCCTGTAGCACTGTAATAGACGATTGCTAATTTTGTGTTTGACATTTGAAATACCCCTTTCAAGTGGTTGTTTTTATTTGAATGTTGTTTTGTGTTTGATAACTGTTCTCATTATAACACATTTATTACTAATTGGAAGTACTTTTTCGAAAATAATTCTAATTAGTAGTATTTTGTGGTGAATTACCAGTGATTCATCAAAATTGACTAGTTTTGCAGAGGGGGTACTAGGGATTTGCTATAATAAGAGCAGGACTGCTCTATGGTCTGCTCTATTTTGTGGAAATCATGTCAAAGGGGTTTACCTGGAAGTCATCCTGATTTATAATGGATGAGACAAAGGCGTTATGTATACAAAACGCAGAGATTCAGAGTTGGAGGGACTTTAATGAGTATATTTGAAATTGTGATGCTGACATGCTTTGGCTTTGCATGGCCAATTTCCATACATAAATCCTGGACCAGCAGGAGCACGGGCGGGAAAAGTCCTGTGTTCTCCTATGTTATTATTATTGGCTATCTGAGTGGACTGACCCATAAGTGGCTCAATAGCCGGGATCTAGTCATGGTGCTGTATGCTATCAATATGGTTATGGTGACTATTGATCTTTTGATCTATTATAGGAATAAGAGGCTTGAGGCGGCTAAGACCATCGGCAAAGGTCTTGAATCAGCCTAGGTGAATGGGTAACTTTTGAAATGGGTGACGAGCGGGGAGAAGGTGTGATGCAGCTGTGGCTGTGGGCGCCGGCTTCCCGTTTTTGTTTGTAAGGCGATTAATGTTGGATATTGAAATGTTTTGGAGAAATAAAAAAGCTCCTAGGCGTGTTGCCTGGAGCTTTGTGAGCTTGTGGATTTGAAATTAGGAAGCAATGAGGTGATCGAAGCCGAGCCAGGTTTTGACATCATAGAGGTGATAGTCAAAAGGCAGGTCGTCGATAACGAGCTTAGCCAGGTGGTTGTCACCGGCGCTGAGTTTGGAGGCTAGGAGATCGAAGGCGTCGGTGGTGAAGATGCCTTCGGCTGTGCCAGCTGGGGCTGATGCGTCAACGATGGTGACGCAGGTGCCGTTTGCGTCGCAGTGTATGGAAATGCTGCCGGTGTCTGAGCATGAAATGCTGCCAAGGACGTTGGCGGTCTTGCCCTCAAAGTTGCCGTTGATGACCATGCCATTGTTGAGTACGATGTAGCCTTTCATACTTATCCCTCCGTTGAATATATATACAATCAATGTGATATTTAATCTTTATCTGTTATAAATAATAGCATATATTAATAAATAGTCAAGTTGTTTTTGGAAGTTTTTTGTGATGGGTTTATATGGACGGGATGACTGGAGGCAGGAGCTGGGGACTGGTGTTTGAGGTGAATCTTGTCAAATAAAATACCGCTGATTCATAGCTCTCGAATCATGCGGCACTTTGGATAAGTAATTTGGGGATCAGACGGCAGCCTATTTCATTGCGACAGCGCCATGGGGACAGACAGCAACGCATTTTTTGCAGCCTATGCAAAGGGCGGCGTCTATGATGGGATGCTCTGCTTTTAGGAACTTTCTTTTTTGAGTCACAGCGCCGGTCGGGCAGACGCGTTTAACTGGACAAAATGGAGATTGATCGCATTTATTTTTAACTATAAAGGCTTTTTTCAAGAGTGGTGGCTCCTTTCTGCACCCCCTACCATAGGGGGTTGTTAATAACACTATACCCGAACTTAAAGAGGGTGTCAAGAATGTTGAGGGGGGATTTTAGGGCGAATGGAAATGAGAAATTTGTGTGGCTTTGGTGACGCGCTGCAGAACAGTATAAAGGTGAATAATTAATATTCATGCGAAAGCTCTGGCACGGTTTTTGAGTGGGTGACAGGCACTGAAATGGTTTTTGTCCACGTCCCCAAAGTTGAAGTTGTTCGCGAGTGTTATGTTCTATTATCCACAAGTTAAATTATGATAATTGCTGAACCCGCTGCTTGAATGACCTGCCGGATCGTGAGACAATGGAAAAAACCTAGAAATTGTGATCTTGGAGGCTAAATATGAATATTCAAATTTTCGGGAAGTCGAAATGCTTTGATACGAAAAAAGCAGAGCGGTATTTTAAAGAGCGGGGCATTAAGTTTCAAAAGATAGATCTGCTGGACAAGGGCCTAAGCAAAGGGGAACTGAACTGTGTCGCCGCAGCGTTGGGGCTCAATGCTTTATTTGACATGGAATCGCCACTTTACAAAGAGCTCAATCTGGACCGCATTGGCGGTCACGAGCTGCGTGCGGAGATCCTTTTGAATCATCCCAAGCTCTTTAAGACACCCATAGTGCGTAATGGCAAGCAAGCGACGCTTGGGTATTGTCCTGAGATCTGGAAGACTTGGTTGTAAGGATGAACACCCTGTTTTTCCCCAAAAATAATATCCTCATAACCCGCTTCAAGCCGTTGACATCACCTATACTTGGAGTATAATGAGGCTATACAATTACATAGGCAGATCATCTCCGAAATGGCAAACCGGCTGAAAGGCCGGGACGCAAAGTGACGGACCTAAAGCATCTGAAAGGATGCCATGGTGGCCGCACCGCCGAAGGATGACTTCACAGGCACTATAGCGTTCCTGGAGCATGATTCTGCAATTCCAAACCAAAGGGAGGAAGACAGATGAAACGCAACAGCAGGAGTAAGGGGTTAGTGCTTTTTTTGATGCTTGTTTTAGTTCTCACCATGAGCGTCATGCCGTCCGTAGCCGCAAAGCCTGAAAAAGAAGTAAAGGTTAAGCCGATGGTCACAGAACAAACCAAACCAGTGAAGGTAGTTCGGGATGAGGCGTGGAAAGCTGCGAAAGATGCTGCAGAGGTGCTTAAAGAACAATTGGAAGTTTCTAAGGATACTCTCGAATTAGAATATGAGACACTGGTGGCGGCGGGAGATACAGAAGGCGCACTGGCTAAAGCCGCAGAGCTGGCAACTGCTAAAGCGAGTTTCGCAGCAGCCAAAGCTGCACTCAAGAGTGTCATCAAAAATGGCTATACACAGGAAGAGCTCACAACAATCGATGCAATTGGCGTAGCGCTCGTCCAAGCGGATTCAACTATTCAAGTTCTTCCGGTCGAAAATATCATTGTCAAAGGCAAACATCTTGGTTTTGATACGCCGCCTGTCATTAAATCCGGGCGCACTTTAGTGCCGGTGAGGGCACTGGTCCAGGCTTTTGGTGCTGAAGTTAAATGGAATCCGGTCGATCAAACAGTGACTATTACAAAAGGTGACCAGATGATTGTTCTGACACTTGGAGAAACAGAAGTCGTTGTCAATGATGGTACTATTCAACTTGACGTTCCCGCTCAAGCCATGAACGGCAGAACCGTAGTCCCACTCAGATTTATTGCAGAGCAAATGGGTTTTGAAGTGGATTATGAGGATGGGGACATCACGATAGAAGAAGTCGAAGTGGATCAAACGGTTCAAATGACTGAAACGACTGAAGAGTCTGATGAGCCTGAAGAAGCAGAAGATAACGCTTTGGAAGAAGAAACAGAATTAACTGAAACTGAGGAATAGTTACAGGCTGATCATTAATCTAATATTATACCTGCTGAAATAGTGAAGAGCGGTTGTCAAGGGATCCTAATCCACCTTGCCAACCGCTCTTTTTCACTTCCCGTACCTGACACCCAAAATGAAGATGATGAAGATGTTTTTGCTGAAAGCCTGTAATAGCAGACTTGTCAAAAAAATTAAACGTCAGCGTTCCGAAAATCGTGCCAGGTACGGGTAAAACATCTTAACTGAAAATCATTCGTTTACAAACGTGCGTTAAAAAAGTATAATTAAATCACGGTTGTAAATGATGAGAGGAAAGTGGTGACTCTATGGATTCGACCTTTAAAACCATAAAGAAAATTGCTGAGAATAATGATGGTATTGTTACAACTAAGCAGATTGAAGATGCCGGTTTAAGGAGGATGGTAATCAAACCTTATGTTGAAGACGGGAGTCTTATTAGAGAATCGCAAGGGATCTATTCGTTGGCATCGAATGTGGTAGATGAGTTTAAATTGATTCAATTAAGAAGTGACAAGATTGTTTTTTCATATGGAACAGCACTTTATATACAAGGTATGTCTGATCGTGTACCTCACTTTTTTGATGTGAGTGTTCCGCAAGGTTACAACTGTTCCAGAATTAAAAAGACTTATCCTGATCTTCGGTTTCATTATGTAAGTAAAGAGTTATGGCCTTTAGGCATAGAAAATGTGAAGTCGCCTATGGGCGCTGAAATCAAAGTGTATGACAAGGAACGCTGCATTTGTGATTTGATTCGTAATAAGAAAAACATGGATATGCAGCTCTATACACATGCTTTAAAAGAGTATTTTAAGTCTGGAAGCAATATAAGAAAAATTATAAAATACGCAAAACATTTAGGATGTGAAAATGAAATCAGGATTTATTTAGAAGTTCTGATCTAATGCCCTGTATAAAAAAATGGAGGGATGTCAATGAAAACACCTGAACAAATGAAAGGTGCATTACGTAATTTTTCGAAAGATAAAAATTTGAAGTCGCAGGAAGTCCTGCATATGTATCTCTTTGAAAGAATTTTGGAAAGATTGTCCATATCGAAATATAAGAACAATTTTATTTTAAAAGGTGGTCTGCTAATCGCTTCAATGATTGGTGTCGAAAATAGAAGCACTTTGGATATGGACGCAACGGTAAGAGGGATCCCAATGAATGAGGATGAGATAAGAGAGGTAATTATGGACTTGCTTCAGAATGATGTCGGGGACGGAATTCAATTTATATTTCAAAAGATGGAGCCTATCAGAGAGGGTGATGTTTACGACAACTATCGTATCCACATTAAAGCTTTGTACGGTAAAATTAATGTACCTATGAAAATTGACATAACAACTGGGGATGTTATAACACCAGCAGCTATTGATTACGCCTACAAATTATTCTTCGATGATAAAACTATTTCTGTGATGGCATATAATATTGAGACGATTTTAGCTGAAAAATTCGAAACAATTATCCGGAGAAACATTGGAACTACAAGAGCCAGAGATTTTTATGACCTCCACTTTTTGTTCAAAAGTCGATTTGGAGAAATATGCAAAAATGACTTTAGAAGGGCGGTTGAAAACACCGCAAGAAAAAGGGGCTCATCCGAGTATATGAAGCAATGGAATGAGATATGTGAAGAAATTCAAAAAGAGCCTGCATTGGAGAAACTTTGGGTTAATTATCAGGCTGATAACTATTATGCCTCTGACTTAACGTTCGCAGACGTGACAAACAATGTTCTAGAAGTCGCGCAATATCTATATTCAAATGACAATAAGTAAATTACTTCAAAAAGAATAGCGGGTGCCACGGGATCTTCACCATGGCACCCGCTATTCTTCTTCAACCAAAAGTGAAACGGGTTCACCCATTTCACTTTCCTTTTCCGCCGGCCTTGTCCATTTATCGCGCCGACTTAACCTCCGTCCAGACCCTGTTATAAGCCTCAATGAAATCCCCTAAATCCAGAAGCACTTCGAGGTTGGCTAAGTCCGCATCGTCCGGATAGGCGGTTTTGTCTCCGGAAATCTCTGGATCCAGAAGGGCTAAAGTCTCTTTGTTAGGCGTGGAATAGCCAATATACTCCGCGTTTTTCTGCCCAATTTCAGGGCGGCTGAGGAAATCTATAAACTTGTGAGCCATTTCAACATTCTGGGCGCCCTTTGGTATGACTATGTTGTCAAACCAGAGATTGCTGCCTTCCTTAGGAATGACGTAGGCTAAATCTTCATTCTCTGAGATCATATAGACCGCGTCACCGGACCAGCAGAAGGCTATGGCCGCCTCGCCGCCAATCATCATATCCTTGAGATTGTCGCCGGCATAAGCCAGAACTAACGGCTTCTGCTCAATCAGCGCAGCCTTTGCAGCCTCCAGTTCCTCCAGGCTCTTCGTATTGATGGAGTAACCCAGCTTTTTCAGCGCCACCGCAATGGAATCCCGCTGGCTGTCCAGCATCAGGATCTGCTTTTCATATTTAGGATCCCAAAGAGCATTCCAGCTGTCAATTTCCTCCTCAATCATAGAGGTGTTGTAGATAATCCCCACGGTGCCCCACATATAAGGAACGGAAAATTGATTGCCCGGATCGAAATCCAAATCTTTAAAGCGATCATCAATGGCGGAGAAGTTTGGTATTTGCGTCAGATCAATTGGCTCCACCAAATCTTCGCGGATCATTTTCTCAATCATGTAGTCCGAAGGAATAGCTATGTCGTAAGGCGTCCCGCCTTGTTTAAGCTTGACGTAGAGGTCTTCGTTGGTGGCGTAGGTGTCGTAGATGACCTCCACATTGAATTCTGTTTCAAATTCATCCAGCACGGTTTCGTCAATATAGTCACCCCAGTTGTAGACATAGAGTTTTTCTGCAGGCTCGGACCCTGCGCAGCCGCTCATAAGCAGCAGGACCACCATCAACAGCCCAATCACCTTCAATGTCCCACGCGTTCCAATCCAAGACTTTTCTTTTCCATTCGCATTCACAGTCAAGTTCAATTTCACTTCTGTGTCACATCCTTTCCAGCGTGTCGGTTTTTGGCAGGACGACGCCTGCCCCTTTTTCAGATCTTCGGTTGATCACAAACAACAGCAGCAGCACCGTCACAAACATCAATGTCGACAGCGCGTTGATCTCCGGCTTGATGCCCCGTCGGGCCATACTGTAAATCTCAATGGACAGGTTGCTGACCCCGCCGCCGGTGGTGAAGAAGCTGATGACGAAGTCATCAATGGACAAGGTGAAGGCCATGAGAAAGCCTGTAATAATTCCCGGCATGATCTCAGGCAGGATCACCTTGCGAAAGGCATACCATGGTGTCGCGCCCAGATCCAGAGCCGCGTCCAGCATCTCACTCGAGAGCTGCTTGAACTTAGGCAGCACCGACAAAATGACATAGGGCGTGCTGAAGGTGATGTGGGCCATTAGCATTGTCAGGAAGCCCAGCCGTGTCCCAGTGAACACAAACAGCGACATCAGCGCGATCCCCGTCACAATGTCCGGGTTGAGGATGGGCAGGTTGTTGATGCCCAGCACGAAGCCCTTAATCCGCCCCCGCATCTGGCTCAGTCCGAAGGCCGCGAAAGTGCCCATCACTGTAGAAATCAGGGAGGAGATCAGCGCGATTGCCAGGGTGTAGTACAAGGCGCTCAAAATCTTGTCATCCTGGAATAATTCCGCGTACCAGCGCAGAGAGAACCCCGACCAGTTGGAGGTAGATTTGGAGTCATTGAAGGAAAACACGATCAGTACCGCGATGGGCGCGTAAAGGAAGGTGAAAATGAGGAAGAGGTAGGATTTTTGTAACCATCGGCTCAAAAGAAGCTCACCCCGCTCCCATTTTTATCTGTTTTTCCAAGAATCCACATGGAGACCAGGATCAACGCCATCAGGACCACAGAGATGGACGCACCGAAGTTCCAGTCATAAACGCTCAGGAACTGGTCCTTGATCAGGTTCCCAACCAGATTGACCTGGGAACCGCCCAGGAGGTCGGAGATGACAAAGGTGCTGACCGCCGGCATGAATACCATCATGACGCCGGACACCACACCCGGCAGTGACAGCGGCAGCGTGACCCGCCAGAAGACGTGAAGCCGGTTCGCCCCCAGATCCTGTGCCGCCTCAATGACGCTGCGGTCCATGCGGATCAGCACCGTGAAAATAGGCAGCACCATGAACGGCAGAAAGTTGTACACCATGCCCAGCAGCACGGCCCCCTCATTGAAAAGCAGATTCAAGGGCGGGATGCCGATGGTCGCCAGAAGCCCATTCAGCAGCCCGTTCCGGCCAAGAATGGGGATCCAGGCGTAGGTTCTCAGCAGAAAATTCATCCACATAGGTAAGATGATCATAGTCATAGCAGTCCTTTGGGCACTGGGTTTCAGGCCTGCCATAATCATGGCTAGGGGGTAACCTATGACGAGACAGAGGATGGTGGACTGAAACGCGATCCAGATGGATAGCCCCAGGACCTTGAGGTAGAGGGGATCCGTGAATTTGATGAAGCCGTCAAGGGAGAATTCGGGACCACGGTCACCCGTCCTGATGAGGCTATAACCCAGGACCATGACGAGTGGAACCACGATCAGAAGAAAGCTCCAAAGGAGGTATGGGGCTGTACTGAGCCGTTTAAGCATAGACGTCAGCCTCCTCCGCTTCCTTGAATGGCGTGCTTTCGTGAACTGGCGAAACGCTTTTTTTCATGATGTGAATGTCATCCGGCGTGATTCGAAGGCCTACCTCCGAATCCTCAGGGGCCAGGTCGGTGCTATGGACCAGCCATTCGCGCCCATCCACCAGAACCACCATTTCGTAGTGGACACCTTTAAAGAGGGCGGAGTCGACTATGCCCCGGAGCAGGCCCTCTGCGGGTGCGACCAGATCAATGTCTTCAGGTCGGATGACGACGTCCACGGGTTCGTTTTGCGAAAAGCCTGCATCCAGGCAGGGGAAGGTTCGTCCGGCGAACGCCACCCAGTAGTCTTCTTTCATGACCCCTGGGATCAGGTTGCTCTCGCCTATGAAGTCTGCCACAAAAGCATTGGCCGGTTCGTTATAGATGTCCTGGGGTGTGCCAATCTGCTGGATCCGTCCGTGGTTCATGACGATGATTCGGTTGGACATGGTCAGTGCTTCTTCCTGGTCGTGGGTCACGTAGATGAAGGTGATGCCAAGATCCTGCTGCATGTATTTCAGTTCAATTTGCATTTCTTTTCTGAGTTTTAGGTCCAGGGCACCCAAGGGTTCGTCCAGGAGCAGCACTTTAGGCTCGTTGACCAGGGCTCTGGCTATGGCAATCCTCTGCTGCTGACCACCACTGAGGGAGCTGACGGCTCTTTTTTCAAAACCATTGAGGTTAACCAGCTCCAGCATTCGGGCGACGCGCCTTTTGATCTCACTCTCGTCAGTTTTCTTGATTCTGAGACCGAAAGCTATGTTTTCGAAGATATTGAGATGAGTGAAGAGGGCGTATCTCTGAAAAATAGTATTAACCGGCCGCTCATAAGGCGGCACGTGAGTGATGGATTTGCCTTCAAACAGAATGTCGCCCTCGGTGGGCGCTTCAAATCCGCCAATCATCCTGAGGGTCGTGGTTTTGCCGCAGCCGCTGGGTCCCAGGATGGTCATAAACTCCCTGGAATCCACATGAAAGCTGATGTCGTCCACAACGCGGTCTTCACCGAAGACTTTGACGAGATGATTGACCTGAATCATTTTGTCTTCCAATTTGCATGCCCCCAAATCGAGCCGGCCTGTTGGCGGCGTTTTCAATAGCAATTTTCATATTAACGTCATTTCTGACATTGAAAATAATACCCGGGTTTACTTTCACTAAACTTCTAGACGCAGAATATTATACTAAAAAGTTGGGGTAAATTGAAGCGGAAACTCGGTGTCTGCGTCTGGCGCCTATTGCGTCTGGCGCCTATCGAACCCGAGTTTCTTTCAAAAAAAAGAAGGCCAGCCGGCCTTCTCTAACCTTTTCAAAATCCCTTGTCGTCCTCTACTTCAAATGCTGCGCCAGCAACATCATAGGACCGCGCATGTCGTCCGCCGGAACCTGGCCCGGAGCGGAGACGCCTTTGCCGGCGCAGAAGGTGATGACGGAGTGGCTGAAGCCGGCGGCGAGGCGGCTGATGAGGCCATCGCCGCTCATGGAGATGGTGACGGCGTGGGTGGCGTCCGGCAGGTCGTTATAGCGCACAGAGGCCAGCATGAGGTTCAGGACGTCTTCACGGGACTGCGGCATGACCGCCAGCTTCACCACATCAGCGCCAAGGGACTGTGCTTCAACGAGGCGGGCCACCATGTCGTCAACCTCAGGCGTGGACTTGAAGTCGTGGCTGGACAAAATCAAAGCGACGCCAGCACTTTGGGTCAGCTCGCGCACGGGCTCGATCAAGGTTTGCGGGCTGGCGGCTTCGATGTCTACCAATGAGACGAGCCCTGTGGCAACCACTGCTTCAATGACCGCAAGCCGCGTCTCATCTGTCAGGACCTGCGCGCCGCCCTCCATGGCACTGCGCAGGGTAAAGAGGAGGGGGATGCCTCCGAGACCATCGGCTAAAGCATTTAGGCCTTTAAGGGCTAATGGAGGGTCATCGATCCCTTCATAATAATCCGCGCGCCATTCCACCAGGTCAGGTTGGTGTTCAAGGGCGGTGCGGCACTCTTCCACCAGCGCCTCAATGGTTTTGCCCACAAAAGGCATGGTAATCAGCGGACTGCCGCCGCCGAGGAGCTTATCCTTGATCTGGATGGGTGCTTTTGTCATAATGTTTGCCTCCTAAGCGCTATAAACTGCTGACGTCCCGAAGAGGCAGAGGCCGGTCGATCTCCAGCTGCATCAAGCGGTCGACGATCTCCATGCAAATCTCCTCTTCGGTCTTGTTATCTGTAATAATAGCAATATCCGCCGCGGATTCATAGAGGGAAAGTCGCGGATCCAGCAGGGTGCCAATCTTGTCCACGGACATATTGTCCTTGAGCAGCGGCCGGGTGTCGTCGGTGGCAATGCGGCTGTAAATCTGTTCCGGGCTGGCTTTCAACCATACGACAATGCCGTTGCTTCTTAGGTTGTCCACGTTGGCCTTGTTCAGCACGACGCCACCGCCGCCGCACAGGATGATGACGTTCTGGTGCTGGCTCAGCTCCTCCACGGTCTTCGATTCCAGCTCACGGAAGTATGGCTCGCCGTACTGGGCGAAGATGTCGCTGATTTTCATGCGCGCCCGGGTCTCAATGACCTGGTCCACGTCGATCTGGTCCATGGCAAGCATTTTAGATAGCGCTTTGCCGATGGTCGTCTTCCCACTCCCCATAAAGCCCACCAGCGAGATGTGGTAAGGGAAGAGAAGGCGGGACTGAATGCGCCGGCAGCTGCGGAGCACATGAGTCTGAATGGTCTTGATCTCTTCGCGGAAAGACGGGTCGTGGACATATTGACCAATGTTTTGTATGATGGCGCGCTCTCGGTCTTGGCTAAAGATAGGCATGCCGAGGGATTTTTTTTCTTCCATGATCTCGAGAATAATGCTGAGACGTTCTTCGAGCAGTGTGGCCAGCGCGCGGTCGCAGTGGTCGACCTGGTTTCTGAGCTCTTGAAGACGGTCCATAGAAACAGCTCCTTTCGTTTTAGGTGGAAGGCGGTGTCAGACACCTTTTTCCACACGCTTTGGGCGGTGGTCTGGATGTAACTTAATTTTGGAAGGAAGGGGGTGTCTGACACCCATTTCCTATGTGAGGTTAAATGACGCCCCGCTTATAAGTACCTAAGAATCTAAAATAAGGACAGTGTTTTCTGGCGGCGTCTATGGCATTCAGGAATGAGTCAGTATCCGCGCGGCCCTCTGCGTCCAGATAGATGAAGTATTCCCAAGGACGATCGGGAACGGGTCTTGATTCAATGCGGAAGAGGTTGATTTTTTCCTGGGCGAAGTAGCCCAGGATTTCGTAGAGGGATCCAGCCTCGTGGCGGGTGGTGAGGACCATGGAGGTGCTGTCGGCTTCAGGGCTGGTCTCTGGGGTTTTGGTGAGGATCACGAAGCGCGTGGTGTTGACAGCGCTGTTTTGGATAGCCTTGCCTATAATCTCCAGGCCGTAGAGCTGAGCGGCTCGCTCGCTGCCAATGGCGGCAACACTGACGTCGTCCTGCTGGGCGACGTACTGGACGCTGACCGCGGTATTTTTCATAGGCACTTGTTTGATATTGAGGGTGTTGAGGAACAAGGTACATTGCTCAAGGCCCTGGGTGTGGGACCGGACTTCGCGTATGTCTTCTATCTTAACGCCTTTATGACCGATCAGGTGGTGCACAATTGGCACGAGGACTTCTCCTGTAATAAAGAGGTCTTTTTCTCTAATGAGGTCGTAGACCTCGTTGATGGCCCCTGTAGTGGAGTTCTCCGCCGGAAGGACGCCGTAGTCGAGCTCGCCGGAGAGGACGGCGTCACAGACCTCGTGAAAGGTTGCGTAGGCACGATAATCCTTGTTGTGTCCGAAGTATTTGAGGGTTGCCGTTTCGCCGTAGGAGCCCGGGATGCCGGCGTAGCCTGCGGTGCGATGCTCGCTGTGTGGGAAGTGCTGTGGCAGGACATCTTCGAGATGGCTGTCCTGCAGGGCGCGGCTGGAAGCCAGGATGGTTTTCATGATGCTGAGAATGCGCGTTTGGTGGTCCGGGTGTTTGATTTGTGAGGAGAGACGAGCGAGGAGCTTTTTTTCCCGCTCGGGGTCGTAGACGCGCATGCCTATTTCTTTTTTGATATTGCCAATTTCTTCAACGATGGTCATGCGGCGCTCCAGGAGCTCGACCAGTTTGTCGTCGAGCTGATCGATTTCATTTCGGTAGTTGTCTAATAAGTGCATGGAAATGGCTCCCTTCGAGTCTTGTCGGTATGTGTGTGGCTGGGTGGTCGTTGTGTACCATCGGCAGAGATTTTGGCTTTTGGTTGTTTGCTTTTTATTAGGCTTTTGAAACTTTGCCGCCGATTCCGGCAAAATCTTCGAAGAAGTGCGGGTAGGATTTTTTGACGGCACCGCTGCCTTCGATTTCAATGATTCCGCTGGCTTTGGCGGAGGCTATGGCGAGGCTCATGACGATGCGGTGGTCGTTCCAGCCTTCAGTCTGACCGCCGGTGAAGCCCTCAACGCCTTCAATGATGAGGCCTTCCGGCTCTTCGGTGATGTTGGCACCGAGCTTGTTAAGCTCTGTGCGGATGGCCAGGAGACGGTCGGATTCCTTCAGGCGAACGCGAGCGGCGTTGATGACGTGGGTCTGGCCCGCGCTGACCGCGGCCAGGGTGGCGCAAATTGGGACCAGGTCAGGGCACTGGGAGGCATCGATGACAGCGCCATGAGTTTTTGAAGGGTGGACGATCAGGTCGCCGTCCTTCCATTCCAGTTTGCCGCCCATGTCCCGGACGATTTGGAGGATGCGCTGGTCGCCCTGCTCGGAGTGTTCAGAGAGATCTTTCAGGATGAGGCCGTCGCCCATGAGGCCACCGGCGATCCAGAAGGCCGCCTGGGAGTAGTCGCCTTCCACGCGGTAGCTTGCGGGCTTGAAGGATTGATTGCCTTTGATTTTGTAGTGCTCCGGTGTGACGGTCTCGACCTGGATCCCGAAGATTTTAAGGATTTGGAGAGTGAGGGTCACGTAGTCTCTGGACTCAAGGGGCGAGGTCAGGATGATTTCGGAGTCGCCGTCCAGGAGCGGGAGGACGTACAGGAGGCCGGTGACGAACTGGGAGCTGATGTGGCCCGGCATTTCGAAAGTTCCAGCCTTCAGTTTGCCGTGAACGGTCAGAGGCAGCTGTCCCGGGTAGTCGTAGCTTATGCCTTGACGGTCGAAAAGGTCGAAGTAAGGATCCAGTGGACGGGTGGTCAGCTTGCCTTCGCCGGTGAAGACCACCGGGGCGTCGAAGAGGCCCGCAAATGGGATCAGGAAGCGGAGGGTTGAACCGGACTCGTTGCAGTGGAGGGGCTCGGTTGGCGCTTTCAGCGTGCCGCTTCTGCGGATGGTGAGCTTGTCGCCCTCCTGGATGGCTTCGACGCCCAGGGCTCTGACCGCTTCTGTGGTAGCGATGATGTCCTCGGAGAAGATGAGGTTCTCAATGACGCTTTCTCCCTCTGCCAGTGCCGCTGCCAGGACTGCGCGATGGCTGAGGCTTTTCGATGGTGGGATCCTGAGGGTGCCGCTTAGTTTTGCAGGTTCTATTCGTCTGATCATGGGATGGGCTCCTTTGAGAGTTAATTTGGGGTTGGTTTGGGGTCAGGTGCGGAGATGAACTCGAGACCTGGTGCTGTAATGAAATTGTAATACAAGGCGTGCCGCTGCGCTGCGCCCTAGTTGAGAAATGTACACCTTCGGCTGCCTGACGTGCACCTCGCTCCGCTCCGCTTCGCTTCAGTCACGGGCTGCGCCCTATACAAACAGCGACAATCCCGTACTTCAGAGAGCAAGCTCTCTTCAGCTCGGTATTCTCTCTGTTTGTGCACGTCTGTTAGCCTTCGCGGATGCACGTCTGTTAGCCTTCGCGGATGCACGTCTGTTAGCCTTCGCGGACGATCATGAAATTGTAATATATGGCATGCGCCTTAGTCTGTATCGACAACCCCAATCCCTATCCCCGACGCCTTAAGCAGCGACGCAGCCGTCAAGCGATCGGCATTTGAAGCAAAGCTGAGGGTGAAGGCGCCGCGCTGATTTTCTCTCGAGTGATCCAGGGCGAGGTCCTTGATATCGAGCTGATGGTCTGCAAGAAGTTTGGTGACTTCTGCCAGGATCCCCGGCCGGTCTTCGAGTTCGAGTCGGAGGGGATAAAGCGACACCTCTTCGCTCGGGCGGATTGTGATAAGTCCTGAGCGAAGGCGCTGAGCCTCGCCCAGCGTGTCAACAATGGCTTGGTCCTCGACGTCTTGCAGGTTCTTCCTGAACCGCATCAGACCGTCTACCAAAGTGTCAATACTCGAAATAACTTCCGAGCGGTTGTGGACGAAAATGTCCCGCCACAGCGCCGGATCACCCATGGCGATCCGGGTGGTATCCCTGAATCCGCCGCCAGCGAACTTCAGCTGATCCGTCGGCAGGGAGGCGGCAAAGACTTCAACCAGGATAGAAGCGGTGAGATGCGGCAGGTGGCTGAGTCGCGCCGTTAGAGCGTCGTGTGCCTTTGGTTCGGTAATCACCGGAAGTGCGCCCAGCTTCAAGATCATCTGCTTCAGCAGATCCACCGGCTGTACCCCGCGAACCAGACCCTCAAAATGCGTATCCGGTGTCAGGAAAAAGTAAGCGTTTTCAAACAATATAGGCGATCCGGCATTGAAACCGCCTTTTTCAGAGCCCGCCATAGGGTGGCCGCCCACGAAGATGGCGCCTGTCCCGGTCAGGATATCCACAGCCGTTTCGTGAACGGTGCCTTTAACGCTGCCCACGTCCATGACCACAGTACCGGAGCCGATCAGCGGCAAAGCACTGACCATGGCTTCCCTGACTTTGCCCAGAGGGACTGCTATGACGATGAGTTCGGAGGTTGCATTGCCGGCGTTTTCTAAGTCGGCACCGATCTTTGATGGTGCAGCCGCCACTGTCGAAAACAAGCCTGACTGCCTCGCCTGGACCAGGGTCTGGGGATCCGGATCAAAACCGTTCAATTCCCCCAGAAACCCTTTGAGACGAAGCGCCTTGGCGAGAGACCCGCCAATCAGCCCCAGGCCCACAATGCTGATGCTATTAAAAAACGGAACCTCATCACTATCCGATGTTCGCATGTCGTAACCCCACCGTTTCCTCAAGTTTTATCAATTTGACTTCCTTGACTTCTTCCTTCTCATTGTAGATCTGATCCTGCAGTCTGCATAGATTGTGAATCTGATTGAGCTGGTGCATCAGGATTTCGAACTCCCGCGGCCGGAGAGACTGCGGTCCGTCGGAAAGGGCTTTTTCCGGCTCGTGATGGACTTCGATCATGAGACCATCGGCACCTACTGCGACAGCAGCCTTAGACAGCGGCCCCACCATGTCACGCCGCCCTGTGGCGTGGCTCGGATCCACAATAATTGGAAGGTGGCTCAGGGTCTTGATGGCCGTGACCACGGACAGGTCCAGAGTGTTGCGCATGTGCGGCTCAAAGGTCCGGATGCCGCGCTCGCACAAAATCACGTTTGGATTGCCATTTGCCAATATGTATTCCGCGCTCATGAGGAGGTCCTCGATAGTTGACGACATGCCGCGCTTGAGCAGCACCGGCTTCTTAGAACGCCCGGCACGCTTCAGGAGGGAGAAGTTCTGCATGTTCCTGGCGCCAATCTGCAGAATGTCCGTGTAAGCCTCGACCAGATCAAACTCCTCCGTGCACATAACTTCGGTGACGATGGGCATGCCGTTCGCCGCCCCTGCGTCCTTCATCAGCTTAAGCCCCAGTTCGCCAAGGCCCTGGAAGCTGTAAGGGGAGGTGCGGGGCTTGAACGCGCCGCCTCTCAGGATCGCGGTGCCAGCATTTCGAACCGCGCCAGCAATGATATCAATCTGTTCCCGGCTCTCAATGGAACAGGGCCCGGCCATGACGGTCAATTCACCGCCGCCTATGCGAAGTCCGCCAACCTCAACCACCGTGTCCTCCGGGTGAAATTCCCTGCTGGCCAGCTTGTAAGACGATTTGATGCGCTTCATGTCTTTGACATGGGGGTGGAAGGAGATCACCGAGAAGTCCAGGCGGTTTATGTCGCCTGTGAGTCGGAGCTCTCTGTCATTGCCGCGCTGTGCGAGTTCAACTTCTAATCCGTACTGCCGGATGACGTCCATAATGTGTTCGCATTCTTCGTGAGTGGTGGTCGTTTTGAGCGTGATAATCATAATATTGGCCTCCTAAGGTTTTATAAGTTTTTTTGTTTTTGCCGATGGTCAGGTTTAAGCCCCAATAACCATAAAAGCCATCCTCGCTCATGCCACCACCTCCTTTCGAGTATAAAAAAACAGAGCGCCTCTTTACTTAAAGAGACGCCCTGTCCAATCCAGGTCTAAGTCACTCGCCGGCACATCAGGCCACAGCCCTTAGTCCGATCTTTAAGCAATTTGAGGTTCTATCCGATTTGCCGTACGCCAAAAAGCCGAAGCCATAAAAGTAAAAGCTCCAGCTAAAGTAACCAAAATATTCAGCTGTCAGTTTAAGCGTACGTTGGACCAGTGTCATCTCAAACCACCCATTCCTTGAATTGATTGAGGCGTCCGTTTGCCTTTGCAAAAACCGGCCGCGCCTTTGAATAATTTTTCTCAGTGTAAACCCTGACGAAACAGATGTCAACACGAATTCAGAAAATTCCTGAAAAAAAGCCAAAGCTTTCGCAAATGAGGCGGGGAATGTACCATAAAATTTTATAAAGTATTTATGTAAGAACAATGTGCCCGCACTGACTTGTTAATGTTCGTGAAATCAAATTCGAACCAGATAAAGGTTTGACATGGCGCTGGATTCATATTATCATAATAGTAATTTCATAACATCTTCAGGGCAGGGTGAAATTCCCGACCGGTGGTACAGTCCACGAGCCGCTCCCGCGGTTGATCTGGTGCAATTCCAGAACCGACAGTAAAGTCTGGATGGAAGAAGATTGGTTTTTTATCTATGGTGCTTTTTCTGCGCACCCTGGATCAAAGCTGTATGGTCAAACCCTGAAGAACGACGCTTCAGGGTTTTTTATTTTTAAAAAAAAGGAAGGAAATTGGTATCTGCGGCAAGCGCCTATCGACCCCAATTTCCTTTCATCAGAAGAGGAGGGACCATGGATGAACGCCTATCACATTCAACACATGCAGCGCGCGCTGGAACTGGCTAAACTCGGCTCAGGAAAGACCAGTCCAAATCCTTTGGTAGGAGCGGTCATCGTTAAAGAGGGCCGGGTCATTGGTGAAGGCTACCATGCGAACTATGGCGGACCTCACGCCGAGGTGAACGCCATTGAGAATGCGTCCGAGTCGGTAGAAGGCGCTGAGATTTATGTCACTTTGGAACCGTGCTCCCATTATGGCAAAACGCCGCCTTGTGCCTTAAAGCTCATTGAGAACCGTTTCACTAAAGTCTACATTGCCATGGAGGATCCAAATCCCCTCGTCGCCGGAAGAGGCATTCAAATGCTGAGGAAGCAGGGCATCGAGGTCGAAGTTGGACTCCTGGAAAACGAAGCCAAAGCCCTCAATGAAGTCTTCATCAAATACATCACCACTAAAAAGCCTTTCTGCGTCATGAAGGCTGCCATGACCCTGGATGGGAAAATTGCCACGGTCACAGGTGAATCCAAGTGGATCACGTCGGAAGCCGCCAGGGCTTACGTTCATCAGCTGAGACATGAACTAAAGGGCATTATGGTGGGCATTGGCACGGTGCTGAAGGATGACCCTATGCTGACCACGCGGCTGGAAAAAAGCGAGGGCAGGGATCCGGTGCGGGTCGTCGTCGACTCGACCTTGAAGATCCCCCTGAACGCGAAAATACTTCATCTTGACTCAGAGGCGCCAACCCTGATCGCCACAACGGATCTCGCGGACCCGGCCAAAGCCACTGCGCTGCAGGCCATGCCCAATGTGAAGCTGATCATTGCACCTCAAAAAGACGGTAAAGTCGATCTGGATTATCTCATGTTTGTCCTGGGCGAGCAGGGCATTGACAGTCTGCTTCTGGAAGGTGGCGCGACGCTGAATGCCTCAGCGCTGGAAAGCAAAATCGTGGACAAAGTTCTGATGTTTATAGCGCCCAAGATTCTGGGAGGGCAGAATGCACCGACCCCGGTGGGCGGCAGCGGTATAGAGGCTCTCGAGAGTGCGGTTCGCCTGAAAGGGATGAAGGCAGTCGAAATGGGTGACGACCTGCTGGTGGAGGCGTGGATTGAGTGACCATCGGCAAAAACAAAAAGGGGTAATGGAAGATGTTTACTGGCATCATTGAAGAGATAGGCGTTGTCGAAGGGATTGAACGGTCGGGGCCGGCAGCGCAGCTGACCGTGCGGGCGTCAAAGGTGCTCGGGGACGTGAGAAATGGGGACAGCATCAGCACCAACGGTGTGTGCCTGACGGTGGTGCGCTTCACGAAGGACACGTTTACGGCGGATGTTATGCCGGAGACGCTGCGATATTCGAACCTTGGTGCGCTGAAAAAGGGGAGCCCGGTGAACCTGGAGCGGGCCATGAGCGCAAACGGCCGCTTCGGCGGGCATATGGTCTCCGGGCACATTGACGGTGTGGGCGTGATTCGGGCGCTGCGGCAGGAGGGCAACGCCACCTGGATGACGGTGGAGCCGCCTGAAGCGCTGCTGCGCTACATCATTCAAAAGGGGTCCATAGCCATGGACGGCACCAGCCTGACGGTGGCGCAGCTTGAGGGCGTGGCGTTCAGCGTGTCGATCATTCCGGTGACCAAGGATGAGACAATCCTCCTGCGGAAGCGGGTTGGCGACGAGGTGAACCTTGAGTGCGATCTGGTGGGTAAATACGTTGAAAGGCTGCTGCAGTTCGCGCCGGAGAAGAAGAGTCCAATGACCATGGATTTTCTGAAAGAGAATGGATTTGCCTAGCATCTTTATAGAAGCTTTGGCCGATGGTGGCAGTTAAGTGACCATCGGCAAAAAAATGTCTTAGTTTTATAACCGATTGAAAACGGGAGGTGTCCTACCAATGGGATTTTGTTCAATTGAAGAAGCAATAGAGGCCTTGAAGGCCGGGGAAATGATCGTCGTAGTGGACGATGAGGACAGGGAAAACGAAGGGGATCTGCTCATGGCCGCCGAAAAGGCGACGCCGGAGGCCATCAACTTCATGGCCAAGCACGGGCGGGGACTGATTTGCGTGCCCATGCTCAGGGAGCGCCTGAACGCGCTGGGCATTTATGACATGATCGACCGAAACACAGATCCGAAACAGACGGCATTTACGGTGTCGGTGGACTCCATGCGCTGCACCACGGGCATTTCTGCCGGGGAGCGGGCTATGACGATTCAGCACCTTCTGGAGGAGGACGCGAAGCCGGTGGATTTCATGCGGCCGGGGCACATCTTTCCGCTGGTGGCCAAGGAGGGCGGCGTGCTGCGACGGGCCGGCCATACGGAGGCCGCCGTCGATCTGGCGAAGCTGGCGGGCTTTAAGCCGGCGGGCGTCATCTGTGAGATCATGAATGACGACGGGACTATGGCCCGCGTGCCGGAGCTGATTGAGTACTCCAGAAAGCATGGCCTCAAGATGATTACGATTGAGGAACTGATTCGCTTCCGCCGCAAGTCGGAGGTTTTGGTGGAGCGGGTGGCGGAGTCGGACATGCCGACGAAGTATGGCGATTTCAGGATGATTGGATTTATCAACCGCTTGAATGGCGAGCATCATGTGGCGCTGGTCAAAGGGGATGTGGCGACGGACGAACCGGTGCTGGTTCGAGTCCATTCGGAGTGCCTGACTGGGGATGCCTTTGGGTCTCTGCGCTGTGACTGTGGCGAGCAATATGCCGAAGCTATGAAGCGCATCGAGGAAGAGGGTCGAGGGGTGCTGCTGTACATGCGCCAGGAGGGTCGCGGCATTGGCCTCATTAATAAGATCAAGGCCTACGCGCTCCAGGACCAGGGGTATGATACGGTGCAGGCCAACCGGATGCTGGGTTTTGAGGATGACCTCAGGGATTATGGCATTGGAGCGCAGATCCTGATGGAGCTTGGGCTTCACAAGATCCGGCTGATGACCAATAACCCACAGAAGATTACAGGACTTTCCGGCTATGGGCTGGAAATCGTGGAGCGTGTGCATATCCAGCTCAATCATAATGAGCGGAATGAATTTTATCTGAAGACTAAAAAAGAAAAAATGGGCCATGAGCTTAACTTTGAGGAGGAAAAGAAATGAAGGTTTATGAGGGTAAATTAGTATCGGACAAGCAGCGGTATGGGATCATTGTGGGTCGTTTCAATGAGTTTATTGGCGGCAAGCTTCTGGGTGGCGCTCTGGATGCGCTGAAGCGTCATGGCGCTTCTGAGGATCAGGTTGAGATTGCCTGGGTACCTGGGGCGTTCGAGATTCCCTTGATCGCGAAGAAAATGGCTTCAAGCGGCCGTTATGACGCTGTGATTTGCCTGGGCGCGGTGATCAGGGGTTCCACGCCACACTTTGACTACGTTTCCAGCGAAGTCACCAAGGGCGTCGCGCATGTGTCTCTGGACACTGGGATTCCGGTAATCTTTGGGGTTCTGACAACAGACACCATTGAGCAGGCTATCGAGCGCGCCGGCACCAAAGCGGGCAATAAGGGCTTTGATGCTGCTGTTACGGCAATTGAGATGGTTAATTTGATTGAGCAGCTGAATTAGAAATTTCAGTTTGGTGACGCGGATAGATTCAGAACTGGTGACGCGGACAGGTTTCAGTTTGGTGACGCGGACAGGTTTCAAACCGGTGCCAGAGCTTAAGTGTTCAGTAAACCCGGGAGAGCTTGAGCCGCAATGGATTTCGAGATTTTCGACAAAAAAGATTAAAGTATAAAAAAAGAATACAGGCTCATCCGCACCTCTAAGCTGTCTTGGGGTAGGGATGAGCCTGTTTTTATGTGTTTTATAATTACAAAATTCTATAGCCTCGCACCGCTTTTACCCAATCGCGTCCACTTACACCAACGAGCCTCCAGGAGATCGATGCCTTTGAACAGCAAAAAGCCCATCAAGCTCAGTGCCAGAATCCCGCTGAACATTTCCACGTAGTCGGCCATGAGCCAACTGTTCATGATGAAATAGCCTATGCCGTAGGTCGTCGCGTAATTCTCCCCAAAGAATAAAATGGAAATGCTGACCCCCACACAAATGCGCAGGGCCGTCATAATTTTGGGCAGCGTCGCCGGCAGGATCAGGTGCCGGTACAGCCCGCCTCGGTCAATTCCCAAAGACAGCACAGAAAAGTACAGTTCTTTGGGAATCTCCCGCACGCCGTCCCTGGCCGCCACCAGGATCTGAAAAATAATAATGATGATAATCAGCACGATCTTCGAGGTTTCTCCAAGCCCGAACAATATCATCAGCACAGGCAGAAAAGCGATTTTGGGCAACGGGTACAGCAAATAAACCACGGGGCTGAGCCAACGGTCCGCCTGTTCGCTGAACCCCATCCAAAGTCCTATGGCGCCGCCAAGCACCAAGGAGACCACCAGTGCCACAGAAATCCGCCCGAGGCTGACCAGCAGGTGACGGCTCAGTTCTCCGGGAAAAATCCTGAAAAAATGCAGAATCGACGTATGAGGTGCCGGAATGGCCGCTGAGCCCACTGCAATGTGCATGATATACCAAAAGAGAAGGATCGCCAGCATGCCGTAGAGGGTCTGAAGCCAACGCCCGCCTAAGCTGGCACTTAAGCGAAAACGCTTATGGCTCTTATCATCGAGCTGAGTTCTGACCCGGTTCTGAGCCAAATCGCCGTCAAGCCGCTGCATTTCGCCCTTAAGCCTGGTCATACAACCGCCTCCGAATCTTCAGGCACATCTCAAAAAAAGACGGATGATCCCTGAAGTCCACCTCTCCAAAATAGGGATTCTCAATTTGTTCCTGAACGCGACCACCAGACATCACCAGGATGCGCTGCCCCAGGAACACCGCTTCCTCAATGTTGTGGGTCACCAGCACGAGGGTAAACCGCCTCTCCCGGTGCAGCCGCAGCACCAGATTCTGGATCATTTCCTTGGTCATGGCGTCCAGCGCCGAGGACGCTTCGTCCATGAGCAGCACGTCCGGCTCCAGAACCAAAGTCCGGCCGATGGCCACCCTCTGCTTCTGACCCCCGCTCAGTTCCCCGGGGAGCCGGTGTCCGAGGCTTTCCAGACCTAACTCCTCCAGCATGGCGCCTACCCGCTCATTTGTCTCCACAGCGCCAAAGCCCCGCGCCTTCAGCGGAAACGCCAGATTTTCCCGGACTGTCTTCCAGGGCAAGAGTCCGTAGTCCTGCAGCACGAGCCCCGTTGACTTTCGGATTCCGTTCGCCGCCTCGTCCTGAATGACAATAGACCCGGACTGGGGTCTGACCAGTCCCGCCAGCGCGTAGAGCAGCGTTGTCTTGCCGCACCCGGAAGACCCAATCACAGCGCAGGTCGAGTGCGCCGGCACGCTCATATTCAGTTCTTTCAGAGCAATGTCCTGATCATAGGCCACTTCCAGGTCGCGGATTTCTATCACTGCACAAACTTCCCTTCGATCAGGTCGTCATACCCGAGCTCAATTTTCTTGCCTAAAACGCGCTCATTCCAGTCCATGATGGTCTTGAGATAAGCCTCATCCGGTACCCGCGCCAGGTGATACTCCGGCATGAGGATCTTGTCCGTAATTTCAGGCTTCAGCTTCAGCACTTCGACGAGGAGCGCCCGCGCTTCACTGTCATCCTTCTGAATGTCTGCAATGGCCTTGTTGTAGGCGTCGTGGAACCGCTGCACCGCTGAGGCCTTATCGCTGATGGCTACACCTGTAAAGACCATGACGTCCGGCGAAAATGCGTCCGGATTCTCGATGAGCTGCTTCGTCAGTCCGTTCAGTTCGCCCATGGAGGCCATAGGCTCGGGGATGACGGCCATGTCCAGTTCGCCTTTTCCGATCATTTCCATGCGCGCCGGAATTTCGTTAATGTAGATTTTCTCGACATCGTAGCGTTCTTCCAGGCTGCGATCAGACAGGTAATTGGAGACACTGACCTCCATCATGCCTACCTTAACGGCATCACCGTCCTTCAATTCGCCTTTAATCAGGAACGGGAACGCGCCGTCAGTGCTCGTGGTGACCTTGATATCAAAACCGTTCTGGACGTTGTTGACCAGCGCGATCATGTCCGTCATGGCCCCGTCCAGCTCGCCGCTCTGGAGCGCGCTCTGGCGGTTCATGGCATTGGTGTAGACCTGGACGTCTACGGTCAGGCCAAGTTCTTCGAAATAGCCGTTTTTCGCGGCTAAAAATATAGGCGCGGAGTCTACCGCAGGCATGACCCCAATTTTTAAGGTTGCCGGCTCATTTTCAGTGCTTTCTGCCGATGGTTCCGAAACCGCCGGTTCAGCAGGTGCTTCAGCTTCGGGTTTCTGACAGCCTGTGACTAAAAGGGCGGTAACCAGCAGGAATGCCAGCAGGAGTGATAAGGACAATGATTTTTTCAAGATTGTTCCACCTTTCTTGCTTGAATTAACACTCCTATTGTATAATGGCTATTGGATTGTTTCAATATTAACAATATAACCAAATCTCCACGACACGCGATCCATAGGCTATACTATTGGCTGTATCGAGAATTTAGATCAGTGAGGCAGGCGGATAGAAGTGATAAAACAGACTGATGCAGTGTTGGACAATCAAGTCCTATCGAAGAAAAAAATAGTGAAGGACCTCTGGATCGCCCTCAGGCCCCTGTCGCTGACGCTGGCGGTCAGCTCGACGACCCTGGGCATTCTGGTGGCTTGGCGCAGCGGAATGCTGATTGAAGACGGGGTGTCTCTGATCTGGGTGAGGATTATGCTGGTGACCATCGGCGGCATGCTCGTTCAGGCCTGCGCTAACCTTGTGAATGATTTCTATGAGGGCTCGTTTAAATATCATCGGCCAGGGGAGAGAACTTTCAGGTTTTTGAAGTACGACAGGACCGCCTTTGATCTTGCCGTATTCGGTCTCAGCATGCTGTGTCTGGCCGGGACCGGGCTGATTGGGCTTGTGCTGATGAAGCTCAGCACGCCGAGCCTCATCTATATTGGGCTGGCGGGTATGGCAGGGGCTTATGCCTATACCGGGGAACCGTTTGTTTACAAGAAGCGGGGACTGGGGGCCGTGCTGTCTTTTGTGCTGATGGGGCCGCTCATGGTGCTCGGGGCTTATGTCGCGGTCAGCTGGACATACAGCTGGGAGCCGGTGGTGCTGGCCATGCCGGCCAGCCTGATGATTCCGCTGCTCATGATGTCCAATGAAATACGGGACTTCATTCGAGATGGTGAGCTAGGCATACGGACATTGACAGTCATAGTGGGTATTAGGGCTGGAAAAGGGATTTATCTGGGGCTTCTGGCAGTGGCCTACGGTATGACAGTAGTGCTTATGGTATTGGGACGACTTCCGGCAGAGGCCCTCGCGGTCCTCGTGACGCTGCCGCTGGCAGTCAAATCCTATAAAAAGGTGTCGATGCCAAAAACCAGCGGGATCCGGATCACCAACCTGCTGCACATTGCTTTTAACGGCATTATGATTGCAGTACTTGCACTGGCGTTGTAACAACAGAAACAGGCTCAGTGAAAGTTGGAAAATCTGACTTTCGCTGAGCCTGTTTTTGATTTGATTAAAAAATCGCTGTTATTCAGCTTGCTGCATCGGTACTTGTCTGGGACGACGGCCCATCAGAGCTGCATACATACCTTCCAGCCGCTTTAATACAGCCTTTCGCTCAGTGCCGTTAAGCCGGACCTTTCCGGTGATTACTGTGGTATAGTCCAGGAATGCCGCGGTCATTCGGCTTTCATTGATGGCGAAGAGCACATTTGGCGCACTGTCTTTGATTACCAGAACGCCGACGTTTTCGCGGATCGTCACTGTACAATCCGAGGAAAAGTTATCTTCAAGCAAGATCACGTGATAGTTTGGGTAGGTTTTCATAAGGTGAATGGTATAAGCCAGGTGTTCGCTGAATTCCTGAAGTGTATAGACGGCGTCTGACAGGCCAACGAGACCCAGGAACTTCACGCGAAGCGCGTCCGGAGTATTGTTTGTATTTGAGTCTTTTTGCAATCCGTTTGCTTCCGCAGATTTAGTCAGCTCCTGAAGTGACTTTTTGTCCGGCAGCAGCAGCAAATCTGTATGCTCGAAATCCTGAAGTTGTTTCAACAGTCTCTCATGCCGTTTTCTTTGAATCCCCGACATGTACTGGACCTGCTGTGACTCGAGACCGGATCTGATCATTATGGATTCTGCGGTGGCTACGGGCATTGTCAGAGAAGGCAGCCCCTCCCTGAGCGTGATGGTATTGGAGGCTTCTGCCTCGAACTCCTCGATCATTTCCAGAACCCCGCCGTTGTGCCTGACTGTTATGATCTTCATCAGAGGTCGGCAGAGATTCAGGTAATCCTGAAATTCTTTCTGATAGTGGGCGACTGTTCGCGGCTCATTGAACACGTGAACAATGGGCGGATTTGTTGAACGGCTGACGGAGCGGCTGATCAGTGCAGTTTTCTTCTCAAGAATAAAAAGTGTATGCTTGTAGACATCATCCCGCGTTCTTGGATAATAGTAAGGCTCAATGGATCCTGTCATATAGAGGGGCAGCCATTCGCGAATAGCAGTCAGCATCTCGTCCAAGCCGCGGTTGACCGTATGAACAATAACGATTTTGTGTCCCTTTTGGATAATCTTTGACATAAGTATGGACCATTGACTCGTGAATTTTTTATCTCCAATAAGCCACTCCATGGATTCGTCACTGTAAAGGTAAAGGGTTTCAGTGGCTTCGCTCATGAGTGCTGTCGCCAGAAGTGTTAAAACTGCTTCACGTTTGCCGTGGAGGTCCAAGTAGGTGCTTGTTTCTTTTGGGTTAAGTGTCCCAAAAAGTGAGGCCAGATCAAAGATTGCATTTGAGGTCGGAAAGGTAAAGTGCGAGACCTGTTCCAGGAGCTTGCCGATGGACTTAGTCTCCACCGCCTTCTGATCGTACAGCCAGTCGAGGATTATGGCGCTTGCAGGCTCAAGGTCAATGGGAATTTGAGACGGCGGTGTCTGAAGGGCATGACAAAGTCCCGACCTGAAGGTGTCAACGGCCATGAACTTTGCAAAATATTGACTGATGGCCAGCAAGTAATTCTCGTTTTTTGAAGGTGCCCGGTCGCCTCGCCTCAAGCGGCTTATGTAAGAAGCGTCGAGATTGATATGTCTGGCCAGCGCGCTGTTTGAGGTGCCGGACAGGTTCATGAGCAAATCGAGTTTTTCAGAAAATAACAAGTCCGTCATCCCCCTAGCCACGCTGGATTAATCTAAGAATTGAAGGCGCAGTTTGCTTTATCCTTCTGATACCCAATTTTACGAATGACTTTCACATTCTGTCATGAAACGTGACATAAATTTGTCATTGACAAATGTTGACACTCTGATGACATGCAATTAATTTGGTGTATTATGAAATCAAGGAAGGTCGGTGATGGCGATGACATTGAAAAAAGCATGGAAAATCAAGCTCAAAGAGGGCTTCTTTAAAACGGTCGACTGTGAACTGACACTGGATGAGACGCTTCTGATCATGACCCCCCTTGAAGATCATCACCATCCGTCCGTTGAACTGGAGATTAGTGAGATTGTTGAAATTACTATGAATCGAAAAGTTCATAACAATACGGAAATTGAAATACGGACGAATCAATTTATTTTTGTGGCACAGTTGCTGGATCCTATGTTTGAAGAAGCGCTGATCCTGGAGTTTCATGGGGTGTTTCAGTCGCGTTTTCAGGTGATCTGAAAATGGTAAGAAGGTGCAGAGAAACCCGGTCCCCCGGCTTTCTCTGCACCTTCTTTTTATTGAAAGCCCGCTCAAATCATTCTTTGCTGAAGACGTCCATAATTTCGGCGACATACATCGTATGGAAGTCGCGGGTCGGATAGATCTTGTCAATCAGCTCTGTCTCAATAAAGCTCTCCGGCGACAATGGCTGGGCAAACAATTTCCTGCAGCGGAGCACGAGGTTGGCTTCCTCAAAGTAGGGCGTACCGTCCAGATGTTTGATGGTGAGACCTGACTTTGAAATTTTGTCTTCATCTTTACCGGACACACTGCCCAAATAACTGAGGGTTTTGCGGTGCTCTTCTCCGAAGAAGGTCAGCGTAAAGGTATCCGCTTGATCGACAAAGGATTTGGTGTGACGCTGAGGGCGGATGAACACATAGGCCACGTTCTTGTTCCACAGGACGCCAAGACCGCCCCAACTGGCTGTCATGGTGTTGGCCTTGCCATTCGCCTCTGCGGTGACCAGCATCCAGTCTTTCCCGATCATTTCAAAAGCGTTTTTCTGAAGGGTTTCTGCTGCAATCGATTTAAATGAAGTCATAGGGTGACACTCCTTTGGTGTGGGGTATTTATTGGGATTCATAGGCCGTAAATCAGTAAAGTTTTACAATACCTAGGTAGAGTGTACCATTTGCAGGTGGGTTTAGACAAGTTTGAGGGTTGGTGACGCGGACAGGATTTGAGTGAGTGTCAGACACCAAACTTGAATGAGTGTCAGACACCAAACTTGAGTGAGTGTCAGACACTCATCAGAACTGACCTCGCCTGCTCTAAAACTTTTTGAAGTTCTTCACCTTAGTCAGGGTAGAAACTACAGGGAATAAAAAACGAGAGGTGGGATCCACTGTGGCAAAACGTCTGCGCTACAACATGAATGCCTGCATTGGCTGCCAGACCTGTTCACTGGTGTGCTCAACACTGCTGGGACAGCACTCACTGAGTGAAAGTGCGATCTACATAAAAACCAAGGGGGGCCTTCAGAGCCCATACGTCTGCGTGGTTTGCGTCGCCTGCAAAGAAAACATAGCTTGTCTTGAGGCTTGCAGAACCGGTGCCTTGAGAGCAAGGCCCGGAGGCGGGGTCCTCTTCGACAAGAGCAAATGCATCAGTTGCAGACTCTGCGTCAAGGCGTGTGCCATAGGCGCGGTTCAGTACAGCGAAAAGCTGGATCAGCCGGTCATTTGCCGGCACTGCGGTACCTGCACCAGATTTTGTCCTCATCAGTGTCTCTGGATGGAAGAGGTTGAAGAGAATGCAGAAATTGTGGAGGCTGCAAAGGCTGTATCCCTCGAAACATCAAAAATATCCGGGGCAAACCCTGACACAGCGCAGCAGGAAGAAGGGGAGGCAAAGTCATGATCTATCAGGATTACATAAGAGTATTGACCATTGACCTCACGGAGGAAACCTATGTCATCAGCCAGCGCAAGGACCTGAAAGCCTTCCTTGGCGGTGTGGGCGTCGCCTCAAAGCTCCTGGAGGAGCATTTAAGAGAAGACAGGCCGGTGCTGGATCCTGAGCAGTGCATTGTATTCGCCATAGGCGCCCTTTCTACCATATTCCCCATAGTCACCAAGACGGTGGCCATGTTCTGGTCGCCGCTGACCGGCGAGCTGGGGGAAAGCTACGCAGGCGGGCGCATGGCCCTGACCATGTTCATGGCCCGCTATGACGCTATTGTCATAAAGGGTCGCGCCCAAAAACCTATTTACCTCTCCATCAGCGGCCACAGTGTTGAATTCAAGGACGCAGCGGCCATGTGGGGGCTGGAGTCGGACGAAGTTGGCCGGATCATCCGGGAACGTGAGCCGGGAGCAGGCAAGCGAAGCATCCTTAGAATTGGGCCGGCCGGCGAAAACCTCGTCCGCTATGCCAGCGTCTGCGTGGACACCTACCGACACTTCGGACGTCTGGGACTCGGCGCTGTCATGGGCAGCAAGCACCTGAAAGCCATCTGCATCTATGGGAAGGGCAGCCATGAAATCAAAGATCGTAAAGCCTATTTCAAAGCTTTCAGCGATATCCACCAAAAGGCTTTAACCACCGACCTCATGAAAAAATATCACGACCTGGGCACCCCAATAGGTGTTTCCGGCATGAATGCCAACAAGAGCATCCCGACTCTGAACCTTCAGACGACCTTTTATGAAGACATCAGCGCCCTCACCGGTGAAGCCTTTGCCCAGCGCAACCTCATAAGAAAAACCGCCTGTGCGGGCTGCCCGGTGGGCTGCATCCACATTGGCCAGTTCAGACGCGAATTTGGACCGGGGTATGAATATGAGGCCATCAGTGTCAGTTACGACTACGAGCTCATCTTCAGTCTAGGCACCTTCCTGGGTCTGAAAACCAGCGATGAAGTCCTGGAAATGATCGAAGCTGTTGAAGCCTACGGTCTCGATGCCATCTCTGCGGGCGTCGTCCTGGGCTGGGCCACGGAAGCTTTCCAAAAGGGACTGATCACCGAAGTCCAAACTCTTGTGCCTCTGGTCTTTGGAGACCAGAAAAATTATCTGAAAGCCTTGAAGCACCTATCCGACCGCGCGAATGACTTCTACAAAGCACTTGGCGACGGCAGCGCCGCAGCCGCCAAACTTTACGGCGGCGAAGACTTCGCCATGCAGCTGGCGGGCAACGAGATGGCCGGCTATCACACCGGCTACGGCTCAGTGCTGGGCGCCGCGGTTGGCGCGCGCCACTCCCACCTCTGCAACGGCGGTTACGGCTTTGACCAGGCAGACGACTTCAGCATGGAAACCCTCGTGGATCGCGTTTTTGACGAAGAGCTCCACCGCTGCCTCCTTAATTCCATGATCGCCTGTCTCTTTGGCAGGCGGCTCTACGACCGCGGAACCATCGTTACCGCTCTGGCGTCCATAGGTGAAACACACACGGAAGAATCCTTGAAACAGGCCGCCACAGAAATCTACAAAAATAAACTCAGACTCAAAAAACGCATGAGCTTTGATCAGACTGCCATAAAACTTCCAAAACGATTTTTCGAGACCCCGGGAGGCGGCACCAAGCTCGAAGAAGACGTCCTGAGCCGCCTCATCCGCGACTACGACCAAAAATGTCAGGCCCTCTTTACAAACACAAAGTGACATTTGCCGATGGTCAAGGCACCTCCGCCCCAATCACAAACAAAAGACCTTGCGTCTGCTGAGTTACAACAGACACAAGGTCTTCCTTACCTACATGCCCTGACAAAGTTCAATTACAGCTCATAATACAATCTGAATTCTTCAGGATGCGGCAGGGCGCTGATCTGATAATGCTCTTTCGTGAGCCGCTCAATTTGGTTCTTAATCATGATCTCAGAAAAGACGCCGCCCTTCAGCAAAAATGCTTTGTCTGCCTCGAGGGCTTCACAGGCTTCGAGCAGCGACGCCGGAAGGCCTTTAACTTTACCGCGTTCAGCATCAGGCAGTTTGTACAGATTGACATCAAACGGTCCGTAGCCCTCAGCCACCGGGTCGATTTTATTCTCAATGCCATCTATGGCCGCCATAAGGATGGCGGTAAACGCCAGATACGGATTGGACGTGGCGTCCGGGGACCGAAGTTCAAAGCGCTTGGTGTGGGGATCTGTTGCATAGCCTGGGATCCGGATGACGGCACTGCGGTTCGAGGTGCCATAGCAAATGCTCACAGGTGCTTCATAGCCAGGCACCTGTCTTTTATAAGAGTTGGTACTTGGATTGGTGAACGGCATCAGTGCCGCGGCGTGCTTCAGGATGCCGCCTATGGCATACAAGGCTGTTTCACTGAGCTGGCTGTAGCCATTTGGGTCGAAAAAGAGCGGTTTGTCACCATCAAAAAAGTGCATATGAATATGCATGCCGCTGCCGGCCTCATTCCAGAAGGGCTTAGGCATGAAGGTGGTCGTTAAGCCAAATAGATGGGCGTTATTTTTAAGAATATATTTGAGTTTCATGGTTCGGTCGGCCATTTCTTTAAGGGTAGCGAACTCAACTTCTATTTCGACCTGACCTGGTCCGCCGTTCTCAGAGTGATGGTACTTCACTGGAACACCGTGTTCTTCGAGCAATCTGACCGTGTTGCTTCGGAAGTTGTAGCTGGAATCCATCGGCAGATCCACGTGGTACCCGCCGTGAGGCGGAACCTTGGCGCCGAGATTGTGATATTTTGTATTGCCTGTGTTCCAGTCTGCCTGCTCGGAGTCGATTCGCACCTCCATATGGTGTGACTCCGTCCGGTAGGAGATGTGGTTCAGGACATAGAACTCAAATTCCGGACCAAAGAGCGCGCGGTCGCAGATGCCCTCCGCCTTCAGATAGTTTTCGGCCTTCTCCGCCAGGAAGCGCGGGTCGTCTTCAAAGCGCACACGCTCGCCGTCTTTAAGACGATAAATATTCGCGATGAACACCAGTGTTTTTTCGTCCGCGAAGGGATCCACAAAGCCGGTGCTGAGGTCGGGTATGAACACCATGTCGGATTTTTCAACAGTGAGAAAGCCGTAACTGGATCCGTCAAAGCCAATGCCTGAGGTTATGACGCTGTCATTAAAGCGTTCGAATGGAATGGAGAGATGGTGCCATCTGCCTTTCATGTCAATGACCTTGAAGTCGATGATCCGGATGTCCTCCTCAGCAATAAATGCCTGGACATCCGCCACGTTTTGGAAAGCTGTCATACTGTGCGCCTCCTTGAAATTTTTTGTACAAGGTTGGTTCTATGCACTTATTAAACTTCCAATAAAATTGAACACTTATAATTTAATTCTAAACTTTGTTAGAAAAGAGTCAAGAGCAATGACTGTAAATCCGTGGGAATAATTTCGTTGTATGGAATAAAGAGAAATGCACTCATAACTTGGCATCACCAGCTATGATACAAGGAGGTAATTATCATGTCAGATAAACCACTCAACATAGTCATCCTGGACGGCTACACCTTGAATCCCGGCGACCTGAGCTGGGATGGCTTCACAAGACTTGGAAAAGTAACGGTCTACGACAGGACGACACCCGAAGAGGTCCGTCAGAGGATCCGCGGCGCACAGATTGTCATCACCAATAAAACGCCTTTAACGGCAGTGACTTTAACTTCCCCTGAAGCTGCGGATCTCCGCTATATAGGCGTCCTGGCCACCGGCTACAACGTAGTGGATGTTCAGGCTGCAAGGCTCAGGGGCATCCCGGTGACGAACATTCCGACCTACAGCACAGACTCTGTGGCTCAGCTTGTCTTTGCGCATCTCCTGGAAATCTGCCATCACGTGGGCGCCCATGATGCCGCCGTCCACAGCGGGGAGTGGGTTAATTCCAAGGATTTTTGCTTCTGGCATTTTCCCATGGTCGAGTTAGCCGGCAAAAAGCTTGGGATCATAGGCTTTGGCAGCATAGGCGCCAGAGTGGCACAGATTGCCCATGCTTTTGGTATGGAGATTCTGGTTCTGGACCGTCAGGGAAGGGGGCAGAGAGAGGGATTGCCCTACAAATTTGTTTCCCTTGAGACCTTGTATGGAACCGCAGATGTCATCACACTGCACTGCCCGCAGACGCCGGAGACCCAGGGCCTCATTTGCGCCGAGAGCATCAGCCGTATGAAGGATGGCGTCATTCTGCTCAATATGTCCCGCGGTGGCCTCGTCAATGAGCAGGATTTAGCCGATGGTCTCCGCTCCGCAAAAATCGCCGCCGCCGGGGTGGACGTCCTGTCCAGCGAGCCGCCAATGGCGGATAATCCGCTGCTGAGCGCGCCAAATCTCTTCATCACGCCTCATATAGCCTGGGCGCCGTGGGAAGCCCGCGCCAGACTCATGGAGATCGCCGTCGAAAATTTGGAGCGCTTTCTTCGAGGGGATCCGGTGAATGTGGTTTGGGGGAAATGAAAAAAGGAAGTAAACTCGGTGTCAGACACCGAGTTTACAAATGTGGTGTGATAAATCCCCCCCCAAAAAAAAAAAACTCCAGGAAATTGGCGAGAGCCATTTTCCTGGAGTTTTCACTATGCCTTAGCCTTTAAAATCTTCCTTAAACAACTTGCCATTTTCATCCCAGCCCATGCGGGTGATTTTCGCAAGAAACTTGACGTCGTTTTCCTTTGCACACTCGAGGACTTGGAAAACCTTAGTTTGATCGATGCCGGCCTTCTTCACGTCGCCAAAAATTTTCATGATGGAGTATGGGTGATCCGGGTCCTTAAGGCAAATCATGCCAGTATCAGGGATCATCATGGCGTCAGAAATCAATTTGCCATAATCAATGTCCTTGAGGTCAGCAATGACATAATACTGTGTGTCGCCGCCGAGATCTTCAAAGCCTTTGACTTGCTTGATGCTGAAGCTTGATTTTGCGACTGCGCTCATAGTTGCGAAGAGAGGCAGGATGCCCCAGCCTTTGTGGCCTGAAACAATCATGGATTCTTTACGGGCCATAGCCTCTTCGAGGTAGGCGCCTTGCGCTTCATTCATGAAGCCTTGATCAACCAGTTTTTTAAGCATGGCGTTCATTGAACATTCTCCTTTTTATAAGTGAATTGGGCCGCCCGGTCGTATCCCGCCAGAGCCGGCTAGAGTATGGATATCTATGAATAATACAAAAAGCGTAATGGCTTAATAGGTCTATACCCCTATGCTGCCTTTTTTATAATATCATTTCATCCGAAAAACTTAAAGACCCGAACGAACAAAATTTTTTCGAATAATTGAATTATTTTATAAATTATTTTCATGGCATAAAAAAACCGCTCATAACAAGCGGTTTTTTTGAATAGACACAAAAGTAGATGTGTTTACCAATAAACGTGGATGAGCTCATCAATGTCCTCTTCCGTGCTGAACAAGCGGACCTCCTTGGATTTCAGTAGCGCGATCGCAACATCTGGCTTATTGACGCGGAAGATCATCAGTGCCTTGCGCGGCTTTGTGCCCACAAAGGCGTACATATACTCGATGTTGATGCCGCCTTCCTCCAGGATATCGAGAATTTTTGTGAGCCCCCCCGGCGTATCCTCCATTTCGACGACGAGTACTTCCGTCATCTTTGCCGCGAAGTTGTGGCTTCTGAGTATTGACATAGCCTCCTCAGGCTTGTCGACAATGACGCGCAGAACACCAAAATCAGAAGTATCCGCCAGCGTAAGCGCGCGCATATTGATTCCGGCTTCAGAAAGGACTTTAGTGGCGGCATTGAGCCTTCCCGGTGAGTTATCGAGAAAGACGGACAGTTGTTTGATCAGCATAAAAAATCCTCCTTCAGTCTTGGTTACAGTTTTCGGTTGTCAATGACGCGCTTGGCTTTGCCTTCACTGCGCGGCAGCGTTTTAGGTTCTACAAGTCTTACTTTGACTGAGATCCCCAGCAGGCTCTCGATTCTGGAACGGATACGACTCGCTGTTTCTTCCAGTGCGCGGACCTCGTCGAAAAGGAAGGTTTCAGAAACTTCAACGTGAACCTCAAGCTGGTCGAGCTGACCAATGCGGTCTACAATCAGCTGGTAGTGAGGCTGAACGTCACCCATTTGCAGCAGGACGTGCTCGATCTGGGAAGGGAAGACGTTAACGCCGCGAATGATCAGCATGTCATCCGTTCTGCCCTGGATGCGTCCGATTCTTCGAAGGGTTCTGCCGCAGGCGCAAGGCTCAGGAATAATGCGGGAAATGTCGCCGGTGCGGTAACGGATGATTGGAAGTGCTTCCTTGGTCAGTGATGTAAAGACCAGCTCACCGCTTTCCCCTTCGGGAAGCACGTCGCCTGTCACTGGATCAATAACCTCAACAATAAAATGATCCTCCATGACGTGAAGTCCTTTTTGCTCCAGGCATTCCACCGCGACACCCGGTCCGATGATTTCGCTTAGTCCATAGATATCCAAAGCTTTGATCTTTAACCTGGTTTCGATCTCGCGGCGCATATTTTCTGACCAAGGCTCAGCGCCGAAGATGCCAAACTTCAGTTTCAGCTCTTCAGGCTTTATACCCAGATCTTCAAGGGTTTCAGCAAGAAATAAAGCATAGGATGGTGTACAGGCCAGAATGGTGCTGCCATAATCCTTCATGATCATGACCTGACGATCAGTATTGCCGCCGCTGATTGGGATAATGGACGCGCCGATTTTCTCGCCGCCGTAATGGAAGCCAAGTCCGCCTGTGAAGAGGCCGTAACCGTAGGCATTCTGAATGACGTCGTGTCTGGTGGCGCCGCCGCTGGTGAGGGCTCTGGCCATGAGCTCCGACCAGGTGTTCAGGTCCCGGCGGGTGTAACCTACAACAGTTGGTTTGCCCGTCGTGCCGGAGGAGGAGTGGATCCGGACGACCTCGGAGAGGCTGACGGCAAACATGTCATAGGGATAGTTGTCTCGAAGATCCGTCTTATAGGTAAACGGCAGATTGGCAAGATCGCTCAGGCTTTGCACGTCCTCCGGGTCAATGCCGTGCTTCTGAAACAAACGGCGATAATGGGGCACGTTGTGGTAAGCTCTGGACAGCGTATCCTGCAGGCGCTCGAGCTGCAGCTGATCCTTATCCTCTTTGGTCATGCATTCCTTTGGCTCATTCCAGTACTTTGTCATGGGTTATTCCTCCTGTGTGCTTTTCTGATGGCTTATAAGATCTATAGACATGCTGACTTTACTCGTTTCGTGACAAAAAAATAAACCTTCTCCCTGCAATCAGAAACTTTGCAAAGGGACGAAAGGTTTTTCCGCGGTACCACCCCAATAGGCCAGAAGCCCACTTTTGAAAGACGGGAAGCATAAGCCTTCCTGGCTCAGATTCCGGATCCTCTGCCCTATAACGGGGGCAGCCGTTCAAGCCTACAGCGGGTGGGTTCAGCTTGAAAACTCAGGAGAGAACTTCGCCGCGCGGGATCCTGGGAACGCTTACAGTCTGGGACATTCCCTCCCTGAAAGGCCTTGGCACGATTACTTTTCTCCGTCAATGTCTGTTTGGATGACAATTCAAATTGGTCGCGAGTCGAACTGACTCATTGACGTGATTATAGGCTTGTCTCGCGGACGTGTCAAGCAAAATGCCAGAGAATTCAAAAAGATTTGAAATATTTTATAAAAAATAAAAAAATTGTAGAAAGCAAACTCTTTTTTAGAGGAAGAGGATTTTTAATCTGCGGCGTCGAATAGTGTTCATAGATTTACTTTGTGTACGAATTATTTGACCGAGAAATCGGGGTTGAGCGTGGTGGGGGCGGATGACCATCGGCAGAGAACTGTATTTAAGGCTTTTAAAGCGGATGCCGATGGTCATGCGTAACTAAGTCTTACAGAAAGTGAGTGGTTGGATGAAGCGGGGATATGACCATTTGATGGGATTTAATTTTATTGAAATCGCCAGAAAAATTCAGGTGGCGGTCAGCAAGCAGCTGGAGCCGCTGGGCATCACGTTTGCGCAGTACAGGGTGGTGTCAAGGCTCTGGGTTGAGGAGGAAATGACCCAGAAGGCGCTGGGGGACGTGCTGACGCTGTCCGCGGCGACGCTGACGCCAATGCTGCAGCTGATGGAGAAGAAGGGCTGGATTCAGCGCACCACGGATGAGCTGGATACGCGCTCGAAAAAGATTCGTCTGACGGAGGCTGGGGTGGAGATCAGGGAGCGGGCTTTTGAAGTTGTCATGGCTTATGAGCTTGAGGAGCTGAGGTTTCTGCCTGAGGAAGAGGCCGTGCTGATGCTGAAGTGGCTGAGGCTGATCAATGCACAATTGAAGAACGTTTAGTTAGGGCACGAATTTATTTTTGTAAAAAAACTTGATTTTATGGCGTTAAATGCTATTATATAGTTAGGGTACGAACTATAAATCAAAAGGGGTGCGATTAATGGGTGTCTACGATCAAGGTGTCAAACTTGCTTCTGAAATGGATGGCGTGGATCCTTTGAAAGGGATCCGTCAGGAGTTTTATCTGAATGATGAGGTCATTTATATGGATGGCAACTCACTTGGGCTTTTCCCAAAGGCAGCCGAGGCTTCACTGCTGAGAGTCCTTGAGGATTACAAGCGCATGGGGATTGATTGCTGGACTAAGACGAATCCGCAGCTGTTTCTCTATCAGGATCACCTTGGGGCACTGATGGCCGGTCTGGTGGGCGCTTCGCCGGAAGAAGTGACCATTATGTCAAATACGACGCTGAACCTGCATTCCATGATTGCGACGTTTTATAAACCATCGGCTGAGCGATATAAGATTTTGGTCGACGATTTGACCTTTCCGACAAGCCGGTACGCCATTGAGAGCCAGCTTAGGCTCAAGGGACTGTCGCCTGAAGAGGCGCTCAAGGAAGTGAAGAGCCTGGATGGCAGGACGCTGGATGAGGACATGCTGATTGAGGCCATGACAGAGGATGTGGCCATAGCGGTGTTTCCGTCAGTGCTGTACCGCAGCGGCCAGCTGCTGGATGTGGCGAGACTGACACAGGCAGCCCATGAGCGTGGCATCCTCATAGGCTTTGACTGCTGCCACGGCGTTGGTGCGGTCCCTCATGAGTTTTCAAAATGGGATGTGGACTTTGCGGTCTGGTGTACCTACAAATATCTGAATGGGGGACCGGGCTCGAACGCGGCGCTGTATTTGAACAAGCGGCATTTTGGCCTGCATCCGGGCCTCGCCGGGTGGCAGGGCTATGTCAAGGACAAGCAGTTTGATCTGCTCAATACGTTCGAACCGGTCAGAAATGCAGGAGGCTGGCAGTCCGGTACTCAGAATATTTTCAGCATGGCGCCGCTGGAAGGGTCTCTTGAGCTTTTCAACCGCGTTGGTGTGGAGAAAATTCGTGAAAAGTCACTGAAGCTGACAGATTACCTCATGGCATTAATTGATGACAAACTGACGGGATACGGGTTCAGTGTCGGCAATCCACGGGAGCCGCACCGCAGGGGAGGCCATGTGGCGCTGGAGCATCAGGACGCGGTACGGATCAATCAGGCATTAAAAGACAACGGGGTCATGCCGGACTTCAGGGCACCCAATGTGATCCGCCTCGCGCCTATCGCGCTGTACACCTCTTTTACGGAAGTCTTTCGGGTTGTTGAAACCCTCGTCAGGATTATGGATGAGAAACTGTATGAAAATTATTCGTCTAAGCGGGGGACGGTTGCTTAAAAGGAGAGTCGTTGAAAGGGTGTTGGGAATGTTGCCGAAAGCCTGGCAGGAGAGCGGTTGTAAGCTTAGCTGAAAAGGTGGTTGGCTGCGCCGCTGACTAAGGTCTTGAGTTTTTTTCATAAGGTTCAACAAATAATTTGATCTTTGTGTCCTTTTATGATGTAATATGAGATTGTAAGAGGTTTCACAGAAGGGGGTCGAATCGTTGAATGAAAAACTCAAACTGTATGGGTTTAACAATCTGACAAAGACGTTGAGCTTCAACATCTTTGATATTTGTTACACGCACAGCAGGGATGACCAAAAAAAATACATCGATTATATCGATGAACAATACAACGCCAGACGTTTGACAAAAATTTTGACAGAGGTCACTGAAATGATTGGGGCCTGCATTCTGAATATCGCGAAGCAGGACTATGATCCGGAAGGGGCCAGTGTCACTATTCTGATTTCGGAAACGCCGGTCCGGGTCAGTGAGCTCGACGCGTCCTGCAATTTGGGACAGCTGGTGTATAAGGATTCTGTCGTCGGCCACCTGGACAAGAGTCATATTACCGTCCATACCTATCCGGAAAGTCATCCCCAGGATGGCATCTCGACTTTTCGCGTAGATATTGATGTCTCGACCTGCGGGGAAATTTCACCGCTGAAGGCGCTCAATTATCTGATTGAGTCCTTTGACTCAGACATCATCAATCTGGACTACCGGGTTCGCGGCTTTACCAGAGACACTAACGGTCAGAAGTTTTACATCGATCACAAGATTACCTCTATTCAGGATTATATCTCACCGGATGTTTTGGATCGATATAATGCCATAGACACCAACGTCTATCAGGAAAATATCTTCCACACAAAGATGCTGCTCAGGAAGTTTGATCTGGACAACTATCTTTTTTCGACAGAAAAACTGGATCTGAGCCCTGAAGAGCGCCGTTTGGTGACAAAGCGCCTGCGATATGAAATGGAAGAGATTTATTACAGAAAGAATTATCTGTAGAAGTTAGACTCACGTGAGTGAATCAGCCCCTTGGAATGAGCGGAACGCTTTTTTCCAGGGGGCTTTTTGTTTGTGTTGAAATTTCTAAAAGGCGTGCACCTCGCTACGCCATAAACCCCTCTGCGCGAGATTTATGGCTGCGCTTCGGTCACGCCCTTGCTTCGCTCGGTTATAGCTGCGCCCTATACAAAGAAAAATGAGCTCGAGTTTCAGAGAGCAAGCTCTCTTCAATCGAGCTCATTTTTCTTTGTGCACGTCTGTTAGCCTATCTTACAAGTTTGGGGACGCGGACGGTAATATAAACCGCTTTCAAAATGTCTTGAACTGCTGGCCTCAAAAGGGTACGATAGGGAAGGAGCATCACCGCACCTCATTCGAAGAGACTTAAAGGAGTGTGAAGCGTCATGGACGCTGGACCGAGTAGAATGCCGAAAACAAAATATCAAATGGCAATTCTGCGCAGGGCATTTCCAGGCGGTTGTTGACGCTGATCTTCTATTGGATCATCGCGCTTGACCTCGGCCTTGGTTTTATCAAGCGCAGGACGCCGAGAAGGAGCGAAAGCGATGATTCAAATTTTTAAGACCATCGGCGAAAAGCTTGAAACGGTCGAGATGAACGGGGACGGCTGCTGGATCCACATGACGGCCCCCACAGAGCAGGAACTGCAGGACATCTGCAGAAATTTTCCGGACATGGACCCGACGCACCTGAGGGCAGCGCTGGACGAAGAGGAACGGGCGAGAATTGAGATTGAACCGGGCTCTACGCTGATTCTGGTGGACGTACCTATGATCGAGCCGTCGGAGAACAACAAATACTATAATACACTGCCGCTGGGCATTATTCTGGCTGGGGATTCGATTATCACCGTATGTACGCAGGATGTGCCGCTGATCAAGGATTTCGCGGGCGGGAGCATTCGCAGTTTTTACACGTTTAAGAAAACGCGTTTTATTCTTCAAGTTTTGTATAAAAATGCATCCTATTATCTGATGTTCCTGAAGCAGATTGACCGAAGGAGCAGCCAGATTGAGCGGGAGCTGCACAAGTCCATGAAGAACAAGGAGCTGATCCAGCTTCTTGAGCTGGAAAAGAGCCTGGTGTACTTTTCAACGTCCCTCAGGGCAAACGAGGTCGTGCTGGAACGGATGCTGAGGCTGGACGCCATCAAGAAGTATCCTGAGGACGAGGATCTTCTTGAGGATGTCATTATCGAGAATAAGCAGGCCATTGAAATGGCGACCATCTACAGCAATATTTTGAGCGGGACCATGGACGCCTTCGCGTCGGTGATCTCGAACAATCTCAATATTGTCATGAAGCTGTTGACGTCGATCACCATCGTCATGGCTATTCCGACCATGATTGCGAGCTTTTTTGGCATGAACGTACCGGTGCCGCTTGCGGGTAATCCCTGGGCGTTTTTGGTGATTATTATGATGACTATAGGCCTCGCGGTGCTGTCAACTTTTGTGATGTGGAAGAAGAAACTTTTTTGAATAGAAACCCGGGTGTGAGCGAAAAGTTCAGCTACCGATCTGTGAAAGGCGATATAAAAAAGCCGCTGAGGCTTCGAATCCCAAAAGGATGCGAGGGGGCAGCGGCTTTCTGTTTACTTATGAAATCATAAGAAGCTTGAGATTGTTGCAGGGCTTAGGGTCCGGGGCCTTGGCCACAAGCGGTTAGAGCATCAAAACGTCAGCGGCGAAGCCCATTCTGGCCTGCAGGACAGATTTAAGATGTTTGCGCTCTTCAGTCAACACTATTTTAATTTCGTCCGGCGCGACGTCTGGATAGAGTCGCATGAGTTCGCTGACGAAAATCAGACCGTCTCGTTCAATTTTCTCAGCGATAGTCAGCGCATCATCCTTGGCGTATTTGCCGCGCACCTTGGCGACGGTGTCCTCTGCGTCTTCAAACATATTATTCTGGATCAGGGCATTCATGTACTCGGCATCTTCTTCGTCCAGTTCGAGAGTGCCTTCATTCGGGAGCTTGTCCATAAGCGCGGCATAAATCTTTTCATGGCGGAGTTCTTCCTTTGCCATGCGCTCAAACAAACTGCAGCCTTTGCCTTCTTTCATTTCGGAGGCTAGGGTTTTGTAGAACTCGGCAACTTTGGCCTCATTAAGGACGAGAGTTTTAAAAAGACGTTTACCATCAAATCTAACTGCCACATGAACCATCCTTTCAAATAATTTTGGAAAATTTGGGACTTTAGGTGTAAGATAGAAGAAGGGTTGCCGCCTGTGGCCTCACTTGAGGGACACTCTCAGAGCACCGAAGCCAAAGGGTTGACGTTCGTGGGTGCGCGGCATTTCGATTCCTTGTTACCCGCTTTACAAAGTTGTAAGCTTATATTGTCATTTTTTGGTGAGGATTCAAGAGCTGCTGCTTACTGTCTCAGGACGAGAAAGCACATTACGGCAACTGTGACTTAAGTCGTGGTTGTTTCAAAGGTTAGGTGAATTTTAGATGCAAAAAGTGATGGAACTGAACCTCGAACGCGGCATGCCGGAGGTGACAACAGCCGTCCGGAGACTCAAGGATGGCCTCATGACCGCGAGGCGTCAGGGCGCGAAGTCGGTGGTCGTCATTCACGGCTACGGATCCAGCGGCGTGGGCGGCGCCATCCGAGGTGCGGTTCAAAAGACCTTGGACGAGGATCAAATGCGGGGCCTGGTGCGCTTTTGGTTTGGCGGAAGTGCCTGGTCATGGAAGAAGAAAGAAGCATTGGCTGTGTGCAAGGATTTGGAGAAGTATGAGCGAAGGATTTACGGCAATGAAGGTGTAACCGTGGTCATTTTGAAATAAGGTCTCTGCTTTAGGTCTTTAGGAGTGATTTCAATGAATATTCAAAGAAAGGCAGATTTAGCCCTAATTATGGTGGTCATGTTCTGGGGGACCTCTAATTTATTGACTAAGGTCGGCCTCGGGGATTTAAGCGAATTTAATCTGATTGCCCTGCGTTTTGTCACAGCGTTTGGGCTGACGGCTGTGATCTTTCGAAAGCGTTTGGCTGCAGTGGATCTTAGAACGATAAAGCGTGCGGCTATGCTGTCGGTTGTCCTGTTTTTGGTCTATATTTTCGCGACGTTTGGGGTAAGATATACGACTGTCTCAAATGCTGGATTTTTAACCTGTCTGGCAGGGATTATTGTTCCCATGATCAACTATGTGGTCTTCAGGATCAAGCTGGATAAAATGACAGTCGTAAGTATTGTGATGGCTCTCGCGGGCGTCTGGATGCTGATCGCGGGCACATCGATCACCTTTAATTTGGGCGACATTTTGTGCATCCTGTGCTCCGTGGCGTTCGCGGCTCATATCCTGGTCACGGAACGGTTCACGAAAGAAGTGGACTCTGTGGCCCTTGGCGTGATTCAACTGGGATTCGTTGGCGTTTACGCGGTGGTCTTCAGTTTTATGCTTGAGACTCCAACCCTTCCGGTGTCTGTTTCGAATTGGATGGTCGTCCTGGGACTCAGTGTCTTTTCGACAGCGATTGCCTTTGTCACCCAGACTGTCGCACAGAAGTACACCACAGCGACTCACACGGGATTGATTTTCACTTTTGAGCCATTGTTTTCGGTACTCATTGCTTATATTTTTCTTGGTGAAATACTATCCATCAGGGGTTATGCCGGGGCAGCACTGATGCTGGCCAGCCTGATGCTGATAGAATTAAAGCCTGACTATAGAAAGGTGGTATCCTGATGATCCCGTGGACCATGATTTTTGCGGTGGATCTCGACTGGAATATTGGCTATGACGGCGATATGTTGTTCAAAATTCACGCTGACCTCAGACGTTTCCGCCGGATGACGGAGTCGAATCTGATCATCATGGGGCGTAAGACTTTCGAGTCTCTGCCGGAGCAGCGACCGCTGCCCAACCGTATCAATATTGTGGTCACCCGGGACCGGACTTACCGGCGGGAGGGTGTGACGGTGATACATGAGCTCGATGCGCTCAAGTCCTTGGTGGATGGGTTAGTGGCGGACAGTGGCGGCAATCTGAGGCCATTTCTGATTGGCGGCGGGGAACTGGCCAGGCAGTGTCTGCCGTGGTGCGGCCATGCGCTCATTACCAAGGTGTTTCGCCGCTTTGACGCGGATACCCTGATACCCAATTTGGATGAGGATCCGAACTGGACACCGGTGTGGACGTCGAGACGGTACAGCCAGGAGGATCTGGTCTATCAGTATGTGAATTATGAGCGGATTTCAGATATCTAAGTTTTTTGGAAGGCTTAACAGTGTTTGTGAAGGGGGCGCCGCGTCGTGGCTGAGGATAAGTTTAATGGTCAGGATTTAATAGTACCCGGGGGGGTCTATCGCCATTTCAAGGGGAATTTTTATAAAGTGTTGGAGGTCGCGAGGCATTCAGAAAACGGTTTGCCGATGGTCATCTATCAAGCACTTTACGGCGACTATGGCCTCTGGGTCCGCCCGGTCGAGATGTTCCTTGAAGACATCGAACGCGATGGTGCACGCGTGCGGCGATTTGAACTGTGTCAGGATGGCATTGACGGATCCAGCAGTTTAGGCGGATCGGAAAGCGTGTTTGGAATGGGTGGTTTGGCCGGAGCTGAAAAACAAGTTGAAGGTATTTTAGACCAGGATCCATGCATTCAAATGCTGCGGGATCCGTCAGAAACGCTGGAGCCTGCGCCGGATCTGCATCAGTTGATCTTGGAGTTGGATGGGCAGCGGCGCTTTGGAGTCATGTTTTCTGCGGGCGGTTGGGGTGGGCCTAGGCCGACACTACTGCTGCTTCATGGATTCCCGGGTAACGAGCGAAACTTTGATCTGGCCCATGCCATCAGACGGTTGGGATGGAATGTCATGATCTTCCATTACCGGGGCACCTGGGGCAGTGACGGGGTGTTTACGTTTGAGAATGCGCTTGAGGACGTACGGGTCGCCCTTGCTTATCTTCGCTCTGATGCAGCGATTCAGGCGTTTGGGGTGGATCCGGCGAATCTGTTTATTGGAGGCAACAGCTTTGGGGGATTTGCGGCGATCCTGGCAGCTCAGGAGGATTCCGGGATTAAGGGTTGCATAGCCCTGTCGGTTTACGATTTGGGGAGAATGGGTGCGTTAATTCGAGAGGATGCGGTGGCGGAAGGCGAGATGAAGTCGATGTTTGCGGCTTGCGTGATCCCGACCAACGGCGGCTCTGTGGAGGCACTGACTCAGGAAGTGCTCGATCACCAAACGGACTGGGATATCAGCGGAAAGGCTGGGCGGCTTAAGAACCGGCCGGTGCTGCTGATGGCGGGTTCCCGGGATGTGGACGGGCCGCCGGCGGTGCACTACGAGCCTTTAAAGACAGCGCTGGAGGTTTCAGGTGTATTGCTGGAAGCGCATTTGCTGGATAGCGATCATGGCTTCCAGAATAGACGGATTGAGGTCGCTTGCAGTATGGGGCGGTTTCTTGAGAGGTGGAAGAACGCATAAACGCGAAAGGAAGAAACTGGCTGGATTTGGTGATGATAGGATGGCGCGGGGCGCCACCTGATCACCATTGCTTCCGCCTGGTTTCTTCCTTTTTATTTTTGTGTTGTTTTCCGGGCAAAGAGGTGGTATGCTACATTCATTGACAACCTACCCCGCAGGGGAGGGGCGAAAACTATTTGGAGGGATCCTTACATATGATTTCCAAGCTGACGCAGCACAGAAAAACGATTCAACTTGTCTTTGGCCTTGCAACCTACCTGGCGATCTTTGCGATGCAGATCAGTCTTTGGATCGTGCTTGGCGCGGCGGTGCTTCTAGGGGCGGTTTTTGGGAAAACCTTCTGCAAATGGATGTGCCCAATGGGATTCATCATGGAAAAAATGACCTCGAAACTAAGTGAGGGCGACTCCAAACGTCAAATGTACAATTATTACAAACTTGGATGTCCAATTTCCTGGGTGCAGGGGCTGATGAACAAAATGAGCTTGTACAAAATCAGGGTTCAGCCTGAGACCTGCAGTTCTTGCGGCTTATGTGACAAGGCTTGTTACATCACGAGCTTGAATACTAAGTTCAGCTTTTTTAAGAAGGCGAAGAAGACGCCGGCTACGGCTTTTAACTGTTCGAAATGCTTGAAGTGTGTAGAAGTTTGCCCGACGGGAAGCATTCAGATTAAGATCTGATTGGGAAGTTGAATGCGGGAATGAAGTGAACATAAAACGGTGACAGGGACAAAGTTCGACTTTGTCCCTGTCACCGTTTCTGTTTTGGTGCCTGTCACCAAGTTCATTTTGGTGCCAGAGCTTTGTCAATAAATTGTAATACTTCCCTCGGATTCAAGGGTGTTTTTATCGAAAGCGCGAATGCGGCCGTCCTGAACATAGTAGAGAGTGTCGCCAATGTAGCAGAGGCGGCGAACCCATGAATAGTAGTACATGTTGTCAGGGGAGGACAGCGCAGGCAGGCTTTCGATTTGGCCTTTGACATCGAAGCCGTCCTGGGCGTCGTAGGTCATGACCACTGCGCCGTTGAAATAATCCACTCTGGTCTTGTCTGGGCTGTCTTGATCTGAAATGGTACCATCAAAAGCAAACATTTGGTTTTTCAGATCGAACATAATCGCCTTGTGGTTGTAGAGCATCTCAGCATAGCTGCCGGAACCGCCGAGTGTCAGCGTTTGGATTTCTTTAGGCTTACCCATGTCGGAGACATCAAAGAGTGAGAATTTGATACCAGCGGTGCGGGTGCCTATGACGATTTCTTCGCCGTTTTGATCTCGCGTGTAGATGTCCTGAGTACCCTGGCCAATGCCAAGGATCAAGTCTTCTTCAACCGGGTGGAGATAGTTGGAGAAGCCTGGAACCTTAAGTTCCCCGGTAATTCTAGGCGCTTTTGGATTAGACAGGTCGAGGACGAAGAGCGGGTCAATCTGTCTGAAAGTGACCACATAGCCCTTGTCGCCCATGAATCTTGCGGAGTAGATGGTTTCACCCGGCGCCATGTTTTCGACGGCGCCAACGACATTGAGCTGATCGTCAAGGACATAAACAGCATTGGTGGTTTCCATAGCCCAGCGCGTCGTCGCTAAGCGCAGGTACCCGTTGTGTTCATCCATGGAAAACTGGTTGAGCAGTGTGCCTTTAACTTTTCCGCCGCCAGCGAAGCCAATCTTGAGTTCGTCTATGCTGAACTTGGAAAGGCTGGTGGTGGAGCCGGACATGTCGCTGTAATCCTGGCGCGCTATATACAGCGCCTGATCGTTCATATAAATCTGGGTGCCGCTTCCGAGAATAGCTTCGACGGTGGAAGGGGTGTCTTCATCGCGAATGTCTATTGCAGCCACCATCAGATATTCCGGTGTCGTGTTGCCCGGATAGTACATCACCTGGTTGATGCTGAGCGGTTTGTAAGCGTCGCTCTTCACGGTGTCTCTAAGGACTGGGAGGACATCCTCCATGATATAGTAGTAGTTATATTTGTTGACGGCAAGATAAACGGTGTCGTCTTTTTTGCGGCTGGAGAGCAGATTGCCTTCGAGTTCAAATTCCTTCAGGAGATCCGCTTTGCCTGTGTCGCTGATGGTATAGACACCCGTGTAAACGAAACTCTTGCTGTAGTAAGGCGGCATTATGCCAATTTTGGCATCGCCGTCAATAGCAGGCATTGGGGAAGGCTCTGTCACTGCGCCGGACTCCATCAATGGAAGATCCACAGGTCGGACTTGCGGGAGGCTCCTTGAACCCAAAATCACAAGACGGCCACTGTCGATATAAAGCTCGGAAATGTGAATGCCCTGGCCATATTTGTCATCTATTGGCATGCGAATGGTATCGGTGAGCGTCATGTTGCTGCCATCAGCGCGGACTATGCTGACGACATTGCCGGAGGCGACATAGATGAATTTGCCGTCGGTTTTTACAACGTCAGCCTCTTCAATGCCTTCGACCTGCTCGTTGGTGCTGGAGAAGTCCCTGTCACCGCCGGAGGCCGAATCCTCTGCAGGAGCGGATGGGGCTGGGGCTTCAGCTGGGGATTCCGCTGCGGGAGCGGCAGTCTCAGGAATCGCTTCCTTCAGACCGCCGCTGTAGCCATACTGGTTTATGCTGCTGGAAAGCAGTGTCTTTAGCTGCCAGAGTGAGGATACTTTAACCGCTTGGCCAATTTTGGCGCGGATGCTTTCCCTCAGCGTCTGATTTGCCGCCAGATTGACGAGTTTGTCACCAATGAGTACCACGTTGTTGTCATAGCTGACTGATTTGCCGAGAACATCTTCACAGATGACTCTCAGAGGCAGCATAGAACGGTTTTCGATCACGAGGGTCTCAGTGTCGAAGGTGACACGTTTAGCCGGCTGACCGGCCAAGATCAGGTCGTAATAGTTTTTGTTGAAGTAGAAGACGAACATTTTGCCGCCATATTCGATCACGGCTGCTTGTTTAGGCGCGTCGTAGCTGACTTTAGCTCCAAAGTGCTCCGCCACAGCCCGTGCCGGGACCAGTGTTCTGTCCTTGTGAACTATGGCAGCCACATTTGGATTATCCGGATCCAGAGGACTGACGACGCCGTTTGAGAGTGTCAGCGGGCTGCCTATATAGAGCGCAATCGACCCGTCACCGGCGGCCGTTTCTGCCATAGCCGGCACTGCGGCGGTTAAAGCCAGCACGACTAGCATCAAAATGGATAGCATTTTTTTCACTTGGCTCACATCCTTTGATGGTTTAATGGAGTGATAAACTGCTTAGTTGGACATTGTTCCACGACTCTCTACATTATTACCCTTATTACTTCCGTTGATGACAGCCTATCTTTAGAGACTGCAAACTGAAAGTTACATCCCAAGCGGCAAGATCACCTCTTCCGGAGCCTCAGTCTGTGAAACAGGCTGTTCAGCAGCTGCCTCGAAAACTCTGATTCGTCCATCCGCCAGAATCTCATAAGCCTCAGAAGTATAGCTCATGACTTTGTCTATTCCGCCCGAGAAAGCATCGCGGCTCACATCCTGGGTGAGATGAAATATCGTCCCGTCAAAGCTAACATCCATAAGAATGGGGTCGCCTTCAATGGTAAACGCCACAAAGCGCATGAAGGTCGGTTCTCCTTTTTCCAGGGTGCTCTTAAATTTTTCGTAGGCTTCTGTATTCGTCAACTCACCATGGAGATTGACGACGTCGCCGCGTTCCACAGCGGTTTCAAAGGGGTAGTCCTCCGGTACTTCTGCCAGAGGCACAAAACCATTTGTGGTTGAGGAAGGCTCTATGGTTCCGGTGGGCTCTGTCTTTTCTCCGGCGCATCCGTTGATCAGGACCATCACGAGGATTAGCAGCGCAAGTCCTGTCAGTGTCATGAAAAATTTTGATCTTGTCATTCTACTCACCTCCGTGGGTCTATCTGCCTGTGGATCTGGCGTTCAATGATTTAGACGAAACCAGGTGCTGAGTGGTTCCATAATATGAGGTTCACCTTTTGGCGTCTGATAAGAAATATGCTGTTATACTGACGTGCACCTCGCTGCGCTATAAACCACGCTGCGCGAGATTTATGGCTGCGCTTCGGTCACGGGCTGCGCCCTATACAAAGAATGGTGAGCCTATGCTTTAGAGAGCAAGCTCTCTTCTGTATAGGCTCACCATTCTTTGTGCACGTCTGTTAGCCTTCGCGGACGGTAATGGAATTGTAATATAGCGACCATCGGCAAATGTCTTGAAAAGGGTGTCTAAAGGTCTACATGAGGCATCGATATTAAATCAAACGTAGATTTAAAAGACAACTTGTGTTAAAGTGTGTATAATCTTTATACACTTAACTTGAAGAGATCTGGGCAGTTCAGGCCCTATCAGGAGGAACTTATGAAATCATTTAAAGAACTTGGCATCTCAGAAGCCATAATCACAGGGCTGTCGAAAGCCGGAATAGTCATTCCTACGGAGATTCAGAGCGCAGTGATTCCCACTGGCCTGGCCCGTCAGGACGTCATTGCCCAGTCTACTACCGGCTCTGGCAAGACCCTGGCTTATCTGCTGCCTATATTCGAAACTATCGACGTGACTTCCAAAGCACTGCAGGCCGTCGTACTCAGTCCCACCCACGAGCTCAGCGTCCAGATTGCCAATGAAGTCAAGAAACTCGCCCAAAACTCGGGGATAGCCCTTCAGTGCCAGGTGCTGATTGGAGAAACCAGCCTGAAGCGACAGGTGGAAGCCTTGAAGACCAAGCCGCAGATCGTGGTGGGCTCGCCGGGGCGAATGACTGAGCTGATTGCCATGAAAAAGCTCAAAATGCACGAGGTGAAAACGATTGTTCTCGACGAGGCAGACCGGCTGATGGACGACACCAAGCTGGCAGACTGTCGCGCCGTGATCAAGACAACCCTGCGTGACCGCCAGCTCATGGCGTTTTCCGCCTCAATAACCCCACAAGCTGAAGCCGTGCTGTCAGAGATGATGAAAACGCCGCAGATCATTCGTCTTGAAGGGACCATAGTCAATCCGAACATTACGCACCTTTATGTGGAATGCGAGCTCAGGGATAAAGCTGACGCTGTCAGAAAGATCGCCAGCGCGCTGAAGCCGGAGAAAATTTTGGTGTTCCTCAATAAGAATGACCATATTCAGAATATGGAAAAATTCCTGATTCATCACAAGGTCAGCGCCAAGGCCATTTATGGCGCGTCTGAGCGACAGGATCGAAAGGACGCTATGGAAGGCTTCCGGTCGGGCCGCTACCAGGTGCTGATTGCGTCTGACCTCGCGGCGCGGGGTCTGGACATAGCCGGGCTCAATGTCGTCGTTAGTGCGGATGTGCCAAAGAAAACCGAGGAGTACGTCCACCGCGTCGGCCGCACCGCCCGCTATGCCAATGAGGGCTATGCCATTGTTCTGGCGACTTCCCAGGACCTGTCCTTTCTGAAGACCCTGGAAGAGGACCTTTCCGTCACCTTCCACGAAAAAATACTGAGATATGGCAGGATTGAAGATCCACGGTAACTGAAAAAATTCAATGACGCTTCATAATCAGGAGGTAAAAGCGCCTGGCGCCATTTACCTCCTGGCACGATTCTTCGCACTTAAGGAGGCTTTCAGTCATGGCAGTCTATGCCAAAGCAGATCCTGAAATGCTGCTCTTCGCGTTTCAGAAAATACTTGACTCGATTTCAGACGGCGTTGTCATGAGTGATGCCGACGGTCGTCTGATTGTCTATAATCACGCCCAGGAAAAGCTGGAGGAACTTCATGGTGAGGACATCATTGGAAAACCCCTCTGGGAAGCCTATGGATACGATCCTGACAAAGAGTCAGAGCACCGCAAAGTCCTGACCAGCGGCAAGGCGATTGAAAACCGCTACGAAGCCCATGCCGTCAACAACGGCATCCCAAAATATGTGTCTTACAGCACCTATCCCGTGATTCGCAACGGAGAATCCATCGGCGTTTTTTCAATTAGTAAAAATGAGACCAAGCTGCATTCTCTTCTGGAAGAGGCCATCGAACTCAAGCGCCGCTTTCTGAGCCTGGACCCTGAGCTTCAGGAGCCAGTGGAGGATGCGGGCAATGGCACGCGGTACAATTTTACCAATCTCATAGGTGAGAGCGAGACCACCCGGCAGCTCATCAAGGAAGCGCAGAAGATCGCCTGGCTTGACAACAATGTCTTGATTGTCGGAGAAACCGGCACCGGCAAAGAAGTGTTTGCCCAGAGCATCCACAACCACGGGAAAAAGCACAAGGAGCCCTTCATTGGCATCAACTGTGCCGCGATCCCGGAAAATCTTCTGGAGGGCATTCTATTCGGCACGGTCAAAGGCGCCTACACCGGGGCAATGGACCGCAGCGGGCTCTTCGAGGACGCCAGGGGCGGAACCCTCTTTCTGGATGAGCTCAATTCAATGCCTGTGTCCATGCAGACCAAGCTGCTGCGGGTTTTACAGGAACGCAAGGTCAACCGGGTAGGCGGATCGGATTTTGTTCCTGTCAAATGCCGCGTCGTCTGTGCCATGAACGAGGACCCTTTGAAATTGATCAGCGAAGGCAAGCTGAGGCAAGACCTTTACTACAGGATAGGGGGCCTGAGCCTTTACATTTCACCGCTCAGGGAACGACCGGAGGATGTCCGGTGTCTGACCCGCTTCTTCATTCAGAAGTACAATCACATGCTCAATACCCATGTGGAGCAGCTTTCCGAAGTTCTCGAGCGGGCATTTGAAAACTATGAATGGCCGGGCAACGTCCGGGAACTGGAACATGTCATAGAAAACCTGATGGTCCATAACGATGAGCAAAACCGGGTGCTGGAGGGGATACATCTGCCCTCTTACCTGAAGGCTTCGCTCAAAATTGACCCCAAGGCGGAGCGGCCAAAGCCGATCAAACGGGAAGGGCTCAATGACCGCATGGATCATTTCGAGCGGGAAATTATTTTGGAAGCGCTTAGCCGCAACAGCTACAACATATCCTCAACCTCCCGGGAGCTTGGGATCATCCGCCAGAGTCTTCTTTACAAAATGAAGCGGCTGGGGATTGAGAAGGTGACTGACTAGTGTTTGTGAAGTTTTTATACAGGGTGTAAAATATTATACAGTTCGAGTTCAAGGCGTTAAGACAGCACGTGTATGAAATTTATACACACTGCTGTTTTTTCTTTTTTTGCTTTGGACACTTAGACTCTTATCTAAAAAAATATTTCCAGCATTTGCAACGCTTTCAAAGATTTTTGCCGATGGTTCCCTAACTTGGCACGTCACTTGCGTATATAGATTGGCATGAAACAAGAACCCATTAAACACCCAATAAAAGGAGGAACCATCAGTGGCAAACGCAGAAATTCTTTACTCGGTTAAGGCGCAGCGCGGAGATACACTTCGCTGCAAAGGCTGGAAGCAAGAAACCATCCTCAGAATGCTCGAAAACAATATGGAGAATGCAGAAATTCCTGAGCTTCTCGTCATTTACGGCGGAAACGGCAAATGCGCCCGTAACTGGGAGTCCTATCATGCGATCGTTCAGTCTCTCAAAGAACTGGAGGATAATGAAACTTTAGTCGTTCAGTCCGGCATGCCGGTGGCGATCTTTAAAACGCACAAGCTCGCACCGCGCGTCGTCATGGCGACCACCAATATCATGAAAGCGACCTGGGAGACTTTCTATGACCTTCAGGACAAAAACCTCACCATGTTTGCCAACTATACGGCGGCACCTTGGGAATACATCGGCACACAAGGGGTTATTCAGGGGACCTTCGAGACCCTGTCTGCCATTGCAATCAAGCGATTCGACAATGACCTTTCCGGAAGAATTTATCTGACAGCCGGTGCGGGCGGCATGGGCGGCAACCAAAGCTGGGCCATGAAGATGCACGGCGGCGTCGCGATCATCGTCGACGCGGACGAGCGTGTCATTCAGCGCAGAATTGACAAGAACTACATGGACATGATGGTGCATTCCTTTGATGAAGCGAGAAAAATCGCAGAAGAGCACGCTGCGGCCAAGAAGCCGTTATCCATTGGTGTCGTGGGCAACGCGGCTGAGATTTTCTGGGAGGCTTATGAAAAGGGCTTCCAGCCGGATATTGTCAGCGAAATGTGTCCGTGCCATGATCCTATTTCCTATATCCCGGCTGGTTATACGGGTGAGCAGGCGGATGAGTATCGTGCCCGCGACAGAAAGGCTTACCTGGCGGATGCCCGTGAGTCCATGCAGAAGCAGCTGCGCGCCATGATCGCCTTCTCCAAGAAAGGCGTTGAGGTCTTTGAGTATGGCACGAGCATCCGCAAGGAGTGTATGGACGCAGGCATGACGCCTGAGGAAGCGAAACAGATTCCTGGCTTTGTCTCTGAGTACATTCGCCCGCTCTTCTGCGAAGGCCGCGGTCCTTTCCGATGGATCTGCACCTCCGGAGAAGCCTCCGACCTCGCTCGTCTCGACGACCTTGCCCTTGAAATCTGCGCCGGCGATCCGCTTGTAGAGCGCTGGATCAAGCTTGCCAGAAAGAATCTGCCTATTGAGGCACTCCCTGCAAGAATCTGCTACATGGGCTTCGGTCAGCGTAAGCGCTTTGGCCTCGCGGTTAACGACCTCATCAAGAAAGGCGAAGTCAAGGGTCCTGTGGCATTCTCCAGAGACAACCTCGACTCCGGATCCATTGTCAACCCAACCTTTGAGTCTGAAAATATGTTGGACGGCGGCGATCTGATCTCCGACTGGCCATACCTGAACGGCCTCCTCAACTGCGCAGCGGGCTGCGATCTGATCGCCATCCAGGCGAACTATTCCATGGGTGAAGCGGTTCACACCGGCGTCACCATGATCGCGGACGGCACAGAAGAGGCAGATCTTCGCCTTGAGGCATCCCTGACAGTCGACTCGGGCATAGGCGTCATTCGTCACGCGCAGGCGGGCTATCAGGCAGCTAAAGACGTTTGCAACGGCAAAGGCAAGCTGACTACCGACAGCATTAAAGTGCCGCTCTGGTGGGAGCCGGCTGACAAGGTGACCTTTGGTCCTACTGGAATGCCGCCGAGATAGCAGAAGAAACTCGGTGTATGGATGAAACTCGGTGTCTGACACCGAGTTTCACACCGAGCCATTAAGAGTGTATAAAATATATACAACTATGTAAGAAATTTTACACCTAATTTCACTATTTTCTAGAGATGAAATGTATAAAAATTAGACACCTTCACTATTATCAAAAAACACCCATACTATAGAATCCACTAATTCCAATAGTTACAGAGAAATTTCAAAATTTTCGGTCAGTTGGCACACGACTTGCTTATATAAACAGTGAGCAACAACTCACACTTTCATGATTATAAGGAGGACGTTAAAGTGGCAAACGCAGAGATTCTTTATTCGGTAAAGGCACAGCGCGGTGACACATTACGCTGCAAAGGCTGGAAGCAGGAAACCATACTCAGAATGCTCGAAAACAATATGGAAAACGCCGAAATCCCTGAGCTTCTCGTCATCTACGGCGGCAATGGCAAATGCGCCCGCAACTGGGAATCCTATCACGCGATCGTCAAGTCCCTTAAGGAGCTTGAGGACAACGAGACCCTCGTCATTCAGTCCGGTATGCCTGTGGCGATCTTTAAGACCCACAAGCTGGCACCTCGCGTTGTCATGGCGACCACCAACATCATGAAGGCAACCTGGGAAGTCTTCTATGACCTTCAAGACAAGAATCTTACCATGTTCGCTCAATACACTGCTGCGCCTTGGGAATATATTGGCACACAAGGCGTCATTCAGGGCACTTTTGAGACGCTTTCCGCCATTGCAATTAAACGCTTTGACAACGATCTTGGCGGAAAAATCTACTTGACAGCCGGCGCAGGCGGCATGGGTGGAAATCAGAGCTGGGCAATGAAAATGCATGGCGGCGTCGCGATCATCGTCGACGCGGACGAGCGTGTCCTCAAACGCAGAATTGAAAAGAATTATTTGGACCAATATGTTTATTCCTTTGATGAAGCAAGAAAAATTGCAGAAGAGCATGCCGCAGCCAAGAAACCGCTTTCAATCGGTATCGTAGGCAACGCTGCGGATATCTATTGGGAAGCTTACGAAAAGGGCTTCCAACCAGACATAGTCAGCGAAATGTGCCCTTGCCATGACCCTATTTCTTATATTCCATCCGGTTATACAGGCGAGCAAGCTGATGAATACCGTGCCCGCGACAGAAAAGCTTACCTTGAAGACGCTCGCGCCACTATGATCCGTCAGCTTCGAGCTATGATCGCATTTTCCAAGAAAGGTGCTGAAGTCTTCGAGTACGGCACCAGCATCCGCAAAGAGTGTATGGACGCAGGCATGCCGCCTGAAGAGGCAAAGCAGATCCTAGGATTTGTCGCTGCCTACATTCGTCCGCTCTTCTGCGAAGGCCGCGGACCATTTCGCTGGACTTGCATCTCCGGTGAAGCCTCCGACCTCGCCCGACTCGACGATCTCGCTCTTGAAATCTGCGCCGGCGATCCGCTCGTAGAGCGCTGGATCAAGCTTGCCAGAAAGCACCTCCCAATTGAGGCACTTCCAGCGAGAATCTGCTACATGGGCTTCGGACAGCGTAAGGCGTTTGGCCTTGCTGTCAACGACCTCATTAAAAAGGGCGAAATCAAGGGTCCGGTGGCGTTCTCCCGCGACAATCTCGACTCCGGCTCTATAGTGAACCCAACCTTTGAATCCGAGAACATGAAAGACGGCGGTGACCTGATCTCCGACTGGCCATACCTGAATGGCCTCCTCAATTGCGCTGCAGGCTGCGACCTGATCGCCATCCAGGCGAACTACTCCATGGGTGAAGCGGTTCACACCGGCGTCACCATGATCGCAGACGGCACAGAAGAGGCGGATCTCAGACTTGAAGCATCTCTGACTGTTGACTCCGGCATAGGCGTTATCCGCCACGCGCAAGCTGGCTACGAGACTGCAAAAGATGTCGCCAACGGTAAGGGCAAACTGACCAAAGACAGCATCAAAGTACCGCTCTGGTGGGAGCCTGCGGACAAAGTTACCTTTGGCCCAACAGGTATGCCTCCAAGATAGTCAAAACTCGCAAATACCAAAATGATAGGCTGATTTCAGCGGTTCATTGACCACGACCGGCGATGTGCGACGCATCGCCGGTTTCTTTGATTAAACAAAGTCACACGTAAAAAAAGGATGGTTTCACATGAACATTCCGGTTGAATCCCCTAAAAAGGCCACCCTCATTCTGAAGGACGCAGCACAGCTGCTGACCTGCGCCGGCAGCAATCCAAGTCGCCTTGAAGTCATTGCCGATGGTTGGGTCGTCATCACAGGCGACCGCATTGCAGGTGTAGGACGAGGGGCGAAAGCGCTCGAAGCTTTCAGACATACCAGCGGCCTTGACTTCAGCAACCTTTTAGAAGTTTCACTTGCAGGAAAAGTTCTGGCGCCGGGGTTTGTCGACTGCCACACCCATTTGGTGTTTGGCGGCTCCCGCGTCGATGAATATGTGGCCAAACTACCAAGGGGTGACGCTGAGTCCTTGAAGAAACGCGGCATCCCAACAGGACTTGCAGCCTCCATGGCTATGACCAGAGAGGCGACAGAAGAAGCCCTTGTTGAGAGCGCCGGACTCAGACTCAAAAACCTCATGGCGTCAGGGATAACGACAGCTGAAATCAAAAGCGGTTACGGCTTCACCGCCGCCCATGAGCTCAAGCAGCTCAGAGTCATTCAGAAATTGAAAGCACTGCAGCCCGTTGATCTTCACGCGACATTTCTTGGCGCTCACGGCTGGCCGCATGACATGAAAAAAGAGGACTACATGGATATTCTGCTTTCGGAGATGATTCCGGAAGTAGGCCGCTACGGCCTAGCCACAGCCTGTGATGTCTGGTGTGATGACGGTTACTACACCGCCGCGGAGTCTGAGAAAATCCTCTCAAGGGCGCTGGATTTCGGGATGAAGCCAAAAATCCATACGGATGCCTACTCTTTGATTGGCGGATCAGAGCTTGCTATTGAGATGGGCATGCTTTCTGCGGATCACTTAAATTACACGACCTATGACATTATGGAAAAAATGGCGGCGGCCGGGATCCCCGGCGTCTTGCTTCCGGGGACGGACTTCAACGTCCAACATCCTGTCCTTACTCAGCCGGGTCTGATGCTGAAGGCAGGTATGACGCTCGCCCTTGCGACAAACCTTAATCCCGGGAATTATGTGGAATCCATGGCGTGGATTCTGGTCCTCGCCTGCAGACGCCATGGCATGACACCGGAGGAAGCGATTCGGGCAGCGACCATCGGCGGGGCACTGGCACTTGGACTGCAGGAGGACAGGGGCAGCATTGAAGTGGGCAAACGCGCGGACCTTCAGGTCTGGAGCACGGATCGGTACGAAAACATCATCTACCGTCAGGGGACCAACCTCGTGGAGACGGTGATCAAAAACGGGCAGCCGATAGTCGGTCGATTAGCTGCAGAAAGGTGAGAAATAATGAATCAAAACGAGACATTCAATTATAAAGCACTGGATTTAATCCTGGATACCCAGGACGTTACGGTAGGTGGCGGATCCGCGTCAGCAATTTCGGCAGCCATGGCAGCCGGACTGATTGGCATGGTGGCCAGGCTGTCGACGAAAAAGGATTACGGACTTAGCGCAGAGGCGCACCTGGAAGTGGCGGAGCGCTGTGACGTCCTGGCGCCCGGGCTGATGCAGGGATCGCTGGACGACATGGCGGCCTTTGCCATGATCAAGGCGGCCTTCGGTCTGCCAAAAGAAACAGATGACGAAAAGCAGGCCAGGGCGAAAGCCATTAATGATGCTGCGGTTCAGGCGGCGCTGACGCCTTATGAAAACGCGAAAAAAGCCCTTGAAGTACTTGAACTTGGAAGAAAGATCAAGAATGTCTCGAACCCGGCGGCGGGTTCAGATCTTCTGATTGGCCTGCAGCTCTCTGAGATTGGCGTGAAAGGGTGCATCATGAACATGGAAGCCAACATGCCCCTCATCAAAGATGCCGGGCAGATCGAAGCCCTCAAGAACTATATTATTCATTTAAACAGCAGATTATAATAATGAGATCCGGGAGGTAATACAAGTGAAAGTGTTATTGGCAGAAGTCAATGTCAGCGAAGGCAGAAATTTAGGATGGATAGAAGAAATGAAATCCGTGCTGATGGAAGGCGCAGTGCTCCGTCTTCTTGAGGTCAACTCAGATAAGGATCACAACAGGACCGTCTTCACCTACAGCGGGGAGCCTGAGGAAGTGCTGGAAGGGACTAAACGTCTCGCAGCGAAAGCGATCGAGTTGATCGATATGACAAAGCATACTGGCGCGCACCCTAGAATGGGCGCGGTAGATGTCGTCCCCTTTATTCCGGCGAGGGATGTCACTCAAGAGGAGGCCCTTGAAGTCGCACGTGCTTTTGGCGCTTTCCTGGGAAGCCTCGGCGTACCGGTCTACTACTATGAAGAGGCAGCGACCAAACCTGAGCGCAAGAGTCTGGTCGACATCCGGCGCGGTGAGTATGAATCCTTCCCTGAGAAAATGACCAAGGAAGCGTGGCGGCCGGATGAAGGTCCGTTTGAGTTTGTACCAAAGAGCGGTGCGACTGTGACGGGCGTCAGGTTCCCTCTGGTGGCCTTTAACGTCAACCTCAGAACGGATGATTTGGCGGCGGCCAAGCAGATCGTCAAAGCAGTACGTGCGGCGACAGGCGGCTATCAGAATGTCAGAGCGATTGCGCTTGAGATTCCGGATAAGAAAATGGTTCAAATCTCCATGAACCTGACACAGTATCAAAAGACGCCTATTCACCGTGTATTTGAGACTATTAAATCGGAGACGGAGAGCAGAGGGATCCTGATTGCGGATACCGAGCTTGTAGGTCCGGTTCCGGTGATGGCCCTGGAGGACATGATGAAGTTCTATCTCAGATGCTACAGCTTTAATATGGAGCAGCTTTATTAGAATCCGTTGATGCAGCTCTCTTTAAAATAGAAAGGCAGGAGATACAATGGCAGAGTTTATAATTTTGGATGGCAATAACGTCAGTCTTGAGGACGTTGTGGATATAGCGCGCTTTGGCAAACCGGCAGTACTTGCGGAGGATGCCAAAGAACGAATCAACAAATCCCGAGCGTGTGTGGAAAAATTTATTGCGGAAGGTAAAGCCATCTATGGTCTGAATACCGGATTTGGCAAATTCAGCGATGTGGCCATTACGGGGGACCAGCTGGATGAACTTCAGAAGAACCTGATTTATGCGGATGCGGTCGGCATTGGACGACCGTTTGATACAGAGATCGTCCGATCCATTATGGTGCTCAGGGCTAATGCTCTGGCCAAGGGATTTTCCGGGATTAGGCTTTCTACTGTGGAAACCCTGATTGAAATGGTCAATAAACGCGTGCATCCAATTATTCGCGAAAAGGGCTCTGTGGGATCCAGCGGGGATCTCTGTCCGCTTGCCCATCTGGTTCTCGTCATGATGGGCGAGGGTGAAGCGGAGTATGAGGGTGTTGTCATGCCTGGCGCTGAAGCCATGGCTAAAGCCGGTATAGCACCGGTGTCGCTCAAGGCTAAAGAGGGCTTGGCTTTGATCAACGGCACCTGCGCTATGATGGGCGTAGCGACTTTGACAGTTTACGACGCCCTGAATCTCCTCAAGACGGCGGATATTGTCGCGACGCTGACAGTTGAAGCTCTGGAGGGCATTAAGGACGCCTTTGATCCTAGAGTTCACCAAGCACGCAACCAAAAATGGCAGGAAGCTGTCGCCCGAAACCTTCTGAGACTTTCGGAGGGCAGCACGCTGACCACCTCTCAAGGTGAGCAGAGGATGCAGGATGGGTATACGCTCCGTTGTGTGCCACAGATCCACGGTGCCAGCAGACCTGCCTATGAGTACGTGCGGCAGGTTATTGAAAATGAGATCAACGCAGCCACAGACAATCCGCTCATCTTTCCTGACGGGGAAGCGGCTGTGATTTCCGGAGGGAACTTCCACGGCCAGCCAGTGGCTATTGCCATGGACACGCTGGGCATTGCCGTCGCGGAGTTGGGGAACGTTTCAGAACGCCGGATTGAAAGACTGGTCAATCCGACTTTGAGTGGACTTCCTGCATTCCTTGTGAAAAACGGGGGTCTCAACTGCGGCTTTATGGTGCCTCAATACGCTGCAGCGGCAGTTGTTTCTGAGAACAAGATCCTGGCCCACCCGGCCAGCGTAGACTCCATACCGACTTCTGCCAATCAGGAAGATCACGTCAGTATGGGGACCATTGCGGCGAGAAAAGCAAGAGAGATCTTGGGGCACGTGGAATATGTCCTGGGTATCGAATGGCTCTGCGCGGCGCAAGCCGTTGACTTCAAAGACAAAGAACGCCTCGGCAAAGGCAGCCGTGCGGCGTATGAAACTATCCGCGCCAGTGTTACGTTTATGGAAAGCGATCGAATCATCTACCCGGATATGGACCAGTCCGTGTCTTTGATTCACAGTGGTGCATTAGTGAGTGCGGTGGAAGCTGCCGTAGGAGAACTGGAGTAAAATGGGCGGAAGAGGGTGTCTGACACCTTCTTCCATGGAGGGGGCTGACGCCCCCTCTTTTTTTGTGGAAGAAAGTGTAAGGGGCTGATACCTATCAACACTCTCTTCCACATCAGACACCATCTTCAACATAATTGTATGCATACACTATCTTGCATCGTCGAATTGTATCTATAAAACACTTCTATTTACCCAATTTGTATGTATAATGAATTCAAGACAATACTAGTGGGGTGTAAAAATGACAGAAGTTAAGGTTCAAGCACAATTGGCAGCAGAAGGCACTATGGATTCAAAAGGCGTCGTGGGGCATACGGGAACAATGGAAAAACCCAGATCCATCGCTAAAGAGGTCACACTTAATGGATTACTGATCGCTCTCGTCTTTGTCAGCACCTATTTGATTCAGATCAGACTTCCTATCTCCCTGAATGGCGGCCTGGTCCATATGGGCAACGTAGCTCTGTTTACGGTCGCTCTCGTCTTTGGAAAGAAAAAAGGCGCCATGGCAGGTGCGGTAGGAATGGGCTTATTTGACCTGGTTTCGGGCTGGGTCGCATGGGCGCCCTTTACTTTCGTAGTCAGGGGTGTTATGGGTTATATGATCGGACGCTTTTCTGAAGGATTTGAGAAGGCCTGGTGGAAAGCGCCTGCCGCAATTATCCTCGGGGGCATCTGGATGCTGGCGGGTTATTATGCGACAGAGGGGATCCTGTACGGCAGCTGGATCGCGCCGGTGACGTCTATTCCGGGCAATCTGACTCAGCTCGGGTTAGGCGCGCTCATTGCCATTCCGTTTTCAAAAATGCTAAAAGGCAACGTCATAAAATTAATGAGATAGGGGCAGGTGACACTTATGCGAAAAAATGAAAAGCCCTACTTGATTATGACACCGGGTCCTACGCAGATGCATCCGGATGTCCTTGGTGCTCTCTCCCTCTATGAAACTAATCCTGATTTGGATTCGGATTTTCTGGAATTTTACAGGATCCTTTGTCAAGACCTCTCAAGAAAAATGAACGCTTCTGGTCCCACCTTTATCTTGGCAGGGGAAGGCATATTGGGACTTGAAGCTGCCTGCGCCTCAATGATTGAGCCAGGTGACCGGGTGCTTACCATTTCCAATGGCATTTTTGGCAGAGGCTTTGATGATTTTTCAAGGATGTATGGCGCTGAGACGCTGCTGTATGAGGGGGATCTGCGCAGGGGAATAGACGCGGTCAAGCTGGACCGGTTCATAATGGACCACGGACCGTTTAAAGCAGCGACCGTGGTGCACTGCGAGACGCCGTCGGGGATTACGAATGATCTGGAGACCATCGGCAAAGTACTGAACCGGCATGGCATCCTGTCTATTGTGGACGCAGTCTCGTCCTTTGGCGGGGAAGCGCTGAGCGTGGACGCCTGGGGGCTTGATGTGGTCCTCAGCGGATCCCAGAAGGTGCTTTCCGGACCTGCCGGCCTGAGCACGGTGACCCTGAGCCAAAGGGCTGTGGAGCGCATCAAGGGGCGAACAACACCTATTGCCTCCTATTATGCCAACCTGTCGATCTGGCTGGATTACTACGAGAAAAAATCGTTTCCTTATACGCAGCCGGTTCAAATGTTGATAGCGCTGAAAAAAGCTGCGGAGCGACTTGAGGTGGAGACGCTGGCGGAGCGTCACAAACTCTTTGCGGAGGCAGTGCGCGGCACCTTTAAACAGCTCGGCTTTGAGCTATTTGCCCTCGATCATGAGTCCAATACGGTGACGACGGTGCTTTTGCCTTCTGGGGTGGACTTTAAGACATTGTTTGACCAAATGAAGACGATCCACGGCGTTCTTATAGGCGGTGGCTTCAATTTTCTTGAAAACAGGATCTTCCGAATTGGTCATATGGGGGAAAACCTCTCTGCTGATAAGATCGCAGCAGCGCTGGATGCACTTCAGGCGTCCTTCGAAACTATGGGTGCAATAGTTGGAAAGGGACGATACTCCGAAGTCTTTCGTGCGCTGCTGGTGCAACAACAGGAGGACTTAAAGGCGTGCTGAAATCAAGCAGAGTGTTCGGATAAAAATAATTCGAATTAACCTCCGGGGGCTGGCATATTCCCTTTACATTCCGCAATGGCTGTGTGATAATATTACTTTAATTGAGGAGCGGGATCGCACAGCAAGCGGATTAATGGGAGGGTATTGTCTTGAAAATCGGGTTCGACCACAACAAGTACATCGAAGAACAATCGAAGTATATTCTTGAGCGCGTCAACAACTATGATAAGCTGTATTTGGAATTCGGGGGCAAACTCCTGGGCGACTTTCACGCAAAGCGCGTACTGCCCGGCTTCGACGAAAACGCTAAAGTCAAGCTGATGCACCACCTGAAGGACAAGATTGAGGTCATCATCTGTGTCTACGCGGGTGATATTGAAAGAAACAAGATCCGGGGCGACTTTGGCATTACTTATGACTTGGATGTCCTGAGGCTGATCGATGACCTCAGAGCTTTTGAACTGGACGTAAACAGTGTCGTGATCACGCGCTTCGACAATCAGCCGGCCACCACGCTTTTCATAAATCGCCTTGAAAGACGCGGCATCAAGGTCTACAAGCACTCTGCCACTAAGGGCTATCCAACGGATGTGGACACTATTGTCAGCGACGAAGGCTACGGCAAGAACCCCTATATAGTCACGACAAAACCTATTGTACTGGTCACGGCGCCAGGACCTGGAAGCGGCAAACTCGCGACTTGTCTGAGCCAGCTTTATCATGAACATAAACTTGGCCGCACGGTCGGTTACTCAAAATACGAGACATTCCCAATTTGGAACGTGCCGCTGAAGCATCCTGTCAATATCGCCTATGAAGCGGCAACCGCGGATCTGAAGGATGTCAACATGATAGATTCCTTCCACTTTGATGCCTACAATGAAGTCACGGTCAACTATAACCGAGACATTGAAATGTTTCCGGTGTTGAGAAGAATCATTGAAAAAATCACCGGTGAAGCGGCCGTTTACAAATCTCCTACGGATATGGGCGTCAACCGCGTTGGCTTTGGAATCATAGATGATGAAGTGGTCAAGGAAGCTTCCCGCCAGGAAATCATCCGCAGATACTTTAAGACGAGCACTGAGTACAAAAAAGGCTTTGTTGAAAAAGAGGTCTCCAATCGTGTCAAGCTGATCATGGAAGAGCTCAACCTGAAAGAGGAAGACCGAAAAGTCGTCATGCCGGCACGAGAGTATTCTGCCAGACTGAGAAAACAGTCCAGCAAGAACGAGCTGTCACCGGTTGTGGCACTGGAGCTGCATGACGGCACCATTGTCACCGGAAGAACCTCCAACCTCATGGACGGTTCAGCGGCGGCGCTTCTGAACGGCATCAAGCATCTGGCCAATATTTCGGATGAGATTCACCTCATTTCTCCGGTCATCCTGGAGCCAATTGTCGATCTGAAAGCCAACAAGCTGGGAAGCCGCAATACGCTCCTGGATTGCGAAGAAATTCTGATAGCCCTCAGTATTTCCGCAGCGACAAACCCTACGGCGCAAGTGGCCCTGGACAAGCTTTCCATGATGAAAGGCTGTCAGGCCCACTCCACGACTATCCTCAGCGTCAATGACGAGCAGACCTTCAGAAAGATAGGGATCGATCTGACTTGTGATCCGGAGTATCCGTCAGAGAGCCTGTACTACAATAACTAGAAGCATAAATATATCAATTGCAAATGCCGCATCCGTCTCAGTTGGGTGTGGCATTTGCTGTTATTAGGATCATCGAATTTTGGGATTTTGATGGGATCTTTTAATTTTGGCCATTCTCAAGGGGCTCTGAAAGTGATATTATGTAGAATAATGTGTATGTATACTTTATCGACAGCGTACAGCCAAAACGTTTATAAAATCCATTTCGCTGCCGGAGTTTCTCTATAGAAGTTGGGGGATGCTTATGAAAATTGTGGATCTGACACATCTGATCAAAGAAGGTATGCCTGTTTTTCCGGGGACAGAGCCTCCAGTTCTCGAGGCGGCGAATACCCTCGAGAAGGATGGCTTTCGGGAGAAAAAGCTTCATATGTATTCACATACAGGGACTCACATGGATGCACCGGCCCATATGATTGCTCAGGGATGGACTTTGGACCAGGTTCCGGCGTCGGCTTTTTTTGGACCTGCTGCAAAAGTGGATGCCAGAGGACTTCAACGGATAGAGAAACATCACCTGGAGTCCCTGATCCGGCCTGAAACTGAATTTCTGATTCTCTGGACGGGCTGGGATCAATATTGGGGATCTGAAAACTATTTTGGCGCGTTCCCTGCACTCACTCCAGAAGCGGCAAAATGGCTTTCAAGACTTCCGCTCAAAGGCGTCGGAGTTGACGCAATTTCCATTGATCCAATGGACTCGGTGAGTTTTGAAGTACACCTTGAGCTGCTTGGCAGTGACAAAGTGCTCATAGAGAATCTGAAGGGATTGGATCAGCTGCCTGAGCATTTTCTTTTCAGCGCCATGCCTTTAAGACTTGAGGATGCCGATGGTTCTCCAGTTCGCGCCTTTGCGCTGATCGATCACGAATTGTCAAAAAATTGTTAGATGCTAACAAAAAAATTCTATTGGGGACTGAGACGCCGGACCGGCAGCGACCTTTACCCAAAAGATCTGACTGGGTAGACAGAAGGGAGGAAGGAACGCCAGTGACTTTGACACTAGTAGTACATTCCGGAAATAACTGTGCAATAAAAAATGAATGTTAAGCCTGAATATTGCCAGCAGGTTTTACGTTTTTTTGCATAGATATTTCAAGAATGTTGTACTAGATCTTGTGATAACGAGATCAAAGGTCAGACCTGCGTTCCGCAACTATGAAGCTAGCTATGATTGGCTGCGGCAATATGGGAAAAATATTGCTGCAAAGCGTACTTAAAGCAGAGAGGCTCAAGACATCCGAGTTTTCAGTGTATGATCGAAAACCTGAACGACGCAAAGCCCTGGGTGAAAACTACCCTGGTCTTGAACTGCCTGACAATCCTTATGACTGTGTGAGCGGCGCAGATTATCTGCTCCTGGCTATAAAGCCCTATCAGTATGCGGCCATGCTGGCAGAAGTTCGCGATTTCATTTCGAAGGACACGGTCATTATCTCCATTGCGGCGGGCATAGGCACAGAGCACCTCAAACGCTGGATTGATCCCAGTGTCAAAGCAGTCATTACCATGCCCAATACACCAGCCCTCGTCAACAAGGGCTTAACCGCAATCTCTTATGGCGAGGGTCTCAGTGCTGAAGAAATGGCATTCTGCCGTGGACTTTTCGAATGTGTCGGTGAAGTGGTGGAAATTGAGGAAAAACTCATGTATGTTGTTCCGTCCATCAGTGCATCTGCGCCAGCCTATATCTACGTTTTAATTGAGGCAATGGCAGACGGCGGCGTCATGCAGGGACTTCCCAGGGATCTGGCCTACAAAATGGCAGCCTTGACTGTGGAAGGCTCCGCGCGCATGGTGCTCGATACAGGAAAACATCCCGGTGAGCTGAAGGATCTGGTTACGTCACCAGGCGGTACAACTATTGTCGCGCTGAAAAGTCTTGAAAATGACAAATTCAGAGCGACGATTATGAATGCTATGGAAGCTGGAACCAAGCGCGTTGAGCAGATGATGAAGGGTCAGCAACCTTAGTTTGTTACTTTTATACAAGACAATATGTGGTAAACCTCAGATTTTTTTGAGCTGTTTGCAACTTTCTGTTACAATGTTCGTGTATCTAAACGAAGGTTAAGGAGCGTTGTGTGATGGCTAAAGCATATCAGGGACATATCCTATATACAAAAAATCCGGACCGTTTTGAGATCTGTGAAAATGGCGCAGTTATTGTGGAAGATGGCAAAGTGGTCGAGGTCCTGAAGACCTTGCCAGAGAATCTGGAAGCCCTTGAAGTTTTCAATATGGGAGACCGGCTGATCATTCCAGGATTTGTTGATCTTCATTTCCATGCGCCCCAGTTTCCAAATTTGGGACTTGGGCTGGACAAAGAACTGCTGCCATGGTTGGAAGACTATACATTTCCTGAAGAGGCCAAATACTCTGATCTGGATTACGCTGAGTCTGTCTATACCCGTGTTGCCAAAGAAATATGGCGTCAGGGAACGACGCGCATAGTCCTGTTCAGCAGCGTCCACAAGGAGAGTACAGAGCTTCTCATGTCGATCTTTAACAGGGCAGGCCTGGGTGCTTATGTGGGCAAGGTCAATATGGACCGTAACTGTCCGGACTTCCTTGTAGAATCGACCGAAGACTCTATAGAAGCGACAAAAGCCTGGCTCGAAGCCACAGTCAACTTATATCCAAGAGTCAAACCTCTGATCACGCCAAGGTTTGTGCCAACGTGCACCTCTGAGCTGATGCGGTCACTGGGGGACTTAGCCGCGGCGTACAATGTGCCGGTTCAGACGCATATCTCAGAGAACCAGGCTGAAGTCGACTGGGTCAGAGAGCTGCATCCTGAGAGTGCGGACTATGCTGCGGTCTATGAGGACCATGGCTTGCTGGGCGATAAAACCATACTGGCCCATTGCGTCCACAATACAGATGCGGAAATTGAAAAAATGGCTAAACTTGGCGTATTTGCTGCCCATTGTCCAAATGCCAACTACAACCTGGCCAGTGGGATCATGCCGGTTAGAAAGTTTTTGAACGCCGGCGTAAAAGTGGGCCTTGGGACTGATGTTGGTGCCGGACACAAGGTATCCATAGCCAGCGTCATGAGCACGGCCATTCAGGCTTCCAAGATCGCCTGGCTGAACTCTGACCGTACTTTGGCACCGCTCAGCACTTCCGAGGCATTCTACCTTGGCACCAAGGGCGGCGGCGCCTATTTTGGAAAGGTGGGCAGCTTTGAGCCCGGTTATGAATTTGACGCTTTGGTCATAGACGATCACCGTTTGGGGGTCACAGAGGGACGGACCTTGGAAGAGCGCCTGCAGAGATTCCTGTATATCGGGGATGACCGTGATATTGTCTCGAGATTTGTCTCGGGTGACGAGATCATGGAGCCTACAAAATAATAGACGAAAAATAAAAAAGCAGTATGACTTGAGTTTTTGGCCTTAGCTGGCCGACGCTCATTTCATACTACTTTTTTTAGTTGGTCACTGTCAGGACTTTTAAAGTGACACTGCCGCCTGGGGTAAAAATATTGACGACATCCCCGGCTTTACAGCCTACAATGGCCGAACCAATGGGAGATTCGTTTGAAATTTTCCCGTCAAACGGATCCGCTTCGATTTTCGTGACGAGGGTGAAATCATCCTGGTCGCCACTTTCGATGTAAAGAACTTCGACCTGTGATCCGAGTCTGACCTGATCATGCGTGTAATCTCCGGCATCCTCCAGTTCATAGCTTTCAAGCATGCCTTTGACCTTCAAAATCTCTGTCTCGTTCAAGGATTGGGCTTCGCGGGCGGCATGGTACTCAGCATTCTCTGACAAGTCGCCAAAACCGCGGGCCTTCTTGATTTCTTCAGAAATTTCTTTGCGCTTTCCAATCAGCAGGTCGAGCTCACGCTCTAATTTTTCAACTGCTTCCTTGGTTAAAATGAGTTTCTTCAAGTGATCACTCCTTCGATACAGAGTCCATCATACCAGAAAGTGAGATGAAAATTAAGCATTTTTTAAGATTTAATTAAGAATTTACAGAATCGTCAAGAAAACCTGACCGCCTTTTGAGGCTCACAGGCTTGCCGCATAGGATCTCCAAGTGATCTCCCGGGAAGGCGTCCGCCTCTTCAGGACTATGGGTGACGAGGATTATGGCCTTCTGATAATGGGACTGGACCGAAAGCAGAAGTTGGATCGCATTGTCCCTGTTTGCCCTGTCTAGTGAAGCAAAGGGCTCATCCATAAGGAGAATGTCTGCCTCCGAGGAAAGCGCACGGGCTATGGCCACTCTCTGGCGTTCGCCGCCGGATAACTCCGCCGGGTATTTGGAAGACAGGTGCTCAATTTTCAGAAAGTCCAACTGTTCGTGAATGCTTTGCCGATGGTCACGGCCCATCACCCTCTCTTGAATCTGACTGTGAAGCTCGCCTCGGTGTCTGTGTCGGACTCCAAACATGACGTTCTGCAGGACGGTCATATGAGGAAACAGCGCCAGTGACTGAAAGATGTACCCAATGCGGCGATCTCGCGGCGGAAGGGAGACCCCGGTATCATGGTCGAATAGGAGTCTGCCGTTCAGGCGAAGGTACCCCTTGTCCGGTGTCGTCAGTCCGGAAATCAGATTAAGCAAAGTCGTTTTTCCTGAACCTGAGGGTCCCATCAGGATTAAAAATGGTGACTCTGTGGTGTGCGCAACATCCAGGGTAAAGGCGTTCAGCTGTTTGACGAGATGAAAGTCTATCATGGAAAAGGCTCCTTTGACTAATTTAAACTATTGAGTCCTGGATTTGTCCAAAATGAAATTGACACTGAACATGGCGGTAATGCCAATAAATAAAGAGATCAGCATAAGTGCGTCAGCCGTGGCGTGGTCACCGCCCTCAGCTGCAAAATAAAGTGCTGTCGGAATGGTCTGGGTTTTACCGGGAATATTTCCGGCAACCATGAGAGTTGCACCAAATTCTCCAATGGCACGAGCGAAAGACAGCGCGAGCCCTGTCAGCAGTTTTGGTTTAGCCAGTGGAAGCGTGATCTCGGTGAAAATATGCCATTCGTTAGCCCCCAATGTCCTGGCGGCGTTTTCGAGACGTTGGTCCACGCCTTGAAAACCGGCGCGGGCGCTTTGATACATCAAAGGGAGGGAGACAATAACTGCGGCAATGACGGCGGCCGGCCAGCTAAAAAGGAGTGTTTTGCCAGTGGCTGCAAAGATTAAGCCTCCCAGCCAGCTGTTTTTTCCTAGAGCAAGAAGAAGCAGGTAACCGACAATGGAGGGTGGTAAAACCATCGGCAAAACGACCAGGGTTTCAAGGACTCTAAAGGAAGTTTTTTTTGTCTGAGACAGTTTGCGGGCGAGCAGGGTACCCAGAACACCGGTGAACAAGGTCGAGAGGGCTGCTATTCTGAGAGAGAGGAGGACAGCGCTGAGGATCAGGGGATGGGACAAGGTTATCACTCGCTTTCGGGTGAAGACGTCAATTTTGGTCTGGAATGGAAAAACCATAGGACTTAAAAACAGAAATGGCTTCTTCGCTGCTCAGGAATTTCAGGAACGCCGCGGCTTCAGGATTATCTGAAAGAAGGGCGGCAGGATACAGGATGGGTTGATGTGTATGATCGGGCAGGGTCAGCGCTGCACCTTCAATTTCAAGCAGGGCGACATCCGTTGCGAAGACAAAACCGGCATCCACAGCACCTGAATTCAGATATTGAAGGACTTGTCGGGCGTCCTTGGCATAGAGCTTCTTATCTTCAATCAGATGCGATACGCCCAGGCTTTCTAGGGACTGGACAGCGTATTTGCCCACGGGGACACTGGACGGGTCGCCCAGAGTGATGCGTTCGGACACTTCGAGAAGGTCCGGAAATGTTTCGAGTGACGCGGGGATCTCTAAATGTGTGGTGATAAAACAAATTTGATTGCTTAAGAGGTCACGCCTCGAAGACTCAAGAAGCAGTCCCGCGTCAGACAAGGCGTCAAGATCAGAGGAGGAGGCTAGTAAAAGCAGGTCAAAGGGCGCGCCTTCCTCAGCCTGTTTTCTGAGTGTGCCTGAGGACGCAAAAGAAATTTGGGGGAGGACGCCGGTTTTCGAAGCATAGAGTTCAGAAAGTTCATTTAAGGGTTCTGTGAGGGAAGACGCGGCACCCATAATGAGCTCTGTTTTTTCGCTGGATGTGCTGCAGCCGGTGAGGGTAAAGATGACTGCAGCCAGGAGGACCAGCATTAGGGATCTTATTTTGGGGAAATCCTGTGAACGGGAAGGTTCATAATTGTTTGCCCTTGATAACGTACCGGTGGTACTGGGTCTGTTGTTCGTCGTCTTCACGGGGAGGCTCCTTCGTTATGTATTTTAAAGTATAACGGTGGCTAAAAGGAATCGGCACGGGAGATCGTGCCGAATTCTGATGTTATTATAGCATGAATTGATCCATTCTGGTAGAGTGAGGCAGTGAGTAAAACTTATCATGCGTTTCATTGAAAAACACTTGAAATAAAAGCCCCTTGCATTTATGATGTAATAGATGAATTGAATATAAAAAGATGTTTTTTTGTTTAATTCAACTGAAATTGTCTTTTGTAACAATGCAAATTCTTAAAATGCAGTTGAAAAATATGTTCTGCCGGTTTGAAACTTCCTTACATAAAAATATTTTGAAAAGGAGAGAAGGCTTGACTATGTGTTGGCATAGGTAAGCCGCAATGGATGCAGGATTACTTATTGGAATTGGTAAAAAAATATGGTCCGTCCTCTAGAGAGGGTAAAGTTGCCACCTATATTCCTGAGCTTGCTAAAGTCAGTCCTGATGGGATAGGAATTTGTATCAGAACACAAGACGGTCTGACTTGCGCAGGGGATGCCAACGTTAAATTCACTATGCAAAGTGTCTCCAAGCCTATTGTGCTGATCCTGGCTTTGATGGACTGGGGGACGGACAAGATCTTTGAGAAAGTTGGAAAAGAACCCACCGGCGATCCATTTAACTCCATGATCCGACTTGAAACTTATGAAAAGCACAAACCCTTCAATCCTATGATTAATGCCGGTGCAATTTCGATTGCTGCTTTGATTAGAGGGGAATCACCAGCGTATAAGATAGAACGTCTGCTCGCATTTATGAGGAAAATCGCTCATAACTCCAGTATTGAGATTGACAGCAGGGTATATCAGAGCGAAAAGGAAACCGGTCACAGAAACCGGTCCATTGCACATTTTCTTCGGGCCATGGAAAACCTTGATCAGGATCCAAATGATGTTTTGGAAGTTTATTTCAGCCAGTGCTCAGTCAGCCTGACATGCTCAGATCTTGCCAATATGGCCATGGTGCTGGCTCTCGACGGCAAATCCTATGAGACTGGGGAACAACTTTTCCCAAGAGAATATGCCAAGATTGCAAAAGCCTATATGCTGACCTGCGGTATGTATGACGGCTCAGGGGAATTCGCTATACAAGTCGGCATCTCGGCGAAGTCTGGCGTAGGCGGTGGTATCATGGGTGTTGCACCCGGGCGCATGGGCATAGGGGTCTATGGACCGGCGCTGGATTCCAAAGGGAACTCAGTGGTAGGCATTAAAATGCTTAAGGATTTATCTGACACTTTTGATTTGAATATATTTTAATTAATACGGTAAATAAGGGAAATTGTTTAACTTGATTAAAAAATAACGTAAAAACATGGAAATAATTTTAATATAGGTTTATAATGAGAGTAAGTCTAACAGATGGAGCGTGACTATGCCTAATAATATTGGAGATAAAATCAAGGATCTGCGTTTATCCAAAAAAATGACCTTGAAAGAACTCAGTGAAATGACAGAACTGTCCATTGGATTTCTTTCTCAGGTTGAACGCGGACTGACAGCTCTGGCGATCACGTCTCTGGAAAAAATCGCTCGGGCGCTGGATGTGGATCTTTCCTATTTCTTTCCGCTTAAAAAGAGAAGCAATGACGTCATCATGCGATCTTTTGAGCGAGAAGTCGCCAGAGTAGACAGTGCGCACTTTATTCACTATCATTTGAGCAATGACCTGGAAAACCGGGATATTTTGCCGCGCGTCATCGAAATATTGCCTAAGTCAGAGGATGAGCTGCTTTCGCCTTATCAACATGAAGGGGAAGAATTCATTTACGTGCTGGAAGGCATCTTCACCTTATATTTGAACAACGAACGCTTTGAACTATATCCGGGAGACTGTGCCCACTTTGAGTCCAATACGGTTCACAACTGGGCCAACTATACCAGCCGCATGGTCAAAGTGCTTTGCATCAACGTTCCAAATGGCTTTAAGCACTCTGAGATTGTAGAACCTATGCTTTAGCGGCGAAGTGTGATCAGCATAGGCATAGATCTTCACTTGTGCACTGTTTGACTATTGAAGTGGTTTACACTATAATAGTTGTAATTTAGTGTGTATAGCTATGAAGGGAAGAGTAATGCGACTGTCTGACCCCAGCGAAGCGGGAATGGTGTGAGCCCGCCGTCGTGTCACCGCATGAAGAACATCCTTGAGCTCCTGACCGAAAGCTTGCAAGACGGCTGATGACAAGCCGGGCACAGCCGGTAGATTCAGGCGACTGACCTTCGTTACAGGGTTTTGAGAGGCTGAGTCACGGGATTCAGCAATCAGGGTGGTACCGCGAATAACCTTTCGTCCCTTGTCATTAGTGCAGGAGCGAAAGGTTTTTTTGTTGGAGGAAACAATGTATTTTTTAATAGAAATGAAAAAAATATGGAGGAATCTGCATGCAATTGATGAAAGATTTAATGCTCAGCTACAATGAATTGGCTGGACAGTCGGTTACTGTTGGCGGCTGGATCAGAACCGTCAGAGACAGCAAGAACTTTGGGTTTATTGAATTAAATGATGGCACGACTTTCAGGAACGTACAGATCGTGTTTGACAAGACTCTTGAGAATTTTGATGAAGTAGCGAAGTATCCAATTTCAACCTCGCTGATTATCACTGGTGAACTTATTCTGACACCACAGGCTAAACAGCCCTTTGAAATCAAGGCAACTGAGATTGTCATTGAAGGCACCTCGGATGCGGACTATCCGCTTCAGAAAAAACGGCATACCCTGGAGTATTTAAGAACAATCGCGCATCTCAGACCGCGCAGCAATACTTTTTCAGCAGCGTTTCGCGTCAGGTCGGTCGCGGCGTTTGCCATTCACCGTTTTTTCCAGGAAAAAGGCTTTGTGTACGCCCATACTCCAATCGTCACTGGCAGTGATGCAGAAGGCGCCGGCGAAATGTTCCGCGTCACTACGCTGGAGCTGGGAAATCCTCCAAGAACTGAATCGGGTGAGATCGATTTTTCTGAAGACTTCTTTGGCAAAGAAACGAACCTGACTGTCAGTGGTCAGCTTGAGGCAGAAATTTTTGCGCAAGCTTTCAGAAATACTTATACGTTTGGTCCGACATTCCGAGCAGAGAATTCCAATACTGCCCGCCATGCAGCGGAGTTCTGGATGATTGAGCCTGAAATGGCATTCACGGATTTAAATGGCAATATGGAAATCGCGGAAGACATGATTAAATACATTATAAGGTATGTCATGGCAGAGTGTCCTGAAGAGATCGCCTTCTTCAACGAGCGCATTGATACAGGTCTTGTGGAAAGGCTGACCCATGTAGTCAACTCTGATTTTGCGCGTGTCACTTATACTGAAGCCATTGAGCTCCTCGAAAAAGCAGATGTCGTATTCGACTATCCAGTCAGCTGGGGTCTGGACCTTCAGACAGAGCACGAGCGTTATCTGACAGAAAAGGTGTTCAAGAAGCCTGTCTTTGTTATCAACTATCCTAAAGAGATCAAAGCCTTCTACATGAGATTGAACGAAGATGGCAAGACTGTTGCGGCCATGGATCTGCTGGTTCCGGGCGTTGGTGAGATCATAGGCGGTTCACAGCGTGAGGAGCGTTATGATAACTTGGTTCAGCGCATTAAAGATATGAACCTTCACGTAGAGGACTACTGGTGGTACCTCGAGCTTAGAAAGTATGGCACGACCCGCCATGCAGGCTACGGACTGGGTTTTGAGCGGATCCTCATGTACCTGACAGGGATCACCAATATCCGCGACGTCATTCCGTTCCCACGTACGGTTAAGACGGCGGAGTTCTAGGAATTGGCTGAAACTGAATAAATATTGAAAGACGGTGTCAATGGGCTCTTACAGCCTAATGACACCGTCTTTTTTTTGTAAAGAAATATCGAGAACGCATTACTAGTACAACATTCTTGAAATATCTATGCAAAAGAACGTAAAACCTGCTGGCAAAATTCAGGCTTAACATTCATTCTTTTTGCACAGTTATTTCCGGAATGTCCTACTGGATTGGTGTTACCTGTTCCACGGATTTCAACCCGCTCAGCGCGGATAGGTCATCCATAAGGCCAGTGAGATCAAAGGCTTTGGGATACTTAAGCGCCAGAGTAATAACAGCGGTTTGATCACTCTGATGATCCAAATCAATATCCTGGATCAAACATTTGTGAAAGCCGGTGACATCTCCGATCTTGCCGATTTGGCCTGGCGTGTTTTCAGATACGATCCGAAGTACAAGTTGTCTGCGTTTTTTGATGATGTTTTTTTCGATCCGCGCGAACAGCTCTAAAATGACCAGAACCGTCAGCGTGGTAATAATGCTGAGCGAATAATAGCCTGCCCCAATAGCAAGGCCTATGCAGGCAACTGTCCAGAGACTTGCTGCTGTCGTTAAGCCCTTGACGGAATTACCTTCTTTAATAATGGTACCGGCACCTAAAAAGCCTATCCCGCTGATGACCGCAGCGCCAAAACGTCCGGGATCGAGAATGACCAGTTCCCCATAGGCGCTGGTCATGATGGCGTTGATCATCATAACCAAGGTAGAGCCAATACTGACGAGCATATGGGTTCTAAAGCCTGCAGGGCGGTTCACGCTTTCGCGTTCAATTCCAATGATACCGCCGAGAACGCAGGAGAGCAGCAGTTTTATGAGCATATCTGAGGTGACCATGAATTCGGGCATTATATGACCTCCAAGCGTCAAACAATCATCATTATTCATAAGTTTAACATCCGAATCCGACCAAAGCGATGATTTTTTGAAATTTCGGGTACAATCAGGGTGGGATGATCAATTTAATATTGATTATCCGCCTGCAGTTTGACGCTTTTTTGACAGCCGGGATCTACACTGTGAATGGATCCGGCGACCCGGGGAGAGTGTATGAATTGAAAAAAATACTTATCACAGGCGCATCCGGACAAATTGGCACTGAACTGACGACTTATCTGCAGTCCATTTATGGGGTTGATCAAGTCATTGCTTCAGGCAGACACGAAGACATCCGTCATCACGCAATCTACGAAAAACTGGATGTTCTAAGTGCCGAACAGCTCTTTGAGGTCATTCGCAAACATCAAATTGACAGTGTCATCCATCTGGCGGCTATCTTGTCTGCCCAGGGAGAAAAGAATCCTGAAGCTCTTTGGCAGATCAATATGAATGGCCTCTACAATGTTCTTGAGGTGGCAAAGGAGACTTCTGCAGCGGTGTTCACACCTAGTTCCATTGCAGCCTTTGGACCTGAGACGCCTCTGGACAACACGCCGCAGCTGACCATACAGCGTCCCAGAACGATCTATGGCATATCCAAAGTCTCGGGAGAATTGCTGTGTGATTACTACCATCATCACTTTGGTGTTGACACTCGGGGATTACGTTTTCCGGGATTGATTTCCCATGAAGCACTTCCGGGTGGAGGGACTACGGATTATGCGGTGCATATTTTCTACAACGCGGTTGAGACCGGTCAATTCACTTGTGATCTGGGACCGGAGACTTTTCTCGACATGATGTATATGCCGGACGCTCTCAGAGCGGTGGTTGAGCTGATGGAGGCGGACCCGGCAAAGCTTGAGCATCGCAATGCCTACAACATTTCTGCAATGAGCTTCTCACCCTCTCAATTGGCAGAGGAGATTCAAAAACATCTTCCTGAATTTAGAATGGACTATGACATCAATCCCGTCAAGCAAGCCATTGCCGACTCGTGGCCCAACTCGCTGGATGACAGCTGCGCCAGGACGCAGTGGGGCTGGAGGTCTGAATACGACCTGTCAGCCATGACAACTCACATGCTCAAAGTACTCGGTTCCAGATCCCGTTAGGAGCCGGTACCCCCAAATAAAACAATATCGAATGGAGGCAATTAAAAATGGCGTTTAACAAAATTGTACAATGTGTCCCAAACTTCAGTGAAGGCAAAGATCGTGAAAAGATCGAAAAAATCGTTCAGGCATTCAGAGGCAAAGAGGGCGTCAAGCTTCTTGACTACAGCAATGATGAAGATCATAACCGCGTCGTCGTCACGGTTGTTGGTGAGCCTGAGCCGCTGAAGGCAGCTGTGGTTGAAGCCATGGGCATTGCATCCGAGCTGATCGATATGACGACACATCGCGGCCAGCACCCTAGAATGGGCGCAACAGACGTCGTTCCTTTCATTCCAATCACGAATGTCACCATGGAGGAGTGTGTCGCCCTTGCAAAGGAGACAGCAGCACTTGTCTATGAAAAGCATTGCATACCTTCTTTCCTTTATGAAAAGGCAGCGTCCGCTTCACACCGCGAGAACCTCGCTGATCTAAGAAAAGGCCAGTTCGAGGGTATGGCTGAAAAAGTCAAAGAGGACAAATGGAAGCCTGACTTTGGCACAGACATCCATCCGACTGCCGGCATCACAGCGATTGGCGCCAGAATGCCGCTCGTAGCCTTCAATATCAACCTCGATACAAATAACCTTGAAATTGCCAATAAAATCGCGAAAAATGTTCGCTTCCTTTCCGGCGGTCTCAGATATTGCAAAGCTATCGGAATCGACCTTGCTGACCGCGGGCAGGTTCAAGTCTCCATGAATATGACGGACTTCACCAAAACACCTCTTTATCGCGTCTTTGAGCTCGTCAAAATCGAAGCGAAGCGTTATGGCGTCAACGTCGTGGGCAGTGAAGTCATCGGGCTCGTGCCTATGGAAGCTCTGATCAGCACTGCAGAATATTACCTTGGTGTTGAAGTCTTCTCCATGGATCAGATTCTTGAAAAAAGAATTATGGAGTAAAATCATGACTAAAAAAAAGGCAGATGAAAATTTCGTCCTTCTACTGTCAAATGCTGCACAAATCGTTACGGTCAGCGGCTTCGAGGCTAAAAAAGGTGAACAGATGCAGGAACTTGACGTCATCGAAGGCGGTTCTGTTCTGGTCAAAGGCGACCGGATCGAGCGCATTTTGATGGCTGGAGAGACCATAGGCGACATAGTCCCGGATGAGGTGATTGACTGTACCGGCAAGACCATTTTGCCTGGCTTCGTCGATTCCCATACGCACCTGGTCTTTGGGGGATACAGAGAAAACGAATACAACTGGCGTCTTCGCGGAGATTCCTATGTCGACATCATGAATCGCGGCGGCGGCATCATCAATTCCGTGCGCGGCACCCGTGAGGCATCTTTTGAAACGCTGTATGCGACCGGGATGAAACGCCTCGACAGCATGACCCGTTTTGGCGTCACCACGGTGGAAGCCAAGAGCGGCTATGGTCTTGACAAAGAGACTGAGCTCAAGCAGCTCGAGGTTATGAAAGCCCTTCAGACAGACCACTCCCTGGACCTCGTCACCACGTTCATGGGCGCCCACAGTGTGCCAACAGAGTATAAGGGAAGAGGCGCAGAATTTATTGAATACCTGATCACTGAAGTGATGCCCTTAGTTAGGGAACAAAACCTCGCCGAATTCTGTGATATCTTCTGTGAGCAGAATGTATTTTCTGTTGAGGAATCCAGACGTCTTCTGACCGCAGCGAAAGACATGGGCTTCAAGCTCAAACTCCACGCAGATGAAATCGTTCAGCTGGGCGGTGCTGAGCTGGCAGCTGAAGTTGGGGCTGTTTCTGCTGACCATCTGCTTCAGGCGTCGGATGAAGGCATCCGCAGAATGGCAGAAGCGGGGGTTGTTGCGACTGTTCTGCCGTGTACAGCCTTTAGTCTGAAAGAGCATTACGCCAGAGCGCGCCGCATGATTGACAGCGGGTGTGCGGTCGCAGTGGCGACGGATTTCAATCCGGGCAGCTGTTTCACGGAATCTGTGCCTTTGGCAATTGCGCTGACTACACTTCAAATGGACATGCGCATAGAGGAAGTCATTACGGGTCTGACCCTGAATGGCGCTGCAGCGGTTGGGCGCGCTCATGAAATTGGAAGTATAGACCCAGGGAAAAAGGCAGACCTTGTGATTCATGAGTTCCCATCTTATCAGTATATTCCTTATCACATTGGCGTTTCCACCGTTGAAAAAGTGATAAAGAACGGAAGACTCATTTTTGATGCTTGTAAAATTGAGATTTTGTAAATTCTTTCTATAGCATATTAATTGAAGTTGAAGTATACTGAAATCAGAATTATTTAAGGAGGAGTAAATTCATGTTATCCAATATGAAAATTACCGAATTTTTGGCAGCTACATCATCAGATGCTCCAGTTCCTGGCGGCGGCAGTGTTGCAGCACTTTCTGCAGCAATCGCATCATCCCTTGCGGAGATGGTTGCGAACTTAACCATCGGCAAAAAAGGTTATGACGAAGTTCAAGATGAAATGAAGGCAATTTCAGAAAAAATGAGCGCCTATACGCCAAAGTTCGTCGATTTCATTGACAAGGATGCAACCTCCTTCGACGACGTTATGAAAGCGTTCAAGCTCCCTAAAGAGACGGACGAAGAGAAGAAGGCCAGAACTGAAGCCATTCAGAACGGCATGAAGCTTGCAGCGAATGTACCACTTGAAACTGCTCAGGCTGCTATGGAAATTCTCGGCATGATCGAAGCGGTTGTCGAGAGAGGCAACAGCAACGCAGTCACAGACGGCGCAGTTGCGGCTATGATGACGCGTACGGCTGTACTCTCCGCACTTTACAACGTCAAGATCAACCTCGGCTCCATTAAGGACGCAGAGTATGTTGAGAAGGCTGCTGCTGAAGTTGCACGCATCGAGAAGGAAGTCGTTGAAATCGAAGCTAGAATTCTTTCAAAAGTGAAGCTCTAATAGAATGAATGATAAGAAAGCCCTGGATCAGTTTCTCCAGGGTTTTTGTTTATTATAAGTGTGGCTAACCTGTCAATGGGAAACTTGATGTCAACTGCATCCATGACTGCAGGCTTCGTCCGTTCACTTGTCAATTGTCGCCAAATACCCTATAATCAAAGAAAGACGCTAAATGAGGTGGAACAAATGGGGTTCAAGATAATTGCGGACAGCTCTAATGATATGTCACCTGATCTTCAAGCGAAATATCCGGTCGAAATCGTTCCATTTAAGCTGACCTTGGATGGTGTAGACTATGTGGATGACGCACAGCTCGATCCTATTCAGTTTATTGCGGATATGAGTGCGGCCAAAGATGTGCCGCGTTCTGCATGTCCTTCTCCCAATGATTTTATTGAAGCCTTCGAAGGCGAGGAGGACTGCTTTGTAGTCACGATCTCTTCCAAACTGAGCGGAACCTTTAACAGCGCCCAAATCGCGAAAGAGATGTTCCTTGAGAGTCAACCTGACAAGAAGATTCATCTCGTGGATTCCAAGAGCGCTTCAATTGCGGAAACCCTGATCTCTATGAAGCTGCATGAGCTTATTGGAAAAGGTCTGGATTTCAATGAGATTGTTGAAGCCATAACGGACTATGTGAGTGGCATGAAAACATTCTTTGTCTCCGAGTCTCTGGACAATTTGATTAAGAACGGCAGGATTTCGAAGCTGAAAGGTGCGTTCGCCACGGCGCTGAGCATCAAGCCTATCATGGGCGCTGAGGACGGCGAAATCAGGATGTTTGACAAAGCACGGGGTTCGAACAAAGCTTTCGATCGCTTGCTGGAAATGATCTACGAGAATGCCAAAGCAGTCGAGGACAAAATTCTGGCGATTTCCCACGTCAACAACCCTACGAGAGCGGCGCATCTTAAAACGGAAATTCAGAAGCACTGCGGCTTTAAAGAGGTGATTATCGTTCAGACCCATGGGCTGAGCAGCTTGTATTGTGACCGACAGGGAATCATAGTGTCATTTTAACTCAAAAGGTGCAGTGCTCCAATCAATTGCTGGCTGGAGTGCTGCACCTTTTTAATGGATTGGTTTAAGTGTTAGTTCTCAATTGAAATCAGGTTGTGACGATACTCTGTATAGATGGTTTTCAGCATCGTCATTTTCGTCATCATTTCAATTTGCAGTTCGCTGGCGAGCTCAAACTGCTCGTCGCGGATCGCGTTCTTGATTCGGGTAAAGAGGGCCTGTTTATCCAAACTGTTTTTCATGAGCTCTGAGCGGAGCGCGCGAATTTTTTCCCAGTTGACGATGTCAAGATCCGTTATGTCGTCGAGACCGTGAAGCTTGACATAACGTCTGATCAGGTCTTCATTCGTCGGGATCACGCGGTTTGTGAGTTCGGAGACCCACTGACTTAAAATGGTCGCCTGATAAGACTCGATGACTTTTTCCGGGAAGACTTCGCCGCGTGTTAAAACACTGACTTTGTCTTTATATTGATCAAATGCTTTGAGATTTTCCCAAACTGTACGAGGCGGAACGCCAAACAACTGATTGCGCTCTTCACTGGTATAGTGCTCAAAGACATCTTCCTCACTGCGATAGGCTCTGAATTTCTCAAGATAATCAGAGTCCTCGCCGTAGGACTTGGACAGTTCCTTCTCGAGCTCTGCCTCTGTTGGCTTCTTGTCCAGAACGTAAGCAATACCGTCCAGCATAGCCTGATAGACAGCCGCAGTGGTGAGGTAGGTGTTGGAGGTAGGATTTGGTGAACGCAGCTCGAAGCGCGTTGCAAAAGGATTATCCATATCTCTGATGAGTCCGATCAGGACGGTACGGTTTCGAGCCGGAACCTCCACAGTGTGGCCGATGCAGGAAACAGTACATACCGGTGCTTCAAAGCCCGGTTTCAGGCGGTTAAAGGCGTCATTTGAAGAAGTGACAAAAGGATTGATGACTTCATAGTGCTTCAGGATGCCCATGAGTGCGCCCCAACCGAAAGGATTCAGGTAGGAGTCCTTCATATTCTTAGGTGAGAATAAATTCAATTTTCTTCCGGAACTCAGCTTGACCGCGATCCCAACGTGGTGGTGTTCGCCGTTTCCTGCGACGCCTTCGATAGGCTTTGCGCGGAAGGTCACTTTAAGTCCGTGTCTGACAAAAGTCTCTCGAATGATTTCGCGGGCAAAGAGCTCGTGGTCCGCAGATTGAAGTGCCTCATCATATTTCCAGTCGATTTCGAGCTGCTCCATAATGTGCGTAAATTGGCTCATGCCAGCGAGCTTGGAAGGAACGCCGCCAACTTCTTTGTGCCCCATTTCAGCGTGATAGCCATAGTTGTCCAGGTTGATCAGAGACTGCTCCATGGCGGTTCTAACCGGACCTACGGTACGTTTCCAGTACTGCTCTTTCAGTGTTTGAGAAGCAGTAAGTTTTTCAGTGTCTGTTCTATGATCAGGTGTTTTAACCCAGAATTCCACTTCTGTTGCCATAGTCATGTAAACTTCCTCGACAACTTCATCTCTCGTTATGCCGAGGAACTCTCTTGCGTAGTCGCTCTCTGCCAGCCATGCTTTGAGGGTGGATTTGAAGTATTCCGTTGACTTTTTAAGGACTGCTCTTGAGCAGACTGGTTTGCCGTCATGGTAAAGGAACGCGGGGATGACCAGCGTGCCAACCGGGCGTCCGGTAGCCACATCGCGGTGAGCCAGGTTGTAATCCACCATCCATTTTACATTTCGGTCTGGAATGAGGTCAACCTTGGCGTTGTTGATCTGAGCGATTTTCGGCAAATAAACGCTTGAACCGTCCGTTTGAACACCCTGGTTCAAAAAACCATCAATGTCTTCAAGAAAAATTTGAACTGGAATCTTTTCATCTGTGCTATTGTTGCCCAAATCCACTGCGGTCAGGGAAACAAACTTTATCTGGGGATGATCAGCCAGCAGTTGTTTAATAGATTCTTCGTCGTGTTGATCAGCGGGAATAAAATATAGAAGATCGTTCACGTTACACCTCCGGTCTAAGTTTATGCTCTTTCACGAATTATTATAGAGAGATAATGAAAAGAAGTAAAGGAAATTTCAATAAAAATACCAATGAAAACATAAAAAAATCATAAAACAACCAGTTTATCACGCATGATAAACAAATATAACGTTTTAATGTTCGTGAATTTGTCCTTTTGAGAACTTTTTGTAATAAGCGACGACTGTGATGGCGGTGAGGGGACCAAGGATCAAACCGGAAAAGCCAAGAAAACGGATGCCTAAATAAAGCGAAAACAGCGTAATTAATGGATGGATGCCAATGTGATGCCCTACAATTTTAGGTTCAAGCATTTGTCTGGTGACTGTGACAACGGCATAAAGAATCAGCAGTTTAACCGCCATGGAGACATCAGACAGGATCAGCTTTGAAAGCGCCCACGGCACATAAACCGCCGCAGGTCCCAGAGCCGGCACAACATCCACCAGACCTATGCCGACGGCTATTGGAAGCGCATTTGGCACTCTCAGAATCAATAAGCCTGCCAGGGAGACTGCAAATGTAATGGTCATCAAGGTCAGCTGGGCCTTGAAGTAGCCTGCGACGACTTTGAGGACATCCTGTTTGAAGGTTTGAATATACTGGTTGTCGCTGATATACTTTTGAATCCACGGTCTGAACAGCTTTTCAATGCGTTTTCTGTCGACTGTAAAAAAGAATGTGGAGATTATAATGACGAGAAGTGAGACGACCAGGCGCGGCAGCGATTTTAGCATGCTGAAAGAGGACGTGGCTGCCTCTGAGAACACTGAAGCAAGGGAGCCTAAAAAACCTGACCAAGCGGTGGTCAGAAAACCGGCGGACTCTTCGGGAAGGTTGAGGAAAACTTTTTCAATGACATTCAGGACACGTTCGTTGTAATTTGTGAGACTTTCAATCCATCCGGGAACCATGGGCAGCAATTCTTTAATTGAGAGCACAATAATGATGCCGAGCCTGAAAATAATAAAACCGCCCAAACCAATAAAAAGAGCCATCAACACCAGGGTGATCAGCGAATCCGGCAGACTAAGACCAGATTTGACGCGATCCACTATGCTGCACAAAGGCCGTGAAAGCAGATAACCCAGCCAAAATGGGAGCAGTACAAACAGCAGCGGGATCAATTGGGTATAGAAAAGAAACAGGAAGAAAAGCCCCAGCGCGATCAGGCTTAGCTTGGACAAGATAATTGAATTCACCGAGATCACCTCCGAATCATTACAACTCATACCCATTTTAAGTAAACAGTCCACAACATCTATGAAGGACCTTTGCAAGGAAATGGTTGAAATGAGGTGTATGCGGCGGTGAGGGCATAGATTGTCAAAGGGATAACAGGACTTGATTTTACCTTTTCAATCCTTTATAATGGTAAAAGATTGTGATCAGATACTAATAACTAATTATAAATGGAGGTTACCATGAGCTTATTGAATCAGAAAAAGATTCTGGTAATGGGTGTGGCTAATAAATGGAGTATTGCGTGGGGCATCAGCAGAAAACTGATCGAGTCAGGCGCGCAGCTCATTTTTACTTATTACGGGGAAAAGAGCCTCAGAGGGCTTGAAAAGTTAGTCGAGGAAGAGGGCATTACCGGCGTGCGTATGATTGAGTGTGACGTCACCCAGGATGCCAGCATTGAACAAGCGTTCAATGAGATCGCATCTAAGGAAGGCAAGATTTTTGGTGTGGTACATAGCATAGCGCACGCAGATAAAAATGAACTGGACGGTGATTATTACAATACCTCCAGATCCGGCTACAGCATGGCCCAGGACATCAGTGCATTTTCGCTGGTCGCTGTGACTAAGCATGCTCTACCAATACTGGAAGAGGGCGGATCCATTGTGACGCTGACGTACCTCGGTGGCGAGCGCGTCGTCAAGAATTACAATGTCATGGGTGTTGCAAAGGCAGCGCTGGAAATGAGCGTTCGCTATCTGGCACATGATCTTGGACCACTTGGCTTCAGAATCAACGCTATCTCGGCCGGACCGGTGAAAACGCTGGCAGCAAAGGGCATCAGCGGCTTCAGCAATCTGTCTTCGAATTTTGTCGACCGTGCGCCTATGAGACGCATGGTAACTACGGAAGAGATTGGCGGCGCGGCGGTGTTCCTGCTCAGCAGTCTGGGCAGTGGCGTGACAGGTGAAGTTCTGCACGTGGATTGCGGTTATTCTATACTAGGGTATTAATTTGAATTTCTGATCCAACAAAGTAAAGGAAGATGAAAGAGTGCAGTTTATAGATCGCTGCCTGATTCATCTTCCTTTTGTTTTGCACGAATGAGTGGATCCTGAGGTTTATGGTGTTTGTCGATGGCATCCGTCTCCTTCGTTTGTTGCCTTAACGTTGCAGTCGAGCGCTTTTTTGATATAATGTAAAGGTTAATAGTACACGGAGGTGACCTCAAATGCACCTGAAGACGAATCAACTCAGCAATATGCTCATTGACCTGGACAGGGCGCTGACCCGCGGAGAGGCAGAGAATGTTGTGGAAGCCATTAAGAGAATCCGCTTGATTTGCGATGATATTGAGCTGTCCGTTCAGGATGAAATCGACTATGCCAAGCGTCGTGATGAAGCTTTGAGATTAAAATATAAGCATGAACTCATTAATGAAATCTCATTTCTAATGAAGCCGGTAACAGTCGAAAACGTCTATGACGGCGATTATCTGGATCATTTTGTGGAGACCCGGGCAAGGCAGCTTGCCGAGGCTGGCGCCGAGGCAGCCCACAACGCGTTTTGGACCGAATACCTAACCCTGCACGGCAATATCTTTGGATCAGTGCCAGCCGAACTTTTAACCCCTGAAGCTGTGGCCTATCTCGAGAAGTCGGGTTGGAAGCGCGTCCAAGTCAGCGTTCTGGACTTTGGAGACGCTCTGGAGGTCACCATGGCCTTTTATGAATACTGTGATGAAAAATTCGGACGCTATATTGTCGTCCAGGAATCCAAGACAAATGCTTTTATGGTTCTCGCCTTTGGCATTTGAGCTCAAGAATTTGGGAAGGCGGCGTCAGAAACATGTTTGAACAGCTGGGACATGACAGGTTGGACTTCCGGATTGAGGAAGCCCAAACCGGAATGAAAATCATAGATGTAATGGTACAGTGGATGGATTTATCTGTCCGTCAGGTAAGAAACGGAAAGAATCGAAAGGATGTGCTCCTGAATGGCCGTCCTGTTTCGGTCAATGGGTTTGTCAGAACCGGAGATTTGATCACTTATCAGATGGAGATTGAGGAAAACTATTTCGAGCCTGAGGCAATTCCCATTGAAGTGGTTTATGAAAGTGACGATCTGGTTTTGATCAATAAGCAGCCTTTTGTCGTGGTGCACCCGACCAAGAGTTATCCTTCCGGGACTATCGGCAACGGCCTTGCCATGCACTTCAAGAAGCGGGGCATCAACCCAAAAATCAGGTTCATCAACCGCCTTGACCGGGACACGTCCGGGCTGCTTCTGATTGCCAAGAATCCGTACGCGCAGCATGTGGTGACGGAGCAGATGAAGCGGGATGAGGTGGAGAAACGGTATCTGGCGCTGGTCCACGGCCGGGTCGAGGCTGAGGAAGGCACTATTGAGGCGCCTATTGGCAGACCGGATGAAGATCAGGTCGAGCGCAAGGTGATGGCCGATGGTCAACCGTCCACCACCCATTTCTGGGTCAGGGAGCGCTTTGGCAGCGCGACACTGGTGGAAGTGCGTCTCGAAACAGGCAGGACGCACCAGATCCGTGTGCATTTCAGCCACCTGGGACATCCGCTGGTGGGAGACACGTTGTACCACGAAGGGTCCGACCTGATCGACCGACAGGCACTCCATGCCTTCAAACTCTGTTTCAGACTGCCGAGGACGGGCGAATACCACTGCTTTGAAGCGCCGCTTCCGGAAGATTTCGAGCGTCTCCTGACGCAGCTTCGCGACTCGGATGCCGTCTCGGATGCATTCAAGATTTGATATTATTGCTAACTTGTATTATAATGTAATCAGTACTCTGGGGTGTGCGTTATTACGGATAAAATTCAACCACTGGCATATTATAGGGAGCACGTGTTTTCTGAGAGATGACAAGCCGGCCAGACCGGACGCCAGAACTCTGGAACAGTACACCCACTTAGGTGGAGTGTGGTGCTGAATTTCATCCTTGACGGCACTCTGGAGATATCTTCATTTTTTGAATGAAGATTTTTTTTGCGAATGCAAGATAAAAGTGAATGCGGCAAGGAGGAAGTACATGCAGCCTTATTATGGAATAACCATTGATAAGCAGGATCAGGAGCACTTATACATTCAGGTGTATAAGCATTTGCGCACCCTGATTTTCAACAACTCCATCAAGCCTCATGAAAAGCTTCCGCCTATTCGCAAATTGTCCGCTATTTTGGGTGTCAACAATGTCACCATTGTCAATGCTTACAAGCTCCTGGAAGAAGATGCGCTGGTCTATAAGAAAATCGGCAGCGGTACCTATGTCGCGCCTGTTGAAGATGAACTGGAAAATGAAAGGGACACGGAGGAACGTCATCGTATTGTGCCTTATGATTTTTCGGTTTCATCCCCCACAGCGGATCTCTTTCCGGTTAAGGATTTTAAAATCGTCATTGACGAAGTACTGGAACGGGATAAGGGCTATGCCTTTGGCTATCACGAGAGCCAGGGCTTTTTTCCGTTTAGACAGTCTCTGTCCGCTATGTTCGGAGGATCTAAAGTCGCTCTTGACCCGGACCAGATTCAAATCATTTCCGGAGCTCAGCAAGGGATCGATCTTGTCGCGAAATCCGTACTGGATTATGGCGATTATGTTTTCGTCGAAGCCCCAACCTACACCGGCGCGCTTGCAAGTTTCAAGCTCAAGGGCGCTCTAATTGTTGAAATCCCCATCCAGGAGGACGGCATTGACTTGGAGGCCCTAAGTCAACAAGCCAAAAAGTTGAAGCCCAAACTCATTTATGTTATGCCCAACTTTCAAAATCCTACGGGATATTGCTACAGTGACGAGAAAAAGCGAGGCTTGATTGAAATCGCGAAATCCTGCGGGGCGTGGATCCTTGAAGACGACTATGCTGCGGATTTAAATACCGGTGATGCGCTTGTATCGCCACTGAGCGCCTATGATCCCTATGATAGAATTATTTACGTCAAGAGCTTTTCCAAAGTACTGATGCCTGGGCTGCGACTGGGGTACATGGTCGTTCCTGAGGCGCTGCAGGATGAAATTGCCCTCGCCAAGCACGCCACAGACATATCCACTTCAGGACTATTGCAGCGTGCTTTCGATCTGTATATACGAAAGGGCCTTTGGGACCGTCAAATCGTTCTCATGAAGCGCATCTATGACAAGCGTCATGCTGTTATCACGCGTTATCTTCAGTCACACGATGTGCCATGGATCCACTATCATCTGCCGCAAGGCGGCTATAATTACTGGATTACCATGGATGCAGCCCTCAATGCGGATGAATTGATGTGGCGGCTGAACAAGAAAGGTGTGGCGATTTTGTCCGGGAGTACCTTTTATCATCTGCAGCTGAAGAGCTCATCCTTCAGGCTCAGCATTGCAGCCATAGATGAAAAGGAAATTGAGGCCGGGCTCGGGATCATCTTTAATGAGATCGAAGCCATGTACCATGAAATGTCCGGGAGCAAGCCCGGGTTAATGAAATCACAGGTGCTGTAAGCACCCTTTGGGCGCAGGTTGTCAAACACTTGAGCTCATCCACACCTATAAGGAGTTTTGTATGTCAAATCAGGGATTTATGCCTGTCAATCAAGAGGATCTGAGCGCGCTCGGCTGGGAGCGCGTGGACTTTGTACTTGTCACTGGTGATGCCTATATCGATCATCCTACTTTTGGTGCGGCGGTCATTGGGCGCGTACTGATGGATGCTGGGTTTAAAGTCGGAATTCTGTCTCAGCCCAACTGGAAAACCACAGAGGCCTTTAAGACATTCGGACGCCCAAGACTGGGATTTTTGGTGACAGCAGGAAATATTGATTCCATGGTCAATCACTATTCCGTCAGCAAGCGGCGAAGAGACAAAGATGCCTATTCGCCCGGTGGAAAGATGGATTTGAGACCAGATCGTGCAACCCTTGTGTACACTCAAAAGATTAGAGAAACTTTTTCCAAAATGCCTATTATCATTGGTGGCATTGAAGCGAGCCTCAGACGTTTTGCCCATTACGATTACTGGGATGACAAAGTTCGCAGATCCATCCTCGTTGACTCTGAGGCGGATCTTTTGGTGTACGGCATGGGAGAGCATCAGATTGTCGAAATAGCAAATTTGATGAATCAGGGCTTTGAGCCTAAATATATCCGTCATATTCCCGGTACCTGCTATGTTGCCGCGTCCCGGGATGAGGTTTATGATGCTGTAGAAATTCCTTCATTTGAAGAAGTGACGGCAGATAAGAGAACTTACGCAAAGGCCTTCATGGTTCAATATGATGAGCAGGATCCCATTCGCGGGAAGACGCTGATGCAGGCCCACGGCACCAGATGGCTCGTTCAGAATCCCCCGGCCATGCCGCTGAATCGCAGCGAGCTCGACCAGGTTTATGCGCTGGATTATAAACGAGACATTCACCCGGCCTATCAGAGTCTGGGCGGGGTTCCGGGCATTGAAGAAGTCAAGTTCTCAATTATTTCAGAACGTGGCTGCTTTGGTTCCTGTTCGTTTTGTGCCTTGACCTATCATCAGGGGAGAATTGTTCAGAGTCGGTCCCATAAGTCCATTCTCGAAGAGGCGAAACGGATTGTTCAGGATCGCGACTTTAAGGGTTATATTCACGACGTTGGCGGGCCTACGGCTAATTTCAGAGCACCGTCCTGCAAAAAGCAGCTCAGGCTGGGTACGTGCAAGCATAAGCAGTGTCTGTATCCTGCACCCTGCAAGGACCTCGAAATCGACCATGAAGATCTGAGACTGCTGTTAGGCAAGCTGCGCCAGGTAGAGGGCGTCAAGAAAGTCTTCCTTCGCTCCGGACTGAGATATGATTATCTGATGGCTGATCCAAACCCCGCTTTCTTTAAGGAACTGGTTCAGCATCACGTCAGCGGTCAGCTTAAGGTTGCACCGGAGCACGTTGCTGGGGAAGTGCTGGATAAAATGCAAAAGCCAGCCGGCAAAATTTATGGCAAATTTGTGGACCGGTTTTTTGAGCTCAGCAAGCAATGCGGACTGGAGCAATATCTGGTGCCGTATCTGATGAGTTCACACCCCGGAAGCACGCTGCACAGCGCTATCGAACTAGCCGTCTATCTTAAGAAGATAGGTTATCAGCCTGAGCAGGTTCAGGATTTCTATCCGACGCCGGGAACACTTTCGACCACCATGTTTTATACGGAGCTGGATCCACGTGATATGACACCGGTATATGTGCCGAAGAGCAAAGAAGAAAAGAAAATGCAGCGTGCGCTGCTTCAATTTGGAAGGCCGCAGAATTACGAGCTGGTCTATAAAGCGCTTATCCAGGCTGGCCGCACGGATCTTATAGGGTTTGGTCCCAACTGCCTGATCAAGCCGCGAGACGGCTCGAAAGTTCCGGATCAAAGGCGTGGAACGGGCAGCGGTACAAATGTCCGAGGCAAGGGCAGAACCGCTGAAAAGGATAAATCGGTCAAAAATGACAAATCCGTCAGAACTGACAAATCCGTCAGAACTGACAAATCCGTCAGAACTGACAAATCCGTCAGAACTGACAAATCGGTCAGAACTGACCACAGTACTGAAAAAGGACTTTCTCGCAATAACACAAAAGGCGGTGCGCGCCAAAGTGCCAAAACAAAGTCATCTGGCAGCGGATTTAAAACTAAACGGAGTTGATACTATGTTATCCAAAGAAAAACTGGACAGAATCAATATTTTAGCGAACAAAGCAAAAAATGGTTCATTGACTGAATCAGAAAAAATTGAACAAAAGCTTCTTAGAGAAGAGTACCTGGAGGCGTTTCGAGAGAACTTCAGACGCCAGCTGGACAACATTGAAGTCAGGTATGTGGATGAGGATGGAAATCCAGTCGAAGACCAAAAGACGGGCACACCACAAAAATTTAAAGAGAAATTGAATTAGTAGTAAGTAAACAAACCAGGACAAACCCTACCAATGAGGTGACATTATGTCGACTAATCAAGCGCATACAGACCGCAATACCTCCATAAAAGACCGGCTGACTCACAGCTTTCCCATAGTCTGGGAGCAGCTGGATGAAACCGAAACTGCTGCAGTTTTTGAAATGGGTGAACGCTATAAATCCTTCATAACTCTGGGCAAAACAGAGCGACTCTGTGCTGCAGAGATCAAACGCATCGCTGAAAGCCATGGGTATCTCAATATGGACGCACTGACTGAGGGCTATAAGCCAAATGCAGGAGACAAGCTCTATCGCCTCAATCGCGGCAAGGCGCTTGTCATGATTGTTGTAGGTAAGGCAGGTCTTGAGGAAGGCATGCACATTGTAGGCAGCCACATTGATGCACCGCGCCTGGATCTGAAGCCAATGCCTCTTTATGAAGACTCTGACATGGTGTTTATGAAGACCCACTATTACGGCGGTGTCAAAAAATATCAGTGGACTTCAATTCCACTCGCCCTGCATGGCACGGCCAGAAAAGAAAACGGAGAGCTGGTGGAAATTCGAATTGGTGAAGACGCGAACGATCCTGTTCTCTTTATCACAGATCTTTTGCCGCATCTTGCCAAAGATCAAGTCACAAAGCCACTGGGAGAAGCCATAACTGGTGAAGGCCTCAACGTACTTGCCGGCAGCGTGCCGCTGTCCAAGGGCGATTCGGATAGCGCGGCAGCCTCAGAGGAGAACCTCAAGGACAAAGTGAAACTGCATCTGCTGAAACTCCTTGAATCACGCTATGGGATCACTGAGCGCGAACTGGTAACAGCGGAACTGGAAATAGTCCCAGCCGGGGAAGCCAGGGATGTTGGACTTGACCGCGGGATGATCTCCTCTTATGGACATGATGACCGCGTGTGCGCTTTCGCCAGCCTCGAGGCCATATTGGGCGTTCAAAACCCGGAGAAGACCGCAATCGCTTATTTCACTGATAAAGAAGAAGTGGGCAGCATGGGCAATACGGGTGCAGAATCCGCGTTTTTTGAAACAACTGTAGCGGAGCTGATGCTCCTTCAAGCCGGGACTTATCACGATTTGATGCTGAGGCGCGCCCTTGCAAAGACGGAAGTGCTTTCTGCAGACGTCAGTGCAGGTTTCGATCCAAACTACTCAGAGGCCTACGACAAGCGAAATTCCGGCATGATGGGCCGGGGACTTGAAATTATGAAATATACCGGTGTGCGCGGTAAGTCCGGCAGCAGCGACGCCAACGGTGAATATTTTGATAAAGTGGCGCGTCTTTTTGAAGCCAACAAAGTCAGCTGGCAGGTCGGTGAACTGGGGAAAGTCGACCAGGGCGGCGGAGGGACAATCGCTTATATCCTTGCCAATAAAGGCGCTGAGGTCATAGACTGCGGCGTGCCGGTTCTAAGCATGCATGCCCCCTATGAAGTGATCAGCAAAGCAGATCTTTATATGGCTGCAAAAGGCTATATGGCCTTCCTGAATCGATAAAAAAACAGGCGGACCATTGAATGTGACACTGAGTCACTTCTTTGGACGCCTGTTTTATTATAAAACAAAACCCTCAATGCCCTTTTGCCGATGGTCGCTGGACTGCACACAATAAATTTTATAAGGGTTTATTTTTCTTATCTTCGTTTATAAAGCTCTTAAAAGTATCAGACAGTGGAGAAAGAACCCTTTTTTTGTGGAAGACGAAATAGAAAGACCTGTTGATTTTAGCATCTTTATAAGGGATCAGTTTCAGACGTTTTTCAGAGAGTTCCTTCTGGATAGATTGCAGCGAGAAAAAGCTATACCCCATCCCCAACTCCACCATACGTTTAATGGTCTCGTTGCTCTCGACTTCAGCAATGATTTTTAGTGTCTCGGGATCCAGCCCTGCATGTTCTTTTAAAAATCTCATGGCGGCTGAACGGGTTCCAGAACCTTGCTCTCGAAGGATCAGAGCAATCTCAGGCATGAGTTCAGTTTTGATGGCGTCCACACCGTCAACAGGTCCTGCCAAAACAATTTCATCCTCCATGATTTCAATGCAGTCAAGCTGCGCGGATTCCGGCTTAGCGCCTACGATACCGAAATCAATTTCTCCGGAGAGAATTTTTTCAATGACCTGAGACGTATCGTGCTTCATCAGATTGTACCTGACATCAGGGTAGATCAAACTGAAGCGTTTGAGCGCGTCCGCCAGATAGTACTGCTCAGGGATTGAACTTGAAGCGATTTCGAGGATGCCTTCAATTTTGCCTTTATACTCTTCCAGTGAAAAAAAAGCATGCTCCTTTTTATTAAGGATGCTGATGGCGTGCTCACAAAATATTTCACCGGCCTGTGTCAGGGAGATTTGCTTATTCGTTCTGTTAAACAATACAGTGCCTAATTCCTTTTCAAGCAAATGAATGTGATTGCTGATGGTGGGCTGCGTCAAATACAGCTTTTCCGCCGCTCTGGAGAAACTCTTCAATTTTGCGATCATAACAAAGCTTTCCAATTGTTTGAAATCCATATTACCACTCCTCGACAGCTGCTGCGGTTGGATCTGTTTCAGGACGGGTTAAAAAACCAATCCCGCCGTTCGTTACTCCGGAGCGCCATATTCCATTCTATTCTATCACATGAATAGGATTATGAAAGTCAAATTGAGGTATGTATACTATTGAAATTACTAATTGTCAGCAAAAGTAACTGATGAATGGGGGAGCGTCATGAAGAAAAAAATTATGGTGGTTGATGATGACCCCAATATCTTGAATTTGATGAAGATTTATCTTGAACAAGAGCGTTATCATGTCATCCCCATAAACGACAGCACAAAGGCCGTTCAACTATTTAAAATTGAGATGCCGGAGGTTGTGCTGCTGGATATTATGATGCCTCAGCTTAATGGCTTTGAGTTGCTCGCGGAACTTAGAAAGCTCAGCAACGTGCCAATCATCATGCTCTCCGCCAAAGGGGAGACTATTGATAAAGTCATGGGACTTGAGCTTGGCGCAGATGACTATCTCGTCAAGCCGGTTGACCCCAGCGAATTGATGGCAAGAATTAAAGCGGTGTTTCGCCGATACAGCGGAAACTCAGAAGACAGCAAAATATTGGAGTTTCCTGATCTGATTATTGATTTGGGACGCTTTGCGGTCACCTGTAAGGGCAAGCCAGTCGTTATGCCGCCTAAGGAACTCGAGCTGTTCTATCTTCTCGCTTCGCATCCAAATCAGGTTTTTACGAGAGAGCAGCTTTTGGACAGGGTTTGGGGCTTTGACTATGTAGGTGAGAGTCGAACCGTGGATGTCCATATCAAGCGTCTCAGAGAAAAACTGCCTGAGCACGACGCTTGGGAGATTAAAACCGTTTGGGGTGTGGGGTATAAATTTTCAATCTGATCAGGTGGTGATTTTTTGAGAACCATTTATTATCGACTGTCCATGCTCTATGTCATCATACTATTGATTTCTTTTGCTTTCATTGTTATTGGTGTCAATATCGCCATCAACAGTCTGATGATCAGTCAAAAGCAAGAAATTTTGCTGGACAAAGCCATGACTTTCCAGCAGATTTATTCAGATGCCGCCTCGAGTGGCATCCTGGATGTGCAGAGATTGGAAATTGAAGTGCAGTCACTTGAAAATTACTTAGGCGCTCAAGTGCTGCTGGTTGACCGCCAAGGCCGTGTGTTTATGTCAGATGCCAATGTGACGGATCTTATAGAAGAAGCGGAGATCAGCAGCTATGACCTGGAAATGATGTATTCAGGAGACGTCATTACTAAGCGCACTAAGCTCAGTCAGTTTGGACAGGATCAGTACCTCTTGATTGGATATCCAATTTTTATAAATTTTGAGGTTGAATATGTCTTGTTTTTAATGGCGTCCATCCCAGAGATCAGCATGACTGCTCAAGATGTAAATACTGCAGTTGCTATGGGACTCGGACTCAGTGCTGTTGTGGCGCTTTTGATGCTGTTTACTTTTTCCAGAGCCATGAGCAGAGAGATTAATGATCTCAATGAAATTGCCAGGCATGTGACCAGCGGCAATTTTGACAAGCGCATCCAAAGTAAGCGCCAGGACGAGATCGGTGAACTTGCGCAAAGCTTGAACACCATGGCTGAAGCGCTTATGAAGCTGGAGCATACGAAACAAAATTTCATTTCGAATCTGAGTCATGACCTGCGCTCTCCGCTGCAGTCCATCATTGGTTATACCAAAATATTGCTGGAAGGCAAATCAGAACCGGACAAACAAGAAAAATATCTCACCATAGTTTTAAACGAGAGCGAACGACTGACAAAGCTGGTTAACGATATATTGGACTTGTCAAAAATGCAGAGTGGGCATTTGGAACTTGAAAGAACCTATTTTGATCTGCATGCATTAATTCTCAACGAACTTGATAAAGTTGAAGGGAGAATTGAAAGCAAGAAGCTTCATGTCATTGTTGATTTTATGGAGTCTGGCTGCCAGACTTATGCAGATTACGCAGGGATCCAAAGTGTATTTCAAAACTTAATCGATAACGCAGTCAAGTTTGTGGATGTTAATGGGACTCTTGAAATAAAAACGGAACTACAGGAACACAAGGTCCTGGTCAGCATAAGAAATACCGGTGTCGTTTTATTGCCTGAAGAACTGAACGAAATTTGGCAGCGCTTCTCAAAACTCGACCGGGCAAGGAGCGAGCACAGGGATTCTTCTGGGTTGGGACTGGCCATTGTTCGCGAAATCATAAAAGTGCATGATGAACGCATTGAAGTCATCAGCACACCTGAGCTGGGTGTTGTTTTTCAGTTGACCCTTCCGTTCGTGAGCTGGCAAATCTAGAGATTGCACCCGGTGAACTATAGAAAAATTAATTATTTTGAAAATGTTTTTTTAGAAACTGTTCATAAAATCTTCACAAATTTTTTCTAAACTTGAGCTATCAATAAGATTACCAGTGTTAACAGTTGCGTCACAGCACTATTTAATCAAACAGGAAGGTGAAAGTATGGATCAACAAGATTTTCAACCAACGTCTTCTGAACCTGAAACGCAGACAAATAAACGACCATCGGCAGAAACAAAATCAAACAGCTTTGCTAAACTGCTGGTCATCATTCTGATCATGGCGGTCGTCGGCGGCTTTTCTGCAGGTGCGGGGGCTATGTTTTTCAAGAATTATTTAATGCCGGACGAGACGCAAGCGCCTGTCCTGACCACACAGCCAGCAACTGAAAGCGCGATTGCAGCAAGCGCTGGAGACAATGCGGATATCGCGGCCATTGTCGAGGCGGTTGGCCCAAGCGTCATCAGCATCACGAGCACGGTAACGTATACGGATTTCTTCAACATGGAGCGTACGGCGCAATCTTCGGGTTCCGGCGTTATCTTCGCTGTGACGGCTGATTCCGTGGACATTTTGACCAATGAACACGTGGTCGCGGATGCAAAAGAAGTCATGGTTCAGCTGAAGCCGGATCAGTATTTTAAGGCTGAAATTGTTGGCAAGGACAAATCAACGGATTTGGCGATCATCAGAATTCCTGCGGCAGACATCCCGGCTGAGGTTCTCAGCACAGTCAAAGCGGCGAAGTTTGGAGACTCTGATAATCTTAAAGTGGGTGAAGTTGCAATCGCCATAGGTAATCCTCTCGGCTATAACAGCACTGTTACTGTGGGGGTAATCAGCGCGGTTGACAGGGAAATCAAGGATAAGAATTCGCTTAAACTCATTCAGACGGATGCCGCTATTAATCCCGGAAACAGCGGCGGTGCCCTTGTCAATTCCAGGGGTGAGGTCATAGGAATCAATACGATCAAAATAGCAAACACTGACGTTGAGGGTATTGGTTTTGCCATTCCAAGCAACTCGGCTGTACCAATCGTCAACGAACTGGCTTCCAAAGGATTTGTGTCAAGGCCGTATCTTGGCATCTATGGCATGGAAATCAATGCTGAAACCGCTGAGGCTTATGGCATTCCAATTGGAATTTATGTGCGGGGCGTTATTGAAGGCTCTGGCGCCGAATCTGCAGGGATCACTGCAGAAGACGTCATCATCTCAGTGGATGACACGAGGATTGAGACCATGACACAACTCTCGGAGCTTTTAGCGCAGCGTGAGGTAGGGGACAAGGTGACTGTCAGAGTCGTACGCGGCGGCAGCACACTGGAGCTCGAAGTGACCTTGACGGATGCCAATTCCTGATAGTTGATCCCAAGCTGTACGTGCAAACAATTTTAGAACCGGACGAGGCATCCATAGGGGGTGTCTCGTTTTTTTTGAAAATGACTAAGGGGGTCCATTGAAGTCTTCAGGTTTTTTGAATCGTGAGGGCTTCAATTGGGTATGATATTTCACAAGTGAAAAAGTTTGAGTTTGGAGAGGATGCCACTTGAAGATCACACTGCTCGTTGACAATCAGACCCTGGTGGATCAGTATTTTCTCGCTGAGCCTGCCTTCTGCGCATGGATTGAGTCGGGCGACACGAAGCTGATGTTTGATACAGGCTATTCAGAGGTGTTCCTGGAGAATGCGAGACGACTGAGACTCGAAATTTCTGAAGTGGACCTATTAGTGCTGTCACATGGTCATAGTGATCATACCTGGGGACTCCCGGCGCTGGCTGGGCATTTGCGGCTAAATCGCCGCAGACCGGACCGCGTCAGGCTGATCGCTCATCCGGAGGCCTTTTATGAAAAAGGGCTGGACGGTGAAGTGTATGGCGTCAATTTTAATATTGAGGATTACAAAGATGTCTTCGACGTCGTTCTAACTAAGTCAGCCGTCAATTTGGGAAGCGGTATGATGTATCTGGGTGAAATTCCAAGAAAAAATGATTTTGAAGGCAAGCTCGCCATTGGACAAACTCGTCGCGGGCAAAGCTGGGAAAAGGATTTTATATTGGATGACACCGGATTATCCTATTTGGGAAAAGACGGACTTGTCATAATATCAGGGTGTTCCCATAGCGGTATTGTCAATATTGTAGAGCACGCTATGACACTGAATGAAACGAGAAAAGTCATAGATGTGGTGGGAGGTCTGCATCTTCAGAAGCCCACAAAAGAGCAGCTGGAGGGCACGGTGAGATTTTTTGAATCACTTGACCTGAAACAGCTTCATGCCAGTCATTGCACAGATCTCGCCTCTAAATGCAGATTGATGCAGACGCTTCCTTTAACGGAGGTTGGTTCAGGAAGTGTGCTGGAGTACTGCTGAGGATTGTGCGGGGTTTAATGACAAATACAATCTGAGATTAAAAAGCCTGAAGGGGGTCTACAAAATGAAAGGGTATCGATACAGGTTTAACGGGCATGGTTTTAATTTGATCAAGGTAATCTATCGAATAATAGGAACAGGTTTCGAGCCTGTCTTTTTTGAAGACCGGGTCGATTTTGTGGACAAAGACAATGCAATCTTCGTGACGCTTTTCAACGATCCGGACTATATCAGGCTGGTCTTCAGGGTTTCGGTGCCTAAGCTTGAAGGTGTGACTGAGGGTCAGCTGGAGACTCCGGAAGGACGTATCAATATTTGGACTTATGAGGGTGAAAAAGTGGAAGATGCTGTTTTTCTATCAGAAATTGGGCTGGCCAACTATAACAGCCATCATAAGATCTAGCCGGAATGTGAGTGCAGAGACACTTAAATGACCAAAAGAATAAAGCCCCTGAAGCATCTGCTTCAGGGGCTTTATTCTTTTGGTGCCCGAAGGCGGATTCGAACCGCCACGCCTCGCGGCGGCTGATTTTGAGTCAGCTATGTCTGCCGTTCCATCACTCGGGCGCAATCAGGCATAAATCATGACCTGCAAGAATTATAATAGCACAGAGTATACATTGAGTTCAAGAGTTAATTTTGAACAATTCAAATATTAAAAAACGGTATCCTATGGTATATAGGGGTTTGTTTGTAATATAATCATCAAGTGAAGAAAGGAACTGGTGAATGCTTTGAAGAAGATATTACTTTTGTTAATTGCACTCGTTGCTCTGATGAGCCTAAAGTGGCACTTTTATTATGAGATGATCCAAATGTCAGAAGGTAGTCTGATGACCATAATTCTGACAGTAATGATGGCCTTGTGGATATTTTTCGCCCTGGAAAAGGCGGGAAAACACAAAGGGGCATGGATCTTTGTAGTGATCTATAGCGTGGTATCCGTCATATTTTTGGTCGATGTTGTCTACTTTAAGCAATTCAACGCCAGAGCCACCGTCAAGATCCTGCAGAATGTCGGTGTGGTTGGAGATATTGGAGACAGTATACTGGCAATTTTATCGCCAAAGCATTTTATAGCTTTGATAGATATCCCCCTCTGGGTTCTATTAACAGCAATGCTCCACAAACAGGGGGAACGCTTTTCGATTCGCTGGCGGTTGCTCGTGATATTGCCCGCAGTCATGGGTGTTCTGTTTTCAGTGCCGCAGCTTAGAATTGCTTATACCGAAAAGATTGGTGCCAGAGAGTTTTTTACTTTTCATGTCGAGGACCTTGTTGCCAGTGTCAGTGGAAAAGTAATGAATTTGCAGACGGATCAATTGGAGATCTTGAGTGCAGTCGGACAGAAAAACGCGATCTATCAGGATCTTGAAGCCCTAAAGGCACAAAAGTATTGGGGGATTGGGGAAGGCCGGAACTTAATCGTCATCCAGATTGAGTCCTTCCAAAATTTTGTGGTCAATAGAGACTATGAAGGTCAGGAATTAACGCCTTTTTTAAATTCATTAATTGGACATGATTCGCTCTATTTTGACAGCTATTATCAGCAGCTAGGTATGGGAAATACATCAGATGCTGAGTTCGCGACCAATAATTCTATCTATCCGACTGTCTATGGTCAATCTTACGCGCTCTATCAGGAAAACGCCTTCAGAGGTTTACCGTGGCAGCTCAGGGATGAAGGTTATACCGCGCTTGCGTTTCATGGGTACAAAGGCGACTTTTGGGGTCGGGATCTCGCTTATCCAGGCCAGGGCTTTGAGCGGTTTTACAGTGAGAAGGACTTTACCATTACTGAGCCTCTTGGCTTTGGTTTGAATGATTTTGAGTTTTATGAGCAGTCCGTTGAACTTTTAAAGACTTATCAGCAGCCTTTTTACGGATTTTTTATTACGCTCAGCAATCACCATCCTTATCAATTGCCTGCTGATCTTCAGGAAATTACACTGAGACCTGAGCACCAGGGCACTCTCTTTGGAGATTACCTTCAATCTGTGCGTTATACAGATAATGCGCTTGCTTATTTCTTTGATCAGTTAAAAGAGGCCGGCATGTATGACAATTCTGTCATAGCGCTCTATGGTGATCACCATGGGCTGGTTATTACAGATCTGGAGTCCAAGACAATTTTGGATGATTTTCTTGGAAAGCCTTATGAGTTTGACGAAATGCTTCATATTCCGCTGATTATCCATACGCCGGAATCCGGCGTCAACGAAACAGTAAGCAACATTGGCACTCAAGTCGATTTTCTGCCTACAATTATGAATCTCATGGGGATTCCTAATGACAACTATCTGATTTTTGGACAGGATCTGGTGAATACAACAGGCGGCATTGCGGCATTCCAGGCCTACACTGCGTATGGTTCCTTTATTAGTGAGGACTATGTCTTTGAAATGTCCAGGGATTACATCTTTAATAACTCGAGAGCCTGGAACCGTAAAACCGGAGCGCCGGTAGACATCAACCTTTGCTATTTGCAATACAATAAGATCAAGGAGGAATTCGAGGCGTCCAAATATATTTTGGACAATAACCTTCTCGCAGACGCAACAACCTACTTTGGTCATTTGGCAAAATCTGACGGAGCTGAAAATGGGAATGGTGTTGAAACTATCGGCCAGGAAGTGGTCTTTGTGGGCGGGGCACCTGTAAACGGCGTTGAAGGGACCAATACAAAGGAAGCGCTGGACATGGCTTATGAGGCAGGTGATCGCGTGTTGGCGCTCGATTATTCATGGACTGAGGATGGGGAAGTCGTCGCTATGGAAACAATCGGACAGTTTTCATTACTTCTGGAACAACCACTTAAGGATGCCAGCAAGAAATCGTTCCTGGATGCAAAAATGAGCGGCGGTCTGACGCCGCTGGATCTCAAACGCTCATTGAACTGGCTCAGCCGGCATAAAGACGCTATGATGATCTCGTTTTCCGATGACCGGTCCATTGATTTTTCAAAATATCTTTACGATAATTACCGTGATGCATTGGCGCGTTTTGTCATTGTCGTGGACTCCTTTGAGAAGTACTACAGATTGGGATACTTGAAAGTCGATAAGATCGCAATAGATGCTGATGCGCTTAAGAATGATCCGGAGGACTTGCTCCAGTTTGTCGAGAATAATCCTGTCTATATGGTCATTACCAGTGACGCCAGAATGAGTGAGGATAAAAAGGAAGACATAGCGATAAGGACTAACCTCTTCATTAGGGAAGGCAAGTCCCTTGTGCACTATAAGCCATCTAAATAAAAAAATCAACGGGGGTGCGCTTTGAAAGTGCATCCTTTTTATTGTTCCTTTGCCCTTGTGACTGGGGGGGAGATGTGTTATTATGTTTACATAATGTTATGAGGAGCGGTGAAATGGATCCAATAACCCATGGTGTCATTGGTCTCGCGATATCCACTTTTTCAGGGACCACCCCAAGCCTGGACAATCCTGTTGCGATTGGCGCTGCAATCGGTGCCATGATTCCTGATTCAGACGTGGTCATTCGACTGTTTTCTGACGAAATGACCTATTTGAAGCATCATCGCGGATGGTCACATTCGCTGCCGGCACTCACTATTTTCTCCGGCTTGATCACTCTAGGACTCTCGGTCATGATGCCGGGTTCGCTGTCCTTTGAAGTATTTTTCTGGACTCTGATGGGGGCATTATCCCATACGATATTTGACATTCTCAATTCCTACGGCGCTATGCTGTTTAAGAAAAAGCGCAAGTTGAACTTGCTGACCCTTTATGACCCGTTTATTACCCTGTTGGCGATTTATTTGATTTTCTCGGGGGAAAAATCACTTCTGCAGTACGCAACTGTTGTGCTTTTGTTTGCTGTCTATCTGGCTATGAGGTGGAAGATGAAGCAGAGGGCACATCATCACGTGACGACGGCAATCTCACGGCAGTATGACTTCAAGCGCGTTACAATTCTCCCATCCTTGAAAGCGTTTTATAAATGGGATTTTGTTGCAGATACTAAAAGCCATCATATCGTTGGGAAATATAATCTCTTTACGCGAAAGCTTCAGATTATAGCAAAATACTACAAGAAAGACTCTCGGCATCTTGGGACGTTCGATCAGTCGAATCTTGGGCGCTATTTCAGAAGATTCAGCCCCAATATTCACCTTGAAGTGGTGGAGCATGACAACCATATCGAGTTGAAAGCGATCGATCTGAGGTATTATATGAAGAACAGTTTCCTCCATCATGGCACGCTGTACCTCGACAGAAACGGCGAGATTGTGGAGTCCTATTTTCACCCATACAAACAAAATAAATGGATCCCGGTACTCGAGGGATAGTGGTAAGGTTGACCGCAGCTTCGGCTGCGGTTTTTAATTTGAACCGATCGTGACACGATAAGGTTATGTCTGCGACGTTCGCCAATCTCCCGCAACTTGCTCTGACGTTCGCCGGGACAGGATTCCTTGGCGTAATTTTCACATTTAGGTGTGAATCTTTTTACGGCTTGGGTATGAATGCTTGGAACCAATTGAGGCAGTGCGGCGTCTAAAGCACTGAAAGCCTCGATCGAGGGAGGGATTCAAGTTGACATCCAATGACGCAGTATTGATCCAAAAGAGCAAGCAGGGCGACGTGCACAGCTTTGAACTGCTCATCTCCAAATATCAGGTCTACGCTTATAATATTGCCTGGAGAATGCTTGGCAATGAGGAAGACGCGAAGGATGCGACTCAGGAGACGCTTATCAAGGTCTTCAAAGGTCTTGACAAATTCAAGGAAAACTCAGAGTTCTCAACCTGGCTCTACACCATTACTGTCAACACATGCCGCGATCAGTTGAGAAAGCGCAAGAAGGTAATGACATTATCCGTAGATGACACTGAAGAAAAAGTCCCAATTCAACTTGTTGCTGAAGAATCTGCTGATCCTGCCGTACGACTTGAGCAAAAAGAGGTGGCTGGCCAGTTGCTTTCTGCGTTAGGAAAAATCCCGGAGTTTCAAAAAACTGCAGTACTGCTCCGTGACGTTTACGGTTTTTCCTATGAAGAGATCGGTGCTATTGAAAATTGTTCAGTGGGTACCGTCAAATCCAGAATCAGCCGGGGACGCCACGGTCTGCGTACCATAATACTCAATGAACGAAGCACCAAGATTCAGGAAGGGGGGACAATCTGATGCTTAACACCTGTTCAATAGACCATCTGCACGATTATTTGGAAAGAGATAACTATGAGATGGATCCCCGTGCTCTGGCTGAAATTGAGGCGCATCTTGAACAGTGTTCGGATTGCCGTTCCTATCTTGAAGACTTATCGCTTCTTAAGGGGGAGCTGGCTGCCATGCCACTCAAAGCGCTGCCTGATGGGTTTGAAGAAGAACTTCACGCCAGATTAGTTGAAGAAGCCAATGTGAAATTGGTTTCAAAAAGATCAAAGATTTCTAACTTTACACATTCGATGTCATTCAAAGTACTGAGCGGGATCGCTGCCGTGCTGATCATAGCCATAGTTGTCGTAGGAACGGCTGGTAATCCGTTGAGGAATTTGCTTACAAAAGCTAAGCTTGAAGAAGCATCCAGTGATATGGCCGTAAGTGGAGCCCCTGCACCCGCAGAAATGCCCGCGGCTTCCATGGACAGAGATGGGACGGTTGTCTTTGAAGAAAGCATGAATAACGCCAAAGGTTTCGGTGAAGCCCAGTCAGCTCCGGTGGAGCCAGGTGCGCCGTTAGGTTCAGCGGAAGTGTTTGATCCTTCGCTCTTTGGCAAAATGATTATTCGAAATGGTTCCGTTAGCCTGGAGGTCGAGACGTTTGATACGGCTTACGCCCAAATCGAAGACATTGTGAAGTCCCTTGAGGGTTATATTGAGAGCGCGGATACCTACTCGACGCCTATTTATGACAACAACGGCCGACGTGGTGATATTCAGGGCGGAACCGTCAGCCTCCGTATTCCAAGCACCCGCTTTGACGCCGCCATGCAGCAGATCAAGACTTTGGGTACTGTAACGCATTCCAACATTTCATCCTATGATGTGACGGAAAGCTATGTGGATACCCAGAGCAGGATCAAGAACCTGGAAGCCAGAGAGCTCAGACTCAGAGAACTCCTCGCGCGTGCGGAAGTCATTGAGGACATCATGGAAATCGATCTGCAGCTCGCCAATGTCCGCACGGAGATTGACAGTTTGAATGCGATTATCAAAAGCTATGACAAATCCCTCCAAATGTCGTCCATTCAAGTCAGTCTTAACGAGAAGCCACTGAGTGAGAGTACTATCACAACGCTTGACGACAATCTGTTTGAAAGAATGAGAGCCAACTTCATCCGCAGCATCAATGCGGTGGTTCAAATGTTCCAAACTATCCTGGTCGGCCTGGTGGCTATTCTGCCGTTTCTTTTGATCTTTGGCGCAGTGCTTTATCTGGTGCTGAGACTTGTCAGGAAGTATCTCAGAAACAGAAAGCAAAGTTTGTAATGTATGATTATGCCCCCTTCGAAGGAAGGGGGTTTTTTGTTTGGGATTTTGTTTTTTGCCGATGGTCATTTGTCCCGCACTGCGCGGGGAACGCGAATGAAACCATAGGCTAATGTTCTTTGAAAAGGCTTTTTGGCCAATTTTCTGATACAATAGATTTAATGGGCATCATACAATTAAGCCCATTGTAAGACAACGCGATCAGAGGAGTGGAAAAATTTGAAAAAAATTATGATCATAGACGGGAACAGTCTGTTGAATCGCGCTTTTTTTGCGCTGCCACCATTGACCAACAAAGACGGTGTTCCAACGAATGCGATTCATGGATTTTTATCCATGATTTATAAGATGTTTGAAACTTATGAGCCGGATTACATGACTGTGGCATTCGACCTCAAGGGGCCTACTTTCAGACATGCTGCCTATGACCAGTACAAAGGAACACGAAAGGGGATGCCTGAGGAACTCAGGGTTCAGGTGCCCATTTTGAAGGAAATCCTCGATGCCCTGAACATTCATAGAATGGAACTTGAAGGCTTTGAAGCGGACGATTTGATTGGCACAGTATCAAAGCGCTGCGGTGAGCGTGGCTTGAAGGTTCTGATTGTAACAGGGGATAAGGATGCTTTGCAGCTGGTGGATGACCAGATTGAGGTGCTGATCACGAAAAAGGGGATCAGTCAGATAGAGACTTATGATGCGGACGCGATCCTTAAAGAGTACAGTCTCACACCACTGCAGCTCATTGATTTCAAAGGGCTTAGTGGGGATACGTCAGACAACATCCCTGGGATTCCCGGCGTTGGGCCAAAGACAGCCATCAAGCTGCTGGAGACCTATAAGAGTGTAGAAGCGGTTGTACAAAACTATGAAGATATTGAAAACAAACGCCTTCGAGGGTTGGTGGAGACCTTTGGGAACCAGGCGCTTATGAGTAAGTCGCTGGCGCGAATTGAGACCAATGTTCCTCTGGAGTTTGAGATGGAAGAATTTTCACTCAGAGAGCCTAAGCTTGAAGCGGCCAGAGCTTTGTTTTCTCTTTATGAACTGAAATCGCTCATGGGCCGGCTGAAGTCGGAGTCTGGGCATGTGGATAGTACGTCGCCTGAAACGGCCTCAGAGGATGTCTCGTGGATTGAGGATTCTGCGGCTTTAAGGGATCTCATGGATGAAGCGGCGAGGTCAGGTCAGGTTTCGATCTACAGTCTGATTGAAAAGATTCACGTCAGGGATCTGCGCTTCAGAGGTGTAGGCGTTGCCCTGAAGAATCGATCTTGCTTTATTCCTGAAGTAGAAGGAAAAAATCTGGCATCTGAATTTCTGATGACAATTGGACCTCGTGGAGATATTGAAAAGTGGAGCTATGATCTGAAGAGAGAGTATTTATTGTCTTATAATCTGGGCTATGTGTTGGAAAATGGATGTATGGATATAGCCATTGCCCGATATTTGATTGATCCTTCCAGGACTAATGAAAGACTTTCTGCTATGGCATTCGAACGGTTAAAAATGAATATTCCTGATGATGAGTCCGTTTTTGGAAAAGGCGCCAAGTCTGTGGCTTTGTTTGATGTTGAGCTGCAGCAGGCCGCGAAACTCGCTCAAAGCAATGCCAGAGCTATTTTTGATTTGGCCGTTCAAATGAGGGATGAAATTTCAAATGAAAATATGACTCAACTGTTTCATGAGGTTGAAATGCCTTTGGTTGAGGTTTTGGCCAGCATGGAGTATGAAGGCTTTAATGTTGACTTGAAAGAGATCGAGGACATGGATCTTCTCATCACTGCAAAATTAGGACAGCTTGAGTCAGAGATCTACGAACTGTCCGGAGGGCCATTCAATATTCAGTCGCCTAAACAGCTCGGCGAAATCTTGTTCGACCGTTTGGGTCTGCCTACCCAGAAAAAGACAAAGACGGGTTATTCAACGAGCCATGATGTCTTGGAAAAACTGGAAAAGCATCATCCAATTATTGCATTAATTATGGAATACAGAACTTACAGCAAGCTGAAAAGTACTTATATAGATGGACTGCGTCAAGTTATCAATCCAGTGACGGGGAAAATTCACTCCAGCCTGAATCAAACCGTGGCTATTACAGGGCGCCTCAGCTCTACAGAGCCGAATCTGCAAAACATACCGGTTCGGCTGCCCCTTGGCAGACGGCTCAGAAAAGTATTCCTGGCAAGTGAAGACCACATACTGGTAGATGCGGATTATTCGCAGATTGAGCTCAGGATTCTTGCTCATTTTGCAAATGATGCACGATTGATTCATGCTTTCAAGAACAATCTGGACATTCATACACAAACTGCTGCTCAGGTTTTTGATTTAACGCCTGAAGAGGTCACAAGTCTTGAAAGAAGCCGTGCCAAAGAAGTCAACTTTGGCATAGTTTATGGCATGAGCGATTATGGACTTTCGGAGAATCTTGGAATCACGAGAAAAGAAGCGAGGCTCTATATCGACCAATATTTCGCCAAGTACCCCAATGTCAAAAAATATTTGGATGATACCATTGAGCAATGCAGAACGCATGGTTATGTGACGACCATTCTAAACAGAAAACGGTATATTCCTGATATTCACTCAAAGAACTTTAATCTGCGATCCTTTGCAGAGCGTACAGCTATGAATACGCCTATTCAGGGAAGCGCCGCAGATATCATAAAGATCGCTATGGTTAAGGTTTATCAGGATCTGAAAAAGGGCGGGTACAAATCCAGGCTGATCCTTCAGGTCCATGACGAACTTCTGATTGATTGTGTCCCTGAAGAGTTGGAAGCTGTTAAGGCTTTGTTGAAAAATGATATGGAGTCGGCTGTCCAGCTTGAAGTACCAATTGAGGTGGATATGAATTCGGGTTCAAACTGGTATGAAACAAAATAGCAATCCGAACTTAAATGCATGGAATTCTTGTGTCACTGGAGGTGATGACCGTGAGAAAAATTGCGCTGACCGGCGGAATAGCCAGCGGTAAGTCAACCGTGACCCTTATTCTGCGTGCCCGAGGCTATGTAGTTATTGACGCGGACGATATAGTCAGACAGCTGTATGGAAAAGGGAAACCAATCTATAATGCCATAGTCAGCGCTTTTGGCAATGAGATTCTGAATCTGTCAGGTGAAATTGACCGGAAGAAACTCGGTGCCCTTGTTTTTTCGGATTCAGAAGCTCGCAAATGTCTGAACAGCGCGACACATCCCATTGTGGAAGCAGAAATAACCAAAGAACTTCATGAAAAGCAGCTTCAGGGCGAAACCATGGTATTTGTAGATACGCCGCTGCTGATAGAAACAGGAAACTCAGAACGATATGATGCTGTGATTCTTGTGGTTGTGGATTTTGAGACACAGCTTCAGCGTCTGCAGTCCAGAAATCAACTCAGTCATGATGAAGCCGTGCTCAGGATTAAGAGTCAGATGCCGCTTGAGGACAAAAAAGCCTACGCGGACTTTATAATTGATAATAATGGTACTCTGGAGATGCTTGATCAACAGGTGGATCAGCTTCTCGCACGGTTGAAGCATTCAGATTAGTTCAATTCGGGTGAAAATGTTTTCGGGAAATTCTGGTTGACTTTAGTGTTTCATGGAGGTATAATGAATTTCGTCGGGTAAACCGGCGAATACGTGCGAGAGTGGCGAAACTGGCAGACGCACTATCTTGAGGGGGTAGCGAGCTAATGCTCGTGCGGGTTCAAATCCCGCCTCTCGCACCAAACGGACGATTTCGAATCGTCCTTTTTTTTACCTTTTTTGCCGAAACGTAATCAATTCATCCATCGCGGACAGGCTTTGGCGCACTTGTCAAAGATCCATTCCGAACAGGACAGGAGGATATTTAGATTATGAAGCACACTAAGATTCTTTTCGTCGCGTTGCTTTTAGGACTTGTGATTTCAACAGCAGGCTGCACGAATCAATCCGCTCAGACAAAACCTGAAGATCAGCTGAATACCTCAGAAAATGCCGCGACTGGCAGTGAGTCCTCTGAAGCAGCTCAGACAGAAGGTGCACAGGAGACTCAGTCAGAAAACGAAGAGAGTCATGATGATTTAGAAGCTTTCAATGACTTCAGCGATACTCTTGCTAAATCTGTGGACATTAAAAATTTATACTATGAATATGAACTGCGGGTAGAAGGTGTCTCCAGGGAGTACTATTCTGCATGGAAAAGCGAAGATCAGGTCAGAATTGACTCGTTTGATCATAAGCATAGTATATTCGCGAATCTAAAGGATGAATCTGTCTTTGTGCTGGATCGGACATCAGGTGTTTTATCACCTTCAGCCTATGATGAGGCGTTCTTTAGCGGCATGATGTCACCGGTGGCATTTAACGAGGCCTTGGAGCAGGATATGTTTGAACATGTTCACTACGAGGGCTCGGCACTGATGGACGGCAAACCGTGTGATGTTTATGAGGTTCATACCGCGGACCTCAACGTGATTTATTACTTGTGGAAAGACAACGGACTGACCGTGAAGATGATTGCCCAGATCACAGGGTTCCCCAAATATGAGTATTATTTCAGGAGTCTGCAGCCGGAGGGTGCGTCTAAAGAAGATCTGACAATGCCAAACGACGTGACAGTATCCAAAGAAACCGTTATGCTCCCAACTTTGAAGGTTGGACAATAAAGTAGGTATTCCGAAACAAAGGAAGACAACGCCTCGTGCGATGTCTTCCTTTGTTTATTCAGGGGAAAGGTCGGGCGGCAGTTCGATGTCTTCTCTTTAGGATGCAAGGGACATGACTGCATGATAGAAGCTGCTTTCATTTTTTCTTTTGAATATAACGTTATTATTTTATCAAAATTTATGGGAGCAAATCAACAACACAAGGATAGTGTTAAATAGAATCGGCTTTTTAAGGACCTGCTGTTGTTAACTAATTAACGCTCGAAACGTTGAAAAATATTGAATTCAAGCACTTTCAGTTGACAGTGGCGCGAGATGTAGTAAAATTGTTTAGAGTACTAATTTTATTGATTGTATACTGTATATTTAACTCAAGGGGTGAAACCATGGGCATTTTTTCTTTCAAAGGCGGCATACATCCGCCACACGCAAAGAAATACACTGAACACAAGGCTGTTGAGCTTGCTGTCGAACCAAAAACCGTTGCAATACCACTCAGACAGCATATAGGCGCACCTTGTGATGCGCTCGTACAAAAGGGCGACTATGTCAAAGTTGGTCAGAAAATTGGCGAACCAGCATCATTTGTTTCTGCAGCAATTCATTCAAGTGTCTCCGGTACGGTGAAGGAATTGAAAGTCATGGACACACTCGGAGGAAAAGATTTATGTGTGGTCATTGAATCAGATGGGTTAAACGCAGTAGACGAAAGTATCAAACCACATCCGCCGCTTGAGTCACTCGAAGCCAAAGAGGTTATGGATATTATCAAGGGTGCGGGCATTGTCGGTATGGGCGGCGCAGGTTTTCCAACTCACGTCAAATTGTCACCCCCAAAAGAAAAGACAATTGATTACGTCATTTTGAACGGTGCGGAATGTGAGCCATTTTTGACTGCGGACCACAGACTGATGCTTGAGACGCCTGAGAAAGTTGTACTTGGACTTAGGGCGCTGATGAAGGTATTAGGCGTGCCAAAAGGTTACATAGGCATTGAAGACAATAAGACAGATGCAATCGACTCAATCAAGAAGGCTGCAGCCTCTTATCCGGAAATCGAAATTGCTTCGCTCAAAACGAAATATCCTCAAGGCGCTGAAAAGCAGTTGATCTTTGCAGTCACGGGAAGAGAAGTGCCTTCCGGCGGACTGCCAATGGATGCCGGCGCTGTGGTCAACAACGTCGCTACTGCAGCGGCGATTGCTGAAGCGTTAACCACTGGCATGCCTTTGATAGACCGAATCTGTACCATTACCGGTTCTTGCATTAAAGAACCAAAAAATCTCCGTATTAAAGTTGGCACCATGTTGACGGAAATTGTTGAGCAATGTGGCGGCTTCAGTGAAATACCCGGAAAAATAGTCTTAGGCGGACCTATGATGGGCATCGCGACTTCAACACTCTCTATTCCTTCTACAAAGACTACCTCCGGCATATTAACCTTTAATGAGGCAGACTCGAAGACACCTGATCCATCAGCCTGCATTAAGTGCGGCAAATGTGTCACCATATGTCCTTCGTATCTTGAACCGGTTTACATTAGCGCCTACGCGCTGCTGGATCAATTTGACATGGCAGAGAAGTATGCAGCTCTCGATTGTATTGAGTGTGGCTCCTGCTCGTTCATTTGTCCGTCCAAAAGACCACTTCTCCAGTCCATCCGCTTGGCAAAGCGCGAGATACTGGCCAGAAGAAGAAAAGCATAGGGGGATCGGCAGATGGAACAACAATATAGAGTATCATCATCGCCGCACTTCAGAAGCAATGAATCTGTCAGCGGTATTATGCGGGACGTCGTTATAGCGCTTTTGCCTGCGACGGCGGCGGGGATTTACTTCTTTGGTTTTAACGCGTTGATTACAGTATTACTGTCAGTAGGTGCAGCAGTTGCAACCGAGTTTTTTGTACAACGTTACATGAGAAAAGTTCCAACAACAATTGGAGATTTCAGCGCTGTTGTCACAGGTCTCCTTCTTGCACTGAACTTGCCGGCCTCTGTACCTTGGTTCATACCAGTGGTTGGCTCAATTTTTGCAATTGCTATTGTAAAACAGGCATTTGGCGGTCTCGGTTTCAATTTCATGAACCCTGCACTGGCTGCGCGGGCCTTCCTCATGGCCAGCTGGCCAACGGACATGACGACTTGGGCAGTCCCAAGAGCGGCAGATGGCGTCACAGGTCCAACAGCACTGGGAATATTAAAGGAAGCACTTCCTGATCAGCTGCCTTCCGTTATGGATGCATTGATTGGAAACATTGGCGGCTGTATTGGAGAGACCTCTGCGCTGCTTCTGATCCTCGGCGGACTTTACCTTGTTTGGCGCGGCGTCATTGATATCAGAATTCCTGCTGTCTACATAGCAACGACGTTTGGTCTTCTGTTCATTTTCAATGGTTTTAATTTTCAGATCGCATTCCTGCACGTTTTGATTGGCGGACTCATGCTTGGCGCATTCTTCATGGCGACGGATTATTCCTCAACGCCGGTTAACTTTCGAGGGCAGATGATTTTCGCAGTTGGCGCAGGCCTTCTGACCGCACTGATTCGTCAGTTCGGAGGCTATCCTGAGGGCGTTTCCTATTCAATTCTATTGATGAACGTTGCAACGCCACTGATCGAAAAATATTCGAAATCACGTGTATTCGGAGGTGGCAAGAAATGAAGGAAATTATGAAACTCGGCGCAATATTGCTGGCGATTTGCCTGGTTGCCGCCGTGGCGCTTGGTGTGACAAATGAAATGACCATCGGCAAAATTCTCGAGCAAAGAGAACTGACGAACCAGTTGGCACGTCAGGCTGTTTTGCCGGAAGCGACCAGTTTTGAACCGGTCGAAGCTGACAAACTGGCGGCTATTCAAGGCAATGAACCCATGATTATGGAAGTCTTTACCGGATTAAAAGACGGCAATCTTGTGGGTTATGTAATTAAAACAGCGCCAACCGGGTTTAGCGGTACTGTTGAGGTAACCACTGGCATAAGCGCAGAAGGTACGGTGTCGGGTGTCAGAATAGGCACACACGCTGAAACACCGGGTCTGGGCGCAAACGCGACACTTCCGTCTTTCTACGAACAATATAATGGCATGTCCGCCACTCAAGAACTGGGCGTGTCAAAAACCGCTAAAAGCGATACGGAGATTATGGCGATCACCGGTTCGACGATTACTTCGCGCGCAGTGACAGATGGCGTCAATTCATCTATCCGTGCGGCACTTACATTTGATCGGTAGAGGGGGGCGCATAAGATGAATCTTAAACATTTGACTAACGGGCTCATTAAAGAGAACCCCACATTTTATCAGCTTTTAGGTATGTGTCCAACACTGGCCGTAACCACAAGTGCTCAGAACGGACTCGGTATGGGACTTGCCACCACCGCGGTTTTGGTTGGCTCGAATGCAATGATTTCAATCCTTAGAAAGATTATTCCCAATAAAATCAGAATTCCTGCTTTTGTCGTCGTCATAGCAGCCTTTGTAACCATCGTCGGCATGGTGATGGAAGGTTTTGTACCTGCGCTCTACAAATCGCTGGGACTCTTTATACCACTCATCGTCGTTAACTGTATCATCTTGGCACGTGCTGAGTCTTTTGCCTTCAAAAATGGTGTAGGTCCATCCATACTGGATGGTGTGGGCATGGGTTTAGGGTTTACTTGGGCACTTGTATTGCTGGGCATGATTCGTGAATTGCTTGGAACAGGAATGATCTTCGGCATTTCCATTTTGGGTGCGGCCTATAAGCCGGCAATCATAATGATCCTGCCTCCGGGCGGCTTCCTGACGCTTGGCCTCGTACTTGCTGTCTACAGCGTCATCAAATCCAAAAGAGCGGCCGCAGGCCAATAGGAGGTGAAACGACATGGAAAATGCTAGTTTGTTTGTAATTCTGGTCAGCTCAATTCTCGTCAACAACTTTGTATTGTCACGCTTTCTGGGGATCTGCCCATTCCTTGGCGTTTCGAAGCAGGTAGACACTGCCATAGGTATGGGTCTTGCTGTTACCTTCGTCATGACCTTGTCGGGCATTTTTACCTACTTCATCCAGTACTTCGTACTGGTCCCGCTCCATTTGGAGTATCTTCAGACCATCGCGTTCATACTCGTCATTGCGTCGTTGGTTCAGTTCGTTGAAATTGTTCTTCAAAAAACGAGCCCAACGCTTTATCAGGCCCTTGGTGTCTTTCTCCCGCTGATCACAACGAACTGTGCAGTCCTTGGTCTTGCCCTGTTAAACATTCAATATGAATTTAATTTGATTCAAACTGTGGTCCACTCCGTTGGTGGGGCGCTGGGCTTCTCACTGGCGATTATACTCTTTGCCGGAATACGTGAAAAACAGGTCATTGCAGACGTGCCGCTTCCTTTCCAAGGATTCCCGATCGCTCTGATCACCGCAAGTCTGATGTCAATTGCTTTCCTGGGCTTCACGGGTCTGGTATAGAAAAGGGGTGTAGACTTTGAATGTAACCAACATAATAACTTCAGGCGCAACGCTGAGTGTTATGGGGCTCGCTTTTGGCGCCGCACTCGCTTTTGCGTCTCAGAAATTTGCAGTAGAAGTGGATCCAAAGACTGTCCTGATTCGAGAGGCGCTTCCAGGCGCAAACTGCGGCGGCTGCGGATTTCCTGGCTGTGACCAGTTTGCCAACGCAGTCGCTTCTGGAAACGCTCCGGTCAATGGCTGTCCTGTCGGCGGTGCGAGTTGTGCCTCTGCACTTGCTGAAATCATGGGTGTCAATGCTGAGGTCGGCGTAAAAAAAGTCGCGTATGTGATATGTAAGGGCGGAGATGATAAGTGCCGAACGACCTTTAAGTACGAGGGTATAACGGATTGCCGCGCAGCTGCCATGGTGGCCGGCGGCGGAAAATCCTGTGCTTTTGGATGTTTGGGGTATGGCACTTGTGAGCGGGTGTGCCCGTTTGATGCCATTCATGTCACGAACGACGGCCTGGCCATTGTAGATCCTGAAAAGTGCACAGCCTGCGGCAAGTGTGTTGAAGCTTGTCCAAAGACGGTGATTACTTATGTGCCCTACGGCCAGCAAGTTATTGTCAATTGCAATAACAAGGAAAAGGGACCACAAGTCAAAAAGAATTGCGATGTGTCCTGCATAGCCTGCGGCATTTGTGAAAAGAACTGTCCATTTGACGCGATCCATGTGACAAACAACCTGGCTTCCATAGACTACGAAAAGTGCACCAGCTGTATGATCTGTACTGAAAAGTGTCCGACCAAGTGCATTTCAGGAGATCTTTCACAGCGCAAGAAAGCTTTGATTGAGCCGGAAAAATGTATTGGCTGCACACTTTGCAAACGGGTATGTCCAACAGAAGCGATCACTGGTGAACTCAAAGAAGTTCATGTCGTGGATCCCGAAAAGTGCATAGGCTGCGGAGAATGTGTCAAAAAGTGTCCAAAGGATGCCATTAAAATGGTATAAATTCAATATTGCATAAAGCGCATAGAATGCTGTCTATGCGCTTTATTTTTTTGTCATGTTGATTAAATAACTGCGCTTCAAAAGAGCTTTATCAATACTTTATGGGGAACCTGACAACTGGCAGACAACAGGTCTTTCTTTTTGTCACTTCCTGCGCCTTGAATGGCCGTGGATTAAATGCTAAACTGTAAAAAGCACGTGTGAGTTAGTTCTGTGCAATGATGATGGTAAAATATGTAAAAACGTGATATGCTATATTTGAGAGAATGTCGGAGGGAGTTACCTTGAAAAAAACTACACCCTTGCTCTTGATTTTTATACTTGTAGGTGTCATAGCAGGCGGGTTGATCGGAGATTTATTTGGCAGAAGTATACCTTTACTTTCATATGGAAGGTCAATTGGATTCGACCCATTTACAGTGGATTTGGCTATATTGAAATGGACAATGGGTTTGACCCTTCAACTTAACGTTGCGGGAATTTTGGGACTGCTTTTGGCTATGTTTCTATTTAAGAGGTTTTAATGATGAGAAAATTATTATTGGCATCAGAATCACCAAGAAGGCGCGAATTGATTGGTTTGCTAGGGCGGGATGTAGTCTGTGAGGGCGTGGCATTACCTGAACCAATGGATGATTTTGAAACACCGGAAGAAATCGTTATGGCACTGTCCTTTGAAAAAGCATGGAAAGCAGCGCAAAATTCGAAGTGGCATGATCATGTCATTATTGGCTCGGATACCATTGTCTGTCTGGACGGCAGAAAGCTTGGCAAGCCTGATAATGAAGCGGAAGCTCATCAGATGCTGATGCTTCTCAGCGGGAGAACCCACCAGGTCTTCACCGGCCTCAGTCTGATCTGTCCGGAGCTTGGTCTTAAAATCGTCGATTATTCGGTGACTGAGGTTGAAATGGGACCATTCAGCGCTAAGAAGGCATGGTCTTATGTTCATTCCGGTGAGGTTTTCGGAAAAGCCGGTGCTTACGCTATTCAAGGACTGGGATCTACCTTGGTCAAAGCGATACATGGAGATTTTTTCACCGTTGTTGGTTTACCTGTATATCTGCTGGGGCAGCTTCTCGAACAGCATTCTCTCTAAGTTATTGAGAGGAGCCGGTCCACGTGGTTATGAAGATTACAATGAAATCAATGCCAGAATGTGAGCGTCCCAGAGAGAAAATGATCAAATCAGGGACATCAGCCCTATCGAATGCTGAACTGATCGCTGCAGTCATTGGAAGCGGCAGCAGTCAGGATTCAGCATTGACTTTGGCACAGAGAATTTTAACTTTAGACTCTAAAGGGCTCAGTTTTCTTGCTGCAGCAAATTTTGAAGAACTTTGCAGTCTCCGCGGCATTGGCATTTCGAAGGCAGGTCAGATTTTGGCCGCGGTTGAACTGGGCAAAAGAATTTGTTCTGAGAAGTCGGCTCTCAAGGTGAAAATTGCAGGACCTTCTGAGCTCGCGGAGAAAATGATGGTGGATATGCGCCATCTGACCAAGGAAGTTTTTAAGGTTGTACTTCTGGATACAAAGAATCAAATTGTCTCAATAGAGGATATTTCAATAGGCAGTTTGAATGCGTCCATTGTTCACCCCAGGGAAGTCTTTCAACCCGCAATCAGAAAAAGCGCTAACGCGGTGGTTTTGATTCACAACCATCCCAGCGGTCATCCTGAACCAAGTACTGAGGATAAACGGGTGACGGAACGTCTGATTGAGGCCGGTCAGCTCATGGGGATTCAAGTTTTGGATCACATCGTCATAGGCGATTTGAATTATTTTAGTTTTAAAGAGCATGATCTGATGTAGCTGCTGGAAAAAATACGTCAGGTTTAGGCACACTAACGACATAATGGCGTTCATATCCATCCAAAGACGCCAAAATTAACTGACAGACAGGAGGTAGATCCGGGAAGACTTGTACCGTAATCCAGGCGGAGGTACCCGGATTCAAAGAGTATGAAGTGGTTTGGTTTTATGACAAAAGATATTGGAATCGATTTAGGCACAGCTAACACACTTGTTTACGTGAAGGGAAAGGGCATTGTCCTGAGAGAGCCTTCTGTGGTAGCTATCCATTTGGACACAGGTGAGGTTTTGAGCGTTGGTCTCGAAGCAAAACAGATGATTGGACGTACCCCAGGGAGGATCGTGGCCATAAGGCCATTGAGAGATGGCGTTATCGCTGATTTTGAAGTCACGCAGAAGATGATCCGCTATTTCATTCAGCAAGCGTATCCCAATAAGTCTATGCTCGCTGCGCCACGCATAATTATTGGTGTGCCGTGTGATGTGACTGAGGTTGAAAAACGTGCGGTCATTGAAGCGGCGCTTGCGGCAGGGGCTAAAGACGCATTGATTATAGAAGAGCCCATGGCTGCTGCGATTGGGGCAGGTATGCCTGTTTCAGAGGCGACAGGGAGCCTGGTTGTCGATATTGGCGGTGGTACGACAGAAATCGCAGTCATTTCACTTGGCGGTATTGTCACAAGCAGATCCATCCGAGTTGCTGGCGATGCTATGGACGAAGCAATCGTCCAATACATCAGAAAGCATTATTCCTTGATGATTGGTGAAAGAACGGCAGAAGAAATCAAGGTGGCCATAGGCTCAGTTGAGCCGGTGGATGAGGAGGCGGTATTTGAAGTAACAGGCCGCAACCTTATGACTGGTCTTCCGCGCAGTATTTTTGTCAAAGGGTCTGAAATCAGAGAAGCCCTCAGGGAACCGGCGAACGCCATTATGGATGCCGTAAAGTCAACACTTGAAAAAACACCGCCCGAGCTGTCGTCAGACATCATGCTTCAAGGGATTATGGTTACCGGTGGGGGCGCGCTCCTAAAAGGTATGGCACAAAGAATCAGACGGGAGACAGGAATGCCCGTTCATATAGCAGAAGAACCGCTTGACTGTGTTGCCAAAGGAACGGGAATGGCGCTGGATCATTTTGACGAATTGAAATCAATTATGGTAAACGCAAAGAAATATCGCTGAATGGGTGACTCGGATGCATGCTTATCCAAAGTGGAAGAAAATAATAATCATAGCAGTCTCCATTCTGCTTCTGACCTTTATGGGTATTTCGGCCGGCGGGCGTTCCAGTGTCTCAGTTGTCGAGAATCTTGTGGCGGAAGTCGTCTATCCTATTCAAAAATTCTTTTATGGCATTAATCAGTCAATAGGAGACCGCATAGAGCCTATCGCTGAAATTTACAAGAATGCGCGTGAAAATGAAGCTTTGAAAGAGGAAGTCGAGTCGCTGCGAGCGCAAGTCGTCTCCTTGACACTGGATCAGAGAGAACTGATCGAGCTGAGGGAATTGAAGGGCGCCCTGAGGTACGTAGAGACTGAGTCCATACAAAACTTCGTGTCCGCATCAGTGCTATCAAAGGATCCGGGCAACTGGTATGAAAATTTTGTCATAGATGCAGGCTCTGAGGATGGCGTAACAAAAAACAGTGCCGTAATAAATGGGAGCGGCCTGGTGGGCATGGTATATGACGTCGGTACAGACTGGGCTAAAGTCGTTACCCTGATCGATAAAAGAAGTACGATCAGCTTTTCCTCAGTGGGCATCATAGCGCCTTATGACGGCCAAATTATTGGGAGTGCAGACCATATCCTGAGAGGACAGATTTTTGACCCTACCGCGAAAATGTCACCTGGGGATTTGCTCGTCACCTCTGGGTTGGGAATTTTTCCGAAGGGCATCGTCATTGGCGAAATTAAAGAGCTGATTGATAATCGCGACGCTCTCCTGCCCGAAGTGGTCGTTGAACCGTTTGTGGACTTCCAATCCATAAAAAAGGTCATGGTGATTCCGTCTTCAGCGGTTGATTCGGAGGCTGAGAGCGAATGAAGGCTTTTTGGCTGGTCCTGTCCTCTCTCTTGGTCTACCTGATTCAAACAACCTTCATTCTCAACTTCAGGTTTTATGGCGTGACGGCGAATCTGCCGCTGATCTATGTCGTCATGGCAGCGCTGCTCTTTGGCAACCGCGCCGGCCTGGTTGCCGCTGCCTTGTCGGGACTATTTCTCGACGTATTGTACGCTCATGCGGTAGGCGTGAATATATTCATATTTTGCACCATTGCAATTTTGATCGATCTCTTTGACGAGGCGCTGTTCAAGGACAACTCCCTGACACCACTTATGCTGATCGTCATGGGAACTGTGGTGTATCACGGTTTGTTTTTGGCGCATGCCTATTTTTTCAATTTGCCTATTTTCTTGGGCAAAGTCTTTGCCATCATAGCGATTGAATCGGTCTTTAATGCTCTGATTGGTTTACTTCTGTACAAATACGTTATTCGCCGATGGTTTGGCTACGAACTGAGATAAGGAGCTTTACATTATGAACAAACGTCTGGCTGACAGAAAAAACCACATAGGACTTTTTTTTCTGATCGTCTTCGGTCTGATGATCTTTAGACTTGCGACCATTACGATCGTTGAAGGAGACAGTTATCTTGAGAAGTCGGTCAACAATCGGCTTAAGAAAATTCCTGTTTATGCCAAACGCGGTGAAATTTACGACAGAAACGGTGTACTGCTTGCCGGCAACATACCTGCCTTTACTTTGGATATCATGGCCAGCAGTCTTGAAAAAACCGAATTGAACCGCGTTAGTGTCGAACTGATGACTATGCTGGATTCCAGGGGAGAAAGCCATCTTGAGTTTCCAATACGAATCGAACAGGGAAACTACACTTTCCGCTATGATGATGACAGAATCAAGTGGCTGCTGGACCATGGGTATCCTGATTATTTCACTGCGAAAGCAGTCCTGGATGATTATAGGGTCAAAGAACAGCTTTCAGAGACACTTAACGACCAGGAAGCTTATTCCATTATGATCCAGAAAGGCATCATTTTACCCATCTCTATCAGTAAAATGAAATTTTGGACTGAAATTGAAAAAGAAAATTTCATGAAGATGTACAGTCTCGAGCAAGAAATTACTGCAGAGGAAGCTTTCAAACTCATCAGAGCTCGGAGAGAATTTGGCATTGATGAGTCCTACACTGACGCAGAAGCCTATAAGATTCTGATCGTCAGCCATGCGCTGAAGGAAAAAGGCTACCTGAAATACGAGCCTATTAAGATCGCATCGAACATATCCAAAGCCTCAGCGATTCAAATCAGTGAACGGGCCATGGACCTTCCGGGCGTGAACGTCGGCGTCGAGCCAATCCGGTCATATCCTTACAAGAATGTGGCCGCTCACATTCTGGGTTACATTGGCAAAATCTCAAGTGAAGCTGAAATCTCAAAGTATGTCAGCGAAAACGCCTATGACAAAAATCAATTGATAGGAAAAGTTGGCATCGAGGGCAGGTATGAGTTGGACCTCCACGGTCAAAACGGATACAGGTACATTGAAGTGGATGCGCTTGGTAAAATGGTACGCGAGCTGGATGATGGCTATTATGGATTAAATGTCGAAAACTCAAGTGCCGGAAAGGATATTCGCCTGTCGACAGACATTGAACTTCAGCAAATCCTTGAAAGTGCTTTAAAGCATGGCATTGAACAAATCAAAATTGGGGGTACGTTTACCAGTCAATATGGCAATTACAATTACAGTGAGGCCTTCCCGAATGCCAAAACCGGGGCGGCCATAGCTGTAGACGTGACAAATGGCGAGGTTCTTGCCATGGCAAGTTATCCGGATTATGACCTCAATCTCTTTTCAACCGGGATCACCTATGATGACTGGGATCAGCTCTCTCCCGAAAATCCAAATGATCCTCTGTCACCCAGACCGCTGTTTAATATAGCGACCATGACCGGCGTTCAGCCTGGATCCGTATACAAGATGTCGACCGGTTTTGCCGCTATAGAATATGGGTTAAATCCTTATCAGAAGCTTTACAGTGATGGGTATATCGAAATTGGCGGGACGAGTTTTGGCTGTTGGTATTGGAACGGTTATAGGGGCAAGCATGGTCTGACAGATTTTTTCAGAGGTCTTGAAACCTCCTGTAACTACTACTTCTATAATATTTCCAGTGCCTATGATCACAGAAATCAAACGCCATTAAATTACACCATGTCTACATCTGATTTCCTCGAAAAGTCCAAACTGCTCGGTTTTGATGAAAAGACCGGTCTTGAAATTGAAGAGGTCAGTTATGGCATTCCAAATCCGGAGCAAAAGAGAATCAGTTTGGAACGGACTTTGAAATCCAGGCTGAGAATGCTTTTGCCGGAGTATTTCCCTGCAGCCTTGATCAATACAGAGGAAAAAAGCGAAACCATTTTAACGACTATTATTGGATGGTCCCAGGAAAATCCGGGTCGTGGGACCATTATCACAAGATTAAAGGAAATGGGCGTTGATGGCAGTCTGGGATCCCCGGACAGGCTTGCAGACATTGTCAAGTTTGATTATTTCAATCAGATGAAATGGCATCAGGGTGATACCTTCAACCTTTCTATTGGTCAGGGTGACCATAAGTATACGGTGGCTCAGTTGGCAAGGTATATCATGATTATTGCAAACGACGGGTACCCTTACGAATTGTCTCTGGTCCAAAGTGTAGGTGACGAGGCGGTTGATAAAAATTCAGAGGTTGAGCGCATTACGCTTAACAATCCCAAGACTTTTGAATATATCCGGATGGCAATGCTGAAGGTCACACAAGGTGAAAATGGGACAGCAAAATCAATCTTCAGAGGTTTTCCAGTTGGTGTTGGTGCCAAAACCGGAACGGCCCAAAACCAGGGAAAAATTCCACCGGTTGACGAAGTCGCCTATTTCAAGACTTATCTTAAGCGGATTGATTCAGCGTTGTCTCAGTCCAGTGTGGATGAGAAAACAGCAGCCATTTTGGCGGATCGAAATGAAGAAGTTGCCCAGCTCAGAAAACAGATTACAGGTGCTTCAAAAGAGGATACGCCTGCACTTGAGAGCAAACTCAGCAACCTGATCAGTCAGGGATATCTGACAGAAGCCAGTGCGATGCGCGCTGCAATTAAAGCTTTGAGCGCACGCGGACTCACAGACGCTAAAATTAATGAGTTCCGCCAAGATTATGACAACTTCGCCTGGTTTGTATCGTTTGCGCCCTATGACAATCCTAAAATCGCTGTCGTCGTCATGGTGCCTCAGGGTGGCCACGGGGGATATGCGGGACCAATAGCCAGAGAAGTCATTGGTGAGTATCTCGGTATTGGACCTTTGAATATCGGCACGAGCTCCTCTGGCGGCTCGGAGCTGAACTCAAACTGATGGTTCTGTGAGAATTGGTTGTTAGTTGATACTTCAACGAAAGAAGGTTTTTCAGTGAAGAAAAAAGTTGAATTCAAAGGCACCAGAGAAGGGATTGTTCTCCAACTGGATTCTGAGTGTGATTTCGATGAGTTATTGGATGGACTAAAAGATAAGATCGAACAGGGGAAAAGTTTTTTTTCCGGAGCAACCGTCATTGGGGTCGAAGGCAGAACATTAAACCGCAGAGAGAAAGAACAGGCACAGCAGGTCTTCAGCACCTCCGGCATTCAAGTCGCCCGTCTTGACTTTATAGAGCGATTGGGACATAATTCAAGTAGTGAAAAAGTCAAAACCGTCAGGGAAACCATTGAAAATTCTGAGAACCGATCTGATTCTACAGCGAAAGAGAGTATTGATAAAGCAGTAGAAGCACTTTCTTCAGCAGGAAGTTTGGAAGAATCAGCTCAGAGGCGTGATGATCAGGCGAAAATTGTTTTTGGCACTTTGAGATCCGGCAGAAGCATTAGTTATCCAGGACATGTGATTGTGGTGGGGGATGTCAATCCCGGCGCAGAGATCGTGGCGGAAGGGCATATAGTCGTTATGGGAACTCTAAGGGGCGTAGCACACGCGGGTTCTGCCGGAGATAGCACAGCAACCATAACCGCCTTCAGACTTAATCCTACACAGTTGAGAATCAGTACGCTGATCACCAGGCCGCCGGAAGGCGGGCAAGCACCAGAGTTGCCAGAAATTGCTAGAATCAGAGACGGCAATATAATGATTGAGCCGTATCTTTAAAAATAGGGGGACTGTTGAGATGGGTGAATGCATCGTAATAACATCCGGCAAGGGCGGCGTCGGCAAAACGACGACGACTGCCAATATAGGCGCCGGATTGTCATTGAGAGGAAAGAAGGTCGCGGTCATTGACGCGGATATTGGGCTGCGCAATCTTGACGTTGTTCTGGGACTTGAAAACCGGATCGTCTATGATCTGGTGGACGTCGTCTCAGGAAATTGCAAGACGCGTCAGGCATTGATCAAAGATAAGCGCTTTGAGAATCTCTATTTGTTGCCGGCGGCTCAAACCAAAGACAAGGATGCGGTGTCTCAGGCTCAAATGAAGGTCCTTTGTGAAGAGCTTAAACAAGAGTTTGATTACGTTTTGGTCGATTGCCCGGCAGGGATCGAGCAAGGCTTCAAGAACGCCATAGCCGGCGCGGATCGCGCCGTTGTGGTTACGACACCGGAAGTGTCTGCCGTGAGAGACGCAGACAGAATCATTGGTCTATTGGAAGCGGCTGAGCTTAGAAATCCAAAGCTGATTGTCAACCGGGTTCGCCATGACATGGTGAAGCGGGGGGACATGATGAATATTGAGGACATTACAGATATTTTAGCCATTGATATTATTGGCGTCGTTCCGGATGATGAGAAGATTATCATCAGCACTAATCGGGGCGAGCCGGCTGTCGCCACACAATCATTATCCGGTCAGGCGTTCAGGAACATATCAGCGCGTTTGGACGGCGAAGAGGTTGCGTTCATCAATTTTGACCAGAATAACGGACTTTTCGACAAGTTGATCAAGTTGTTCAACTTCAGCAAGTAGAGGAGGGCTACTATGTTTGATCTTTTAAAATTCCTCAGTCGGCAGGAGTCGAGCAAAAATGTTGCAAAAGAGAGACTTAGACTCGTTTTGGTTCACGACCGCGCAAATTGTTCGCCGGAACTGCTCGATTTGATAAAAGAGGATTTAATCACCGCGCTGTCCAAACACATTGAGATTGATCAGGATGGCTTTGATATTCAAATAACCAAGACGGACGCCAGCACCAATGGACTGCCGGCACTTGTGGCGAATATTCCAATCCGGAATATGAAGCGCGGCTGATCCGCAAGATCGAAGGAAACGCTGTGTCCGTAAACTGAGAGAAACTTTGACGGGCTGTATCTGAGCTTAGGCTTAAGACTCAGCCTTTCTTTGCGAGGTGCGCCATGTTTAATCTGAAATTGTTTAGAAATATCGACTTTGGTCTCATTGCGGTGGTACTCATGATTTTCTCAATTGGACTGGTCATGGTTGCCAGTGCCACGGATTTTCATCTGGATGGCATGAACCGTAATGTGTTGATTCAAAGTGCTGCCTTTTTCATTGGGACAATTCTGGCAGTCCTGGTGATGATGGTGGATTATCGGATCATGGGAGACTTGCAGCGGGTATTTTATGTGTTGTCTATCCTCATCATGCTGACAGTTTACATTCCGGGGCTGGGTGTCAGGCAGTATGGCGCGCTCAGCTGGATTGACCTGAAAATCATGTATTTTCAACCGGCTGAAATTGCCAAATTGGGGTTTATCCTTTCTTTTGCGAAATTTCTAGAAAAAAAAGGTGGTAGGATTTCCAGCGTCAAAGATATACTGGGGATTATTGCGTTCGTTCTGCCCTTTTTAGGCATTTTGTTAGTCCAGCCTGATTTAGGAATGGCGTTGGTGTTTGTATTTATCACCATCGGCATGGTCTATGTCGCGGGAATAGATTTCAAATTGGTACTTGTGGGGCTGATTGCTATGGTGGTTGGCGCACCGCTGGCCTATCAGATTATGAAGCCCCATCAACGCATTCGAATTGATGCGTACCTGCATCCTGAGGATCTGTCACTGCCCGGGAATTACCACGTCATGCAGTCAAAAATTACAATTGGGTCAGGGCAGATGTTTGGCAAAGGCTTGTTTGAAGGCGTTTATCACCGCTCTGATTATCTGCCGGTCAAGGAATCCGACTTCATCTTTGCTGTGCTTGGGGAGGAATTAGGGTTTGTAGGTGGCGGTATGGTCATAGGGCTTTATTATGTTTTTTTGAATAGGCTCATGAAAATGGCAAAAAAATCCAAGGATTTTTATGGAGAGCTGGTGATCGTTGGCATCACGTTTATGTTTGCGTTCCAGATTATTGAGAACATAGGCATGACTATTGGTTTGATGCCGGTCACAGGGATCACACTGCCGTTCTTAAGTTACGGAGGCAGTTCGGTTATGACCTCCATGATTGCGATAGGTCTGGCTTTAAATGTATACATGCGCAGAAAGCGCAGCAGCTTCAATCAATAGATTTCTGTCATTCAACAGCATGAAATAACCAAGTGTTAATCGGAGGAATTATGATAAAAGAAAAACTTGACGCCATTCTGGACCTTGTGGAAAAACCCGCACGCTATATTGGCATGGAGATGCACAGCGTCATTAAACCTGACAATAAGGTAAACGTTCGATTTGCCTTTGCTTTCCCGGATACCTATGAGGTGGGGATGTCTCACCTGGGCCTTCATATTTTGTATCAATTGATAAATAAAGAGGAAGGGCTGCAGTGCGAGCGAGTGTTCGCGCCTTGGCCTGACATGGAGGCCGTCATGCGGTCGGCTGAAATCCCGCTTTATACCCTTGAGAGTTACCGGCCGCTTTCTGAAATGGACATGGTGGGTTTTACCCTGCAGTATGAACTTTCATACACCAATATTCTCAATATGCTGGAGCTTGGAGGTATTCCTGTGTTAAGCGAAGATCGGGGCAACCTTGATCCTGTTATTATCGCGGGAGGACCTTGCGCGTTTAATCCTGAACCGCTGGCGGACATCATTGACCTCTTTGTTATTGGAGAAGGTGAGGAAGTCACCCTTGAGCTTCTCAGACTTTATGAATCTATGAAGCCGAACTTTGAACGCAATGCTTTTCTGAAGCAGGCAGCCCAAATTGAGGGCATTTATGTGCCGTCCTTCTATCAGGTCCGTTATAACGAAGACGGTACGCTGGCAGCGTTTGAGCCGTTGGAATCAGGAGTCCCTGCTAAAATCAGAAAGCGTCTGATGAAGGATCTGAATCAGTCGTACTTTCCGGAAAAATTTATTGTGCCGTTTATTGACACTGTTCATGACCGGGCCATGGTAGAACTGTTTCGGGGGTGTACACGCGGCTGCAGATTCTGTCAGGCGGGCATGATTTACAGACCTATTCGGGAGAGGTCCGGGGATGAGGTTGTGCGTCTCTCTGAGGCGCTGCTGTCGACGACCGGGTATGAAGAGCTTTCACTGACATCCCTCAGCACTCTGGACCACAGTGAGATTCGTCCGACCATAGAAGCACTTTCCAAGCTGAACGAAGATGCTAAAATAGGTTTATCTCTACCGTCTTTGAGACTGGATTCGTTTTCTGTCGAGGTCCTCAAAGAAATTCAAAAGGTTCGCAAAACAGGTCTGACTTTTGCGCCGGAAGCCGGATCACAGCGCATGCGCGACATCATCAATAAAAATGTTGACGAGCAGGATCTCACTGAGACTATGCGTCAGATCTTCGAGCTTGGATGGGATAAAGTCAAACTCTACTTTATGATTGGCCTTCCTTTTGAAACCATGGAGGATGTGGAGGGCATAGCCGGTCTGGGCGATCTTGTGACCTATGTCCACAAGCGTGTTTCCTCCGTTCATAAGAGTAAAGGCCTTTCGGTGACTGTCTCTGCCTCCTGCTTCGTGCCCAAGCCGTTTACGCCTTTCCAGTGGGAGCCTCAGGACAGCCTTGAGCAGTTTAAAGAGAAGCAGCGCTATCTGAAACAGCGCATCACCAATAAGAAAATTAAGTTCAGTTATCACGACGCAGAGACGTCACGGGTTGAGGCTGTTTTTGCAAGGGGTGACAGGAGAATTTCCAAAGGGTTGATCGAAGCTTGGAAAAACGGAGCGCGCTTTGACGGCTGGAATGATTATTTCAGTTATGAGCGCTGGGCAGAAGCCTTTGAGACGACCGGCATAGATATGGACTTCTATGCCACCCGAAAACGAAGCTATTCTGAGCTTCTGCCTTGGGATCATATTGACGCCGGCGTGGACAAGCATTTTCTCGTTGCTGAAAACGAAAACGCAAAATCCGCAGCGCCCACACAGGATTGCCGTGACGGCTGTATAGGCTGCGGCGTCAACGTCTGCTGGGGAGGGCTTTGCTAATGGCACTTTTGAGAATTGAATATACAAAAACAGGACTTCTCAGATACCTCGGTCATCTGGACATGGTTCGCCTGTTTGAGCGCGGATTGAGACGCGGCAAAGTACCGCTCTTATTTTCGCAAGGGTTTAACCCGCATCCCAAAATTGCATTTGCTGCGCCGCTCTCTGTTGGCTACAGCAGTGAGGCCGAACTAGTGGAAATCGAGGTTGAAGAGGGCTGGGATGATCATCAGCTCAAGACCGTGTTCCAAACGTGCTTTCCTGCAGAGGTCGCCTACCGCAGACACCGTTTGGTGGCAAAGTCCAAGTCCCTTATGAGTTTGATGCGCCTTTCGGATTATCAACTGACCTGGTCAGTGCCGGAAGCCTTTTGTCAAAGCGCCATAGAAGCCATTGAAGGCCTTCATGGCCTGACCAGCCTGACAGCCCTAAAAAAGTCCAAAGGCAAGAAAGACAAAGAAATTGATCTCAAGCCGATGGTACACCAACTCAAACTCCTTGAAAAGGGGAAATCGACTGTCCGTAAAACTGTGACGGGGGAGGCCGCAAAGGAAGTCGAAGTTTGTGAACTGCGTCTGTTTGCCACTTTGGATGCCGGTTCAGAGTCCAACCTCAAGCCGGATCTCCTCATAGAGGCAATTGCCTCAAGCATTGGCCTTGAAGGCGAAGCACCGCTCCGGGTTCACAGGACCGCGCTCTACGGAGAAGGCGGCAAAGCACTGTTTGAAATGGAATAGGCGGCAGTAGGATGAGAGAAGTTTATGTGGATTCTCATTTCTTATTCAAGCGAGCAGCTTTCGTAGAAGATGGCATCCTGCAGGCACTGGCTGTTGAGCCACTGATCTCAGAGCCTCTTGAAGGTGCAATTTTTCTTGGGCGTATAACCGCTGTAGTAGAATCCCTCGACGCCGCTTTCGTGGATCTTGGATTGGCACAAGACGCGTTTTTACCGCTTCAGGACCTTCCGGAGCGTCTGGACAGAAAGAGCCTGAAAAATGGATCTGAACTTTTAGTTCAGTTAAAAGCTGAGGGCGGGCGCTATAAAGGCCCCAAGATCACCGGAAAAATAGAGATTCAAGGGCGTTACCTGGTTCTGATGCCGGAATCCAATCAAAAATCAATTTCCCGCAAACTTAAAGACAACGTAAAGCGCGAGGCACTTATGACGCAAGTGGATGCGGCAGTTGGTGAGCTTGGCTACATTGTCCGAACAGAAGGCACGCTGACTCAGCCTGAATGGGTTGCAGAGGAAGCCGCACGACTCAGAATGGATTGGGAAAGGCTGCAGCGGGCTTATGTCACGGTGCGCAGTCCCAAGTGTGTCGATCCTGGTCTAAGCGCTTCCCAAAGACTGCTTTTAAAGCATCTGTCCACACCGGACACCGCGCTCGTGTTTTCAAATCCGGCGGACGCACTTGAGATGGAAGTTTTTTTGAAAAACTACAATCTCAAAGCAGACCTTGCCTCTTCCGTCAAAGGGAAGAAACGCAATCCTTTCCTGTTCGAGACGTCCCACCAGCTTGAACGACAGATCCAGGCTCTTCTGGACAAGAAAGTAGAGCTGGGCGGCGCCTATATGATCCTTGAGGCTACAGAAGCATTTCACGCTGTGGATGTGAATGCGGGCAGCGCTGCTGGTGGGGCGCGGCAAACCATCGGCATCAAAAAGAAAATCAATCAGGAGGCTATTCTCGAATGTCTGAGGCAGCTTGAGCTCAGGAACATTGGCGGCATGGTCATGATGGACCTGATTGACGCTGAGAGTGAGTCTGAGCGCCAGTTTTACAACGCCTTCTTAAAAAAGACTTTGCAGTCTGGATTTTCTGGCATTTTCGCGGCAGAGGTCAGTTCTTTGGGAGTGTTGAGTCTGACTCGGCGAAGAATGGGCAGTTCTCTGTCTGAGCTTATGACATCACCTTGTGGCTGCTGCGGCCAGGGACGGGTTTTGTCTGCACCTGCTCAGCTGGATTTGATGTTGAAAGAAGCAGTGAGATCAGGTGAACGCGGGCCGGCCTTTCGAGTCAGTTCGTCTCTGGCAAAGTTGACAGTAACGCTGGAGCCGTTGATTTCTAAGGCAGAACAGGACTTCGGGTTTGAGCTTCGATGGGTCATTGATGAAAGTCTGGATTATTTATCGATTCAGTACAAAAAAACCTTGTGAAATGAGTCTAGGTCGTATATAATTAGAACGATGTTCAGGCATCTTAGTTTCGTTGCCTGAAAACCGCACGGGAAAGGCTTGGAAATGCACTGACGGCGTATTCGTAAACATCTTTTTGTTGACGTGAATACAAAGTTGGAGCTGCCCGGTCCGGCGAGTTCTCTAAGAGGAGGTGCAAGTTCATGTACGCAATTATTGTAACTGGTGGCAAGCAATACAAAGTTCAGGAAGGTGATGTTTTCAACATCGAGAAACTGAACGTGGAAGCAGGCGAAACTGTTGAATTCAACGAAGTGCTCGCGGTTTCCGGAGACGAAGGCGTTACAGTTGGCAACCCGGTTGTCGCTGGCGCGGTCGTTAAAGCGTCTGTCGTTGGAAATGGCAAAGGCAAGAAGATTACTATTTTCAAATACAAGCGCAAAAAAGACTACCGTAAGAAGCAAGGACATCGTCAGCCATATACGCGCGTTCTGATCGAAAAGATCAGTTTATAGGCCTTTATCATGGTCACCGCACGTGTAGTCTGGTCAGGCAGCAGGCCGGTCTTGTTTGAGATCGAAGGGCATGCCGGACAAGCGGATTATGGACAGGACGTGGTTTGTGCTGCGGTTTCAGTTTTAGGTCAGACAGCGCTTGTCTCCCTGGATGAAATCGCCGGAATTCACGATCTGGACTTCACGGTGGATGAAGGGTATCTGTTTTGCCGTCTGCCGCTCCAATTATCAAAAGCGCAGATGAGCACAGCCCGAATTCTGTTTGAAAGTATGGTTCTGGGGCTTCGCGGCGTCGCGGAAAGCGCCCCGGATTTTGTTAAGTTGTTCACTGAGGAGGTGGAATCTGATGCTTATTAAGTTTAATTTGCAATTGTTCGCGAGTAAAAAGGGTGTTGGCAGCTCGAAAAACGGTCGTGACAGCGCGTCCAAGAGACTCGGCGTCAAGAGAGCGGACGGCCAGACCGTGACAGCGGGCAGCATTCTCGTTCGTCAGCGCGGCACAAAAATTCACCCGGGCAACAATGTTGGCCGAGGTGGAGATGACACACTTTTCGCGAAAGTTGAAGGTGTCGTTAGATTCGAAAGAAAAGGCAAAGACAGAAAGCAAGTCAGCGTCTACGAGGCGTAATACATCAAGCGCATGTTCAATGTCCATCTCACTTTTGTAGATGGACATTTTTCATCTAAATGGTTCATTGTGAAAGCAGGGGTTTTAAATGTTTGTAGATAAGGCAGAAATATTCGTCAAAGCCGGAAAGGGCGGAGACGGCAGAGTGAGTTTCAGAAAAGAGAAATATGTGCCTGCGGGTGGTCCTGACGGCGGAGATGGCGGTCGCGGGGGCAGTGTTATTGCCGTAGTGGATGAAGGCATGCGCACTTTGATGGACTTTCGCTATCTGAAAAAATATATCGCTGAAAACGGCGAGAATGGCATGAAGAAGAAGATGTTTGGCAAAGATGCCAAGGATCTCGTTTTTAAGGTTCCGCCCGGCACTGTTATTCGTGATGCCGAGACGGGCAGAGTACTTGCAGATTTGTTGAAAGCAGGAGACAGCGCGGTTATTGCGCGCGCAGGTCGCGGTGGAAGAGGCAACGTACATTTTAAGACTGCAACTAGACAGGCACCGACTTTTGCTGAGCAAGGAACATACGGTGAAGAGCGTTCGGTGATTCTGGAACTTAAAATGCTGGCAGATGTCGGTTTGGTTGGATATCCAAACGTTGGAAAATCAACTTTCTTATCCGCGACGACCATGGCAAAGCCCAAAATTGCCAACTATCATTTTACTACTTTGACGCCAAATCTGGGTGTGGTCGAGGTCATCAAAGGCAAGAGCTTTGTTCTCGCGGATATCCCGGGTTTGATTGAAGGTGCCAGTGAAGGCGTCGGTCTTGGCCATGAATTTTTACGTCATGTAGAGCGGACGCGTCTCATCATTCATGTTGTGGATGTCTCCGGCACAGAAGGTCGTGATCCGGTTGAGGACTTTGACAAGATCAATCTGGAACTCGAGCGTTACAGTAAACTTCTTACCGAGCGAATACAAGTGATCGCGGCTAACAAGATCGACCTTTTGTATGAACGTGAGGGGTTGGACAAATTCATTGAGGAAATGGCGTCCCGTGGCTATAAAGTGTTCCCAATCTCTGCTGCGACAGGCGAAGGGATCGACGCGCTGATGCATTATGTCACAGAACAGCTGGACACCATTGAACCGCCAGTTATTCACGAAATGGTTGATGCACTTGAGGATGAAGCGGAACTGGATCAGACCATCAGATACAGAAGACACAATGAGGTCTATGTAGTTGAAGGCCTGCCTATGGAAAGACTTGTCTATTCCACAGATTTTACTGACGTTGAATCGCTGAGACGGTTCCAGGAAATTCTGAGAAAATCAGGGGTTATCGATGAACTTAGGAAAATGGGCGTTGAAGATGGTGACACGGTTCGCATCCATACCGTAGAATTTGAATTCTATGACTAAGACGGACAGAGCCTGTCCGAAAAACCTAGTTAGAAATGGAAAAGAGGAATATCATGTTAAAACCAAAACAGCGAAGCTATCTTAAAAGTCTTGCGAATCCTTTGAAGCCGCTGGTGCACATTGGAAAGGAAGGACTTTCCGAAAGTTTGCTCGCACAACTGGATGAGTGCCTGACATCCCACGAACTCGTAAAGGTAACAGTGCTTGAAAATAGCCAGCTAAGTGCAAAAGAGATTGCTTCAGAAGTCTGCGAAAAGACGCGTTCTGAATTTGTTCAGGCAATTGGAAACCGGTTTACACTTTACCGTAAGAATCATGAAGAACCGAAAATCCAACTGCCGAAATAAGGAGCTGTAGGCAATGGAGACGAAGGGCAAACGCATTGGCTTAATGGGCGGCAGCTTTGATCCGATTCACTTTGGGCATCTGGTTCTCGCGGAAGAAATGAGAACCCGCTTAACACTGGATAAAGTGATTTTTATTCCCGTAGGCCGTGCGCCGCATAAGCATGCTGATAAAATGACAATGCCAAGACAGCGCTATGAAATGGTGATGCTGGCAACGCTTGATCATCCCAATTTTGAAGTCTCTTCAATTGAGATTGACCGGGAAGGCATCACTTATTCTCATGAAACGGTTTCTCAAATTGTCAGGGAGAGCTCCCTTGAGGATGAATTCTTCTTTATTGCGGGTGCGGACACCCTCATGGAGCTTGAGTCTTGGCGATCCGTCGAAACGCTTCTGCAAATGGTAACATTTGTTGGTGCGGCGAGACCTGGTACAGATCAAGCTGAACTTCTCCTGAAAATGGAACAGCTGCAGCGGCGGTATAACGCAAGTGTAAAGATTGAAGAACTTCCTGAGCTTGACATATCCTCCACAGATCTAAGAAAGCGCATTGCCTTAGGGCAAAGTGTGAAATACCTGATGCCTGATAACGTAGTGCAATATATTGAAAAGCATCAATTATATCTCAAGGAGTTTTCACATGAAACCTTGTCAGATTGAGAGCCTGAGTCTCAGATTTCCGGAACTCCAGGAGGATTACACTTTCATCTGTGGAAAAATCAAGCAAAAGCGCCTCGCTCATACGATTGGTGTTTTGGAAACCGCCTGTGAATTGTCCCAGCATTACGGTGGCAATCTATTGGCCGTTTCCAGAGCTGCGATCTATCATGACCTGTTCAAAGGCGTTCAGAAATCTGAACTATTAGAACTGGGGCGAAATCTAGGGTATGAAGCATCAGACAGGGTGGACGAACTTCCTGAAATCGCACATGGGCCCATAGCGGCACTATGGCTTGAACGGGAAGGCATTATTTCTGATGCTGTCATTTTGAATGCGGTCCGTTATCATACGGTCGGACGGCGCGATATGACATTGGAAGAAAAAATTGTCTACTTGGCGGATGCCATTGAACCGGGGCGTGATTATCCGGGCGTGTCGGCACTTCGCATGCTGTCAAAGGAATCACTGGATCAAGCGCTTCTTATGTCAGTCACTCAGACTTTGGCATTTGTTCTCGAATCCGGCAGCCCAATGCATCCTAAAAGTGTGGAAATGAGAAACGCGTTATTGTTAACGCTGGAAAAGTGAGGTCATAGAATGGGATCTAATCTAGGCTTGGCGGAGGAAATTGGAAAGCTGATTGACGCCAAAAAAGGCGATGATATTGTGATTTTGGACCTTCGCGGCATTTCGTCTGTTGCGGATTATTTTGTAATCGCTTCAGGCAATTCAGACCGTCAGGTGGTGGCAATAGCTGACCATGTTGAAGATGAGTTGGCGAAGAACGGGATCTACACAAAATATAAGGATGGCATGAAAACCGGACGTTGGGTCGTCATGGATTATCATGACATTCTAGTGCATATTTTTCACAAAGAAGAGAGAGACTATTACAATCTCGAACGTTTGTGGAATGATGCCAAAAAAATTGTATTGAAGGTTGACAGCCAAGGGTCAATTCATTACAATTAATCGTAATAACATATTAGAAGCTGTCAAAATCAGTAAGCAAAACCTCTTTTTCAGAGAGCCGGTGGAAGGTGTGAATCGGCATTGAGCGCGCTGAACTCGTTTGACAATAATTGCTTCAGGCTGATCTGCCAAATATGGATCAATGAGTGGACATGAATGTCAATTAGGGTGGTACCGCGGGCGATAGCCCGTCCCTAAAGATCAAAGCAATGTCCATTTTTTATTTTTTGTTAAGGGAGGGTTATTATTGAAGTATCAATTTGCTGAAATTGAAGAAAAATGGCAGCGCCAGTGGGACCAAGATGAGGCATTCAAAGTGGTCGACAATCCGGAGGCCAAAAAGTACTATGCACTCGAAATGTTTCCCTATCCGTCTGGCAAACTTCACATGGGACACGTGCGCAACTATTCCATTGGTGATGTAGTCGCCAGATTCAAAAAAATGCAAGGTTATAACGTCCTGCATCCAATTGGTTGGGATGCTTTTGGCTTGCCTGCTGAGAACGCGGCGATCGCAAATCAGATTCACCCTGATATCTGGACGAAAAGCAACATAGCTGAAATGAAAAAGCAGCTTAAGCGCCTGGGACTCAGCTATGACTGGGACCGCGAGGTCACGACCTGTATGGAAGACTACTACAAGTGGACACAATGGCTTTTCGTCAAGTTTTTTGAACAAGATCTTGTTTATAAAAAGAAGTCGCCTGTTAACTGGTGTACCTCTTGTGAGACCGTCCTCGCCAACGAGCAGGTCGTTGGCGGTTTTTGCGAACGCTGTGACAGTCCGGTCGTCAAGAAAAATTTATCACAATGGTTTTACAGAATTACGAATTACGCTGACCGTCTTCTCGAGGATATTGAAACGCTTCACGGCTGGCCTGAAAAGGTTAAAACCATGCAAAAGAACTGGATTGGAAAGAGCATTGGCGCTGAAATTGATTTTGCAATCGAAGGATTTGATCAGAAACTCAAAGTTTTCACAACCAGACCGGACACTCTCTATGGATGTACTTATATGGTGCTTGCACCAGAGCATCCCTATGTCTCTGAGCTGACAGCCGGCACAGAGTTTGAGACACCAATCCGGGAATTTGTCGATCGGCTGGCGCGTCTGTCAGAAATTGAAAGGACTTCGACTGAGGCGGTCAAGGAAGGACTGTTTACAGGCCGCTATGCGATACATCCTTTGACAGGCAGTCTGATCCCTATTTATGTCGCCAACTATGTCTTGGTGGAGTATGGCACGGGTGCTATCATGGCCGTTCCTGCTCATGATGAGCGGGATTACGACTTCGCAAAGAAGTATGATCTCGAGATCATTGAAGTCATACGTCCGGTTGATGCTGAAGGAGACTATCAACAAACACTCTTTACCGGTAAGGGTATTATGGTTAATTCCGGACCATTTGATGGTCTGACCATTGAAGAAGGGACTCAGAAAATTGTAGAGCGTCTGGCAGCGGAAGGATCCGGCAACGCAACGACAAACTTTAGAATCAGGGACTGGCTCGTGTCGCGCCAGCGTTATTGGGGTTGCCCAATCCCTATGGTCAATTGCTCGACTTGCGGCATTGTCCCGGTTCCGGTTGAAGAACTCCCAGTTGTTTTGCCAAGAGATGTCAAGTTTTCCGGGAAAGGTGAATCGCCTCTCTTAACGAGTGACACCTTCATGAATACCACATGTCCAAAATGTGGGGGCCATGCGGTTCGCGAAACGGATACCATGGATACTTTTGTTGACTCTTCCTGGTATTTCTTGAGATATACAGATCCTCATAATGAGTCACTGCCTTTCTCCAAAGAAGCTGCCAGCTACTGGATGGAAGTAGACCAGTATATTGGCGGCGTTGAGCACGCTATACTGCACTTGCTCTATTCCCGTTTCTTTACGAAAGTCATGTATGACCTTGGCTTGTCACCTGTCGGTGAACCTTTCAAGAATCTGCTGACACAAGGCATGGTGCTGAAGGATGGCGCCAAAATGTCAAAATCCAAAGGGAACGTCGTCAGTCCGGATGAAATTGTTGCTAAATATGGCGCTGACACTGCACGACTCTTTATTCTCTTCGCTTCACCACCAGAAAAGGACCTTGAGTGGTCTGATGATGGTGTGGACGGCGCGCATCGCTTCCTGAACAGGGTGTTCAGGGCGGTAACTGACGAAGAGGCTGTCAGGGGCAATGGTGAAATCGTTTTGACCCATGAGGATGAAAAGGCGCTCAATTATGTCATGAATCGTACCATCAAAAAAGTTACTGAGGACATTGAAGATCGCTTCAATTTCAACACGGCAATCAGTGCAGTCATGGAGCTCGTCAATGAAATGTACCGCTACCGCGAAAGCGGCAAAGATCGCTGGAATGCGCCGCTGTACGGCGCCGCTGCGGAGTCGTTAGTCAAACTTTTGGCACCGTTTGCACCGCATCTCATGGAAGAGCTTTGGCAGCTGCTTGGCAAAACGGGAAGTGTCCACGAAGTGTCCTGGCCAACCTATGATGCTAAAGCATTGATTCTGGATGAGATAGAATTTGCAGTTCAGATCAACGGAAAAGTCAGAGAGCATTTGGTGGTTTCAAAAGACGCCACACAAGAAGAGATTCAAACGGCCGCTTTAGCGCTTGAAAAAATATCTGAGGCTCTTAGCGGGAAACAAATTGTCAAGGTCGTAGTCGTCCCTAAGAAACTTGTCAATATTGTGGTACGGTGATGACAATGAGTACAAAAATTAATCCAATCATACAGTCCTACGTTCCATTGGTTAAAGGCATAGCTGCGACCTTTGGAAGTCGCTGCGAAGTGGTCCTGCACGATTTTACAGATCTGCAGCACTCCATAGTCGCTATTGAGAACGGCCACGTGACTGGCAGGAGCTCAGGCAGCCCAATGACTGAGTCATCTCTTAAACTGGTCCAGAATGGTAAAGTTGATGAAGATATCATCAATTATACAGGGAAGAGCGCAGATGGGCGTGTTCTAAAGTCTACGACAGTATTTATCAAAGATGAGCACCTAAAAGTGATTGGTTGTTTCTGTATCAATTTTGACATTACAGAGCTCGTTGGAGCGCGTTCTGTCTTAAACGACATCATGAAAATTTCCGAGGATTTTCAGGAGCGTCAGAGTGATCCGAAGAACCTCAACGTGGTTAGTGTTGTCTTAACGGATCTGGTAAAAGAAACTTTAGATGAGGTTGGCAAACCCATTATTTACTTGTCCAAGGATGACAAGGTTATGATGGTGGATCGATTGGATCAAAAGGGCGCATTTCTGATAAAAGGCGCAATTGATTATGTCGCCAACGTGCTTTGTGTTTCAAGATACACAATATATAATTACCTGGATGAAATCCGGGAAACAAAATAGGAGGCGTTATTATGAGCACAGTTATGAAACCCAAAGTTATTTCAACGGATAAAGCGCCAGGCGCAGTCGGACCATACTCTCAAGGCATGAACGCAGGTCCGTTCATCTATGTTTCAGGCCAACTGCCAATTAATCCGGCTACGGGTGAGCATTACAAGGAGATCGAGCAGGCAGCAAGACAGTCCCTGGAAAATTGCAAGGCTATTGTTGAAGCAGGCGGCGGTTCCCTTGAAACTATTGTAAAAGTAGAGATCTTTATTCGTGACATTTCTCTGTTCGCAAGAATGAATGCGGTTTACGCGGAATTCTTTGGCGATCATAAGCCGGCGAGAGCCGCAGTTGAAGTTTCAAAGCTGCCGCTTGACGCTGTGATTGAAATTCAAATGGTCGCCTTTACGGGGACTCACTCATAAAATTTAATCCAAAGCACACGAAAAGGCAGTGTCCGTTTTATTGGACACTGCCTTTCTTTGCTTGAAGCTGGGATAATGAATTATTAATGTGGTTTAAAGGTTGACACCGGACGGCGAGCCCGTGTGGACTGGGTTACAGCCGGATGGGTCGTTGCTTTCGAAGATGGTCTGCGTTTGGTCTTCTTGTTAAATTTTGACATAATCAACCGCCACAGTACCAGTGAAAGGATCACTTTTATGCCAAGGAGCACCAGTGCTTTTGGAGAAGTATCAAATTTGAACCAGCTGTTATTAAAAAGTGTCGTTTCACCTAACGCGGATTTGTCGCTGATTTCATTCAATGTGATCAGCGGTGCTTCAGTCAGCAATTTGCCGTTGCTTATATATCTGATTGTGCCAATACGCTGACCTTCTTTGACAGGCAATTCGAAATCCGGCATCATCTCGGTTTCGAAAGTGATCTCTTCAGGATTCAGCGTATTAGGAATCAACGCCTTGATTTCCTCCTCAGAGTAAAGGGGGATTTTTACTTTCTTGTTGCCATTGTATTCAAAGTAACTGATCAACTCATTTTTACTCGCAAAAGTGTGTGTATTAAAATTTTCGAATCCATAGTCTATTAAAGTTCTGGTGTCCAGGTATAAAAAATTGCCTTGTGCTTTAAGAATGACAGAGATTAAATTTTTACCGTCTTTGGAGGCGCTGCTGATGAAGCATTGTTGAGCCGCGTTTGTATACCCGGTTTTTAAGCCCGTAATGGCTTCATATTTGATGTTGATGGTCTGTCCGCGGTAATCAATTTTATTCCCGGAACCGGTACCATATAAAAATCTGTTGCTGTTGGTAACGTGTCTTTTCTCAGGTTGTTTATTGGTGGGTTGTATGTCATAGCTTACTGTTTTCACAATCTCTCGAAGCTTTTCGTGTTTTATTGCCTCCAGCGCTATTCTCGACAGGTCGTAGGCAGTTGTGACATGTTCCGGGTCAGGCAGGCCATGTGGATTGGTAAAATGCGTATTCAGCGCACCGAGCTCTGCAGCGCGTTGGTTCATTTTTTCAGCGAAAGCCTCAATGCTGCCTGAATCATAAATGGCGAGAGCCTCAGCGACATCATTTGCTGAAGCCAGCAACAAAGCGTATAGCAATTGTTCAACGGTCAAGGTTTCGCCCTCGATTATGTAAATGCGACTGCCTGTGGCCATGGGAGATTTTGCATCTATGGTCACTGTTTCATTCAGTTCGTGACTTTCCAAAATCAGCAGTGCAGTCATCAATTTTGTGGTGCTGGCTGGGAACATCAGTTCATGACTGTTTTTCTCAAATAGCAGCTGGTGGCTGTCACTGTCTATGAGAATTGCAGATTGAGCATTGATCTCTCCCGGGGATATGGCAAATGCTGCAGTGCTTCCGAAGAGCACTGTCAAGCTGCAAAATAAGGTCAACACTGAAATTTTAAGTTTTTTAATGGTCATAGGACACCGTCCCTTGTGTTTTCTTAAAAAGTATTATAACATGGATTTGCTTATAGAAAAATAACAAAATATACCATATAAAGAAAATGGAGGTTAATATGAGATCGATCACAGGCTTATTTTTATTGACTGTCATTGCGGTACCTGCAGCGGTTTACCAGGTCGGAGAACTGACTTCCTTTGAGCTGAATTCTTTTTCGGCCGACACAACCGCAAATAGGGTCACCGAGACCGCCAAGGCAGGGGTTACAGACTTCTCAGAGCAAGTTGAAGGTACGATGTTTATCCTCCAGCCAATAAATCAACAGCAAGAAATGGCGGCTGAGAAGCATTACTTGCGGAGTGAACAAAAGATTGGAAAATTAAACACGCTGGAATTCGCTGACAAGAACGGCCTGTATCAAACACCGCTTCAGAGAATAAATACAATGTCTTTGGAGACATGGATGCAGATCAAAGGCATTGGTCAGGTCACTGCTGAACGGATTATCAAGTTCAAAAATGATAAAGACGGCTTTGCATCTCTGGAAGTACTGCTTGAAATAAAAGGGATTGGACCATCAAAATACGCGGCAATTATGGAATGGCTCGAGCGACAAAACGAAAAACCGGATTGAATCTGCATTACGGTTGGCTCAAATACAGTATGGTCTGACAACTTGCTGGCATCGAGAAATTGAATGTGTATTGTAGCCGTTAGTTTGATATAATTAACGGGATAATGTAAGTAAAAGACTGGAGGTGGCTGCCATGGAAGCCAAACGTTTGACACAACTCAGCAATAGCTCTGGCTGAGCGGCCAAAATAGGGCCGGAAACCCTGGCACAAGTTTTGTGCCATTTACCGAAATTTGAAAGCGACCGCCTACTTGTCGGTCTTGATACGTCAGATGACGCTGCTGTTTACAAATTGAATGAAGAAACGGCATTAATTCAGACACTTGATTTTTTCACACCAATAGTGGATGATCCCTATCAATTTGGTCAGATAGCGGCTGCGAATGCGCTCAGTGATGTCTACGCCATGGGCGGCGTACCGCTGATCGCGCTCAACATCGTGGCTTTTCCAAATTGTTTGCCTATTGAAGTGCTCGGCGAGATCCTTCGGGGAGGCGCTGACAAGGTGAAAGAAGCGGGTGCTTTGCTTGTTGGGGGACACTCCATTGAGGACAATGAGCCTAAATATGGCCTGTCTGTGACCGGCACTGTCCACCCTGACAAGGTGCTGGCCAATTCCTCAGCCAAACCTGGTGATGTTCTTATACTGACAAAGCCGGTTGGACTGGGCATATTAAATACATGCATCAAAGAAGAAATGCTGGATTCGAATTTGGTGGAGGAGGCCATTCGTGTCATGGCGACCCTCAATAAAGTCGCTGCAGAATTGATGATTGAAACAGGTGCCAATGCCTGTACGGATATTACCGGATTTGGATTGATAGGTCATGCACTGGAAATGGCGGAGGGAAGCAAAGTCAGCATAGAACTTGACAGCCATAGAGTCCCTGTCATGGAAGGTGCTCTTGAAAACGCTCGAATGGGTCTTGTTCCGGCGGGCACCTACAAAAATAGGGACTATGCCGGCGAACGTGTCAGGATTGATCCAACAATTTCTGAAGCTATGATTGACGTGCTTTATGATCCTCAGACCTCAGGCGGACTATTAATATCTCTGGAACCTGAACGCGCTCAAATTTTGGAAGCCCTGTACGGTGAAAAGCTTCAGACTGCCTTTGCAAGAGTAGGCAGGGTTACAGAACGTCAAGTCATAGCACTTATTGTCCGACCATAAGTTATCGAGAAAATTGGCCGACCAGGCCATAGTTGAGGTGTCTGTTGTGAGAAAGAATTTATTGCGTGCAATTCCCAAAGTGGATGAACTTATTGCGAATGAGCAGGTTCAGGGGCTGCTTGAGTTTGTGCCTCGCAATCTGGTACTGGAGGTAATCCGGGAGGCTTTGTCAGAGCTCAGACAATTGCTTGTCAGCGTTGAAGAAGCTTCGCTGCCGGAAAGTCTGGATTTGTCTGCTCTGATCAAAACCATCTCAGAAGAAGTAGACAAGCGAAATGGCTATCATTTAAAACGCGTCATTAACGCCACAGGCGTTGTCATTCATACCAACCTTGGAAGATCCCTGCTGGCCCCTTCCATTGCGCAGCACTTAACTGAGGTGAGCTGTTATTACTCTACTCTGGAATACGATCTGGAAACAGGGAAACGCGGCACGCGCTATTCACACGTCGAGTCACTGTTGTGCGAACTAACTGGCGCTGAGGCGGCTCTCGTCGTCAATAATAATGCAGCTGCGGTAATGCTTGTGCTTTCGACAATGTGTGCCGGTAAAGAAGTAGTAGTATCGAGAGGACAGCTTGTCGAGATTGGCGGGGCCTTTAGAGTGCCGGATGTTATGCGTGCCAGTGGTGCTGAACTGATTGAAGTCGGAACAACCAACAAGACACATCTCAGAGACTACGCCGCAGCCATTGGAGAGCGAACGGCGGCGGTATTAAAAGTGCATACCAGCAATTACAGAATTCTTGGATTTACCAGTGAAGTTGAGATAGAGGCTCTTTCCGGCTTATGTCACGAAAAAAACATCCCGCTGATCGAAGATCTTGGAAGTGGTTCGTTGATTGATTTGTCACAATTTGGGTTGATGAAGGAACCTACTGTCATAGAAAGTATGCGAGCCGGCGCAGACGTAGTGACCTTCAGTGGCGATAAAATGCTCGGAGGTCCACAGGCGGGCATAATTCTCGGTCGAAAGACCTGGATTGACGCCATGAAGAAAAACCAATTGACCAGAGCTTTGCGTGTAGACAAAATGACACTCTGTGCATTGGAAGCAACATTAAAGCTTTATAGAGATCCTGAAGCAGTTCGCCGCGAAATTCCGACGGTTCGCATGCTGACGGAACAGCAGGCTGCTATTTTACCCAGAGCAACTGACTTGCAGTTGCAGATTGAAGCATTGGGAACAGCCTATGAGGTGGCCTTATATGAAACTGCCAGTGAAGTGGGCGGTGGCTCGCTGCCCCTTGAAAAGCTCCCAACCTGGGCTGTTTCTGTCAAGCATTCCGAGCAGTCCACTCAGCGGCTGACTGAGGCGTTAAGAGCAAGACGCCTGCCGATTGTTGCACGCGTTTCTGAAGATCGATTAATCTTCGATCTCAGAACCGTCCAATTCGGCGAGGCAGAAGAAATTGTCAAGGCGCTTCGAGAGCTGATGTAAAGGAGAATCTTAATGGCACATGTCATCATTGGAACCGCCGGTCATATTGACCATGGGAAAACGAGTCTGATCAGAGCCTTGACAGGTATTGAAACAGACCGTTTCGAAGAAGAAAAGAGAAGAGGCATCACCATAGATCTTGGTTTTGCCTATTTTGATCTGCCAAGTGGCCGCCGCGCAGGCATAGTAGATGTGCCGGGCCATGAGCGATTTATACGCAACATGCTGGCTGGGGCCAGTGGTGTGGATTTGGTCCTGCTCGTTATTTCTGCGGAAGAAGGTGTGATGCCGCAGACTCAGGAGCATATGGACATATTGTCCTTATTGGATGTCAAAAAAGGTATTGTTGTTTTAACGAAATCAGATCTTGTGGATCCGGATTGGCTTGATATGGTACGGGAAGAAATAAGGGAAAAATTGAAGGGCAGTTTTTTGGAAGAAGCACCTATGATGAGTGTCTCATCAGTCACGCGACAGGGGCTGCCTGAACTGGTAGAGCTGATTGATCAAATGTTGGAAGAGGTTGAACCCAAAAAAATTCAGGAGACACTGAGGCTTCCTATAGATCGCGTATTTACCATGACCGGATTCGGCACAGTGGTCACAGGAACACTGGTAGAGGGCATTCTAAAAGAGGGAGACTCTGTTGAAATCTACCCTAATGGAAAAATGAGCCGGGTCCGAATGATTCAGGTGCATGGTGAAGCTGTCAAGGAAGCCTTTGCCGGACAACGTGTCGCTGTGAATCTGGCTGGGCTGACCAAAGCTGAACTTCACAGAGGCGATGTGTTGGCCAAACCGGGCAGTCTAAGGACAACCCATATCATTGACGCAACTATGAAGCTGCTGGATTCAACAGATAGAACCGTCCATCACTGGATGCGTGTCAGACTGTATCAGGGGACTAAGGAAGTCTTGTGCAGAGTGGCACTTCTCGACAGAGAAGTTTTGAATCCGGGAGAGTCCTGCTTTGTTCAGCTGCACCTTGAGGAAGAAGTCGCATTTAAGTATGGCGATCATGTGGTGATCAGATTCTATTCGCCGCTGGAGACCATCGGCGGGGGCATTATTTTGGATCCTAACGCACACAGGCACAAGCGATTCAAGGAGGAAGTCCTGGATCAGCTGGCGCTGAGGAGTCTTGGGGACAGCCGGCAGATTATTTCGGACCTCATCTTCAGAGAAAGTGCTTCATGTCCGGATATGGCGGGGCTGACAGTCTCATCAGGACTGCCGCCAGCGGAGGTGACGTCATTAATTGAAACACTGCTGAGTGAGGGAGAGATCATTCAAACAGGGGATTCCAGATTCGTGCACGCTGCCTTTATCGAAGAACGTGGAGAAGCGCTGATACGATTATTGAACGAGTATCACCTGAAAAATCCGCTTAGAGCCGGGATTTCCAAGGAAGAAATACGAAGCAAGCTTTTTGCAGGTATAAAAGGCCGAATATTTGATGACATCTTGAATCTTTATCTTCAAAAAGAGATGATTAAGATCAACGGAAGCACGGTTATGCTGACGGGTTTCGAAATAGAACTCTCAGATGCGCAAAATGCCAAGGCTGAAGCGCTGCTCAGACTCTATAAAGAATGTGGTTATAATGTACCAAATTTGCCGGATGCCCTTGCACAGTGTCAGTTCAGCAATAAGGACAAGGATTTGGCAGACCTGATATTTGAACAAGGCCAATTAGTGAAAATCAACGATATGATTGTACTGGAACGCGCGTATTTTGACGAGGCCAAAACACGCCTGGAGTCACATTTTAAAAATCATGAAACATTGAATTTAGGCGATTTCAGGGATATGCTTCAAACCTCAAGAAAAGTTGCCGTTCCGCTGCTTGAATATTTTGATGCAAACAGAATGACGGTTCGGGATGGCGATGTGCGTCGTCTTCGCAGGACAAACGGGTAGAGATCATGAATACCAAAACGGGGATGGTGGCATATGGACGAAAAATTATTGGTCGTGGATGATGAGCCAATACTTTTAAAAGGCTTGAAATTCAGCCTTGAGCAGGATGGTTACCAGGTGGAAGTAGCTGCGGACGGAAACGAAGCTTATGATAAGATTTTGGTAAACGACTACGATTTGATTGTGCTTGATCTGATGCTTCCTGGCATGGATGGACTTGAAGTTTGCAAACGCGTCAGAGAGACTTCCATGGTGCCCATCATCATGTTGACAGCGAAGGGCGAAGACTCCAGCAAGGTATTGGGATTAGAGTACGGCGCAGATGATTATCTGACAAAACCATTCAATATTCTTGAACTTAAGGCGAGAATCAGGGCGATCCTTCGACGAGCCAGTTTTGCGGATCAAAATGTGACGACGAGTCAGTTAAATGTTGGAGATTTCAGCATAAATACTCTGGGGAGAAAGGTCTCCATTCAAGGCAGAGAGATTAATCTGACTGCCAAGGAATTCGATCTGCTGCTGCTCTTAATCCTTCAGAGAGATAAAATTTTCTCGAGAGAAGAGCTCCTTGAAAAGATTTGGGGCTATGAGTACTTCGGGGATGTTCGTACGGTGGATGTTCACATTAGAAGACTCAGAGAGAAGATCGAGGATAACTCATCTGCGCCGCGTTATATTATGACGAAATGGGGAGTCGGCTATTATTTTAACGAAGACTAGACGCTTTATCAGTATCCGGTGGAAGCTTGTCTTCACTTACCTGATTCTGATGCTCATAACTATGCTTCTGGCCATTTCCTTTATTGGGAGCACCCTCCGAACTACCTATATCCGAGACAGGAACATGAGTCTGCTGACACAAGTGAACATTCTTTCCAACCAAATAACGCCAAATTTTTATGGCATACAGTTGGAGAATACCCGTACCTACTTACAGGATTTGATTAAAGGTTACAGTCTGGACATCAATGCGAGAATATTGCTGCTGGACCATAATGGAACGGTGCTGGTCGATTCCTATGATGCTATGCTGGGACAAAATTTTAGTGCATTGCCTGAGGTCAAATCAGCACTGGAAGGCTTAGACTCAAATCAGGTTTATAGCCTGCCAAGCGGTGAAAATGTTATGTATGTCGGTGTACCAATCTCAGAGCGGAATGAAGTAATGGGGGTTGTTCTGGCGTCGTCATCCATAGATGATTTGATTCAAAATGTCAATTTGACTCTCAGACGCGTCGCGCTTTTATCAGGTATTGGACTCTTGTTTACGGGGATGGTAGCTTTTCTTTTTGCCCAGGTCATTGCGTCGCCAATTGAAAAGATGATTCAATTGGTACGTTCCTTTTCCAGGGGTAATTTTGGCGTCTCTATCAAAATTGAAGCCAACGACGAGATTGGACAGTTGGCGGAATCGTTCAATGACATGGCATCAAAGATCAATCAGGTGGATGAGCAGCGCAGAAAATTTGTTTCCAATGTCTCTCACGAACTGCGTACGCCGTTGACTTCCATGAAGATTATTTCTGAAACGCTTCTGCATCAACCCTCCTGGGACGAAAGCGTTTATAGGGAATTTATGCAGGATATTGACGGCGAGGTATCCCGTCTCAACCGAATTGTGGACAGTTTACTCTATCTGGTGGATCTCGAACGGGATGAACTGGTACTGGAAACTCAAATCACCTATTTAAATTATGTCGTTCAAAATGTGGTCAGGAACTTAAAGCCTTTAGCGGATAAAAAGCAAATTCTCATTGTTGTTGAGGAACGTGACCGCCTGCAGTTTTATCTGGACCAGGGGAAAATTCAGCAGTGTCTGATCAACCTGGTCAGCAATGCCATCAAGTACACACCAGAGAATGGGGAAATCAGAATTTCTATTTTCAGGGAAACCACCAATGCTTGCATTGCAATTGCAGATACAGGTATGGGCATACCAGAAAAAGATCTCAGTCACATCTTTGACAGATTTTACAGGGTTGACAGGGCAAGGGCGAGAACGACTGGCGGGAGCGGGCTGGGCCTGTCTATTGCCAAGCAGATTGTGACCCTCCATGGCGGAGATATACAGGTTACAAGCGTCATCAATACCGGTTCAACCTTTACTGTTCGGCTTCCTATCAGGAACTCGGGGGTAGGCGCATGAAGAAAATCATGATTTTGACTCTGCTGATCTTTGCTGGTCTGGCTGGCATTTTCAGCTTATATCAGTTTTTTTCCAACTCAGCTATAGCGCAAACAGAATTGCCGCCAGAACTCGCTATTGATCCGAAACCGTCAGATATGAAAGTCAGGGTAAATCTTTATTTTCCATATGATAATAAACTGAGAATTGAGGAGCGCATTGTAACAGTAACTCAAGAACGGCTCGAAGAAGCCATAGCGAAAGAGCTTCAGAACGGCCCTAAAAATCTCGCCTATACCAATCTGTTTAGTGGAGAGGTTCGCATTTTGGATGTTCGTGTCAGCAACAATATTGCCTACGTCAATTTATCCGAAGCATTTCTGGAACAGAGCTATGTTGGCAATGAGAAGAGCGAACTTTTTGTCTGGTCCATTGTCAACTCGTTTTCAGACATTGATGAGGTCTATCGCGTCCAAATTTTAATTGAGGGAAGACGCAGGGATGTGCAGGTTGGAAACTCAAACCTTTTTCAGTTGCTGACCAGGAATACTTCGTTTATTTATGAGGATCGCAGATACCCGTCCAACAGTGTCATAGAATTTATTGAAGCTGTTTCTGACCGCCGCTATGATCTGGCGTATACCTATTTAACAGAGGGGAGTCAGGACACTTATAACTACGAAGACTTCAAACTGGCTGTAGAAAGTCATTTCGAGACTTTCAGCGGTTTCAGGAGGACGATCCATTTTACGCAGGGATTTTCGGATTCCTGGATTGTCTACGTCAAGTATGACAGCACAGATAGAACAGACGCTGAAAACACTACCAGCAGGTTCGACCTGTGGGAGGTTGTTCAAGTTGGAGATGACTGGAAAATAATCTTTAATAAGTAAACTAATTGACAGGCAACTTTTTCGCGCAGTTCAATATTGCCTTGCTTAAATGAATAAAAAGAAGAGGAAGTCGGTGCCTTAGACCATTTAGGTCAAGCACCGACTTCCTCTTCTTATAAAAAATTATGGCGGGAGTACGTGGGAATCGAACCCACCCGAGAAGCTCTGAACTCCTCACACTGGTTTTGAAGACCAGAGGACACACCAGCACCCATCTACTCCCAGGATAGGCACGAGTTAAATTATATCACAGGGATCTTATCCCGGCAAGGCTAATTATGGCTTTTTCTTCTTGCTCGTCATTTTGGATTCTTCACCTTTCAGAAGCTTTCGAATGTTGGAATGATGCCTGAAAATAACCAGGATTCCCATCAACAGTGAAGCAATTTGATAGACGGGTGAAGGGTCAGTGAAATAGACCAGAATAGGGAATAAAACAGCCGAAATGATGGAAGCCAGTGACATGTAGCGCGTTATAAAGAGAATGGTGAATTGAAGTGTGATTAATATGACACCGATCAAAGGCGCTGTACCAAAGATCATACCTGCAGATGTCGCGACGCCCTTGCCGCCCTTAAACTTAAGGGTTGCGGGGTAGCAGTGGCCAATGACGGCAAATAGTGATGCGACAGCGGCAGCTTCCTGGCCGGCGAGGGCATTTCCAATTAATGCAGGGACAAGCCCTTTTAAGAAATCTCCTATAAAGGCGACGATGCCAGCTTTTTTTCCGAGAACGCGGTAGACGTTTGTAGCACCTGTGTTGCCGCTGCCATAGTTTCGAATGTCGATATGCCCCATCATTTTGCTGGCAAGATAGGAGCACGGGATGCAGCCGAACGCATAACCGAGTAACGCAAACCCTATGAGTGTGATTCCCGATAGGGCAAATAGGCTTTCTGTAGCCATAGGACACCTCCTGACTCCGTCAATTTTAACACATTCAGCTCCTGTACTCCAGATGAAAATGTCAAGGAGCAGCATTAATATCCGGCAAAATTTGAGTTGTGATCCAAAGCTTGAAAATTAGCATGTGAATGAGGCTGCAGGATTAGGGTATGAATATTTAAGCCGGCGATCAGGCTGGATCTTCATTTAAAAAGAAGGCGGGCGTGAGGATATGGAGTTCATCATGGAGAGAAAATTGAGAATTGGCATCAGTGCCTGTATGTATGGATCAAAGGTGCGCTACAACAATAAAGGCTGGGATATGCTGGAACCTCTTGGGAGAGAACGCAGCGATTTCATCTGGCACCCCGTTTGTCCGGAAGTGCTGGCGGGCCTGGGTGTACCAAGAGATGCCATCCGCATTTCCGGTCCCAGCGGAAGTGATGTTTGGACCCACCAAGCCAAAGTCGTTTCCTCAGGCGGGAAAGAAATCAGCAAAGCATTGATGAACAGCAGCGAATTTTGCATAAAACTTCTGAAGGAGGCTAAAGCAGACGCGTTCATATACATGGAGGGCAGTCCGTCCTGTGGGGTGTACAGAACCACACTCAGGGATAAACGGCTGGGCAAGCCGCCTGGGGTATTTGGTCACAAACTGCTCGAGGAGGCTTTTTTCCTGATTCCCGCAGCGGATCTACAGAGTCCTCTGAGGTGGTGGGACTGGCGCAGACGCCTGTACGCCTTTGCCTGGCTGAAAGATGCCCCTCTTGACAGCAAAGCAGATCTGTACGCTATTTGGCACAGGATGAAATTTGTCTGCCAAGAGGTTGATCAGGTTAATGCAAGGGCATTTGGTCACCAAATTGCGAATTTGGAAGATCCAATATCCAAGGAGAGATTGGAAGCGCTTCGCTTTGAGATTCTCATGATGCTGCGTAAGCCATCGACACCGGCTAGAATTAAAAATATGTTATGGAAGAACTATACTCATGTCCGTAAGAAACTGGGGTATGACATAGAGGGGATTTTGAAGCCAGAGGATGAACGCGGGATAACCAAACTGGCCGAGGAATTAATTCTCATGGAGAGAATTGCCTATGAAAATGATGTGCTCATGGGAACGACACCAATCAGCAACCGAGGCCGCAAGGGGCGCTGATTGATCGATTGTTTGATTGACTAAATAACCGCGCCCACCCGTGACTTCAGTCATGGGTGGTTCAATGAAAAAACGTGTCCTATTGGATTAATCTTGAGGGTTTTAAGACAAGTGAAGATGAAGGGGGGGAGGGCTGGCGCCTCTGGGAGTTTAATCTCATCAGACGGTGTCAGCCTGACGCTTTGAAAGGATTGCTGCTGCTTTACAGGGATTTTCGTTTGGAGGATCAAACGGCGCTTTTCAAGGCGCTTGAAGAAACTGATGAATTGGCGATTTTGTGGATCTATGATGAAAAGGCAGAGGGAATCCCCTGGGCTCTGAGAGCGACCAGTCATGGTCTTCGGACCAGGTTGACGGCATTTTTCCAATTCAATGAGCTGCTTAAGACCATAGGACACAAAGCGCTTCTTATTGTAGGTAACCATAATGAGGTGCTGACGGCCCTTAGACAGCAAGCGTACCCTTATGATGCCATTTATTTCAACCGGTTTTTCGATCACGCAGGAAGAGCCATAGAAGCTGAAGCGCTCGCGTCAGGCGTTAAGGTGTTTCCACAAGAAGATGTGATGATCTTTCGTCCCTCAGAGATTTTAAAAAAAGATGGGACCCCGTATCAGATGTTTACGCCGTACTACAGACAATGGTTGGACCGCTTTATACGGACTCCAGTTTCAACAGAGCGCCAAGTGCTGAAGCCGCGGGCAAAGTCAGCAGCTTTGGAGATCGAGTCATTGTCTCTGGTATTGGAACTGGTGTCAGCCTTGGATCCGGAACCGGAACATCCCGTTTTAAAAGGCGGGTACGACCTCATGAAATCTAAGTGGCACACTTTTCTGGAGGAGCGTCTGATACAGTATTCTTCAAACCGCGATATCCCTGCGCTGCAGGGAACCTCCGGCATGTCGGTTTACCTCAATACAGGCATGCTCTCACCGCGTCAATTTGTTGCTGAGCTTATTCGGTATCCTGGGCACGACCCTGTTCTGAGGCAGTATGTTTGGCGTGAATTTTACACGCAGCTTCTCTATCATCACCCTCATGTATTGGAGACGTCTATGAGACCGGAGTATGCCGCTGTTCGCTGGGAAACAAACCCTGACTATTTTGAGGCATGGCGTCAGGGGCAGACCGGGGTGCCTATTGTGGATGCTGCAATGCGCTGTCTGAATCAGGAAGGCAAGATGCATAACCGCTTGAGGATGGTGGCTGCATCCTATCTCGTCAAAGATCTTCACGTCAATTGGCAGCTTGGGGAGCAGTACTTTTTTGAACAACTGGCAGACTCTGAACCGGCTCTGAATAATGGCGGATGGCAGTGGAGCGCTTCAACCGGCACTGACGCCCAGCCCTATTTCAGGGTATTCAATCCGTGGCAGCAGTCTTTGCGCTATGATGAAGCTGCAGCATTCATGAAAATGTGGCTGCCTGAGGTAGAGCACGCACCGGCGGCATTGTTTCATAAACCCGGAGGGCTTGCAGCCTATGGCTATCCAGAGGTAATCGTGGATCATGGGGCAGCGGTGAGAATGACGAAGGCGCTCTATCAAGAGGCCAGGCAAGCGTATTTTGGGATAGCGAAAGAGGAATAGCAGAAAACAATGCAGCAGGCTTACGACTATTGGATAAATTTCCAATAGTCGTAAGCTTGTTTAGATTCAGAGCATTCACGTACAGTTTTCAGTTAGCTTGATTTTTGAAGCCTTCAACTTAGCCGGTGTTCACAAATTGTTTACATTTGAGTTGTTGCAAGGCTTCAGAGGACGGGATATAATGCATCTGAGTGTTATCAATTAGAGGTGGATTATATGAACGCATTATGGATTGCGGGACTCGACGTGGGATCAACGACCTGTAAGATGGTTGTGATGGATGAAAACCGTGAAATCCGATATCAAGAGTACAGACGCCACATGTCTGACATTAAAGGCACAGTAAAAACTATGGTCTCAGAGGTGTACGAAACCTTTGGTGATCTGGAGTTGAAGTTCAAGGTCACGGGTTCCAGCGGATTGCTGATCAGTGACCTTCTTGGCATTCCCTTTGTTCAGGAGGTCATTGCTGGCACCAAAGCCATTGAGGTGTTGTATCCTGAGACGGACGTCGCCATTGAACTTGGCGGCGAGGATGCAAAAATAACTTATTTTGGAACATCCCTGGAGCAGCGCATGAATGGCGTGTGCGCAGGCGGAACTGGCGCCTTTGTCGATCAGATGGCTTCGCTGCTTAGTACGGATGCGTCAGGGCTGAATGATCTGGCGAAGAAATATAAGGTCATTTATCCTATTGCATCACGCTGTGGCGTTTTTGCTAAAACGGATATACAGCCTTTGCTCAACGAAGGGACCCCTAAGGAAGACATTGCAGTATCGGTGCTGCAGGCGGTGGTCAATCAAACCATCAGCGGACTGGCGTGCGGCAAACCTATCAGGGGTAAAGTCGCTTTTCTTGGCGGTCCGCTCTATTTCCTTTCCGAACTAAGACACCGGTTTGTGGAAACACTGGATCTTAAGCCTCATGAGATTATCTTCCCGGATCACGCCCATTATATGGTGGCCATCGGTGCTGCTTTGGAAGCGGAAGCGTTGGATTCGGTACTTCAAATGGGCGCGTTGATTAATAAATTGCCGGAATTTGAGATGAAGGACGAGGAGCAGATTCCTGAACTGGAGCCTTTATTTAAAGACATTGAAGACCTTGAAGCCTTTAGGGCGAGACACAGACAGGCTACCGTTGAAAGAGCCGACCTCAGCGCAGCGAGAGGACCAATTTTCCTGGGGATTGACGCCGGATCCACGACGACAAAAGTCGTTGCAATAGATGACGATCACAGACTTTTGTTCACCCATTATGGTTCAAATGGCGGCAGCCCACTCAAATCCACCATCAGTGCGCTTAAAACTCTTTACAGCAAGCTGCCGGTCTCTGCCTTCATAGGCTCTGCCACGGTCACAGGTTATGGCGAGCATCTGATTCGAGAAGCGATCAGAGTGGACCATGGCGAGATCGAAACCGTGGCACACTATAAAGCAGCGGATCATTTTCTGCCAGGGGTTCAGTTTGTCATTGATATAGGCGGACAGGACATGAAAAGCATGCGGATTAAAGACGGCTTTATTGAGAGCATCATGCTGAATGAGGCTTGTTCTTCGGGCTGCGGTTCGTTCATAGAAACTTTCGCAGGTTCTTTGGGACATCCGGTAACAGAGTTCTCTGTTGCAGGCATGAAGGCTTCTCATCCGGTAGACCTGGGGACACGCTGCACGGTCTTTATGAACTCCAGAGTCAAGCAGGCTCAAAAAGAGGGCGCCAGTGTGGGCGATATCTCGGCGGGCATTTCCTACTCTGTCGTTAAAAACGCGCTGTACAAAGTAATCCGACTGAGAAATCCGGAAGAAATGGGCGAAAAGGTCGTCGTACAAGGCGGTACGTTTTACAACGAAGCGGTTCTCAGAGCCTTTGAGAGAATTGTGGGCAGAGAGGTCATTCGCCCGGATATCAGTGGAATGATGGGCGCTTTTGGTGCCGCGCTGATCAGCGCAAGAAATTATATTCCTGAAACGGTCTCCACACTTCTGCCCCTTGAGAAGCTGGAGAGCTTTACCTTTAAAACCTCTACGGCACGCTGCCAGACCTGTGGCAACCACTGCCTGCTCACCATAAATCAGTTTGAAGGGGGCAACCGCTTTGTCTCCGGCAACCGCTGCGAGAGAGGTCTAGGCGAACATAAGAAACTTCAAGCGCCTCCGAATATTTATCAGTACAAATATGACCGAGTGTTCGATTATAAATCCCTTCCGGTTGAGTCTGCGGTTAGGGGAACCATCGGCATACCCAGGGTACTTAATATGTATGAGGACTACCCATTTTGGCACACTTTCTTCACGAAACTGGGCTTCCGGGTGGTGATCTCCGGGCGTTCCTCTCATGATTTATTCCAAAAGGGCATGGAGACCATACCTTCAGAATCCGTGTGTTATCCGGCGAAGCTGGTTCACGGTCACATAGCGGACTTGATCGAGAAGGGTGTGGATCATATCTTCTATCCGTCAATCCCTTACGACATCAAGGAAGTTGACGCTGCGGAGAATCACTTCAATTGTCCTATTGTCACCTCGTATCCGGAGACCATTCGCGTCAACATGGATGAGATTAGACAAAACAAAATCCATTACATGAATCCGTTCCTGCCGTTAAATGATGAAGCAAGGCTGAAGAAAATTATAGCGCCTTATATGGCCAAACAGTTTTCTCTGAAGAGCGGGGAGGTTCACAAGGCAATCAGCGCGGCTTACGAAGCGCTGGAGGGATACAAGACAGACGTCCGCATGATGGGTGAGGAAATCCTTGCTTATATCAAGTCTACCGGGACAAAAGGAGTTGTCCTGGCTGGGCGGCCGTATCACATTGATCCTGAGATCAACCATGGTATTCCGAACGTGTTTGCTAATTATGGCCTCGCGGTGCTTTCTGAGGACGCAATTGCCCATCTCCATGACGGAGACCGGACGCTGCGGGTGCTGGATCAGTGGCGTTATCACAGCCGGCTCTACAATGCCGCTCACTTTGTGGCAGGACAAAAGAATCTTGAACTCGTTCAGCTCAATTCCTTTGGATGTGGTCTGGACGCGGTTACGACGGATCAGGTTCAGGAGATTTTGAAGCGTCATGATAAGCTGTACACACTCATCAAGATAGACGAAATCAACAATCTGGGTGCGGCGCGCATCCGGATCCGATCGCTGCTGGCAGTTATGAAGGAGCGGGACAAGGTCGATTACGAGCCGCAGCTGCTATACGCCGCAGATGAAAAAATGCCGTTTACCAAAGCCATGAAGGCGACCCACACTATCTTAGCACCTCAGATGTCACCAATCCACTTTGACATGATGGAACACGCGTTTGCGCGTCATGGCTATAAACTCGAGATTTTGCCGTCTGTGGATACAGACGCGATCAATGAGGGGCTGAAGTACGTCCACAATGACGCCTGTTATCCGTCCATTCTCACCATAGGCCAGATTATGTCCGCGTTGAAATCCGGACGTTATGACCTTGCAAAGACCGCGGTAATCATCTCTCAAACTGGTGGTGGATGCCGGGCATCGAACTACATTGGCTTTATCCGAAAAGCCCTTAAGGATGCGGATATGTCCCACATTCCGGTCATTTCCCTAAACTTTGGCGGCCTCGAAAAGTCTGAGGGCTTCAAGATGACGCTGCCGCTGATCAGGCGCCTGGTCCTGGGTATGCTGTATGGCGACGTGCTCAGCCGCGTGCTTTACAGAGTCCGGCCTTACGAAAAGGTCAAGGGCTCCGCTAACGCGCTCTATCAGAAATGGTCGAAAATATGCAGTCAAAATGTTGAGGACGGACGCCTGTCGACTTTCAAAAAGAATGTCACCCAGCTGGTCCGAGAATTTGACACGCTGGAAATTGTTGACACGCCTAAGCCCCGGGTTGGCATAGTCGGTGAAATTCTCGTCAAGTACCACCCGACTGCCAACAACAACATTATTGAGTTTCTGGAAACGGAAGGCGCAGAAGTCGTCGTGCCGGATCTCGCGGACTTCTTCCTCTACAGCAGCTACAACAACGTCATAAAGCACAATCTGCTGGCGGCCTCCTATTTCAAGAAGATGGCGGGCAATATTGCGGTCCAGTATATTGAATCTTTCAGAGGTGTCGTCAAGGACGCGCTGAGCACGAGCAAGCGTTTTGAAGCGCCTAAATCTATCCTCCACAAGGCGAAGGGGGCCTCGCGAATTTTGTCCCTGGGCCATCAGACCGGGGAGGGCTGGTTCCTGACCGCGGAAATGGTGGAACTCCTTGAGTCCGACGTTTCGAATATCGCCTGTCTGCAGCCGTTCGCCTGCCTCCCAAATCACATTACGGGCAAGGGCATGATCCGGGAGCTGAAGCTCAACTTCCCGAATGCGAATATCGCCGCAATCGACTATGACCCAGGCGCCAGCGAAGTCAACCAGATCAACCGCCTGAAGCTCATGCTGGCCAACGCGAAGAAGAATTTGGAAGCCACCAAGGCTGCTGGCAAAGAGTAAAAAGCATTTTGCCGATGGTTTCTTTCCCCAAACCCTAAACAAAGCTGCGTAGAGCTCTAAGTTAACGGGTAGAAAGGAAAAGCGATTATAAGGCATGAAACAGGAGAGTTCTGCGGTCGGTCTTGGGTTTTCATTGATGCTGACGAACTTTCCAGATTTTAAAAGCCCGGACGGGGTAGCCTGTCCGGGCTTTTCAATACTGCTTTTTAAGATCTGTTTTGATTAAATAACCGCGCATTGGAGGGAAATTATGAGTTTCAGAACTTTGACTGAAAGAACCGGGATTTTTGAAAGCGCCGTCAGTATAGGCGTGTTAAAACTGGAATCCGGCTTTGCCTTGATTGATTCCGGGGTGGAGGACAGTGCGCTTAAAAAAGCGCTGCAAGGAGTCGGTGATGGCTGGGGCGCGTTCAAAGCGATTTTCAACACCCACGCCCATGCGGATCATATTGGCGGCAATGCCTGGTCCATACGAAACCGCGGCGTCAAGACTTATGCACCAGAAGGGGAAGCCCATTATATTGAACATCCGGACCTCGAGCCCCACTTTCTTTTTGGCTGTGCGCCTATTCCGGAGCTGCTGAACAAATTTTATTGTGCCAAGGCTTCCGAGGTGCATCACCGCTTGCGTCCCGGGACTTTTGAGCTCGAAGACAGAAAGCTCACCTTGATCGATCTGAAAGGTCACAGCCCGGGGATGCTGGGCGTGATTACGGAAGAAGGGCTTTTTCACGTCGCGGACGCCATAATGCCTGAATCCCTCGTCACCAAGCACAAGCTGATGTTTGTCCACAATCTTGGAGACCACCTGGAAACCCTGGACCGGGTCGCCGGCCTTGCGGCCAGCGGCTATCTTTTGTCCCACGGCGGGTATCTGGAGAAAGTGGATGCTCTTATTGATCTGAACCGCTCGGTTTTGCTGGAAGTCAACGACCTGATCTTTTCCCTGGCTGCGGAAGGCACTGAGGACACCACGATTCACGCCGGCTTGTGTCAGCGCCTGGGCATGGTGGAAAATCCGGGCCAGTATTACCTGAACCACACTGCGGTGCGGGCGCATCTGAAATATTTGAAGGATCAAGGCAAACTAAATCTGATCTGGGAACAGGGGCGACTCCTCTGGGTACCGGTCAGCGCTTAACTGCAGCAAAGATCTAAAATGGACGACTGAGCCAGCCATTCAGGACTGAGCCAATTTGATCCTGCTAAACCTCCATAAGCCCGCGCTGCTGTGTCAGAGCACTTGCGGCTGCTTCAAGGGCTTGATCAAGCAATTCGACTTTTTGTCCGCCGCCTTGGGCCACAGCGGTATTACCGCCGCCTCGGCCTTCCAGGAGCGCGATTGCGGGCTTGAAGACCTCGCGGATGTCCAGCTTCGGAAGACCGTCGCCTCTGGCGCAGAGCAGCTGTGCCTGGCTGCCATCGCTGCCCGTGCCCGCCAGGATGATGACAGCGCCGGGCAGGGCTTTAAGCGCGCCTGCGGATAAGACGCGAAGATCAGCCATGTCTTTGCCGTGCAGGATCTTGAACAGTTGGTGATTTTCAGAACGCTCGATTTCGGAGATCAGACCCTCGACCTCAAACTCCAGCAGTGCGGATTTTGCCTGCCGGAGTTCTTTTTCAAGCTTTGACTGGTTGGACAGCAGCTTTTCGACACCTTTGACAACGTCGGAAACCGGCGTGGCGAGGCTTTGACTCAGCTGTGTCAGTGACATGTTTTTCCTCAGCATATCTTTGATCGCCCGCTCTCCGGCGACAAATTCGACGCGGGTGCCGGCCTTATAATTCTCAAAACGTGAGATCATAAGGCATCCTATGGCTGCTGTGGTGTCGGGATGGGTACCGCCGCATGGGGAGTAATCCAGATCTCCAATCCTGATCACGCGTATGTTGTCCTCTACCTTAGGAATTTTTCTAAGGGGCAGATTTTGAAGCATCGCCTCATCAGGGTAGAGCGCCTCTATTGGGAGGGCTGCCCTGATGGCGTTGTTGGCCATGAGGACTGCGCGTTCCAGAACTTCCTGATCGACCTTTTTGTCGAGATCTATGGAGGTATAGGACTCGCTCATATGGAAGCCAATGGTAGCTGCTTCGCAAAGCTCCAGAAGACAGGCGGACAGGAGATGCTGTGCGGCGTGCTGCTGGGTATGGTCCGCACGCCGCTCTGAGTCAACGCTGGCTTTTACAGGTCCGAGCGGCAAAGCTTTGTCAACGATATGCAGCACCGCTTTGTCTGGGCCGGTCACGACGTTCAAGACGAACGCGTCGCCAATTCGGCCTCTGTCGCCGGGCTGGCCGCCCCCCTCCGGATAAAAGGGGGTTTGGTCCAGAATTATTGCAAACCCTTCCGGGTGTGGCTCGCACTTCGTGATCTGGACATCACATGCCAGGCAAGCGGGGTCTTCCAAATAGATGAGACGGGTCATTTAATAAGTCACTCCTTTGTTAATATTGAAAATAGTCGGGAAAATTTTTTGAGGGGCTGGGAAAAGTCACCATCGGCTAAAGCACTGGCTTTGACTGAGGGCCTATCATGGACAATTTTCCTGTTAAAGACTATAATATCATAGAATTCACCGTTTAAGGCAATCTGAAAGTGAGGGCATAATAATGCAGACTAATTTAGCCGTATGGCAGGACTGGCGCGAGGCGACAGAGGCGCTCCTGTTTTACAGTATGGAACCGCAGTTTGGTGAAATCATTGTGCAGGCGGACAAAGCGTATCGCGGGGAAGAAGATCAGGAGACGCACGCTGACCAATTTGAGAGTTATCTTTTATACGATTATAGAACCGGCGGGTTGAGCTTTGCGGATCGGTATGCCGCGGCGGATCGCCCATACTCTGCATTTTTCAAAGCGATTTCACACACTTATTTCAGCGGCTTTGAGGTCATGCGCTATGATGACCATGTTTTTCTCAAGGATGTTTTCACCAAGCGTGACTTTAAACTCCTGAATCCTGAAGTTCTGGAAGGGGAGAGCTTCCTGGTCGGGAGAGCCATTGGTTTTGCCGATGGTTACATTCTGGCACCCGACTTCGAGCTTTACACCAAAGAAACCATGGAGGCCTTTAAAAGAGCGATTCTGGAACGTCACGCCGCTGAACGTCAGAACGATGCACTCGAAACTTTTATTGAAAACAATGCGCTGCTCATGATGCGTTATTTGGATATTCTGGAAACCATCATGGAAGCGGAGCAGTCCGAGGAAGAGACTTATCTGGTGCACCAGTCGACCTATCTGCATCAGAACTCTGTGAAGATCAGGGAAGTCCTGGAAGCTACGCCGGACTGCGAAATTGCCCTAGATGAACCCGAGGATCTCATTTTCAGGCTGATGCATGAAGGCGATATTATGGCGGAGATCGTCCTGATGAAAAATAAGGTGGTTTTGGAATGCGTGGAGGAAACGGCACTCAGCCAGTCCAGAAAGTGGTTTGAAGCTCAGCTGGGAGAACTGGTTGTTCACTTTTCGGATGAGGTGCTGACGCTGGATGATTTGCTCGAGTCTTAGAAAAGGTAACAGGGGTGAACCGCATGGAAAGAACATTAAGCAGCGTCTATGCCTCCATGGGGGGCCTCGATCAGGGAATGCACCAGCAGCACAGGGATCAAACCGGCAGTTTTTATACGCCTTTTGAGGTGGCAAGTGAAACTGTCCTCATAGCAGCGGTCAGGAGGCTGTGCTTCTTGTATTGTGCTGATCCGGATAGGGTGAGGCGCTGTCTTGAGAAGCCGGGGTCAGACCCACAGCCAGCAGAGCAGTACTTTGAAGCTATGCTGAAATGGTATGTGGTAGATCCTGCCGGCGGAGATGGTGTCTTCGCCTTTGCGTGGCTGAGTCTTCTGGAGAATCTATGTCACGTCCTCGAAAAGGACCCTCAGCTTTTGAAGGAAGCCGCTGAAAGGACCCATCTTTTCGATCTTCAGCCCGAGCCGGTGGCGCACTTTAAACACATGGTGGCGTCGTATTTCAATTTAAAACCGGGTAAATTGGGTAGTTACACCGGCAATGTCCTGGATACAGCTTTGCTGTTTAAAAGTTCGCCGGTATCCGAAGTTTTGGCGCTCGGGGGCTATGATCTTGTCGTGGGCAATCCGCCTTATATTGGCGAAAAGAATCATAAAGACTTGTTTGATGAGGCGAAACGGTATCCCTTTGGGGCGGCGCATTATGAAAAAAATATGGATTTCTTCTATTATTTCATTCATTTGGGAATGGCGCTCCTGAAGGCAGGCGGGGTAATGGGGTTTATTACCACCAGCTACTTTTTCACTGCCGACGGTGCGGCGGGACTCAGAAAAGCAATGGATCAAAATGGCAGTTTTGTGGATCTTGCCCGTTTTGAAGGTGGTTCACTCTTTAAAGATGCAGCAGGTCAGAGCAACGTGATCTTCCATTACAGACGCGGTGTTCAGGAACCCTGCCGTTATGTGGAGGTTCCCGCCAAGTCAAAGACAACGGACGTGACAGAGCGCTGGCGGCAGTCTTCGTCTGTCATCTGGCTGAATCGGAATCAAATTGTCAGTCGCTTTGGAAACTTTTACTTTTCCATGCACCCCGGAGAGCCCCTAGCTATTGAAGAACTGGAAGCGGCATGTGGGAAGACCTTTGGGGAGGTTTTTCAGGTACGCCAGGGTATTGTAAGCGGTTATGACCGGGCACCTGAGGTGGGCGTCTTTGTACTGACCCCTGAAGAAGTTCTATCCCTGGGTATTGAGGAGGCACTGTTAGCACCTTTCTATAAGAATAGTCAGGTCAAACGCGGCAAGGTCGACTTGGAGGTCAAATATTATATACTTTATATTCCCCGGGAAGTTGAAGACTTTGAAACGCGGTATCCTAATGCTTACAGACATTTGAGCCGGTTTAGGGACAAACTCTCAAAGCGGAGGGAAGTCGCAAATGGGGTAAGGCCATGGTATGGACTCCAGTGGCCCAGGACCGCAGCGTTGTTTGAAGGTCCCAAAATTGTGGTGCCCCACAGAGCCCTCAATAATGCCTTCGCTTATACAGATCAGCCTTTTTATGGAAGCGCGGACCTTTATTATTTGACGCCATTAGTTGGTTTGGAAGAGGTTAAACCAGGCAATACAACCAACAGGGGCGGCTTAAGCCAAGAGGATCTGCTTGCAGTGAGTCTCATCCTGATCACAGAGATCTATGAATTCTGGCTCAGTGTCAGAGGCAAGCGCAAGGGAGACGTTCTTGAGCTGTATGCAACCCCCCTAAGACAAATGCCGCTGCCGCCTTTGGAAAGGCGCGATGCATCCTATTTGAAACTTAAAACCTTGGCAGTCGACCATTACCGACGTTTCGGGCATCTCTGCAATGATGACCTGAGGGCGGAAGCCGGTGAAGTGGTCTTCAACTGGCTTGGTCTATCAGAGGCTGCCAGGACCACAATTTACGATTATTTTGAAACGAAACAAGCGAAACCTATACAGAAACGGAGGAAACACTATGAATAGAGCGATTGGCATATTTGCGCATCCGGATGATGAGGCAATTATAATGGGCGGAACCTTGATTCAGCTGGCTGAGATGGGTTGGGAGACCCATTTGATCTGCGCGACAAAAGGCGAGGCGAGTACGGCTTATGACCGGGACTATGTGAAAAAGGAAGATTTGGGTCCGGTCAGAGAGCAGGAGCTGCTCAGAGCAGCAGAGATTATGGGCGTTACGAAAGTTCATTTTCTTGACTATATGGACGCAACTTTGGTGGAACAGGACGAAGCTGAAGCCGTCGAAAAACTGGCCGTTCGTCTGAACGCCCTGCAGCCTGAATTGATCTACACCTTTGAAGTCAACGGTATCTCCCACCATCCAGATCACAAGACGGTTCATCGATGGATGATGAAACTTCTCCATGAGGGAAAGCTCAATTACGCGCCTGAGGCGGTTTATCTGGCCACAGTGGACAACAGGGCAGGACGCCTTAAAAATGGCCTCCTCATGGGCAGTCCTATTGAAGACATTACGACGATCATTGATATAGAGCGGGTTGCGGATCAAAAGGCAAAAGCGATTCTAGCACACAGGACACAGATGAAAATGTTGATCAACAATGGGCTGATTGTGGATGGTGCGCTGCAGCGCAATCATAGGCACGAGTACTTTATTAAACTGGATGGGTCGGGACAGCCGGTTCAACTGAAAGAGAAAGAGATGCAGCTTCCTGCAAAGCGCTGATTGTATAGTTGTGATAGATACGGTGATAAAGTGGAGACCAGTGTTGCGATACAATTCTTGTTAAATTGTGTTGATCCTGTATTGATTGGAGTGTTATAATCCACCATGTACCCTGCCGGGACAATTAAGTAAGGTCAGGGAACAGTCAACGTGAGGGAGGAACGACACTTGAAAAAACTTTCTACTAAAACCGTGGTTCTGATAGGCCTGCTGGCAGCACTGGTTGCGATTGGTACCCTGCTGATCCAGATTCCAATTCCAAAAGGCTATATCCATATTGGTGACAGTCTTGTTTACCTGAGTGGCATTGTACTCGGTCCGGTCTATGGCGCTTTTGCAGCGGGCATAGGCTCCATGATTGCGGATTTTCTGAGCGGCTATACCATTTATGCGCCTGCGACGCTGGTGATTAAAGCACTGGACGCTTTTTTAGCGGGTTGGATCTTCAAGGCTTTTTATCATAAAGGACAGTCCCTGGCCCGCTTAACCGGTGCTTATATTGTCGCGTTTATTGCCGGCGGGGTCTGCATGATTGGCGGTTATCTGATTTATGAATATTTTCTGTATGGCTTTGCCCAAGCGGTGGCCGGTGTGCCGTACAACATGACACAGGCTATTGGCGGCGGCATTGTTGGATATCCGCTGTTGATCGCGTTTAAGAAGGCGAATCTTTTGAAGCCTTTAAATCTTGATGAAATTGATACGTACTCGGACAAAGACAGAAAGTAAGCTGAGTGTGTATTGTTGAGGAAGGGAGCTGGCCCTGCAGGGTACGGCTCCTTTTTTTTGCGGGCTATGGCGTTTGATTGTTGCAAAAATATTACCCCCGCGGCTTGTGGCCTATTGTCCCCAACGCAAGGTTGGGGACAATAGGCCACAAGCCGCGGGGACGGTAATATTCGAAATGTAAAATTATGTATTATTCTCCTTTATAAATTGACATTTAATTACAATATATGTAATAATAGTATTGCTTAATGTCGTCTTATTAGGAGTAGTGCTTATGCGTCGTCCTGCAATCATTGCCTGGGTCGGGCTGGCAATTGGAATTATAGCGGCTTCAGGGCGTTTGGAGATTTGGCTTGCCGCTTTGATTGGGACAGGCTTTGGGTGGATCGCGTCAGAAAGCGGCAGACCTAAGGCTTTAATTTTCGTGCTTCTTATGTTTTCGTTTGGTTATAGTCTTATGCTGAACCGACAAACTATACCCAGGATCGAAACGCCGATTCGTGTTGAGGCAGTTGGTTATGTTGACCGGTACAGCGCGCTGAGTGAAGAGAAGATGATCTTTAACGTCGTTCAGCATTCACGGCGTGATGAATGGGAGCATTCTCAGAATGTCTTTAGTCTTCCGGAAACCTTCAGTGTGGTGTTTAAGCCTGAAGGACAAATGAAGGTTGGAAGCTATCACCGACTGACAATGACTCTGCACTCTGCGGCGCTGCCCAGAAATCCAGGGATGTTCAATTACAGGCAGTTTCTGGATTCAAGAGGCATTGACTATCAGGGGGAAGTGGAGAGGACAGAGGCTCTGGATCACAGTCCTCACAGAGTCGCTGTGTTTAGGGAAAAGGTGCGGCAGCGGATTTTGGATATCCTACTGAAACGGCTTGGCTCAGAGGAAGGGCAGTTAGCCGCAGCCATGATTCTGGGAGATACGTCAGATTTGGACCCAGAGCTTCTGGAAATTTACAGACAAACTGGGACAGCACACATCCTCGCTGTCTCCGGTCTTCATTTTGGTATTTTGTTTACAGGAGCGCAGATGCTGCTGGAACGGATCAAAATGCCTTATAGTATGAAAAAATTAAGTCTCATTGTGCTTCTGTTGCTTTTTCTTGGCCTTGTTGGACTTCGAAGCTCAGCCATGCGGGCAGCAGGCATGCTGATCCTGGCAAGTGGACTTCAGACTTTTGGGAGACAGTATGACCGTTTAAGCGGGCTGGCGCTGACTGGGATGGGGATTCTTGTGTTTCGTCCAGTGCTGCTATTTGATGTGGGCTATCAGATGTCTATGGCCGCTGTCTTCGGTATTGCCGTAGTGCTCCCTGTACTTGCCAAGCCAAACAGGAAAGGAAATCCTGTCAAAGGATGCCTTAACGCTCTGGCATTGAGTTTCTCAGTCCTCGTCGCCACAGCGCTGCCCTCGGCATGGCATTTCAATACGCTGTCGCTGATCTCTGTCATTGTCAATGTGCCTGTGGTTTTTCTTACCGGGTTGGCTTTGCCGCTGGCTTTCTTGACCCTTCCACTGTCACCGCTTCCGGTGCTGCCAGTTCTGACTGGGTGGATGTCAAGTTGGGGACTGCGGCTGATTGAGGCGGTGGTTCGTTTCTCAGAAGGCATGACTGCGCATCCTTCAATCCCGGTTGCGACCCCCGGTGTGTTTAAGAGCGCGGGTATTGCGGCTATTCTGATCGTGCTGGCTATGAGAAGGTCACGCCGTGAGCTCTTTGACTATGGTCGGGTCAGAGTGCTGGGATCCGCAGGTTTATTGGCTTTGATTCTCTTCGGGCTGCCATTTGAAGCTTGGATGCAGCCGGTGGACAGGATTCGATTCTTTGATGTCGGTCAGGGAGATGCAGCCTTGATTCAAACTCGGTCGGGTGAGAACATTCTTATTGATACGGGTGATGGCAGGGCGTTTAGGGAGATGGATCAATTGCTGCTTAAATCCGGCGTCTCAAGATTATCCCTGATGGTGCTGACGCATCCCCACATGGACCATATAGGGGGTGCAGAGGCTGTGCTTGAACGCCTGAAAGTGGGCACACTAGTCCTTTCCGGTGCCGTCCGGAAGGAGACCTATGGGCGCTTGACAGAAGTCGCGTCTCGAAATAGCGTCGAGATCATTGTCGTCCGAAGCGGTAACCGGATTGGACTCAAGGATGGGCACCTTGAGGTGCTGTCTCCGCCGGAAGACATGATAGTCATGGAGGCTGAGGATGCCAATGAAGCCTCAATTGTGATGACCTATGTCACCGGAGAACTGTCTTTTCTGTTTACAGGAGATATCACTGCCAGGCAGGAGTATGCTATAATAGATAGGATTCCGGCGCTGAAAACCATATTGAAAGTGGCACATCATGGTTCAAAAACTTCAAGTTCGGAAGCTTTTATATCGGCGCTGAAGCCAGGAGTGGCTGTGATCTCGGTGGGCAGGAACAGATTTGGCCACCCGGGCAAGATCACGCTTGATACCCTGCTGGAAAACAAATTTTACACTTACAGAACAGACCTCAGCGGCTGTATTGAGATGAAGACGGATGGTGTATCCGTTTGGTTCAAGCAGAAGCTGAACAATTAATTCAGACAAGATAGGGACTAAAAACTCAGAGTTGCGGTGCAGTGCTGCTATTTGGTAAACTCGAGATGGCGAAAAGTGTGAGGTGTTCATTTGGCATATAAAGAATTTTATGATGATTTGAAAAGCAACGCACTGAAGCCGTTGTATCTTTTCTGGGGGCCTGAGACTTTTCTTATGGACAGCATGTTGACTCACACAAAGAAAACACTTGTTGATCCGGCTGCAGAGCCTTTTAACTTCCAAGTGGAGAATGCGGACCAGCTCAGCGCAGAGGAAATGGTTGAAAAAATGGAAACGCTTCCGTTCCTGTCAGAACGCAGGCTGATCATTTTCAAAAATGCCGGTTTCTTTGCCAAGAAACCAGCGTTCACTGCTGCGGGTGAAGGGTTGTTGAAGACCTGTTTTGACAATCCATCTTCTTCAACTGTAGCGATTTTTATTTGTGAAGCAGCTCCGGACAAGCGTCTGAAGTGGAGCGAACGACTCGGAAAGCACGGCCGTGTGGTCTCCTTTGAACGACTGGATGAATCAGAGTTCAGAAAATGGATTGCCCAGCGGCTAAAAAAGGGCGGCGTTGAATCGGATGACAGAACTCGCCAGTATTTAGTTGAAAGGCTTGCCTATTTGGAATACAGAGCAGAAATCTCGCTTCAGGAAATTGATCAGCACCTTGAAGTGCTGATTTCCTTATGTGCAGAGAAGGGACAACTGACTAAGGACGCTATTGTCAAAGTGGTACCTCAGAACCTGGAGGCCAGCAGTTTTAAGCTTGTGGATGCTGCCATCGCTCAGGATCTTCCGAGAGCCTTGGCTATGCTGGAGTCACTGCGGTCAGATGGCGAATCGGAAGTCATGCTGCTTGGAACACTTTATAAAGCCCTGACGCAAATGCATTTAATCCGATTAATGACGAACACAGGCTATAGCGAGGCGGATATCGCTAAGCGTATGTCGCTGCATGCCTACCGGGCGAAAATCATGGCGAAGCAGGCGAGGAGTTTTGACGTGGATTTGCTCAGCGGATATATAATTGAAGCGGCGCGTCTTGATCACTGGATTAAGACTGGCAGAATCAATGCCTGGATCGCTTTTGAAGCACTCCTGACATCGATCTCGGTACGTCGGCCGCTCAGGCCTTTTGGGACTTAGCGACGCTTCTGATCTGCTGAATGTCACTCATCATAAACTTTCGAAGACTCTCCGCAACAAAAAATAAAAAAGCGTATGATCTCTTGATAAGATCATACGCTTATTTGACAAGTTGATTTCTCAACGGCTCAACTTATTTGAAAGTGAACACTTTCTTGGGGAACGTGACGGCGTTTAAGAAAGTTTATCCAGCGATCATGTCTTTGAGGCGCTTATTGAGTCGGGAAATCTTTCTTGAAGCCGCATTCTTATGAATGGTACCTTTAGAAGCAGCCTGGGAAAGCTTTTTCTCAACGAAAGTCAACTTTTCCTGAGCGAGTGCCTTATTGCCAGCTGCAATTGCCTCGAGGAAACGCTTCTCTGCAGTCTTAAGAGCAGATTTGCGGGACTTGTTCAAAAGCGTCTTCTTTTTGATAACTGAAATTCTTTTCTCGGCAGATTTGATATTTGCCATTTACTTTCACCTCCCACTTAGATGTTCAACAAAAGTATTCTATCATGTCGAATTATAAAAAGCAACGATAATTACAAGCATTTTACATAAACCTGACCACACCTTAGCACATTCTCGTTGTGAAGGGGTGGCCGCTGTGTTATAATTGATTGGAATTTCACGGTTCAGCGATACTTTGAACAGCATTAAATAGGAGGAATATATTTCATGTCGAAACACCTGAATCGACAGGACAAAATAAGGAACTTCAGCATCATTGCGCACATTGACCACGGCAAGTCGACTCTGGCGGATCGTTTAATCCAGACTACGGGACTTCTGACTCAACGTGAAATGAAGGACCAAATCCTGGATACCATGGAGCTGGAGCGGGAGCGCGGCATCACCATCAAACTGCAGACCACGCGTCTTGTTTATAATGCCAAAGATGGCGAAGAATACATTTTAAATCTGATCGACACCCCTGGACACGTGGATTTCACTTATGAAGTCTCCAGGAGCCTTGCTGCCTGCGAAGGAGCAGTGCTTGTGGTTGACGCATCCCAAGGGGTTGAAGCGCAGACTTTGGCAAACGTTCACCTCGCGGATATGCAGGGACTCGAAATTGTGCCTGTTCTCAACAAAATTGACTTGCCAAGCGCAAGACCGGATGAAATCAAGCATGAAATTGAGGAGGTCATTGGGATCCTGGCTGAGGACGCGCCGTTGATTTCCGCCAAAGACGGCCTGAATATTGAAGATGTTCTTGAGGCTGTGGTACATAAAGTGCCGGCGCCAACGGGCGACGAAGAAGGACCGTTGAAAGCTCTGATCTTCGACTCTTATTATGACTCCTATCGGGGTGCGGTGGCAATAGTCCGGATTAAAGAGGGCCAGGTCAAAAAAGGGACAAAAATCATGATGATGGCTGCGAAAAAAGTTTTCGAGGTCGTCGAGGTGGGGATCTTTATACCTGGCGCGGCACCAGTCGGGGTTCTTAAGGCAGGAGATGTCGGCTATATAACGGCGAGCATCAAGAACGTCATAGATTGTCGGGTGGGTGACACCATTACAGAAGCGGACCGGCCTGCGCCAGAGCCGCTCCCGGGTTACAAAAAGGCTCAGCCTATGGTCTACTGCGGCATTTATCCGGCAGAAGGCGAAAGTTATGATGTCATCCGCGACGCTCTTGAAAAACTTCAGCTCAATGATGCCGCACTGACTTTCGAACCTGAAACTTCAGTTGCCCTTGGCTTTGGATTCCGCTGTGGCTTTCTGGGGCTCCTGCATCTGGAAATTATACAACAGCGTCTTGAACGTGAATTCGACCTGGATTTGATCGCGACATCACCAAGTGTTATTTATAGAATTACCAAAACAGACGGCGAAGTAGTTATGGTTCAGAATCCAACGAATCTGCCGGATCGCCAGTCTATTTTAACAATGGAAGAACCTATTGTAGATGCACATATTTTCTGTCCGACTGAATATGTAGGCAATATTATGGAACTTTGCCAGAATCGAAGAGGCGTCATGCTCTCAATGGATTATCTGGATGCAAAGCGGGTCAGGCTTCATTATGAACTCCCGCTGAACGAAGTTATATACGATTTCTTTGATGCACTGAAGTCCAAAACACGCGGTTACGGGTCGCTGGATTATGAATTTAAAGAATATCGCGAGTCGGACTTGGTCAAACTGGATGTCCTCCTGAACAAAGATTTGATCGACGCTTTCTCTATGATCGTGCATGCAAGCAAAGCTGTATCGAGAGGCCGCGTTATTTGCGAGAAGCTTAAGGAAGTCATACCGCGCCATCAGTTCGCGGTGCCTATTCAGGCGTCCATCGGCAGCAATATCATTGCCAGGGAGACCATCAGCGCGCTGAGAAAAGACGTGCTGGCCAAGTGCTACGGCGGCGACATTTCTCGTAAGAAAAAGCTGCTTGAGAAGCAGAAGGAAGGCAAGAAGAAGATGCGTCAGCTGGGCTCTGTTGAAGTACCTCAGCAGGCATTCCTCGAGGTTCTCAAATACGACGACAGCAAATAGCCAGAGCATTCTAAGTGCGGCTCTTCTCCGGGATGGACCTGAGAAGAGCCGCGTTCGTGTTTTGGGAAAACGTGCTGCATGCCGCAGCCGGTCACTGAAATGGAGGAGCCAAATGAGTCTGGGATTATATGTACACATTCCGTTCTGCAGGAGCAAGTGCTACTACTGCGATTTTTGCTCCATGCCGGATTTGAGCCGGCGAGGGGACTATATGGACGCCCTTGAGAAGGAAGTGCAGCTTCATGCGGCCCGATATGGCCTGTTAAAGCCTGAAACCATTTTTATTGGAGGCGGAACACCCACACTGCTTGAGACCCAGGATTGGCAAAGACTCGCAAGGCTGCTTGAATGCCATTTTGACTTGTCTTCACTGACAGAATGGAGCGTTGAAGGCAATCCGGAATCCGTTGATTTGACTTTGGCAGAGACGCTGAGAAGTATTGGTGTCAACCGCTTCAGTATGGGCGTCCAAAGCATGGATTTCAGCCTGCTGAAGGCCATAGGCCGCATCCATTCGCCAGAAGAGGTCACAACCGCTTCTAATGCCTTGCGCCGGGCGGGTTTCGACAATATCAACCTGGATCTGATGACAGGACTGCCTGGACAGACTTTAGCCACCGTTGAAGAGACCCTGAGTTGGGTAAAGCAATTTGATCCTGAGCATGTGTCGGCTTATGGCTTGAAAATTGAAGAGGGGACGCCTTTTGACAGGATGGAGCGACAGGGTCTTCTGAAGCTGCCGGAGGAAACTCTGGAACGGGAGATGGACCACAGAATTCGTCAAGTTTTGGGTGAGCATGGTTACCAACATTACGAGATATCCAACTACGCGAAGCCGGGAAAAGCTTGCCGGCATAATTTGAATTATTGGAACTGTGGTTCTTATGCGGCCATCGGACTGTCTGCCCACGGGTATCTGAATGGCGTGCGCTATGAGAACACCTCGGATCTCAACCGATATATTCATGATCTGAACCGTGAAACGCTGCCTGTTATTTCTGAGGAAGCTATCAGCCCTCAGGAGGACGAAAAAGAGTGGATTATGCTGCGCCTCAGACTTTCTGAGGGAATCTCCTATTCAATGTATCGGGCGAGATACGGAAAATCCTTTCTAGATGAAAAGAAGGCTGCCGTAGACAAACTTAAAGGGACAGGTTGGATTGACCTGAAAGAGGATAGCCTAAGACTGACAGAGACGGGACTGGATTTTGCCAACGCGGTTATTGTTGAATTGTTTGAATGAATTTTGCTGAATAGATTTGCAGGGGGAAACGGGCAGATGTACCAATGACCCGAGACACCCTATTCGATTGAATAGAGAGAATGGATGTTAAGGGACCGAAGAACACTGAGGATTCCCTTCACATCCATTTTTATATCCCACCCGCACTTCAGGATTTCTCTTTCTGGTTCCTCTGGTTCCTTTTTCTGCGTTTTTCAGAGAAACCCTTGACAGGTGGAAGAGGCGGTGGTATTCTAAATTTGATCGAGTTAGCACTCGTCAAACATGAGTGCTAACAACAAGGATGTGAAGGCATGCAAATCAACGATCGCAAGCTGCGGATCCTGAAGCTGATAATTGATGACTTCATCGATACCGCTCAGCCCGTAGGTTCCAGAACAATAGCCAAAAAGTTCCCGGTAGGCATCAGTTCCGCGACCGTAAGAAATGAAATGGCGGACCTCGAAGAGCTGGGGTACCTGCTTCAACCTCACACATCGGCGGGGCGCATTCCTTCAGAGGAAGGGTACAGGCTCTATGTCGACCGTTTGCTGACAGACGGCCCCATTGATAAGGATCAGATGGACCTTATCAAAGGGCTGCTTCACGGCAACCTGATCGAGGTTGAGGATGTGGTCAGACAGGCGGCTCAACTGCTGAGTCAATTGACCGGCATGGTGTCTGTCATTTCATTGCCGCAATTCAAGAAGAGCCGGCTGACGAACTTCAGACTGGTCAAAATCATCCATTCGAAAGTGTTGATGATTCTTGTAGCAGATTCAGGGGTTTTTAAGTCTATCCCAATCGATTTCGTAGATGTTGAGCAGAATGAGCTGGACACCCTTTCGGATCTTATTCGGGAGCGGTTCAACGAGCGCCATATTGAAGAGATCGACATCAGGAAGATGGGCGCCCTCATGGTGGAATACCCAGAGTACCGCCGAGTCCTTGAGTATCTTCTCCCCATTGTCAGGGAGACGTTCAGGGAATTCGACCGACTTGAGTATGTCATTGAAGGTAAAGACAGAATTTATGCCATGCAGGACTTTGAAGAGCGACAGAAGGCCAAATTGCTATCGGAGGCCCTCGAACAAAACAAAATTGTGGAACGTCTGATCGGTGTTCTCGAGCATGAAGGTATTTCCGTCAGAATTGGTTCGGAAATTGGTCTTGAGGCATTTTCCAGCTGCAGTGTGGTGTCGACCCCTTACCGAGTCAATAATTCACCAGCCGGCAAAATCGCGCTATTGGGACCCACCCGCATGGATTATGGTCATTCCATGACTATGGTAAACTATATAAGGGAAACTCTATCCGAGCTTTTTTCAGGCATCCACTTATAAGACAGGCAGGTGTAAAGATTGAAAAAACAAACACATAAGGAGCAGGAACCAGTACTTGAAATGGATCCGCTTCAGTCAAAAGAAAATGGGGTGGCCGATGGTCACCTGGAAACGCCCGAGCCCCAGGAAAATGGCGCAGACAAGGAAATTCAGCGCCTGACGGAGGAGTTGGCCGCTAAAAGTGATGCCTTCCTGCGTCTGACCGCTGAATATCAGAACTACAGAAGGCGCGTCGAAAAAGAAAAGCAGGAACTGATCAAATATGGCAACGAAAAACTCGTCGTCGATCTCCTGAAGGTTCTTGACAATTTCGACAGAGCCTTGAGCGCGGTGGATTACGACTGTGAAGAGAACAAAAATCTTATCAGTGGTATAGAAATGATTCGCAAAAGTTTAAGTGACCTCTTGAAGGACTATGGTGTTGAATCCATCGAGGCAGTCGGTCAAATCTTTGATCCGATCATGCATCACGCAGTTATGACTGAAGCTGCTGAGGGCGTAGCGCCTGAAACGGTCCTCGATGAATTCCAAAAAGGCTACACCTTGAACCAAAAGGTGATTCGTCCGTCCATGGTTAAAGTAGCCGCGCACTGATCCACTTGACGTGCAGTGTTGTGAGTCTGTCTCTCATCAATTATAAATGACAATTAATCTGAATTTATATTAGGAGGAAATCAGAATGGCAAAAGTTATAGGTATTGACCTTGGCACCACCAACTCCTGTGTCTCTGTTCTCGAGGGCGGAGAGCCGGTTGTAATTCCAAACGCGGAAGGCAACAGAACCACCCCTTCCGTAGTTGCATTCACCAAGAGCGGGGAAAGACTCGTCGGAGAAACCGCTAAGCGTCAGGCGATCACGAACCCTGAGAGAACCATTGCTTCCATCAAGCGCAACATGGGTAAAGATTTCCATGTCGAAATTGACGGAAAGAATTATACGCCACAGGATATCTCCGCTATGATTCTTCAGAAGCTCAAGGCAGATGCTGAAGCTTATCTCGGCGAAAAAGTCACCGAAGCGGTCATCACTGTACCTGCGTACTTCTCTGACGCTCAGCGCCAGGCGACCAAAGATGCCGGCAGAATAGCGGGTCTCGACGTCAAGCGAATTATCAACGAGCCGACTGCTGCATCACTTTCCTATGGTCTCGACAAAACAGACAAGCAGCAAAAAATCCTCGTCTTTGACCTTGGCGGCGGTACCTTTGACGTCTCCGTCCTCGAAATTGGCGACGGTGTCTTCGAAGTTCTCGCGACTAACGGCAATAACCACCTCGGTGGTGATGACTTTGATGAAGTTGTCGTTAACTTCCTTGCTGACAGCTTCAAAAAAGAAAATGGCATCGATCTCATAAAAGACAGAATGGCGCATCAGCGCCTCAAAGAAGCGGCTGAAAAAGCGAAGAAAGAGCTTTCAACCGTTCAAACTACTAATATTAACCTGCCGTTTATCACTGCGACTGCAGATGGTCCTCTTCACCTCAACATGGACCTGACCCGCGCGAAATTTGATCAATTGACAGAGCATCTGGTAAATTTGACCATTGAGCCGCTCAAGAAAGCCCTTGCAGACGCAAACCTTCAACCCGGCGAGCTCGATCAGGTCATCCTTGTAGGCGGATCTACAAGGACACCTGCAGTACAGGCTGTGGTCAAGAAATACACCAACAAAGATCCGCATAAAGGCATTAACCCGGATGAGTGTGTCGCCCTCGGCGCTGCCATTCAGGCAGGCGTCCTCTCCGGCGAAGTTCACGACGTATTGCTCCTGGACGTCACACCGCTTTCTCTTGGCATCGAGACCCTTGGCGGTGTCTTCACCAAGCTGATCGAGAGAAATACCACCATTCCTACCAAGAAGAGCCAGATCTTCTCCACTGCGGCTGACAACCAGACTGCAGTTGATATTCACGTCCTTCAGGGCGAGCGTCCTATGTCCAAAGACAACGTTACCCTTGGCCGCTTCCAGCTCGACGGCATTCCTCCTGCAAGACGCGGTGTGCCACAGATCGAAGTCACCTTTGACATTGACGCCAATGGTATTGTTCATGTTGGTGCCAAGGATCTCGGCACAGGCAAAACGCAGCACATCACAATTACTGCCACAACCAATCTGAATGAAGAAGAGATTCAGAAGAAAGTCAGAGAAGCAGAAATGTTTGCCGAAGAAGACCTCAAGGTCAAAGAGCTTGCAGAAGTCAGAAACAACGCAGACAACATGATTTACGAATCTGAAAAAGCTCTCGGCGAAATTGGCGATGGCGCGACAGAGTCAGAAAAAGCAGATCTCAAAGAGAAAATTGAAGCTGCGAAAAAAGCTCTGGAAGGCAGCGACGCAGAAGCCATCAAGGCAGCAGTTGAAGCATTGACCAACGCTTTCCATCCGATCGCTCAAAAAATGTATGAAAAAGCCTCTCAAGAAGCCCAGGCTAATGCCGGCGCAAGTGACTCGACATCCCATCCTACGGGCGACGATACAGTCGTCGACGCCGATTACGAAGTCGTGGATTAATAACTGAAAAAACGCCTGGCGTCCAGTGAATTCTAGCTTGCTTGAGCTTACTGGACGCTTTGCAAATCTATTATGCACAGGTGTTTTACCGATCCATCGAAAGAAAGGCGGTAGGGATTTTGGACAAAAGGGATTATTATGAGGTTCTAGGCGTCGCCAGAGGTGCCTCTGAGGATGAAATAAAAAAAGCGTTTAGAAAACTGGCGATGAAGTACCATCCCGACAAAAACCCGGATAATAAAGAGTCTGAAGCGAAATTTAAAGAGATCAACGAGGCCTATGAAGTTCTCAGCGATACGGAAAAACGCAATCTTTATGATCAGTTCGGGCATGCCGGCGTAAACCAGAATACTGGCGGATATGGCGGCGCTGGCGGATTTGGCGATTTTGGCGGTTTTGAGGACATCCTGAATGAAATGTTCGGCGGCGGATTCGGCGGTTTCCGTTCAAGCGGACGACGCGCGGGTCCGACTAAAGGTGCGGACCTCAGGGTGGACTTAACACTGACTTTTGTTGAGGCTGCTTTTGGCGTCGAAAAAAAGATCGAGTTCTATCGCACTGAAGATTGCCATACGTGTGGCGGCACTGGTGCAGAGGAAGGCTCAAAGGTCAATACATGTGCTCAGTGCGGCGGCGCAGGCGAGGTTAAATATGCCCAGCGCAGTCTCTTTGGCGAGACAATTTCCGTACGCCCATGTCAAGCGTGCGGCGGAACAGGCAAAACAATAGATAAACCTTGTCACACCTGTAAAGGCAAAGGAAAAGTCAAAAAGAAACGTACCATTGATGTCAAAATTCCTGCAGGCGTTTCAACCGGAAATCAAATGACGCTTAGGGAAGAGGGCGATTTGGGCGCCAAAGGCGGTCCTAGAGGGGATGTCTATGTCGTACTCAAGGTACTTGCCCACGACACCTTTAAACGAGATGGCAATGACATCTTCTGTGATATTGAAATCTCCTACACTCAGGCTGTGCTTGGAGATGAGGTCACCGTACCGACCCTCGACGGAAAAGTGTCTTATAAGATTCCGGAAGGCACTCCAAGCGGGAAAACCTTTCGACTCAAAGGTAAAGGTGTGCCGGTCCTCAATGGCTATGGCCGCGGCGACCAGTATGTTCGCGTCATAGTTAAGATTCCGACAAAACTAAGCGACAAGCAGAAAGAAGCGCTCAAAGCCTTTGCAGAGTCTATGGGAGAAAAGCTTGAAACTGAAAAAACGGACCAGCCCAAAGGTGAAAAAAAGTTTTTTGAGAAGGTTAAAGAAGCCTTTAACAATTGAACCTTAGATCTATTGCCAGGCGCAGACCTGAAACGGCATTCGTTCACATAAAACGAACGCTGCTTCAGGTCTGCTTTGCTGTAAATTAAGAAGGAAGTTGTGATATAATTTCAGCAGGAATTGTAATTTGTTGTAGTAAACCGTATTGGAGGAGAAACCATGAATTGGTTTGAAGTCAAAGTCAAAACAACTTCAATGGCAGTTGATGCTGTCACAAATTTATTATATGAGTTGGGCGCTCAGGGGATAGTCGTTGAGGACCCCAATGACCCAATTTTCAATGAAGGCTATGAAGGGGACTGGGATTACTTTGACCGAAGTGAGATTAAATTCGAGTTTGAAGGTGCACTGGTCAAAGCCTACATGGAAACGGAGGCGCCTGAAGCCCTAATTCCGGTGATTCAGGCGCAAGTCGCTGACCTTTCTACCTTCGGTTTAGACCCCGGTCTTGGAGAAGTTGAGATAAAAGAAGTCAGAGAGTCTGACTGGGCCAATGAATGGAAAAAATACTACCATCCCGTTCGCATAGGCAGACATTTGATTATCAAGCCGTCCTGGGAGCAGGTTCTTGACGCTGAGCCGCTCGACTTGGTGATTGAACTGGATCCGGGCGGTGCTTTCGGTTCCGGGACACATGAGACTACCACTATGTGCGCGGAACTTCTGGAAGAAAATCTTGTACAGGGCAGCAAGGTTTACGATATTGGCTGTGGCAGCGGCATTTTGGCCATAGTGGCTGCGAAACTCGGTGCCGGGGAAGTCGTTGCGGCAGATATTGATCCTGCGGCAGTGGAAGTCACGAGAGAAAATGTCGAGGCCAATCAAGTTTCTGACGTGATCCAAGTCTGTGAAGGTGATCTGATGCAGGTTGTAGATTCGCCGGCGGACCTCGTCGTGACCAATATCATAGCGGATGTTGTCGCATCACTTGCGGACAGTATGAAATCCTATTTGAACCCGGGGGCAGTATGGATCAGTTCCGGAATTTTGGACAAAAAGCTGCCAATAGTCCTTGAAGCCATGTCTAAAAATGGATACGACGTCCTGGAAGTGCGTGAGAGAGGAGAATGGCGAGCGCTTCTGGTGCGCGCCGGCGAACATGCATAGACTATTTGTTGGTCAGGCCATTAAAGAATGCCCGTGTACGGTACGCGTTGAGTCTCAGGAGGAAGTGCACCACGCGCTGCGGGTGCTTCGGCTGGTTGAAGGGGACCGCATTGAGCTGACGGATGCAGATGGCAGAGAATTTATTGCTGAAATAAAGACGGCGCTCTTGAGTCAGACTTCAGACAGCGTCATGGAAGTGTTGTGCCTTGAGAAGATTGAAATCCACAGGGAGTCTCCTGTCGAGATAACATTGTTTCAAGGACTTCCCAAGCACGACAAATTGGAGTTTATTATTCAGAAAGCGGTCGAACTGGGTGCAGTTAAAATTGTACCCGTGGAGTGTGAGCGATCTGTTTCCAGAATAAGGGATGCAAAGGATGCAGCCAAGAAAACAGAGCGCTGGAACCGGATTGCCCACGAGGCGGCAAAGCAGTCCAAGCGTTCAATAGAGCCCGGGGTCTCAGAGCCTGTCAAGCTGAAGGCAATCCGTGAGTTCACCTCTCAGGATGAACTCAAGCTCCTGGCGTATGAAGGGGCAGCACTTAAACCGCTGATGGAACATTTGGAGGAAGCGCGGCAGCGTGATGATCTGCAGCGTCGGGTGGCGATCATGATCGGGCCGGAAGGCGGTCTGACTGATAAAGAAGTGCATCAGCTGAGTGAGATGGGATTTATAACTATCGGCCTCGGTCCTAGAATCCTTAGGACAGAGACTGCAGGCCTGGCACTGCTGAGCATTATTCAGTATGTACTTGGTGATATGGGAGGAAGGTAACACGTGTCAAGAACAGTAGCATTTTCAACATTGGGATGCAAAGTCAATCAATACGAATCGGACGCTATGGCGAAGCTGTTCAGGGATCGCGGCTATGATGTTGTCCATGAGAATGACCCAGCAGATGTTTACGTCATCAATACCTGTACCGTCACCAACCTTGGCGACCGGAAATCCAGGTCTATAGCCAGAAGGGCGAGGCGGCAGAATCCCATGGCGATCATCGCTGTGGTTGGCTGCTATGCGCAGGTGGCAGCGGACGAGGTCATGCGGATTGAAGGGGTCAATCTGGTGCTCGGCACCAATGAGCGGATGAAAATTGTGGACTACATTGAGGACCTTGGTCCCTGGGACAAAGTCAGCGCCGTTGGCGACATCATGGAGGTCGCTGAATTTGAAGAGCTTCAAATTGACGAGCATGGCGACCGGACCAGAGCGTTTATCAAGATTCAGGAAGGCTGCAACCAGTACTGCAGTTATTGCATTATCCCTTACGCCCGAGGCAGGATACGCAGCCGGAGTATCGATCATATAGAATCTGAGGTCACGAGGCTCGTCGGGCATGGGTTCAGCGAGTTTGTCCTGACGGGCATTCATATCGCGTCTTATGGCAGGGAGGTTGAGAAATCAGAGGCGGAGGCGCAGGCACTGAGTCTGATTGATGTCATTGAGCGCGTGGACGCAATAGAAGGCGTCAAGCGACTCAGGCTTGGCTCCATAGAACCCATGCTGATGACAGCAGAATTTGTGGAACGTCTCAGCCGGTTGAAATCCGTGTGCCCTCATTTCCACTTATCTTTGCAAAGCGGATCGGATCCTGTCCTAAAGCGTATGAACCGTAAATATTCCGCTACGGAGTTTATGGAAGTCGTAGAGCGTTTGAAAACCAAATTTGACAGGCCGTCACTGACCACGGACATCATAGTCGGTTTTCCGGGGGAAACTGAAGAGATGTTCATGGACACTGTGAGACTTGCGTCACAGGTTGGCTTTGCGAAGATTCACGTTTTTCAGTATTCTGCCAAAACAGGGACACCTGCTGCGACCATGAAGGATCAGGTGGATCACTCAGTCCGTCATGAACGCAGCGAGCGTTTGATCGCGATTCAGGACCAGCTTGAGTCCAACTATAACAGACAGTGGCTGGGCAGTGTCAAAGAAGTGTTGTTTGAAGGGGTTCCTGAACTGGGTATAAAAGAAATCGAAGGTCTGACTCCGGATTATCTCAGAGTTAAAGTTGAGGCTGGCCCCGGCTGGATTGGAAAGATTGCCAGGGTTAAACTTGAAGCACTGACGGAGCACGGGTTTGTGGGTTCATTAATGGATGAGGAGGCATAGTATGCAGGATTGTTTATTTTGTAAGATCGCAGGTGGTGAAATACCGTCCAAAAAGGCATATGAAGATGATCAGGTCGTCGTATTTCACGACATTTCGCCTGTCGCGCCGGTGCACGTTTTGATTGTACCAAAAAAGCATCTGGCTTCGACGAACGACCTCAGTGAAGCAGAGTCCGGATTGATTGCTCATGTCTTTAAAGTGGCTGTCAAGGTGGCCTCGGAACTTGGTCTTACAGAAAACGGATACAGGATTGTCAACAATTGCGGAAAAGATGGCGGTCAGACTGTGGAGCATCTGCATTTCCATCTTTTAGGCGGTCGCTATCTGGACTGGCCTCCGGGTTGATAAAAAAGGTGCAATGCGAAATACAGTTGCTTTTTGAATGCTCCTAATGTATAATGTCCTAGTATTCTGTTATTATTCCTCTGTAACGACAGCGGTGCTGTCACCAGAATGCAAGTTTGACACGGGGGGAGGGAATAGCTGTGGCAGGAATTAAAGTTGGAGCTACCGAAACAATAGATAGTGCACTTAGACGTTTTAAGAAAGAGACGTCAAAAGCTGGCGTCCTTGCGGAAGTCAAAAAAAGAAAACATTACGAAAAGCCAAGCGTACAACGCAAGAAGAAGTCCGAGGCTGCGAGAAGAAAGAGCAAGAGCAAATCTTTCTAGTCGCTCTCCTTGGAAGTCAGGGGTGAGTTGAATGAGCTTGAAAGATTTGTTGATGCAGGACCTCAAGACTGCCATGCAGGAAAAGGACGTTCTTAAAAAAACGACCGTCACCATGCTCCGCGCGGCTGTTAAACAGGTTGAAGTCGATCAACGCGTAGAACTTCTTGATCAGGATATTGTGGAAATTGTCGCCAGGCAAATCAAACAGAAACGAGCGGCCATTGAAGAATTCGCTAAAGGCGGCCGTCAGGATTTGGTAGATGAAGCATTGGCAGAAATCCATATCTTAGAAGCCTACCTTCCGGAACAGCTTACAGAGGAGCAAATCAAAGCCATGGTTTTGGAGGCGATCGCTGAAACAGGCGCGTCTTCTCCTAAAGACATGGGAAAAGTCATGGCTATCATGACACCTAAGACGAAAGGTCTGGCAGACGGGAAACTGGTTGCCACACTCGTCAAGGAACAATTAAATCAGTAATAACGAGGCCGCTGATTAAGCGGCCTTTTTTTTTATGTTACAACGATATTACGGTCCGTCGGGTTGAGTTTGGGGACGCGGACCGTAATAATTATTTCAGATGGATTTTTGCATCCTTTTAACGCCTAAACCAATGGATTGTGTTAAAATTAAAGTCAGGATGTTGAATAGTTACAGAAAGGGTGGATCGATCGATTGGAGACACATGAACGCAGAATAAGTGTAGATAATTTGGAAATTCTTTATAAATTGTTTGGAAACCTGGACGAAAACTTGATGCGCATTGAAAATGCCTTTAAAATCAAGCTTGCTTCGAGAGATGGCGAAGTCATCATCATAGGAGAAGATCAAACGGTTCATGTCGTGGAAAAACTGATTGAGGTTCTGATTGGCGCCATAAAAGCCGGCGAAGTCCTGGATGCCCAGAAACTGGACTATTTCATAACCATGTTCAGGGAAGGTGAAGGCGACAAACTGCCCGGGCTTTCAGACGCCATACTCGTGGTCACGTCAAAGGGAAAGTTTGTCAAACCCAAGACCCTTGGCCAGCAGAAATACGTCAAAGCCATTCAGAAGCACGACGTCACCTTTGGCATAGGTCCGGCCGGCACTGGCAAAACTTATCTGGCGGTTGCTATGGCGGTTAAGGCTTTTAAGAATGACGAAGTCTCCAGAATTGTCATAACACGACCTGCGGTTGAGGCGGGGGAGAGTCTTGGATTTTTGCCCGGAGATCTGCAGATGAAAGTCGACCCCTATTTGAGGCCGCTGTACGATGCGCTTTATGATATTCTTGGGACAGAGACCTATTTGAAATATAAGGAACGCGGATTGATCGAAGTCGCGCCGCTGGCCTATATGCGCGGCAGAACGCTGGACAACAGCTTTATCATTCTGGACGAAGCACAGAATACAACCATTGAACAAATGAAAATGTTTCTGACGCGTTTTGGTTTTGGTTCGAAAGTGGTAGTCAATGGGGATGTTACTCAGATCGACTTGCCTTCCGGGAAAAAGTCAGGGCTGGTTCATGCTGCCGAGGTACTTAAATCCGTTGAAGAAATTTCAATGGTCGAATTTACGGATCGGGACGTTGTCAGACATACCCTGGTACGGCGCATAATTCAGGAATACGACAAATATGAAAAGCGGCTTCAGTATAAAGAAGAAGCCAAAAAGGAAGCCAAACAGGAATCCAAACAGAATGCAAGGTATAAAAAGAGCCGCGAGTCACAAGACGGACGCGGTCAGGGAAGAGGATAAAATTCGGATAGGGGGCAATGGAGATGGTGCATATCAATTTTCAGGACCGGCAGGACCGTAAATCCGTACCTGAATCGCTGGTCGCCAAATTGACAGAGGTCATTGAAATGGCACTCGAATATGAAAACCTTGAAGACTATGAGTGCGAGGTCGATCTGACATTAGTAGACGACGCTGAGATCCATCAGCTCAACCTCGAGCACAGAAGGATTGACAAAGTTACGGATGTCCTCTCATTCCCACAGTACGACGCTATAAAAGATATGGAGGACCTTCCTGATCCTATGTATTTGGGTGACATTGTCATTAGTGTAGAGAGAGCACTGGCTCAGGCAAATGACTATAAGCACAGTTTTGAACGTGAAATGTGTTTTTTGACAGCCCATAGCATGCTTCATCTCTTTGGTTATGACCACGAAACTGATGAAGACCAAAAGCAGATGCGCGCACTTGAAGAGTCCATTCTAGAAGAACTTGGCATTACCCGTGAGGTGTAGTCATGTGGCGGGCTGCTTGGCGACTGACTGACAATGTGATTCCTGACAACCTTTCAGTGAGAAAAAATAGGCTTTACAGACTGGTTACCCTATCGTTATTATTGTTTGTGACTACCGCACTTGCAGGCTGTACTACCGGGACTTCTGTAACTGAATCGGAAACCGAGGCTCAAGTGCCTGTTGAAGAACCGGTCACAGCCCCGGAACCAGAACCAGAGCCCGTTGTCGAGCTGCCCTCAGAAGACAGCCAAGTCTGGACAGCTCGCTGGCTGATTGACCGTCCTGTCTTTGTCATGATGGATAATCACGCTGGCGCCAGGCCTCAGTCGGGTTTAAAAGAGGCACTATTCGTTTACGAGATGCTGGCTGAGGGCAACATTACCCGCTACATGGCTGTTTTTACCGGTACAGGGGACTATGAAGTCGGACCAATCAGAAGTGCAAGGCCTTATTTTATTAACAGGGCCCTTGAGTATGACGGCCTGTATGTTCATGTAGGCGGATCACCTCAAGCTTTTTCTGACCTGTCCAAACTCAAAGTGGCGGACATTGACGGCTTATCTGCTGGGAGGAATATTTTCTGGAGAAGAAGCCACAAAAAAATACCCCATAATATGTACTCAACTCTGAATGCGGTTCGAAAAGACGCAGACAGGAAAAAATTCCGGGTTGAACCGGAGTTTGATATTCCTGTATATGCGAAGACCGCAGCACCGCCTTCTGTAGATCAGGCAAGTTCTGTAAAACTGGTATACAGACAGGGCAGCAGCGGTTATGTTTCAGGGTATCTCTATGATGAGGCATTAAAAGCCTATGGTCGTCAGGTCAACGGTGCGCCGCATGTGGACGAACTGGACAAGTCGCCTCTTATGGTGACGAATATCATTATTCAAACTGTCAGAACGAAAACTTTGGACAATGAAGGCCGGTTGGTTATGGATGACGTTGGTACAGGCCAAGGCTGGTATATGAGCATGGGAGCCCGAATTCCAATCCAATGGGAAAAAGCGGACCGTCGCGCTCAAACAATCTATAAAACCGAAGAGGGCACGGCTATAGAACTTAATCCTGGAGTGACCTGGATCCAGGTTGTTCCCCAGTGGCTGGAGCCAGTCTGGAATGAGGGGGCATAGTATGGAGATCACTTATGAAAAACTGATAGAGATGGCTTATGAAGCAATGCGTTTTGCCTATACACCTTATTCGAAGTTCAATGTGGGCGCTGCGCTCTTGACAGACACCGGTAGTGTCTACACAGGCTGCAACATTGAGAGCGCTTCTTATGGCGCTACAAACTGTGCAGAGCGTACAGCGCTGTTTAAAGCAGTCTCAGAGGGGCAAAGGAATTTTAAGGCCATTGCGATTGTCAGTGAATCAAAGCTGCCAACCTATCCTTGTGGCATTTGTCGCCAAATGCTGATGGAATTCGGCGATCTGGACGTCATTCTGGACCGCGGGGGAACTCCCGTCGTTCACAGACTGTCCGAGCTGCTTCCACATTCTTTTACACAGGCAGATTTAAAAATTTAACAAACAGTCTTTCACTTAAGTTTTACCTTATAGGTCAGGAGGAAATTAGTTGCCATTCAAATCAGGCTTTGTTTCAATCATAGGCAGACCGAATGTTGGGAAATCAACACTTCTTAACGCGATAACCGGCGAAAAAATCGCCATTATGTCAGATAAGCCACAGACGACCCGCAATAGAATTCAAGCAATTTACACGACGAAGGATAGCCAGATTATTTTTGTAGACACACCTGGCATGACAAGAGCCAAAAATAAGCTGGGTGATTTCATGATCAAAACCGCGCTGGATACCTTGAAGGAAGTGGATGCCATCATTTTTATGGTGGATGACTCCCTGTCCCTCGGACCGTCTGACAAGTTTATCCTTGAGCATCTCCAGAGCGTCAAGACCCCTGTGATTCTCGCCATCAACAAAGTAGACAAGATCATGCCTGAGCAATATGCCATCATTACTAAATTATACAGTGAGTACAGTTTCATTAAGGATATTGTCAGTTTGTCGGCGCTCCAGGGCGCCAATGTCAATGTCGTGATCGATAAAGTGATTGGATATCTTCCTGAAGGACCTATGTATTATCCGGGGGACATGATTACGGATCAGCCTGAGCGTGCCATAGTCGCAGAGATTATCCGTGAAAAACTGCTGCACTATTTGGATCAGGAAGTGCCCCATGGGGTCGCAGTTGAGATTGAAGCCATGAAGAATCGTGAAAACAGCGACATGGTGGATATTAGGGCCGTTATTGTCTGTGAGCGCGAAAGTCATAAAGGGATCATCATCGGTAAAGGCGGACGAAAGTTAAAGGGCGTGGGCAAAAGCGCCAGAGAGGAAATTGAGCGCCTTTTGGGATCCAAAGTCTTTCTGGAGCTCTGGGTCAAGGTTCGCCCAGGTTGGCGGGACAATGATCTGATGCTCAAGAACTTTGGCTACAAGGAATAATTCCTGACAAATTTTGGACTCAGAATTGAATGACCATTATAGAAACAAAGCTCGGGGGTGACGTATGGCAAATCTTCAGGAGATCGAACAAGAGGAATTGATAAAACAGTTGGTAGAGCTCCTCGAGCTGGGAGCTTACGAGGCTGTTCGAACATTGGATGAAAAGCTGCACTACGCCGACCGGGCTGAAATTCTCGAGGAACTCAGCGAGGAACACAGGCAGGCTTATTTTGAATTACTTGACTTTGAGGATGCCTCTGAGGTCCTTGAGGAAGTTGGCTCCGAGTTATTCTCCGAATTGATCGAGGGCATGGATGAAGACAAGAGGTCCCGCGTCATAGACAATATGGCCCAGGACGACATTGTCGACAAGCTTTCGGGACTGACTGAAGAAAAGCAGGAAGAGCTGCTGTCCTATATGGATGAGGAGATTGCCTCCGAGGTTGAGATCCTCCTCGAATATGATGAGGACTCTGCCGGCGGACGTATGACGAAGGATTACGTCACGCTTACCACCGAAATGACCATTGATGAAGCGATCACTTACCTCAGGCATCATGCGCCAGGCGCTGAAACCATTTATTATGTCTTTGTGACGAATGAAGAGGGTGTTCTGACCGGGGTCATATCCCTGCGCCAGCTCATTGTGGCCGCGCCGGAAACGAAGATCAGCGAAATCATGAATGAAAACGTCATCTCGGTTTATGATGATGAGGACCAGGAAGAGGTTGCCAGACTCTTTTCCAAATATGACTTTATGGTTATGCCGGTCGTAGACAAGGAAGAGAAACTCAAGGGTATCATAACCGTTGACGACATTCTCGACGTCATCGAGGAAGAGGCTACGGAGGATATCTATAAGTTCGCGGGTTCATCGGATCTGGAGATCTACGAGGAAGACGACGCTTCCTGGCTGCGGGTCGTGCGCTCTGTGCGTTCCCGGCTGCCCTGGCTGGTCATCACGATCTTTGGAGGGCTATTGTCAGCCAATGTGGTAGCGCGTTATCAGGGGACGCTGGATGCCCATTCCGCACTGGCTATGTTCATGCCGTTATTGGCAGGTATGGGCGGCAATGTTGGCACCCAGTCCTCGACCATAACGGTCAGAAGCATCGCCATAGGGTATGTGGAAGGGAAAGAGGCCGTCCGGACCTTTCTCCTTGAAGTAGCGACGGGTTTTATTGTGGGACTTGTCTGCAGTCTGATAGTCGGAATTGCAGCCTCCATGACGAACGGCAGCCCTATGATCAGCTTGATTGTTGGGATTGCTATGTTCTCTAATATTCTGACTGCCGCAGCCATAGGAACGCTGGTGCCGATGGTTTTTAAAAAGCTCGGTGTCGATCCGGCAGTAGCTTCCGCGCCATTTATCTCTACAACCGTTGATATCACGGGACTCACCATATATTTTTCCCTCGCGACGTTACTCATTGGAAAGTGGATGGTCTAACATGCTGTTAACGACAAAAGCCATAGTCTTATCCAAGCGAAAACTGGAGGATAATGATGCTCTGATCACTTTGATGACAGAGCGTTCCGGGAAACTGAAGGCTATAGCTAAGGGTGCCAAATCCTCAAGATCCATGATTGCCGCGACGACGCAGCCCTTTACCCTGGGGGAATTTGTACTGGATTTGGGGGCGTCCTGGAACCGCGTCAGAAGTGTGGATGTGCTTGAATCTTTTCGCCACATACAAGAAGATCTGTTGCTGATGGGGTATGGTGCGTATTTTCTCGAAACAGCCTCGCAGCTGCTTCAGGAGGGTGAAGAAAACAGAGGGTTGTTTCAATTGCTTTCGGAGGTTCTGGCAGGGCTCAATGCCTATGACCATCGGCAAAAAACAAAAAAAGAGGCGTCTGAGATTGGTTCTGAACTTTCAAGCGGGGAGGTGGCTGATCCGCCCTTGCACCTTGACCTGGATTGGGTGAAAATAGTCTATGAGCTAAAGCTTCTCTCGACCATGGGCTTTGATATTGAACTCAAACGCTGTGTCCGCTGCGGTGCTGAGGGGGCTCATATTGACTTCAGCGTCCCCGAGGGAGGCGCAGTTTGCAGAAACTGCTTGGTGGAAGGTGATGACCGGATTGGGCGCATGCTGTTTAACATTATGGATTATGTCAAGAAACAAAGCATAGACGTATTGATGGGGACAAAAATAAATCGTTTATACGTCCGCAAATTGGATATCTTATGTATGAGATTTATGAAGCAGCATTTGGGGTATCAAGACTTTAAGAGCTTGGAATTCCTGAAAGCCATACGAAAAGTTTGAGGAGAGTGATCAAATGAGCACAGTTACAATTGAAATGGTCGACGAGGTCCGCAATAGAACGGACGCGGATTACAAACTTGCCAAAGAAGCTCTCGAAATATGCAATGGAGACGTACTCGAAGCTGTGATCTACATTGAATCACTGAAATCTACGGGTGAAAAGCAACGCAGTGAGTTCATCAACCGCGGTACAGAGTTGATCGAAAAACTGAGAGAGCTCGTCAGCAAAGGTGTCATCACTCGAATTCTCGTGGTTAAAAACGAAAATCAAGTCATGAATATTCCGGTACTTGCAGGCGGTGTGGCCGCTCTGGTATTTACCACAGCTACCATTGCGGGTATTCTGGCGGCGGTCGCAACAGGCTGTCACATTAAAGTCGTCAAGGAGAATGGCGAGGTTCTTGATCTCAATGACATGACTGAGGAATCCTTTAAGAATTTTGTCGACGCGACAGAGAAAACAGTTCAGAACGTCAAGGACAAGCTGAAGAAATCCAGTGACTCTGAAGTCAGTGCTGATTCTGAGGATGAGTTTGCCCATGATCCTGATGGGGTGACCATTGTGGTGGATGAAGAAGAAATTAAGTCCTACGAGAAAGAGGACGACCACTATTATGGTGAAGGTCATTTTATGGAAGACGGCGCGGTTGAAGAGGAACATAAAGGCCATAAAAACGCGCATCACAAGTAAAGCTCTCGTATGAAGCGACTAAATGCGACCATTTTTTGACAAGATATGTGATTTTGTCACTTCATAGTCAGTTTTATTAATTGTTTCTGAAAATGGATTAAAGTGCGGATTTTCCGGCTGGACAAGCCCAGGAAGCCTGTGGTACAATCCATTTAAATTCAAATGGATGCAGAGAAGAAGAAGAGTAAAAGGTGAGGACATTCAAGAGAGCCGGCGTCAGGTGCGAGTCCGGCATGAAATCCCTTTGAAGGCGCTTTGGAGCATCATCTCAAAGTGGGCGTTTTGCCAACTAGGGTGGAACCGCGGAAGATAGACTCTTTCGTCCCTAACCGGGATGAAAGGGTCTTTTTTTGCTAGGATGAATAGTCCGGCGGTGTGACACGGATCTGAACTTCATAGCGCCAACATTCTTTAAGTTTCTGATGACTATTCATTCATTACAGTACGGGAGGGTTTCTGATGTCAAAAGTAACTATGGAAAAAATTGTTTCACTATCCAAAACCCGCGGTTTTGTCTTTCCGGGTTCTGAAATTTATGGCGGTTTGGCCAACACGTGGGATTATGGTCCTTTGGGTGTCGAGCTCAAGAATAATGTCAAGAAGGCCTGGTGGAAGAAGTTTGTCCAAGAGTCCAAATACAATGTTGGCCTGGATGCGGCAATTTTGATGAATCCGGCCACTTGGGTGGCATCCGGCCATGTGGGTGGTTTCGCTGATCCACTGATGGATTGTAAGTCGTGTAAAGCGCGGTTTAGGGCGGACAAACTTATTGAAGACCATTTTATGGAAATAGGCCATGAAGGTGTTGTGGATGGCTGGCCTAAAGAAAAGATGGAGGCTTATATACAAGAGCATGGCATTAAATGCCCGGAGTGCGGCAAAAAGGACTTTACGGGGATTCGTCAGTTTAATCTCATGTTTAAGACGTTCCAAGGCGTAACCGAAGATTCCAGTACGCAGATCTTCCTGAGGCCTGAAACTGCTCAGGGGATTTTTGTAAATTTCAAAAACGTTCAGCGGGCTTCCAGAAAGAAAGTGCCTTTTGGCATTGCCCAGGTTGGCAAATCCTTCAGAAACGAAATCACACCGGGCAACTTTACGTTCAGGACGCGTGAATTTGAGCAAATGGAACTCGAATTTTTCTGCGCACCTGGTGAGGATCTTGAATGGTTTAATTATTGGAAGCAATTCTGTCTGGATTGGCTGAAGAACCTCAATATGAAAGAGACTTCCGTTCGTTCGCGTGATCATGCCAAGGAGGAGCTCTCCCACTATTCCAATGCCACAACGGATATAGAATTCCTATTTCCATTTGGCTGGGGCGAGCTGTGGGGAATTGCTGACAGAACGGATTTTGACCTCAAAGCGCACATGACCCATTCCGGCGAAGATCTTCGCTATATTGACCCCATGACTAATGAGAAATATGTGCCGTATTGTATCGAGCCTTCTCTTGGCGCGGATCGCGTCACGCTGGCATTTCTTGTGGATGCTTACGAAGAGGAGACCCTTGAGGATGGCTCAGATCGTGTGGTCATGAAGTTCCATCCTGCGCTTGCGCCTTTTAAAGCAGCTGTTTTTCCGCTTGCCAAAAAGCTGAATGATGAAGCGATTAAAGTCTTTGAAATGCTTTCCAAAGACTTTATGGTGGATTACGACGACTCCGGCAGCATAGGCAAGCGATATCGCAGACATGACGAGATTGGAACGCCATTTTGCATTACCTTTGACTTCGACTCCCTTGAAGATGGCCAAGTTACGGTCAGAGACAGAGATACAATGACACAGAAAAGAGTCCCAATCAACGAATTGGCTGCGCTGATCCGTCAGAGCCAGGAATTCTAAGAAATATGATATAACCAAGAGAGGAAATCAGTGTAGGCACTAAGTCGGTTCGTGACTTAGCGCTGCACTAATTTCCTCTTTCTTTTTAAGGGCGTTCAATTATGTCAATGTATGGGAAAAAAAACAACAATATTATTAAAAATACGATGCAATCCCTTATAAAGTGTAGTAGAATAGTCTCAACGTGTTAAATAGTGCATCACATTAAGGTGAAAGCGGGTGATTAGTATAGAACTTAAAAATCGTCATTATGAAATACTCGAGATAGTTAAAATGCAAGGGCCTATTACCAGTGAAAACATTGCGAGTCTTCTAAATGTGACGCGCTCTGCGATTCGTGCGGATTTAAATCTGCTGACCATGTCAGGCATGCTCGAAGCCAAACCAAAGGTAGGGTATATGTACATAGGCAGTGTTGAACGTCAGAAAATTGCGGACTATCTAAACGCCGTCAGGGTAGGAGATTTGAAATCAAGACCGGTGGCAATCACGGATACCACGTCCGTGTATGATGCTGTGGTCACAATGTTCCTGGAAGATGTGGGCTCGATTTTTATCACCAATGAAGCCAAATATCTCTCGGGCGTCATTTCCAGGAAAGATTTACTTAAAGCCGCTATTGGTGGAAGTGATATTCATCAGATCCCTGTGGGTATCATCATGACGAGGATGCCTAATGTAGTGACGGTTGGGCCGACGGACCCCGTTGTCGAGGCGGCTAGAAAAATCATGGAGCATGAGATCGACGCGCTTCCTGTGGTTGAGGAAATATTTAAAGACGGTCAGATTTTTTACAGAATTGTCGGCAGGTTCTCGAAAACCAACATTACAAAGCTCTTCGTAGATATTGGCAATAAACTTGGGGGGGGATTGGATTGAGTAAAAAATATCACGTCTATGTCATCTCTGACTCACTCGGCGAAACTGGAGAAATGATGGCGCGCGCTGCGGCTGAGCAGTTTGGTGGAAATGAGTATGAAATCAAGCGCTATCCCTTTATTTCTAACGAAGAGCAAATTATGGAGATCGTGGAGGAAGCATCAGCTCACCGTTCTGTCATTTTGATTACGACTGTGCTCACACATCTGAGAGACAAGCTGGTCGAGGAATGCAAAAAACTTGACATTCCCACCGTGGATCTTCTGCTTCCTCTCGTTGATGTTTTTTCAAGATTTCTCGGAGTCGAACCGGCAGGCGAGCCTGGACTTGTTCACAGGCTGGATGAACGTTACTTCAAGAAAGTTGAAGCCGTCGAATTCGCGGTGAAATATGACGACGGGAAGGATCCAAGAGGCGTTAAGAAGGCAGATCTTGTCCTCATTGGGATCAGCAGAACATCGAAAACGCCTTTGAGCATGTACCTGGCACACAAAAACATCAAGGTCGCCAACATCCCTCTGGTGCCCGAGGTGCCTGTGCCAGACGAACTATATGAAGTACCCTCCAATAGAATAATTGGATTAACCACTAATCCGTATAAATTAAATGAAATCCGCCAAGAAAGGCTAAAAGCGTTAGGTCTTGACAGCCACGCCTCTTATGCGGACTTGGGACGAATTCTCGAGGAACTGGAGTATTCAGATAAACTGATGAAAAAGCTTGGATGTCCGGTCATTGACGTGTCAAGCAAAGCCGTTGAAGAAACAGCAAATATCATCGTTGAGATCATGAAAAAAAATATGCTGATATGAGGTGAGTCAATTGAAAAAATGGGTTTATTTTTTTGAGGAAGGCAACGCCGAAATGAAGTCACTCTTAGGTGGAAAAGGCGCAAATTTAGCGGAAATGAAGCGCATTGGACTCCCGGTGCCAAATGGTTTTACTATAACGACTGAGGCATGCAATGCCTATTATGAAACAGGAAAATCTCTGGGTGACGACGTTAAGGTTCAGATCTTTGACTATCTTAAGAAGCTTGAAACCATTACGGGGAAATCATTTGGAAACGTGGAAAACCCGCTTCTGGTGTCCGTTCGTTCGGGTTCGGTCTTCTCCATGCCGGGCATGATGGATACTATTCTGAACCTGGGTCTGAATGATGAGACCGTCGAGGGCTTGGCATCTTTGACAGAGAATCCTAGATTCGCTTATGACAGTTATCGCAGATTCATTCAAATGTTCAGCGATGTTGTATTGAAGGTCGCCAAGTACAATTTTGAGCATGCATTAGAAGCGGCCAAGCGCGACAAAGGACTTACTTATGACACTGAGTTGACGGTGGATGACCTGAAAGCCTTGGTCAAGACCTATAAGGACATTGTTCAAAAGGAGACCAGAAAGCCGTTTCCACAGGAACCGGAAGTTCAGCTAATCATGGCGGTCAATAGCGTCTTCGAATCCTGGGATAATCCTCGGGCACATATTTATAGGAATTTGAACGACATCCCGCATAATCTCGGAACCGCTGTCAATATTCAGGAGATGGTCTTTGGCAATATGGGTGAGACCTCAGGTACAGGTGTCGCCTTTACGCGCAATCCTTCTACCGGGGATTCCGCCTTCTTTGGTGAATTTTTGCTCAACGCTCAAGGCGAGGATGTTGTCGCAGGGATTCGAACACCTAAACCCATTTCTGAACTCAAGGACGTCATGCCTGAAGTGTATACGCAGTTCAGAGAAATTTCGACTAAACTCGAACAGCATTATAAAGACATGCAGGATATTGAGTTTACCATTGAACGCGGAACGCTTTTCATGCTGCAGACGAGAAACGGGAAGCGCACGGCACCTGCAGCGGTCAACATTGCCGTTGACTTCGTCGAAGAGGGACTTATTGACGAAGAGACTGCTATCATGCGGCTGCAGCCAGATCAAATCGATCAGCTGCTGCATCCGACATTTGATGATGTCGATCTCGCTAACGCCAGAGAAATTGCCAAAGGATTGCCGGCTTCTCCGGGCGCAGCTTGCGGCCAGGTGTTTTTTAACGCTGAAGACGTTGTTGCCGCTCAAGCCAAAGGTATTCCTGCCATGTTGGTGCGTCAGGAAACATCGCCGGAGGATATTGAAGGTATGGTCAGCAGTGTCGGAATTCTGACTTCTCGCGGCGGGATGACCTCTCATGCGGCTGTAGTTGCACGCGGCATGGGCAAATGCTGTGTTGCTGGCTGCGGTGAGATTAAAGTGGAGGAATACGCAAAACAGTTTCATGTGGACGGGTTGGTTGTCAAAGAAGGGGATTATATCTCGCTGGATGGCAATAACGGCCGCGTTTTCCTCGGAAAGATCAAGACAAAGGAAGTTGAATTGACCGGAAACTTTGGAAAGCTCATGGGTTGGGCAGACAAGCACAGGGTTCTGAAGGTAAGAACAAATGCGGATAATCCAAGAGACTCAAAAGTCGCGGTCAAATTTGGTGCTGAAGGGATTGGCCTTTGCAGAACGGAGCATATGTTCTTTGAAGAAGAGCGTATTCCGGTGGTCAGGCGCATGATCATATCCAAGACCTTTGAGGAACGAAAGGAAGCGCTTGAACATCTTCTGCCATTCCAGAAAGCTGACTTTATCGGTATCTTCGAGGCAATGGGCGAACGGCCGGTAACGATTCGCCTTCTGGATCCTCCGCTGCATGAATTCCTGCCTCACGAAGACAAGGACATAGAAGCGCTGGCAAAGGACATGAAGATATCAGCCTCTGAACTCAAATCCATTGTCAACGATTTAAAAGAGTTTAATCCAATGCTGGGACATCGTGGATGCCGTCTGGCGATCACTTATCCTGAAATCTATGAAATGCAAGTCAGGGCAATATTCGCAGCTGTGGCGGATGTCGTGAAGCGCCTGGGGTTGAAAGTCAAGCCAGAGGTTATGATTCCGCTTGTAGGTTTCGAAAAGGAGCTTGAGATACTTGACGCCCTTGTAAGAGCAACCGCTGACAAGGTTTTGGAGGAGCAAGGCATTCAGGTGGATTATAAGGTCGGCACTATGATTGAAGTCCCGCGGGCGGCACTGCTTGCAGATGACATTGCAAAACATGCGGAATTCTTTTCCTTTGGAACTAATGACTTGACGCAAATGACCCTTGGATTCTCCAGAGATGATGCCGGAAAATTCATGCCGGAGTATCGACATAAGGAAATCTTTGAAAAGGATCCGTTCCAAACCATTGATCAAAAAGGCGTCGGAAAGCTCATGAAGATGGCGATAGAGCTTGGCCGTCAGACTCGGCCGGAGATCAAGCTTGGCATTTGCGGTGAGCATGGCGGAGAACCGAAATCTGTTGAATTTTGCCACGAAATTGGCCTTGAGTATGTTTCCTGCTCGCCATATCGTGTTCCAATCGCCAAGCTGGCTGCTGCCCAGGCTGCCATTAAAGCTAAGAGCGGAGAAAGTAAAACAGGGATCAATCTTTAGAAAAGATTGGCTGGGTTTGGTGACCATCGGCTATAACTAAAAGAAAAGCGAGAGAGGGAGAAGGTGCCTTGGGAAGTCCGGTTTGACTTCATGGGTCCCATTCTGCCTCTCTTTTTTGACGATTAATTACAAATACTAAAAAAGTTTTTTGAAATAAAGGATTCTTGGGTTTCTTCAGCGAATAATAAGCGAGCGTCATAAATGGAGGTGAGGCTCATGTCCATTAGAGAACGGACAGAAGCGATTGAGCGGTTGGTGCTTTCTGAGCATGCCAAGCATGCTTCGGATTCCCTAGGGAGATTGGTTCCTGAAGAGCAGTGCGCTATAAGAACAGTTTATCAGCGTGACCGCGACAGGATCCTGCATTCTAAAGCGTTCAGACGCCTTAAACATAAGACACAAGTATTTCTGTCGCCCGAGGGGGATCATTATAGAACGCGTCTGACGCATACGCTGGATGTGTCACAGATCGCGCGCACCATAGCCAGGGCGCTTCGACTCAATGAAGACCTTACTGAAGCGATTGCCCTCGGCCACGATTTGGGACACACGCCCTTTGGTCACTGCGGTGAAATGGAACTGGACCAGATTCATCCTGGCGGTTTCGATCACAACGAGCAGAGTCTCAGGGTGGTGGATCTTTTGGAAATCAGGTCGGATGGAAGGCGGGGTCTGAATCTCACTCATGAAGTTCGAGATGGGATCCTCAGCCACAGCGGGGGGAAAAAACCACAGACACTTGAAGGGCACGCGGTATCGTTCAGCGACCGTATCGCCTACATCAATCACGATATTGACGACGCACTGCGGGCGGGGGTTCTGGAGCTCTCAGAACTGCCTGAGGTGTACCTGAAGACCCTGGGCAAGTCTCATAGTCAAAGGATCAATACGTTGATCGTAGATATCGTCAATCACAGCAGAGGTTCGGACCAGCTTTCGTTCAGTCCGGAAATTGCCGAGGCTTTTGTAGGGCTCAGGCAATTTATGTTTGATCATGTGTACCTCAATTTAGATGCCAAAAAAGAGGAAAAGAAAGCGCGCGTGGTGCTCAGAATGTTGTATGAGTATTATTGCGATCTGCCCTCAGAGATGCCTCGGGAATATTTCGAGCTTTATCAGGGGAAGGAAGGCATAGAAGCAGTGAAAGATTATGTTTCCGGCATGACGGATCGTTATGCGGTTCAACTGTATCAAAAACTTTTTGTTCCGGACTTTTGGACTTGACTCAATTTTGCAGGTCAAAATATAAAATTTATTATAAAATAAGATCTTATATGTCGGGATCTTTTCAGAAATGGAAAAACATTTTTTAAAACGAAAAAAAATTAAAGGAAATTGCCTTTAAACGTTGAATTCTTATTATCGTGAAAGGTAAGCGCATTATTATTTCAGGGCCTAAGGACTGTGTGTCCTGCAGCCGGATCAAGAATCATCCGGAACTTTATAAATATTGACAACAGGTCCTTACTCAGGATTTTTTCATTAGAAAAGTGGGTACAATATGTCTAAGTATACAAATGAAGTCGCTGAAGCACTTCTGGAACGCGTGGATATAGTCGATCTTGTGGGGCGCTATGTGCAGTTGAAACGGACCGGCAGAAACCATAAAGGGTTATGTCCGTTTCACAATGAGAAGACCCCAAGTTTTGTCGTCACTGAGGAAAAACATCGCTATCACTGTTTTGGCTGCGGTGCAGGCGGTGATGCAATTGCCTTCTACATGGCCATGGAAAACCTGGATTTTATTGATGCGGTTGAGGCTCTGGCCGAGCGCTATGGCTTGGATTTGGATCGATATAAAGTTCAGAATTCCGCTCAGGAGCAAGAAACGGCTACACTGAAAAAGGCCTTATATCAAGTTAACAGAGAAACTGCCATATTTTACTTGAGAAAGCTAAAGGAAGATCCTTCGGCACAGGCTTATTTGAAGAAGCGGGGTATTGAACCGCTGACCGCCAGACGGTTTGGGCTGGGTTTCGCACCAGATGCGTGGCAAGCCCTGACAGATTATATGGAGCCGCAGCAGCACCCCCTCTTATTGCAGGTCGGTTTGGTGGACCGGCGAAAAAACGGAAATGGCTATTATGACAAATTCCGGAATAGGCTGATTTTTCCTATCCAGGATCAGCGCCAAAATATCATTGGTTTTGGTGGTCGTGCTATTGGAGACGATATGCCAAAGTATCTCAATTCTCCAGAGTCGGTAATTTTCAGCAAAGGCACAGCATTTTACGGGATTCTTCAGGCAAAAGAAGCGCTTGGAAAACTGCGCAGTGTCATTGTGGTAGAGGGGTATATGGATGTCATAATGCTTCATCAAGCCGGGATCACCAATGCTGTCGCCACACTTGGCACGGCTTTGACAGAAGCACATGCCCGGGTCCTCGACCGCTACGTGGACGAAGTGACACTCTGTTTTGATGGGGATGAAGCCGGAAGAAAAGCCGCTCTCCGAGGCGTGGGCATTTTAAAGGATATGAAGGCGAAGTTAAGGGTACTGACGCTTCCGGTTGGCCAGGATCCAGATGATTTTGTCAGAAAAAACGGTGCCCAGGCTTTTCAAAAAATGGTTCAGGAAGCTGACCCTGCGACGACATTCTTAATTCAGGCAGCCAAGCACAGATATAACCTGAATGCACCTAATGAAAAACTGGAATATTTAAAAAATGTTGCAATGATCATAAGGGGACTCGACAGCGAGGTCGAAAAAAGTTATTATATAGATTACGTGGCAAAAGATCAGTCGTATGACTCAAATGCGATTTATAGGGAAGTTTACGGCTTTTCCAAAGCTCGACCTCAGTTTGAAGCCAAGAAACAGATTGAGAAAGTCGCTATTGATCCAACGCAATATAATGCAATTTTTGAACTGGAGAAAAAAATTCTTGAAATTGCTTTGAGAAATAAATCCGCATTTGACCTTATAGGTACAGATCTGGATTTGGATCAAATTGAGAATTCGGAAATAAAGGATCTAATCAAGCGCCTGGAGTTATATTACAGAGTCTATGACACTGTGGGACATGATGAGATCGTTGAGATGTTTGATCTGGAAACGGCCATACGACTGGACCAGGTGGCAAGAAACAGCATTGTGGGTGAAAATCTCACTCGCGAAGCCATGGTGACCAGGATCCATTATAAATTGGCGAAATTGGATGCTCAAATAGCAGAGCTCAGAGCTGAGAGAGAGAAACTTGAACAACCATCGGCTAACGCACTTAGCGAGTCGGAGGTCTCACATCTCAAACTCGTTTTGATCAGAAAGGAAATGGAATTGAAAAAGATGAAAACAGAAGCGGTCAAGGAAAGAGATTCCTTGAGAGGAGGGACGTCGATTGGCTAAGATAGATCCGCAGCATCTTGATACCGTCAAAGAGCTGGCGAATAAGGGGAAAGTGAAAGGCAATCTTACTTATTCAGAAATCGAAGACGGCTTATCGGAACTCGACATCGACAAGGATCAGATTGAAGATATTTATGACTCGTTGGCTTCCATGGGCATTGAGGTCATTGGCGAAAAGGATTTGCTGGATGATGAGCCGCTGATTGAAGAGGACGAGAACGCGGAAGAAGTTGAAGTTGATGTTGAGGATTTATCACTTCCTAAAGGCATCAGCATTGACGACCCGGTTCGAATGTATCTCAAGGAAATTGGAAAAGTGCCGCTTTTGTCTGGAGACGAAGAGATTGAACTGGCAAAGCGCATGGAGGAAGGCGACGAAGAGGCGAAGAAAAAGCTATGCGAAGCAAACCTCAGACTGGTTGTCAGCATTGCCAAGCGTTATGTTGGGCGGGGTATGTTGTTCCTCGATCTGATTCAGGAAGGCAATCTGGGACTGATCAAAGCAGTTGAGAAGTTTGACTGGAGAAAAGGTTATAAGTTCTCCACGTACGCCACATGGTGGATTCGTCAGGCAATTACCCGTGCCATTGCGGATCAGGCTAGAACCATCCGGATTCCGGTGCATATGGTGGAGACCATCAACAAACTCATCAGAGTGTCCAGGCAGCTTCTTCAGGATCTCGGACGGGATCCTAAGCCGGAGGAAATTGCAGCTGAAATGGACATGAGTGTTGAAAAGGTCAGAGAAATTTTGAAGATCGCACAAGAGCCAGTGTCGCTGGAGACGCCTATTGGTGAAGAGGAAGACAGCCATTTGGGAGATTTCATTCCTGACAATGATGCACCTGCGCCTGCTGATGCAGCGGCATTTTCTATGCTTAAAGAGCAGCTTATGGAGGTTCTTGAGACCTTGACACCAAGGGAACAAAAGGTGCTGAAACTCAGATTCGGGCTTGAGGACGGCCGCGCCCGAACTCTTGAAGAAGTGGGTAAACAGTTTGACGTCACCAGAGAACGAATTCGTCAGATTGAAGCTAAAGCTCTGAGAAAACTGAAGCACCCTAGCCGCAGCAAAAAACTCAAGGATTACTTGGAGTAAATCTGCAGCGGTTATCATTGGTTGGCTTTATAAAGTTGTCATGAATTTGAAAAACCGGGAGAGACCTGGTTCTGTGAAAGGAAATTGGTGCAGCATAAGCCTTATCCGGCTTACTTGTGACGCCAATTTCCTTTCGTCGATTAGAGGAGGCCAGAATTGTGAAACCAAGATTGACCCCAAGACTTCGGACAGTTGCCGCTATGGTCCCTCAAGAGTCTAGAGTGGCGGACATAGGCAGCGACCATGCCTATGTACCGGTAGAGCTTATTCGGTCAGGGCGTGCCGTCAAGGTCATAGCCAGTGATGTTCACGTGGGTCCGGTTGAGAATGCAAAAAGTGTTGTCGCAGCAGCGAACCTGGAAAATGTGATCGAGGTTCGACTGGGCTCCGGTTTTGACGTCTATGAGATGGGAGAGATCGATTCTGCGGTTTTGGCAGGTATGGGGGGATTCTTAATCCGCGACCTGATTATTGAGGCGCTGCCGCTGGTGCAGTCACTGAAATGTTTAGTGCTTCAGCCTATGGTCGCAATTCGGGAGCTGAGGGTGTGGCTGCTCCAAAATGGATTCGAAATCCTGGATGAGCAAGTTGCTCAGGAAGGTCAAAAATTTTACGAGATTTTTTCGGTCCAGTATACAGGACGATGCCTCGAAACCGTAGAATTTAAAACCGCAGAAATGGGACAGCGAATGATCAGGGCTGAAGATGAAATTTCCATGAACTATCTCGCCCATAGAATACAAAAGACGGAAAATATTATCCGTGCTCTGGCGCAGGCCAAAGATTCTGAGGCGACTGAGCGTCACGCCTTTGAAGCGCGTCTTAAGCTGTTGAAGGAGGCACAGACATGCTTGTCAACTCCAAGAAAATAGTCAAGCTTATTGAAGATCGTTATCCACCTTCGCTGGCAGCAGCCTGGGATAATGTTGGTTTCCAGGTGGGCAATCCAAACAGCGCCGTCAATAAAATATTGGTTGCGCTGGAGGTTACCCCTGCTGTGGTTCAAGAAGCCATAGATGTCAATGCAGATTTGATAGTATGCCACCATCCGCTTATTTTTGAACCGCTGAAGCGACTAACGGAGAGCAATCCCATTGAGGCCATGATCAGAAAACTGACCGCTGCCAGAATTGGCGTCTACGTCGCCCATACAAACGCAGATGCAGCGCCTGGCGGCTCTGTGGACGCGCTGCTTGAGTCCCTTGGGCTGGAACGCGTTGAAACCATGGGGGACGTCTTCAGCGAATCCTTGTTTAAACTGGCGGTATACGTACCTGTGACCCACGCTGAAATTGTGTCTAAGGCTATGTTTGAAAGCGGCGCAGGCCGTCTCGGTTCTTATTCGGAGTGCAGCTTCAGCACTCCAGGAACAGGGACTTTTTTGCCGATGGAAGGCGCTCAGCCCGCCATAGGCTCTGTAGGTCTTCGCGAACGCGTCGATGAAACCAAGATCGAAGTCCTGGTCCGTCAGGATCAAGTCAGAGAAACACTAAAAGTGTTGTTGGACGCACATCCTTATGAGGTGCCAGCTTATGATTTGTGGCCGTTGAAGGCGCCGGAAGAAATCTATGGTTTTGGTGCCGTAGCGGTGGCCTCATCTGATACCGGTCAGAATCTTAATTTGGCACAGTGGGCGTCTAAGGTCAAAGGCGCTTTGAACGCCCCGGGGACACGCATGGTTGGAGCGCCGGAAGCTCTGGTTCACCGCATCGCAGTGGTGCCTGGAGCGGGGGCGTCTTTTTACAGGGAAGCTGCAGCGGCAGGCTGTGATCTGCTTATTACGGGAGATGTGAAGTATCATGATGCACAAGGTGCCTTAGCGCTTGGCGTTCATCTGATCGACGCAGGGCATTGTGAGACTGAGCTGCCGTTTATCAGCCGCATGGCAGCCCGGTTAAAGGATGACATGGAGCAAAAGGGGTATGAAGCCAGGGTGGTAGTCTCTGAAACGCGTATTAATCCTTTTTCCATTGCTTTTTAGTTTAATACAGCCTATAATAGACAAGTGAGTAAACCAGACAATCGCGTGCGAAAGTACGAGGAAAGTCCGAGCTCCATAGAGCAGGGTGCTGGGTAATCCCCAGTGGAGGCGACTCCAAGGAAAGTGCAATAGAAAGATACCGCCTCAGCAGGCAGGCTTCGGCCGCTGCTGCGGTAAGGGTGGAATGGTGAGGTAAGAGCTCACCAGCGTTCAGGTGACTGGACGGCTCTGTAAACCCCGCCTGGAGCAAGACCAAGTACGGGATGAGAAGGGAGTTGCTCGCTCCCCCCGGTTGGTAGGTCGCTTGAGCCCTCCGGCAACGATGGGCCTAGATAGATGATTGTCAAATACAGAACTCGGCTTATAGGTTTACTCACACAACTTAATACAATAAAGCCCGTTACCAGAAATGGCAACGGGCTTTTTGACGTGTAACAGTAAATTCTGGCTAAATGCCGTGTCATTAAGATACAGGCAGCCTCATAGGCAGAAAATGAAAAGTAGTCACAATTTTCCTGCCATCCGCCCCACAGCAGTCTCGATCTGTCGATCCCGACCCGGCCTTGACCAGTCGATGATTTCCCCACTGATGACCCTTGCGCCTTGCTTTTCTACAAGGTTTTTGAATCCGCTCATAGCCTGATTGCCGCCCATGGCGTGAAGCGGGAAAGCGTGAGTAATCAGAAGTGCGACTTTTTTTTGACTTAGGGCCTTTGAGGGCAGTGCATTTAAATAGGCCGCCATATCTGCTGCCAGCGCAAAGCCCTCTGTGTGGGAGCCGAGCACGAGCGTCTCGAAACTGTCAAGGTCAGGATGATCCTCGATCCGAACCAACGCTGCGGGCCTTCCGGCCTTTGAAAGGCTGGCTTTGAGTTGTTCAGCCACTTGAAGCGTGTGACCGGTTTTGGAGTGAACAATGATGCCGATGGTCATAATTCTTACCCCCAGAAATTTAATTTCTACAGGATAAGCGTACGCTTTTTGAGGGCATGATGCAATGACAATTCTGCACCGAGCCGGCCATTTTTTCAGCGTTTATTAAGGCGCGTCTTTTGGAAGATCGGGGGCACTTTTTATTCGGTGCGCACCGTTATAGACATTAAATCGATTTCCTCTGGTAAAGCCCACAACTGTCATGCCGCGTTCCTTAGCAGCCTGAATAGCCCCATAGGTTGGAGCAGATCGAGAAATGACAGCAGAGATGCCAGCATTGGCACACTTTCCAATAATTTCAGAAGAAATTCTGCCGCTGAAGAAGATCAATTTATCTTTTAAGGAGACCCCTTCGAGCAGCGCTTTACCCACCACTTTGTCCAGCGCGTTGTGTCTGCCTATGTCATCAAAAAAAGACAATCGGACTGAAGCTGAGGCTAAACTGCAGGCGTGGACACCACCAGTGGACATAAAGACTTCGGAACTTGTAGTAAAAGCGCGCATAGTGCTTAAAATAAATTCCGGTTCAATCACCTCCGGACCAAGGGCGTCAGGATCTATCCTAGATACTGGCGGCTGTCCCTGAAAAAGTCTTGCGCCACTGGTGGCGATGGTGCGTGTGCCTTTGACAGAGTCGCGATCCGGAATGACGACAAAAGCCTCGGCATTTTCAGGATCCAGTATGAGTTCAGAAAGATCCTCAGGGCCATCGATCAGACGTTCGCTGTAAAGAAATCCGACTACCAACTCTTTCAGTGATGCGGGACTGCAGAGCAATTTAGCCCACGAAACCCCGTTAACATGTAAGTGAAGGGTGTATTCGCTGACCACTTCATCCTGGTAGGCCTCCCAGTGACCTTCCTCAAAGCGCAGCATAGGCGTCGTTTTTTTCAATTTTAACCGCTCCTTTGGAAAGTATTGTTCAGACAGCTTTTCAAGCTGTTCGGGCGTATTCAGGTTGTCGAAAAGACTCCAATCCGGCGTGTACTCTCGGGTTTTCGACTCTTCAATATAGCAGACTTCATAGTGCTCCAAAAACTTAAATATATTTCTTTGTCCTGAGGCGACAAAGGTTTCTATTCCTGAAAGTAAAGAGAGGTGATAGAAACCGTGAAAAGGTTCAATCCAGTCTCCAAATCGAGTGACACAGGCGCTTTCATCCTTGAGACAAGTCATCATATGACGCGCAAATGCCGGAGAAAAAGAGGGCATGTCACATGCTATAAGATAGATATAGTCACTCCTGGACGCCAGGAGACCGGCGTGAATACCCGCCAGGGGACCTACACCGGACAAAGTGTCCGATACAACGCGGACAGGGCGGCCTGCATAAAGCTCAGGCCGCCCTGTTACCACGACTATGTCGTCAAAGACTTCGGTCAGCTGCCTGAAAATCAGATCTGTCAGGCGAGTATCACCCACACAGAGCGTCTGTTTGTCAAATCCCATGCGGGAGCTTTGTCCACCCGCAAGTAAGACAGCCGTTCCGAAACGTTTCAAAGATTTCACCTCGTTAAGTTGAATTAGACGGTTTGGATTTTCTCAACGCTGACTGCGCAAACTTTTAGTTCAGGCATGTTTGAGATTTCATCCAGCGCTGAAGCGTTAGTCAGGATGTTCGCGGCTGTTTCTGCGAAATGGAAAGGCATAAAGACCACTTGATCTTGGATGGTGTCTGTTACCTTGGCTTTAACCTCGAGTTCACCCCTTCGGGATGCGACCTTGACGAGTTCTCCATCCTCAATCCCAAGCTTGAGGGCTGTGTTTGGAGAAACCTCAATGAAGCCTTCTGAGGCAATGGCATGCAGACCTTCCACACGTTTTGTCATAGTTCTGGTGTGATAGTGGTATAAGATTCGGCCGGTCGTCAGAATAAATGGATAAGCCTCATCCTGAAGTTCTGCAGAATCGACATGATGTACCGGTACAAAAAGTCCCTTTCCGCGGGAGAACTTCTCTTTGTGGAGGTACTGGGTACCGGGATGATCAGATGTTGGACATGGCCATTGTAAACCCTTGTGCTCAATGCGGTCATAAGTGATGCCGCCATAAAGCTGTGTCGCCTTGGAGATTTCTTTCATGACATCTTCAGGTTTTTCATAAGGCGCATCCATACCAAGACGCTTCATGATTTCGACAAAGATTTCCCAGTCCGCTTTCGCTTCGCCAGGCGCCTGGACTGCTTTTCTGACGCGCTGGACCCGGCGCTCTGTGTTCGTAAAAGTACCATCTTTTTCTGCAAAGCAGGCCACCGGCAGCACGACGTCTGCAAGAGCAGTTGTCTCGGTTGGGAAGATATCCTGAACTATGAGGCAGTCCAGGTGTTCGAGGCTTTCGCGGATGTGGTTGGTATCCGGGTCAGAAACCATAGGGTTTTCACCCATGATGTACATCAGTTTGATTTCACCACTGTGGGCGGCCTGCATCATTTTTGTGAGCGGCATACCGCGCTTGTAGGAGAGCTTTGCGCCCCAGAGAGATTCAAATTTCTGAATGACTTCAGGGTTAGTAACCTTTTGGTAGCCAGGGAACTCATCCGGGAGGCCCCCCATGTCGCAAGCGCCCTGAACGTTATTTTGGCCGCGGAGAGGGTTGACGCCGCTGTGTGCTTTGCCTAGGTTGCCGCACATCATGGCAAGGTTGGAGACCGTCATGACATGTCCAGTTCCTGTACTGTGCTGAGTAATCCCCATGGCGTAGAAGATGGAGGCGCGATTCGCATGGGCATACATTCTTGCTGCTTTACGGATCAGATCTGCATCCACGCCGCAAATTTCAGATGCTTTTTCAGGGGTGTAAGCTTGTATGACGTCGATCAGATCGGAAAGGCCAGTGGTCCGCTCTTCGATAAACTCGGAATCATAGAGTCCTTCGTTGTAAATAACATTCATCATGCCATTCAGAAGGGCGACGTTGGTGCCCGGTTTTAATTGAAGGAAGACGTCCGCATGTCTGGCGAGCTCTATGCGTCTTGGATCAGCGACAATTAATTTTGCACCATTTTTAACAGCTTGAAGAATTTGAGCGCCGATAACCGGATGATTTTCTGTTGTGTTTGATCCTGTGACAAACGCGAGATCAATCTTAGGGATTTCCGGGATGCTGTTGGTCATAGCGCCGCTTCCGAGGGTAGTCGCAAGACCTGCGACTGTAGAAGCATGTCAGAGGCGGGCGCAGTGGTCGAGATTGTTGGTGCCGACACCAGCGCGGAACAATTTTTGCATCAGGTAGTTTTCTTCGTTGGTACATCTTGCAGATACCAGGCCTGCCAGGGTATCCGCACCGTAGACGTCACGGGTTTGTTTGATTTTGCCTGCGACAAAATCAAGTGCTTCATCCCACTCCACTTCAGTCAGGACGCCATGCTTTTTAAGCATTGGCTTTTTTAAACGATCTGGGTGGTCAATAAAGCTGTAGCCAAACTTGCCTTTAACACAGAGCAGTCCCATGTTGGAGTGATCATTGACCGGTTCGACATCAACGACCTTGTTGTCCTTAATGACTAGATTCATCTGGCAGCCAACGCCGCAGTAAGAACAAGTCGTCTGGACTTTTTTTGTCTCCCAGTTTCTAAAGCGCTCCTTGCTCTTTGGCATCAAGGCACCGACAGGACAAGCAGAAACACAGTTTCCGCAAGAGACGCAGACGGATTTGTCCATACCGGCTTCAAAAGGATGGGTGATGTGCGTATGGAAGCCGCGTTCGCTGAAGCCAATCGCACTCGTGTTTTGAAGTTCGTCACAAACACGGACGCATTTTCCGCATAAAATGCATTTGTTTTGGTCGTTATAGAAAAATTTATTCGTTTGATCTACGTCGCTGACGCGTTTTGCACCTTTGAACGCTTCGATATCAATCTCATAACGATAAGTATAATCCTGAAGCTTACACTGACCGGCTTTGTCACAGACGACACAGTCGTTGGGGTGGTTTGCCCAGATCAGTTCCAGGACAGATTTTCTTGCGTCAATGACAGCAGGGGTTTCTGTATTGATGACCATACCATCAGCAGCCGGTGTCGTACAGGAAGCCACCAGACTTCTGGCGCCTTCAACCTCGACGACGCACATCCTGCATGCACCGTTTGGCACAAGGCGCTTGTCATTGCAAAAAGTAGGTACAAACAGGCCGGCTTCTTCAGCCACCTGTAAAATGGTCTTTGGCAAATCTACATGTATGGTATTCCCGTTCAGGGTCACCTGAGCCATGTATTCGTCCTCCTTACGATCTAAATTCGAGCGGGCAGACTTTAAAAAGCACCCGCGTTATTTTTTGATAATCGCGTTGAACGGACACTTGCTCATGCAGGCGCCGCATTTGATGCACGCATCCGGATCAATGTGGTGCAGACCTTTGACTTCTCCGGTGATACAGCTGACAGGACATACCTTCTTACAGAGGGTACATCCTTTGCAGGCATCCGTAATGACATAAGTCAACAGTGCCTGGCAGACGCCGGCTGGACAGGTTTTGCCCACAATGTGAGCCTCGTATTCCGTTCTGAAGTAACGCAGGGTTGAAAGTACCGGATTAGGTGCAGTCTGTCCAAGTCCGCAAAGGGAAGAGGCCTTGATATTTTTGGCAAGACGCTCTAGTTTTTCAATATCTTCCATTTCGCCTTTGCCTTCAGTGATCCGGTCGAGAATTTCCAGCATACGTCGGGTACCTTCCCGGCAAGGGACGCACTTGCCGCAGGATTCATCCACGGTAAAGTCCAGGAAGAAGCGGGCGATGTCCACCATGCAGTTATCCTCGTCCATGACAATCATGCCGCCGGAGCCCATCATGGATCCAAGGGAGATCAAGTTGTCATAGTCGATTGGTATATCCAGGTGGTCAGCAGTGATACAGCCGCCGGAAGGTCCGCCGGTCTGAACTGCTTTGAACTTCTTGCCCTTTGGAATGCCACCGCCTATATCTTCGATGACGTGGCGAAGCTTTGTGCCCATTTCAATCTCAATCAATCCTGAATTGTTGATTTTTCCGCCGAGGGCGAAGACTTTCGTTCCTTTGGATTTCTCGGTGCCCATGCTGGCATACCATTCCGGTCCATTGAGGATGATCTGAGGGACATTGGCAAAAGTCTCGACGTTGTTGATGACCGTTGGTTTTCCGAAGATGCCCTTATGCGCAGGGAATGGTGGTTTAGGCCGAGGCATGCCGCGTTCGCCCTCGATAGAGGCGATCAGTGCTGTTTCTTCACCGCAGACAAAAGCACCCGCGCCGAGGCGGATTTCCATGTCAAACGAGAAGTCTGTACCGAAAATGTTCTGGCCAAGCAATCCATGCTCCTTTGCCTGCTCAATTGCAATTTTCAAGCGTTTGACGGCAATTGGATACTCCGCGCGAATATAGACGTAGCCCTTTTCAGCGCCGGTTGCATAACCTGCAATAGCCATAGCCTCTATCAGACAGTGAGGGTCGCCCTCCAGTATGGAACGGTCCATAAAGGCACCAGGGTCGCCTTCATCTGCGTTGCAGCCAATATATTTAATTGGGCCTTCTGTTTTGGCTGCGAATTCCCACTTAATCCCTGTAGGGAAGCCGCCGCCGCCACGGCCTCTTAGGCCTGACTTTTTAACTGCATCCAAGACGTCTGCGGGCTGCATTTCGGTCAAAACCTTTCCCAAGGCTTTATAACCGTCATAAGCTATGTATTCTTCAATGATTTCAGGATTGATGACACCGCAGTTTTTCAGCGCGACCCTGTGCTGCATTTTATAGAAGGTCACTTCACTGAAAGAAGTGGCGAGCTGCTGTTCCGGTGGTGCCAGTTTGTCGCGATAAAGCAGTGATGTGACGATTCGACCTTTCATCAGGTGCTCAGAAACAATAGTATCGACATCTTCAATCTTTACTCTTGAATAGAAGGAACCCTCAGGGTGTACGATACAGATTGGACCTTCTTCACAAAGTCCGAAACAGCCTGTTCTTACCACCATTACTTCCTGATCCAGGCCTTGCTCTGCGACCAGTTCCTTAAAACGCTCCTCAATCTTATCGGAGCTTGAGGACGTACATCCTGTACCGCCGCAGATGAGGACGTGCGATCTGAACAAACTCATTGGCATAAGCCTCCTGTCATGGTTTTACTTTTCTTTGCTGCCGATGGTGAACGCCTCGACAACCTGATGCTGCATCAAATGTGATTTAACGATTTGTCTAGCCTTTTCTTCAGTCATTTGAACATAAGTGGTTTTTGGATGGCCTTCCTGAAAGATCTCAACCACAGGTTCGAGACTGCAGTCGCCAAGACAACCGGTTTGAACCACTCTTATATTTTCCAGCCCTTGCTGGTCGATCTCGTCCAGAATGGTCAGAAGCACCTGACGTGCCCCCGCTGCCATGCCACAGTCATCCATGGCGACTGAAACCGTATAGTTGCCTTTTAAGGTACGAAGATTGATCCGTCGATACACATCCTGTTGCACTTTTTCAAGTTCAGCTAAAGACTTCAAGCGGAAACCTCCTCTGATGTTTTACTATACTTCTCGAGAATACCCTGGATATCACCTTCAATAAGTCGGCCGTAAACTGCATTGTTGACGGTGAGAACTGGTGCGAGCCCGCAGGCGCCAATACAACGAGTCGCTTCGACGGAATAACGGCCATCCGGTGAGGTTTCACCAACTTTGACACCGAGTCGTGTCACAATTTGGTCAAGGAGTTTTTGTGCACCTTTGACATAGCAGGCAGTGCCCAAACAGACGGCAATGAGATAATCTCCTTTTGGTTCCAGCGTAAATTGCGAATAAAACGTGACCACACCATAAATTTCAGCGAGTGGAATGTTCAGTTCATCCGAAATAACTTTTTGTACTTCATAGGGGATCGCGCCAAAAATGACTTGGGCTTCATTCAGTATTGGCATTAAAGGTCCTTGGATATGCCTGTAATGCTCAATGACAGTATGCAGTTTCTGAAAATTGTCTTCAGTTAAAATGTTTTTAGCCATGAAGCAGCCTCCTGACTTTCTTTTTTCGCTGATTTGATTTTATCTCATTTTATCGATTATGAATATATCAAACTTTTATAATTGTAGAAATTTTGTGACAAAAAGTTTTTACTTAGCTATAAACGTTGCAAGTACCTGCTTAATAGTCGGAATTGCAGAGGTATAAATTTAAGTATATTATTTCTCGGTTTCATTGATGTGAAATATATGTGAAAATTTCAACAAAGTTTGGTGGCACAAAAACCAGTAGTCCTGGAGCCGGAACCAATTGCAGAGGGAATCGTATATTGAATGACCGGTATTTACTTCCTTATTGACCAATTTGTAATGTTTCTTGTGCTGGGACATTTGTCAACGACGTGATATAATGACGATACACAGCCGGAGTACATCTGGACTCAGGCAGAGCACCCAATAAGACTAAGCGGGGTAGGCCAACTATATGAACTTTGAAAAAATCGCATTGGTGTACAACTCCTATTCAGGCATGTTGAAGCCATCCTGGAAGCTGGAACCTCTGATTGAATATCTTAAGACAGCCTCAGAAATAATCACCATAGATGTCGCGGGAGATCTTGATATTGAAGAAGAGGTCATAAAAGCGTGTCAAGCAGGCGCGGAGCTTATCATTGCCTGTGGTGGAGACGGCACGGTGCACAGTTGTGCCAACGGGATCATGCAGAGTGGATCTGAGGCAGTATTAAGTGTGCTGCCATTTGGAACCGTTAACGATTTTGCTTCAGTGCTGGGTATGAACGACAAGATAGATCAGTTTATCGAAGTTTTGGAGCGAGGTATTACAAAAAAAATTGACGTCGGGATTTGTAATGGGCTATATTTCATCAATGTTGTCGCTGTGGGGGCGTTCACGGATGTGGGATACGCTGTGCCAAGACCGCTAAAAAAATTTTTCGGCAGGTTGGCTTATTTGGGTTACGGCATTAAAGACAGTTTGAAATATTTGAATGAATCTCACAGGGTTCATTTGGAGATCAATGGCGAGGTCATTGAAAGGGATATCACCTTATTTACTGTGACGAATTCAAACTCAGTGGGTGGATTTAGAAATTATGCTCGGCCCATTGAACTGGATGATGGCAATTTATATTTAATGATAATGAAAAAATCCACCTTCAAACAAGCGGTGAAAATTGTCATGACTTATCTCAGTACACAAAAATTTGCCGGAGAAACCATAGATTACTATCCAATCAAGCATTTTAAAGCCAGCTCCGTGGATCTTATGAAAATTGACATAGACGGTGAAGAGGGCGGTCGTCTGCCCATTGAAATCAAAATATTGGAAAAGAAGCTCAATGTATTAATCCCAAAAGGTTAATTAGGATATTTATGGGTATAATGACTCCAGAGGTAACATTGTGACTAAAGGAGGAGACCCATGCTTAAAGAATTTAAAGCTTTCGTATTAAGAGGAAATGTTGTTGATCTTGCAGTTGCGGTCGTTATTGGCGGTGCATTTGGAAAGATTGTCACCTCACTGGTCAATGATTTGATTATGCCGCTGATTGGCATGATCTTGGGCGGCGTCAGCTTTACAAACCTAAAGTATGTCATTACACCGGCATCAGAAGGGGTTGAGGAAGCAGCAATTCGTTATGGCGCATTTATTCAGTCCGTAGTTGATTTTGTCATTATTGCCTTCGCAATTTTTATGATGATCAAGCTGCTCAACCGTATGAGAAAGAAGCAAGAAGAAGCACCAGCAGCACCGCCTGAACCGCCTCGTCAAGAAGTGCTGCTCGAGGAGATCAGAGACCTGCTTAAAAAATAACACATCACATTAAGCTAGGAAAAGTGAGATAAGAAGGTGTCTAAGGTGGTTGGTTCAACTGCCTTCCTGCACCTTCTTCTACGTTATAAGGGTGGTTGAGACTATGACAATGGCAGGCTTTATCAGGAAGAAAAAAGTTATTCTGGATGTGGATACGGGGATAGACGACGCTATTGCCATCATGCTGGCTTTGGCTTCTCCTGAACTGGAGGTCCTTGGGATTACTACAGTTTCGGGAAACATAGACCTTGAGTCCGCGACTAAAAACACTTTAAGAGTGTTGAAGCTGATAGGCCGGGAAGACATTCCAGTCTATAAAGGCGCGGTAAAGCCGCTTTGGAGGTCAATAAGGTATGCAAAAGAAGTCCATGGAGACTGCGGCCTGGCTGGACAGTTGAGTGATCTTGAGCCGGGAGAGGCTCAGAGCCTATCGGCAGGCGATTTTATCAAAGCTCAAATTGAAAGGTATCCGGGAGAAATAACTTTGATCATGACCGGTCCGGAGACCAATCTTGGCGTCCTTCTTATGCAGGAACGAAACTTGGCGCTGTATCTCAAGGAGATAATTGTTATGGGTGGCGCAGCGGATAGCCGAGGGAATGAATCTCCTGTGGCTGAATTCAATATAGCCATTGATCCTGAGGCAGCTGATCTTGTCTTCCACAGCGGGGCTCCATTGACCATGGTTGGGCTGGATGTGACTCGAAAAGCGCTGCTAAGAAAATCGGATATTGATTCATTAAAGGCATCAGAAGCGGTGAAGCGTTTTGTTGATCAGGTGACTATGGAATATCGTCAAAGGTTTGCTGCCATCAAGGGTTTTGAAGCCTGCCTGATGCACGATCCACTCGCTGTCGCAGTCGCAGTCGATCCCTCACTCGTCAGATGCGTTAACCGCTATGTTGGAATCGAGACGGAAAGCCGTTATTGTGACGGCCAGACAGTTTGTGATTTCGATGACAGGTGGGGCAAAAAGCCTAATGCTGAGGTTTGTATCGAACTTGACCATGAAAGGTTTTTGGATTTGCTGACGAACAGACTGAATCGCTATTAACCAACTAACGGAATGAGAAATTTCATTAATTCGAAAAAAAGCTTTGACTTTTTGATCTTAAGGCTTTAAAATACAGATTAAGCAGAATTCATATTAAATCAGTCGGAAATACAATGACGAAGGAAAGTAGTATTGACAGGTCTTTTCAGAGAGAGGGTGCTGGTGGGAATCCCTCATGACAGTCAGTGCGAAGTGCCCTTCTGAGTTACGCACCGAAGCCCAGTAGGCTGCGTCGGGTTCTCCCGTTACTGAGATCGGACATGTTCTGGTGTCCCAGAGAACCAATTAGAGTGGAACCGTGGAGTTAACTCCGCCTCTATGCATAACGTGCATAAGGCGGAGTTTTTTGTATTTTTAAAACGAGAGGAGTTTTATAAATGATTTATAATTCGTTGTTGGATATGATTGGTCATACCCCAGTTGTCAAATTAAATACACTGACTGCCGGAAATGGCGCACAGGTTTACGTGAAGCTGGAAGGCAAGAATCCGGGTGGGAGTATAAAAGACAGGGCCGCCCTCGGAATGATCGAAGACGCAGAAGCTAAGGGTGCACTAAAGCCAGGCATGACTATTGTCGAACCAACCAGCGGCAACACCGGAATTGCCATCGCAATGATTGGTGCGCTGAAAGGATACCGAGTCGTCATTATCATGCCGGAGACCATGAGTATTGAAAGAAGAATAATAATGAAAGCCTATGGCGCAGAGATTGTTCTTACAGAGGGCTCCAAAGGGATGAAAGGCGCTATCGAAAAAGCGGTCTCATTGAGAGAAGAAGACAAGATGGTTTTTATACCTGGCCAATTTTCAAATCCTGCCAATGCTGAAATGCACTATAACACTACCGCCCAGGAAATAATGGATGATTTTGAGCGGCTGGATGTGTTTGTAGCAGGCGTCGGAACCAGTGGGACCATCAGTGGTGTAGGAAGACGCTTAAAAGAGGATCGCCCCGGTACCAGAATTGTGGGTGTAGAACCTGCGAAATCCCCTGTTATCAGTGGCGGTCAGCCGGGTCCTCACAAAATTCAAGGCATTGGCGCCGGATTTGTAACTGATTTATATAATCAAAACGTCGTCGATCAAATCATGACCATTGAAGATGAGGAAGCTTTTGAGTTTGCCAATCGACTCGCTAGAGAAGAAGGTCTGTTTTTAGGAATCTCAGCTGCGGCAAACGTAGCCGCTGCGATTAAAATTGCGGCAGAACTTGGACCGGACGCTAAAGTTCTGACTGTTGCGCCGGACAGTGGTGACAAATACCTATCTATGAATGTATTTCAGGGGTGATGAGACATGTTTAGAAAAATTAAGTCCTATCTGGATACGGTAAGGGATCGGGATCCGGCTGCGCGATCCTACTTGGAAGTCATTTTTCTTTATCCGAGTGTCCATGCAGTTGGATTATATCGAATTGCCAATTGGCTGTTCCGGCATAAAAGATTTTTTTCGGCGAGGTTTATCTCTCAGTTTGCCAGATTTATTACCGGTATTGAAATTCATCCGGGAGCGACCATCGGCAAAGGCCTTTTTATTGATCATGGCATGGGTGTCGTTATTGGTGAAACCACTGAGATAGGGAACTATGTCACCTTGTACCAGGGTGTAACGCTGGGTGGAACGGGAAAAGACAAGGGGAAGAGGCACCCGACTATTGGAGATGATGTTGTTATTGGCTCAGGCGCAAAAATATTGGGCCCAATTACCGTATCTTCCGGAAGTAAAATTGGAGCCAATTCAGTCGTGCTGCACAATGTGGAGTCTTTCTCCACCGCGGTGGGCATTCCGGCCAGAATGGTGCGCAAAGGCCAGGTTATTGAGATTGACAAATATAAAGAAGCGCATATTTACAATCATATGGTGATTTAACGTGAACTGTGCTTAAAACAAATGAGCTGCTGTAAACCTGATTTCCGGTTTGCAGCAGCTCATTTTTAGGTTATTTATTGAAGGTTTTAATCTCAGAAAGTTCGAGCCTGACCAAACGGCCGCGATCATAAAAAAGGCTCTTTCCACTGGAGAGTTTGTGGTGATCCTCAGTTAATTTAAGCGGGATTTGAAGGCGGTAGTGCATACCGGTCTGTTGTGCGGCGTAGATTGGGCTCAATGTCCCACGGTGGAGCTCTATCAACTGCTTTGAAAGGTAGAGACCAAATCCGGCGCCTTCGGACTTTTTAGCAAACTCAGAATTCAACTGGTGATACTTAAGGAAGGCATTTTGCACTGAAGCTTTGGGTATTCCAATGCTATTGTCACTGTAATCAAGAACAATAGCCTCATCCTCGCAGTTTAAAGCCAGTAGAATTTTTGGTTTATCTGTATTGAACTTTATTGAATTAGAGATCAGATTCAATAAGATTCGATCCAGCTCATAGGGGTCAATAGTCGCTTCCAGTGTTTTAAACTGCGTGTCGAGTTGAATCTCCAGTTCTATTGGATCCAAGACGTCGTTAACCCATTTAATGAGTTCGCTGAGTTCGAAAACCAGATCAACCCGTTTGAGATCGAGCGTATAATCCTTATTTTCCAGTTGATTGGCGTCGATAAGATTGTTGATGACACGAAGCAATCTCATGCTGTTGTTTTTAGCGATACTTGTATATTTGACAAACTTGTCATCCGGTAAGTCTCGGGATTTAACCAAAGCACTCCGTTCCACTGCGTTCACCGCGTTCAGTATGAGGCTTATGGGAGTGCGAAGCTCGTGTGACAAGCTGATGTAATATTCGTTCTTGTAGCGCTCCTCGTCGATCAGCGCTGTCCAGAGTTCTTCGTTCGCGTGATTGAGCTGGTTGAGTTCTGCCGCTTGTTTTTCTACATTCCGTTCGAGATGGTAGCTTCTATAGGAAAACGCGAAAGTCGCAGCTGCGGAAATGAGAAAGAAATAGTTGAACAGTGAGAGTACATCTTGTTCTTCTGAGCGAGTTGCTGGCAGGGAGATCCATTTTTCAATGTTAGCCTGTAACTCACCAGACTTCTTTTGGTTTTGAAGGAAATTATTCAATTCAAATTGTAGAAGTATATGATTGGGATTGACGATAAAACTATTCTCTTCGAGAAACAGAGTTGTTTCTAACGGTTGAAACTGAGATAACTGTCTTTCGTTAAAAAGAAAAGTGCCCAAATCCGACGGCAGAAGGACGGCATCAAATTGATCTGCCAATAGCCCATCCAGTGCAGCATCATGATTTGGCAGCGCAATCAGTGCATTTTTCGTCGCCATATTGCTCAGATACCCGGCCAAAGTATCGCTGCTTCTATAGCCGATACTGAGTCTGCCTGAATCCTCGTGGAACAAATCCTGAACATTCTTCGAATCCATCAAATTTTGATCCACAAATAGTTTGTAATTTCTTATATAAAATGGTGTGGTTGATCTTGCAAAGTCAGGTGCTTTTACTCGACCGCTGCTGTAATAAATATCATAATCACGGTCAAACATAGCCTCCAATTGATCATAGGTTACCAGATCGAGTAACAATTCATAGCCGGCGGCTTCAGAAAATAAGCGCAGCAAATCAACGGCTAACCCGTCGGGCAAGCCGTTGCGATTGATAAACATTATAGGGTAATCATCACTTAAGCCAACCACTTTCAAAGTTTTTGCAACTGAGGAATCAGAAGGTTCAGTTGCTGATAGAGGCATCTCCTGAGCAGCAGCAGTGTTTAAAACATCCTTTTTAAAAATTGAATCAGCCCAGGATCCTTCAGAGTTGATGGCGGCAAAAATGATGAGGAATGTCAAAAAGCGTGTGAGGTTTTTCAATTTGCCCCTCACTTCCTCTCTTACTCTTATTCCTCTTCACTTGGCTGTTAATAAAGCAGTCTTGGCAAAAGCTGATTCAGCATCAATATGGCTTCGTCCGGCGTCTGTCCGTTTTGAAGCGTCAGATGCACCTGTGCCTGGAGCAGAAGAGAAAGCTCGTCGTAATTCGCTACCTTTGGTCTTGGTTTGGACTGGTTAAAATAGTCAACCATGTCATCCAGAAAGGGCATACGTTCCAGGACTTCTTCATCCGAGTACAGTGCGACTCTGGATGGAATGTAATTATACTTCAAATTCATGAGCTTTTCATTTTCGTAAGTTGTCAGGAATTTGATCCATTCGACGGCTTCTTTCTTGTGTTTGGAGTCTTTGGATACCATGTACATCCAACCGCCAAATGCGCCATAGGAGTCGTGCCCGGACTTCAAGCTGGGAAGAGGTGCGACTGCGATTTTATCTTTCAGCTCCGGGGTCTCAGACAGTTTGCGCCAACCCGTTGGCCAATCTCGCATGAAGATCAGGTTACCTTCAATAAAGGCAGCCCGAAGATCACCACTTGAATAATTCAAGGCATCAGTCAAAACAATCTTATCTGTGTAGATCATGGATTGCATGAGGGTAAGTGTTTCTTTCACACCTTGAGCTTCAAAGCGATATGGTGTTTGAGCGGTATCTATGTCATAACCGCCTGACCAGAGAATTTCAAAGAAGCTGCAGGTTAAACCTTCAAAATTTTTCCACGACGCGGCAAAGCCATTTAATCCTGGTTCCTTGTCTTTTATGGCCAAAGCCGTTTCGCTCATCTCTTTGTAGGTTTTAGGCACCTGGAAGTCATACTTTTCCAATAGATCTTTTCTGTAAAACAAGACACCAGAATCAATTCTGTAAGGAATGCCATAGAGTATTCCGTCCACGGTAGCTGCATCAATGGCACTGCTTAGGTATCCCTGAAGCTCATCATTACTAAAATAGGGATCCAAGTCTGCTACCCATTCGGATTTTACAAATATTGACGGCCAGGTAACATCCGCATCAAAGACATCTATGGCGTCTTGCTGAGTAGACAACTTATTGCTGATTATTTCGTATTTGTCATTTGTGTCATCCGGAAGCTGAACATAGTTGATTTCAATACGTGGGTTTTCTTTCTCAAAGGCGGCAATGACTTCCTCCATGACCCCAAGTTTGTCAGGGTGAGCATAAAATTGAAGCGTCACGGTGCGGTTTAGATAATAGAAAAGATTTACCGCAATGGCTGAGACAAAAATCAAGGCCAAAAGGATGATGTGATTTCTTTTCATGAATTTGCGACGCTCCTAGGGCAAGATTGGTTTTCGATCAAGCGGACTGGACAATACAATGGTAGTCCGGGTGTTGCCTAATTGTTGAATGCGATCCAGCAATTTTTCGAGCTCAATGGTGTCAGAGAGAAATACTTTGATTGTCATGCAGTCTTCACCAGTCAAATGATGACATTCTACAATTGCAGGATCGTTCTTTACGAGATGCAGAAATGCCTTGTGCTGATTGACCATCATTTGAACATTAATGATCGCGAAAACGCGCTTTCCCAACAGTTTAGGATCGACGACTGCGGCATAACCTTGAATAATACCAGACTCTTCAAGGCGTTTGACCCGTTCGCTGACAGCTGGTGGGGACAGTGCGACGAGATTGCCGAGTTCCTTCATAGAAATGCGGCCGTCAGTCTGCAAAATTTCAAGAATTTTAATGTCAGTTGAGTCCATGTTGTGCCTCCTTAAAAAACGAAGGAATATTTGAAATTACCTAATTAATAAAAGTCATCACTATATTATCACTTTTCAAATCAAATGTACATTAGGCAAATCGGGTGATAATATCTAGTAGAAGAGTGTTTTTGATTTTGTTGAGGAGGCAATAATGTTATGACCCCCGTTAAAATAACTGAAACTGTATTGCGAGACGGACATCAATCCCTCATAGCGACGCGCATGAAAACAAGTGAAATGGAGCCCATACTTGAAAAAATGGATTCTGTAGGCTATCACGCCATGGAAGTTTGGGGCGGCGCTACCTTTGACGCCTCTCTTCGATTCCTTAACGAGAATCCTTGGGACCGCTTGAGACTGATTCGAAAGCACGTTAAAAACACGAAGCTTCAAATGTTGCTTCGAGGTCAGAACCTGCTGGGCTATAAAAATTACCCGGATGATGTTGTCAAAGAGTTTGTAAAACTTGCCGTGTATAACGGCATTGACATCATACGAACTTTTGATGCGCTCAATGATTTGAGAAATATCGAAACGGCGATCCGCGCCACGAAAGCGGAAGGCGCTCATGCACAAGCAGCAATATCATTTACGGTTTCACCTGTACACACCATAGAGTCCTTTATAGTTTTGGCTAAGGATATGGTGTCTATGGGCGCAGATTCCATTTGTATCAAGGATATGAGCGGGCTTCTAACACCCTACACGGCTTTCGACCTCGTCAAGGGTCTGAAAAACAGCGTAAATGTGCCTATTGAAGTCCATTCCCACTGTACAAGCGGTTTGGCGGATATGACGTACATGAAGGCCATCGAAGCAGGTGTTGATATAATTGATACTGCAATCTCACCATTTGCTCTCGGCACATCTCAACCTGCGACGGAGGCTATGGTCGCCATGCTGAATGAAACTGAACGCAAGACGGGTCTTGATCTCAAGATCCTGAATGACGTTGCGGAACACTTTGCACCTATGCGCGAAAAAGCACTAGAAACAGGACTTATGGATCCCAAAATTTTAGGCATGGACATTAATACTTTAGTTTACCAGGTGCCAGGAGGCATGTTGTCCAATCTTGTGTCACAGCTGAAGCTTCAAAATGCACTTGATAAATATAATGATGTTTTGAAAGAAGTTCCTCGTGTCAGAGAGGATTTGGGTTATCCGCCGCTGGTGACACCGACGAGCCAGATCATTGGTACTCAGGCTGTTTTGAATGTCATCACCGGAGAGCGCTATAAAATGGTGCCCAATGAGGTCAAAGCCTATGTCAAAGGCATGTATGGCAGACCGGCAGTACCTATTAAGGATGAGATCATCCGTAAGATCATAGGGAATGAAGACGTGATTACCTGTAGACCGGCGGATTTGCTTGAACCTGTTTTGGAAGCCAAAGAAAAGGAAATTGGCATGTATATGGAAAGTCCGGAAGATGTATTGACCTACGTCCTATTCCCTCAAGTTGCCTTGGATTTCTTCAAGCTTCGCATGGCTGAGAAATATAGCATAGACAATACCTTGGTCGACAGCGAACAAAATGTCTATCCTATCTAATTAATAATGAAAAGGAAATTGGTGCATCGTAAGTCGAAAGCCACGACTATATGTTGCCTCCAATTTTCTTTTTGTTTATATTTTAAACGTGCATAGTCATCGATTCGCTTTATTGGACATTTTTACTGAAGCGTTTCCGGGAACTTAAGTGTATAATGAGGACAGGAGGTGAGCCTTGTGATTGAATTTCATCCTCAAGCTCTTTCATTTCTAAAGACCACGGGCAAGAAGGAGCTGGTCGTATACAGAACAACTGAAGGCAGCTGCTGAGCTATTCACGATTTGACCCTGGTCAGGGTCGGAGGATTGCGTCAAGGTGAAGCAGAATTGTTTGAAGCTATTGAAACTGAGGGAATCACTGTTTGGTTTGATACAACCCTTGAACTCGCGGATCATGTCACTATCAAAATGGCTGATTACGCGTCTGATTTGCCGGATCGCGACTTGATCGCAGAAGGTGTGTTTTAGAAATTTATTGAAAGTATGGGGGAGCATATGGCAGGAGAGAAAAAAGTGGACCTAACGCTGGAGGAAAAGAAAGCAAGGCGTGCCCAGTCAAGGGCACGGGAAAACCAGGCGCGCCGCGCAGAACGTGAATCATTGGCTATGGAAAGATGGGCTGTCATGCGGCAAAAGGGGATGCGTCATTATGTCATCAAACAAGGTTTGATCACTTGGACCCTGATGACCAGTCTGATCTATGTTCTGCTTCTTGGCGTATCGTTGAAATTTAAATTTACATCTGAGATCCTGCTTCAATTGGGTGCGGCTGTTTTCTTTTTTGCCATCGGTGGAGTATTATTCGGTACTGCTACCTGGTATATTTCTGAATCGAGATACAAGCGCCATTTGGCTGAAAAAGAACGTCTGAGAGCGCAAAAAAAAGGAAAAAAATAATATAAACCACTTTAGGAAGCTGTTGTTTTGGCGGTCATTTAAGACGCCGTGACAACAGCTTCTTTTAATTTATAACAATAAAGGAAATATATGGTTGACGAAATAACAAATTATGGTAATATAAAATCAATGACTACTGAAAGGAGTGGACACATGGTGGTATGCCTTTACTACCCAGAGGAAGATTATCTTGCTGCAATAGAGAGGGCTTGTCTATCATCCGGATTAATTTCTTGGCGGATCAGACTGTTCTCAGAGGAAAGCCTCTGGCGTATCGCGGTACAAGCTGAAGATTTTTCAGGTGTTGCCGCAGGGCCCCGTACTGCTCTGGAAAACGCCGCGCTGGGAAATGACGTCAAAACCATTGTATTGACAGAGGACTTCATTTCAGCCGAAAACGAGTTCTCAGTTTATGAGCCTATTGATGCGTTTAACAGGGCGGTTCAGAGACAAATGGGTTCAATTAAAGCTATGGGTGAATCAGGAGGACTTCACTTCATATTTTCATTTCAGTCTTGTTATCAGCAGCGTCAGGCTTTTGAAGAATTAAAAGCACAGCTTCACCATCTGAATCCATTAGCTGCTATCATCGATTTGACAACTATTGCAAATATTTCTGGAAAAGTCGACGACGCTTTGTCGGAATGGTTATGGGAAGGGGAAGATGCAGTTTTCAGGGAAGGCGGCTGCTACAGTCTGTGTCGCAGGCCTCAGGATATCAGTGCACTTTCCTTGCCGGAGTGGCAGGAAAAGATGACAAATGCAATCAAGGGTATGCCTCACTCAATGTGGTTCTGGTGTGGAGCGGACTATAGAGAAATCCTTATAAAACTCATCCCTTTAGTGAAAAGTATCATTTGGATCTGTGACCATCCAAGAGAAGTGGAACCCGCTGTGGCATGGACTGACATGATTAAAAGCCGACAACTAGGTATAGGTGCCTATTTGATCTCTAACAGGGGAAGCCATCATCCATCTGCCGTACACATGGAAGGTGTATTTGATGGACAGTTTGAAAACTTGACAGATTGCGTTGGCAATATTGTGGCAGGGGGTCGGCGATAATTTATCTGTTAGGGGAGCAGGAGGATCTGCTGTACGATTCACTTTGCGCAGAATTGGCGACTGTGTTGAGTGAGAATCTTGAAGTTGCAGGTGATTTGAAACACAAAATTGAAGCGTTTGTAAGAAACAACGACTCTCTAAGCTGCTTGAGCACAATAGAGAAGATCAGTTTAGCTCAAAATTGGCTTTGGCGCATTCGGGGTTATGATTTTCTGGATTCATATTTAAAAGATCCCTGAGGTGACCGAAATCATGGTTAATGGTCCATCAAAAATTTTTATTGAGAGAAAAAATACCATGGAATGCCTGAATCTTTCGATATCGGACGAAAGGCTGCGTCAGTTAATTCAGAAAATGGTATCCGAGGTTGATCGACGCGTCAATTTCAGAGATCCCATTGTCGACGCGAGACTGAGAGATGGTGCCAGGCTGAATGTCGTTATGCAGCCCGTCGGATTGGATGGACCCTATATGACCATTAGAAAGTTCAGAAAAGATCTGTTGACATTGGAGGCATTAAAAAGCAGAGGAATGATGGATGAGCGCGTTCTGTCATTTCTGGTGGGTGCGGTAAAATCCAGGCAGAATTTAATGATCAGCGGAGGTACAAGTTCCGGAAAGACAACGCTCCTGAATTGCTTGAGCCGCTGTATACCAAAAGGAGAGAGGGTTATCTCAATCGAAGACAGCGCTGAACTCAATTTGAACAGTATTGATAATCTTGTACGCCTTGAAACGCGTCCGTCTGCCGCAGGCGAAGCTCTGGAAGTAACCATGTCAGATCTGATTCGTACAGCGCTTAGAATGCGGCCGGATCGTATGGTCGTTGGTGAGATCAGGGGAGCTGAAGCTTTGGATATGCTGCAGGCGCTTAACACTGGGCATGACGGCTCTATGTCGACAGGTCACTCAAATTCTGGCGCTGATATGCTTGACCGAATAGAGGCCATGGCGTTGATGGCAAGTCACGGAACAGCTGAAGGGATTCGGCGGCAAATTGGATCAGGCATTCACTGGGTCATTCATTTGAAAAAAGACGCAGATGGCTCAAGAAGAATTCAAGAAGTCATTCAGGTACTGGGATATCGTCAAGGCAGGCTCAATTTTGAAACAGTGATCGCAGAAGGCTGCCGAGTGTTGAAGACTGACGTCTTCGATCAAGTGTCGAGCTATGCTGAAATACTTTAGTTTGATCCAGCCGGTATGGTACTATGCGACCCCATCCCTACGACGGATCCGATTGTGGCTTATATTTGCAATCGATACCATCCTTTCCACGTGGATTTTATTTGATCATCCCATTTACTTTCCTTTTGTGTTATTTATCAAGCTTCCGACATTGAATTATCAGGCACAAATGGCAGCTGTTCAAACAAAAGATGAGTTCCTGTCTGATTTTGCGCGTTTTCTCTCTTTAATTGCTTCGTCAACGTCGACGGGTAAGTCACTTCAAAGCGCTTTTGACCAAACCGTTGATGAGTTTTCCACCAATTGTGAACACCTCGCCCTTGAACTCAAAAAACTAAGCCGATTGATGCAGTTGGGAACCCCCCTGACAGCAGGCCTCGCTCGACTGGCTAGGCAATTTGAAGTTGAGGAAGCGGCAGACCTATCACAACAACTCCTTTATGCAGAAAGCTGCGGCCACGATATGACAATGGTTTTAAAGAGGTCATCGGTTTGGATTGGAGGACACATTGTACAAAAACAAGAGCTCATACGAAAAATGACGGATCGGGTTCTGGAGTACAGGCTGACATCGAAAATGCCGCTTCTAGTGCTGCTATTGCTCAATGCTACTTATGCCGACTATTTGAGTATGCTTTACACAACAGCCAGTGGCAGAATGCTGGTGATGGCAGCAGCGCTGGCGCTGGAAGGAGGAACTGTTTTATTTGAACGAACCAGATTGATTCAACTGAAGACCAAGGGGTTGATTTAAATCAATATGTCGTTTGTAACGCGGCATGTTCATCGGGCATTACTTAAATGGCACGAAATGACAAAAACATACGCCAACTATGGCATAAGAATAGAAAGAACAAGTTTGATGAAAGAAGCAGGTTTGTTGATGCCTGCATTTTTTGTGTTGCTTCTGGGGGTGCGTCAGGCATTATCCCTGACTTTGATAACTTCAGTGTTGTGCGTACTATTGGGATTGCTTTCGACACCGCTGATCATTTTTAAAGGGTTGATCGAACGAAAGGAGGCCAGAAGCAGACAACTGGACAGAGCTTTGTTTTCAATGACTTATCGATTTGGGTTGCTCATTCAAAGTGGACATAGTCTTAGGAAAGCACTTGTATTGGCCATGGAAACCGAAAGTTTAAACTGGGTAACATTTCCTGTTTGGCATGAACTCCGAGTTAGACTGAAGCATGGAGGAGACTATGAATCGGCATTACTTAGGCTTCTAACCTTTAATCATTCAGGCACTAAAAGTTGGGCGAGGTGCTGCCTGTATGGCGAAAGAAAATCAGAATCAGATCTCATCGCGTTGCTTCATGACTGGATGATAGACTGTAATATGATCGCGGAGCAGGCAGAAGCTGCAAGTCAGGTAAAAGGGCAATTAGGATTGATGATGCCTGCACTGCTTCAATTTGGCGTCTTGATGCTGTTGCTGATCAGTCCAATTATTTTGGGAGGGATAAACACATGAAAAAGATTTTTGAAAAACTTCGTTATGCTGTTATGAATACTCGTGGTTTGGGGACAGTCGAACTCGTTGTTCTCGTGGTTGTACTTATAGGTCTGGCTCTGTTGTTCAGAACCCAGATCACTGAAATTATGACAAGTATTCTGGATAATATTGATACGGAAACTATCACTATTCAAACTCAGTTGAGTTTGGAAGGCATTTACCTATGATGCAACAGATGGGTTTTGAAGGGCAGGAGAGAATTTACAGATTAGGAATTACATTACCGAACATCAATATGTTTGAGTTTAATGTCCTGACCCATTATCCGGAGCGGCCCTATCTGATTCCATTACTACGGGAAAAGGATGATGATGTTCAATTGGTTTATACGTTTCACAGTCATATGACACTCGAACAGTGGCTTCGCAGAACGGCGGTTGATTATTATGACTTACTATCAATACTGGAAGAAACCGTCAATGTCTTAACTCAGTCAGCGAAACACTACCTGAGACTGGATCATTTCTTGATATCACCTTCACAGATCTGCTATCACACAGGTAATAAACGTATTGAATTGATTTATAAGCCGACACGCACTACTGAACCAAGCTTTGAAGAGAAGTGGCAGCAGCTCTTGAACAGTTTAGTGCCTATCGCTGCTTTAAGTTTGAAACCTGAAGGCATTGAGCAGTTTAAGTCATTGTGTGAATCGACGGTTCATAGGTACGAGCGACAGACTGCCCTGTTAAATGTTATTCGTCACTGGTTTGCTTCAAGCTCTGTTCCGTTTGAAACAGAAACTCCGGACCATGCCACCTTTTATCCTAACTTAAATAGATCTAAACATGTTGGCAATTCAGCCTATGATGCCTCCAATCAACGTATTGGTGACCGGTCAGCGCAAAAATCAATGGTTATGAAGGGAGACCATATTCATCTAAACGCGAAATCAAAGATCAAAAACTCCAATCGAAGAAGCAGTGGGCTGATCGAGTATTTTAAGAGATTTTGCAAAGGTGCAGAAAAATCAATGCCAGATTCGACTGTTTTTCCAATATATGAAATAGGCGAAGAAAGCCATGATCCAATTCGACACAATGCGGCATCACATAGTAAGCTGTCAATGTACAGACCTGAATTTGAAGGCACGACACTCTTATCTGAGCAGGAGAAGCTGCAGGGTAAACTCGTTCTTCAAAATCAACAAGCCTGCAAGATTTTTGAACTTTCAAAGCCAATAACGCGAATTGGTAGGAACACGGTACTTTGTGATGTGATTATTGATGATGACATAACCATCGGCAGACTTCACGCGGAAGTGCACCACATGGATCAAGGATATTTTTTGAAGGATCTTGACTCTTTGAACGGCACCTATCTAAATGAGCAAAGACTGGACAGTCAAACGTTGTATAAGTTGAAAGGGAACGACCGCCTCAGGCTGTCTGAGCAGGAGATCCTGTTTGTTTGAAAGAATGTAATAACATTATTCAGTCCGTTTTCAGCATCGCGCCTTGCAACAAAGAATGCGCTTCTGAGGGACGGACTTTTTACGTGGAGAATAGAGTACTCATAAGTATATGATGAAAGTCAATCCCTAGTTGTTGAAATGTCATTTTGAGGGTATAATTTAATTAAAAATGAACAGGGGTTTATCATATGCAAGTCTTAAAAGAGCAAGTTAGGAGTCGCATAGTGTCTTCTGCCCGGGCGGAATTTCTTAAAAGGGGCTACGCGCAAGCGTCTATGAGAATAGTTGCAGAAAGCTCTGAGATCACTGTTGGAAATATATACAGGTATTTCAGCTCAAAACAGTCGTTATTTGAAGAAGTGGTCACGCCTGCTTACCTGGTATTGAAATCACTTCTTGAATCCGTACAAATCCATGAGGATATGCCTTTACCCACAGAAGATTATATAAGATTTCGGGAGCAGTTCGTCCACGAGATCGCCACTGGTATTGAATCGTACCGTGACGAAATTCTGATTCTGTTCAATGGGTCTGAGGGTACGGTTTTTTCTGATGCCATGAATGAGTTGTCCGGATTAATTTTCTCAGTACTGGAAAAGTATGTTCTTGAAACCATTGCCAGTCGGAACTCAGTTCAAAATCTTAAAGCGCTGGGCCGCTTGATTTCAAAAGGCATAGTTGAAGCCATAAATGATCTTGTGGCCAGAACAGCAACATTTAAGAGAGATGCCGTAGAAAATGAGCTTAGAATGATTATTGATTTTTATTTCAGAGATCTGGTGACCCGTTTTGACTAATTTCATTGAGAAGTCCTCGGGCGGCTAAATAAATAAAATTTTTCAGCCTTAGTAAGAGAAAGAAGGGATGTTGGCATGTTAAAGCCAAGAATCGTTCCATTGTTGCTGACCCTCCTGATGGGGTTGATGGGTACTGCGTGCAATAAGATTGAAATATCAAGTTCTGAACCCGTAAAACAGCCCGTTGAAGTGGTTGAAGTTCATTTGGAAAACCATGTACTCAAGCAGATGTATAATGGTCGTATCAGTGCAGAGTCTGCTGACTCGCTTAGCTTTATGTCTTCAGGTAAAATTGCGGAATTAACTGTGAAAACAGGAGATCCAGTTAAGAAAGGCCAATTGTTGGCAAGACTGGACGATCAGGCTCAAAGCAGCGGTGTCAGCAGCAGTGCAGCAGGGATTAAAGCTGCTGAAGAGGCAGCATCAAAAGCCCGGATTTCTCTGGAACACCTTGAAAAAACCTTGGAGGATTTTAAAGCGCTCTATGATCAAGGCGCTATTTCCAAAGCGGAGCTGGAGGGCGTTGAGCTGCAGGTTTCAGTGACAAAAGCTGAACTTAAAGCGGCTGAAGCACAGGTACAGCAAGCAAAAGCGGGCTTAAGCCTGAGCAATAGCTATTTAAAGGATACCAAGCTTTATGCGCCTAGAAGCGGCGTCGTTTTCGAAGTGTTTTATGAAAAGGGTGACCTGGTATCAGCAGGTTATCCAGTTCTGATGTTGGAGGGTCAAACGGTGACTGCTATATTTGGCATGTCATCCGAGACTTTGATGAAAGGCGAATTTGAGCGCGAAGTGGAAGTTGTCTATGACAATCAGACTTTCGATGCATCAATCTCAAACATCGGAAAGCTTCCTGATCCTGCGACCCAAACTTATGAGATTGAAGTGACACTGCCGTCTGGGAATTATCTGATTGGAGCCATGGCAGAAATCTTCGTGCGCCAAGGTGAAATCAAAGCAGTCAAGCTCCCAATTGATATTGTGCTATCCGGGGAAAATGATTTTGTTTATATCGTGCAGGAAGGTCGGGCAATTAAGAAAAACGTTGTCATCCGGGCGGTACAGAACAACGAGCTGTACGTTGAAGGCCTTGATGATGGTGACCAGGTCATAGTAAAAGGCATGAAGCTTGTGAATCCGCTGGATGATGTTGAAATCGTCAGCGTCACGAGGTGACTGAGATGAGAAGATGGATAGACGCTGCAATCCTGAACAGAAAAATTACTCTTTTTCTGCTGGTGCTCCTTATTGCGGCCGGCGCTTACAACTTTTATATTAGTCCAAGACAAGAGTATCCTGAGATCAATGCGCCCGTCGCAATGATCTCAGTCATCTATCCTGGTGCGTCACCCTCAGAAGTGGAAGATCGTGTAACCTCAAAGATAGTCAGTGAGCTTGAAGAAATTGAAGGTTATGACTATGCCTACACCTATTCCTTCAACAGTGCGTCCGTCACATTTCTAAGATTGATTTACGGCACTGAGGTCCAGGCGGCATGGAACGATCTGGAAGACAGAATGGATGTCCTACAGTCGGAACTTCCACCTGAATGTCAAGCGATTCAGACCAATACGGATCTCGTGGAAACAGCGGGATTAATGGTTACGCTGTCAGGTGAAAACTATACTTATAATGAACTCAATGATCTGGCAATTCAGCTAAAAGATGAGCTAAAGAGCATCCAGGGCGTGAAGCGGTTCGAAATAATGGGAAAACAGGAACGCGAAATCGTCGTTGAGGTGAATTACCAGAAGCTAAATACATTAGGGATCTCCATGAGAGATCTCTTTGGAATGCTTCAAGCACAAAACATAGAAATTCCTTCAGGTCAAATTGAGCAGCATGGCACAAGTGTCAATTTAAGGACCTCCGGCCGTTTAGCCAATCTTGATCAAATTCGTTCCCTGGTCGTAGGTGTTTCTCCAAGTTCAGGTCAAATAATTTTTCTCCGTGAAATTGCGGAGGTTTCTTTTCAAGATGCGGATTCATCTTATAAGATTCTTCAGAATGGTGAAAATGCGATTCTGCTGGCTGGCTATTTTCAAAAGAATGAAAATGTCGTCTTGGTTGGTGAAGAGGTCGATCGGGTCATAAGTCGTTTTCAAGAAACGCTTCCTAACGATCTCAAGATTGAGCGTGTTCTCGATCAGCCAGAAAATGTAAGACGGTCTGTCAATGACTTTATGCTGAATCTGCTGCAGGGTGTCGTTTTTGTTTTGGTGGTTGTGCTTCTTGGAATGGGTTTTAAAAATGCCTTGATCGTTTCGACCGCTATTCCAGCCTCAATAATGATCTCGTTCATTTTTATGGGGTATCTGGGCATTGAACTGCACCAGATTTCAATTGCTGCTTTGATTGTGGCGCTGGGGATGCTTGTGGACAATGCTATTGTGATCATTGACTCCATTCAGGTAAAACTCGATGTGGGATTGGATCGTGCTGAAGCATGCGTTAGTGGGGCAAGAGAGGTTGCGGTTCCGGTGCTGACGTCGACACTTACGACTATCGGCGCATTCTTGCCTTTTATGTTGCTGCCTTCAATTGCTGGCGAATACATTGCCAGTCTGCCGAGCATCATCATGATTTCCTTGTCAGTGTCCTATTTGGTCGCTATATTGATCATACCGCCGCTTGCTTATATGTTTCTGGGTCCGTCCAAGACATCTGGCAGGGGAAAAGGCGTGATCAGGTTGTTTTTTGAAAGGGCACTGCTGGCGGCTTTCAGATTCAGAGTACTTACCTTGATTCTGGTTCTGGCAACGCTGGGATTCACAATCTATGCCGGACTCTCGTTAAATTTGAAATTTTTCCCTTATGCAGATACGGATAAAATATATATTGACGTGCGCTCAGAAAATGCATCTTCAATAGAAACAACAGAAGCGCTCGTCAAGGATGTGAATCAGATATTAAGTGCTGAGCCGCTGATCCTTTCCAATACGACTGCTGTGGGGGGCGGTCTTCCAAAGTTCTACAATACGCTGCCAATAGTCCCTAACTCAAATGACAAAGCGCAAATGATGCTAAGAATGGATCTGGAGGCAATGGCGTCAGAAGATAGCGGAATGACGCTGGAAACTTACGCAGCAGAGCTTCAGCAAAAATTGGACCGGGTCGTGACGGGGGGACGAGTATCAGTAAAATTATTGGAACAGGCGGAGCCTATTGGGGCACCGGTGCAGCTCAGACTGTTGGGGAGTGATTTGGATCAGCTGGGAGAGGCTGCCGAAAAGCTTCAAAAGTTGATATCTCAGGTGGAGGGCACGGCAAAAGTTGACACTGATTTTGAAAACCGCGTTTTTGAGTATGTGGTTAAACCGGATCTGGAGCTCGCTGGCAGCCTGGGTATGACTCAATATGACCTTCAAAGTGAGATCAGTCTGGCGCTCAGAGGTCAGGCAGCGACAACCGTTCGCCTTGATGATGGGGATTATAAGATCGTACTGAAAAGTAATGTGGCCAGTCTGGATGATCTAAGAAATTTTAAAATCAAAGCTGCAGCATCTGATCTGAAAGTACCTTTAGAATCTGTTTCAGAGATCGCTTTGGCCAGCGAATATGCTGTCATCAAATCCTACAAGGGTGATTTGGCGACTGTTGTCATGTCAGACATAGCACCTGGTTATAATGCGGTGGACATTCAAAAGGCCATTGTTGAAAAGATTGATCCAGCGGATTATCCTGGGATAGCTTTTAAGTTTGACGGGGAGAATGAAAAGATTGTCGAGAACTTTGGAAATATTGGCTCTTCAGCCGTTCTCGCGGTGATGCTGGTTTATTCTGTTCTGCTGTTTCAGTTCAGATCCTTCACGCAGCCGCTGATAATTCTCCTCACCATACCGCTGTCCGCGATTGGATCTTTCTTAGGGCTATATTTCCTTGGATTTGACCTTTCCTTTGTAGCAATGCTTGGAATTGTGAGTTTGCTGGGCATTGTCGTCAACAACGCGATTGTACTGATCGACTTCATCAATGTTGAGCGGTCAGAGGGTAAATCCGTGAAGACTGCATGTGTTGATGCCGTCGAAAAAAGATTCCGTCCAATAATGCTGACTACAATCACAACAGTCATAGGCCTGGTTCCGCTGGCACTTTCCGGAAGCGCCTTGTTTGTACCTATGTCGGCAGCACTGATGTCAGGACTTATGGTTTCCACACTGTTGACTCTGATTATTATTCCAATGGTTTACTTGTGGACTCACCATGATAATGATCAGACTATTTGATTAAACAACCGCGCTATTTCTGGATTTCGAAGCGCCAGTGTGGTACTTTCGCCATGCACAGGTTATAATATCAGTACAACCCATCAAATTAAAATGAGGTGATCCTTTGAATCGTGATATTAAAGAAATTCTAATCAGCAAGGAAGCGCTTGATGCGAGAGTGCAGGAGCTTGGACAAGAAATCTCTGAAAGCTATAAAGGCAAAGAGCTGTTAATGATTGGCGTCTTGAAAGGCGCAAATGTATTCATGAGCGATTTGATGCGAGCGGTGAGCGTGCCAATCCAGATCGACTTTATTGCCGCCAGCAGCTATGGCAGCTCAACGGAAAGCTCCGGCGTCGTTCGGATCGTCAAAGACTTGGATTACAGTATTGAGGGCAAGCACGTTATGATTGTAGAGGATATAATTGATACCGGGTTAACGCTGAAGTATCTTTATGACAATTTTTCTGCCCGCAAACCTGCCAGTCTGTCTATTATCTCACTTCTGGACAAACCTGAGAGACGCAAAGCAGACATAAAAGTCGATTATACCGGCTTTGTCATTCCGGATGAATTTATTGTTGGTTATGGCATCGATTATGCTGAAAAGTATCGCAATTTGCCATTTGTAGCGACGCTGAAACCAGAGGTCTATTCAAAGTGAAGCCAAAGCTCGTCGTAATATTTGGCGGTCCAAGACCTGGAAAAAACACGGATCAGGCACTGGACCTGCTTTTATCAGGCATGAACCTCAACCGTTTCGAATTGGAGCGCTTTGATCTGAGAAAAATGAATATCCATCCCTGCACAGGCTGCTATCAGTGTGCAGAAACTGGACGCTGTATTTTCAGGGACGACATGGATCTCATTCTGAAGTCGGTGGATGAGGCGGAGGGGATTATACTGGCAACACCATTTTATTTCAATTCAGTGAGCGCTTTGATGAAAACAATGATCGACCGTTTTCAAGTGAAATGGACCAGAAAATTTATGCTGAAAGAACAGGTCTTTTTTAAGCCTAAAATGGGCTTGCTTCTTGTGACTGCAGGTGCCTTTCAGAGAAAAAATGAAAGTGACGGTGCAAGGCTTGTCGCGGAGTTATTCTTTAAATCAATAAGAGCCTCTTTCGAAGCCTTTGTTTTTATTGAGGGGACGGATGAAAAGCAAGTAATGGAACGGCAGGAACGACATGGAGAGATCTTAGCCGCAGGTGCGGAGTTTGCCATTTCTATCCTCGGATCCGCCCAAAATGAAGTATAATAAGCAGCCGCATTCAGATTTGACAAAATAGACAACATCCATGATAATGTTATGTATAGTGTATACAAAATAGGAGGTTTATTAATGTCTAAAGGATATGTACCAGTAGGATTATCAAACCGTCACGTCCATTTGAGCAAAGCGCATATTGACATTCTTTTCGGTGAAGGCTATGAGTTGACTGTCTTCAAAGATCTTTCACAGCCTGGCCAATTTGCTTGTCATGAGAAGATCGAAGTCGTAGGCCCTAAGGGATCATTTACAATGCGTGTCCTGGGACCTGCAAGAAACGAAACTCAAATTGAAGTTTCACTGGCAGATGGATTTACGCTTGGCGTTGTACCACCGGTCAGAGATTCAAGTGACCTGGCTGACAGCCCAGGCGCTAAGATCGTGGGTCCAAAAGGCGAAGTGGTTATTGATAAGGGCATCATAGCTGCAGCACGTCATATTCACATGCATACAAGTGATGCTGAGCAATTTGGCGTACAGGACAAAGATATCGTATCTGTTAAAGTTGAGGGCAAGCGTGGTTTAATTTTTGACAACGTGCTGGTTAGAGTTCATAAGACTTATGCGCTCGAAATGCACCTGGATATTGATGAGGGCAACGCTGCAGGCATCAAAAACGGAGACAAACTGCTCGTCCTCTAGTGGATCGGTTCAGAATTATGATTACTGATGTTTGATAAACCTGCTTGCAAAAACCAGGCTTAAATCTATTTTGTGAAGCATAGTTATTTTTGGAATGTAATAATAAGGAGGGCTGACCGTGAATCTTGCTGGCTACATTGATCACACGATTTTAAAAGCGGATGCAACACGTGAACAAGTTATGCAGGTCTGCGAAGAAGCGAAAACCCACGGCTTCTGGTCTGTCTGTGTCAATCCCTATTATGTCTCAGCGGTGGCTGAGGCATTAAAGGGTTCTGCTGTAAAAGTGTGCTCAGTCATAGGTTTTCCGCTTGGCGCCAGTGTAACTGCCGTCAAAGCTGCTGAAACCCGCCAAGCGATTGCGGATGGCGCAAGTGAAATAGACATGGTGATCAATATTGCTGCACTGAAAAATGGGGATGATGACATTGTCAGGCAGGATATTGAAGGCGTAGTCGCAGCGCTTGAAGGAAAGGCGATTCTAAAGGTCATTTTGGAAACTTGCCTCTTGACCAGGGAAGAGAAAATCCTTGCATGCAACCTGTCTAGAGCAGCCGGCGCCCATTTTGTCAAGACCTCTACCGGTTTCAGCTCAGGTGGTGCAACTGCGGAGGATATCGAGCTTATGAGAAGTGTTGTGGGTTCTCAGATGGGCGTCAAAGCATCCGGTGGAATCAGAAGCAGGGAAATCGCACTGGAAATGATTGGTGCCGGTGCAAACAGGATTGGTGCAAGTGCTTCAGTGGCCATTGTCCTGAATGAAGACAGCAATGCATCCTATTGATTTCATAGTTCTTAAGGAAGATCGCATGATTGTCATGCGATCTTTTTTAAAACTTAATGCTTTTTTTATTGAATCGGCATGATTACCATATTACAATGGCTTCAAGGGAGTGAAAACCATGTACCAATCATATTCGGGATTTACAGGGCTGCTCATAATTTTGACCATTGTTTTTGTCGTGTTTTGGCTGATTTTTGCAGCTGGCAGTTTTTTGCTCGGGACGCCAATAGGTTTGGCAATTCTGGCTTTGCTTATTGTGAGGCATTATTGGAGAAAAAGTCAATATCTTAAAGCCATGCATCAGGCCGAAGCGGAGTGGCAACAAACAAACACTGGTTCGAATTTTGGGCCTTTCGGAGCCAGTGGCAGCTATAATGCCAGTGAAACCGCTGAGTCCGGAAAGAGATCTGCGGATCAATTTGCAGAGGCAACAGGGGATATAGGGGTAGACCGTTCGGAATACAGTGCTGCAGAGGATGTAAATTTTAAAGAAATTGAATAAATAGCGAATTCGAGAAATCAAACATTATACAAATCCTGACATTTTTAAAACTAAAAATTTACAGAGGTTGTCGCGGCGCAGCGGCAGCCTTTTTACATTTTCTGAGATTAACGCCACATCCTTTTGGTGGGAAGAGGTTGCCGACTTAACTACTTTATGTTATCTTCTTATTAACAACTTATTTTAGTCGCTAAATAAAGTGGGGGATAACTTGGAAATCATATTGCCGTTGACACAAGATCAGATTAAGTGGGTCAATCGATTGACAATTCTGCAAATCATTCAGAAGTTCGGGGAAATTTCCAAATCAGATATAGCCAGATATTCAGGCCTGTCACCCGCGACAATTTCTATTTTATCTGAAACCTTAAAATCTGACGGTCTGATTGATGAAAAGGGAACTGGTGAGTCAACTGGGGGCAGACCTCCCACAGTACTTACTTTGAATGAAAAACAACATTACATGATTGGAATCTATGTTTCCAAATACGGGATCTCTTCCTGTGGGATGACGCTGAGCGGCGGAATCCTGACAGAGGATGATTTATCCTTGTTCGGGGACCGTTCGGGAAGCAGAATTCTAGATAATGTCATCCGTGTCATTCTGGAAATGATGCGCCATCTTTCAAACCGACGATGCCTTGGTATTGGGATCGCTGTCGAAGCTGAACCCTATGCTCAGGACAGCTTCTTGCTGGGCAGCAACGTTCTGATTCGTAAACAGGAATGGCAAGACCGTATTCAACCACTTGGTTGTGAAACCATTCGCATTGAAACAAAATCCAATGCCGTTGCAGTCAGTGAAAAACTTTACGGTAAAGCTAAGGAAGCCTTCAGCTTCTTTGTTCTGGACATAGGAGAGCAGATCACCTCTGCCTACTATTATCAGGATGCCATAGTTAAGGGCTTCAATCAGGGCGCAGGGAATATTGCACATGTCCGGGTCAGTAACCGGAGCATTAAATGTAAATGCGGAAAAACAGGATGCTTTAATGCTGTTGCATCCACTATTGGGATTGAAGAGCGTTTTTTGATCAAACTAAAAGAAGGCAGTACCTCCAAACTTGTTGAGGATTTGAAGGGGGATCTGACAGCGGTTACTGCCAAACAGATCTATGATTATGCGGTCCAGGGCGACCGGTTGAGCCTTTCGGTCATCCGTGAAACTGGAGGCTACATTGGGACTGTACTTTCCTATGTAATCAATGCCATCAATCCGGAGATGGTGTTGATTACCGGTATGTACAACGCCAATAGCATCATGAACCGTGAAATCAACAAATCCTTAAACAAATTAAGCGCGCACAGAAATTTGAATCGTGTCTATGTGGGTGAGGGTGGTATGTACCGCTTTACACCAGCTTTGGGTGCTGCAGCTCTGATTGCTCATGATAATTTGCGGCTTAGTTTTCGAGGACTGCAGTAGAGTGTTCATCACATAATCAGATTAGAGAAAGATGCCCATGAAAGTCATTCGTATAATCGCAATAAAAGGACAGCCAAACTCAAGTTTCGAGTTGCGGCTGTCCTTTTGATTCTATGGACAATTTGATCACTTTTAGAATTTCAGTTGATTAAGCAGTGGCTGGATATCCGTGGGTTTTCGTTCCGCTGCTGCAAGATGGTCGGTTTTAATATGGTCTAGACGGTCGTAATAAGCGGGCTTATCCTCTTTATATAGTATGCCGACTGGGATTCCATCATCCCCCCACTTCAGAGATTCGGCGAATGCGGCGACTTTATCATAGGGATCATAAGACTCTGGAACAGCATAAACACGGTCTTTGTACCACTGATAAGTGTTGACCTTGTTGAATGTGACGCAAGGCTGAAGTATGTCTATAAGCGCATAGCCTCTATGATTTAAGGCAGCCTTTAAAATTTCTTTCATAAAGGGTTGATCGCCTGCATTTGCTCTGGCAACAAAGGAACAGCCAAGGGAAATTGCTAATGTGACAGGATTAAGGGGATCAACTCTCACGCCTTCAATCTGCAGGGTCGTCTTCTGTCCGAGGGGTGTTGTTGGTGCAGCCTGACCTTTAGTCAAGCCATAAACTTGATTGTCATGGATTAAATGGGTGATATCCATATTTTTTCGTATTGCATGAATGAAGTGATTGCCGCCTTCAGCCAGCGCGTCGCCATCTCCTGTATTGACGACCAGTTTCAGTTTGGAATTGGCCACGTGCGCCCCAAAGGCTGCAGGCAATGCTCTGCCGTGAAGTCCGTTGAATCCGTTCGCATGGATATAATGAGGAAGTTTTGCGGCTTGTCCGATGCCTGAGACGATCAGGAGATCTTCCGGAGCGAGGCCCAGTTCTTCAAAGGCGGCTTTCATGCTGCTGAGGATTCCAAAATTTCCACACCCCGGACACCAGGTATTTTCTTTGTGATTGTCAAATGGGGAAGTCTTCACTTTTGAATCAGCTCCTCATAAGCCTTCAGGATATACCCTGGGCTGAATTGTCTTCCATCATATTTCAAGATGGAGTGATGAATAGGATAGGCAAGCTCTCTGGAGATCAATTGTCTGAGTTGGCCCTGGTAGTTTCCCTCAACGTTGATGAGGCGGGCACCCCTCTCAATAAGGGTTGTAAGCGTCTTAACCGGCAATGGGTAAAGATCTCCGAATATCAAAGCGCCAATGGATCTGCCTTGCATTGTGAGATGCTCGACAGCGGCCTCAACAACTCCGGCTGTAGAGCCCCAGCAAATCAAAATGTCTTTGGCTTTGGGATCACCAATCAGTCGTGGCTCTTCCATTTCTTTGATAATTTCATTGAGCTTAGACATTCGTCTCTCATTCATAGCCACTCTGTTGCTGGCGCTTTCTGTAACGCCGCCATTTTCGTCGTGTTCGTGGCTGTCATGCATCACGATCTGTGAGGTCATCCCAGGGACGGCTCTGTCTTGAACCAAAGTTCTAAGATCGTGATGGCGATAGTCTTCTCTGACTTCTTTAACGAGGTGAAGATCAATTTTCAGGGCCTTCAAATCTGGTTCCCTGACCGTAGAAGTTGAGTCAGCAAGATATTGATCTGAAAGAAGAATGACAGGGACCCTATATTTATCAGAGAGGTTAAAAGCTCTAAAGGTTTTATAGAAAGCGTCCTCAATAGAATTGAAGCTTAGGATGATTCTGGGAAATTCGCCTTGAGAGGCATCTAGTACAAAATTGAGGTCGCTTTGCTCGGTTCTCGTCGCCATTCCGGTAGCAGGACCAGGCCGCTGGACATCCAGCATGACCACAGGTACTTCAGCGACAGCTGCGAAACCCAGGCCTTCCACCATAAGCGAGAAGCCGCCGCCGCTGGTGGAGGTCATGCTGCGCAGACCATTCGATGCTGCGCCTATAATGCTGTTGATAGCAGCAATTTCGTCTTCAGCTTGTTCTACGACTAAAGGATAACGGGTTTCATACTGTGTCAGATAGCTCATGACACCTGTGGAGGGTGCCATAGGATAGGCGGAATAAAACCCGACACCAGCGGCCAGAGCACCGAGTGCAACTGCCTGATTGCCAGACATGACGAGGTGATCCTCATTGGTTTTGGGTATAGAGGTTAAAATGCAGTGCGTCGCCTCGTATGCCTTTCGGGCGGTCTTGGTGTTGGCATCTATGATTGCCTCTGTCCAGCGCTTGTCCACAAGATGATTCAGAGTGCTTTCCTCCAAGCCGATGGCTTTGACAATCGCCCCCAAAGCCACCATGGAATACCCTTTGGCATTTCCGGTTTCTTTTAAGATATCCTTAAAATTCAGACGTGTGACCTGGTGACGACATGGCTCTGGCAATACCACATCAGCATCACAAATAATCAATCCGTTGTCCGTCATTCTGTCATAATGCTCTTTTATGATTTCTGAAGTCAATGCGACTATGACGTCGAGCGCATCATCATGACAGTGAACGGGATGATCTGAAAGTGTCACGTGGGTAAAGTTGGTGCCGCCCCGAATTCTGGACATATAGTCCTTGTAGGAATGGAAATGGAAGCCCTTTTTAGTCAATAGTCGGGTCAAAAACTGGTCAATGGTATTGATCCCATGTCCTGCGGAACCACCAATCAAAATATTGATTCGCATTTAATCACCTCGTTGTGTAATGTTATAGCACTTTAAATTGCGTCAGCAATATTCTTTTACCCATTACTGTTTAAAAACAAACAAAATGGGAATTTAATCAAGTATCATCGAACAGCATAGGAGGATATCGTAATGGAATTTGTATTTGCAGGCAAGAGTGAAAAATTGGCAGGCACACCTGTTGAGGTTGGTCAGGCAGCAAAGGATTTTACAGCGATCAAGAGAGACTTGTCCAATTATGAATTTTTTAAGGAGACCGAAGGGAAGGTCGTCGTCATCAGCTGCGTACCGTCCCTTGACACCGGCGTCTGTGAGTTTCAGACTACCAAATTCAATGAGGAAGCCAGCGAATTGTCTGAAGATGTGGCCATTGTGACCATTAGCTGCGATTTGCCTTTTGCACAAAAACGCTTCTGCGGCACACATGGCATCGACCGCATAGAGGTAGTCTCAGATCATAGAACGCTGTCTTTCGGAAACGCGTACGGTTTTGCTATTGAGGACGTTCGCCTGCTTGCTAGAGGTGTCACTGTCATTGACAAGAACAAGGTGATCCGTTATGTGGAATATGTGCCCGCAGCCAGTCAGCATCCGGATTATGAAAAGGTCATAGAAGCCATCAAGGAATTGGTTTAAGAGCCCATTAGAATTTTGAGGATAAAAAGCAGCGGCTGAGTTTTCGGTTTAAGAAAACTCAGCCGCTGTTTTATAATGGGTCAAATCAAATTTTTATCTCTGTCCATTTCTTTTGTTTAAGTTTTATATACATGACTGTGCAAAAGAGGGAATAAGAAATAAGTTCTGCATACCAAGCGCCTATGAGATCGAAATCCATGATTCTGACCAGCATATAGGCAATTGGAACATTAATGAGCCATACTCTGAAAAAGGAGAGCTGCATGACCGTTCTGGTGTTGCCTGAGCCTCTCAGAACCCCCGACATGACCAGCAAGGCATTCAGAAATGGCTGAAGCAGCGCACTGAGAATGAGTACCGGGATAATAGTCTTGATCACACTGGGATCACTCGTGAATAATCTTGGCCAAAAATTCAAAAATGAAAGGAACAATATCCCCATGAACACGCCCCAGGCAAGGCCTAAAATTGTGGATTGCCGTCCAGTACTATAAGCCAGATCGGGATCTTTTTCACCAAGGGCTTTTCCTGTCAAGGTTGCTGCTGCGATAGAAATTCCAACCGCTGGCATGTAAGAAATGGATTCGAGGTTGATCAAAATTCTGTATGCAGCTTCGGAAGTAGTGTCCAAGGAAGAAATAATTACGTTGACCGCTATAAAGCTGGCTTGAATCAAGGCCTGCTCTGCGGCGCCGGGTAAACTGATTTTGACCAGCGGTTCAAATATGGTTTTGGTAGGCAGCATATCACAGAGTCGCAGGTGCACTTTCTTTTTTAGATCAAATAAAATGAAGGTATATATAGCTACAGACAGCCAGCGTGCTGAAAGAGTTGCAATGGCTGCACCTTCAATTCCAAGTGGAGAAAAGAATAAGAGCCCTTTGATGAGAACATAATTGCCTGCGATATTGAACAGATTGGCTATTAGAGTTATTTTCATTGGGGTGCTCGTATTTCCTGAGCCGCGGAGTATCGCGGCGAACGAAAAAGACAGGAACATGGGCAGAATGCTGAGACCAATCCATTTGAAATACTTTGCTATGTAAAGATCAACCTCTTCAGAGGTTTGAAAGATAGAGAAAATTTGGTCTTTAAACACATAGCACAAAAGTGTTACCAGAAGCCCAAGAGTTAAGTTGAGGAATACAACTTCACTGGCGGTTTTGTTGAGTTTGGTGTAATTTGACTCACCGTAGCTCCGCGCGATTAAAGCGGTTCCACCTGTATTGAAGGCAGTAAAAACAAAGATGAGTGTGAAGATGATTTGATTAACAAAACCAGAGGCCGATAAAGCCGCATTTCCAATCATCCAGCTGATCATAAGTGTATCAGCCATCCCCAGCAGCGTATCGAAGCTCATATCGATAATGGCTGGCAGAGATAATGACAATATGCTTTTTATGGCAGTCTTTTTAGTCGTCATCGTTCATGCCCCCGATGACATAAGTCTAGCATATTTCACAGAACAGAACAATTGGGATTAACCGACTGACTAAGCTTTCTGAATAAATATTTTTTTATGGCGTTTTCGGTTCTACAGAGCATCGATTTGCCAGTCAATTGATGAGACTCCGTGTGCTGTCAGGAAGGTATTTGCTTTGCTGAAGGGTCTGCTGCCGAAGAAACCTCGATAAGCTGAGAGTGGGCTTGGATGGGGCGACTCCAAAACCAGATGCTTTGGATTGGTCAAAAAGCCTTTTTTTGACTGTGCCGGCTTGCCCCAAAGAAATACAACGATAGGTCTATCTTGAGCATTAATAACCTGGATAACAGCATCTGTAAATTGCTCCCAGCCTTTACCCTGGTGAGAATTGGCCTGATGTGCCCGAACGGTCAGTACAGTATTAAGAAGCAGTACACCCTGGTCAGCCCATTTTTTCAGGCAGCCATGATTCGGAATATCACATCCAAGATCCTCCTGGAGTTCTTTATAGATGTTTTGCAGTGATGGTGGAATTTTTTGCCCGGGAAGAACTGAAAAGCTGAGGCCATGTGCCTGGTTTAGATCATGGTAGGGATCCTGTCCCAGAAGCAGTACCTTGACATCCTTTAATGGGGTGTAATGCAGCGCATTGAAAATATCATGCATGGGAGGAAAAATCTGCTGGGATCTGTATTCCTGGATTAGAAATTGCCTGAGTGCCTTATAATAAGGCTTTTCAAATTCTTCCGATAGTACTTCCTGCCAGTCGTTTTTCAGTACTGTCGCCATCTGATAAAGTCCCTCCTGGGATTTAATGAGAAAAGACGACCTTCTTAGAGAAGATCGTCTTTCAGTGGTGCGAGAGATGGGAGTCGAACCCACACAGGCTTAGCGCCCATAAGAGCCTGAATCTTACGCGTCTGCCAATTCCGCCACCCTCGCGCGGCACTATTACAGTATATTCGAAAAACGACCTTTTGAAAAGAGGTTTTTTGATTTTTTTTGTAAGAACAATTTTCACTATATAGATAATAATTTTTTATGTTCAGAAAAATTCTCGATTCTTTGCTGTCATAAGCCTTCCAATGACTTATAATGGAGTAGAGATCCATTTTAGGAGGGGGCACCATGCATTATTTCAGCCTGAAAACGCCTTACTATTTAAGTGCGACTTTGAATTTTAAACCCTCGCAGTCTTTTGTTCTCGGTATACTGATCGGGATAATCATTATTGCGGTTATTTTGATGGTGCGTCAATATGTTGTGGTAACGTCAAAACTCAAGAAAATTGAATCCAGACGGGAGAATTTCAGGAGTCACTTCTATCAATTTCTTGATTTGTTTCCTGTAGGAATACTTGGATTCAGCCAATCCGGTGAAATTTTACTCAGGAACTATTCGGTTAAGCTACTGACAGGTATTGAAACCCAGGGTTTGCGAGATGTAAAAGATATGAACTGCTTCACTGAGGCACAAATAGATTGGCTCATCCACCAAATCCAGTAAACTGGACCAAGTAGAGAAATGCAGGCACAGATCAAGACGACAACAGGCGTTAAAATGTTGCTGATCAGTGTTTATGTACCCACTGAGCGCGATCCGGATCTGCCTTCCGCCTATGTCTTAATACAGGATCAAACACGTGAAAAGTCAATGAGCGCATTGCTGCAGCAACAAGACAAGATTGAAAAGATGAATCAATTGTCAGCGGGTGTCGTTCATGAGCTGAAGAATCCGCTGAGCTCCATCAAAGGCTACATCCAGATGCTGGACCAACGTCTGGACGATCCAAGTTTTGTAAAACTGGCTATGTCCGTTCTGCCAACTGAAATTGATCGACTGATTACAATGGTAGAAACCATGCTGAATTATGCCAAGCCAAATGCGTTGAAAAAAGAAATCTTTAATTTGAAAAAGTTAGTAGAGGATGTCAGTCGGTTTTTTAAGATAGAAATGTCATCCCACCGCATTCAGTTAAAGATCGAACTCACGGATACACTTGTATTTTCCAGTATCAATGGCATACGGCAAGTGCTGGTGAATGTGTTGTTCAATGCGGTCGAGGCAATGCCCGCTGGAGGCGTCATAGATATAAATTCAAAGCAGGAAAATGGCTTTGTTTCGCTTCTGATTCATGATAATGGCAGTGGAATGACTCAGGATCAGCTGGAGCATTTACTCGAGCCTTATTATACAACTAAAGAAAATGGATCTGGCATGGGGATTCCAGTTTCTAATCAGATTCTATCAGAACTTGGGGGACACCTCAGATTTGAAAGCGTTATAGGCGCAGGTACGACAGTGATAATTGAAATCCCGTTGGTATCAGCGGAAGAGGGAAGTTAAGGAGTGACAATTGATTGAAAATCAGCAGTTTTTTTAAACTGGTAGAAATACAGACAAAAGTTGCCAGTGTGTTTCCATTTTTATTCGGAACACTGTATGGCATTTGGCTCCGCGGCTCATTTCGTTGGCAGCCGGCAGTAATAATGCTCCTGTCTTTGTTATGCATAGACATGGCAACGACTGCGGTCAATAATTACATGGATTTTAAACGCGCGATACGAAGAGAGGGTTATGGTTATGAAGAACATAACGCCATTGTTAAAGATCAGGTCGAAATCGACCGCGTAAAATTGGTGATCATCACATTGCTGGGACTGGGTTTGATTATGGGTTTGATCCTGGTGTGGCTGACCGACTGGATCGTGCTTCTGGTCGGTGTCATATCAACTGGGATTGGGGTCTTTTACTCCTATGGACCAGTCCCTATCTCAAGAACACCACTCGGAGAAGTTTTTTCAGGTGGATTTATGGGAATCTTGATTCCGTTTCTGGCGTTTTATATTCAATTTCCAATTGGAACGTTGATTGAGGTGGGCTGGTTGGCGGATTGGGTGACCATCGGCATAGATTATAGCCTTTTGCTGGGGTTGATCGTTGTAAGTTTGCCCTTTGCAGCAGGTATTGCCAATATCATGCTTGCCAACAATATTTGTGATTTGGAGGATGACTTGACGAACCGCAGGTATACGCTGGTGGCTTATATTGGGAGGGCCCACGCAATCGCACTTTATCAGCACCTGGCAGTGGCTGCATATGGTGTTATGGTGATTTCAATAGCCGTGGGCTGGCTGCCGGTTTTCTCTGTGATTGCCGTGGCTACCGGTCTGCCTGTCTATAAACTTACACGGGACTTCTCTGGACGTCCTGATAAAAAGGAGACGTTTATCAACGCTGTAAAAAGCTTTGTACTGATCGCAGCTGGGATGGTTCTTTCAATGGGCATAGCAGTAGCCTATGCCTATTATTATTAATTTCCAGTCTCAAATTGCGCTTATCAGACAAGGTTTCTTGACATTAATGATGGGCAAAGTGGTGATCAAATGGAACGCTGGAAAATAAATCTCTATGCACTATGGCTGACGCAAGTGCTGTCATTGACAAGTTTTGGTCTTGGCATGCCTTTTCTCCCTTTTTATATTCAGGAGATCTCACCAATGAGCCCGGAGACAGTAAAGTGGTACACTGGACTTCTCAACGCGCTTCCGGCCTTGACGATGGCGGTGATGTCACCTATTTGGGGCATGGTCTCAGATCGGTATGGAAGAAAAATGATGCTTCTAAGAGCCATGGGCGGAGGCGTTATGATCATAGGCATGCTCGGCATGGTCACTGCTATGTGGCAAATCGTTGTGTTGAGAGGGCTTCAAGGGATATTCACAGGAACGGTTACTGCAGCGCTGGCTTTCGTTGCTAGCAATACACCCACGAAAAATCTTTCTTACGCAATAGGTTTTTTGTCGTCCTCAACTTTTCTGGGCTATGCCATAGGACCAATTATTGGCGGAATAGTGGCGGAATGGTTTGGATACAGAGTCAGTTTTTTTGTGGGTGCCGGACTGATGCTGGTCGCTTTTTTGATGGTCTTATTTATTATCTGTGAAGATCCTAACAGTTATGGGCGTGTCAGGGAAAGGCAAAAGACGGACTTGCCATGGTACAAGATATTTACGCCGGTTATAATGGTGCTGCTGGTTGTTCTTCTGATCAATCGCGTTACGCGAACGGTCTTTACACCTTATATACCAATCTATGTATCAGAGGTTATCCCTGCCGGGAAAAGCCCTGCGCAATGGACAGGTTATATTAACGGATTAGCCGGATTTTCCACTGCAATGGCAGCGATCCTCATCAGCAGAATAGCAGACCGCTATGACAAGCGACGTCTGATGTTTGTTTTGGCGGCCATCACCTTAGGATTATCCCTGTTGGTGCTGAGGACAAGTTCGATTATGTCATTCACCTTGTTATATGGGGTCATGTTTTTTACACTCGGAGGAATAGAACCCATAGCAATGTCCATGACTGCTGAGTTAACACCGGCAGATCGTCGAGGGACTTTGTTTGGATTTCAGGGGCTTTTAGGGAGTATTGGCATGGTGTTGTCACCTATGTTCGGCGCCTGGATTTCTGTAGCCCATGGCGTACGTGCCATTTTATGGATCATTCCTGTCATGCTGATCTTCAATATTGTGATATTTATGGTCAGGGGAAATTATGCCAAGCGCAGAAGTCATGCTGAGGAAGATCATAACCAGTCCATGTAATACAAACTGTTTCCATACTGAATGACATTGGGGAAGTGAATATTCAATATGCTGCGACGCTTTTTAGTTCCATACCGTGGCTTACCACGGGACATTTATGTTATTTTTTTCTCGCGGATGATCAATGCGGCGGGGTTATTCATTTTTCCATTGTTTACCCTGATCCTGACCAGCAAGATTGGTCTTTCAGCTTCTGACGCAGGAATTTGGCTGACACTCATGGGCGTTGTCATTGTACCGGCCAATTTGCTGGGCGGCAAACTGGCTGACTGGGTGGGAAGAAAACCTATGATCCTTATTGGACAGTCAATTGGCGGGTTTCTTTTTATGATCTGTGGTTTTTTGGAACCGGGCATGACACAGATCTATCTTATTTTGAGCGCCTGCTTTTTCTTTGGACTTTCTGATCCGGCAAACTTATCCATAATTGCTGATTTGACGACAAAAGATCAGCGTGAAGCTGCCTATGCATTGTCTTATATGGGATTTAATCTTGGATTCGCAATTGGACCGACTATTGGAGGTCTTCTTTTTAATCGCTTCTACGCATGGATATTTTGGGGTGACGCACTGACTTTATTTGTTTCAGTGGTGTTGGTGCAGCTTTTTATTAGGGAGACGTATAAAAAGAATAAGATTGTTTCAAAGCTCAAAAGCAAGCCGCAGGCGGACGAAAAGATGGCTGAACCGGTTCCGGATGCCATGGAAGTGGCGGTAACCGGTTCCGTTCTAAAAGTACTGGCAGAGCGTCCAATTTTGCTGGTGTTTTCATTGATTTTATTGTTTTACAATTTTTCCTACGCGCAGTGGCATTATCTGCTGCCCATTCAACTGGAGAACCTGTTTCCAATGAAAGGTGCATCGACTTTTGGACTGCTGGCAAGCATGAACGGACTTGTGGTCCTGATTTGCACACCTTTATTGACGTCAGGCCTTTGTCGTTACCCAGCGCTACGACGTGTAGCACTTGGAGGCGTGCTCTATCTGATTGGCTTTGGCACCTTTGCCTTTGCGGACAGCCGGTTCCTTTTTGCGCTGGGCTGTGTCATCTTTACCCTGGGTGAAATCACTATTACCATCAGCTATATGCCATACGTGGCAAACCGGACCCCTGTGAGTCACAGGGGCAGAATGAACGCCGTACTGCCACTGCTTATGGGTGTTGGGTACACTTTAGGTCCGGTCGTCATGAGCCGCGGATTGTTGGTTTTTGAGCCCCAGACAGGCTGGCTGATGATCTCAGGGGTGTTGACAATGGCCGTTGCGTGTATGATCATACTGGAGCGTTACGATTCCAGGGTGGGTATTCATGACAGTAGAGTCAATTGAATATATAGTGTGATTTTTTATGGTTATTATTCTCTCGGTAAATATTGCTTTATAAATAATTAGACCGATGGTATTCTATTGTCAAATTGATCTCAATTTTTTTCTGTTGGGGAAGCAAAGTGGGTGAATGGATGCGAAATTTCAACACATCAACTTTTATTCAGGTTTTGGAAGTAGAGAAATGTGGGTCGATCAGTAGAGCGGCACAAAACCTATATCTTTCACAATCAAATTTAAGCACCAGTATTAAGTCTCTTGAAAACGATCTGGGATATACAATATTTAACAGATCCAGCCAAGGGGTTACAGTAACGCCTGAAGGCCAGCTATTCATAAAGTCTGCTAAAATTATTGTTGCAGAATTAAAGAACATCGAGAAAATTGATAAAATTTGCAGATCAAAAGATAGCAATCTATCTATAGTCTGTGTTTACTCATCCTTTATCTTTAAAAAATTTATAGATTTCCGTAAAAATTATGCTTTAGGTGATTTAAAAGATAGTTTTAAAGAGACGGGACTTAATCAAGCTATGCAGGATATAATAGCTAAAACATACAGGATTGGCTTTTTTTATGATTTCGAAATCAACATTCATAAGCGTTGGGAGTTAGCGGAAAAATATTACCTGGATATAAATCTGCTATCTACAAATATCCCGGTAACTGCCTTGATGTCTGTGAAGCATCCCATGGCAAATGAATCCGCATTAACGCCTGAGACTTTACAAACCTATCCGCTCGTAACATTTGAGGATTTTGAGAATGATGATTGGTTGGGAGCTATGGGAATTCTTGCCGAAAAAGATGTTTTATATATCTTTGACCGAGGGGGCATGATCGAGACGGTCAAATATGGTCATTATATTGGAATTAGCGTCGGAAGGCCTTTTAGTTATATAAAAGAAGATCTGTCATTGGTCTCAATTCCAATACATGGAATTCAGCATCAATTAAACCAATACTGGGTTAAATCAAATTCTTACGATCTTAATGAAATTGAACAAGGATTTCTCGGATTTATCAAAAAACCCTGATAAGAAGTGTCTTTTTTTCGCTTTTTTTGAATGGGATTTGTATGTCAGAGATACGGCTTATAAATCAAATCATCCAACTTGATGTCAAAAACTCTCAATATATTGGGAGTTTTTTTTATTTCAGCTGAAACACTGGCACATAATCTATAATCTCATAAGCTGAACTGTTATATGTTATTCGTTATTTACATATATTTAAGTATATATTTATTGAATTATAGATTGTTTGCATTTGATATATATTGTGTAATTTGCTGTGTTTTGATACTGAACTTACAATTTTGAACAACAAAAGATATATGTAAAAACATATGGCTTTGCCAATTTTGGTATAATTCATTTTCAGAATATTGTGTTATTATTGCATAAACCAAGCCGAAATAACTTAAAAATTAATTGGAGGAATTATTTATGAATCATAGTCAATCGTCAAGCGCGTTATCTACACCGAGATTCTGCAACACTGGAACATTTATGCGTATGCCTAGAATGAGTGATGTAAATAATCCGGATTTTGTCATATTTGGAATTCCGTTCGATACAGCATCATCATACCGCAGTGGCGCTCGTTTTGGGCCATCTGGAATTCGAAGCATTTCAGCAATGATGAAACCAAATAATGTCATTATGGGTGTCAACATTCTCGAAGAATTAAAAGGCGCTGATTATGGTGATGTCAATGTGACCCCCGGATATATTCAGCCTACCTATGACGCTATTGAACGAGAGCTTCAGCCAATTGTTGATGCTGGTATTATCCCTATAGGACTTGGTGGTGATCATAGTGTCACGCTGGCAGAAATGAGGGCCGTTGCAAAAAAATATGGACCACTTTCGATGGTTCACTTTGATTCACATGCAGACATCAATGATGAGGTTTTTGGACAAAAGTACAATCATGGGACACCTTTCAGACGCTCGGTTGAGGAAGGCCTTGTAGACCCGTCGCGTTCCATTCAGATTGGGATGCGGGGTTCATTATATGATCCTGACGAGCACCGGATCGCTGAAGATGAATTAGGTTATAGACTCATTCCGGCTCATAAGGTTTTTGATATGGGATTTGACGCCGTTGTAAAGGAAATTAAGGATAGGGTCGGCAACCATCCGGTATTTTGTACCTTTGATATTGATTTTGTCGATCCTGCTTATGCTCCTGGCACAGGTACGCCTGAAGTAGGTGGCTTTACATCCAGAGAAACATTATCACTTCTCAGAAAGCTGAAGGATCTGAATTTTGTGGCTTTTGACGTCGTAGAAGTCGCACCGGCCTACGATCATGGAGAAATTACATCTTACATGGCAGCGAATATATGCTTTGAATATATCTCAATGCTGGCGCTCAAGAAAAAAGAAAGAAAATTGTAAAACAACGTTCAAGTGGACTTTCGGACAACAAAAAAAATGTTGGTTTGTAAAGGAGTGTATTTATGATAAGCGAAAATATTAAAATTGGTAAAGTTGAATATGATTGTGATATGCAATCAGCAGATTTGGACGCCATAAAGCTGAACAAAAGTGAATTTATGGCAGGTTTCATTAGAATGCTGGTGCTAAGCTCAATTGGGATCTTTGTCTTCTTCTTTTCGGTTCCTATCAATGGAGAGAACAAAATTGTTTTTGCCATAATATATAATGCTTTTATTAATATATTTGGTAATTTCGCTTATTGGATCCTGCTGGCAATCATTTTCGGAAATTTCCTGTTTCATATTAAATTTAAGTATTTCAGAAAACCTTCCGATGAATCCGCCTTATCAAAAGTCTATGAGAATGATACAAGAATACATAGTGTTCTGTACGCTGTCGGTGCATTTTACGCACTCCTGTATGCTTTAAAAGTCAATGTTCCGGGTTTTGTTGGATTTGAGATTATCACTGGGGCTTCCACCGGAGGAAGCGTATTCCCTCCAATTGTGTTAGGCGTGCTGGGGATCATAATCGTGGGCGCTGTTTTTATGCCGCTTCTATTAAACTATGGCGTCCTTGAGATTGTGGGAGTGCTGTTGGAACCTTTAATGAGACCAATTTTTAAAGTTCCGGGAAAAGCAGCTCTTGACGCAACTGCTTCGTTTGTAAGCTCATCCTCCTTGGGTGTGCTCATAACCAATAGACTTTGGAAAATGAATGTTTATACTGAAAAAGAAATGGTTACGATCATGACCGGCTTCAGTGCAGTCAGTATCGGATTCGCATACTTGGTTATTGAAACTGCAGGATTATCAGACGTATTTTTAAAAGTATACGCCATCAGCTTTGTCCTTGCGTTTATCATTGCCCCAATCATGGTACGTATTCCTCCGATCTCAAGAAAGAAAGATATTTTTTACAACGGCCATATTCAGACACCTGAAGAGCGCGTTGAAGAAACCAAGTACGATATGACGACGATTCCAACAGGATTTCAAAGAGCGGTTAAGCGCGCGTTTATAGCAAAAAGTCTTTTCACCAATTTAAAATTGAGTTTAAAAGACGGAATTCTGATAGTTCCACAAGTATTGACCATGCTGTCAGCAATAGGTGTTTCAGCATTAATTTTAGCAGAGTACACACCTGTCTTCACATGGATTGGCTACATTTTTCAACCGATACTCAACCTTCTTCAGATCCCTGATGCCAGCAGAATAGCCGCATCTATTCCTATTGGGATCGCAGAGATGTTTCTACCTGTACTGTTGATCCAGAATGATGTTGAGATTCTGTCTATTGAAGCTAGAGCTTTTGTGACAATTGTCTCAATGGTACAGATTATATTCTTTTCAGAAACTGCAACTGTTATGCTAGCCACCAAATCACCAATCAAGGTTAGAGAAATTGTCATATGTTTTATCGAGCGAACGATGATAGCAATGCCATTAGCCGCAATCGCGATTCACTTGTTCTTCTAGACGCAATAAAAAAACCAAGCAGTTAGTAAACACATTTGGTTGTTAATTAATAACTTCTCCCCAAATTAAGTAAAACCAATGAAATTGAAAATGGTCAAATGAGCACAGTGCAATGACTGTGACCATTTGACCATTTTACTTAAAAAATTAAATTTTTTCGTTTACTCCTCGCCCAGCTGCTTACGTTTGGCCTGAATCTGCGTCTTCCACGCATGAAGTCCCAGAGATAAGCCTATGACACCATAAGCGACGAAAACCCTGAAGTATTCCCCAATCTGAGCGTTGCCAAAGAGATTTTTGCCTGCAAAAGGGGAGATGATAAACATCAGGTGAAACAGCGTCGTTCCCAGGATCGCTTGGCCGATGGTCGCCTTGTTGACCGAAGCGCCGCCAATCAGAATCGATGCAACGGCAAACATGCCAACCTGTTCGTGGGAGCCATAGGTGTTGAGAGTACCGATATTCTGAAGGAAAATCAGCTGTCCCCATGCCGCTAGTACCGTGGAGATCATGATAGAAATAATCCTCACTCTGTCGACGTTGATACCGGAAACCTTGGCAACGTGCATATCTTGACCAACTGTTCTGAAATCCTGACCTAGTTTGGTTCGAACAATAAACAGGTTAAAGGCGCAGAGCAGAAGGATAGAGATGATGGTCGCCACCGGAAATTTGATCATAGCCACAAGGCTTTTTGAATTTAGGACGACAACCGAAAAAACAATACCCGTCATTGATAAAACGGTATACATCAAGTATTTAGGCAACTTGGCGCGCTCGATCTCGTCCTTCCTGACGCGGAAGACCTTATAAAGGCTGAAAACAGCAGTGATTACTGAGAAGCCTGCAAGGGCGGGGAAGAAGCGTGTCTTGTAAATGCCGTCAAGGGCGTAGAGGATCCCATCTTTGAGGTCGATAGTATTCTTTATGCCAACACCCCCGGAAAGTACTAAAACCGGATTGTCCATTGGGATGAGGGTACCGATCAGGAACAGGAAGAGAAATTGATAGAGACCCATTGCGAAAAATCCCAAGATCATGGACGTGATCATTTCCTGGCCCTTGGTTTTGTTAAGGATTTTGCCTGTTAACCAGCCAAAGAGAAGTGCGAAGGGTACACTGATCAGCGCGGCCAAAAGGAAGCCATTCATCCCGGTAATCTGCCAGTGTGTGACTGCGATCAGTGCAATCTGGCCCGCCATAGCACCAATGACGATACCAAAGTTGAGGCCCATCCCGGCCAGTACCGGAATAATCAGAGACAATACAAGGAATGAGTTTCTAGCGATCCGGAGCACTAACTCATTCATGACAAACGCAGCCGGCTGTTTAGCCAGGATCAGTCCAAAAAAGCAAATGACCACAAATATGATGGTGACAATATTGTCAAAGGCGATCTGCTTGAGGTTCAAGGCCGGCTTCTTGATAACTGAGGCTTTCACATCTTCTAAAAGTGGCTTATTTTGATCCGTCATGCTAATCACCTCCGTTTGAGACTTTTGTCAAGGAATATAGAATGATGCCATTCTGAACAATAATTCTGGCGATCTCTGACAAGTTGCCCTCAGTGACAATTTTATTCGCAACAGGCAGGGAAACTGTCAGCAGCCCTTGGAAGAGAAAGGTACCAATGATGACATGCATCAAAGTGGCCTTGTGTGAAGAGGCTCCGCCAATCAGAATTGCAGCGACCGCTGCAAAGCCCATCATCATAGGCGCTTGATAGAGCTGGAAGAAGCCATAGCTCTGGGAATAAACGATTATTCCCACTGCCCCAAGAATGGTTGAAAGCATAGTGCCAATAATTCTTGCGCGATCAACTTGAATGCCGGTCGCAGCCGCGAATTTTGGATTAATGCCCGCCGCGCTCATCATAACACCAGTCCGGGTTCTGAGAAATAAGAACATCAATAAGCACATAGCCAGGAAAAACAGGAGAAGTCCCGTTGGAACCATGACACCAAAAATTTTGAAATCCAGGAAATTGTTCAGCAGCTTGTCGTATTTGCCAGTCAGAGTGATAGTCGTTCTAAGTCCGTCGCCGATAGGCCATTTGATTTCAGGGCTATGGAAGGGAAGCAGGAGCCAGGCGATGTTCATGAGCGATACAGCAGAGAAACCAACATAGGTAGCGACCAACATTTCGGATCCTTTGACGCGATTAAGCATCAGACCGTATAAGTATCCTATGACAGCAGCAATGGGAAGGGAGACCAGGATCGCAGTTATAAAACCATTGATACCAATCAGGTTCATCTCAATGCTGACCAATCCGCCCAGCAGACCGCAGACTATGCCGAGAGGCAGCCCGAAATTCAGACCAATGCCACTATGTATTCCCGGGACCATAGCGAGTACGAGCACGCCGTTCATCCCTGTTCTGACTAAGGTATCCGACACCAGCGAATTAAGGGGAAGCTTGAGGAAATAGGCTGATACCAATAGGACCAGAAAGAAAGATAAAATGATCAGACGGGGAAGTCCAAACTGATGGATAAATTTTTGAAGCCGCTCTTTCATCTTATTGCTTCCCCCTTCTCAATGACTTTGCCATAATCACCTGACATCATCAGGCCAAAATTCGCATCGCTGTCATTTGGCGCGAGGACACCCTCGATTCTTCCTTCTGTCACAATAGCAATTCGATCGCAGATCGATCTTAGCTCTGCCAGCTCGCTGGAAGTCATCACAATAGTCATACCGTGGTCACGGTTCAATTTGATCAATGTATCCAGAACCAATTTTTTGGCGCCAATATCGATCCCTCTGGTGGGTTCGGAAACAAATAGAATTTCGGGATTCAAGGTCAGCGCCCGAGCGATGCATACCTTTTGCTGGTTTCCGCCGCTCAATCGTCTGGACGGTTGTTCCGGTCCAGTACAACGAATATCCAGATCCTTAATCATTCGGTTGGCGTGGTCTCGGATCTCACTTGTATTTTTCTGTGTGACCGGTCCATATTTTTTTATGTACCGTTTGTGAATATGCATGGAAGAGATGACAATATTGTCTTCGATTGAGCTGTCAAGCAGCAATCCTACGCCTCGACGGTCCTCTGACACAAATGCGATCCCCTTTTTTAAAATCGCTTCAGGCTGACTGGAGGGGAGAACCTCACCCTTAAAAAGGACTGTGCCGGTTGACGGATACAAGCCCATAATTCCATTAGCTACGCCAATTTTTCCTTGCCCGGCCAGTCCCCCAAGACCAAGAATTTCACCCTTATGGATTTCCAAGTTAACACCTTTGACTTGTTCGCCGGGCATTTGAACTTTGAAATCTTTAATTTCCATTAATATCTCAGGCGTTTTGGCAACATCTCGATTCTCAGAATGCATAGCCTCTATTTCTCGACCTACCATCATGGCAGCAATCTCCATAACATTGGTGTGCGCTGCTTCAAGAGCTGCGACTTGTTCGCCGTCTCGAAGAATGGTGATGTCTTTGGCAATAGCCATGACTTCCTCCAGTCGGTGGGTAATGAACAGGATTGCAATTCCTGCTTCGCAAATACGCCTCATCGCTGCCAGAAGTGTATCCGCTTCACTTTCAGTCAAGACTGCAGTTGGCTCGTCAAAGACGAGAAGTCTGACGTTTTTCTTGTCTATTTCACGGGCAATTTCAATGAACTGCATGTAGCCTACCGGCATGCCGGAAACACCCTGACGTTCGTTAATGTCGACGCCAAGAGTATCTATAGCTTGACGGGCATCCGCGTTCATGGCTTTTCTGTCTAAGGTTTTCATGGATTTTCCAAACAAAGCGCTGACGACATTGTTTTTTAAAATTTCCCTATTGAGTTTGATATTCTCGGTGACAGTAAATCCGGGAATGAGCATGAATTCCTGGTGGACCATGCCTATGCCGTGTTCCATGGCATCTTTTGGTGACTTGATCTGGACTTCTTTGCCATCGATCATAATCTTGCCGTCATAACCACCTGTACTATGGATGACTGGCATTCCGAATAGGATGTTCATAAGCGTCGACTTGCCAGCGCCATTTTCACCTAGCAGGGCGTGAACCTCACCTGCGCGGGCATTGAGCGTGACGCCTTTTAGCACTTTATTGCCAAAGTAGTCTTTTTGAATATTTTGCATCGAAAGGACATATGATTCGCTCAAGCTGTACCTCCCCTGATTGTGTCATTTGCATTTAGTACCCTGTAGCTTCATGATTCTGATTCGCGTTTATAGGCACTCTTCATTTAAAACCGGAGGCGCCACTTGGTGGCAGCCTCCGGTGCGCTGTAGAACTTTTGTCTCATATAGACTTGAGAGGTTTAATTAGAAGGTGATGTAGTCAGAAAGAACCATGAAGAAGTTATCAAAGGTGTTGCCGGTGCTTTCGTTAGTGAAAGTATCCAGTTTAATAGGAGAACCGGCGATGTTTGTGAAGACTTCTTCAACTTTTGCTTTGTCAACCTTGTCAGCTGTTTCACCGTTGAGGTATGCGATTGCATAGTCTACGCCGCCCTCGACGAACATCATGTTGACCGGGATAGGCCATGTGGAGAATTTGCCTGTGCCGCCGCCTTCAGCGATCTTCGTTTTGATTTCGCCAACGAGGAAGTCGATATCGCCTTTTTTATCTTCAGGAATTTCGATGCCAAGAGCGCCCGGATAACCATGATAAGGCGATGGGCAGCATTGCTGCGGATAAAGCGCGCCGCCCTCGAGAACCGCTTTGATCAGAGGCTCCTGCATTGCGCAGTTTGTGCTGAAGAAAGCAGTTTCAGTGCCGTATTCTTGGATCTTTCTAGGCACATCTTCGAGGATGAACTGTTGAGCGCCCGGAACGCCAGCGTCGCCAGTCGGATCCGGAGCAGTCGCGTCTACAAAAGTGATGCCAAGTCGCTCGCACTCAGATTTAAAAATGTCTCTGCGCATAGCGAGAAGCTGGTAGGACATGTGGCGTGGGAAGGAATAGTGAACAAACGTCTTTGCGCCCATTTTTTGTGCTTGCTCAATGATGGAGTAGCCCATGCCGAGCTCGTCAGCCTGGAAAACGACGTCTGCTTTGCTGGCGATCATGTCTGGGTCTTCGCCAGGGACGCCTGCAACAAAGAGGATGTCATCGCGAATTTCACGGACTTTGTCGATGGCAGCTGAAGTGCCAGGTACAGCCTGAACGATGACGATGGCTTTGACCTCAGGATCAGAGGCCATAGAAAGAACGTTCGCGATAGTCGTTTCTGTTTCTTTCATGAAGTTGTCCGGATAAGTTTGAAGAATAATCATATCGCCATACTTTTCTTTCATTTTTTCAGCAGCGCGATATTCTTCTTCACCTTGGGAAACGGTGCCTGTCATGATACCGATCTTATAAGCTGGTGCTTCAGGAGTAGCAGGTGTTTCACCGCCTGCAGGTGCGGCCGGAGCAGGTTCTTCCTTAGGTCCGCAGGCGGCGAGACTGAAAATCATAACCGCGAGCATCAACAGTGCCAATAGTCTCTTTGACATATGTATCCCCCTTTTACAATCTTGGTCAGCAGCGCTCTGACCTATTAAAAATTCTACAGGAATTTACCAAATCCTTCAATGCTGCAAAAAAATTCAAAATGAATATATACATTTTTGATGTATAAAATAACAGCATCTTATTATTTATTCGTTTGAGAATTCAGAAATTTCAACGGTTTCAATTAATTGGATCGAAATCTCGTTTCATTCTACTTTCACTTGTTAAGAAAACTTCATATGTCACAAGATGCTTTTGAATCAGAATTTAAAAAATCATTGAGCAAAAAAAACCCCCAAGGGCTTCTGGAGGTCATTGGAAAGTCGTATATAGAGTTATATGTTAATCAGCAAGCATTAAAAAGATCAGACTTAAGAAAACATAAGGCCTAAACGTTGAAGCGGAACAGGATCACGTCTCCGTCCTTGATCTCATATTCTTTTCCTTCAAGGCGGACCAAGCCTTTTTCTTTTGCGTGTGCCATTGTGCCGACATGTATTAAATCATTATAGGCAATAGTTTCTGCGCGAATGAAGCCTCGCTCAATATCAGAGTGGATTTTCCCGGCCGCCTGTGGGGCTTTTGTTCCGCGGCGGATCGTCCAAGCTCTTACTTCCTGCGGTCCTGCAGTCAGAAAACTGATCAGGTCCAGCAGGTGATAACATGCGTGAACGAGCTTGTCGAGACCGGCTTCGTCAAGCCCGAGGTCATTTAGAAATGCAGTGCGGTCCTCCTCGTCGAGTTCCGCAATTTCCTGCTCAATTTTGGCGCAAATGACGACGACCTCAGCCTTTTCGGTTTCAGCATGCTCTCTGACCGCTGCAACATAAGGGTTGTCTTCGCCGCTCATCAGGTCATCTTCAGAGACGTTGGCGACATAAATAATTGGCTTATAAGTCAGAAGGTTGAAGCTCTTTGCAAGACGATCCTCTTCGTCATCCAGATCAAGTGTTCTTGCACTTTGGCCGGATTCAAGCACTGTATTGATGCGTTCGAGCAGGTCGAGCTCTGCCTGAAGTGACTTGTCCGCCTTCAACCCCTTTTTGGTTTTGTCGATGCGCCGTTCAATCATTTCAAGATCTGAATAAATCAATTCTAAATTGATAGTTTCAATGTCGCTCAGGGGCGCGATTTTCCCTTCCACGTGCACGACATTGTCATCTATGAAGCAGCGGACTACGTGAACGATTGCAGCAACCTCGCGAATGTGGCCCAGGAATTTGTTGCCGAGACCTTCGCCCTTGCTGGCGCCTCTGACCAGTCCTGCGATATCATAGAACTCTATAGCGGTCGGCACTACTCTTTGAGAGCTATACAGTCCTTGAAGGACACCGAGTCTCTTGTCCGGAACGGCGACGACGCCGACGTTTGGTTCGATAGTACAGAAGGGATAGTTCGCAGATTCAGCGCCTGCCTTGGTGATCGCGTTGAACAATGTGCTTTTTCCAACGTTGGGAAGCCCAACAATACCTAATTTCATCCAATTCTACCTCACTTATTTTTCAGGTGCCGCTATAGCGGTCAGCGTCACTCATATTGACCCACCTGAAGATTATAATAGAAAACCAGACAACATGCAATTCTAAAGAAGGAAAAGGCGAAGGGCAAATGAGAGCTGCAAATGATAATAAAAATCATTTGCAACAAATAAAGGTTTTTGATATACTGATTTTGGCTTGATTTTACCGCGGCAATCCAAAATCTGGAGGTAAAGCATGGCTAGACCCATGGGACCAAAATTCAAAGAATGCAGACGTCTTGGACTAAACGTCCACGGCCATCCTAAGGCAATGGACCGCTATAAGCAGGGCATGGCGCGGGATGACCGCAAACTGTCAAAATACGGGGAGCAGCTCCTCGAAAAACAACGTCTCAAAGCGTACTACGGCGTTATGGAAAAACAAATGACACACTATGTCCGGCGCGCATTTAAAAGCCGCGACATTCCGGGCAACTATTTGGTGCGTGCCCTTGAAACCCGTCTCGACAATCTGGTTTATCGCGCCGGATTTGCTTCGACACTGAGACAGGCCCGACAAATGGTCGTTCATGGCCATATTTCTGTCAATGGCAAAAAACTGGATATTCCAAGTTTTTCAGTCAATGTTGGGGATGTCTTAGCACTCCGTTCGGACTCACAGGTATTTCTGAGTAATTTTGATAAGGCACTTGGCAGCGTGCCCTACATTGAACGGCTCGAGTCACCGCGTTCTGCTGTTCTGATCAGAATGCCCGAGCGCTCTGAAATCCCTGTTGTGATCAACGACGCGCTAATAGTAGAATTCTACTCCAAACAGCACTAATAAGAGATGTTTGCCGATGGTAATCTGTAATGCAATTGAATTTATTTTAAAAATAGCAGGGAAACCTGCTGTTTTTTTTAAAAAAAGGTATAATAGATACAACTACAATGTCATAACACAGGTGATTGCATGATAGAAGAGGTTAAATACATTCAATTGGCACCAGGCGTCAGGCTGGTACTGATCAGGTCAGGCAAATTCAAAACTGACTTGGTGAGCGTCTATTTGAAACGTCCGCTGGGCAAGGCAGAGGCGACTTACAATACTCTGCTGGCACGGGTTATGGAACGCGGGACTGAACGGTATCCAACCTCGCAGTCCTTTAATGCGCATCTTGATAATCTATACGGCGCAATGCTTTACTCTGATGTCACTAAAATTGGAGAGCTGCATGTACTGCAGTTTAAGACTCAATTGCCCAGGAGTTCCTGGATTCTGGACATGAATTCGTTAACAGAAGCCATTGGCATCTTGAAAGAGGTAATTTTCGAGCCTGCCTTGGAAGAGGGCGCTTTCATAAAAGCCTATGTCGACCAGGAAATAGAAAATCTGAAACAGGAAATTGAAAGTCGAACTAACGACAAAGCCACTTACGCCATGGACCGAATGGTGGAACATATGTGTCCGGACGAGCCGTATAGTGCTTATACGTATGGGGATATTTCGTATCTTGAAGGTATGGATGCGGTTAAACTCTACGATCATTATTTAAAAGTACTCGAGGAAGCGGAAGTTGACATAGTTGTATTCGGCGATTTCGAATTTGAACAGGCCTTGACAGAATGCAGGGCGGCGTTTGCTTTTTCTGGCGCAAGAACATCATTGGAAGTTACCTCTCCTTGGAGTTCAGAACCTGGAAAAGTGAAAGAGATTGTTGAACGAACTGATGTCAATCAAGCAAAACTGGTTATTGGCTACCGTTCTCCCATAAGCGGCGACCATCCGCTCTATTATCCAGCTATGTTGTTCAGCACTGTCTTGGGTGGCACTCCGAGCAGCCGTTTGTTTAACCGGGTCAGAGAAAAAGAGAGCCTTTGCTATTACATCCAGTCAAAATTTGACAGGTTCAAGGGCATGCTCATGGTTATGGCGGGGATTGACAAGACGTCTGGGACAAGAGTCACAGAACTGACAGATGAAATCTTTCGGGATCTGATTGAAGGCCGTGTCAATCAAGAGGAACTTGAGATAGCGAAAAAATCCATTGTCTCAGGCCTTAGATCCATTACGGACTTTCCAAACAGCTATAGTAATTTTTTGTTTTCCCAACTTCTGTCGCATGAGGAACTGGATATTGAAAGAATTATCGACAAAGTCAATCAGGTCAGCGCTGAGCAGATGACCGAAGCAGGTAGAACCTTTGTCAAGGACACGTGGTATATGCTGACAGGGGAGGAAGACCAATGAGCAATTGGACAAGTTATTCAGACCCACTTTTAAATGAAACCATTCTAAGACACAAAATGGATTGCGGACTGGAAGTCTATTTGCTCGTTAAACCCGGATTCGCAAAAAAGTTTGCTTACTTTGGCACACGTTATGGCGCATTCTTCAATGACATTATCCTTGAGGGTAAGCGCGTCACATTCCCGCTTGGGGCGGCACACTTTCTTGAACACAAGATCTTTGAAGATAAAGAGAAGAACGTCTTTGACGCATTCTCGGAGCTTGGTGCTTCCGTCAATGCTTACACAAACTATACTTCTACCGTCTATCATTTTTCCACCAGCGACAATTTCGAGCCCAGTCTCGAAAAGCTTCTCGAATTTGTTCAAAGAACTCATCTGACGGACGAAAATGTCGAGAAAGAGAAAGGAATCATCCTCCAGGAAATTGCCTCGTATGAAGATGATCCAGGCTTCAGAACCTTGGTTAATCTATTGAAGAATCTATATTTGGAACACCCAGTCAGGGAAGATATTGCAGGCACGCCTGAGTCTGTCTCTGCAACAACGAAAGAGGCGCTTGAGCTGGCTTACAGCACTTTTTATGTGCCTGAAAACATGGTCCTCTTTGCAGCGGGGGATCTTAATCCGGATCACGTGTTGGAAATTGTGGAGCGAAGTTTAGATGATGCTTTCAAACAACGCAAGAGCCAATTTGAACTGGTAATGCCAAAAGAACCTGCCGGCTGTAATAATGAACGGGTTGAAATGGAAATGTCAGTCCCTGCACCACTCTTTGAAATGGCTTACAAGCATCCGCCGTTTCCTTATGGCGCTCAGGAAACACTCAAACATACAATGGAAATCAAAGTGCTTCTGGATGCACAATTCGGGCGCGGCTCTATTTTTTACAATAAGATGTATGACAGCGGAATATTTAATCCGACTTTGTCCATAGATTTTACACAGGGTCAGGCTTATACTTACACTATTTTCGGTGGTGAATCCCAGCGATTCGAAGAAGCTATTGAAGCGTTTCGCGCTGAAATTGCGAGGATTCTTGAGGAAGGTCCCGACCATGATGCGTTTGAGCGCATCCGCAGAAAAATGACCGGGAAGTTTATCAGTGCTTCAAACTCTCTGCAATATTTGTCCAGTGCTTTCATGCATTATTACATGAAGGGACATCATCTGTTCGATTATCTTAAAACCATTCATGAGATCCAAGTGGATGAGGCTTTTGAAACCTTTAAAAGCATATTTTCAAATCCGGATGAAGTCATCTCGATTATCAAACCAAGAGGAGAGAAATCATAGTGAATCCAGTTGCATTTGAAATTTTTGGCATAGGCATACGTTGGTATGGCATTTTGATAGCCGCTGCCATGTTGATAGGATCTGTCTATACCATTCGTGAGGGCAAGAAACTCGGGTATTCAGAAGATCATCTGTTGGATTTGATTTTGGTGGTTTTGGTGAGTGCCATTGTTGGAGCAAGACTTTGGTATGTAGCGTTTAATTTATCTTATTATCTTTCAGATCCATCAGAAATTATCAACCTGAGAGGCGGCGGTCTGGCTATACACGGCGGTGTGGTATTTGGTATTATTGCCGGATATTTTGTTACCCACTGGAGACGCCTGGACTTTTTTATAATGGCTGATATCATAGCACCTGTCCTGGCACTTGGTCAGGCTATCGGCAGATGGGGAAACTTCGCTAACCAGGAAGCCCACGGCGGCCCAACAGACTTGCCCTGGGGAATTATGATTGATGGGGTTAAGGTTCATCCTACGTTTCTATATGAATCATTATGGAACCTCGCGCTCTTTGCATTTCTGATGACACTCAAAAAGCGAAAGCCATTTGACGGAGCGCTGATGTTTCTGTACTTGATCATTTATTCAGTTGGGCGTTTTTGGATTGAGGGGCTTCGAACGGACAGCTTGATGGTCGGTCCATTCAGAACAGCTCAAGTGACAAGCTTGATTATGATTGCTGTTGGTATAGCTGCCTGGCAATGGAGGTCAAATCGCAAGAAGCCTTAATGCATTGGATTTTCATACACACTAAATTGGAAGCGTGTAGCTCTTTGGTCGAATTTAAGACTGTGTATTAATGAAGTTTTGTCAATTTTAAGGCGCTCTTATGAGCGCTTTTTTTGTTGTCTTAATAGTTGATTGCGGGTTTTTGACAGCTTAAATTACTTCTTGATCACCTATTTCAGCCTTCGTTTTCTACTGAATATTTCAATGAAAATAATTATGCATTATTTTCAAAATTTTGTGTGAAAGCAGTAGATATATTGATGTAAATAATGTAAAATGAAATCAATAAGTGGGTAAAAGTGGGTCAAAGTGGTATAAAGTGCAATAGTTGAACCTGAAGTCTTATGGATAAGGGGGCGGGGCCATGTTTATCGGTGAATTTACACATGCGTTGGATGCTAAAGGCCGCGTCAGTATCCCGTCAAAATTCAGAGACTCTTTAGGTGATCTGTTTTACATCACAAAAGGTCTGGATAACTGCCTCTTTGTGTTTCCTGAAGAAGAGTGGAAGCTTTTTGAAGAAAAATTAAAAGCGCTTCCTATGACGAATAAGAACGCAAGGGCGTTCGTCAGACTGTTTTTCTCAGGCGCTTCTGAATGCGAGCTGGATAAACAAGGCCGCATACTGATTCCACAAACGCTGCGGGAACATGCAGCTATTGAACGTGAAGCTGTAATCATAGGCACAGGGACTCGTATTGAGATCTGGAGCCAGGACGGCTGGAACGGTTACATTGATCCTGAAAATATCGATTATGATGAAATCGCAGAACATATGGCTGAACTTGGAATATAACAGGACAAGGAGGTATGACCGTGGCGTTTGAACATGTCAGCGTACTGTTGGAAGCTTGCATTGACGCACTTGAGATCCGGGAGAACGGGGACTACGTAGACTGTACACTCGGCGGCGGCGGTCACTCAGAAGCCATCCTGGATAAATTGCCGGAAGGCAGACTGGCAGGTATCGATCAGGATCGTGATGCGTTATCTGCAGCATCGTCGAGATTAGAGCGTTTTGGAAATCACTTCTATCCTGTTCACAGCAATTTTGTTCATATAAAGAGTGTGATAGAAGATCTTGGATGGCCAGGTGTTGACGGCATTTTGATTGACCTTGGCGTTTCCTCCTATCAACTGGATGAAGCAGAGCGTGGATTTTCTTATATGAATGAAGGTCTCCTCGATATGCGGATGGATCAATCCCAGTCGTTGACAGCAGAAGAGGTCATCAATACCTATTCTGAGAAGTCTCTTTACGAAATCATTAGGGATTATGGTGAAGAGAAATGGGCTTCAAGAATTGCAAAATTTATTGTTGAAGCCAGGAGACAGGCGCCAATTAAAAAGACTTCTGAGCTGGTCTCCATCATAAAGGCGGCAATACCCTCCAAAGCCAGGCAAGATGGTCCTCATCCTGCAAAGAGAACTTTTCAGGCAATTCGCATCGAAGTCAATGATGAGCTGGGCATTATTGAAAAGACCATCAGAGACGGTGTGGAGACCTTGAAACCGGGTGGCAGGATAGCGATTATAACCTTTCATTCTCTTGAGGATCGCATTGTCAAGCAGACGTTTAAGGATTTATCAACAGCGTGTATATGCCCGCCTGAATTTCCTGTCTGTGTCTGCAATCGAAAAGCTATTGTCAAAACCATAACAAGAAAGCCCATTCTCCCTTCTGATGAAGAGCTTGAATATAATCCTAGAGCGAGAAGTGCAAAACTTAGAGTAGCAGAAAAATTGTAAGGTGCAGGGGGTCATAACCATGTCAGCAGCAAGAACTATGACAGACTTTCAAAATTATGATGATTATCGCGCTTACATATTGAGAAAAAATGTGGAAGAGGCTGCTGACCGACACGAAGAAAAAGCTTCGAGAAAAAAGCAGCGCAGAAGGCTGTCCATGTCTTTGAGAATCATTTCTTTTTCAGCTCTGCTCTTTATTATGCTCTCGGTGATCGTCATCCGATATGCAGATGTTTATGAAGCTAAATACGACATTCATGCCATGCAGTCTGAGATCAAGCAGATCAACCAGGAAATTGAAGAAATCAGAGCCTCCATGGATAGTACAGTGTCGCTGGAAAACGTTGAGAGGGTTGCGGTACAAGAACTTAAAATGCAGTATCCGCAACCGGAACAAATAGTTTATTTGACATCTAACTGGAAATACTCCCTTGACAGCGATGCCAAAAGTGATTATGTTGTAGAGGATGGAAATACAACAGGTACCATGAACTGACCTCCACTGGACTGCGATAAATCTCGCAGTCAGTACATCCCTAGGGCTATGGCACCTTGTTGACCTGTGGAAGGAAGGCTTCTATGACGAAACCAAATAAGATGCATCGACTTCGTTTATGGGCTGCCTATCTTATAGTCAGCCTTATTTTATTCGCGCTGATTGGAAGATTGGCGTACATACAAGTCATTAATAATGAATTCTATCTCACAAAAGCGCTCAGCCATCAAATCCGGGACATTCCGCTTCCAGCACTTCGCGGGGACATTTTGGATCGCAATGGGATGAAACTGGCTTTCTCCATGAGCACCTTTACGGTGTGGGCAAGGCCGGCGGATGTCGATGATCCGGCAGCACACGGTGAAGCTTTGTCGACAATCCTGGATGAGCCAGCGGCCAGTATTTCTGAAAAAATAAGCAATCCCGACAGCACTTTGGTACGCGTTGCGAAGGGATTGACCAAGTCCAAAGCGGATTTGGTGCGCAACAAAGGCCTCAAAGGTGTTTGGGTGACGGAGTCGAGCAAGCGGGTCTATCCCTATGGCAACTTCGCCGCTCATATCATTGGTCATTCGACTGAGGATGGAGAGGGCCTGTCCGGTATAGAGCAAATGTTGGACGAAGCGCTGTCAGGTCTTGACGGTAAGATTGTCTCCCACACTGACGCAGCAGGCAGAACGCTCCCGGTGGGGGATGAAAAAGTCTACGAACCGGAGGATGGCTACAATGTAGTTCTGACACTGGACGAAGTCATTCAACATTTCACTGAGAAAGCAGTGGATGGGGGTCTGAAAGACTTTGGCGCGAAGCGCATTATGGCGGTTGTCATGGATCCTATGACAGGTGAGGTTCTGGCTATGACAACAAAGCCGGATTACGATCCCAACACCCCTCGGGAGCTCACCGCCTTTTTCACTGAGGAAGAAATTGCCGCAATGGACAATGACGCTATGTTTCAGGCGTGGAATCAGATCTGGCGAAACCCAATCGTCAGCGATACTTACGAACCGGGTTCCACCTTTAAATTACTGACGGCTGCTGCTGGTTTGGAAGAAAACAAGGTGAGTGTGAATTCTACTTTCAACGACAAAGGCTATATAATTGTCAATGGCGTCAGACTCAACTGCTGGAGAAGCAATAACCCTCACGGACTTCAGACGCTGACCCAGGGTCTTGAAAACTCATGCAATCCTGTGTTTATTGAAATTGGGCAAAGGCTTGGAACCGAAACCTTTTTTAATTATGTTGAGGATTTTGGATTCACAGAAAAAACTGGGATCCTCCTGCCTGCTGAAGGCAATGCGCTCGTTCAGGCAGAGGAGAGGATTGGTCCCGTCGAACTTGCCACCATGTCTTTTGGCCATGGCGTATCAACGACGCCTATACAAGTGGCAACGGCAGTTTCTGCGATTGTCAATGGCGGCAATTTGATGCAGCCTTTGATCGTCAAATCCTTGTCTGATGATGAGGGAAATGTCGTGGAATCATTTGAGCCTAAAGTCAGGCGTCAAGTGATTTCAAAAGATACTTCAGATGAGATGCGTAAAATGATGGAATCTGTCGTCCTAAAAGGATCAGGAAAGAAAGCTTACATTCCGGGTATTGGCGTGGGTGGCAAAACGGGTACGACAGAGAAACTGGTCGACGGCCGTTACTCCAAGGACCTAGCTTATGCTTCGTTTGTTGGATTCGCACCGGTTGATGATCCCAAAGTCGTGGTTCTGGTGATTGTTGACGAACCAAAAGATATCAACTTTGGCAGTGTCGTTGCGGCGCCTATCGCGCATAACATATTGCTGGATACTTTGAGATACATGAAAGTGGAGCCTGAAATCCTCGATGCTGCTAAAATGGTCACAGTCCCGGAGTTGACCGGAAAGACATTCAAGCAGTCGCAAGCCATTCTCGACGCATCTGAATTGTTGCTCAATACTGTGCCGATTGATCTTGACGACCCCGAAGCGATCGTGCAAATGCAGTATCCCGCCGCGGGAGAAAAAATTCGTCAACACTCAATTGTAATCTTGTCTTTTGATACGACGCATTAAAAAATAGTTTTAAAAATGCTATAATAAGAAGGCAATTTGTTGTATACTAAATTGCCTTTTTGTTTTATCAATTTTCAGGACAGAGGTGGATGCCGCTTGAATTTGGAATATTTGCTGGAGGGACTATCTTACGAGTGTCTTAAAGGACACCTGGACGTTGAAATAACGGGTATACAAACGGACTCAAGAAGTATAGGCTCGGGAGACCTGTTTATTGCACTGGAAGGCAGCACCACAGATGGCCATCGTTATTTGAGCCAGGCAGCAAGCCAAGGGGCAATTGCAGCTTTAGTTGAAAAACCCAAAGAAGGGCTGAACATTGACCTCGAATCGTCAGTTTTTCAATGTGTTGTACACGTTCATGACCTGAGCCGCAGTCTTGCACGCCTGGGTTCGCGCTTCTATGAAAATCCCTCTGAAGCTATGACTGTGGTTGGCATTACTGGCACGAATGGCAAAACTTCGGTGGCTCAAATGCTTGCGGATGCTCTGGAGAGTCAAGGGAAGCGGGTGGGAGTATTTGGAACCATCGGCAACCGCATTGGGGATCTGACTTTTGAAACACAGAACACCACACTCGAGCCGGTGGCGCTCCAGAGGTTGTTTCGTGCTGCTGTGGATGCCGGCGTGTCGCATCTGATTATGGAAGTGTCGTCACATGGACTTGAATTAGGGCGTGTAGACCACACACAGTTTAAATGCGCTGTATTCACGAATTTGACGGAAGATCATCTGGACTTTCATGGAGATATGGAGTCATATTTTCAGGCGAAGCTGAGGCTCTTTGAAATGAATCAGGGCACTTCGGTCGTCAACTGGGAGGACGCTTATGGAAAGCGCCTGGTCGAGCGCCTGCGCGCGTCTGGGAAGCCGGTGGTCACCTATGGTTTGTCCGGGGAATGTGATTTTAGAGCGGAGGGGATTTCTTGGACGCCCCTTGGTACTGAATTTACTCTAAAAATGCCAGAGGCTGAATCAAAGGTATGCGTTCCTGGGCTCGGACGAATCCAGGTTTTTAATACTTTGGCAGTTTTTGCGACTTTGTCGGTGCTTGGCTTTGAAACTGATGCCGTGATTCGTTCTTCCGGAAGTCTGAAAGCAGTACCGGGCAGAATGGAGCGCATTGAGGGGTTGTGGCCTTTTGATGTTTTCGTCGATTTTGCCCACACGCCAGACGCGCTGAGGAACGTTCTTGAGATCGCCAGGGAAATGACGCGGGGCAAACTTCACATCTTATTTGGCTGTGGTGGTGACAGAGACCGGATGAAGCGACCGGTCATGGGTCGGCTTGCGGCGACGCTGGCAGACGCCGTTTATCTGACCAGTGATAATCCAAGATCAGAAACACCGGAGTCAATTTTGACGGAGATTTTGTCGGGTATTCCGGAAGCGCTGATGAATAAGGTGATTGTTGAGACTGATCGGCGCATTGCGATTCAATCCGCGATTCACCAGTTGGAGCACGGGGATATTCTGATCCTGGCAGGTAAAGGACATGAACCTTACCAAATCATTGGGTCAACCAAACATCATTTTGATGACAGGGAAGAAGCACTTGAGGCGCTTAATATTTCAGTGGCGTCCAAAAATGCTACTATTTAGAATGATACTTAAATTTGAGAATTGATCAGCAAACTTAGAAACTGTGGAGGCGTTTTATGATTCAAACATATTTGCTGGTGGGTGCTTTAACACTGGCTGTTGGAATAGGGCTCGGATTTGCGCTGATCCCTTTGCTGAGAAAAATGAAATTTGGTCAGAGCATCCGCGAGGAAGGTCCAAAGGCACATCTGGCAAAATCCGGAACACCGACTATGGGCGGTCTGATTTTCATGACCGCGGTCGTAGGTGTCATACTCATGCGGGGCAGGTTTGGACCGGAAGTCAAGTTGTTTTTACTCTTGTTTGGCGGCCTTGGAGTCGTCGGTTTTGCGGACGACTATTTAAAAATTATTCGAAAAAAGAATTTAGGACTTCGAGCGTGGCAAAAATTAGTCGGACAATTCGCTGTTGCTTTAGCTGGAGCCTGGTATGCCGGTTTGGCTTTTGGAACGGGGATTCTCCTTCCGGGAACCGGGCAAGTGCTGGATCTGGGGATCCTCTACTATCCGTTTGTGACCTTTGTGATTCTGGCGCTTTCCAATGGTATTAACCTGACAGATGGACTGGATGGATTGGCAGGCTCTGTAACAACGCTGGTGTCATTGACCTTAGCGGTGATCTCCTACCGCTTGGGCGCTTTTGAAAATGGCGAACTTGCTTCAATTTTGGCGGGCGGGTTGACAGCGTTTCTCTTTTTTAACCGCTACCCCGCCAAGGTTTTTATGGGTGATGTGGGTTCACTGGCCCTCGGCGGCGCTGTAACCGCATTGTCGCTTTCAACAGGGACGGTGCTCTGGATCCTTATTTTTGGGGTGATTTATGTCATCGAGACAGTCAGTGTCGTGCTTCAGGTGGGGTCGTACAAACTCAGACAAAAGCGCTTGTTTAAAATGGCGCCACTTCATCACCATTTTGAGTTGTCAGGCTGGCATGAGACTAAAGTAGTCGTTGTATTCAACGCTGTGACCGCGCTAGGCTGTTTACTCAGTTTGTGGCTGCTGCGTCTATAAGGGGGCAATGGAATGACAGGAGAGAAGAGAGCGTTAGTCGTTGGACTCGCCAAGTCGGGGATTCCGGCAGTTAAGGCATTGAATCAGTTAGGTTACTCAGTTGATTTGAATGATTTGAAATCGGCAGAAGCCTTCGACAGTATTTTGCCTACTTTGGCAGGCTGTTACAGAAACACTCTTTTTGGCGGGCATCCCAAGGTTGAAGAAATCACAAACTACGATCTGATCCTCGTCAGCCCCGGTGTACCCATGGATCTGCCCTATATTACGGCAGCAAAATCAGCCGGAATTGAAATTATTGGTGAACTCGAACTCGGTTTCAGGCTTGCAGAGGGAAAGTTTTTCGCTATCACCGGCACAAACGGAAAAACTACTACCACGGCGTTGACCGGGGAAATTTTCAAAGCGGCGGGTAAACATGCCATCGTAGCCGGAAATATTGGTCAGTCTGTTGTCGAGCTTGCGTCGACGTCCACGGATGAGACCTGCTGGATCACTGAGGTCAGCAGCTTTCAGCTCGAATCCATTCATGCGTTTCATCCATCCGTCTCAGCTATCCTGAATGTGACACCGGATCATTTAAACAGACATAAAACCATGGAAAATTACATTGACGCCAAGTGCAGAATTTTTGAAAATGCTGCGGCAGGGGATGTTGTTCTTTTAAACGCTGATAATCCCGAGACCTTGGCACTCAAGGAACGTGCGGCGAAAACCGGCGCCAGAGTCACGTTGTTCAGCAGAAAAGCGGAGGTGGAGGACGGCGTCTTTTGTGATTCCGTTTCCGGTGATTTGATCTTGGTGGATGCAAAGTACGGTATTAGAGAAAGGATCGTTCACAAAAGTGAAATTTTTATCCCCGGCAGCCATAATCTTGAAAATGCTTTGGCGGCAGCCGGAATTGCCTACTTCGCGGGATTAAGGCCTGAGGTAATTGCCACAGTGCTAAAGTCTTTTCAAGGTGTAGAGCATCGCATTGAATTTGTTCGTGAAGTTAATAACGTTTATTATTACAACGATTCCAAGGGAACCAATCCAGACGCGTCCATTAAAGCGGTTGAAGCAATGACGCGTCCTACGGTCCTGATCGCAGGTGGAATGGACAAAGGCAGTACGTTTGATGAATTGATAGAAGCCTTTGGCGGTCGTATTATAAAACTTATTGTGCTTGGTGAAACAGCGGCGCTTATTGAAGAGACCGCGCAAAAGCTTGGCTTTGAAAACGTGTCCCGTGTTGCGACTATGGATGAGGCCGTGGTCCTGGCAGAAGCATGCGCGCCTGAAGGCGGTGCGGTACTTTTGTCGCCGGCGTGTGCGAGTTGGGATATGTATGAGAACTTTGAAAGACGAGGAGAGCACTTTAAGCGCTGTGTCATTGAATTGAGGTGAAGGTCGTGAAAAATGAAACTCAAGGCATAGATTATGCTTTGCTGGTAGTGGTGATGCTTTTAGTATTCACAGGTGTCATGATGGTCTTCAGCTCAAGCTTTTATTACGCCATGGCTAAATGGGAAAACAAGTATCTCTTTCTTGAAAAGCATTTGGTCTGGGCAGGTGCCGGCGTTGTCGCCATGATATTTTTCTCTTTGATTGATTATAAATTTTACAGGAAAATTGCGTTTTTCTTGTTTATTGCCAGCTTTATCTTTTTAGGACTCCTGTTTACGCCACTCGGTAAAGAAGTTAACGGCGCAGTCAGGTGGGTGGACATAGGCCCGCTGACATTTATGCCGAGTGAATTCGCAAAAATGGCAGCGATCCTCTATATGGCTGGATTTCTTGAAAATCGCCAGAGAAAAATGCATAAGTTTTCATCAGGATTATTACCAGTCCTCATCATAGTGGGTGCTTATTTCGTATTGATTTATAAACAACCTAATCTCAGCAATGCCATTACGATAAGCGGAATTCTCATGGCAATGGCCTTTGTTGCAGGTGTCAATATATTTCAGCTCATGACCCTTGGCGCAGCCGGTGGAGTTGGAATCTATGCGGCAATTTTATCCAGTGAATGGCGTGCCAGACGCTTCCTGACCTTTCTTGATCCGTTTAAAGATACTTTTGGCGATGGGTGGCAGGTCATCCAGTCCCTGTATGCCTTAGGTTCAGGCGGACTTTTTGGTGTCGGACTTGGCCAAAGTACTTTAAACAAGCTTTATATTCCGGAACCCCAAAATGACTTTATTTTTGCTACGGTTGGTGAGGAGCTGGGGTTTGTCGGTTCGTCCTTTCTAATTTTATTATTTCTGTTCCTGATCTATAGATGCATCCGCATTGCCATGAATGCACCAGATCAGTACGGCATGTTTCTCGCGACTGGTATTACAGCTATGCTCGCTATCCACACCATTATCAATGTGGCGGTTGTGACGTCATCCATGCCTGTAACAGGACTTCAGTTGCCTTTCATAAGCTATGGCGGCAACTTTCTGCTGATGCTTATGATTGCCATGGGGATCATGCTGAACATTTCAAAACAGTCAAAATCCATTCAAACGAAGCAAAGGGAGTCCTGAATATGCGAATTGCAGTTACCGGTGGCGGTACCGGTGGCCATATTTATCCAGCACTGGCGGTTATTGAAGCTTTTCAAAAGGCGGATCCCGACCTTGAGGTGCTTTATATTGGGTCAAAGCGCGGCCTTGAAAAAGATATTGTAGAAAAGGCAGGATTCCGCTTTGTAGGCCTCGATGTCAAAGGCTTTCAGAAAAAAACGCCGGGAGATATTTTAGAAACGACGTATAAGGCAGTTGGTGCGCTTTTCAATGCTTACGGTCTGATCAAGAAATTCAATCCGGATCTCGTTTTCGGTACTGGAGGTTATGTAAGCGGGCCTGTTGTTTTAGCTGGTGCGCTTTCCGGGAGATTTACTGCGATCCATGAGCAGAATGTCCATCCGGGAAAAACAATCCGCATGCTTGAAAAGAGAGTTAAAAGGACTTATATCAGTTTTTCTGAGACCCTTTCATCTCTTAAGCATCCTGAGAAAGCGCTCCTGACTGGAAATCCGGTTCGGGAACAGTTTAAACATCTGGACAAGGCTGAGTGCAGGTCAAAGATCGGAATAGAGGACGAATTTGTGGTCCTTTCTTTTGGCGGAAGCGGCGGTGCAAAAAAACTGAACGAGACCATGATGCTGGTAATGAATCAATACAGACATCAGTCCAGAGTCAGGATTATTCATGTCACTGGAAAAGCCCATTATGAACGCTATATGAAACTGCTTGAGCAAAATGAGTTCAAGTTGGTCAATCATCTGAAGGTAGTGCCATATCTTTATGATCTGCCGCAGTATTTGGCAGCGGCAGACCTTGTCATCAGCAGGGCAGGGGCAACTACTATTGCGGAGCTCTGCGCGGTTTCGACACCTTCTATTTTAATTCCATCACCAAATGTCAGTGAAAACCACCAGGAATACAACGCAAGATCCCTGGAACGCGCCGGTGTCAGCGTTTTACTCCCTGAACGGCATTTGAGTGACACTAGAATTGTCGGTATGATTAACGATTGGATCAATCATCCGGAAAAATTGGAAAAAATGAAGTCTAAATTCGCGGCGATCCAACATGAGGACGCGGCCGCGGCCATTGTAAAGGACATCGTTCAGGTGTTGTCAGCGAGGTGATATGAGCCATGAATACGGAAGCGTCAATGAATTCTCCTTCAAAATCCATTACAGTTGCCGTTGTGATCTTGGCGGCAGGAATGGCTCTTTTTACAGTCAGCCTCTTCATGACCGATTTTTTTCGCTTGAAGACACTGATTTATACGCCAAATATCTACATGACTGAGGAGATCCTCATTGAGCAAATGGGCCTTGCCAAGGGTAAAAACTTGGTGTTTCTGATGTCTGAACACAGCCTCGAACAACAGCTGATGACACATCCATTTATTGAGAAAGCTGAAGTCAGTAAGATTTTACCATCCGGCATAGAGCTGAATCTGACCTACAGGACCCCTTTCTTAAGCATATACAACAGCGGATTTTATATCCTTTTGGATGAGTCACTGCGGGTCCTTGGCGTCGATGATTCACCGCCTGAAGCGGTCGGTGTCTCAGGATTTAGGTTTAAAGAGTTCAAAATTGGCGAGAAAATCAAAGTGGAGAATCAGTCGATTTTAGACCACACCGTAGATTTGGTTTTTTTGATGAAAAAATCTCACTTGACCTTTACAAATATGATAGAGTATGAAGATGGAAGTGTTCAGATCCAAACAGAAGATGGTATAAAGGGCAGTTTTGGCGAAGTTGAAAATGTTGAGCGCAGGTTCAATAATTTTGTCGTGATTTATGAAAATCTAAAAGAGAAAGGCACTTCGACTGGGCTGATTGATGTCAGTACGGAAGGCCTTCCAACATTTAAACCGTTTGATCAATAGGAGGTCAACCCGCGTGAAAATCGGAAAAGATCAGCTGATGATTGGTTTGATCTGTATTGTTCTCGGCATTTTTGTGGCCATACAGTTTAAAACAGTACAAAAAAATGTACTCCAGGGCTTAAGTCCAATCCAAAAGTCCACACAGCTTGTGACAGAGCTTACAAAATTGAAAAATGAGCGGGATTTGCTTCAGAGCGAAGTCGAGACCTTGGATGCCCGGCTGAAAGAAATCGAAGAAACGGAATCCAGGGGCAGTGTCCTCATTAAAAACTTGAATGAAGACCTCAACAAGTATAAAGCGTTATCAGGCCTCGTGGATGTCGCGGGCCAGGGCATTGAGGTTTTGATAGACAATCCTCAGAGGTCCATTGATTCGGCTTACGAATCCAATCTGGTTTATGATTATGAACTGATCTTATCCATGGTCAATGAACTGAATGCGGCAGGCGCTGAAGCTATAAGCATTAATGACCAAAGAGTGCTCAGCACCACTGAAATCAGAGCAGCAGGGGAGAATATCAATGTCAACAAAATCCCCCAGAATCTTCCTCTCGTCATCCGGGCGATTGGGAACAACGTCACGCTTGAAAATGCCATCACCAATAGAATGGGTATTGTTTCTGAGCTCAGGGACCGGAAATATGTCGTAGAAGTAAAACGCATGGAGAAAGTCACTATATTGAAATACGCGGGCGCAGTTGAGTTTCGCTATGCCAATATTGTTCAGCAGTAAGCAGATGGGGGAAGTCCGGTGAAAGTGAATCGCAGTAAAGCCATAATTATGATGCTGATGATCACGCTGGGAATTCTGATCGCGCTTCAGCTGAAGGTCACCAACCTCGGATTTAAATACGTTCAGATTTCAGATCTTGACGGACTTCAAAGAACCATCGAAAAGGAAAAAGCAGAAATTGAGCGTTTGGTGGCACTAAAGAATCAATTGCTTCAAAAGTCGGAGCAATATGAAGCAGCTCAAGATCCGAATGTGTCCTTTGAGTCGGTGCTGATGGAAGAAATCAGACTTTATAAAGCCTTTTCCGGGTATGCGCCGCTGGCTGGCCCCGGTGTCGTAATTATCGTCTCAGATGGTGAAAGAGACTTACAGGAAGGTGAGGATCCGAACACACTCATAGTACACGACTATGACATCAGAGCGCTGATCGACGATTTAAGAAATGCCGGTGCTGAAGCCATCGCCATTAATAACCAAAGAATTCTGCTGGGAAAGACCGAACTCTATTGCACGGGTCCTACCATACTGATCAATAACCAGGTTTTCGCTCAGCCTTACGTTATAACTGCCATAGGCAACAGAGATCGGCTGATAGAAGTGGCTGAGGGACCAAGCGGTTATGCCGGATTGCTGCGGCAGATTGGACTTTACGTTGAGGTTAATTCCAGCATCAATGTCAAAATTCCAGCCTATACGGAATTTAAAAATCCCCTTTATTTGAACCTGTTGGAGGAAATCAAACCATGATCATCGCTGTCATTGGAATTATTGTCGGACTCGGTATTGGTTACCTGATACCATTGTCAGTTACAACCAGCTTTGCAATTTATTTTTCTGTCGCCATTCTGGCAGCGATCGACTCCGTGTTTGGTGCCATTCGGACATCAAGGGATGGAACCTTTGACATGGTGATCTTTGTCAGCGGTTTTTTCACCAACGCCATACTCGCAGCGTTTCTCGCCTATATAGGTGATAATTTAGGCGTGCCAATTTATTATGCTGCCGTATTTGCCTTCGGTGTGAGGTTGTTTAATAACCTGGCGATCATACGCAGGGATATCATTACCAGTTATCGGCAGAAAATGACAAAAAATACGTGAAAAAGGTATCAAATTTGATTAAAGATATTCTTATGTACAATATGTTGTGGTATTATTAAATTAATATTTAGCGAAAACACAAGATGAATGACATAGAATAGACGAGGGGGCTAAATAGTGTTGGAATTTGATATCGATATGGAACAATTTGCCCAGATTAAGGTCGTCGGCGTCGGCGGCGGCGGCAGCAATGCTGTCAATCGTATGATTGAGGCTAGCCTGAAGGGTGTTCAGTTTATAGCCATAAATACGGATAAGCAAGCACTCTATAATTCAAGAGCAGAATATAAAATTCAGATTGGTGAAAAACTGACCAGGGGCCTCGGCGCTGGCGCAAACCCAGAAATTGGCAGCAAGGCGGCGGAAGAGAGCCGTGATGATGTCTATCAGGCGCTTCAAGGGGCGGATATGGTCTTTATCACTGCTGGCATGGGCGGCGGCACTGGTACGGGTGCAGCTCCAATCATTGCTGAAATTGCAAAAGAAATGGGAATCTTAACGGTTGGAGTAGTCACCAAACCGTTTACATTTGAAGGCAAGCGCCGCATGACCCACGCCGAGCGAGGCATTGATGAGCTCAGAAAACGTGTGGATACCTTGGTCACAATTCCAAATGACCGACTCCTCGAGGTTGTGGATAAGCGGACTTCCATAGTCGAAGCGTTTAAAATTGCGGATGACGTACTTAAACAAGGTGTTCAGGGGATCACGGATTTGATAGCGATTCCTGGCCTTGTCAATTTGGATTTCGCCGACGTTAAAACGATCATGTTTGAACGCGGACTCGCGCATATGGGCGTTGGTCGCGCCAGCGGCGACAACAGGGCCGTTGAGGCTGCCAAACAGGCGATTCACAGCCCGCTCCTGGAAACGACGATCAATGGCGCAAAGAGCGTTCTTTTAAACATTACAGGCGGTCCTAGCCTGGGACTTTTGGAAATTAATGAAGCGGCTGAAATTGTCGCCAGAGAAGCGGATGAAGATGCGAATATAATCTTTGGCGCGGTGATTGATGAAACTATCAAGGACGAGATTAGAATAACGGTTATTGCAACTGGATTTGAAGATGTCATTAAAAAGGCAGCTCAGGAAATCAAGGCAGAACCGGCTGTCGTCCAGGAAGAAGCACCTGCGGTAGTTGAAACACCAGTGGTTCAGGAAGCTGCTGTGCCAGTTCAGAACGTAGTAAAGAGCTCCGGCGGCAATGAATCCGGAGAATTTGAAATTCCACCGTTTTTAAGAAAAAGAAGGTAACGAGTCGACTGAAAACCATTGAGCCTTCAGTCTGGGACCACCTGTTCTCAGGTGGTCTTTTGTTAGTAGGGGGAGAGCGTACTTGAATTGTCCATATTGTGGTGACAGTGAAACAAAGGTCATTGATACACGCCCTGCGGATGAGGGCGCGTCGATCCGGAGAAGACGTGAATGTACCCAGTGCAGGAACCGCTTTACAACCTATGAAAAAATTGAAGAAGTACCGCTTGTCGTCGTCAAAAAAGACACGACCAGGGAATCCTTCAACCGAAACAAACTTCTGGGCGGCATTATCAGGGCGTGTGAAAAACGGCCTGTGTCCATGGAGCAGATTGAACATTTGGTGGATTGGATTGAGAAAAAACTCCAGAATACTCTGGATCGGGAAGTGTCGTCACAAGCTATCGGGGAGCTGGTGATGCTCAAACTGAAAGAGTTGGACGAAGTAGCTTATGTCCGGTTTGCGTCAGTCTACAGACAGTTCAAAGATATAAATACTTTCGTAGACGAATTAACCAAACTCTTAAACGAAAAAAAGCGCCCCGGGCAGTGAGGACTTAAAATGTCAAATATAACGTTTCAATCATTGGAAAAATTTCCAGAGCTGATAGCCGGGATGACAACGCGTCATGGCGGCGTCAGCGAAGGTATCTTTGAAAGCAACAATATGGGGATATTGGCGAACGAACCTGATGACAAGGCCATTGTAAATATGAGAGCCATGATCCGCGCATTGCCGGTTCGTCCGTGGAAGGTAGCAGTGACCAGGCAGGTTCACGGCACGCGTTATGCTGTACTGGGCCAGGAGCCGCCTGAATCGAGCTTTGAGCCTGATTTTTCAGTTTTTCCGGAAACTGACATTCTGATGACGAATGAGCCCGGCGTGCTGCTGATCACCTTTTACGGGGATTGTGTACCCATCCTCGTTTATGATCCGCAGCATAAAGCTGTCGGACTCTGCCACAGCGGTTGGAAAGGGACTTCTCTTCGCGCCGCTGAGGCGCTGGTCAAGGGTATGATCAAGGAATATGGAAGCCGCCCGGAAGCCTTAAGTGCCGTTGTTATGCCGGCTGCTGGCGTATGCTGCTATGAAGTTGGCTTTGATGTTTCCAGCCTCTTTGAGGCTTATCCGGAGCATTTGGTGCCTTTTGGCAACAAGCATAAGATTGACTTAAAGGGGATCAATGCGGAAAATCTGATATCTTGCGGGATCCCTGCAGAGGCCATAGAAGTATCTCCGCTATGTACTCTATGTGACGACAGATTCTTTTCGAATAGAAGAGATGGCGGCCATACCGGCAGGATGGCCGCGTTTGCGTGCCTCAATGAGCACAATGAGGTGATCGAGTGAGCAAGGATCGTGGACATATCATTTCCAAAGTAGAAGCTGGTTCCATTGCTGAGGAACTTGAAATTGAGGCAGGCGACCGCTTGTTGAGCATTAATGGCAAAGAAATCAGGGACGTCCTGGATTTTTTGTTTTACTCCGGGGATGATGAGATTGAAATTGAAGTCATGAAACCTGATGGCGAGGTCTGGGCACTCGAAATAGAAAAGGACTTTTATGAAGAGATAGGCATTGAATTCGGTAACCCAATTCTGGATGATGCCAAGCACTGTCATAATAACTGTATCTTCTGCTTTATCGATCAGTTGCCAAAAGGCATGCGCCAGTCCCTTTATTTCAAGGATGACGATTCCAGACTTTCTTTTTTGCAGGGGAACTATGTTACTCTGACGAATGTCAAAGACCAGGATCTTGACAGAATGATAGACTATCAGCTGAGTCCGGTAAATGTCTCCATCCACACAACCAATCCGGAGCTGCGGCAACAAATGCTGAACAATCGGTTCGCGGGGGATATTTTGAGCAGGCTAAAAAGGCTGACCGACAACAGAATAGAAGTCAATGGGCAGATTGTGCTCGTTCCCGGCGTCAATGACGGTACAGAGCTCGACAGAACACTGGGCGATCTTTCGAAGATGGGTCCCAACCTGGTCAGCGTCGCCGCAGTGCCGGTGGGCATGACGAAGTTCAGGGAAGGCCTTGCGCTATTAACCCTCTACGATCAAAAGTCGGCATCCGACCTCATCGATCAGGTCACTCAGTGGCAGGTCAAATTTCTCGAGCAACGAGGCAGCAGATTTATTCATCTGTCAGACGAGTTCTATCTGACAGCAAAGCGGGAAGTGCCGGCTTATGAAGCTTACGAGGGCTTCAGGCAACTCGAAAATGGCGTCGGTTTAATCCGGAAATTTGGCACCGAAGTCTTAAGTGCCCTTGAGCATCTTCCGTCAAAGCCTGACAAAGATAGTGCAAATGCGTTTTTGCCGATGGTCACGGTAGATCTGGTGACCGGTACCTTAGCCGGTGACTTTATGGCCAGCTTGGCAGAAGCCGTCATGAAGCGTCTGCCCAATTTGGAGCTCAGGATACATCCCATCGTCAATCGCTTTTTTGGCGACACCATTACGGTGGCGGGACTGGTGACCGGAGCGGATCTCTATGAAACGCTGAAGTCGAAACAAAATCTCAAATGGGTGCTGATGCCGGAAGCCATGCTGAAGTCGGAGGAAACAGTATTTTTGGACGACTGGTCTGTAGCTGGCTTGAGTGAAAAGCTTGAAGCCGAAGTGATACCTGTCAAAGTGGAAGGGCAAGCATTGATCGATCAACTGATCGATCTGATTCAGAAGGCATCCACTTAAGCCTTGTGGAAACAAAAATTCAGGAGTGAACAAAATGAGAAAGCCAATTGTTGCTGTTGTTGGTCGACCTAACGTAGGCAAGTCAACATTTTTTAATAAGGTAGCAGGAAAGAGAATTTCCATTGTCGAGGATACACCAGGCGTCACCAGAGACAGAATCTACGTCGATGCCGAATGGCTCGACTACAGATTCACCATGATCGATACCGGGGGCATTGAGCCGGATTCGAAAGATATCATTTTATCGCAGATGCGCGAGCAGGCGCAGATTGCCATTGATACTGCAGACGTCATACTCTTCATGATCGACGGTAAAGCATCTTATACCACAGGGGATGAAGAAATTGCCCTCATGCTCCAAAGGGCAGGGAAACCTGTCATTCTAACAGTCAACAAAGTGGACAATGCGCTGCCAAATGAGTTTTACTATGATTATTACAATTTAGGACTCGGCGAGCCGTTCCTCATTTCTGCCATCAATGTCCTGGGACTCGGAGATTTGTTGGATGAAATCGTCAAGCATTTTCCAAAACCATCGGAAGAAGAAGGGGAAGATGAAACGATCCACGTTGCGGTCATTGGAAAGCCAAACGCAGGGAAATCCTCACTGATCAACAGTATTTTGGGAGAGCAGCGCGTCATCGTCAGCGACATTGCCGGTACGACCCGGGATGCCATTGATACCCCTTTCGAATACGGCGAAGATCAGTATGTCTTTATCGACACCGCAGGCATTCGAAGAAAAAGCCGTGTCAATGAAAGCATTGAAAAATACAGTATTTTGAGAGCGCTGACAGCGATTGAGCGGGCGGACGTCTGCCTCTTGGTTCTGGATGCCACAGAAGGTGTGACTGAACAAGACAAAAAGATTGCCGGGTATGCCCATGAAGCCGGCAAAGGCGTCGTTATTGTCGTCAACAAGTGGGATCTGATTGAGAAGGATAACTACACATTCAACCAATTCGAAAAATTGGTGCGCAATGAGCTGGCGTATATGCAGTACGCGCCAATCCTTTTCGTCTCAGCGGTCACGAAGCAGAGACTGTTTAAATTGCTCGACACGATCAAGCACGTTTCAACTGAGTGCGCCAAGCGCATTTCGACCGGCATGCTGAACGACGTCCTCAACGAGGCTGTTATGCTGACTCAGCCGCCGTCGGATAAAGGCAAGCGCCTTAAGATCTATTATATGACTCAAGCCTCTGTCAAACCACCGACTTTCATCCTGTTTGTGAACGACCAGGAGCTGGCCCATTTTTCTTACGTCCGCTATATTGAAAACTTCCTGAGAAAGAATTTCGACTTTATTGGAACGCCAATACGTTTTATCGTCAGGGAGAAGAAGGAAGTGAAATCTTGAAGATTGCGGTTTTAGGAACCGGCAGCTGGGGCACAGCGCTGGTCAAAGTGCTGCTTGACAATGGTCAGGAAGTAGCGTTTTGGGGTCGCGACCCTCAGCAGATCGAATCCATAGGAAAAACAAAGCACAACGCGAAATACCTTAAGGGCGTTGAGCTCAGCGGCAATTTGACGGTGACCTCGGAGTTGAAACAGGCGATCTCTGGGGCTGAGATCATTGTGATCGCTGTCGCCTCTCAGGCTGTTCGAAGTCTGCTGACACAAATTGACGCCAAACTGGTCTCCAAGGATGCCATTTTTGTCAATGTGTCAAAAGGGATCGAACTCGGGACACATCAGAGGATCTCTGAAATAGTTCTGTCTTTTTTCCCGAACAACAGGTACGTCGTGCTCTCGGGGCCTTCTCATGCAGAGGAGGTCTCCGCAGGGATTCCCACTACCCTGGTGTCATCTTCCATCAGCAGGGCTGCGGCTGAACAGGTGCAGGACGTGTTTTCGAGCGGACTGCTCCGCGTATATACCAATCCTGATGTCGTCGGTGTTGAACTTGGCGGTGCGCTGAAGAATATTATCGCACTGGGAGCGGGCATCAGCGATGGCCTTGGATTTGGTGACAATTCCAAAGCGGCGCTGATGACCCGGGGCATTGCTGAAATTGCAAGGCTTGGGCGCTCACTCGGCGCGAGCAGTGCTACGTTTCAAGGACTCAGCGGCATTGGTGACCTGATTGTCACATGTACCAGCCTGCACAGCAGAAACCGAAGATTTGGCATGCTGATTGGACAAGGTATAGCAGTTGATCAGGCGCTGGAAGAGATCCAAATGGTCGTCGAAGGCTACTATACCATCCATTCTGCTTATGAACTCTCTCAGATTGAAGGGGTGGAAATGCCTATCACAAGAGAGCTTTACAGAATCCTTTATGAAGGCGAAGATGCCAGAGACTCTGTAAAGCGGCTCATGCTGAGGGGTAAAAAACACGAACTCGAAGAGGCAGCTGAAGCCCTTAAGATTTGGGATGTGCCTGGCTTATAGAACTGTATAACTTTACAGACCTGCTCACTTCTTTTACAATAGGAATGAGTTATAGTATGGATCAAGGAGGGACATGGCATGCTTGATCATTTGACCGCGCTGCTGATTGCTTTGCTGATGCTGTCCGTGATGGGATACCTTATGTCTGCCCTTAAAGAAACAATGGACTTTAAAAGGGCAGTGGTTCGATTCAAGAGCCGCAAGGTCACTCAAAGCCTGATTGATCAGTATGATGTGAAGATTTTTAAACTTGGCGGCAGACGCGTCAATATTGGAGATGAAGTCAGAATTGTGCTTGAGAATGAAGAGCAGCTGAAGGGCTGCATACTCGGCGCCAGAAAAAAACTGAACTCTCTGGCTTTGATTACAGAGCTCGATGAAATCGTCGAATTGAATATCAGGCAAATCAGGAAGTTGAAAATTGTGACCAAATATGGCCGATTGTTTTGATGCAGACAAATAAAATGGTCAAGAACAGGAGAGGGTGAAATGAGAATCAAACATTATGGGCGTTTTTTTATGTCCATGCTGATTCTGGTGCTGGCCCTGTCTGCGGTTGGGATGATGATTTACCGCACCTGGTTCCTTAAAGACACTGCGTATGAAGTGACCTATGATACACTCGACATTGATAAGACCTACGCTTCTGTGATTTTCAGGAGGGAAACCCTGGTAAGAAGCAACGTGGGCGGCAGTGCAGCTTATGCGGCTGAGGACGGATCGAGGATAAAACGCGGTGAAAAGATTATGGAAATTCAGAGTGATGGACAGACCGCCGCGGCATCAGTCGAAGAAGAACCGCTGACCTCAATTAAAATTGACGAAATGCTGACTGGTGATATTGACAATCTCAATAAAGAAATTGAACAACTGAAAGATGCGATCCATGAGGAAGCTGCCCTGCAAAACTTTGTGCGCGTCGCGGAACTGCGTAAGGATCTGATGCTGAAGCTCGACAAGAAGGTCAAATTACTTGACGATAAGAGCCTTTTGCGAAAAGGCGCATCCTCATTTAAACAAGCCTATGTAGGATCTATGGAAGCAGTTGAGGGTGAGCTGGTTGAGTTTTTCAGTCAGGATGCAGGCATTGTCTCCTACGAGACAGATGGCTTGGAACAGACGCTGACAATTGAAAATCTGTACACCATTGATTATGGGAAATTAATGAGCGGGTTGCCGCCGGTGATGAAGGACTTAACCACAGCGCTGGTTGTACCCGGCAGTATTGTTTACAGATTGATCGATCCTTCTGCCTGGTTTATTGCCGCACAAATAGAGAAAGAAGAAATTGACCTATATGAAAAAGACAAAGTGCTGGATGTTGAATTTGATGGGACCAAGATTGTTGGCTCCGTTGCGGATGTGTTTGAGAGCGGCGGAAAAGGGATTCTGGTGATCAAAATCAACGAGCTCCATCCGGCTTTTTATACGAAGCGATATGTGGAGGTACGAATTGTCAGAGAGAATTTTCAAGGTCTAAAAGTATTGAAATCTTCCATTGTCACCCTTGATGGCACCACTGGTGTATTCGTTCTCGACATTGATCACCGGGCGATCTTCAGGCCGGTTAAAATCCTCGGCTATAATGAGGACTATGCCATCGTCAAGGACGGGTATCTGACATCGACCGCAGAGAACGGCTCTGAACGTGTCAAGACACTTGAAGTTCGCAATTTGGTGTTGATAGATCCAACCGGCGTCAAGTCGGGTGATAAATTTGAACAGAGGTGAAAGTAATGATGACAACGGAGACGCTGCAGGATCATCTGAAGCATGTTGAGTCTCGGATTCGCGAGGCGGCGATCCGATCCGGTAGGGCACCTGAGGCTATTCAGCTGGTCGCCGTTACAAAGACTCAAAGTGTTGAGACTTTGGAAAAGGCTTATTTGGCCGGTGTAAGAACTATCGGAGAAAACCGGGTCCAGGAACTGTTAGCCAAATGGCCGAGCTTCGAGGATCGCTTTGAGTGGCATATTATTGGTCATTTACAGACGAATAAAGTCAAATACATCATAGACAAAGTTGCGCTGATCCACTCCGTTGACAGTTTGAAGCTCGCTCAGGAAATATCGAGGCAGGCCGCCAAAATTGGCAAGGTCATGCCGGTATTGATCCAGGTGAATCCTGCTGAGGAAGAGACAAAATTTGGTCTTTCAAGCAGTGAAGTCGAGTTGCTGGTCAGGGAAGCTGCCTTGCTGCCCGGAATCAAAATTCAAGGCCTTATGACCATTGCGCCTTTTGTTGAAGATGAAGGGCTGCTCAGACAAGTATTCAGTGAAATGCGCCGGATCTTCGAACATTTAAAGGAGTCTTCTATCCAAGGTGTTGAGATGAAGTTTCTTTCTATGGGGATGACTCATGATTTTGAGATTGCCATAGAGGAAGGTGCGACAATGGTGCGCATTGGATCGGGTTTATTTGGTGAAAGACAGTAGTGAGGGCTGAAATGCCTTTTGTGGCAATAGGTGACCTAAAGTGACCATCGGCAAAGAACAGCACTGCAATTTGAGAAAGGGGCGCTAACCCATGGCAGAAAAATTTATTGACAAAGTCAGAAGCATGATGGGATTTGAGACTTCTCAGGATGAGGAAGTGTATGAGGAAGACTTTGCGGAGGATGATGACGTGTATGATCGGAGTTATGCCGGTGCAACCGGAAATTATTCTAATCCGAATAAGGTTGTCAATCTTCACAAAAGTCAAAGTATGAAAGTCGTGTTATATCAGCCAAGAGATTTTGAGGATACGCGTGCTGTCATTGACAGCCTTAAGACAAAAAAACCGGTAATTCTGAACATCGAAGAACTCGACCCTGAACTTGCCAGGAAAATTTTCGATTTTTGCAGCGGTGCGCTGTACGCCATTGATGGGCACATTCAGAAGGTGTCAAGGGGAATCTTTATCCTGGCACCCAGCAATGTGGATATTTCAGGGGATGTACGAGGCGAACTGGAAAATAAAGGCGTTTTCGCATGGTCAACACGAAAAGACAGCTTCTAAAAGCAGGAGGAATTAAATGTATTTGTTTAAGACAACCATGATTTATTTTTTAAACCTGGTAGTATTTTTAATTTTGATTCGAGCGGTGCTCAGCTGGTTTATCAGAGATCTGCGAAATCCCATCGCTGCGTTTGTATACCAGGTGACAGAGCCGTTGCTCTCTCCGTTCAGACAGATTATTCAGCGACTTGGCTACAACGGCATGATCGACTTTTCGCCAATCCTGCTGATTATAACTGTACAGCTGCTGTCCAGTTTTATCATTGGCTTATGATGGACCGAACGAAGTGGCTGGAAGGTGCACGAGAGGACTCGACGCGCGCTCAAATGGCAAAAGTTTATGACCAGCTGTCTCAGTGTCAGCGCCAGAATAGACCGGTTTTCACGGATTTTGTCAATCCGGTGGTCCAGGATTTGTGCAAGTCTCACTTCGCCGCTTCAAAAGACAAGGATTTGCCTGTAATGCGCTTTGAAGGCGGACACCCTGGCTATGAATCCTGTGTCATAGGATTCTATCCGCTGGGTGATCCTTTTGAACTTCACCCAGTGCCTATGGTGCTGCTCGAGATCAGCGCGCTTGAAGCGACAGCGGTTTGGTCCCACAGGGATCTGCTTGGAAGTCTTCTCGGGCTGGGACTCGCCAGGGAGAAGTTTGGAGACTTAAGAATTGGGGAGAAGGCCGCTTTTGTTTTCGTGCTGGAAAAACTGGCGCCCTTTGTCATAAATACACTGGCGCGCGTCTCAAGAGATCCGGTCAGCGTCAGGGAAGTCCTTTGGTCAGAATTTCCTGCAGAGGATGCGGGCGGTGAGCTGCTGTTCAGGACTGTAAAGTCGCCGCGGCTCGATGCTGTTATTGCAGTGGGGTTTGACCTGTCAAGGAGTCAGGCACAGAAGCTCGTGGAAGCGGAGCGTGTCAAGGTGAACCACAGACCTGAAAACAGGCCGGATAAGTCCGTTCCGGAGGATGCTGTGATTTCCGTACGAGGGTATGGACGTTTAGTACTTGCGGCGAACCTTGGCAATTCTAAAAAAGACAGGACCAAGATGCAGCTCAAGCGTTTTTGTTGAGGGCAGCTGTTGTCTGCCTTTTGTCACTTGATAGCTTTGCGCCCAAGGTGCTCGCTGTGGGTTTCAACAAATGTGGTTGACGCTCAAAAGAAATTGTAATATAATTTTGCAGTGTATACAGCGATGAAGGGAAGAGTATTTCAGATGTTGCGTCTCGAGAGAGCCGGTAAAGGGTGGAAACCGGTGGCCATGCTGAAGGAAAATCGCCCCTGAGCTTCCGTGTGAGCCTGTGACCAGGCAAGCGTCGGACGTACAAACCGCGTTAAGGTTTTTGAGTGGTGTCTCTTTTTTTTACGGAGACTCAAGCTGGGTGGTACCGCGATTGATGATCGTCCCTGGGCATGTTTGCTCAGGTTTTTTTTGTTTCTTAAGTCCGGCTGATTGTCGGAACTACTTGAATAGGGGTGTAGATGCGTGGGTTATCCTGAATTGTCGAAGAAACCAGTTTCCGAAACGGAAAAAGTATTACGAGGTCATTGGGACCAGATTGATTTGCTGCATCAGAGTGTCAACAGTCGTGAAGGCAGACCAGGCTTTGTCTTTTATGATGGACCGCCAACCGCAAATGGACGTCCCGGCATTCACCATGTCCTGGCACGCGCGTTGAAGGATTCAATTTGCCGCTATAAGACCATGCAAGGCTATCAAGTCAAGCGAAAAGCCGGCTGGGATACCCATGGCCTTCCGGTGGAAATTGAGGTGGAAAAGCGTCTGAACCTCAACAACAAGCTGGAAATCGAGTCTTATGGCATTGAAAACTTCAACCATCAATGTCGTGAGTCTGTGTTTGAGTATGAAAGTGTGTGGCGGGATCAGACCGAGCGCATGGCCTATTTGATCGATCTTGAAAATCCGTATATTACCCTTGACAATGATTATATCGAAACCGAGTGGTGGATCCTGGATCAGTTCTTTAAACAGGGGTATATCTATGAAGGCCACAAAATTCTCCCTTATTGCGCACGCTGCGGCACCGGACTGGCATCCCACGAGGTCGCGCAGGGTTATCAGGAAATCAAGACTGCCACAGTCTACGTTAAATTTAAGCGTAAAGACGCGGACGAGTACTTCCTCGTTTGGACGACGACGCCTTGGACGCTGGCTTCCAATGTCGCTTTAACTGTCAGTGCAAAAGAGGTCTATGTCAAAGTCAGACAAAATGATGAGATCTACTATGTCGCTAAGGCATTGGCACCTGCTGTGCTTGGCAAAGAGTATGAAGTCCTCGAGGAAATGGACGGCAAATCCCTTGAGTTTGTTGAATACGAGCAGCTCATGCCCTTTGTCAAAGCAGAAAAGAAGGCGTTTTTCGTCACTTTGGCGGATTACGTCACGACGGATGATGGTACGGGCATAGTTCATACTGCGCCTGCCTTTGGCGAAGACGACTACAATACCGGCGTTCGTTACAACTTGCCGGTTCTGCAGCCGGTCAACGAAGATGGAAAATATACCGAAACACCATGGGTAGGCAAATTTGTCATGGATGCGGATCCGGAGATAATCGACTGGCTCAAGGAGACCGGGAAGCTTTACAAGCGTCAAACCATGGCTCATAACTACCCGCACTGCTGGCGCTGCAAAACCCCGCTCCTTTATTATGCAAAGCCAAGCTGGTATATTGAAATGACCAAATTCAGAGATCAGCTCATTGAGAATAACAATTCCGTCAACTGGCATCCTTCCTACGTGGGAGAAAAGCGCTTCGGCAATTGGCTGGAGAATGTCAATGACTGGGCGATTTCCCGCAGCCGTTACTGGGGGACACCGCTCAACATTTGGAGATGTGACGAATGCGGCCATACGACTTCAGTCGCTTCCAGACAAGAGCTGGTGGATCGTGCCAAGGAAGAGATCGGACTCGATATTGAGCTTCACCGCCCATATGTTGATGGCATTCACCTGACCTGCGACAAGTGTACCGGCAATATGACACGGGTTACAGATGTCATAGACTGCTGGTTTGACAGTGGTGCGATGCCATTTGCCCAACATCACTGGCCTTTTGAGAACAAGGAGAATTTTGATCAGCTGTTCCCTGCTGATTTCATCTGTGAGGGTATTGATCAGACGCGCGGATGGTTCTATTCGCTGCTTGCCATTTCTACCTTCGTCATGGGGAAAGCACCTTACAAGAACGTCTTGGTCAACGACCTGATCCTGGATAAAGAGGGCAAGAAAATGTCCAAATCCAGGGGCAATATTGTAGACTCCTTCAAATTGTTTGATCAATATGGTGCTGACGTTGTCCGCTGGTACCTCTATTTTGTATCCCCAGCTTGGACGCCTACCAAATTCGACGAAGAAGGTGTTCGTGAAGTTGAAAGCAAGTTCTTCCGAACCATCAAAAACGTCTACAATTTCTTCAGTCTCTATGCGAATACAGATAAAGTCGATGCGACGGCTCAATTTGTCGCACCTGCCGACCGCCCTGAACTCGACCGCTGGGTGCTTTCCAAACTGAACCGTTTGGTAAATGAAACTACTGAAGCCCTTGAAGCTTTTGATACAACCAAAGCCGTCAGAAAGATTCAGGAGTTTGTCAATGAAGACTTGTCAAACTGGTATATCCGCCGCTCCAGACGTCGTTTCTGGGAGACGGAGATGTCCGAAGACAAAATTGCAGTTTACAACACGACTTACGAGACACTCATCACTGTCTGCAAACTGGCAGCGCCTTTCGCGCCGTATGTGACCGAAGAGATTTACCGCAGCCTGACAGGTGAAATGTCTGTGCATCTGGCTATGTTCCCGGTTGCTGACGATGCGCTGATCGATGAGCGCGTCGAGCAGAGAATGGACTTGATACGCGACTTGGTGACGCTGGGCCGCGGTGCGCGTGAATCCGTCAAAATCAAAGTGCGTCAGCCAATCCAGCGCGTTTATGTTGACGGACGTTATGAAGCTCTGATTTCAGATCTGTCTGACCTGATCGAAGAGGAGCTTAATGTCAAGGAAGTGGTCTTTGCTGAAGACCTGGGTCTCTACATGAACTTCTCGCTGAAACCAAACTTTAAAGTACTGGGTCCAATTTTAGGCAGTAAAATGGGCGCTTTCTCAAAAGCACTTCAGACTGTCAGCCCGCAAACTGCAGCCCCAATCCTGAACAGCGGCGGAACCTTTGACATTGATCTGGAAGGGGAATCCTTTACGCTGGATCAGGAAAATGTCCTCGTCAACATTTCAGCAAAAGAGGGCTTTACCGTGGGTATGGACAATAACCTGTTTATGATCCTCGACACCACCCTGACTGAAGAACTGATTCTCGAAGGCTATGCCCGAGAGTTGATTTCAAGAGTTCAGCAGATGCGTAAAGCAAATGACTTTAACGTTCTGGATGAGATCAAGATCTTCTATGAATGTGATGATCGATTTAATGCAGGCATCCTGGCACATGAATCGTACATCAAGGGAGAGACCCTCGCTGTCGAGCTGATCCGCGGTCAGCAGGCAGCTTATGAGGACTATGTCTTGAATGATTGTGATGTCAGGCTGTATGTTGAAAAAGTCTAAAGAGCACACTCCCGGTTTGACCCGACACCCAAAGTAACAGAAGAATCCCAAAAAGCCAAAGCAGGGACTAGCCTTGATATTCAACGCTCGTCCCTGTCTCTGTCTTAGTTATCAATGGGTGCAGCGTTACCTGAAGCGCTTTTAAACTTTATGGGAGGTGGCAGTCACATGCAGGATCAGCAAAATGAAGTTTTAAGTTTTGAATTTGACGAGGCTCAGGACGAGCGGCTGGACCTTTATCTGAGCCGTATGACCGGCGCCACGTCCAGGACCTATCTTCAAAAATTGATCAAGGAAGGCCACGTGACCGTCAATGGCAAGGTAGTTCATATTAAAAAAGAAAAGCTCAAGACAGGTGATGTCATCACACTTGAGTTGCCCCCGGCTGAACCTCTTGAGATTGAACCGGAAAATATCCCCCTGGACATAATCTATGAAGATGACGCCCTTCTGGTTGTCAACAAGGCCAGCGGGATGGTCGTTCATCCTGCGCCTGGGAGTACTACCGGTACCTTGGTGCATGCGCTTTTATATCACTGCAGCGGACGGCTTTCCGGCATCAATGGCGTCGCCAGGCCGGGCATTGTCCACCGGCTGGATAAAGATACCTCGGGACTTATGATGGTTGCGAAGACGGATCTGGCCCATCATGCACTGGCGGAGGAACTCAAGAATCAGAAGTCCATTCGACGCTATCTGGCTCTGGTCATAGGCAATTTTCATCAGGATGAAGGCAGAATTGAGGCGCCTGTAGGACGCGATCCCAAGAACCGGCTGAGAATGGCTGTCGTCACTGGCGGGAAGCCTGCAGTAACTCATTACAAAGTCATTCAGAGATACCGGCATTACACGCTTGTGGAATGCCGGCTTGAAACCGGCCGGACACATCAGATCCGTGTCCATATGAAATCCATTGGGCATCCCATAGCCGGGGACCCTCTTTATGGTACCAAGACTGCACTATTTCCACTGGATGGCCAATTTCTGCACGCCAAGACCCTTGGCCTGACACACCCGGTGACACATGAACTGATGACGTTTGATTCGGAGCTGCCTGAACGGTTTAAGGCCGCACTGGAGAAAATTGAAAGGCGGGATCATTCTGGAATTTAAAGCGAGTATTATGGACGCGCAGGCCATCTCACGGGCAGTCACGAGACTGTCTCATGAAATCATAGAGCGCAACAAAGGCATTGAAGACGTTGTCATTATTGGCATCAGATCCAGAGGAGAACCGCTGGCAAGACGGATTGCCGCCAAGATTGAAGCCATCGAGGGTACCACGGTTCGTACGGGCGCACTGGATATCACCAAGTACAGGGATGATCTGCCGGCTGAAGCTGTCAGTCGGGGTGGTGCAGGCAGTGATATCAATTTTGAAATTACCGGTCTCAACGTCGTTTTGGTGGATGATGTCATTTATACTGGACGCACGGTTCGTGCAGCGCTGGATGCGCTTATGGATTTTGGCAGGCCCAAAACCATACAGCTCGCTGTATTGGTGGACCGGGGACATAGAGAATTGCCAATTCGAGCGGATTACGTTGGTAAAAACGTACCGACTTCAAACCGGGAAATCGTCAAGGTGAGATTGACGGAGCAGGATGAAAAAGATGAAGTCAGCATTTACGAACGCTGATTCCAAAATGACTTAATACCAAAAGAATACGAGGAGGTCTGTGTCTTGGCACTGACCTCCTCGTATTCTTTCAAATCTTTTGTGTATTATACCTGCAGCCGTTTGATGACCGTTTCGTCCGGTGTCACGTACAGCGTCTTGTTGTGCACGTAGATGACCATGCCTGGTTTAGCGCCTGACGGCTTTGACACGTGGCGGATCTCGGTGTAATCCACAGGGACTTGTCCGCTGAGACGCGCCTTAGAATGCCACGCAGCCAGCATAGCTGCCTCAAAGAGCGTCTCCTCACGAACCGGCTTACCCTGGGTGCGAATGACGACGTGAGATCCTGGGACTGACTTGGTATGGAACCACAAATCTTTATTGGATGCTGTCTTTAACGTCAGTTCGTCATTTTGAACATTGTTGCGTCCGACAAGGATCTCAAAGCCTTCGGTACTCTTATACAGCAGGGGCGCTGATTTTGGACGTTTATCCTTCCTGCGGCCTTTGCTTTTCATGTAGCCTTCTTCAGACAGCTCCATCCTTATGGCATCAAGATTGGCGGCATCTGTGGAGTGTTCGATCTGTAGGAGAACACTTTCAAGGTATTCCATTTCACGCTCGGTCTGCTCAAGCTGAGTCAGGATTTCTGTCTGACCGTTTTTTAGTTTGGTGTATTTTCTGAAACAGCGCTGGGCATTTTCTACAGGTGTCAACCGAACATCCAGAGGGACACGAAGTTCCGGCGCCTCTTCTTCAAAAAAGTTTTCCACAATGGCCTCGTGATCACCCTTTGAGAGTCGGTAGACGTTCGCGAGGATCAACTCTCCGAATTGTCGTTGTCTCTCAGCGTCTTCCGCCTGCTGAAGGTCGTTCTCCAGGTGGCTCTTCTTGTTGATGACGCGTTCCAGCCGGTTTTCCACCAGTTTTTTCATGGCAGCGGCCTTTTGATCCAGCCGGTCCTGCAGATCACGCTCTTCAAACATGCGGTTGACACAAAGCGAAGGTTCCATGACCGGGGATAACAGCCCGGAGACTTCGAGCCTTAAAAGCGGCGCCGCAGTCAGGTCCAGAGGTTTGCCTGTCTCATCCAGAATCAGCCTTGTCTCAAGGGTGCCGGTTGTCAATAGATGTCTGAGTCGTCTCAAGACTGCCTCTACTGCGTCGCGGGAAGCGGCGTCCAAACGGTCTGCAGGAAGCTCCGCGTCGACACCCGCTTCAAGACAGAGCTGCTGGCACAGCGCCGGTGAGAAGCCCTGATAGGCATTCAGCAGCCATTGCTTCAGGGCAAAAGTCGGTTTTGCAGCGCCTGTCACGGTTTGATTGCCATTTAAAGAGTCCTGAGCAGATACCAAGTCCGGAAGTGACGGATCTGAGATCCGAAGGTCCATTTTACCGCCTGGCGGAAGCTGGTAAACAATACCAGGATAAATTTGCCGCACCCTGGATACCGCACTGGAGATGCGTTTTACCGCATCCACGACGACCAATGAATCCGCCTGATAAAAAATCAGGTTGGAGTGCCGTCCCATAATTTCCGCGCATAAAATGCGCTCTACCCGGTTTCCGAGTTCATCGTAAGTGTCAAAGACGAAGTCCAGAATCCGTTCCAACCCCCGCTGGCGAATGTCAATGAGCCTTGCACCGGTCAAGTGTTTCCTCAACAGCATACAGAACATGGGTGGCTGCTGAGGATTTTCCGGCTTTGAATGCGTGAGCGAAACATAAGGCATTGAAGCAGAGGCAGTGAGCTTTAGCCGATGGTTGCTTCGATCACTCCGGATTCCCAGAATCAAGGTGTCGCCCTCAGGCTGATAGATTTTGTCAACCCGTCCGCCAATTAATTTTTCTTGAAGCTCTGCGGCCAGCGCCGCCATAAAAATGCCATCATAGGCCATGGAGATCCCTCCCGAAATACAATAAGTATAGCACGCACACCGCAATTTATAAAGAAATCGGGTTCAGTGTATGTTAGAATAAATAAGGAACTGCTTTAGTGAAGGAGGCCTTTATTTTGAAATGGACGAAATGGCACGGCGCCGGCAATGATTTTTTGATTGGCGACTGGTCTGAAGACTATACAGAAACTCAGTGGCAAGCCTTGATTGCCAAAATTTCTCACCGTCATTTCGGTGTCGGCGCAGACGGCGTCATGTTGGTGGCGCCTGCTGAAGACGAAAACTTCGCTGCCAGAATGATTTACTATAATTCTGACGGTTCCAGAGCTGCCATGTGCGGCAATGGCATTCGCTGCTTTTCAGCGCATCTCCATAGAACGGGCAGAGCCCGGGAAGGTTTTTTCACTGTTTTGACGGATGACGGACCTAAAGAGGTAGCGCTGCGTGTTGATGACAATGGTTATCAAGTTAAAATTTCCATGGGTGCAGCCGTTTTTGGAGCAGATCAGATTCCCGTTTTGTCTGAACTAGGCTACATGTTGGACGAGAACATTGAAGTCCTGGGTAAAACATTCAAAGTGACAGCCCTAAAAGTCGGCGTACCTCATTTGGTCGTCGAAATGGACGACCTTGATGAAATTGAGATTCGGCGCTTTGGGCCCGCACTTGAAAATCATCCGGCTTTTCCACAAAAAATTAATGTCAATTTTGTCAGACTGCTTGGCGAGTCAGCCATTGAAGTTGTGACCTGGGAACGCGGCGCCGGACTGACTATGGCCTGCGGAACCGGCGCTTGTGCATCTTTTTACGCTCTATGCCACGCTGGAAGATTAAATCGAAATGCCCATGTTAAAGTACCGGGCGGCACTCTGGAAATCTATGCAGATGATCGGGAAGAGATCTTCATGACGGGTCCCGCCGTTGCCGTCGCAGAGGTTGAAACCCTGGCAGCGTTTTAAATTATTAGAAAAGGCAGGAGACGGACTATGACCTATTCAATGACAGGATACGGCCGCGGTGAAGCAAGCAGCGACAGAATCAAGATCGTAGTTGAAATAAAATCAGTCAACCACAGATATTCAGAAATTGTAGCCAAGATTCCAAAGAAAATGAATCCATTTGAAGAACGTGTCAAAGCTATGATCAAGGATCAGGTTCAACGCGGACGTATTGAGCTTTATGTCAATTACGAAGAGCAGGTTGGCGCAGATTATTCCATATTGCCGAATGATGCGGTTCTGGATCAGTATTACGCTGCGCTTACACACCTGAAAGACCGTTACGCACTCAGAGATGATGTGACGTTGTCTTTGATGTCCAGACACCCTGAGGCGTTTAGAGTGGAGTATGTGGAAGTGGATGGGGAAGCCATCTGGTCCGTTCTTGAAAAAGCCACTGCTGCGGCAATAGCTCAAATGGTTGAAATGAGAAAGACCGAAGGCGCGAAGCTGGTAGTGGACATCCTGGAAAGAATCAGCCAAATGAAGTCGAGACTCGAAAAGATCGAAAGTCAGTCGCCTCAGATTGTCGAAGCGTATCGTCAAAAGATGAGAGATCGCCTCACCGATCTGCTTGGAGATATGGGGATTCAGATTGACGAGTCGAGAATTGCCCATGAGATCGCCATTTTTGCAGATAAAACCAATGTGACTGAAGAGATCGTCAGATTGAAATCCCACTTTGATCAAATTGCGGATATCATTGACCAAGGCGGCGCTGCCGGCAGGAAACTCGATTTTCTCGTACAGGAAATGAACCGGGAGGTTAATACCATCGGCTCAAAATCTCCTGATTTTGAAATCAGCAACGACGTCATAGAGTTGAAAAGTGAGCTTGAGAAAATCAGAGAACAGATCCAGAATATTGAGTAACTTGCTGATTTAGAATCGATCTGAAGGGGAGTCGCGTTAAAAATGAAAAGAAAAGGTTTGCTCTTGGTTGTTTCCGGGCCGTCCGGCGTTGGAAAGGGAACCATCTGCAAGGCATTGATGAAACTTCGTGAAGATATAAAGCTATCCATTTCCATGACGACGAGGGCACCTAGAACGGGAGAAGAGGAAGGCGTCAATTACTTTTTTACGGAGCGGGACACTTTTATTAAATTGATGCAGCAAGGTGAACTGCTCGAATACGCCAAAGTCTACGACAATTATTATGGGACGCCAAAGGCGTTTGTCATGGAACAGTTGAATCAAGGTGTGGATGTGCTGCTGGAAATAGACATTCAAGGTGCACTGAAGGTAAAGGCTCAGTATCCCGAAGGCGTCTTTGTCTTTATTTTGCCCCCGACTATGGAGGAATTGAAAAACCGGATCGTCGGCCGCGGAACAGAAAGCGCCGAAGCCATTGACAAGCGATTCACCGCCGCCTACAATGAGATAGACTTAATGGAAAACTATAATTATTTTATTTTCAATGACCGTGTCGATCTCGCCACAGCGCGGTTGATCTCGATTATTGAAGCTGAACGCCTTAGAATCAGGCCTCAGTCTGTGAAAGAACTGATTCGTGAAATCAAGGAGGAATCGAAGTGTTAAAACCACCTATTAATGAACTGATCGATATTGCAGGGAGCCGCTATGCACTTGTAGTACTGACTTCCAGACGCGCACGCCAGATAATTGACGGCGCAGAAGTTAAAATTGATGACAAAGCCATCAAAAAGCCAATGAGTATTGCTACCCAGGAACTTTTTGAACACAAGCTGGAAATCATCGATTTCGACAAAGAGGATTGATCAAATGAGTGGCGTGTTGTCGGGCAAGAACATTGTCCTTGGCGTCACAGGCGGGATTGCTGCCTATAAGTCAGCGGATTTGGTCAGCAGATTGAAGAAACTGGATGCCAATGTTTACGTGATTATGACAGCGCATGCGAAGGCGTTCGTTTCGCCGCTCACCTTTCAGTCTCTGTCTCAAAACTATGTGGTCGAGGACATGTTCGAGGCCCCCAGGACCTGGGATGTTGAACATATTGCGCTCGCGAAGCTCGCAGACCTCTATGTAATCGCCCCTGCATCAGCGAACGTAATTGCGAAAATGGCTGCCGGAATTGCAGATGATTTCTTGACGACGACAATTCTGGCGACTCAGGCGCCCATTCTCGTTGCGCCTGCCATGAACACACAAATGTATCTGAATCCCCTGACACAGCGAAACATGAAAATGCTTCAAGATTTGGGCGCCTGCTTTGTTGCACCTGGCAGCGGACGGCTGGCATGCGGTGATGAAGGCGTTGGAAAGATGGCTGAGCCGCAGCAGATTGTCGAAGAAATTGTCAAACTGCTCGCTCATAAATCCACAGATGATCTGCCTCAACTGCTGGAAGGCAAACGTGTACTTATCACAGCAGGTCCAACCCGCGAGGCTTTGGATCCGGTGCGTTATCTGACAAATCACTCCACCGGCAAAATGGGATACGCCATTGCTGAAGCTGCGGCAGCCATGGGCGCGGAAACGAAACTGGTTTCCGGGCCGGTCGAGTTGCCTGCGCCTGAAGGCGTTCAGCGTGTCAAGGTCGAATCTGCCCGGGACATGTTTGAGGCCGTCATGAGTGACTTAAACTATGACATTATCATTATGACAGCTGCAGTTGCGGATTACCGGCCAAAGACCGCACAAACCCAGAAAATTAAGAAGATAGAGGGAGATTTAACACTGGAGCTGACGCGAAATCCCGACATCCTCTTTGAGGTGGGCAGAGTCAAGACGCATCAAGTCCTTATTGGTTTCGCAGCAGAAACAGAGCATGTCTTGGAACATGCTGCTGCAAAACTTAGAAAAAAGAACTTGGACATGATCGTGGCGAATGATGTGACAGCTCAGGGCGCGGGATTTGGAAGCGACACCAATATCGTGACGTTTATCACCTCTGACGGTGAACAGACCGCGTTTGATCAAATGGAGAAATCCGAAGTGGCAAAGGCTATCTTGAAAAAGGCGGCTGATCTATTGTCTTTGGCAGATCCGGTCGGGACGAGATAAACTGGGCAACCCAATATACCATCCGGGGGTAGAGGCATCTACTCCTGTTTCTTTATGATGCAGTGGAGGTGTTTCAAGTGCAAGAGCAACCATTGAACCGGAAGCAGCCCGAATTGCTGGCAGATGTGATTGTGCTGAAAATGACACGTTCCCTGGATCAGCTGTTTACCTACAGGATCCCGGAGGCGCTCGCCTGCGAGGCGGTCATAGGAAGCAAAGTCGTAGTTCCCTTTGGCGCCGGTGACGCGACCCATGAAGCCGTCATTGTTCACAAACGTACGTCAGAGGACAAAGATCAACCAAATAAACTGAAAGCTGTACTAAGTGTCTGTGACATGACAGCTGCGCTGGATGAACCCCGTGTGAAACTGGCACTCTGGATCCGAGAGCATTATTTGACCAATTACGCCCAGGCGGCCTCTTTGCTGCTTCCGAGCGGGACGGTGATCAAGCGGGATTATAAACTCACTCTGGATCATAGCGCCGATCCTCAGGTTCTGAAAAGTCTCAGTGATCCAGAGCGGCAATTCGTAGATACGCTTAGTGTTAAGCCGCTGATGCAGAGCGAGTTAAGCGACACTCAAACAGCCTTAATGAGACGGTGTTTAAAAAAAAGTGTGATTCTTCGTGAAGAGCATTTAACCACCGCGGTCAGAGAACGTTATAACCGGTTTTTCAGTCTCACCACACCCGGTGAAGTCAATGTGTGGTTGGAGCAAATTCCAAAAAATCAGACCGTAAAGCGCGCTGTTCTCGAAATGCTCAGAGATTATGGCCGGGTGGAAGAATCCCGACTCAAAAAGGAAGTAAAAGCAACTGCGACAGGACTTAGAAAACTTGAGGAAGAAGGGCGGATTCAGTCCGAAACTGAGGAAGCTTTTTCTTTTCCAGCTTATTACGATTCAGGAAAAACCAATACTTTCGTTGCTTTTTCCTCTGAACAGAAAGCAGCTTATGATGTGATCAGCAGCAGTGTGATGAAGCATGAATCCAGTTCATTTTTGCTTCATGGTGTCACGGGCAGCGGAAAAACCGAGGTCTACATGGAACTTGCGGATTTATCCATTGCGGAGGGTCGCCAGGTCATAATTTTGGTGCCGGAAATTTCGCTGACGCCACAGTTGGTGGATCGCTTCAGAAGGCGGTTTGGAGATCGCATCGCCATTTTGCACAGCAGGATGAATGCGTCTCAGCGGTTTGACCAATGGCGTGCTATTGGGAGAGGGGACTATGATATTGTCATAGGTCCAAGGTCGGCCCTATTTGCACCTTGCAGAACCATCGGCCTCATAGTGGTGGATGAGGCCCACGACAGCTCCTATAAGTCAGATCAGGCGCCCAAATATCACGCTGTGGAGGTGGCGAAGACCCTCAGCAGACTTCACAGTGCGCCGCTGATCCTCGGCTCTGCTACACCTGGCATCGAGCAGTACCATGAAGCGAGATGCGGCCAGCATCAGCTGGTGGAAATGCATAAGCGTTTTAGTCAGGTGCCGCTGCCAAAGGTGGAGATTGTAGACATGCGTCTTGAGCTGATGTCTGGCAACCGTTCCATGTTCAGCAGACAGCTGGAGACCGCCATCACGGAAACCCTGGAGCGAGGACAGCAGATCATGCTGCTCCTGAACCGGAAAGGCTATCATACTTTCATTTCGTGTCGAAGCTGCGGCTATGCCCTGAAATGTCCGAATTGTGATGTCAGCCTCATCTTTCACAAAGGTCAGAATCACGCCCGGTGCAGTTATTGCCACTATAGATCGTCGATTCCGGCGGTGTGCCCGGAGTGCGGCAGCCGCTATTTTAAATTTTATGGCAGTGGCACCGAAAAGGTTGAAGAGGCATTTGCAGAAACCTTCCCCAGTGTTGTGACTGCCAGGATGGACAGTGAATCCCTGGCTAAAAAGGGTGCACTTGAGGAAATTCTGGCGGATTTTGAATCTGGCAAAACCAGAGTCTTGATTGGTACCCAATTGATTTCAAAGGGACTGGATTTTGCCAATGTGGGACTTGTTGGTGTCATTTTGGCGGATGTAACTCTGAATCTCCCTGATTTTCAGGCATCAGAAAGAACCTTTCAGTTGATGACACAGGTCAGCGGGAGGTCAGGCAGGGCAGAAACCCAGGGCAGAGTGGTGGTTCAAACCTATGTCCCGGAACATTTTGCTATAGTCAGGGCAGCTGAGCATGATTATATTGGCTTCTATGAAGAGGAAATGGGTCTGCGAAAAGCCTTTGGCTATCCGCCCTATTTACAGATGGCCAATATAATCCTTTCAGGCTTTAAGCCGGAGGCTGTCGAGAAATGCGCGGGATCTTTGCATGACTGGTTAAAGTCAAAATTGCCGTCAGAACTATTAAAAAAAGGTGACCTCGAAATACTCGGACCCCATCCGGCTGTCTATGGCAAAATAAAAAATAGATATCGATGGCAAATTATAATAAAATATAAGGAAGAGATGCTTCCGGAGCTGGAAAAGATTCTGCGAAGTCTTCCGGCGGACCGCCAGGATGTAAGAACCACAGTGGATATCAAAGCGATCAGCGTCTTGTAATTATGGAGCTTCAGCCGATTCAATTCTGTACCGGCGCGAAAGGTAAGGAGGATTATATTAGAATGGCTATCAGAAATATTCGGACCGAAGGTGATGAGGTTCTTAGAAAACGGTCAAAGGAAGTTGCGGCAATAGATCAAAAAATCAGGGATCTGGTCGACGATATGATTGATACTATGTATCATGCGGAAGGCGTAGGTTTGGCGGCCCCGCAGGTGGGGATCCTCAAGCGGATCGCAGTCATAGATGTTTATGATGATACAGGTGTCAAAGTGCTGATCAATCCCAAAATCATCAGAGAAGAAGGCGAACAGTTTGAAGTGGAGGGCTGTTTGAGTGTGCCTGAGCGGGCAGGCTCTGTGCGAAGACCTGCAAAAGTCTGGGTAGAGGCTCTCAACGAAAATGGTGAGACCTATGTCATTGAAGGTGAAGAACTTTTAGCAAGAGCCCTCTGTCATGAGATCGACCACCTGGACGGCGTTTTATTCATTGACAAACTCATAGAGGAGGCGTAACGTTCAGCATGAAAATTGTGTTTATGGGAACGCCCGAGTTTGCAGTGCCCTGTCTTGAGGCGTGTATTAACTTTGAAGGTGCGCAGGTCTTAGCAGTCTTTACACAGCCAGACAGGCCGAGCGGCAGAGGGAACAAGCTGACGCCGCCTCCCGTCAAAGTAGCTGCAGAGCGCTGCGGCATTACGGTCTATCAGCCGGAAAGTATTAAAAGCAGTGACGCCATGGAAACTTTAAAAGCACTGCAGCCTGACTTGATCGTCGTGGTTGCCTATGGACAGATCCTTTCTAAGGAGATTTTAGAGCTGCCTGTGCACGGATGCATCAACGTTCATGCCTCGCTGCTGCCAAGGCTCAGAGGTGCTTCTCCCATTCAATGGTCCATTGTCAGCGGTGAGACAGAGACTGGTGTCACGACTATGAAAATGAGTGCAGGGCTGGATGAGGGCGATATGCTGTTCAAGGAAGCTGTGGAACTGTCAGCATCAGTGACGGGGGGAGAACTTCACGATCAGTTGATGTCCATAGGTGCAGCTGTTCTGACAAAAACGCTGGAAGCCATACGGGATAACAGTTTGAGCCCAGAACCTCAAGCCCATGAACATTCAACTTACGCACCTAAAATCGACAAGAAAATGGCTGAAATTGACTGGGGCAGGACAGCGGATGAAATCAGCGCTCAGTCTCGCGGCTTTGATCCGTGGCCGGCGGCTGTGACATCCTGCGGCAAGGTCCGTCTGAAATTATTTAAACCTGTCGTGGTCAGACTCAGTCAGGATGATAAATCCACTGAGGCCAAACCCGGCACTATTCTCGATGTCAGCAGAGACGCCTTTACTGTAAAGGCAGGGCAGGATGCTGTCAGATTCTATGAAATTCAAGCGCCTGGTTCCAGGAGAATGAAGGTATCAGATTATTTGCTGGGACATCGTTTGATCATTGGTGACTGTTTAGGGGCCTAAGGCAGAGCCAAAGGTGACAGAACTGACAGATCTCACAGAAGCAAGTGCGTTTATTGCCAAAGAATTACTCAGAAGATTTAAGAATACTATTCAATCCTTTAGGAGGTTGTCAAAATGAGTGGTTATATGGGAGCCGCAGGTTCGCTTGGATTTTTGCTCTTGATTCCCGTTTATATTTTCGCCATGATCGCGCAAGTTCAGGTTAAAACCACCTTCACAAAATTTGCACGCGTCGGCTCTTACCGGCGCATGAAGGGCGTCGAGGTCGCAAGAGCTATTTTGGACCGAAACGGACTTTATGAGGTCATTGTCGAGCCTGTTGCAGGCTCGCTGACAGATCATTATGATCCCCGTAACAACAGAATCCGACTGTCACAAACAGTCTATGGCAGCGACAGCATTGCGGCAATCAGCGTAGCTGCCCATGAAGTGGGTCATGCTATTCAGTATGCGAAAGGGTATAAACCGATCCGGATCAGAAATGCCTTTTTGCCTATAGCGAATCTTGGCAGCGGCGTTTTGCCCATTCTGATTATGGCTGGATTTTTCTTTAGAATCGTGCCCCTGGTGGACCTGGGCATTCTGTTCTATCTCTTTGCTGTCCTTTTTCATATCGTCACACTTCCAATAGAGTTTAATGCCAGTTCAAGAGCTATTGCAGAGTTGGTGGATGGCCATTATATTCTGGACGAGGAAATTTCGAATTCCAAAAAAGTACTTGGCGCAGCGGCCAGAACCTATGTTGCCAGCGCTGCGGTATCTGTCATGGAGCTGGTGCGTCTGCTTTTGATCAGGGATCGCATGTCCAGGGACTGATTGAAGTCCCTATTGAATTAAAGGAAATCTAGTTTTCGGATTGCCGCAGCGCAGGCTTTACGTCAGTTCAGCCTGCCTCGACAATTTGAAGCCTCGAAACGGAGTAGATCATCATGACATCCCCAAAAGAAACAAAGTATCCGAGCGCTGGTCAAAACCTTACAGGTCGGCAAGCTGCCATAGAATTGCTCATGGATATTGAGCATAAAGCCTTATTGTCCAGCGATGCGGTTTATAATCTGTCAAAGAAGCGCGTTCTGTCACCTGAAGACCGACGCCTTGCAGTCAGGTTGATTTATGGTGTTTTGGAACAGAAACTGTTATTGGATTATAGGCTTCAACAAGTCTCGAAGACAAAACTCTCAAAACTCGACCCCTTTATTCATATGATCTTGAGGGTATCGCTCTATCAGCTTTTATTTATGGATCGAATTCCGGAATCTGCGGTGGTCAACGAGGCTGTCAAAATGTCCAAAAAAAAGGGCCGGCACCTCAGCGGCTTTGTTAATGGTGTCCTCAGGAACTTTCAGAGATCCAGGGAATCCCTTAAACTGCCTGAACGGGCAGAAGATGAAATATACTATTTATCCATTACAACCTCTCATCCTGAGTGGCTTGTGAGGCGTTGGATTTCCAAATTCGGAATGCAGTTCAGCGAAGCGTTGATGCAGGCCAACAATCTTACCCCCCCTCTGACAGCACGTGTAAACCTGCTTAAATCAACGCCTGATACGGTCAGAGCTAAACTTGAAAGGGACGGCATAACCTCAGAGATCAGCCGTTTTTTGGATTATGCACTGATAGTGCATTCCGGTCAGGATCTGGTCATTCAGGAATGGCCAGTTTTTGTTGAGGGTGAGCTTTACGTTCAGGACATAGCTTCCATGATGGTCACAGAAGTGTTGGACCCTCAGCCGGGTGAACGCATCCTGGATATGTGCGCAGCCCCTGGGAGCAAAACAACCCATATGGCAGAGAAAATGAACAATCTGGGCACAATCATTGCCCGGGATGTTTCAGATAAAAAGCTTGAAAAAATTAGAGAAAACGCAGGCCGTCTGGGGATTTCCATAATTCATCCCGAAGTGGTTGACGGACTCAACCTGGATGTCGACGCGGTGGAGGCTTTTGATCGTGTGCTGCTGGACGCACCGTGCTCAGGACTTGGGATCATACGCAGAAAGCCGGAAATTCGCTTCAGAAGGCAGCCGGAGGATCTGGAGGTGCTCGTAGGACTTCAGACAAAACTGCTTGAGAATGGTGCTCGTTACGTCAAACAGGGCGGCGTTCTGGTTTACAGCACATGCTCGGTGGATCCGGATGAAAATGAAGGCGTTGTCACAGCGTTTCTGGCAGCCAATCCGCAGTTTAAACTGGCGCAGACACCGTGGTCTGATGGAGATGGATTAATCAGACTCTACCCGAGCGTCCATCAAACAGATGGTTTCTTTATCGCTAAAATGGTCAGAGTCTAATATAAAGAGGTGGTTTAGGTGAAAGCAGCAGGAATATCCCATATTGGAAACATCAGAACAAATAATGAAGATGCATTTTATTTAAACGAACAGCACAATCTTATTGCTGTAGCGGACGGTATGGGTGGACATAAGGCAGGAGAGATTGCAAGCAGTATTGCAATAGAAGCTATAGCGTCCCTGATAACTATAAAAGATAATAACGCAATGATGCCGGTTGAAGTGTTCAGAAAAGTCTTTTCAGAGGCCAACCAGCGCATCTGGAGCAAAGCCCATGAAACCGAGGACTGTAAAGGGATGGGGACAACCCTGACAGCGGCATGGGTTGTGGAGGACCTCGCCTATGTCGCCCACATAGGTGATTCCCGGGCATACTTGGTCCACGAGGGAAAGATTCGTCAAGTGACGAGAGACCATACCTTAGTGGAAGAGCTTATTAAAAATGGCTCCATTGATCGCGAGTCTGCGCTCAGCCATCCCCAGAAGAATGTGCTCATGAAAGCTGTGGGTGCGGATGACAGTGTGTCTCCGGACCTTCATGAAATTGAAGTCTATGAGGGCGACATTCTTTTGCTGTGTTCAGATGGACTCACGCATTACCTTAAGGCATTTGAAATTTGTGAGTTGCTCTCCAATGAGGCAACACTGGAGGCATCGGTAAATCTTATGACGGAACTTGCACTGGAACGCGGCGGCGCTGACAACATAACCGCTGTAGCTATAAGGATTGAAAAACTGGGAGGTGATCGCTAGTGGATCGTATCATCGGACGCATGTTGAAGAATAGATATGAGATCCTGGATAAAATAGGCGACGGTGGAATGGCACTCGTTTATCGTGCTAAAGATACCCTGCTCGATCGCGATGTCGCCATCAAAATCCTGCGGCCTGAATTCGTCTCGGATGAGGAATTTATCCGGAAATTCGATAAAGAAAGCAAAGCGGCTGCCAGCTTAAGCCATCCTTCCATCGTCAGTGTCTACGATGTCGGCCATGAAGATGACCTTCGCTATATTGTCATGGAGTATGTAAAAGGCGCTACATTGAAACGCTATATTAAGGAATATGAAGGCTTCTTTGAAAACAGAGAAATTATCCGCGTTGGAAAGCAGATAGCAAGAGCACTTGAAAACGCGCATGCGAACCATATAGTCCACCGCGACATCAAACCCCATAATATCCTGATTGGAACTGACGGGACAGTTAAAGTCGCTGATTTTGGCATAGCCAGAGCCATCACCTCCTCGACCATTATCAATACAACAGACATGATGGGGTCGGTGCACTACGCTTCACCGGAGCAGTCCAGGGGTGGCTTTGTGGATGAGAAATCCGACATTTATTCCCTGGGCATTTTGATGTATGAAATGGCGGCCAAAAGGCTTCCGTTTGAAGGCGAATCCGCTGTCGCTGTTGCGCTGAAGCATTTGAAAGAAGAAGTCAGACCGCCTTCAGACTTTAATCCGGGACTGAGTGTCGGTCTCGAAGGCGTTATTCTAAAGGCCATTCAGAAAAATCCCGAATTCAGATATGCCAATGTGACAGAAATGTTGAACGACTTGGATGAAGTTCTCCTCAGACCGGATCATATTGTCATGATTGAGGGCGCTGATGAAGATGCCAAAACCATGATGATTCCCAAAATTGATGAAGATCTGCTGTTTGATGAAACCCGTTCACTCGAAAATACGAATCCAACACGGTTTGCTCAGCGCAGAGCCACCGAAGAGGTGGAGACGGTTAAGCCGGGCGCGGAGAAGGCAGATAAAAAAAGGCTCTTCATAACCATCGCGCTCGCTTTAATTGCGGCGGTTATCTTCATAGGCGCAGGGTTTATAATGAAAAATTTGCTGGAGGAGAGCCAGCCGACTGCAGTGCCTAATGTGACCGGGCTGGATTTGGAAGTAGCGCTGCAGCTTCTCGAGGATCATGGCTTTAAAGGTGAAGTCGGCGACAAAATTTACTCCGGATCTTATGCCCCAAATGAAGTCATATCACAGTCACACGAAGAAGGGACTCTCCTGAAATCGGGATATACTGTTACACTTACACTAAGCCTTGGAACTGAACTCTATGAGGTGCCAAATCTGGTTCAAAAACCTCTCGCAGAGGTCGAAATCCTGATTGTCAATGCCGGTTTCAAGGTTGGAGATGTTGAGGAGATTGAGAATGAAGCGCCTGAGGGCACTGTCATCAGTCAATCACCATTTGCAGGTCTCAAAGAGCCCAAAAATACGTCGATTGACTTGTTTGTCAGCAAAGGCAAAGTGCCTGGAAAGAGCATTATGCCAACCATAGTCGGCAGTGCACTGGAAAGCGCCAGGATGACCCTTGAACAATACGGCATCACAGTGGGAGATGTCACCTATGACTTCAGTGATACTTTTGCTGCGAATCTGGTTATGTCCCAGAGTATCGAAGGCGGACGTGAAGTTCAGCCGACTGACCGGGTCAACCTGGTGGTCAGCAAAGGCAAAGATCCGAATTCAACAATGCAGCCTGTCGAAAAAACCCTGACCATTCCTTTGGATTATGAAAAAGATGAATTCGAGGTTAAAGTGGTTTTGGTCAGAGACGGCGCATCAGAAATAGTTTATCAGAAGGTTCACAGTAAGTCAGAAGAGCGGGTTTCCGTGACCATTAGCGGGACTGGCACTGTTGGCATCAACATTTATTTTGACGATGTTCTGGTCAGTTCCAATGAAGAGGTATTCAATTAATGGGGGAAAAACTGTCTGAGGGTCGGATTGTCAAGGGAATTGCTGGATTTTACTACGTTCAGGACCGCACTGGAATTCTCGAGTGCAAGGCGCGCGGAAAGTTTAAAAAAATGGGACTGGTGCCGATGGTGGGGGACCGCGTCCTCTTCTCCAAACAAAACGGATCTATCGAGGACATTTTGCCGAGAACTTCCGAGCTCCTGCGGCCGCCGGTGTCCAACGTCGATCAGGCGGTCATAGTGTTCGCGGTGCGTTTTCCGGACCCCAACATGGTGCTTCTGGATAAAATGACGGTACTTGCTGTCAAGGAAGGGCTCGATGTGGTTCTCGTCTTCAACAAGGTGGATCTGGATGACGAAGCGTCCCAACTCTCTATGAAACTGGAGGAAATCTACGGCCCAACCGGCTTCAAAATACTGACGACCTGCTCGCTCAGCGGTTATCATATTGACGAACTGAGGTCGATGCTGAGTGACAAAGTCTCGGTGTTCGCCGGGCCATCCGGTGTGGGTAAGTCGTCACTGCTGAATGCCATTGAGCCGGGACTTGCACTCAAAACCGGCGCTGTCAGTGAAAAGATCCAAAGGGGAAAGCACACCACACGTCATAGTGAACTTCTGGAACTGGAGACTGGGGGGTTTGTCGTTGACACACCTGGTTTTACTTCTCTCGAACTGAGGGACCTGGAAGATGATCTTCTCTCATCCTGTTTTCCGGATTTTGAACACTTGCCGGGCAATTGCCGCTTTGATGATTGTCTGCACCTTGAAGAACCGGACTGCAGGGTTCGTGAGGCTGTTCGAAATGGCAAGCTGTCAGAGTCCCGATACAACTCTTACACCCACATCATGAATGAAATCAGGCAATCTAGGAGGTACTAAAGTTGAAATTATCACCGTCAATTCTGTCCGCGGATTTTGGAAATCTGCAGGACGAAGTAATGAAAATAGAACGCAGCGGCTGCGAATACCTTCATGTCGATGTCATGGACGGCCATTTTGTGCCTAATTTAACCATCGGCCCACTGGTTCTGGAGGCGCTGAAAGGGCGTACAGGACTGGTCAAGGATGTCCATCTGATGATCGAGCATCCGGATCGGTATATTGAGGCCTTTGCCAAAGCCGGAGCGGACATCCTGACGGTGCACCAGGAGGCTACGGTGCATCTTCACAGGACGATTCAGCTGATCAAGTCCCTGGGGGTCAAAGCAGGGGTGTCGCTGAATCCTGCGACGCCGGTGTCTGTTCTGGAGGACTTGTTGCCGGAACTCGATCTGGTGCTGATCATGTCTGTCAATCCGGGATTTGGCGGACAGGCTTTTATTCCTCAGGCGCTTGAAAAGATCGCGAAGCTGAGGGCTACGGTCGTCGAGCGCGGCTTAACCCTGGAGATCGAGGTCGATGGAGGCATAAAGGCTGATAATGTCGCCGAGGTGGTCAAAGCAGGCGCAGACGTTATTGTGGCAGGTTCTGCACTGTTTGGGGCGCCGGATTTTGAGGCGGAGGTACAGAAATTCCGGGATGCGGTCAAATGAAAATCGCGATTGTTACCGGAGGGTCGATTGAAGATTTAAGCTGGCTGAAAGCTCAGCTGAGCCGCTATGACCTCCTTCTGGCGGTGGACAGGGGACTGGAAGCCACTGAAGCCATAGGGCTCACTCCGGACCTGATCATTGGAGATTTTGATTCTTACAGAGGAGATCGGGCCATTGAAGCCCGCTATCCAGAGGCTCAGATTCTGACGTTTTCGTCCGTTAAGGACTGGACGGATACGGAGCTGGCAATTCAAAAGGCCGTTGAGCTTAGCAAACAGAGTGAGGGTGAGGCCGTCATTGACCTCTATGGGGCCTTTGGGAACCGAATGGATCACACCTTTGCCAATTTGATGCTGCTGGGCAGTTTGGAACAAAAAAGTCCCCGGATTCGCGCGCTCGATCCTGACAATGAAGTCGAGCGGCTGTTTCCTGGGACCTATAGGGTAGCGCGAAGAGAAGGATTCAATATTTCGGTGCTGCCCCTGGATGAATTGGCAGAAGTGTCGCTCCAAGGCTTTGCGTATGACGGCGAGAAGCTGGTCCTAAGGCGCGCAGGAACCTTGGGTGTCAGCAATCACTTGAAGGACAATGAGGGTCTGGTGACACTTCACAGTGGAAAAGTGTTTTTGATGCAGTGCAGGGACAAGGCATAAGAAAAGCCCGAACTTCATACTCCGAAGTCGGGCTGATTTCTCATTTTTCACTTTTTGCCTTGCCTTTAAATAAAGCAAAAAAGTCCGCCACAGCAAATTGGGGCAGACTTTAAGGCAGATCCAATTAGATTGCGCGAACAACATTACCTGAACGCAGGCATCTTGTACAGACCATCAGTCTCTTTGGTGAACCGTCAACGACCGCTTTCACGCGTCTGAGGTTCGGCGCCCAAGTTCTTCTTGTATGGTTGTTGGCATGGCTGACATTATTGCCGCTGACCTTGCCTTTTCCGCACACTTCGCATACTCTTGCCATTGTTACACCTCCCTAAAACAAATAACACATAAGCAAATTTATTCTAACAGATCATTTCTGTGTTTGCAAGTTAATCTTAAAGGAATTTAGGGTATAATGCCACAGATAAGGTTGTCACACTACTTGAATCATAGTAAAATCAATATGGATTGTTAAAGGGGAGGAACCTATATGACCATAAAAGTAGAAAACGCACATGGTGCAGTTTTCATTAATAACGACGTCATTGCCACAATTGCTGGCGCGGCAGCAATTGAATGCTACGGCCTGGTAGGCATGGCATCTCGCAACACTACTGGCGGGATCGCCAATCTGCTGAAAAAGGAAAATCTCTCTAAGGGTGTTCGGATTCATTCTGAGGAAGACGGCATCGTGATCGATCTGTTTGTCATCGTTCAATTTGGAACCAAAATTTCCGTGGTCGCCCAAAATATAATCGAACGCGTGAAGTACAGTGTCGAGAACCAAACGGGCCTCAAAGTCCTGAAAGTGAATCTGAATATTGAAGGGGTCAGGGTTCAAGCCTGATTTTGGGAGGGATGACCTTTGGATATTATGAAAATTGACGGTGTGCTGCTGTCCAAGATGTTCAAGCAGGCTGCCGCTACATTGAACAAAAACAAGAATCTGGTCGATTCGCTGAACGTTTTTCCGGTACCTGACGGTGACACGGGCACCAATATGTCGCTTACCATGAATGCCGCGCTGAGTGAAATCGCCAAGCATGAGGGTGAGGTCTCTGTTGAGATCGTCGCCAAAGCCATGTCGAAGGGTTCCCTGATGGGTGCCAGAGGAAACTCGGGCGTCATTCTGTCCCAAATTTTCAGGGGCTTTGCAAAGGGCTGCCAAGAGAAGCAGACGCTGAACTCCATTGAGTTTGCCCATGCCCTTAAGGATGCCTCGGATACTGCTTACAAGGCCGTCATGAAACCGGTCGAGGGAACAATCCTCACCGTGATTCGAAAAACAGCGGAGCATGGCATGGATTATACGGAACAGGCAGTACCTGTCCAGGAACTCCTTGAGAACCTGATCAAGCGTTCTGAGGAGACCCTGGAGCGGACGCCGGATTACCTTCCGGTCTTAAAAGCTGCAGGCGTGGTGGATGCCGGCGGAAAAGGCCTGGTCTTTATTCTCCTTGGATTTTTGGATGCCGTCCTTGGCAAGGAAGTGGAAATTCAAGTTGAAAGAAGCGAAAACGTGTTGAAAGCAGCTGGCGCAGCACTGGAGCCGGATATGATCACTTTCAGCTATTGTACTGAGTTTATTCTGGAGACGCTCCGGGATGATGTGCCGGTCCTGCGCTCTGAAATTCAAAAGCTGGGCGACAGCATGGTCTTTGTTCAGGATGAGTCGCTGGTCAAGGTGCACATTCACACGGACAATCCCGGTATGGCTCTGGAGAAAGCATTGAAATATGGCCCGCTGATCACAGTAAAGATTGAAAACATGCGGGAACAGCATTCCAATTTGACTCATGGTGCAGGCCTGGAAAAGGGATCTGACAGCGAAGTTGGATTAAAACCGAATGCAGCGTCGGATTCTGTGGAGAACCAACCATCGGATAAGGCTCAAGAAGATCAGGAGAAGAAGGCCTACGGGATCATAGCCGTCGCTATGGGTGAAGGCTTCAGCAAGATTTTCAGAGATCTTGGCGTCGATGTGATCGTCGAAGGCGGTCAGACCATGAATCCAAGCACGGAGGATTTCCTCAAAGCGGCTCAGGAATGTCATGCCGAGCACTTGATTATCCTTCCGAACAACAGCAATATCATTCTGGCGGCCAATCAGGCCAAAGAGGTTTCCAGTCTTCCTATGACGGTCATTCCAACGAAGTCGATTCCTCAGGGCATAGCGACGCTGATTGAATTCGATTCTGAGAAGGCACCTGAAGATAATGAATTGGCTATGTCGAAATCCGTTGACAGCGTCAAGACCCTTCAAGTGACTTATTCAGTCAGGGATACACAGTATGGCGACATCGAGATTAAAAAGGATGATATCCTGGGTGTGGGTGACGGAAAGATCGTTTCCGTGGGCCAGAATATTGAAGCGGTGGCACTGGATGCCTTAGAGAAACTTCTGGATGAGGACGCGTCCATAGTGACTGTTTACTATGGTGCCGAAGTCTCTGAAGCGGAGGCGGAGGCACTGGTCGAAAAGATTGGTGCTGTTCACGGGGACCTGGATCTTGAACTTCACTACGGCGGACAACCTTTGTATTATTACGTTATTTCAGTGGAGTAATGCCGTCAAGAGACCGGTTCAGGCCGGTCTCTTGTACTTGGCTGAAGGAAATAGGATGGTTTCTCAAGGAATCAGTAAACTCAGGCGAGGTGACTTGGCAGACATGCATACCCATTCGGACTTGACTACGGTGAAAGGGATTGGCATAAAAAAGAAAACCGCCCTTGCCCGCCTTGGGATCAATAGCCTTAAAGACATGCTCTATCACTATCCAAGAGGCTATGCGGACAAATCCAACAGGCGACGCGTCTGCGAGGTTGCTGAAGGGGAGTTGGCAACCCTAAGCGGCATTGTTAAATCCATTCAGACCACGCGGTCAGGAAGCGGCAGGGTCATGACGCGCTTTCAGATGCTGGAGGACATGACGCCCTTTGAACTTCTGTTTTTCAATGCGTCTTATCTCGAGAAGCAATATTCAGCGGGTGAAACGCTGACGGCCTTTGGTCAGGTCCATAAAAGCGGCAGACAGGTGACACTCATTCATCCAGAGCTCTTCAAAGAGAGCGACCGACTTGAGCAGCAGCTGGTGATCATGCCGCTGTATCCGCTGACAGAAGGTATTACCAAGCGGGATATGGCCGCGCTGATCCGTCAGGCACTGGACACCGTGTTGCCTGAACTCAAGGAAACACTGCCGGCAGCTATCCTGAAGCGCTACAGGATGCCTGGGCTGCAGGCGTCACTCCGGGAGCTTCATTTTCCGACTGACAGGGCGAGATATAAAGCAGCAAAATACAGGCTGGTCTTTGAAGAGCTGTGGTCGCTCCAGCTGAATCTCGCTCTCCTGCGGGTGGATGCCAAGCGCGGTAAGGGCATTGCGTTCAGAACGGAGGATGTTCTGGACGACTACATGCGCGCTTTGCCGTTTAGACTGACCGAGGCGCAGCACAGCGCCATAATGGATATTTTCACAGACATGTCAAAAGACAAGGTCATGTACCGCCTTTTACAGGGGGATGTGGGCTCCGGCAAAACTGCTGTGGCGTTTGCTGCTATGGCGCTGGCGGCAAAAAACGACTATCAAAGCATCCTTATGGCACCGACGGAATTGCTGGCTGCACAGCACTTTGAAGCCATGAAAAGACTTTTTCCGGAATCTGCTGACCGCATGGCGCTTCTAACCTCTGCGTCGAAACACAAGAAAAAACTGCGGGAAGGGATGGCCAGCGGGGAATATATCTGGATTATTGGCACTCATGCGCTGCTTGAGGAAGAGGTGGTGTTTGACCGCCTTGGTCTGGTTATTACAGATGAGCAGCACCGCTTTGGCGTTCGCCAGCGCAACCGCCTTGAGGAAAAAGGCATGAGCCCGGATGTTCTGATTATGACTGCGACACCAATTCCGCGTACCTTGTCGCTGGTACTTTACGGGGATGTGGATGTCTCATTGCTGCGAGAGCTTCCGGCGGGAAGAAAGCCTATTGAGACGATCTATGTCCAGAAAAAGCAGTTTCAGAGACTGTGTCTTAAAGTGGACCAGCTGATCGAGACCGGTCGCCAGGCTTATATGGTCTGTCCTCTTGTGGAGGACAGTGAGGGCAGCGCAGGCCTTCAGTCCGCCCAAACCCTTTTTGAGGATTTGCGGACAGGGGCATTCAGGCACCGACGTGTGGGCCTGGTACATGGTAAAATGAAGTCTTCAGAAAAAAACCAAGTCTTGACAGCGTTTGCCGATGGTCACCTTGACCTCCTCGTCTCAACCACTGTCATCGAGGTTGGCATCAACGTGCCCAATGCTTCCGTCATGGTCATTATGGACTGCGACAGATTTGGCCTGAGCCAGCTGCACCAGCTCAGAGGACGGGTCGGCAGAGGCGAACACGCTTCTTATTGCTATCTTGTCGCAGAGCGACCCGGGGAAGTGGCAAAACAGCGGATCAAAAAGATGGTTGAGACTCAGGATGGCTTTGAAATCGCTGACTGGGATCTGAAACTGCGTGGTCCGGGAGAATTTTTCGGAACGCGGCAGCACGGACTTCCGCCTCTGAAGATCGCGGATTTGTCCCGGCATCTCGACATCTTGGCACTTTGTCAGAAAGAAGTGCTGGACTTACTGCAAAGAGAGAACACAAAGAAGTTGGAACAGGATGAAATTGAACTTTTAAGGCGCCGTCGTCATGAAGTCTTTGAAAGCTTTTCGATATAGATTATACTTAGATTATGCTGGAAGAGAGCTTTCATTTCAAAAAAATGACATTCGGTATGAAAAGCGCCTTTTTTATGATAGAATTCGATAAGAAGGTGTAAATATGAGGGTCATAGCCGGTTCGAAAAGAGGGTTGAAGCTGGAAGCGCTTGAAGGCCTTGAAACCAGACCTACAACTGATCGCGTCAAAGAAGCGCTGTTTAACTTGATCCAATTTGAAATCCAGGGCTCAAAAGTACTGGACCTCTTTGGCGGATCGGGCGCGCTGGGCATAGAATCGCTGAGTCGCGGTGCAGAACATGTCGTTTTCGTGGATCAGAGCAGGGCAAGTGCCCGCGTTATAGCACGAAATTTGGAACGGGCAAAGTTTCAAGACGCTGCCAAAATTCTGACACAGGACTGGGTGTCCGCTTTGTCTCAACTTGTAAATTCTGAGTTTGACCTGGTCTTTGTGGATCCACCTTACAACGCAGCTTTGGAAACGCTGGTGCTTGAAAAGCTTGACCAATTTAATCTGTTGTCCGAGGATGCCATAGTCGTCATTGAGCACCCTGCTTCCCGAGCACTGCCGGAGGCTGTCAGCGGTTACAGCTTTTTAAAGTCAAGACATTATGGCATCACAGCGCTATCCTTATACAGGAGGCACATGAATGACAATAGCAATTTACCCGGGTAGCTTTGATCCCATCACAAACGGACATTTGGATGTTATCGAACGCGCTTCCAAACTCTTTGAAGAGGTCGTTGTAGGCGTACTTAGCAACAGCAGCAAAAGTCCCATGTTTACCGTCGAGGAACGGGTTTCTCTGATTCAAGAAGCGGTAGAGCCCTTCGGCAATGTTCGGGTTGCGCATTTTCAAGGACTTTTGGTTGATTATGTAAAGTCCAACCAAATAGATGTGATTATCAAAGGATTGAGAGCCATCTCGGATTTCGAAGCGGAATTTCAGATGGCAGCAATGAACCGACATCTTGGAGAGGGTACCGAGACCGTCTTTTTAATGACGGACGTCCACTATTCTTATTTGAGCTCCAGCTTGGTAAAGGAAGTCTTCAGGTTTCAAGGTGACATCAAGGGATTAGTCCCTGACCATGTTTTGGCATATATGCAGCATAGATTGAGATAAGGAGGAGTACACCCATGTCGTCCAATCATCTTGAATTAAAAGTTTTGGATCTTCTTGAAGAGTTTGAAAACAAAATTGAAAACGCCACCTCTGTACCTCTGACGGGAAAAATAATGGCAGACCGTGAAGAATTGCTCGAAATTCTGAGGGAAATCCATATTTTGCTTCCGGAGGAGTATCAGCACGTGAAGTGGATTAAGTCTCAAAAAAATCAAATTCTAGAGGAAGCCCAGAGAAGTGCTGATGCTTTGCTTGCTAACGCGCAGCGTGAAGAGCGAAGAGCCATTGACAGCATTCGTGAAGAGGAAGAGCGGCTGCTGGATGAGGCGGAGCTGAAGCGCAAGCTGATGATCGACGAGCATGAGATCGTGCGCCAGGCCAGAGAAAAAGCGGATAAAATCGTTCATGAAGCGACACAGTTTTCTTCCAACATGAAAGAAGACGCCTTTGAGTATGTCCACGACATGATGAGCAGGGCAACCAGTGAGGTGAATGATGTCCTGGATACACTTCGCAAAAATTTAAGAGAACTCGAAGAGTATAAATAGACCCTGGCTTTGACCCTATCGCTGATGATAGCTTTTACCGCTTGTTGTCTGGGGTTAACCCCCACACCTCAAGTGAAATCAATGAATTAAAAAAGGGAGAATGATCAAGTGAAAAACGGCAAACCGATTTTTCGCCTGATTTCATTTTCCCTTTTTTGCGTGACACTTCTTCTGGGTGCTTTAGGTCTGAATAATACTGTCTGAAAGCTATTTGACATAGACGGGGGGCCGCGTCAAATCCTGGGCTGAGGCACTTCGGCCGCACAGTATTTCTCTGAGGTCGGTCGCTCTTATATCAAACAGGAGTTGTGGTCCAATGATGGGATCCTCCAGATCCTGGGGGCGGATGCGGGTTACAAGAGGCAGCCCCGCCGTTTTTTTGGCTTGATTCAGCAGAAGTCGCCCACGTTCATTAAAAGCTAAAATACGAAGATATTCAGGCAGGGTTCCCCGGTTTCGACCAATCATAGTCGCGGGGATGTCCAAAAGTATCTTGGCAAGCACTCTTTCTATACGGCTTCTGGTATGCCGTTTGCTCTTAATGGCCATCACCAGTGCTTCATAGTCTCCAGCGCTTTTAATTGCTGCGAGGATCCTTTCCGGCAGGCCGTCCTCCATATCATGGATTTTAGACAGGGTGTCAGGCGTGTGGAGGAGCAGTCTGTATCGCAGCAGCTCAAATCTTGTCCGTTGGTTAGGGAAACAGCCGGCGGCTTTATTCAGAGCCGCCAGTGTTTGAGCTGGTACGGTCTTTTCAACTGTTGAAGGTGGCGCGCCGGTTAAAAGCGCACTGCGGATCGCAGACGCACTTGAGTATAGTTTTTCAGGGTTCACTTGTTCCAGAGACAAGTCGTGATAGCCGTGTCCAGCCCTTTTGAGCGTAAATGGGGAAAGTGAGGCGCCAAGCGCCTCAATGGCCTTCATGTATTCGATCCCGAGAATATCATTAGGCGTCGATGCCGCTTTCAGACCTGAATCCGTCAGCAATTTAGCTTTAAGCGCAGGGTAACTGAGTTCAGGATGTGATTTTCTGGCGATTTTCCAGCGTTCATCGAGATGAGACAGGTCTTTGACTGAGGTTCTCAGCGTTTCAATTGAACCGCTTTCGCTGCCAAAGCTCAGCACATCTACCAACCCCAGTTGGTTCAGGAGGTGAATGCCTGCAGTGGCAAAGTACTCAGCGCTGGATACTGCGAAAAGAGAAGGCAGCTCAATAATCAAATCTGCACCGCCCTCAACAGCGGCAGAAGCTCTGGACCATTTATCAAGAAGTGCCGGCTCGCCGCGCTGAACGAAAGACCCGCTCATGACGGCGACGACTGCCTGCGCGTTCAGACGCCGTTTTGTCTCAGCGATATGATAGTGGTGTCCGAGATGAAAGGGATTGTATTCAGTGATGATGCCTGCGGCCTTGAGTGCCATTGGAACCTCCCTTGACAATATTGAAATATCTTTGTGAAAAAATTAATGCATTATGTATACAAATTGTGTTTCTGACTTGTAATATTTCTAATTTAATTTATAATAATAACGAGTGAAGTTCAATCGATTTTAATTGGGAGGTCTATCATGAACGTATTGGTTATTAACTGTGGTTCATCTTCATTGAAGTATCAGCTGATGAATATGCAGGATGAAACTCTTCTTGCTAAAGGTCTTGTTGAAAGAATTGGCATTGAAGGTTCTGTTCTTAAGCACGAAAAAGAGGGCAGAGACAAAGAAGTAATTATGGTTCCTATGAAAAATCACAAAGATGCGCTTAATGAAGTTCTTAAGGCGCTTGTAGATGAGAACTATGGCGCAGTCAAGTCACTTGACGAAATTGATGCTGTCGGACACCGTGTCGTTCACGCAGGCGAAAAGTACAGCGGCTCAGTCCTGATCACGGAAGATGTTATGGCTGCGCTCGAAGAATGTATCGACCTTGCGCCACTCCATAACCCGCCGAACATCATGGGCATTGAAGCAATCCAGGAACTCATCCCAACGGTTCCAAACGTTGGCGTTTTCGATACGGCATTCCATCAGACTATGCCGCCTGAGGCTTATATTTATCCAATCCCTTATGAGTATTACGAAAAGTATAAAGTTCGCCGCTACGGGTTCCACGGCACAAGTCACCGTTATGTTTCAGAAAGAGCCGCTGACATGATGGGCAAGCCAATGTCAGAACTGAAACTCATCAGCTGTCACCTTGGCAACGGCGCCAGTGTTACAGCCATCAAGAACGGCAAGTCAGTCGCGACCAGCATGGGCTTCACACCGCTTGAGGGCCTGATCATGGGAACGCGCTGCGGTGACATTGACCCGGCGATCATCACTTTCCTCATGGAAAAAGAAAATCTCGACATTGAAGGCATCAACAACGTCCTCAATAAAAAGTCAGGTGTCCTCGGTATTTCCGGCGTCAGCAGCGACTTCAGAGACATTGAGAATGCTGCCAAAGATGGCAACGAGCGCGCAGCACTTGCTCTCGAAACATTTGACGATCGCGTCAGACAATATATTGCAGCTTACGCGGCAGAAATGGGCGGCGTGGATGCAGTCATCTTCACTGCGGGTCTTGGTGAGAATTCTATCACAAACCGCGCGGACATCTGCAGAAACCTCGAATTCATGGGCATTAAAGTCAGCGACGAGCGCAACAACGTCCGCGGCAAAGAAACTTTCATCAATTCAGACGATTCTAAAGTCAAAGTTCTCGTCATCCCTACCAACGAAGAGCTGATGATTGCCCGCGACACAGTTGAGATCGTTAAAGGAATTTAAGTTACGGGTCTTTAAAACATACATGGCAAGGTTTAGGACGCGAACCTGAAAAGGTTCGCGTCTTCTTATGATATTGAATTTCGTTTGAGATTTTTCCGAAATTTGGTGTACAAAGTACGGCTGTTAGGTGTATAATAACTAAGCCGTGGACCGGTTGGCAAGTGGCAAGTAATTATGCTTGACAAAAGATCTGGCCGCTTATATAATTATCATGTTGTAAACTAGAGGTGTCATATGGTTCTCAATCTCACAAATGTGATCAGCGGAAAGCTGAGCCAAATGCCTTTTGAAATGACGCTTACTCTGGATCTATCCGACTTTGAGGTTTACGGCGCAGAAGGTGTTTCACCTTTTCAAGTCAAAGGGATGGTAGAGCGCAGAGGCGTGGAGCTGGAAATTGATGTCCACTATTCGGGCACATTTAAATTTTCATGCAACCGCTGTTTGATTCCAGTCGAATTGAAATTCGAACGGGATCTGACAAAGCAAATCATTCGGCAGGGCGGCGAATTCATTGAAGAGGATGAGCAGTCTCTTTTCATTGAAGACTACAATGTCGACATAGAACGGCTTGTAGTCGACGAAATCCACCTCTCAATGCCAATTCAAGTCTTGTGCGATCCTTCGTGCAAGGGCATTTGTCCGAATTGCGGAAAGTCGCTGAATGAGGATGAATGTACATGTTCCGAGGACAGGGTCGACCCTAGACTCGAGAGCCTCAAGAACTTTTTTAGTCAGAATTAAGGAGGTGTGATCAATGGCAGTACCTAAGCGTAAGATTTCCAAAGCAAGACGTGATAAGAGAAGAGCCTCGAACATTAAGATGGACGCTCCGAACATCATTGAGTGCCCACAGTGCCATGAGCCTAACGTACCGCATCGTGTCTGTGGCTCTTGTGGTTACTATAAAGGCATAGAAGTGGTATCCGTTAAGTAATTCAGTGCTATTCAATTGAATACGCAAACAGTATTCAGAGCAGGTTGATCTCAGCCTGCTTTTTGCATGTCCAAAAGGTGGTCTGCCAGAACTTAAATATTTATGTTATAATAGGACCAGGCGCTAAAAGCTACAGCAAATGGAGTGATTCCCCTATGGCCAGATATAAAAAGCAGGAGCGTTTGAATCGTCTGACCGAGATTCTGACTCAGGATCCATTTTTGACGGATGAGGAGCTCAGCGAAGAGTTGGGTGTCAGCATTCAGACCATCCGTCTGGACCGCATGCAGCTGAACATCCCTGAACTGAGAGAGCGCGTCCGTAAGGTTGCGACTGATAACTATGATAAGGTAAAAACCCTTGGGCGCGGCGAAATCGTCGGAGAACTGATCGATCTGGAACTCAACAAGCGTGGTATTTCTGTCCTTGAGACAGACGAAACGCTCGCCTTCGAAAAAACCAAGATCGTCAAAGGCCATTACATTTTTGCCATGGCGGAGTCTTTGGCAATGGCAGTAATTGACGCTCACGTCGCCTTGACCGGCGTTGCCAACATCAAATACCGCGTACCGGTCATCGCCGGTCAGAAATTGGTGGCCAAAGCGGAGCTGGTCAGAGTCAGGGGCAGTGAGTATTTTATTCACATCAATATCACCAGCAATCATGATCAAGTATTCAGGGGCAAGTTCATTCTCGTTGCCCTGGATGGGAGTGTGACTTAAGTATGACAATCCGGATTGGAATAGATGCCATGGGTGGTGACCATGCGCCTGAAGCTGTCGTTAAAGGCTCTGTAGAAGCCCTCTCCATGATCAGCGCAGATCTCGTGCTGATTGGCATGGAAGATCAGATCAAGGCACAGCTCGCTTCTTTAAACTATGATGCGAATCGATTGATGATCCATCATGCCAGCGAGGTCATTGAGAACGAAGATAAACCCGTCAGAGCCATTAAAAGTAAAAAAGATGCTTCCATGGTCGTCGGTTTTGAAATGCTTAAAAACGGCAGTATCGACGCGCTCCTTTCTGCAGGCAACACGGGCGCACTCTTAGCCGGCGGACTTTTGAAAGTCGGCAGAATCAAAGGCCTTGACAGGCCGGCGCTCTGCCTGCCATATCCGACTTCGAAAGGCTTCAGCGTCCTGATCGACGCGGGTTCCAACGCAGACTGCAAGCCTCATAACCTCTATGAGTTCGCCGTCATGGGAACTATTTATGCCCGTGATGTCCTTGGCATTGAAAATCCTACGGTGGGAATCGCGAACATCGGCACGGAGGAGGGGAAGGGCAACATTCTCGTGGTGGATGCCTATCCAATTCTGAAAGCCAGTGAGCTCAACTTTATTGGCAATATCGAAGCGCGGGATATACCGGATGGCGTGTGTGATGTCATAGTCTGTGACGGTTTCACCGGGAATATTATTTTGAAACTGTCCGAGGGCGTTGCGTCGAGCTTCAGCGGCATGCTGAAAGCTCAGCTGATGAAGACCAAAAAGAACATGCTGCTCGGCATGCTGCTTAAGGGTGTCTTTGCGGAGCTCAAGAAGAAAATGGACTATACTGAGTATGGCGGCGCACCGTTTCTCGGGACAGAAGGCCTTATCGTCAAAGCCCACGGCAGCTCGAACGCGAAAGCCATTAAAAATGCCATCCGTTACGCCGAGGTTTGTGTCAAAAGCCAAGTGGTGGAGCGGATCCGCGAAGAGCTTGGAAGAAAAGATCTCGAGGCGGCGAGACAGTCTTCGACGGCCGAGCCTCAGGAAAGCTGAGACAGCATTGAATTGAAGCTTAAGACTAATTTAAGAAATCTCGAATCCCTTGAAAACACGGGTTGGAACAGGCACTTCAACGTAAGTGCCTGTTTTTTTTCGCCCAGGGACTTGCCATATGGCGTTGTATCGTATATATTAGTAGCAGATACTAATACGAGAAATAAATAACAAGTTTTAACATCTGGAGATGATATTTTGATCAACCGAAAGAGTCGCATTCTAGGAACCGGCATGGCCCTCCCTGAACGCATTGTGACCAATTTTGATATGGAAAAGATCGTCGAAACCTCAGATGAGTGGATACGTACCCGAACGGGCATCTCTGAAAGACGTTTTGCCGATGGTAACGAGACCAACTCCTCACTCTCCATCCAAGCCGCAGAAATGGCTCTGAAAAATGCCGGCGTAACCGCAGATCAAATCGATCTGATCATTGTCGCGACAATTACACCGGATATGGTGTTTCCGGCAACAGCCTGCATAGTACAGGACAAAATTGGGGCGACAAAAGCAGCAGCCTTCGATCTTGAAGCCGCTTGTTCCGGATTCTTATACGGACTTGCCATTGCAGACCGCTTTATCGCCTCCGGCATGTATAAGCACGCTTTGGTCATAGGTACTGAGATTATGTCAAAAATTATTGACTTTAAGGACCGCAACACCTGTGTTCTCTTTGGAGACGGTTCGGGCGCGGTTGTCCTAGGGCCTTCTGAAGATGAAAACCGAGGCCTCTTGGGATTTGATCTGGGATCTGACGGATCTGGCGGCAAGTATCTGTATATGCCTGCCGGCGGTACAGATAAGCCTGCGACCCTTGAAACTGTAGAAGCCCGTGAGCATTTCCTCAAGATGGAGGGCAAGGAAGTTTTCAAGTTTGCCGTGCGCGTCATGGAAAATGCTTCGCTCAGAGCCATTGAAAATTCAGGGGTTTCATTTGAGGATATCGATTTCCTGGTTCCGCACCAGGCGAATGAACGTATTATTCTGGCGGCGTCAAAGCGACTTCAGCTGCCTATGGAAAAGGTTCAGGTCAATCTTGATAAGTACGGCAATATGTCAGCGGCTTCAATCCCTGTCGCACTGCATGAGGCGGTCATTCAAGGCAAACTCAGTGAAGGGGATCATGTGGTCATGGTCGGCTTCGGCGGCGGTCTGACTTGGGGCGCTTGTGTCATGCAGTGGTAGGAGGCAGAAAGATGAGTAAAATTGGAATAGTTTTTCCGGGCCAAGGTGCCCAATATGTAGGCATGGGCAAAGAATTCGCCGCTCAGTTCGAAAGCGCTAAAGCGATCTTCGATCTGGCAGGTGAAAGTCTCTATATGGATATGAGCGCCCTTTGCTTTGACAGCAGTGAAGAAGCACTTCAGAAGACTGAAAATACTCAGCCTTCCATTCTGACAGTCAGTTATGCCATCTACACCGCCCTCAAGGAAGTTTTAGGTCTTGAGCCGGATGCTTTTGCCGGACTTTCTTTAGGGGAATACACTGCACTGGTCGCTGCGGATGCCATGACTTTTGAAGACGCAGTGCGGATTGTCAGAAAGCGCGGACAGTTCATGCAGGAAGAAGTCCCTCTTGGAAAAGGGGGTATGGCAGCACTCCTGGGTGTTGAGCGAGAGGATGTCCTGAAGGTATGTGAGGAAGCCTCGGCTTTTGGCATCTGCGAACCTGCGAACTTCAACTGCCCTAAGCAGGTCGTGGTTGCAGGCGAGCTTGAGGCGGTCAAAAAGGCTATTGAAATCTCTAAAAATTATGGTGCTAAAAAAGCGGTATTGCTTCCGGTATCAGCCCCATTCCACACGAGCATGCTGCTCGGAGCCGGGGAAAAACTGAGACAGGAAATGCAGAAATACGACTTCAAAGTCCCGTTGCATCCAGTCTATTCGAATGTGACGGGTGATCGTTTGAACGCTGATACAGATGTCAGGGAGAACCTCGTCAAACAGGTCTTCAACTCCGTTCTTTGGGAAGACTGCGTCGCCGCAATGGTCAGAGACGGCATCACGACTTTTATTGAAGTCGGTCCTGGCAATGCGCTGACAAAGTTTATTAGAAAAATTGACAAAGAAGTCAATGTTTATAATGTTGAAAAGCCGGAAGATCTTGAGGCGCTCAGAGAGACATTGAAGGAGGCAGCCCATGTTTAAGGATCAAGTGGTACTGGTTACAGGCGGCACTCGGGGCATTGGACGGGCAATCAGCCTTGAATTTGCGCAAAAGGGTGCCAAGCTGGTCGTCAATTATACGTCCAGTGAGGAAAAAGCCAAAGCGTTGGTGGAAGAGCTGGCGACTATGGGCTGTGAAGCGATTGCCATCCAGGCGGACGTATCCAAAGCTGAAGATGCTGAAAGGCTAACCGCTGAAGCTGTCAAGAAGTTTGGCAAAATTGACGTTCTCGTCAACAACGCTGGAATCACAAGAGATAATCTCATTATCCGCATGAAAGAATCTGACTGGGATGAGGTCATGAATGTCAATTTGAAAGGCGCTTTCCTGATGAGTAAAGCGGTTGGCAAGTTAATGTTAAAGGCGAGAAATGGTGTTATGGTCAATCTGACTTCCGTAGTCGGCATCATGGGCAACGCCGGACAATCCAACTACAGCGCCAGCAAGGCCGGCGTCATAGGACTGACAAAATCACTTGCCAGAGAGTTCGCTCCCCGCGGTGTTAGAGTAAACGCGGTGGCACCGGGTTACATTTTGACCGACATGACGAGTGTTCTCAGCGAGGACGCGACTTCCCACTTTACTTCGCAGATTCCCCTTGGAAGAGCGGGTACACCAGAGGACGTCGCCAAAGTTGTCAGCTTCCTGTGCGCACAGGACAGCGCTTATTTAACAGGGCAAGTCATTCATGTCGACGGCGGCATGTTGATTTAATAGACATTTGCTGATATAGTCTATTCACGTAGGGTTAAATTTAAAACAAACAAAAAAAAGATAAGGACAGGTGGACATTATGTTCGAAAAAATTAAAGAAATTATCATTGATCAGCTCGGCCTTGACGAGGATGTTGTCATTACGGAAGCGACTTCCCTGATGGCAGACCTTGAAGCAGACTCACTGGATGCAGTTGAAATCATCATGGCGTTTGAAGACGAATTTGGCATTGAAATTCCAGACGAAGATGCTGAAAACTTCAAGAACATTGGTGACATTTACCACTTCATTCAGTCCAAAAAAGCTGAATAACCAAAGACTTGAGGGGCACTGGCTGCCCCTTTTTCAATAGGTACCATTTCTCGGGAGGGAAGCCGTTTGAATAAGAGAGTTGTTGTAACAGGTGCTGGCGCGGTCACACCTATCGGCATAGGCCGTGAAACGTATTGGAAGGCACTCAGGGAAGGCGTTTGCGGAATAAAGCCTATTGCGTCCTTCGACGCCTCTGAGTATACGACGCAGGTGGCTGCGGAAATTGAAAATTTTGTACCGGAGAACTACATACCAAAGAAGGAAGCCAAGCGCATGGACCGCTTCACGCAGTTTGCTGTGGCAGCGGCCAAGCTGGCGGTTGAAGACGGCGGACTCGATCTTGAGGCTGTTGACGCGGATCGCTTTGGTTGTGTTGTCGGTTCGGGTATTGGCGGTCTCCTGACTATGGAAGAAGAGCATGCCAAGATGCTGGAAAAAGGTCCTGGACGTGTCAGTCCGTTTCTGATCCCCATGATGATTGGCAACATGGCGGCAGGGGCTGTTTCAATGGCACTGAATGCCAAAGGTCCAAACTATTGTGTTGTAACGGCTTGCGCATCCGGCACAAACGCTGTTGGAGAAGGCTTCAGACTGATTCAGCGCGGTGAGGCGGATCTCGTCCTTGCAGGCGGAACTGAAGCCTCTATTACGCCGTTTGGCATTGCAGGCTTTTGCAGTATGAAAGCCATGTCAACTCGAAATGATGATCCAAAAACAGCCAGCCGTCCGTTTGATGTGGACCGTGACGGCTTTGTCATGGGTGAGGGCTCAGGCATTCTGCTGCTCGAATCTCTGGAGCATGCCCTCGCCAGAGGCGCGAACATTCTCGGTGAGGTCGTTGGTTTTGGCATGAGCGCAGATGCTTATCACATTACCAGCCCGGCTCCGGGTGGTGAAGGTGCAGCGAGATCCATGAAGAGCGCTTTGGCGGATGCGGGTATTGAACCTTCTGCGATTGCCTATATCAACGCTCATGGCACATCAACACCATACAATGACAGGTTTGAGTCCATGGCGATCAAATCCGTCTTTGGTGAGCACGCGCAGAATCTTTGCGTGTCCTCCACAAAATCCATGACGGGTCACCTTCTTGGCGCTTCCGGCGCAATTGAAGCCGTGGCATGCCTGTTGGCGGTCAAAGAGGATTATATGCACGGTACTTATGGCATTCAGAACATCGATCCTGAAATTGGACTTGAAGTTCTCGCCAACCAAGGACGCACTGCGGAAGTGGAGTATGCGCTGTCGAATTCCCTCGGATTTGGCGGTCATAACGCGACCCTCATCCTCAAAAAGTATAAAGGTTAATACCTTGTTCCCTGAGATCTTCCCAAAACCCGCAGGTTATTAAAAAAACCTGCGGGTTTTTTCTAATGAGTTGTGTTTTCTGCTCAAAACCTATAAAATAACTCTGATAGGGATCTGGAAAAGCGCTTTTTAAGCACATTCTATGCAGTGAGTTTAGAAAGCGTTTTGCCGCGGAAAGGGCTGTATAACAATGGATTATGGACAATTTGAAAGTGTCATTGGCTACCGGTTTAAACAGCGCAAGCTGCTGACCGAAGCGCTGACGCATAGTTCTTATTCGAATGAACGAAGAGGTGAGAACGTTCAAAATAATGAACGTCTTGAGTTTTTAGGGGATGCAGTGCTCAGTATTGCGATCAGTGAGCGTTTGTTCAAGCAATACACAGATCTGCCGGAGGGAGAACTGACGAAAATACGCTCGAAGATAGTGTGTGAGGCCACGCTCAGCGACTGCGCCAAGACTTTGAGGCTTGGTGAGGTGATGCGCTTCGGACGCGGTGAGGAAATGACAGGGGGACGCAGCAGGGCCTCAATTTTGGCTGACGCTTTTGAAGCGCTGATAGCGGCGATTTATCTGGACGGCGGTATGGAAGCATCGGCAGATTTTGTTTACCGCCAATTGGATCAGGCTGTTAAAGATGCCATCACCGGGAAAGTGTTCCTCGACTATAAAACGCACTTGCAGGAGCTGATTCAGACCCAGCGGGACAATCGAATCCGATATGAAATTATTCGTGAGGAAGGTCCGGATCACTGTAAAGTATTCCATACCCAGGTATTGCTGAACGAAGAGATCGTAGGAGCGGGTCAGGGTCGAAGCAAAAAGGAAGCAGAGCAGGAAGCTGCCCGGGCTGCCATTGCTTCACTGGCGTTGTCAGGCTCATGATAATTCCGGTGTTTATTCCGCATCTCGGCTGCCCCAACCAATGCGTGTTCTGCAATCAGAAAACCATAACCGGTTTGGGTGATAATCCGACTACTGCAGAGACCGCCAGAAAAGAAATTGAAGCCTGGCTGGCCCGGTCTGACGTGGAGATGCCCCATGAACTTGCCTTCTATGGGGGCAGTTTCACTGCGCTTCCCTATGCCGAGCAGCTCGCTTATCTGGAGCTCGCAGAGGACTACAGACAAAAAGGCCTGATCCGGGCGATCCGTTTGTCAACCCGTCCGGATGCAATTGATCCGGACCACCTCAAATTACTTAAGGCCTATGGCGTCAGCCGGATTGAACTCGGCGCCCAGTCGTTTGACGACCGGGTGCTTTCCATGTCGCAAAGAGGACACAGTGCAGAGGACATCGAGCTTGCTGCCGGTAGGATTCATGAAGCAGGCATTGATCTTGGTCTTCAACTGATGGTCGGACTTCCGGGGGACTCACCTGCAACGGATCTTAAGGGCATTTCAGAAGCCTTTAGACTCGGTGCGACGACCCTCAGAATTTATCCCGCTTTAGTGCTGAGAGGGACGCTCCTGGAGAAGGCGCTCTTAATGGGCAATTATATGCCATTATCACTGGATGAGGCTGTGAAGCGTGTTGCGCTCATGATGGATGCCGTCGATGAGAAAAATGCAGAGGGGACTCAGCCATACCTTGAACTGATTCGGGTAGGACTTCAGGAAAACGAAATGCTGAGCGGTTCGGGGGAAGTTCTGGCAGGACCACATCATCCCGCATTTAGAAGCCTGGTGGATACCTTCAGATTTAAAATGCGCCTGGATCTGGATGTACAGCGTTTTCTCTGGACAGATAAAAATCTGGAGATTCATGTCAGAGGCAAGGACCTCAGCAGTTTTGTGGGCCATCAGAGGCGAAATCTGATTTACTTAAAGCACCATTATGGCGCGAGAACAATCAGGGTCATCAGGGACGAGACTGTCCCCGCCATGAGGTATATCATCACTATGACGGAAAGTGACGGGAGGTGACGGCATGTACCTTAAAAAAATAGAACTGAAGGGGTTCAAGTCGTTTGCAGACCGGACCACCATTGACTTGATGCAAGGGCTGACCTGCGTCGTAGGGCCAAACGGCAGCGGCAAGAGCAACATCACAGATGCCATACGGTGGGTGCTCGGCGAACAAAAGGTTAAGACCCTGCGAGGCTCGAAAATGGAGGATGTCATTTTCAATGGCACACACCGGCGCTCTGCCCTGGGCGTTGCAGAGGTCTCACTCCATTTTTCAAATGAAGACCGCAGATTTCCAATAGATTTCAGCGAGATTGTCCTGGCTCGGAGACTTTACAGATCCGGCGAGAGTGAATATTTGATCAATGACGCACCTTGCAGACTGAAAGATGTCAGAGAACTCTTCATGGACACTGGGGTGGGAACGGAAGGGTACTCCCTGATTGGACAGGGACGGATTGACTCCATCATCAGCGGCAGCTCGGAAGACCGGCGCATGATTTTTGAAGAGGCTGCCGGTATTGTAAAATATAAGCAAAAGAAAAGAGAGGCGCTCAAAAAGCTGGATAACACAGAATTAAACCTTATGCGCCTTGAGGATCTCAGTATGGATCTGAAATCGAGGCTTGGGCCGCTGGAACAGGAAAGCGAAAAAGCTAAGAATTATGTCGCTTTGAGTGAAGCGCTTCGCGAGATAGAGGTCGCGGTGTTTCTGGCGGACTACGACAAGCTGACCGCGAAACTTGACAAAGTGTTGGCAGACTATGACCGAGTGTCAGAAGAAAAAGCCTCTGAAGAGTCAGCGCTTACTGAAAAAAAGCTGCGACTTGAGACCCTTGAGGAGATGCTTGGCAGCATGGAGCTCCAGTGGCAGAGCCTTGAAGAGGACCGCTTGAAATTTAACAATGAAGACAAGGCGCTGGACGGGGATTTAGCACTGTGGGATGAAAAACTCAGAAACGCCGAAATTGAATATGGCAGACTACATGAGACCCTGGATCAGGAAAAAGGCGAGCAGGCCGCTCTGGAGGTTGAGTATCAGGCTTTGGTCGAAGCGGATCGACAAATAGCTGAAAAACTGAAGGGTTTAAAAGCCATTCTGAATGAGCGGCAAACAGCTATGGAAACGCTGACAGGGTCGTTGGCGGCGCTGGAATCAGTGGAATCTACCGCTCGCAGTGAGGCTATAGCTCTGATTTCAAAATCAGAGCGGGCAGCGTCAGAGATTCGTGTCAAGCGGGATTATATGGCTCATCTCGACCAACGCATGAAGGAGCTGGGGGCCGAAGCCGCCGGAGCTAAGGCTCAGTTGGAGGCTATTTCTCAGAGGTACAGTGAAACGGTCGTACAAAGAGAGCATGCCATGAAGAGAAAAAATGTCTTAATTGATAAGTTGACGTCACAGACTGCTATGCGCCAGGCTACTGCACAAGAAGTCAAAACGCTGGAGGATCTGAAACGCCAGGAAGAAAACCGAAGGCACAAGCTGGTGGCAGAGCAGGAAGCGCTCGAGAATCTGGAGCGCAATTATGAAGGCTATGACCTTAGTGTCAAGCGATTGATGCAGGACTTGAAAAAGGAGACCTCGGGGAATGCTTTACAAGGGGTTCTGGGTGTCTTGGCAGAACAGATCCAGGTTAGCAAGGGCTATGAAACGGCTATTGAGGTCGCCCTCGGCAGAGGCGCCCAAAATGTCATCTGTGACAATGAGCAGACGGCAAAGCGGCTGATTGAACGACTAAAATCAAAGCAACTGGGACGAGTGACCTTTTTACCTCTCGACTTGATTGGAAAATCATCAACACAATTTGGAAATTTGTCAGATCTCAAGGGCTTTGTCGGTATGGCTGACAGCCTGGTGACAGCGCCGGATACTGTTCAGGCAGTTGTAAGGCATTTGATAGGCCGTACCGCTATTTTTGAAAGCTATGACGAGGCGGTTTCTGCCTTCAGAAAGACTGGAGGGAAATGGCGCCTGGTGACAAAAGCCGGAGAAGTATTCAGTCCGAGCGGCAGTATTACAGGCGGTTCCAGGCAACAGTCCGGCGGAGGTGTTCTTGCAAGACGCGGTAAGATAATCTTACTGACGCAGCAGATTGAAGCTCAGACAAACCGTATGACGGCATTGGATCAGGAGATCACGGCGCTGATGTCCAGGGTCGAGGTCGAAGAACAGGCCAAAGTACAATTGACAGCAGACATGAGCTTGGTGGACACAGAACTCGCAGGCTTTGAATTTCGTGAGACAGCTCTTCAAGAGGATCAAACGCGCCTGGAGGAACGGATCAGACGACTTGGCGCTGAGCTCGAGGACCAGAATGCTCATGTGCTTAGAATTCAGGAAGAGAATACAGTACTTGAAAAAGAGATTGAAGTCTGGAAAGCCTCTTCCTCAGAACTCGAGCGCGTTGTTTTTGATCAGGAGGAAAAGCGCACTGAACTGAGAAGCGCCTATGAGTCGCTCTCTGATGAGCTTAGCAGCGTCAGAGTTGAGACTGCGACTCACGAACAGAGCCTCAGTGGCATCACAAGAGAAATCAAGCGTATTGAAGATACTTTGCTGCGCTCGAAAGAACGGTCTGAAATTGCATCCTCGAGACTGGCTCAGCTTGAAAGTGACCGCAGAGAAACCCTGAGGCTCAAAGGCGAGAGCTTTGAGAAAAAGATTGAGCTGCGCCTGCTGCTTCAGAAGCTGGAAGCACAGCGTGCGGAAATTTCATGCGAAAGGGACGCCGGAAAACTCGAACTGACAGAACTGCGTCAAGCGGTCGGCCGGGTCAGTGAAGCGCTTGATCGGCTGCGGGAATTGCTGCATCACGTAGAACTTCAGCGGGAACGCTGTCTTATCGAGCGGGAATCACTTTTGACTCAGATGCATGACAAATATGAAATGGATCTGGAGGAAGCGCGTCAGAAGCCGCTGGAAGTAGATTTAAGCTCTGCTCAGTCGCAGACGAAGTCCCTGCGAAATCGGATAAAAGCACTTGGTGACGTGACTATCAGCGCAATCAAGGAATATGAAGAGGTTTCTGAACGCTATACGTTTATGAAAGGCCAGATGGATGATCTGATCCAGGGCGAGCAGGCACTCAAGAAAGTCATCCGAGAGCTTGACCATGCCATGAAGCAGCAATTCAGAGACAGCTTCACTCTGATTGGGGAAGCTTTCCAAAATACGTTCAAACGGTTGTTCAGCGGCGGTACTGCTCAGGTCAGACTAAGCGATCCCTCTGATCCGCTGGAAAGTGATATTGAAATCTATGTGCAGCCGCCCGGGAAAAAGCTTCAGCATCTGCATCTGCTGTCAGGCGGTGAGAAGGCGCTCACTGCCATTGCGCTGCTCTTTGCCATTCTTGAGGTCAAACCTGCGCCATTCTGTGTGCTTGATGAAATTGAAGCCGCCCTGGATGATGTGAATGTCGATCGATTTGCGCTCTATTTGAAGGACGTGTCAGAGCAGGCGCAGTTTGTCGTTATCACTCATCGCAAGGGCACTATGGAAATCGCGGATGCCCTTTATGGCGTCACCATGGAGGAGTACGGCGTATCCAGGGTAGTCTCGGTCAAATTGGAAGAAATAGCTGTCAGTTAGAAAGCAATGTCGGCCAGCATAGTTCGGCCAGAAAGGAAAGGTGATTCAGTTTGGCTGGAATGTTTAAGAAGTGGATCTCGAAATTAATGGAAACACCTGAGGAGAAAGCGCCAGAGACGGCGCATAGCATAGGTGGGGAGCATACAGGCGAGGCAGTACAGGAGACTGCTGCCGCAGATGAAACTAACAAAGAAGTTGTCGCAGAGACTGCCGTTGAAGCTGAAGAAACAAACTCTGATGCTGCGGGGTCGTCGCAGGAAGCAGAAGGTGAATCTCAACTTGAAGCTGAACTTGAAACTGAAGCTGAAACTCAAGTAAAAACTGAAGTGGAATCCGAAACAGAAGCAATAGTTGAAACTGATATTGTCGCTGAAGTTAAGACGGATGCAGTAATCGAGACGGGTGTCGCCGATGAGGAACTTGCCTTGGCGGTGGAGGAAGAACAGGAATTTTCCCATGAGATTCTGGATGCCCCTGAAATGCCGGAGCAACAGACTTCAAGCCTGAGCTTCTTCGAACGTTTGAAGGCGGGACTCACCAAAACCAGCAAAGCCATCACAGACCGGATTGATCTTCTTCTCAATGACTATGGCAAGATCGACGAGGAACTTTATGAGGAACTCGAGGAGATTCTGATCACAGCGGACATTGGAATGGAAACGACTATGTCCCTGATTGACGACCTCAAAAAAGCCCTGGTGGAACGGCGCATTTCAGACGCCTCTCAGGTTAAAAGTGTACTCAGGGATGTCATGGTCGATACCCTCAAAGCGCACTCGAACAATCATCTGAATCTCGACCAAAGCCCGGCGATTCTTTTCGTGATTGGCGTCAACGGCGCCGGCAAGACGACGACAATTGGGAAAATAGCCCACAAACTCAAGCTGGAGGGCAAGACGGTTATGCTGGCAGCAGCGGACACCTTCAGGGCAGCCGCTATTGATCAGCTCAAGATTTGGGGTGAGCGCTCCGGAGTGCCGGTCATTGCGCACCAGGAGGGGTCAGACCCGGCTGCGGTCGTTTATGACGCCATTCAGGCTGCCAAAGCCAGAAAGACAGATGTTTTGATCTGCGACACAGCGGGAAGGCTCCACAATAAAAAGAATCTGATGAACGAACTGGCAAAAATTTTCAGAGTCATCGAGCGCGATTTCCCTGAAGCCCAGCGGGAAGTCCTGTTGGTGCTGGATGCTACAACGGGTCAAAATGGCCTTCAGCAGGCAAAAATCTTTAAGGAGACCGCCCAGATTACCGGCATTGCCCTCACAAAACTCGACGGTACTGCCAAAGGTGGCGTCGTTTTGTCCATACTCCATGAGGTTGAGATCCCTGTAAAACTCATAGGGGTAGGCGAAGGCCTAAATGATCTTCAGCCTTTTGAGCCTGAAAAGTTTGTGAGCGCCCTTCTGGACATCTAAAGAGGAAAAGGCTTATGCCGATGGTTGTGGGATCCGCCACCATCGGCATAGTCTTTGAAGGTACTTGAAATCTTTAGTCTCACTTCAAAAAAGAGTTGACAAGAGGGCGTCATTCCCATAGAATACTTCTGTAAAGTAAAAAACCTTTACTGATACAGTCTTCACGACTGGTACTATTGGCGGTGGCTCAGATGTTCGACAAAAAAATCAAGCTCGGCAATATGTTTGAGTTTTACGGACAACTGCTCACGGAAAAGCAGCAGGAAATCCTGGAAGACTATTGCATTCTGGACCTGTCTTTCGGAGAAATTTCTGAAGAGCTTGGAATCAGCAGGCAAGCGGTCTATGATACGATCAAGCGCGCTGAAAAGCAGCTGGACCAGTACGAGGAGAAGCTCGGGCTGGCGGCGCGGTTTGAACAAAGAGAAAAAGCCATTCGACACCTCGTCGACGGCATGCAGGAGATTGACTTGAAAATTAGGGAAGACGCTGAGGCAGCAGAATTGCTTGAGCGTATCTCCGAGCTGATCGGGGAAGCAAACGCCATTCTTGAATAGACTGCTGCGGACACCCGAGTTTTAGGAGGTTTTAACGTTTGGTTTTTGAAAGTTTGGCAGATAAACTGCAAAACACGTTTAAGGCGCTCCGTGGAAAAGGCAAGCTGACGGAAGCAGATGTCAAGGCTGCCATGCGTGAAGTCAAACTGGCTTTACTCGAAGCGGACGTTAACTTTAAGATTGTCAAAGACTTTGTTCAGAAGGTCACGGACCGTGCGATTGGGCAGGAAGTCATGTCGAGTCTGACACCGGGCCAGCAGGTCATTAAGATTGTCAACGAAGAGCTGACAACGTTGATGGGTACGACCAGGAGCAAGCTGACCTTTTCATCGAGTCCGGTTTCGGTCTATATGATGGTGGGTCTGCAGGGTTCCGGAAAAACGACAACCTGCGGCAAGCTGGGCAATTATCTTAAAAAGCAGGGCAAAAAACCTTTGCTCGTCGCCTGTGACATTTACAGACCGGCAGCGATCAAGCAGCTTCAGGTCGTCGGGGACAGCCTGGGCATTCCGGTGTTCACCATGGGCGAGATCAATCCTGTGGAGATCACCAAGGCAGCGATCAACCACGCGAACCGCTATGGCAATGATGTCGTGATTCTGGATACGGCCGGGCGGCTTCATATTGACGAGACGCTCATGAATGAGCTGGTGGAAATCAAGAAGGCCGCAAGACCGACTGAAATTCTTCTGGTTGTCGACGCCATGACAGGCCAGGATGCCGTCAATGTGGCGGAAAGCTTCAACGCACAGCTGGGCATTGACGGTCTGATCATGACCAAGCTGGACGGTGATACCCGCGGCGGCGCTGCATTGTCTGTCAAGGCAGTTACCGGAAAGCCCATCAAATTTGCGGGCATCGGTGAGAAACTGAGCGAGCTTGAGGAATTCCATCCTGACCGGATGGCTTCCAGAATCCTGGGTATGGGCGACGTCCTGACCCTCATTGAAAAGGCACAGAGCAGCTTCGATGAGGAATCGGCCAGAAAGCTCGAGAAGAAAATGAAAAAGGGCAATTTCGACTTTGAGGATTTTCTGAGTCAGCTACAGCAAATGAAAAAAATGGGTCCAATTGGGGACCTGCTCGGTATGATTCCGGGTCTTGGCAATCAAAAGGCACTTAAGGATGTACAGGTAGACGAGAAGGAATTCGTAAAACTCGAAGCCATTATCCAGTCCATGACGCTCAAGGAGCGCCGGGATCCCAACCTGATCAACGGCAGCAGAAAGAAACGCATCGCGGCCGGTTCCGGAACGAGTGTCCAGGAGGTCAACAAACTGTTGAAGCAGTTTGAGCAGACCAAGAAGCTCATGAAGCAGTTTTCAGGTATGGACAAGCGCATGAAGCGCGGTGGCATGAGAATGCCTTTCTAGTACCATCAAAGTAATGCTTTCCCGCATGGAGGATCACGAGGTCATGACGTCCTCGGTCCAGATAGATTTATTAAAATTTTGGAGGTGATGTATAAAATGGCAGTTAAAATCAGAATGACGCGTATGGGTGCTAAGAAAAAGCCTTTTTATAGATTGGTGGTTGCAGATTCGAGAGCGCCTCGAGACGGCAAATTCATCGAGCAAATCGGCTATTACAATCCTATTTCTGAGCCAGCTCAGATCAAGATTGACGAAGAAAAGGCCGTTAAGTGGCTGAATGATGGCGCTCAGCCTACTGAGACCGTCAAGGCTCTGTTCAAAAAGCACGGCGTCTACGAAAAACTCGTCAAGTAATTTCAAAGCATGACTCGTGAAGGAGGGATCACCATGGGTGAACTTGTCAAAGTCATAGCAGAGGCACTGGTCGACCACCCGGAGAGCGTTGAAGTCAACGAAACAGTCACCTCTCAGTCGGTCATCATTGAGCTCAAGGTATCTCCTGAAGACATGGGTAAAGTGATCGGCAAGCAGGGACGCATCGCCAAAGCGCTGCGTACGGTTGTCAAAGCGGCGGCAACACGTGAGAACAAGCACGTCGTCGTCGAAATCATTCAATAACCTGAATCGGCTCACTTCTCAGCCTTCGCTGGAGAGTGGGCCGGTTTTCTATGGAGGTATTTTCTTGAAAAAAAATAAAACGGACCGTTTTGTCGTCGGACAGATTGTCAATACTCATGGACTGCGCGGAGATCTGAAAATCAAGGCATTTACCTCCTCGCTGGATGATTTTGAGGACTTTGAGACCCTCCTGATCGAGGGTGAGGGTGATAAAAGGTTCAAGGTTGAGAGCGTTCGTTATGTTAAAGGTCTCGTACTGCTAAAGTTCGAAGGCATGGATGACATTAACGCCGCTGAGAAATTCAAAAATCGCGAGCTTTACAGACTCCGTTCGGACTACGGTGAATTGGAGGACGGCGAGCATTTCATTGTGGATTTGATCGGGCTCGAAGTTATTGATGAAAAGCAGGGTCACGTCGGGACTATCAAAGACGTCATCACCAACGGGGCACAAGACCTGTACGTGGTTTCCCGTGCAGGCAAGCCGGACTTTATGATTCCTGTCGTGGAGGCTTTTGTCCGAAAGGTTGAACTGGAGGCGGGCCGCGTTCTGGTCAGTCTGATCGAAGGGATGATCGAGTGAAATTTACAGTCCTGACGTTGTTTCCTGAAATGTTTTCAGCGTTTACCTCGACCAGCATCATGGCGCGCGCGGCAGGGCAAGGGCACATTGAGGTGGAATGCGTCAATTTCAGAGCGTATTCGGATTCCCCAAGCAAGCGCGTGGATGACGCCCCTTTCGGCGGTGGCGCTGGTTTGGTCATGAAACCTCAGCCTTTGTTTGACTGTCTGCGAGACCTGAAGCTGGAAGCCCAGGACCGGGTGGTTTACTTAACGCCCAAGGGCAGGACGCTGACACAAAGTATGGTGGTCGACTTTTCAAAGCTTGACCGTCTTGTACTCATTTGCGGCCATTACGAGGGGATTGACCAGAGGGTGATCGATACCTTCGTAACAGATGAAATTTCAATTGGTGACTATGTTTTGACCGGCGGCGAGATTCCTGCCATGGTGCTCATGGATGGTATATCGAGGATGATCGAGGGCGTTCTGAACACTGAGGACTCCCACATGGAAGAAAGTCATTATGACGGCCTTCTCGAGTACCCGCATTATACAAGACCGGCGGTTTACGAAGGCATGGAAGTGCCTGAGATCCTTTTATCAGGTCATCATAAGAACATTGAGCTGTGGCGTTTTGAGGAATCTGTCAAATTGACAGGACAAAGACGGCCGGAGTTGCTTCGCGCGTATTATCAGCGATTGACTGATAAAAAAAAGCGAAAAATCGTTGAAAAGTATTTGAAATAGATTGTGCTCGGCTATCAGCAATGATATAATGAATTTTGTGAATTACGGCTGTTCCGCTGGCGGGTTAGGTCCGTTAATGAACCGCTTATGAGAAGGGAGGTTAGCCCCATGAATCAAAACATACTGAAGTCTCTTGAATTAGAGCAACTTAAGTCTGACGTGACGGAATTCGGAGTCGGTGATACGGTCCGCGTCCACATTAAAGTCGTAGAAGGTAAGCGCGAGCGTATCCAGATCTTCGAAGGCCTTGTGATGAAATTCCAGAACGGCGGTATCCGCGAAACGTTTACTGTTCGTAAACTTTCTTCCGGTGTTGGCGTTGAAAAGACTTTCCCGCTCCACTCACCTAAGATTGAAAAGATCGAAGTGACCAGAAGAGGTAAAGTTCGCAGAGCCAAGCTCAACTACATCAGAGACCGCGTTGGTAAAGCAGCGAAGGTCAAAGAAAGAATCTAAGCGAAATTGGAGGGACTGGAGAACAGTCCCTTTAATTTTTTACAAACTCTCTGAAAGGAGGGATAAAGCATGAGTCAAACCATTAACTGGTATCCTGGTCACATGAAAAAGACCAAAGATTTGATCCAAAGTCATCTTAAACTTGTGGACGTCGTCGTCGAACTGCTTGACGCCCGAATCCCTGAAAGCAGCAGAAATCCGCAGATCGCAGAGCTCACGAAGGGGAAACCCAGAATCGTGTGTATGAATAAATACGATTTGGCTGATCCTAAAGTCACTAGTCTGTGGAAACAGCATTTTGAAGGGGAAGGCGCCAGCGTCGAACTCCTGGATGCGGTTCATGGAGACGGCATTGACCGTCTGATGAAACAGATCGTCGAGCGAATGAAGGAAAAAAGGGCGAGATATCTGGAAAAGGGTCGTAATCCCGGCCCCGTACGCGTTATGATTGTAGGCATTCCGAATGTCGGAAAATCAAGTTTGATCAATAAACTCGTGGGCAAGACCGCTGCGAAGACTGGCAACAAACCAGGCGTTACCCGCGGAAAACAGTGGATTCGGATAAGAGATGATATCGAACTGTTTGATACACCTGGTATTTTATGGCCTAAAATCGATTCTAAGGAAGTTGGCCTGAACCTTGCTATGACAGGTGCTATCAAAGATGATATTCTCAATATCGAAGATATGGCTTATGAGCTCCTGCGCCGGCTTGAGATCCATTACCCTGAGGCTCTGACAGCCCGCTATGGGGTGGAGGTGGATCCTGTGGCACCGACTATAGAGCTGATGGATGCCATAGCACTTCGGAGAGGATGCCGACGTGGCGGCGGTGACATTGACTATGATAAAGTTTCCCGACTGCTTCTGGATGAGTTTCGAAAAGGTGTTTTGGGCAGGTTGTCACTTGAATGGCCGGACGATTTTCTGGACAGGCGGGGTGAACGCATTTGAAGGCTGCCGACATAGCAGAGCAACTGAAGACAATTTCGACGCTTGAAGCGCTGGAGAGCATGGAATCACAAATGGAAACCCCAGTTACCAAAGTCCTTCAGCAGAAAATCGCTGCCAAACGTAAAAAGTTGGAAAAGTTGACGGAGAAATTTAATCAAATGTCCATATTTGAGGCTCAGCTTGCAAAGGAAGGTTTGCTTCACGTCGCGGGGATTGATGAAGCGGGTCGGGGCCCGCTGGCGGGTCCTGTAGTGGCGGCTGCAGTCGTGCTTAACCCTGATGTGCCCATCTACGGTCTCGATGATTCAAAAAAGTTATCTGAACCTTTCAGAGAAGCGTTATATGCTGAAATAATGGAAAAAGCGCTGAGTGTGGGCATAGGCTATGCGACCAGTGAAGAGATAGACGAAATCAATATTCTGCAGGCGACTAAACTGGCAGCAAAGCGGGCGCTGGAGACTATGGATCTTGATCCCCAGGCCTTGCTGCTCGATGCGCTTGAACTTGAAAACTGTACGGTCAGCCAATTATCCCTTGTCAAAGGCGATCAGCGCAGTGTGTCTATTGCAGCAGCATCGATCATTGCAAAAGTGACGCGGGATCATTACATGAAGAGGCTCGCGCTGCAGTACCCGGATTATGGCTTTGAAACCCACAAGGGCTACGGGACAGAACGCCATTATGAAGCACTCCGGCAATACGGCAGAATTCCGGAGCATCGCGCTTCCTTTCTGAAATCCTTCAAAGGTGGTACGGAGCACAGTCTATGAGACAGTCAAACGTCATTGGGAAGCTGGGTGAAAATGAGGCGACGGCTTTTCTCGAGGCCACAGGCCATAAAATCTTATGTCGTAATTACAGGATCCCAGGCGCTGAAATCGATATCTTGTCCATGAAGGATCATCTGCTTTATATTATTGAAGTCAAAGCGTCGAAGGGCATGGACAGCGAGTGTGATCCGCTTGAACGCGTGAACGGCCGCAAGGTCACACGGATGAAAAAAGCCGCGGGAAGATACTTGTCAGAGTACCCTGCGCTGTATTTTTCAGAGATGAGGCTGGCCTTCATAACTGTTGAGGGAGTGGGGCGTAAAACTCCAAGAGTTCAATTCATTGATGGTTCCGATTAGGGGGCATGTGGTATGTATAAGTACAGAAAGCGCGATATCTATTTGCAGGCATTTGTCGGCGTCATGTTCATCTTTTTTGGCGGGCTGCTCGGGAACTGGGTCTATTTGTCGATTCTTGGTCTGATAGCCATCCTGCTCTTCAAAGACTGCCTCAAACAACTGAATACAGTCATTGAAGTCAAAGGTGACAGAATTGAACAGCGGGCCGGTGACAAAGTCTATCAAGTCGTTTATTTCAAGGATCTTCAATTTATAACACGTACAAAGAGACACAAAAAATGGATCGTAGTCGGCCATGATCGAAACCTGTTCTACATCCGGCCTTCCATTATTAATTGGGAACAGCTGCTCACTGAAGTGCTGAAATACAATAAAACCAATAAGAAAGTCTTTATTCATGAGACTATTGAGAGCATGAAATTTTAATCAATTAAAATTATGTCGATCCAGCGGGCGTACTTGGAAGGCTTAGAATCAACTTCCGGTATGTCCGCTTTTTTTGACATGCCTGGGTTTAAACTGAAAATAGCAGATGACAAATATTAACATATGGTATAATATGGAATTGTAATTACAATATTATCCTATGGAGGTCGTCATGTATATTCAGGTTTGGTCAGCTTCACCCCAGGGCATTCATGCACATCCTATTGGTGTGCAAGTCAGTCTGAGCAAAGGTGTGCCAGTCTTCAACATCATAGGCCGCCCGGATCATGTCGTCAGAGAATCGCGAATGCGGATCACCTCCGCTTTAAGGTCTGTTAACCTTCGCATCAATAATAAAAAGGTCATAGTCAACTTAACACCTTCGCACCTGTCTAAAAAAGGCGCTCAATTTGATCTGGCTGTAGCAGCTGCCCTCATGTATTTATCGGACGGCAAACGGTCGGTCGGCAGTGAGGAGGCTTACATTGGGGAGCTTTCACTGGATGGCACCGTCTGCAGTGTCCAGGGACTATATAATATGATTGAAGGGCTGATCACCATTGGTGTCAATAAATTCTATGTCCCAATGAACCAAATTTCTGTGGCAAGATATTTTCCGGGCGTTGAGATCTGCGGTGTCGGCCAGCTTAGTGATCTGCTTCATCAGATCACGCCGGCAACTCCCCTTGATATGACGCATAGAAATGCTCTGCCGATGGTTTTTGAAACAGATTATGGCGACATCGCCGGGCACAGACTGCACAAGCGCGCCATGATGGCCGCTGCAGCGGCTCAGCATCACGTTCTGCTGATAGGACCACCAGGAACTGGTAAAAGCTTATTGGCCAGGAGACTTGTGACAATCCTCCCGGCGCTTGATGAAACTGCAATGCAGGAAGTTATCAAGATCCACGGTCAAGTATGTACGGATCTCGATACAATTGAGGTATGTGCGCCATTCAGAATACCTCAGACCTCACTGAAGAGAAGCGAATTGACCGGGACCGCGGCCGGCAGGCTTGGCGAAGCAACATTGGCCAACCACGGCGTTCTATATCTTGAGGAACTGACAGAATTTTCAAAGGCGGTTATCGAAGATCTTAAACGGCCTCTGGATGAAGGCATGGTTGTGGTTGGCGGTCCGCTTCAATCGCTGCATCTGCCTGCCAGATTTACCCTTCTGGCAACGGCGAATCCTTGTCCCTGCGGTTATTTTGGCACAGATCAGCCCTGCACATGCCAAGTGCAGCATATTCAGCGTCATCAACTGAGATATAAAGGTCCCCTCGGAGACCGCTTTGACATTCGACTGATGACCAGCGTTTATATGGAAGAAGATTTGAGGAGCCATGATCCGCTGGATTCCTCCATAATGCGATCCCTGGTGGAAAAAGCGATAACTCGGCAGCGGCAGCGTTATGGCAGCGCGGCGCATAAAAATTCGACCGTTCCAATTGATCTGATTTTTCAAACCTTTGAATCAGAATCCTTAAGGACACAGTTCCAGTCCAGGTTTAAGGATCAGGGATATAGCTACCGGGATTCGACCCAGGTCATTCGCCTTGCCCGAACCTTAGCGGATTTGGACGGCGACGCTTCAATAAGCGCTAAGCATCTTTCCGAGGGGATGGTGCTCCATGGTGACATTTAATGCCTATGCAGCCTGCGCACTTTGGTTTGAGGACGCCAAGGGCATCAACCGTGCACAGGTCAGAAGCTTGCTTGAGGCGTGTGACGACTATGAAGCGATCTTTGCGGATGGGCCAGAGCGAATCTCAATGGCCACTGCTGACCAGAGGCTCGCTCTGAAGCAGACACATAAGCCGGATGAGATCATCCAGCGCCTAAATCAAGTAAAAAAAAGCGGAATGGAAATAATCCTTCCTGCTGACCCGCTGTTTCCAGCCAGACTAAGCGAAATTGAGGATCCTCCCCTGATGCTGTATGCAAGAGGAAATCTCGAACTGCTGAGTCATCCAAGGCCACTGGCAGTAGTTGGTACCAGACATCCGACGCAATATGGGATCAAGGTGGCGAAAATGCTCACTCAAGCTGCCGTGGAGCACGGCGCATTAATTGTCAGCGGTCTTGCGGTCGGTGTTGACGCTATGGCCCATGAGACAGCAATGGAGCAGGACGGCACCACCCTGGCTGTCATGGGGTGCGGACTGGATGTCAATTACCCGAGTGCCAACGCAGGGCTCAGAAGAAAAATGCTGTCTTCGGGTGATGGACTGCTCCTCAGTGAAAAGCCGCCTGGCACACCGGCTTATCCTGCCTTTTTTCCGGATCGAAACAGAGTGATCAGCGGACTCAGCGCAGGGATTGTCGTTGTGGAAGCAGTCATTAAAAGCGGCACAATGTCGACTGCGCTTCATGGCATTCAGCAGGGTAGAGAGGTCTTCGCTGTACCAGGGAACATAGATGCGCCTCAAAGTGCAGGCACCAACTTCTTGATTCAGAATATGGCTCAAATTCTGACAACCCCGGATGATTTGTTCGTTCGACTGGATTGGAGGCTGCCAAAGAAAAGAAGGCCCCAGTTATCTGCGGATGCCGGTCAGCTTCTCTCACTGATCGAGCGCTATGGCGACATGACCATTGATGATTTTGTCGATGCCACAGGATGGCCGGCTGGAAAATGTTATGAATTTTTGAGTGAGCTTGAAATAAAGAGATTGATTCGCTGCTGGTTTGGAAGGTATAATCTAAACTGATGTCTTTACAGTTCTTTGTTCAGACGCCGGGTCCGTGAGCTTAAGACATGGATCCGGCGTCTGGATTTTGTTTGGACGTCACATTTTTTGAAAGAATCCGCAGTCAATTAGGCGACGGCTGTAAGGTCAACCTGGAAGAAAGTGTTGACAAATGGATCCGCATCATATAAAAATTAATATGGTGATTTTTTGACAAGATTGAATCTTTCGAATTTTTTGAATATAATGGTTACATTGGAGGTATTACATGGCTAAGCATCTGATTATTGTCGAATCTCCGGCAAAAGCAAAGACCATAGAGAAGTTTTTAGGAAAGAATTATCAGGTACTTGCTTCCGTGGGACATGTCAGAGACCTGCCCAAAAGCAAAATTGGCGTCAATGTAGAAAAGGACTTTGAACCGGAATACATTAACATCCGGGGAAAAGGAGACGTCATCAAAGTTTTGAGAGGCGCAGCAAAAAAAGCTGACCGCGTCTTTCTGGCGACTGACCCGGATCGCGAAGGTGAAGCAATTGCCTGGCATCTGGGGACTATTTTGAATCTCCCTCAGGAAGAGCCTTGCAGAATTGAGTTTCACGAGATCACAAAAGAAGCGGTCAAAGAAGCCATCCATCATCCGCGCCAGATCGACCTGAATCTCGTGGATGCCCAGCAGGCCAGACGAGTATTGGACCGGTTGGTTGGGTATAAGATCAGTCCTCTGTTATGGCGCAAGGTGAGAAAAGGTCTCAGTGCCGGACGGGTTCAGTCTGTAGCGACAAAGCTGATCTGCGACCGGGAAAATGAGATCAGCGCCTTCATCAAGGAAGAATATTGGTCTATTGGAATGGATCTCAGACATATGCCTTCGGATTTGCCTTTTGAAGCGGAGCTGTCGCAGTTCAAAGGCAAAAAAATTGAAATTGGCAACGAGACGGCTGCATTCGAGATGAAACATTACCTGGAGACTGTGGATCCGGTGATTTCTGAGGTACAGAACAAGGTCAAATCCAGGGCCCCGCAGCCGCCATTCACGACCAGCAGCCTTCAGCAGGATGCCGCGAATCGCCTGGGCTTTTCAGCAAGCAAAACCATGATGGTGGCGCAGCAGCTGTATGAGGGTATTGCGGTAAAGGGACAAGGGACCATCGGCCTCATCACTTATATGAGGACGGATTCTACCAGAATTTCTGAAGAGGCGAAGCGACATCTTTCCGAATTTATTGATCGGGAGTATGGTGAGGTTTATCAGAATAAAAAAGTCCGCACAGAAAAGAAATCCAAGTCGGCACAGGATGCCCACGAAGCTGTGCGTCCCACCTATGTGCATCTGACGCCGGAAGAACTGGAAGCGTCGCTGACTAAAGATCAACAAAAGCTGTACACTTTGATTTGGCAGAGATTTGTCGCCTCCGGCATGTCAGATGCGACGTTCGATGCCAAGAATGTCTCCATAGTCGCCGGTGAGGCGCTGCTCAAAGCTAATGGGCTGCTTCTCAAGTTTGACGGTTTCCTGAAAGTCTATGAATTTTCCAGTTTTAAAGAAACCCGCCTGCCGGATATTCAAGCAGGGGATTTGGTACAGCGTCTTCATGTCAAACCGGAGCAGCACTTTACCCAGCCGCCGGCAAGATACACAGAAGCGACTTTGGTCAAAGAAATGGAAGAGAAAGGCATTGGTCGTCCTTCGACTTATGCACCGACCATTGCCACCATCATCAGCAGAGGTTATGTGGAACGTGAAAAAAAATCTTTAAAACCGACTGAACTAGGGTATATCATCAATGACATTATGGCGGGCTATTTTGAAGAGATTGTCAATGTCGACTTCACCGCCGGTATGGAAAACAAGCTGGATGAGGTTGAAGCCGGCAACATGGAATGGCACAGTATTCTCAGGGAGTTTTACGGTCCATTCAGCGAGACGCTTGCAAAAGCAGACGAGCGGCTGGAAAAGCTCGATCTGACGGAAAAAACCGACTTGCTATGTGAGAAATGCGGTCATCCGCTCAACATCAAGCACGGCAGATTCGGAAAATTTTATGCGTGTTCAAATTACCCGCAATGTGACTACACCAAGGCAATTCTCAATGAGATCGGGATAGACTGTCCGGTATGCAAAGAAGGTAAAGTGGTCGAGCGCAAGACTAAAAAGCTGAAGACTTTTTATGGCTGCAGCCGTTTTCCGGAATGTCGATTCGTTTCCTGGAACCGGCCTGTGGGTCGTCCGTGCCCGGTTTGTGGTGAGGCACTCGTCGAAAAAATCACCAAAAAGAACAAGACTATCCTATGCTCCAGTACCAGCTGCAATTATAAAGAAGTCTCATCGCATTAAATAAAAACTCAGGGAGGTTATCAGGTGAGCATGAAACTACTAGAAAAAGCAAGAAGACTGAACAAAATTCTTCAGCAATCCGGCAATGCGCCCGTTTCTTTTCCGGATATCAGCATGATGCTCAAGGAAGTGCTTGACGCCAATGTTTATATTATCAGCAAACGCGGCAAGGTCTTGGGCTACGGCTTGGTTATTGCGGAAGACAGCCCGCTCATTTTTGAGAAGGGTACAAATGTACAAATGTTTCCGGAAGAAATCAATGATGAATTGCTCAAAACTGATCAAACTATGTTCAATATCCCACAAGATGTTGTCATGAAGATTTTTAAAGGTGATATCAGCAGTTATTCGAAGTTTATTACCATTGTTCCAATTATTGGGAATGGTCTCAGGTTGGGAACCCTCGTCATCGCTCGCAGAGACAATACTTATTCCGAAGAGGATATCGTACTTGCAGAGTATGCCTCTACCGTCGTCGGTATGGAAATCATCCGCGCCAAGACGGAAGAGTATGAAGAGGAAGCCAGAAAGAAAGCTGTAGTGCAGATGGCTATTGGAACACTTTCCTATTCTGAGCTTGAAGCCATTGAACACATTTTCAATGAGCTGGATGGCGAAGAAGGACTCCTCGTAGCCAGTAAAATCGCGGATCGCGTTGGAATTACACGCTCCGTGATCGTCAATGCCCTCAGAAAGTTCGAGAGCGCCGGTGTTATTGAGTCCCGCAGCCTTGGCATGAAGGGGACGTATATTCGCATAATGAATGATAAACTCATGCCGGAGCTTAAGCGTTTAAAGAAATAAGAATGATCGGTTAAACCTAAAACAAAAATAATTCAAAGCGCGACGTTTCCCAAGATTATCTCTTGAACGTCGCGCTTGTCTGTGTTATACTGACTAAGGTCCAAAACCACACTCGTCGGGATTCACAGTAAGGGTTGCCCTGAGACAGGGTCTTACTTGAAGACGAACGACGGGGAAGAAAAAAACGGAGGTGCACTATGTCAGTAATTTCAATGAAACAACTGCTGGAGGCAGGCGTTCACTTCGGCCACCAGACAAGAAGATGGAACCCTAAAATGAAGGAATACATCTTCACAGAAAGAAACGGAATCTACATTATCGACCTTCAAAAGACGGTCAAAAAAATTGACGACGCGTATGATTTCGTCAAGAATGTTGTCGCTGAAGGCGGCGAAGTCCTCTTCGTCGGTACTAAGAAGCAAGCACAGGAAGCTATTGAGCTTGAAGCAAAGCGCTGCGGCATGTACTTCGTCAACCAGAGATGGCTCGGCGGCATGCTGACGAACTACAAAACCATCAAGAAAAGAATCGATCTTCTATACAAATATGAGAAGATGGAAGAAGATGGCACATTTGATGTCCTTCCTAAAAAAGAAGTCATTCAAATTCGCGCTAAGAAAGAAAAGCTTGAGAAATATCTCGGCGGTATCAAGGAAATGCCAAAAGTACCTGCAGCTATGTTCATTGTCGATCCTAAGAAAGAGCGCATTGCAATCCAGGAAGCCAGAACCCTTGGCATCCCTGTCGTTGCTATCGTCGACACAAACTGTGATCCGGATGAAGTCGACTACGTCATTCCGGGCAATGACGACGCGATCCGCGCAGTCAAGCTGATTTCCGGCAAAATGGCTGACGCCGTCCTCGAAGGTAAGCAAGGCGAGCAAAACGCATAATCATAATGTCTAAAGCCAGCGGGTAAGGTTTCTTAGTATAGAACACCTTACCCGTTGTTCAAGCGATAACCCTTGGCCCTTTGGCCAATTCACCTGTCTATGGCCCGGTATGGGCCCGAGGACAAATTGAAGTTAAACTAGGAGGTCCTGTCATGGCGATTACAGCCGCAATGGTAAAAGAACTCAGAGAAGCAACAAGCGCGGGTATGCTCGAGTGCAAAAAAGCACTTGAAGAAGCAAATGGCAACATGGAAGAAGCAGTCAAGCTCCTTCGTGAGCGCGGTCTTGCCAAAGCTGCGAAGAAAGCGGGCAGAATTGCCGCTGAAGGTATTGTCGCTTCCTATATCCACGGTGGACGCGTTGGCGTTATTGTCGAAATTAACTCTGAAACTGACTTTGTCTCTAAAAACGAAGAGTTTCAGCAGTTTGCAAAGGATATTGCAATGCAAATTGCAGCATCCAATCCACTTTATGTTCGCCCGGAAGAAGTGCCTGCAGAAGTTATTGAGAGCGAAAAAGAAATTCTTCGCAACCAAGCGCTCAATGAAGGCAAACCGGAGAAAATTGTTGATAAAATGGTGGAAGGCCGAGTACAAAAGTACTACAAAGAAGTCTGCCTTCTTGAGCAGCCTTTCATTAAAGATCCGGATGTCACCATTGATCAGCTTCTCAAGAACCTGATCGCTAAAATCGGTGAGAATATTTCCATCCGCCGTTTTGTCCGCTACGAAGTGGGCGAAGGCATTGAAAAGAAAACTGAAAACTTTGCAGAAGAAGTTGCCAAGCAGCTTCAAGGTTAATTTTCAGTCTTCAAAATCAAATCAAAGATAAAAAGAGAGGACCTTGGTCTTCTCTTTTTTCAAGTATTGGCAGTCCGTAGACTGAAAAGCGCTTAAGATATTTTTGGTTACAGTCTAAAAAAAAGGATATTCAATGCAATGTGTAGAATTGTGACTCAATGAAACAGGGGGTGTTCGCTTGAAACCGTTATATAAACGCGTCATATTGAAATTGAGTGGGGAAGCACTTGCGGGTGATAAGGGCTTCGGACTTGATGAGCAGACAGTACTTGATGTCGCAAGTCAGGTTAAGGAACTGGTCGGCATGGGTGTCGAAGTCGGCGTTGTCGTGGGCGGCGGCAACTTTTGGAGAGGGCGTTCCGGCGGTGGAATGGACAGAAGCACAGCGGACCATATGGGCATGCTGGCAACAGTCATCAATTCACTCGCTATGCAGGATGCCATTGAAAGTCTCGGGCTTCCCACACGCGTCCTCAGCGCCATTGAAATGCGACAGATTGCTGAGCCCTATATTCGTCGTCGCGCGGTAAGACACCTTGAAAAGGGCAGAGTCGTCATTTTTGCGGCTGGAACAGGAAATCCCTACTTCTCTACGGATACGACCGCAGCTCTACGTGCAGCTGAAATTGAAGCAGAAGTAATTCTGCTTGCGAAAAAAGTGGATGGCGTTTACGATTCTGATCCTATGGTCAATCAGAATGCTGTCAAAATTGACGCCTTAACCTACATTGATGTCCTCAACCGGGGACTTGGTGTCATGGATTCAACAGCCATTACACTTTGTATGGATAATCACATTCCAATTCTTGTGTTTGGACTGAAAGAGACACATAATATCATTAAGGTCTGTTGTGGGGAAAACTTAGGTACAATCATTAAGGAGGTCAAGTGAAGATGATTCAGGATGTAAAAAAGGCTTTTGAAGAGAAAATGCAAAAAACACTTAGTGTATTCAATGAAGAGCTTCACGCCATTCGAGCAGGCAGAGCGAATCCACAGCTGCTCGACAGGGTTGTTGTAGATTACTATGGGTCGCCAACGCCGCTTAAGTCCTTAGCGAATATCGCCGCACCTGAGCCGAGATTGTTGACAGTTCAGCCTTATGATGTCAGTGTACTCAGAGAGGTTGAAAAAGCTATTCTTATTGCTGATCTGGGTTTCAATCCGAGCAATGACGGAAAAATGATCCGCATTGCGATTCCTATACTGACAGAAGAGCGACGCAAAGATCTCATTAAAGTTGCAAAGAAGACGGGTGAGGAAGCCAAAGTCGCGATCCGCAATGAGCGTCGTGATGCGAATGACCGTCTTAAGAAAATGAACAAGAACTCTGAAATTACTGAAGACGATCTAAAGTCAGCAGAAGCGGATGTTCAGAAAATGACTGATAAATACATCAAACAAATTGACGACCTTCTCGTACAGAAAGAGAAGGAAATCATGGAAGTTTAGCGGCAGTGTTAACAAGACACCAGCCAGAGCAATGTGAATTGCTTTTGGGGTTTTGATTTAAGAGATTGATGCGGCTGCCGGGATGGGGGGAGACACCAATGAATCAGACAGAGCAACATCTGCCAAAACATATTGCCATAATTATGGACGGCAACGGCCGGTGGGCAGAAAAGCGTTTTATGCCCAGGCTGTTTGGTCATAAAGCTGGCGTGGAAGCATTGCGCTCAGTGATTTCAAGGTGTTCCAGCCTTGGTGTGGAAGTGCTGACACTCTACGCTTTTTCAACTGAAAATTGGAAGCGTCCTGCAGAGGAAGTCGGTGGCCTGATGGAGCTTTTAGTTCAATTTCTCCAAAAAGAGATTGCGGAGCTCCACAGAAATGGGATTAAGATTCGCTGCATTGGCGATCTCAGTGCCCTTCCGGAGCGTGCTCAGACTGAGGTTGAAAAAGCCCGAAGTCTGACAGAACGCAATACGGGCTTGACAGTCAACATTGCGCTCAATTACGGCGGTCGTGACGAACTTCTTCGTGCAGCAAAGGGGCTGGCCTCATCTGTGGCATCCGGGGCAATTTCAGTGGAAGATATTACAGCGGACGCATTTGAAAAACAATTGTATACTTCCGGCCAGCCTGATCCGGATCTAATTATTCGCACCAGTGGCGAGCAGCGGGTCTCAAACTTTCTGCTTTGGCAATTGGCTTATTCTGAGTTCTATTTCACTGACGTGCTCTGGCCGGATTTTGATGCCAGTGAGCTGGATAAAGCACTGGAGACTTATGCCAAACGCCATAGACGATTTGGTAAACTGTGAGGTGGGCCTGTGTCATCAAGAGTGATCACCAGCCTGATTGGGCTGCCAATACTGATCGCCATCCTCTATGTGGGCGGACACCTGTTGACCGCAGCGGTGCTGCTGCTGACGCTGACTGCGCTGCATGAGCTGTTCAAAGGTTTTAGAAGTATAGACATTCACGCCATGGAAAAACTGACTATGGCCGCAGTTCTGGCAATCTATGGCGGCTATGTTTTGGCGCTGGATCAGATCTTTTATCTCTTCGTCGTTTCCGTATTTGTGATCATGCTGATGCTGATCAATTTATTCGGAAAGGCGTTACATATTTACGACATCAGCGCTACGGCACTCGGGTTTTTATATGTCGTTCTCCCATTTTTCCATATTGTACTTGTAGCGGAGTTCAAAAGCCTCTTCTTCATCAGCCTAGTGTTTTTGCTGGCTTGGGTGTCGGATACCTGCGCTTACTTTGCGGGCCGTTTCTTTGGCAAGCACAAGCTGCTTCCGGCGGTTAGTCCTAAAAAGACCGTTGAAGGTGCCATAGGTGGTGTGGCAGGAACGGTAATTCTTGTAACAATTTTTTCTGCTGTTCTGGAGCCTGGTTTCATCTGGTTTGCCGTGCCGCTGGGTTTATTCGGCAGTATTTCCGGCCAAATTGGAGATCTGATTGCTTCAAAGATTAAACGGATTATGGGAATCAAGGACTTTGGGAAATTGTTCCCTGGCCACGGCGGTGTGCTTGACCGATTTGACAGCATTATGATGACGGCGCCAATCGTCTTTTATGTCGCCTATGTTTATAAACTGTTATGAAGCGAACTAGATTTTAAGTTTAACAATTTTCAATTTCAAGCTCTGACTTGATAGGCCGCCTGTATAAATTGAGGCGGCCTTTTTGCGTTATTTTTTTAGAATTCTTAAGGAGAGTTTGTAGAAATGCGGTATAATGAAAAATAGGCTGTGATGGTTTGCGGTCTATTTGATATGAATAATCGCGTAAAGGAGAGAAGGAATCAGTCTGATTTTTTGGAATCAGCCTGTGAAGCCTGCAGGTTTCAAATTTAAGACTGACTCTGCTGCTTATGAAAAATATTGTGATTTTGGGATCGACCGGTTCCATTGGAACTCAGGCGCTGGACGTTATTCGTGCCCATCCTGACAAGTTCAGGGTCGCAGCATTAAGCTGCAATCGAGGTATTGAAGCTTTCATGACTCAAGTTGAAGCCTTCAAGCCGAGGCATGTGGCTGTCGCGGATGAAGCACTCTACAGAGAATTGAAAGAAAAGACGGCCTTAGTGGACAGCACCATAACTGTCCACGCCGGATTGTCAGGTCTTCAGGAAATCGCTGCTCTGGAGAGTGCTGACACCGTTCTCGTGTCCATTGTCGGCAATGCTGCACTCCTTCCTACACTCTCTGCCATTCGTGCCGGCAAGCGCATAGCTTTAGCCAGCAAAGAAGTCCTTGTGACCTCAGGAGAACGAATCATGAAAGAAGCAGCAGAGTATGGCATCGAGCTGTTGCCTGTGGACAGTGAGCACAGTGCCTTGTTTCAGGCTCTTGAGGGAAATAGAAGGCAGACTGTCGAAAAATTAATTCTGACAGCATCCGGCGGGCCGTTCAGGAATCCTGAATGGCAAAGAGACCGCCTCGAAAAGGTGACCTTTCAGGAAGCTCTAAAGCATCCCAACTGGTCCATGGGCAGCAAGATTACAATTGATTCATCCACGCTTATGAATAAAGGACTCGAAGTGATAGAGGCCCGTTGGCTGTTTGACATCCCCTACGAGCACATTGAGGTTTTAGTCCACAAGGAGAGTATTATTCACTCCATGGTTCAATATCATGACAGCTCAGTCATAGCGCAACTTGGACTTCCGGATATGAAACTGCCTATACTATACGCCTTTGGTTATCCGGAGCGGATCCCATCTGATTTTGAGCGACTTGACCTTTCAAGGATTGGCCAGCTTTCCTTTTCTGCACCTGACCATGAGCGCTTTCCATGCCTGAATCTGGCTTACAGGGCAGGGCGCATGGGCGGTTCGGCGACGACTGTATTGAATGCTGCAAATGAAGCGCTGGTGGCTCGGTTTTTAAATGGGGAAATTGGCTTTTATGACATCAGTGATCGGATCGAGTCTCTGCTGGATCAACATACAGTGATTCAAAATCCGGATTATGACACAATTTTGGAAATTGATGCAGATACCCGCAGACAAATTATCAAAGATAAGCATACAAGACAGGGAGTGAGCCTTTGATCACCTTTATCAGCTATATTGTCGTTTTTGGCGTGATCGTGTTCTTTCATGAGCTCGGACATTTTGCTGTAGCTAAGCTTCACAAAATAAAAGTTCTTGAGTTTGCTTTGGGTTTTGGTCCCAAGCTTGTCTCCAGAAAATTTGGCGAAACGGAATATGGGATTCGTGCCTTTCCTCTGGGTGGCTTTGTTAAAATGGAAGGTGAGGATACCCTTTCGGACGATCCGAGAAGCTTCCTAAATGCAGCTGCATGGAAAAGACTCACAGTACTGTTTTCGGGTCCGCTTATGAATTTTATTCTGGCAGTGCTCGTTTTCACTATTGTCATGTGGGGCATTGGGTTCCCTGTCAATGCAGTAGGCGAACTGATACCTGACATGCCGGCAGCGTTGTCCGGAGAGCTGTTGCCGGGCGACCGCATCCTCGAGATCAACGATGTCCCGACGCCGAACTGGAATGATGTGACCGCTCAGATAGCTGTCCAGCCATCTCTGGACATGGTCATTGATCGGGATGGTCAACAGTTTGAAGTTCAGCTGGAAGCGGTTCGTGACGCGGATGATACGCGTTATATTGTGGGCATTCGTCCAATGACGGAGCGCGACGCCCCTCGCGCTGTCATACTGGCAGCCCGTCAGACCTGGACTATGAGTACCGAAGTCATCAGCTTCCTGGCGTCACTTCCGGCAGGCGGCCAAGAAGGAGTAGAAATTGTCGGACCGGTTGGCATGGCCAGCATGGTCGGCGAAGCGGCCAGAGGCGGGATCTATAATTTGCTCGCATTGACAGGCCTCTTCTCAATCAATCTTGGAATCTTCAATCTCCTGCCGCTGCCTGCTCTTGATGGGGGCAGAATCTTCTTTGTCTTGGCAGAACTCATTCTGCGCAAAAAAATTGACAAGGAAAAGGAAGGTCTGGTCCATCTTGCAGGTTTTGCGCTGTTAATGGCGCTGATGTTGTTTGTACTCTACAAGGACATTCTCAGACTGTTTCAGTAGGCGTCCTTGTCCATTCAAAATGAGGTGAATTCATGAGAAGATCAACTCGACAGGTATTTGTTGGAGGCGTTGGAATAGGATCAGATCATCCGGTCAGCATTCAATCCATGACGACCACGGACACCAGGAACCCGGACGCCACGGTCGCACAAATACAGGCGCTCGCGTCTGCCGGCTGCGACATTGTCCGGTTGGCGGTGCCAGATTTTGAAGCAGCGGACAAGCTGCCTGAAATTATCAGGAGGAGTTCCATCCCCGTTGTCGCGGACATTCATTTTGATCACCGGCTTGCGCTGAAATCCATTGAAGCGGGCGCAGCAAAAATACGTCTGAATCCAGGCAATATTGGAAGTCTTGAACGCGTCAAGGAAGTTGTAGCTCTTGCAAAGGAACGGCAAGTGCCTATCAGAATTGGGGTAAACGGCGGTTCCCTGGAAAAAGAACTGCTTGAAAAGTATGGCGGCGTTACACCTGAAGCCATTGTCGAAAGCGCCAGACGACATCTGGACATCTTGGAAACGCTTCAGTTTGAGAATGTGATTGTCGCTTTGAAATCCTCTGATATTAAAACGACAATTCAAGCTTATAAACAACTTTGCGCTTACACTGATGCGCCGTTTCATATTGGGTTGACGGAATCAGGCACCGTTTTTAAAGGCAGCATTCGGTCCTCCATAGCCATTGGTCATCTTTTGCTCGAAGGCATGGGAGATACCCTCAGAGTGTCGTTGACCGGAGACCCGCTCAATGAAATACGGGTAGGCAAAGAAATTTTAAGCGCGATTGGACTCAGAAAAGGTGGGATTCGCCTGATTTCCTGCCCAACCTGCGGCCGTTGTCAGATCGATCTCGAAAAGATTGCAGATGAAGTTGAACGCCGGGTCGAAGGCCTTGACAAAGACATAACCCTGGCCATAATGGGCTGTGCGGTCAACGGTCCTGGAGAAGCTCGTGAAGCAGATCTCGGCATTGCCGGCGGAAAAGGAGAAGCGCTGATTTTTAAAAAGGGCGTCATTCTGAAAAAGGCTCGGGAAGAAGAGCTTGTTGAGGTCCTTCTCGAGGAAATAAAGAAGTTGTAAAAATAAGTAGTTTTAGCAAAGGAAGAACATCATGTCCATACAGAACTGGCTTAAGGAACAATTTGAAGAGACAATCCTGCTCGAGCGGGCTATCCTGATCAAAAAACCTGAGACGTTAAAGCTTCAGCTGACAGCGGGTTATTTTCCTGAACCTGAAAAACTCGAGGCGTTTTTGTCACGCGTGAAGCAGGAGCTCCCAGAAGTCTGCGGACTGGACTGGGCCTGCACTGTTGAAGCGCCTGCCTCACCAGAGGATGAAGCTGCTCAGTCCAGTGAACGCCTTCACTGGGCAATCTATTGGCTGAAGCAGCAGGCGCCCTCCGCGGCGGCTTTCCTCAAGAAAGAGGCGTTTGTGAGACAAAATGAAATTCAATACTGTCTTCACATTCCGGATCAGGTGACTTCTGAGCATTTAAGCAGCCGAAAAATTCTCGATTTATTGGAAAATAGCTTTATGAAGCATTTTGGTGTGGATTTTAAGCTGACGCCTATTTATGACGTCGAAGGCTGCAGGGTAGCTTCAGATGCTTTGGATTCGAAGAAAGAAACAAATCTGAAGTCATTCATGGCAAATGTGCCGGTGAATGCGCCTAAGTCTGCGCCGAAACCATCGGCAAAAAATCAGTGGAAAACGACAGAGCCTCAGGACGACAGTGTGCTGTACCGGTTCAAAATCAAGCGGCCTCTGACGCCTTTGATTGAGTTGGCGGAGGAGGAAGGCACTTATGCGGTTGAAGCGGAAGTCTTATCTTTGCAGACCAGGGAGCTAAAAACCGGGAAAGCGCTTTTGACACTTTCAATGACTGACCGTACCAGTTCTCTGGGGGCCAAGCTTTTTCTCAAGAGCGCCAAAGAAGCCCAGACCCTGCTCGAAAAGCTCAAGGTAGGAGGCTGGTATAAATTTGAGGGTACGCTCAGATACGACACTTTTGACAAGGAAATGGCACTGTACCTAAATAACATCAATACCGGCGAAGCACCGCTGAGGCGAAGGGACGAGGCACCTGTCAAGCGTGTCGAGCTTCACTGCCACACTAATATGAGTGATATGGACGGCATTGCCTCTGTAAAAACGCTGATCAAACGTGCCTTGGACTGGGGACACAAAGCCATTGCAGTGACAGACCACGGCGTGCTTCAAGCGTTTCCGGAGGCCATGGAAACAGCCAGGGGCAAGGATATTAAGATTCTTTACGGCATGGAAGGGTATCTGATTGATGACGAGGTGAAGATCGTCAGGTCCTCCAAGGGACAGTCTCTGGACGCGGATTTCGTGGTGTTTGACATTGAAACTACCGGACTGAATCCAAAACATGACAAGATTATTGAAATTGCAGCGGTGCGTATTGAGGGCGGACAAGTTACAGAGACCTTTACGGCGCTGATTGATCCCCACGAGCCCCTCAGTGAGAAGATAAAAGAGCTCACGGGAATAGAAGATGAGCACCTGACTGGTCAGCCGGGGATCGAGGAAATTTTACCCCGGTTCCTGGAATTTGCGCGAGGGTCTGTACTGGTCGCCCACAACGCGGGGTTTGATACGGGATTTGTACGGGAAGCCTGCAGTCAGCATGGATACCCTTACGATATGACATCGGTGGATACCCTGGGACTCAGCCGATTGTTGTTAAAAGACTTAAAGCGTCACAGGCTGAACATGGTTGCCAAGCATCTGGGCGTCAAGCTTGAAAACCACCACCGAGCGCTGGATGACGCAGCGGCCACGGCAGAAATCTTTATCAAACTGGTGGCGCGTCTTCGTGAGGAGGGTGTCACAGATCTGAATGGGCTGACTCGGTTCGCTTCAGAAACTATGAGCCATACTATGATGGATTCCCACCACATTATTATTCACGTCAAGAACCTTCAGGGTCTTAAGTCTCTCTATGAATTGGTGACGCATTCCCATATGAAGACCTTCTATAAAAAGCCGCGCATTCCGAGAAGTCTTCTGGAGGATCGGAGGGAACACCTGATTCTGGGCTCAGCCTGTGAAAGCGGGGAACTCTTCAAAGCGCTTGTGGAGAATCGAAGTGAAGAAGATGTTGAAAAAATCGCAAGCTTTTATGACTTTCTCGAAATCCAGCCGCTGGGCAACAATCAGTTTATGATCGAAAAAGGACTTGTGCAAAATCAGGAGGCGCTGAAGACGATAAATAAAAAGATTGTCGATTTGGGCGCGCGGCTTGGAAAGACAGTCGCAGCGACTTGTGATGTCCATTTTCTTGATCCGGAGGATGAGGTCTATCGCCGGATTCTGATGGCGGGTCAGGGTTATGGTGACGCAGAAAACCAACCGCCGCTGTTTTTCAGAACGACGGCTGAGATGCTTCAGGAATTTGACTATTTGGGGGCGGATACCGCTTACCAGGTTGTCGTTGAAGCCACAAACAAGATTGCGGACCAGGTGGAATCCCTGCTGCCTATACCAGATGAGACCTTCCCGCCAATCATTGAGGGTTCAGAGGAGGAACTGCGCCGTCTTTGTGTCGACAAAGCCGTCAGGATGTACGGCAGTCCGCTGCCGGAGCTGGTGGAAAAGCGCCTTGAGCGGGAGCTCAATTCCATCATTTCTAACGGTTATGCTGTCATGTACATCATTGCGCACAAGCTGGTCAAAAAATCCATGGAAGACGGGTATCTGGTTGGCAGCCGGGGCTCCGTAGGCTCATCTTTGGCAGCGACTATGTGCGATATAACTGAGGTTAATCCGCTGCCGCCCCATTACCTTTGCCCAGAGTGCAAGTATTCTGAGTTTATGACTATGGCAGGAGATATTAGCGGTGCGGACCTTCCGGACAAAGACTGCCCGGTTTGCGGCGTTAAACTGGGCAAGGATGGTCACGATATCCCATTTGAGACGTTCCTTGGCTTTGAAGGCGACAAGGAACCGGATATAGATCTCAATTTTGCCGGTGTCTACCAGGCGACGGCTCACAAATACACTGAGGAGCTGTTTGGCAAAGGTTATGTCTACAAAGCGGGCACTATTGGCACCATAGCGGATAAGACCGCGTTTGGATACGTCAAAAAATATTTTGAGGAAAAGAACCAAACGGTGAATTCAAGGGAGATCGAGCGTCTGGCCAGCGGCTGTACCGGCATCAAAAGAACGACAGGGCAGCACCCGGGGGGCATCATGGTCGTACCCGCCTACAAGAACATCCACGATTTTTGTCCAATTCAGTATCCAGCCAATGACACGAAATCGGATGTCGTAACCACACACTTTGACTATCATTCCATCAGCGGCCGGATTCTAAAACTCGATATCCTGGGTCACGACGTTCCGACCATGATCAAGCAGCTGGAGGAAATGACAAAAATTGATGTTTTGAAAATTCCTCTGGATGATCCTGCAACCCTGAAAATTTTTATCAGCAATGAAACGCTGGGGATTGTGGATCCGGATTATAAGTCGGAAACAGGAAGTCTTGGCATCCCGGAGTTTGGGACCAAATTTGTCAGACAGATGCTGATTGATACCCAGCCGTCCACACTTGCGGAATTGGTTCGAATTTCCGGCTTGTCACACGGAACAGACGTGTGGGTAAACAACGCCCAGACTTTGGTGCGAAACGGAACGGCAGATTTGAAGCACGTGATTTCCACACGGGATGATATTATGAACTACCTCATTCAAAAGGGGCTGCCGCCTAAGCAGGCATTTAATATTATGGAGCGCGTCAGAAAAGGAAAGGGCCTGACTGAAGAAAACGAGACATTGATGCGGGAGTTTGACGTGCCTAACTGGTACATCAACTCATGCAATACAATTCAGTACATGTTTCCAAAGGCCCACGCCGTAGCTTATGTGACTATGTCCTTCAGGATCGCCTATTTCAAGGTCCATTATCCGCTGGCGTTTTACGCCAGCTATTTCAGCAGCAAGGTGGAAGACTTTGACGCCCAGCTGATTTGTCAGGGCAAGCGGGCTGTCAGAGAAAAAAAGCGCTGGATGGAAGACAACTGGGATAGCCTGACAAAGAAGGAACAGGATCTCTATGGCGTTTTAGAGCTGGCAGATGAATATTACAGCCGAGGATTTGAGTTTCACAAGGTAGATTTATACCGAAGTCAGGCTAATGCTTTCATTGAAGAAGACGGTATGCTCAGACCGCCTCTGCAGTCCCTTCAGGGTGTCGGCGACAGCGCTGCCCAGAAGATCGTCGAGGAACGCGTCCACGGGGAGTATCTGTCCATTGAAGACCTGAAATCCAGGGCAAAAGCTTCAAAAACCGTGGTGGATGCCCTGGTGCTGCATGGTGCTTTGCAGGAGATGCCGGAGCGCAATCAGCTGTCGCTGTTTTAGGCAGTGCGTAGCTCCGGAAGTCTTTCCAAAGCCTTGGCGAGACGTGTAAAGAAATTTGCATCCCCGTATGAATTGTGCTATAATCTTTAAGGATGAATAAATGTTGCGCAAAGAGTGGGGAAATCCCGCTCTTTGTCGTTATTAGGCAAAAGAACGCTTTTTCAAGGGGCGTTTGAAATTGTTGGAAGGCACGAGGAGGCGCTTAAATTGAAAAAACCAAGAGTCGTCGACGTTGTCCGCAAAGTGGCAGAACCCATTTGTGTGGAGGCAGAGGTTGAACTGATTGATGTCGAGTTTGTAAAGGAAGGACCTTTCAGGTATCTCAGACTGACCATAGACAAGGAAGATGGCGTCAGCCTGGATGATTGCAGCGAGGTCAGCAGAAAATTGAATGCCAAGCTCGATCAGATTGACCCAATCGAAGAGCAATATTTTCTGGAAGTCACGTCACCGGGCGTAGAGCGCGAGCTCAAACGTCCGGAGGACTTTGAACGAAATATAGGCAAAGTGGTTCAGGCAAAGCTATTCACTTCAGTGGACGGGCTTAAGCTGATCAAAGGGACCTTAAACGCTTATTCGGATGGCATTTTAACCATCGAGATGGGCGCTAAAATGGTGGAACTGTCCAAAGATAAGATTTCAAGCATCAGGTTGGTCGGTAAATTCGACAACCTGGATGAGATAGGAGGAGAATAAGTGAAACACGAATTGCTCGAGGCGCTGGAGCAACTGGAGCGGGAAAAAGGTATTTCCAAGGCCTTGCTTCTTGAGACCATAGAAGCTGCGCTCATCACCGCTTACAAAAAGAATTTTGGTTCTTCCCACAACGTAAAAGTCCTGATTGACGAAAACACGGGTGACGTTCGCGTCTATTCCAGATGTGAAGTCGTTGAGGTTCCTGATGAGGATTCATTCGATATTGCCCTCGAAGATGCGAGGAAAATTGACCCTCACTACGAACTTGGTGACATTATTGATGAGGAAGTCACACCGCGGGATTTTGGCCGCATTGCCGCTCAGACAGCTAAACAGGTCGTCGTACAGCGGATTCGCGAGGCAGAACGTTCTATCATCTTTGATGAATTTGTCGATCGTGAAAGCGAGATTGTTACGGGAACTGTGCAGCGCATTTCCAAAGGCACAATTTTTATCAACCTCGGAAAGACCGAAGCTGTGTTGATGCCAAGCGAGCAGATTCCAGGTGAGGAATATCCGCAGGGTGGCCGTATTAAGACCTTTATTGTCGAAGTCAACAAGACGAGCAAAGGGCCGCAGATTGTGGTGTCTAGAACGCACCCGGGGCTTGTGAAGCGCCTGTTTGAATTGGAAGTACCTGAAATTTTCAGTGGGGAAGTTGAGATTAAGGCGATCTCGAGAGAGGCTGGTTCTCGAACCAAGCTGGCGGTTTATGCGAGGAACCAGGACCTGGATCCGGTTGGCTCCTGTGTCGGACCAAAAGGGACACGGGTTCAGAATATCGTCAACGAGCTTGGCGGAGAAAAAATTGATATCATTGAGTGGAGTGAGGATCCCGCAGTTTTCATCTCCAACGCCCTCAGTCCGTCCAAAGTTGATCTGGTCCTCATTCATGAGGATGAAAAATCCGCAACTGTGGTTGTACCGGATTATCAGCTCTCCCTGGCTATTGGCAAAGAAGGCCAAAATGCCCGACTTGCAGCCAAGTTGACAAACTGGAAAATTGACATTAAAAGTGCGAGCCAATATGAAAAAATTAAGTCGGGCTCGAACGCGACAGAAGTCTAATGTGCAGTACCATCAACTTTACAACTGTCGGCGAGTCTGAAACTGGATGCCGGTGGTTTCAAACGGGGGAGGCGTAAGTCCGTGAAAACAAAAAAAATCCCTATGCGCACTTGCGTTGGATGTGGCGAACAGAAAACCAAAAAGGAACTCATCCGTGTCGTCAAAAACAATGAGGATCAAGTCTTCGTTGACTTTGTCGGCAAGGCAAACGGAAGAGGCGCCTATTTGTGCCCGGATCCCGAGTGCCTTAAAAAAGCTGAGAAGCGTGACGCCCTCAGCAGATCCCTTGGCACCAGAATAGACAAAGCCGTCTATGCAGAGCTTCAGCGGCAGCTTGAGGAGAAGTTGAAAAAATGAACGATGCCTTTCTAACGCTTCTCGGATTTGCCCAAAAGGCTGGCAAACTGGTTGCCGGTGAAGATACAGTGCATATAGCCCTGAAAAAGAGAAAAGTGAAATTACTCATCGTAGCCGGTGATGCTTCGGACAATACGAAGGATCGGGCAAATCAGTGGAAGGCCTCATTTGGTATTGAACTATTGGATGTGCTGGACAAGGATACGCTCTCGCAGGCGATTGGTAAATCCAATCGCGCCCTTATAGGTGTTATAGACCAGGGCTTTGCGACTCAGATGCTGAAGTTGAACAGAGCGCCGGAAACAAGTGAATCAGAAGATGCACTTGAATCCGAAAGCGATCTGGATGCTGACAGCGTGGAGAAAACCGGTGAATAGATCGCGGAGGTGACGCAAATTGTCGAAAATTAGAGTATACCAACTTGCAAAAGAATTGAACCTGACGAGTAAAGAATTGATAGAAAAATTCGAAGAACTTGGCGTCGAGGTTCACAATCATATGAGTGCGCTGGAAGACAGCGACATTGAAGTTTTGAAGGAATTATTGGCCAGTGGCGGGGACGAGGACAGTGAAGCTGTCCTTGATGAGGAAGAGCTTCTGGAAGACGAGCTTGACGATCTCTATGAGGAAGATCTGGAGGATGAACTTATCGCGCCAGGTCTCATAGACAAAAAGGCAGAAAAACCTAAAAAGGTAATCCGAGCCATTGAAGAGGCTGAAGAAGAAGTCGAGCAACAGCTGGAGGGCCGTGCTGCCAAAAACCGCAAAGGCAAGAAAAAGATTGTCCGCCAGGAAACCAATCCTGCGTTCAGACCTCAGGACTTCAGTTACGAGAATGACATTGTCCTGGGTGAAACTGTTTCTATCGCGGATCTTGCCAAAGATCTCAAGAAACAGCCGCGCGAAATCATCATGAAGCTGATGAACCTCGGTGTTATGGCAACCCTCAATCAGGAGATTGATTTTGATACAGCAGAGATGATCGCTGTAGAATACGGAATCGCAGTTTCAAGGCAATTGACTGAAGAGGAAATTGAAGAAAAACGTTATAACTTTGATGACCGACCTGAAGATCTGACCAAACGTGCACCTGTGGTGACCGTCATGGGCCACGTCGACCACGGCAAGACATCACTCCTCGACGCAATCCGCAATACGAGCGTGACAACCGGCGAAGCCGGCGGTATTACGCAGCATATTGGCGCTTCCGAGGTCTCTCTCAAAGGTGAAAAGATCGTCTTCCTTGATACACCAGGCCATGAAGCATTCACAACGCTTCGTGCTCGCGGTGCCAAAGTGACGGACATCGCCATTCTGGTCGTAGCTGCTGATGACGGCGTCATGCCTCAGACTATTGAGGCTATTGACCACGCTAAAGCTGCCGGGGTACCTATCATTGTTGCCATCAATAAAATTGATAAAGCCAATGCAAATCCAGACCGCGTTAAACAGGAACTGGCTGACAGAGGCCTCCTCATTGAAGAGTGGGGCGGTGATATCATCTCAGTGGAAGTATCTGCTATCAAGAACATTGGCATTGACGCACTTCTGGAAATGGTCCTGCTTGTGGCTGAGATGCTGGAGCTTAAAGCCAACCCTAAACGCCCGGCGCTGGGAACAATCCTGGAAGCCAAGGTTGAGAAGGGCAGAGGTCCTGTCGCAACGGTTTTGATTGACAACGGAACCCTTCGCATAGGCGATCCGGTTGCTGCCGGCGCTACTTATGGTCGTGTCAGAGCCATGTTCAACTCTCATGGAAAGAAAATCAAGCAGGCTGGTCCGGCTTCCGCTGTTGAAATCACAGGTCTTAACGATGTCCCGACTGCCGGCGACAAATTCTATGCAACAGAAGAAGAAAAACAAGCACGCGCAATGGCAGAAAAACGTCAGGCTGAGCTGAGGGTATCGACGCTCCGCAAAACGCCGCATATTTCTTTGGAAGATTTGTTCAACCAGATCAGCCAGGGTCAGATTAAAGATCTCAACATCATTGTCAAAGCGGATGCCCATGGTTCAGTAGAAGCGTTAAAGACTACCCTTGGCAAAATCACGAACGAAGAAGTCAGAGTCAATGTCATTCATGCCAACGTTGGAACCATTACTGAGTCGGATATCCTTCTGGCGTCAGCATCCAACGCCATAATTATAGGCTTCAACGTAAGACCTTCTGCTGTCGTAACTTCATTGGCTGACAGCGAGGGCGTCGAACTCAAGACTTACAGAATTATCTACGAGGCAATCAATGACGTCGAGGCTGCTATGAAAGGCATGCTGGCACCAATTTACAAAGAAGTCGTTCTGGGAACGCTCTCTATTCGTGCGACGTTCAAGGTGCCTAACGTGGGTACCATTGCGGGCGCTTATGTCACGAACGGCAAAGTTACCCGCCATTCTCAGATCAGATTGATTCGTGAAGGCATTGTCATTCATGAAGGCAAGCTGTCGTCTCTGAAACGTTTCAAAGATGATGCCAAAGAAGTGGCACAAGGCTACGAGTGCGGCGTCGGTATCGAAAATTACAATGATCTCAAAGAAGGCGACGAAATCGAAGCCTTCATCATTGAGGAAGTTAAGCGTTCATAAACCAATGCACCCGACATCAGGTGTCCGTAAAGGCATGACTGCCTATAAAAGGCTATTTTAGATGCATGGTCCCGGACCCCTGTGGGTGATATTGAAAGCAGGTGTAAATTATGGGAATCACAAGAACGAGAAGAATTTCAGAAGAGATCAAAAAAGTCGTCAGCAATCTCCTGCTGTTTGAGCTTAAAGATCCCAGAATTTCTAGAATGACCAGTGTCACATCAGTGGATACAACCAACGATCTTCGTTATACGAATATCTACATCAGCGTCTATGATCCTAAAGCGGATATAGACCAAACCATTGAAGGCCTGAACAAGGCCAAAGGATTTATCCGAAAAGAGATTGGCAAAGCCATCGATTTGAGATACACACCTGAGCCAATTTTTATCAAGGATCAATCCATAGAAAAAGGGGTCTACCTGACCAACCTGATCAAAAAAGTCAATGAAAATGACGATGCCACTGCGGTTCACGACGCTGATGAGGTCTCGGATGATTTTGATGCCGAGGAAGACGAAGAGGACATGGATGACGCTGCGGATTCGGATGCAGAGGTCTAAGACAGCGACGTATAGTCAGTGAAAGGGGTTGCCGTGAAGGATCAGGCAGTGCCCGCTGACTGATGTCACTTGGAGGTGTCGTCAAGGTGGAACCACTTTATGTCAATAAACAAGATTATCCAAAATCCGCATTCATAATGACCCACAGCCTCCCGGATGGGGATGCTGTGGGGTCTGTGGTTGCGCTGTGTGAACTCTTGGAACTCATGGACATTCCCGTCCGAATCGTCATGGAGGACGTCCTTCCGGAGTCCCTGGAATGGCTCAGTGATGATCGTTTTGTCAAGGTATCGGAGGCTCGGCTGAATCAAGCTTCAGTGCCATTTGACGTGTTTGTGGTGGATTGCAGTGATCTGTCGAGAATTGCAGACAAATTAGAACTGTTCACCCAAGCCAGAAAAACCTATAACATTGATCATCACGTGACGAATGATTTTTTTGCTTCTGTCAATCAGGTGGATGGCCATGCCTCATCTACAGGTGAAATGATTTTTCGGTTGTTCGGAGTCCACGAAATCCCCCTGACCCAAAGGGCGGCTGAAGCAATCTATGCGGCTGTCTCAACCGATACAGGGAGCTTCAGGTATTCCAATACTACTTCCGAAACCATGCGTCTCGCAGGTCTCTTAATCGATTCTGGCATTGATACAGTGTCCATCAACGCGAAACTGTATCATACCAAACCCCTTGACGGCGTTAAGCTGCTTGGTATAGCACTGGATAATCTGATGCTGACCAGGGGCGGAAAGATTGCGGTATCTCACGTTCTCCTGCATCAGGCAGAGTCCAGAGAGATCAAAACCTATGAAACTGATGGCATTTGTGAATTTTTAAGGGATATATCCGGCGTTGAAGTGGCACTCTTTCTTAAAGAGACCGCACCGGAAGTCTTTAAGATCAGCGCCAGGTCAAAGCATAACTTTGACGTCAGCCGCCTGGCACTTCATTTTGGCGGGGGCGGTCATACCCGGGCTGCAGGATTTACAGTAACGGGCATCCTGGAGGAAGTCCGGCATAAAATTCTGGAGCAAATAGTATTGGCGGTGGGACAGTCTTGAATGGCATTTTGAATGTCTATAAACCTGCCGGAATGACCTCTCACGACGTTGTGGCAATCCTCAGACGCCTGACAAAAATGAAACGCATAGGTCATACCGGCACTTTGGATCCCATGGCTACAGGGGTCTTGCCTGTTTGTTTGGGAAAGGCCACCCGCATTGTGGAATTTCTTTCTTCAGAAGATAAGGCCTACCGGTGTGCCATGAGCCTGGGAAGGGTAAGTGACACCCAAGACATATGGGGTGAAGTTATCTCGACAGGCGGACAATTGCCTACTTCTGAGGCACTGCATGAAGCCTTGATGTCCATGGTGGGAGAAATCCGCCAGATTCCGCCAATGTACAGCGCAGTTAAGGTCGGCGGCAAAAAGCTTTATGAGTTGGCCCGAGAAGGCATTGAAATTGAGCGCGAAGCCAGAATCCGCTGGATTCGGTCCATAGAAATCTTATCACTCGATGCGTCACAAGGCAGTGCTGTATTTAACGTCGTCTGTTCAAAGGGAACCTATATCAGGACCCTTTGTCATGATGTCGGCCAGTTGCTCGGCTGCGGTGCTGTCATGTCATCACTTGAGCGTACTGCAAGCGGTATATTCACTTTGGAGAACGCAATTACCCTTGATGTCCTTGAAAGTATGGACAAATCAGCCATTGAAGCTGCGCTCCACGGTATAGACGCGCCTTTCAAACATCTCCCTTCCATCCAAGTGGATGAGAGAGTTGGCCGATTGTTGATCAACGGCGTCAGAACAGATTTAACCCGCATGACCCAAAAACTTGAGAGCTCTGAGGTCAATCAGTTCAGGATTTATCAAGGGTCTGTGTTTATTGGCCTCGGTACCTTTAAGGGGCCGGATGGCAAGCCTACACTGGAAAAATTGTTGATGAGTGGTGATGATCATGCTGATATTTGACTCCATCCACGAAATTACTGATCTTCATAAGGAAGTCGGCATAGTCCTGGGAACTTTTGACGGGCTTCATGTCGGCCATAAAAAGCTGATAGAGGCTCATGTTGAAGCCTGCAAACGGCTGGGTGTGAAGAGTGTCGTCTTCACGTATTCCAATCACCCCAGAGAACTGACTAATCCTGAGCTCAAATCTCTCAGGCTCATTGCGGTGGAAGAAAAAATTCAACGCATTGAAGAACTTGGCGTCGATTATCTCGTTTTGATTGAATTCGACGAGACCTTGATGTCAACTGAAGCGGAAGACTTTGTCGAACGCTATCTGATCGATGGCATGGAGGTACGTCTCATCAGCATCGGCTTCGACTTTAAATTTGGAAGACGTGCTGCCGGGAATGCCAGACTGCTCAAACAGCTGTCTGAAAAGTACGGCTATGAACTCTTTATCCTCGATCCTGTCGAAATTGAAGGAGAGAAGGTATCGAGCTCCTTGATTCGAAAACACCTTAGACACGGAGAAATAAGGGAAGCGGAGCGTTTGCTCGGCAGACCTTATGCTGTCAGCGGCATAATAAAGAAGGGCAAGCAGTTGGGCCGCCAACTCGGTTATCCAACTGCGAATTTTATGATTTCAAGCCAAATGACCCTTATAAAGCCCGGTGTATACGTCTCAGAAACGGAATACCAGGGTGTCCGCTACCACAGCTTGACGAATGTCGGTTATAATCCGACTTTCAATCAGCACGAGCTTAGCATTGAAACATATATTTTGAATTTTGACAAGGAAATCTACGGCGAGATGTTGACGGTCTTTTTAGTGGACCGACTTCGAGATGAGGCCCATTTTAACAGCGTCCAGGAACTGGTAGAGGTTATAGACGCGGATGTGGAACGGGCGAAGCGCTTTTACTTTGACCATCGGCCGCTATAAGTTTTAATGATAATCATTGTAAACACGTGACCTATGTGGTATTATTTTAATGTTAAAGCCTTAGTCTGAGATGACCGAAGACACCGACGGTCTTCACGGATTCTGGAATAATTATGGAGGTGTGATTAATGATCACAAAAGACAAGAAAAACGAAGTTATTGAAGCTTACAAAACCCACGAAGGCGACACGGGCTCCCCTGAGGTGCAGATCGCGCTCCTGACGACGCGCATCAATGAACTCAACGGTCATCTTCAGACGCACAAAAAAGACCACCACTCACGCAGAGGTCTTCTTAAAATGGTTGGTAAGAGAAGAAACCTTCTCAACTACCTGCGTCAAAATGACATCGAGCGTTACAGAGAGCTGATCGCAAGACTCGGACTCAGAAAGTAATGTGAACGAGGCTGCTTGACCCGGGGGCCTTTCACGTCTGCAGGGATGCCGTTATGCGGCTCCTATTCATGTCGTGACTGAAGATGGCCACTGACTGGTCAATCACTTAAGTGAGCGGAAAAGCCCCGCTCACTTATTTTATCATCTGAATGCGAAAAGCCGGCTGCAAAAGAAATTTATTTTAGGTTTGTCCTACTTGACGAAAGTGTCAAAGTCTTCCAATGACATTGTGTGATTCGGCGCTTTGGTCAAGTAGGATAAATTTCTCAGCCGGTCATCGCACAGACTCATAGGAGGAAATTTATGGAACCCAATGTAAAACGGTATCAGTATGATTTCGCCGGCAAAACTTTGGAAGTTGAGTTTGGCAAAGTCGCAAACCTCGCTAACGGCTCTTGCATGATTCGCATGGGTGACACTGTTGTGCTTTCCACAGCAACAGGTACCAAGAAGCCTCGCGAAGGCATCGACTTCTTTCCGCTGACGGTTGAGTATGAAGAGAAACAATACGCTGTAGGAAAAATCCCGGGAGGCTTCATCAAGCGTGAAGGCCGTCCTTCTGAAAAGGCGACCTTGACGGCGCGTCTCATTGACCGTCCGATCCGTCCACTGTTTCCGGAGCACTACCGCAATGAAGTTCAGCTGGTCAATACGGTATTCTCTGTAGACCAGGACAATGCGCCTGACGTTCTTGCCATGATCGGTTCGTCTATCGCACTTTCTGTCTCTGACATTCCTTTTGAAGGCCCAACAGGGTCTGTCATCGTAGGTTATATTGACGGACAATATATCATCAATCCAAACGTGGCTCAAAGCGAGCAGTCTTCACTCCATCTGGTCGTCTCCGGTACAAAGGACGCCATCACCATGGTTGAAGCCGGCGCTGATATCCTCTCCGAGGAAGTCATGCTGGGCGCAATCCTGTTCGGTCACGCTGAAATCAAGCGTCTTGTCGCATTTATTGAAGGCATCCAGTCTGAAATAGGGAAGCCTAAGTTTGAGGTCCAAATCCCTGTTGTGGACGACGCTATGGTCGCTGAACTGGACAACTTCCTCAGAAGCAAGCTTAACACTGCCCTGCGCATTGCAGATAAGGCAGAGCGTACTGAGACCATCGAAGGCATTAAGGATGAAATGCACAAGGCATTTGACGAGACTTATCCTACTCAAATCGGCTTCATGAATAATTTCTTCAAGTCCGTTGAGAAAGAAATTGTCCGCAAAATGATCGCTATTGAAAAAATCCGTCCTGACGGCAGAAAAGCTGATGAAATCAGACCAATCTGGTGTGAAGTTGGCCTCCTTCCGCGTACCCACGGTTCAGGACTCTTTACGCGCGGCCTGACTCAAGCGCTCACAATCACGACACTTGGCGCACTTGGCGAAGCTCAGCGCATAGACGGCCTCGGACTTGAGGACACGAAACGCTATATGCACCACTACAATTTCCCGCCGTTCTCAGTCGGTGAAGTTGGCATGATGAGAACCAACCGTCGCTCCATTGGCCATGGTGCCCTTGGTGAACGCGCGCTGCTCCCGGTCATTCCGGATGAGAATGATTTCCCATATGCCATCCGTCTCGTTTCTGAAGTTCTGACCTGCAATGGCAGCTCCTCACAGGCGAGCATCTGCGGTTCGACACTGTCGCTTCTCGATGCCGGCGTGCCAATCAAAGATTCTGTTGCCGGTATTGCAATGGGCTTGATTGCAGAAGAAGGACAGTTCACGATTCTAAGCGACATTCAGGGTCTTGAGGATGCGCTTGGCGACATGGACTTCAAAGTCGCTGGCACAAAGGAAGGCATTACCGCGCTTCAAATGGACATCAAACTTAAGGGACTTGACGACTCTGTCTTTGAGCTCGCACTTTCGCAAGCAAATCGCGGCAGACTCTTCATTCTCGAAGAAATGGCCAAAGTTATGGATAAACCGCGTCCGACCATGTCCATTTACGCACCGCGCGTCTTCATGATCAACATTCATCCTGATAAGATCCGCGAAGTCATTGGACCAGGCGGAAAAGTTATCAACAGGATCACATCGGAGTATGGCGTCAAAATCGACATTGAAGATGACGGCCGCGTTCTTGTGACGGCACCGGATGGCATCAGTGGTGAGAAAGCCATGAAGGACATTCAGAACATTGTCAAGGAAATCGAAGTTGGTGAAGTTTATACCGGCAAGATTACGCGCATAATGAACTTTGGCGCCTTCGTCGAACTCCTCCCGGGCAAAGAAGGCATGTGCCATATTTCTCAGTTGACCAAGGAGCGCCTCGAAAAAATCGAAGACAAATTTGCTGTTGGCGACGAAGTCGTCGTAAAAGTTATTGAAATCGATTCCAAGGGACGTGTCAACGTTTCAAGAAAGGTCATGCTGTAATAACGCTGCAGATGACGACAGGGGGGAGCTTAGGCTCCCCCTGTTTATTTAGATCGTGAGGTTACCGAAATTATGTATAAAAAACACCTACTCAAGAACGGAATCCGGGTCATGATGGAGCCTATTCCCTATGTCCAATCTGTGTCGATTGGATTCTGGATCCGCGCGGGCTCACTTTATGAAACCGCTCATGAAAACGGCATCTCACACTTCATAGAGCATATGCTCTTCAAAGGGACTTCCAAGAGGAGTGCCAAACAAATTGCGGCAGAAATAGACGATCTGGGTGGAGAACTCAATGCGTTCACCTCAAAGGAATGCACCTGTGTTTATGTCAAGGTCCTGGGAGAGCATGCAGCAGTCGCCATAGATATCATCAGTGATATGATACTGAATTCCAGTTTTGATGATGTGGAGCTTCAAAAGGAACGCATGATTATTCTGGACGAGATCAATCTTTACGATGATTCAGCTGAAGATTTGATTTACGACAGGTTATCAGAAATCATGTTCAAAGGTCATGCTCTGGGCAGACCTATACTGGGCAGCATCGAGAGTATAAATGGCATTGACAGGGACCTCATGCTGAGTTACTTTATGCGCCATTACAACGCTGAAAATCTGGTTGTTTCCATAGCGGGTCATTATGACGAAGCACCCCTCCTGGAACTGCTTGATAAAGGCATTGGCCAGCACGTCTTCGAGTCACATAAAGTAGATAAAATAAAACCTATTCCTTTTCACAGCGGATCTATCCGAACGAAGAAGGATATTGAGCAAACCCACGTCATTTTAGGTTTCAAAGGTGTTGGCTACGATACGCCTCAGCTTTTTACTCTGATGCTTCTCAACAACGCGTTAGGCGGCAGCTCGAGTTCCAGACTCTTTCAAAAGATCAGAGAAGATTATGGTTTGTCCTACTCCATTGACTCACATCCGAGCTTTTACCATGATACGGGGATTATGACTGTTTACGCTTCTATGCTGCCTGAAAACGTCGAACGCGTCGTCGAACTCATAGCCCATGAGATAGAAGCGCTTAGAGCCCGTGGTCTCGAGCAGCATGAATTCGTCAAATTCAAAAATCAGCTAAAAGGCAGTTTTCTTCTGGGCATGGAAGGTCCAACACAGACCATGAACTGGATTGGAAAATCTGAGCTCTTGTCCGGGCATATCCGTACCGTAGAGGACGTCATGGAAGGCATCCTTTCCATTGACTTTGATGACGTCAATGCTATGGCGGAGTCACTGCTTTCCAAAGAGAACATGGCACTCTCAATAGTCGGAAAAACCAGTGCCAAAGAAGAAAAGCGGCTTTACCAAATTCTAAAAGACACAATCCAGGGGTGAAGCAATGACGCTGAAAATTAGAAATATCTCTGGTAATCCTCTGCCGGCTTACGAGACCAAGGGCTCAGCCGGAATGGATCTTCGGGTTTGGCTGGAAGCGCCCCTTGAACTCAGACCTTTGGAACGGACACTTGTGCGTACGGGTCTTTTTCTTGAAATCCCTGAAGGGTATGAAGGCCAGGTGCGACCGAGATCCGGGCTGTCGATACGGTATGGATTGACTTTAGTCAACTGTGTCGGTACGATTGACAGCGACTACAGAGGAGAACTCTGCATTCCCGTCATCAATCTTGGCCAGGAGAGTGTCACTCTTGAAAACGGAATGAGGATCGCCCAGCTGATCTTAGCCAGATATGAACGGCTGCATGTGGTTGAAGTCAATGATACCGCCGAGCTATCTGATACAGAACGAGGTCAGGGTGGATTTGGGTCTACCGGAAAGCGTTGAATGGCATTCTATTCGAGTATAGATTTATGACCTATGAATATGGAATAAAATACCTTAAATATAAGGTATATTAAACTGTAAAGTGAGTGATAACTTATGAGCATCAGAGTATTAAAGTATGGCGGCACCAGTGTCACTACGCCAGAATCCCGCGAGCGCATCGCGAAAACAGCGATCCGACACAAAGAAGACGGTCACGATGTTGTGGTTGTTGTTTCGGCAATGGGTCGTTCCGGAGATCCTTACGCGACGGACACCCTGATTTCTCTCTTCAAAGCTCAAAATGAAAACTATCGCCCTCGAAATCTTGATTTTCTGATGACTTGCGGCGAAATGATTTCTGCTTCCCTGATAGCGAACACCATTGAGAAATTTGGCGCTTCAGCGATTTGCATGACTGGTCAGCAAGCGGGATTAATCACGGATGACCATTTTGGTGATGCCCGAGTTATTCGCGTAGAAAAAGAAAAAATGCTGAGACCGCTGGAGGATGGTAAGATTATTGTTCTCACCGGCTTCCAGGGTGTCACAGAAACCGGATGGCTGACAACCCTTGGGCGTGGCGGCAGTGATACCACCGCTGCTATTGTTGGCGTCGCGCTGGACGCTGATAGCATTGAGATCTTCACGGATGTGGATGGCATCATGACTGCGGATCCCCGCATTGTGGGTGAAGCGCGCGTCCTCAATGCCATCAGCTATGAGGAATGTTACCAGCTCGCACTGGATGGCGCCAAAGTAGTTGACCACAAGGCAATTGACGTTGTCAAACGTGCAGGCAAGACACTCATCGTCAGAAATACCTTTAACGACGCACCGGGAACTGTTATTGGTCCTGAATCCGTCATTGCCACTTTGGGCATCGAAGATGACCGGGATCTGATTACGGCCATTACATCCAAAACAGGTCTCGTTCAGGTAACGGTCAACATGAGCTTGACCAGCCCTGAAAATCAGATTTTCCTTGAGTCCCTGGAGCAGAATAAGGTTTCAATCGATATGATCAACTTCTTTGAAGACAGGAAGGTATTTACTATTCAAACCGCTAAGCTGCCGGCTGTTCTTGAGGTACTTGAGCGACTGAACCTGGAGCACAAGTTTGCACAAGGCTGCGCGAAACTGACCCTGGTGGGACACAAAATTCATGGCATTCCTGGCGTTATGCGCCGCATTGTCATGTCGCTGGCTAAAGCGGGTGTCGAAATTCTTCAAACCTCTGACTCCTACACGACCATTGCGTGCCTGGTGCACGTTGAGGAAGTCGGAAAAGCGCTTAACGCGCTTCATGCCGAATTTGGCCTGAGCCGAGATCCTGAACAGCCAAACGACTAAGCGTCTTAACGACTTAACGACTTAACCTTGAGTGTCCAATAGATCTGGAGATATTGCCAGTAAACAGACGGGCATCCGGTCTGTCCGTCAAATGTGACAGATCGGATGCCTGTTGTGCGCTTAGGTTTTGTAAAAATGTGCTATAATGGTGAAGGTGAGGTGGTTCTATGGGTCGTACACCCTCAAAGACAAAATCAACAAAGAAAAAGACACAAACCAAAGCACAGACTAAGTCTTCAGTTTCAAAAGAAAAATCCATGATTCAACGTGAACTCGAGCGGCTGCTCTGGATCGCATTGACCATTATCTCCGTCATGTCACTGCATACGGAAAAGATAGGTGTCATTGGGGATCTGGTCAAGGGGTTGCTGCTCGGGCTTTTTGGCTTTGCGGGATTCGTCATTCCCTATGTTCTGCTCGCTGCTGTCCTGATCACAACCAGCAAGCGTCTGGAAGGCCAGCGACTGCGGTGGTATCTGATGCTTTTGGCCTTTTTTATGGCAATACTTGTCTTTACGTCCGCCAGCGGTCATGACCTTCTCAAACTGTTTGCCGAGGAGGCTAAGGTCAGTCTATTGAGTCTGAAAGGTGTAGGTCTTGCTTATGGTGCAGCGCTGGAAGGCACCGGCGGTGGTGCAATCGGCATGCTTCTGGCAGAATTGTTTATTTTGATGATTGGAAAATTTGGTTATTATGTCATAGGCGTTTTTTTCGCCCTTATGGGCGGCGTGCTGGCATTCAATGTGTCCATCACCAGCAATGTAGCGGATCAAACTGTTCAGGCTGCAAAAGCCGTGAAACCTATGGCGGATAAATTCAACACAATGCTCGACCAATCCCTTGAATCCGAGATGGCCGTCAAAAAAACACCATTTAAGAAATATGATTCGGATTTGTATTTTGAAATGGATGCGCCGGTTAAAGCACTGGATGATGTGGAAAAGATCAAATTTAATGACGGTCATCCCGAGAATGATGCTGTGCTGCAGCCGGTCAAAAAAGAGTTGTCTCCGGAGATCAAAGCGGCGCTTTCAGAGATTGCAGCTGCCAATAAGCAGAATTCTATGGAAGCGTTTAATGAAGGTCTGCACGGGGGAGACATCGCTATAAATTCTGAGCTGCCAGAGGAATCCGGTATTCACGAGGGCACACCGACCGGTAAAGCATCTCAGCGAATAGATTCGAAAGTCGAAAAATCAGTTGGAAAAATGGATTCATCAGAAACACGTCCAGGCGCTGCAGGTCAGGGTGTCTCTGCTATAGGCGTCAAGGCTGTAAAACCGGCCAAGCCTTACAAAATGCCACCGCTTTCACTGCTTTCCCCAATAGCTGCCAAAGTGGCCGGCAACAGAAGTGAAATCATTGAGAATGCAAAACGCCTGGAGAGTACACTGATGAATTTTGGCGTTGAAGCCAAGGTTATAGAGGTCAGTAAAGGTCCTGCAATTACAATGTATGAAATGTCTCTCAGCCCCGGTGTAAAGGTCAGCAAAGTCAATGCGTTGAGTGATGATATTGCCCTGGCCCTCGCGGCATCACAGGTTCGCATCATAGCGCCAATCCCTGGTAAAAGCGCTATAGGTATTGAGATTCCGAATAAGGACACCACCATGGTTTCCTTCCGCGAGGTTTTGGAGTCGCAAGAATACAAGAAAGCCGAGTCCAAGCTCTCTATTGGACTTGGCAAAGATATTACCGGGCGCGTCGTCATAGGGGATCTGGCCAAAATGCCCCACCTTCTTGTGGCGGGTGCGACCGGTTCCGGTAAAAGTGTCTGCATTAATACTATGATTCAGTCCATTCTGTATCACTCGACACCGGAGGAAGTCAAACTCTTGATGATTGACCCCAAAGTCGTTGAACTCAGTCATTACAACGGCATACCCCATCTGATCCTGCCGGTGGTTACAGATCCAAAGAAAGCATCGATTGCACTGAACTGGGCAGTCCAGGAAATGACCAATCGTTACAGGCTCTTCGCGGATACCGGTGTTAAGGAAATCAAATCCTATCAGAAAAAGGCAAAGGAAAATCCTGATATGGCACCAATGCCTTACATTGTCGTCATCATAGATGAACTCGCTGATCTTATGATGGCAGCGCCGAATCAGGTGGAGGACGCTATCTGCCGACTGGCCCAGATGGCGCGGGCGGCGGGCATCCACCTGATCGTAGCCACACAGCGACCGTCTGTAGATGTTATAACGGGTTTGATAAAGGCTAACATTCCGTCTCGGATTGCTTTTGCCGTATCCTCGCAGGTTGACTCCAGGACAATTTTGGACGGCTCCGGCGCAGAAAAACTGCTGGGCAGAGGCGACATGCTGTTCCATCCGGTCGGTGCCAACAAGCCTATTCGGATCCAGGGTGCTTTTGTGTCGGATGATGAGGTCGAAAAAATCGTCGAATTCATCAAAAATCAGGTCGAAGAGGTCGAGTATCAGACGGAAATCCTCGATCAAGAGACCTCAGAGGATGGTTATGGTGAAGCGGATGAGCACCTTATGGATGCCATCGGTCTTGTGGTGGATACCCAGCAAGCCTCAATTTCCATGCTTCAGCGTAAATTCAGACTGGGTTACAACCGCGCTGCGAGATTGGTCGACCAGATGGAAGAGCGGGGCATAGTTGGTCCGAGCATGGGCAGCAAGCCGCGTGAAGTGTTGATTGATCGCATGCAGTTTGAAGAATGGCAAAACAAGTCCTGATTCTAATAGTAGAAATTTTTCGAAATAAAGATTGACAAAATATACCAAAAGGAATATTGTGGAAGGAGCAAGACGACATTCATGGATTATAGAGTCTATGTTGAAACCCTTGGTTGCGCAAAAAATCAGGTGGATTCTGAAATTATGATTGGACTGCTGGATCAGCAGCGGTATTTTCTGACTGGTCATGCGCAGGAGGCGCAGGTCATTGTTGTCAACACCTGTGGCTTTATTGAAAGCGCCAAAGCGGAATCAGTGGATACCATTCTGGAAATGGCTGAGTACAAGGTTAAAGGAAATTGCAAAATGCTGGTGGTGACTGGGTGTCTGGCTCAGCGCTATGCTGAAGAGCTCAGGCTGGAAATTCCGGAAATTGACGCGTTGGTGGGTACAGGGAGCTTTGATACGCTGATTCCGGTCATTGACAGGGTGCTGAAGTCCCAGGGTACCGTAGTGGAAATGGCCAGCATTGACAAGGAGTTTTCCGAGAGCCTTCCAAGAATCACACTGACGCCTAAGCACCAGGCTTATTTGAAGATCGCGGAAGGCTGCGACAATATGTGTACCTACTGCATAATCCCCAAACTTAGAGGGCGCTACAGAAGTCGTGGCTTTGAGGATATTTTGGCAGAAGCGCACGCTCTGGTAGCTGACGGTGTCACGGAGCTCATCGTCATTGCTCAGGACATAACACGTTATGGGATTGACCGCTATCTCAGATACAGGCTTGCGGATTTGCTTCGTGCGCTGAATGAGATCGAGGGGCTTCACTGGATAAGGCTCCAGTATTGCTACCCTGACATCATAAACGATGAGCTGATCGACGCAATTGCCAGCTGTGATAAGGTTGCCCATTACATTGACATGCCAGTGCAGCATATTGACGACACAATATTGAAGCGAATGAATCGAAGAACCTCAGGAGAGGCAATACGGTCGCTGATTGAAAAGCTCAGGCACAGAATCCCGGACATCGCAATTCGAACGACTATGATTGTGGGCTTTCCCGGTGAGACCGAGGCGGAATTTGAAGCTCTGCTAAAGTTCGTAAAATGGGCGCGTTTTGATAAACTTGGCGTTTTCCCATATTCTCAGGAGGAGGATACTGCGGCAGCGCTGCTCCCGGATCAAATTGAGGATGAGGTGAAACTGGAGCGACGTGACAGGATCATGGAAGTTCAGATGGGTATTTCCGCAGAACTGATGGCTGGCAAGGTTGGTCAGACTTTGGAAGTTCTGATTGAAGAGCCGGTGGAGGGCGAGGACGTCTATGTAGGACGAACGCAGTACGATGCTCCGGAAATTGACGGCGTTGTCTACGTGAACACTGCCCCTGGAGCTGAAACGCGCCTGGAACCAGGATCCTATGTTCAGGTTCATATTGTGGACGCGTTGGAATATGATTTGATTGGGGATGTTGTTTTATGATGAATATAGCCAATCAATTGACCATTCTCAGAATCATTCTGATTCCGGTGTTTATGTTCTTTATGCTGGGCGATTTTTCCGGGGGCCGCTGGATTGCGGCGGGCATTTTTATTTTTGCGTCCCTGACTGATTTTGTTGATGGTTACCTGGCGCGCAAACTCAATCTCATTACAAATTTCGGCAAGTTTATGGATCCCCTTGCGGATAAATTGCTTGTGACAGCAGCACTCCTGTGCTTTGTGGAACTGGGGGAAGTCTCCTCGTGGATTGTCATGATCATTATTGCCAGGGAATTCATTGTCAGCATCTTCAGAGCGATCGCTGCCAGTGAAGGGATCGTCATTGCTGCCAGCTGGTGGGGCAAAGTGAAGACCAATGTTCAGATGTTCGCCATTATTTTCCTGCTATTCGGGAATTGGCCTTTTGAAGCCATGGGCTGGCCGGTCGCTGATCTGCTGATGATCTTGGCTGCAATCCTGACGGTTATTTCCGGGTACGACTATATTTATAAAAACCGTGCCGTTCTGAAATAAGGTTAAAAGCAGTGCATGACGCAGGTCGACCATAGATCCGTTTGGGGATCGCCGGTTGACACCTGACTTAGGGGGAAGCACAATGAAAGCAACCATTCTCAATGTCGGTACTGAGCTTTTGGTCGGCTCAACACTGAATACGCACAGTTACTATATTTCTCAGAAACTCCACGAGATTGGAGTCGGCGTCATGTATCATGCGGTCGTTGGTGATAATCCGGTCAGACTTTCAGACATGATTGGCTATTACTATGAAACCTCAGACGTGATTATTGCTACGGGTGGACTTGGCCCGACGGAGGACGACCTGACAAAAGAAATATTTGCCAAATGGTTCGGCGTGCCGCTCTATTTTTCTGAAGAAATTCGAGAGGATATAGAAGCGCGTTTCAAAGGTTTCGGTCGTCCAATGACACCCAATAATCTTAGACAATGCTATGTTCCGGAAGGCGCTGAAATCCTTTGGAATGAAAATGGAACAGCAACTGGATTCATCCTGGAGAAGGACGGGAAAATTGCCATATTATTGCCCGGCCCGCCTCGGGAGCTTCGCCCAATGTTCGAAAAACAGGTGATTCCATGGCTGCGTCAGCGAGTATCTCAGGTTTTAACCAGCCGCTATTTCAAAATCTTTGGTCTGGGGGAGTCAGCAACTGAGGATCGGCTTTCTGATTTGTTCGCCGCTCAGATCAATCCAACCCTGGCGACTTATGCCAAAACTGGGGAAGTTCTTCTTCGCGTGACGGCTTCCGGGACTACAGAGATGGAAAACCTAATACTTTTGGAGCCGATGGTTCAGGAAATCCGCAACCGGATCGGAGATCACATTTATGCAGAACGCGACGCTGAGTTATCTGAGATTGTCTTTGAACTGCTTCGGGATAAAGGCTTAACAATTGCCTTGGCTGAATCCTGTACAGGAGGCATGATGGCGGATCAACTGGTATCTCACAGCGGCGTTTCGGAAGTCTTTGGTGTCAGTGTTGTCGCCTATGACAATGCTGTTAAGGCATCAGTTCTCGGTGTACCGGCTGAGACCCTTGATGTTTATGGTGCAGTATCGGAAGAGACTGCCCGGGCTATGTCAGAGGGCATTTACAAGATCAGCGGGGCGGAGCTTTGTATCTCTGTTACTGGAATAGCCGGCCCGGACGGCGGTACGGATGAAAAGCCCGTCGGATTGGTTTTTATCGATCTCTTTAATTCGCTGAACCGGGAACACAGGACTTTTAAACAGATTTTTACAGGAAACCGTGAGCGTATCAGACAGGCGTCTGCCATGAAGGCGTTTTATGAAGCTATTCAGTGGCTGAAAGCAGACTTGACAACAGCTTCAAAACAGGTATAATAAAATAAGAACATTTGTTCTTATTGAAAGGATGGTGCACTTCCTATGGCGATGCCCGACAACAAGGATCGGTTAAAAGCACTTGATAACGTTTTGAGTCAGATAGAGAAGCAGTTTGGCAAAGGCTCAATTATGCGTTTGGGTGACGAAAATGCAAGAACCAACATTGAAAGCATACCAACCGGCGCGCTGGAACTCGATATCGCGCTTGGCATAGGCGGCATACCGAAGGGCAGGATCATAGAAATCTATGGACCTGAGTCCTCCGGTAAAACGACAGTATCCCTGCACGTTGTAGCTGAAGCGCAAAAGCGCGGCGGCATCGCAGCCTTTATAGACGCAGAGCACGCTTTGGACCCGGTGTATGCTAAGAATATTGGCGTTGACACTGACAACTTGATTTTATCACAGCCAGATACCGGTGAGCAGGCACTTGAAATTGTGGATGCACTGGTTCGCAGCGGTGCAGTAGATATTATCGTCGTCGACTCTGTAGCGGCACTCGTGCCAAAAGCGGAGATCAGCGGAGAAATGGGCGACAGTCATATGGGTCTTCAAGCCAGATTGATGTCGCAGGCCCTCAGAAAATTGACGGGGATCATTAGTAAATCTCAAACCAGCGTCATCTTCATCAATCAGCTTCGAATGAAAATTGGCGTCATGTTCGGTAACCCTGAGACGACGACGGGCGGCAACGCGCTTAAGTTCTATGCTTCAGTAAGATTGGATGTCAGAAGAATTGACTCGATAAAGCAGGACAGTGAAGTTGTTGGCAACAGAACCCGGGTCAAAGTCGTCAAGAACAAGGTGGCACCGCCGTTCAAACAGGCTGAATTTGACATCATGTACGGGACGGGCATATCTAAAGAAGGCAGTGTACTGGATGTTGCGGTCACAGCCGGGATCGTTAATAAAGCAGGCGCCTGGTTCAGTTATGACGGTGAGCGTCTTGGGCAAGGCCGTGAAAACGTCAAAAAATTGTTTTTGGAGAACCCTGCATTAATGGATGAAATTGAGCAAAAAGTAAGGGCTCACTTCCTTATGGCAGAACTCCCAACGGTGGATATGCCTGAAGCGTCTGAGTCAGAGGTCGAGTCAGAACTCGAGTAATTTCTCGTTTGACAAGCTGTGCCCTCCGTTCATATTTCGAAACGGTACAATTGAATAGGTTCAAATGCCCTGCTGTGTTGGATGTTTTTGACAAGCAGGGCTGTTTAATATCCCAGAATCCCCTAAATACAAGCGTTTTAGGCGACTTCCCTTTCTTGACAGTCTAATTCAAAAGATATACAATTGTATGAGATCAGTGCGTATGTCGCGGCTGATCTCACAATGTTTAGAGGGAGGTGAACACGATTAAAGAGATCTATTATATCATTGCCATTATCGCCATGATCCCCATTGGCATCATGATCGGCATCACGCTTCGAAAGAGAACTGCTGAGAAGCTGATTGGCTCTGCTGAATTCAAGGCACAAGAAATTGTCCTTGAAGCTGAAAAGAACGCCGAAGGGTTGAAAAAGGAAAAACTGATCGAAGCGAAAGAAGAAGTTCATCACTTGCGCAATGAGCTCGAGAAAGAAACCAAAGAAAGGCGTGCTGAACTGCAGCGTATGGAAAAGCGCGTTCTGCAGAAAGAAGAGACGCTGGACAAAAAGTCGGAAAATCTCGAGAAAAAAGATGAAACCCTGAATCGAAAAATCAAAGACGTTGAAGTCAAGCAATCCGAAGTCGAAAAACTCTATGAGTCTCAAGTCCAGGAACTCGAAAGAATTTCAGGTCTGACCGTAGAGGAAGCGAAAAACCATCTCTTAAGTGACATCGAGAAGGAAGTTAAGCACGACGCGGTCGTCATGATCAAGGACATTGAATCAAAAGCCAAAGAGGAAGGCAGCAAAAAGGCCAAGGAGATTATTGCCTACGCCATTCAGAAATGTGCTGCGGACTATGTGGCGGAATCCACTGTCTCGGTCGTGGCTTTGCCGAATGATGAAATGAAAGGCCGTATTATAGGCCGTGAAGGTCGAAACATTCGCGCGCTCGAAACCCTTACCGGTGTCGATCTGATTATTGATGACACGCCGGAAGCAGTCATTCTTTCATCTTTTGATCCTATTCGAAGAGAAATTGCAAGAGTTGCGCTCGAAAAGCTGATCGTTGATGGCAGAATCCATCCGGCAAGAATCGAAGAGATGGTCGATAAAGCTCGTAAAGAAATTGATCAGACCATCAAGGAAGCCGGCGAAAATGCATGTTTTGATGCCGGTGTCCACAATCTCCATCCAGAATTAATCAAACTTCTTGGTCGTCTCCGTTACCGTACCAGTTATGGTCAAAACGTTCTGCGTCACTCCATTGAGGTTTCCTATCTGGCCGGCATTATGGCGGCTGAGCTTGGAACGGATGTCAGGATCGCCAAACGGGCGGGACTTTTGCATGACATTGGCAAAGCGATCGATCACGAAATGGAAGGTACGCATATTGAGATTGGTATGAACCTCCTCAAAAAGTACCGTGAATCCAATGAAGTCATTCACGCTATGAGCACCCACCACGGCGACTATGAACCTCAGACGGTTGAGGCAGTACTCGTTACGGCTGCAGATGCTATAAGCGCAGCAAGACCAGGTGCCAGAAGAGAGACTCTTGAAACCTATATCAAACGCCTCGAAGCGCTTGAAGGCATCGCGAATTCCTATGAAGGCATCGAAAAGTCGTTTGCAATCCAGGCTGGACGTGAAATTCGCGTTATGGTACTCCCAGAGCGCGTCACAGATGACGAACTTGTCCTCCTCGCCAAAGATCTTCGCAAGCGCATTGAAAATGAACTCGATTATCCTGGCCAGATCAAGGTCAGCGTTATTCGGGAAACCAGAGCTGTGGACTACGCAAAATAGATCCAGCGCTGAGGTTGACTTTGAACATCACATAAAATCCATCCCTTCGGGTTGGGTTTTATGTTTTTTTTTGCCTGTTTTGTCCATGTTATGTTCATAAAATAAATTAATGGGTATAATTAGTCTCAAGGCACCTCTACTTTGCAATTCACTTCCTATTTTTAGCAGTCAAATTTCAGTTGGGTCAGAGCAATTAACATTAGTGACCAAAGGAGGCACATTTATGGAGGTTCTCAAAGTATCGGGCAAATCCAGTCCCAACGCTGTCGCCGGTGCATTAGCAGGTGTATTCAGAGAGCACGGCGCAGTCGAATTGCAGGCTGTTGGGGCAGCTGCCATTAACCAGGCAGTCAAAGCCATTGCTATAGCCAGAGGTTTTTTAGCCCCTAGCGGCGTGGACATTGTCTTTATCCCTGCATTCGCGGACATAGAAATTGATGGTGAAGAACGCACGGCCATTCGGCTGATCGTACAGCCAAAATCCATTTCCTCTTAGCATCAATTGTCGCAACATTGTTACAATTAGGGCGATCCAGTAATGAACGGGGATCCGATTCAGTAAGGAGGGCAATCATGGAGGTCTTGAAAGTATCATCACATTCGAATCCCAACGCTGTTGCAGGTGCGCTCGCGGGTGTTATTCGCGAGCATGGACATGCTGAGATTCAAGCTATTGGAGCGGGCGCAATCAATCAATCAGTGAAAGCAATAGCAATTGCAAGAGGCTTTTTATCTCCATCAGGAATTGATCTCGTTTGTGTACCGGCATTTACAGACATAGAGATCGACGGTGAAGAGCGAACGGCAATCAGACTGATTGTACAGCCAAAATGATGGTGTTAGATTTGAAATGGGAGATTGGTGCAGTGCATCAATTTCCTGTTTTTTTGAAAATGTTGGGTGGGGTGACGCTGATATGCAGAAACTCAGAAAAACTGATTTAGTCATCAAATCTCCGGGACTGCAGATCCGCGAAAAAATTCAGCGGGATTATGGTGATTTGAAAACCTTCGCAAAAAAGATAGATATGAGCGAATCATCCGTGGACCAATACCTGACACATAAAAACATGGGGTCCAGTACATTTAAAATCCGCCTGACAAGAGAACTGGGGCAGGATTTCAGGTCGCTTTATAAATCTGATCAAGAGCAGGTGGAGGCTTTAATTGAACGCTTCATGACTGAAGAAGACAGACATGAGCAATTAAGTGACCTTCAAATGGCTGATGGCATACATACCTTGGTTAAGACTTGTGTTGTGGATCCCTGGGCTATGGCAAGCCTATATTATGGTCAGGCGCTTTACCGCGAAGCTTGTGGGGAGACAGAAAAGGCAATGGGCTACTTGAGCCGGGGCCTTGCTTTACTTCGAGTTACAGAGGGGCAGGAGCGCAGTACCCAGGTGCTGACAAAACTGCTGACGCGGATGATTTGGATTGAGCGACTATCGGCTACCAAGGAGAAATTGTTCAAGGATTTACAGAATTGGTCAATTTACCTGAATCGCATTGAGTCACGGGATCTGAAGGCTGAGATGTGTGGTATAGTCAGCAAGGCTTTCCTGGCGCGCCAAGAAATACCAACAGCTCAATTCTATGCTGCCATGGCCGAGGACCTGGCTGAGTCTGACTATCTTAAAGGTAAAGCGACCCTTGGCTCAGTATGGATGTCTGATGATTTGGAGTCATGCCGATTCAACCTGGAGGAAGCGGAGAGGCTTTTAAGAGGCGCTCCGGAGTTGATCCCTGAGTTATTGATAGCCAGAGCAAGGATCTCTGATTTAGTAAATGATGAACGAGAAACCTTAAATTATCTCCATATGGCCATGGATCGTTGCGGAAGAAAACTGACGGCGTATAGTCCTGAGTTGAGTGCTATGTGGTTAAATAAACTGCTTGAGGGAATGGCAGATGATATTGAGTTCGAGCGTGCTTTGAGAGCACATATATTAAGATTGGTATCTGAACTTGGGAAAGGGTATAAGTACGCACGAAGTCATTTAAATGAAACCTTTATTTGCTTGGGAAGAAGACCGCTTTCAGGACTTGGAAGTTTTGAACTGCTCAGGGATTTGGGCAAGATTCAGCATCCTGAGAGCTATCATCCCGCCATTTCAGAAGTCTACTATAAGCTGCTTGGCAAGCTTGCTGCAGTGGCATTTGGAAGTGTTATTCCGGAGGAATTACTGCAATTTGAGGATCCTGCGGCAGATCAGAGCATTGTAACTGGTAAATAAAGTTTGACATAACGTTAATAAAGTGGTAACATTAGTTGTTGCTTAAATTAAGAGCAAATGATTTAACGTGTGTTTTTAGAATTGGTGTCCATTCATGGACCCCCTGATTTTAAAAAGTCTCAGTTATATTCATTGCAAAGGTTTAAGACTAAAAATTAGGAGGTACTCATTATGAATGGTACAGTAAAATGGTTTAACGCAGACAAAGGTTTCGGTTTCATTACAGCAGAAGACGGCAAGGACATCTTCGCTCACTACTCACAAATCAACTCAACAGGTTTCAGAACGCTTGAAGAAGGCCAAACGGTAACGTTTGATGTCGCTCAAGGCCAAAAAGGCCCACAAGCTGAGAACATTGTTGTCGTAAGATAATTTTGTGAAGGCAGCCCTGAATCTGAAAAGATTCAGGGCTTTTTAATTTTTTGTAGTTTGCTTTATGGGCGGTGATAGAAGGAGAGAGTGCGAGAAGATGAGAACAAGAAGACAGTTTAATAGTTGATAGGGCGTATCATGAACTTTGGGCCGATTGACACCGGCTTTCACTTTGCTGTTGTCTTCTTTTCACTTGAATACTGGATGAAAGTTAGATATAATAAATGCGAACTTATTAACCAAAATGACGTTAAATGTTCGATAAAATAGAGCTGAAAGAGGTGCCTGGATGAGTGATGTTTATGAAAATCCACTGATAACGCGTTATGCCAGCAAGGAGATGTCTCGGTTATTTTCGAGTCAGAAGAAATTTTCAACTTGGAGAAAGCTGTGGATCGCTCTGGCAGAATCGGAGCAAGAACTTGGTTTAGCCATTACGGACGAACAGTTGGATGCTTTGAGAGCCCATGTCGAGGATATTGACTTTGAGTTGGCGGCTGCCTATGAGAAAAAACTTCGCCATGATGTCATGGCACACGTTCATACTTATGGTGATGCCTGTCCTGAAGCGAGGGCTATTATCCACTTGGGTGCTACGAGTGCCTATGTAGGGGACAACACTGACATACTGGTTATGAAGGAAGCCCTTGAATTAGTACAGAGGAAGCTGGCGAGCCTGCTGGCTGCACTCAAGGTTTTCGCACTTGAGTACAAAGAGATGCCAACACTTGGATTCACTCATTTTCAGCCTGCGCAGCTTACTACAGTCGGTAAACGCGCAACGCTATGGATGCAGGATTTGCTTCTGGATTATGAGGAGGTCACCTTTGCACTCCAGACGCTCAGAATGAGAGGCGTGAAGGGGACAACGGGTACTCAGGCCAGCTTTTTAAGCCTGTTTGACGGGGACCATGAGAAGGTAAAAGCGCTGGATCATCTCGTTGTTTCCAAATTCGGCTTTGAAGCGTCTATTCCAGTCAGTGGGCAGACTTATTCCAGAAAACTGGATTCCAGAGTGCTTAATGCATTGTCCCAAGTTGGACAATCCATGCATAAGATGACAAATGATCTGCGATTGCTCCAACATCTTAAAGAAGTTGAAGAGCCCTTTGAAAAGCATCAGATTGGGTCCTCTGCAATGGCATATAAAAGAAATCCAATGCGTTCTGAGCGCATTGCTTCACTCAGCCGTCTGGCAATGGCAAATGCACAAAACAGCGCCATGACTCAAAGTACGCAGTGGTTTGAAAGAACGCTGGATGATTCTGCCAATAGAAGGGTGTCAATCCCAGAAGGATTCCTGGCCATTGACGCATGTTTGGATATTGCATTAAATGTCGTTTCAGGTCTGGTGGTTTATCCGGAGATGATTCGTCGCCATGTCGAAGCCGAGCTGCCATTTATGGCGACAGAAAACATCATTATGGAAGCTGTTAAAGCTGGTGGAGATCGTCAGGATCTGCATGAGCGCATTAGAGTACATTCAATGGAAGCTGGCAAAGAAGTTAAACTTTATGGACGAAGCAATGATTTAATTGAGCGGATTCTGAAGGATGATTATTTTAAATTAAATCAGGATGACTTAATGGCAATTTTGAAACCTGAGAATTATGTAGGACGCGCACCGCAGCAAGTTGTAGAATTTATTGAAAACGAGGTAGATCCAATTTTAAAAGCGCATGAAGCGGATTTGCTTCAGGCACAAGATCTTAAAGTATAAAGGCAGATCAGCCCGCGAAAGCGGGCTTCATGCTTGCGATTCAACTATTCTTTAAATGTATATTTAGGGAATAGTTGACGAAGGAGAAAATAAAAGCTATAATTGGCTTAGGATTCATCAAACCTTGTGCGTTCAAGGTCTCCCCGGTTTTTAATTCTCGGTTGGTTATGTGGGTCTGCTGTTGTCACCTTTTAAACCCTTCAATTCGATTTGAATAACTTACCAACCTGCAAGTTGTCATTAAATCATGCAGGTCTGACCCCAATAGTTCACTGGAGGTGTATCTAATTCGATGAGTCGTAAACCCATCAAGATTCACAACAAATCCTCTAAGCCAGACAATATTGTGCTTCAAGAAAATGAACGTATTGAACTGTGTGAATCCATTGAGCGCAAACTCCCCCATTACCTCAGCCCCTTCTTCACCTATTTGAAGAACGCTGTGTCGTTGAATACGCGCCTGGCTTATCTCAGAGATCTGGAATTCTTCTTTCGCTATCTCGTCCACGAAACCCGTTTGACGGAGGCTGAAGAAACCCGGTTGGTCGAGCTCGAAACGCTGAATATGCTGCACGCCAGGGATATCAATTATTACATGGGTGAATATTGTGCCAGATATGTGGTGTCGGGCAAAGACAATGATTATCTCATGGAGAATCACAATAGTTCACTTTGCAGAAAACGCTCCAGCCTTAGTGTATTTTTCAAGTATCTCTACCGTGAAGGTTTGATTGAACGCAATATAACAGATGGGTTTAATCCTATTAAACTTCCGAAGCCTCAGCCGGATGCCATCAAAAAACTGGAAATTGATGAAGTGGCTGTTATGCTGGATGCGGTTGAAACCGGAAAAGGTCTGACTGAAAAAGAACTTCAATACTGGCAAAAAACCAAGCACCGTGATAAAGCCATTCTAATGCTGTTCACTACTTATGGGCTGCGACTCAGTGAACTGGAGCAGCTCAATCTCAGCTCTTTTCATTTTGGACGCGGAGAATTTAAAATCTATAGAAAACGTGGCAAGGAAGTCAATATGCCTATCAACCGTTCAATTGAGGCGGTCCTGAACGAGTACCTTGAACTGGAGCGCAGCCTGATCCAGGTTCAGGATGGCAATGAGGACGCGTTGTTCCTGTCGCTACAAGGCACCCGCATGACTGTCAAGGCTATTCGTCAGCTGGTTAAGAAATACACTTCAATCCCCCTCGGCACGTCCAGAAGCGACGGCTATAGTCCTCATAAGCTGCGCGCGACAGCTGCGTCCTCTTTGATTGAATATGGCTTTTCCATTTATGACGTTCAGAGCTTACTCGACCACGACAATGTGACGACGACCCAGCTCTATGCGGCCCATCGAAAGAATCTCAAGCGTGAAATAGTCAATAAGTATGAGCTTCTCGACGAGTTTGACAAAGGGTTACGTTCTAATTACAAAGCTTTGCCGGGAGAACCGGAAGTTCCTGCGTCCACGCCAGCCACTAAAGCTGAATCCAGTTCTGAGTTGCTTGATGAAGACCCCATTAATGAATGAGAAAGCGTTTGTTCTATGCTTTAAAACACCTGATCCCCCATCTTTGTGGGCAAAAAAGAAATAAAAGAAAATTAAATTACATTTTGAAAAACAAAAAACAGCACACACGTGCTGTTTTTTCTGTATCTTATTTCAGATCAAGTGGAATCACAAGGATCTGACCCGGATGAATGATGGCATTATCAAGACTGTTGGCTTCTTCTATAGCATAAATCAGGTGTCTGACGTCATAGTCATGATTAAAAACGGTAGTGTTGATCTCCTGAGCAATGCCCCACAAGGTGTCCCCTTTTTCGACCTGAATTTCAATTTGCTGAGGTTCAACTTCTGCCAGTGAAAAGGCTTCGTTAAGGCTGCCGCTCATGATGATAATGGCTATGATCCACGAAAATAGAGCCATCCAAAAACAAGCTGGAATAGATTTATTTGAGGCTTTACGAGTGGAATGCTTTTGTGGTGCCTGAACCTCAGGACGGATCTGCGTTGGTCTTGCAGCGGACCGCGAGGCATAGGTTCTTTGTAAAGATCTTCCTGCAGTGTTTGCTTTCACGGTTGTTGACATGGACTTTGTCATGGGTAGGGCACCTCCAAACATTTGTTCTGTTCTTGGCTTAATTATACACAAACATACGTTCTGTGTAAAGCGTTATTTAGAACAAATGTTTTGTTTGTGGTGTTTGACTAAGACCATCGGCATGGATTAGCCTTGAAAATACCTTGAAGCCCTTGAAGAATCTTATCTTCTATTGACATAAAAAACAGAACTAATGTTTGAATTTTTACAATTGCTGTGTTATACTTGTTTTAAATTAACGGGAATGGAGGGACTTGAAGTGAAAAATTCCATGTCGCCGCGCAGACGAGCTGTATATGATTTTATACGGCAAGAGATCAAGGCCAAAGGATATCCGCCTTCAGTCCGTGAAATATGTGAAGCGGTCAATCTGAAATCCCCTTCAACAGTTCATGGTTATCTTGGGGATCTTGAAAAAATGGGCATGATTCGTAGAGATCCAACTAAGCCCCGCGCCATAACTATTGTTGAGGACCACGACAATCGAAATAAGGGAAATGGAGCTGCTGAGGAAGTCAGCGCCCAGCAAATCATGGATTTACAGCGTCATACTGCGTTTGTACCGGTGGTTGGCCAGGTCACCGCTGGTAAACCAATTTTAGCCGTTGAAAATATTGAGGATCGCTTCCCTATCCCTTCGTCGTTTATTTCTGAAGGCGACTATTTTATGCTGCAGATTCAAGGGGAAAGCATGATCGATGCCGGGATTTTCGACCGGGATTATGTGCTAGTCAAACAGCAGCAAGATGCGGCAAATGGAAGCATAGTGGTGGCATTGATTGACGACAGCGCAACTGTCAAGACCTTTTACAAGCAAAAGAGAAATTATCGCCTCCAGCCTGAGAATCCTGCCATGGAGCCCATTATTGTCGACGAGGTCTCCATTCTTGGGGTTGTCAAAGGTGTTTTTAGAAAAATGTAATGACACATTCCAGCAAATAAAACGGTCCGCTGCAAGGAAGATCTTCTGCAGCGGACCTTTCATTTTATTTCACAACTATCACAAGCAAAAATCCCCGAAGCATACCGCCTCGGGGATTTTCTCACTTGTTTTTACGCAGATGTCACTTAGCTGCGAAACACTTACAACGTCACAAAGTCCTACTTGCCATCTTCGACTTTCCAAACCTTCCAAACGTTGCCCACAAGATCCGGACCTGGCTTGAGGGTCGCTCTGCCCGGCTGCCAGCCAGCTGGTGTTGCCTCAGTGCCTTTTGAAGCTCTGACGAGCTGGAAGGCTTGAATTTGACGGCGGGATTCAGCGACATTTCTGCCGACAGGAGGCGTCATGACTTCATAAGCCTGAACATTACCATCCGGGTCAATTATGAAGCGTCCGCGCATTTGAACGCCTGCATCTTCATTATAAACACCATAGAGGCGTCCGACATTGCCATTTTGGTCTGAAAGCATAGGATATGGGATCCCGCCTTTAACCATTTTGGACAGCTCATGGTCCTCCCACATTTTGTGGACGAAGACGCTGTCGACACTTATGGACAGGACTTCTACGCCGAGTTTCTGAAGCTCAGGGAATTCGTCAGCGACCGCTGACACTTCAGTCGCTCAGACAAATGTAAAGTCGCCCGGATAGAAGCAAACAAAAACCCATTTGCCTCTATACTCAGAGAGTTTATAATTTGAAAACTGACCATTTAAGTATCCCGGCAACTCAAAATCCGGTGCAGGTGCGCCGACTTTAATCATAGATTGTTTGGCCTCCTTTTTTTCTACTTCAGCTGATTCTGTCTTCACTGCGGTTGGTGCAAGTGTAGTGCCGGAGGGTCTTTCACATCCGGCTTTGAATGGTGTTGGCACTTCATCCATCTCCCCTTTCACACTTTGACTTAAAATAATAGGATCTGGGAATCCTGGTTATAGAAATTGTTGATCAATTCGTATTTACCCATAAATAAAATCGATAAACTGTAACTGTTACATTATTATATAGAATGTTGTCTCTTTGCCTGAAGCAATTCAAAGACGCGAAAAAGCCAGGTCACGAAGTTAAAGGCGCGATTTCCGCTTCCCATAACTCCAAAGGACCTGGCTCTATTTACTATTTTGTGTCTTTAATTATTTACCAGCAACTTTTGCTTCACGCTTGGCATCTATTTCGTCGCGTTCTCTTTGCTCATCCGCAAGTGACTTCATAGGGAGAAGGATATTGAGTGTGAAAGCAATGATCGTCGCGATAACGACCGGAGAACTGCCAAAGACCATGGAAACCCACTTTGGATAGTTCGCGAGGAGCTGAGGCACTGCTGTGATCCCCATGCCAAGAGCCAGTGACAGACCGACAATTGTAGTATTTCTTGTTGTCATCTCCTGCTGTGTGATCAAACGTACACCGGACATAGTGATGATTGCGAAGACACCAATAGTCGCACCGCCAATAACGGATTGAGGAATCGTAGTCATAAGCGCGCCGAACTTAGGAATAAAACCGGCAATCAAAACAAAGACAGCTGTAAACATGAAGACGACGCGGCTGACAACTTTAGTCGTTGTGACGATACCAACGTTTTGGCTGTAGGTCGCAACCGGAAGCCCGCCGAAAAACGCGCCAATGATGGAAGCCAAGTTACTGGCAATGATTCCGCCGCGAAGTTCTGTATCCGTAACTTCTCTGTTCATACCGCCAATAGTCGTAGCGGACAAGTCGCCGACTGCCTGGATGGAGTTGACGATAAAGATTATTGCCATGGAGACGATGGCTGCCGGATGGAACTCAATTGGGAACTGGCCAAGTGCCGGAAGCGCAAACCAAGTTTTCTGCCCAATCGCAGCGAAATTGACCATGCCAAGCGGGAGTGCAATGGCGTAACCGACGAGAATACCTATCAGGATTGAAGACAACTTGACGATACCCTTGCCAAATTGACCGACAATCAGTACGGTGATCAGAGTCGCAAAACCAACGATGAGCTGGTTCGGCGCACCAAAGAGCTCAGGTGCTGTAGCTTTTAGTCCTGCGCCGCCGCCAATGTAGTTAATGGCAACGGTATAAAGCGAAAGTCCAATACTCATAACGACGGTGCCGGCAACAATAGGTGGAAAGTATTTTCTAAGTGGCTTAATAAAGATCCCGACGAGAATACCGATAATACCGCCAATGATCTGAGCGCCAAGGATGCCTGGGAGGCCGTACTGAGAGCCAATAGCAGTCATGGTAGGTATGTAAGCGAAGCTGACGCCCATAATGACTGGAAGTTTGGAACCGACGATCATGACTGGGAACAGCTGAATCAGTGTCGCAATCGCTGCGAGGAACATTGCACTTTGAACGAGTGTGGCTGCGTCTGCGCCCTGACCAGCTATGCCGGTCTTTGCTGCGAGAGCGTTGACAGTGCCTGAAATGATCAGAGCTGGCGTAATGTTTCCGATAATCATGGCAAGTACGTGTTGGAATGAAAGCGGCAGTGCGGTCATGAAATCAGGCTTGCCATAAAAATCAAAGATCGATGTGGACTTAGTGCTCATGAAATCTCCCCTCCAAAATGGTGTTGACATAGAATTATGAGTGCGCTTGCGTTAAATAAAAAAGAGTCAGCATCAATGCGTGTGCATTAATACTGACCCTGTAAAGCCTGAATCTTTGCTGGGTTCCAGCAGTTTTAATGAAGTTTTGAGTGACAGAGACCGCATCAATCGGTTTCTGCTATGGGGCTAGTATATCATAGCGGCAAAAAGGTTACAAGATTATTTCACAGAAAAATGTGAAAAGTTCATCAGAGCACTCCTACACTGAACAGAGGGTGAGTTGAAACAGGCTTTGCAGCACCTTTCCAGCACACTTTTCGCTTTGAACCTACAGGACGCCGTCTTCCCTCATAGCCAGCAAACTTCGAACCGCGCCATACTGGGAATGGGAAAAGGTCAGACCGCCCTGAAAGAAAACGTCGAAAGGCTCACGGATTGGCGCGTCGGCACTCAGCTCAATGGAAGAGCCTTGAACGAAGGCACCGGCTGCCATGATAACATCGCTGGTATAGCCGGGCATGGCCCAAGGCAGCGGCACCACGTGGGCATCGACGGGTGCCGCGCTCTGGATGCCGCGGCAGAAGCTGATGACCCGGTCGGCGCTGCCTAGCCGGACAGCTTGGATGATGTCACTGCGGTTTGCATCCCATCCCGGATTGACCTTAAAGCCAAGACGCTCGTACAGTCGAGCGCAGAAGACAGCGCCTTTCAGTGCGGAAGCCACGACATTTGGCGCCATGAAGAGACCTTGAAGAATGGTTCGGTTCTGTCCGAAGGTCAGGCCGCATTCACCGCCAATGCCCGGGGTTGTCATCCGGTAGGACACGAGTTCGACCAAATCCTTGCGACCGACAATATAGCCGCCGCTGAGGGCCAGGCCGCCGCCTGGATTCTTGATGAGAGAGCCTGCCATGAGGTCCGCCCCAACGCTGGTGGGCTCCTGGGCATCAATGAATTCGCCGTAGCAATTGTCGACCATGACAATAACATCCGGATCAATGGCTTTAATGTGGCGGATCAGGCCGGCGATTTCCGGCACGGTCAGAGAGCGTCGCCAGCTGTAGCCGCTGGAGCGCTGGAGATAGATCATGCGTGGGCGCTCGGCACTGACACAAGTGGAGATGCGCTCAAGGTCCAGGCTTCCGTCCGCCAGAAGGTCGATCTGGGCATAGCGGATGCCGTACTCAGCCAAAGTGCCCTGCCCTCTTGCCGATGGCTGCCTGTCAGCAAAATGTCCGGCATCAGCGGTTTCAGCCTCAGCCGAATCCGTTATTGCCGTGATCCCAATCACTTGATCCAAGGTGTCGTAGGGTTTGCCTGTGACACTGATCATCAGGTCACCCGGTCGCAGTGTCCCCTGCAGGCAGAGGGCCAGGGCGTGAGTGCCGTTGACAATGAGGGGGCGCACCAGGGCGGCCTCAGCGTCGAAAACGGTAGCGTAGATCTTCTCGACGGTTTCGCGGCCAGGATCATCATAGCCATAACCGGTATTCCAGGCGAAGTGCATGTCGCTGAGTCGGTGCTCCTGCATGCTCTTCAGGATTTTGATCTGATTATAGGACGCCTTCGCGTCAATGTCGGCATTCAAAGCGGCAATGTCCTGCTCCACGTCCTTGACGAGGGTCAGAACGTCTTCCGGAATGCCGAGAAGTTCGAGATAATGTGGCAAAAGGTGGACCTCCCTTTTCGGTGAAAATTTCCCTTCTTATTATTCACTTTTTTATCCCGGACGTCAAGGCAAACCACGGATTCTGATGAGAGTCCGAGTGGGTGGCAGCGACCATCGGCTCATAAAAAAGAACGCTCCATAAAGGAGCGCCCTTCTGAGCGCTTTTGCCACAAGAGATTAGACTGCGGTGAAACTAATCGACGACTGGCAGATCTTCCGGCCTGCCGCTGTTGAAATTGACCGCACGGCTAGGGATAATGGTTGAAATGGCGTGCTTGTAGATCATTTGCTGCTTGCCCTCACTGTCAAGGACTATAGTGTAGCTGTCAAAGCCTTTGACGTGGCCCTTGATCTGATAGCCGCTGATGAGAAAAATGGTGATTTGGGTTTTATCCTTTCTCACCTGGTTGAGAAAAATGTCCTGCAGATTCAATGAGACTTTCATACGATTAACCCTCCCGTGACAATTTTTGACGAATGGCTCTCTCTATCTGATGGATGATTGAATCAAGATCTGTCAGGCCGGCTACGTCAAACCACTGAAGGGTCGGATAACGCTTGAACCAAGTAAGCTGGCGCTTGGCGTAGCGCCTGGAGCTCTGCTTGATCAAATCCTTGGTCTCTTCGAGTGTTGCCAGTCCGTCCAGATATCGGAATACTTCCTTGTATCCTATACCCTGCATGGACTGACTTTTATCACTTAAACCCAAGTTTTTCAAAAAAATTATTTCGTCGACGAGACCAGCTTCAAACATCAGGTCGACCCGCCGGTCAATCCGCTCATAAAGCGTTTGCCGATGGTCAGTTAACCCAAGCAAAATAAAATTGAAACGCGGATTTGGAACGGGCGCGATGTCGAAGGCCGGCGTCGCGGCACCCGTAGTTTCCAGCAGCTCCAGGGCGCGGACCACGCGCCTTACATTGTTGGGGTGAATCCGGTCCGCCGCATAGGGATCCTTTGCCCTGAGCATGGCGTGAAGGGCGTCATTGCCCTCCTTAGCGGCAATAGCTTCGAACTGTCTGCGAAGCCCGCTGTCCTCACTGGCTCCGGAAAAATCCCGGTCGAACAGCAAAGCGTCGAAATAAAGGCCGGTTCCGCCGACCAGAATGGGCAGCTTTCCCCGGGACAGAATGTCCTCCAGGCACTGCTCTGCAGACGCTTTATAATCTGCAGCTGTAAACGGAAGGCTGGGGTCAGCCACGTCCATCATGTGATGCGGCACACCTTCCTGCTCATCTTTGGAAGGCTTCGCACTGCCTATGTTCATGTGCCGGTAAATCTGCATGGAGTCCGCAGATACAATTTCGCCGTCAAGTCTATGGCAGAGCTCAATGGAGATCTTCGTCTTGCCAACTGCGGTTGGGCCTGCGAGCATGACGACGTCTCTTGGGGATGCCGCGGGCGCTTCCGGGTGTTCGAGGACAGTTGCTTTTGAAGGTTGCGAAGTCATAGCTCACCTGCTCACTTTAAGTTCTCAAGTTCTGAGGAATTTTTTCTCAATTTCGTGCCGTTCCATGCGCACCACGAGTGGGCGCCCGTGCGGGCAAGTATAGGGTGATTCAAGATTTCTGAGCTCCTTGATCAACTGGGAGGCTTCAAATGGCGTCAAGGCGTCGTTGGATTTAACAGCAGCCTTGCAGGCCATGCTCATCACCCGGTCTTCAATGGGCTTCTGTGCGGCAGCGCGCAGTTCATGAGCGCTTTCTTTGTCCTTCAATTGCTCAAAGAACCGCTTGGTACCCGGAACATCGAACAGCATTGGGACTTCTCTTAATATAAAGTCCGTTTCGCCAAAAGGTTCCAGGGTGAAACCAATTTTATCAAGTGTCTCGCTTCTCTCACCCAGGAGCAGCGCGGTCGCATGGTCGCATTCAATCAGAATGGGTTCGACTAAAAGCTGCCTGACGACTTCGCGGCGTTCATAGTCACGCTTCATTCTGGCGTATAGAATTTTTTCGTGGGCGGCATGCTGATCAATCAGCAGGATATGATTCTCCTTTTCATACATCAGGAAGGATTTGAAGAGCTGGCCAACGTAACGCGCGCCGTCATAAAGTGTCTCGGTGGGGGCTGTCTCAGTTGGTCTTGGAGCTTCCTCAAGTCCCGCGAATCTTGTCTCAGGGATCACAAGATTCTCGAGCAGTGATGCGTCGAATCGGATGGGCTCGGAATGTTTTGCTGCTTCGCGCCCGCCATAGCTGCTGCCCGACTCCCGGCTGAGATTTGAGGAGTGGGTGACAGGCACTGTTTTGGGGTTGGTGTCAGTCACTGGGTTGGAGTTGGGGTCTGACACCGGTTCTAATTCGATGTCTGACACTGATTCTGTTTTAGTGCCTGTCACCAAAGTTGATTCGGTGCCTAAGCTTGAAATGTATTGCCCTATATTTATGCCATTATATGGTGATTCCATAGGGCTGATTGGCCTGCCGGACGATTCCAGAGCAGATACTGCTGCCGATGGTCCCGGTTCGTAAGCAGGTTTCGCCACAAAACTCTTAATGGGGACCTGCTGCCGCTGCTCAAGGGCTCGCTTCAATTCAACGGATAAAAAGTTCCGTAGGGCGTCTTCCCTCTCGAACTTAATCTCTGTCTTTTGAGGATGAATATTGACATCACAGGCATCCGGCTGGATCTCCAGATAAAGGAGCACTGCCGGAAAACGACTCCCTGGGAGCAGTCCCTGATAGGCATATTGAATCGCGTCCAGCGCCATTCGGCTCTTGACATAGCGCCCATTGACAAAGGTCATCTGATAGTTGCGGTTTCCCCGGGTATAGTCGATTTTGGAGGCCCAGCCCGTCACTTTGACAAGCTCATTTTCAAAGCTGAACTCGAACAGTGAACGCGTCAGCCCCCTCTCCAAAGTGGCGTAAGCCGCGGAGAAAACTTTATCATCTCCCGGCGTCTTGAAGACCAGCCTCTTATCCAGGACAAACTGAAAGGAAATCCCTGGGTGCGACAAGGCCAGTTTGGTCATCAAGTCGCTGATATAAGCAGCTTCCGAGGCTGCTGACTTCATAAACTTCAGGCGCGCCGGCGTATTGAAGAAAAGATCTTTGACGACAACAGTCGTACCGTGGGCGGCAGAGGTCGCTCGGCGGTCAGTCTCCCGGCCGCCGGCCAAAGTCATGTGAAGGCCTTCCTCATCCTTTTGTCGACGAGTGGTCAGTTCCAAATAGGAAACTGCCGCTATACTGGACAGCGCCTCACCTCTAAATCCCAATGTCCGGAGGGACACCAGATCGTCTATGGAAGCGACTTTGCTGGTCGCATGGCGTTCAAACGCCAGGGGCACATCCTCCGGATTCATGCCGCAGCCGTTGTCTGTCACGCGAATGTATTTTTTGCCGCCCTGCTCGACTTCGACGACAATGCGGGAAGACCCGGCATCTATAGCATTTTCCACTAGCTCTTTTATGACCGCTGCTGGCCGTTCTACGACTTCTCCTGCAGCAATTTTATCTGATACATGCGGTGACAGTCTTTGAATCCGTTTGGGTTCGGGGATGGCTTGGGCATTGGTGATCAGTGGGGCAATCTGATCTGGCTCCAGTATGGGATCAGACACGACCTCATCATCCGCCTGTCCGGTAAGTTGTTCTTCATGAGTTGAGTTGTCTTGCAGGGTCACCCTTATCTCCCCTTTCCGCTGCTGCCGTTAATTCTTCGGGCTTCATTGATCAGGCGGTCCAGCGCACCCATAGCTTCAAGGGGCGTCATTTTCAGAACGTCCAGGGCTGCCATCTCTGACACAAGGCCTTCTGCCTGGCCAGACGTCAGAAAGCTCAGCTGCTGCATCACAGGAGACGGCTCAGCAGGTACAACCGGATCCAGATCATTGAGCTGCTGGATATTATTATTGATATCATTTTCTTCAAGCTTTTTCAGAATCTGTCTTGCCCGCGTTACCACAGCCTCCGGAAGACCCGCCAGCCGCGCCACCTGAATGCCGAAGCTCTGATTGGCACCGCCACGGACGATCTTGCGCAGGAACACAATATCCTCTCCCTGCTCCCGAACGGCAATACAGAAGTTCTTCACACCGCTGAACTTGCCCTCCAGCTCCGTCAGCTCATGATAATGGGTCGCGAACATAGTCTTCGCGCGGATGCCGCTGCGTCGGGACAGGTGCTCCACCACAGCCCAGGCAATACTGAGGCCGTCATACGTGCTGGTACCCCGGCCAATTTCATCCAGCAGAATCAGCGACTGTGACGTCGCGTGGCGTAAGATATGAGATAACTCGATCATCTCCACCATAAAGGTGGATTGACCCTGTGAGAGGTCGTCAGAGGCGCCTACGCGGGTAAAGATCCGGTCTACCGGGTACAGCGATGCCCGCTGCGCAGGGACGAAGGAACCAATCTGATACAGAAGCGTAATCAGCGCCACCTGCCGCAGATAGGTCGATTTACCGGCCATATTTGGGCCGGTGATGATGTGAAATTGCTGTTCATCCTGGTCAAGAGACGCGTCATTTGGGATAAACGGCACTTTGGGGAACATCTTTTCGATGACTGGATGTCGTCCGCCTTCAATAGCCAAAGCGCCTGGTTCTCCGGTCAAAGGACGGCAGTAATTCTGCACGTAGGCCAGTTCAGCCAGTCCGGTGAGTACGTCAACAACAGCCACCGCATCTGCCGTCCGTTTCAGCCGTGAGACTTCCGCCAGCACTAAAGTCCTGATCTCGCTGAACAGCTCATATTCAAGCCCGGTGATGCGCTCCTCGGCACCTAATACTTTTTCTTCCAGAGATTTTAGTTCCGGGGTGATATAGCGCTCGGAATTTGCCAGAGTCTGCTTGCGCTGATAATCTTCAGGGGCCAGGTGACTATTGGTGCGAGTGATATCGAGATAATAGCCAAAGACTTTATTGAAGCCCACTTTGAGGGACTTGATACCGGTACGCTGCCGTTCACGGGTCTCCAGATCCAAAATCCACTGCTTCCCATTCTGGACAATATCACGCAGCTCAGCCAGATCGGCGTTGTAATCCGAGCGAATCAGTCCACCCTCCTTCACAGAAATGGGCGGTTCGTCCATGATAGAGCGATCAATTAACTCATAAACATCTTCGAGAGGATCAATCTCGCCCCTCAGCTGATTAAGCAGCGTCGCGTCCGCGTCGCTGAGGATCGCCTTTAGGTCAGGCAGAATAGCCAGGGAGGATTTCAGCGCCAGGAGATCTCTCGCATTGACCGTCCCGAAGACCAGCTTCGAAGAGAGACGCTCCAGATCGTAGACAGACTTGAGGAGTTCCCGGACCTCACTGCGGAGGATCAGATCGTTGACGAAAAGGTCAACGGTTTCCAGACGCCGCTCAATTGCCTCAGTGTCCAGCAGCGGCCGTTCCAGCCACTGGCGGAGTCTCCGGCCGCCCATGCTGGTGGCCGTATGGTCCAGGATCCAGAGGAGTGAGCCGCGTTTTCGCTTGTCACGCAAAGTCTCCACAATCTCCAGGTTGCGCCAGGCGAACTTATCCAGCATCATGAACTGACCGGTCTGATAGACTTGGATCTGCTCAAAATGCCTGAGATCCACCTTTTGGGTCTCTTCAATATAAGCCAGGAGTCCGCCCACAGCGCCCAGCTGAGCACTGTCCGGAACAAGTCCAAGACCTTCCAGGGACAGCACACTATAAACCCGCCGAATCAAAGGTGCAGCCTGATTCGGATCAAAATAAGCATCCGGTACTGTTGTCAAAGTGTAGCCTTCGGTCGTTAAAGTAGACATAATATTATTATGTAAACCCTCAAACCCTTTACTCACAATAATCTCACTCGGCTTAACTTTGAGAATTTCTTCCAGCACCCGGTCAACGCCCTTTTCGGGATCAAAAAGGGTTGTCTTCAGCTCACCCGTCGTAATATCCGCGTAGGCCACAGACCAGGCGCTCTTCTCGTTTAGCGCCAGGACGTAGTTGTTTTCCCGCTCATCCAAAAAGGCCGGATCAATGACCGTCCCAGGCGTCAGGATCCGCACTACCTCACGCTTGACCAGACCCTTGGCAAGAGCCGGATCCTCCACCTGCTCACAGATGGCGACTTTGTAGCCCTTCTCCACCAGCCTGGAGAGGTATACATCCGCCGCATGATAAGGGACGCCGCAAAGCGGCGCCCGTTCCTCCAGACCGCAGTTGCGGCCGGTCAGCGTCAATTCCAGCTCCCTGGAAGCAGTGACAGCATCATCAAAAAACATCTCATAAAAATCGCCGAGCCTGTAAAACAGAATATAGTCCTGATAGCTGTTCTTAATCTCAAAATACTGCCGCATCATGGGCGTCAACTTGTCGTAGTCCACTTCAGAACCCCCTCAACTTAAGCCAGCACTTCCACTATATCTCCTACCAGGGAGAAATTCTTGGACTTCGTGATTTTGACCATGGCAAAGGCCCCGACTAAATCCAGGGGTCCCTCGAACGCCACCAGATGATTATGGCGAGTACGGCCAATCAGAGTGCCTTCCCCGTCCTTGCCCTGCTGCTCGACCAGAACCTCATAGGTTTCGCCCACATGAACCTTGTTCTTCTCGATCACAATGTCGTTCATCCGCTTCAGCATCCGGTCAAACCGCGCGTGCTTCACGTCCTCCGGCACCTGGTCCTCACGCTCCGCGGCCGGCGTACCCGTCCTGATGGAATACATAAACGTAAACGCCGAGTCATAGCGCGCTTCCTCGATCAGAGACATGGTCTCTTCGTGATCCGCCTCCGTCTCCCCCGGAAAACCGACGATAATGTCCGTCGTCACCGCAAGTCCTGGGATGCGCCTTCGCGCCCGCTCCAGAATGTCCAGATACTGTCCTTTGGTATAGTGCCGGTTCATTGCCTTCAGCACCTTGTCGCTCCCCGACTGCACCGGCAGGTGCAGATACTCGCAGATGTTCTCACAGCGTGCCATGACCTCGATCAGTTCGTCAGAGATGTCTTTGGGATGGCTGGTCATAAACCGGATCCGCTTCAGGCCCTCGATTTGGCTGACGCGCTCCAGGAGTGACGGAAAGTCTTTTACAGCCTCAAAGCCTTCTCCAGTGCTGTCTGCCGATGGTTCCAGCCCACGCCCATAGGAATTGACATTCTGCCCGAGCAGCGTCACTTCTTTGGCACCGTCCCGAACCAGCCCCTCAATTTCCCTGACAATGGACTCCGGCGTCCTGCTCCTCTCCCGACCACGTGTATAGGGAACTATACAATAGGTGCAGAAGTTATTGCAGCCGTACATAATGTTGACATACGCCTTGATGCCCACTTTTCGCGTCACCGGAAGGCCTTCAATGACCTCGCCTTCTGAATCCCAAACATCCACCAGCAGATGTGAGGAGGTATAGGTTTGTGACAGCAGATGTGGGAACTGGTGAAGATTGTGTGTCCCAAAGACCAGAGACACATGGGCATACTTAGCCTTGATTTCCTCAACGACGTGTGGCTGCTGCATCATGCAGCCGCAGACAACAATGCGCAGGTCTGGATTCTTTTTCTTAAGTGGTTTCAGTGCGCCAAGATTGCCATAGACTCTGAGCTCTGCGTTTTCTCTGACACAGCAGGTGTTAAATATTATGAGGTCGGCGTCTTCCTTCTTCAGGGCTTCCACATAGCCCATTTCTCCGAGCATGCCTGTCAATTTTTCGGAATCGTGCTCATTCATCTGACAGCCATAGGTCATGATCATAAACCGTCGCTTCCGGTCGTGGTCGATCTCAAACTGTGCGTTCAGATTTCGTTGTATTTGAATATAGTAGGACTGATCTGCGTAAGCAGACGCAGAAAGTGGCGGCCTTTCAGTGCGTTTCAATGTGTTTCCTCCTCTTAAATCTTAAAATCAGCAATTTGAAAGTGATAAAATTTCATCCCTCTATTATATCAGAAATTTTTAATGGCACCAACCTGAACGCTTTTCAAGCAGAAAGAAATAGCGAACAAACAGCGAAAGAATTCAAATGTAAACAATGTGTGAACATCATGCCGCTTTTACTCTATTTCGGTGTATAATACAAGAAGTGAGTACATCGAAAAAAATCTAATTTAGGTGAGGGATCCCGTCCATATGCAATCGACTCTGAAACAAAACACATTATGGGGATATGGATTTGGAAATTTTGGCTATGGGGTAATCTCCCAGGCCGTTTCTACTTTTTTGATGTTTTATGCCACGGCAGTTCTGGGCATGAACGGCGCCTGGGTCGGGATGATTGTGAGTATAGGCGTCATCTGGGACGCTGTTTCGGATCCTATCATGGGTTATTTGTCTGATCAGACGCGCTCAAAGCGCTTCGGACGTCGACACCTTTACCTTTGGATCGGCGGGATTGGCATAGCCCTCAGCAACGCGCTCTTATGGTACATTCAGCCGGAGATGAGCCTGACGGTCAAACTCATTTCCATGGCGACCTGGATCCTCGTTCTTAAGACCTTTCTGACCATTTATATCACCCCTTATACTGCCCTTTCCGCAGAACTGACAGAAGGCTACGAGGAGCGCACGAAGATTCAGGCAGTGAAGACGGCCTTTTTTCTGATGGGAATCTTCTTCACAGCAGCCCTTGGTCTGGTCCTTTTTTTCAAGCCCACCGCTGAATACCCGGTAGGACAGCTGAATCCGGCAGGCTATCAGGCTATGGGGGCTGCAACTTCGATTCTGATGTTATTTTCCATGGCAGTGGTCATTTTGACAACAAAGCGCATGATCCCCTACTTGAATGGACGAATCCTATCGGAAAGCCACGTCGGTATGGGGCACTTTTTCAAATCCGTCAGACACGCTTTCACCAATAAAGACTACACCGCAGTAGTAATTGGGTATCTGTTCACCAACCTCTCCAGTGCCTTAATCAATACCATAGGCCTCCACGTCTTCACCTACACTTTTTCGCTCAACAGCTCCGGAATAGCATTGATTATAGGCGCCCAGATCCTGATCAGCATCTTGAGTCAGCCGGTATGGGCAATGCTGTCAGACAAAATGGAAAAACGCGAATTGATCAAGCTGGGTCTTCAGATCTCCATAGTTGGCTGCCTATATTTTATGCTCATGGTCATTTTCAGAAATGTTTTCGACTTTCAATTTTATCACTTAATTCCATTTAGTTTATTGGCTGGTTTTGGCACCGGCGGTCTCTATACCCTGCCCCAGTCTATGATTGCGGACACGGTGGATGTCAACGCCCTGGAAATGGGGATGCGTCAGGAAGGCGTTTTCTTTGGCTGCATGACCCTTTCCTATAAGCTGTCTCAGTCTGTGGCCATTTTTCTGCTCGGTTTTGTTCTGGAATTGTCCGGATTTGACGCGCAGCTGAGTGCCCAGACGGCGAATACAGGCTTGGTGCTCGGACTGGTGCTGGCACTGGGCGGCATTCTTTTCTTCTTGTTCTCGTATTTGGCATTCAAACCCTATTCTCTTGACCGCGACAAGGTCAACGAGGTGCATCGTGAGCTGCAGAAGCGCATAGCAGAGGGCAGATTCAGACTTTAAACTGATTACTGAGATAAAACTGGAACCGGCGCCTCTTTCGCGCCGGTTCCGATTTATTTTTTGCATTAAAATAGACAGATGGTCATCTATCAGGCGCCCATCTGTCTATTTGTTTGAGGGGCTGAATGTCAACAGCTCCTGAATTCCAATCTCAAAACTCGCTTGATTACTCTTCCTCAGAAGCCTCAACATCATCAGAGAATGCGCCGTCAACCGTCGCTTCGATAGTTTCAGCGACTTCAGCTTCTGCTTCTTCCTCAGCCGCTTCTTCCTCAGCTTCTTTCATTGAAAGCTTGATTCTGCGGTTCTCGAGATCCACATCCAGAAGCTTGACGAGACGCTTCTCGCCGACTTTAAGCTCATCAGAAGGCTTCTCTACACGCTTGCGCGCGATTTGAGAAACGTGAACAAGACCTTCGACACCTGGCTCGAGCTCGACAAACGCACCAAAATCAGTCAGATTGACAACTTTGGACTCGAAGATGCCGCCAATAGTGTAGTGATCCATGAACGTCGTCCAAGGGTCGCCTTTGAGCTGCTTGATACTGAGAGAAATCTTCTCTGTTTCTTTATCAATAGAAATAACTTTGACTTCTACGACATCACCAATTTTGACAACTTCCTGCGGCTTGTTGATGCGGCCCCAAGTCAGTTCTGAAATGTGTGCCATGCCGTCGATGCCGCCGAGATCTATAAAGACGCCAAAGCTTGTGATGCGCTTGACTTCGCCTTGAACGACAGCGCCTTCAAACACTTTTTCCCAAACTGCTTCCTTCTTCGCGGCGTTCTCTTTTTGGAGAACGATCTTGCGTGAGAAGACAGCACGGCGCTTTTCGCGGTTGAACTCGATGATTTTGACTATCATAGTTTTGCCAACGTATTCCTTGAGGTCGTTGACATAACGGGTAGAAATCTGGGAAGCAGGGATAAAGCCGCGCGCTTCCTGATAGTAAGCGACTACGCCGCCTTTAACCGTTTCAGTGACTTTGACTTCGATCTCCTGCTCAGCAGCATAAGCTTCCTCGAGAAGACCCCAGTCTGCGTACATGCTGACGCGCTTGAGGGACAACAGGACGTTGCCGTCGCCATTATCATTCTTGATGACATAAACTTCGATTTCCTGATTCTCTTCGAAAACACTGAGATCAGCAGGTGTTGCAGCGCTTGAAATCTCTTCGAGAGGAATGACGCCATCCGCTTTATATCCAATGTTGACGATAATTTCGTCACTTTTGACCTGGACAACTTTGCCTTTTACGATCGATCCGCTGCGCGGAGCGCGTAAAGACTCGTCAATCTGATCCATGAATTGTTCCATTGAGTTGTTTTCCATGTAGGTTACCTCGCCTTCAACTATTTGAAATTTTTTTTAACTGATTCAAGATGTCATCCATCACCCAATCCGGTGTGGATGCTCCAGCCGTTATTCCTATATTATCACAGTTCAACAAATTTATCATCTGTAAATCTGTCGCAGATTCAATAAAATAGGTATTTTCACAATTTTTTTTACAAATTTCGTAGAGTTTCTTTGTATTTGACGAATGCGGACCTCCGACCACCAGCATGCAGTCGACTTCAGAAGAAAGGGACTCTGCGCTCGTCTGCCGTTCAGAGGTGGCTTTACAGATTGTGTTGTGTGCCACAAGATGCGTGGTGCTCTCAGACAGGCGTGCGTAAATGGATTCCCAAAGTGACAGGCGGATGGTGGTCTGTGCCACCAGCATGAGGGGGTTGGAAAAGTGACCATCGGCAGATAAGTTCTGGTGCTCCCAGTCTGCCAGAGCCTCAAGGGAATCCACCACAAAGACCGGTCCTTGGCACCAGCCAGCTATGCCTATAACCTCCGGATGCGCGGCAGTGCCTACAATCATCACCGCTGAACCATCCTGACTGAAGCCATCTACAAGTCTGTGGATTTTCTTGACGAAAGGACATGTGCCGTCCACCAGCTTAATTCCAAGGGCCATCGCCTCATCGTGAAAGGCCTTGGGGACGCCGTGGGACCGAATGACTACGGTTTTACCGGTGCCCTGAGCCTCCTTCAGATCTTCAATGACACTGACGCCTTCCTCTTCAAGTTTTCGAACCACATCCCGGTTGTGAATCAGCTCGCCATAGGTGACCGCGCCGGCCGGGGATGTCTTGGCATCCAAAGTCAGCTCCAGTGCGCGCTTGACCCCAAAGCAAAATCCGGAGGCAGAGGCTATTCTAATGTTCATGGACTCTATGCCCTCCCCTTGTAAAACTCAATGTGCCCATAGATAGTATTAAGAATCTCAAGCACCGCATTCTCATAATCCGGACCCGTAGGTTTCCCCTCAAACTTAAGGGTTACCAGCGGGTGAATAGTGATGCGAAGTTTTGAGAAGAACTTGTAAGTCGAATCTATGGTCACTGGTTGAATGGGCACGCCAGCCTTGTGCGCAATCATGCCCACACCAGCTTTGGGCGGCAGCGGGGTCAGACCCGGATTGCGCGTCCCCTCCGCGAAGATCAGCACGCTTTCTCCAGCTTTGAGAAACCGCAGCGCCGTTTTAACCGCGCCTATGTCGTTTCCGGTCCGGTCCACGGGAAACCCGCCGCAGCTCCTGAAAAACCAATCGAAAAGCCGGTTGCTGAACAGCTCTTTCTTGGCCATGAAGCGGATGAAATCCGGGATGAAGGAGCCAAACACCAGCGGATCCTTGTAATCAATATGATTGGGGCAGACGACTTTAGGCTGTTTAGGGTTCCAGTTTTCGAGCCCGACAACCTCTACCCGGTATATGATTTTGTAGAGCAAGTTAAAAATGAACTTGATAAAAACCCTCAGCACACAGGCGCCTCCCCTCTTCTCAGACGTTCCACTGATTCGCAGATCACGGCCACAACCTGGTCAATGCTTTTTCCTGTCGTATCTATTTGGACCGCATCCTCAGCCATGACCAGCGGGCTGTCTTCGCGGCTGCTGTCCACCTGGTCCCTGTGGGCAATGTCTTTAAGAATAGTGTCGAAGTCGGCGGCAAATCCACGGGCTTGAAACTCCAGGAACCGTCTGCGGGCCCGCTCCTCCAGAGAGGCCGTCAGGAAGAATTTGTAGCGCGTTTCAGGGAGAACCACTGTCCCAATATCACGGCCGTCCATGACGACGCTTCGTCCCTCTGCCTGGGCGCGCTGCATTTTGACCAGATGCCTCCGCACTGCCGACATGGCCGCCACCTGGGAGACCCGGCGGGTGACGTCCTGGGTCCGGATGGCTTCCGAGACGTCTCGTCCGTCCAGGATGACCTGTTCCGTGTAGAGTTCCAGACCTGTGGTCTCCAGAAGATGGTCAATTTCGAGGTCGAGGGTGGTTGGGTGTGGGTTTTCGCAACCATCGGCCAAACAATCCAGTTTTTTAAAAAGGCCTGTTTCAATGAACTTCAGGGCAATGGCGCGGTACATGGCGCCGGTGTCAATATAGTCACAGCCCAGCGCTTTGGCCACCCGTCGGGCAACGGTGCTCTTGCCCGAGCCAGCGGGCCCGTCCAGCGCGATCTGGAGCTTACTCGTCGAATCTGATTCCATATGGCAAAACTCCTTCGTTGAAAATGCTTATCATCTTATTATAATACAATATAAAAAGTGCCGCAAGGCCGGCAGTTCCTTGGTTTGATATACCTGTCTTCCCAGGACTGAACTACAGCCGCCTGCGGAGCTAAAGAATTTGCTTCAGCAGATTTTTTGCACAACGCAAAAAGGAGGCCGCGTCGATGGCTGGCCTCCCCCCTGCAGTTCATGGCTGACATGCGAACCAGCCTGTACAGGCGGCCACAGAATCACTTAGGGTTGTAGATCTTATATTCGTTCCAAATGTTCTCGAGCTTTTCGAAGTTCTCTTCTACTCGATCCATTTCCTTGATCGAAACCGACTGGATTAGCGCGTTGATGAGGCTCATAGGCGCGACCAGGGAGTCTATAAAGGTGTTCATGCCGTAACGGGCAAAGAGCGAGTATTTGACCATAGGCACAAGCGGCGCCATAGGGCTGTCCGTGATGCCGATGATGGTCGCACCCTGAGTCGTCGCAAATTCAACGATCTCAAAGGTCCGCTTCGCGTAGCGCGGGAAGGAAATGGTGATGAGCAGGTCGTCTTTGGTGATGTTGACGAGGTGATCAAAGACATCCAGCGCGCCGGCAGTGACCACCACGACATCCTTCAGGATGAAGTTGAGGTAAAAGCCGAGGTAATTGGCCAGAACGGAGGAGCTGCGCATGCCCAGGATGTAAACGCGCCGGGCGGTGTGAATCTCCTCGACGATCTGGTTCATGGTCTCTTCATCCACGCCGTCCAGTGTGCGGCGGATGTTGTCCATATCAGCATTCATGACCTTTTTCGTATAACTGGATTCCTTCTCAAGGTCCTTGGAAAGCTCAAAGCGCTGAACTGTGGTCAGCTTGGTCTTGATGGATTCCTGAAGACCCTTCTGCAGCTTGGGATACCCGTCATAGCCCAGGGCGTTGGCAAAGCGTACGACGGTGGATTCGCTCACGCCCGTGGAATCCCCCAGGGTGGAAGCCGTCATAAACGCCACTTTGTCGTAGTTTTGGAGGATAAAGTCAGCAATCCGCTTTTGACCTTTACTCAGTTTTATATAATTTTTCTCGATGCGATTGAGTAAATCATTATGATCGGCCATGGCCAAGACCGCCCTTCCTGGGATAATTAATTGTTGACTAGTGCGTAGCCTTCAACGAGCGCTGCACGGTTGAGGTCAATGGTGCCTTTTGGAACGCGGGCAAGGACTGCGCCTTCGACTTGCTCTCTGGTAAGGACGTCGATCAGCTCAGTGAGCACGCCGATGGCGACGATATTGGCAACAATGCCTTTGCCGAGCTTGTCGGAAGCCGTGCTGAGGATTGGAAGGCTGTAAACCTTGCCAGCCTTAAGATCCGCAGGGAGCTTGATGGACTCGTCAACGACGACAATGCCATTAGGGTTGATGCCCTTGATGTACTTGTCGCAGGCGTCTTGTGTAAGCGCCAGGAACAAGTTGAGGTCCTGAACCTTAGGGAAGTCAATCTCAGCGTCACTGATGATGACTTCTGCCTTGGAAGCGCCGCCGCGGGCTTCAGGGCCGTAGCTTTGCGTCTGAATGGCGTTGAGGCCGGAGTTGATAGCCGCCTCCGCCAGAATGATTCCTGCGAGGATCAGGCCTTGTCCGCCGGATCCGGAGAGTCTGAGTTCAAATTGGTTTCCCATGACAATTACTCCTTCCTCAAGCGGTCTACGATTTTTTGGTACTCAGCCGAGTATTCAGGCAGCTGCGTGTTGTGCTTGAACTCGCCCATCAGGAACTTGCCCTGGAGCTGTTCTGCCGTCATGCGATCAGCAGCTTTAACGTCGACGAAGGACTCCTTGAGGAAGTTCATCATAGAGACTGCAGAGCCTTTCTTGTTCTTACGGCCGTAGTAAGTCGGGCAGACGGAAATCGCTTCGACGAGGGAGAACCCTTCGTGGGCGATCGCTTTTTGGATGTAGTTCGTCATTTGAGTCGCGTGGAACGCTGTGGTTCTAGCCGCGTAAGTTGCGCCGGCAGCTGCCGCGAGGTTCGCAATGTCAAACGGGCGGTCGATGTTGCCGTAAGGCGCGGTGGTGCCAAAATCGCCATGCGGCGTCGTTGGAGAGTACTGACCGCCGGTCATGCCGTAAATGTTGTTGTTGAAGACAATCGTTGTGATGCCGATGTTTCTTCTGGCAGCGTGAATCAAGTGGTTGCCGCCGATCGCAGACGCGTCGCCGTCACCTGAAATGACGATGACTTTCATGTCAGGCTTCGCAAGCTTGATGCCCGTCGCGAATGCGAGCGCACGTCCATGCGTCGTGTGAAGCGTGTTGAAGTCCATGTAGCCAGGCGCTCTGGACGAGCAGCCAATACCCGATACAATTGTGACCTTGTCCTTGTCAAGACCGAGGTTTTCAATGGCACGGATGATGGAGTGCATGATGATGCCGTGGCCGCAGCCCGGGCACCAGATATGTGGAAGGCGCGAGTCGCGCATATATTTGCTGACAAGTTCGCTGTTCTTCACTTATAAAACCTCCTTGACTTTTTTCACGATATCTGAAGGTATGAAGACATCGCCATCGGCACGGCCAAGGAAGTGAAGCTCCGCTTCCGATTTGACGACGCGCTCAACTTCCAGCATCAGCTGGCCAAGGTTGTGCTCCACGACGAGAACTTTATTGACTTGCTTGGCGCGGGCAAGGGTCGCCTCCACCGGATACGGCCAGATTGTGATTGGACGCAGCATGCCGACTTTGATGCCTTCAGCGCGAAGCTTGTTGATGGCATTTTTTGCTGTTCTTGCAGTAGAGCCGTAAGCCACGATCATGATTTCAGCGTCGTCCATGAGGTACTCATCATAAGAGATCAAATCCTCGATGTTGTCCGTGATTTTAGCCATGAGGCGGTTGATTTTAACGCCAGCCTTGACGGTGCTGTTCGTTGGGAAGCCCATGTCGTCGTGGAAAAGGCCGGTGATGTGGTAGCGGTGGCCTTCACCGAAACCAGCCATACGAGGCACGAGGTCGCCTTCGCGAACGCCGTAAGGGATGTAATCTTCACCTTCAACCGGCTTCAAGCGGTCAAAGATCTCAAGCTCGTCCGCGTTCGGGATCTCGATGCGCTCGCGCATGTGACCGACGACTTCGTCCGGCATGAGGATGACAGGTGTTCTATATTTTTCAGCAAGATTAAAGGCGCGAACTGTTTCGTGGAACATTTCAGTGACGGACTGCGGTGAAATCGCGATAACCGGATGGTCGCCGTGAGTCCCCCACATAGCCTGCATGACGTCGCCTTGGCCAGGTGATGTAGGAAGACCTGTAGACGGGCCGCCGCGCATGACGTTAACGATGACAAGCGGAATCTCTGCAAGTGCCGCGTAGCCAATGTTTTCCTGCTTCAGAGAGAAACCGGGACCACTTGTAGCCGTCATGGATTTGAAGCCGGCGATGCTTCCGCCGATCGCTGCAGCAATACCTGCAATCTCATCTTCCATTTGGATGAATTTACCGCCGACTTCAGGGAGCTTTTCCGCTGAACCCTCAGCAATTTCTGTGGACGGTGTGATTGGATAGCCGGCGAAGAACTTCATGCCGGCAGCGAGAGCGCCAGCGACGCAAGCTTCATTGCCCTGCATGAGTTTGACGATGCGTTTACTCATTGTCTATACCTCCCAAAAAAATGGCGAAATCCGGGCAGCGCAGCTCACACTGACCGCACTTGATGCAGTTCTCACGATCATTCATGTTCACTTTGCCATTATCGTCGAATCCGAGGACTTTTTTAGGGCAGAACGCGATACAGATGCCGCAACCTTTACACCAATTTTTGTTGATCTTGATTTCCAGTTGCTCTTTACTCTTGCTCAAGTCAACGACCTCCTTAAGAATAACTACAGTTCAATGATAACACATAGTCACAATTTTGCAAGATAGATTTCATCTTATTATGAAATCTTTCACAAATTCGCAAGTTGACGTGCATAAAGTATAATTGTGCGTGTGTATTTTGGTATACAAAAAGAAATTCTGCCGATGGTCACATCATCACTCCCCTTCTCCAATCTGGGTTCGGGTGGGGTACTTACTATGGTTCGGCAGTGGCGGGATAACATCGGTCAAAAAAAGGAAAAAAAACGCGTTCGTTTGTCAATTCATTAACAAACATTTTGACGCGTTTTTATTCATTTGAAGTGAAACTTGGTGTCAGCGGCTCGCGCCTATCGACCCCGAGTCTCACTTCAATCTTCTAATCCAGCTTAAATTGATCACTACCTATCAATGGTTCGTGGGCGTCGTTGAAATTGAAGCGGATGGGCGTCAGGCTCACCCGGTTCTGGGAGATGGCGTAGACGTCCGTATCGAACTGATCCGGCGGGATCAGGAGGTCGCCGGCGATCCAGTAGTACTCCCCGCCTCTTGGGCTGGTGCGGCGCTGAACGGAGTTTTCGTAGCTCATTTTGCCGAGCATGCAGTAGGAAATGCCCTCATAATCATCCGCCGGCGGGAAGTTGATGTTGACGGCGTTGTAGTCCCACTTAAAGGCGGCCAGCAAGGTTTCAAGATTGTCGCGGATGAATGCTGCGGCTTTTCGAAAGCCGGACTCGGAGCCGGAATAATGGGAAAAGGCAAAGCTTGGGATGCCGTGGAAGCTGCCTTCCAGCGCGGCAGCGACGGTGCCGGAATAGATGACGTCAATGCCCAGGTTAGGGCCGTTGTTGATGCCGGAGAGGACCAGGTTGAACTTGACTTCTTCAAATTTGGCGAGACCAATTTTGACACAGTCTGCGGGGGTGCCGTTGATGGCCCACTCTGCTGCGCTTCCGGGATAGAGGTGGGTGCGGCGGGCGTGAACGATGTCGTGCATGGTCAGCGCATGACTTTTAGCGCTTTGCTGAACCTCCGGCGCTGCGATGTAGACCTGGTGATGTGGGATGAGGGCTTCGGCGAGGGCTTTCAGTCCGGCGGCCTGGATGCCGTCGTCGTTGCTGATGAAGATGTTCATAGTGAGATCACTGCCTTTCGGGGGGTGACTGTTTATTTTATTAGAGCTGGACAGGGGCTTTTTTGGCGCTGTTGCAGCCCTGGCAGCCTCTGTCGAAGAACGGGTCGATTTCGAGGGCGAGGCGGTCTTTACCGTTCGGATCTGCTTCAAAGCCAAAACGGGTCAGGTAGCCCGAGATTTCTGTGTTAGTATCCGCATACACCCAGCCGAAGCCGCGGTTGAGCATGTAGAACATTATGGCTCTCAGGAGACCATCGGCAAATTTTTTGTTTCTGAGGGCTGGCGTCATATAGAGGTGGCGGATGGTGGGATCCAGGACGACGAGCTCAGCGGTGACAAAGCCGAGAACCTTTTCCTTTTCCCGGGCGACGACGACTTCGAGGTTTTGAGGGAAGCTCGCCGGGACGGTGATCCCCTCTTCCTCAATAAATTTCTGAAGATCTGCGAAATCCTCTTTTTCAGCGGTTTTTAAAAGCATCATGAGTGAACACTCCTTTGTGTTTGAACTAAAAGGCTGCGGGTTGGGTGCAATAGGCGCCAGCCGCAATAGGCGCCAGCCGCGCGAGCAACTTTCACTTTGGTGACGCGGACAACTTTCACTTTGGTGACGCGGACAACTTTTGTTTTGGTGCCAGAGCTTGCGAGAATGTTTCTCAACGGGTGTCTTTATTTAAGTGCTTTCAAAGCTGCTACCTCTTCCGGGGTCAGGTGGCGCCAAGCGCCGGACTTGAGATCTCCAAGTTCAAGGGGACCAATGGACAGGCGGCGCAGACGTTTGACATTGGCACTGAGGGCTTCTACCATTCTGCGGATCTGTCGGTTTTTGCCCTCGCGGATCCCCACAATCAGCCCTTTGCCCTTCTGTCTTTCGACATAGGCCGGCTGAGTGACGTAGTCCCCAATATCAACGCCGTCACGCAGTCTGGCAAGCTCGCCATCCGTCAGAAGCCGGTCGGTTTCGACGAAGTAGCGCTTTTCAAATTCATGGCTCGGGTGGGTCAGGAGGTGGGTTAGCGCGCCATCATCGGTTAAGAGGATGAGGCCTTCGGAGTCGTAGTCCAGGCGGCCGACGGGATACACCCGGCGGTCGATCCGGACCAGATCCAGCGCAGTAGGCCGGCCAAAGTTGTCTTTGACGGAGGTGATGTAGCCTGCAGGCTTGTTGAGCATGACATAGACGTGGTCGGCGGCGGTTTGGATCAGAGCACCATCAACTTCAACCCGGTCAGTATCAGGTGATATGGAGGTGCCAAGCTCGCGGACAACCTCGCCGTTAACTTTGACCCTGCCGTCGAGGATCATCCCCTCTGCACTCCTGCGGGAGGCGACGCCGCAGTGGGCCATATATTTCTGTAGTCTCATCATAGTCATCGAATCGGTCATAGTGGTTTTAGTGGTCATTGTGTTTCGTCCCTTTCATAGGGAATGGTAACGGCATCCTCTTCAGATGAAGGATTCAGCTCAGCTTCTGCCATTTCTGCCACCGACCCATCTGCCCCATCCGACCCATCCGCCCCATCGGTCTCATCCGCTTCGCGCGCTTCCAGCAGGTTGATCAGACGCTCAGCGCCATCGAAGGTCGTGAGGTCTGGGAGATCTTCCAGCGACCTCAGACCAAAAGTCCGAAGAAACTCGTCCGTAGTGCCGTATAACATTGGGCGGCCAATTTTTTCAAGACGTCCCTTTTCTTCAATCAGCCCGCGCTCGATCAAAATCTGCAGCGGCTTATCTGACTTGACGCCCCGGGTGTAATCAATCTCCGACCGGGTCACCGGCTGTTTATAGGCAATAATGGCCAGTGTCTCCAGTGTCGCCGGGGACAAGCCTCTCGATTTGGTGGTCTTCATGACGCGCTCGATAAAGTCCGCGTTTTCAGGCGCGCTGGCCATCTGAACCGAGTCGCGGATAAACAGCAGACGCAGCCCCCGCTCCCCTGACTCGTATTCTTTGCGCAGGGATTCCAGCAGTTCCACGGTCCAGCTCATGGGCAGATCCAAGGCCGCCGCCAGCCGGTCGATCGCTACAGGCTCGCCGCTGACAAACAGGATGGATTCTATGGCGCTTCGGTAGGAACGTTCTTCCATCAGTCGGTCTCCCCTTCTTCATCATAGTGGTCTTCGGTGTGGTTTTCGTTTTGGTTATCGCCGCGGGCTTGCGGGCTTTGGGCCTGGGAATCATCCGCGGCGGTACTGGTGTCGTTAGCCTGAGACGTCTCGTACCAGTGCTCTAAAAGTGACTCCTGTATCAGTTCCTCTTCAGTTTCCGATGGTTCCCTCCGCCGAATCAAGATCCCGCTGAACATCTCGTCCTGAACCACACGAACGCGTTTAAGCTTCAGAAGCTCAAGCAGGGCCAGAAAGGTGGTCACGACGACGTTGCGGGTCGCGCCGCCCTCGAAGAGGGCTTCAAAGGAAATGTCGTTCACTTCCTTGAGGCGGGCTGTCAAGGCCTTGATGGCATCCTCCACGGCGTAAGGCTCACGGTTCAAGGTGGAGAAGAAATGCTCCCTGTGAGTGTCTGTGCGATCCAGTTTTGAGAGCACCCTTTTTAGGGCTTCTGTGAGAAGGTCGATCTCGGTAGGCTCGTTGAGGGTTTCGGGATTCTGCGGGAGAATTTCAGAGAGATCTGAGGCCTCCCGAGTAAAATAGGCACCGTCCTGCAGCTCGAGGCCGCTGAGGAGCCGCGCGGCTTCCTTGTAGCGCTTGTACTCGACGAGTTTGGTGACGAGTTCCGTCCTTGGGTCCTCAGCCACGTCCCAGGCTTCGAAAATACCCGCTTCGCGGTCCGGCAGCAGCATCATGGACTTGATCTCAAGCAGCGTGGCGGCCATGACCAGGAATTCGCCGGCAATGTCGACCCGGGCGGTTTCCATGTGGGTCAGGTAGTCGAGGTACTGGGTGCAGAGGGTGGCAACCGGGATGTCGTAGATGTCGATTTCGTTGTCCTGGATCAGATGGAGCAAAAGGTCCATGGGGCCTTCGAAGGCGTCCAGCTTGACGGCGTAGGCAGAGGTGCCGGATGAGGATTGGGATGGGGATTGGGATTGATATTGGGATTCGGGATGCGTTGGGTGACCATCGGCATCCGCTTGGTTTGTTGGAGCTGAGTCAAGTTGGGATTTAAGGGGCGAAACCTCGTGGAGATTCAGTTGCTTGGCCAAGGCTTCGGGGGTCGTGGTGGTCAGGGCGCGGGCCGCATTTTTGAGTTTGCGGGGCAGCGAGCACTGACGGAAGCGCTCCGCGAAGTCCGGGGAGGTCTGGGAAAAATAGCCGAAGAGGAGACTTGCCTTGTCGTCGCCGCATAGGCCGGGGGCGTGGTCGACGACCCGGGCAAATTCTATGGCTTGTTTTAGGGCTTCAGGGGTTGGTTTTGTGTTGTCACTTGCGGGGCTGAGGAGGCCAATGTCAAGCATCAGGCTAACCGCCACTTCGCAGTGGCCGTCACTGAAGTTGAGGAACAGCTCCCGCATAATGCGGTCATTGGTCAGGGTTTTCAGCGCGCCGGCTTCAATTGCGTCTTTCATTTGGTTTTCGGTTGGATCCACCGGGGTCAGACCTACTCGGGCCATGTAGCGGACCGCGCGGTACAGACGGGTGGGATCGTCAAAGAAGCTTTGGTCGTGCAGGACTCTGAGGGCTTTGGCTTTCAGGTCATCAAGGCCTTTCAGGGGATCCAGCAGCTGGATCAGGATGGTGCGGCCTTGATTTAAGTCGCAAGTTTCAGGATCCATATAGTCCAGGAGCTCCAGCTCCAGGGCCATGGCATTGACAGTGAAGTCTCGCCGTTTAAGGTCGTCCTCTATGGTGCCCGGTGTTACAATTGGCAGCTGTCCGGGAGCTTCGTAGCATTCGCTGCGGGCGGTGATCAGATCGATCTCCCCTGTGTCCAGGACGCCTGAGGCGGTCATAAAGCGGTCGTAGTACTGCCAGTCAATGTTCGTGAGGCGGTCAGATATTTTTGTAATCTCACCTTCTATGACCACGTCCAGGTCCCGGACGTCGCGGCCCAGGATCAGGTCGCGGACAGCGCCGCCGACGAGGAAGACCCTGAGAGCAGCATTTGGAGCTTCATTTTTATAATCTTCAGCTGCGAGCAGAAGCCGGGTTAATATGCCGTCGTGGGCGCGGTTCAGCGCGTTGACCCGGTCTTCGAGGTGCGCTATGAGTTCTTCCAGCGGCAGTGTCAGCAGCGATTGAGTTTGAGTGATTAGGTCGGTCACCGGGACCCCTCCTTCTTTAACTTAAACATTATAACAAAAAGCCTGCCCTGGTCATAGTACAGGGCTGGAAATTTTGCGTGACGATGGAGGTTGGAGGTCGGGGGTGTCGGGGCACATCATGGGGCAAGTGGATTAGGTTGTATGCAATGTAGTTTACTTTCTGCATGAGGTACTAAGAAATTTGTTGGATGGATGACTATCGGCAGATCTTTAGGTGATTGTCATTAATTTTCAAAATTTAATGACAAAATTTCACGCTTACTTTTGTAAATTTTCACAAATAGTCAGACTTTTGATTTTGTGATACATTTGTAACCAGCGGCAGATCAAAGTGCCTGCACGCAGTCCGGAAACCACGGTTCGCCAGACTGACGGCATAGAGACGCTTCGAAACACCAGCACCATACATACCAGACACCACATACATCACCACTTCAACTTCATAAGCGTAGGCAATCGTGAAGATGAATCGCATTCAAGCTTCATACGGCCGGCAGTCAGGGGTTTACAGACCTCTGTTTGCCGGCCTTTTTTATTTCACAAGGAGGGATTTAACCTTAATTTTTTCAGGCGGCGCTACTCACCTACTTTTTGAGGAGGAACACACATGAGAGTCAAGCAAACTTCTGAAATCCTTTACAAAATCAATGACAAACCACCTATGCACATCAGCCTCGTCCTTGCGTTTCAGCACATCCTGGCAGCTTTTGGCGGGATCGTGGCCGTGCCGCTGGTCATCTCCGGCGTTCTGGGCGTCAACACCGCAGACACAGCTTACCTGGTCAGCGCGGCGATCTTCATGGCCGGCGTCACCACCTGGATTCAGGCACGCGGCATCTGGAAAATTGGCGCAAAAGTGCCATGCGTCATGGGTACGGACTTTACGTTTGTGGGCCCTTCCATCGCGGTCGGCTCCATGCTGGGGCTCCCAGGCATCTTCGGCGCCACAGTGCTGGGCTCCTTCATTGAAATCATCCTCAGCCGTTTTATTAAACCTCTCAGAAAATTTTTCCCGCCGATTGTCACGGGTACCGTCGTCGCGCTCATCGGGCTGACGCTCCTTCCGGTCTCCATTGACTGGGCTGCCGGCGGCTACGGCGCGGCGGACTACGGCAGTGTCCTCAATATTTCAATTGCAATGGCAGTGCTGGTCGTCACCGTACTCCTCAACCGCTACGGCAAAGGCTTCATCAGCTCCGCCTCCGTCATTATTGGCCTCGTCTTTGGCTACATCATCTGCTGGCCACTCGGTCTTCTCAATATGCAGGCCGTGGCTGACGCGTCTCTGTTCTCAATCCCGACGCCGCTCAAGTTCGGCATCACGTTCAGCATGGCTGCCGTGATCCCCTTCATCACCGCTTACCTTGTGACGACCATTGAAACCGTGGGCTGCCTGATGGCCGTGGGTGAAGCTGCGGAGCATGAGTTGACGGACGAGGAACTATCGGCAGGGATTCTGTGCGATGGCGTGGGCAGCCTCCTCGCCGGTTTCTTCAACGCAGGCCCGAACACCTCCTTCAGCCAGAACGTCGGCCTGATCCCGATGACCAAAGTCGCCAGCCGCCATGTCGTCTCCCTGGCGGGCATTGTGCTGGTGCTCCTCGGCATCTTCCCTAAAGTCGGTGCGCTGATCGCGATTATCCCGAACCCGGTTCTGGGCGGCGCAGGCATCATCATGTTCGGCATGGTGGCCTCCGCGGGCATCAAGACCCTGAAGGATGTGCCGCTCAACAACAGAAACATGATCATCATCGCGGTTTCCATTGGTCTGGGCCTTGGCGTCACCGTGCGTCCGGAGTTCCTCAGCCAGCTCCCTGACTTCGTCAAGAGCCTCTTCTCCTCCGGCATCAGCGCGGGCACCATCACGGCGCTCCTCCTCAACATCTTCCTCAAAGAAGAGGTCGAAGTGCTCGATTCTGCCGATGGTCACGACTTCACCAACCAGGAAGCAGTGCAAAACGCTTAGTCTATGTTGTAGTGAAGATAGAACGGCATAAATAATATCAAAGGTAAACGCCTGAAGCCCCCTTTCGCTCCCCGCGAAAGGCTGCTTCAGGCGTTTCCTCTTGGAAGCGTTTCACGCCGACCATTTCACCAATGATTGCAAACCCGCTGATGTGGAGAAACTTGGTGTCTGACACCCAGTTTCCTTTGTGGCTGCAACCGCGAGCCTGCGTACACTCTGTGAAGTCGTTACATGGTTTGGATGTTGACTTTGTGATAAAATTTCCAAAGAATAATTGGCTTGGGGGCAATAGGCGCCAGCCGCAATAGGCGCCAGCCGCAATAGGCGCCAGCCGCGCGGACGACTTCGGAACTGGTGACGCGGACAACTTCAGAGTTGGTGACGCGGACGACTTTCAATTCGGTGCCAGAGCATGCGATAACGTTTCTCAGTGAGGCATTTTGTTGTAGTGTCCCTTTCCACAACACCATCGAAAGCAAGAAAGGAAATCTCCTATGACTAAGCGTTTCAATAGATTGAGGTCTAAGATCTCTGTCCTTTTCTCATTGATCTTTGCAATATTCCTTGCCTTGGGATGGCTCTATCCCCCTGCTTATGCGACCACCTTCGCGTCTACTCTCGCCGCTGCACCGGCTGCGCATGTGGGTGAAGGGACCATCGGCAGGGTTTCGCCTTTGCCTTCAGGGAAGGTACCTGATGACCTGACCGAGCTTGTCCTGCAGCTGCGCTGGGACCACCAGTTCCAGTTCGCCGGCTATTACGCCGCCCAGTGGATGGGCTACTATGAAGAGGAAGGCCTGAAGGTCGACATTCGGCCTGCATTCACTGCGACGAGTCCGGACATCCTGGACGCCGCCCTGGAGGTCGAGGAAGGACGGGCGGACTTTGGCGTGGGTGCCGCGAACCTCATGATGGCCCAGGACGCCGGCATGGATCTGATCCTGGTGGCCTCCATCTTTCAGCGCAGCGCCGTCGAGTACGTCACCTTGCTGGAGGACCGGGGCAACACGGTGTTCGACCTGTCCCAGCTGCATATCGCCAGAAGGCCTGGGGATCTCCTGGACCTGGAGCTTCAGGCCCTCCTCGCCAGCGAAGGCATTGCGCCCCATGCCAACCGCACCACGGACATCACCAGGGACTTCACCCTGGAGGACCTGATCAATGAAACTTTTGACGTCGTCCCGGATTTCCTGGGTCAGATCCCCTACGCCGCTGAGAAGGCCGGCATTCCCGTTAAGGTGATCCGGCCGGCGGAGTATGGCGTTGACTTTTATGGGGATACACTTTTTACGTCGGGGAAGCTCGCCGGGAGCAATCCTGAGCTCGTTGAGCGGTTCCGGCGTGCGAGCATAAAGGGCTGGTTATACGCCCTGGAGCATCCCCTGGAGATTTCAGAGCTGATCGTGACGCGGCTGGCAGCCCCGGATGCTTCCCCCGTGAGGCAGGCTGCTCTCCTCGACTTCAACACCTACCAGGCTGGGAAGGTTCTGGAGCTGACCCACTATCCCATTGTCGAGGTCGGAAACATCAACCCCTTCCGATGGATAAAAATGGCGGAAGCCATGAAGAACCTGGGCATGATCGAGGGCGTGCCGGACCTGGAGACCATGATCTTCGACTACGACCAGGTCAAGATGACTCAGCTCGAAAACACCCGCAAAAACCTGGCTTATGCCTTTCTGATTTTGACTGGCCTCATTACCTTTTTTTTCGTCGTTTACCTCAAGCGCCGCAATTCCCTTCTCCTCAAGGAGATCGACGACCGCCAGCTCGCCGAGCGGCAGCTGGTCCTCAGCAACGCCCGTTATGAAACCATTTTCCGCAGCTCCGTTCTGGGGATCACTGTGACGGATTCCGAGGGCAACATCCGTCATGTCAATGATGCCTGGTGCAGCATGACCGGGTATTCAGCGGAGGAACTTTGCCACATGAACATTGAACAGCTGATCGCAAGTGACAGCAGGGAACTGGACGCCGACCTGCATCGCGACCTCATGGAAGGCCGCATTGCCAGCTATTCCATGGAGAAGAAATATCTTCGAAAGCCGGATCCCCAAAATCCTGATCAGGAAGGCCACTTCCACGGCCGCATGGTCCTCACCCGCATCTGGGATTCCGGCGCGGACACCATGCTCAATATGAGTATGGTGACGGATATCACCAAGGAAGTCAGAGATGCCCAGGCAGTGCGCCGGGCGGAGGCGCGCTTTCGGAAGATCATCGGCCAAGTCGCTCAGGAAATAGGCGGGTCAAGCGCTGCGCTCATGGGCAGTCCGGCAGCCGGCGACCTGTCCATGAACCTGGAGGAAATCAACCTCGAGCTGGAGCGGCTCTTCACCCGGGAGCTGGAGGAAAACCGGCGAAAAGACGCGCTGATCCGCTATCAGGGCCGCATGGCGGCCATGGGCGAGATGATTGGCAGCATAGCCCACCAGTGGCGCCAGCCCCTGCACACCCTGCGCCTGGTCCTCATGAACCTCAGGGATCCGGGGAATGATCCCGATTATGTGGAGTCCTGCTACCTCAAGGCGAACGCGCTGATCCGCCGCATGTCGGAGACCATTGACGACTTCCGGTATTTCTCAAATCCCCGAACTGAGCCCCGGGCCTTCACGGTGACCGAGTCGGTGCGGCTGGTGCAGGGCCTGGTGGACGAGCAGCTGCGTGTGTCCGGCATTACTTTAACAACCGAGAATTTAGAGAGCCTTCAGCCGATTGTCGGTTTCGACAACCAATTCTCCCACGTCCTCTTCAACCTGATCTCCAACGCTATTGATGCCCTGAAGCTCAACCCGCCCGGTAAGCCGCGAACCATCCGTGTTGCTGGGAAGCAGCGCGATGGGTCTCTGACCGTGCGTGTTGAGGACTCGGGACCAGGGATTCCGGTTTCGCAAGCGGACAGCGTTTTTGAAATGTATTATACGACCAAAGAAGCCCAGGGCGGGACAGGACTTGGACTGCCCATGGCCAGATCTATCATTGAAGCCGCTTTTGGAGGGCGCCTCACCTTGGCGTCTTTTGACGCCGGATGTGCGTTTGAAATTGTGGTGCCTATGAGTGGAAAGGTTGGTGAATGAGGATGAGTGTTGAAAGAAGGACTGATGTTGTTGAAAACGGTGTCACTGGGAGCCAGGATGCGCCGAAGGCGGAGACGCTTCTGAATACCCTGCGCCTGCTATATGTGGAGGATGACCGGGAAGCCCTGGAGGAGCTGGCGCATTTTCTGAAGAAACGCGTCGCCTCCCTGGCGGTGGCTTCCAACGGACTTGAAGCCTTGGAACTTTGCAGGCGTCAGACCTTTGATGTCATCCTGTGCGATCTTTGGATGCCCAAAATGGACGGCTTTACGCTGATCCAGACCCTCCGGGAAGAAGCCATATTTACCCCGGTCATCATCACCTCCGCATTCTCGGACCTGGAAACCGTGTTAAAAGCGATTGATCTGGGCATAGTGAAATACTGCGTCAAGCCAATTGAAGCGGATGAACTCCTGGACAGCCTCTGCCGAATTGCTCAGGACAAGCTGTCTGCGTCCGGGGAAGCGGCAGGGCGTCTGATGGACCGTCAGGCGCGGCTAGAGGCCGAAAAGGCCTTGAAAAGCGCTTTTGCCCATTTGCTGAAGTCACTGACGGGTAAAGGCCCAAGAGAGGTTCACGTCTCGCTGGGTGCCCATGATTTGGAGCTCTGGGCAACGGAAGTCCAGTCTCCTTTTGAGACTTCACTGTTGGGGCTAAAGGAACATTCAGGCGTCGTGCCCTATCTCAGGAAATCCTTGTATACAGGTTATCAGCAGCGATTTGAGGCGCTGATTGCGGACCACCTGAAGGTGTCCGCTTCTTTGGAAGAAGTCAGAGTCGTGATTGAGGAAAATACCGATTGGCTGGTGTTTAAGTTGAGAGGTTAGTTATAGTTTGGTGACGCGGACAACTTCTGAACCAGTGACGCGGACAACTTCTGAACTGGTGACGCGGACAACTTCTGAACCAGTGACGCGGACAACTTTCATTTTGGTGCCAGAGCTTCACACAATTCTCGTACAATTTAATAGCGAATCATCCAAACTCAGCAAACAAAAAACCGCCCTTACCAAGGCGGTTTTTAACATTAAATCACATAAATCCTCATCCGCGCATATTGCGCAGCATCCTCAAATAGGTCTCTTCGTCAATCTCGCCCTTCGCGTACCTGCTTTTCAGCATTGCTTCGGCACTCGAGGCAGAACCTGCAGTACTTCCGGCGGATTGAAATTTGAACGGTCTGTCTGCAGCGTCACTGCCTTTAAACGCCAGATAAATGACATAGCCAATTATGCCCCAAAAGATGATCATCATGATCGATCCCTCCCTTATTCTCCTTTCACTCTACCAAAATCGTATGGAGGTTTAATGGAGGTAGGTAAAAAAACGCACTGTTTGTGCATTAACGCGGCACCGAACTGCACCTTCAAGATAAGTCAGCGCCTACGCTTACAAACAAGCGGCCAGGTGACGTCTCGATTCTGCAATCGAGCTGCCCCTGGCCGTTTCCTTTTTATCCCTTCAATTTTCAGCAAGACCTAAAACGGCGCAAACCCCTGATCTACCCACCAGGTGTTCTGGAGCTTATCATACTCCTTGGAGAACATATCCAGGTGGACCTGCTCCCATTTAGCCAGAGTACCAAACAGCGAGCGAGCCGCAGTGATCTCAGAGCGCTTGGCAGCATTCTCATAGAATTCCACAGACATGCGCTCCATTTGGATGCCAATGCCAAAGACAGAAACCGCAAGGCTCGCGCTGGTTCTGTCGAGATTTTCCCACTGAAAGATATTTGGACTCGGAGGATTGTCCATCATTGAAAGCTTGATGACGTCCTCTTCGCTGTCTCTGACCTTTTCAAAAAGCTCTTTCAGCCACTCAATGTGCTTTCTCTCTTCCTCTGCCAAAGTCGAAAAGGCTTCTTTGACAGAAGGATCCGTTGTTTTTTCGTGGGCCATTTTGTAAAACTCATAGCCTTCCAGCTCGTTGATGATTGCCGTTTGAATGATTTTAAGCTCCTGATCCTTCAAAGTTGAACCCTCCCTATGATGTATGTTCTATCAAAAAGTTTTTATCCCAACCATCCTTATTACCTAATCATTACCTCAATACCGCGCTCAATACCACACACAATACGGCGCTCAATACCTCACTATCCCATCCTTGCTCACCACAGCGTGAATCAGCTTCGGCACAGGCACATCCTCCTCCTGGATCTGATAAGCCCCCAGAAGTCGTTCACGTGCTTCCTCCAGCCGCGTGTCGCTGTTGGTGTGGAGATACGCCAGGACCTCCCCCTGTTTCACCGCGTCCCCAACCTTTTTGACCAGCACTATGCCGGCGCCGTGGTCAATAACGCTGTCCAGGGTTTCGCGCCCCGCACCCAAAATTGTGGCGCTGATGCCCACCTCATCAGATTGGATATGAAAAACGTGTCCCCCGCGCACAGACAAGACCGGCTCAATGATTCGAGCCCCCGGGAGCAGCTCCGGCGCGTCAATCTGTGACACCTCGCCGTGCTGGGCAGCCACAAAGGCCTTCAGCTTCTCGAAGGCCGCACCGCTGCGCAGGGCATCCAGAACGAGTTCTGAGCCCTCCTCCGGCGACTTGGCTTTACCGCCTAGGTAGACCATCATCCCACCGAGTCTGAGGCAAAGCTCACGCAAATCCTGCGGCCCCTCTCCCCTCAGCGTCGCAATGGCCTCCTTGACTTCCAAGGCATTGCCTATCGCGTAGCCCAGCGGCTGATCCATCCCGGTGACAACGGCAATAACTTCCCTGCCCATGCCATCGCCAATATCCACCATAATCTGACCCAGCTCAATAGCGCCGTCCACGGTTTTGACGAAGGCGCCGCTGCCCACTTTGACGTCCAAGACAATGGCGTCACTGCCCGCCGCCAGCTTCTTGCTCATGACACTGGCCGCAATCAGGCTGACGTTGTCCACCGTCGCGGTGACATCCCGCAGCCCATAGAGCTTCTTATCCGCCGGCGCAATATTCTTCGATTGGCCAATAACTGCCAGCCCTACCTCGTTGACCTGTCGGATAAAGTCATCCGAAGATACCTCAACCATTAAGCCGGAGATGGATTCCAGCTTATCCAGCGTGCCCCCGGTATGTCCGAGCCCGCGGCCGGACATTTTGGCAACCGGTACGCCGCAAGCCGCGACCATCGGCCCAAGGAGAATCGTGGTCTTGTCCCCGACCCCGCCGGTGGAATGCTTATCCACCTTTATGCCGGCAATGCTGGAGAGATCCACCGTATCGCCCGAATGCATGACGGCCTCGGTGAGGTCCACCGTTTCACGGCGATCCATTTTATTGAGAAAGATGGCCATCAGGAGCGCCGAAACCTGATAATCCGGGATTTGGCCGTTGGTGTAGCCCTCGACGAAATAACGGATTTCCTCCCTGGTCAGCGTCCCGCCGTCGCGCTTTTTGTGAATGATGTCATACATGCGCATGGTTACCCCTCCTTCGTCGCTCACTTCAGTATTGGCACCACAGCCTTAACCAGCGCTGTAAACGTGGCTTTCACACGCTCCGCGGTCTCCACCACTTCGCCGTGATGCAGCGGCTGATCCAGAATACCGGCAGCCATATTGGTAATACAGGAAATTCCTACCGTTTTTATACCGCAGTGATTGGCCACCAACGCCTCCGGCACCGTGGACATCCCCACCGCGTCCGCGCCTATAATCCGGGCCATGCGCACTTCAGCAGGCGTCTCGTAGGACGGCCCGGGTGACATGGCGTAGACGCCGCGCTGGAGTCTGATGCCCATCTCTTTGGCCAGCCTTCGGATCTCTAAATTGAGCGCTCTGTCATAAACCTCTGAGGCATCCGGGAACCTCGGCCCAAACCGTTCATCATTCGGTCCAATCAGCGGATTGTGGCCGGACAAGTTCAGGTGGTCTTCAATCAGCATCAAGTCCCCCGGCTCAAACCCTGTGTTGACCCCACCTGCCGCATTCGTCAGAAGCAGATGCGTCACCCCCAGCAGCTTCATGACGTAAACCGGCATGGCCACGAGCCCGACGTCATAGCCCTCATAATAATGGAACCGCCCCTGCATGGCAATGACGCTGCGCCCTTCGAATTCCCCAATCACGAACCGCCCGGCATGGCCCTCCACCGTCGAAACGGGGAAGCCCTCCAGCGTGTCGTAAGGGACGCAGACCGGGTTCAAAATCTCGTCCGCCAGTCCCCCAAGTCCGCTGCCCAGAATCAAGCCGACTTCTGGTGCCTTGCTGATCTTGGCCCTCAGCGCCTCCGCCGCAGCGGTCATCACGTCGTACGTCAGTTTCACAAAAAATCCCCCTTAAAAAGTTCAAAAACATTTTTTAGCCGATGGTCACCCAAAAGTCCTCACCTGCATCACTTCACTTCTCTTTAATTCTTCAAAATCTCTCCGGCGAAGCTTCGCCCGTGATCCATTGGGGTCAGACCCAGAAGTTCAGCGGTGGTCTGCGCAATGTCGGCAAAAGTGTCTCGTGTCCCTAGGGACACCCCTTCTTTGACATAATGCCCTACCACGAGGAGCGGCACATATTCCCTGGTGTGATCTGAGCCCTTGTAGCCCGGATCATTGCCATGGTCGGCTATCAGGATTAAGAGATCGTCCTCTCTCATGGCGCCTAATAGCTCGGGCAGCCGTTGATCAAATGCCTCCATGGCCAGCCGGTAACCCTGCGCATCTCTTCGGTGACCATACTTCGCATCAAAATCCACCAGATTTGTGAAGAGGATTCCGGTCGAATCTGTTTTCAAGAAGTCCAGCGTTTTGTCCACCCCGTCCATATTATCCTTGGTGTGAACCTCCTCTGTGATGCCCTGGCCGTTAAAAATGTCATAGATTTTGCCCACCGCCTGAACGTCATAATTCGCTTCTTTGGCCTTGTCCAACACCGTAGGTTCAAAAGGGTTGATGGAGTAATCCCTGCGGTTGGAGGTTCTGGTGAAGGCGCCGGGTGTCCCAATAAATGGCCGTGCAATGACCCGCGCCACCTGGTCCTTGCCCCGTAAAATTTCCCTTGCGATTTCACACATGCGGTAGAGCTCGTCAAGACCTACGACTTCTTCGTGAGCGGCGATCTGAAAGACGCTGTCCGCGGAGGTATAGACAATGGGATTGCCGGTTTCCATGTGTACCTTTCCAAAAGCCTCTATGACTTCGGTGCCGGATGCAGGCTTATTGCAAAGCGCTTTGCGTCCCGTCTGAGCTTCGAAAGCGTCGATGATGTGGGTCGGGAAACCACCGGGATAAGTCTGGAAGGGCTCTGAAATCTTTAAGCCGGCAATTTCCCAATGCCCAGTTGTGGTATCCTTGCCGTTTGAAATCTCGCTCATGCGGCCATAAGCGCCGCGCGGTGCTTCCGTCCTGGGAACGTAATCAATGCCCTCAATATGTCCCAGACCCAGCTGGATTAAGTTAGGCAGGTTCACGTCAGAGCCTGAACTCAGAATACTCTTCAGGGTATTCGCGCCGCTGTCGCCAAACTCAGCTGCATCCGGCAGTTCGCCTATGCCGACGCTGTCCAGCACAAATAAAATCACCCTTCGGATGGGGCCCGGCGGGACAGGCTTATTAAACTTCGCAGAATTAGTCATCTTAAAGAATCACCTCTTTTTGAGAATCTAAATACTTAGTGTCGTGTAACACTAAAACTAGACATCCTATAGCACACTAGTAATCATACCCATTAAACTTCAAATGAAGACGTAAAACTGCAAAAAAATGCCGGCCGATGGTCATATTTCAAGGCGAAAACGGGCATTGACAGGCACGATGGCCGCAGCTTCTCCTTCCCTCCAGGGCCAACAAACCTACCCCATTTAAAAAGGCCCGCACACTGCGCGGGCCTTACCTATTCTTATTCTACGACTTCCTAGAATTCTTCTTCGCGCTGTTCGCCATATCCTGCTTGACGGCGGTGTATAAATGTGTCGTCGTCAAATCCGAATGGCCCAGCATTTCCTTGACTTCCTTAAGTTCGACGCCGCTTTCAATCATGTGGACAGCAAAGGAGTGTCTCAGCGTATGCGGCGTGATGGTCTTTTTGATGCCTGCCTGCTCAGTGTACTTCTTGATCAGCTTCCAAAAGCCCTGACGGGTCAGACGCTGTCCGGCGTTGTTGACGAAAGCGGATTCGTCACAAACCACACCCCGGCGGCAAATTTTTTCGCGGCCGACTTTCAAATAATGCTCAAGGGCTTCAATGGAGGATTTCCCAATAGGAACTACCCGAACTGAATTCCCGGTGCTGCAGCGTATGTAACCCAGGCTGAGATTGATGTCCTCAATATTCAGGGACACGAGCTCAGACACTCTGAGACCAGTCGAATACAAAACCTCGAGCATGGCCTTGTCTCTGAGGCCTATAGGAGAGTGATCCGACGGTTCTGCCAGCAGTCGTTCGACTTCATCTACCGTCATGATTTCAGGGAGCTTCTTTTCAAACTTGGGACGCTTCAGTTTTTTCGCCTGATTGTGTTCCACAATCTTCTGGTCCTGAAGGTAATCAAAGAAAGTGCGCAGTGTCGCCAAAACCCGAGACTGTGTTGCTGCGGACTTCCCCATCTGATCCAGATGCTGAATAAAAGTCTGCATGTCGTGGGTTTTGACCTCAGAAATTTCACTTACCCCTTTAGTCTCAAGATAGTCCACCATATCCCTGAGGTCACGGGTGTAGGCTTCCAGAGTATTGCGGGAAAGTTGCCGTTCATTTTCAATATGATGGATAAAGTGTTGAACATGTTTTTTCATAGCTACCCCTCAGACTTGTCGCTGACGGCGACGAATTGGATAAAGCGACATAGTGTATGACTTAAAAGCTATTGCTGTGTTGGACAGCCCTAAGCTGTCCTGATGCAAATAATGAAACTATAAGACTGCATTTACTGGATGTTTGAAGGGGTTGATGCCTTGGTTCTTCTTCAGAACCTATCTATGGGATGCACAAAATCTAAAATTTAGAAACTAAACAAACCTTGATAAAACGTTTCACCATACCCTAACAGTATAGCCCTCTAAGCCCTAGAGTTCAAGAGCCCAGGCGCTAATTGACGGGACAATTGAAGATAATTGACCTTATATGATCAGATTCAAGCAGCAGGTTGCCCCTTAACTGCCGGACTCCTGTTTGACCTCGTTACGGACGTGATGGGCAATGTAGGCAATAAACTCGCCATTGGTGATCCTGCCTTCGCTGATTGGGAGGTTCAAATTGAAGAAATTGGCAAAAATCTCTTTCGAACCTCGCTGGAAAGTCAGTTCAACCGCGTTTCGAATCGAGCGTTCCACCCTTTGTGAGGTAGAATCATGCCGCTCCGCAATGCCCGGGTACAGGGTTTTTGTAATTCTCATGAGATGGCTCTCGTCCTCATAGACCATGGCTACTGCGTCGCGAAGATAGACAAACCCTTTGATGTGAGGCGGCACCCCCAGCATTTGCAGGACCTCGGTAATGGTGCGCTGGACAGCGAAATCATCTCCAGGCGACGCCGCTGGCGGAACTGAGAGGGTTTTTGACTCTTCCTGGAGGATTTGCTCCAGACGTTCAATGAGCAGGTCAAAATCAATGGGCTTGACCATGTAATACTTGGCACCAAGGCCAATGGCCTGACTGGTCAGTGAATCCTGACCTATGGCAGAAAGAATGATAATCTTGGGATGATAATCTTTGACCCCGGACTGGTTAAACCGTTCCAGAACGCCCAGACCATCCAGCATTGGCATGATCATATCCAGGATGATGAGGTCAGGCCGCATGGAGAGCATCAGTTCGAGGGCTTTCTCGCCATTATTGGCTTCACCAATTACCTCAAACGTATCACTGAATTCAATCCTGTCCCTTAGAAGCTCTATGAAATTTTGATTGTCGTCCACCAAGAGGACTTTAACTTTTTCTGTCATACGCCAGGTCTCCTTTAAGTTTCTGTCAGCAAGGATCTTGCGTGTTCAAGTGCGGTCTCGTTGATCTCGCCGCCGCCAATCATGCGCGCGATTTCTTCCACGCGGCGATCGCCAGAGGCGCTGTGGACTTCTGTATAGGTACGATCCTGATCTACTCTTTTTTCAATGACCAGATGGCAGCTGCCCTTAGAGGCAATTTGAGGCAAATGCGTTACCAGGATGACCTGGTTGTCTCCCGCGATCTGAACCAGCTTTTCTGCCACACGGGACGCCGTTCTGCCGCTGATGCCGGAGTCGATTTCGTCAAAAATCTGAGTACTGGCATACCGGGCACGGCGATTGATGAGCTTCACCGCCAGCATGATGCGGGACAGCTCGCCGCCGGAAACAATTTTTCTGAGCTCCTTCATAGGCTCCCCGGGATTGGTGGAGATCAGCCACTGAATGTGAGCGCTGCCCTCCAGCTTAACGGAAGTCCCCGCGACCACAGTGAGCACCTGCTTCAGGCCTTCAAAGCCCAGGCTGGTGAGTTCCTTATGAAGGACACCGGCAAAACGGCTGGCAACCTCCTGACGGGCATCTGTAAGTGCTTTGTCCTGCCGATGGTAAGCTGCCAGCGCCCTCTCAAGGTGTCTAGTGATCTCTTCTTTCTCTTCTGTATAGCTGGCCAGTGACTCAAGCTCTCTTTTCATAGACTGATACTGTGACAGAATCTCAGGAATCGTGCCGCCGTATTTGCGTCTGAGGTCGAAGATCAACGCCATCCGAGCTTCAATCTTTGCGATTTCATGTTCATCCGGCTGATCCGAGGCATCAAAGCTGCCCACGAGGTCGTGAATGGCACTTTCCAAAGTCAGATACCCTTCCTCCAGCTGATCCGCCAAGGCACCCCAGCGGTGCTGCAGCTGGGAAAGCTCGGAAAGCTGACGGCGCGTCCTTGAAATCTGACTCAAATAGCCGTCTTCGGATAAAGCATCTGTTTCAATCTGGGAAACCAATGCCGCAATGCGCTCAAAATGCTTAAGGGCGCTGTAGGTCTCTTCGAGCGCTTCTTCCTCACCGTCTTTCAACGCGGCCTCATCCAGTTCATCCAGCTGAAACTGGAGAAAATCCATACGGCGAGCCACTTCGGATGGATCCATGGTAAACTTTTCAAGGCTTTCCTCGAGGGCAAACACAGCTTTGGCTGCGGCAGCCACCTCGCCTAATGGCCCGCTTAACTCTTTATGACCGAACTCATCAATGAGTCCAAGATAGTTGGAAGGCGTCAGCAGCATTTGATGCTCGTGCTGGCCGGAAATATCCACCAGACCGGCAGCCAGTTCTCTGACTACAGCAGCGGGTACCATGCGCGCGCCAAGTCTGTAGACCGACTTTCCGGAATCCGTGATTTCTCTGGAAAGGAAGAGATCGCCTTCCTCAAGGCTATAGCCAAGGGACTTGATCTGCTCAGCAAAGCCCTCAGAGCGCACCTCAAAAACACCTTCCAGAAGGAGCCTGTCCGCACCGGTTCTGAGAAAGTCTCGTCCGCCCTTCCCCCCAAGCAAAAGTCCAATCGCTTCAAAAATCATGGACTTGCCGGAACCCGTTTCGCCTGTAATGACATTTAAGCCTTCGCCAAAACTGACGGAGGCTTGTTCTATGATCAAAAAATTTTCCAGATAGAGCTGTTTCAGCATCTGAAAACCTCTACTTTGTCATATTTCTAAAAACTTCCAGAGCTTCATCCATTTCATAGCCATCTCTGATGACGAGGAAGATCGTGTCATCCCCAGCTATGGTACCTGCGACTTCCTTGAGATCCACCGCGTCTATGGCAGCGGCTGCGGCATTGGCAGCGCCAATCAGCGTTTTGATGATAATCATATTGCCGGCATGGTCAATAGAAAGGACAGAATCCTTGAACAGCTTCATAAAACGATCTGTCACGACACTCTCCTGCTGCTTGATTGTAGCATATTTGTACTTGCCCTCGCGGGTCAGCACTTTGATCAGCCGCAGCTCCTTGATATCCCTGGATACTGTAGCCTGTGTGACATTAAAGCCGGATTGTCTCAGACTGTTGGCGAGATCCTCCTGGGTTTCAATTTCGTTATTTTCGATCAATTCCAGAATTTTAGCATGTCTTGAATATTTCAATTCAAGTCCCCCTATGGTTTGTCTTCATCGGTTTCAGGATGCAATTGGATATTCGCTATGAACGTATAAATTTCCTTCTTTTGCATAAATTATTTTTTAATTTTTTTGTAATTATTTTTAACCGAGAATCTGATGGGTTTCAGCCACTAGATTTGAAACATAAGCATCATCAACAATCAGGCGGTCTTCTCTTGCTTCGTCGCGGGTCGCATAGCATAAAAACTCAACATTTCCCTTTGGTCCCTTAATAGGCGAGTAAGTGAGTTTGACCGTATAAAGACCCATTTTTTCGGCTTCATTTATTACACTGAGAAGCACCTGCTTGTGAATCTCAGGATCTCGCACTACTCCGTGCTTGCCCACAGATTCCCGTCCGGCTTCAAACTGAGGTTTGATCAGGTACACGGTCTCACCCTGGTCAGCCAACAATGCCTTCATCACGGGAAAAATCAGTTTCAAAGAAATAAAGGCTACATCAATAGAAATGAAATCCACTGGTTCTCCCCCGACACTGTCAAGGGTCAAATGCCGAGCGTTGGTCCGCTCCATGTTCACAACCCGTTCGTCACTGCGGAGCTTCCAGTCCAGCTGGCCATACCCGACATCCACGGCGTAGACCAGTGACGCGCCGTTTTGCAGCATGCAGTCTGTGAACCCGCCTGTAGAGGCGCCTATATCCATGCACCGTTTACCGGTCAGATCCAGGTCATAAGCTTCGATGGCTTTTTCAAGTTTTAAACCGCCACGGCTCACATACTTCAGTGCAGCACCCTTCATTTCGACAACAGAGGTCTCTTTGATCAGGGTTCCCGCCTTGTCCACGACTTGACCATCCACCAGAATGATCCCAGCCATAATAGCGCCCTTGGCTTTCTCTCTGGACTCGAAAAACCCGTCTTCAACGAGCCGAACATCCAGTCTCGCTTTACTCATAGTCCACCCCGTTCGCCTGTGCCGTGTCTGGTGAGGTTTTACCAGTGGTTCCAGGATCCATCCTCTGAGCCTTTCCCTTTGCCTTGACCAAAGCTTCACTGATGCGGGCAGCGACTCTTTTGCCGGACAGACCCAGCTGTTCATGCAGCTGAGGTATGGAACCATGACCCACGAAGGTGTCAGGTACTGCAAAGTTGGTGACGTTATAATAACTTGAGTCCAGCGCCAGCGTAATCCGTTCTCCGAATCCGCCGGTCAGGACATTGTCTTCCAGCGTGAAGATAGCCCGCGCTTCTCCGATGCATTGGGTTAAGCCCACCATCGGCAGAGGTTTTAAGCGTCTTGGGTTGATGAGTCTGCCGCGATAGCCCTGTTCGGTGAGGGCTTCGAAGGCCTCCAGGGCATTGGAAAAGACGTTGCCTACAGCGATCAGGGCAAAGTCGTCGCCTTCCATGCGCTCGATATAAGGCTCGTCCACGCTGCCTTTGAAAGGAAGCAGGGTGGACGCGGCGCCCCTCGGATAACGGACAGTGACCGGGCCGGATTCGCGCTTCATGACAAAGGTCAGTGTCGCTTCCAGTTCGTCCGCGTCTTTAGGGGAATAAATAGCCATGTTGGGAAGATGCTGCAGGAAGGACAGATCGAACATCCCATGGTGGGTTTCGCCGTCCTGGCCGACCAGACCGGCGCGGTCCACAGCCAGGGTCACGTTGGCAATCTGGATGCACACGTCGTGGAGGACCTGGTCATAGGCACGCTGCAGGAAGGTGGAATAGACCGCGAACACCGGTTTCATGCCGGCGGCAGCGAGTGACGCAGACAGCGTTACGGCATGCTGTTCTGCTATGCCTACGTCAAAAAACCGTTTAGGATGACAAGCTCTGAAGTTTTCGAGGCCGGTGCCGTCACACATGGCGGCTGTGAGGGCAACGATGCGCTGATCCTCGGCCGCAAGGGTCGTCAATGTATCCCCAAAGGTTTGCGACAAAGTTTTGACCGCAGGAAGCTCAGAGACCCCTTTGGAAAGTGAAAACTTGCCCACGCCGTGATATTTGTCCGGATCCAGCTCGGCAGGCAGAAAGCCCTTTCCCTTTTTTGTCAGGACATGGATCAGGATAGGGCCGTCATGGGCTTCCTTGGCGCGATTCAGGGATTGTGTCAGAGCGCCCAGATCGTGGCCGTCCACCGGTCCAATATAGGTGATGCCAAGATCTTCAAACAACATACCAGGCACAAAGAAATATTTGACAGAGCCTTTAAGTCGCTTGAGGCCTCGGGCCATAGCGTCGCCGACGCCCGGGACTTTCCCCAGGATGGACTCGGTCTCGCCTTTCAGCCAGTAGTAATTGTTGCTGGTACGAATCCGATCCAGATATTTTGACAGACCACCGACGTTTTCGGAGATCGACATTTCGTTGTCATTGAGAATGATGATGACCTTTTCACGGTCGTGGCCGATATGGTTCAGGGCTTCGAAGGCCATGCCGCCGGTGAGGGCGCCGTCGCCGATCACCGCTATGACGTTCTCTTTTGTGCCTTTCAGGGAACGCGCTTTGGCGAAACCGAGGGCCGCGGACAGCGAGGTGCTGCTGTGGCCGGCCTCAAAGGCGTCGTGCTCGGATTCTGAGCGCTTTAAAAAGCCGCTCATTCCGTCCAGCTGGCGCAGGGTTGGAAACTGGTCCTGGCGGCCGGTCAGCAGCTTGTGGACGTAGCCCTGGTGACCAACGTCAAAAATGATCTTATCCTCCGGGGAGTTAAAGACCTTGTGCAGTGCTATGGTCAGCTCGACTATGCCAAGGTTGGAAGCCAGATGGCCTCCGGTTTTCGACAGGGATTCGAGCAGAAATTGGCGAATTTCTATGGCTAATACTTTGAGTTCCGCCTCGGAGAGCTTTTTCAAGTCCGCCGGGGACTGGATGTGATCCAGGTGTCGCATGGACTTCCGACCTTTCAGATAAGACAGAATTTGCCAGGACGTGGGGATCCTGGCTTGAGGTTGAGTTAATGTCAAATTAGTGTAAGACAGGTTAGCCAAATTACAGGCGGCAATGCGCTTAATCAGCTACCTCAATTATAGAACACTTAATTGCAAAACGCACTACAAATATACCATATATTTCATATTATTTAATCGAATTGCAGTTAAATCATCACATTGGCCACGACAATGCCCAGAATGGCACCGGCAAAGACTTCATAAGGCGTGTGTCCGATCAGCTCCTTCAGCTTGTCCTGGCTGAAGGGCTTGTGCTGGTAAGCGTCTTCAATGATCTGATTGAGAATGGCTGCCTGAATCCCGACTGCCCGCCGGACGCCGCTGGCATCATACATGACCACCAGGCTGGTGACCAGCGCCAAGGCATAAAGCGGCGAATCCCAACCAAGCTGCAGACCTATGGCCGTTGAAAGTCCCATAACCAGTGAACTGTGGGAACTTGGCATACCGCCTGATCCAATCATCCGGTAAAGGTTGAGCTTTCGTTCGGTGACCAGAGTCAAAATGACCTTCAGTGCCTGTGCTATAAACCAGCTGACAAAAGCCACCTGGAACATTCGGTTGCTGACGATGCCTGGAAAAAAGGACATGGACTCACCCCTTTACTTATCCCTGTAACACAGATATTTGAACAGCGCTTCGAGGAACGCCGTGTCGCCTTCGAATTCATTCAGGATTGAAATGGCATGATCGACCCGTTCTTTGACAATTTTCTTCGACACCTCAGATCCAAGCAGCATAGGATAGGTGGTCTTGTCATTGCGCAGGTCGCTGCCGCGAGGTTTGCCCATGGCGGCTGACGAGCTCTCAATATCGAGGATATCATCCACGATTTGGAAGGCCATACCAATATTTAATCCTATGGTCTCCACTTTGCCCAGGGCTTCTTTTCCGGCGCCGCCAATAATGGCGCCCGCCATCATAGCTGCCTTGATCAGATCCCCCGTCTTATGTAAATTGATGTAGTCCAGAGTTTCGACGCCTATAGCCTCGCCTTCGCACATAATATCCGCTACCTGGCCCAGGATCATTCCACGGCACCCGGATTTCTCCGCAATGACTTTTGCCGCGTGAACGTAGCGCTGCATCTTGGCTGGATCCTGAAGTGCCTTGCTGAGCATATTCTCGTAGGCGTAGTTCAGAAGCGCGTCCCCTGCCAAAATGGCAGTTGCCTCACCAAAGACAATGTGATTCGTCGGTTTTCCCCGGCGCAGATCGTCATTGTCCATTGCCGGAAGGTCGTCGTGAATCAGGGAATAAGTATGAATCATCTCTATGGACGCCGCGAAGTCCACGGCATCCTCCTCCGTGCCTCCAAAGAGCTTGCAGAACTCCATGAGGAGCAGCGGCCTCAGCCGCTTGCCGGAAGCCGTCAGACTGTAACGCATGGCCTTGTTGATCTTCTCGATAAATTTATTGTCACTGCGGATGAAGTAGCCGTTCAAGTAGGCGTCCATCTGCTCTGCTTTCAATTCAAACTGCTTTAAAAACTGAGTCATTCCTCCACCTCCGAGGTTTGATCAAAGGGCTTCAGTTCCTCCCCGGTGAGAATCCTGACGCGGCGCTCAGCGTCTTCAATCATGCTGAGGCACTCACGGTAAAGGGCGACGCCCGACTCGAACTCTGCCAGAGCTTTGTCCAGGGGCTGGTCACCTTTTTCCAGTGTCGCGGTAATTTTTCTCAGAGTCTCGAGCTTTTCCTCGAGGGTTTGGTTGGCTTTAGCTGCTTTAGGCATGGCTTCTAGAGAGCCTCCTTTGTAATGGCTTCGACGTTGACGTCCAGGACGCCGTCTCGGAGTTTGGCCTTCAGTTTTTGACCGGGCTGTGCTTTGGAAACCTCATCTACGGCATGGCCGGCCGCATCTGTCAAGACGGCGTATCCCCGTCCCAGGACACCCAGCGGCGACAGCGCGTTCAGCGCTGCTCCCAGCTCAGACAGAGCCGTTTTTTCGCGCCTGAGGCGGTTCTGAAGGCTCTGGTCCAGGTGATCCCGTTCGTAGTCCAGGGTCATGCGTTTCTGATTCAGGCCGTCCTGCAGCCGCTTCAGTTCAGACTGGGGTGAGTGCCGCTCGATTTCGTGCCGCAGTGTCATGAGCCTTGCGGCGATTTTGGCGTGCATGCGGTTTAGACTGCCTTCGAGCTCACTCATCAGCATTTTGTCGCTGGGGAACAAAAGCTCTGCCCCTGCCGATGGTGTCGGAACCCGCTGATCGCTCACAAAATCCGATATGGTAAAGTCCGTCTCATGCCCTACGGCAGAGACCACTGGAATTTCAGAATCATGGATGGCGTCCGCTACGATGCGCTCATTGAAGGCCCAGAGCTCTTCTATGGAACCGCCGCCTCGGCCGATCAGGAGAACATCGGCCAACTTCTTTTCATTGGCGTAGCGTATGGCTCTCGCAATGGACGCGGCAGCGCCTTCACCCTGAACCGCAGCCGGCAGCAGGATGACCTCCGGGAGGCGGGAACGCCTGAAACCCACGTTGAGAATATCCTGGATGGCAGCACCGGTTGGCGATGTGACCACGGCGATGCGCTCCGGTAGCTCGGGAATGGGCTTCTTATGTTTTGGGTCAAAATAGCCTAAGGCGGCCAGTTCAGTTTTTAAAGCCTCGAAGCGCTGGTAAAGGTCGCCTACGCCCAGGCGCTCGACAGATCTGACGTAGAGCTGGTAGCGGCCGTCGCGTTCGTAAATGGAAATATTGCCGGTGCAGGCTGCCATCATGCCGTCTGAGAGGTCAATCTGGCTGAGAATCGTATCTGAGCGGAACATCACGCAGCTGAGGCGGGCTTCGCCGTCTTTCAGCGTAAAGTAAAGGTGGCCGCTGGAATGTTTTTTAAAGTTGGAGATCTCCCCCTCCACCGTCAGGTGGTGCAGGATGGGATCGCGGTTCATGAGCTGCTTGATGTAATTGTTGACTTCAGCGACCTTTAAGGGTCTGAGCTTCATAGGGGAATGGCCACCTCCGTCTTGGAAAATAAAGTTTAAAGGTTTGTTGAAGTTTACTAAGTTGGCCTTGGAACGAGCTGCTATTTCCGCTGCCCCTGCTGATAGCACGCCCTCGCGATCAGCGCGACGCCAACGGCATTGTCACTGGAGTCTTTGACACTGGCATAGCGCGCCGTCAGAGGCTGCGGCAGTGTGCGAAAGCCCATTTCCAGTGCGGCTCTGAGTCTCAGGTTTGAGGCGACGCCGCCTATGATCAGGATGTCTTTAATAGCTGTCAGTTCGGGATCCGGATTGATTTCAAGCGCTTTAACGGCCTCAATCAGCGTTTTGGCCAGACAGTCGATCAGACCTGCCGCCACATCTGCCGGCTGTTTTCCAGCTTCGATCAGGCTGTAAGACTTGTTTTCAAGGCCGGAGAGATTGAACCAGGCTGCGGGCTTGACTTTGGGAAAGGTGCAGGGCTTGAGCGTGTTCTGGTCTTCTGCTTCCATAATCAAGGCTTCCATAGGTTTTCCAGCAGGAAAAGACAGTCCGAGGTGAACGCCGATCCGGTCGATCAGCTGGCCAAAGCTGAGATCTTTTGTGCCCCCTATGAGCTCTGCTCGAAAGCCTGTGCCCAGAAAACGGCAGCTTAAGATTTCCGTGGTCCCGCCGGATAAATGGACGGCGAGAAACGGCCGCTCCAACAATACCGGGTGCGTTTGGCAGCCTGCCATAATATGGCCGTCCTGATGCGTCGTCTTATAGAGCGGGACGCCCAGGGCGACAGACAGGTTTTCAGCGAGGCGGACGCCCGCCTGAAAGACAGGCATATAACTGCCTTCAACGTCTCTTGGGGTGGCACTGACGGCTATGGCGGACAGCTTTGGATGTCCGGCCTCTGTCAGCGCGTGCTCAAGGCGCTCAGGAAAGTGATTGACATGCTGAAAAAAAGCCTCGGATTGCCTCAGCCCACGTTCACCGTCTTTGACGTCCAGCAGTCTGCGTGCGTCAGACAGACACCCCCCCGCCTCGTCCACGACGGCGACAGAGGTTGTGTAAGCACTGGTATCAATGCCCAGGAAGAATTGTTTAGTGCTCATGAGGTGTCAGATCTTCGTGACGGACCATTTCTCCCAGGACACCGTTGACGAAACCCGGCGTCTCGTCGTCAGAAAAGCGCTTGGCGAGATTGACGGCCTCGTTGATGGCGACCGCGGTGCTGACTTCCTCGATAAAGAGGATCTCAGTGGTGGCGAGTCTCAGGATAGAGACGTCGAGCTTCGCGAGGCGGTCAAAGGTCCATCCCTTGAGGTATTTGCCTATGGCGATGTCGATGGTTTCACGATTATCGGCAAAAGCATTGACGACACTGTGGACATACCTGAGATCATCAGACTCTGTCATATTGTCGTTGATATAGTTTTCAAAAGATTTTGACGCGAAATCCTCATGAATGGCCATTTGATACAGGACGTTCATGGCGATTTCACGCGCGAGTTTTCTGCTCATAAGCTGATTAAGCCCTCCGTTTTGTCACACGAGTTGGGGCGCCGCTGAATCTGCGGCGATGATGACGATGATGGCGATGCCGCTGATTAGGAACGTCAAAGTATGGCGGCAAAAATTCGCCTGAAGCTTCCTTTCGCTGGTCCGTGTGGAAGCTATGGCGAATTTTGTACGTGTTCTGCACGCCTGCAGTATGTCGACTTCAGTCTGACAGCGGACTTTAGTGTGTTGGAACCGATCCGCTGCTGCCTACCCGGTGATCAAGCTTCATGTATTTTCTTATTCGGCTTTCGCCGGTGCTTCTTCTTTTTTCTTGAGGTTGATGCCGTTGACGTGAACGTTGACGGCCAGGACTTTGAGGCCGGTCATGGATTCGACGGCCGTTTTGACGTTTTCCTGAACTCGCCAGGAGACATCCGGAATTTTGACACCGTAGTCGACGATCAGGTTGAGGTCGATCTCGACTTTATCCTCTTTGACCTCGACTTTAACCCCTTTGGAAAAATTCTTCTTGCCGAGCATTTCCACCAGGTCCTCGGTGATCTTGCCGCTGAGGCCGCTGATGCCGGTGATTTCTGCCGCTGCAATGGATGAGATGATGCCTATGACGTCATCCGATATATTGACATTGCCATATTCAAGTTCGTCAAGCTGAGTGTTTTCAGTCATGTTCAAACCTCCAATCGTATACGTCCTCATTATACCAAAAACGCATAAAGAAGTACAAACAAAAAGGCCGCGGCGCATCAGCCCACGGCCCCAAGATTTTAATCTTGCAAATGCTTTCTTACGTCGGGTTCGACGCCCTTTTGTGACATTCCTTGCGATTTGGTGAATCCTTTGGAATGGAACAAGCGAAATTACTCGCTCTCCACCTCATCGATTTCTTCCGTGTCGTCGTCTTCGTCTTCGTCATCGTCGTAGCCGCAGCCACAGCAGCTGTCGCACTCGTCTTCATCACAGACTACAAATTCGTTGCCGCAGCCTGGGCAGACAATTTCTGCGCAGCCATTGTCGTCGAACTCTTCTTCAGCGATCAGGATTTCTTCGCCGCAGTCCGGGCATTCGAAGGAGTCGAATTCGTCGTCATAGTCCTCGAGGGCTTCCTCGATGTCTGCAACGTCGTCGCTCAGCGCTTCGACAAACTCGTCGATCTCGTCGACGTTTTCCTGGATATCGTCAAGTTCGTAGACGATGTCCTCAAGGACGCTTATGATCTCCTTCAGGAGCTTGCCTTCCTTCGAATTCTTCTCGATTTCGAGGCCTTCCGCGAGTCCTTTCAAGTATGACACTCTTTCAAACAGCATGCTCATAAACCTCCCTGTGAAATGGATAAGTGGTGGACGTCAATTGCTTTTGTTGCTTTTATTGATTTTGTTGCTATTGCACGCGCTTTCGCGGTGCGGTGTTTATAGGTTACGCTCTTGAGAGGTACTCGTCAGATCTCGTATCGATCTTGATCTTGTCGCCTTCCTCTACAAATAGCGGAACGTCAATGTAAGCGCCAGTCTCGACTTTGACTTTCTTGGTGACGTTGGAAGCGGTGTCGCCCTTCACGCCCGGTTCTGCTTCAATAACGGTGAGGATGACGAAGTTAGGCGCGTCAACCTGGAAGCATTTGCCCTTGTAGAATTTAAGGGTAGCAGAGTCGTTTTCGCGCAGGTAGCGGATCGCGTCCTCAACTTCTTCGTGGTGAAGCGGAATCTGGTCGAAGGTTTCATTGTCCATGAAGTAGTACAGCTCGCCGTCTGAATAAAGGAACTGCATCTCTTTCGTTTCGATGTGCGCTCTCGGGAATTTCTCCGATGGATTGAACGCCTCCTCGCGGATCGCGCCAGTAATCAAACTCTTGTACTTCGTGCGAACGAAAGCTGCGCCCTTGCCAGGCTTAACGTGCTGGAAATCTACGACGACAAACGGCTCGCCATTGATCTCGAAGGTCATTCCTTTTCTAAATTCACTTGCTGATACCATGAACATTTCCCCTTCTGAAAAATTAAAGTTCCATCAACTGCTTTGGCGAATGACTCAAGACCACGCAGCCGTCTTTTTTCACAACGACCAGGTCCTCGATTCTGACACCGCCGAAGCCAGGAATGTAAATTCCCGGCTCATCTGTCACCACCATGTTCTCCAGCAGCGTTTTCGTGCCGGTTGGCGACAGTCTTGGTTCTTCGTGAATTTCGAGTCCCACCCCGTGGCCGAGGCCGTGACCGAAATATTCTCCATATCCCCTAGATGATATTACATCTCGTGCTATTTTGTCAACGTTTATGCCGTTAATCCCTTCACGAATTGCATCCAAAGCTTTCTCCTGGGCTTCCAGGACTGTGCTGTAGATTTCCTTTTGCTTGTCAGAGGCTTTGCCGACCACCACAGTTCTGGTCATGTCTGAGCAGTAGCCTTCGTAGACACAGCCAAAGTCCAGCGTGAGAAAATCCCCGTCCTCTATAAGCTTGTCCGAGGCGACGCCGTGTGGCATTGCCGATCTCAGCCCCGATGCCGCAATGGTCTCAAAGGACAGGCCGCTGGCACCCAGTTTCTTCATATAAATTTCGAGCTCCAGTGCCACTTCACGCTCAGAAACCCCAGGCCGGATGTAGCCTGTGATGTGCTCAAAAGCCTTATCTGCGATCTCGGCTGCTTTCGCGATCTTCTCGATCTCCCAGTCTTCTTTTACAAGCCTCAGTGCCTCAATTTCCGCGCCTGCGGGGATCAAGGTGACCTCCGGCAGTTTGTCTGACAGATTTTTGTAAAACTGATAAGTCACATAGTTATCTTCAAAGGCCAATTTTTGGATGCCAGCTTCCTTCAAAACGGCTTCAAGGGGCCGCTCTGCATTGTGGAGCTGGACTTCAAAGTCAGGGCATTGCGCTTTGGCTTGCTCTGTATATCTGAAATCCGTGATGAACCACTGGGTCTTCGGAAGAATTAGAACGTATCCGCTGGTGCCGGTAAACCCTGAAAAATAGCGGCGGTTTTCAGGCTTAAAAGACAGGAGTGCATCTGCGTTCAGAGTTTCCAAAAGCTTTCGCGTGCTGTTTAAAAGAAGATTAGACAAGGACATCACCTGCTTTGTGAGATTTTTGTTTTTCGACAGAGTTGTCGTTTGTTTTAATGCCATCCCTATCATATCACATTTTTTATATGGGTAGTATAGTTTGGTGACGCGGACAGGATTTGAATTGGTGACGCGGACAAAAATTGATTTAGTGACGCGGACAGGTTTTGAATTGGTGCCAGACACTCACTACAATTCAGACACAATTCATAAGTTACGTCCGTCCCAATGGTTCAAAAAAACATGCCGATGGTCTGGAAATGACCATCGGCATCAGAAGCTTTGCTCTCTCAAAAATCACTCCACTGTCAAATCAAACACAATCTCGCTGACGTCATAACTGGTTTGATCCGGATCATAATCCTCAATCCGGACAATCAGCGGGTCCCCAACCTTCAAGGCACTGACCATCTCGCTCATCTCACCCAATCTCAATTTTCTCGATTCCTTGAGCGGATCACTGATCCCGGAAATGTTGCTGTTATCATACCTGATAATGTGGTCCGCTTTGACAGACTTAATGAAATAACGCTCGCTCGCCATGGGAGAAATTTCAAAGATGGTCTCCCCTTGGCCCTGCTCAATGGACACAATCTGACCGACATAATAAACACGCTGACTGTTCAGCAGAAAAAAATTCATCACCAAAAACAGCAAATTCGCAATCAGCATAGCAAAGAGCAGAAATTTTCTTTTTTTCATGAGACAATCCCTTTCTTAGTGCTGCAGATTTTTAAACGTGCAGTTGCTGCCTTTCACCAATTACATCCCGTAAATACCCAATACACTGAGGAATCCCCCAAAAACAAAAAGACTGCCGATGATCAAAGCATCCGCAGTCTTATAACATTCAGCTCAAGATCAAAACAACAGACTCCGGTGATACAGCACCACTGACGAATACGCCACGAACGGCACCCAGGCCAGCGTCACCAAGGACCGCCCAATCTTATGACGCAGCTGCCACAGGAGCAGCAGCAAAAGCGGCACGAGAAGCAGCTTCACCAGCGGAAATTCGAAAGTCCCCACCATGGGCGCCAAAAACGGATTGGCCTCCTTGAAACCCCGTTCCAGCGCTTCAAGAGTCATCAGGTAGTCCACCTTATTAAACGCCGCAATCCCAATCAACTGCAGCCACAGTAAACGCTCCATAGATTTTGGCATAACCTCATCCCCAAACTTGAAATGATCAGCCGGTTACGCCACTGGATCCCTGCAGCCAAAGCGTCCAAATGCAGCTGCAGCTCAACTCCTCTGAAGGCCTATTGATACCCGGAATCACAGTGTTGGAATCTGTTCATTGAGAATGAATATCATTAAATAACCCTTAAAAACCTGCCGATGGTCACTTCACTCACCATCGGCAGCATTTTTTTATCTTTATTTATATCGAATCGCGTTATCGCTCCCGGCGGTACTGACTTCAAGATTCTGGATGAGCACATCCGTGGAAGTCTCATAATCCTGATCCCTGTACACGCCCTCGAGGGTGACCGTCAGTATAAAATTCCCGCCGCTGGCACTGAGGGTAAACACCGGACCGCTGCTAAACAACAGCCCCTGCAGCCGCTCTGAGGCGCCGGCACTGGATTTGAATTTGAGGGCATTGCCCTCAGCGTAAATATATTTGTACCCGTCCGTTACCGTGGACGGCACTTCGCTGACGGGAATCACCTGAAATTCGCTCGCGTAGCGAACCTCATTCTTGACGGTTTCCATCACGATCCGAATGTCCGACTGGATGTTGAACTGCGCGCTGCCCGTTCCAAAGGACCGGTATCCGAAGAATAAAAACGAAAAACAGACCGTCAGGACGATTCCCAGGATGCCCATGGCCACCAGCAGCTCAATCAGGGTCAGACCTGCGGTGTTTTTGACAGACGGTGTGACAGGCGGGGTCAATTGGCGCAGCCGCTGACCTACTATATCGTTTTTTTCAACAGGCGGGGTCAGACCTGCATTACTAAAACCCGCACCATTTCTTTTATTGTCCATCCCTTGCTGCCTCCTTCCCGCTTCTGATTTTTGGCTGAACCTCACCTGCAAGACCTAAGTCGTCGGATCCGCCAGAATATAAGGCGATCCCGCGCTCCCCGTCCCCGAGGTAATCATCAGGTCCGGATTCAATGAGGTACCCAGCTTTAGTCCTCTGACAGCATTTTTGGAGTTCACTTCATCGAAGCTGCCGTTACTTTTGATATAAACGACAATCGGCTTACTTTCCTTATCATCATCCCGCTTCGTCTTGGTCCAGTAATCAATGCCGCTCATGGATCGCAGCGCGTCTGTCCAGACGCCGCCCTCCAGCTCGCCTTTGCTCGGCATAGCGTTGTCGTAGCTCCAAGACTGGCCCATCAGAGGCGCGCTCAGAGACATCACCCGGCCGTTTTCTCCGGTCAGTTTGATGTAATCTACGCCGCCATAGCGCACATACTGCCCGCCTTTGACATAGGCCAGCGTCACCTTGTTTACAATGCGCACGAGGCAGGTTCTCGTATCTGAGCCGTTTGTCGCTGTGATCGTCGCGGTGCCAACGCTGTTTCCCGTGATGCGCCCCGTGGTATCAACCGAGGCCACCGACGGCAAGCTGGAGGTCCAGGTAACCGGCTTATTCGCCTCCAGCTGATAATAAGTCCCGACCATGATCTCCAGCTCATTGGCATAGATCTCAAGGGTCAGACCTGCAGAATTGGTATGGGTGTTCGAAAACACGGAGCCCACAGGGACAAAGCTCTTGAGACTCACGATCTTCCCGTTTTCGTAAGTCGACTGCTCCGTCACGAGCGCACCGCTGACCGTCACGGTCCGACCGCCTATTGCGAGGCTGAAGATGTCTGTGGTGGCGGTGGTGCCGCTGGCAATGGCCGCTTCCACCTTTTTTTCCGTGCTGTAAATGGCATCCGACCGCCTCCCCGCAGAAAAGATATGGGCATACGTCGAAGAAAAAACCGTCAAAAACGAAACTGCCATGATGCCGATGATTGCCAGAGCCACAATCATCTCTATTAAAGTAAACCCCTGGGTGTTTTTCAATCTGTTTTTCTTTCTATTCATTTCCCTGATCATCCCATCCTCCCCTTTCGCCTTAGTCCGACCATGGGCCGGCCTTAAAGCCCAGAGGTGGCAAACTGATGTCCAGCGGATTGATCAGCGCCGCCTTATCCTTGTCGTAGTAAACCTCCGCGTTGGAGGCGACCTTAACCGTGTCGGAAATAATCGCGCCGGTATACACCAGGTTGGCGGTGACGTCGATCACCGCATGGATGCCCATTATATAGCCGTTAAAGATCGAATTCCCAGTCTTGAGCTCAATATAGCCCTTGGATCCGCTCGGGTTGTCTGTGGCATTGTAATCCCCAATATAGACAATCAGACTTTCCGGCGTATTGTCATTGAACCCTCTGAACCGCACCTCGTCCCGAACGTAAAGCAGCAGCCGGCCACTGCCGATGATCCTGAAAGTGCCATCGACCACCATATTGCTGACGACCAGTTTTTTGACGCCATTGGGGTCAGACCCGGTATCAATGACAAGGGTCCCGCGGCTCTTAATAGAGATGTTGTCGTATTCCAAAGCCAGCTGTTCCTCCGTCATGGTGAGTGTATCGTTGTTCTCCACTGACAGATCCCCAGGGATCATGGGCACATCCGGCACCAAAGGATCCGCCGGCGGCGTGTCAGGAAATTCATTTTCCGGATACTCCAGCTCCCCCTCACGGACTATGCCGTCAATGACCTCGGTATTGTTGCCCATGAAGATGGTCTCTCCATACTGGACGTCGCCGCCATAGACCTTGGCGCCGCTCCACAGCGTCAGGCTTCGGTGGGCGTAAATCGCATTGTCAAACAGGCCCCGCTGCTCCACCAGCAGGCTGACCTTCTGGCTGACGTTCCTGTAAGTTCCGACAGAGCTCAGTCTGAGGTGGTGAGTATTCTCCGCAGCGGTGCTCAGTGTGTAGCTGCCCCCGAGAAAGTCGCTTTCCGAAGCGGTGACCCCGCCCTTGAGAACGGTGACATAATCATTAAGCTGCTGATCTGTCAATCCGCCCGGATTTTTGATGATATAGGTTGCGAGGGCATCCACACTGGAGTGGGCTATGTAATAAGCCTGCGCCTTGTTGTGCTGATGACTGACAAATTTCGTTTCGCTGAGCGAAATGCTGAGCATGGCCACGCCCAGGACGGACAGCACCGCGAACACCATGATGGCGGTGACCAGTGCGCTGCCTTTTTGACCTGATAGCTTAGAGTGCATAAATTCACCTCGTGTGAAATTTTATCGCTGCAAAGTTCGATTAAATTTGCTGCTGAGACAATAGAGGTCAAAAATAATACTGGAAAAAGCCGCTGAACTTCGCAGACCCTGCGCGCCTTCTTATTGCAAGAAAAAAAGTGGTCTGAGACCACCTTAATCATAACATAATAAAGTTGTAAGTCATCAAAAAATGAAGCAAAATTGTGCAAATTTCGATTATATTCGACAAAGCATTTCAAATAAACCAAACCAAGGCGTGAATTATTGCTGGCACGACTCTCACAATTTCTCTCTTCTCTTTTTGCGCCGATGCTCTCTCCACCCACCATGGAAACTGGGTGTCTGACACCCAGTTACACGCAACATTCACCCCTGAATATGCTATACTGACTCTAAGCCATAACAAGCCTGAACCAGCCCCTTTGAACCCATTAAATCCAACCCAGCCGCCAACTCCATACGACATTTTCAGGAGCACATCATGCCGCGAGAACCCCTCTGGACCCGAAACTTCATCACCATTTCCATAGTCTTTTTTCTGGTCGCCCTGGTCTTCTACCTTCTCATGGTGACCATGGCCTCTTACGCCGCCACTGACTTCAATGTCAGCGAAAGCATGGCGGGCCTCGTCACGGGCATTTTCATCATAGGCGCCCTGACCGGCAGGATCTTCACCAGCAAACTCATGTCACAAATTGGCAGCAGACGCACCTTGCTGATGGGCCTTGCCCTTTTCACCATGGGTTCAGGACTTTATTTCTTCGCAGTTAATATCCCGCTGCTGCTCGTCATTCGCTTTTTCCACGGCATGTCTACAGGAGTCACACTCAACGCCTCCGCGACCCTGGTCGCCCTTATGATCCCCTTCGCCAGACGCGCCGAAGGCATTGGTTACTTCAGCACGGCCTCCGTCCTCTCGACGGCCCTCGGGCCGTTTCTCGGCATCTTTCTGCTGGAAAAAGCCGGCCTCCATTTCATATTTGGCTTCTGCTTCGCCCTCAGCCTCATCAGCTTCACCTTATCCCTCAGGCTCAGCGCGCCCGCAGCGGACACCGCTTCCAGTTCAACCCGAAGAGGCTTCAGACTCTCCGACACCTTTGAAATCACGGCGCTCCCCATCTCAATAATCATTATGTTGCTTGGCTTCTCCTATTCCAGCATCTTGTCCTTTATTACCCTCTACGCCAAAGCCGTGGACCTCGTCTGGGCCGCCAGCTTTTATTTCGTCGTGTACGCCATCACCATCATCCTCACCCGGCCCTTCACCGGCCGTCTAAGGGACCAGAGAGGCGCCAACCGGGTCGCTTACCCCACCCTCCTGGCTTATCTCGCCGGCATGGTCCTGCTGAGCCAGTCCCGCCATGGAATCACACTCCTCCTCGCCGCCGCCATTATAGGTCTTGGATACGGCAACTTCAATTCCGTCGCCCAAACCCTCTCCATCAGCAGAGTTCCAATCGCACGCATCTCCGTTGCCACGACCACGTATTTCATTTTCCTGGAGCTGGGCCTCGGCCTCGGTCCATACCTCCTCGGCACTCTGATCTCGCTGACCGGTTACCGCGTCATGTATCTGAGCATGTCAGGCGTCATTGTGGCTGCGGCGGTGCTCTATCATCTGTTTTACGGAAGGCATGAGCAGCGGCGAAAATAAGTTGGTTCGGCAGAGGTCATTATAGTAAATCCAAAAAACCAAAAACGTCTGCCGATGGTCACTTAACCCACCATCAGCAGACGTTTTATATTCGGTTCCAGTCAAGTTTATCTAATCCTCATTCTTAATCACAAAAAACAACGGCTCCTTTTGAATAATCTCAAGACTCGTCTCAAACATCACATTGCCGGTGTCGAGTTCTTCAATTGTTAAATGTAATTCAAAGGATTCCGTCTTAATGTCATGATCAGGATCCACCGTCCAGATAATTTTGTGTTCATTCATCATCACGTCGCTACCCAGAACCTCAATGCGTCCCATCCCAATGGTGCTGTTTTGCCACTTGAGGAAAGTACCCTCTTCTGCGATCCAGTGGTAAATGTAATTTTTATTACTAAGTTCCCGGTTAAAGACCGCAATCAGCGGAATTCCAGGCGTTGAGGACATATAGGGTGAATATTCAATGAGTTCCGATTTGATAGTCAGTCTATTTTCAGTCGCGGAACAACTTTGGAGGGGTAGAACCATGCATATTATTAAGAAAATTGTTTTGAAAGTGATAATGTTCTTTTTTGTCACCTTGTCCAACTCCCTCTCAATTATAAAGCCAACTTCATTCTGCGCTAATGATGTTCAATAAAATAAATTCATTTAATTTAACATAATCTACATAGAAGAAAAGTTCATATTGACCAAGTTCATTAAATCTCGCTTCTATGCGATAGTGTCCCAAAAATGTAGATCCAGAATCATAAGTCTCCACAGGTCTAGCTGCTAAAATTTCGCCTTTCGAGATTTTAAAATCTTTAGCTTGGAGATTTTCAATAGGCACACCCAGCGAATTGACAATAATAACTTCGAATTCAAAGGGTACACCAGCTGTAATCACAGAATTATATGGCATATCTATAATAGAACTTAACTCTGCCGATGGTAGACTCAAATCCGGACAAACAACTATTATCCGGTCTCTAACTAATGTTTTATTAGCGAATAATTGCAATTCATAACACCCTGGTTTTTCAAAACTAGCTGTTATGAGATAGTAAGAGGAGAAATAGTCTGGATTATATTCAATAACTTGTAATACATCACCTGCTGTTAGTACAAAATCATCAGCTGTCAAATTTTGAATTGCTTGACCTTCAGAATTCTTAATTTCGGCTCGTAGTACAAAAATATTAGATAACGGCTCTGGGACATAAGGAAGTACATTTGTACTCTCCTGAACGACCATGCAATACAATGGATTAGGAATGGACTTATCAACGACTGTTAATACTATAGCGTCATTTATCAATACTCGGCTAACATAAACTTGGAACAACTGCATGCCTGGCTCAGTTATTCTCACGTTTATGTAATAGTGTCCATCTAAATTTGGCTGACTTATAGATAATATTTCTCCAGCAGTGATATAAAAATCATCTGGTTCTAGATTTGTAACAGCGTTCAGGTCAGAATTTTTAAGGATGATTCTCAATTCGAAGATTTCATCCAGAACAATTGGTTTGTTGACATCATTCGCAAATAGAATCTGACAATTTAATGGGTTAGGGATCCCATCCACATCTGATGGATCGAATGCAGTTATGCTATTTAGTTTAGTGTCAATCCCAATAATACCGTTTTAGATTTCGTCCAGTCCTAAGAAAGTTTTGTCAAACTTATTCTCAATATTTATACCTATATTGTTTATTGATGACTTTAGTCCATTAAGCTCGGAATTAATCAGACTGAAGTCGCTGGAATATCCACTCAGTTTTGTATCAATTATTGAAAGGTTGGATGCAAGTTCAATTAACTTATTGTAAATATCATCAAGCGTATAAGAATCTCCAGTCACAGGCTTAGCTGAGTATCCAACCCCTGTCAGCACTATCAATGAAAATGTCACTAATAACGTTGCTATAAAATAACGTCTTTTCTTTTTCATTCTGCATCCTCCTCGTATAATGATGTTTAAGTTAATCATTGTAAAGTTATCGGTTCGAGTAGCTTGTTTACTGTGCGATCAAGGTTAACTTGTATCATATTTATACCACTTTGTTTACATAACATTCTGTCTGATTTTGTCGAAAGTAACAGTTATTGCTCATTGGCCCTCATTATCAGATTTCCTAATTCCAATTGAATCTACAATTCATTTGAATTTCAGATAATTAAAAGATCCGACAGCTCTAACTGACAAAAAAACAGCCTCGAGTTTAACTTAATTGCTCGAGACTGTTTTATCTAAAATTATTCACTTTATATTACTTACTGCCATCAATAATCCCCTTGCAGCATCATAGCCTCCGCTACCCTTAAAAAGCTTACAATATTCGCGCCAGCCACAAGATCATGGCCAAAGCCGTACTTTCTGGAAGCAGCCAGGCAATCCTTGTAAATGTTGTTCATGATCACCTTCAGGATCGCGTCCACTTCCTCAAAGGTCATACTCTGTCGTATGGAATTCTGGGTCATTTCCACCGCAGAAATCGCCACACCGCCTGCATTGCTGGCCTTCGCCGGCGTCAGCAGGACGCCCTCGTCCATCAGGAATTTCATGGCATCATAAGTTGACGGCATATTGGCGCCCTCACAGACGGCCAAGACCCCATTGGTCACCAGCTTCTCCGCGCTTGCCAGATCAATATCATTCTGCGTCGCACACGGAAACGCAATGTCACACTTGAGATTCCAGATTGTCCTGAGACCTTCGACGAACTCTGCCTTTGGATGATCCGCCAAGTATTCCTTGATCCGCCCGTGGCGGACTTCCTTCAGCTCAATCATGGCAGGAACGTCAATGCCCTCCGGATCGTAGACATAGCCGCTGGAATCGCTCATTGCCAGCACCTTGATGCCAAACTCGGTCGCTTTCACCGCCGTATACAAAGCCACGTTGCCAGAGCCGGAAATGACCGCCGTTTTGCCCGCCAGCTCAATATTGTTCTCCTCAAACATGGCCTTTGTGAAATACAGAAGCCCGAATCCCGTCGCTTCCTTTCGGCCATGGGAACCGCCATAAATAATGTGTTTCCCGGTCAGGACGCCGCTCTCATGTGCCCCGGTGAGTCGCCGGTACTGGCCAAACAGATACCCAATTTCCCTTGAGCCCACACCTATGTCCCCGGCAGGCACGTCGATATCCGGCCCAATATGTCTGTAGAGCTCGCTCATAAAGCTCTGGCAAAAGCGCATGATCTCCGCGTCGCTCTTACCTTTCGGATCAAAATCCGAGCCGCCCTTGGCACCGCCTAATGGCCGTCCTGTCAGGGCATTCTTGAAGGTCTGTTCAAAACCCAGGAATTTCAGGATACTGAGATTAACAGTCGGATGGAACCTTAATCCGCCTTTGTACGGCCCTCTGGCCCCATTGAATTGAATTCGGAAGCCTCTGTTGACAATGAGTTCCCCTTTGTCGTTGACCCACGGCACCCTGAAAATGATGGTCCTCTCAGGTTCTGCCATCCGCTCAAGGATATTGGCTTTTTCAAACTCCGGGTGTTGCTTGATGACAGGCGCCAAAGAGGTAAAGACTTCTTCAACGGCCTGGATAAATTCCGGTTCGTTTGCGTTTCTGGCTTTGATGTTTTCAATGGCTTTTTCCAGATACATCATAGCAATCCCTCCTAAACGGATATTCATACATCGACAAACCAATTGATTGCGCTGGTTAAATTAAAATGGTTGGCCATGAAAATATTGGAATTGGTTAATTTAATGCTTAACAATGTTTCGCTATAAAGTGATTTTCAAGCATCTTATTGAGGGTTTTTACCCGTGACATAAATAATTATTCATATATTTGTAACTAAGGTTTTTCAGGAGTTTTGAATTTGACTCCCGGAAAAGGAAAAGCTGCCGATGGTCATGTTCATCCATCCGCAGCCTTATCTTCATTTTCCTGTACCTGGCAGCACCTTAGTCAGCCACTCTGATTTGAATTTCAGTCAAAAATTCCTCTTGCTGAACAGTATAACGATTGTCAATATGGTACAGCTCAAATGGGTCGCCCAGCACGTCACTCCCCCGCGTCTTCGCGAAATTCAAGATCTTCCGGATCTGATCCGAACTTTGCGCATACGTTCCGCGGTAATAGACGCTGAGATATCGTCCTGCCGGAAGCAAAAAATCGAAGTTGTCAGTTTCATTTTCCAAAATAATAAATACGGAATTAAACACCCCGTTGATGCCCTTATAAAAGTCTTCCATGGATGGCACAGCTCCAATAGTCAAGTTGCCCAGCTCACGAAGCGTGGGTTCATGCTTCATGTGGAGTTTGTTGATGGCAAAATCAGTTTCCTCATCTCTGGTAATCTCAGCGTTGAGTCGCAGGCAGAATCTGTCTGAGTAAGTTCTGACGACATATTCTCCAACCTTTGCTGAAGACAAAACGTTTAACATTTCTACGCGGGAGTGAAGAGCTGCTTTGGCAGCCCGAAGGGTTTCCATTTGTATTTCAATAAGTGCCTGTTCTGCCTGAATCAACGCCATAGAATTTGAGATACATTGATCATCCAAATAGGCCTTGATCTGCTTAAAAGAAAAATCGAGACTTCGGAGGTCCCGAATGATATTCAATTTAAAGATTTCTTTTAAGCTGTAAAGACGGTAGCCATTGCTATCCCGCTTAGGATCCAAGATCCCTAGCTTTTCATAATATCTCAGTGAATCAACGCCAATCCTGTAGAGCTTTGAAATCTCATTAATCTTATAATAATCTTTCAATGGCTGGATCACCTCTTTTTTAAAACTTGAGAACTTTACTTGACCCTAGTATTATACCAGGGTTTACACTTAGGATGTGATACAAATTGTTTTTGTCAAAAAGAGAGGTTAACCTAAATGACAACGCTTCATAACAAATCTTACTCAGTTAATAAATCATACGGCAACTTATTCACCCCGAGGAAACTGTTGGTCATTATAATGGGGACGGCGTTGCTGTCCTTTGGTTTGTATAACGTCCATCGGCAGGCTTCACTGACTGAAGGTGGCGTGCTGGGGTTGATTTTGCTGCTTGACCACTGGTTTGGATTCACACCTGCCCTTGTGTCTCCCGTGCTCGACGCTTTGTGCTACGCCTTGGCGTTTAAACCCCTGGGCAAAGACTTCCTCAAGATATCAGCGGTTTCGACGGTCAGCCTTGGAGCATTCTTTTTTTTGTGGACGCAGTTTCCGCCGCTGCTGCCGAACCTCACGGTAATGCCTCTGCTGGCGTCGATGCTTGGAGGCATCTTTGTCGGGGTCGGTGCGGGTCTGGTGATTCGCCAGGGCGGCACCACAGGCGGGGATGACGCTTTGGCGCTGGCACTCTCAAAGCTCACAGGCTGCCGCATTTCCCTCGCTTACCTGGCGACAGATTTGACAGTGCTGCTGCTTTCACTGACCTATATTCCGTTTGAACGTATTGGTTTTTCAATAGTGACGGTTGTGATCTCATCTTTGCTGATTGATTTTGTCAAGAATTTTTCCGGCAAGAAATCAAACAAAGAAAACACCGTTGATTTTCCAGCAAAGGAGGTATGACGTCTTGAACAAACCATGACTGAAGTCACGGGTGTGCGCGGTTATTTAATCAAGTTGAATAACGCAGCATGGATGCAGTTCTGAGCAGATCATAAAATCCCAGCTCAAAAACTGAAAGCTGCCGATGGTCGTTTGTGGAACTGATGACCATCAGCAGCTTTCTTTTCATTTTTGATCTTCATTTTGACTATCATAAATTAATGACGAACCCTGATCCAAGTCCTTCCGCATTCCTTCCCAAATGTTGTATAATTAGACAAAGCTTTTAGTAAGCCCGATAGAGAAATCGTCATTACTACATACATCAAAAAAATTTGTTAAATGAGCGAGCGAGGGGATCCAACATGAGCAAAGTCTACTACATAAAAAACGAAAGCCTCAGCGACGAGCTGCTGGGCGCTGATGCACTGAAGCTGCTTAAGACAGTGGTCGCGGAGTCCGGGCATACCTTTGAAAAGGAAGTCCCGCTTAAAGTGCATTTCGGAGAAAAAGGCAATACGACTTTTCTGTCTGCCAAATGCTACGAGCCAACCATACAATATCTGAAAGAGATGGGTGTCTTCCCTTCCTACATAGAAACCAACGTCCTCTACAGAGGTTCTCGGACCACCACGGATAAGCACCTGGAAACTGCGAAAGCCCACGGATTCTCTCAGATTCCAATAATTATTGCGGATGGCGACCTCGGAACGGATTATGATGAGATTGACATCCCGGGAGAGTATATAAAAAAGTGTAAAATTGGAAAAGCCTATGGCAAATTTAATCAATTTATAGTCATGAGCCATTTCAAGGGCCACATTCAAGCGGGATTCGGGGGCGCGCTGAAGCAGCTGGCCATGGGGTTCGCGGCCAGAAGCGGCAAACTTGAGCAGCATGCCGGAATCGCGCCGACTGTTTCAGCAAAAAAATGTATTTCCTGTGAAATGTGTATCGAAAAATGCGATTTTGACGCCATTGAAATGATCACTACTGCTTTGATTGATCCAGACAAATGTGTGGGCTGCGCAGGCTGCATTGCCGTCTGCCCGGAAGGCGCCATCCGAAATTCCTGGTCGGGCTCCAACTTTCTGGAGAAGCTGGCTGAGTACGCTCTTGGAGCAGCCAAAGACAAGGACATCCTCTACATCTCCTTCATCTGCAACGTTACTGAAGAGTGCGACTGCACCGGCATCCAAATGAAACCCATTGCAGATAATATTGGTGTTCTCGCCTCCAAAGATCCCGTGGCACTCGATACCGCCTGCCTGGATCTGCTTCAGCAGCGCAGCCGCAAGAAACTCTTTGAGAATGGCCGAGTGTCATTGAAGCATGCGGAGAAGATTGGGCTGGGGACTATGGCGTATGAATTAATTTCGTTGGATTAGGAAAAGATCAAAAATGATAAAGCTGGCCGATGGTTATTATAATCCACCATCGGCCAGCTTTTTTATCTGTGTAGTTAATTTCAACGAAATAATTTCAAATTATTCATCCTCACTGTTGTTCCACTCATACTTAACCTTCAAATGGTTCAACTGATAGTATCCAATTTTGTGATCATGCTGCAGTCTTCCTACAATGATCCCAGGATGAATCTCTATCATTGCTGCAAAAGTCATAACGTTTTTGTCTGAAAAATCCTCTAATGCAATGAATTTCAAGTAGTCATTTTCAGGAATTAGCAAATTAGACGAAAAGCGGTCTGCCTCAGCTTCTAATTCATCTTTAAAATCGACGTCATCATATTGGATGAATGTATGATCCTTCTCATGTAGTATTAAGTGTCCAATTTCATGAAAAAAACTGAACCAAAATTTATCTGCATCCTTCCCTCTTATTGATAGGATAATTATGGGTTTTGTCTTATTTGCCCAAATTGTTGATGCATGAGCATAGGTATTTTTTATGTGAGGCAGGAAAACCAGAGCGACGCCACATTCACTCAATAATTTGATTAATTCAGTTTGGAAGTCAGAAGGCTCCTGATTGACTAAAGAGCGCAACTCAGGCAGTCTAGCTGTCAATAATCGTTTGTTGTAGGGTGGTGTTGAAATCTTTCGTCCTTCTAGATAACCCTTTTGGATCCAGGCCGATAAAGCATATTCAGAAGCTTTTCCGTGGTCTACCTTCCTGAAAACAGCCTCAAATGGATTGAGATTTTTAATACTTTCAAGCGTCGCTACGCCATAATAACTTCTTAATTCCTCAACGCGTTCAACAGCATTTCGAGTTTTTTTTACCCATTTCTTATTTGCCAGTTCAGAGTATGGAAATGACTTGGACAGGTTAATCTCTGACTCTAGCTTGCTTATTTGATCAATTCTAGCCAAATCCTCTTGATAAAGGGCCTCTAGATTGTTCCAAAATCGAGCAGGGACGCCTAAGACACTCTCTAATTTCAATGCAGTTGGATGGGTTAACGCAACTTTGCCATTAATGAGCTGGCTAATGAATTTCGTACTACAGTCCATTCGCTCAGCAAATTCTACTTGGCTCATGTTTCGATCTTCCAACATTTCTTTTATAGTTTCGCCTGGAGGGATCGCAATAATTTTATTTATTTTAGTTTCCATGGTAGTCTTTAACCTCCAAAAGGTTGACTATTCTATTTCATAACGTCCATCTTCATTCTTTTCAGGTTCAACAATTAATCTAAACGGCTGCTCCAGATCAAGTGCATATTTGCCCTGAAGATCACCTTTTAATGCATGGCATCTTCCTATTCCAAGATTGACCATCTCATCCAATGACTCAGCAGCTTTTAATTCTCGAATACGCCGATGAAGGATATTAGCGCAATTTTGCCCATAAGATCTAATAGCTCTTGAATAGTCGTTGCATTCCTTCTCAAGTGATTTCTTTTTGTATTGAATGAGCAAACCATCACCTCTAGATTTGTTTACCAATTTGGTAAATATGTATCTAGATTATATATCATCAACATAGTCAAATCAAGTCGTTGATCATTTTTTTGTGCCTATTATAATTCAAACTTCATTTTCCCGTATCTGGTAGAGCCAGTGAAGATAATGAAGTTACTTTTCGTGAAAGCAAGCAATATCAGTCTTGACAAAATAATTACACGTTGGTGTTCCGAAAAACGAGGCGATAGGCGATAGGCGCTAGCTGCAGGTAAGGGACCCAGATCCGTCCCACCGCCTATAATGCGTTGGCGGAGGCATTGTAATGCACGCTCCTGAAGGGTCGCCTCACAGCGTCATCCTGGCTTCGGGCCGCCCCTGCCACACTGTGGGTGGCCATGACTTCAAGTGTCTCATCTTCATTCATGTCCGGGAGAATAGTTTCGATACGCTTCGAAATCATGGACTTACCGCAGCCTGCCAGTCCGACGAGCAGCAAATTATGCCCCCCTGCCGCGGCAGCCACCACAAATTTAATCAGATGATCCTGGCCTCTGACCTGGCTGAAGTCAAGGGTTGAAACGGCAGGAGGCTTAGTCGCCGCCGCGTATTTCGACGTGTAGCGCATACGTCCTTCAAACCATTCCATGAGGTTGTGGATGTTGTCAAACCCAAAGCATTGAATGCCATGAACCTTGACCGCCTCAGCCATGCAGACATTTGGCAGCACCGCAAATCTGATGCCGTTCTGCCTCGCCTGAATCAGCATAGGCAGCATGCCGCTGAAGTTCTCCAGATCGCCGCACAAGCTGATCCCACTAAAGAAGACCGTATCCTCCAGGTTAACGTGATCAGTACTGATTTCTCCGCATTCAACGGCAAGGCTCAGAAACATGGGCAGATCCAGGTACCCCCCGCTCTTCTGCACATCTTGTGGCAGCATGTTGAAGACGATCCTTCCCTTGGGAAAACGCATATCCATGGTGTTGAAGCAGGCTTCAATCCTGTCTCTGGACTCTTTAATGGCCTTGTCCGCAAGACCAATGATGCTCATGGTGGGTACGCCTTTGAGAATCCTTGCTTCGACTTTGATCACAAACCCAAGTCAAAAACAAAGACAAGTTGCCGATGGTCATTCCCCTCCATTGGCAGCCTTGTGTTTTAATTTATGTTTCAATTTTCAACTTTATTTGACGTTGACATTCCAAAAAATGTGACAAGGTGCGGGTGGTCGAAAGTCAAGCCCGTCAGTATCAAGTTTACAATATTGTAATTTTCATTTTTGTAATAATAATATATAATAGTGAAAACTAAACACGTTAAGTATACTAATAATTTTTAAGAGGAGTACAAATGAGCGAATATGTCTATGACATAAAAAACAAAAAAAATAGTTATAAAAAGTATGCATATATATTGGCTACTTATTTATCGTCAATATTTATTGCCTACCTTGTATTTACTTTTGGAGGGACAAAGACTGTTTTTCCAAGTTTTATGTTCATTCCCATCGTATTCTTATCGACATTCCATAGTAGGAATTTTGGCGCTTTGCTTGCTCTATTTTGCGGTATTCTTCTCGGACCCTTAATGCCACTAAGTACTAGTGACATGATCATGCAAGAAACATTCAATTGGGTAGTAAGAATTGTAATTTATATTTTCATCGCGATTGTAGTGGGACAATACTCGGACAAATATAAGAACTTTATGAATAAAATGATTGAGAAAGACAAAGAAATCGTTGAGTCAAGACTAGCAACGATTTATTCACTTGTTAAGCTTGCTGAAATGCGTGATGATGATACCGGTGCACACATAGTTAGGGTTTCAAAGTTTAGTAGATTGATTGCAGAAAAGATGAAATCTAATGAAAAGTACAAAGAATTTTTAAGTGATACAAATATTGATGACTTGGCTAAAGCAGCCCCGCTTCATGATATTGGTAAAGTTGGTATACCTGATTATATTTTAAGTAAGCCAGGAAAGCTTACTGATGAAGAGTTTGATATAATGAAAAAACACACAACCATTGGTGCAAGTACTTTAAATGAAGTCCGAAAGAAATTTCCAGATAACAATTTTATTATTTTAGGTGCTAAAATAGCTTTAACGCATCATGAAAAGTGGGATGGTACAGGGTATCCCAACGGACTCGTGGGTGAAGAAATACCACTTTCGGGGAGAATTATGGCCATTGCAGATGTGTATGATGCTCTTAGATCTAAACGTGCCTATAAGCCTCCCTATTCACATATGGAAACCATTGAAATAATTAAAAGTAATTCAGGAAAACATTTTGATCCTGAGATCGTTGAAATTTTTCTGAAAAACGAAGCAGAATTTGATTTCATATATAAATATACCACCTATCAAGATTTCGAATACTAACAATTATCAGATCATTATTAATGACATCATAGGACCTTCATTTTTTTGATCTAGCGGAAGGATGAAAACATTGTCGGACATTCAAGTTCTCAAAATAGAATTAGAAAGCGATTTGATGAGTCGATTTAACATGGCATTAGCCTTAAAAAATGAAAATCAAAATACTGTATTGAATGAGCTTATTTCGCAATACATAGTATTTGCCTTCAAAAGTGAAGCATCAAAAATTATGTGCAAAACAGATCACTCCTATCAAAATTTAAATTCAAACTGCTTTCATTTTAAGTCAAAAAAGAACAATATTGGCCAGACTGATCAAATTAGAGCCTATATCACCGAAATCCTGAATAAGGCAAAGGAGGAAGGTTTTGAGAGCTTTGACGTGCAATCAGGTGATATACATAGAGAAATGGGTTTACTAAATCGAATGCCATCTGTATGTGCTGCGATGGAGTCTCTACATAATTATTCAAATTATGAAGTGATATATGATACACAAAGCAAAAGAAGTTCTACTCGAGTGTTTAGATATCGGTTAAACAAATAAATGTGATCGCTATAGGAGCAAAGACTATGAGTTTATTAATAAATTATAACGACCCAAAGTTTATTGAAATTACAAAAATTATTTTTGAAAGTCATTTTTTGAAAGATCCAAAGCTGCATTCAGAACTTGATGATCGAAGAAAAAAATTAATGTATGATGATGTTGTCTATAATTTAAGTTTTTTGTTCACAGCTGTTTATTTTAGGGATCAGAAGATTTTTACAGACTATGCAGTTTGGATATTTAAACTATTATGTAATATCATGAAAGATTTCGATCGAACCAGGATCATGCAAATGATGGTAGATCATTACGCCATTATGTCAGACTCAATTAGCAATCAACTTATTGGCCTATTAAGCGACCAGGAAATTCATCTATCAACTGAGTATTTAGAAAGTGCAATTAATACTACTAAAAATGCTGTCTTATATGTTCCGGAATCAACTGATTTTGATAAAGGCAGCTATGCACGATTAAGAAATAACTATCTTGAATCACTACTGTTAAACAATACCCGAGATGCATATGCGATCATTAACGAGGCATATAAATCAGGTGTTCCAATTATTGATATCTATGAAGAGGTTCTAACTTATGTCATGCATGAAATTGGTGAATTATGGCATAAAAACATCATTTCTGTTGATAAAGAGCATTTTGCTACTTCAGTTACTCAAACCGTAATGGGCCAATTTTATGAAACTATTTTTTCACAACCGCGTAAACAAAAAACGTTGGTTGCATGCGCAATTGGAAGTGAACTTCATGAAATCGGAATCCGCATGTTATCAGACATGTTTGAATATCACGGTTGGGATTCTTATTATCTTGGTGCAGCACTGCCTGTTGAATCCATTTTAAAATCAATTGATGAACATAAACCCAACTTGATTGCCTTATCCGTTACAATGCCTCCATATCTTAAGGTTTGTGAGACAATAGTAATGGAAATTAGAAACAAGTATCCTGAAGTCAAAATTGCAGTGGGGGGTCAAGCATTTCTTAGAACTGACTCACTTTGGGAAAAAATGAATATTGATTTTTACTCCCCATCAGCAATAGAATTAGTAAAGTGGTCAGAAAAGAATATATAGGTGTCGATTCCACACTACTTTAAGGAGAAACTCATGAATAATCAGCTTCACTCATTTCTGATACAATGCGATAGGAAGTTGAACATAGTAACCCGATATTGGAATCGCCCACTACATTCAATTTCTCCTTATCAAAAAAATCTATTAAACCTTTTTGAAGAGAAGTTTGAACATGAAATCGTAGCTGCTGTAGCTGAGTCGTTTAATAATAAAGATATTGTCTTTAGCCAAAACACATGGACTTTTAAAAATCCCCGGATTGAGCTGTCTGTGTGTCTTTTAGCATTAGACAATAATCTTCTCGTTCACGGCATTGAATCATTTTGCAGTGATACTGATCAGAAGAAAGAGATTTTGAATGTGATTTTATTTGATTTTATGAATGTGATCAAAGAGTCAAATAAACTGATTCTATCAGAAAATGAACAAACGGTTAGGAATCAGTTTGAACAAATCCAAAAGTTGAACAACGAACTTTTAAATGTTCAGCGGGATCTTAGAAAAGCGAATATTCAAATGAATCAACTCAATAAGGAATTAAACAACAGATTAGTCAAAGATGCTCTGACGGGATTAGTAAGCAGGTATCAATATCGACAAGAAATTGAGCATCTTATTAACGTTGATCCTCATCATTTAGGTGTATTTTTATTTATAGATATTGATGATTTCAAGGTAATAAATGATACTCACGGCCACAGAACTGGTGATCTATATTTAATCTCTTTTGCAGAAAGATTGAAAACACTTAAATTCGAATCATTTATTGCAATGCGGATCTCCGGTGATGAGTTTGGCGTTTATATTCATAGCTACAGACAAATTTCACAAAATGAGATAGCAAGAATATGGAATGAATTTAAATCTTCTGTTCTTAACAAGCCAATTGAAATTGAGAATTCTGTTTTAGACTTAGGCTGCAGTGTCGGCATGGCCATTTACGGTAAGGATACTACTGAAGTGTATGACTTAATTGAATATGCTGACTTTGCAATGTATCAGGCCAAAAACAACGGTAAAAATACTTTTTCAGTCTTTGATATAGATGAATACAGATTAAGAAAAAAGTAGCAGCTATCGTTTAAGTAAAGGATGAAATCAGTGAAAGAATTAAGTGGAGTTCGGTCAATCTCTTATTCAGCAATTTCTATTTGTTTATGTATGGCATCTCTTCTCTTATTCAGAGGATCTGTTAGTCTTATCTCAGCAGTGACCATTCCATTAATAATAGCCACATTGTCAATTAGGTTGCACCTGCGTTATGATCTTCTAATTGCAGCTGGTCTATCTATAATAACGGGATTGTTTTTTACAACGCAGCTCATCTTTGTCATAACCTACTTATTAATGGGACTTTTAATCCAATTGATTTTTCGTTTAAAGACATCTAATGTGATTTCACTCTGGATGGTGCGTTTATTATATGTAATGTCTACTGGGATTCTGCTCTATCTGGGAATTCGACTGACTGAAGCGATATTTTATATTCCGCTTCACGAAATGATGCTCAGAATGTCAAATGGCAACGTGGGCGTATATAGTTTAATAATCCTTGCGGAAGCACTATTCGTGAGCGTCATACATTTTGTTTTCATACAGGTTATTAGAAAACGGATCCCACTTCAAACTTATTAATAGATAAATATTTAAATCGCATAACCGCATATACATCTCCTCTCTAAAAGAAAACAGCCTCCGGTGATCATAAAGGGAGCATATCAAATCAACGGAGGTCGTTCAATTTACATTATATACAATTTCATCATCTTCACGGTTTCTACCTGGCGTTTTCGATAGCGACATAAAAGATAATGAAGTTGCTTTTGTTAGAGCAATGTCATTGCAGACTTCTCAACTTTATTTAACGTTAGACTTGCGAAAAACGTGCAAGTTAGATGTTAGAGGCCCATCTTGACGCCAACTGCAGCCAATTATAAAATATACTTGGCACAATAAGTAAAGTTATGGTATGATATTCATGCATTCTGAGGGAGTAACTACCTTTACGGACCTGCTATCGTCATTACAGTGAAAACTCGGTAGCGGTAATACATTTATGTATTCTGTGAGACTCAAGAGCCAAAGGGCTTTTTGGGTCTCTTTTTTATTACAAAAAATGGAGGAATCAGTATGAACAAATTTTATCAATTGCCTTATAAGGAAGTAATGAATGAGGTACAAACACGGATCACGGGACTCAGCCAGACAGAAGTCGAAAGACAAAGAGAAATTTATGGCCTTAATCAACTGGAAGAGGCAAGAAAAATATCCCCTGTCAAAGTGTTCTTCTCACAGTTTAAAGATTTCTTGGTGTTGATTCTGATCATAGCCTCAGTAATTTCTGCATTGATGGGAAAATTCGAAAGCACCATCGTCATCATCTTTGTTCTGTTATTGAATGCTTTGCTTGGAACTTTTCAGCATATAAAAGCGGAGCAGGCAATCAAAAGTTTGAAATCGTTATCCACGCCGACTTCGAGAGTAATGCGCGATGGCAGAGTTGTCGAGCTACCTTCTTCAGAAATTGTCGTAGGCGATATAATGGTCATCGAAGCCGGAGACTTTATCGCCGCGGATGCACGACTCATAGAAAGTAATAGTCTTCAGATCATTGAAAGCGCATTGACAGGTGAATCTGTCAGCGTTGATAAGCTTTCTGAACCAATCGCTGAAGATGAAGTGGCGATTGGCGATCAAAGAAATATGGTATTCATGAGCAGCCACGTTACCTACGGACGTGGAAAAGCAGTCGTTACTGGCGTCGGTGCCTCAACGGAAATTGGTAGAATTGCGGACCTCTTGAATTCTGCGAAAGAGAAAGCGACACCACTTCAGGAAAACCTCGACCGGTTCGGAAAGCGTCTTGCACTGATCATTCTGCTGATTTCCGCGTTTATGTTTGCAATGAGCTTGTATAGAGGAACACCAATCATGGACGCTCTGATGTTCGCCATCTCATTAGCGGTAGCGGCGATCCCGGAAGCGCTCAGCTCAATTGTGACGATCGTCTTGTCGCTCGGAACGCGAAAGCTGGCTGATGAAAATGCCATCATCAGAAAATTGCACTCTGTGGAAAGTCTCGGCAGTATATCGATCATCTGCTCAGATAAGACGGGAACACTGACACAAAATAAAATGACCGTGCAAAAGATCTTTGTCGACAATAAAATCACCGATGTTGAGGACATTCGAGCGGACGACAAGCTGCATATCAAGCTGCTGACTGCCGGATTGCTTTGCAGCGATGCGATTACTTCGGAGGACAAGACCATCGGCGATCCCACAGAAATCGCCCTGGTAGATCTGGGTGAGCGTCTGCATATGGATGAACTGATTATTCGCGACAGAATCCCGCGTATTTCCGAGCTGCCCTTTGATAGTGACCGCAAGCTGATGACCACGCTTCAGGAAATCGACGGCCGACGTGTCGTGTTTACTAAAGGGGCGATGGATGTCCTCCTCACGAGATCGACGCATGTTGAGACCTCGGATGGGATTCGAGCTATCACCCCTGAGGATATTGACCTCTACAAAAGAGTTAACAACGATCTATCGAGCCAAGGATTACGGGTGCTGGCTTTTGCATGGAGAGAAATCGACGCAGATTCGCTTTCCTTCTCACATGAAGACCACTTGACGTTGTTCTCTTTGGTCGCGATGATGGATCCGCCCCGAGTCGAGTCTGCTGACGCGGTTAAAAGCTGTCGCGCCGCAGGGATCAAGCCTGTCATGATCACGGGCGACCATAAAATCACGGCATCGGCAATCGCAGCCCAAATCGGCATCCTTCAGGAGGGTGATATGGCGGTTGAAGGCTCTGAAATCGAACATCTTTCTGAAAATGAGCTGATTGCTTTGGTCCCAAAAGTCAGTGTTTACGCGCGCGTATCGCCGGAGCACAAGATCAGAATCGTCAGCGCATGGCAATCTCTGGGTCACATTGTCGCAATGACGGGAGATGGCGTCAATGATGCGCCAGCGCTTAAGCGTGCCGATGTAGGCATCGCCATGGGCATCACCGGAACTGAAGTTGCCAAGGACGCAGCAAGTATGGTGCTCACAGACGATAATTTCTCAACCATAGTAAAGTCCATAAGAAACGGCCGCAGCATCTACATGAATATCAAAAACGCCATCAAATTTCTCTTATCCGGAAATACAGCCGGCATCCTCGCTGTTCTCTATGCATCTGTGACGGGCTTATTAGTCCCATTTTCACCAGTGCACCTATTATTTATTAACCTGTTGACGGACAGCTTACCAGCGATTGCCATAGGTCTTGAGCCCGCACACGGCGAGCTCATGAAAGACAAGCCAAGAGATGCCGGAAAGCCCATCCTCGACAGAGCTTTCGCAGCTTCAGTGCTCACGGAGGGCACCATCATCGCGGCAGTCACCATGATTGCCTACACGATTGGCTTGAATTCAAGCGGACACGGTGAAGCAATGACCATGGCTTTCGCAACGCTGAGTCTGTCACGACTCGTTCATGGCCTAAATTGTCGAACTGAAGCACCGCTTACTTTTAATACGATCTTTAAAAATCCTTCGATCTTCCTCGCGCAGCTCCTTGGCGTGCTCCTCTTGTCCGCCGTTTTATTCATCGAACCTCTTCACGTTACTTTTGAAGTCACCCCATTGACGCAGGAACAGTACACTTTGATAGCAGGTTTATCTCTTATTCCTTTAGTGCTTATTCAGATTTACAAGCGCATTGTTCAGATCGTTAAACATGGATGAAAAGCTGTGGATGCACCACACAATTGACATAATCCAGCGGACTATGCGAATTAGTGACTACTTGGACGAATAGAAAAGCAGCCTCCATGATAAAATTCCTAAGAGGCTACACGAAGATTTGTGATAAATTCTAACTCATTTCATCATCTTCACCATTTTTACCTGGTGACAGCTGTGAAGTAAATGAAGTTGATTTTGCAGATATCATGTGATTTGAAATATGTCAAAATATTTGCACGTTAGTGTTCCGAAGAAGGTACAGGCGGTCAACTTTACGCTCCCCTACCCCAGCGCCACATCCAGCATCATCATGATGCTGAAGCCCACCAGTGCCCCAAGCGTCGCGATATCTGTTTTAGAGCCCCCTTCGTCATGCTGCGCCTCCGGGATCAGCTCTTCAATGACCACATAAATCATTGCGCCTGCCGCAAATGCCAGTGCATAGGGTAAAATGGAGCGGATCCTGAGAACCGCGAAGGCACCAATTACGCCCGCAATTGGTTCCACAATGCCGGAAGCCTGGCCGTACAAAAAGGCTTTTGTCCTGCTGAAACCTTCGCGCCTCAGTGGAATCGATACCGCCGCCCCTTCAGGAAAGTTCTGCAGTCCAATGCCTATTGACAGCGCCACCGCGCCGGCCAAGGTAGCCCCGGAAATACTGCCGCTGGCTGCCGCGCCAAACGCGACGCCTACCGCCAAACCTTCCGGGATATTGTGAAGTGTTATGGCAAGCACCAGCAGCACGCTTCTGTGCCAGGAAGTCTTAGGACCTTCCGCTTTTTCAGTGTCAAGTCCAAGATGAAGGTGCGGCATCAGCTTGTCCACCGCGTATAAGAAACCCCCGCCCAGAAGAAATCCCGTCACGGCGGTGATCCAGGCTACTTGTCCCAGCTCTTCCGCCATAGCGATCCCCGGCGCCAGAAGCGACCAAAAACTCGCCGCGATCATGACACCTGCCGCAAAGCCCAGCATGCCGTTAAGCACCGTCTTATTGATGCTTTTGAAGAAGAAAACGAGACCAGCACCTAAGGCCGTAACGCCATAGGTAAACAAAGTTCCAATCAAAGCCTGCTGTACCGGATGAAATTGTGCGAAAAATGTCAGCATGACGGTTCCTCCCTCAGGGTAATTTGGCAGAACGTGAGAGCCAGAGTGAATTGGCTGAACGCTTCCTATGAATTTAGATCCTTGCTATCCTTTGTACATTTTCACTTAAGCCATATTTCATGATCATTCACTCTCTTTTTCTCTTTGATGCATCAATTTGTCTTTTAACATAATAAACTCGCAGAAATAGTGATCATGTATTAACGTAATGATCTCGTCTGCCGTTACTTTGTTATAAGTAAAACTCGTAAGATTTCTACTCTTAATCATTTCCATCCATAGTTCACCATTTTCTATCAAACAAAGCTGGAAAGATTCTCTGACAACATCTCTTGGTCCATACAAGTCAACTGCTCCTCTGGACAATAGGAAATCTTTCAATGTTTTCCAGGCCAATTCATGAATATAAAAACACTTAAATAACGCCTTGTCTTTTTAAATTTGAAAGCTGCTTCTTATTCATAATTTCAATAGTCTCATTTAATTGACTCAACGCTTTGCGATAATTATCAAATCTTTGATGCCAACGAATGTCCATACCAAACCTCTACATCAATACGATATGATAATTACATTATACCAAGTTAAACTGCTTCAACAACTACTAACGGCATATTAAGCTAGGGGGATTCGAACAGTTATCCCTATTCATGTCGAAAACAAAAACAGGCTGCCGATGGTCATTATACAACCATCGGCAGCCAAATTACATTGCTTTTCATTATAAAATACTGTGCCAGTCACGTCTGAAAAACAGACCTAGATTAAAATCTAAGAGTCAAATACCTCGCTAATCGACATCGTTATGGTTTATTTACCGGTTGTAAATTTCTTAAACTTCATTTGTCACGATAATGTGATCCGCATTGTGCAATAATTATCTGCTCTCCATCAACTCGATAAACTATCCGGTTATTATCGTCTATTCGACTACTTCAAAATCCTTTATAATCGTACTTTAAAGGCTCTGGTTTTCCTATGCCGTCATAGCCATTTCTATTTATATCTTGAAAAGTAAATTAATTCGTTTTAATGTTCTTTTATCCTGTGATTGCCAATACAAATAATCTTCCCAGCCTTCAGGTGTGAACGCTACATTATTCACGTTCCATCTCCTCGAGTTCATCCATGGACTTGACGATTAAATTACTATCATCAAGTTGTGCTATAGTTTTTTTAAGTCTAGCCAAATTTGCGTCACTATAGAACGGATCATCATTCAGCGCAATCTCGAATGGAATCCTACGCTCTCTTAAAACGGCTTTAGCAAAAAGATTAATCGCAACAGAAGTGTTCATACCTACTTCTGCACAAAAGGCGTCAAATTGTTTTTTAATATTCTCATCCATTCTCACACTTAATGTGGTTTGTGCCATCTAAATCACCGCTTTCTATTTATGTGCATATTATAGCACATATCACATACAAATTAAATACAACGTCACACTATATGTCGCCATCAGAAATCCTTTGTTTAATATCCTTCATAACATCTTGAAGTAGACGTTTCTTTTCAGCTTTGACAGTTGCTCTTCCTTCGTCTAATAATCGATAGAGTTCTAACTTGCCACAAAGTGCATCATAAGTCTCAATGCTCATTAGCGCTAAATCTCCCTGTCCGTTTTTGTAATAAATACAGGTTCATTGTTTTCGTGGCAGAAATTAGAGATCTCATTGTAATTATTACGCAGATCAGTACTTGATTTAATGATTGGTATAGTTTCACCTCTTTCTCTTTCTTTCTCTTTCTTTAACTCTAAAGAAATTATACCTTTATTTCTTTAGAGTGTAAATTTAAAGCTTTTGTGTAAATAACCGCCAGCGTGCAAATAGCATTTCTTCTTTTGTCGTTAAATGAAAAAGTAAGTTCCGTTTATAATGGTTCTGCGGAAGTTACTATTGCAGAAGTGTAGTACACTAAGTGAGATATCTATCCTGAGGAATCAGGAGATGACATATTGACAACTAGCAGGAGGGACAAAGGTAAGCACCTAACGAGTGAAGACAGGCATTTTATTGAAGATGCTTTAAATGAGAACTACACACTAAAATTGATAGCTGAGCGATTGGGCAAAGACCCAACGACTGTTTCTAAAGAAGTCAAAAAAAATCGAAGCGCTAGTCTTCATAAGAAAGACAACATGAAGGTCAGCTGCAGCAATCGCAAAGAATGTAATCAAAAAAGTCTCTGTAGCGCTTCGTGTAATCGGTTGTGTAAGAAATGTACTACTATGAATTGTTACAAGCATTGTCCAAATTACGAGGTGAAGTAATGCCCTCAATTATCGCATTTTCCTCACGTTTGTAATGGCTGCAGACAAAAAACAAACTGTTTTCAAGAGAAACATCACTACCGCGCTAAAGTTGCACAAGCCAACTACAAGGATGTTTTGAAATCTTGCAGAGAAGGCAATGGTATGACTTCTGATGAGCTTAACACGCTCGATGTGTTGATCTCTCCGCTTATATTAAAAGGACAATCCATAGCCCATATCTATACGCACCACAAGCATGAAATCAGTTGCTCAGAACGTACACTTTATAACTACTTTGAGATGAATGCCTTCGCCGCCAGAAACATTGATTTACCTAGAAAAGTTCGTTATAAGCCACGAAAAAAGGCCAGGGTTCCAAAGAAAAGTGGGGCTTATAGAGTCGGTCGAACTTATGAGGATTTCAATGCATATATAGATGCTAATCCGGGAACGTCGGTGGTTGAAATGGATACCGTGATTGGCAGAAAAGGCGGTAAAGTACTCCTCACTTTGTTCTTCCGTAACTGTTCTTTGATGATAGCTCTGTTATTAGATTCATGCTCACAAGCTTGTGTTCTAGACGCCATTGACGCTATTTATGATGCGATTGGCAATCCCATTTTTAAGTCGTGCTTTCCCGTAATACTAACGGATAATGGATCGGAGTTTCAGGCGCCTCATGCCTTAGAGCACGACGCTCATGGTAATGAACGGACAAAGCTTTTTTATTGCGAGCCTATGGCGTCCTATCAAAAACCACATATTGAGAAGAATCACGAGTTTATTCGCTATGTCATCCCAAAGGGAAAAACGTTTGATCATCTAACACAGGACAAAATAACGCTTTTGATCAATCATATTAACAGTGTCTCAAGATCAGGCTTGAACAGCCACACGCCTTTTAAATTGGCTCAACTACTTCTAAATGAATCATTGATAGAATCGCTCTCTTTAAAACTGATTCCACCTGATGAGGTTCATTTAAAGCCTGCACTTTTAAAATAAAAAGCCAACAAAAACACGGATAGATATCGCCGGAATTTAGTGTTGCAAATAGTAGACCGGCGGAACTTACTCATGCAGAAGTAATCTGATGGTCCAATTATCATGCAAAAATTTCAAGATTTTTCGCTGATTTGTATCAATTAGATGCCTTTTAAACCTTGGAAAGTAGCCGCATTTGATGAATAAAACGGTGTTTACCCTTGCAATGGCAATAGCTTTAAGGAAACGGAACTTAGTTTTTCAATCAACGTTTCTTCTTTTGTAAGTTCTTCTTTTGTATAATTAATGCTGCAAAAAAAATACGACTAACAGTGCCATAAATGATGATTTAGGGAATAGTTGACAGCATTTAAGATATGGCACTTCCTTTGTTGTTTAGTATCCATCTGTGTGGGATATAATAATTCTTACACCATGCAATTTGTTTGAGTTTAACTGGATACACATAAAAACTGTCAAACAACTAGAAAGGATGGTATATTTATGAGACTGAGAGAAAAAATTGATTATTGTTGGGAATGGTCACGCTATATATACTTTTATATCATATCGTATTTTAAGACGTGTAAACATTTAAGACAACAAAATCTTGCACTTATGAGTCAACTGGCACTGTATGATCAGCAAGTTCTTAATCATAAAAAAAAAAACCAAAATCAACAATAGCATTTCAACAATTATGGGTGAGACTTTTTAGAAAGTATGATTATTGGGAATCTGATATGAAAGTTTATAAACGCTTGACGGTAATCAGATGGCACGAAGCAGCAGCTAAAAAATTATGGGCACAAAAATCAAGAAAAAGAGGTAGACCCAGAATTTCAGCTGAGATGATTGCATTAATAAAACAGTTTAACGAAGACAATCCTTTGTTATCTCCTGAAAAAATATATGAAAAGATAAGAATATTAGGAATTGCAGATCTACCCTCGCCCAATACCATTAGAAAATATATGTCAATAATTAGAAAATCGCCAACTGAACAGCAACGCATAAACTTCTTAATTTTTCTAAGAAATTATGCCACAGCCTCAGTTTCCTGTGGGATGGATTTTTTCGTTGTAACAACACTGACTTTTCAACGATTGTACGTGTTCGTAATGATAGAACATGGTTCACGTCAAATTAAGCATACTGCTATTACTAAAAATCCAAATTCAGCTTGGGTCATTCAGCAACTTAGAAATGCTACACCATATGGAGATTGTCCAAAGTATTTATTTCATGATAATGATTCTACTTTCACCTCAAAAGAATTTCAGGAATTTTTAAAAGTTTCGTCAATAAAGTCGGTAAAAACTTCGATTAAATCTCCTTGGCAAAATCCTTATGCAGAACGTGTGATTGGTACAATTCGTCGAGATCTGCTCGATCACATTATACCAATTAATGAAAACCATCTTGAAAAACTTCTAACCGAATATATTCAAAAATACTACAATCCTCATAGAACCCATCAGGGATTGAACGGCAATACTCCAATACCTTCGCCGGATTATCCTAAGACTTTACTCAAAGATACGGTGTTGATTAGTGAGCCTATACTTGGTGGGTTATATCATATCTATAGAAAAATAGCTTAATGTAAAATAATTACATCAAGCTATTTCTTCATTGACCTCTTCCATTCCCATTTAATGCTTAAATAAGAACATATTGAGAATATTTTTTTAGATATAATCTACCATATAATAGATACTATAGCACTATATAACATTTCGAATTTGTATCTTCAGTTAATTATTCAAAAATTGATTTATTGCGAGGGACAACCAGAAACCATATTATCTCTTTATTAGAATTAATTTCAAGAAAACAACCTCCGATACTTGGAGGTTGTTCTACTTATATTGAATTGTAAAACAATTTCTTGAACTTCACTATTTATACCAGTCACCGCCAGTGAAGTTAATGAAGTTGTTTTTGGTGAAAACAAATAATATAAGACTTCTTAAAAAATTTGTACGTTGGTGATCCGAAAATCGTGACAGGTACGGAAACGGCAGGTACGAAAACGTCCGGATAAACATTTTGTAACACATATGATATGCTGCCATTATAAGTTAGAAAGTGACATTTGGAATGTTATAACTGATGCCAGATGATGTGGTTCCTGAAACAGTTGCAGTTAATGAATTTGGAACTGGTTCATCTTTTTGTTTCACTGATTTTGATAGTTGCCCCTGGTTATATGTTGTACCATCGCTTAACTGAATCACTACATTCACTTTGACTGTCCAAATTCTACTTCCACCTGCACCCCCATCATGAGTAACAGTTCTATTACTAGTTGTCGCACCAGTAGCAGTTATTTGGCTCCACTGCGCCGTAACCGTCATACCGCCTTCTGGCATAGTCCCTAGAAGTGCAGGACTCCAACCTGTGAACGTATATCCTGACCTAGTAGGCGCTGCTGGCGCTGAAATAGGTGATCCGACTGCTTGGGTGATACTTGAAATTGTACTTCCATCAAAGTTCTTAAGCGTAATAGTCGCCATATTAGCAGTCCATTGCGCTGTTACAAAGAGATTATTCGATGGCATAGTTGCAGGAACTGCAGGATTCCATCCGCTGAATGTATACCCTGATTTAGTCGGGTTCGCTGGTGTGGCTATTGGTTTGCCAACTTCGAGTGTTATGCTTTGAACCGAACTACCGCCGTCGCTGTCGAATGTGATGGTGTATTCGACAACTGCTGGTGGATCATCTGGTTCTTCAGGATCACCTGGATCACTTGGATCATCAGGCGGATCCGATTCAGCTCCACCACCACCAGAATTAATAACTGTAACAGTTCCAGTTGAAGGATCATATGCAAAATTGTTCGCTGGATTAATAGGTGCAATTGTCTTATTCAAATGTTCCCCAGGTACATTGAAAGACTCAAGTGAAGCAGGAAAACTATTGGTTTGTGCCTGAATTGCATGAGCTGTTTTTGTAAGAATCCGAGCATTTGCATTATCAACACTATTTTTTGCGACTGTTGTAAACCCCGCATAACGCGGTATAGCGATCATTGCCAAGATGCCAAGCACTGCGATGACGATGATGATCTCTACTAATGTGAAGCCTGCGATTTTGGTCCTCTTAGCATTATTTATCAAATGACCACCCCACTGAGATCTCTTGGATAAAACAATGAGTCAATCGATTAGGATTGGCTCATTGTCATTTAGAATTTGAATTGTAGAACAATTTCATCATTTTCGCCGTTAAAACCTGGTACCGGAATTGCTATTTTTCGAAAAACAATCGCTTAAAGTGTTGGAAATAGTAGGTTCTACTTGAAGCAACTTCACCCTCTTCGCCGATGGTTCCAGGAACGGCACCTACGCCGACGGATCCAGGAACGGTTCCTAGGTTCCAGAATGATAGCCTTGAAACTATGGATTGTTGAAAACTGCTACATTGTAATTTGTATTGGCTGGAAATAAGGTTGGATTAATTATGGAATTCAATAAACCAACCTCTGTAGTCAAGTCGAAAGTTTGATTTGTTTTTGTATGAGTTATTACCACTGTAAAACTAACTAATTTAGGATTACTAGTTGTTCTAAATGTTATAGTATAATTGAACTTACTCTCATCAATGGCTGCAAAAACAGTAATTAAATTACTAGTTTGAATGCAATTTGTACCACCATATGTGTTAGCAAATTGTAGATCATTTGAAAACCTGATTTTTTCAGTGACATTATCAGATATCATTCGTGCATCAAATTGCATTTGTGATTTAATAGATCCCCTTGTGAACATATTTAAACCAAAATCAAAATTTGAATATGCAACTAGAATAACCAATGACATTAAAGCAATTACAATGACAACTTCAATAAGAGTTAATCCCATTTTATTTTTATAATTTGGCATCTGGATCCACTCCTTATTGAAAAACGTTTATTAATTACCGATTATGATATTTCCACTTGCTGGAATTGTAATGCTAAAATCTCTGAAAGCAGTATTAACGTCATAAGTTGCAGTCAATTTAATTGTGCCAGTTCTTGTTGCATTATTGTGGCGTGTTATTCGTATTCTTTGTGGAGGACCAGTTTCAATAAACATATAATTACCTTGAGCGCTTTCAGCACTTGTAAAGGTATAAACAATACCTGAATCCTCGGGTACAATATTCAAATATGCAATAGTGGCACTTGGATTATCTAAATATGCACTTAGATTGATTTGTGACAACTTCTGATTTAAATCTGGACCACCGCCACCTCCGCTCCCTCCTCCACCATTTGGAGGGGCTGGCGTTGTTGTATACGGTCTAAATCCAACCAATTCAGATTGTTGCCCTGCAATTGCAGCACTATTGCCTGTCTCAAAAATACCCGGAGGTGCAATTGATACGCCAGTATCAAATGTAAATACAATGGTATCTTCGGTTTCGGTTGTTGGAGTTATTAGTTTTTCTTCAATATTTTTCTGCTCAGATACATTAGCTTCTGATTTGAATCCTGCGCGTGCTATCCATGAAAAACCAGATGAAAAAGCTGTGATTAGTGTTATGAACAATATTCCAATAATCGCTAAAGAAATAATAATTTCAATTAATGTAAATCCGTTCTTTTGTTTAATCATAAATATCAGCCTTCCTATGCAAAACAGAGTATTAAGGCCGTTTCCAATCACTAACTTTATAGCCTAAACTTGGCAGGCCAAGATCTTTACCAAATAAACCTTCAAAATCAGGATATGTTAGAACTGTTGAGTTCTCCAGTACAACCTTGTTAGCTATAATTGAGCCAGTATATTCATTACTATTTCTAACAATTACTTCACTATATGGGCCAATTATCATAGCATTCTGCTCAGGGTTACTACTAGTTTTCAAGATCATTCTCTTAACTTGATTACTCGCATATACAATAAAATTACCCATTCGCGTCGTGGAAGTGGCTTGAATTTCTCCATCCACTCTCAATGCACCATAGTTTGTATTGTTTGGAGCATTTAAAGGTAAGTCAGGTCCATTAAGCAAAATAAACACTCTACCATCACTTGGTGCATGTACTGTAATTGAAGACTGGTTTGGAATGATCAAAGAATTAAACATTAAGAATAAATCTTGACTGGAATCATTAACAACATTTACGTTAACTTGAGTGCCAAAATCTATTGCTCCAAACGCAATGCCTTTTGCTGTTAATGTATCATTGCCAACAGTTCTTGTGAATTGATAAGCATTGGATAATGCACTAGAGTTGATGACCAACCCATTGCTGAAGACAAGGTCAGCATCATTAGCATCATCTAATGGATCATTATTCAATTTTAATCCTGATGGATAGGAATAATATGAGCTTGAAGGAGCTGGCTTAAAAACATTGGTATAGGCATTAACAAATGGTGTTGGATCCCCAGTTTCAGGGCGACTATCATAAATGTCACCAATATAATTGGCGGTATTGTTATTATATGCTGTACCTCCAGCAACAAAAGGTGCGCCGTTGCCATCTGCTACTGCACTGTTATTTAAGTTAATATCCGTAAAAGAAAAAATTGCTGTGTCAAAATATCTCCTTTCAGATAACCTTAAAGTAATTTTTCTTGTTACATCACGAAACTTTCCAATTGCATTAACACGAACATCTGATTCAGTGCCACTAATTCTATTTAGTTCTAACTGATATTCGAAAAGATCGTTAACGACATCATTGCTATCATCCAATGTATGCCAACCGCTAGCCGGAGCTTTTATTGAGCTTGAATTGTTCATAATTCTCTCAATAAGCTCTTCCCTAACATCTAGCTCATCAGCCTCAAGTGGTACTGGCCAATCCCTAATATACGCTGTGAAGGCGTTGGCTGCTGAGAGAGAAACATAATTGGCTTGTTGCATATCTTCTTGTTTCTTGGCTAGTTTTGTTTCGCTTGAACTTATAGACAATAAGGATAATCCTAGTATAAAAAGGACGACGGATACCATCAGGACAATGACAAGTGTTGCGCCCCTGTTATTTAAAAAGACTCTCTTCATTGAAAATGCCCCCCACTAGATTACATATTTAGGCAACTGGTTTTAGTCTATTATCAACACATCAAAAATACAAAATAATAGATGTGAGAATTATCATAATTAGTTGTTGACAATGCATTCTATTTACTTAATATACAAAGTCTCCGGTGCTTAAGCCAATTACTTTGAATTAACTTGTCGCACCGGAGTTTTAGGATTTATACCGATTGAATTCAAACAATTTCACTAACTTCGTTATTTGTACCTGGTACTGAAATGTGGATTTTGTAAGTGTTATTCTCTCAAAGTATTGAAATGACTAAATTCTAAAACATCAAATCAACCAATTTTGTTAACGGTTTTAGGTATGGAATATCTTCAACTCTAGTTTGTAGGGTATACAACTGCAGCTACGCCAGCAAGTGTAACTTCAAATTGATTAGCAGTAGCATCATATGTTAGACCCCAATCAGCAGCAGTACCAGTCGTCGCATCTGGATGTTGAGGAACAAGGTCAGCAGCAACAATTAATCCTGCACCAGTTAAATCAGCAATATCCACTCCCGCTCTTTCGGTATCGTTAAGACCATTGGATGCAGCAAACATTTCTGCTGATTTTGCAATAATTGCAGCCGTTTCATTATCAGCTGCTAGAGCAGCCGATTCTCTAAACCCACCCAACCTCGGAATCGCAATCAGCGCCAAAATCGCAAGAATCGCAATAACCACAATCAGTTCAATCAACGTGAAGCCTTTTCTGTTATGAAGTCTCTTATTGAAAAATCTTAACATGTAAAACACCATCCTTCTCTCAAATAGTTTTTTTACTTGCCTCTCGTAATCACTTATCTCTGTTCTGTACCACTTCCAACCTTGAAACATTAATACCCATATTTCAGCCCCCACAAACCATTAACATAACATTATTGTGGGCATTCCAACCAACCACTTTTTCTCCGCTTCCACCCCCTTAACCTTATTATTAGCTGTTGATTCTGAATGCTTTGCTGGATGTTTTAAAAATGGCGACTCCCCCTTCTCTTCTCTTTTTTCTCTCAATGTTCTTAAGGAAAGAAGTAAGTTAGCAGTACCATCCAAACTCAGTCCCGATCGCGCCCAGCCGACCCTAAAGCACTAATTTATATCAGAGAGCTATGTTGTTGCTTCATCATAAGCAGCTGACCACATTGAGTTATTGCTTGCTGCTACTCCACAACTTCTTCAATATCTGACATTTATTAATGCTTTAGAATAGGCTGGGCGAAGTCCCAGCCAACCAATTGGCACCTGGGATCCATCAATCAGGAACTGGCCTCTCTCAACGATCATCCGCTTCTGACATTCTTGACTAAGTTATACCTGCGAGATTTGATCTCAGACACGGATCGACCGTATTCTTTAAAATTATTTTACTTTTATTTCAACATAAGCTTTTTAATGCCTTTATTCCCTACAAAAAAAGGTTTTGATGGAGAAAATGTAACTCCATATCTACAGAATCCTTGGATTTAAGCGTTTCGGCAACTACCAAATGCCCTCTCACCCAACCCATCGCCCCCCACTCAATTTCTTCAGGTCAATGGGCTCTTCAACCTCATCATCAGCGATCTCCTCTCCCATCCTCTCAAGACTTTCCTTCTTGATCCGGCTCACCTTCTTCTGCGTGAGTCCGGTCCGGTCAGCCACTTCCTGCTGGGAGAGATCCTGGAAGAACAGCATCCGGATCACTTTTCTCTGCAAATCACTTAATCTTTTCATCGCCTGTGCCAGCACAATCCTATCCTCGATAGGCAACCTAAAGGATTCATACTCCGTACTGTGAATCTTCGACGTATCAATCTCATCAAAGCTCACAAGACCCGCTTTCATGACCTCTAAAATTGCACTTTCCCTGACCTTAAGCTTCTCTGCGATATAAGCCACAGAAGGCACTTCGCCTTGATCTCTCAAGTGCTCATCCATCACCCTGTCCACCTTACCCTGTAACTCGACAATACACCCAGGACGGTAAAAGGATGCCTGTTTCCTCACAAGATGCCGGATTTCCCCCATGATGCAGTGAGACGCATAGGTGGCGAAGCTGGCTTCTTTTGTTTGGTCAAAATTCTTCAGTGCTTTCATGAGTCCCAAGTAACCCGTTTGAGTGAGATCATCTCGATCGCAGCCTTTGCCATAGAGATGTGCATAGTAACGGATCAGCTTCTCAGCGGATTGCATGACCGTTTTAAGTGATTCGTCATCCAGCCGGACGAAATAGCGCTGTGCCGCTTCATCTAATGATAATAAGGCTTCATTCTCACTCATGTGACTCAACCACTTTCTATTGTACCGTCTTCAGCATGTCAAACATTGGCATCATCATAGAGATGACTATGAAGCCAACTATGACACCCATGACGACGATCATCATTGGTTCCATAAAGGTCAGGAGGCGCTGGACCTCGGTTTCCACTTCCTCATCAAAGAAGTTCGCGGTTTTGTCCAGGATGTCATCCAGCGTGCCGGACTCTTCACCAATCTTGATCATATTGTCCACCATTGGTGGAAAATGTCCTGTTTTTCGGATTGGGACAGAAAGGGCGACGCCTTTTCTGACGTCTTCCTTGGACTCGATAATACTCTCTGCCACAACGGTATTGCCAACGGCACCGGCGACGTTTTCCATGGCCTGAAGGAGTGGGATCCCACTGGCAAGCAGGGTGGAAAGCGTACGGCAGAATCTGGCGCTGATAACTTTTCGGGTGAGGCCTTTGTAGAGCGGAAGACGCAGCTTATAGCGGTCCACCGTTCTTCTGCCTTCCACCGTGGAAGCAAAGCGTTTGAAGAGATAGACTGCACCCAGAATAACGAGGGCGTAGATATACCAGAAGTTGCGGAAAGAGTTGCTGATGGCCAGGAGGAGCCTGGTCGGTGCCGGAAGGGGCACGCCGCTGCCCTCAAACATGCTGAGGAAGGTCGGCATGACGAAGGTTAGGAGGAAAACGACCACCAGAGTCGCTACCACCGACAGCACTGCCGGATAAACCATAGCGCTCTTGACCTTGTTGTTGACCTTGAATTCCTTCTCATAGTGGGTCGCCATGCGCTCCATGACTATGTCCAGACTTCCGCTGGCCTCCCCTGCGGCGACCATATAGGTCATCAGGTTCGGGAACACGTCATTGTGCTTTTCCATAGCTTCCGAGAAGGTGTAGCCCTTCTGGACGTCCTCATACAGGTCACTGATGACTTGCTTGAATTTCTTATGCTCCGTTTGCTGTCTTAAGATATCCAGAGTGTTGACTATGGTGACGCCGGCGTTCAGCATGGTGGAAAACTGCCTTCCGAAGACAGCGATTTGCTTGATGCTAACCTTGTTTAAGAAGTTGATGTCCTTCAGATCCTTCTGAATGACTTCTTCGACACTGATGGGGTAATACTGCCGTTCCTTCAGCCTGACGATCATCTCGCCATGGGTATTGGCGGTCTCAGTGCCTTCCAAAGTGGCGCCGTTCGGTGTTAGAGCCTTAAACTTGTAAACTGGCACTGCGCATCACTCCTTTAATAGATGGTGCCCAGCTGGCCTTTGACATAGTCGTAATCCATAGCGTGGGACTGGCAGGAATCACGGGAGATGACCCCCTGCTTGTAAAGGCTGAGAAGCGAGTTGTCCATGGTCTGCATGCCAAACTTGCCGCCGGTTTGAATATTCGTTTGGATTTGATGGGTTTTGCCTTCGCGGATCAGGTTGCGGATAGCGTTGGTGGAGGTCATGACCTCAAAGGCGCCTACCCTGCCCTTCACTGCTTTTTTGGACAGCAGCTGCTGGGAGATGATGCCTTCAATGACCGCCGCCAGCTGAACTTTGATCTGCTCCTGCTGGTACGGCGGGAAGACGTCGATAATACGGTCCATGGTGTTGGCAGCGCCCAGGGTATGCAGTGTGGAGAGCACCAAGTGGCCCGTCTCAGCGGCGGTGACGGCAATGGAGATGGTCTCAAGGTCCCGCATCTCGCCGACCAGAATGACATCCGGGTCTTCACGAAGGGCGGCTCTCAGGCCGTTGCCGAAGCTTCCGGTATCCGCGCCGACTTCCCTTTGGTTGACAATGGATTTGTTGTGCTTGTGGAGATACTCAATGGGATCCTCCAGGGTCAGGATGTGACAGCTGCGCTCAGCATTGATCAAGTCGATCATGGACGCAAGCGTAGTGGATTTACCGGAACCCGTTGGTCCCGTGACCAGGATCAGGCCTCTTTTCTTTCTGGCCAGATCTGAAACCACTGGTGGAAGTCCCAGTTCTTCAAGGCTTGGAATCCGGCCGTAGACGACCCGGAAGGCAAGTCCGTAGCTGCCTCTTTGACGGTAGGCATTGACACGGAAACGTCCAACATTGGGATAAGAGAAGGAATAGTCAAGCTCCCCTTTGTCCTCGAGGACTTCAAACTGGTGACTCTTCATGGTCTCTTTGACCATGGACAAGGTATCATCCGGCGTCAGCGGCGTGTCCGTCAGTTTGACAAGCTCACCGTCCAGGCGCATGATGGGCGGTTGCCCAACAGTAATATGAAGGTCTGAGGCCTTACTTTTGACGGCCTGGTCGAGATAGGTTAATACGCTCATCACTTTCACCCTCCTAGTCGAGAGAGTACGTCATCCTCATGAGTTCATCCACAGTCGTGACGCCCTCCAGAACGAGCTGCTTACAGCTTTCTCTCAGTGTGGTCATACCGTGCTGAAGCGCGACGGTTTTAATCTGATCAATGGGTTGATGTGCATCAATCATGGATTTGATCTCATCATACATCGGCAGAATCTCATGGATAGCGATCCGGCCCTTATAACCCGTGTGGTTGCAAACGTTGCAGCCTTTTCCTTTGTGAAGCAGCTCACCGTTGTTCATGCCTAAGAGTGCCTTTTCCTTGATGCCCGGCTCATAAGTGGTCTTGCAGTTATAGCAGACCCGCTTGACAAGACGCTGGGCCATGATTCCGACCACGGAGCTGGAGACCATGAAGGGCTCAATGCCCATGTCCATGAGACGCGAAATGGTGGAGACGGAGTCGTTGGTATGGATGGTGCTGAGCACCAAGTGACCGGTGATGGCCGCGCGGACCGCAATCTGCGCTGTTTCCTGGTCCCGGATCTCACCGATCATGATGATGTCCGGGTCCTGACGTAAGATAGAGCGGAGACCGCTGGCGAAAGTCAGACCTGCTTTGACGTTGACCTGTGACTGGTTGACGCCGTTAAGCCGATACTCAACCGGATCCTCGACGGTGATGATATTTCGGTTAATTTGATTCAGTTCGTTTAGTGTCGCGTATAGCGAGGTGGTTTTACCGGAACCCGTTGGGCCGGTGACCAAAATAATGCCGTGTGGATGTTGAATAATTTTTTCATAAAGCTCCAGGTTTTTTTCGGTAAAGCCCAGCTCATTTTTGGTGAGAAGCACACTGCTGCGGTCCAGGAGACGAATAACGACTTTTTCGCCGTAGACCGTTGGCATGACGGAAATACGCATGTCGACTTCCTTGCCGTCAATGACCATTTCAACACGGCCGTCCTGTGGGACGCGCTTTTCAGCAATATTCATCTTGCCCATGATCTTGATCCGGGTGACAATGGCCGAGTGGCTGATCTTTTCCGGGCTCATGATCTCCTGAAGCTCGCCGTCCAGTCGGAAGCGGATTCTCAGATTCCGTTCCAGAGGCTCAATGTGAATGTCACTGGCTTTCAGCTTGATGGCCTGTTTAATGACGGAGTTCAAGAGCTTGACCACCGGCGCGTTTTCCACGTTGGCCAGGACTTCGTCATCCATAAACTCAGAGAAGTCGGAGGCGTAGGTTTCGCTGAATTCCTCCAGCGCTTTCTCAGCGCTCTCCTTCTCATAGTAGAGCCCTATGGCGTTGATGATCTCAAGCCGTGTGGAAATGACCGGTTCTACGTTCATGCCTGTCGCCAGCTTGATGTCGTCAATGGCAAAGATGTTCAGCGGATCCGCCATGGCCACCGTCAGGACATTGTCTTTGTGCTTGATGGGAATCAGCACGTGACGGCGGGCCAGCTTCTCAGAAATCATCCGGGGCACTTCAGGTGGGATATAGGTTTTCTCAAGCTCGACGTTGGGAATCCCAAGCTGGAATTCCAGGGCATCCGAGATTTGGCTCTCATCCACATGCCCCAGCTCAATCAGGACTTCACCGATCTTGCGGCCGCTCTTTTTTTGAATTTCAAGGGCACTTTCAAGCTGATCCGGTGTGATCAGTCCAACGTCGATCAGCAAATCTCCGAGACGCCTGTTTCTCGATTTTTTCATGTGTTTGCCTCCGGTTAGTGGTGCTCTGGTGTACTTTTTTAAGTTACTGAGGAACTGTATTAAGGAAATAAACGGCTTCAGCCCGGGTCATGGACGCGGTTTTGTCTGTAAGGCCAGCGGAAACGTGGCCGGTTGCCGCCTGAATCTTAGCTGCTTCTGTTGTCCAGGTAAAATCCGGCTGTTCCAAAACTTTCTGCATGACCAGATCAAACTCCTCATAAGTGATAGGGTTGTTTGGTCTCAGGGTGCCGTCTTCGTAGCCTATGATAAATTCACTGAGGAAGCCTTTAAAGATGGCCTTTGCCATGACGCTTTCATAGCGTCCAAGCTCCATATAGTCCGTGAATTTCGTCAGGTCTACCGGTTGTGCCGGCGTTGGCCACTCAAATAGGCCGTCCAGCAGTATAATGAGCTCTCCGCGAGTCAGTGGCGCGTCTGGATAGAATAAGTTGTTGGCGTCGCCGTAGACTAAGCGCTTGCTGCCAAAGTTGTCTATGGCGTTTTCCGCCCAGTGCCCTGCAATATCCGCGAACTTCACATAGGCTGTCTGCGCTGCCACCAGGCTGTCACTCTTCATGAGGTAGCGGGTGCCTATAAACGGTTCCCCAGGAAGCGCCGTAAACGGATTGCCTTTGACAAAGGTGTCGCGGTTGAACCAAACCACCAGATTATCCGCGGCTTTGGTCATGTCTGACAAGTCGTGGAGGTCCATGGAAATTTGACCGGACAGACGCGTCGTTTCTCCTTTCGCCATGTTGAGTCCCGACACCATGATGCGATTGTCAAACTTCCAGATGGCTTTCAGCAGGTTCCACAGAGACGTATATTCGCCTTCGTACGCCACCTGAACTGTTTGCAGCTTCGCCTGGCCGCCTTCGATTTCAAGCATTTGAGGTTCCGCGAAATTCAGGGAAACGTCTCTGACCCCCGGTGTCTTCAACAATTCGTTGAACAGGAGAATGATTTCTTCCTGCTCTTCTACCAAACTAAAGTACTTGCTGCCGATGGTCTGGATTTCCCCATCCAGCGCCGACCACTCCGTATTGAGCTGAACCAGTGTCTGATCTATGGTTTCGAGCTCGGCTTTCTTGGCCTGCCATTCATTTCGTACCGCTTCCTTCTCGTCCAGCGCGGCCCACTGCGGGGTGACGATATACTTGAAGGTGAAGTAGCCTATGACGGCGAACAGGAGGACAAGGAGGAGGAGTTTTTCACGATTAGTTAGCCGCATCTTCACCCGCTCCTTTCACTCTCAAGGTCATGGTGAAATCATAGAAACCGGTTTCGGTGTTGTTGATGCTTCTGACCAGAAGGTTCTCGAAACGGTCAGTATTCCTCAAATTGTATTCGAGTTCCGCTATAGCAGGCTTATTTGTTGCCGAACCGGAAATTTGAATTTCCTTGCCCGGATTGAGGGCCATGTTTTTGACCTCAAGGTCTTTCGGCACGGTGCTCATCAAACTGAATAGAAACGCTTCATCCAGCCATTCCTGGCCGGTGAGGACGACATCCATTTTCTTGAGAACTTCAAGTCTGACTTTGCCGTCCGCGATGCCCGCCCTTAGCATGTCTGCTTCAGCAAGGAGCGGATAGTTGGGATCATTCAGGACGTCCGCTTCCAAAGACTTGATCTCCGCATCCATCATAAAGCTGCGGACCAGGTTGAAGACCGGGAGCGCGGCGACCAAAAGGACGAGGAGCGCGATGATCAGCGGATAATTGACATTGCTGGTACTGCTGCTCTTCTTATTCCGATCCACGTAGGGTTCAAAAAAGTTATAATCTCTCATCTGTTTCGCCCCCTATCGACGGATCATAGCCCCAAGCGCATTGACAAAAGGCATCATGGTCTTGGAGGTGGAGTTTTGAACCGTCACGTTGGTGATTTGACGAATCCTGGTCGTCGGGATATTGAAGCTGTCCTGGATGTATTTATCCAGGCCTTCCATTTGAGAAGCTCCGCCGTAAATATAGATCTTGTCAATAGCGTTGCCGGTGCTGCGTGTAGTATGGAACTTGAAGATCCGCTCAATTTCATTGATCCAGGTATCCACCACATTTTTGACAATGTTGCGGATCCTCATGGTCTCTTCGTCCAGCATCAGCAGGTGCGCTTCTTCCTGAGTGTAGACTTCGCTGATGTCCACCAGCGTAATCTTCTTCTCTTCTGCTTCCCGCTTCGTATAGTCCAGGAAGCTGATAAGGTTGTGGTCAATGGCTTCAGAGCCTTGAGTAATCAAACGGTTGAACTTGTATTGTCCCTTGTCGAACATGACCACGTTGATGTGGCTGTAGCCAAAGTCGATCACCGCCACGGATTTGGAGTTGAAGTCCGGGTCGCCGTTGATCAAAAAACCACCTTGAAGCAGCTTGTCAATGGAGTTGGATTGAAGGTCCAGGACATGGGCATTGAGATCGACTCCGTGAAGCAGATCAAAATAGCTTCTGGCCATTTCCTTAGGCATGGCAGCCGCCAGGAGTCTGGTCTTTTTGACATTATCTTCCTCGAAGGTCTCAATGATCTTGGACTGAACAATGTAGTCGTTCATTTCTATGGGCATATACTGCTGGACTTCGAATTCCAGCATTTTATCCATCTGATCCTCATTGGTCGTAGGGAGGGTGATTTCCCTCGTGATAATTTCATTGTTCTCGACCGAGCAAATGACATAGGCTGGCTTAATTTTTTCGTTTTTAATGAATTCTTTGAAGTGATTTTTGAGCAGCTCGAAATCAATAATGCGTCCCTTTTCAACACTTCCAAACGGCGTAGGAATTTCAAGTGCCCGGTCAATAGTCATGGAAGACTTGCTGACCTTTCCAAGAACGAACTTCGTCGTATGCTGACCGAAGTCCAGCGACAAAATGTCTTTTCCCTGGAGTTTGACTTCTTTAGGCTTCTTCATCACGACAGCCCCCCTCTCATGCGGATAAGTTCAAATACCAAGTGATGAGTTCATTGCCAAATAGTGAGGTTAAATATGCAGCCAGTGCTATGAAAGGACCAAAGGGAATCGCTTCCTTTCTGCCTTTGATTTTAAATGCGAGCAGTGCTACAGAGATCAGAGCGCCGCTGACAAACGAGAGCATCATGAGAAGAAGCAGGTGCTGCCAGCCGAACCATAGTCCGAGGACCGCCATGAGCTTAATGTCTCCCCCGCCCATGCCGCCTTTCGAGACGACTGCTATGAGGAGAAAGAGTCCACCTCCGAGGAGAAACCCGATGCCTCTGGGGATCAGAGCCTCCAACCCTTCAGTGGGTACAATGACTGCAGCCAGGTAAATTAGACCAACGATACCAAGGATCAAAGTCAACCCATCCGGAATAATCTGAAGATCGTAGTCGATCATGGTCATGACAATCAGGATGAAGGTCATAATGGCAAAGAAGGCAAAATAAAGATTAAATCCGAGTCGGTGAAACTGGAAGGTGACGAGAAGTGCTGTCATCAGTTCCACCAGAGGGTATCTCGCGGAGATCTTCTCGCCGCAGGTGCGGCATTTCCCGCCGAGAGCTATGTAACTGAAAAGCGGGATCAGCTCATAGGCTTTGAGCTTGGTGTCACAGCTGGTACAGTGGGATCCCGGGAAAACAATGGACATCTCTCTGGGAATTCTGTAGATGCAGACATTCAGGAAAGACCCGACCAGCAGACTGTAAATGAAAACGAGGATGTAGAGTGCGATTTCCAAGGTAACCTCCTGATGTTTTTGTTATGATGACACTCTATGCAAGATTATTCCCATTTTTAAGCGTTTTAATTAAAAACATTAAAAAGATCAAAGGATGAAATTAGAACGTCTAAACTGGAATTGGTTTAGAAAATAAAGTTTGTCACGATTAATGTCAACTTTTAACTTATATTCGCTTTTTATTCCCAAATTCCTTTTTAATTAACATAAAAACTAATAATATTTTTCCTAATTTCAAATATATTTACTCGTTACGAGAAGGTTTTAGGAAAAAACAGGAATGATGGGGTGACTCTCCATTTTTAAGAAGTTTTTCACACTTATTTACAAGTTGTTAATTGTCGAAAAAACACCTGAAAGTCTTATCTTTAGCGAACTTTACCTCATTATAGAACAATATGAACAAAATACAAGGGATTTTTATTTAATAAATCCATAATATTATGTAAAAAGCTATAAGCAAAATAAAACCTCCTATAGAAAATTTCTATAGGAGGATTGGTTTATTGTTGAACGTACAAATGTTTTGAATGTCGTTTGATTATGTTAATAGGACTGATTTTACTGGTATTTGTCTGAAATAACTTGCCTAACTTTAGAAACCATGATGTCTATAGCGACCTTGTTATAGCCGCCTTCCGGGATGATCAGATCCGCATATTTTTTCATAGGTTCAATGAATTGATCGTGGGCAGGCTTGACGGTGGTCAGGTACTGTTTGATCACCGCATCCAGGGTTCTGCCACGCTCTTCAATGTCTCGAACAATGCGGCGGATGATCCGCACATCCGCGTCCGTGTCTACAAAGATTTTGATATCCATGAGTTCTCGGAGGCGCCTATCCTCCAGGATCATGATCCCTTCCAGGATGATGATGTCCTTGGGTTCAATTTTGACGGTCTCTTTGATTCGGTTGTGAATAGAGAAATCATACTGAGGCTGATAAATCGACTTGCCATCCAACAGGCTCTTCAGCTGTTCGATCAACAGATCGTTGTCAAAGGCGAGCGGATGATCGTAATTGGTCTTGACACGGTCTTCAAAGCTGAGACTGGACTGATCTTTGTAATACGCGTCCTGCATAATAATGGCGATGTTCTTTTCTGGCAGAGACTCAAAAATTGCTCTTGCCACGGTGCTTTTACCGGAACCCGTTCCCCCTGCAATGCCAATCAGAATCGGTCGACTCATTACCCTTCAGTCCCCTTCCCTTTCACGTCTTAGAATATCCAGCGGCTGAACCGGCTGATCCATCTTCATTTTAAGCATCATTTGAGCGTGGGGCGCGCTGTCTATAGGCTCGTCCTTTTCATTCAGCATGATTTCAATTTTTTGATGGTAGTCGCTATTTGCCTGCCGCATGACTTCGATTTCTTCGCCAATCAGCATACGGTTTCGCTGCTCAATGGTGGCCAGTTTGGTCTCGGGATCATAGTCCCGAACGACGCCCACAAAGTCATAGCCCCTAACATAGCTGGAATTGTGGTAGAGCTGGTCATTTTTATCCGGTTTGTCAAAGAAGAAGCCAGTGGTAAATTCGCGGTGGCTGGCCTTTTGAATTTCCTTCAGATCCTCAGGATCGAAGGTATAGTGCTCAGGATCCGCGAAATAACGGTCGATGGCGCGTCTGTAAACTCTGATGATATTCGCAACATAGTAGATGCTCTTCATGCGGCCTTCAATTTTGAGGCTGACGAGGCCGGACTGAATGAGCTCTGGGATGAAGCCAATCATGCAGAGATCTTTAGAGTTGAAGAAGAAGGTGCCCTGATCTGTTTCTTCCACGGGATAAAACTCGTTGGGGCGCTTCTCTTCCACGAGCCTGTATTTCCATCTGCAGGCCTGGGCACAGTCCCCACGGTTGGCGTCGCGATCTGCCATATAATTGGACAGAAGACATCTGCCGGAATAGGAAATGCACATGGCGCCGTGAATGAAGGACTCGAATTCCAGATCCTCCGGGGATTTTGAGATGGTCTCTTTAATTTCGTTAAAGGAGAGCTCCCTCGCCAGAATGACTCTGGAGACCCCTTGGGCATGCCAGAACTTGGCGCTCATGAAGTTTGTATTGTTGGCCTGAGTACTCAGGTGGATTTCATAGTTGGGCAGCTTTTCCTTGATCATCATCATAGTGCCGGGATCTGACAGGATCAGGGCGTCAAAGGGAATCTTGCCAATATCCTCAATGTAGGCTTCCAGCTGCGCCAGATCCTCATTGTGTGGAATGATGTTGAGGGTCAGATAGACCTTTTTGCCGCGTTCATGGGCATAGGCGACGCCTGCCTGCATGTCTTCAAAGGAGAAGTTTTTGGCACTGGCGCGAAGGCCAAAGGTCTGCCCGCCAATATAAACGGCATCTGCGCCGTAGTGAAGGGCAAATTTTAGTTTTTCCAGGTCGCCGGCCGGGGCGAGGAGTTCGGGTTTATTGGGCATGGGTGGAATCCTTCTTTCAGTGGGATGATAATGGGATACGGTGTGCGATAAGATAATAGTTCTTAAGTGGGGGTGACAGGCTCCACTCGGCGGCCTTTGGCCTATTGGTGCCTGTCACCCTTCTTTAACGTCAAATTCTGGGATGGGGTACGTTTCGCGTTAAGTTTATTATTTTAGGAGGGTGACAGGCACCACGCTGTGGTGCCTGTCACCTTCTCAAAAGACTCAATGCGAAGCCATCGCCAATTGGAACTAAAGACGTTATAAAATCCTCGTGAGCCATCAGATAGGCTAAATAGGCTTTTAAGTTCTTCGCAATGGTCTTGAAGCGTTTGTCTACTGGCTGATCATCGGCAATCAGGCCTCTGAAGAGGACATTGTCGGAGATGACCAGGGCGCCAGGGGCCAGCATAGGGGTCACCAGGTCAAAATAGGTTTTATAGTGACTTTTGGCGGCGTCAATGAAGACGAGGTCATAAGGCTCTGACGGGTTGAGGGTTCTCAGAACCTCCGCGGCATCCCCTTCCAGCTGTTCAAAGACGACCTTCGTCTTCGCATTTTCAAAAGTAGTCTTTGCTAGTTCGATCATCTCAGGACTTTTTTCAATGGTGGTGATCTTGCCTTCACCCATGGCCATGGCCATTCTGACCGCTGAGTAGCCTATGGCAGTCCCTATTTCAAGGACGTGCTTTGGCTTTTTCATGGCCGTCAGGAGTTCCAGAAGCTGGGCACTTTCCGGTTGCAAAATGGGCACCCGGTGCTCAGCGGCATAGGCTTCCAGGTCTTTAAGGAATGGGTCCAGGGTCGGCGTTAAGGTCTGAAGCGCTGCCACCAGGGCAGGATTCAGTATATTTTCCCCCGCCCCCATTAGTTTTGCTTGCTCCGTTCAACGGCCTGGAGATGCTCGTCATAGGTCTTTGAGAAATAATGAGAGCCGTCTCCTAAGTTGGTGGTGACGAAGTAGAAATATTCTGTGTCCGCCGGATACAGGGCGGCTTTTATGGAACGCTCACCTGGAGACGCGATTGGCGCCGGCGGGAGGCCTGGGTATTTATAGGTGTTGTAGGGATTGTCTATGGCAATATCTGCGTTGGACAGCACTTCCTTGCGCTCGCCCAGGATATACTGAACCGTGGCGCAGGACTGGAGGGCCATTTTCGTCTTAATCCGGTTGTAAAAGACCCCCGCGACAATAGGCCGCTCATCATGGACCCTTGCCTCACGCTCGACAATGGAGGCCATAGTGATGACCTCGCGAACGGACAGGCCCAGGCTTTCTGCCTGGGTGTAATATTCGTCTTTAAAGACCTCGTCAAACTTCTTCAGCATGGCGTCAATGATGTCGTGTTCAGAGGTCCCAACGTCAAAGGTATAGGTTGCCGGGAATAAGAAGCCTTCCAGATTGGTCTCACGGTCCTCGGGTGACAGAAATTTGTAGTCAAAGTCACCAGTCTGCAGTTCTTTGTAGAACAGGTCTTTGTCGATGTGACCATCGGCAGACAAACGCTCTGCGATTTGGACGACTTCAAAGCCTTCCGGGACGACCACCTTGAAGGTATTTCGGTAGACCTCGCCGCCGGAGACGACTTTCACCACGTCCTCGACAGACATGGCCTTCGAGAACTGGTACTGCCCCGCTTGAAGGGCCGCTGCGGCATCCATGTCTTTGACTTTTTTGACAAAGGCGTCCGCGCTGCGGATCAGCCCTTCGGATTCCAGCAATGCCCCAATGGACTTCGCGGTGGAACCGGAGGGGATCTCCAGGATCACAGTATCCGTCGCTGCAGGGTCCACTGCCGTGTAGTCCGCTTCAGACACACAGCCTGTGAAGACCAGCACAGCGACTATTATTAGAAGAAGATTCAAATATTTTTTCATTGCCACTTTAACACCTCGCAGCGCGAATAGCGCTCACATAAAGACAAACCCAGCCAGACCTGTGCAGGCGAACTGATCCTGAAAAGGCGTGCTAAGTTTGTCTGTGATTGCCCAAATAACCTTATAGATTTACCTGTTATTGACTTTTTTCAAGCTCCATGACGTCGCTGAGGATCTTGGAGACATCCTGCATCATCAGCGTAAAGCGCATCTCAGCGCTGATAAAGTCGCGAGCCAGAGGATCGATGGAAGCAACCTCCACTAACTTTTGGAGCTGCTTCATTTCAAATTCTGAGGGCTGTTCCCCCATCATTTGTTTCTTTTGAAGCTCAAACTGCTTGGCATGAAAATCATCAATCATCTTCTTGACCGGTTCAGAGGTCTTGACCGACGCTTCCATTTGTTTATAGTTTTTGTATTCCTGGCTGTCTTTAATAGCACGCGCCAGGTTGTTTGCAGCGTCGTAGACGTTCATGGCTGTGCCTCCCTGGAGGTTTTTAAACTTCTATGATGACCGGCAGGATCATAGGGCTTCTGCGGGTCTTTTCATAGAGATAGCTGCGCAGCGCGTCGCGGATGGAGGACTTGAGTCCGGTCCAGTCTCTGACGTTCTGGGAAATGGCCTTGTTCAGCGTGTTGACAATGGTGTCCCTCGCGCCGTTCATGAGCTCTTCAGATTCTCTGACGTAGACAAAGCCTCTGGAAATGATGTCCGGTGCGTTGACCATCTCACCGGTATCCTTGCGGATGGCGACGACGACGATCATGAGGCCGTCCTCTGCCAGGTGCTTGCGGTCTCTGAGGACCACGTTGCCCACATCGCCAACGCCGAGGCCGTCAATCATGACGTTGCCGCTCGGAACCGGCTTGCCGAACTTCGCATGCAGTCTGGAGAACTCCAGGGTATCACCGGTACGCATGATGAAGATATTTTCACCGGGCACGCCCATTTCCTCTGCCATTTGCGCATGGCGTCTGAGGTGGTTGTACTCCCCGTGGAACGGCACAAAGAATTTAGGTTTGACCAGCGCGTGGATCAGCTTGAGCTCACCCTCGCAGGCGTGGCCGGAGGTATGGACGTCTGCCAGCTCGTTGTAGATGACGTTGGCACCCTTCTCATACAGCAGGTTGATGATTCTGGTGACGCTCTTTTCATTGCCCGGAATAGGCGATGAGGACAGGACGACCAGGTCACCCTGTCTGATTTCCACCTGACGGTGCTCGTTGGTGGCCATTCTGGACAGGCCGCTCATAGGCTCGCCCTGGCTGCCTGTGGTGATGATGGTGATCTCATTGTCCGGATAACGGTCAATGTCCTTGAGGTCAATGATAGTATCTTCTGCGACGGCGAGGTAACCAAGATCCATGGCTACTGTGGTGACGTTCAGCATGCTGCGCCCGGCGAAGGCGACCTTGCGGCCGTTGGCCATAGCGGAGTTGATGACCTGCTGAACTCTGTGGACGTTGGAGGAAAACGACGCGACAATGATCCTGCCCTCGCAGTGGTGGAAGATCTCGTCAAAGGTTTCGCCGACGTTGCGCTCACTCATGGTGAAGCCGGGACGCTCGACGTTGGTGCTGTCCGCGAACAGCGCCAGTATGCCCTCTGCGCCAAGCTGGGCAAAGCGGGCAAGGTCGGTCATTTTGCCGTCAATAGGTGTAAAGTCGACTTTAAAGTCGCCGGTTTGAATAATAGTACCCACCGGTGTTTTGATCGCCAAACTGAAAGCGTCCGGGATGGAGTGGCTCACGTGGATGAACTCGATCTCAAAAGCGCCCAGCGTGATTTTGTCGCCGGCTTTGACGATAGCTTTTGTATGCTTCCCAAGGTTCTTGTGCTCCTTGAGTTTGTTTTCAATGAGGCCCATAGTCAGCTTGGAGCCAACCATGTGAATGCCGGAAATCTGCTTCAGGACATAAGGCGTTGCGCCTATGTGGTCCTCGTGGCCGTGGGTATAGATCAGGCCGCGGATCTTGTCCTGATGCTTCTTTAGAAATGTGATGTCTGGGATGACAATGTCTATGCCGAGCATGTCGTCATCCGGGAAAGCGAGACCAGCGTCAACAACAATGATGTCGTCCTCGTATTGATAGGCCGTCATATTTTTGCCAATCTCATTCATTCCGCCCAAAGGCATGACCTTTAGATGGGGCGTTTTTACCATAAATTTCACCTGTTCTTTCAATTAAATAATCTAATGGTAAAATTTCGCAGTACCGGGCGAGCCCTTCGGCGATACGCTGCCGTATCGCAAAGGACAAAAGCGCAGCAATGCGAAATTTTACCGCCTTGAACGTATAGTTTGAGTTTTTGAGTGCTGGGCGTACGTGCCCTTGCACTAAGCCTTCTTGCAACTGCTGCAATAGCCGATGAACTTGAGCCGGTGATCCGTGATCTTGAAATCATAATCCTTTTCGATACGCTTTTCCAGATCTTCGAGCAGGTCCTCCACTTCAATGATCAGACCGCATTTGCGGCAGATCAGGTGGTGGTGCTGGTGGTCGTCTTCACAGCTGCAGAGCTCATAGCGGACACAGCCGTCCTCGAAGTTGATCTTCGAGAGGACCTTGAGATCGCTCAGGAGCATCAGGGTTCTGTAAACCGTGGCAAGCCCAATATCCGAGCGGCGCTTCCTCACGATGTCATAAACTTCCTCGGTGCTTAAGTGATGCCCGGGATTTTCAAGAATCGTTTCAAGGATGGCCTTACGCTGTGGCGTGAGCTTGTAGCCCTTCTCCTTCAGTTGATCCTTCAAGGCATCGATGGATTGTTCCATAGTTCACTTCACCTCACTGATTTGGGTGTGGACAGACTGATCCACTCGGGATCCCCGCGGATCCAAAGTGGCTTCAGGGAGTGTTAGTGCTTGATTTCTTCGATTTCGATCTCGTCGTCTTCGTCTTCGTCAATTTCCATTTCTTCGATGAGATCTTCGTAGGCAGCCGCAACGGCTTCGAACTCTTCGTCATCCAGGACAGTTTCCATGATTTCGTTGCCGTCTTCATCCACGACAATTTTGAAAATGACTGCTTCTTCAGAGCCGTCCAGCGGGAGCATAACGGCGTATTCGCTGCCTTCGACTTCCATAGTTACAATGACTTCAAATTCAACGTCGTTGCCATCTTCATCCGTTAATACAATGATACGATCCTCTTCCATGTCAAATCACCTCATATTTTTTTGGTGGTCCATATAATTCTGTAAAATAAAGACAGCTGCGACGGTATCAACAATCTGTCTGCGGTTCTCCCTGCGCATATCCACCTCAATCAAAGCGCGCTGCGCGGAGGCGGTAGTCAGCCGTTCGTCCCAGAAGACAATCTCTACAGTCTTCCCTACCATTCTATCAGAATACTTGAGTTTTTTTTCTAATTTTTGTGCAAAACCTTGAGTTTTTTCGCCTTGCGGTCCCAGGGTGCCGTTCATGTTGAGCGGCAGGCCTATGACAATTTTGATGATGTTGTTTTCCAGGATCAGCTCGACCAGGCGGTCAATGTCCTCTTTCAGGGAGACGCGGCGAATGGTTTCTTTGGGCTGGGCGGTGATGCCAAGGCCATCAGAGATAGCTATGCCGATGGTCCTGTCCCCCACATCCAGACCCATAATTTTTTCCGGAGTTAAATTTAAAATGTCAAATCACCTTCAGACAGAATTCTGGGCACACGGCGCTGCAGTAGCCGCACAGGACGCACTTGTCTTGGTCGACGACGGCCCGGGCACCGGTAGGTTCGAAAAGCGGATCATGCATCACTTTGATGGCCTGCTGCTGGCAGCGCCGCTCACAGTTGCCGCAGGCGGTGCACCAGTCCTGGACCAGCAAGTGACGCTCTTTTTGGTTCAGCTTGCTTTGAATCTCGGTTGGGATGGGCTTTGAGTCAAAGAGCGCCAGATTGGCGTCGATCTCTTCAAAGGACTGCATCCCAACGGCAATGGCGTCCAGATCCGGGTTGCTGAGCAGAAAATCAAAGGCGTCCCTGGGCTTCCGGATCAGGTGACCGCCGGCCAGGGGCTTCATGGTGAAGACGTCACCATCGGCAAATCTCGTTTTAAAGGCATGGATGGCATCCAGCATATCCTGGACTGTGCCATCCTGGATGCCGATCCCCTTCAGGTTGAGAATGGGGTGGATAATGTCGAGCTCGGGGACCTTGACGGCGGCGTTGACGGCAGCCACAAAGTGGGTGGAGAGGCCAACGGCTTTAATGATGCCCTTTCGCTTTTGCTCCAGAAAATAGTCCAGCGCCTCTCGGTGACCCCGAAGGGTGTGGGCGTTCTCCTGTTCGTGGAGCATAAACAAGTCGAGGTAGTCTGTCCCAAGGGCCTCAAGGGCGTGGTTCAGACTGGCCTCGGCTGTTTTGAAATCATAGGCATAGGATTTCGTGGAAATGACGTAGTCCCGGCGCGGAATGACCTTCAGGGCCTCGCGGATGTGGGGATAGGTGCCGTAGAGTTCGGCGGTGTCAACGAAATTGACACCGCGCTCATAGGCATAGACGAGAAGGTCGCCGCCGGTTTTTGGTGAGAGGTCGCGCTGGAGGGGCCCCATGGTGAGGGAGCCGAAAGCCATGCGGGACACCTCAAGACCGGAGCGGCCAAGGGTGATTCGGTTCACGGGTGTTTACCTTCGACTACTCGACGTTGTGGTCGAGGTAGAATTTGAGAAGCTCTTCGAGAATCTCGTCGCGCTCAACCCTGCGGATCACTTTGCGGGCGTCATTGTGCGTCGTGATGTACGTAGGGTCGCCTGAAAGCAGATAACCGATCATCTGGTTGATTGGATGATACCCCTTTTCCTTCAGAGCGCCATAGACATACTTGAGAATCTCTTTGCGCTCGTCCGATTGCTGCTGATCTACGTTGAATTTCATGGTTTTATCCATAATACAACCCCCTTGACACGGTTATACCCAATTTTGGGTCGAAACTACTCATAGAAACGTGGATTTGAAGAAAATCTTAAGCTTCGAGGACCTCGATTGCTTTCTTGACCGCCGCTTCAACCTTGGATGGGTCTTTACCGCCGGCCTGAGCCATGTGCGGTGTCCCGCCACCGCCGCCGCCTGCGACTTTGGCGACTTCTTTGATGATGTTGCCTGCGTGTGCGCCAAGGGCAATGGCACCAGGCGCAGCCATGACGACGAAGAGTGCCTTGTCACCGCTTGGCGTGCCAAGAACGACGACAGCGTTCTCAAGTTTGTCTTTCAGTCGGTCGCCAATGTCTTTGAGCATGTCGCTGTCGGCGCCATCGATTTTCGCGGTGACGACATTCATGCCTTTGATATTTTTGGCATTGGCTATGAGTTCGTCAATGGAACCCGCTGCCAGTTTATTCTTGAGCTCCTGAAGCTCTCTTTGGAGGTTTTTGTGCTCCTCCATGAGGTTCTCAGCCTTTTTGATGAGGTCGTGCTGAGGGGTCTTCAGGACTTCGGAGGTCTTTTCGACCTGGTTCTCGAGTTTTTTGTAGAGGGCGTAGAAACCTCGGCCGGTAACGGCTTCGATTCTGCGGACGCCGGCTGCGACGCCGCCCTCTGAGGTGATTTTCAGAGCGCTGACTTTGGACGTGTTGTCCAGGTGTGTGCCGCCGCAGAGCTCAATGCTGTAGTCCCCTGCTTTGACCACGCGGACGACATCGCCGTACTTTTCGCCGAAAAGCGCGGTAGCGCCCATCTCTTTGGCTTCCTTAATGGAGCTGTAGAAGGTTTCGACCACGTGCGGCGCGAAGATCTGAGCATTCACCTGATCCTCTACCGCCTTGACTTCTTCCTGCGTCAAGTGCTGGAAGTGGGTGAAGTCGAAGCGGAGCTTGTGCGGATCCACGAGGGAGCCCGCCTGGTCGACGTGTGCGCCCAGGACCGAGCGCAGCGCCTTGTGGAGAAGGTGGGTCGCCGTGTGGTTTCTGGCGGTGTCAAGGCGGAGGTTCTGGTCGACTTTGGCCGTCAGGGTCTGACCCCGTGTGATTCTGCCTTTCTCGAGTTCCCCCACGTGGACGATCATGCCGCCGGTGCCCTTTTTCGTGTCATGGACGTTGAAAACCGCGCCGTCTTCACTGGTGATGACGCCTTTGTCGCCGACCTGGCCGCCGCCTTCAGGGTAGAACGGGGTATCTCTTAGGACGAGGCGGGCTTTGACCGGCACAGCGTCAGCTGTGATTGTCTCTGCCAGGTCCTGCTCAGTAGAAATGGCGAGGAGCTCCGAAGTGAGTTCCAGGGTGTCATAACCCTTAAAAGTGCTGGTGACTGCCGATGGCAGCGCACTCAGCGGATCGCCTTCCCAGCCGAGCTCGTCGGCGTCACCGCGGGCGGAACGGGCACGCTCGCGCTGAAGCTCCATCTCGTTCAGGAAGCCATCGTTGTCGACCGTGAAGCCCTTCTCTTCGAGGATCTCTTTGGTGAGGTCCAGCGGGAAGCCGTAGGTGTCGTAGAGGCGGAAGGCTTTGTCGCCGGCGAGGACGGTTTCATTCGATTCCTGCATAGCGGCGATATCTGCCTGGAGGATGCTGAGGCCCTGGTCGAGGGTCTGCTGGAAGCGCTCTTCCTCAATTTCGATGATCTTCTTGATGTAGTCGTGGCGCTGCTCGAGCTCAGGGTAAGCTTCTTTGGAGACCGCGACGACAGTGTTCGAGAGATCGGCGAGGAAACTGCCCTTGATACCCAGGAGCTTGCCGTGGCGGGCAGCGCGTCTGAGGAGACGTCTGAGAACGTAGCCGCGGCCTTCGTTGTTTGGCAGGATCCCGTCCGAAACCATGAAGGTGACGGCGCGGATGTGGTCGGTGATGATGCGGATGGAGACGTCGTTGGCTCTCAGAACTCCGAACTTTTTGCCTGAGACTTCTTCGACGCGCTCAAGGATGGCCTTGATAGTGTCGACATCAAAGATGGAGTCGACGCCCTGCAGGATGCAGGCGATGCGCTCAAGGCCCATGCCGGTGTCGATGTTTTTCTTGTCGAGGAGATGGTACTCGCCGTTTTCGTCCCGGTTGAACTGGGTGAAGACGTGGTTCCAGAACTCGAGGTAGCGGTCGCAGTCGCAGCCGGGTTTGCAGTCTGGTGCGCCGCAGCCGTAGGCCGGGCCGCGGTCAAAGTAGATTTCAGAGCATGGGCCGCATGGGCCGGTGCCGATTTCCCAGAAGTTGTCCTTTTTGCCCAGGCGGACGAGGCGCTCTTCAGGGAGCTTGATGACATCGCGCCAGATGGCGTAGGCTTCATCATCCTCTTCATAGACGGTGCCCCAGAGGAGGTTCGGGTCCATGTCGAGCCATTCGGTGACAAATTCCCAGCCCCATTTGAGGGATTCTTCTTTAAAGTACTCGCCAAAGGAGAAGTTGCCGAGCATTTCGAAGAAGGTGGCGTGGCGGGCGGTGTGGCCTATATTTTCAATGTCGCCGGTGCGGATGCACTTTTGGCAGGTGGCCATGCGCACGTTGGGCGGCGTTTCTGCGCCTGTGAAGTAGTTTTTCAGCGGGGCCATGCCGGCGTTGATGAGCAGGAGGCTTTTGTCCTGCTGAGGGACCAAAGAATAGCTGGATTCGACGGTGTGGCCTTTGCTTTCGAAGAAGTCGAGGAATTGCTGTCTGATTTCGTTGAGACCGAGATTTTTCATGAGTGATTTCAGTCCTTTCGATGGGAGTTGTTTTTAGAGACTTAAGGCAACAAAAAAGACGTCAGATTGGATCAGGGACGAGCGCTTGTTTGCCCGCGGTACCACCCTGATTATCCCCTTCTGCTGCAAGTGGTGCCTGGGCGCCCACTGCTATAAGGGAATCTCTCTGAAGTCTTGAAAAACATCGCGGATAACGCCCGCGTGGCGCCGGGTTTTGGCCGGTGCTCCGGAGTAGCATAGACGTCTGGTGCAGCGCTTTCAGCGGTTGGCTGCTCTCTGTTTTGGGGCGACGTGTAATTCTCCATCATTGCGGTTTAAGTATGAAGTGAAGTGGTTCTAAGTTAACACTATAGCGTATTGTAGCATAATTGAGAATGGTTTGCAAGATGTTTCACGACTGCGTCATTCAAATACTCAATTCTCCAACCCATTATTCAATTTCCACCTCAAAATGGAAATGTGAGAATTGCAGGTCGGGTCTGTGGCTGCTGCGGTTGCACATATCAACCCCGTCTGTTCACTTTTAGTTGCTGGTGGTAGTGTTTTGGCGGCGGAAGACCATCGGTGGGGTTCCGGTTTTGACTTTGAATTTTTCGATGAAATAGCTGGCGCTGCCGAAACCGCAGTCGTAGGCGATTTGGGTGATGGAAGCGTCGGTGGTGAGAAGCTGTCGTGTGGCCGCGATGAGACGGTGGTCGAGGAGGTAGTCGAAAACGGTGCGCTTGACGTGTTTTTTGAAGGTGCGGCAGCAGGCGCTCTTTGAGAGGCTGACAGCGGCGGCGAGGTCGTTGAGTTTGAAGGGTTCTGTGTAGTGGGTGTGGATGTATTCCATCATAATTTTTATGCGTGGATCCCAGGACTGTGTGGGGTTCGACGGTAATGCTTTGAAGCTGTGGTGAAGGAGGGTTTGCCAGATCTGGAGGAGCAGGATGTGGATTTGGAGCTCAAAGTCTGGAGCTCCACTGCGCTGGGCGGTTTCGATGTCGAGGAGTCGCCGGATCACGCCGGCTTGCCAGGTCTGATCGGACCTTAAGATGATATAGGGGTTTGACTGGTGCTCAATATAAGGAGCGACATATTTGGAATACAGGATGCTGCCAGTGTAGCCGGAAATCAGGTTGGGGTGAAAGTCGATACAGATATAGGCGCCATTGGAACCACGATGGTTGTTGGCTTGGTGCATTTGGCCCACATTGATGAAGATCCCCTCCCCTTTTGTCAGGACGACGGTGTCGCTGTTGATCTGAATTTCGACTGTGCCTTCGGTGATGACGCAAAACTGGAGTTCCTCATGCCAGTGCCATGGGATTGAGCCTAGTATATTTTTGCTGATTTCAGTGGTATAAATGGCAAGGGGGAATTCAAAGGTGCCGTGGCGGGTGGTTTCTTTGCTGGACTGGTCGAGTAGGATTTCATAAACTTGCACGGGAGACCTCCTTGTCCTTTTTGCGCTTTTTCACATTTGATCAATATAGCGATATTTTTAAGCGCTTTATTTATATAGTAACACATTGATTAGCAATATAATGGCATTAATCGAGAGGAAACTTTTTAAAAAACAAAATTTAAAACGCTGGCGGACAACATAGTTGGTCGAGGTCAAGGGTTAAAGGGTGTCATGAATCACTTGGCGCTGTCAGGAGAAAGGATGGTAGAGATAATGAAGTGGATGGAAGTGATGGTGAGGGAACCATCGGCATACACAAACAATGGGGTATTGCCTGAAAGGTTCGCGGAGGTCGAGGCGTTTCACGCGTCTATGGCAGGCTATGAGCGGACACCGCTGGTGCGGCTTCATGATCTGGCGGGAAGCCTCGGGGTCCGGGAGATTTTTGTGAAGGATGAGTCGAAGAGGTTTGGGCTGAACGCGTTTAAAGGGCTGGGAGTGAGCTACGCCATTCACAGGATCATGGCGGCGCAGCCTCGATCGTCTTACTTGTTCGTTTCCTGTACGGATGGCAACCACGGGAAGGCGCTGGCATGGCAGGCGCGGGCGTTGGGGCAGCGGGCGGTCATTTTTATGCCCAAGGGCAGCGAGGCGCGGCGGGTTCGGGCGATTGAGGCTTTTGGGGCTGAGGTGGTGGTAACGGAGATGAACTATGATGATACGGTGCGATATGCGGCGCAGTTTGCTGTTGAGCACGACGGGATCCTGGTGCAGGATACGGCGCTGCCGGGGTACACGAAGATTCCAAATGATATTGTCCTGGGGTACTCGACTATGGTGCGCGAGGCGCTGGTGCAGATGGAGGCGTCTGGCTTGACGCCAACCCATGTGTTTGTGCAGGCGGGTGTTGGATCCATGGCCGGCGGTGTGCTATGGTACTTGCTGCATCATTTTGGGGAGGCTATGCCTTTTGTTGGGGTCATGGAGGCGGAGAATGTGGCGTGTCTATATGAATCTTCGGCGTCGGGACATAGGGTGAATATTGGCGGAGAGCCTTATACGGCCATGGCTGGGCTGAACTGTGGTGAGGCGAATCCGGTGACCTTTCCCCTGCTCAAGGCGGCTTCAAATTGTTTTATCAAGTGTTCGGATGAGCTGACGTTTAAGGGTATGGCGCGTGCCAAGGCGCCTGTTGGAGCCGATCCGGCGTTCAGTTCCGGGGAATCCGGCGCGGTGGGACTGGGCCTGGTGGAAGAAGTGCTGTCTAATCCTTTGTATTTGGATGAAAAGTCTATATTGGGATTGAATGAGGATTCTGTGATTTTACTATTTAGTACAGAGGGAGAGATTGCGGATGTTGAATAGCGAGAAGTTGATTGGGTTTGCTCAGAGAGCGGTTCAGACGGTGAGTTTTACTAATTCTGAGGAGGCGTTCGCGAGGCTGGTGCTGACGGAGATGAAGGCGCTGGGGTATGATGAGGCGTTTATTGATTCCACTGGGAATGTGGTTGGGCGCATAGGCAATGGGCCGGTAGTGCTTCAATTCGACTCACATATGGATACGGTGGAAGTGCATGACGCGGAGGACTGGACTCACCCACCCTTTTCCGGTGCCGTTGCTGATGGCTATCTTTGGGGCCGCGGCAGCGTGGATATGAAGTCAGCGCTATGCGCCAGTGTGTATGCGGCTGCGCTGGCTCGGGAGCTGGGGTATCTGGAGGACAAGACTGTTTACGTGACGGGGACGGTGTGTGAGGAGTACTGTGATGGGGAGAATTTGAAGCATTTGTATGCGGAGTTGTCTCTGCGTCCGGATTTTTGTGTAATTTGTGAACCTAGTGACAATCTGATTGTGCTGGGGCATAAAGGCAAGGCACAGATGCGGATTAAGACTCACGGAGTCTCTGCACATGGTTCTGCGCCTGAGAAAGGCGTGAATGCGGTATATGAAATGGCGGAGATCATTTCGCGGGTGGACGCGCTGAATAAGTCGCTATACAAGTCGGATGAGGCTCATGGAACGGTGGTGCTCTCGGATATTTCATCTGTAAGCGTGTCACTGAACGCGGTACCGAGTGAGTGCAGCATTTATCTGGATAGAAGACTTGCGGTTGGGGAGACTTTGGAGCAGGTTGCTTCGGAGATGGAGGGGCTGATTGCCGGTAAGAAGGCTTCCTGGGAAGTTGGGACTCTGTATCATACGACATGGACGGGGAAACCTTTGGTTTACGAGCCAATGCATAATCCTTGGAAGATTGAGAAGGATCATAGTTTGACCCAGGCAATGATTCGGGCGGTTGAAGCTGTGAGTGGTTCGGTACCTGAGGCGTTTGACTTCTGGGATTTTGGGACCAACGCCATTACGCCTGTTGCCATGGGGATTCCGTGCATTGGATTTGGACCGGGTGAATATAAGCTGGCACACATGGTGAACGAGCGCTGCGCGGTGAAGCAGATTGAAGAGGCGTGTTTGGTGTATTGTGAGTTGATTGGAGCGCTTTAAGATTTTTGGGGCGTTGGAGTACGATGGGAACAGATCCGGCGGCGTGTTTTGGCGGTCTGTCCCCGCTTGTTTTTGCAATGGGTTGCGGCAGTGAGTCTATCACCGGTGGTAACGCAAGCCTAGAAAAACATTAAAGGAGCAGGGATTCAGAGAATCCCCACCCCAACTATTTACCTAGAGCCGAAAATCTGAAAATGAAAACAGCCAACAGATCCGCGGAGTGTGATGCGGCCCGTTGGCTGTTATTCATATTGAAGACGTCAGCTGTCAATACACCTTGGCGTTGATATAGTAATCCCCTTTTTTCAGTTCGGAAAATACCACTTCAACGTCTTCGTAGCCCCTGGAGCGAACGGCTTGATCTATGGCGGTGGCCATGAGATCCTTGGTAGCCTGTCCCCGGTCAATCCACTGAACGCTGACCACCGGAACAGGCTGGACGATCTCTCCGTCAAAGATAAATGGATTCTCAACGCATTCCAAGGTAAACACGTGTCTCGGAGCGTTGGCAATGCCGGCCAAGGTATCCACCAGCTGAGTGCTTATGTCTTTGATTTCTTCGAGTTTGACGCCTTTGAATACGAGCTTTGGCATGGGTTTAGTCTCCTTTTTCAATTGGTTGGATGGTAATGTTTTAGTAATGAACGCCGCTTTCATAGTAGCTTTCCTGTAGGAGGGCTTCGAAAATGATTTCAATGTGTTCATAGCCCAGGCTTCGAACCGCTTGATCAATGACGCCGGCCATTTGATCTTTAACCACCTGTCCCCTGTCAAACCATTTCACTTCCACAACCGGTGTGAACAGCACAATTTCACCATCAAAGATAAAGGGATGCTCCAAGACTTCATAACTGAAATAATCCCGCGGGGCCTCCACGATCCTGGCTAATGCATCAGTCAGAGCGCTGCCAATGGTTTTGACTTCTTCAACCTTAACGCCGGTAAAACTTAGTTGCGGCATAGATGGGCTCCTTTCGAAGGATGAGGATTCTTCCTTTGGATTGGGGTTTTGATCCTATTTCAAATCATTCATTCTTTGATGTCTTGAGGATTGCCGGTTCCTCTTCTTCTAAACTATATCAGTCGAATTTGCTATTTGCAATGGCTGTAAGAAAAGAGCCGCTCATTTGAGCGGCCCAAGTATAAGAAAACCATATTTATATTTTGAATCTAATAGGAATCTTTAGAATTCCTCCGGTTTTAAGGATTCAAGGAAGTTATAGATGGCCGTCTTATAGGCATCGACACTGCTTTTCTCAACAAAGTCGGTGCCATTCCAAGTGCCATTTGAGTCATAAGCCGGGAATTTAGCTTCCTGGGTCATGGCCTTGGCTACTTCAGCGATATAATTGCCATACTCAGGCTTGCCGTTTTTCTTGTTATTGCCTTTTTCATATCTGCTTTCCATGCCTTTTTCCTTCAGGATGGCATTGGCCACAGCTGGAGCGGCTGGGTATGAGATCTCAGGCTGATCCTGGTCGTCGTCATCCTCACCGTCATCATTTTGATCCGATTTATTGACATACACCAGGAGCTTTGCAGTATCCATGCGCGCTGTACTTGTATCAATTTCTGTGAGGGTCGCTATATTGGAAAGTTCAATAGTTGCTGCTTCATCTACTGAAAGATTTTGAATTTGAACATTATAGTTGATGGTCTTAGTATTATTCAAGACTTGTGGGAATTCACCAGCACTGACATACATCCAGACGAAACCTGTTGGCGCTGATCCAAGAGTGTCTGTTAGAATGGCAGCAGCGTCTTTGGCATCTAGGATATCCGCTGTGTTATCATCATCAAGACTAACCGTTTTAGTCTCAGTCAGCTCTCCCTTATTATAAGAGACTACGATTTTCAGCCGATAGTCAGCATAATTGTTCAGCGCTTTGAAAGTTATGGCATTGAAGTTGAGCGGCAAAATGGCATCTTTTTGAATTGGGCCGAGATTGTTTATTGCTTGTTCAGCAAGTGTGACCCAAACGCTGTCTGCTGAAGATGCTTTTGCTTCTAAGATGGCTTTGACACTGACTTGGTTTGCAGCGCCTTTGCCTGTGTTCTGAATCTTAACGTTTTCCACAGTCAATGAATAAAATTTCTCAATCAAAGATATGCTGCGCGTGGCTTCGATGGTGTACGCCACATTTTGACTATCGCCATTATTCAGCGTGATGCTGCTCTGAACCTTTTTATCAAGTGCCCAATCATAATGCGTGATCTGTTTGTCAAAATTAAGCGTTGCTTTGATGGACTCAGGCGCATTAAAAACGAGATTTTCCGTCTCGTCACTGGCCAATGCCGGGATTACCAGCGTGAACAAGACGACGGCCAACACCAGGATGGACAAAATGGATTTACCCTTAAATGTCATTTTACATCTCCCCTATCTAAGTCATTGGTTTGCTGCATGACGACGCTCTATATAATATTTTCGAAAAGACAATCCAGAAAAATGGGGTCTGGAAAAAATTTGTCATAAAGTTCTATTCAAAACAAAAAAAGAAGAAGGCGCTGGGCCTTCTTTCCATTTCGATTGTGAATTCATTAGGATTCTTCTTCCGTGGTCTCCATCTCCTCAGACAGTGGCGTCACCCGTACTTTGGTGATGCGCTTGTCATCGACTTCCAGTACGAGGAAGGTCAGGCCGTCGTAGTCGAAGGTTGGGTGCTCCCCTTCTTCCGGAATATTGCCCAGTTCGCCGATGATAAAGCCGGTGACGGTCTTGAATTCCTCGGTGGGAAGGTTGACTTTGAAGTAGGTTTCGAGTTCTTCGAGGCTGGCGAGGCCTTCGACAAGATAAGAGCCATCCTCCATGGGCGTGATGTCCTGGAGGAGATCGTCTTCATCATCCTCATCAGAGATGTCGCCGACGATTTCTTCGAGGAGATCTTCGAGGGTGACAATGCCGGCGGTGCCGCCGTATTCATCGATGATAACGGCCATATGGACCTTGTTCTTTTTGAAGTCTCGCAGGAGGTCATCCGTATGCTTGGAGGTTGGGACGAAGTAGGGCTTGCGGAGGAGGGGCTGGAGCTTGAAACCATCGGCAGAAATCTCTGTATTCCATGAGCCGGCGAGGTACTGGAGGATATCCTTGGAAAAGAGAATGCCCACGATGCTGTCAATGGTATCGTCGTACACCGGGATGCGGGAGTACTTCTCCTCATTGATGAGGGTCACGGTTTCTTCGAGGGTAGCCTCGAGGGGCAGACCTACGATGTCCATGCGGTGGGTCATGATGTCGTCGACAGTTTTGTCGTTGAATTCGAAGATGTTGTTGATCATTTCCTTCTCGTCAATTTCAATGGTGCCCTTCTCCTCGCCCACGTCGACCATCATTCGAATCTCTTCCTCGGTGACATTTTCGTTCTCGTGGAGGGGGTCGATGCCGAAGAGGCGGACGAAGAAGTTGCTGGAGAAGGTCAGGAAGCGGACGAAAGGATATGTAATGACGGAGAGTAGCGTGACCGGGCCGATGACGGCCATGGCAAAGTTCTCGGCGTTATGGCTGGCGAGGCGTTTTGGGACGAGTTCGCCCAGGACGAGACTGAAGTAGGACAGAACCAGGGTGATGAGAATGACGGAAAGGTTCACCTGGGTGGCATCTGATAAATTGAAGTCCGTCAGGGCTGGTTTCATGATGATGTAAAGACGCGGCGAAAAGTAGAGCGCGGCGAAGGCGCTGGCCAGGAAACCGGCTAGGGTGATGCCGACCTGAATGGTGGCAAGGAAGCGGCTGGGCTCGCCGAGGATTTTTCTGAGTTTGATGGCTTTAAGATGGCCGTCTTCTGCCATGGACTGGATTTTCTTGTCGTTCAGGGAGATCAGGGCGATCTCGGAGGCAGAGAAGAATCCGTTAAGCAGGATCAGGGCGGCCAGTAGGAACAGTGGTGTCATCAGGTGTCATCCTTCCGGAAGCTGTGATGGCGTAGAGGGTTGTAGGCAGTTCAGCTCTATGCTTAGGGGATTGTTTTGTGTTGTTTGTGTTCGGAATGGTTTGTGCTAATTTTGGCTTTGTCATAATTATGAGAACTCTATTGCTATTATAGCACCAAATGGGCGGTCTAAAACAAAAGATTGTGTAAATTGGGGGAATTCATGCAGGATGGGGGGTGGGGCGCAAAAATAGCCCTGCAGGTTTGGGCTGGCAGGGCTTGTAGTGGTGAATTGGGTTGTGTGGGTGTGACCATCGGCAGAACTCTGTTTTTTGGACTGGAGGTGGCGGGCTATAAGATCGTCGCCCCGCCGATTAGCATATCACCGACATAAAACGCGACGGCCTGACCTGGAGTGATGGCGCGCTGCGGGGTGTCAAAGAGGACTTTGACGCGGTCCTCCCCTGCCGGACTGAGGGTGGCTGGGGCCGGTGGCGCGGCATAGCGGATTTTTGCCAGGACGTGCATGGGTTCCTCGAGGGTCTCGAAGGGCATGAAATTGAGGTCGCTTGCGTAGAGGGTGTCGGAGAAGACGTCCTCTGCCCCGCCTATGATGACGCGGTTTGTATCGGTTTCGATTTTGGTGACATAGCCCGGTTGGCCGAGGGATAAACCGAGGCCTTTGCGCTGGCCAATAGTGTAATGGACAATGCCCTTGTGTATGCCGAGTTTTTTGCCTTCCGGATCGACGAAGTCACCGGGGACGATTTGGTCGCCGAGGTGTTCCGTGAGGAACCGGGAGTGGTTGTCGTCCGGGATGAAGCAAATTTCCTGAGAGTCGGATTTGCCGCCCACGTGGGGGTCGAAGCGGGATGCGATTTCTCTTACTTTTTCTTTGGAGTCGAAGTCGCCCAGGGGCATCAGAATGTGCTGGAGCTGGTCCTGGGTGAGATTGCAGAGGACGTAGGTCTGGTCTTTGCGCTTCTCTTCGGAGAGGCGGATGACGTAGCGGCCGGTGTCCGGGAGCTGCTCGACTTTGGCATAGTGGCCCGTGGCGACGTAGTAGGCGTCGAGTTCGTGGGCTTTTTTGATGAAGGCGTCGAACTTGACATATTTGTTGCAGGCAATGCACGGGTTCGGGGTGCGGCCGTGCTGGTATTCATCTATGAAATAATCTATGACTTTTTCTCTGAAGACGGGCTTGAAGTTGATGACGTAGAATGGGATGCCTATTTTGTCGCAGACTCGGCGGGCGTCATCTATGGAGGACAGGCTGCAGCAGCCCCCCTCTTTTTCGACATAGTCGGGGTCGTCGTCTTCCCAGAGCTTCATGGTGACGCCTATGACGTCGTAGCCGGCTTCCTTGAGGAGCCAGGCGGTGGCAGTGCTGTCGACGCCGCCGCTCATGCCGACGACGACGCGGTTTTTGTTTGGCATTGCTGTGATCCTCCGTTTCGGGGGTTTAAAGGGATGGGTGGTACTTGACGTACGGAAAAGATTGTCTGGTTGAGAACGGTTATCGCATGCTCTGGCACCGGTTTGAAAGTTGTCCGCGTCACCAAAGTGAAAGTTGTCCGCGTCACCAAACTTCAAAAACAAAGATGCAGGTGTATTGGCCTGCATCTTTGGTCAGATTAGTGCGCGTGCTCGTCGTCCTCGTGGCCGTGGTCGTGACCATCGTCATCCGGGTTGAAGTTGGCGAGTTCCTCGAAAGTCAGGCCATTCTTGTTGGCGTAGTCGAGGAGCGCGGCTTTGATGGCTTGCTCGGCGAGGACGGAGCAGTGGATCTTGACCGTCGGAAGGCCGCCGAGGGCCGAGATGACTTCCTGGTTGGTGAGTGCGAGGGCTTCTTTGATGGTACGGCCCTTGATCAACTCTGTAGCCACGCTGGAGGACGCAATGGCGGATCCGCAGCCGAAGGTCTTGAACTTGACATCAACGATGCGGTTGTCTTCAATTTTGAGGTACATGCGCATGATGTCGCCGCATTTCGCGTTGCCGACTTCACCCATACCATCGGCATCAACAATTTCGCCGACATTTCTTGGATTGGTGAAGTGTTCCATGACTTTTTCGTTGTACATTATCGTGATCCTCCAGTGGCTTTTTCATATAGTGGTGAATAGCTGCGAAGCCGCTCAACGATTGGCTTCAGCTGCTCAATGACGTAGTCGACGTCCTCGTCGGTGGTGAATTCGCCGAGGGAGAGTCTAAGGCTGCCGTGGGCAATTTCATGGGTCAGGCCGATGGCCATGAGAACATGAGATGGATCCAGGGAGCCTGAGGTACACGCCGAACCGCTTGAGGCGGCGATACCTACGAGGTCGAGGCTCAGGAGCAGGGACTCGCCTTCGATGAACTCAAAGCAGAAGTTGACGTTCCCCGGGTGGCGCTGGGTGCGGTGGCCGTTGAGGCGGATGTAAGGGACCTGAGCTTCAATGCCGGCGATCATCTTGTCTCTCAGGCGGATCAGACGGGCGTTGGTCTCTTCAAAACCTTCCGCTGCCATCTCGACGGCCTTGGCAAAGCCTATGATGCCCGGGACGTTTTCCGTGCCCGGTCTTCTCTTCTTTTCCTGTGCCCCGCCGTCCATGAGGTTCTTGATGCGGACGCTTTTTCGCACGTAGAGAGCGCCGATGCCCTTCGGTCCGTAGAGTTTATGGGCGGAAAAGCTCATGAGGTCGATGTTTTGCTTGTTGACGTCGAGCTCGATCTTACCGAGGGCCTGGACGGCGTCGGTGTGGAAGAGGACCCCGTGCTTTTTGGCGATGTGGCCGATCTCTTCAATGGGCTGTATGGTGCCGATCTCGTTGTTGACCGCCATGATGGAAATCAGGGTGGTGCTTGGGCGGATTGCTGCTTCAAGGTCTTTGAGGGAAATGAGACCATCGGCATCCGTCTTGAGATAGGTCACTTCGAAGCCTTCCTTTTCCAGCATCTCGCAGACGTGGAGGACGGCGTGGTGTTCGATGGTGGTGGTGATGATATGGTTGCCCTTGGCTTTGTTCGCGTAGGCGACGCCGCGGATGGCCCAGTTGTCGGACTCAGTGCCGCCGGCGGTGAAGTAGAGCTCGTCGGCGTGGGCGCCTATGAAGTCGGCAATGGTCTGGCGGGCGCTCATGACGCCTTTTCGGGCCTCGCGGCCAAAGGCATGGACGCTGGAGGCGTTGCCGTAGATTTCGGTGAAGTATGGGAGCATGGCCTGGACGACTTCTGGTTTGACAGGTGTGGTGGCGGAATGGTCCATGTAGACGCTTCTCATTGGGCAGGACTCCTTCGGGATGATAGTCTATTTCTATTTGTTGCAGAAAAATTGTGTGTCGATGGGGCCGGCGTGCATGCGCTTGTGGTCGAGGACCATGTCCTTGAGGGTAATGGTCGTGACGACTTGCAGCAGGCTGTCGCGCATTTTTTCGTAGATCATGTGGGTGACGCAGTAGTCGGCCTGCTCGCAGGCGTCGTCTCCCAGGAGCCGGACGCATTCGGTGGGGCCGAGGGGGCCTTCGAGGACGGTCAGGATGTCGGCGACACTGATCTGGTCAGCGGGCTTGTTGAGGAGGTAGCCGCCCTGGGCGCCGCGGACGCTCTTGACGAGGTCAGCTTTTTTCAGTGGCGCGATGAGCTGCTCCAGGTAGTTGACGCTGATCCCCTGCCGCTCCGCGATGGAAGTCAGGGAGACTGGGACGTCGCCGTCGTTCAGTGCCAGGTCGAACATGGCTTTGAGGCCGTAGCGGCCGCGGGTGGAGAGTTTCATTTTTGTCACCTCATAGGGTTGTGGTGGTGCTTATTGGAGAAAGTGAATTAAGTTGTGTACAATGTAATTGTCTTGTCAAAATGATGTCGGGTTTTTGTGTTGTAAGTTTGTGTTATGATTCAATCCCGAGTTTATAGGTGGGAATTCAAATCAAGTATAATACGTGGTTAAGGTTGTGTCAAGGCTCGCTGGGCGGAATTCCGGCAGAATTCTTGCACTTTTTCACGTACAAAGCCGAGCAATGTGGTGGGGAATGAGGTCGGAATATTACGGGAATATTACGAAGCTCTGGCCCCGAGTTGAAACTTGTCCGCGTCACCAAATTGAAAGCCGTCCGCGTCACTAGAGTGAAACTCGTCCGCGTCACTAACTCAGAAGTTGTCCGCGTCACCGGCATTGATAATGGGTTGTTCAAATCAATTAAAAAAGGTGTCTTTCTGGACACCTTCAAATGAACTCTTATGAATTAGCGTTCTGTGTTCTGTATCCTGTATCTCCCTGGAGAGGTGTGGTAAGTGCGCTTGAAGGCGTCGTAGAAGGCGGACTGGCTGGAAAAGCCGCAGTCGAGGGCGATTTGGAGGATGGGCTTGGTGGTGGTGAGGAGACCATCGGCAGCTAGGGAGAGACGTTTTTGGGTGATGATTGCCGATGGCAGGCTGCCATAACGTGCCTTGAACGCGGATCTGAGAGGGTCCTGGTGGGCACCCAAAGCTTTCATAAGGGCGGCCAGGGACTCTTGATCCAAGAGATGGGTGGTGATGGTGTTATAGATCGCCTCGACATTGTCTTTGTAGGGTTCATAAGTGAGCAGATCAGGCCGGCAGCGTTTGCAGGGCCTATAGCCGGCGCGTTGGGCGTCATCACTTGTATCAAAGAAGTCGATGTTCTCGACTTTTGGATTTTTGGATTTGCAGGACGGGCGGCAGAAGATCCCGGTGGATTTGACGGCGTAGAAAAATTGGCCATCGAACGCCGGGTCGGAGCTCAGGACGGCGGCAAGTTTGTCCTGGTGGGTGGGATGCAATTCCTTGTCTGGAAGTTCTTTTTTAGCCACGGGGCTCCCCTTCTTTCATGGCTTTGATGATGGTTTTATGCTCGGGGCTGACTTTGTTGGATTCGAGGATTTTCTGGAAGGTCTTTTGGCGGATGAAGACATCCTGGTCTTCGGCGGCTTCTGTAGTGTTTGTACTATGTGCAGCTTTGCCTGTTGCTGCTTCTCCTATCGTGGCTGAGCCTATTACCCACCGGTGTTCAAATTGGGTTAAGGTTTTCTGCGGGTCAAAAGCGAAGGCCTGGGAAAGGCCCCAAGCGATGGCCATCTTCGCATAATAGTCTTGGTGAGTGTGGGTATAATATGCATCCAGGACGGCGTCGATCCAATCATCGGTTAGATAATGATTCAGGAGCATGACCGCCCCAAAACGAAATTCGAACTCCTGGTCGGACTTCAGGCAGTCCATGAGAAATGGCCAGGTCTCTTCCCTCTTCTCTTTGACAAATTTGAGTCCGGCGCAGAAGCTGTCGCACACGGACCAATTGTTAATTCTGGGGATGAAGGCTTTTAGATAGGAGTGGGTCTGCGGCTTGCGCCTATCGCCCCCGTGTGTCTGATTCGAGTCGAGACCTTTGAGAGACGAGTAGGTCTGACCCCGTGTGTCATCTTTTGTAGACGAGTAGGTCTGACCCCGTGTGTTTCTTTTTGTGACGTGTCCAATGACCATGCCCTGCAGCATGGTCTCCTCGAAGTAGGTGTCAGTGGGCATGCTGAGGTAATTCGGCCAGTCCCCTTTCGCGATGTCGCCAGCGATCTGGCGCAGGACCGGCAGCCGAACGCCAAGGAGATTAGACGTCCCCGGCAGCAGCGCGGAGGCGAACTTTTGATAGGCGGGTTCGGCGAGGGTCTTCAGGAGGTTCTGGAGATCATCGTGGATTGAATTTGATTCTTTGATCATGGCTCTTTGCGCAGGCGTCAGCATAGGACCTCCAGGTATTATTTTTGTTCGAAATAGGCGGCTACAATATTTCTGAAAATGCAGATTTCCATAAATAGATGGACGCTACCGAACCATAGGGCGAATAGGCGGTTTTACAGGTTTCGAAAAAATCTTTGCCGATGGTCGGCACACCATACACATTGCACATACCGCGTCGGATGGCAGCGTCACCATAGCTGAGGATGTTGAGACGGAGGAAGCCGTGGATGAGGGTGATTTCGGATGACCATCGGCCAATGCCTTTTAAAGAACTGAGGTGATGAATGGCGGCCTCGTCGTCCATGGTCGCGGCGGCGTTCAGGTCGAAGGCGCCGGAAAGGATGGCCGCGGCAGCCTGGTGGAGTGCGGTGGCTTTACTTTGGGTGAGACCGCAGGTGCGAAGGGCTTCGTGGCCGGCGTCATAGACGGATCGAGGCGTGACTGTCTGGAGGTGGTCCTTGAGGCGGCCCCAGATGGCATCATAGGCTTTGGTGGAAATGAGCTGGCCGGTGATGGCGCTGGCGAGGGCGGTGAAGGGATCCTTGGCCACGAGGCGTTCCAGGCGGCCAAATTGAAGGACGGCGCGGCCGAGAGCGGGGTCTCGTGCGGTCAGGTGATCCAGAGCGTGGTCCGGGTACGGGAGATAGGCTGGGTTGTTGGGTAGATTGATATTCAAGTTAGCTGGGATCATGGGCAGATTCTGCGGGAAGGACTTTCTCCAATTGGAGCAAGGCTGTTTTGACGTCGAGGCCAGCAGCAAAGCCGGTGAGTTTGCCGCTTTTGCCAATAACGCGGTGGCACGGGGTGATAATGAGGATGGGATTGCGGCCGCAGGCGGTCCCTACTGCCCTGGAGGCGCTGGGGCTGCCTATGTTTTTGGCTATATCGGCATAGGATTGGGTGGAACCAAAAGGAATTTGTCTGAGGGCTTCCCAAACCCGCTGCTGGAAATTGGTGCCGGTGGGTGCGATGGGAAGATCGAAGGTTTGGCGGGTGCCGCTGAGGTAGGCTTCCAGCTGCTGGTGGGCTTGCCGGATCAGTTGTGTTTCGTTGAGATGACCGTTGACTGAGTTGAGGAAGTCGGTGGCGGGGTCGCCGATCAGAAGATGGGTGATGGCATTGCCATTGTCTGCTATTGTCACAGGGCCGAGCTGAGTTTTATAGGTGAAATAATTGAGTTGCAGCATCATGATCGCCTCCTGGAAGTGGGATATTTATTGAATGTGTTTCTGGTTGAGTGATGATTTTTAGGAAAATTGTCTAATGTCAGTGTAATACATTTTGTAACAGATAACTTCCGAAAACTGAAGAAGTAATTTTGATTTGCGGAAAGTGATCAGACGGGGTGATCAGACGGGGTCAGACCCGTTGGTTCGGACATGCGGGGTCAGACCTGCTAAGATGATCAGACGGGGTCAGACCCACTCAACCCGCTCGTCCATTACCCAGTCGTCCAATGAACCTACTCCGCCAAATCAGTTTGGTGAAAGGCAATGATTTTTTCGATCTGGTTCATGCGAACGTAAAAGCGGTGGCCTGGGGATTCGAAGACAGTGAAGTCGCCGCTGGGATATGAGCGGTGAATGCTGTGAACCCATTCGCTCAGAGTGTCTTTAGGGATCGTGATGCTGGACTTGGTGAGGATGTGATGGTCGTCGTAGGCCTGGATGAACCATGTGATGTGTTGGGATTCGACGTCCATCGGCAAAGTATTTAGTTTTTCGGCGTTGCAGGACTTGCAGGAGGCGACAAGGTTAAAGACGTCGTTGGTGCCGCCGGCACTCTTCGGGAGGTAATGGTCGACGCTGAGGGTGCCCATTTTGAGGGGCTTACCGCAGAAGAAGCAGGCGCCGCGCTGGCGGTTATAGAGGTAATGGCGGTCGATGGTGACATAGTTTCGCGGGGTCATAGTTCACCTGCCTTTCTTTAATAAAGGTGGATACTATAAAAGGCCGCAGTGGTCTACGGCCTTGATGGGTACTGGAAATTGAATTATGTGCAGCGGGTGTAAAGGCGGGTGTTAAAGGCGGGTGTTGTCTTCAATGCGCGAAATGACGGGTTTGCCTTCGCGGTCTACCAGGAGGGTGAGGCCGGCGGCGGAACCATCGGATACAAAAAGGTAGTTGACGCCGGTTTCTCTGTCAACGATGATCCGGGAAACGCTGATCTTGCCCTGGGAATAGATGGTTTCGAAGCGGTTGTCGCCTTTTTTGCCAAACATAGACTGCCCCCTGTTCCGGTTGGGTGGTGGTTTGTCGAGGTATTATTTGAGAACAGTATAGCAAATTGTGACGGTGCCTGTCGAGAGCATTGAGGAGGACTTGCCGATGGAAGACGAAGCCTGACCATAATGCTGATCTAAGGTCTGGTACAAAAAACAAAGCGGTGCCTGTCACTCAACCGAACTTGGGGTCAGGCACCGCAATATTTTTGTAACATTTCTCAAATTGTACGCTGTCAGTCGCAGAGTTCCCGCGCCAGCAAAGCCGCGCCTATGGCGCCGGCGAACTGGGCATCAGGGTGGTGATGGACCTCAAGATTCAGCTTTTCAGAGAGCATGTGCCTCAGAACGTTCGAATTGGAAACACCGCCGGTAAACAGGAGTTGATCCTGGACGGAGATTCTGCTGGAAAGGTGCTGAACGCGCTGGGAGATGGAGCTCAAAATCCCTGCGGCAATCGCCCCTTTCTCAGTCCCCTGAGCCAACAGCGAAATTATTTCGCTCTCCGCGAAGACAGTGCACATGGCGTTGATGGTGACCGCCTCGCCCCGGCGCGCGAGGTGGTCGAGCTCATCCACCTCGACTTCCAGGACGTGGGCCATGACTTGAAGAAATCTGCCGGTCCCCGCTGCGCATTTGTCGTTCATGACGAAGTCCTGAACGCGACCATCGGCATCTATTGAGATGACTTTGCTGTCCTGACCGCCTATGTCGACGATGGTCCTGGCGCTCGGATTGAGGTACACGGCGCCGCGGGCGTGGCATGTGATTTCGGTGACTTTTTTGTCCGCATACGGGATGGATACGCGACCGTAGCCCGTCGCGACCACCCTTGCCACTTCTTCGTCAGTGGCGCCTGCGCTGGAGAGCAATGCACTTTTGAGAAGGGATGCAGTTTCTTTAATATTCCATCCTGTTGGAAGGATAACTTTTTCCAGGCGGTCGTCGCAAAGAATGGCGCCTTTCGCGCAGACCGACCCAATGTCAATGCCCATATGGATCATAGTGAGATTCCTTTCGGGGGTGCTTATTTTGTCGACTACAGCATTTCAATAAACGCGCCGAGACGTGTTTTAAGCTGACCGGCATCTGAAGACGCATAATCGGTTTCGATGGATATATACGGCAGGTCATGCTGTTCCTTGACGTGGCGCTTTACGGAGAAGCCTTCAATATTATAAGTATGGCAGGCTTGCAGCACGACATCGACAACGCCGTCCACCTTGAAGCGTGTAATCAGCTCGCTGAGTTTGTCAAGACGGTCCCGGTTGTTGGACATGACCGAGCAAGGTGTGTTGAGATATTTGCGGGCAATGCCGTCGATGGGGTCGAGGGTCTCATCAATCATTTCCTCGACCGCCTTGGTGCCAAAGCAGTTCTCATAAGTAACGACGACACCGCCATTTTCCTCAATTGCGGTGATGATCTTTTCCGTAGCGCCGGCAATTGGGCACCCTGTGATGAGAATTCTTGGAGCGGTTTCAGAGACCTTGCTGCCCTCAGTTTTATAAGTTTCGTAAATTTGTTTCGTGAGCGCCTGCATTTCTGCAATTTGCGCTTCTTTGTCAAATTTGAATTCAGAGCCGTAAAGGGCTTTGTGGATGTCGAGGCCGCTGACCGGTGGCGGTGTGAGACTCATGAGATTGTAAAATTCTTTGAGTGTTTCCCTTTGACGGTTTTTAAGTCGAATCGCCTTCTTGAGGTCCTCATCCGTGATCGTCACGCTGAATTCCTTTTCAAGCCGCTCTCTTAGCCCTTGAACTTCCTCCCGGAAATACTCAAAGGATCTCTGAGATTTGGACTCATTTGGCAACTGGAGGATGTGGGTAGGTTTAACCTCTTCGAGGAGCTCATACATTTTCTTTTTGCCGTCGCAGGTGGTTTCGCCGACAATCAGGTCAGAAAAGTAGAAGTACGGGCATTTGTCCGTGACGGCGAAGCCATAGCTGGATTTGACCAGCGGGCAAAGGTTGCGGGGCAGGACCTTTTCGGATTCCGGGATGGTTTCGTCGCTGGTGGCGCAGAGTCCGACCGGGACGGCGCCGGCAGCCATGATGACTTCCACGGGGGTGAAGGTGCAGTAGTAGCCAACGAGATTTTTGCCGGCGTCTTTCACCGCTTTGGCGGCGAGGAAGCCGGTTTTGCGAGCATCGGCAAAGCTTTCAAAGATCTCTGGGAGCGTGTTGCGTTCTGACATTGAAGTGCCTCCTTGGTTTGGGTGGAGTAGGTTGTATGATTTTTGTCCTTGGTGCTATGTAAGTGCTGTCGCGCATCATTTTATAAAAAGCGCTCCCATACAGTTTACAGGGTGCGCTTAAAACCGTGAAATTGAAAGTTTGAATTGAGAATGGGGATCAATAAGTAATTTTCATGGTCTTGGCGTTTAACTCACCTATTGGTTTGGTCAAAGCTTAAAAATTTTGCCGATGGTCACCCCTCCCTCCCCCATTCCCTGCCCAAGAAAAAATGCAGGTTCCTGGAGACACCTGCTGCTGGTGGTTATTTAATCCATCACAATTTGAAAGTCCAGACCGCCCTGCCCTCCTCCAGGGAAAGTGAGATGGACGGGGTTGAGACGGACGGGGTCAGACCTAGCAAGTTCAGTCCGACCCAAAAATGGGCGGCGCAGATTCCAATGTCTACGTTGGGGTGTTCCCACTTGAGGTGTTTATAGCCGGGAGGCATGGCGATTTTAACAGTGGATTGGTCTTCGGAGATTTCAAAACGCCAGTGCTGGCTGTTGGCAGCGGAAGGCGCGAGACGCGCGAGATCCAGGGCATAGCGGAGTGGGTCGCTTAAGGTTGAAAGGGTAATGGGCTGAATAAGAAGCTCTTCGAGGGGCTTTCGCTTATAACTGATGAAAGTTTCGGTTATGCGGTCGACGAGTCTGAGGCCAGTGGTGTCGTGATAACCCAAAGGAGTGACGCAGATGGCGCGACGGCCTTCGACAGTTTCTCCTTTTGAGTAGCCAAAGCCCATGTTGGAGGTCTTGAGACAGTCTGGGGCCGGCAGGTGCGGCATCAGGCGCTGGAGCTCTTCCAGGTGATAGTGGCCGTACCAGCAGGTGGAAATGCCGAGACTGTTGGCGTAGATGACGATGAGCTCTCCCAGAAAGCCGACTTTACTTATGGATAAAATGTCTGTTGAGGCAAGGAAGGCCAGGTTGTCCGGTGGCGAGGTTATGCTGAAGTAGAGTTTTTTGGTGGGGTCCGCCTTGAAGAAACGGCACTCAATGTCGTGCTGGAACGGGACGGTGAGGGTCTGGATGAATGGTGAAAGGGCTTCATTATGTTCTTTTCTGAGGGGCTCGAGCTTGTAGTTTCGGACGGAGCGTCGCGTTCTGATGGCGTTTTCCCATGGGATGGATGGATTCAGCATGGAGGTTGCCTCCTTGGTGGTGGAAGTATGAGTTGCTGGGTGAGTAGATGAGTGAGCAGACGGATGGTATATTTTGTCTGGATGATTAGTAATCTAGTGTATGTGTTTATCTAAGAAGATCATACCCTTGCACTGGATGAGTATGCAGTGGATTGGATGAGAAAATTGGATTGAAGCAGTTTGGCCTGTTTGTTGAGGTTGCTGAAGTGGTTGATATTTTAGCTTTTTTTTGCAGTTGGGCTGCGATCGTTTAATAATTCTTTAATAACAATTGGAAATTCAAAGTGATATAGTCGAGTTGGATAAACCATTCACAATTAAGGTTAGTTGGTCCTAATATGTTAATAGTTTCATTTACCTTTAAATTCCAATTCTCAGGAGGCGCTGATCATGCCAGAAGAAATGGTTAAGAAAGAGACGACTAGCTGCAATTGTCCAGGTAAAGAAAGTAAACCGCTGCGCAGAGTGGTCACAATTCTCGTGATGATCCTTGTCATTATGGTGGTTGGTGCTGGCTGCAGCCGCGAAGCGGAGAATGGTGGGTCTCAAGTGGACAACGGGGGTCAGACCCAGTCGGGTGAAGAAGTGAACAATGGGGGTCAGACCTACTCAGACGACGCCCCCTCCTTCACGCCTGAAACATACCCCAGGGTGGATGGTTCCACAGTGACGATCCCCATTTCCGAAGCCTTGGCCGCCCGCTTGATGGACATGTCTCCTGAAGAAGTACGACCGTACATTTTACATAACAAAACCCACCAGGCATATGTCAACCTCATAGATAAAAATACGGACCTCATCTTCGTCACCGCCCCTTCGGAAGAGGAACTTGATCTGGCCAAAGCCGCCGGAGTGGAGTTTGAAATTATTCCGGTCGTCAGCGAGGCCTTTGTGTTCCTGGTGAATGCGGATAATCCCATTGCAGGTCTGACCCCGGCTGAGCTCCAAAACATTTACACCGGTAAGATTACCAATTGGAGCGAGGTTGGCGGAAGAGACCTCGACATTATCCCCTACCAGCGCCCGGTCAACTCTGGCAGTCAGACGGGTTTTCTTGACATGGTCATGTCAGGTCTGACACCAGATGGGGCGGTACTCAAGCCCATGGATCCACCCATGGAGCAAGTGGTGGCAGAGATGGGTATGCTGATTGACGCGGTAGCCAGCTTTGAAAACGGCGAAGGTGCCATTGGCTATTCCTACTATTATTTTGTCATGGACATGTGGGGCGCTGAAAACATAAAGCTACTCGAAGTGGATGGCATTGCCCCAACACCGGAAAGCATTACCTCGGGCGCCTACCCATACACCACCGCCTACTACGCTGTCATGCGAAGCGACGAGCCAGTGAACAGTCCGGCCAGACAAGTGGTCAGCTGGCTGCTATCGGATGGGGGTCAGACCCTCGCGGAGGAGATGGGCTATGTTCGGATCAAGTAGAACACATTTGGGATTAAACCAAACACGACTTCTCTTAACGATCCTTCTAATCACCTCGCTGCTGATATCAGGCTGCTCAAACCTCTCAAACAAACAGGAAGCGCCACCCGGAAGTCCAGCAGTATCAACTCCAGAAATCCAAACACCTAACGCGGCCTCAAACATTAACCACGATCCCCTCGAGCCCGCCCCTCAATCCGACCTGGCTAGCCTTATTACCATCCTGAATCCATCGAAACTAGAAACGCTCTCTGAAAACCCAATCACCTTCGTCCTCTCGCAGCAGGACGTTCCGGGCGTGCTCTGGCAAAATACGTTCACTATCGAAGGTCTAAAAGACCAAAGCCTCCAGGACGCCATCAACCAAGACCTCACCCGCCTCTACACAGCCCTGGACGAAGCTGGCCTGCCACCCTACCGCGGCATTTACCAGCGCATCCCTCCAGGCACCCAGCCGGTGACATCGAACCTGAACGCCACCTCCGCCTTCAATTTTGAAAACCTCCTTTCTGTCGCTGTCTACACGGATCAATCCTATACCATGGGCGACCGGTCCGAATACGTCAGCCGCATGGAGACCCGCAATTACGATCTGCACAACGGCAATTACATTCCGCTTCCCGCTCTCTTTGCCAACCCCGAAGCTGCTATGAACCGCATCAACGACGAGGTGGCCACTATGCTGAGCAGCCAGCACTCTGACGAAGAGCCGGGCTTCGAAAATGGACTGTACTGGTTTCCAAGGCTGACCGCCTCTTTCAAGGGTCTTGAGGCCAATCAGAAGTATTATCTTCAGCCGAGCGGCATCGTCATCATTTTCGACCACCAGACCCCGGCCTTTGACACCGGCTTCTACCCCGCCCAAATCACCCTCCCATTCCACCTTTTCGAAGGCGAGCTGGCCATTAAAGAGCGCTTTGCCGATGGTCCCAGCTCCAACCTTTATCTCAAATCAGGCGCCAGAAATCAGCAATTCGTCCAGTCTGACACCTTCTTCACTCAGCAGATAACCGCCGGAGAGGAAACCGTCGAAAACAACGCAGTCAGAGCCTACCTGCATTTCCGTTATCCCAATGAACTTCCACCCGCCATCCAAGCCCTGGCCGAAATGACCCTCGCGGAGAGCAGAAACTTCCTACAAACCCTGACACCCAACAAAAAGCTTAGCCCCGGTGAAGAGCCTTTTGCTGAGATTGCACTGGACATCACTGATGTAGGCCCCTTTTACACCCTCCGCCACTCTGTTTATACCAACTGCATGTCAGACGGGGTCGATAGGCACAGCCGCAGACCTGCAAATTCCGATGTGTCAGACGGGGTCAGACCTGCAAATTCCGATGTGTCAGACGGGGTCAGACCTGCAAATTCCGGAGAGGTTATTTTCTCCATTCGCGGGGATCTGCCCCTCGACCTGACGACCAATCCATCCTTCTTCGCCAGTTATGAGGCCGATGGTCGCCGGGTCACACTCGAAAGCTGTTTCGCACCCGGTGTCGACTATAAAGCACTGCTAACCAATGCGTACAATAAGCAAGCCATCCAGTACGGCTACCCTGCCATCCAGGAAGATCAGATCGCCAACGTCAACTTTTCGATTGGTCACACCGGCCTTGAATGCTACTTTCCCGACCTGGGAAATTACTTCTATATGGGCATTGAGTACAAGGATTTGGGCAGCGAAAATTTGACGATCTTCGACAAATGAAAGATTCATCATTCTTCCAAAAAAGAAAAGTAAGGCCACTTGGCACGCCTGAAGTCGGGAACCGACCTCAGGCCATGACAAGCGGCCTTACTTTTTACCATTCAAAACTAATCTTCCCCAAATTAGCCCTTAAAAAGTCTTCAATACCGTCTGGCGCTACCACGGCCTCGCCGCACCAAACCAACTCCTGAAGCCGTGAAAAGTCCAAAGAGAACCAAGACCCCAATACCTATCATTGCAGTGTACTGAATCATGGGGTACTGCCCCGCCCAGTAGTCCCTGTGCTGGAGGTAGATCCCCACAAAGGCCCATACCACAACTAAAGCGTACGCGTAATCGCGGTTCTTGTACAAAGACAACAATCCAAGCACCACTGCAACCGCCATGACAATAACCGTCCAAACCTCAGGCGACAAGCCAAAGGCGTCCCACTCAATACTGACAAAGAATGCGGCGAAGTTCGCTATAGTTGCGACGCTGACCCAGCCTAAATAGATGGAGAATGGAAGGTCCACAATAATGGACTGCATCCCCGAGCGTTCCCGCCGTGTGTCCTTAAGTTTGAAATAGATTCCAATCAGAGAAACCAGAAGCACCAGCATGAAAAGTATCGTCAGTGCCAGTTCCTGGTAATGCCAGAAGTAAATCCAGGCCATGTTGGCCGCAGAGGCAATGATGAACAGAGCTCCCAGATCCGAGGTAACCTTTGAAACGCTCCGCTTTGCGCCCGTGGTCCACCCCATCTGGTAGATCACGAAAAATCCGAGCAGCAGATAAATGACGCCCCAGATTGAAAATGTAATGGGTGCAGGGGCGAATAAATTGCGGAATGAGTCCGATACTTCCCCCGTCGTCAGCCCGTTGAATGGCAGGATGTTGGCGAGTGCGTTGACCGCCAGCGTGGCGGCGTAAAAAATGAGGTTCAGATATTTCAGCGGTTGGCGAGATTTTTTGTAAAGTTCCACTGGCACCACTCCCGTTGCTTGATGTTTTTGGTGGGTGAAGGGTTGGGGGTTAAACGTCCATCGGCAAAAATTTTTATTATTTTAAGCCTTGCTTGAGTTCTGGGACTCCGCACTAAAGCTGGTCAGAACCCTCGACAAATTCTTTGAATCGGGCCATTTCGTACTCGGTGCGCTTCATGAAGGATTTTTTCATGAGCGGACCAAGGTACCGCATGAGACCGCTGAAATTAAACTCGCTTTCGGTGGTCCAGACAGTTTTGCCTTCGACTTCTGAAAATAGGTTTGTGACCCGATTCCAGAGCTCGTCGGTCTCGTAGACGGCCGTAAAGGCGTCCGGCAGACGCATGTCTACCAGGGTTTCTGTCATTTCCAGGGTCTTTTTGCCGGTGTCGAAAACGAGGCGCGTCTTGGCACCATGGGTGAAGGGTTCGCCGACCACAGGCTCGACAGTTGTCAGACCGCGCTGCCATTTAGGCATGTGCTCGGTGGCCATCATGAGTTCAAGGACCCTGCCTCTGGATCGGTCAATAACAATAGAATGATTATATTTCATAACTTGGCATCCACCTCTCTTTTTTTATTTTTGCCGATGGTCACCCGCCCGCAAAAAGAAAGCGGCAGTATGTGCCGCTGGAAACTCAATACTTGCGGATTGGGGTCGTCGACGCTCAAGGGTTGCTAACCTTGCCAAACCTGTTTAATCGTCATAAAATCCTTCGAGTGGATCTTCATTTTCTTCGACTTCGTCACAGGCGCCACAGCCACACCAGCTGCAGCCACTCCACAGGCTGCGGCATTTTTCTCTGAGGCCGCCAAACTGGCCCTTGACGTAACTGCGGCTGCGCTTGCCGTCCCAAGGTGTCAGGAGAAATGCGATTAAAGCGCCAATGGCCAGCCCAAGCAACAGGCCTTCTACCAAGCGGATGGCATTCGTTTTACGTCTTAGTTTTTCCAGTTCTTCATATTTATTTTTTCTCACGACTAACATGCATGTCACTCCTTTAGGCTTGTTTTTTGAACAGCGGTTCGCCGTTAATGAATCTGCTGACGGTGTACGCGAACGCCGTCAGTGCGGCAATTTTCAGCAGCACGGCAAAGGCCGGTCCCTGATTGTGGCTGAGGATATTCAGATTAAAAAGCTGAACGGTGACATCCCTGGATCTGCTTTCGCTTTTGCTGATTTTAATGGGTTTTCTAAGCGCGCTCATGTGATCACCTCTTAGGGCATTCATACCCTTTTCTCAATAAAAAATAAACACGGAATATTAAAATCCGAAAAATCATTGAACTGGAAATATGGGATAAATGTCTTTGACGCCGGCAGCAGAAAAACTTACTATGGACTTAAGGTGGATCATGCGGGGTCAGACCCACTCATATCTACGACGGAGTCGACAGGCTTTGATCGGCGTCGATAGGCGCAATCCGCAGCCTGCAAAGCACAATCGGCATTTTCCCAGCACTTGAACGCACCACCCATTCTTTACACGGAGGTATCCCCCTTTTGAAAACCAACAAAAAATGGATGATCCTGGTCGCCTTTGTGTCGATCTTCGGGCTCGCCATATCCACCGGCATTCGCGGCATCCTGGTGCCCAACTTCATAGACAGCTTTGGAGTGACGGACGGGCAGATTGGCATGCTCTTTACAGCCACGACCTTTTTCAGCGTGTTCGCCATTTATTTTGGCAGCCAGTGGGGCGAACGCTTTGGACTGAAAAAAATAATTCTCATTTCCCAACTGCTGAACGGCGTGCTTTTTCTAGCCGTTTCGCAAATTCGAAGCTATACCCTTTTCGTTATAGGCTACAGCCTCATTCAATTTTGCGTCTCCCTGCTCATTATCTCACTGAATACCATGGCCACCGTGATCCAGGTCCGCTACCCTGCTATCCTGGTCAATCTCGTCCATTTCTTTTTTGGACTGGGTCTGACCTTCAGCCAGCGGGCCGGCGGTGAGCTGGTGTCCCGCGGCTATGACTGGGTCGATCTTTTCCAATTGGTCGGCGTCCTATTCTTTGTCACTTCTGCCCTCACCTTTTTTATGAGAGAACCGAACGCTGTGACCGGCGCCGCGAGAGTTCAGCTAAGCGCCCTTCCCCACAAAGCCTATCTGGCGCTGCTCGCCCTGGGTGTCGGCTTCTACGTGGCGTCCGAGCTGCAGACCGCCAACTGGATCGTCTATTACCTCAAAACTATTTACAGCTTTGCTGAAGACAAGGCCGGTGAAATCAGTGCGGTGTTTTTTGGACTGTTTACCATCGGCAGACTCCTTGGTGGGGTGATCGCGGAGAAGCTGGGGTACGTGCGCAGCGTCGTGGTGTTCACCGCCTGCGCGTCAGTCCTTTATATCGGCGGGATGCTTCTGGGTAAAGCCGGACTGTACTTGATCGCCGGCTCGGGCTTCTTTTATTCTTTAGTGTTTCCGATGGTCACCATAATCCTGGCCCGCGACTTCGGACAATTTCGTGCGACGGCCATCGCGCTGGTGTCGACGGCCGGCAACCTGATGACCCTCATCACGAGTCTTCTGATTGGCGGCGTGACGGATTGGGTCGGTATTGGAACAGGCTACTGGGTGATTCCAATCTCCATTGCATTGTCGGCGCTCTCATTCATGGTAGCATTCGGACGCCAGAGCCAGCAGACGGGGTCAGACCTGCAATAAACTTGCAAAACTAAAAAAGCCGCTGAGCTTGAGAGGGTGCCGGGGAAGTTGACCATCGGCAAACGCTTTAACTCAGTGGCTTTATTTATTTTAAACTTTTCAATTTTTCACATTGGCAGACGGATCCTGCCCTCAATGGCGACATAGGCGCGGCCGGAGATGTCAACGGTGCCATTGTCGAGCAGATCGAGAATCAAGCGGCCCCCGCGCTTTGACGCCTGCACGGCGACGAGGTGTTTTTTCTCGAGCTCACGGGACCAGTACAGCGCCAGAACCGTGTGAATGGAACCGGTAATGGAATCCTCATCCACCCCAATCCACGGATTGAAGTACCTGGAGGCAAAGTCATAATCCTCCGGGTTCGAGCTCCTGCAAGTGATGCACAGGCCGCCCAGGTCAAAATCAAGGTCGATGCCGCGCAGTTTGTTGAAGTCAGGCTTGATCCGCGACAGCGCCAGCTCGTCATCCACCTCGATGATCAGCTTCTTGAGATTGCGGCTGTAAACAGCCCGCTGATAATTGTTGATGCCCAGGTACCAGAGCACCTGCTCAGAGGGATCCAGCGCTTCGTAATCATCCACCGGCAGGGTGATGGTAATGTAATCCCCTAATATTTTTGTTAAGATTTCGCCGATGATCGTCTTAAACACAATGCAGGGCGCACTGACGCCCAGCTCCTGCTGAATCACTTTTGCCGCCGCGAGGGTCGCAGACCCCGAGAAATGGACCTCCGTTTCCGGTGTGAACCAGCGCAGCGCATAAAAGGCACACTGATGCCGCATGGCTTCCCCCGGCTGACGGATGACAAAAGCAGTCTCGGAATGGTTCAGCTCCGAAGCGATCATCTGCATGGTTTCTTCGGAAAGCGCCTCCTCCAGCAAAATGACCCCGGTGGGGCTGCCGGCGAACGGCGTCTCCGTAAAGGCATCAATGTGGAAATAGTGAAGTTCTTTTAGATCCATTGGAGCTCACTCCGTTCAGCGACTTGATCAGTCAAGCTTGATATGGCAATAGCCGCCGGGATTCTTTTTCAGATAGTCCTGGTGGTACTCTTCTGCTTCGTAAAAATTTTTGAGTGGTTCGAGTTCTGTCCGAATTGGCAGATCGTAGTTAGGCCGGACCTTTTCAAAATAAGCTTCGATGACCGGTCGGTCAGCCTCGTCTACATAGTAAACGCCTGTGCGGTACTGATTGCCAATATCCGGTCCCTGTCTGTCGATCAGGGTCGGGTCAATGACGCTGAACAGTTTGTCGAGCAAAGCGTCCAGGCTGATGACTTCAGGATCATATTTGATTTGGCAGGCTTCAGCGAATCCAGTCTTGCCGGTGCAGACCTGCTTATAGTCAGGATCTTCAGTGATGCCGTTGGCATAGCCGACTTCGGTGTCCTCGACGCCGTCAATTCTCGAAAAAAATTCCTCGACGCCCCAGAAACAGCCGCCTGCAAAGAAAATTTCCTTCATTTGAAATTACCCTCCTCAAAATGGAACATGTGAGAACAATAGACCTTGGGCGCAGACCTGCAAAAGTAAACCGACGGGGTCAGACCCGCTCAAACCCGCTTGTGACAGCTTCCAAAAGCGCCGGCACCCCCCAGGTGATCATTAAACCAGTTTCCAGGGTAGCCAAACCATCGACAATCAGCGGCGGCAAACCAAACGCAGTTAACAGCCACGTTGTCGTCCCATAAGCCGCCGCGACAGCCATGATGCCCAATAACATCCAAACCGGCTTCGCACGCCACACTGGGTCTGACCCCGTCTGAGCGTGCCCTATGGTCGCGCCAATCAGGAGACTGGTCAGCTGCACCGCGGAATGATCCCAAAAGACGACAATACCTATGCCGGACAGGGCGAATGTGGGGATTAAGCACCATCTGCTGAATCTTCTTAAAAGAGTCGGACCTATTAAGCCCAGCACGCCTCCAATCAGCCCACCGGCCAGCACATCCTGGGGCCAGTGTACGCCCAGGTAAAGACGGGACAAGGAAATCAGAAAAATAAAAGCACAGGCTATGCCGATGGTCGCTAGACGACCCCGCTTCCCCATCCCAACGCCCGCCCCCGCCGAAACCAGGGCCATCCAAAAGGTCGCCGCGGTCTGGGCGTGGCCGCTCGGGAACGAGGCACCCCCTGCGGTGAAGGTCCAAAGGCCTTCAATCACAGCGAAGTCCTCAAAGGGACGAGGCGCGTCCACAAGGTTTTTAATGACAAGGTTGAGCAGTACGGAAAACACCACCAGCTGCATGAGATCGAAGGTGTTTTGACGATTCTGAAGTCTTTTGGCGCTGTCTGAGTATAGATTGGGACTTGAGGTAAGGCTGTGGTGTCTGGCGAGGTGACCACCTTCTAAATCACTTGAACTGGTCCAGTACATCACCGAAAGCACCGCGACGTAGAACAGGTCGTCGCCCAGCATGGTCACCGCGCCCATAATCCAGGTCAGGACCGGATGACGAAGAGCCTGGAGCCAAAGCAGAAGCTCGAGCTGCCAGTCGCCGAGGGGCGTCCAGGACACCAGGAAGGCTGAAAAGTTCCCAAGCGGACCCGGCACTGCCGCGGCATCTGACGTCATAGCCATAATCATTGAAGCTGCTGCATCAAACCACATAATTTGATTTCCTTTTCAACTCGGAAGGACCTAGACGGTAATGGTCCCCTCCATATAAGTGACGACTTTGCCCATGAGCTTGACGCGGTCGCCAATGACCTCGACCTGAAGACTGCCGCCGCGCTTGGAAAGCTGCTTCGCCGTCATGACGCCTTTATTCAGCACAGAATTCCAATAAGGTGCCAGGGTGCAGTGGGCGGAACCTGTGACGGGATCCTCATCCTTGCCGGTGACTGGGAAGAAATAGCGCGACACGAAGTCGACGTCATGTCCAGGCGCGGTACAGATGACGCCGTGTGTCTGAACCTTGAGAAGTTCCTCGAAGTCAGGGTCGAGATCGAGGATTTGGTCCTCGTCGTCGTAGATGACCATATAGTCCCGGGTCGCGTAGCGATACACATGCTTAGGGAGTTTGCCCAGGGCGAGGACCAGCTCGTAGGGCATTTCTGACCTTACCGCAGGTCGCGCCGGCAAATCAATAGCCAGGTGATCGCCCTCTTTATAGACTTCAAGAATGCCGCTGTTGGTCTTGAACTTGACGCGGTCGAGCTCCGGCTGAAGTTTGGTGAACACCACGTAGGCGCTGCTCAGCGTGCCGTGACCGGACAGGTCGAGCTCCTTGTTGGTAGTGAACCAGCGCGCTTCATAATACCCGTCGCGTTTAACAATAAAAGAAGTTTCCGATGGATTGTTCTCCCGAGCAATCTTCTGCATAAGCTCGTCGTCAATCCACTCCTCCAGCGGGCAGATGGCCGATGGATTCCCGGCAAACTGCCGGTCCGTAAACGCGTCGAGATGGTAAATTGGAATTTTCATTGGATTAGCCTCCATCATAGTGTTCCGGTGATTAATCAGTAAAATGAAACGAGTTGAAAATTTTCAAACTTGGCAGACTGCCGAAGAAACACTAAAATTTATAATCACCGGAGAAGTAACATTTATAGTCGTCTTAAGTGTACACCATTTATGGCTGGACGTGAAGGGATAATGACAGGCGGGGTCAATAGGCGCAGCCGCAGACCTGCAATGCTGTCAAACGTGCCCGCCTAAGCGTGGCCTTGATCCTGAATCTGGTCGTAAACTTTCCCGGCGTTGTAGGAGCTTCGCACCAGCGGCCCGGAGGACACGTCCTGGAAGCCCATGGCCATGCCCTTTTTCGAAAGCAGCTCGAACACCTCAGGATGTACATATTCCTTTACCGGATAATGCGCCGCAGAAGGCGGCAGATATTGGCCGATGGTCACCAGATCCACCTCATGAGCCCTAAGGTCCGACAGGAGCTTGAGGACTTCCTCTTCAGTTTCGCCAAGACCCAGCATCAGACCGGATTTCGTTAAAATTTCAGGCTGCATGGCTTTCGCACGCTTCAGCAGCTCCAGGGATCTCGTATAAACCGCCTCGGGCCGGATTTCTGGATAAAGACGCTCAATGGTCTCAACGTTGTGGTTTAAAATATCAGGGCGCTCATTCATGATGACTTCAAGGGCGTCCCAATTGCCGCGAAGATCCGGGATCAGGACTTCAACCGAAGTGCCTGGAGAAGCTTCGCGAATCGCTCTAATAACGGCGACGAAGTGGGATGCGCCGCCATCGGCTAAATCATCTCTGGTGACGGAGGTAACGACGGCATGCTTGAGTCCAAGCTCCACCACGGCCTGTGCGACGCGTGACGGTTCCTCGGAATCCAGGCAGAGCGGTGCTTCCTTGGTGACGTTGCAGAAGCGGCAGCCGCGGGTGCAGTTCGGCCCCATGATCAAAAAGGTCGCTGTCTTGTTGCCAAAGCACTCCATGCGGTTTGGGCAGTTGGCTTCTCTGCAGACAGTATGCAGCTGATTCGCGGAGAGCATCATTTCTACTTCAATGATGTCCCGCATCTCGCCCTTTTTAATTTTCAGCCACTCCGGCTTTCGCATTTTATCGTGGGAGGCAATATTTTTGGTGTCGTGGCAGCTTGTTTTCAAATTCGTTAAGTCTGGCATTTTCTGATGTTCCTTTCTCTCATTAGGGAATTTGGATGAGCTTTGGGGGAAGGCGGTGTCAGGTAAAACTCGGGGTTGACAGGCGCTAGCCGCTGACACCAAGTTTCGACACCGAGTTTCACCTCGGAAGAAGGTGTCTGACACCGCCTTCCTTCCTTTCTTCCTTCTAAATTGGTTCTTCCGTCTCTGTCGCCATTCTTTCCTTCTTTTCAATAACGTGCATCAGGACGATGTTGAGAATCGCGGCGACCGGAATCGACAAGATCATGCCAATCATGCCGCCGAAGGAGCCGCCCAGGGAGATGGCGAGCACGATCCACATGGGCCGAAGCCCTATATAATTGCCCATGATGCGAGGGCCGACCAGGTTCGCGTCGATCTGCTGGACCACCACAATCAGAATGGCAACCTTCAGGGCGTTCAGCGGATTATAAAGCAGCGTAATGCCCACCGCCGGGATGGCCCCAATAAACGGGCCCACATACGGGATCACGTTGGTGAGACCCAGCAGCAGTCCGAAGATCGCGGCGTACCGAACCCCCAGGACCGTCATGCCTATGAAGGACAGCACGCCCACAATGGTGGCCTGGACAATGAGCCCCGTCATAAACTTGGAAAAGATCTCGTGGATCTTGGCGCTCCAGTCGAAAATGGACTGGGCCCGCGTTTCGTCGAAGGCCGCGCGGCAAAGTCTCGCCATGGAGGTCTGAAGGCGCTTCTTGTCGATCAGGGTGTAGATGGAGACGACGATCCCGATCATGGTGCTGAACACCGCGGAGGTGACGCTCATGAGCCCCTGGGTCAGGTTGGACAGCAGGATGTTGGCCCATTCCGCCAGTCGTCCGCGGATGGAGACCAGCGCCTCTTGTACTGTTTCGTTCTGGAGGATCCCGCTGTCGGACAGCTCCGTGTTCGCCCTGCTGATGAGCCGCGGGACGTCTGCAATGATCTCGGAGGCGTTGTCAATGACCATCGGCACAACCAGCCAGCCGAATCCGGCCAAAATGACCAGGAGCAAAAGATAAAGCACGCCGATGGCCGCGACCCGCCCAAACTTGAAGGTCCGCGTCAGGAAGCTGACCACCGGGTCGAGGATATAAGCGATCACGAGACCGATGATGAACGGGGTCGTGGCGCCGGCAATTTTCGCGATCCACGCGACAATAGCGTCGAAATGGTTGATCGTAACGAAAGAAACGATTAAACTTAAGCTCAGGGCAAGCATAGCGCCGAGCCACCGTTTCAGGTTCAGCTGCATGTGACACCTCCGGTCGGGCAGCACCACAAGGTCATGGCCGGTACCGTTAATTTGCACAAGATTAGGACTATTATACACATACTTCAATCGCAGATACAAGTGTGAAAAAAAGGAGACATAACAATGCTGAAAATTTTGTTTGAAGACAAGCACGTCATCGTGGTTGTGAAGCCCCCAGGCATGCCGTGCCAGCCGGATCCGACCAAGGCCCCTTCTCTGCTGGAGGCCGTTCAGGCCCACATGAAAGCGTCCGGCGAGTCCGGCAAGACCGCGAAGCTCGTGCACCGCCTCGACCGTCCGGTGGGCGGCGTCATGGTCTATGCCAAGACCCGGGAGGCAGCGGGCCACCTGAGTGCCCAATTTGCCGATGGCCGCATCAAAAAACGCTACCTAGCCGTGGTACAGGGCCAGCCCATCGACGACAGCGGCCATCTGATCCACCAGCTGAGGATCACACCGGGCAATGTGGTCGAAGTCGCTTCCGGCCCTGCGGGGCAGACGGCGGAGCTGAAATATCGCGTCATTGGGCGGACCGAGGCTGTGATTTCGGGGACTGTGTCCCCTCTCGCCCTGCTGGATGTGCTGCTGCTCACCGGCCGACGTCATCAGATTCGCGTGCAGCTTTCGGCAAGCGGTTTTCCAATTTTGGGGGATGCCAAATATAACCCGGACTTTGTCAAGGATGGCAACCCTATTGGACTTTGGTCTTACGAAATAAGATTTTACCATCCTGCCAAGAGAACGGCCCTGAGCTTCAGGGCGCTGCCGGGGATATTGGCGGATGCGGCTGGCACCAAGTCTGATCCGGCTCCGTGGCATTATTTTTCCAGTCAGATTGCGGCGCTGGAAGAGAAACAAAACTAGGGAAATTGAATAACATTCTGAATGCGGGTCTGCGGCTGTGCCTATTGACCCCACGTGAACACGTGGGGTCAATAGGCACAGCCGCAGACCCACATTGTTTTAAACAAACGAGGTTAATTTAACGGGGTCAGACCTGCAGTTTTATTGATGCACGCGGGGTCAATAGGCGCAGATAGGCGAAAGCCGCAGCGCAGACCTGCATTTTTGCAGCACCGCAGTTCTTTATTGCCCTGCATGTTTTAAATGATACGGATGCGACCGAATTTCCGCCTCGGCTTCCTGCACAAACCGTATTTCATAAGGATTGCCCATGAGCTGGGCATAATCTCTGGCGCGACCGAGATGCTCATCGACGCTTTCGGGGATATCCGCAATATCCATTAGGCGGGCGAGATGGGCCTCCGCCTTGGCCCGGCCCCAAATGCTCTTGGTCAGCTCGAAGATCTCAACGGCCCTTACGACAGACTCCAGGGACTGGTCCATTCTGCCCTGCCTGAACTGTGCCAGGGACAGGTTGGTAAGAATCAGGGCGAGGCCGTTGGACGGCAAGCTGCGTTCGGCTTGGTCAAGGGCGCGGGTCAGGGTGTGGAAAGCCTCATCGTAACGTGCTTCTCCTTCGTAAGCCATAGCCAGGTAATTTAAAGTAGCGGCCATGGCGGAATGGGTCCGCGGCTGCTCTTCTGTCAGTGGCTCGAGGTATTGAAGGGCCATCATCAGATATTTTTGAGCGCTTTCCGTGTCACCGCTCAGTGTGGCATGAAGCCCTTTGAGGCGCCAGAAAACGTGAATGAGATCCCCGGTCGGTTCTCCCGGTCCGCCCATAAGGTGGCCGAGCTCGCTGAGGAGCGAGTCAAACAGTTCCAGCTTGCCGGTTTGGATCGCATAGTAGATCTTTTGAAGGAGACAGAGCTCCAGCAAGTCTTCGCAGCGGTGAATCTCGAAGTAGCGGATGGCTTTGTCGATGGACTCGAGACCATCGGCATAACGCCCTTCGCGAATGGCACGGCGGCCCCGCATGTAAAGGACCTGGTGATCATAGGTGGCAATGCTCTCGTCCCTGGCGTCCAGCCGGCTGCGGGCCTCATCGATGGACTGCATAACCTTGTCCTCCAGGGTCAGACCCCCTTCGAGGTCGACATTCTGGCCGCTGAACACTTCATGCCAGCGGTCGAGATAGCGGCGGCCGTAGATGACGCGGTAGCGATACTCGCGGCGGGCGTCCGAGGCCAGGCGGCTGTGATGGATGACATAAGGCAGGACAGAGACGCCGCCGCGCTGGGCGTAAAGGTGCTCGTAATAATCCGCGATCTTTTTATGCAGGATCCTGCGGCGGGTGACGGAAATTTGCTCGGTGAGGTAATCCTTCAGCTTCTGGTGGGTAAAATGGTAGATCAGGCGCTCGCCGTCCACCCACTCCTCAAGGATCCCCGCGCCTCTGAGGGCTTCGATCAGGTCCACCAGCTCCACGTCCTCGTAGGCAGCGATGGCCTGGATCGCCTCATAATCCGGGGATTCCATGAACAGCGCGGCGACATCCGCCACGCGCTGGGCGGGCTCCGAGAGGCCAATGAGCTTCGAACGCATGAGCTCGTCGAACTTCAGGGTGTCGAGCTTATCTATCGTCCCCTCGTTGATCAGGTCCAGGTATTCGCGCAGCAGCAGCGTGTTGCCTTCGGAGGCCTCGATATAGCGGGACATGGCCGCCTCGTCCAAGGTCACGGTCGAATTGCGCAGACCATTTCGCAGGAACTGCCGGGCCTCGACCGGTGAAAAGCGTGACAGGGGCACGCGGAGCAGCCATTTTTCTTTGCAGCCGCAGGCCGTCATGAAATCCAGCGCTTTGGATTTGACGTCCCTGGAGGTCATGATGACCATGACGTTTTTCAGGTGCTCTCGAATGAGCTCCAGGAGGAGATTGATTGAGTGGGTCTGACCCCAGTGGAGATCCTCGAAGACCAAAACCACGTTTCGGCGCTGGGAATACCGGCTGACCAGGTCGCTGACCTCCTGCACCATGTCCTCGTAGCGGATGCGCTCGTCCCCTTCCAGGCCTTGGGTCGCCATGGCCGGCGTCACAAAATCCGCGAAGCCAAAAATGCGGCTGGTGCCGGTCTCGCCGAGCTCCTGAAGCATTTCCCTCAGGATGCCGCGGAAAATTCGGTACGGCAGGTCGTGCTCCATGGGGTACGCCGCCGCCCGCATTACTTTGACGGGGAGCTGGTGTGGCGGCATGGTGGAGGGGCTGGCGGTGGGACCATCGGCAAATTTTTTTTCTTTTTTGATGCCGATGGTCATCTTATGAACTTGGTCCGCCTGATGGTCATAGGTATGTTCGTATGAAGGCGCGGCGGATTTCTCGCTGAGCTCCAGTGCGCTGATGACGCGCTCGACCAGGGCGGTCTTACCTATGCCGGCTTCCCCGGTGATGAGGATGTGGCGGTGGTGGTGATTCTCCAGAAAATTGAAGAGCTCCTCTTCAATGGCAGTCAGCTCGTCGTAGCGGCCAAAGAAGTAGGACTTGGGGCTGGCAGTGGCCTGAGCGGTCTGCTTGCCCTTGAGTTCCAGGATTTTTTCATAGAGGCGGGTCGTGTCGCTGTCCGGCACGACGCCAAGCTCGTCCTTCATGGTGCGCATCAGTTTCTGGTAGACTTCGATGGCGTGATTGTACTCCGAGGTGCGCAGGTAGAGGCTCATCAGGGCGCGGATGTTGTCTTCGTCGTAGGCGTCGATAAGGACCATTTTCTCGCGGGCCTTGGCGGCTTCGGCATAGTCGTCCTCTTCCTCCAGCCGGTACGCGGTTTTTTTGTGGTGGTCGAAAATTTTCTGCTGGACGCTGCGCTGTTGGTCGATGAGCCACTCCTGGAAGAATTCGTCTTCTTTAAAGGAGAAACCGCTCAGAAGGGTCAGGTCTTCCCGGGTGACAGCCTGCACCGGTTCAAGCTCCCAGAGGTCGCAGCGCCAGACGGCGTCCTTGTTGAGCTGGACGCTGGAGTGGTTTGGCATGGAGAGCAGGTCCTCAGCTACGTGCTTGCGGATCAGGTAGAGGGCGTTGCGCAGGCTGCGGCGTGCGTATTCGGTGTCGCTGTCCGGCCAAAATATGCGGCAAAGAGCGTCCCGGGTGCTGGTCGTCTCAACGGCCATGAAGTAAAGGATGGCTTCGGCTTTTTTGAGAGTCATATTGACGGGCTTGCCGCCGGCGTAAACCGCGGGAATCCCGAGGAGCTTCAGTTCAATTGCTGGAACCATGTCAACGCCTCCTGGAGGATGAGTTCTATAGGAATCATTCAAAATACATTAAATATTTGGGCTTGGATGAGAAATTTCGGTGTACAAAAGCTCTGTTTAATTCATTATACAACAAAATCACAAGTGCCTCACGTGATTGTCATAATCCGTAACTTTTTTGAATCTTGTGGGCATTGCAATGGCTGTGAAGTGCTTTGCGGGTCTGACCCCGTCTGTTCATAAAAAACCCCCTGTGCAGCAACACAGAGGGTTTTATCAAAATCAAGTTGTTTACGCCGCTTTCTTAACGAAAGTCGTCAGCGGATCGTGCTGAGGTGTCTTTTTGGATCTGAGGTAGACAAACCAGTATGCACCGCCGACACAGACGACGCCGCCAATGATATTGCCCAGCGTGACAGGAAGCAGGTTCCCTACCAGGAAGTTCTTCCAGGTCAAAGTGCTCAGAACCTCTGCCGATAGGTGCGATGCCTCCGCCCAAGCCGGATTCGCTTTTGCGAGGATACCGGCAGGAATATAATACATGTTCGCTACGCTGTGCTCGAAGCCAGAGGTGATGAACAGCCAAATCGGGAAGAAAATTGCAAGGATCTTGCCGGTCATATCCTTAGCGCCGTAGGAGAGCCATACTGCCAACGTGACCAGCCAGTTGCACATAATTCCGAGGAATAAAGCAGAATGAAATGGCAAGTTAACCTTGTAAGCCGCGATCTTGATAGTCTGGCCACCAAGGAGCGCGCCGCCGCTGTTAAGCTGTCCGGAATAGACAATCATAAAAGTGACCAGCATTGCGCCAATAAAGTTTCCGGAATAAACCGTTGCCCAGTTTTTAAACATTTGACTTGGCGTTATTTTTTTCATCATGACGGCAGCGACCATCAGGGTATTTCCTGTGAAGAGTTCCCCGCCGGCCAGGATGACCAACATCAAGCCTGTTCCAAAGATAGCGCCAGCGAGCGCCTTACCCATGCCGTAAGTCGATGGATCTGCAAACAAATTAAATGCTGCCATATTGGATCCTTGTGACGCAAATGCTATAAATGCGCCCGCGAGGACACCAAGTAACAATTGTGAAATAGGACTAAGCGCCGCTTTTTTCTTTGCCGTTTCTACAGTAGCTTCTGCAATTTCTGCTGGGGTCAGCATTTTCTTCTCGTTCATTCATCTCTCTCCTATAAATGTTATCCATTTTATTTTATGATGGCGGATAAATAATTACAGCTTTTATTGTCTTTAATTTAACAACATCATAGTAACATGTCTATATTAATTTCACAATAGTTTGTTTGAATTATTGTATTAATAAAATAATTTATAGTTTTTGCACAGTTAAATTTCGTATTTATAAAATTTCTGATAATTACCCGATGCAATCCTTCACAATAAAAATTTCACTTTGTCCATTTAATCAAGAAATTATTCAGATTTATTGAATATCCCACCAGGTGGAACGCAGTAAAATCAACGTTTCAACTTCCGCCTTACGGAACAAAAGAATTTATAAATTCAAATAATTGCAATTTCCTAAAAAGGTAACTCATAATGAACAGACGGGGTGAACAGACGGGGTCAGACCTGCATGATCAGACGGGGTTGAGCAGATGGGGTCAATAGGCGCTAATAGGCGTAAACCGCAGCACATACCCGCTAATGAACAGGCGGGGTCGATACTCTCAAGCCGCAGACCTGCATAACCTACGCCGCATTAATAAATCTGGAAAGCGGATCCTGCTTTGGATCCTTCTTATTTTTCAGGTAAACAAACCAATAGGCTCCGGCGACGAAAATCGCCCCGCCTACAATATTGCCCAGGGTTACAGGCAGCAGATTGCCCAGGAGAAAATTTGGCCAGGTAAGGGTATCGAGAACATCGGCAGAGAGCCCTGAGGCAGCTGCCCATTCAGGATTGGCTCTTGCCAGAATGCCCGCAGGCACGTAATACATGTTGGCAATGCTGTGTTCAAAGCCCGAAGTGATAAACAGCCAAATGGGAAAAAAGATCGCCAGGATCTTGCCTGTCATATCCCGCGCACCGTAGGAAAGCCATACCGCCAACGTGACCAGCCAGTTGGCCATAATACCGAGAAAAAACGCTGAGAAAAACGGAAGATTCACTTTATGGACGGCGATCTTCAAGGTCTGACCCCCAAGGAGCCCTCCCCCGCTGTCCAGTTGGCCTGAGACCACGATCATGAGCGTGACAAGCATCGCGCCAACAAAATTTCCTGCGAATACCACAACCCAGTTCTTCAGCATGGCAGAAACGCGCACCTTTTTTGATAAAACTGCTGCCATCATCAACGTGTTCCCGGTAAAAAGCTCACCGCCCGCCAATATGACCAGCATGAGGCCGGTTCCAAAAATGGCGCCTGCAAGGACTTTGCCCAAGCCATAAGTCTGAGGTTCAGCAAACAAATTGAATGCCGCCATAGTTGAGCCTTGGGAAGCGAACGCTATAAAGGCGCCGGCAAGGATGGCGAGTACAAGTTGAACAGACGGGGCAAGACTGGTTTTCTTAGTCGCGGTGTCAACCGCGGTTTCAGCAATTTCCGCTGGAGTCAGCATTTTCTTATCATTCATAGTCTTCACTCCTAACTAAGTGCTTTCACATTAAATGATAACACATCTCAATTAGAAGTAAAGTGACTCAAATCACAAAATAATATAAATTTATTTTTGTTTTCATTACAGAAACGTATTTTCAATTACTCTGCATAACATTTAACATCGTCCCGGCGCCCGTTTTAAATGATTTAGGCGTAAAAAGCCCAGCCCCCCACAGCGTCAGTTGCCCCATAGAGCTTGGAAAATCTATATTGGGCGTACATGGAACCATCGGCTAAAATGGTTTTGTGTACTTGCTCTATATAAATTTTCAAGGCCATGGAAACGTTGACGTTCTGGACGACTGGGCTTAGGTCATAATTACAAAAGAAGTTCATGCCGATGGTCATCCGGGCCAGCACACCGCCGCCCGGACAACCCTGCTCGACTAAAAAGTAGTCTATTTGCCAGCCAGCGCCTTTTCAACCGCAGACTGAATCATTGCATCATCCGCCACATACGGGAGGGCGAGGATGTCCTGGCCGCCGCGGATCTGGTTGTACTCGACGACCGTGCTGATGGAGTTCTCATTGCGCGCCCATGCGCGTCGGGAGACACCGTTCATGACATCCCACGGAATCGCGCGCTGAATGATCGCGTCGACGCGGAGGCTGCCGTCGAGGACGAGGCCGAAGCCGCCATTGGTGACCTTGCTGGTGCCGACGCCGCCGCCATTGTGGAGGGCAATGAGGCTCATGCCGCGCGCCGCGTCGCCCGCGAAGGAGTGCGTCGCCATCTCGGCCATGATGTTGGAGCCGTCTTTAATGTTGGAAGTCTCGCGGAATGGGGAGTCGGTGCCGCCGGTGTCGTGGTGGTCGCGACCGAGCATGACCGGGCCAATCTCACCGTTTCTGACCATTTCGTTGAACTTGAGGGCAATATTCATGCGGCCGAGGGCGTCCTGATAGAGGATGCGGGCCTTGGTGCCAACGACGAGTTTGTTCTTCATGGCATCGCGGATCCAGACGTAATTGTCGCGGTCCTGGAAGCGTCTGTTCGGGTCGATGACGGACATAGCAGCCATATCGGTTTTGATGAGGTCTTCATCCGTGCCGGAGAGGCAGACCCAGCGGAACGGGCCGTAGCCATAGTCAAAGAGGAGTGGGCCGAGGATATCTTCTACATAGGACGGGAAGACGAAGCCGTCGAGCTCGTTCACGCCGTTTTTGCAGATTTCGGTGACGCCGGCGTCGTAAACCGCCTTCATGAAGGAGTTGCCGTAGTCGAAGAAGTAGACGCCCTTGGCGGTGAGGCGCTTGATGACTTCAAAGTGACGTCTCAGGGTCTCGTCGACTTTCTTGTTGAAGAGGACCGGGTCTGACCCCAGCAGCGCTGTTCTCTCTTCAAAGGTCATGCCAGCCGGGCAGTAGCCGCCCTCGTAGACTGCGTGGCAGGAGGTCTGGTCGGAGAGGAGGTCGATGTGGATGTTGTTCTCATCGGCATACTCAAGGAGATCGACGATGTTGCCGTGGAAGGCGATGGCGTGACCGACACCATCGGCCATATATTTGTAGGCGTTGTCGAAGGCTTCTTTTGGCGTTTTGGCGACGGAGGAAACCCAGCCTTGGGAGAAGCGCGTCTCGATGCGGGACCAGTCGACTTCAGCGACGATAGCCGCGCCGTTGGCGATCTCAGCAGCTTTGCCCTGGGCGCCGCTCATGCCGCCGAGGCCTGAGGTGACGAAGAGCTGGCCGGCGAGATCCGCGTCGTCCGCGAGCCCCTTGTTTCTGCGGCCTGCGTTAAGGATGGTGCTGTAAGTGCCGTGAACGATGCCCTGTGGTCCGATGTACATCCAGCCGCCTGCGGTCATCTGGCCGTAGTTGGCGACGCCGAGGGACGCAGCGCGGGCAAAGCCTTCAGCCGTGTCGAACTGGCTGATCATGAGGCCGTTGGTGATGATGACGCGCGGCGCTTCCGGAGAAGACTTGAAGAGGCCCTTAGGGTTGCCGGACTCAATGTGGAGGGTCTGATCCTGAGTCATGATTTCGAGGTAGCCTTTGACGAGCCAGTACTGCATCCAGTTTTGGAAGACTTGTCCGCTCTCCCCATAAGTAACGAGTTCGTAAGGATAAAGCGCAATCGCGAAGTCGAGGTTGTTGTCAATCATGACCTGGAAAGCCTTGGCTTCGAGGGTGCGGCCTTTGTATTCATCGATTGGACGGCCAACGAGGTTGCCCTGCGGTCTGAAACGGTAAGCGTAGATGCGGCCGTGAGTCAGGAGCTCGTCGAGGAATTCCGGCGCGAGGGTCTCATGCCACTCTTCAGGGACGTAGCGGAGCGCGTTTTTGAGAGCGAGGCCAATTTCGTCCTTGGTCAGGGTCATGGCACGCTTTGGCGCGCGGCGGATGCCTTCGACGAAGGTCGGGTACGCCGGCAGCTCAGGGAAAATGTCCTTCAGTTTGACTTTCATTGCGCTTTCGATCTGTTGATTGCTAAGCATTCGAATGTCACTCCTTATATTATATTGGTCGCGTTTGGGGTTACGGTGATCTAAATTTTTGTGAAATTAAGTCCACTCATTTAGAAAAGATTGAAGGCTTTGATCTTCATCCCATAGAGCCCGTCTGTGCCGATGGTCCCATCAAAGTACTTCATTCGTTGCTCATGTGCTTCTCTTTGACTTGAGTATATAGTCATAATGTCAAAAAAACGTCTAAGAGATTGACGATTTTGAAGAAAAATTGAAAAGTTGTGTCAAAATTCTTTTTGACGGTGGGTGTCGTGGTGACAGGCGGCGTGGCAGGCGGGGTGGCAGGCGGGGTCAGACCTGAGTTGACGTAAAGTTGGATAGACGGGGTCACATACGGGGTCAGACCCGCGTTGACGTAATGTAGGACAGACGGGGTCAGACCCAGGTTGACGTAATATTGGGTCGACGAGGTGAGATCAACCATAATTTTGCTTCAAACGGCATTCAACATGACCAATGGACCAGCTTGCCGCATGAGAAGCTCAATTTCTGCTTCTGTGGTCCCCTGATCCAGCCAAATCCCCTCATGCTCTTCGTTTAAAATAATTGGTTCCCGATCGTGTATTTCAGAAACCGGCGGTGAGCTTTGACGCGTCAAAATGACATAAGCAAAAAAACGATTCCCATCCGCTGCAGTAAATGGCGCATAAAGTCCAGCAAAAGAAACGATCGATTTCTCCGGCCTCTCAATTCTAAACTTTGTCCGATCCCCTTTTTCACCATGCCACTCAAAAAAACCCGAAGCCGGCACAATGCAGCGCCGCTTTTTCAGAGCGTCTTTGAATGCGGGTTTGACCCCGGCTGTTTCACTTCGCGCATTGATGACCGGCCGGCTCATATTGGGATAAACAAAGCCCCACTTCATTAAGCCTGCGCGAACTTCATCCTTTGTCTTTATGACAACTGGCGCTTCGTTAGTGGGAAATACTTCACGAGGCGTCCATACCACCTCAGGGACGTCGTGGATTTTATAACGCCGCAGTATTTCTTCAAAGGCTTCATCGACAAAATAGCGTCCGCACATAACTTTGAACCTCCAATACCAAAATTTTTACATTTCCAGTCCGTTTTATGTATACCCTTCACTAATGAAAATATACTGTTATTCATCGGGATAGATTCATTGGGGTCTGATTCATCGGGGTCAGACCTGCTAGGTTTTGAAGGAGCCAAACCCGCAAAATTATAAGTTAGATTAGATCAGCTAAATACCGCCCTCTTTAAAGGAAGCCGCTTGCCTCAGGCAATCGGCTTCCACACCTTTGATACGATAAAAAACCCACCGCCGCAGGCAGTGGGTTTTCCGGGTCTTATCCTATTTTGTTCCTAATCCAACTCCAATGCCCCTCCCCTTCACTTGCCACGACTGGCGATGATGTGGGGTTGTGGGACCATCGGCGGAAAATATGGGCTTTAAAAATTACTCAGCGGGCTTGTACTTGCGCTTCGGACGATCTGAGCTGCCATAGCTCTTGTCGCCGGAACCTGAATGGCGTGCGTCACGGCCTTTGTAGGTTTTTTCACCGCCGCCGCTGCGTGGCTTGCGGTCAAAACGGTTATCTCCGCCGCCGCTGCGGCCTCGGGCCTTGTCAATGCGGACGCGTTTGCCTTTGAGCTTTGCGTTTTTAAGGATCTCAAAGACCTCATTGGCACGGGCTTCCGGAACTTCGACAAACGAAAAGTTCTCGTAGATGTCAATGTTGCCAACTTGTTCGCCGGTGACCGTGGTTTCGGAGGTGATCCACTTAATGACGTCGCGCGGCTCCAGGCTGATGTTTTTGCCGACATTGATAAACAGTCGCACCATACCATTGCCAGCGCCAGTGTCGCCGAAGCCGCCGCTGCTGATCTCGCAAACGTTGCTGGACTCAACTTTGTAGCGCTCGAGCTCCATCTTCATGAGGATCGCCGCTGCCTCCAGGGAGGTCATACCCTCCTCTGCCATTGCTTCGAGGATGGCATAGTATTTCTCGAGGCCGCCTGACTCTGATTCCAGTTTAATTTTATCGACGAGTTCCTTCGCCTTGATTTCCTCGATGTCGGCGATGGACGGAATCTCATGGCGCTGAATCTTCTTCGCCGTGTAGCGCATGACGTCCTTCATCAGCAGGAATTCCTTGCCGCTGACAAACGTGAAGGACATGCCGTCTTTGCCCGCGCGTCCGGTTCTGCCGATACGGTGGACATAATACTCTTCATCCTGTGGCACATCCACGTTGAAAACGCACTCTACCCCAGTGATATCGAGGCCACGCGCCGCGACATCCGTCGCCACCAAAAGCTCAATGGCGCCCGTTCGGAATCGGTCCATGACCGCGTCACGCTGCTGCTGCTTCATGTCGCCGTGAATTTTATCGCAGGAGAAACCGCGCGTCTGAAGCTGCGCCGTGACTTCGTCAACTTTTTTCTTGGTGTTGCAGAACGCCAGCGAAAGCTTCGGCTGGTACATGTCAAGGAGTCTCGACAGCACTTCAACGCGGTCGCGGGAGTGAACTTCGAGGTAAAACTGCTCGACATTCGTCGATGTCAGCTCCTTGTGGACGACCTTCACCAGCTCCGGATTGCGCTGGTACCGGTTCGTGATGTCGAGGATCGCCTTTGGCATAGTCGCAGAAAACAGCACTGTCTGACGCTCAGGCGGAACCGTCTTGAGAATTTCCGTAATGTCCTCTACGAAGCCCATGTTGAGCATCTCGTCCGCTTCGTCCAGCACGAGGAATTTGATCTCGTGCAGCTTCAGCGTGCCGCGCTTCAGGTGGTCAATGACTCTGCCCGGTGTACCGATAACAATCTGCGCGCCTGATCTAAGGACGCGAATCTGCCGGTCAATGGGCTGTCCGCCGTAAATTGGCACGGATTTGATGCCGCGGATGTACTTGCCGAGGCGCCCGATCTCCTCCGCCACCTGAATGGCGAGCTCACGGGTTGGGCAAAGCACGAGGGCCTGGGGTTGCTTGTTTTTCGGATCAATCTTCTCAAGAAGCGGGATCCCGAACGAAGCGGTTTTGCCTGTGCCCGTCTGGGCCTGGCCAATGACGTCTTTACCTTCTAAGATAAATGGGATAGATTGTGCCTGAATTGGTGTCGCTTCCTCGAATCCCATGTCGCTGACAGCTTTGAGAATTGCCTCGGAGCAGTTAAAACTACTAAATTTGATAGGTTCCATTAAATACCTTCCTTTTTTCGAATTGCAGAAATTACAATCGCTTGAAATGATCAGCCATTCGGCCTTAAAGTGAAAAGTTCCGGGTTTGCAAGACCTCTATGACATAAACAGTAAGTAATTATTGAATTCAAGCGGCATTTCGGCCAAATTCCATTCTATAGTATATTGCGTCATAAAGCAAGCAAAGTTACAAAATGATTTCGTTTAATTGAAATTTTAATGATTTAAGTGATTTAAGTGATTCTGCCGATGGTCACCCCTCCCCACAACCATTCCCAAATTTTCGCGAGGTTTTAAATTATCATTGAATTCTGGGTATATAAACGACGAGGTGATTACAATGGTCTATGTGTTACTTGCAGAGGGATTTGAGGAAATTGAAGCTATCAGTACAATAGATATCCTGAGACGCGGTGGCGTGGAGGTGACTGCCGTTTCCATCGGCACACATCTTCAGGTGACAGGCGCGCATCACATTAAGGTCATGGCGGATGCGCTGATTGGTGAGGTTGCCCTGGATGAGACTGTGGAGGCTGTGGTGCTTCCGGGCGGTATGCCGGGGACGACGCACCTGGATGAGTCGCGGGACGTGGACCGGCTGCTGCATGACGCAGTGAAGAAAGAGCTGCTCATCGCGGCGGTTTGCGCGGCGCCGCTGGTGCTTGGAAAGCGCGGGTTTTTAAAGGGCAGGCGCGCGACGTGTTTTCCCGGCTTTGAGGACTACCTGAAGGGCGCGATCCTGTCGGAAAACAGAGTGGAGCATGATGGAAATTTTATCACATCCCGAAGCGCTGGAACTGCGGCCTACTTTGCATTTGAGATTTTGAAGGTGTTGAAAAACGAGGCTATTTCAGCCAAGGTGAAGCAGTCGATGATTTATCCGGATTGAAAAACAAGGTAGGAAAAACCTTCCAGCGAAAAGTCAGAATTTTAGACTTTCCACTGGAAGGTTTTTCGTTGTAAATGGAAATTTACTTTGTCAAGAGTCAAATGGTCGAGATGTAAATGTACTATTTTAATAGCTTTATTTTTGTAGGGTATGAAAGCTTGTAGTCCCATTCTACAGGTTTATATACATCAATTCTGCGGCCTTTGTAACCTTTTAGGTAGGCTTTGCTTCGCCCGTCAAATTGAATGAGATCTCCTTCCTTGAGGTCTCCAAGTGACATAAACCCTTTGGTGTAATTGAACCATAAATGATTTGTTATTGGACGGCCGCTGATGTCTTTAATATTTTTGAGTAGAATGGTTTCTAAGGTTCCCTTTCATCCGCCTTTTATACCTAGTCTGACAAACTCTCCGGTGAATGTAGCTCTTCGATCTTCCATTTTACCTAATTCAAATCTCAAAAAGAAATACGCCCCTTTTCAATGATTTAATACTTCGATGGTAATGAATAGGAAATAACATTCTGTGATGAAAATGCACAGCTTCCTCACATCCATATATTACCATATAAGATATTTTATATCAACTGCGAAACAAGGCGATTTATTAAGTTATTGTGGGTTACTATTTGGGGTTGTTTTTTTGTGGGTCTGACCCCGTGTGTTCAATGGTTGCTTAACTTTTATTATGTCCACCCGGGTCTGACCCCACGTGTCAAGCACTGAGAAACACAGCGAGGATACTGCCCAAAACAACCAGGACGACATTCAGACGCAGCAGGGAAAGCGCAAGCGCCACAGCTAGACCAACTGCAGCCGAAGAAACAGAGGTTGTCGAATACAGGATCTCAGGAAAAATGAGTGCGCCGAGCACCGCGAAAGGAACGCATTTCAAGAAATTTTGAAGTCCAGAGCTAAGTTTTCGGCCCCGTAAAAGCGTCATCGGAATTAACCGAGGCAGGTAAGTGACCAAAGCCATAAGCAGGACCGTGATGAATTGCAGAAATGGATCAGTCATGTTTAAGTCCCCCCTTCCCGGCTGGAGTCATTTTCGAGAAAACTTTTCTTTTCAAGCAGTTTTGTGCCTGCGCCTGCAGCGATCAGTGTTGCTATCAAAATCCTCCACCCGCTGGCGAGACCCGAAAATAGTGGCAAGTAATAGATCAGGCTGCTGATTGTGATGGAGATGAGGGCTACAGTGACCATCGGCAGATTTCCTTTAAGGCCTGGGACGAGAAGGCCAATAAACATGGCATACAGGGCGATCCCCATGCTCGCGGCCAAGGCTCCCGGTATGGCATCGCCTAAGAGAAAGCCAATCAAGGTGCCCGTATTCCACGCGAGGTAAGCGATTGTGTTCAGGCCAAGCAGCGTCCAGGGCTCGAAAATGCGCTGCGGCTGGACGGACGCGACGGCAAAGGACTCATCCGTGACCCCAAAGGCCAGAACTGCCAAGAAGCGTTTGCCGATGGTCGCGGGAAGTCGCTGTGACAGAGATGAAGACATGATGAAATGCCTGAAATTCAGGATCAAGGTGGTTGCCACAATTTCGACGGTCGATGCGCCTGCGGCCATCATGCCCACGCCGACAAACTGACTCGCGCCAGCGTATAGGATGGATGACAATGCCACGCCGATGCCGGTTTCAATGCCGGTGGAGGACGCCAAAACACCAAAAGCAATCCCGATCGGGATATAGCCAATCGCGATCGGGATGCCGAGTTTTGCGCCGCTGAGGAAGGTGCGTCGACGGTTCATCGGCTGGCATCCTCGCTTTCGCTTTCATTTTTTTGCTTGAACCAGGCCTTAGATACTGCCGGCTTGCAAAGAATTTCGTCTACGCGGAGGTCGAAAAATCGGTGGGTGTTGGCGGGCTGTAGAATCAGGGCGGCATCAGCGCCACTGGTGCTGCCGCCGATTGAAATCAGCCGCCGCTGGGTCGAAACGGCGCCGGCGTCAGCAGCCATCATAGCGACCTCAATGGCAACTTTGGTCCCTTCGCCAAATAATCTAAGCGCGTGGGCGATTAACTCATCTGTGCCGTAGGTCCCAAATTTGATCCGCGCAGCCCGACCGATGCCGCCCAAACTGTGAGCCGCAGTAATAACTTTGGCCCCTGCTGATTCGAGTTCTGCTCTGACTTCAGGTGTCATTTCGACACTGTCCGGAGATTCAAACCCCGTAACATGGGAGACAACGATGAGGTTCTTGATTTGGCGGTTGGTGAAGCCAGATTTGCTGTCGCGGGTCTCGGCTTCGCGGGTCTGACCCCAGCTGTCACGTTCAACTACAAAATCAAATTCTTTAAGGGCATTTCGGGCAGTCTCACCAGAAGTTGAAGCAATAATAACGGTGTCTATCCCATTTGTTATTGCAGCTTCCTTTACAATTTTTAAAACTTCCATTGAATTTCTATATCCAGGTTGATTAAAGATCATTTTTTACCTCCAACTTATTATTGAAATAATTTCAGTAATACTTGGCTTTTCTGCTTTGATTCCAGTAGTATATTTCGATAATGAAAATTAATAAAAGTGGTGCAACAATAACAATCAAAAACCCTATCGGTGTTTTTGCATAATCAACAATGTAGCCTAACCAAGGCAGAATTAACAAAATATGATTCCCAAATGGTGTACTGGGTCTGACCCCGCCTGTCACGATCAGCGCTCCTGGATAACTGTTCTTCATTAAATTGGGGTTTGAATTTTGAAACTCACCAGTGTTTGAGTATATTCCATAGTCTGAAATCACTGCAATTCCACCATCATAATAACTTTTTACTACAACAACAGACAAAAGGACCAGGAAAACTATGAGCAAAAAATAAATTAAGCGACCTAGAATCTCGAGGAACTTGCCAGCCCAACTTTCTCTCGTCATTTCACTATCTTGTTCAACATTATGAATCTCAAGGATATTTTTTGTATCTTTGGATATGTTCTCAATTTCGGTGAGTTTTGAATTATCTTTACTTGAAGTTTCAATGTTCTCTTCGGATATATCTTCATACTTTAGTTTTTTAAATTCACTTAATAATGGCTCTTTGTCAAAATCGATACCTTCCATTAACTCTTGATATTTTAAGGACTTCCAAAAATCAGAATTATCATTTTCAATTTGTAATTTATCCTCGGCAATATTATCCGAAATGTTATTTTCTTTCTTAGAAAGTGCAGACGGGGTCTCAGACGGGGTCAGACCCGTTAAGCCAGGACTCGTAAAATCGACGCCTTCCGATTCTATTTCCGGAGCTATTTCAAGATTCGAATCAGTCTCGACAATAAATGATTTATCATCAACCGTCGATTTGCACTCCTCTTGGATTTTTCCATTCAACTCTATTGGAGCAATCCCGAATTTATTACTATCCTTGTCGAATGATATTTTCGAATTCAAAATGTCCGAATCAGGGATAAATACATCCTCATCTTCACTATAATCATCAATTTCACGATTTAAATATTCTTCATTTTTTAATTCAGGATGCTCAGACATCAAGGCGAGTATACTTTTTAAGCGTTCTTCAGCACTCACCTTGCTATGCGGACTTGTGGATTTTGATATCAATTTAATTATTCTGGTATGAAATTCTGAAGGTGTAAATGGGACGACTAAAAAATCGTCAATTAAATCTAACATTGACTCATTAATCTTAGGCAATTCTGAAAGATCTGTTATTAATAAAGTCATGATTTTTGAATCATGCTCTTTCACCTTATTCATAAATGTCAACAAATGTTCCAATGTATAATCTGACGACTGACAAATTATCATATGTATACCACATTGACGGACAATATCAAGACTAAGCAAATTTGGTGCGCCTGCACTGACATACCCATGAACATGATGCTCAAAAAAATAGGAATTGAGGTCCTCAAGAGTGACAATTTTTTGCCCGATCAGCAAAACTCTCATAAGACCACCATCCCTTCGTTTAAGTATTATCATGAGCTTTTTATTCTAATTGCCTTATTCTGGTACAATATTTGAGTACAATTTTGATATTTTTCACAAATGATACAGGTTAACAACTGCGATTTACCATTATTTAAACCTTTTAAATATTTTAACATATTTTTATTTACTTTCAAATATGGATAAAATGTTAGAATTTCAATTATTTTAAGCAATTTGTCACAGGTTATTTACAGAGTGTAGATTGAACTTATTGACTAACGGGGTCAGACCCACACTAATCAGTACATTACCATGCCACTCCCCAAAAAGAAAAATTAAGGACGAGTCACCCTCGCCCTTAAATAAGATAAATGTCCCCTACCTAACCTTCACTCCTAGAATATCTAACCTCTTAATAAACAATATTTTATCAACGATAATCGTAATCTTGCCTTCTTTAGTGGGCAACCGTTTCGGCACATAAATCATCAGACCTTGAATTTCTTCAATTTGGTAGTGCTCAGGCATTTTGGGGGCTTTCAGTTCCAACACGGGAACCGCTATACTGCCGCCACTTCAGCACCCACCAGATTTCGCCAGCATCACCGTCACTTCTTTCGCACCTTTATCTCGAATGTACTGAACTGCCTCCTCCGACACTTCCACACGAATTAATCCATCCTTGTTCATATTCAACACCCCTTCAAAAAACTGTTATTCTGCATCATCTTCGCCATCTCTTATTCGTTTAAGCCAAGCCTCAAACTCCGCCTCGCGCCCCTGTCCGTCCATCACATAGTATTTCTTGCCTCTTAAAGCTTCCGGCAAGTACTCCTGTTTAAAATAATGCTGCCGATGGTCATGTGGATAAACATATCGCCCTCCGCCTAGCACATCGTTTTTCCTGGACTCCAGTTTTAGAGCAGTCCCATCCTTCAAATAGGCAGGGACAGACCCAGTTCGCCCTTGTCTGATATCTTCAATCGCATTATCAATCCCCAAATACGCAGCATTTGACTTAGGTGCGCAAGCAATATAGGTTGCGGCTTGTGCTAAGGGTATCCGTCCCTCCGGCATACCAATAGTTTCAACAGCTTTTAAAGCACTTGCCGCAACAACAAGCGCCATAGGATCTGCATTGCCAACATCTTCAGAAGCACATATTATGATCCTGCGTGCTATAAAAATTGGGTCCTCGCCGCCGACGATCATTCGAGCGAGATAATGTAACACTGCGTCTGGATCACTGCCACGCATGGATTTTATGAACGCTGAAATTATATCATAGTGAGAGTCCCCAGTTTTATCATATAACTGTCCGGAATGCTGCATAGATTCGTAGAGTGATTCTACATTAATGACGATATTGCCATCAGAATCAGGTGCACTCGTCATAGCCGCCAACTCAACCGCGTTCAGAGCTCGTCGCGCATCTCCGGAAGCCAGTCTTCCCAAAGCCTCACGTGCCTCATTGTCCAAAGTGACATTGAGCACTCCAAGACCGCGCTCCATGTCGGCCATCGCAGAATCTACAATATTCAAAACATCTTCTGGGCTCAGAGCGTTCAATCTAAAAACATTTGATCTGGAAATAAGCGCACTGTTGACCTCGTAATATGGATTTTCTGTTGTTGCTCCAATCATGATGACAATGCCCTTTTCCACCGATGGCAACAAGGCATCCTGCTGGGTCTTATTGAACCTGTGGATTTCATCGATAAATAAAATTGTGCGTTTCCCATTCATCGCAAGTCTGTCTTCCGCTCTGCCAATGACTTCCCTGAGTTCCTTTACACCCGATGTCACTGCATTCAACGACTCAAACACAGCACCTGTCTGGTTTGCAATCACTCTAGCCAAACTCGTCTTACCACTTCCAGGTGGGCCGTGTAAAATCAGACTCGTCAATTTGTCAGTCTCAATTAAGCGTCTCAACAAACGGCCGGAACCCATGATGTGATGTTGCCCCATGAACTCATCTACCGTTCTGGGTTTCATTCGCTCTGCGAGTGGCGCACTATCCTTTCGGTTCTCCTCAAGCATCAAATCAAACAAGTCCATAATATGCTCCTTTTTAGCCAACGGGGTCAGACCCGCAAAAAACTGATTGCGAATATCTTCGCACAAATGTTCTATAAATATTATACCTGATCTGCTCCTATTTGAATATAGTCCTCATAATAAGCTCGACACTAAAACGCTTGCAGTAACTGCAGAGTTTCGAAGAATATTTTTTCAAGATTTTTTAAATGCAACTTTTCTGCATCTTCACTTGTCCGTTCGAAACTTATATATGACTGAATTTCTGTTTGAAGTGAAATGTCATTATTTATAATCGATTCAGTAAATGACTTGGAAGTTCTCTTTAGGACGCTTTCCAAATAAGATCGATTGACTCTTAATCTCCTTGCCAGTTCAGACTTAGAGATCAAATTGAGTTTCTGATTCAACAATATGATGGCTTTTAAGAATTGGATGGTGCGCTCGTGACCATCGGCCCAAACAATTTTTGAATCTTTTGTTGAAGGATCATTTATACCCACTTCAACTTCAGAAATTAATATAGATTGATATGCGCCATTCATTCCCGTTCTCAGAGCCTCGTTCGCCTTGATCAGCAGATGATCCAGTGCTTTGAATCGCCTGTTGACCTTAAGTTTCGTCAGCAGCACTTCCAGTGTCATTGGCTCTTGGACCACATCCGTTTCGTAATACTCAAAATAAAACGGATCGTTCCTAAATTTCTCAAGATGTTGAAAGTAAGTTTCCTTCGCACTTTTGACGCTATCTTTGAGCCTTTTCATCAACGCCAAACTGTCGAACCACACCTGTCCAACTCGCCCCGCATAGGCATAATGGCTGCTCCACAAATAATTCAAACTCTTGCTCAAACCCGCTTTAAACGGATTCAGATGGATATATGCCATGGTCTTCATAATCGAGTAGAGCGTCAGGCAAGGGGCCGCGAAATAGCGACCGTCAAATACATGACCACTACGGTCGTATTTCCTATTATAACGCTGTGTGAAGCTTTGTGAAATCCCTTGCATAACCTTGGAAAGCGACGTTTCTCCCATTTTAATCAGCATGTGTAGGTGATTGTCCATTATGCAAAACGCGTAGAGTTCAAAATCATATCTCAATCTATAACGTTTTATCGTTTCAAGCAACATGTTCTTATCGACATCATGCCGCAGTAAAAATTCGCCATTATTTCCTTTGCATACTACATGATAAACTGTTTCTTGTTGAAGATTTCTCATTTTCCTGGACATAGAATCCCTCCATTTTACACCTATTATTATAATATATGGAGTTTTATTGTATGTCAATATTTACCATTTATTTTATTTAGTTTTCTGACTTCGACGATGGTATGCAACCCCAGGCTCTCAAGATTAAAAATTATTTGTAATCAGGTTAGATTAAGTAACCAATATTGCTGTAAATTTCTCGCCAATTAAAAAGGGGCATCACTCAGATGACCCCTTTGAAACTTTATTTTTTCTTCATTTATCAAAAATACTAAGTTGATTTTAGATTTTTTCCACATACTTACTGGTCATTAACGACAACAGCGCACCGTAGTCTACGCGAAAACCTACAATGTCGCCGACTTTCAAACTCTTTTGTGATTGGGTTACATCCAGTATCAGGTGGTCGCTGCTTGCTCCAATAATTTCAATGTTGGGGTCCACCGGGGTCAGACCTTCAACGCGTACGTCCTGTCTTCCGATGGCGACAATCGCACGTTTCATCCTTCCGCGATCCGTAAAAGTAGGTGTATTTCCAAACGCATCCATGCCTATCTGACCAGTCGGCACAGAGTCTTTTTCTTTTAGTTCTATAATCTGTGTCTCGAGTAAAAATCCATCGTCATAAGTGTTATCAATCTTCTCTCCATAGGCAGTTTCCCTTCCAAGTACAACTGCTTCACCTAATCTCAAATTTGTTATATCTATTGGTAACGATTTATTTATTAGTTTATATAGACTGCTTGAGTTGCCGCCTGAAATATAATTCAAATTTATATCGAATTGCATTTCGATATTTTTCGTCAATTCCACTAAGCGGCCAAGATTATTATCATCTGGTATAACTCCACCATAGCAAGTTAAATTAACACCCAATCCAACAAGATCAAGATTTGACATCCTTATGACCTGTTGAACCAAATCCCTTAAATCCTCAGGCAAAACGCCTTCACGAAGGTCACCCAAATCGATCATAATAATGACTTCATGTTGCTTATTCTTTTTTTTAGCAGCCAATGAAAGTGCTTTCAGAGTTTCAAGCTCTGAGTTCAAAGATAAATCAGCAAATTCGACAACTTCATCTATTTCAGATAACATTGGTAATCTGAGTAGGACTCTTTTTACATCTGGGGCAATATTTTTTAATTCTTTCAAATTTTGAATTCTCGAATCTGCCAGCATAGTATATCCCGCTTCAACCATCGCTCTTGTAATTCCAGGATGTGCACAATGTACTTTAGTGACTACCATAGGTTCAATGCCGTTTTCAACACATAGTGTTCGTAAAATTTCTGCGTTGTGTTTTATTTTCTCAATATCTATATTTAATCTCGGATACATAATATCCCTCCTGCTTTTTCTGCAAGTTAAGTGAATAATTTCAATCAAGGCCTGACCCTCGTTCCGCGACGTAGTGTGATGTAGGCTGGGTGTGTCGCGAAACACTATGAGGATGATCACACGGGGTCAGACCCTGATAGAAATCAAAATATTTCAATCAAGGCCTGACCCTCGTTCCGCGACGTAGTGTGATGTAGGCTGGGTGTGTCGCGAAACACTATGAGGATGATCACACGGGGTCAGACCCTGATAGAAATCAAAATATTTCAATCAAGGCCTGACCCTCGTTCCGCGACGTAGTGTGATGTAGGCTGGGTGTGTCGCGAAACACTATGAGGATGATCACACGGGGTCAGACCCTGATAGAAATCAAAATATTTCAATCAAGGCCTGACCCTCGCTTCGCGACGTAGTGTGATATAGGATGGGTGTGTCGCGAAACACTATGAGGATGATCACACGGGGTCAGACCCTGATAGAAATCAAAATATTTCAATCAAGGCCTGACCCTCGCTTCGCGACGTAGTGTGATATAGGATGGGTGTGTCGCGAAACACTATGAGGATGATCACACGGGGTCAGACCCTGATAGAAATCAAAATATTTCAATCAAGGCCTGACCCTCGCTTCGCGACGTAGTGTGATATAGGATGGGTGTGTCGCGAAACACAATGAGGATGATCACGCGGGGTCAGACCCTGATAGAAATCAAATAAAAATAATTATTATTTTTAAATCAACTTCATACTTTTTTTAAGAAGTTTCAATGCGGCTTCAGGATATTCTTTAGACAAAACCCCAAGAGACGCCATTATATAATCATTATCCACCAGAATTTTAGCTTCAGGAGTAGGCAACAACTTATTACCTTTATTACTCCTGGAAACTTCTCGCATAATCTCTTCTCTATTAGGCAAACGCGTTAAAGCGCCACCAGTACCGATAATATACCGGATGCTGGTTAAATCCTTGCCTTCAGCCATGCGTGTTTTACCTGAGCCACCGAAAAGGTCTCTAAAGGCACCTGCATGCCGATGAGAAGATTGAACAACAGCCTCGAGAGTTAATCGTTCTACAAATTTTATTTGTAATGGAGTTTTTGGTATTGGCGGATGCGTATCTATTAAATGTTCGAGTGTGTTTAAATCAATGTTTAAATCCTGCACAAGTTTATCTTTACCTATCAGATCAACAATATTGAGCATATTAACGTAGACACCTAAGTCACCCTCAACCGTACGTTTCGCAGTTGGTTCTGGGTTAATCAAAATCCGATTGATTTCCTCACTGCCCTCGGTCACAGAATGAAGATCAGTAGTAGCTCCTCCTACGTCGAAAACTATTAAATCGCCAAGTTCTTCTTTCAAAAGTTTCGCAGCTTCCATAACTGCGCCAGGCGTCGGAATGATTGGACCGTTAACCAGATCTCTAACGTGGCTCATTCCAGGTGCGTGTACAATATGTTCCTCAAAAACATCCTGTATGACTTTTCTGGTTGGTTCCACATTTAAGACATCTATTTTTGGATAAACATTATCAACAATATATAACAGCTCTGCTTTATTAAATTCTCCAAAAACTTCTTCAACATCATCATGATTTTGTACATTCCCAGCATAGATTACAGGTACTTTTACATCCAAACCTGCTATCATTTCAGCATTGTGCAGAGCAGTGTCTCTCTCACCATAATCAACACCACCTGCAACAAGTATAATATTGGGCATGATACTCTCAATATGCTTTAAATCACTGCGCCGAAGCCTGCCAGCAGTTACCAGATGGATATTGGCACCAGCACCAAGAGCTGCTTCTCTGGCCGCTTTAGCTGTCATATCGTAGACTAGGCCATGAACGGTCATTTTTAAACCGCCTGCGGCTGAACTTGTCGCCAGCAGTTCATTGTATTCAATTTTATCGACCCTCAAATTCCCGCGAAGATCATCAATTGCATTACTAAGACCAATTGTAACATCTCCATCTAATACCGTTGTCGGCGCTTGTCCTTGACCGACAAAGGTAGGATCAGTGCTCAAATTTGAAAATGCATTAACAACAGTTGTTGTGCTACCAATTTCAGCAACCAATACATCAAACTTCATAGTTATCCCGCCTTTATTTACTCTAGGGTCTAATGATGCCATTTGGCGCCATTATCGTCCATAAATTCAGTCGCTGACCCCACAAAGAACAGTCACATAAATTGATTATAACTTGTCAGATTATCAAAACAAATCTTTATTTTTCAAATTTGTATTTACATTATTAACAAAATAGACAGCGGGGGTCAGACCCACAGCACCATGTCCATACTCCAGAACCGGCTGCCTGGGTCTGACCCCCGCTGTCCTTATTTCAAATCATTACTTCTGCTTCTCTTCCCTGCATTTCACCAGGAACGTCGCCAGGTTGACACCTTTTGTGCCACGGCCAAAGCCCTCATCCATGCCATTCTTACGCGCAATTTCCGGCGTAACCTGAGTGCCGCCCGCTGCCAGGCAGAGTTTGTCACGGACACCCTTCTCAATAGCATACTCGTGAAGCTTTTTCATGTTCTTGTAGTGAACATCGTCATGTGAAATGATTGTCGATGCGAGAATGCCGTCCGCATTAAGCTCAATCGCCGCATCCACCAACTTCTCAACCGGAACAGATGTGCCAAGATACTCGACTTCAATACCGTATTTCTCAATGCCGCCGTGCTTGATATCAATGATCTCACGCATGCCGACAGAGTGCTCATCTTCGCCGACAGTTGCGGCGACCAGGAGCATCGGCTTTTCTTCAATGATCGCGCGAATTTCCTCATCAGAGAGGACCTCTGGCTCAGGCGGAATCTCCAGCTGATCGAGATCAATCTCAAAGCCTACAACACCCTTGACCTGCACGCGAGTGCCTTCCGCAGGATGCATCACTTCGAGGTGGATGACTTCAACATCAGTCAGGTTCATCTTCTTCGCGAATTCTATAGCCGCGAATTCAGCCTTACGCTTGGAGGTTGGGAGGAAGAGGTCGATGGTAACGACACCATCGGCAAGCCACTGTACTTCAGGCTTGATCACGTTGGTGTCATAATACTTAGCCACTTCGTCGATACGCTTGTCAACGTTGTCATTCTCGTCCAGCTCATTGATGTAAACAATCTTCGAGCGGTCCTCGAGGGTACAGCCATCGATCAGCTTTGAAGGCGCGCCCGCAAACTCCGCGCCATATTGCTCAACATTGTTGTAGCCATAGTGCGCCGTGACTGGAGCCATATAGTCCGCCTCGCGCTTGAACACTGCGCCAGCGCCCACGCCACCGTCAATTTTACGGGCAATGCCGTCGCCATTACGCTCCGGATATTTAGCTGAGTCAACGAAGAAGCCTTTTTCGACCGCTTCAAAGTAGCCGCCGACCTCGAGGATTTCCTCCATGTAGAGCACTGCGCGCTCTTTCAACTCGCGCGCAGTCTCCCTCAGGAAGCCCTCCGACTTCAACTCGACCATATCCATAAGCGCGTCCATGCCCACGAACGTCTGCTTCGCCGTGTCGCACGCCTCGATGTTGTACACATGCCAAGGCACGTTTCTGCCCTCGTCCGGCGTGATGGTTGACTGAATGTCCGCGCTGGTGAGCTTGGAAATCATCATGTTAAGGACGTGAGTGACCGTTGCTTCGCGGGAAGACGACGTGATGTACTTCGTGTTCATCTGCGCGCGCATTCTGTAACCTTCGAAGAAGTCGCGGAGCGCGACCGCATATGGGAGGTCAAATTTAAGTGCAGGTGCAGGGCTCGCCGATGGTGGCACCGTCGACAAACAGATATTTTCACGCTTCATTCCAACTTTTTCAGAATACTTCGAGTTGATAGCGTGCTGAACAATGAGCTCCGGCATGACTTTCCAAGCTTCGCGGGCCGTTGCGTTGGCGTTGTGGGCGCCGTCGATCTGGGCCATATCCGCCCAAGCCATGAGGGACTTTGACTCTGCAGCGTCAATGAAGGAACGGACCATATTGACGTTTCTGTAGAGGACGTTGTACTGCGGATCCTGGTGAGCGCCGTTGACGCCTTCTTCTGCGAACATAACAGCTACGTCTGGACCAGCGACGCCTGATACGTATGAATGATAGTTGATATGTCTGCCGACTTCTTCTTCAATCATGTCGAGAGCTTTTCTGTGAGCTCTGACTTGCTTTCTGGTGATTGGAATGCCGCCAATGCCTTGTGGAGAACCTTCGATCAGACCGTCAAAGTGGGACTGGCCAGCGGTTCTGATAACCATGATATGGTCAGCGCCGTGCCATGCTGCCATGCGCATGCGGCGGATATCGTCCTCAAATCGACCCGATGCTATTTCAGTCGTAATAGTATTGAGCGGTTGAGGGTCGAGATTGCCGAAGTACTGGATGTCGCATGGGATGCCTATGCCATTCTTAAGAGGCTCGCTGCAGTCAGCGTATTCGAATGGTCCAACTTTGAGCCCTGGTGCAGGTTTTCTCCAAGTCCAGCCGCGGCGTTTAGGCGCATAGTTTTCAAGGTCGCTGATAATGGCGCGGATATCGAGTTTGTCAGTGGCTTTAATCGTCATTATCTGTTACCTCCCTTGAACATACTAACTGCATCGTCCCAGAATTTGCCCTCGATCAAGGCAAGTCCAGCTTCGCGGACAGAAATATTTTTTTCTTTGGCAATACGGTAGATGACGTTGCCTGTTCCATGGCCAATCAAGCCGCGGTCGATGGCGCCTTCAACAAGCGGCTTCGCCTCTAAGCTGGAAAAGCCCATGCGAAGCAGGACGGATCTCTCAACGGATGGTGTCGTGTGAGTACGCGCCAGTTCCAGAAGTGGATCAACCACTTTTTCTGTCAGCTGCCAGAAATAATCCTTAAGTTGTTCGTCTGTCATGTTTTTAAGGTGCTCGCGTCTCGACTGGAAGTCGTCTGCTCTTCTTTCAGAACCTTTCATGAGAAACCTCCTATTATTTGTTTTGTAAATGTTTATAGCGGGATTTGATTGTGCAGGTCTGCGGCTAGCGCCTATCGACCCCACTTGTCACCCTCGGACTACGCGGGTCTGCGGCTAGCGCCTATCGACCCCGTGTGTCACAGTCTTATGTCTACGTAGGTCTGACCCCATGTATCACTATTAGAGTATTTCCTTCAGCGCCGCACGAACAAACGCTTCATCCGTCTTGGTCTCTAGGGCAAGGAACGCCACATCGGCATCGCTGACTTCTGTTACCTTATTATTGACAACCGCATTCTTGATCAAAGACTTTCTAAGCTTTGTCATGTCGAGATCCACAGCTTTAATCATGCCAGGATTCTCAGGAATGACAATGGACGTCCCGGCAACTTCCGTCCTTGGATCCCCAAAAACAATCTCAATGCCGTTATTGCGAGCGAATGAAAGCTGCGAAGCATGATGCTTGCCGGCACCAGTGTATTCCGTCTCCTGAACCACGATAATCTGATCGCGATCCATCTCCTGAGCCAGAGAAAACGCCGCCGCCAGCGCCGTATTGCCCGCAGGTCCGCGCTCTAGGCCTTCAATTTGAGCCATCGCTTCTGTGATATAAAATACTTCACCTTGGTTAACCTGAAGATAGCGATCCATGTAACGCAGCGGTCGCGCAGCAGAACGCGGCACATCCGAACGGTCCGGCCATGTTGAGAACGGAACGCCAAAACCTGTATGCCCCGTCGTAAAGGATTTCTTATTAAACATAGTATCGCTTGCCATGTGGAGACCTGCAAGATTAACGCTCGCCGCCACAACTTGCGTATTCAGAGCGCCGGCCTTGATCAAGCCACGCGCCGTACCCGTCAAGTTGCCACCGCCCGCATTCGTAGCCACGACCACATCCGGATCCCGGCCAACACGCTCGCGCATCTGCATGATCAGTTCGTAACCCAGCGTCTCAACACCGGCAATGCCAAACGGTGTATACAAAGAAGCGTTAAAGTAGCCCGTTTCTTCCAGCAAACGCAAAAACGTGTAAAACAGCTCAGGTCCAACAGAAAGCTGAACCACCTCAGCGCCATGCGCCTCACACTTACGCGCCTTTTCAACGATCTCCGGCTGACCGACGCCTTTGGAATCGTAGCACTCCTGAACCACAATGCACTTCAGCCCCTGCATGGCCGCCTGGGAAGCCACCGCCGCACCATAGTTGCCGCTGGTCGCCGCTATGACGCCCTTGTAACCAAGGCGCTTCGCGTGATAAACCGCCGTCGCCGCACGTCGTTCTTTAAAACTGCCGGACGGATTGCCCGCCTCGTCCTTGACAAAAATCCTTGCGCCTTTTCCAGGTGCCGCATACTTTCTGGCAAGCTCCGTTATATTTTTAAGTTCAAAAATCGGCGTATTCCCAACACTCGTCTGGCTCTGAATCTTCTGGATCTCCTCGAGCGTATAACCGGTTTCCTTCATCATTTTTTCATAGTCAAATGCGATCGCGCCACTCTCAAAATCAGCATAGTCAATGCCGACCGCCTTTTTCATAATCTCATTCCGACGGCTCATGACCGCCTCATAGGAATTGTCTCTAACCTCTAAATTACTCATTGTCGTCACCTCCGAACAAAAGGCTTCGAAGCTGGCACGAAATCGTCAAAAGCTCCGGCACATAATCCCCAAACGAATGCGTATAGGTTGGGAACACCTCAACCAATTCCCCAGAAACGCGTCGGCCTGTCAAAGTCACAACCTCAACGGTCTCGCCCATTTCCGCGTCGCTTTCCGCAATGCCCTTTACCCAAAGTTCGAGAGGCACCGCCTTTGTATCATCAGGTACCTGCGGCGCGCGCTGATCCGGCGTCAAAACCGTGTCGTGCACTCGCACCCAATCCCCTTTTTTCGCTGCCATAGTGAACACCATCCTTTTCATCTCTAAATCCCTGAATTGGAGATCTTCAACTATGCTCTGATCCCCAAATTGTCTCAATAAAAAACAAGTAATGATTTTAGCCGATGGTCACCCATCCCACCCTTAAACCCGCCATGCGAATATCCCCAATAGAGACTTCGATGCGAGATTGTGGAGAGTAATGACCATCGGCAAACACTAGAAGCATCCGAGGTTTTAAGCGACTTTGAGCCATTCAAAACCCCGGACGCGCTGATCCCAACCTAAAATCTGAATTTCTAACTACTTGATGAAGTCTCTGAAGTCGCCCATGATCGCACGTGGCACTGGAAGATCAATCATAGTGACGAGGCCTGGCGCCGCGTTGATGACGTGAGGGATCATGTTGACGCACATAGCGTACGTACCGATACCGCCCTCAACTTCAGGTGTATTGGACATGTTGATCGCTGGGGATCCTTTGATCGTGATGTAGTCGCCAGTGCTGGTGCCGCCCATTTCAGGCTCGATTTGCTGCGGGTGGATCATGTCGATTTTAACTTCGCCGTCAACAAAGCCTTGGCCAGTCATAGTGACGCCAGCGACGTCGCCAGCTGCCGCGAAGCCGTATGGAGACTTTCTGTCGACTTCCGTGACGATTGGGCTCATTTGTTGCTCGAATTTGTCAACTTTCCAGCCAATCGCGTCAGCGATCATTTGGATGGACTCTGCGAAGCCGACGTGGCCAGCGAGGGTACCATTTTTGACATTAGTATCGAAGTCAGCGAGCTTGCTGCCGACGCCCTGCTCGTGCATGACAACCGGGCCAAATGGTGACAGGCTGTTGACGCGCTTAGCTTGGATGTGTTCGACATCTTCCATGCAGCCGGTCATGCAGACGACGAGAAGGTCCATCATAAGACCTGGGTTGATGCCTGTGCCGAGAACTGTGACACCGTTTTCTTTAGCGATACGGTCGAGCTCAGCAGCGAGCTCAGGGTTTTGAGCCTGTGGGTAAGCCATTTCTTCAGCAGTTGAAATGACGTTGATTTTCTTCTCTAGACAAGCTTTGATTCTTGGGAACGCTTCTTTTGTATAGGAATCTGTTGCCGTCATGATGACGTCGCAGCACTTCTCTGTGATTGTCGCGTCAAAGTCGTTGCTGATGATGACCGGGCTGCGATCGCCGCGCTCTACACCAAGGTATTCGTATATATCTCTTCCGACACGCGTTGCGTTGCGGTCAACTACTGCTACGATTTCGACACCTTTTTTCTTAAGCAACATTTTAGCCATACCGCTGCCCATTGCACCGAAGCCCCAGATTGCCACTTTAACATTTGGTTTTTGCATTTTAAAAGCCACCTCCGAAAATTTACCCACGTGTATGGGTCTTGCCAATTATATAAGCAAGCCTCATGCCAAAATGGCTAATCACAAATAAATATCAAAGACTATTTAGAAAAAATTAAAAGATAGTTTCTGCCGATGGTCATTTTCTCCCCCTCACCACACATTCCGCAACTATTATTGCAATATCATTTTTTTCGGACATAATAATGAAGGAAATACTTCGATATCAGGCCCTCGTTCTTAGAATTTTAGCCTTTCGAAACAGATAATGAATCACTAGACAAATAAAAATGTAATTTTCCAAATAAATGTGAGTTAAGAGCGAATAATTATTCTAATTTTCAGATATTTTCTTTGTTTGAGTGGCGAATATGAACAAAATACTTTTACAAATGTAAAAAAGCAAAACATTTTGCGCTTCCGCCGCAAAATGTTTTGCTTTTTTCCGTTTTGAAGCATGCCCGCCCAGTCTCTGACGAAATCCTTCCACGCGGGTCTGACCCCACCTGTTCATCTTTGCGGGTCCGACCCCGTCGATCAACCTACGCGGGTCTAACCTACGCGGGTCTGACCCCACCTGTTTCGCAAGCAGGTCCGACACCATCAGTTCAACCTTTCAGGTCTGACCCCGCCTGCCTCAACTTATACTGCAAATTCTGACGAGACAATCCCAGACTTTCCGCCGCCCTGGAAATATTGCCGCCGTTTAATTTCATAGCTCTTTCAATTTCCTTTTCCTCTATGCTCCGAAGGAACGCAGCCAAGGATTGTGAACCCCTCGGCGTCATTTCTTCTTTTGCTGCAGCCGCGTAGGTCTGACCCCGTAAGAGCTCCGCGACATGAGACGGTAAATGCTCACGGCCAATCACATGCTCATCCGTCACCATGTTCATGGCAGACTCGATAAAATTCTGAAGCTCGCGGACATTGCCCGGCCAAGAATAGGCCTTGAACCACTGGGACACCTCACCGGACAGCATCCAGACATCCTTATCAAGAGACTCGTTGAACTGACGCACAAAATGATCCACCAACAGCGGAATGTCATCCTGTCGCTCACACAACAACGGAATCTTGATATAGATGACATTCAGCCTATAGAACAAATCCTTCCTAAAAGCCCCGGACTGCATGAGTTCAAAGGGATCCTCGTTGGTGGCCGCAATAATCCTGACATTAATCTTGATATCCTGCTGTCCGCCGACACGCCGCACATAACTCTCCTGCAGCACCCGCAGCAGTTTCGCCTGAAGCTCTTCACTCATGGAGTTTATCTCATCGAGGAACAGCGTCCCGCCATTGGCCTGCTCAAACAGCCCTGGCCGGTCCAGCGCCCCCGTAAAACTCCCCTTCACTGAGCCAAAGAGAATGCTCTCAAGCAGCGTATCCGGAATTGCCGCGCAGTTTTGTGCAATAAACGGCTTATCCCACCGGCTGCTGGCACTGTGAATGCTCTGGGCAAAGAGTTCCTTGCCGGTACCCGTATCCCCGTGAATCAGCACGCTGGAAGTCGTCTCCGCGGCCCGCCGCGCGATCCGGATCGACTCCATAAAAGCCGGGCTCCGCCCAATCAAATGCTCAAACGTGTAGTGCGTACGCACCTGAAACTTGTATTTTTCGGGGTTTACCAGCTTTGCCTGAAGATCGAGAATCTTCTCGGACATATGCGTCACATCCGTGAAGTTCTTCGAAATCTCCACGGCGCCAACCAAGTCCTCGCCTTCAAAAATCGGAAACGTCGTGTTCACCGTTGTAATCCGCTTCCCTTTCAGGTTCAGATAGCTCTGCATCTTCTGCCGCACAGGCTTTCGGTGGGTCATGGCCATCAGCAGCGTACTGTTTTCCTGAGTCCAGTTTGGAAATACCTCAAGCAGGTGCCGCCCAATAACGGTCTCCGCAGACAGCCCCTCAATTTTTTCCATCGCTTCATTGTACGCCACAGTGACGCCATCCCGGTTGATGATGTGGATGCCCTCTTCAATTTCCTGCAAAATATTTTGCGTCGCATAAATTAACAATTTTTGGTCCAAGGGTATTCCTCCCGACCAGAGTATTTATTCATGTACAATCGAAAAGAAAATAAAGCCCAAAACAGCGTTTGCCGATGGTCCCCCAAGCCACCCCACGATCAAGGGGCGGCTGGAAAACCATCGGCAGACTATTCTTGTTTTTAAATTTTCTAGGTGTAAATTCTGAACTTCTCGCAGAGTTCGTTGACGGAAGCCGCGATTTCTTCATTCGGCTTCGTGCCCTCAAGGGTATCCGCGATGAGTGACGCGACCTGCTTCATCTCTTCAACGCCCATGCCGCGGGAAGTGACCGCTGCGGTGCCGATACGGATGCCGCTGGTGACAAACGGGCTCTCCGTCTCAAACGGAACCGTATTTTTATTAACTGTAATGTGAACGTCACCCAGCATTTTCTCAGCGGCTTTGCCCGTAAGACCTTTGTTTCTGAGGTCGAGGAGCATCAGGTGGTTGTCCGTCCCGCCGGAAACGAGCTTGAAGCCGCGCGCGATCAGACCATCAGCGAGCGCCTGGCAGTTTTCGACGATCTTCTTCTGATAATCCTTGAACTCGTCAGTGAGGGCTTCCTTAAAGCTGACAGCCTTTGCAGCGATGACGTGCATCAACGGACCGCCCTGGATGCCTGGGAAGATCGCTTTGTCTATAGCTTTTGCGTACTCCGCTTTGCAGAGGATCGCGCCGCCGCGTGGGCCGCGGAGGGTTTTATGTGTTGTCGTGGTGACGAAATCCGCGTAGTCGCAAGGGTTCTCGTGGAGACCTGCAGCAACGAGACCGGCGATGTGCGCCATGTCGACCATGAGGAGCGCGCCGACTTCATCGGCAATTTCCTTGAATTTCTTGAAATCGATTTTTCTAGGATATGCGCTGGCGCCAGCGACGATCATCTTAGGCTTGTGCTCGATCGCTTTAGCGCGGACGTCATCATAATCGATGGTTTCAGTCTCAGGGCTGACGCCGTAATCAACGAAATTGAAGTAGACGCCGGAAATGTTGACTGGTGAACCGTGCGTTAAGTGGCCGCCGTGAGTGAGGTTCATGCCGAGGACAGTATCGCCAGGCTTCAGCATGGCGAAGTAGACACCCAGGTTGGCGTTGGCGCCGGAGTGCGGCTGAACGTTGGCGTGCTCAGCGTTGAAGAGCTGCTTCAAACGGTCGATGGCAAGGTTCTCCACGACGTCGACGAACTCGCAGCCACCATAGTAGCGCTTTGCAGGGTAGCCCTCTGCGTATTTGTTGGTAAAGGCGCTGCCCATGGCCTCCATAACAGCGGTGCTGACGTTGTTCTCTGACGCGATCAGCTCAAGGCCTTTCTCCTGACGTTTGTTTTCGTTCTGCAGTGCCTCGTAAACTTCAATATCCACATCTTTTAAGTGCGTATTGAGCATGTGTTTTCATCCTCCTCCAGAATTTTTGTGATTGTCATTTCATATTTTCCGCCTTCCCGTCTCGCTTTGTCATTCCTGCGAATTAAGAGAAAGGTGAGAACCATCAAACTTATACCCGCTATTGCGCTCAACACCTCAACATTTTTCAGGTGGCTGAGCGTCAGCTGTACAAGGCCGATCCCTGCGAACAATGCGATCAAAGGGACCACGTAAACTATGAAGGCTGCCGTCAGCACTTTTTCGTCTGACAGCTCAATCTCCACACGAGCGCCAATTTCTGCGCCGATGGGATTCTCTACCTCCACCGACATTTCCATATTTTCCTCGCCCAACTGGCAAGCGCCGCAGTCCCCTCAGGCCGCGTGCCTGGTCAGCTGAACCACGGCTCTCTGCCCTAAGGCCTCCGTGACAACACCATGTCTGATCACTGATTTTTACGCTCCTTTAATACCTAAGACCAATACGGGTCTGGGGCTAAGGCCTATCGACCCCGTCTGTTACCCAACCAAATTCTGATATCCATTCAACCGCGCCATTATTCCTGTACTGCGGCCTCAGCCTCAGAAACCTCAACAGCCTCTGCCAGTTTCACCTGAACCGAGAGCTCATCCAGTTGATCCTCATCCACCCAAGATGGCGCGTCCGTCATCAGACAGCTCGCATTCTGAGTTTTAGGGAAGGCTATAACTTCTCGAATATTTTCACTGCCCGTGATCAGCATAACAAGCCGATCCAATCCAAAAGCTATGCCACCATGTGGAGGGGTACCGTATTTGAACGCTTCCAGCAGGAATCCAAATTTTTCTTGAGCCTTCTCATCAGAGAATCCAAGTGCCCTAAACATCCTCTTTTGGACCTCAGATTTGTGGATTCGGATACTTCCGCCGCCAATCTCAAAGCCATTCAAGACAATATCATAGGCTTTCGCTCTTGCCGCTCCCGGGTCTGACCCCAGCAGTTCAAGATCTTCATCCCGAGGAGATGTAAAAGGATGGTGCTTTGCGACAAAGCGGCCAGACTCCTCATCATATTCAAAGAGCGGGAAGTCTGTTACCCATAGGAAATTAAAGGTGTCTTTCGGAATAATATCTAGTTTTTTAGCAACTTCTTGTCTGAGGCTTCCAAGGCTGTCAAAGACTACTTGAGGCTTGTCAGCGACAAAGACGAGAATGTCACCGGTTTCACCCTGCATTTTCCCAATAAGCGCTGCCATTTGCTCTTCAGAGAAGAACTTGGCGATAGGTGAATTTAAACCATCTGCGCCTAGACGAATCCAGGCTAATCCTTTTGCACCATAAGTTTTAACGAATTCACCGAGTTTGTCGATCTCTTTTCTGCTGATGTGATCCGATGCACCCTTCAGGTTAATCCCTCGGACATCACCTTGGTTCGCGACTGCATCTGTAAAAACTTTGAATCCACAGTCTGCAACAATCTCATTCAAATGAACAAGCTCAAGCCCATATCGCGTATCAGGCTTATCGCTTCCGTAACGCGTCATGGCCTCATCAAAGGTTAACCGTGGGAAAGGAAGTGCAGGTCTGACCCCCATGGTCTCTTCCATAACTTTCGCCAATAACCTTTCGTTCACTTCCATGACATCCTCAGGCTCGACAAAAGACATCTCAATATCGATTTGTGTAAACTCCGGCTGACGATCCGCTCTTAAATCCTCATCCCTGAAGCACTTCGTAATTTGGTAATACTTATCAAATCCCGACACCATCAAGATCTGTTTAAACAATTGAGGCGATTGAGGCAAGGCATAAAATTTACCAGGATTAACACGGCTCGGCACCAAATAGTCGCGAGCACCTTCCGGGGTTGGCTTAGTCAAAACAGGTGTTTCGAAATCAATAAAGCCTTCCTGCTCGAGAAAATTTCGGACAATCTGGGTGACACGGCTTCTCAGTCTCAGTTTTTGCTGCATCTTTGGCTTTCTGAGATCCAGGTAGCGGTATTTTAACCTTAAACGCTCTCCAGCGTCATCATCATCCTGAACGTGAATAGGCGGAATCTCGGATTCATTAATAATAACGAGCGAATCAGCGAAAACCTCGATTCTTCCTGTTGGAATTGTACTATTGATAGATTCTCTTAAGCGAACTGTGCCCTGCACTTCAATGACATATTCACCACGAAGTGTTTCAGCCAGATCAAAAGCCGCCTGAGATACTGCAGTGTCAAAGACAATCTGCGCAATCCCCTCACGGTCTCGCAAATCTACAAAGATAAGCCCGCCAAGATTTCGCTTTCTTTGTACCCAACCCTTTAGTACAACCGTCGAACCAATGTGTTCATCTCTCAGAACACCGCAATAATGTGTGCGTTTCACAGCCATTCCCTCCATTTGATTATATTTGACTAAGATTAGAGAAAAACAGCCACCTGAACCTTGAAGTTATTTTAGTATTTAGAAAACATTTTAAGTCATATTTCATTTTTCTTCAAGTGAAATTTTGCGGGTCTGACCCCGCCTGTTCAAGGCAGCCAAATAACATTGTTACTTTCTTACAAAATCCACTAAAAACCAAAATCGATTTCCGGATCACAGTACCCCTTAAGATCGCACCACCCAATACAAATAAAAAAACCCGTCACTAAGCAATGCTTAGGGACGAGTCTATAAACCCGCGGTGCCACCCTAATTGGAATAAACCCTCTTATCGACACTCAAGACCTCACAAAAGCGGTTGTCCTTCACTGACATCATGGATCACCAGGCTTCCACCCACCCCCGGTTCGCTGTTGGATTTAACGCAGTTACTCTTTTCCGCAGTCTTGAATATTAAGTTATATCTATTATAGAGAATCACCTAAGACGTGTCAACCACTCAATTTTTTGTTCGATCATATCGTCGATCCGCCCAATATAATCCTCTACGCCTTTAGCATTTGCCAGTCGCTCGACCCTGCCATCAGACTCCGACACCAGCTTTGAAACCGATCCGGCACCAATTGCCACAATGGAATGCCGATCCCCCATCATCCTGATATTATACAGACATTTGTGATCAGGCAGGGTCAGACCCACGTTCTCCAAATTCCCCACCATATTCTTCTGACGGTAGAGATAGTAAGGCTCATACCCAGCCTCAGCAAATGTCCTCAGCGCATTCTCATACATTTGATCCACCTCAAAGGCAGACGCCGCAAGCCCCTGCTCATATGCAGCCCGATCCTCATTGAGCCTCGACGCCCGTTTGACCGCAAGCGTGTGCACCGTAATGTTCTCAGGCCTAAGTGACTGTATCACCTCAGCGGTATGCGCGACGTCCTCGATCGTCTCTCCCGGAAGCCCTACAATCAAGTCAGCGTTGATCACTTCAAATCCAATGCCACGCGCCAGCTCAAACGCCTCAATAATCGCCGCTGAATCGTGATCCCGCCCGATCCGCCTCAAAGTCGCATCCGACATGGTCTGTGGATTGATGCACACTCGGCTGACCCCATAACGCTTCATATCCCGCAGCTTCTTCTCTGTAATTGTATCCGGCCGCCCGGCTTCCACCGTATATTCCCGCAGCCCACCAACCGACGTACTCAGCGGCTTCACCAGGTGCCTGTCCACCGCGTCCAGCAGCCTCTCGAACTCCGACTCTGCCAGGCTCGTAGGCGTCCCGCCTCCAATATATACGCAGTCCACCACATGCCCGCGCTCTAAAAGAAATTTGCCGATGGTCACAATTTCCCCCACCATCGCCTCCAAATACGCCGGCACCAAATGCCCCTTATACTTCAGCGGATTGGACGGAAAACTGCAATACAAACACTTAGACGCACAGAACGGAATGCACAAATATAGAGACAGCTTTTCGTGATCCTGCTTTAAAATATCATCTTCATGCCCGGCCACCTTCATAGCCAACTTGATTTTCTCATTCGAAACCCTATAATGCCTTGTCAAATAATCTCGAATCTGAATTGCATCCTCAACCCCGGAATCAATGAGATCATGCACAATTTTTACAGGTCTGATCCCCGTTAAAATCCCCCACCCGGTTTTTGCCTCAATCCTTTGATTCATCAAGTCAAAGAACGCTAGTTTGACCATGTTTTTTATGGGTTTCTTGCCAATAAAGTCATCAAGATCAGAAAATTTCAAGCGAACTGCGGAATACTCCTCACCACTCTCATCATCCCCATCAAAAGACGCCTCAATCCCATCCGCATCCATTTTTAAACACACAACTATGCAGGTCTGACCCCGTCTGTTCTCCAAAACACCCTCGCAGGTCTGACCCCGTCTGTCCGTCACTTCCTCAACCTCCGCCCCCAAAACAAAGAGACCTGCGAGCACGCGCAGGTCTTGTAGGCAGCTGTTATGATCAAAACTTGTCTCAAAGCCATCAAAGCCCTCAAAATATACAGAAATCCGGATCAAGTCCAGCGCCCCCTTAAGAATGGGTTGCCAAATCGTTCTTTGCTTATCGTACTGGCAGGCCCATGCCCAGGCAGCACCACCAGATCATCAGACCGGGTCAGCAGTTTCTTTGCAATTGAGTCAATCAAAGTGTCATAATCGCCGCCAGTCAAATCTGTACGTCCAATCGATCCCGCAAAAAGTGTATCCCCGGTGATCAAGAAATTCTCAACCTCAAAGCACACACCACCCATGGAATGACCCGGCGTATGAATCACCTCAACCTTTAGATCGCCTGCTGTCAAAATATCGCCATCCTCGAAAGTAAAATCCGGCTCAATCCCCACAGTCGGGCCCGTCATCTGGCTCGACAGATTAATGGAAGCGTTGGCCAGCATTTCAAGGTCACCCTTATGCACACCAACCTTCAAAGGATAATATTGTTTAAGCTCAGGCACTCCCATAATGTGATCCCCATGCGCATGGGTCAGCAAAACATAAACTGGTTCAATGCCATTCTCTTCTAAATAACGGGAAATTTTATCGACGCTGCCGCCCGGATCAACAATAACCCCTTTTCCCGTCGTTTCAGACGAGATTATATAGCAATTGGCAGCATACACACCCGCTGGAATTCTCTCAATTTTCACGACAAAACACTCCCTGTCCACATAAAATAAGCGCCTAAAGGCGCTTATAATCTTATTCTTGCACCGAGTTCATCAACCCATGCAGCCTCATGATCTCTATACCCTATTGCAGGCCAAGAGCATCACAATTTAAACAAAAAACCACCAATAAACACAACAAATTTCGACAAAATCAAGCTAAAATAAATCAAGCCCAAATTTACCAAGCCATCCTAAAACAGCTTATGACTGTCCAGCAAAATCGTCACCGGCCCATCATTCAGGATATCCACCATCATATGCGCCTGAAACTGCCCAGTCTCCACCTTGACCCCCAGTGCCGCAATACGCGTCACCAAAGTCTCATACATAGCATTCGCCATCTCTGGCCTCGCCGCATCCGTAAACCCAGGCCGGCGCCCCTTGCGCGCGTCCCCCAGCAAAGTGAACTGAGACACCACCAAAAGCTCCCCGCCCACATCCAGCAGCGACAAATTCATCTTCCCATCTGCATCCTCAAAAATCCGAAGGTTAGGAATCTTGTCCACCATGTAGTCAAGATCCTTCTCCGTGTCCTTTTCCTCCACACCCAAAAGCACCATCAGGCCATGACCAATCTCCCCGGTCACCCGCTCATCCACAGTTACCGACGACCGCCTGACGCGCTGAATCACTGCGCGCATCGTGAACCTCCAATCGAAAACTCCATAATCCTTTCTAAGATGTTACCCGTTTAACCTCTATGATCTCCGGCATATTCTGGATCTTCTTGATCAGTTTCACCAGCTGCTCCGAATCATTAATCTCCACCGTCAGATTGATAATTGCCATATTGTTTTTCGTCAGCTTGGCATTAATTCCCGTCACCGTCAGGTTGAACTCTGAAATCAGCACAGTAACCTCCCCGAGCAGCCCCTTCCGGTCCGGCGCTATAATCTGAATCTCAGAAGAATATGACGCCTGCTTCCCACGGTTGTCCCAGGAGACTTCAATAAACCTGTTGTTCGCGTCCTCGGTCTTCTCAAAGTTCGTGCAGTCCTTGCGGTGGATCGTCACACCGCGCCCCCGCGTGATATACCCTATGATGTCGTCCCCCGGCACTGGGCTGCAGCACTTCGCGAACCGAACCAGAATGTCGTCATAGCCTTCAAGAATAATACCATTTGCCGATGGTTTCGTCTTCCGCTCCTTGCCCTCATGAATCTCGCTGGAAACGTGCCCCCCAACCGGAATATCGTTCGGCAGAACCGGTTTTTTCACCGTCGCCTTGTATTTTTCGCGAAGCTTCGGCACAATCTGATTCAGCATGATCCCGCCATAACCCAGCGCAGCATACATATCTTCCACTGAATGCAAACTGAGGCGCGACAAAATTGGCTCCAGCCACTCATCCTTCATGAGCTCCTTTACCTGAAGCCCATTGCGCTTCACTTCACGTTCAAACATTTCACGGCCTTTGTCAATATTTTCCTCGCGGCGCTCTTTCTTGAACCACTGCTTGATCTTATTCTTGGCCTGGGTACTCACCACAAACTTCAACCAGTCACGGCTTGGCCCCTGGGACGCATTGGACGTCAGAATTTCAATAATCTGTCCGTTCGCCAGCTTGTAGTTCAGCGGCACAATCCGCCCGCTGACCTTCGCACCGACACACTTGTTGCCCACCGCGGAGTGAATCTTGTAGGCGAAATCCACCGGAGTCGAACCCACCGGCAGCTCAATGACCTCTCCATTCGGCGTAAATACAAATACCTGATTCGTGAACAGGTCAATTTTCAGGGATTCCATGAATTCCCGCGGATCATTCAAATCCCGCTGCCACTCCATCATCTGACGCAGCCAGGCGAGACGCTTCTCCATGTCGTCCTGACTTGTATTCTCAAGACCCTCTTTGTATTTCCAGTGGGCCGCGATACCAAACTCAGCGATTCTATGCATCTCAATAGTCCGGATCTGAATTTCAAAAGGCTCGCCTTGTGAGCCTATGACGGTCGTATGCAGCGACTGGTACATATTAGGCTTTGGCATGGCAATATAATCCTTGAACCGGCCTGGAATAGGCTTCCAAAGATTGTGCACGATCCCCAGCACGCCATAGCAGTCCTTAATGGAATCCACCAGAACCCGGATTGCCGTCAGATCGTAGATTTCTTCAAAATTCTTGTTTTGATAAATCATTTTCTTATAAATGCTATAAAAATTCTTCGGTCTCCCGACGATCTCACACTCGATCTGCACTTCCTTCAGCGCCTCGCGGATATCCTTGATGACGCTGTTGATGTAGCTTTCTCGCTCTTCTCGCTTGCGGTTTACCTTGGTCACCAGGTCGTAGTAACCTTCCGGGTCCAGATACAAAAAGCTGAGGTCCTCAAGCTCCCATTTCAGCCGCGAAATACCCAGCCTGTGCGCGATGGGCGCATAAATCTCAAGGGTCTCCTGAGCCTTCTCCCGCTTCTTGGAGTCTGTCATGTATTTGAGTGTCCGCATGTTGTGCAGCCGGTCCGCCAGCTTGATCAGAATAACCCGAATGTCCTTGGCCATGGCCAGAAACATTTTCCTGAGATTCTCAGCCTGAGCCTCTTCCTTTGTCTCATACTGAATCTGGCCGAGTTTCGTCACCCCGTCCACCAGCAGCGCCACCTGACGCCCGAATTCCTTTTCCAGCTCCCCAAAGGTATAACGCGTGTCCTCAATGACATCGTGAAGCAGCCCCGCGATCACAGTATCCTCGTCGAGTTCCAGCTCCGCCAGAATCAGTGATACCTGCACAGGATGCGTAAAATAAGATTCCCCCGACTTCCTGAACTGTCCGCTGTGGGCGGACTCCCCAAACTGATACGCCTTGATGATACGGTCCATATTCAGATAAGGATTAAATTGTTCCAGCTTCATAATAAAACTTTCCAGGTTCATCTCGTTCACCACACCTTCTGTGACATGCTAACACTGTCATCCAACATTATTTTAAAGATTATTTTAGCCGATGGTCACCTTAACCCCATCCCCGCTTTCGAAAAAGGCCCGCTAGAAATAAACTCCTGCGGGCTTCAGGGGCAACTGACGTGTTGAAACCCTGAGATTCGATATCTTCATTTAAACTAATAGTGCACCAGGGATTCCGCCCGGCATCCGCCAAGCTTTTCCCGTCCGTTAAGGAAGGTGAGCTCAATGAGGAAAACACAACCCACAACTTCAGCGCCAAATTCCCCAACCATCCGAATGATGGACTCCACCGTGCCGCCAGTTGCCAACAAATCGTCCGCAATCAGCACCCGGGCTCCAGGCTTAATGGCATCCTTATGGATTTCAAGGATATCCGTGCCATATTCCAATTCATACTCGAAACGGTAAGTTTCATAAGGCAGCTTGCCCGGTTTTCTAACAGGGACAAACGCTTTCTTGGCAGCATAGGCAATAGGTGCGCCAATCAGAAATCCCCGGGCCTCAGGTCCGAGCACAACGTCAAATTCCACGTCCTGTACTGATGCCAGCATTTTGTCAATGGCAAAAGCGTAGGCTTCTCCATCTGCAAGCAGGGTCGTGACATCTTTAAAACTGATGCCTTCTTTTGGGAAATCCTGAATTTCTCTGATCTTGCCTTTCAGGTCCATGAGAATCCTCCTGAGAAACTTTAAATTAGACTATATTAGTTTATCAAAATTTCGACAAATGTCAAAGTCTTTGTATACAGCCTAAGTGGCTTGTCATTATGTCCTAGCTGTAACTCCCATCTTTTACTTCTTTCAACTCCTGGTCCATTCCGTCAGCGCAGAAAATAAAGGCGATGCCGTCAAGTCAATCTTTGCTGCAACCGGACGGATTTTATACCGGTTGTCGCTGCCTGATTCAATTAATCCGGCAGATTCCAGAATCCTCAGTGCCAGCACTGTTTCAAGGTTAAACGGCTTATTGAGTGATTCTCCGTTTCGAATCGAGAGGTAGAGGCTTTTCAATTTGTCCCGGTTGGGAACTATGGCTGCGGCTTCTCTTTTTAGATCATACCCCGGTGGATCCAGACAAACGGCATCCTTATGAGGTGTCACTGGACAGAGGATCAGTGCTTTTTCAAGTGAAGCCTGACCATCTCTATCTTTCCAGCGATGATAAAACGATAGCCACCCCTGAAGGGAGTATGCCACGAAAGTGTCAGGTTCGAATTGGATTGGTTTTTCCACTGGCGATTTAATCGATGAGGACACTTGTTGAAACTGATAAGCCTGGTGAATGATCGCTTCTGCCTTAGATTTATAAAAGAATTCCAGATCCGCCTCATCAAAATGGAGTGATGGCTCGTGGATACGAATATCCCGTGTGTCAAACTGGATCGACTTGACCCCTCTGAATTCGTTTTCTTCTACAGTGACCAGGGCGTCAAAACGCATTTTGGCTTTTAACGGTTCGAAGATCTCCGAATTGCGAAAGTTGACTAGATCGAAGTTGCGAAGACCATCGGAAGCCAGCACTTTTAAATAAGTCTTGACCCGCCCTATTGTCATAACTTTCTCGGTGATGAGGTCGTTGACCCGGAACAAGGGCTTCGGATTACTCATGCCGAAGGGCTCAAGCTTTTTAAGCAGATCTGTCAGCTCGAATCGGATGGCTTCCTTGTTCAGCGTCGCCTCGACACGATAAAGGGGTTTGAAGGCCTCTGCGGTCAGGTGTTCAGAGGCGTATGCGATCAGCCGCTTTTCCAGTTCTGGGAGCTGGGCCGCCTCCAGCGTCATGCCGGCAGCCTGCTCATGGCCGCCAAACTTGGAAAAAAGATTTGAGACACCTTGTAACGCCTCGAACAAGTTAAAGCCCTCGATGCTGCGGCCGCTCCCCTTGGCGGTCCCGTTTTCCACACTAAAGACGATGACCGGCCTGTGATACCGCTCTACGATCCTCGACGCTACAATACCAATGACGCCCCCGTGCCAGTCTTCGCCGCTCACAATCAGGAAAGGCGGCAGCTGCTGGTCCGGAAGATTGGGGTCCCTTTTAAGCTCCACTTGAGCGATGGCCGCTTCCACGATCTCGCGCTCAATCTCCTGACGCTGCTCGTTCATCTCGACCAGCTGTTTAGCAATTTCTGCGGCTTCGAGTGGATCTTCCGTCACCAACAGTTTTACACCAAGGGTTGGATCTGCGATTCGCCCTGCAGCGTTTAGCTTTGGTCCCAAAATGAATCCAATGTGCCCCGCGGTGATTTTCTTACCTGTCATGTCTGTTGCTTCAATGAGGGCTCTCATGCCAATCTGACTGGTTTCGGACATGGTCGACAACCCATGATGGACGATGATTCTATTTTCACCAAGAAGTGGCGCGACGTCCGCAACCGTTCCAAAAGCAGAAATCTCAAGAAGCTCAGTCCGAATGTCTGCGAATTTATCTTCCAGGAGGGCTTCCGCAATTCGAAGTGCAATTCCTGCGCCCGCCAAATGCTTATAAGGGTATGGGCAGCCAGGCTGCTTGGGGTTGAGGATCGCAAAAGCGTCTGGAAGAATGGCATGTGGTTCGTGGTGATCTGTGATGATCAAGTCAACGCCGCTCTTCGTGCAAATCTCTGCTTCCACGGTAGAGGTAATGCCGCAGTCTACTGTTATGATAACGCTTGCGCCATCTGCGATCAATGACTTTATAGCTTCAGCATTCAGACCGTAGCCTTCGTCATGCCTGTCTGGAATGTAATAGCGCACAGGTACCCGGAGATGTCTGAATGCCCTCACCAGAATGGATATACTCGTCATGCCATCCACATCATAATCCCCGTAAACGACAATCTTCTCCCCCACCTCCACCGCTTTTTTAATCCGATGAACAGCCGGGGTCAGACCTAGCATGCGATCCGGAGGCGCCAAATCTTCCAGTCTTGGATTCAAGAACGCATCCTTGTCTGAAGGATCAACCCCGCGAGCGCTCAGCAGGCTGTCTGTTAAAATGTCTAAGTCAATCAAACCATCAGATGACATTTCATTCTTTTTCGAAACCCAGCGGGTTTTATTTGAAAGCATTCCATCGTTCCTTTTTAAATAAATTTTCGATTCTTGCAGGTCTGCGCATGGCTTTCGCCTAGTTGCGCCTATCGACCCCGTCTGTTTCATAATGCAGGTCTGACCCCGTCGGTGAAGTTTTGCGGGTCTGACCCCGTCTGTCTCTTCTAAAGCCTCTCGACGCCTTCTGATTGAGCAGGCACTTCTGCCGGAGTTTGGACCGGCTCCGCCGGAACCGCCTGTTCCTCAGCTGCTACAGACGCTTCCTCTTCAAATATTGCGATTCTCTCCTTGAGAGCTGCAATCTCCATTTCACTCTGTTTTAACTTTTTAGTCAAATCCTTCATTTTCAAAGAACTCTTGACCTTGTTGACCAAGTTCATCATGTAGACAGAGATAGCACCGAGGATCGCTGCAATTAAAATAACGAGGGCTTGAGAAATTTCAAACTTCTTAAAAAGTAGATTTATGGTCACCACATCGCCGTTTAATAGAGCAAAAATAGCCACCAGGACTGCGAAGATCAGTGCGACAATAAAAGTTGACTGCATATTGGTTCCTCCTCAGTTTTATCATCAGCCACCCGCCATTACCTTCTGGCACCAGATTGGCGGATACCTTGTTAATCCTATTATACCTTCATTCCAACCAATCACGACAGTAATTTCCATCTAAATTAAAAAACATCCGCTGCAGACCGCATTCACAGCAAAAAAAAAGGAAGGCAGTCTGTTCGGAGCAATCACCAGATTCACCCCGAGCAGCACCTTCCCTTTATGGCATATAAATTATTCGTTCTTCCCCACGGTGCCATCTTTCCATTTTGCCCAAATAGGACTTGCAATAAAAATGGAAGAGTACGTCCCCACCATGATGCCCAGCATCAACGGCAAGGCAAAGTCTTTAATGGACGCCACCCCAAGCACGTAGAGCGATCCAATAACCAGCACTGTAGTCAATGAGGTATTGATGGTTCTTGACAAGGTCTGACGAATACTTTCGTTGGCGATCTTGGCATGTGATGTCTTTTTCATCAATTTAACATTTTCTCGCACCCGGTCAAAAACAACAATGGTATCGTTTATGGAATAACCCACTATTGTCAAGACTGCAGCGATAAAGGAACCGTTGACCGGAATCCTGAAAATGGCATAAATCGATACTAAGATCAGCACGTCGTGCAAGAGCGCCAGAATCGAAGCCGCACCATAAATAAATTCAAATCTCAAGGTCACATAAATAAGCATCCCTGCGCCAGCTAACAAAATAGCAATAAGCGCATTATTTCTGGTATCCGCACCAAAACTAGGACCGAACTGCTCTGCGGCGATTAAATCCTCTTCCTGAAGGTCATAGCGCTGTCCGAGAGCCTCAAAAACGGCTTTGCGCTCATTGTTTCCAAGAGACACTTTAGTTCGGATAATAACCTCATCCTTTTCGCTTCCGGCGCTTAGAACCTCTTCATCGAGATTAAACGGAGCAAGAATTGTCCTGACTTCTTGAGTTTCTACCGTTTCACCCAAATGAATCTGCATCATGGTACCGCCCGTGAAATCCAGACCATAATTCAGTCCTCTGGCGACAGCAAAAACTCCGCCAACAACCATCACCATTAAAGAAAGCAACAACCAAAGTCGAAGTCTTTCAACAATTCGAAAATCAAATTCACGTTTCATGCCGTCACCCCCTATAGACCATACAATTTAACATTGTTGGCAAACTTAAACGACAGTGACGACCTGATCAGAATCCGTGTGACAACTATTGCCGTAAACATGCTGGTAGCTATACCAATCATGAGCGTCACAGCGAAGCCCTGAACCGGACCCGAACCAAAATAGTACAAAATGATCGCGGCTATAAAAGTCGTGACGTTAGAGTCGACAATGGTATGCATAGCCCTATGAAAGCCGGAATTTATAGCAGCCCGCAGTGACTTTCCATTACGAACCTCTTCCTTGACCCGCTCAAATATGATGACATTTGCATCTACCGCCATACCCACAGACAAGACTATGCCCGCGATACCCGGCAGCGTCAGAGTCGCCTTGAGCCCAACCAGGATAAACAGCACCAGGCTGGCATATAAAGCCAGCGCAATACTGGCAACCACGCCCGGATATCTATAATAGCCAATCATAAACAACACTACAATGCTAAAGCCTATAGCCGCGGCTGTTATCCCTGATTTTAAAGCCCCTATCCCCAGCGTCGCCCCAATAATCGAGGTCTGCACCTCTTCGAGTTCAATCGGGAGCGCACCGCCTCGGATCAGCGATGCCAGCATGCTGGCATCCTCAAAGGTGAAGTTGCCTGAAATAATTGCATTGCCATCTATAATTTCCACTCGCGTATAGGGCGCCGAAATGACCTCGTTGTCGAGCAGAATCGCGATCTGTCCGCCGTTGACCGGATCGAAATTCTTCGCCAGAGCAGTCGCTTCGCGGAACAGCTTTGTCCCCTCAGAATTAAACACTAACCCGACTGCAGGGTTGTTGTATTCATCCATCGATACCATGGAGTCTTTTACCTGCGCGCCGCTAAGAATCGGCGTATGCACAAAATCCTCGCCCTTCATGCCTTCTTGGGCAAACGAGGCTTTATCAACCAAAACAAACTCGAGCTTAGCAGTTTTGCCAATAGATTCAATCGCCGCTGTGGCATCCGTCACACCGGGCATCTCAATCCGAATCCGGTCTTCTCCTTGCCGCGAAATTTTCGGTTCAGTGAGTCCCAGGGAATCTACACGCTTGGACAAAATCCCAATGGACTGATCAATGGCAGCCGTCAGCTCATCCCCGGTCAAATCCGTCTTCGCTTCGTAAACGATCGCCACGCCGCCTTCTATATCCAGGCCAAGCTTTATGCTGTCCTGAATGGACTTGAGTTCAAGCGGACCAAGCTTCAATCCGTTCAAAGCGCTGAATACCGTCAGCGCGATCAGAACCAGGATCGTAAAAAACGCAACTTTCTGGGTGCTAGGCTTCATCCTCGGTCTCCTCCTGCGCCATCATGGCGTATTCCTTCGAAAATTCAACATACGTTCGAGCGGACTGCTTCAGATGCGCCAGTTCCCTTTCATCCAGCTGCCGCGACACCCGCCCCGGACTGCCAATCACCAGCGAGCCAGAAGATATGCGTTTCCCTGGCGGCACCAGGGCGCCGGCACCAATAATGACGTCGTCCTCAATAATAGCACCGTCGAGCACTATAGCACCCATGCCCACCAGAACGCGGCTGCCGATGGTCGCACCATGGACAATCGCGCCATGGCCAACGGTGACATCCTCTCCCAATACACAGGGATTGTGAGCATCCACGTGCAGTACCGCATTATCCTGGATATTGGACCTCGCCCCAACTCGGATCTCATTCATGTCCCCACGAAGCGCGGCGCCAAACCAGACACTGGCATCCTCAGCAATGTAAACCTGCCCAATGACATCCGCAGTTTTAGCCACCCAGGCACTCTCATCAATTTGCGGCAGGATATTTTTGAATCTCCTGATCATAAACTCGCCTCCGACATTTCTTTGGCTTTAATGTAAATAGCGCACTCAATGCGTTTCTTCTCCATGTCACAGCCTATTTCATAAGGCACCCGGATGTCGTGATTGAAATTGTAAGCATTGGCATGACAGCCGCCGCTGCAGTAAAACTTCGCCCAGCAGGAACGGCACGCCTGCTTCTCGTAGACATGGACCTTTGAGAAATCATCGGCCAAACGCGTTTCAAAAGTTCCTTGATCCACATTGCCCATGACAAAATCCGTATTGCCCACAAACTGGTGGCACGGATAAATGTCACCCTCCGGGGTCACCGCGATATATTCGCTCCCCGCGCCACACCCGGAAACCCGCTTGATGACACAAGGGCCCTGGTTCAAGTCAATCATGAAATGAAAGAACTTGAAGGCTCGGTCCGTACCTGAACGTTCGATCAAAGTTTCCGCCAAAGCGTCATACTGTTCGAAAACCGTTTTCATGTCCTCAGCAGTCAGCGTATAGTCATGATGCGGTTCAGACACAACGGGCTCTACAGAAGTCAGCGTAAAGCCCTGGTCAGCCAGGTGCACGACGTCCTTGGCAAAATCCGTGTTGAAATGTGTAAAGGTCCCCCGTACATAATAAGTCTTGTCTCCACGGCGCTCAACAAGTTTTTTGAACTTTGGCAGGATCACGTCATAGGTGCCTTGACCGTTGACCGCAGGACGCATAAAGTCATTGACCTCCGGTCTGCCGTCTATAGACAGAACCACGTTGTCCATATGCTCATTGATAAACTCAATCTTGTCATCATCCAGCAAAATGCCGTTGGTGGTGATGGTAAATCTGAAATGCTTGTTGCTTGCAGCTTCAAGGGAACGACCATACGCTACAAGGTCTTTGACCACCTCAAAGTTCATCAGAGGCTCTCCGCCAAAAAAATCCACTTCTAGGTTGCGGCGGTTTCCTGAATGCGAGACCAGGAAATCAAAGGCCCGCTTTCCCGTTTCCAGCGGCATGAGCAGTCGCTCGCCGTGAAAATCTCCCTGGGAGGCAAAGCAGTACTTGCATCGAATGTTACAGTCGTGAGCCACATGCAGGCACAGCGCCTTGATGATGGGCTGCTTTTTAAACGCGGACGAATCCAGATAGTCGTCCGGACTGAACAGCTGCCCCATCTCGATGAGGGCATCGATTTCCTCGAGGCCTTCGCGAACGACACCATCGGCATACGCACCGGAAAGGGCAGCCACAGCGGCCTCCTTGTCCGGATCAGGATAGAAGTCCAGCAATCTATAAATCATTGGGTCGACCACATGAATGGCACCGCTGTGAACATCCAGTACAATGTGCATGCCGCCCTGTTCGTATTTATGAATCATTGTTTTTTTGCCTCCGCTCTCACTCTTGAGCATAAACACAGAAAAAGCAGCTTTCGCTGCTCTGACTGTATGTATGCGGTCATATTGCAGTGCTGACATCCGCGTGGGAATCCCCTGGGTTGCCAAGCCCTTCTTATGTAGAAGGTCTTATTTGTTCTCGCACTCCTGATTGCCAACTGTGCAAGATGTTTTGCAGGCCGACTGGCAGGATGTCTGGCATTCGCCGCAGCCGCCGTGAGAAGCGCTTTCCTTCAGCGTACCTTGGTTCAGCGTTTTAATGTGCTTCATGAGATGACCTCCCTTCATAGAACTAAATCATGCCTATTATAGCATAAACCTTTTCAAGTAAAAAGACTGAAGATATTGAACCGTGCAGGAGGCGGACGAGTTCCGGCAACCTGCAGCGAAGTCAAAAGGTCTGCTTGATCACGGGTTTACCTGAAGCGGCGGCGGATTCTCCCTTGAAATTCCACCGCGCCGGTAAGGACACATGGCCAGATGCGCGTCTATTTCTGAACGACGATGCTGCCAACTGCCCATTTTTTGAATGTCAATTCTGTGCCGCTAGGTCGCACGCGAAGAACAACATCCTCATCCATGACTGAGACGACTTGTCCAACCACGCCGCCGATGGTCACGACTTCATCACCCGCCGAAATGTTATCCCGCATACTCTTCAGCTCTTTGTTTTTCTTTTGCTGCGGACGAATGAGCATGAAGTAGAAAATCAGGAAAAACACGACGACGTAAAGCAGAGTTCCGTAAGTACCGCCCATAGTGTAAGCCTCCTATTCTTTGCTGTCTGATGCAATTTTACTCGCTCTCTTCTACAGTATAACCGTATTTGAGAAAAAATTCATCCTTAAAATCAAGAAGTCTGTCATCCATAATGGCTTGTCTGACATTTTTCATGAGTTCAATGAGGAAAAACAGGTTGTGATAGGTCATGAGCCTCGAGGAAAGAATCTCATCCGCTTTGTACAGGTGTCTCAGATAAGCTTTGGTGTAGTTGCGGCAAGTGTAACAGCCGCAGTTTGGATCAAGAGGAGAAAAATCATCATAGTATTTCGCATTCTTAATGACAACTTTGCCGACGGAGGTCATAGCAGTGCCATTTCTGGCAATCCGTGTCGGAAGGACACAGTCAAACATGTCCACCCCGCGCAGGACACCTTCAAGAAGGTCGTCCGGGCTTCCCACGCCCATCAAATATCGCGGCTTGTCTTCCGGCAGATACGGGGTGGTTTGCTCCAGAATTTCGTACATGATAGGCTTAGGCTCACCGACGGATAATCCGCCAATCGCATAGCCTGGGAATCCTATCGCTGTAATTTCCTCTGCACTTTGTTTTCTGAGATCCGGGTACATGCCGCCTTGCACTATGCCAAAGAGCGCCTGCTGATCCGGCTTTTTATGGGCTTCCTTGCAGCGTGCCGCCCAGCGCGAGGTGCGCTCCAGGGATTTCTTCACGTAGTCGCGCTCCGCGGGATAAGGCGCGCATTCGTCAAAAGCCATAATAATATCCGCGCCCAGCGCATTTTCAATCTCAATGGCGCGCTCTGGACTGAGGAAGTGTTTAGCCCCATCAAGATGAGACCTGAATTCAACGCCTTCCTCAGTAATTTTTCTGAGATCTCCCAGACTAAAGACCTGAAAGCCGCCGCTGTCCGTCAGGATAGGATGATGCCAGTTCATAAACTTGTGAAGGCCGCCCGCTTTTTCTACCAATTCATGACCCGGTCTCAAAAACAAGTGGTAGGTGTTGGAGAGGATAATCTGGGCTTCCATGTCCTCAAGTTCTTCAGGGGTCATTGCCTTGACCGTAGCTTGGGTGCCCACAGGCATAAAAATTGGGGTATCGATTACGCCATGGGGCGTATGCAGGCGGCCAAGGCGCGCGCCGCTCTGTTTGCAGGTCTTGATGAGTTCAAATTGAATGGCCATGGTTGCCTCCTAATAAGATCTAACTTTACAAAATCAGCATGGCGTCGCCAAAGCTGAAAAATCTGTAGCGCTCTTTCACTGCCTCACGATAAGCGGACAGAACGTGCTCCCTGCCGGCCAATGCACTGACCAGCATAATGAGGGTTGACTCAGGGAGATGAAAGTTAGTGATGAGACCATCGACCACTTTAAACGTGTAGCCGGGATAGATAAATATATCCGTCCAGCCTGAGCACGCCTGAAGGGTTTCATGGCGCCCCGCAGCACTTTCAAGGGTTCTGACCGAGGTCGTGCCTACTGCAATGACGCGATTGCCAGCTGATTTCGCCTGCTTGATCTTTCTCACCGCATCCTCACTGATTTCAAAGTATTCAGCATGCATGACATGATCGTGTATAGACTCAGACTTGACTGGTCTGAAGGTGCCCAGCCCCACATGCAATGTGATGCGGGCGATTGTCACACCTTTCTCCTCGATTGCGCCCAGCAAGTCCTCATCGAAATGAAGACCAGCGGTTGGCGCTGCCGCAGAGCCATATTTGTTTGAGTACACAGTCTGATAGCGCTCCGCATCCTCCAGAGTTTCGCGAATGTACGGCGGCAGCGGCATTGTGCCCAGCCTGTCCAGGACCTCCTCGAAAATCCCGTCATAGTTGAACCTCACCAGTCGCGTGCCTTCTTCAGACAGGTCTTCAATAACCGCACTCAAAGAGCCGTCCCCAAATTCAAAGGTGTCACCGGGACGTGCCTTTTTTCCTGGTTTGACGAGGGTCTGCCAGAGATCTCCTTCAACACGCTTCAGCAGAAGAAATTCCACGGCAGCCCCGGAGCGCCTGCGTCCAAAAAGTCTGGCCGGCAGAACCCGGGTATCGTTGATAACCAGGCAATCCCCTGGCTGAAGATGGTGCAGCACATCCCTGAATGTCTCATGGCGAAGCGCGCCAGTCTCTTTGTCCATAAAGAGGAGTCTCGAAGCAGCTCGGTCTTTAAGCGGTGTTTGAGCGATCAGGTCCTCTGGTAAATCAAAATAAAAATCACTTGTTTTCATATTTTGAAGTTGCTCCTTATATCATTGATATAATTTTAAAATAGTTAGCCTTTCATACCGGCTATAAGATGCGGCATTCTACTTTATTCTGGTGTTGACATAGTAATGGGTCAAAATCTGTACGTAGTTCATGCCAAGATCCGCCATGGCTTTCGCGCCCCACTGGCTCATCCCAACGCCGTGACCAAAGCCATAGCCTTTGAAGACAATGGTGGCACTGCCGGATCCAGACGTCACCACAGTATTGGTCGGCTTAAACGCCGTCACGCCTGAAGCTGACAGCAATGTCACTTCCGAAGATCCAAGTGTCGCCTGCCCGCCTGCCCCTTCTACGACAAGGCGATCCACAGGTAAAGCAGTCTTGCTCCCGGCGGATTCCAGCGTCAGCGCTCCACTCGTGCCTGGCACTGCGCTGCCGCCCCCTTCAATGGTATACCAAGAGCTGCGGATATCATACGTCCCCAGGATGTAGCGTGCCTTTTCCTTGGTGGCCACATAATCTCCGTCCCGACCGACAAACACCGTTTCCAGCGCCCGTCCGTTCGGTGACACTTTGGTGACGTAGATCCCAATCAATGGACCAATATTGATATTCTTGCTCTTTAAAATATCGTCCACTTGCGCTGTGGTATAGGTTTTAGACCAGGTGGCCGATGGCTGCCCAAGAGAATAAGGATCATCCACCGACTTGAGGTAAGGCGTCACCGCCGACCAGACATATTCAGAGTTTTCTGTGCGTCCACCACTGTTGGAGTGGAAAAACGCAGTAATGGGCTTGTTGTCGTGTACCAAAAGCTTTCCCCAGGTCTCGTCCACGGCATCGTTAGAGCGCGGCCGTTCGACACTGGCGCCGCCGTACACCTGACAGTCCTGCAAATTACATAGATCGAAGCCCCATTTGCTGTGCTTGCCTAAGGAGGCATAGGCGTAATTGCGCGCCGCGACTGCTTGGGCTTTCAATGCCTCCAGCGGCCATTCTCCCGACATTTCCCGGGGCAGAACGCCGTACAGGTAGGGTTCAATTCCAATGTAATTGATGACGGTTGGGTCGCTGTCAGTGAATCTCTGTACACCAATGGCACCGCGGTATTTTCTGCTTTCAAAGCCAATCAGGTCTCCATCAGTCTGAGGCAAAACCGCAAAGACCGCGTCACTCGTATCATAATACATAAAAATTGAGGTGTTGTCGACGATCATGATCGCTTTGTCATTGACCGGTGCAGGCATCAGTGAAATTTGCGGCAGTACCGACTCGATTTCAGCTTTTTTTGCTGTCCGCTCAGCCTCGGACTGATAAGCGCCCACATAGACTTTCCAGCCGTCATCATAGGCCGGAAACAGGTCTTGAAGCTGTATTGAAGTCTGATCCAGAAACTGCCGCATTTCAAGATAGGTTCCAAAATCCGGCCCTACCTGCAGATGGTATGGTCCAAAGTAGGCACCGCTGCTTCCGGTTGGTGTGCCGATGGTCTCGCCGACCGCCCTCGTATTCTTAATGACATAGAGGGTATTGAGCGGCAATATGGCGCCGGTGTCCGAAAACGCCCCCGCACCGTCCACTGTAACAAGCTTAAACCCGCTGGTTGAAGTCAAAATGGACGTCGCGTCCGTGATGCTGTTGAATTTGATGCCAACGCGAAACTGACGATCCGGGCTTGCTTCCACAGCATAGGAAAAATCTGCATTAAAAGCCAACAGAACTGACAAAAGACATAAAGTCAACAGGATCCAGGCCGGCTTCGCGTTAATTGTATTTTTTTTATAAATCACGTTCAACCTCACCTCATTCCTCAAGACTGATCTCCAGTTGATTGAAAGGAACCTCTGCTGCAATCTGCCCCTGGGGATCCAGATTGAGATATCGGTACCCGCTTCGCGTTATGACGCGGCCTCTCGGCGTCCGGTTAATAAAGCCGAGCTGCAGCAGGAATGGCTCGATGACGTCTTCAATGGTCCCCTGCTCTTCACCGGTAGCGGCCGACAGGGTACTTATTCCAACCGGTCCGCCGTCAAACTTTTCAGCAATGGCGTATAGGAGCCTGCGATCGGCTTTGTCGAGACCGGAATCATCAATATCAAGCATTTTGAGCGCATAGCGCGCGACTTCTATATCGATGGTATCGCTGCCGCCCACCTGAGCGAAGTCGCGGACTCGTCTCAGTATGCGGTTGACAATCCGTGGCGTGCCACGGCTTCTGCGGGCAATCTCCCAGGCAGCGTCATCGTGAATCCCAATGCCCAGGATGTCAGCGGATCGCCGTACAATCAGGTGCAGCTCACGCTCGCTGTAAAGATCCAGCTGAAGCATAACGCCAAAACGGTCTCTTAAAGGCGATGTCAAAAGCCCCGCTCTGGTGGTGGCGCCCACCAAGGTAAAGCGTGGGAGCTGAAGTCGGATGGACCTGGCTTCAGAGCCCTTGCCTATGATAATGTCAAGGGCATAATCCTCCATAGCCGGATAAAGGACTTCCTCCACCGCACGGCTGAGTCGGTGGATCTCATCAATAAAAAGGACATCTTTGTCCCTCAGCGTGTTTAAGATGGCTGCCAGATCTCCGGGACGCTCAATCGCGGGACCTGAGGTGATGCGGATATTGACGCCCAGCTCATTGGCAATGATGTTCGACAGGGTTGTTTTGCCGAGTCCGGGAGGTCCATAGAGAAGGACATGGTCCAGCGCTTCAGAGCGGTATTTGGCAGCCTCAATGAAGACGCCCAGTTTCTCCTTGTTGCGTTCCTGTCCAATGTATTCCTTGAGATTTTTCGGTCGAAGACTGCCTTCCTGCAGAACGTCTTCTTCTATAAGATCCGGCGTGATAAAGCGGTCAAATCCTGAGTCCAAGGGCAGTGCCTCCTTTCACGTGGTGCTTGGTTTAAAGAATCGCCATCAGCCCAAGGGCCTGGCGGATAACGTCTTCGACGGTCAGGTCACGGCTGTCTATGCGTGAGATGATCTTCTCGACGTCGGATTTTCTGTAACCCAGGGCCATCATGGCTTCTATGGCATCTGAAACGACACCGACGTTTTTAGGCATAGAAAAACCGTCTGCCTCCGGCAGCGCGGACAGTGTTTTGGAGAATTTGTCTCTCAGCTCCAGTACAATGCGCTGGGCTGTTTTTTTGCCGACGCCAGGTGCTTTCGTAAGACCATCGGCATCCCCCAGAATTATCATGCGGGTAAGTTCAAGGTAATGAATGCCCGACAGGGCGGCGATGGCAACCTTAGCGCCTATGCCCGTAACTGTGGTCAGCAGGCGAAAGACCTTCAGCTCGTCCTCAGTGGAGAAGCCCACCAGGGTCATGCTGTCCTCGCGGACGATCAGGGAGGTGAAGAAGGTGACAGTCTCCCCCACTTTGCAGGCCATAGCGCTGGTCGCCGAGGTGGAGATGCTGTAGCCTATATTGCCGACTTCGAGAATAACCCGGTCGGGATGTAAAACGGCGACAACGCCGCGAAAATATTCATACATGGGGCAGCCTCCTAAAATGGTGCAGTGATGTTTCGCAGACGGCAAGCCGCGAATGCTGCGCCTCGCGGTGATTCCGTGAGACTTAAACTAAAATGACTTGCTTAAGGCCTGTTTCCAGCGCTACTTTTTCTAATTTTTCCATTTCCGTATGGCTTGGCATAGTTTTGTCCTTAAATTGGCCAACAACACCATGGGGCCTGAAGCGAATCAGTTTGTAGCGGGTTTCAGGAGCGTGAGCTGCAAGCACCCTGCTGACATAGGACACAGTGGCAGCATTGTCAGGCCATTCAGGTACGATGACCGTTCGCACTTCATAGAGTGTCTGTTCCTGTGCCATACGCTGCAAATTCTCAAGAACCCTTTGATTGTTCTTACCGGTTAGGATCTTGTGTGCTGCTGGATTGACTGTTTTGACATCCAGCATGAAGCCGTCGACCCAAGGTTTGATGCATTCGTAAAAAGCCTGATCAAAGTCGCCGTTGGTATCGATCAGGACGTCTAAATCCTCTCTTTTCAGGGCTTTGACTAGCGCCAGGAGAAATTCGGGCTGCAGGGTGCATTCACCGCCTGAAATAGTCACACCGGAAATAAACAGGCGGTATTTGAGTACCTCTTGAACGACGTCTTCAGGTGACCTGAGAGGCGCTTCACCAGTGCTCAGATTGCTGCCAAGAGCAATGGTCTCAGGATTGTGGCAATAGCCACACCTGAAGCTGCAGCCCTGGAGAAAGATGATGGTTCTGTTGCCAGGCCCATCCACTGAACTAAAGGGCAGGATCCTGCGGACATAGCCCATGGGGCTTAGGTTTTGAACTTGGTCTTTCACTGCTTTTCTCCGCATTTTGGACAGAAGGCGTGGGATTTGTCGATTTCAGCGCCGCAGGATTTGCAGAATCTGAGGGGCTTGCCTTTTTTGACCGTTTTGAGATCCCAGTAGGTCAATTCTTCCGTAGGATTTTCCTCGTAGGCCTGTCCTTTTTCTTTTTTCAGTTCAAAGACACTTTTGCAGGAAGGACACACGCAAAAGTAGTTTAAATTCCAGCGAACGGTTGGTATAAAAAAGACGTGAAAGGTGTTGTACCTCTTGATGACTTTTTTCGGCAGAGTACTGTTGCATTCCTTGCATTCCACCTGGCTGTCTCTGAGTAACTTATCCTTGCTTGTGATTCCGAATACGCCTATAAAAAACATGTCGTCATCTCCTAAAAGACATCATGAACCTGAGTTTTAGCAATCATTTACCATTATAGCATATTTGTTCGCTTCTGTGAGGGATAAGTTGCGGCAGCGCAGAGAGGGGAACTCAAATTGTAGATGAGTTCCCCTCTTTAAAAGCTAGTCGATTTTTTTAATTGCTACAGGTTCCAACACCTCATCATCCATCGGCACAAACAGGGAAAGGTAAATGCGATCTACCTCTGACGTTTCAGGAACCCCAATGTTGAATGCCATGCCATCCTCCGCTTGCCACATTCCCAAGGACATTTCTGCCGGATCCGGTTCCATCCGAACCGCTCCAAATTCATGCCCGCCATAATCAGGGTTTTCATCGAACATACCAGGCCTTAGAAATTCATAAGTGATCCATGGCTTCTCAGACTCTTTGCCAGACATATCGCTGAGTGCCGAGACTTCGCGTCCCTTATACACAATAATCTCGCTCTGGTTCGGAAGCTCTGAATGAATGGTTTCAGTTGAAACATCAAAATACACCGTACTTAAAAGGTTGGATTGCCATGCTGTTCTCTTAGGATCTATCCCAATAAACATTTTTCCGTCCAGTTCAAAGCGGCTGATGCTGGCTTTGAATTCCATGGACTGCTCAGCGACATCAGCATCCGAATTCAGTTTGCCCATACTGTCAAAATAAATTTTGTCTCCATTCTGATCCATAAGATAGAGGCCAATATTTAAATCCTTAACGCCTTCTGCCGGCAGCAGCCTTGCTTTGACGCTGGCATTGATGACGCCTACATTGATTTCCTCAATTTCAAGCTTGCCATAATCAGCTATCTCCAGCGGCTGGTTTAATTCATATTGAACAGATTCACGGGATAATGACGCATCAAGGGACACAGGAAAGAGAAACACTTTATTGTCTATGGTAAATGCCAGTGAAAATTGAGATGGGATTTCATGCCCATAGGTTTTGATTTCAGAAAGTCGAACTTCTTCCCCCATGCCTGAAAAGTCAATGCCGATAGCAGCTTTGAAATCAGGAATCTCCAGGGACAGCTCGACAAATTCCTCAGCATGATCACCCGTAATCGAATAATACACGGCCAGGGTCTGCTGATCAGCGACCACACCATTGAGTGTGATTTCCGTATTGTCAATTTCGATTGACTCGTTAATAGGCTGATATCGGTCATGCTCAATAGCAGATTTTAGCCCCGGCTTGCCGACCAAATATTCAACCCACTGCCCGACAAGTGGCCATTTCATCATGTTTTCAGCCAGGGATGGGTTAAATTTCGCGCCAATTATGAGGCCGTAAGTCCCAATAATGAAGCTTGCAGCCACAGTTAAAATGCCTCTCATGATTTTCTTTGAGACTTTTGTTTTATTAACATCCTTACTATGCAGGTTTGCGGCTGTGCCTATTAACCCCGTCTGACCATCAAATTGATCGCGCAGGTCTGCGGCTGTGCCTATTGACCCCAGTTGTTCAATCATAAGCGGAAGAGTTTCTTTAGCCCACGTTTCCGAATTCTCTGGCAGAGCCTGTTCACTGAGCACTTTTTCTATTTTTTTATCAAGAAGCCGTTCCTCCATGACTTAGACCTCCCTTCCAGAAACTTTTATGGGATTTGCTGCCGTCAGCTCATGTGCAGCTAAATTCTTTCTTAGCTTCTCACGACCTCTGAACAAACGGCTTTTCACGGTTGATATATCTAACTCAAGCACTTCCGAGATCTTCTTTAAATCATATTCAAGAAAATAGTACATAATTAACGGGATCCGGTAATGATCAGACAGCTGACGTAGAGCACTTTCAATCACGGCCCGCTCCTCTTCCCGCATCAAGACCTCGAGTGGCTCAGGATCCGGGTCAGCGGCTAGTTCAATTTTTAATGCCTGTGCACTATCCTCGGCGTACTGTGGCTCGACCACATTCAGCCATCGCTTTTCCTTGGTATAGTGGTCTCTGTATAAATTGAGACAAATGGTATAGAGCCAGTTGGCCGCGGCCTTCTCCTCACTGATTCCGCTTGGAGAAAGGAGTGCCATATGCTCCGGCAGGATCAGGCGTTCCATGGCCTTGAGAAAGGTTTGCTGATAAAGGTCTTTTGACGCCTCAACTTCTGAGGTTAATTTATAGCTTAATTTTCGAATCATCACATCATGTGTCTTTACAAACACAGCGAGTGAGGCTTTGAGTGCCTCATTAGATTCCGCCGCACCACGTTGGGTGGGTATGTCAGTTTTCAGCCATCCCACAAAAATGCCTCCTTATTTCCTGATCGGATTAGGGGCGATAGGCCCCAGCCGCAACAGGCCCCCGCCGCAACAGGCCATAGCCACGCGGACAAAAATAATTTTTGTACCAGAGCATGCGATATCAGTTCTCTTTTACTTTCTTCTATCATACCTAAACGCACGGTAGTTAAAAAGGTTTCAAAAAAAACGAAAAGGCAGATCACAAGCAGTCAATAAACCAACCACTTGTTTTCTGCCTTATGAAACTGAGTTTATTGACTTTTGCCAAACACTAGAGCAAGCCATCCCTCATGCGAACGCGCCTCTCCAGCACGTGCTGGTTGTCCACAGCGCCTTTCCCCAAAGCCACCGTATCCTGCAGCACCGCTTCTCCCCGTCTCAGCTTCTCAATTTCCGACCGCTTGACCAGATAGCCGGTGATCCGGATTACATCCGCATCTGAAGCATAGGAGGAAAAATAGCGCATCCCTGCATCAAAGGCACCCTTTACAATGTCGACGACCACTTGTGGATTCGCCTTCACCGTCTCATCAAAACTAAAAATGTCGCCAATACCGGATGGAAAATACTTATGATAACGTGCCGCCTGCAGCAAATGCTCATGGATCGGCGGTTCGTCGCCAATAGGAATCCTGCAGCCCGGGCTGGAACCCGCATCAGAATCAATGCCCACCTGTGCGTGGAGCAGATAATGGCCGCCCGTCGCCAAATGCGGATTGAAATGCCCGTTCACAACGGCTTGAATACCTTCAATAATGCGCACCCCAAGATCATCTGCTTCCTGACTGTGACCAAAGCGTCCGCTGCGGCCATCCAGTTTCATGAGGTGGTTGACGGCTTCCGCCAGTCCCACTTCACCCAGCATGGCAGTGAACCGCGCCGGATCAATCAAACCCTCACGAACCAAAAAGCTCGATTCAAAGAAATGACTTTCCTCCACCAAGAATCGAATGCGCTCATCCATGTAATCCATGGCAAGCTGAACCGCTTCCGGCAGCAGTCGCTCGAGATAATCCGCGGATCCCGCCGCCTCAAATGACAATTTGTCGAGCTTTAGCCGTGACAGGGTGTAGCTGCCGCCGCCAACAGGCAGTCCGTTGTAACAGCTGACTATGGCGTAACCATCGGCAAAATCCTCGAATTCTTTTGAAAACATAGCATGATTGGCAAAGCTCGGTTTTGCTGTGATCAACGAAGTGGCGGCCGCGTCCCGCAGGAACTCCGCAGGTGTCTCGGCGCTAACCTTCAAAGTAATATTCGGAATCGCGTCCTGAAGCTCTCGCTCCGCCCTCAAAATCAAAGTCCCAGCTCGCGTTGGCTCAGGGCCGAGGTTCGCATGGCAAAAAGAATCCGTAATAGTCCGGTCAATGTGCTTCAGGAACAGCTTGATCGTCTTAAAAGCCCTCTCCTCATCTTCAATAAAAGGATCCAGGAGCGTATCCAGGCCGCCAATATAAACCGGAAAAGTCGAAATGGACGGGATGTGCTTGTACAGGATCAGCAGCGCGTGAACAGCCTCCTCCAGATCCTGAGGCGGATCGATTTCCAGAAACTTGCTGCCCTGCTTCATAAACTTTTCAAAATTAACAACGACATACCGCGGTCTGTAAGGCGCATGACCCTCAAACAGGTCACACAAAATATCCCGGTCCCTCAGTGACTGAACCGCCGCCGGAATGTTCAGCACCTCGATTGAATCCTCTGCGGCCCTGGCCAGGGAAATCACCTTTTGCTCATAGGTCAGCACAGGATCTTGAATGATGGACAAAATGTTACCCATGGTTGTCACCCTTTCATTATAAAACACGCTGAAAATGCGTCGATCAGTTCACTGTGAATATCTTTGCTTCTATTTTAGAACAAAGCCAGGCCTGAATCAACGCCCGCGAATGACATAGCGCAAACTTCAGGACATTTGTCCCTTTAAAGAATTTCTGCCGATAGTCACTTAACCCGTCCAACCAGTCACTTACATGTAAATATAAAAAACACCCCGGTTTCTCCTGAAAGATTCCGGGGTGTTTCCAACTCATTTTAGTTAACCATAACGTTGAACTTATGTAGAACTTTGTCGCCTAATCGATCAAATCCTAAGCTGTTTTCTCGTAACCAGGAAGCTTCTCCATAGTAATGCCAGTGAAGCCATAGAAGATTGAAACGAGCGGATTGATCAGGTTCAGGAAGCAGTATGGCAGGTAGACCAAAGTCGCGACGCCAAGTGTGCCTGACATGAACAGACCACAGGAGTTCCAAGGTACCAGAGGTGAAGTCAGCGTACCGGCATCTTCGAGGACGCGGGAGAGGTTCTTAGGATGGAGACCGCGGTCTTCGTAGATTTGTCTGTACATACGGCCCGGGATAACGATAGCAAGGTATTGGTCGCCAGCCATCATGTTCATGGCAATGATCGTGATGATCGTTGCGAGAACAAGGCTGCCAGTGCCATGAGCAAGTTTCATGATAGAGGAAGCAATAGCTTCAAGCATACCAGACTTCTCCATAACGCCGCCAAAGCTCATAGCGCAAAGGATCAGGGAGACTGTCCACATCATGCTGTCTAGACCGCCGCGGGAAAGCAGGTCGTCAATGACCGCAACACCAGTATCAGAAGTATATCCGTAGTGGGTTGCTTCAACAATCGATGTCATATCCGAGCCTTGGAATAGGAAAGCGAATAAAGCACCTAGGACTGTACCGCCTATGAGTCCTGGAATCGCAGGAACTTTAAAGACGACCATAGCTATGACTAGAACCGGCGCAAGCAGAAGGATCAAGGATATGTTGAAGTTGGCTTCAATGCCCACTAAAATTTCATTGATTGCGGCTGTGTCCAGTTCACTGCCGGCAAATCTCATTCCCAATATACCGTAAAGTATTAAAGCAATAATAAGCGACGGGCCTGTAGTATAGACCATGTGCTTGATGTGATCAAACAGCGTTGATCCAGCCATGGCAGGTGCGAGGTTGGTCGTATCTGACAAAGGTGACATTTTGTCGCCAAAATATGCGCCAGAGATGATTGCACCTGCGACAATACCCGGATTCATGCCGAGACCGATGCCAACGCCGACAAGGGCAATGCCAACTGTACCTGCAGTTGTCCATGAACTCCCTGTTGCAAGAGAGACTATACAGCAGAGCAAACAAGTTGCGACGAGGAAGATGCTAGGAGACAGAAGCTTAAGACCATAATAGATCATGGTAGGTACGATGCCGCCGAGAATCCAGGTACCAATGATCATACCGATGATCATCAGGATCAGGATAGCCTGCATCGCCATTTTGATGGTGTCCACAATTCCATCCTCAAGCTCTTTCCATGTGTAACCGAGCCCGACAACTGCGACTATAGCCGCGACGACTGCTGAGAAGAGAATTGGAAGGTGTGGATCCCCGCCCCAGAACTGCATGGTGACGATCAGTGCCACGATAATGAATGCCATAGGAATGAGTGCGTGACCAAGCGTGGCTTTTTTCTTCATCTTTGTTTCCATTGATGAATTCCTCCTTTGCATAAGATAGTTCATTATACATGAGAGGTTACAAAAAAATTCAAAAACGTTCACAAAAGGATAACAAAAATGTCACAAATAATTTAGAATGATCTAAAAATTATGCAGTCCAGTCAGAAAATTGCGTCAGGAGGCCTCTAAAACCATCAGGATCAAATTATCGATAAACTTGCGTACAGAGATTTTGCCGCCGCTCTCGCGCTTGCCGCGAATGAAATCCATCTCTGCTTTGACATTTTCAAAGTCATAAAGCGTGCTGGAAAACCGGATAAAGTTTTCGTTCATGTAGTCCTCAATCCCCAGATTTGCCAAATTGATCAGACCCCGGTTGATCGCTCGCCGCAGCCGCTGCTCCATGGCTTTGGGATTGTCACAGAGTTCGTCGCAGATATCCCTGACCTTAAAATCAAATGTCTTAAGATTGTTCTCCAGCATATAAGAACAGATCTGAATCAGATCCTCCCCACCCTTTTCACCCATGATACCGAGCTTCGAAAAAATCATTTTGATTTTTTTTACCTGGTCAGACAGCTGGTCTGGCATCTTGGCTGAAGGATGTTTGTCACCTTTGTTGAACATGCCCTCTATCATCTTGAACGTGCGCTCCATCTCCAGCTTCTCTTTGATATTGCCAAGTACATTTCTGATTTCAATTTGGTTGACGGGTTTGCTTATAAAGAATTCAACCCCGCAGTCGTAAGCCTTCGAAATGATATTTTTGCTTGAAACTTGAGACAACATGACAAATCGCGTGTCCGGCAGATCGTCCTTCAAAGCTTTGACCAGTGCACAGCCATCCATGTTGGGCATCAGCATATCCACGACAACTATGGACGGCTTCAGATTTGGAATCTGAACCAAAGCTTTTTCGGAATCCTTAGCAATACCAACCACATCACCAAGATCAAACTCTTCTATGATATTTTCGAGCACTCTTAAAACAGATGAGTCATCATCCACCAAGTAAAAAGTCATGGGGTTACCTCTCCTCTAGGGCTAATTTGTCGAGTACAGCGACTATTTCTGTGCCTGAACCTAAGTTGGACTTGACCATGATGCGTCCATTAAAAGTAGTTTCAACAATATCCTTGACGAGTGTCAGTCCTAATCCTCGATAAATATCGCCGGTGCTTGGATTGAACTTTGTAGAGTACCCGGCTTCAAATATAGCCTCAACGTCTTTATCTTTAATGCCGGGTCCATTATCTCTTACTGTCAAAATCAAATGCTCAAAATCTTCTGTCAGAATAACAGAAATTGTGCCTTCTTTCCTTGAGTCACGAATGGCCTCAATGCTGTTGGAAATCAGGTTCCTGATGACTGAGACAAATAGTAAATGCTCACTGACGACGTGATCAGAATTCAGCAGATCCACCATGTTAAGCTCAATCTTGGCATTTACACTTTCATTTTTAAAGAATTTGACGACAATCTCCAGGAGCTCCCTGACTTTAAAAGCACCATAAGGGTTTTGAGTGACACCGATTTTATTTATCCCTTCAATAACCTTGGAATAGTTTTTCTTAATTTCATGAACATCTTTTGCGATTTTTAGGGACAGATGACGTGACTTGGGGTCTGAATCCTCCGCAAGCTGTTCATAGAGTGTGTAAGCTTCCCCCATAACCTGCTCAATATATTCCATGTTGTTCTGCATAAAATAGATTTCACTTTTCAAGTCGCTTAGAACCGTGTACATACTCTTGTAACGCTCATATTTCTCATCCTTCATCAAGATGATGTTGTAATATTTCAAAACGAAGACCAATGCCGTCGCCAAAGCCGTCCGAATAAAGGCAACCGTAATCAGGGTGTCGACAAGCCGGATCTTTTCCCCCACCAGAGGGCCGATCCGGACCACGAGTTCAAATAGGTTGGAGGCAAAATCAGCGATACAAATAGCCAGGATCCAGCGTGACAGCGTTTTTTCCTTGGCGAGATAGACAATAAAATAATAAATGAAGCCATAAGACATATCAAATACAAAAATGGGAAAGTCAGCCGCGGCTGCAGCCATAAAACTTCCGAACACACCTATCCCTATGATCCCACGAAACAGCAGTCCGAAAAGCCCTATTCCAAAAGAGGTAATGATGGGATTCAGTGTCGGATTGAAATAATAATAGACCGGGAGAATGATAACGGACATGGATATTCTGAAACCATTCAGATCATAACCTATGTAAATTTGAGAGGTTATGGCGTCCAGCAATGCAATAATTGAAATTTTGGTAATTAACGTTCTCAATTGGCTCATAATCCACATCCTCGCGTACGGGATTCACATTAACAATATTCCTCATTATACCAAATCCCGCGTGAAACGGAAATGAAATTGAATCGAGACAGAAGAACTGGGTGTGGATGGTACAAGAAAGGAGATGCCAGGCGTGGGGTCAATGGGTTTATGCCATTGACACCGCCTGTCATCTCCTTTCAAACGCTATTATGCCTCTTCAAATATCGGCTTTCCGTCAATAAATGCTTTGATTCTCGCCAGAGAGTGTACCTCAACACCTAAACTGCTCACGTAGGCATTGCCCTCCTGGAAGGATTTTTCGATGACAATGCCGACACCGTAAACCTCGCCGCCGCCTTGTCGTACCAATTCAATCAGGCCAGCTGCGGCACGGCCCTGAGCCAGAAAATCATCCAGGATCAGTACCCGGTCACCGGGATGAATAAACTTCTTGGACACTCTGACACTGTAATTCCGCTTCTTTGTGAAGCTGTAAACATTGGTCTCATAACTGTCCGGATCTGCGTTGACAGAATCAAATTTTTTCGCAAAAACCACAGGCACATTATCGAAATACTGCGCAGTGATCGCTGCAATGGCAATGCCAGACGCTTCAATGGTCAGAATCTTGTTGATCCCCTTATCCTTAAAACATTCGTAAAAGGCCTTGCCCACCTCATTTAACAAGCCAACGTCCACCTGGTGATTGAGGAACCGGTCTACCTTTAATATGTCCTTGCCCAAAACGTAACCATCCGTCAGGATGCGTTCTTTTAATAGATTCAAGTGAGCACCTCTTTCTAAACAGAGTTTTATCCATCTTAATGGAATCTGCTGAAAAAGGCAAGCCTCACAGCATAAAATTTGTCACGTTACGCCAGCACGCCAGCACCCGTTACGCCAGCAGCGCACTTTCCTTTTCCTCAATATATTGATGGGTATAGAGATGCCAGTAATGTCCCTTCAATTTCATGAGTGACTGATGCGTGCCATCTTCAATAATGCGTCCATCCTCAATGACCAATATTCGGTCGCAGGCGCGAATGGTGGAAAGCCGGTGAGCTATGATAAAACTGGTTCTGTTCTCCAGAACTTTAACCAGCGCATGCTGGATCAATTGTTCTGCTTCGGTGTCAATGGAACTCGTGGCCTCATCCAGAATAAAAATCGCCGGTTCTGCAATAACTGCCCTGGCAAAGGAAATCAACTGCTTCTGACCGGTGGACAACATGGCACCGCCTTCACCCACCTGAGTGTCATAACCCTCAGAAAGATGCATGATAAAGGACTCTGCGCCCACCAGTGCTGCTGCCTTTCGGATCTCCTCATCTGTTGCATCCAGTCTTCCATAGCGAATATTCTCACGGATGGTCCCGCTGAAAAGATGCGGCGTCTGAAGGACATACCCGATGTTTTGATGCAGCCAAGACTGCGACCGGGCCTGTAACGGTCTCCCGTCAAGCAAAATTTCCCCGGAGGACGGTTCATAAAATCTGCAGATGAGGTTGACGAGGGAACTCTTGCCTGAGCCCGTTGGACCAACCAGGGCAACGGAGGTGCCCGCTTCAACCCGCAGAGACAGTCCCTGAAAAATAGGTTCCTCAGGTTTATAGCTAAATTGAACGTCTTTAAACTCAATAGTGCCTTCAACGGACTCAAAACTCTGTTTTTGCGGTGCCAGTACAGTGCCGTAGCGCGCAATAACCTCTGGTGTGTCTTCAATCTCCGGCTGCTGATCGAGGAGCATAAAGATGCGCTCCGCAGATACCTGTGCCGACTGCATCTCTGAGAGGATGCGTGCCATTTCTCTGACCGGCTCGAAAAATTGGATTGAGTAATTGATGAACAAGACCAAAGTTCCATAGGAGACAGCGCCGGCCATGACTTCAGACCCACCATATTGAATCGCCAGAACGGTGCCTATTGCCGCGATGTTAATGACCATAGGCTGATACAAGGCGCTGTAGAAGGCGGATTTGATGCTCTGATCCCGCATGTCGCCGCTCAGGACCCTAAAGTCCGCCATGACTTTATCCTCAACCACCAGCGTCTTGGTGGTCCGTGCTCCGGTGATGCCTTCGTTGATGGCACCAGTGATCCTTGAATTCAGCCGCCTGACGACTCTTTGAAAAGCGACAATTTTGTTTTGAAAATACCAGCTGACTAAAATCAGAATTGGCATGACTGACAAGGTAATGAGAGCCAGTTTCAGGTTCACCGCCAACATGACCGCCATAATGCCCAGCATCATGGTCAATCCCCAAACCATGTCCACTAAACCCCATGAGATGAATTCCCCCAGCTTGGTGACGTCAGACGTCAGCCTTGCGAGGATCCAGCCTGCCGCATTCTGGTCGAAATAACTCATTGAAAGCTGCTGCAGCTTTTCGAAACCGGCCTGACGGATATCATGGGAAAGGCCGGCCTCAACCACACCTGCCGTTTGGATAAACTTGTACACCACCAGGGCAATCATCAGGACAATGCCGGCGTAAGCGGCAATAAACTGGTTCAGGCCATCCAGTCTGCCTGGTGTAATATATGCATCAATCAGGTGCTTGGTCAGGTAGGTCATCATGACATCCATGGCGCCCAGGAGCGCCAGGCAGAGGACGACCACCGTCAGCTGTTTCTTGTAATTTTTCATAAACGGCAGCAATCTGAACCAAAGCTGCCGGTCGATTTTTTTCCTGCCTGTTTCCTTTTGAATTGAATTTTCCATAAGTCACACCTCTAATTGTTCTGCGTTTAAGTCTGCGATTTTTCGTTAAGGCCAATGAGCTTCAGCGAAAAAGCGGCTAACTGGCTTCTGCCTCAGCTATTGAGTTCTGAATCTCCCAGACCCGCTTGTAAAGCCCTTCCTGCTGGATCAAAGCTTCGTGAGTGTCAAAGGCTGAAACCACCCCGTTTTCAATGACCAGAATCCGGTCCGCCTCCATTAGTGTCGTAAGTCTGTGTGAAATCAACAGAACAGTTGAATAAGCGCTGTTCGCCATCAAACCGTCACGAATCTGCCTGTCCGTTTCAGTGTCCACCGCACTCAGCGAGTCGTCGAAAATCATAACTGGCATAGGCTTCAATAGAGTCCTGGCAATTGCGACGCGCTGTCTCTGACCACCCGAAAGCGAGACGCCTTTCTCACCCACTAAAGTCTCATACCGGTGATCAAACTGCTCGATGTTGTGATGAATCGCCGAAATCTGCGCCGCCCTCACAATGTCTGCCTCACTTGCCTCACCACAGATTGCAATATTTTCCCCAATGGTCCTGGCATAAAGAAATGCCTCCTGAAGAACGAGCCCGATATTGCGTCTCAAATAACGCTTGGAAATACGGTTCAGCGGTACGCCATCCAGCAGAATTTCGCCCTCTGTTGGCTCGTAGAGCCGCGTAAGCAGATAAGCCAGCGTCGACTTGCCCGAACCTGTAGGACCCAGGATGCCGATGGTCTCCCCAGGCAATATTTTAAAATCGATCCCCTTCAGAATCTCCTCACCCTTTGGATAAGCGAAACGCACGCCTTTGAATTCGATGCCGCCAACAACCTCAGGTTCCAGGGTCCACTCTTCCTCTGTGTTCGTGGCCGCATCATCATCACTCTCCGCTTCGAGAATTTCATCAATTCTCCCAACCGCGACCATGGTTTTTCCAAATTCGCTCAAAACTCTGCCGAGCTGACGGATTGGAAAAATGAGCATGTTTTCATAAGTGATAAAAGCGACAACGGTCCCAAGGCTGATAGTGCCCTCTATTGCCCATTTTGCCCCAAAATACATGACGAGTGCAATCTGAAGCAGGCACACAAAATCTGACAGCGACCAGAAATATGCAAAATTTAGAATCAGTTTGTAAACTTTCTCTTTAAAATCTTTATTGAACCCAGAAAATTTCTCGTGCTCAAAAGGTTCTCTTCCCAAAGCCTTAATGACCTTTATCCCGCTTAAATTTTCCTGCAGCATGGACGTTACTTTGGCTTCAGCTTCATCCGCAATTTTGAATTTGGCCTTGACTCTGAAGAAAAACCAGATGGAGAACAGGATGACAATTGGGATCAGACTCAGGGCAATGAGCGTCAAATTTGGATCGAGGGACCACATCAGCGCTGAGACGATCCCCACCATCAGCACTATAGACACGATCTCCACCACTTGAACAGCTAGAAATCGACGTATCGTTTCGACGTCTGAAGTCGCTCTTTGAATGAGATCTCCAGTGTCATGACTTGAAAAGAACTCGAACTTGACTTCATGAAGATGCTGCATCACCCGGTCCTTAAGCCCCTTTGCTATGCGCTCAGATGCCGCGGCGCTGGCTATGCCCTTGACCAGCAAAAATACTGCACGAAGCAGGGACGTGAGCAGAATCAAAACGGCTACCCCAGTCAGGGTGCCACCTGTCAGTTGCGTCATCAGATCAGCAGACCATGAGTCAGCCGCCACACCACCTATGACTTGGTCAATCGCGAATCGGATCATCAAGGGAATGCTCATGGCAAACAGGGTCGTGAACAGCACCGCCACCATTGCGAGAGTATACATCAAGGTGTTGCCCTGCATATGATGGGTTAACTTTTTTAATGAATTGGAATGAGGATGGAACGACATATCAAGGATGTCCCCTTTCGATCTTTTGTCGAAGATTAAACAAAAAATCACAAATTATAACAACAAAAAATGACGCAGATTCTCCTGCGCCACGAATTGTAATATTTTACCTGCTAAGAGCGTAAAAATAGCCGCAGAAGAATCACCTGCGGCTATATAGACTGAATTATACTGTCTACAAAATTATAACCACAGGCTGCCGGTATGAAGTTGAATTAAGTGCGAAAACGTTATAAGCGTTCATTGTGATCATCATAGCTGCAACCTCCTTTTAATATTTTGTAGCACTTTTCACGAAGGGAATGTCCGCCTGTCGTGGACTACACCCCTATTATAGAACTAAATGTCTTACTATACAAGATTTTTTTTATATCTCTTTGGCCTTCAAATAACTGGCTACCTGATCCGCACCAATTTCGCCCACCATCTCATTGATTAAGCCCTCCGTCAGATTTGAAAGACTCAGCAGCGTCGTCACCAGCGCCTCCATGTCCCCTGCATTCTGATAGCGTTCGATCATATTTTTTAAATAGGCCTTTTGTTCAGCAAAAATTGTTTCCGTTCTCTCATTCTGAAATTCAAAAAATCTGTCATCAATAATTACGCGCATGATTTACCTCTTCCTGAACCGGCTAAAAAAGCCTTTTTTTGCGGCACGTTCCTCAACCTGAAGCACAACATCTTCCATTTTGTTTTCAAGTTTGAGAAATTTGTCTTGCTCATTTTTTAATAATATCTGGAAATTCCGGATCAATTCATCTTTATTTTGCAGTTGATGGTCCTTGATCTCCAGTTGCTTCCTCAAATAGTCGATCTGCTCCTTCAAGGTATCGAAAACGAAGGACCATTCCTCAACGGACATGGTTCTGTCGGTATTCTGAGCAACATTCTTTTCAGTCGGTATACCTTCGCTTTTCGCAGTCTCAGCCGCTTCCACTCCAAAGCGCCGCTCCGCCTTAAAACCCTGTTCCTCTTCATGCCGATGGTCTCTGTTCAATGCCCTCTCTTGAAAAGCTGGCCGGTCACTTTCCTTCTCCACAGCACCAAAGACCTCTGCGGGCGCCCACTTGTGCTCCAGCTCAGGTTGAGGCTCTGACACCTCAGGGAAGCTGCCTTCATTGCCGCCTTCCTCACGAAGCTCCTTCAGCCAACGTTGTTCATCCGTCCTGATTTCATCACTTGGCTTCATGTTGTGAAGGTCAGAATTCAAATAAGACCGGTCTGACAGCTGACTCGTCTCAGGATTGGGCGTAAAATCTGATTTTGGACTGATCTCCTCATCTTCTGCTTTCTGAGGGCTTACTGCCTCTGATGAATTGCCATCCTCGACTATTTCAGGATTTTCCTCCGGCTCCGTTTCAGGTTCCGTCACTTCCTGAAAAGAGGTCACATATTGAAAATTGCTGAATCTCTCACGGTTTCTTCTGACGGGAGGATAATCTGAGGGATGAGTTTCAGTGATTTTCTCAGTGTTTTCCCAAATCGGCTTCAAATCAGGGCTATTGTGATTGTAATCTTCTGACAGGAATCCAGAAGGATCTCTCATTCCTTGCAAAACCATTTCTGGCTGATCAACATTATCTTCCTCAAGATTATTTTCCTTAAGATTATTTTCCTTAAGATTATTTTCCTTAAGATTATTTTCCTTAAGATTATTTTCCTTAAGATTATTTTCCTCAAAATCGTCTTGCTCCAGATAGTCCTCTGCGTATTCCTCATTCAAAATTTCAATCAATCTCGACTTTAAATTATGTGGTCGAATCTCCCCCATATCGCTGTAATTCTCATTTAAGATTCGGATCAGGCGATCCTGAAAATCCTCATGATCCACATCCAGTTTGAAACCTTTTTCCAGAGTGGGCGTTACCTGAATACCCGTCTCAGCAGCCTTCAGCTCAGCGGCGGTCTGTTTGCCTTGCACAGTTTGAAACTGTTCCGTATCAGACCGCATACCAGCTTCCTCCCCATTAATAAGTGAACTGTCCATCTCAGAGATCCGCAGAGCTTCAGATGCTGGAACTACAGGCAGTTCAGACAGAGTTTCATCAAATTGGGTCATTTCCTCAGTTGGTTTTTGCGTCAAAGCCTCAACTTTCGCCAGCAATTCCAGCATCTTTTGATGGCGTTGACTTTTTAACAGGTCAAGTTGGTCAGGAGGCACTTCTTCGTTGGGATCTCGAAACAGGATCGCCTTAAGTTCTTCGTCCGAAGGCATATTGTCGGGAACTTCTATCTCATTGGTATTCCAGTCAATGCTTAGACTGGACTGAGACTGTTCTGGAGTTCCAAGAGTTTCAATCACTGGTTCCATTTTCTTTATGACTTCTTCAACTTGTTCAGGAGGGGTCGGTTTTAAGTCAATCCGCAAAGAAGCATTGCTCTTAAGTCTGAATTTGCCAAGCAGGTCATCTTCAGCAAACTTTTTTCTCATAGTGACACCTCCCGTCCCTTCTGTCAGTCAAACAATTACTAGGGTGTTTAAGCAGTCAAAATTGAAATTGGTTGAAGTACCTCAAAATCATCATTTTGACGAGAAAGAATTCAACCAATTAAACACCGGAATAATAACTTGCTAAAATTCGACTTTTTCATAATTTTCTTCAACAAATCGCGACAAGGCATAAAACAAATCAGACAACCGATTAACATATTTTAAAAGCACGTCGCTTATTTCTCCATGTTTATAAAGCGGTACCATCAGCCTCTCTGCCCTTCTGCAGACAGTCCGGCAAATGTGAAGATGAGCGCTGGCCTTGTTATCCCCTGGGATGATGAAATAACTCGGCGTTTCAAAGGTCTTCAGATAATCGTCAATGGTGTCCTCAAGAAAATCAACATCCTCTTGCTGAATGGTCGTCTTTAGAATGCTCAGATCCACAGTTGCGAGTTCGGCACCAACATCGAACAGCTTCCGCTGGATCTCATGCAGCAGACTCGTGGTTTTTGGATCCGTAATATAATGCTTGGCAAGGCCAATAAAACTGTTCAGCTCATCAATAGTCCCATAAGCCTCAACGCGTGGCTCATCTTTATAGACATTAGTCGTATCGTACAGATTTGTTTTTCCGCCGTCACCTGTACGTGTATAAACCACCATTTCTTCCGGGGTTCTATGATCTTCCTTCATTTAGTCTCCACCTCCGTGGTCACTGAACACGTGTCGTTAAGATTCAAAACTATATTATGGAACTGGTTTTAGTCGTCAAAGGACACTAATTACTGAGTTTCATCTCTATGCCAATTTCAGTCTTCCAAGCCTGGTCAACGACCCTGATGATTTGAGGTCCAACTTTCGACAAGAACACCAGGGTGGATGCCTCAAGCATTTTCTCGGTTTCAGCAAAATCTATGGTACGGCTGACTACATCCACTTGAAAGCGTCCTTCAAGTGTCTCGACGAACCCTTTTATTCTGTAGGCTGAGGCGGATACAGTTTCCAAGAATCGAATCAAATTTCCCTGAGGTACAGGTGTCTGATAGGACAACATAATAGTCTTCGGCTTGTTGTCTTCAGTATTATAGCTGTCTCTAAGCTCCGGTACAAAGACTTGGTCGATCCCCTTCTCAATAAAGCTGAAGTCCAGATTGAAATAGCTGCTGCGCATCAGCCGAATTTTAGGCTGGATGCTGACAATAACAGATTCTACTTCGAGCAGCGCTTCTTCGCTGACGCGGTCAACTTTATTAAGAATTGCTATGTCAGCGCATTCAATCTGCCTTTTTAATGTGATCAAATCGCTGATCTGCTCCATGAAATGCAGTGCATCGACAATGCAAATGGTGCCTGCATAGTCATAAACCTCAGGACTTTCGACCCCGACGACTTCAAGGATCTCCGCAATATTGGAGGGATCCGCAAGACCCGAGGATTCCACGAAAACATAATCCAGGTCATAAACCGCCATTTCATTCAGGGCTCTGATAAAGGACAGTTTAAGGCATGAGCAGAAGATTGAGCCACGGTTCAACTCGATCATAGTCAGCTCATCCGACTCCAGAATTGGGCCATCAATGGAAACGCGTCCAAATTCATTCATGATAATTCCAATTTTTTTATCCGGAAAATGTTCCAGCATGGACTTTAAAAAGGTGGTCTTCCCGGCGCCAAGAAATCCGGATAATAGAAAAAGCTTAATCATAATATAACTCCTTTGTCTAATCACATTCCGTCATTTGCGCCGCTCCTGCAGCTTGTTCACTTAAAAATTGCTATCTTAGCCATATGAGAATTTTCTCTATTTCAAACTGTCAATCAGTCCCTGGTCAGGGGAAGGAATAGTGATGGCCTCTTTAATTTTATCTGGATTTCCGATTTTTTCAACCCCAACGCGAAGTGCATTCTCAACAGAGGCGACATCACCGGTAAACAAAACCACGGCCTTGCCTCCCAGCCCGAGACTGACATGAAGTTTGAGAAGCCTGACATTCGCTGCTTTTCGAATGGCATCCGCACCAAGAAATCCCATGGCCAATGTTTTAGTTTCCAAAATACCCAGTGCCTTGATTTCACTCTTGTCTATGATACCATGGATGGATTCGAGGACACCATCGGCAATATTTGCTATGACATCCGCTTCCAGGACATGCTTCCCGCCTTCTGCTTTCCCCGTCTCCACTGCACTTGTTACAGCTGCCACATCTCCCGTTATGATGGCGAGGTACTTGCCTATACACGTCATCCGCGCTTCGATGACCTGAACCTGTGCCCGCTTGAGCATGGCGTCCAGCGCCTGAATACCGGCAGCGATACTGCTCAGTTCCAAAATACCTACTGCGTTTGGCATATAATTTCACTCCTATCATACCATGACATTTTTAGGACTTCTTCTACAAAAAGCCTGCTGAGGACCGGATCGAACTGTTTGCCGGAGTTTTTAATGATTTCATTGACTGCGGTTTCCGGACTGAGGGCTGATCTGTAAGGCCGGTCGCAGGTCATGGCATCATAGGCGTCCGCCAGCTGGATCATGCGTGATTCCAGGGGAATCTGGTCCCCCCTGAGACCTTTCGGATAACCCGATCCATCCCAGTTCTCATGGTGTGCCAAAGTCAGATCCGCGATCTCAGACATGTCGTTGACCGCGCTGAGAATTCTGTATCCAATTTCCGGGTGTCGTTTCATTTCGAGCCATTCATCATCACTCAGCGAGCCGCTCTTATTCAGCAAATGCTCATATATGGCAATCTTACCTATGTCGTGCATCAATCCAAAAGTCTTCAGCGCTTCAACCCGCGTATTCATAAACCCATAGGCTGAGCCCAGAGCACCGCACAGCTGGCTGACCCGCCTCGAATGAAGCTCTTCCCTTGGATTCTTCTCGTGGAGTGTGCTCAGGATCGCGTGTACGATCTGACCCCGCATGCTCGGCCCTTCATATAGTTTGTTGGAGTACATCATGTTCTCGGCATCTTTGAAGACTTCTTGCGTCAGCTCATCCGACTCATGCTTCACAGAGAAACCAATCGATATTGAAATCATGATGGAATCGATTTTCTCATTGCAGCTAGCCTGTTTAATTCGCTCAACCACTTCCTGAGCGGTCTTTTTATCCGTCTTGGGCAGCAGTACAACGAACTCGTCCCCACCCCAGCGTGCTATGATATCTTCTGATCTGCAGACACTTCTTAAGACATCCGCTGTTTTGACGAGCAAGCGGTCGCCCATTCTGTGACCAAAGGCATCGTTGGTAATTTTGAGTCCGTTAACATCACACATCAGAATCGTGAGCGGCAGGTTGCGTTCTGTATCCAGACGTTCCATCTCCACCTCAAAAAAGCGGCGGTTATAGAGACCTGTGAGCTGGTCGTGATAGCTGAGGAATCTGAGTTCATACTCAGATCGTTTTCTGACAGAGATGTCGTTAAAAATCTGATAAGCACCGACAACCTCGTCTCCTATCAATACCGGAACGCCCTTCATGCTGACTTCACGAACCTCACCGGTGCTGTTGAGACGCTCCGTCTCGAGCTCAAAAGCTTCCCCTTTGAAAAGCTTATCTGTCAAGGATTTGGCATCTTCCAATCCGGAAGGATTTGTCAAGATAGCATCCGGTTCTTTAAACTTGAGATCCTCGTTGTAATAGCCAAATAACTGCACAAACCGTTCGTTAAGATCAACAACCTGCCGATGGTGATTCAAAATCAAAATCGCATCCGTCGAATTCTTGAATAGCGCTTCGAATTGATTTTTTTGCAGCATTATCCCGTTTTGAGCTGACTGACTGATAAACAGTGATTCTTCCAGCTTCTGATTCATTTCCTTAAGCTTCTTCTGATCCTTCTTATATTCCCTGCTGTTATGGCGGATCCTGTATAACAGCATGTTGATGCCAGCCATCAGCTCACTCAGTTTTGAGGCTTCATTGACCTCCAGCATTTCGAGTTCGGGATTGTTTAAATCCACTTTTCGAATGTGGTCCTCAACCGCTCTGAGGGGTTTGATATAGAATCTTCGGTGGTACAGTATTGAAAGCACTCCCAGAAAGATCATCAGGGCGAGAATGACCATATAGGCGGTCATCATGGGCGATAATCCAGTATCAAAGTCGGTCCCGGGCGTCAGAAAGCGATAGCTGTAGCCCACGACCGCTGCGATGCTGAGTACAGTGGCTGTCATCAGGAATTTGTATAGGATAGAAGCAAACTTCATTAGTTTCACCAGCCTTTATGTGATCATTCGGTAATTACAAATTTGACATGAATTCCGTCAGGTGTTATAATTTTGTCATCATTTCACATGTTGTTTCTTTTCAATACCTGTTAAATGCCTTGTTTAGTGGTTTCAGGGAAAAACGCACCGGAGGTGTATAAAATGAAAAACGCAACCACCATGCTGATGGAAAACGGCATAAAACCCTCTTATCAGCGAATCCGAATACTCGAATATTTAATATCTCACCGCACACACCCCACGGTTGCAGAAGTCTATAATGGTCTGATTGATGAAATTCCAACACTCTCAAAAACGACCGTTTATAATACTTTGAAGCTTCTGATTGAGCATCAGATCGTGAATGAGATTCTCATTGAAGAAAAAGAAGTGCTCTATGATGTTGCAGAGGAGGATCACGGTCATTTTAAATGTGTCTCCTGCGGTAATCTCTATGACTTCGAACTCAGAGAGACACCACCGGCTGTTCCGAAAGGCTTTGTTGCTCAGTCCGTGCACGTGTATTACAAAGGCCTGTGCAATAAATGCAGCACAAAACAAAACAAGAAATAACATAATTAAAAAAAACTCTGATTTATAATTAACTGAAATTGGCGCGCTGACAAGTCCATTCCGGACACTGCAGCGCTCCAATTTCTTTTCTTTTTTGAAGTCCGTGTCCCTTAAACGCCTTCGAGCAGCAAAGCACGCACCGGCGATGCTTCTGCCCCTTCAATTCTCAGCGGCAATGCAATCAACCTGTAACTCCCGTAAGAGACGGCTTTGAGCTGCAGTCCCACCAGTAAAGCACACCCACGCTCAAACAACAATTCAATAATGTCACGTTCATGGCCATTTTTCAGAGCGAGCGCATCCACACCTACCCCCTTGACGCCTATCCGTGCCAGATATCTTGCGGCTTCCAGTGTCAGCTGTACTTCTGCACCTTCACTCTGTTCCATACTGTTGCGGGTTTTAATCAGGATGAATTCCCCAGATTGAATTCCAAACAGCGCTAGATCTGTTTCCATGATTTCGTTCCCGGCTGTGGAAAGGTCAACGAGACGGCACGTGGTTAACACACAGGTTGGACTCATGAGATCCACACTGTCTCCATCCGGTCTGGCGAGGATAGGCGCGATCAGGTGAGTCCCCGTTCTGAGGTCAATATCAAGCCGGCTGCGAGGCAGCTCATGCGCCTCGAGGGCTGCCTGATGACTCAGACTTGGCTTTAAGTTCCGGTCATGCTGCGGCAAAGGCATTTCACTGTGAATACGCATTGAGATATCATAATACTTCATGAGGAACCCCCCTCTCCCTACTCCTCGCGGATAGCGCTGCACAGGAACTGATAGGTGCTGCATTCTCCCTCAGAACAGGATCGTTCCATATACTTCTCTATAAGTTCCGTCATTTCACCATAAAAATTTTCGTAGTCCTTTTGCTCCAGTTTCAAGGCGTTGTGGATTAAAAATCCGGAACGATTTTCAGAGGTAGGCGGCTGCTGTTTCTCCACTTTTTTTCTGATGTTGTCTATAAATGTGTCTCTATAGGCATTAAAAGTTGAGATGTAAAGATTTTCTGACTTGGAGTACACCGAGCTCCGAACTTTGTCAGAGATGTTTGAATAATCTATGACGAAAGAATCCACAGAAGTCTTATAAAATTTTGCGATTATACCATTGATTTCTTCAGTGTGATCTAACTCTAAAATGCCTATGCTGAGTAACTTTTGAACATGATAATGTACTTTAGCGGGCGCGAGTGTCAGCGCATCTGCGATCTGCTTAGCGGTAGCAGGTCGATTGAGATGGTGGAAGGCTTTAAAGATTGTCATTCTAAGTGGGTCTGACATTATTTTGATCTCTTCAGGGGATTTTAAAATGCGTTCATTGCCCATATACTTCACCCTTTCTTCTAAAGCACAGCATGTTTTACTTTTTTGATCGTTTAAGACAATTCTAAACATTTTTAACCGACTTGACAAGATGTACAGAAAAGTTTGACAATTGTTTTGGCTGTCATGAAATGTCCACAAATGATCACTAGTGTACACATTTGTCCATAATTGTCTTGACAATCAAACTGATAAGTATTATCATTAAACTGAAATTAGAGAAAGCGCCCTACATGGAGGAATCAGTATGGAAGAAAAATTATTTACAATAGAGGAGATAGCAGAACGGCTTGGTGTCCATTCGAAAACTATTCGCCGCTATCTTTACAGCGGCAAACTCGGCGGTCAAAAAGTGGGCAGCCAGTGGCGGATCAGTCAGACCTCTCTGGAAGCATTCCTGAAATCTGGAGAAGCCAGTTGTCACCATCACACCGCAACGCCTTCCACTGATGACTTTTGCGTCTATATGGATACCGACCTTGAGACTTTTTCATCAGATCGAAAGCTTAGAATTTGCTCGATTATAGATTATGATGTCGAGTCCGCAAAGGATATAACGCCTCTTTCAATCGCTTTGATGCAAGCCATTGAGACTGTTGAAAACTGCGAAGACTGTCGCTTCAATCACGTTTATGAGCCCCACGAAAAACGCGTCAGATTTGTACTGTGGGCTTCACCAACAGTTATGATCCACGCTATGGAAGCCATTCAGAAGTTCGATCAGAAGAAAACAAACCCATTTGAAGATTAAGAAGGTGACGACTATGAACGAAGTAAAAACCGAAACGACTGCAACCACACAAATCACCAAGCTGCCTAATTCAACACTTTCCCAGGGTGAAAAAAGACTTGTCTTTGACGTGGATGGCATGACTTGCGCGTCGTGTTCTGCCGCAGTTGAAAAAGCCGCTAAAAAGGTGCCTGGCATTGACATGGCCTCGGTCAATTTGATGACAAATCAGTTGACCATCACCTATTCCGAAGAGCCCCCAGCTGATACTGAAGTCATCAAAGCTATTGAAAAAGCGGGATATGACGCGAAACTCCACCGGGATGAGAAAAACGTGATCATTCCTGTGGAAGGCATGACCTGTGCCTCCTGCACTGCAGCTGTTGAGCGTGCTGTCAAAAAACTGCCAGGTGTCCTTGAGGTCTCCGTCAATCTGGCTACCAATAAAGCCGCTGTCAACTATGACGGCAATCTTCTGCGCCTTAGCGAAATTAAAAAAGCCATTGAAAAAGCCGGTTACACGCCAAAGGAAATCGAAAAACAATCGGCGGAAGCCATTCTTGATGACCAAAAACTGGCACTCAAACGCCAGTGGTGGCGCTTCATAATTGCCATAGGCTTCGCAGTGCCGCTCTTTTACCTGGCTATGGGGCACATGCTGAACTGGCCAATGCCTGAGTGGCTTCATCCAATGGATTATCCGCTTCGTTTTGCGTTGCTTCAATTATTTTTGCTGATTCCAATCGTCGTAGCAGGATACAAATTCTACACGGTTGGTTTTAGAACCCTCTTTTCCGGTCACCCCAACATGGATTCCCTGATTGCTGTGGGCACAACCGCGGCAATTGTCTACAGCGGTTTTCATACCTGGCTCATCGCTAATGGTGACTTTTCAAATACAGAACTGTATTATGAGACCGCCGGTGTCATTCTTGCGCTGATCATGCTTGGAAAGACATTGGAACAGCGCTCCAAAGGCCGTACCTCTGAAGCTATTCAGAAGCTGATGGGGCTCCAGCCAAAGGAAGCAACCGTCTTATTCCCTGACGGACCAATCTCTATCCCTATAGATGAGGTCTCCGTAGGCGACCTGGTATTGGTGAAGCCCGGCGAAAAGATTCCCGTAGACGGTGTGATCACTGAGGGCATCAGTGCCATTGACGAGTCTATGCTCACCGGTGAAAGTCTGCCCGTTGAGAAAAAGGAAGGCGACCGCGTCATAGGTGCCAGCGTCAACAAAAACGGGGCGCTCAAAGTCATGACTGAGCGTGTCGGCAAAGACACCACCTTATCGAAAATTGTTAATCTCGTGGAACAAGCTCAGTCCACTAAGGCGCCTATTGCGAAACTGGCTGACGTCATCTCCGGATATTTCGTTCCGGTTGTCATTGTAATTTCAATTTTAGCCGGACTGCTTTGGTATTTGGGAACTAAAGATGTCTCCTTCTCACTTCGAATATTCATATCTATCCTCGTCATTGCCTGCCCATGTGCACTCGGCTTGGCGACTCCAACCGCCATTATGGTTGGCACCGGTCGCGGCGCGGACCAAGGCATATTGATCAAAAGCGGCGTCGCCCTTGAAACGGCTCATAAAGTCAGTGCTGTGATCCTTGATAAAACCGGTACGATTACAGAAGGCCGCCCTTCCGTAGTCGACCTCCACCTGATCAATGGCTGGACTGCAGCTAAACTCTTGACGCTGGCGGCTTCTGTAGAATCTATGTCTGAACATCCACTCGCTGAAGCGATCGTTAGAAAGGCTTCAGACGAAGGTTTGAGCTGGAACCACGCTTCTGAGTTTAAATCCGTGACGGGAGGCGGCGTCAGCGGCCGCATTGGGGATGACAGCATTCTCATTGGAAATAGACGTCATCTGGAAGGTATCGCACTTAACGAGGAGATCTTAAACGCAGCAGACCATTTTTCTGATCAAGGCGCCACGCCGGTCTTTGCCGTCATCAACGGTGAAGTCGCAGGCATCATTGCCATTGCAGACCCGGTCAAAGCAACGAGTAAAGCCGCTATTGCCAAACTTCACGACTTGGGAATCAAAGTCGCCATGCTCACGGGAGACAACCAGAAGACAGCGAATGCCATTGCTGCTCAGGTTGGCCTCGACCGCGTCGTCGCAGAGGTTTTGCCTGAAGACAAATCAGGCGAAGTCAAAAAGCTTCAGTCCGAAGGCCATGTCGTCGCCATGGTGGGTGACGGGATCAACGATGCCCCTGCCCTTGCACAGGCGGATGTTGGGATTGCCATTGGCTCAGGTACAGATATTGCCATGGAATCCGCCGACATTGTACTGATGAAGGATGATCTTCAGGACGCTGTTACAGCGATCGCTCTTTCAAAAATTACGATTCGCAATATCAAACAGAATTTGTTCTGGGCATTCGCCTACAACACTGCCGGAATTCCTGTCGCCGCTGGTCTGCTTTACCTTTTTGGCGGACCATTGATGAATCCTATGATCGCGGCAGCCGCTATGGCTTTCAGCTCCGTCTCTGTCGTTACCAATGCCCTTCGACTTAAATCCATAAAAATTTAACCTATATAAAGGAGAATGAGTTATGAAAACACTAAAAATCACAGGTATGAGCTGTGGGCACTGCGAACGCCGTGTCAAGAACGCACTGGAAGAAATTGATGGTGTCACTGTCGTCAGTGTCAGCGCCACTGAAGACCGCGCTGAAGTCGACACCAATGTCGAGGATGATGTTCTAATCGCGGCAGTTGAAGAAGCTGGCTATACAGTGACTGAGATCGTATAATTCAATATTCAAAAAGGACGGCAATGCTGAGAAACGCATCGCCGTCCTTTTTTGGAAGGAAGTTGGTGTCAGACACCTATTTCCGACGAAACCGGGCGTCTGACACCCGGTTTCACACCATAGCCATAACTCTGCATGGCAAACCACTGAGTCCCTCAAATTTGACGGGAAACGTATAAACGTCACATCGTACAAGCCGCTTACTCTTCAGCACCGCATCCAGATTACACAAATTCTCAACCACAAAGACACCATGATCAGCGCAGTACTGATCCATGGGCGTATGCTCTGGACCACGCCTGATCCCGGCTGCATCAATTCCAATCATAGCGACGCCTCTGTCAATTAATACATCGATCAACGGCACCGACAATTGAGGGTGATGCCCAAAATAAGACTGGCTGCCATAAGCCATTGTTTCAACGGCGCCTGTTCGAAAGATGACAAAATCACCACGCTCTACAAGGGACAATTCATCCGCCTCCAGCTCAATATCCTGACCGCTTAAAGCTTCCTCAGCTTTATTGAAGAATAGTCCTGAACGCTTTGCATTCTCAAGCGGAAAAACCAGATTCATCACATCAAAATGGGTTCCCAGATGTCCGAAGGCAGTCATTTTTTCATTGGCCATTGCAGTTTCAGCTCGCTCACGGGAGACTGAAACCGTTAAATCGATCCACATGACGGATCACCTCATCTCAGGGTTTTCAGACTCGCTCAGAGGTCCAGCATCTTCAGCTGATTCAGCAGTTGAAATGGTTTCGAGATTGTCATCCTCTTCAGGCTCGTCAAAGTCATCCACTTCATTATAAGTTTCGGAATCCAGGTTTTTGTCAAACTTCACCTTGCCACTTGATGCGGCACGGATTTTCTTCTCAGCTTTCTTGATCTGTACCAACAAATTCGGATTAGGATTTAAATTTTTAACTTCTGCAATCAGCGCTTTGGCTTTCACAAAATCATATTTTTCAGCATAAAGTACAGCCAACTGGAATTTGACTATGCTAAGATCATCCGCATGGCGGACTTTGTGAGTCAAAGAAGCTTCAAAATCTCTAATGGCGTCTTCAGTATTGCCTTCCGCTGCCTCAACGTACCCCTTCGCCATGAAGTGGTACGAACGGTAGGAGGGGCTCAGCCACTCAGGGCGAATGGTTTCATTGACATGAAACTTCGCTTTTTGGAGGTTATTTTCACGGATGGCCTTGATGGCTAAAGCGACAGAACCCTGTCGAACAATAGCGACGCCAATAAATATTGACCCTACAGCGAACAGCGCCGCAAGACCTTGATTTCCTGTGAAATAAAAATAGACCGCAATGATGAAATACGTCAAGGTTAGTGCCAGCTTCATCAGTCTTCCTGTCATCTCACATTACCTGCCCTTTTCTTTCACATAAGTGCCTGCAGCTTTTTTTATCATTTTTTCCATTTCCTTAAGTGTTGTCTCATCAAGAGGTCTGCAAGAAATGCCAGCGCGTTTCGTCTTCGAATCCACCTCAATCTCAAAGGAGACCCTGGTAGGAGCAATTTTGAAGTCTTTAACCGCACGCCATGGATAATATCTGCCGCGGACCTTTCCAAACAAATCGACGAACGCAAGACCTGTCTCTGTAATCAAGAGGTCATCTGCCTGAAGGTAAATCATCATAAAGATCAGGGAGATCCAGAAGGAAATCTCCACACCCTTTTGAGGAGTCATACCCTCTGTTCCAAAGAAGATCGAGGCGAGGCTGCCTGCTACAAACAGTAGAAAAATGGCCAACAATCCCGTTTTAAAACGACTTTTGAGGTGATAGCGAACTTTTCCTGTGTTTTTATTGCCTGGGTTGACCAGCATATAGCCCAGAAATAGGGTCCCGATCAGTGTGCCTACTGAGAAAATGATTGTGTTCAATGGACGAAACCTCCTGTAATGTAATCGGGTCGCTGTGTGGGATGAAGCGACCATCGGCAAAAATGAAGCCCTGACTTATTGGAGCTCGTGAATGACGTTGCTCAGCCACTTCTGACTCCTATAGCGCTTATAGGTGAGGATTGACTTGACGATCTCCTCTGACATCAGCATAGCCACGGTAATGATGACACCTGCCTGCAGCCAGACAGCGCCGGCAAACGCAAGCGGTACGCCAAAGAGCCAGACTGCGGCCACCTCGACATAGAGGGCATACTTGGTGTCGCCGCCGCCTCTTAAGACCCCGACAATCATCATAAGATTGAAGGTTTTGAAGAAAGAGAAGGCTGCGAAAAGATACATCAGATAAGTGGTCGTTTGTGTCAGCGCGGGATCCAGACCAAAGAGCTTGAGGACGCTGCCGGCTGTTAAGGCCATAAACAGCGCAATAAAAAGGGCGCCCCCCTGTGACAGCTTCAAGAAATGACTGGCGTACTGACGTGCCAGGGGTTCTTCGCCTGCGCCAATGCGGTTGCCAATCATAACCTGACAAGCGGCGGCCATGCCCATGAAGATGACCTCATAAAAACGGAACAGAGAATTGGCCACCTGGTAGCCGGCAATAGCTTCAGCGCTGATTTTGGCAACAGCCACATTGTAAAGGACTGTGCCAATAGCCCACAGTGTTTCATTCGCGACGACGGGTGAAGCCTTGTCGAGGATTTTCAGCATGTAGGACTTGCTGAATGCAAGGAGCTCTTTGGGCTTTGCGGCAAGGACGTGATCCGTTTTATAGATGACCGTCAGGATCACGACGAATTCGATGAGCCGGGCGATCAGCGTCGCAATGGCAGCACCTTTGACCCCGAGCTCCGGCATACCGAGTTTCCCGAAAATAAGACCATAATTCAGGACGGTGTTGACGGCAAGGGAGATGGCGCTGACCACCGTAGGCATTTTTGCCTGCTCGATACTTCGGGCTGCGACCGCGAAGCTGAAGGAGACTGCGGTAAAGATATAACTCCAACCGACAATTCTCAGGTAGTCGCTGCCGAGGCGAATGATTTCAGAATTGCCATCACTTAAAAAGCCCATGATTTGAGTCGGTGTCACAACCGCCACAATCATAAACAACCCTGTGACCGCTATGCCAAAAGCCAAGGCTACCCCCATGGTGCGTTTGATGTTGGCCACATCCCGCTTGCCCCAGAACTGGGCTATAAAGACTGAAGCACCGCTGTTGATGCCAAAGATCAGCAGGATCATCACAAAGAAAACCTGATTTGCCAAACCAACGGCAGCGATCGCTTCCTTGCCCACTTGCCCAATCATCACGGTATCCACCATGTTGAGAGAGGTTTGGATCAGATTCTGAATCATGACAGGAATGCCAATCCTGAGCATTGTTTTAATAAATTCGCGGTCCTTAAGCCATTCCATGTTGCCCTCCGAAATCACGTCATCCTTTTCATTATAACCGATTCGTCGCGACTAAAGAACGCCTGTATAAATTAATTTTCACATAACTTAGTGGTTTAAGTCTTCCAATTAACAGTTCAATTTTTGTTTGAGATCCAAACAAAAAAGGATGAAATTGACATCTCACCGGAAGTCTGAAATCAAACTTCCAAGGACGCCAACTTCATCCCATTGACGCAGTACTGCCCCCCAGCTGACCGCGCCCGTTCCTATCCGCCAAGGAATTCCTTCAGCACCTCGTCCGTGTGCTGTCCAAGGGTCGGCGCAGGCGACAGGATTGCACCCGGTGTCGCGCTGAGCTTGACTGGAATCCCTGGCATTTTAAGCTTGCCCGCTACAGGATGCTCGACCTCTATGATCATATCCCGAGCCAGGACTTGCTCATTTTCAATGACTTTATCCACCGTGTTGATTGGACCGTTTGGCACACCGGCCTGATCGAGAATCGACTGCCACTGGGCTGTGGTCTTTTCACGCACAGCGGTCGCCACCAAAGGTCTGAGATTCTCATAGTTTTCCAGGCGGTTCGGATTTGTGTCAAAACGCGGATCCGAGGCAAGAGCCTCAAGACCTGAAACCTTGCAGAACGTCCGCCACAGGTTGTCATTCCCGGCGGCGATCATGATTTCGCCATCCGCTGTTTCAAAGGGCTCAAATGGCACTATGGAGGCGTGCTTGTTGCCGGCAGGTTTCGGAACCTCACCGGTGACCACATAGCGCGCTATGGCATTTTCCAGAATGGCTACCTGACAGTCCAGCATGGCCACATCCACCTTCTGCCCCTCGCCCGTTTTATGCCTGTGGTTCAGAGCTGCCAAAATTCCTATGGCCGTAAACATGCCCGCGTTGATATCACCCACAGACGGCCCCACCCGGGTCGGCTCGCCGCCCACCTGGCCGGTAATGGACATAATGCCCCCCATGGCCTGCACAACACCGTCATAAGCCGGCCTGTCGCTGTATGGCCCTGTATGGCCAAACCCAGAGGCCGCCGCATAGATGATGGACGGATGATAGGTCTTGATGTCTTCATAGCCAAAGCCCAGCTTTTCCATAGTCCCCGGTCTGAAGTTCTCGACGACAACATCCATTTTCATAAGGAGCGCTTTCAAGGTCGCCTTACCTTCGGGGCTTTTCAGATCCAGGACAATACTGCGCTTGTTTCGGTTAAGACTCATGAAATACGCACTTTCACCCTTCTGATACGGACCAAAGTGGCGCGAATCATCCCCGGTGACCGGCATTTCAACTTTGATGACATCTGCCCCGAGATCCGCCAGAATCATGGTGCAATAGGGACCTGCCAGAACCCGGGTCAGGTCGAGAACTTTAAGGCCTTCCAGTGGACCCATCCATACCCCTCCAGTCATGTCTACAAGACAGCGTTTGCCCCGCCCGATACAGCGGGGCCCGCAGGATTCAGCCTTCTATTCCTTTTCGTCGTAAGCGACAATACGGCAGATGCTGGACTCGCCGCCGACAAATCTCCAAGGGTAGCAGCCTATGATCAAACGCTTGTTGAGAATTTTGTCAATCTCGCCGCCCAGGTTTTCCGCATGAATGATATCATCCGGGAACAGATCAATATGCATGAGCTGATAGTCGTCATCCGGGAAGAATTCTTCGAGACCTTTGCCGTACTTCGCCTGAAGGTAAGCATCTGCTTTCTTGGCTTCTTTAGGCTCCCAGTCGCGGATCTTGGTGTTCATAGGGTGATCCGCAGAGCCGCAGTCTACGCCAATCCACTTGATCTCCATTTCCTGGCACCACTTCGCGAATTCCTTGGTTGGTCCAGGATGGCGCAGCATATAGCGGCGCTCGTCCGCCTCAGGCTGATCCCAGCCGTATTTATGGTAGCCGGTATTGATGATCAGAATGTCGCCCTTCTTGACTTCGACGCGGTCCGTAATGTCCTTGGACGTGTAAATGCCGTAATCTTCCGCAATATCCGACAAGTCGACGACCACGCCAGGCCCAATCAAGTCCTCAAGCGGAATGGAGGCAATATCTCTGCCATGTGTGCAGAAGTGCAGAGACCCATCCAGGTGTGTGCCTACGTGGTTGGACGTCGTGATCAGCTGGCCGTTGGCGCCATTTGGTGTCAAGCGCTTGAAGAACTTGACCTGAAGCGGCTCGTAAGTAGGCCAGGCCGGAGTCAGGTGGCTGAGGCCCTGTGTGAGATCATACATTTGAACTTTGTCCCAGAAATTTAACATGAAATTCCCTCCTGTTTTCAACTTTGTCAACTGCGTAGTGAAGCCTGCCGATGGTTGACTTAGTGACTTGTCTGGTTTAAGTCTTAACGTGGCACAAGTCACCATCGGCAAAGGAATTGCTCTTCTTAAATCTCTAAATAAGGCCCCGTGACTGGGCATCCTCCACGAACGCTTCCAGTGCATCCTCGAAGCACTTCATAGGCGGCCGGACGAGTCCCGCGCCAACCTGGCCGACACCGGCATTCTTATGGGCGATTCCCGTGTTGATAATAGGCCGGATCTGAGTCTCAATAACCTTCATAATATCGATGCCGGTAGGAGACCCTCTGAAATTCATAGGCGGCAGTTTAAAGGCCGTACTTTCACCTATGGTGATTTCATACATGGACGACGTGAAGTTAAAGGCATCCTGCGGCGTCCCGCCGACGAACTGAACGATGGCCGGCGCCGTTGCCATGGCAAATCCGCCTATACCGCAAGTCTCCGTAATGACGCTGTCGCCAATGTCCGGATTGGCATCCTCTTTTGTAAAGCCCGGGAAGAACAGACCGTCGATGATTTCCGCAGGCGCTGTAAACCAGCGGTTGCCCAGTCCCGAAACGCGAATGCCGAAATCCGTGCCATTTCTGGCCATAGTGTAGACCATAGTCGAATTTTCAATGCCCTCAAGGGGATCCAGGGCGCATTTGCAGGCCGGCATGGTGAGATTGAGGAAAAAGTGGTCGTTGGAATGCATGAACTTCAGGACATCGCGCTTGTCCTCATCAGAAAACTCAGTCATGACAAGGTACGGCGCAAGTTCTCTGATTAAAAGTGAGGTGCCGGCTTTATTCCGGTTGTGACCTTCATCCCCCATTTGGACAACTTGAGCAATCATGGTCTTGAGGTCAATTGGACCGGCGAGCGCCAGTGTCGCTTTAAGAACCGGTGCCAGGACCTTCTCCATCCATTTCAGACGGTCGATGACCTCTTCAGAAAAAGCGCCATAACGCAATACTTTGCCAAGACCCTCATTTAGCGTACAGTAGGCCATATTGCCAAAAGCTTCATTGCGAAGCTTCCAGACCGGCATGCTGAAGGTGGTGACACCGGCCATTGGTCCAACGGCATTATGGTGGTGACAGGAATCAAAGGTGATTTTTCCGGAGGCTGCCAGTTCCAGGGCTTCAGCCTCGTCCTTGGCAAGTCCTTCGTAAATCAGGCCTCCGACAATAGCACCGCGCAGCGGGCCGCTCATACGGTCCCAGGTAATTGGCGGTCCGGCATGCAGCACCGTCATCTTATCCATTCCGGGGATGTCTTCTCCGGCTGTGCCTATTCCGACAATAGTCGGCTGCGCCAACTGAAGGCGATCAAAAGCCTCTTGGTTGGCTCTTAAAATCCTCTCTTCCAACTTTACCGCTCCCTTTCCCTTCTATTTCTTCCCTTTCAGCTTGCCGAGCAAACTTAACATTTTCTCATTGCCGCCTGCAGGTGGCCGCCAATCTACCTGAACGACCTCCACCGACTGGCTCTTAAGGTCTTCATAAAAGGCTTCAAGTCCAAGGTTGACGACCTTGAGCTGTTTTCCAAATAATCCGTTTAGCGGTTTCATTATTTTTCGCCTCCCTGATTGCGGATCGCCTTCATGACCTTAGCCGAAAGCCGGACAGCCTGAGCATTGGACGGCATTACAATGGCACCGGCTTCAGACAAGGTTTCTCTTGAGGCTTTAAGCCCTTGAGGGTCGCCTTCCGTGCCACAGACTGACGCGATCACGGTCAAATCACCGCCAGCTGCTGCAGCGTTTTCTCTGGCTTCGCGGATTTGAGCGGCAACTTCGCCAGCGGGATCCGGGTGAGAGCCGTAGCCAAGAACGACATCCATCAGCAGCACGGCTACATCCGGTGCCGCTTCTCTTACGATGCGTTCACTGCGGGTGGATGGATCGATCATAGGATGCGGCCTGCCGACGGTGAAGGCGTCATCTCCAAAATCAATGACGGTATGTTCAGCGGAAACCTTGACGTCTTTCAATTGCTCTTCCGGCTTCAAAGGTATGTTCGACCAGATGGTGCCAAGCTCAGGTCCGAGAAGCTTCATGGCCTCATCCGCAAGCGTACCCCCAGTGAATAAACCCCTCAGATACTTTTGGGCAGGTGCCTTTTTTCCTGCTTCATGTGCGGCTAAAGCCTCAATGTCCGCCTCCGGGACATCAAATCCCGCGAAGTCTGAAGGTGCAGTGTCTCCCCTCAGCAGCGCGACCGCTTTTCTCGCAGCGTCTTCAAGACTGATACAAGCGACGGCCCCAGCTGCCTCTATGGCACCTCGGTCGCCGCCTATAAAGTCAACCACGACAGGTTTTCCGGCGTCTTTGACCAGGTCGAGGACTTTTTTTGCCACCTCTGGTGCCGGCGGTTTTGAGATCAGAACAATAACTTCGGTCTCCGGATCAGCAATCAGCGCTTCAAAAGCCTGAAGCATCATCAGTCCGCCAATTTCTGATTTCAAGTCCCGGCCGCCGGTGCCAATGACCTGTGAAACACCCTCGCCCAATTGATCAATTAAGGACATAATTTCCTGTGTACCGGTTCCTGAGGCACCTACTATACCAATGCCGCCCGGTTTCACAACATTGCAGAAGGCCAGAGGAACGTGATTGATCATGGCAGTGCCGCAGTCCGGTCCCATCATCAGAAGCTGCTTTGACACAGCTTTTTCCTTAAGCCTTTTTTCGTCTTCTATACTGACATTGTCGCTGAACAGCATGACGTGCAGACCGGCATCCAGGGCTTTTTCGACCTCTGCGGCAGCATAGCGGCCCGGAAGAGAAATGAGGGCCAGATTGAGCTGCGGTTCATTTGAAAGCGCGGTTTGCAAGGCCGCCGGTCTGTAACTGCTGCCGGCAGAGGATTTCTTTGCAGAGAGCAAGGCGTCGAGGGCTTCCACCAGCGATTCCATAGTGGCGTCGCCGGTCAGCTCAGCAGTAACGAAGAAGTCATTGGCTGACAAGGCTTCCAGCTCAGGGGTTAATAGGTTGAGGTTGGCGGCAAGCTCTTTGTTAAGCTCCGTTGCCATACCAACCAGAATGTCTTCCACCCCGGGCAGCTTTGCCAGATCTTTGGTGATCAGCATTAAGGTGACGGAGTCGTAGTAGGCATTTTTACGTATGGTCGTTTGTACTGCCACTGTCACTTCCTCCTCGTGTTGTAATAGGCGTGTCAAGCATTCAGAGACAGCATCAGAGCGGCAGCTGCGCCAGTCATAAAATCTGTCCCTGAAGTGTCGCCATGCTCCAGTGCCTTAAGCATGGCTGCCTCCAAATCTCCTTCAGCTTCGAAGCAAAGAAGATCCAAAAGCCTGTCGTATTTTTGCGCGACATGGCCAAGTGCAGCATGTGCCAGCATGGCTTCACTTATGACTGTGGTTTTTCCTTTTGCCCGACTTGCGAGCTTCTGATTGCGTTTCAAAAGTTTTTCACAATTCATGGCTTGCCCGTAAGGGGTACGGATGCTGGCTGCCATAAAACCGGCGACGTAATCATCTGATGACGGCGTCAAGCCCGGACCAAACCCCACCAGCCTTGTAAACGCAGCTATCACTCTGGACTCACCTGCGTCTGTTCCGTCTCTGTAAGCTTCTGAAAACTGATCCAGTCGTCCTTTGATAAAATCGACGTACCGGTTGCCAGTCATGTCAGAAGGACAAGAACCCGGATGCGGCAACACCCTGGTTTCACAAAGATATGGCAGTAATCCTTCCGGGCGTCCCCGCGTCAGGAGCAGTTTTGTGAAAGCCTCCAGGCGCTTCAGCATTTCAGCCCTTGTCAGCACTTCAGAAGGCGGCGAGCCAATGTTCCATGTTGGCGTCCATGTCTGTGCTTGTGCAAACTCCAAAAGCGTTTCCCCTATAATAATGCCCTCGCTTGAGCTGCTGACCGGCATGCCGGGATGCCAGCCCTTTGACTTCAATGATCCTTTTGAGACCTGAAAAGTCATAGGCGCAAGGTCCAGCTGATCCGACACCATGGTCATCAGAACCCCGCTTGAAAAGAGCAGATTGACAGCCCGCTCAAAAGTCGAGTGGACTTCGCCGGTTTGAACTGGGCTTTGGGCAATAAAGGTCAGACAGTCCTCTGACACGCGAAGCACTTTCATAGTCATCACCACACAGACTTTCTATTTTGGGATCTAATCAGATCACGCCTTCCATTCAACCTTAGTGTACCAGAGTCACGAGCAGGGATCATTGTGCCCCGCTTCCAAAATCATGGGACCCCGTTTGTGACTCAGACCCAAGGTCGGTCTGAATCAGGTCCATGATCTTCAGCGCGATCTGAACGTTCAGACGCGTTGATGGGTCCTCAAGATCGAGTCCGGATATCTCCCGGATACGCTGCATGCGGTAAATGATGGTATTGTAGTGGGTATACATTTCCTCAGAGACGCGCTTCAGATTGCTGCCGCAGTCAAAATAGAGCTTGAGGGTTTCCAGCAGATTGGTATCCTTCTCACGGTCGTACTTGGCAAGAGGCTCCAGAATTTCCTTGAAAAAGGATTTGAGCTCCGGTTCCAGCTCCTCGAAAGAAAGAAGCTTATAGATCCCGAGTGCGTCATAATGAATTGGTCGTCCTTTTTCGCCGCAAAGGTGGTGATTGGCGAGCGCGCGATTGGCCTCGCTCTTTGACTTGTAGAGCAGCTCCAGCTGTTTATATTGACGTCCGACACCCACTGAAAGAAGTTCCTTCATCCCTTCCAGTTCAGCACTGTGGAGAATTTCTCCGGCAAACTTCATGACAGCTTCCTTAACCCGATCCTCTGATAACTCTTTGGATTGCCCAAATAGAATAATGAGCCTGTCGCTTTTTTGAGCGAAATGAACTCTTCCTTTGTGAGTTCGAGAAATTCGTTCGATAATGCTGACCATTTTAGTGCCAATGGTTTGAATGAAGTTGGCATTGTTTGGTGTCAGCTTCAGCACCTCAGAAGTTGAGTCAAAATCTGCAACAACGACAGTATAGGCTAGATTTTGATTGAACTCCATATAGACAGCATGCTCGAGAGCGCGCTGCTGCCGGAAGGTCTCTGTTGACAGCAAATCATCGAAGAACTCGACTTTGTGTCGGTTCGCGCTTTCGTAAATCGACATTTTCTTGAGCAGATCCAGTGCAATCAGAGAAGTGGACGCCTCAATGACCGAAATCTCCATGGCGTTCAGCGTCTTTTCAGTTTCCCAAAGAATGACCCACCCATAATGTCTCTCATCTGATGAAATTGGAATAGCAACCCTGTTGACAGGCGTTCCGGGTTTTCCTGCACCATGAAGGGCGCCTTCAGCGGGCTCTTCCTCTGTCACCGGACTATCCTGAACTTTGTTTTTATCCATGAACTGCTCTGATCTCTTGATCAAAACTGACTTCATTGCTTCAGGTCCTGAGACAACCAGATTTTTGAAAAGGGGTTCAACAATGGCCACAGGCAGCCCCACGCTTTTGTGAATGGCCCTTGCAATTTCCTGGAGGCTGCCACCCCTGAGCATAACCCGGGTAATCCTGCGGTTGAAGTCGTTCACCTGGCTGATGATAGCACTTTGACGGTTCAGCAGCTCGCTCATAACCGGCATCATGATATCGGAATAGGATATTTCAAAGGGGATTTCAATCAACGGAAAGTTGTGGGCGTCTGCAGTTGCCAGCACGGTGTCCGGCAGCGACTCGACGAAGCGCTTGGTCTTGATGCCCATACCCGCCAGCCCCAGCGCGCTGAGCGACGGAATGAGCGTATTCAGAACTTCAATGTCGTCCTTTATGGAATACGCTGTAGTTAACAGGAATTCGCCCGGACGGACCCAGTCGACAATGTCCGGAACTTCCATGACGTTGACTTTGGTGACCCGTTTGTCGAGGCCGCCAGTACCTGCCAGAACGTGAGACTCTTTGAGCACCGTCATTTCAATCAGGTCCCGGACCCGAATCCCGATGATATTGTCCATTTCACTACCTCCGTTTGTTATTCAGTCACAAATCACTTATATTATAACAAAAAGAAAAGCCCTCGTGTCAACGAGGGCCCTGATACGGGAAGAAAAAATTTTGTTTCCTGACAATAAGTCCTAAGCTTCTTTTGGTTCAGGCAATACCACATTGAGTAAGATCCCGACAATTGCAGCAAGTGCCATACCTTCGAGATTGAGAGCAAACAGACCGATTTTGAAAGGTATAATTGCGCCACCGAGACCCAGAACCAGAATAACTGCGGCGATAATCAGGTTTCTGGAAGATGTAAAGTCAACTTTATTCTCAACCAGGGTTCTGGCGCCAATCGAAGCGATCATACCGAACAGGATGATGGAGATGCCGCCAATAACTGCGGTTGGAATAGTTGAAATAACAGCACTAAGCTTTGGAACCAAGCCGAGAATAATCGCAAATACCGCTGCGATCTGCATAATTTTTGGATCCCATGCTTTTGTCAGCGCGAGGACACCTGTATTTTCAGAATAAGTGGTATTCGCAGGACCGCCAAACATGGCTGAAAGCGCCGTAGCAAGACCGTCACCCATCAAGGTTCTGACAAAGCCAGGGTCTTTGGTGAAATCTTTTTTGACCGTGGAGCTGATTGCCAGAACGTCACCGATGTGCTCTATCATAGTCGCAAGGGCGATAGGCGCAACCGTCAGGATAGCTTCTGCTTTAAACTTCGCTACCGTAAAAGCAGGAATGCCGAAAATGGACGCTTCCTGAATTGGCGTGAAATCAACTCTTCCCATTATGACCGCAAACACATAACCGCCAATCAGACCGATGATAACCGGAATGACCTTGAGAAAGCCTTTTGCGAAGACGCTGACAGCCGTGACGATAAGAAATGCCACTATAGCCAGCAACCAGTCGCTGGAGGCCATAGACACTGCCGTTGGCGCAAGCTTCAAGCCTATGACGATAATGATTGGCCCCGTTACGACCGGAGGGAAGAATTTCAGAACGCGTTCGATCCCGAAAACTGCGATCAAGCCGGCCAGAATCAGATAAATCAAACCGGCGACGACAATGCCGCCCTGAGCGTACTCCATGCCATGGGTCTGGGCAACTGCTATGATTGGAGCGATAAAGGCGAAGGAAGAGCCGAGAAACGCAGGCACTTTCCCTTGGGTAATGACATGGAACAGCAGCGTGCCGATCCCCGCCATAAACAGTGCGACAGAGACGTTCATGCCCGTGATGATTGGAACGAGCACTGTCGCGCCAAACATAGTGAAGGTGTGCTGAATTCCCAGGGTGATCATTTTAGGTACGCCGAGCTGAGTGACGTCACGTATGCCGTCGTGATTGATGTGTAGTTCTTCTTTACTCATGGGCAGCTCCTTTCATCCTCTAAGTATTTTCTCCCGTATCAATGAGAAAAAATAAGTTCACTAACATTATAACAGAGGCTTCGCCTTTGTTAGCCTGAAAACAAAAATTTGAGGTGAAAAATTTGCGCAAATCTAGTGAGCTTGAAGACTTGTAATATCAACAATTCCAGCCAGTGAAACAACCGTTGACATAACCCTGATTTTGAGGCGTTTCATTACTTGAGCAGAAGGCGGCGTATGAGCGTGGAAGGCGGTGTCTGACACCTTTTTCCTAAACGCCTACTTCATCTGAGCCTTCTCTTTCATCGCTGCCAACACCTTCTCCGGCGTCAGCGGCATAGTCGACAGCCGGATGCCCACCGCCTTGTAGACCGCGTTGGCAATGGCAGGCGCCGTAGGCACCATGGCCGGCTCGGCCACGCCCCGCGCCCCGTAAGGCCCGGACTCCTCCGGATTTTCAACAAAGGACACCACCAGCTCCGGCATGTCATCCGACGTCGGAATCTTATAATCCACGAAGGACTTGTTCAAGATCTTGCCGTCCTTCAGCATCAATTCCTCAAACAAGGCTGTCCCCATGCCCTGCAGGATCGCACCCTCCAGCTGGCCCTCCAGCATCTGCGGATTCACTACCTGCCCCACGTCAAAGCACGACGCCACCTTCAGCACTTTGATGTGCCCGGTTTCCACGTCCACCTCCAGATCCACGCCCTGGGCCCCATAGGTCCAGAACGCGACCGGATGCTCCCCGAGCCCCGTCTTTTTGTCCGCATTCCGGATATTTGGAGGAATAAAAGACCCTCTGCCGATGATTGGCCCATGGACACCGCTGCCATCCTCAAAAGTCAGGCCAAGGGCCAGCTCGCTGATGGCGACCTTACGGTCCGGATAGATCTGAGAGACAATGAACCCATCCCGCATCTCAAGATCCCGTTTGTATACGCCCAGTTTGATCTGCGCCAGCTCAAAAAGCTGGGCCTTCGCATCCTGCGCCGCTTCATAAACCGCTCGGCCTGCGGAGTACGTGATCCGGCTCGCCACCGTTTGCCACTCATAAGGCGTATGATCCGTGTCCCCTGTGCGGACCGTTATTTTTTCCGGTGAAATCGACAACACTTCTGCCGCAATTTGTGTCATAACCGTATCAGAGCCTTGACCAATATCCTGGGCGCTGACCAAAAGATGGGCTGTACCATCCTCATTCAGCTTGATGACTGCGGATGACGCCGCGTTGTTAGGCATAGACGGCGCTTTCCAGCCACAGGCAATCGCCTTGCCGCGGCGTTTGTTTGGTCCGGAGGCGGGCTCTTCCTTGTCCAGCTCAATATCACGAATAACGTTGTCCAGACACTCCATCAGTCCGCAGACCTCGACCACTTCGCCGGTCCCGGTGCGTCCTCCCGGCTTTAGTCCATTGATGCGCCTGATCTCCACCGGCGAGATTCCAATCTCTTCCGCCACAATATCCAGGTTTTGTTCAATTCCAAAGTGAATTTCACTCATGCCGAAGCCCCTGTAGGGACCCCCAACAGGATGATTCGTGTAGACGCAGTAGGAATCCGTGTGGACATTGTCAATATCGTATGGACCGGCGGAAGCGTACCCTGCCGCTTTGACAATATTGACGCCATATTCCGTATAGGCGCCGCCGTCCCAAATGAATTCATTCTGAACGGCGACAATTTTTCCGTCCTTGCGCACGCCGGTTTTGATAGTCGCATGGAGTCCCTGGCGCACGTAGGCGTTTTCAAACTCGTCCTCGCGGGTGTAGGTCAGCTTCACCGGCCGGCCGTTTGATCTCATGGCCAGCGGGATGATGATGCCTTCCAGTGTCGTACCGGCTTTGGATCCGAAACCGCCGCCTACCGCTGGTGAGATGACGCGAAGCTTGTTCAGGGGAATGTCAAAAGCCGCAGAAAGTGCCTGACGGACTGCGTATGGCGACTGACAGGAGGCCCAGACGGTCAGGTAGCCATCTGCATCCATCTGAGCAATTGCCGTATGGGTTTCAATAGGCACGTGCTGAACGTGGGGCACATAAAACTTGTTTTCAAAAACGAAATCCGACTCAGCGAAGCCCTTGTCGACGTCGCCCTTGCGGAGCTTGTAGTGGTTGGAAATGTTGGTGCCCGGCTCAGGGAAGAAGACCGGTGCCACCTTGTAGTCGCCAAGATCAGGATGTACCAGTGGTGCGTTGGGCGCCATGGCCTCCACTGCGTTGGTCACAGCAGGCAGGACCTCATACTCCACCTTGATCAGCTCGACAGCAGCCCGGGCGATGTCCTCGCTCTCAGCAGCTACCGCCGCAACGGCTTCACCGCGGTATCTGGCCTTTCCTACTGCCAAAAAGTTCTTGTCCTCGAGATAAAGACCGCCGCGCTTGGTGTAGAATTCGCCCGTTATGACGTCCTTAACACCCCTTAAGCGAAGGGCTTCAGAGGGATCAATGGACAGGATCTTTGCATGGGGATGCGGACTGCGCTTGACGGCAACATACAGCATTCTGGGCATTTTCATGTCATCCACATATTTCAGGGAGCCGGTGACCTTCTTGACACCGTCGACCCGTTTAATGCTCTTTCCAACGAACTTCAAGGTGACTCCTCCCCCTCTTTAGCCGTTCCCGTGTCCAATCCGGTTCTGATCCGCGACACTCTGGATGGCCTGGACAATTTTTTTGTAGCCGGTGCACCGGCACAGGTTGCCGCTGATGCCTTCCTTGATCTCCTCATAAGTCGGCGTTGGATTCTCATCCAGCAGCGCTTTAGCAGTCATGATCATGCCCGGCGTGCAGTAGCCGCACTGCAGGGCTGCATTGTCTATGAAAGCCTGCTGCAGGGGATCCAGGTGAGTGCCGTCCGACAGGCCCTCAATAGTCTCAATAATGCTGCCCTCTACCTCGGGCGCCAGGACCAGACACGCGTTGACAGCCTGACCGTTCATAATGACCGTGCACGCGCCGCATTCCCCGGCGCCGCAGCCTTCCTTGGCGCCCGTCATGTCGAAGTCTTCCCTGAGCATTTTCAGCAGCGTTCTGTTTGGCAGCGTTTCATGCTCAATTTCTTCGCCGTTTAAAATAAAGCGGACTGTCAGCTTGCTCATGACACCGCGCCTCCCTTCTCAATCTGTTCGAGTCCGCGACTGAGCATAACCTTCACCATATCCAGGCGGTATTCTGCGGAAGCCCGCACGTCATCAATTGGTTTAACCTCCGAGACAGCGCTGGAGAGAACTGCCTCCAGGGCTGCCCCTTGATTCAGCAGCGCCTCGGTCTTTGGAAGCCTGACGGGCGTTGGCGCCACAGCGCCAAACGAGAGCCTCCAGCCATCCTCTGCCTTCAGCAGCGTCATGCAGACCATGGAAAGGTCTACCTCCTTGCGCCGTGCCAGCTTGGTAAACACGCCGTGCCCTGCAGTCCTCGGCACGCGAACCCCTTTGACTATTTCACCCGGCTTCAGAGAAGTCTTTCTGACAAACACAAAAAATTCCTGGATGGGGATCTCCCGCTCGCCCTCGGGTCCGAACACCTCAAAAACGGCATTCAGCGCCATGAGCGGCGTCGCCGTATCTGCCAGCGGTGAAGCGTTGCAGAGATTGCCTATGCAGGTCGCGCGGTTTCTCACCTGCTTGGAGCCCACGGAAAGAGCGGCCTCTGCCAAATAAGGAAAGCTTTTGCCGATGGTCTCATGTCGCCCCACCTGATTCAAATTAACCGTCGCACCAATATATACAGACGCCTCGTCCTCGCGGATCCGGCTGAGCTGCTCTATGCCTTTGAGATCAATGACTGCTTCCGGAAGCGTCAGGCCCTCGCGCATTCTGACGATTAAATCCGTGCCCCCGTTTAAGAGATGTGCGCCGTCGCCATAGCGTACCAGCAGCTCTGAGGCTTCTTTCAGACTTGAAGGTCTGAAATACTCAAATGGTCTCATGGTTATAACCCCCCTATGGTTTAATTATAGGCCACTTTGATTATCATTATACTCTAAATTTTCTGTCATTTGTCCGGATTCCTTAGTGAATAGACAACAAGGATTTCGAGTTATATAATTAAGTCAGCGTTTTCCAATTTGCCCGAAGGCAGGTGATGTCCCGTGTCAGCACAAGAACAAGCGTCCGCACAAGTGCCGGCCCAAACACCAGGCACAGCCAGCGCCATATCCCGCAACCTGCTTGATGAGTTCTATTTTGATACCCTGCGCAATCAATCTAAGCTTTTGACAAGGTATCAGACCCTGTTGTCAGCCCTGACCCCCGGCTTCACGACCCTTTTGGAGGACCTGTTTTACCTGCTGTATAAAATCGAGCCCATCCTGACACCGCAGCCTTCCGCCGGACGCGCTGTCATCTCCGGGATGCTGTCCACCATGACGCTGAGAAAGCTCAGAGGCCGCACCGCGGGCAGTACCACCGAAAGCTATCTGGCTTTAAAATTGATGGTGGATGAGCTGCTCCTTCATCTCAGGGGCACGGACATCCCAATGCACTTGGAAACCCTGAACAGTGCTTTGGAAGCACTCATAGAGACCAGAAATGCCCTCGAAAACAGCATGGAAGCCAAGCTGGAACTGAACGAGGCAGTAAAGCCGGAAGATGCCGGGCATCTCAACCGCTTAAAATCGCCCATCGGGCTGCCTGAGAACGCATCCCTCAGCGAAGTGGCCAAAGCCTTGGCTGAGTCCCTTAAAGCCCTTTCAGGTCATAAATCGCCTGACGCACTGAGGACAGAGAAAGCAAAAGACCAGGCTAAACCTGTCAAGCCAAAAATCTCAGACAAAAAGTCGACAGACCTCGAGTCCAAACTAAAGTCGTCGCTGGCACCTGACCTTTCCTCATTTCTTGAAAAACTCGATATGGCCATGAACAGCGAGCATCAGGTTCAGTCTGAACAGGATGGTGACAGAAGCCTCTCTTCAGAGAAATCAGGGACACCCTCCACAGCGGACGACTTGGCGGATCATCTGGCCAGCGAACTTCAGGCACTTTCCATAAAAATGGATACAGAGGGAACAGCGTCCCCGCCCGACACTCTGACGCCTGCCGGCTTTTCAGTTCAGGAAATGACCCAGGGGGATGTGGATCAAAAGCGGATTGTCGACGGTGCAGGTCTGGGCGCCCCTGTCTCCTCCACCACACTGGGTTATTCGGGAGACGGCCGTTTGGACAGCCGGGGTCAGACCCGTCAAAGCGCCGGCTCTGGAGCGGGCAGCCTGCAGCAGACTCTGGAACGACTGAATGAGCGCATCTCGCGCCTGGAGGGACAGATCGCCGAGGTACTCAGACCCTTGGATGTGAGTCTGGCAATAAACAAGACCATAGACAGCATTGACCGTTTTACCGAAAATCTGAAAGCCTTGGGGGTCAATTCCGACCTGGAAGTGACAGATGATTTCGATCATGTGCTGGAGCTATATAAGGCTCTGGGGGAACCATCGGCTATACGTTTTTTGAATAAAGTGGGAAAAAAGCGTGAGATCGCCAGACGCTCGCAATATCAGAAAAAGCGTAAGATGCAGTATATCATTGATAAAGTGGCCGTTGGCGACCGGTTCGACGCCCTGATCGACGAGGAAATCACCACCCTGTCCATGGAGGTCTTCAGCGACGACTTTTATGACCGATTCCTGAACCGCAGCCTGCTGGTCTACGAAATGGAAGGCCACGCCGCCCGTGACCGGGGGCCCATTATCCTCTGCTACGACGGCTCAGGATCCATGGAAGGCGTCAAAATTGAGGAGACGAAGGCACTGCTGGTCGCGTTCATTGAGGTGGCGCGCATCCAGAAGCGCCGGCTGATCACCCTGCAGTTCGCGTCAAAGACAGAGCCTCTGTACATCCAAGAATTCAATCCCAATCACGTGACCATTGAGGAAATCATGCGCCTGTTGGGACATTTCATCCGGGGCGGCACAGATTTTGAAACGCCGCTGAAAGCGGCTGTTGAGCTGCTCAAGGAGGATCGCTACCGGCATGCGGACATCCTGATGATCACGGACGGCTTCAGCGATATTCGCGCAGACTTCAAGAAAGCGTTCAAAGTGTGGAAATCCGCAATGGCTTTCAAGCTTTACGCCATCATCATACACGGCGAGACCTATGGGGATTATGGGGATCTGGGTGAAATTTCAGACGAAATCCTCGAGATCCGCGACCGGGATCTGTCCAACTGGAACGAAAAAATCAGCGCGCAGCTTTTTGAAAAGATATAGGTTTCAACTACTAAATCACGTGGGGGGATTTGGAATGGCCATAGAGTATCGCGACAGGCAAAGAGCCGAGCTCGAGACCGGATTATCCGAGAATCTGGAGCAATTCAGCGGGAAGCTGAGAGGGATCCGCGACTTTCTGAACCGCAAGTATTATGAGGTGGACACCTTTGTAGAGTGTATTCTGCTCTCCATGATCTCAAGAACCAACATGATTGCCCTTGGGCCTCCGGGGATCGCGAAATCTGCGATCCTCAGGGAAATTGTCAACGTCATTGACTTTGATGTCTTTGAAGGCACACCTTATTTTCACATTCAGATGGGTACGGACATCAGTCCGAACAATATCCTGGGCGCGCCTGACATAGAATATTACAAGCGTCACGGCATCATCAAACGGGCGTATCAGGGATTTTTGCCGGATGCCGCGATTGCCTTCTTTTCTGAATTCTACCGGATCAGCGACCAGGTGGCCAACTCCGGCATCCTGACCATCTTGAATGAGGGCGAATTCAAAAACGGCACGGATACCGTCAAGACGAACCTGAGATTTTTCATGGCGGACACTAACTTCTTCCCGAAGCAGCCGGATGATCTGGACGCGGATGAGACGGATTACCGCCTTCAGGCCCTCCATGACCGTTTTCTCTCCAGGGTGTTGGTCTCTCCCCTTCAGGATGATGACAACAAAGTCCGCATGATCCTGATGGACGATCACGACAGCACGGACATCAAGCTGAGCCTGAACGATCTGATCTGGATCCAGGATCATCTGGAGCTGGTGGCGCTCCCTGAAGCGATTGCCCGCGCCATGGTGGAGATCTCCAATACCCTCACCAAAAAATATAAACTCTTTATCTCCCCGCGCCGCCTCAAGATGTCGAGAAATCTGATCCGTGCCAGCGCGCTGCTCAGCGGTCGCCTGACCTGCCGGATGGAGGACCTGATGGCCCTTCAATTTTCGTTCTGGCAGAAGGAAGAAGACATTCAGAAGGTGCGGGATTTGATTCTGGACACCATAGGCATCCCTGAAGCCGATGGCCGCAAGTTCGACAAAATGGCCCTCAGTATTCTGCAGGAGCTGCAGTCGAACATTGACAACACCCACAACCTCCCGACCTTCAACCCGGAAAAGCTCTACCGCCAGGCCGTCAGCGACCTGACCAAGCTCCTGGAAATGATCTTGAAAAAATATCCTGTCCCAGAGGAGCACACGGCTGTGGAAAAGGCTTTCCGCCAGGTTGAAGCTGAAATTCGAAAGCTGCAGCTGGAAGCGTGAGGGAGGTAAGGAAGGCGGTGTCAGACACCGCCTTCCTTCCAATCAAAGAGAGACGCTTCAGCCCGAAGCGTCTCTCTTTTCATTTAAATCAGTCCCAAACTCCTTAGCCCAAAGATCCACAGGAAAATCGTCACAACGGACAGCGCTGAGCCAAAGACCACCAACTGCCCCGCCAGGACATCATCCGCGTCCATCTGCTGGGCCATGGTGAAGGTGGACACCGCTGCAGGCGCGGCGTACATGACCATCAAAGTCACGAGTTCCGGACCGGTGAACCCCATCCTGACACACACGGGCACCAAAATGCCCGGGATCACCACCAGCTTAGAAAACACGCCGTAGACAATATACTTGGTGTTGTCCTTCACAGCGCTGAAGTTAAAGGAGCCGCCCAGCGCCAATATAGCCAGAGGCGTTGCCGCTTTTGCCAGATCGCCGACCGTCTTCTCCACCGGCACAGGCAGGGTCAGACCCACCCGCATGGCTATAATTCCGGCCAGCGAACCAATAATCAGCGGATTTTTGAAAACGTCCAAAATCAGCTTCCCGGGGCTGATTTTTTTGTTTCGGAAGACCGACAGGACAATGACACTCAGGGCGTTGAAAATAGGCACCACGGTCCCAACGACAATGGCAGTGATGCCCGCCCTTTCTGTGCCGTAGATGGAGGCGACAATAGGCAGGCTGAAGATGATGGAATTGCTGCGGCCTATGCCCTGAATCAGGGTGGCGCGCCTGCGGTTATCCTTCACAAACAACACAGTGACCACCGTAAAAACACCAAAAATGACAACGGCGGAGACCGCTGCGAACAGGATCACGCGGGTATCGAAATGGCCATTTGGATCTGTCTGGTAGATATTGTTAAAGACCAGCGCCGGCAACAATGCCTTGAACGCAAGGCTGTTCAGGACTTTCAGTGATTTTGGATCAAACATGCCAAGATGCTTCAAGCCATAGCCAAGAGACATGAGCAGAAAAAGCGGCAGGATGATGTTGAGCGAGAAGATGAAATTCTGCATGGTGTGAGCGTCCTCCCGGAATGACTTTTGTCGTTTGGATCAGTTTTTGGCCGATGGTGGCCTGAAAGGGGCCATGAGTGGGTGTCATACGACCATCGGCAAAATCGTTCTGTCTTTGCCTTCTTCGTTTACAAATGGCGCTCCAGGCCCCCGCGCACATCCGCCATCATGGCCGGGGCGTCGTGACCGGGATAGAGCATCCAGTCATCCGCCCATTCCCGCAGGGCTTTTCGGATCGAGGCTTTCATCTGGGCGTCGCTGCCGCTGTAGAGGTCGGTGCGGCCCACGTCATCGCTGAAAATAGTGTCTCCCGTAAACATCACAGGGGCATTTTCGAGCTTCAGGCAAATGCTGCCGGCAGTGTGCCCCGGCGTGTGAAGGACCAGCAGCGCCTGGCTGCCAAAGGGAATCCTCTGCCCGTCTTCCAGACCGACATCCGCCGCAAGCCGCAGATCGCGCTCGCCCGAGTGATTGTAGTAAGGCGTCGCGAGCAGCTTCGCCTCTGCCCTATGGGCCATCAGGGGGCAATCGTACTGCTTTCGCAGCGCTGCCGCGGCGCCAATATGATCCCAATGTCCATGGGTGAGAATGATGCCGATGGGTTTTAAACCCTTCTCATGCACCACTTTCATTATCTTTTTCTTCTCGTCGCCTGGATCCAGGATCAGCGCTTCTCTCGTCTCTTCATCATACACGAGGTAGGCGTTGGTCTGGTGGGACCCAAGGGCGCGCTGCCACAAACCGTAAGTCATATTACTCTCCTGTCAGGTATTTCAGATAAGGCGAATTGAGCGGCAGCAGCAGCACCGTTTCGCCGTTGATGGTCGTCTTGTAGGAGGTCAGCGTCCGGTAGAGATTGAAGAATTCCGGATCTTTGCTGTAGGCGTCGTTGTAAAGTCGGGCGGCTTCCTTTTCGCCTTCGGCCTGAATGGTCTTGGCATCCGCCTCTGCTCTGGACAGCATCTCTGACACTTCTCGGTCCGTCTCAGCCCGGATCTTCAGCGCTTCGGCATCGCCCTGGGACAGGTACTGCTGCGCGGTGCTTTCACGCTCTGAGATCATGCGCAGGAAGACAGATTCTTCATTGGCAGCAGGAAGATCCGCGCGCTTCATCTTGATATCAATCAGTTCGATACCGCTTTCATTTTTCACGAGGGTATCGTTGACCTGTCCCTTGACAGTGGTGTCAATGCCGCCTCGGGCGCTGACGCGGTCTTTGATGATATCGACATAATTCATTTTGCCAAGCTCCGTGCGGATGCTGGAGTAAACGATATCACCCAGACGACTTTCCGCCGCGCTAAGGGTTCTCAGAGACTCGATCATCTGGATAGGGTCGGTGATCTTCCATAGGCTATAGTAGTCGACCATGATGCGCTTTTTGTCCAGGGTGTTGATCTCAGCCGGCGGCACATCATAAACCAGGGTGTACTTTGGCAGTCGGGTGATGGTTTGGACAAATGGGGTCTTGAACTTGAGTCCCGGCGAGTCGATGACTCTGACAATTTCGCCGAACTGCCGGACAATGACATACTCGTTGGCTTTGACAATAAAGAGGTTGCTTTGCACGAAGACCGCAAGGATGACGACGAAGATGACCAGCGGAATGATCTTCGAAAAAGAGCGGTTAGCGGGACGTGGTTTTGGGCTGTCGGTGCTGGTGCTGTGACCATCGGCAGCTGTATGAGGTCTTTGGGCTTTGTTGGCGGCCATACCCTTCTTGATCTCGTCGATTATGACCTGAATGACGTTGTCGAGCTTACTCATTAGCCTCACCGCCTTTCTTCAGCTGATCCAGCGGCAGGTAGTTGACGGTGTTGCCGCCGCCCTCCTGCATGATGTAGATTTGAACGTCCGGCAGGATCTGCTCGAGGGTCTCGATGATCAGGCGGTCGCGGGTAATAGTCTTATTGGTCACGTATTCGGAGTAGATGGCGTTGAACTGGGCGACATCACCCCGGGCCTTCTCTATGCGGGCGACCTTATCCCCTTCCGCGCGGCTGATGAGAGCGGCCTTCTGGCCTTCAGCGGTATTGATCTTCTCATTGCGGTAGCGGTTGGCCTGATTGATTTTTGTGATGCGCTCCTCACGGGCGGAAGCGACTTTTTTGAAAGCGTCACTGACCTGCTCGTTCGGGAGGTCGACGTCCTGGAGGTTGACGTTGCGGATGGCGACGCCAATCTCATAGTTCTCCACCAGGGACACAAGGGTGTCTCTCGTGTCGTTCATGATGCGGGTACGGCCGTCTGTCAGAGCGTCATCCACCACGGAGCTCCCTATGACGCCGCGCAGGGCACTGGAGGTGGCGTTCATCAGGATCTTGACAGGATCTTCGGTATTGTAAAGGAAAGCGATGGGATCGACGATCTGCCACTGAACTTCCAGATCCGCCAGGATGATATTCTCATCTCCGGTGATCATTTTGGCGTCCTTCTCCTGCAGGGTCGTGCCATCCTGGCTTTCTTCATAGCCAAAGGTCAGGGAGAAGGTTTCTCTGGAGAGCTTGCGAACGTTCTGGATGGGATACGGCAGCTTGAATCTGAGCCCCGGCTGAACCAGATTGGTGTCCGGCTTACCAAAGGTCTCAAGGACGGCGTACTCCGTCTGGTCCACCGTGTAGAAACTGGTGCCGCCGAGCCAGATTATTACCGCTGCGACTAGGATTAGAGCAAAAAACGTGGGCGTTCGTTTGGTCATCATAGGCCTCCTGATTGATAGAGTGTGATGTGCTTGAGTGCAATAAGTACAGTGAGTGTTGATTTACAAGTGCGGTCGTTTGTGACAGTCCTTTAGCAGAGAATTGAAACAGACTGCTGCTGCAGAACACACATCACTTCAATTCTGAAGGTTTTTTAGGCTTTAGTCAATTGAACATGAAAAAATTTTTCTGTGGTCACACCTCTGCATGGCGATTCTTTCATCCTTGAGCCGTAATTGCGACACTGCCTGGCAGTTGAGTAAAAATTTCTGAAAACACCATTGATTTTATTACTAATTAGTAGTATATTTATGTTAGATGATAATACTTCTCAACCTAAAGGAGGTTTTTAATTTGATCAGAAAAATCAATCATCAGCAAATGGGGCGCAGCAACCGCGGCTGGCTTCGCAGCCTGTTTCACTTTTCCTTCGCTGAGTACTATAATCCTGACAACATGAATTTTGGGGTCCTCAGGGTCCTAAACGATGACCTGGTGGCTTCCATGACTGGCTTTGACACTCACCCACACCGGGACATGGAGATCATCTCCTATGTCGTCGACGGCGCATTGACGCACGGGGACAGCATGGGCAACAAAAGCACGATCCGCCGTGGCCAGGTTCAGTATATGAGCGCCGGAACCGGCGTTGCCCACAGTGAGCACAATCTGGGCGATGAAGAGCTCCGCTTCCTTCAAATCTGGATCCTGCCGGATCAAAAGCGCCATACCCCCGCATATGGAGATGTCAAGCTGGACTGGAACCTGCGCAGCGGCAAATGGCTCCACTTCGCGTCACCTGTGGGCGGCGGCGCACCCGTTGAACTCCATCAGGATGCTAATTTCTATGCGGTGGAGCTGACAGGCGGACAACGCATTGATTTTGAAGTCAAAGAAGGCCGTCAAGCCTATTTAGTGCTGATAGAAGGCAGTGTACTGATCAACGGACTCAGGTTGGAGACCAGGGATGGACTTGAAAGTGTTGAGGAATCCCTGTCCATTCACGTCGATCAGCCGGATCAAACCGCCCACCTTCTCGTCATAGAGATGGCGAAAGGGTAAATTTTTATTTGGGGGACGCGGACGGGTTTTGACCTGGGGACGCGGACGGGTTTCAACTTGGGGGTGGGGGTAATATTTCTGTAATAAAACAAAGCTAAATTGAAATCCAAGAACTTTGATTGACCCCTTTTTCCAGTTCGGCTATGATTGGGCTAGAACACATTGGAGAAAGGGGTCTATTTCATGCAGTCGATCCTATCAGAATTCATATCGGGCTTTCTGCCCGGCTTATATTGGTTGTGGGTGATCCTGTATTTCGAAATCACCCTTCGACTTGCAACTGTAAAGAGCCTCAGAATTTTTGGCTTCGGCAGCCTCTTTCTCTGGTCAGCCCTCTACGCCTGTGTGTTGATGCTCATATCGTCGCTTTTCTCAGGCAGCCTTTCAACGGTTTTAACCACGGCTTTGACCCTGATCCTGTTCTTCCTCTTCGCTTCCCAGCTGGTCTACTACAAAATCTTCAAAATGTTTTACACCCTGTATTCCATGGGTAACGCCGGCCAAGTTCTGGATTTTGTCAAAGATATTGTCGCTTATGTCGCCTCCAGTCTCCAGTGGATCCTGGTCCTTCTCCTGCCTCCGGTGGTATATTTCTTAATTCCTGCGAAACAATTATTCAGCCAGGGGCGACTGAGCCAGGCGGGCTCGACAGTGGCTCTCATCATGATCACCCTGGCTATTGCCATCCTTTTATTTACAATAGCCAAATACAGAATTCACAAGGGGCGCAGCATCCTGGGTTCCCCTTACGAAGCTTACCACAAAAGCATGGACCCTACGGTAACCCTTCGCCATTTCGGCCTGCTCACCACCATGCGCCTCGATTTCCAGCGCTCCATACTCGGCATGAAGTCCATGATTTACGACGACAAACAGATGAAAGCCTCCCTCCCAAACGGAATCGGAGACACAGACCCTTGGCCGCCCTCCAGTTACAATGCTTTGCCGATGGTCCTCTCAACCACAACCACAAAGCAGAAAGACAACGCGGCTGTCACACAACTGAAAGACCTTCACAACTGGCTCAGTGCCCAGCACCCAACCCCCAAAAACGCCTACACAGGTCTTTTCAAGGGCTGCAATCTGATTGTCCTCACCGCCGAAAGCATGTCGCCTTACTCCATCCACAAAGAACTGACCCCGACCCTGTATAAAATGGTCCATAACGGTTTCCATTTTACTGAATTTTACAATCCTATATGGGGCGTCAGCACCTCTGACGGCGAATATGTCGCCTGTACCGGTCTACTTCCCAAAAGCGGCGTGTGGAGCTTCATTGAGTCCGCCGGCAAAAACATGACCATGACCCTTGGCAACCAGCTTCGCCCCTTGGGGTACACGACGACCGCCTATCACAACCACCGCTACAGTTACTATAAACGCCACCTCTCCCACCCCAACATGGGCTATACCTACTATGGCCTGGGAAACGGCCTGAACGTCACCCCCGTCTGGCCTGAGTCCGACCTGGAAATGATGCAGCTCACGGTTCCTCAGTACATAGACAAAGAACCCTTTCACACCTATTATATGACCGTCAGCGGCCATATGCGCTACAGCTTCAGCGGCAACGCCATGGCCTCCAAGAATCGCGCCGCAGTGGAACACCTGAACCTCAGCGAAGAGGCTAAAGCCTATCTCGCCACCCAGGTTGAACTCGACCGCGCCATGGCCTCACTTCTTGAGCAGCTTGAAGCCGCCGGCGTTTCCGACAGAACCCTGATCGCCATGAGCGCCGACCACTACCCTTATGGCCTGTCCGATGCTGCCCTCGATGAGCTCGCCGGCCACAAAGTCGACCGCAGCTTCGAGCTCTACCGCAGCCCGTTTGTTTTGTACTGCCCGGGAAGCAGCCGGGGTCAGACCCCGGTTGTCATAAACACCCCCTGCTCCAGCCTGGACATCCTCCCCACCCTCTGCAACCTCATGGGTCTGGCGTACGACTCGCGCCTCCTCATGGGCCGCGACATCTTCTCGGACAGCGAGCCTCTAGTGATGTTCCTCAACAAGAGCTTCATCACCCGCCATGGCCGCTATGACGCCCTTAAAAAATGTTTTTTGCCGATGGTCACCGACCCCACCCCTATCCCCACCTCAGATTACATTCGCGAGGTCACCGAGACTATAGAAGAGAAATTTCTGGCCTCCGCACGCATTCTGGATCTGGATTATTATGGTCACCTGGACCTCACTTCAAAAGAGACAAGATAACTCAGTCCTCGACCCCAAAACTTCTCCAGATCCAGTATCACCCTGTTGCCCCAGCTCGAGACAATCAAGAATTCTCTGCCACTTCGCTTCTCCGTCTCAACCCCTGTAATCACCACCCAGTGCCATTGAAACCGGTCTGTGGTAAAAATACGCCCAGATACTACACTTTGATAGTCCACCTGTCTGAGCCCGGGATTGTTAAAGTTAAGCATGGCAATAGGAACGCCCTTTTCAACCTGTTCCAGAATAAAAGCTTTAGCCTGGCTCAAGCTGAGTCTTTGACGGGCAGGCCAACGAACAGAGCCGCCAAGCGGCCAGACAGGTCGCAGCCCGACATTCTGCTTTTGGGCCAGCGCCACAACAGCGCTGGCAAATCGAACTGGGCTATGAATTCCAAGCGAATCCGGCAGTCGAAGAATCGAGCGTCGCCCAACGCGTCCTTTTTGAAACCGGGTCATCGACTTCCAGGGCGGAACAAGCGGGGTCAGACCCGCATAGACCTGGTGCATGTGCGCCAGATAGTCCGCCATGTCCAAGCGTCTGCTGTCAAGAACCGGCCCGGCGCTACCAACAGCACCATCCGCGCCAAGGACGACCCCGAAATAAGCCAGGATGTTGGCTGCCGCCACGGTCCCGCAGCCGCCTGCCCGTCCGTTCTCCGACTCAAACCAGGATTGATCGCCGCCATAATAGGAAATCGTGGAGCCATTTGTACTACGCGCTTCAAGGCGAATGAATTCGGCCAGTGCCTCTTTTGAGTATTCCAGCATGACGGCTGCCTCCTCTTCAAAGCAAAGTCGGTGTCAAGCGGCGTAGAGCCGCCGACACCGACTTCCTTGTTTTTGACTCTAGAATCAATAAAGCACAAACGTCGTCACCGCCGGGCTCGGATCCCATCCATCCATGGTCAGTTTGACGCTCTGAAGAGTGTCGACGTTGACCCCGACCACCGTCAAAACGCCGCTTGAGCCGATAGTCCCGACACCATAGCCATTGAACAGAACCGTGGCGCCAGCTCTGCCGGTCACCCTGACGTTGGCATCCGCGCCAGAAATCTTTGAAACCGCGACACTTGGCGCCGCCAGAGCCGACTTCGACACCGTTAAAGTCAGCGCGGCTTTCGCCGTTGTCCCGGACACCGTCCCGGTGCTGATTTTCGTGCCCGCGGTGGCGGTATCCAGCACCGAAGGATTCCATATGACCGCAACACTTTTTGTAGTTTTGTCACTCATCACAGCGACCACCGTCGCCGGCAGGTTATACCCCTCGCCCTGCCTGATACTTGCCTCGACGGGACGCAGCGACTGAATCGTCACCGGTGCAGGCTTAGGAGCAGGTTTAGGTGCCGGTTTGGCCTCAGGCTTTGGTGCAGGCGCAGGCGCCGGAGCCGGTGCTGGTGCTGGTGCTGGCGCTGGTGCAGGTGCGGGCTCGGGTGAAGGCGCAGACGCCGTTGCCTGTCCAGGCACCTGTGTCGTCTCTCCGCCCGGATTTTGCGCCCCCGTCGGCGGCCCAATGGCAGGGACACCGTCCTTAATTGCCACTTGATCACTGATGATCAGCGTCAGGGTCACTTCCCCATCATACCCTTCAATTGTCCCAATACTGCCGCGCACCCCATTTTCTGAGGTGTCGATGACCCGCGGCGTCCACCGGATGGGGACTTGGGTCTCGGAACCATCGGCTAATACTGCTTTTATCATTTTAGGAAGCTCAAAGCTGGTATTTCGAAGCACCTCATATGACAGATTTTCCACGCGTACTATAGGCGGCAAGCCGGCGTCGTCAAAAAACAGCCGTGCCACGGCAAAGGTCTGCCCAGCCGACCCCTGAATGCGCCCAATCCGAGCCGTTCGCATCATATCATACTCAGGCGCGTCGACGTGACCAATCAGGAAATTGAGCTGATCCGGCGCGTTTTCTTCATAACTGAAGGCCAGCTTCAGATCGCCGGCAGTCTCCCCAGACTCCTCAGATGAAGACGAAAACGCCGCCTTCACACCATCCTCGACCACATAGAGTCTACCCTCCTGCACAAAGAGATCCAGTGTCCCGCGGGCCGGATCCGGGACTTGCTTCATGAGGGTCACAGCCTTTGCCTCGGCAAGCCGACTTTCAATGAAATCCGCAGGCGCTCTCACTTGGGCAATAGGATCCATTTCCTGTTTCGAAAAAAGCATAGCCCTAAATCCAAACACATCTAGATAGAGCAGCGTAACGAACAGCACCCCTAAAACGCCAATCAGGGGAAGCCAGCGTCGTACTCGCACCTTCACTGGCAGCTTTTCAGGGACCGCCTTCGCGCCTTCACTTTTGCCTGGGCTGGATTTAGCCGGATTCGATTTTGGGGGCTGGGTGCTTGCCTGCTTAGTTCTGCTGTTTGAATTAAACACGGCGATTCCTCCTGCTTCAATGATGGCTGCACATTCTTATACTGATTTATTCATACCCAAAGGAAATTGGTGTCAGACACCCCCTTCCTCATTTCAGGCGGAAAATTACATCCAAAAATGGAAGAAAGGGGTCTCAGCAGCTTCCGTCTGCGGATCCCCCTTTAATACTTTCCCTAAGTCGTTATACCCGTAAAAATATGAATCGCGTCACGCAGAAATGCCGCTGCGCCCTCGCCGCACTTGTCATCATAAAACGCAGTGAAGCGCTCATCCTCCACATACATAGTGGCCAGCCCCGCATGCGCCTCCCCCGTATAGGTCGGCCAGTAGCTGCACAGCCAGCGCTTGTGCATCTTTGCAACCTCCTGGGCTAGCGCGCCGCCGGGCTCTCCTGTGGCCATAGCCTCCGCCAGCTTCACCAGAATAGCCTCGCTCAGGGCCTGCGCCTCGTTGTACTCCGCCTCGGACATACCTTGAAGCTTTTTATTGGAAGCCTCCACCGTCTCTTTCCCATACTTGGCGCGAACCTCTTCTCCATAACGCGCTTCATTGCGCTCGATCATAGTCTTCTTGAAACCCTCAAACTTCTCTTTGTCCGACATCTCCAGTCTCCCTTCCTGATAGGCAATAGTCTTCTCAACGTTGGCAATCAGCGCGTCCAGCTGCCGGCGCCGCTCCAGGAGCGCTTTGTGATGGGCTTCCAGCGCACTCTTCGGATCGAAGTCCGGCCGCTCCAGCACCTCCTTGATGCGGTCCAGTTCAAGCCCCAGCTCCCTGTAAAACAAGATCTGCTGCAGCCGGTCCACCTGCGCCGCCCCGTAAATCCGGTAGCCGGTACTGCTCAGCCTCAGCGGCTTCAGCAGCCCCATCTCATCGTAATATCTCAGCGTTCTCGAACTCACCCCTGCCAGCCTCGCCAGATTTTGTATCGTCATTTCCATAGACATTCCCCCAAAAGTCCCATCAGTATTTTTACCGCCGCCGGACTTATCCCGCTCGTTTATGTCTTGATTATAAAGGTTGACGTAGCGTCAACGTCAAGCGTTTAAGAAACTTTTTCAAAATATTTTTCTGCCGATGGTCACCCATCCCCCCACCCCACACTCCCCTGGCTTTTGATCCGGCGGTCGGTGTGATATAATGTTGGGTGCTGGAACCATCGGCAAAAAAACGCACTTTAAATTTTGTACCTTTACCCGGTTCCAGCCAAAACCACCTCAAAGGAGCGAATGTCGTGAACGCAAACTATTTATGGACCACGATTACCGTCAAAAGCATTGAAACCTCTCTGTCTTTCTATAGGGACCTGCTGGGCCTGACGGTCGAACGGCGCTTCATGCCCTACCCCGCCCTCGAGCTGTGCTTCCTGACGGACGGCAATGGCATTGAGGTCGAGCTCCTTGAGCACAAGCCAGCAACTGACGTGGTCACAGCACCGGCAAACCTTTCGCTGGGCTTTCGCGTCGCAGATCTCGACGAAGCCTTGAACCTCTGCAAAGACCGGGGCATCGAGATCGTCAATGGACCATTTGAAGGCGCCGGCGTCAAATTCTTCTTTGTCAAAGATCCGGACGGCGTCAATGTGCAGTTCGTTCAAAAGTAGACATTATCACAACTAACAGGAGGTACCCGTGAAAACCACTTTTTCAACTTTAGGCGTTTCGACAGTGTTGCTTGACGCCCTCACCGCTCAGGGCATTCAGAACCCTACGCCCATTCAGGCCATGGCGATTCCGGAAATCGCGGCAGGGAGAGACCTGATTGGCGAAGCCCAGACCGGCACTGGAAAAACCCTGGCATTTTTGCTGCCCATCTTCGAAAAGGTGGATCCGGCGCTTCCAAAGGTCCAGGCGCTGATCCTGACACCAACCCGCGAACTCGCTATTCAGATCACTGCCGAGGCCAGAAAGTTGGCGGCCTACGCGCCGCTTCACCTATTGGCGGCCTACGGCGGTCAGGATATCCAAGGGCAAATCAAGAAGCTCCAGGGCTCAGCGCAGATCGTCATAGGCACGCCCGGCAGGCTATTGGATCATCTGCGCAGGGGCACACTGCATTTTGACGATCTGAAAGTCCTCGTCCTGGACGAAGCGGATCAGATGCTCCACATTGGTTTCCAAAATGAAGTGGAGATGATTCTCAAGCGCACGCCGGCCAGCCGCCAAACCCTGTGCTTTTCGGCGACCATGCCTGCCGGAGTCAGGAAATTGACTCACAAATACCTGAAGGATCCGGTTCACGTAGCCGTTCCGGCACCGACGGTGACGCTTAAGGACATCGAACAATTCGTGGTCGAGACTACGGATCGTCAGAAGCGTCACGACCTGTTCGCCGTCCTTAAAAAAGAACGCCCCTTCATGGGCATCTTGTTCTGCAGGACGAAATACAGGGCGGATGCCCTCTTCGCTGCCATGTCCCAGGAGGGCTTCAGCTGTGAGCTCCTCCACGGCAACCTCACCCAGGCCAAGCGCGAAAAGGTCATGAAAGCTTTTCGCAAGATGGAATTTCAGTTCCTGATCGCCACCGACGTTGCCGCCCGAGGCCTCGACATTGAGGGGATCACCCACGTCTTCAACTACGACATCCCCGCGGATGCAGAGAGTTATATTCACCGTATAGGCAGAACTGGCCGTGCCGGTGAGAAAGGCCGCGCCTTCACCTTCGTCGCGCCAAAGGACAAGCCCGAACAGCGCGTCATTGAGGACGGCATCCAGCTGCGCCTCACGCATTATAGCTTCGACCGCCCAGCGGTTAAACACACCGCACCAGAACCCAAAGCCCAGCCGATGGAGTCAAAGTCCGCACGCCGCCAGCAAAATATTGCAAAGAGCAAAATGCGTGCTAAAACTAAAAGAAGATAGAATGGCAGGATAATAGCACAATATTATTGAAAAAGCCATAGATTGGGAAGCTGGTGTCATTGGGCGTAAGCCGCATACACTATCTTTCCGTCCTAGGGCTTTTTCCCTTTTGAAAGCAAAAGGAAGTGCAAGCGCCATGCTTTCACTTCCCATTGCGTTGTTATTTATCCAACCTATATAGGTCCTAGGACCAGCTCTGGCACCAAAATCAACTGAGTGCCTGTCACTCAATTCAACTCAGTGTCAGACCCCAACACAGAATCTTCTTTCGGGATCCCATATTTGAACAAAACTGCGACCATCCCCAGCATGATCAATCCCTTCACAACAGAGCTTCCGGAAATGGACCACCAAATGCCGTCGAGCCCCAGAATTGCCGCAGCAGACAACAGGTAGGCAAACGGAACGCGAAGTCCGGTAAAGACTATACCGAGGACTGCAGGGTAAAGCGGCTTGTTTAGTGCGTTAAAGCAGCCAGAGAATGTCATTTCTATACACATAAACACCTGAGAGAGCGACAGTATTTTGAGATATCGAACGCCAATCTCCACCGTCGTAACCTCACTTACAAAAATTCTCATCAGGGGCTCACTGAAAAAATACAACAAAGCAGAAGTTCCTATCCCAAACACAATCATGATTTGCCCCGCTTCAATTGTGCCCTTCCGAACCCGTTCAAACTGTCCGGCCCCAAAATTCTGACCAACGAACGCACTGAGCGCCGCAGCGAAGCCCTGCGCCGTCATATAAGTGATTGACTCAATCTGAACGCCAATTTTTTGAGCGGCTATCGCATCCGCGCCAAAGGACGCAATGACTTTGGCTATCAATATTGAAAAAGTATTAAACAGGCAGCGCTGGAAAGATACCGGCAGTCCTAACGCCAGCATGGATTTTACGGTTTCCAGAGAAAATGGCTGTCTCAATGAAAACACCTTGAATAACCTGCCATGCAGGAGCATATAGAGGAGAATGACCGTCACCAGCATTTGGGACAACACCGTTGCTAACGCCGCACCACCTACACCCAAACCCAGTACAAATATAAAAATGGGATCAAGGACTATATTTGTTAGAATTCCGATTGAGTTGACTTTAAAGGGAAGTCGGCTTTGGCCTGCCCCATTGAACATAGACGCAATGACGAGATTCAAAAATGAAAACAGCATACCACCGGCCATGATCCCCAGATAAGACCTGGCATTTCGTTCAACGTCAAAATTGTTGAGATCAAAAAATCCTATCAAAGGCCCCTTTGCCAGAGTCAAAAACACACCATAAGCGATACCAAAGACCACAGCTAAATATAATGCCATCCCTGCAATTTGCTTTGCATAGTCTTGCTTCCCCGCACCCAGGCTCTGAGCGATTTTCACTTCGGTGCCCACTTGCACCATGGTGATGATAGAGAGTCCAAACCACACAAAAAAGCCCGCTGTGCCTATGGCTGCCACAGCATCACTTCCCAAACGGCCAATCCAGATCATATCGACTATTTGGTTAGCCATTTGGAGAAAGGCTGTCCCCATAATTGGCAGCGCTAATGTGACCAGCGCCTTTGTTATACTTCCGCGTAATAAATAGTGTGGATTCACGGTGTGGTCTCCTTTTGGTTATGACCTGTATGGACATGGTCACGGCTCTCAGGCCTCTATGCAGAAGTCCTTGTGACCCTGACAGGTCAGACAGCACGGAACTAACTTCGGCACCTTTAGTTGATTCAACACACTAATTCTATCCGAAAAATTTGGACGTGAAAAGATGTTTTTGGTTATAAATCACTTCCTGACCAGTGACCTTTCATCTTCTAATCCACACACCAACTGCAGCGTAATCCCCCCACTTTTTGCCGCAGCGGACCCTCTTAAAGCATGACCACAAATTGAAGTCTGCCACAAGCTCTTGAATTCACAACGACTCAGCCAACAAATTATTTTTTATAAAATTTTCAGACAAATTATCTAAATATTCTTGACATGTCTCTCTTCAGTACCTATAATGAGAACAATATCTCAAAAGGTGTTGACGGAGTTAAAGGTATCCCCCGTGTTCCAAGAGAGTCGCTACCGGTGTGAATGCGACATCACGGCATACTCATGCTCGCTCTCGAACCGCCTGTTCGAACAGGATTAAGCAGTCTGGCCTTTCTTACGGCTCGAACCGCTGAAGTCCCGAGTAGGTCAGGCCGCGTGCTCGCGTTACAGGGCAATGGTTCTGTCATTGACACTGACACGACCAGATCGAGTGATGTCCAGAGACTGGGCATACATAGAGTGGTACCGCGGAGTAAACTTCGCCTCTAACAAACAGAGGCGGAGTTTTTTTATTACCCACACCCCTTATGTCACACCAGAAACGAAAGGAGCTAGATGTAAAGTGAGAGTAGCGGACATTATCATTAAGGCATTTGAAATGCAAGGCATCACAACAATCTTTGGTTATCCCGGCGGTGCAAATCTGCCGCTTTACGATGCACTAAGACTAAATCAAAATGTCAAGCATGTCCTTGTTCGCAATGAGCAGGCAGCAGCGCATGCAGCAAATGGCTATGCCCGCGCAAACAAAAAGATTGGTGCTTGCATGGCGACTTCGGGACCGGGCGCAACTAACCTTATTACCGGAATTGCGACCGCTTATATGGACTCCATCCCTATGATCATCATTACCGGCCAGGTTAAATCTGACCTCATAGGCAAAGATGTCTTCCAGGAAGCGGATATTGTCGGTGCAACAGAATCCTTTACAAAGCATAATTATTTAGTCAAGAATCCTAACGAAATCCCCAGGGTTTTGGCTGAAGCCTTTTATATTGCCACTACAGGACGACCCGGTCCAGTCCTGATCGACATCCCGCGTGATGTTCTGGAGGCACGCATTCCATTTTCAACGCTTCCGAATGTCTCTATCCCGGGTTATAATCCAACGACAGAAGGCCACGCCGGTCAAATCAAGCGCGCGCTGCAGAAACTGAATGCAGCCAAGCGCCCCATCATATTTGCAGGCGGCGGCGTCATAGCTGCAAAAGCAACCCAGGAGCTTCAGGCCTTCGCGAACGCAGCACGCATCCCGGTCATCAACACCCTGATGGGACTCGGTTCCTTCCCTATGGATTCCCCACTCTTCATTGGGATGGTTGGTTATCACGGTCAGGATTATGCCATGGAAATCATAAGCAAAGCTGATTTTGTCCTGATCGCCGGTTCCAGAATGTCTGACAGGGCAACGCTCAACTTTAAAGCGTTGAGTCCTCAGGCGGACGTCGTTCACATTGACATTGATCCGGCCGAAATAGGAAAAATCTTCAACCATCAGATTCCGATGGTCGGCGATTTGAAACTGATCCTCAAGAAACTGGTCGAAAAGATCACACCGCTGGAGACCGAGGGCTGGCTGGAAGAAATTGCCCAGATCAAGCCAAAAAATGATCCTGTTGTTGCCAACGACTCAAAAACCGTAAGTCCAAAGATTGCGCTGCGCGTCCTTTCCGACAAACTGGACAATGATGCCATTCTCGTCGCGGATGTCGGCCAGAATCAAATCATCGCCGCGCGCAACTTCCCATACAATGGCAATAGAATGTATCTGACGTCAGGCGGTCTTGGCACAATGGGCTACAGCTTGCCGGCGGCTATTGGCGCAACTTATGGCGCGCCTGACAAACAAGTTGTCAGCGTGGTCGGGGACGGCGGCATTCAGATGCTGATCGCGGAACTCGGTACCTTAAAGCAATCCGGTCACAAAATGATGGTTATGCTGTTTAACAACCATCGGCTGGGGATGGTTAGAGAACTTCAGGATACACAGTTTAACAGCAATTACTATTCAGTGGACTGGGAATTCACCCCGGACTTTGTGAAAATCGCGGAAGCCTATGGTTTGCCGGCTGTTCGGGTCACTTCAAACGCTGAAGTTGGCAAGGCAATTGATGCTGCCCTCGCCGCAGACGGTCCTTACTTTATTGAATGCATGGTCGATCCTGAAGAGAATTGCTTAACGTAAACTGAGTTCATGATGCAGATGTAGGAGGCTCATATTATGGTAGTCCAAAAACGTTTTATTTCCCTTTTGGTTGAGAATAATGCCGGTGTGCTCAGTCGAATCGCGGGACTTTTTACACGGCGCGGTTACAACATAGAGTCTTTGACCGTTGGCGAAACGGAAAATCCACGAATTTCAAGGATGACCATTGTCATGACCTGTGACTCCGCCACTTTCGAGCAGATCAAAAAACAGCTGAACAAACTCATTGAGGTCATCAAGATCACTGAACTCAAAAATGACAACGCATTAATGAGGGAACTGATCCTCATCAAGTTGAAGGCGAATGACAATGACAGATCCAAGCTCATTGAAATCAGCAATATTTTCAGAGCCAAAGTCATTGATGTGACCATGTCTACCATGACCATTGAACTGACGGGCGACGAAATCAAAGTCAGCGGTTTTCTTGAGATGATGCGGCCATTTGGCATTGTTGAATTGATCAGAACCGGATTCTGCGGCATTGAGCGCGGTTAGTGCAAGCTGCTCTTTCTCAATTCCAAACTAAAACAAAACAAACCCTCCGGACCTGTGATCATTTCCATCACATAAATAGCCCGGAGGGTTTTTTCGTTCCCTTTACAACATATTGAGACCTTCTGCTTCCAGGGACCTCATGCCCAGAAAGCGTTTGACGTGAATTCTGACCTCGCCCTTCCTGGCGTCAGCGCCCTTAAAGACATAGACCTTAAGTCCGCCAGACTCCAGACTATCATATTTGTGAATTGGATCTTTTGGAGGACCAAAATACGCCGTGGGCTCGCTGACAGGGACACAGCTGTTTCCTGCAGTAAACAAATCCAGCGTCAGCTCAGTATGGCCTTTCTCGGCAGCGAGCTTTAAAACTTCTTCAGAAATGATCAGTTTAATGTTGAAATTCCCCCTTCTCTGCTCTAATCAAAGCGAAAGTCGGCGCCCTTCTCAAAACCAGCGCTACTTTGCTTCTTTAGGCGCCACGACCACACTAGAAAAGAGAACTTTGTAGGACAGTTTGATAAGCACCAGCGCGAGGACAAACAATACCGAACCAAAGATGACCAGCGCATAATTGCCGCCAACCAGGTTCGCTCTGACCAGAAAGACAAGTGCCGTCAAAGTTACTGCAAACATAAAGATCATAGGGACTTTGATCATGGCATGCGCCTTGCCGGCTTTTTTAAGCCATGCTGCAGCCGCGAGAAGCGCCAGTGCCGCGAGCAATTGGTTTGCTGACCCGAACACCGGCCAAACTTTCGCGTATCCGGTAGCGCCTAGCCAACCGCCAACGGCGACTGTAACCAGTGTCGCGAAATATCTATTGGTCAGTAGTTTGGTCGCCCCTGTTGCCTGAGCTTCACCCTTGTCGAAAAACTCCTGGAAGATAAAGCGTCCAATCCTGGTTCCGGAATCGAGGGAAGTTAAAGCAAAAGCGGAAACAGCCAAGGCAACAAAAGATTTTCCAAGTGCTATATCTATGCCGATGGTCGTCATAAACGTACCAACCCCATCTGCGAATACATTCGTTGGTCCTCCTGCTGCAAGGAGCTCTGCCAAGCGGTCAGCGCCAATATAAGCGGCAGTGATCAGCGAAACGACCGCGAGAACGCCTTCAATCAGCATGGAGCCATAGCCTATCAATTTGATGTCTTTTTCGGAGTCGATCTGCTTGGAGGACGTTCCTGAGCTGATCAGGGAGTGGAATCCGGAAATCGCGCCGCAGGCAACGGTAACAAACAGAATTGGGAACATGTAACTGGTCCCGACTTGAAAACTGGTAACAGCCGGCAGCTGGATGTCAGGTCGGAAGAATAAAAGTCCCACTATCGCGCCACCAATCATGGCATAAAGCAGGAATGAGTTCAAATAGTCTCTTGGCTGGAGCAGAATCCAAACCGGCGTAACAGAAGCGACGAAAATATAAGCAAGAATGAAAGCATACCAGACTTCAAAGGAAGCGACAATAGGAAATTGTACGCCTACCCAGACACATGCGAAAAGGAGAATAACGCCAACAATGGTAGCCGGCATGAGCCCGATGCCCATTCGGTTTGTCGCGAAGCCAAAGACCACAGCCAAAGCAATGAAGAGCAGCGATGTCGTCGCGACTGACGGCACGCCAACAAAGCTGTTGGCGACGATATTCGCAAAGGCTGCGATAACAAGCAGCAGGGTTACCCATGCGAATAGGTTGAAAAGTTTCTTCCCTGTGTCTCCAATGGTGTCCTCTATAACATTGCCGATTGACTTACTGTCATGTCTCACAGAGGCGAACAGCGATGCGAAGTCATGGACACCGCCAAAAAAGATGCTTCCAAAGACGATCCATAAAAATACCGGTACCCAGCCAAAGATTGCTGCAGATATTGGACCGACAATTGGTCCAGCACCGGCGATGGACGCGAAGTGATGACCTAAGAGTACCGGTGCTTTAGCCGGCACGTAGTCTACCCCATCACCCATAGTGTGGGCAGGTGTCTTTCGACCGACGTCGACGCCCCATTTCTTGGCGAGCCAGGAACCATATGTAACATAAGCAATTAAAAAGACAATGATGGAGACAGCAATGAGTGTTAAAGCCATAACCCAACCTCCCTAATGATCTATTGTATCTCGGACCTCTGCAGTTGTCCGGGATGACCATGTAAAAGGCCTCGCCCCTGTCCAGGGTGGGCTTGAAGCTATGTAACAGAGTACCAAGCACACTGAATACTCACAAGCTAAATCACTTCTGCGGTGCCGATGGTACAAAAAAACTTCGCCGCCTTTTTCGCTTCCTTGCTCGCTGTGACTGTTTGACTCTCCGTCTCGATCAGGATGATTCTGAATGAAGTCCATCCCTTGAGGCCAAGCCAGTAAGACTGCTGTTTTCTGTACCGCTCAACTTTTCGTTTAATTTCTGGAGCCACTGGTCCTGATGTCAGAAAAACTCCAGTCACAACCGTAGACATATGCTCTTCGCTTGGAACAACGTGGCGTTCGGCAGCCTCCAGCATCGCCGCTTCAAGGCGGTCTATCCAAGAATTGTCAAGCTCTTCTAAGGCTTTCACAAAGCAGAGTTCGTTGTTTTCAAATGCATACATAACCGCTGATTTAAAAAGCAAATAGGCTTCATTTCTAATATTGGAGCGCGCGGCAATATCAAACCGGAGATCGCCGTAAAGCATTTCAGACTCCGGCAGAAAATCAAAATATCGTTTTAATTTATCTCTTAGCTGCTCCAAATGGTTTGATGTCACGCTGAACACCTCAATTACAATTTTGTATTATTGTAACATAATTCTGATAATTCAGGGCAGCCCTTGCATGAGTTGCCATATTCCCTTCATGAAATACCGTGTACAAAGGTTACACTATTGTTCTGGACACGTAAAAGGCATATGACATCCAAATGAGTAAGCCTATGTGGCTCAGGCTCATAATTAATCACTTGGATGCATATGCCTTCCTCTGTCATGTAAATTTACTTGTTGATTTCCTCAGCCGCTTCAGCGACTTCATCTTCAACAGTTTCTTTGATTTCCTCTGTGTCTTCTTTAACTGACTTAACTTTGGATTTCACAGTTTTCTTAACCTCTTCGACTTTTTCTGAACCGGCATCAACAACACCTTCGAAAAATTCTTCCGCATCTTCGAAGAAGTCTTCTGCGACTTCTTCTACATCTTCGAAAGAGTCTTCCAGTTTTCTCTTTTTGGCGCTTAAGAGACCACTAGCCTTGTCTTTAAGATCCACAGCCTTTTCTTTGGCGCCTTCCAGTGCGCCCGAGGTAGTATCCACCACTTTGTCAACATTCGCTTTTACCTTTTCTGCACTGTCAGAAACTGTTTGTTTGACATCTGCACGCAGCTCCTTGCCTGACTTCGGTGCTGTGAACAAGGCGACAAGGCCTCCCAGCAATGCACCAATACCAAGACCGGCACCTACTTTTTTAGCATCTTCTAATTTTTGTTTTCTGGCAATAGCTGCTTTTTTTTGTTTAAGTTTTTTCAACATGAGATCCACTCCTTTTGCCACTATTTTGATTTCCTTACCACCATTTATAACCAGTTAGATATTATCTAAACACAGCGAGTCGAAATTCTATGCTGTATCCCCTCAAATTCTTGACTTTTCAAAGGTTTAACGATATTATTTTACTTTGAATGACACCGAATCACTCCAATTCATGATTTTAAAGGAAGCTGAGTATGTCTGATATGATTTCATCTTTACAAGAAAATGTCCGCAAGCGTAGAACCTTCGCGATTATCTCCCATCCGGATGCGGGAAAAACAACTTTGACTGAGAAACTGCTCCTATACGGTGGTGCCATCCGCGAGGCCGGTTCGGTCAAATCCAGACGGGCTGCCAAGCATGCGGTTTCCGACTGGATGGAAATTGAAAAACAGCGCGGCATTTCGGTCACGTCCAGCGTTCTTCAATTTGAATATGACGGCTATTGTGTCAATATCCTGGACACACCGGGTCACCAGGACTTCAGTGAGGACACCTACCGCACCCTGATGGCAGCGGACAGTGCAGTCATGGTTGTCGACTCAAATAAGGGTGTTGAGGCTCAAACGAAAAAACTCTTTAAAGTATGTAATATGCGTGGGATTCCTATCTTCACCTTCATCAATAAACTCGACCGCGAAGGCCGGGATCCCTTTGAGCTCTTGGAAGACATTGAGAAGAACCTCGGGATTCGCTCTGTGCCTATCAACTGGCCAATAGGCTCAGGCAAAGAGTTTAAGGGGGTCTATAACAGGCAGACCCAGACTATTGAACTTTTCGGAGACAGCAGCCACGGTCAGTCTAAAGGACAATCCATCACGGGAAACCTTGAGGATCCTCAAATCATTACATTGCTCGGTAATGTTCTCCACAAAAAGCTGATTGAAGATCTTGAGCTCCTGGATATAGCCGGGGATGAATATAACCTAGAAATGATCCTCAGCGGCAAGCTGACACCAGTTTTCTTTGGCTCTGCCCTGACCAACTTTGGCGTCCGACCATTTCTCGAGACCTATCTCGAGGTATCTCCGCCGCCAGCCGCCCGATCCAGCAATTTAGGGCCTATTGATCCTGTAAGTGACAATTTCAGCGGGTTCATATTCAAAATCCAGGCGAATATGAATCCCAACCATCGGGATAGAATAGCTTTTCTGCGTATTTGCTCAGGAAAATTTGAAAAAGGCATGGCCGTGAACCACGTCCAAAAGAATAAGAAAGTAACCTTGTCTCAGCCTCAGCAATTTTTGGCTCAGGACCGCGTCATTGTCGAGGATGCCTATCCGGGAGATATCATAGGCATCCACGACCCAGGCATATTTAATATTGGGGACACACTTTGCCAGGACAAGTCACTTCTGAAATATGACGGCATTCCTATGTTCGCACCGGAGCACTTTGCCAAGATTTACACCAAGAATGCCCTCAAGCGAAAGCAGTTTGTCAAAGGAATCTCCCAGCTCTCAGAAGAAGGCTCTATTCAGGTATTCCGCAGACCAAATGTCGGCGTTGAGGAGCTGATTATTGGGGTTGTAGGTGTGCTTCAGTTTGAAGTACTCGAGTACCGCCTTCTCAACGAATATGGCGTTGAGGTTCAGCGCCAGCCACTGCCTTACCGCTACATTCGCTGGATCAAGACAGATGGTCCTTTCGACAGAAAATCCTTCTCGCTGCCTATGGATACATTGATTGTAGAGGATGAGTATGAACACCCCGTCATTCTGATGCAAAATGAATGGACCATTCAACAGGTGATGGACAGGAATAAAAATGTTCGACTTGAAGAAGTTTCAGAGAGATTATAGCCTGACAGAGCCTTTACGGCTCTGTTTTTTTATGTTTGAAAGCTAATTCTATTTCACGTCCACCCCAAAACTCCCCCATCCCCCCACTGTTACGTCACCGCATTTCCTGGGTATCTATATAGTGCGGAAACTTAGCATCCCGCAGGGCGGCCACGCCTTGGAATGACATAATCCGACACCGTCATTCACCCTGATCTAGCCTGATTCAGGACAAAGGAGACATACATGGATACGTTTAGAAAACAAGATCTTGAACGTTTGCTCCTCGCCGAAGCAGAAGGCTGCGTGACTATTTATCTGCCGACTTTTAAAGCCGGCCCGGAAGTTCAGCAGGCACCTATTATGTTAAAAAATCTCACCAAGGAAGCTGAGGAACGGCTGGTTCAGCTCGGGCGACGCAGACCGGAAGTTTTAGAAACACTGAAGCCTATTGAAAAATTGATCCATGACACCGAGTTTTGGAAACATCAGAACGAAGGTCTCGCAGTGTTCCTGACTCCGGATACATTTGAAACCTTTAGACTGCCCGTGCATTTCGAGCCATCCGTCAGCATAGATCTCAAGTTGAATGTCAGACCTCTGCTCACACATTTGCATGGTGACGGCACCTTTTATATTCTGGCTGTCAGTATAAATGATGCAAGGTTTTTTAAAGCCGGCAAATTTGAAATTGAAGAGCTTGAAATAGAAAACCTTCCGCTCAATAAAGATCAGGCGCTCGGTCTTGACAAATCTCAATCCATTTCCCTTAAGAATGGTGCTGGTGCCGCCTTAGGTGTACCATCTCATGGCTCTCTCGAGCTCAGTGATATTGAAAAAACTGAGATTCGTCAGTATTTCAGAAAAATTGATCACGCCCTAACGGAACTTCTGAAATCCGGAAAAGAACCTCTGGTAATCGCCAGTGTGGAAACCCTGTTTCCACTTTATAAGGAAGTCAACACCTATCCGCACCTGATGGATGAATGCCTGAAAGGAAGTCCTGAGGCACTTTCTCCTGCACAGCTTCACAACAAGGCTTGGCCTATTGTCAAAGATCACTTCACAACACCTCTAACGCGCGCGATAGAAAAATTCACCATGCTTCATGGCCAAGAGAGCCCGCTAGCATCTGCCAAATTGGAAGAAATCTTTTTCGCAGCCCATCAAAACCGTGTCGAGGCCCTCATGATGGCGAAAAATGCCGGTCAATGGGGTACCTTCGACCTCGAACAGCAATCTCTAGAAGCCGCTGAAGTTCCAGAGGTGACCCACAGAGATCTGCTGAGTGCCTTAACTGCTCCTGCACTGCTTTCAGGCGCAGCTGTCTACATGCTGGATCTGGAAGATATGCCAGAGGGCGAACCACTGGCAGCGGTATTCAGGTATTGATTTGAGTTAAAAATCAGGAAGGCGGGTGTGACAGACGCTAGCCCTCTGACGCCGCCTTCCAATAAAAAGAGAAGACCTCGGCCACCTGAGGTCTTCTCTTTTTACCATTTTACATCCTAAATCCATACATTACTCCAAAGGCTTATCCAACAAAATATTCCCTAGTGTCGCACCTTTCTGACCTTCCACTAGAATCTGAACTTTCTCAATACTTGGAAACTCTTGGAGTGTCTTCAGAATCGAGGACAGCGTCATAATTTCACCGGCACTTCCGCCTGGATGATTGTCCACAAACTCTTTAGAGAAGTCAACTGTACATAATCCGTTTGCGACCGAAATCCCTAGAAGTCTTGTACCTTCAGGGATCGTCGCTCTGAGATTTTCACTCTGCGGTCCCCAAATGAGTCCCATAACTGCCGCTCTGGCAACGGCGCCGTCAGAAACCAGCATGGTTCGGATTTCGGGAAGGACACCATCAGCCTGAGGCGTGGCAAAATAAAGCGTCACTGGAACCTGCGTCAGCTTGCCTCCCATGTACAGACTATAGGAGACAGGAATACTGGAGTCTGAGAGCTGCAGAAGCTTTTCAAAGGACAGGATTCCAGCACCTTCACGAAACACCCTGACTTCGTAATACGGCGAACCGACCTCTTGATGGCGCACCGTGAACTGCTTTTTGCCATCGACAATTTCAACCTTTTGAATAATAGCGTCAATCTTAGCCGTGCGGCCACTCTGGTCCATCAGCGTCTCCGTCCAGGTTGTCCCTGCAACCAGCGGGGTTTCGATTACCGTCAGCCGGTCAAATTTTGAATCCAGCATCATGGGTGCCTTCTTTTCCTGAATGAGCGCATTGCCCTGGAGGATGTAGTTTAAGGAGATCCCGCGCCCCAAATTGCCCTCACCATCCGAGCTGTCCAATACCTCGCCAGAGAGCACATAGGTCCTTCGGTTAGCCGCTTCTTCAATCCGATCCAGAGTCACGGTATGGCCATATTCAGCAAAGCCGTTGTAGATCCAGGTATGTCCAATCTCTGATGGAAGCAGTGCCGCAAGCGCGTCGCGCTCATAAATGAGGTCGTTGATCCCCGCTGTACTGGTATAGGCATTCCAGCGAACATCCTTGCCCAGCAGCTCTGCAACCTCGCGCATTGGCACATAGGTGCGGTTGTTATAGAGAAAATTGTCCATGGTGACAGGGTTCCCGTTGACTTCAACGCGAATCAAATTGCGGTAGACGCGGACCAATTCGCCGGTATCTGCGCCAGCAGAAAGCATAACCCCCGCTGTAAAGGCAATCGCCAGCAGGGATAGAACTAAAAAAAACCAAACTTTCCTCATTATGTTCACCTCCATTAGGTGAAAAAAATGATGCATTTGAACCAAACGTAGTTGAATTCAAGCTCCGAGCTCACAGGATATGACTTCAGTGGCTTAATTCACAAACTCCAGTATGGCTTGAATCACTTCTACAGATACGTGATCAGCCACATTGTATTCCTCCGGTGTGCTGAGGGTACCAACTCTTGGACTGCCAGAGCCTGTCATCATAAGATGATTAAGCTCCGGAAACGTTTCCAACTTGACACCGTTTCTTCCTGAAAGTGCCGCCTCCCAGAGACCAAAATCCGCCATAGTCACCTGGTAGTCACGCTCCCCTTGCAGGATGAGCATCTTCAGGTCGAGCGTTTTCGCCACTTCAGCCGGCTGGTAGCCCTGAAGGTCCAGCCAGTAGGCTGCCGGAACCCCAAGAAGCTGTTCTGGCGGCGTTTTCGGATCCAACTTTGGATCCTGAATAAGAGCGATATGTTCTTTGACTTCCTTGAGATTTTCAGTTTCATAATCCGTCACATCCCCATCAATGCCGGCAAGATAAGTCATCTGCTCCAGCATCAGTTCCTCCAGGGGCCTTGCTGCCCCCGCCATGATAATCAACCCGGCGAGTCCATTCGACTGCACGCCAATCCTGGGCGCCAGCATTCCACCTAGGCTGTGGCCCAGCACATACACCCGCGATGCGTCAACCTCAGGCATGGCCATAGCCAGCTCCACGGCAAGAAGCGCATCCTCTATTGTTTCCTCCTGAACCGTCATCTCAGGCACTTCCGCCATCAGCTTCTGTCCGTGCACCAGAGTCCGCTTGTCGTACCTGAGCACTGCAACACCTTCTGAGGCCAGCCCCAGTGCCAAATCCTTAAAAGGCTTGTTTGGGCCGATGGTCTCATCACGATCATTCGGTCCCGATCCATGAACCAGAACCACCAATGGCCACTCCTTGCCGCTCCCCTGATCCCCAGCCGGCAGCGTCAATGTCCCCGGGAGAGCCCATTCCCCTTCTCCAATCACGACCTCGCGCTCTTCTATCCGTTCCAAGTCAGCATAGTTTGGAACTTCGTAGGGCGGTGTCTCCACCGCAGTATCTTCGGCAGGCTGGAAGAACAGCCCTGCTATTCTTTGATCGCTGTTGAAAACCATTCGTATGTTCAAAGGCGACTTTTCAAATTTCACAGTGGCAATTACCACGTCATAACCTTCTGAAGTTTCCTGTTTTCTGCTGATCTCATTCTGATAAGGGCCAACTTGGGAAAGGAGCTGCTCCCATAGGTCCCCAAGCTTATCGGTTGGAATGGCTTTCAGCATGTCAGCATCAAAATAACCAGAAGCGGCTTCAAAATCCTCCGCCACCAGAGCCGCAACAAAGTCGGTCGCCAAGTCATCAATCTCCCCTTCTAACGGCGCCAGAGCTGCTGGTTCCTCAGGTTTCGAGCAGGCTGTCAAGGTCATCACACCTAGGGAAACAATCAACGCCATAATGAGCCATCCCAATCGCTTCATTTGGGCTTCGCTCTTTAAAAAATTATCAGTACCAGTTTTCAATATAACCACGACCTTCCTGTTTACTTTTGAACCTACTAAGTATTTAACTTATACCTGTTTTTACGGCGATTAACCGTTAAGAGAGGGAAAAGTAGATGTAAAGCACTGATCATTAGAATGTTGAGTCTGCGGATTTTGTCTGTCGATCCCGCTTTCAGGTTAAATTATCTTCTTTCCTTCCTTACTCTATCCTCATTTTCAAAACAACAAAAGCCACCTCGGTGAAATACAAACCAAGGTGGCTTCAGAGTCTCATCACTCTTATTAAAAAAATCTGGTTATAGCCATATTGATAAAGTAAGCCGCTAACAGCAGCAACATAGTCCTCGTTCAGACCGGAATTTTTTTAAACCAGGGACGCTTCAATTCTTGCATTATTTCAACTCCTTCAAACAATACAAACACATTGTGTGTTATCTTAAGCTCATCTTATAACTTGGCTCTTCCTGCTTCAGATCCTCATGCCACTTCATGCCTTCATAGAGAAAACCCAGTTTTTCGAGAATTCTTCCAGAAACAACATTTTGGGGATCAGTAGAGGCTACAATCCGTTCTATAGATTGTACGCCACGCGCATAAGAAATGCAAGCCTTCGCAGCTTCTATGGCATAACCCTTCCCCCAGCAGCGTTTTGCGAAGTGGTAAATCAGTTCCGCTTCCGCCTCGTTCTCCCCAGGATTGAACCCACAGGCACCAATTAGGCATTGATCCTGTTTCTCGTAGACACCATAGACAGAAAGCCCGCGGTTCCGCTGCAGCTCTGCATAATAATTAATTGCCCTCAACTCTCGCTCACGTGTCCCAGGGCCACCACAATACTGCATAACCTCCCCATCCCCCCAGAAGGTCATGATCTCCTCAAGATCTCCTGGTTCAAGCAAACGCAGTCCAAGACGTTCGGTTTCAAATAGAAACATGAACACTGCCCCTTTGGTATAATTTTTCAGTCAATTTCCCATCAAATTCCAGGGATTCAGCTATGTATTTGGGTAATTACGAACAGAGCATAGCGTGATACTGATTCAATTATAGACGCAGCCAATAGAAGTTACAACCTAACCGGAGGAGATTGAAGCATGTCAGAACACTACAATTTTGACCAAATTTTAAATCGAACTAACACCGACTCACTCAAATGGGACTGGATGAGTAAATTTCTCCCCAAAGCCCCAAAAGATGCCCTGCCACTCTGGGTGGCGGATATGGATTTTCCAGTTGCCGAACCAATCCTTCAGTCACTGCGGACCTGTCTTGACCGAAACATCTTTGGTTATAGCTATTACAGATCTGACGCTTATCTTGAAGCCGTCACTGGTTGGTTTAAAAGAAAATTTGACTGGGTTATAGACCCTCAGGCCATCTATTATAGTCCAGGCGTCGTTCCGGCCATTGGAGTGCTTATTCGGCTTTTAACAGAGCATGGCGATGCGATAATCATTCAGCGCCCTGTCTATTATCCGTTTACAGATAAGATAGTCAACAACGGGCGTCATGTGGTCAATAGTCCGCTCAAAATACAAAATGGCCGTTATGAAATGGATCTCGAAGACCTCGAAATGCATCTCAAAAAACCTGAAAACAAGGGTTTAATCCTATGCAGCCCCCATAATCCGGTTGGCCGTGTCTGGACGCCAGATGAGCTCCGAAGTGTTGTCGATTTGTGCAGAACTTATGACAAGTGGATCATTTCAGACGAGATTCACGGGGATCTTACTCGTAAAGCCATTACCCATTACCCACTGGAAGCCTTGTGCCCTGAATATAAGCACAACATCATCACCTGTACAGCGCCTTCCAAAACCTTTAACCTGGCAGGACTACATCTCTCCAACATCATCATAAATGATCCTGAGCTCCGTAGTCGCTGGACTGAGGAAATTGATGGTCGTCTCTCTGTAGGTATGGCAAGCCCGTTTGCTATTGTTGCTGCCATTGCTGCCTATAATGAGGGGGATGTCTGGCTTGAACAGCTCAAAGACTATCTGGATGACAATATCCGCTTTGTCAGCGAATACTTAAGCTCACACCTCCCAGAAGCAACCATATATGATACAGAAGGCACCTACCTGGTCTGGGTTGACTTGAGCCATTACGAATCGGATCCTGTCAAGCTCGAAAGTTTGATGCTGCAAAATGCGAAAGTCGCTTTGGATGAAGGCTACTTTTTTGGACCTGAAGGCAATGGATTTGAGCGCCTAAATGTCGCATGCCCAAGAGAGACGCTGGAGAAAGCACTGAACAGTATGAAAACCGCAATTCTTAAATAATTTAATCAATGCAAAAACAAAAAAGGAAGTTGGTGCCATATGACAGTCATTAAGATAGACAGTCTATACGCCAACTTCCCTTTTTTAAAAATCAATAAGTTCACTTCAAAAAACCAAGAGGCACTTATCTACAAAATCACATTTTTATGTTTTAATGCAATTCTTTCGATAGTTTAAAACAAGTCACTTCGACGCTCCACCAGCACCACATCATGCCAGGTACCGTCCTCCATCCTGCCGAGACGCTCTCGAATTCCTACTTCCCGGAAACCACATTTCAAATGTAGTCCGCGACTAGCTATGTTACCACTCAAAATACCTGCCCACAAGGTCCAATACCCCGCCTCCTCAGAGGCTTTGATTAATGCCCTCAGAAGCTCGGTTCCGACACCAAGCCCTTTACAATTAGAAGCGACATAAATACTCAGTTCAGCTACACCTGCATAACTGTTTCGTTTTGAAGTTTGGCTCAGGGCAGTCCAACCCAATATATCGTTTCCATGCCTGGCCACAAGTCGACATGCCTCAATATGTGCCGAATCCCATTCCTTCCATTCAGGTACCTGTGTAGCGAAAGTAGCAAGGCCAGTGTCTATTCCCTCTCTATAAATTGCAGCGACCTGAGGCCAATCCTCAGGCTTCATAAAATCTATTACAAAGTTCATAATTTCTCCGCCTTTCATATAAAGGGAGGAAACAACTTGCAAAGAGACAGAAAACAAATCTCTTATGCAGTTACTTCCTCCCTTAGACAAATGCCTATACCTGCCCTACTTCACTGCATTTTGAATCTTGATCAGGTCCTCTTCAGTCAGTTCAACCAAGCCTGCTTTAACGTTTTCAGCCACTTGCTCCGGACGCTTTCCACCCGGAATAACGGCATCGACGCCTTTTTGATGCAAAAGCCATGCCAGTGCCAGGTTGGGGAGGAGGGTATTCTTTTCATCGGCAATCATCTTGAGTCTTGAAACCCGGTGCAAATTTTCTTTAAACTGAGTTTCATGAAATAAAGCCACTTTATTTCTCCAATCCTCTGGAGACAGTTTGAACTCAAGGCTATATTTGCCTCCAAGGATTCCAAAAGCCAGCGGACCATAAGGCACGAAAGCAATGCCTGCTTCGACGCAATAAGGAAGCAGCTCTTCCTCTGCTTCGCGCTGGAGCAGATTGTAGGCGCCTTGATAAGCGTTGATCAAACCGCTGCGGTTGGCTTCTTTCAACTGATCCGGCGTTGCGTTGGAAAGTCCGATTGCCTTGATTTTCCCTTCTTCTTTCAGCCGCTCGAGGGCGCCTACAGACTCCGCCAAAGGCACCTCAGGGTCCACATAGTGAATGTAATACAGGTCTACATAATCTGTAGACAGCCGTTTCAGACTCGCTTCAAGGGCTGCCCTCAAATATTCCGGCCGATTGTTGATTTTCCGGCTCCCATCCGAACCATTCTGAATGGCACCTTTTGTCGCAATGATGACCTCCTGCCGCCTACCGCGCAATTCTTCACCGAGCAGCTCCTCTGAACGTCCCAGACCGTAAGCGTCTGCCGTATCGAAAAAGGTAATCCCCCGAGAGAGGGCTTCTCTGACGAGCGCCCTTCCCTGTTCTTCATCTAACGCGCTGTACAGATTATGGCCACCCACGGCATTGGTCCCGAGACCAATCCTGGAAATCTCAAAATCAGTTTTTTTTAGTTTGATAAATTGCATTGCATAGTCTCCCTTCTAGAACGTTATGATCTGATAACCTTTCTCCAAATAGTCCGCCATAGAGGGGTGTCCGCTCATGTCCCCGGTCACTGGAATGCCAGTGGATTCATTAAACTCGAGAACGCCCATTTTAGCAGAACAGGCTTTGCAGATGCAGTCAAGCAATCCCTGCTCCTTCGCTTTCATGTATAGCGGATTCCTGGCAGTTTCCAGATCTTGGACAAGTTTCACAGCCTCACCTTCTATAACAATAACCACTGCTTCTGCGCCTCGAGCTTTCAAATCCATTGCGTTGAGTAAAACGTGTACAAAGCACATTGCGTTGCCATTGAAAGCAAAAAGTGCGTATTGATTCATAGAATTTCCTCCTCAGATGTCAATAACCTTAATGATTTGTCAGCAAACATAGCCATGAATAGAACCGGTACCGATCCCTGCACTACCATCAGCGGATCGTAAACCCTTATGCCAGAGATGATAGGAACGCCAAACCCTCCTGCACCAACAGTCGCGCCTATTGTCGCCGCCGAAATATTGATTACCAGCGCTGTTCGGATTCCTGTCAAGATAATTGGAGCAGCAAGGGGAATGTCAATGTGAAGGAACTGTTGAAAGCGAGTCATGCCCATGCCGGTTCCGGCTTCCCTGACGCTTTGAGAAATAGTTTCCATGCCCACTATGGTATTGCGAACTACAGGCAATATAGCATACAAATAAAGTGCCAGCATACAGGTTAAATTGCCGTAACCCAAAAGAGGAACAGAGAGTGCAATGACAGCCGCGCTTGGAACGGTTTCACCAATAGCACTTACAGACAGCACCAGGGATTTCAACTCCGAGTTTTGTGTTAAATGGACCAGACTTCCCAAAAATAACGAGGTGACAACTGCCAGTGACGTCGAAACCGCGACAATGAAAAAATGCTGCCATGCCAGCATATGGAGCGGTGTTCTCATCTGCAGCGCCGCACGCTTTGGAAGCCATGGAGATAAAACAGATAACCCTTCGTCAAAAAAGAAGATCCAAATCAAAAAGCCAAAGGCGTACAGCCCAGGAACGAGCCACTTTCTGATGCCCTTTGTGGAAACACCTTTGTCCCGTAAAAAGACTGAGTGTGATGAATCCGTATTGGAAACCTTAAAAAATCCTGATGTCTTCATTACTTCGACACCTCGCTCAGATAATCCGCAAGATTGTCATATTCCACTCTGACAAATCGACCACTTTCACTTTCAATTGGGACCGACCTTAAACCCAGTCTCATCATTTCTGAAAGTACTTCTTTTAGACTTACATCCGGTTGGAGCAAATTACGGTCAGACTCAGGCATAGCCTCATACCACGATGGCAGATTCTCGAGGCTGAGATCCCTCGCAAAGTAACGTTTCAGCAGTTTTAGCGGATACTCGCTCCCCAAAAAACTTTTGACAAAAGGATCCTCAATTTTACCCGCAAATTTGCCGGGGGTACCAGCATCCAGGATCAGACCCTGATTCATGAGTACAATGCGATCCGCCAGAAGTATAGCTTCTTCTACATCATGGGTCACGAAGACGACAGTTTTTCTCAGTGCTCTTTGGATCTCCATAAAGGCCAGCTGAAGTCGTTCCCTGGTTAAAGGGTCCACTGCGCCGAATGGTTCATCCATGAGCAGCACAGGCGGGTCCGCGGCCAACGCCCGGCAAACACCAACCCGCTGTGCCTCTCCGCCGGAGAGCTCTCTAGGCTTCTTTAAACGATAAGCTTCAGGTAACCCGCTCATCTCCATCAGCGCCTTAACCCGTTCTTCGATGCGCGATTCCGGCCACTTCAAGAGCCGCGGAACGACAGCAATGTTGTCATGGACGGTAAAATGAGGAAATAAGCCTACACCCTGAATACAATATCCAATCTGTCGTCTGAGCAGCTCAGGCGCGTAATCTGCAATATTCTTTCCATTAACTTCAATGCGCCCCGCATCGATGCCCACCATTCTGTTTATGGTTTTAAGAAGCGTGGACTTTCCGCATCCAGAAGGGCCAATCAGCACTGCGCATTGTCCCTCAGGCACCTCAAGATCGACACCTCTTAATGCTTCCTGAGCCCCATAGGCCTTATATACCTGTGTCAAGCGAATCATGCGCTACACCCACCCGCTGCGTCATACGATCTTCAAATAGTTTAAATACTGCTTCCAAGATCAATGCCATCAAGACGACGGGAATCGTCCCTAAAATAACCAGGTCAGTTGCCGATTGTGACAGCCCCAGAAAAATGAGCGCACCCATCCCCCCGCCGCCAATAAGCCCAGCGAGAATAGTGTTGCCCACGTTTTGTGTCACCGCAGTCCGGATTCCTGAAAAAATTACAGGCAAAGCAAGCGGCAGAAGAACTTGCCTGAAAATCTGCCGCTTAGTCATCCCAATGGCCACCGCGCTGTCAATCACTGAAGACTCCACTTGATCAAATCCCGAAAAAGCGTTCGCAGTAATGGGAAGCAGGCAGTAAAGCGTCAGTACAATAAATGCCGGCGCAAAACCGACCCCGCGAATCCCAAGATCTGCAACCAGGGGGACGTTTCTGGAAAGGACCGTCAACGGAATCATAATCAGGCCCAGCAGCGATAAGGTCGGAGCTACTTGAAACAGATTGACGGCGCCTATAATCCATTCCCTCAATCGCCGGTGTCTGTGGCAGACATAACCAAGCAGGATCCCAGGAAAAAGAGCGACAGCTGCAGAGGTCAGGGACAATGTCAGATGCCGGCGCAATTCTGCGTAGAACGTGACCTCAATATTCATAAATTCTTTGTAAAGTGCCAAATGGGGTGTGAGTCCCACCCCTGGCACTGTAATGGCAATTAAAACGGTCAGCGTCATCATAATTCCACCGTGTGGCGCACAACTTTGAAGTATGAGGATACCGGCAAATACCAGCCAGAATCCCGAGCTCAGCGAAATCCTGGCGACCTCCATGTCGAAGCTCTCCCCGGCAGGGCTTGCCTGCGAAAGCAGCAGCATCAGAAGTCCGGGAGCAAAGCACAGAAGCCACGGCACACCTAAGAGCACCATTGAGTTCCGAATGCGTTCCCTAAACACATAAAGTCCGGCTGTGATTACTAAAACCACCACTGCCGCTGTCAAGCTTTTACCGTCCAACAGCGTCGCTGCGTTCAGCGGAATACCCCTGACCACGCGGTTGGGTCTGAAGGTGCCGAGTGGTAAAAGTGCCAGGGCAAGAACAGCCAGGGTCAGACCCACTCGGACTTTTAAAGAGGTTTCTCTCATTATTTTAAAAATCCGTTTTCTTTAAGATAAGCATTCGCAACCGCAGCGGCGTCTTTCCCATCATAAGCCACCTGAGCGTTGAGCTTCTGAAGGGCTTCCAGATTCAAAGATTCAAAGATAGGTTTCAATAAACTCTCAATTTCAGGGTAAACCTCTGCGACTTCACCTCTGAGTACCGGTGCCGGCAGGTACACCGGAGGCACCTGGGCCGGATCTTCGACGACGACGAGATTCATTTTGTCCAGAGCGCCATCTGTGCCGTAAACCAGGGAAGCGTTGACATCATTGGTACCTTCCGAGAGCGCTTTTAGCATTTCGGCGGTGTTGCCTGAAGACAAAATGATAAGCTGATCATCCTTAAGTTTGAATCCATAGGCCTCTTCATAACCGAGCAGTCCCATGGTGTTCTCGGCGAACCCTGCGCTGCAGATCAGTTTGAACGGCTTTCCGGCATTGATATAGGCTGCCAGATCCGTCATGGTGACAATGTTGTTTTCTTCAGCAAACGACCGCTTTATGGCGATCATTTCAGTATTATTGGCAGAAGCCGGCGTCAGCCAAAGGAGATTCATCTTTTCTTTATCGAGTTTGGCTGTCAATTCATATCCCTTCAGTGGATCATTCCAAATTGAAGTATCTGCAGCGTCCTCAGGATGATAATATTGGCCGGAGCCAGTATAATCGAGGACCAGATCGACTTCTCCGTTTTCCAGCGCCTTTCTCAGAATGTCCGGTGTTCCAAAATTGACCTTATCCACTGTTTCGATGCCGTTTGCGTTGAGGATCTGAATGATCATTTTGCCAAAGATGCTGCCCTCTGAATCCAGCATTGTGGCGACGACGACCGGTTCTTTTGAAACTTCAGAAGGCTGCTCAGCAGGCGCTTCATCCGGAGACTCGGATTGTTGGCCGCACCCTGTTCCAAAAACGAGAGTCAGGACCAATAAAAATGCCAGTAAAATCAAATGTTTTTTCATAATTCACCTCTCATAAATGTGTCGTATTTGATGAATCTGTTGGTTCACAGCCCAGCTGTCAAATGCTATATGCTGGTTTATGAAAGAAGCCGTTACAGGTGCGTAACGGCATATTTCTATACATCAGAATTCCATGCGCTTAACGACAAAGGATTCCAACTTTTTAAGTTCACTTTCAAGGGCGTCAACTTCCTTTTCGTTGCCAGGCAAAAATTCGAGAATCAACAAACCCTTTGAGCTGCAAGAGCCTTCAACAGGGGTGTCATGAAGGCCAAGACGCGTCTTGATGTAACATCCATAGCGCGTTAGAAGCTCTTGAACCTTGAGCGCCTCCTCTTCTCTATGACCAATCAAAATCCCCATAATAATTCTCATTTGACCATCCTCCTCGAATATGCTTGAAGTGTTTTCACTTTCGTTCCTCCTGACAGAGGCGATCTACATCACTTCGATGATACCCGCTTTTCAAAAATATACTCAGACTGGAAAACGAAGGCGGTTGAATATTTTTACGCATACTCTTGAATATTCAAACAGTTTACAAAAGAATGAAAAGTATTTTTGTTACATTTTGTCGAATGCTGTGCGATTTTGTGAGGTGCATACTATAATGAGCCAGCGTCATTATTGTGACTTATATTATGTCAGCCGCACTCATTCAAAGCTTAAATCTCAGGGGGTATGTAAATGTTCGAAATGAATCAAGAAATCGGAATGATGGCACTAAACCTGGATATGATTCAGTTTTTAGCTTTCGCCACAGTCGTCCTGCTCATTGGCCAGTTCCTCAGAAAACGTCTCCAATTCCTCGAAAAATTCTGCATTCCAGCACCAGTAGTCGGTGGTTTATTGTTCGCTATTATCGCACTCATTCTCAGACAAACCGGAATCCTCGCCTTCGTCTTCAATAACACACTTCAAAGTGTTTTAATGACTGCTTTCTTCACAACTGTCGGCTTCACGGCGAGTCTCCGAGTCCTTAAAAAAGGCGGGGTCAAAGTCTTTGTATTCCTTATGGCAGCCATTGGTCTGGTCGTATTGCAAAATATCCTTGGCGTAAGTCTCGCAAAAGTTTTCGGTCTCAACGAACTTATTGGTTTGGCCACCGGCTCTACGCCAATGACTGGCGGACACGGCACTTCTGGCGCTTTCGCGCCGCTCTTTGAAGAACGGGGCGCTGTCGGTGCAATGTCTGTCGCCATGGCTTCCGCAACCTTTGGTCTGGTTATGGGCAGTATGATTGGCGGACCAATTGCGAAGTTCCTCATCGATAAAAACAAACTTAAGCCAGATTCAGCTTCCGACATGAAAAATATGGAGATTGCTGATCACGCTAAAATGCACGAAGATCCGGAATTCCTTCAGAACTCGGTAGAAGAGCAACTGATTCCAGCTACAATTACATCAGCAACCATTCAGATTATCATAGCAATGGGTATCGGAACCATTATTTCTGCTTTCCTCGGCCAGTTCATGACCTTCCCGTCATATATTGGCGCAATGTTCGCTGCAGCCATTATGCGTAATATTTCTGACATTAAAAAGTCTTGGAAGACACCTGAAATTGAGATCGAAATGATTGGCGGCATTGCCCTTTCCCTCTTCCTTGCTATGGCACTCTCAGGCCTTAAGTTATGGGAACTTGCAGAGCTGGCTGTCCCAATGGTCGTCATGCTGTTGGCGCAAACTGTTCTTATGGCAATCTACGCAATATTTGTCACATTTAATGTCATGGGCCGTGACTTCAATGCTGCGGTCATCACAGGCGGTCACTGCGGCTTTGGCATGGGCGCGACACCGAACGCCATTGCCAATATGCAAGCAATCACTGGCCGTTTTGGCCCATCACCAGTCGCTTTCTTCATCCTTCCACTGGTAGGCAGCCTTTTCATTGACTTCTTCAATGCCGCCATTATCACTACCTTCATGAACTTCTTCGGCTAAGGAGATCCACTCATTTAGAATTTCACACATTAAAAAACAACCCCGGTTTTTCGACTGGGGTTGTCTGTTTTTTTGCATTCTTTTTTATGTCGGTCTATTCAGACTGGGCAAATATAATCCCATCATCTTTAGACTTTTTTCTATTTGTTAATCAACAGCTCATTCATAGGCCGTTTCGGCACATAAGTCACATGCTGCTCATCCCGTGAGTAGCTGACGTCACCGCTGTCCGGCAACTCTGTCAGTCTCACTTCCTCATCCGGTTTGCCGATGGCGACGATCAACACCGGCTCTAAGTGGTCTGCCAGTTGAAGCGCTTCTGACACTTTCGCAGCGCTGAAATTACCAATCATAATGCCGCCAAGACCCAGATCAATCGACCCAAGAAGCATAGTTTGTGCGACAATGCCAACATCCTTCATGAACCGCTCAGGATTTGACGCAATATTTTTGTCTGCGCAAATGACAATAAATGCCGTTGGATTATGGCCCTCTCGAGGCAGATTCAAATGCGGCAATCTTCTCGCCCAACCCGTCAGGGGCTGTATAACAGCGTTCGTCTGCGCATCACAAGAGAGATAAAACTTCAAAGGCTGGAAATTGATGCTTGATGGACAAAAGCGCGCGAGCTCAACTAGAGACTCCAGTTCCTCACGCTTTACGATCCTCTCCTGATCGAAGCCGCGATAGCTGCGGTTCAGTTTGACACGTTCCAGAAATTCCATAGTTAAAACGACCTCCCAGGACTTAGCTAAAAACGTCAAGTTGAGTTAGTAAACATAACATAATCTCGTAATTTTATCTTCGCGCCTTTATTTTGGGTCGTACTTTGTGTTATAGCCAGGATTCTCCCCAGGTCTGAGCGCATTGGGATAATGAATATCACTTTTAATATCCACTGACATTTGTTTAATGCGCTTATAGACATTGTAAGGATCCTCAATGTGCAGCAGAGCGCCCTTGTTGGATCGCTGCTGGTTCCCTTGGCTGTTCCTGTAAAATGATGGCGTCAGACGAATGGTCCCGCAGCCTCTGAGTTTTTCAATGAGACCGACATTGACTTCTGGTTCACTGATGTCTGTAAACTCCACGACATTGATGTCTCTGCCAATTACACCGGACTGAATATAAATCCGCTTGTCAGTCAAGATATACTGAATGTAATTCCAGTTTATGGCTCTATAGATAGGCCCGCCTACAGCGATCCAGACCGGCATCAAATGCAGCAGGAAGAATGGGACCATGAACAGTCCAAATCCCATTGGCAATCCACCGCCAACGCCGAACATCAAGCCAATAAACGCGAAGTCAAAGGCACCCCAGACCAAAGCAACGACATACATTACTGGATTTCCTATTATATAGGTCACCTTTTCAGGTTTCCCCTCCCAAAGCTGATATTCATTTGAGTCCATCATGTCCCGGATCATGGAATAGACCTCCTTTAGCGGCGCAGAACGAGAGCGCTTTAAGCCTTGTCAGCATTAAGCGCAGCATTCTTCAATTAAAGTCTTGAAGCCTGGCAGTGCGTTCTGAATGGTACTGTAAGCAACACAATAAGCGATTCTGACATACCCCGGACAGCCAAAGGCACTTCCAGGTACCAAAAGAATGTTTTTTGATTTGGCCATCTCAGCGAAGGCTTTGTCATCTGCAACCGGTGCTTTGACGAACATATAAAAAGCGCCCTCAGGCTTGATGCAGTCATAACCAAAAGCTTTCAAATTATTGTAGAGCAGTTCTCTGTTTTTGTTGTAACCTTCCAAATCTACTTGTGCGTCCAGGCATTTAGCAATGACGCGCTGAAAAAGTGAAGGCGCGTTGACAAAACCAAGGATCCTGTTGGCAATGTTCGCAGCGGAGACAAAGTTTTCAAAATCTGCCATTTCCGTTGGCATCACCAGATAACCTATGCGCTCTCCTGGAAGTGATAACGATTTGCTGTAAGAATAGCCCACAATAGTATTGGTATAGTATTTGGTGAGATAAGGCACCTCGACACCGTCATAAGCCAGCTCGCGGTAAGGCTCGTCAGAAATTATGTAGATGCTTGTGCCCAGAGCTTTCTGCTTTTCACTCAGTATTTCGGCAAGCTTGATGATGGTCGCTTCCGAATACACAACGCCCGTTGGGTTGTTGGGCGAATTGACTATAACGGCTTTAGTTCTGTCTGTAATCAGATCGCTGAAGGCGTCGAGGTTCGGCTGAAAATCGACTGTATTCGGCGGAACGACGACCAGTTTAGCGTCATAGTTGGAAGCATAGCTGTTGTATTCCCCAAAAAATGGCGCAAACGTAATGACTTCATCCCCTGGATTGAGGAGCGTCTTGAAAACGACATTTAATCCACCGGCAGCGCCAACAGTCATAAGAATGTTTTTTGCGTTGAAGCCTGTTCCAAATCGATTGTTTAAGCTTTGAGCAATCGCTTCCCGCACCTCTTCGTAGCCGGAATTGTTCATATAACCATGGATAGCGGCAGGTTTCTCTTCCTGTAATATTTCAATGATTGCCTTTTTGACTTCCTCAGGCGCTTCGACATTTGGATTGCCAAGACTGAAATCATAGACGTTCTCTGCGCCGTATAGGCTGGCAAGGCGTTTGCCTTCCTCGAACATAGCGCGGATCACGGAGCTCTTTGAGACTTGTTCCATCATTTTGCTTGATATCACTTAAATCAACCTTTCCTATGCAGATTTGTTTTATGGGGTTGGCACATTAATCTTTATCTTAATTTAGCATAAAAAAATAAGGAAAGAAAGTGCCGCCCCTTAATGGAAGACGGTGTCAGACACCGCCTTCCATCCAAACACCAAAAAGGAAGGCGTCACCGCCTTCCTCACCTTATCCATTGATAGGTTGCTGCTCGTCTAGTCCATAAACCGCCTCAGACCCGCATCCCATGATTTCGGATCATGCTGAGGCCAAGCAGGCTCGCAGCGAGACCAAGAACAAAGCTCGTCACAACTGAACCCCACAAAGTCAAAGAAATCATATGGCCGGCATTGACCGGTGGAAGGAAGGTTATGACTTCCGCCAGATCTGCACTGACAACCGTCACAAACCACATAAACAGTCCGGCGGCCATCAATCCTGCCAAAGTAGTCAACAACACACCGCCCATGACATAGGGCTGATAGATAAATCCATTTGGGGCGCCCAGCAGCTTCAGCGTCATAATCTGCTCCCGGTTGGAATGTACCCCTTCGCGAATGATGTGGGAGGTGACCATCAAGGTAGCCAGTCCCACGGCTATGGCTACAAAGATTCCTATCCCGGAAACGACGCCCGCAATGGAGGCCACCTTTTCAAGCACCGTCTGATTGTCACGGACGTAGACCACACCGTCGAGACCTTGGATCTCGTCAATCACTACAGACAGCTTGTTCAAATCAATACCCACTTCCAAATAGGGTTCAAAGGGGTTCTCGTCAAAATGGTTCAGTACCGCTGCGTCCTGTCCTAAAATGACCGACATTTGTGTGTAGGCGTCTTCTGCGCTGATGGGGAGTGTGGTCAGGGTACCATCGGCAGACTCGATCTTTGAGATCAGGCTGGACAAATCCAGATCGCCGCTTTCAACCCGGGCCGCGTCATAATAAACGCTGATCTCTGCCTCGCTTTCGAGGGCCTGAACCAGGCTGGTGCTGATCTGCCAGCTGCTCATAGCCAAAATAGCCACAAAAAAGATCAGAGTCAAACTGACGAGGGACAGGAGACTGGAAATGCCGTTCAGCCTTAAGATAGTTTTGACTTCCTGGAAGACGTAGTCCAGGTTACTCATCAGTTTAGACATCTGCACCCCGCCTTTCTGCGGTCATCTGCCCCGCTTCCATGATCAGGTGCAGGAGCGGTTGACCCGTGGTCATCAAATGCGTCGCATGGGTCGTTATGACCACCGTCGTCTCAGGTGACCGGAAGGATTCCAGAAGCCGCAGAATGTTGACTGCGTTCTCCATGTCTAAGTTACCTGTAGGTTCATCTGCAACAATCAGAATGGGGTTTCGGGCGACCGCTCTGGCAATACTCACGCGTTGGCACTCACCCCAGGACAGGTTGCTGATGGGATGATGGCGCTTATGGTCGAGACCCACTCTGTGAATGCTTTCCTCCGCTCTGTCCTCCCTGTCATGTGGCTTGATATCCAAAAATCGCATGCCCAGCAGGACGTTGTCCATGACTGAACGGCCCTCTAAAAGTCGGAAATCCTGAAAGACGGGGCCAACCTGCTTTCGCATCTTTCTTATGGCACTTTCATGGTGCGCCGACATGGGCTGGCCCAAAACCTCCAACGAGCCGGAGGAAGTGAATTCAATGCCCATCAGCAGTTTTAACAAGCTGGTCTTGCCTGAGCCACTGGGACCTGTAATATAGACCAGCTCGCCTTTTGGAATATGTAGATCAAAGGTCTTCAGGGCCTGTGTCCCATCGCGGTACGTCAGACTGGCTTTTTCGGCATGAATCACGGGACACCTCCTAAAATAGTTTAATATCTATGGTGAGTGTGATCGCCCCATCCTCATGGGTGATCTGTCGCAATGTGCTTTTTCCTAAGGTACCCGTAAGGTCAAAGGTTAATGTACCCCTGGATACCAGGTCTTCCAAGGCAGCTTGGCTCATTGAGACCCCTTGGAAAGTGCCGCTTACGACTTCGAATGCCAGCGTACGCTGATCCACAATTTCGAAAGAGCCCTGAAGCTCAGCTTTTTCCTTGACAAAGGTCATGAGAACACCTTTTTTGGTGAAGTCAAAACGAAGTTCGGGAAGGCCTTGTCGTCGGCTGACTACTGCATTAAAGTTGTCATCCGTGATCCGTCCCTTTACCCCGCTTGGGGAAAACTCAAGTTCAATCTTCCCAATAGGGACATCTCCCGATTCCAGCATCTCAGACAGGGTGGTGACGGATTCGGTGAAGACAGGTTTGAAGGCAGACCAGCTCTGATCCAGTCTCTTAAGGTTCGCCTCATAAAAAGCCCGGTCTGAGGCCAAGGCTTGAAGCTGGGATTCGAGGGTGATTTTTGCTTCAGAGAGGCTGCGCAGGGATGCTGCCAGCTCAGCTTCTTTAGTTTTTTGCGCCTCAAAGAGTACCGAAAGCGCCGCTTTTTCTTCTTCCAGCCTGAGGTGCGCAGCCTGGGTCTCCTGCATCAGGGTATCGGTCTTGCGGGACAATTCCCTGAGCAAATTTAACCGTCTGAGCAGATCCTTCAGGCATGTGGCGTTGAGAACAATCTCCAGGTTGGAAGCTGCACCCGCACGCTGCTGGGACTTCAGGATCTCTCCAAGGGTGTCTCTGACAGCGTTATAGTCCCTTTCACGTTCATTGATCTGAGTCTGCTTTGCTTCAATTTGACCGCCAAGGGTGTGGATGTCGTTCTGGATCACAGCCAATTCAGCCTCCAGCTGATCGATACGTGAAGCGGTCTCGAAAAGCTCAGACAACAGGGCAAGTTCCTCGGCATTCAGGTTTTCAATGGCCTCTAGGGTTTCCTGAGCAATTGGGGCGTGGGCCTGGGTAGTGACTCGGGGCGGGGCCTGAGTGGCGAAGACCATCGGCAAAGCACCAAAAAAAGAGGCGGCAATTATGACCGTAAGCAGGAACATAAGGGCGATCTTCCCTGCTTGGCGCTTTGATTTAGTTGTGATCCGTTCATTTGAAACGCGGTCCTTCATGCACTCACCTGCCCTTATCATTCAAAATAGATGCTCTATGGGTAAAGGGTGCCCTATTGAGAGAACGCTTAAAGAAGGTCATGGCGGCGTACGCTTCTTAACGGGCACCCTCATTTAGTTATTTCAATCCGCCCAGCACCTGTTTGACCAGACTGACCGGAAACGCGCTTCGTTCCCAAAGGCGCTTGAAGGCGTAAAGGCCTTGAACAGTGCCCACGCAGAACATTATCACATGAAGCGGCACGATCATTTGAAGCATCAGGCACTGAACGACAATCCAGATGATCAGGCCCGCGCCCAGAATGCCAGTGGCATAACCGTGGATCAGGGCGCCGCGGTCCGGCTGCCTCCAGTGCAGCACTAGCCATGCAGCTGCGGCAAGATTGCCGAGTCCAAACAAAGTGAATAAGATGATTCCGGGAATGAGGAAGGTCTCAAAGGGCCCTGTCTTGAGCAGTTCCACACTTGCGCCTCCTGGTGTGACAGGGTTGAGGATGGCGCCAAGACCACCCGCGATAGCACCCACGCCAACAAAGACATGGAGCAGCAGTATTAAACTCCGAAACAACTTGACGACGTTCATGGCTCTTTTCTCCTTAATATGTAAGTTTTTTGAAGCCAACTCACGGGTGCGCCTGGTTGTGACGCTTATGAGAAACAAGATGTCCATTTTACAGCTCTGCCCGTCAATGCTGCCTGTTTTATGCGTGGCGAGAAACGGCCTACAGCGCCAGCTCCCACCGTTCTTCCGTCTGAACCTTTCCCCAGATCTCGTGGGTCTCGACCTCGGTAATCTGGAAGCCAAAATCCGTATAGAGGTGGCGCGCAGCATCCAGCTGGCTGACGGTCCAAAGAAATACTTTGGAATAACCCGCCGCTTTCGTAAACCCCAGGGCGGTGCGCAGCATGGTCCTGCCTAGTCCCAAACCGCGAAATTCGGGCTCTATGAGGTACCACCTGAGCTGAGCCGTTGTGTCGTCCGCGCGGACTATAGCGATCATACCGGCCCGTATGCCTTCAGACCCTATGCCTTTCCAGGCCTCAGCAACCCAAAGGTTTTCCTTCTCCGGGATCGCTGAAGCGCCAAAGTCATAGACCGGTCCCTCCACATAGGGACGGAAGGTGTTGTCAAAACCCTGCTCCTCAGTATAAAGCCTGTCATGGCGGTCTATGACCCAATCGAGGTCACTTTTTTGGAACGGTCTTAATGTAAAACGAATAGGACCGAGATCCGCTGTATGATAGGTCATGTGAATCGCCTCCATGGCATTATTTGTCTGCAATTTCAAAGATCTCAAAAAACTCTGATATCAGACGCTGCGCTGTGAAGTCCCATTCAAAGACCAGCGCTTCGGAGCGCTGGGTCCTGTGAGTCAGAAGCCGTTTACCCCTGTGGATCACGAGACTCTCCGCCTCCCAAAACTTCACGGTTTTGTCCTCCCCCGTCCGGTTGCACACGAACACAGGCAGTCCCGTTTCCCTGGAGCGCTGCTCCCACTCGCCCTCAGGTCCGTAGAGCCCGGGGCCCCAGGCACTCGGCGCCACCAGCACCTGCACACCCTGTGAGAGGTGCCGATCCGCGACCTTATTGGTGTACGCGTCCGCACAGATCATGATGCCAACACGGATATGGTCTATGTCCACTGGCTTAATCTCCTCGCCAAAGCTCGACCAGCCATCCGAGTGCACGATCATCTTCCTCTGGCTGCCGATGGTTCCTTTCCCACCGCCCAGCACAAAGACTGTATTATAAAAAAGTCCATCTTCGCCTTGTTCAGGCTGCCCAAGGAACAAATAAGCGCCAGCGGCACTCACACGCCTGCCGAGTTCCAGCGACCAAGCATCTGGCTGCGGCTCAATCCAGGACGTTCCTATCAAATGAGTAAACTGCAGCCCGCTGACGGCAGTTTCCGGCGTGATAATCCATGTCGCGCCAGCCCTGAGAGCGGTATCGATGCCGCGCTCAATCAGGCGCCTGTTGTGGTCGACCTCGCCGGCAATTGAGTTTAGATGAAGCATGGCAATCTTAAGGGTCGTCAAGATGGGTTCCTCCGGCGTCGTAGTATTAAGGCTTCAGCTTCTGAAGTGTAGTCTCCGTGCAGAGTTCCTTGGTTTCCAGATTAATGTGCGACATCTCCAGGGTTTCCTCAGGAGAAAAGTCCATCCAGTACTCCGGCACTTGATAAATAAAGCCGCAAAGCGGGCATTTGTAATAGGTGAGCTCCAAAGTACCGACCTCCTTGTCAATGTGAATGCGTATGGATTATTATAGCATATTTAGGGAAAGTAAACGACACCCCCGAGGGGGTGTCGCTGGGTTTTGGAACTTTTGGAGCTATGTTGGAGAGGAGGGTCGTTTTAGGAAGCAAGCTTTAGAAATATAGTGAATTTGAATCTGAGAAGTTTATATACAAATTTTATTGAAATTGGTAATTGAATCGATTTCAAGACACGATTTTTATCTGCCTGAGTCTCTAAACGTTTCTCACTTTACTTCATCATCCATCGATCCATTGAATGGATCACTGCGGTCATGGCTTCATCTGAACCGGTTGAAATCCTTCCCCAAGTGTCATACCCCCAAACCGTGCCAGGTGTAATAAAGATCCCGTCCTTTGATAAATGTTGGATTACCTCTAATACAGGGCAACCAAAATTTACAAACACAAAATTGGCAAAGGATGGCACATACTCAAGGCCCTTAGAATCAAAATAATCGCATAGTCTCTTCAATGACCTTTTGTTTTGTTGTATGCTTTTTTGAATATGTCTCGGATCTTGAAGTACTGCCAGAGCAGCTGCCTGAGCCAATAAATTGACATTAAAAACGAGTTTGACTTTCATTAACGCCTCGATGATCTTTTCAGAAGAAACAGCATATCCAACTCTTATACCAGCGAGCCCAGCTGATTTGGAAAACGTTCTAAGTACAATCAGATTATCGTAATCCTTCAGATAAGCAATACCATCCGGATACGCCAGGCAGTCTGCTGCATAATCATAATAAGCTTCATCAAGCAAAATGACTATATCTTTTGGCACCTGAGATAGAAGTTCAATTAATTTTTCCCTGTGAATAATTGTACCGGTTGGATTATTGGGGGAGGTCAAAAAAATCAATCTGGTTTTTGATGTTATTGCCTCCAATATGCTCTTAGGTTCGAAATCAAAAGACTCACAACGAACTTCTTTGAGTATCCCATTCATGAGTTGTACATTATTTTTATATAGTGTGAAATAGGGCACAACTGCAATAGCTTCATCTCCTGGATCAATTAAAATTTCGGTCACTAGTCTAATTAGCTCATCTCCGCCATTTCCGAGCAGGATTTGTGACGGTTTAATTCCCAAAAGCCCAGATAGCGCGAGTCTAAGTCTATCTGAACCTGCATCCGGATAAGTGCTGATCTGATCAATAATGGCAGCAATCGCTTTCATGGCTTCAGTTGATGGGCCCATGGGATTTTCGTTTGCATTCAATTTATAAACTTGTTCTAGACCTAATTCTATCTTTAACTCTGAAATCGGTTTCCCTGCTTTATATGGGTCCAAATACTGCAAACATTCTCTGAACAAGGTTCAAACCTCCCTGTGTTGTGGGATAGGCCGCATTGCAATTCAGACAGGTTATAGCGCGACACCCTCTGCCTGACTTTTTAATACCGGCAGGCAGTCCCCACCACGTGGAAGGATACCAATGGTTGCGCCAGGATTCCGCTTTAGCAGCTGATCCACGGCTGATTGAACACTTTCCTCACGCTTGTAACCCAATACCTTGACATCTTCATCACTCAGACCATGTGAAACAACTAAAATCTGAGCTTTTTCTCGAGCTCTTGAATTGCAGACAGCAAGAACAGCTGAGATGAGATCGATCGATTTATCATCAATAGGTGCAGCTTTTGCCTTTTCGAGAATGTCATGATAGCTCATACTCAACCATTCAGAAAATTTTGGGTGATTGTGGGCAAGCCCTTCATAACATGGGCTGGCAAAGACAATAGTTCCGCCTGGCTTAACAGCAAAATAAGCTGAGGTAACCCCTTTCAAAGCTTGCCAGAAATCCAAATCTGCAGGGTATGAACTGACGACGACAATATCGGCAAGTTCTGGCATTTCAATAGAAAAAGCATTTCTTGAAATTCTGGCACCCTCCCGATGAGCCTCAACAAAATCACCGCTGACAATTTCTATAACCTCACCAAGAGGATTCTTGACTGTGTTGATGATGAATTTCAATCCCGCTTGTCTTGCGACCTGCTCCATTCCAAGCCTGCACGGGTTGTCTACAATGCCAAGCGGGATCTCATCGAGCATAGCAGCCGAAATATGCGTTGCAGCCGTGGTGGGGTATCCGCAAATGCCTGGCTGCAGAATCTTGGCACCACCTGAAAATCCAGCATCAGAATGTGGGATGATATTGCCAATTCCAATTATAAAATCCACTTCATTTACTTTTCTGTTGACCTGGACAGGAATTTCAAATCCTTTTACGAAGACTGAAGGCATCGTGACCATACTGCCTTCATCCTGGTAATCATGCTGATGGATCTTGAGTTTATCAAATAGATCCTGACCAACTTTATCCAATATTTCTGCTTCTGTCATCATCCTGTGAGATCCAGGTGCCGTCAAAATCTCAATCTGTTCATACGTTAAACCACATTCTAGTAGGTAATCGACTAAAACAGGCAGGATTTCTTTAACCGGCGTTGATCTAGTCGCGTCCTCAATCAATATGAGGACGCGGTCTTTTGGCTTCACGCAAGCCCTGAGTGACTGGCATCCAAAGGGGTTATCCAGACTTTTTCGAACTGCTTCAGCTAGATGAGACTCTCCCTTTGTGTTCTTCAGAGTACCTTCAAATAGAAAATTTTCACTCGGAATTTCAAAAGTGATTCTGTCTGGCCCATAGGGTATCATCATTTGCATGAATTGAATGCCTCCCTTTAGTTCAGGTTAACTATCATTTTAAGTATGGCTGATTGAGTTGAATTCTTGAACACTTATGGTCTATAAAATTTCAATCCAGCCCTCTGTGGCATTCAGAATAATTCGATCACCATCTTTTACCAACTTGTAGAATTCTGGGTCTACTTTGTGGACCATGGGCACTTCAAATATCAACGCACTTGAAACTAATACGGGATCTGCATGCTCAATAATCATACCGAGTGGGCTTTTTTGATTTCGACCAAGCTTAAAGAGACCATCGGCTTGAACCACTGAACTGCCTTTTCCTGACGGCATCATCAGAATCTTGCCTGCAATGTTCCGGCCTTCCAGATCGTGATTGCGTTCGACAACCAAACCGGTTTCAGGCTCAACCAAATAGTAGCACACGGCGTCTTTTGATATTATGACTTCAGCTTCCGCGTAACCTTCAGAAATTCGTTTACAGTAAAATTTTGTTCCCATTATTTAAGCACCTCCCCGAGAATCGCCGCCTCTACGGCTTCTTCCAACGGACGAATTTTAAATTTAATCCCTCTGATCTCGTTGTAATAAGCGCACTTTGGAGAGTCAGTGACAGCATTCATCCCGTAATACGGCTGCCAGCAAGGTGGTACATCAATACATGTATCCGCGATGATATGACCGCCAGCGCGTTGAATGACATCCAAGAAACCCATGCGGTCCGCAAGTTCACGTGTCAGTGAGCTGGTGAGCACCCAAAAGTCGACAGCGAATTTACGTTCTCCAACGGTTTTAGCAATAGTCTCCACTTGATCAATATTGAGATGAGGGCATCCAAACATGGCAAAATCAATTTTGCCTGGTTCCCTGCACAACCTTTCTCTGGTCGCAGCCAAGTCCTGATCTGTGATTTTTAACCGATGTTTTATTTTATTGTTTCCGAATGCAGCTTCAAGCGTTGGCGCTTCCGGTGTAATGCCTACCATGTGATACATGGAGACTGCGCCGGAAGTATTGAGTTGAGCCCCAAAATTCATGAATCCAGCAGGCGTTGGTCTTGATTTTATGCCGGTGAAAACTGGAATCTCCAGTCCTTTATAAAGTTCTGGATAGCACCATCCCAGGAGCTGATAATCAAAATCAGTTTCAACTTTAGCTTCGACTTCGACCAGAATTTCGCCCTTTCTGTTTTCGTCCAAAAGCAGTCCATATTCCGGGACTAAACCAGTAATTGCTGCACAGAGAGCGCTTTGTGAAGATTCACGGTTGGATCTTGCCCCAAATACTGAATTGACATATGGTGTGGCGCTGGATTCAGAAAAAGCGATGACTTCACCAAATCCTGGAACGTTTTGTTGTAAATACGGTGTGCAATCGAAGGTTAAGGTTGCCCCAATTTGCTTGTAAGCTTCATTTGTGGCACTGACAATATCAATACCAGCCTTCGGAATCTCAAAAAGATGCTTTTTCAAATATTTAAGGTCAATACTCGGATTTACAGTGGGTGATACCTTGCAATGTGCACCTAGCTTGAGAAGTTTATCCACAAACCAAAGATCTGCATCCTGAGCACTCAGTGCCACATGAGCCCGAGTAATAGGCACCATGCGTTCAGCCTCAAATGTCTCACCCATTGCAACTTGAATTTTCATTGCTGCTGCAATGCCTTCTCCATATTTTCCCTCGAGCATATCTTTTTCTTCAACAGTTAACTTCATAGTGCACCTCCATAGATCCCTGATGTCAAAGTTTTATTGAATATAATTTTACTTATTTCAACAAATCGACCAAAAACATAGTGGTGGCCGGCACATAAGTCGTGATCATCAAAACAATGATCAAAGCCACTAGAAAATATTTCATGTATTTCATCATGCTGCCAATAGAGACCTTCCCAACAGCTGATGCCACGAACAGATTAATGCCGTATGGCGGCGTAACAAAACCTATCGCCAAGTTCATTGTGATCACAACACCAAATGTGATAGGTGACATACCGAGTTGAGTAACAATTGGCAGCAGTATTGGGGAAAGGATAATGGTCGCTGGGATATTATCAATTAAGCAGCCAATCGCCAAAAGAAATAAGTTGATAATCAACAAAAGCAAAATTTTGTTGGTTGTAAGGGTCATGATTGAATCTGCAATCGCCGTTGGGATCTGCTGAATGCTCAGATATCCCGCAAAAGCCATGGAGAAACCCACCATAAAAGTTGTGATGCCATTGATTAAAATGGTATCAAACAATGATTTGTAAAGCAGCTTCCAGGTTAGTTCTTTGTAGATAAATGCCCCGACAAACGCAGAGTAGACGACTGCAATAACCGCAGCTTCTGTAGGCGTAAAAACACCAGCATAAATGCCGCCAAGAACTATGGTTGGAGCCAATATCGCCCAAATGGCTTCTTTGAAAGACGTTATAACTTCTTTTGGTTTAGGAAAATGCCCAGTGCCTTTGTAGCCAAATTTTTTTGCCAATATGTAAGAGGTTACCAGTAATGCAATACCCATCAAAACGCCAGGTATAAAACCTGCAATAAACAAGTCGCTGATGGAGGTGTTGACAACGACACCATAGATGACGAAAGGAATACTTGGAGGAATGATGACGCCGATGGTTCCTGCAGCAGCAGTTAAAGATGCAGCAAAACTAGTGTCGTAATCCCTTTCTTTCATGGCTGGGATCATAAACGTTCCAATAGCCGATGTCGTCGCCATGGCTGAACCGGAAATGGCCGCGAAAAACATGCATGAAACAGTTGTAACCATAGCTAGGCCGCCAGTAAAGTAACCAAAGATCATGTTGGCAAAGTCAAGGAGTCGTTTTGCCACACCACCAGTGCTCATCAGGCTTCCAGCAAGGATGAAAAACGGTATAGCCATCAAAGGGAATGAATCACACCCAGCTACGGCGTTTTGTGTTACCATAACCAGTGGAATGTCTGCAAATAAGAACAGCGTAATCGCAGTGGAAATTCCAACAGCGTAACCTATTGGAACGCTCAGTATGATCAGGACAATAAAGGACCCAAACAGAAATAATGCTTCCATCTTATATTGTCCCCCCTTCGGCTTCTTTCGCTGGTCTGAATAGTTCTACCAACTGATCAATGATATACACACTTGTGATCGCCGAACTGAATGGCAGAGATAAATAGACATAACTTAACGGAATTTTCAAAGCGGTCGAAAGCGCGTTTCTTCCAGCAATCTTCAATACGAGCTGGTAACCATTGATGACGAGAAAGATACAAAATATTAGAAGGATAGTCAGAGCTATGGCATTCAACCACTTTGCCCCTGCTGGACTCAGCTTCTTAACAAGTATTTCTACCCGGATTTGCTCTTTCATTCGAATGCCAACACCTGTTCCTAACCAGATTTGCCAAATAAATATATAACGCGCAAGCTCTTCACTCCAGGATAATGAATTATTAAACACGTATCGCATAATGACCTGCACGAAGATCAGAACAACTGTAAAAACAAGGCTAGCAACTAATAGTCGTTCTTCAAATTTAGTGTAGAGTCGAAGCAATTTTCTCATCCACATCACCTTCTTCCAAAATAAACTAGGAGGAATAACCAGAATTTTATTATTAATATGCTTGAATTTGAAAGATGCCGGGAGGCAGAATCCGCCTCCCGGCCAAAGTGGGGCAATGTCAAAGGGGAAGTTTTACTTGTTGTACTGTTCAATTAGGTCAAACCATTCCTGACCGAATTCAGTTTTATACTTGTCATGCATTGGAACCAATGCATCCATGAATTTTTGCATGTTTTCTGCTGAAATTTCATTAACGGTCATGCCTGCTTCTTTTAATTTGTCTACAGTCGCGATATTGTCGTTAATCTCATCTTCACGTTCTGCTTCTATCAGGAATTTTCTAGCGCCATCCATGACAACCTTCTGCTGATCTTCAGATAATCCGTTGAAGAAATCTGCATTCATAACATTAGCAAGGTAGGATTGTACGTGGCTTGTAAGGCTGTAGAACTCCTGTACTTCATAGAATTTCGACGCATAAACAAGTGCCGGCGCATTTTCCTGGCCATCGACAGTCCCTTGCTGGAGACCTGTAAAGACTTCACCAAAGCTCATTGGAGTCGGATTGGCACCCAAGTATTTGAACATGTCTATGAAGACTGGGCTTTCCATAACACGCATCTTTATGCCTACAAGATCTTTTGGCTCGTTGATTGGTCTTACATTATTTGACATGCTGCGGGCACCATTGTAGCTATAACCCAGATTCAAGAGGCCAACCGGAGCCAGTTTTTCATCCAACTTCTTGCCAAGATCTCCATCCAGCGCATTGAAGCCTGCATGAACGTCTTTAAATATAAATGGGAGATCGAGCAGTCCAAAGATTGGATCATAGGCTGTTAATACAGCTGTCGAAGGAATCGCAATCTGGATTGTGTTTAACGCGACTGCTTCCGTTAACTGAAGATCGCCACCCAATTGTCCATTTGGGAACAGTTGAACTTCTATAGAACCGCCAGATTCTTTTTCTACATAATCTTTGAAGGCAACTGCACCACGATGTGTCGCAGTTTCTTCAGAAACAATGTGAGCTACTTTAATGACGGCTTTTTCTGCAGGTGCTTCTGCAGGCGTTTCCGCAGGTGTCTCAGTTGCAGGCGCAGGTGCAGGACTGCTGCATCCAGCCGTCATACCAATAATCATCACAAGAATCAACAGAAGTGCAAATAACTTTTTCATAGTCTTCCTCCTCAAATTTGATGTTCACTCCAAACAACCCAGACCTATATACTATATGTAATCAAAAGTCCTGATTTCTCACCTCCAAAATAAATCAATTTGCCTAAATGAATCAGATAAATACGACTTGTTCTGAATTTGCATCTACCCTGACCTTACAACCTTCTTTTAATTCAGCATAGAAGGCTTCATCCAATTGATCCACCATTGGGACCTCCATTATGATAGCGCTGGATACAAGCACTGTATCGGGATTCTGTATGATCATAGCCTTAGGTGCATTCTGTTTCATTGCCAGCTGATAAAGACCATCGGCTTGAACTACTGAACTTCCTTTACCGCCCGGAAAAACCAAAATCTTGCCTGCAATGCTTTTACCTTCTAGATCATGGCCTTTTTCAATCACCTCTCCTGTTTCGGGATTGATCAGATAAAACATAATGTCGTCTTTTGAAACGATTACTTCACCTTCAGCGATACCTTCTGAGATGCGATGGCATGAAAAACTTTTTTCATTGACAGACATTAATCGATTTCCCCCTTCAGCGCGGCGTCAATACAGGTTTCAAGATCTCTAATAATAAAATTCAGCCCCCTGCGTTTAGGATAATAGGCACATTTTGGTGAATCCGTTATTCCGGTTTTTCCTGAGAGATAGTGCCAGCATGGTTGATCTGGACAAGTGTCTGAAACTATATCTCCGCCGGATTCTCTAATCGTTTCTAGGAGGCCCATTCGATCCGCCATTTCTTTAGTATGACTTGAGGTGAGAATCCACATTTCGACAGCCAATTTTTTACCGCGGATGCGCTCAGCAATAATCTGAACTTGGCGGAGAGTGAAATGAGGACAACCAAACATTGCAAAATCTATTTTTTGTTCACCAGGCTCAGAAATTTGAGACAGAATCTCCTTCAGATCATCATTTGTGATTGTGACTATTCGTTTTGGTTCTTTTCCGCCAAATGCAGCTTCCATAGTTGGTGCTTCAGGTGTAACACCCAAAACGTGGTACATGCCATATGCACCAGAGGTATTAAGCTGTGCCCCAAGATTCATAAAAGATTCAGGTGTGATTGGTGTAGGGAGACCAGTAAAAACAGGAATGCCCGGTCCAATTTTCTTTCCCATATATCCAAGAAGTTGATATTCAAAATCGCTTTTTATATCAGCTTCAACATTGACCAAGATGTCGCCGAATCGATTTTCATCGAGTAAAAGTCCATATTCGGGGACTACACCTGTAATAGCAGCACAAAGTGCACTCTGAGCTGCCTCTCGATTCGATCTTGCTCCCCAAACACTATTGATGTAAGGTGTTGCACTTGACTCAGAAAAGGCGGTAATTTCGCCAAAGAATGGGACATTGGTTTGTATGTATGGTGTACAATTATAAGATAGTACTGCGCCAAGTGCCTTATAAGTATTGTGCGTGCGCTGCATTAGACTCGCGAATTCATCAGTGACTTTACCTGCGCTTGTGAAATAATTAAGATTAAATCCTGGATTTACAGTCGGTGGAATTTTACAATGTGCACCCGCTTTTAACAATTTTTCTGCGAACCATAGGTCAGCTTCTTGATTGCTGAGGGCCACGTGAGCACGTGTTATTGGTACCATTCTCTTTGCGTGAAATGAATCCCCAATGGCTGCCTGAATTTTCATAGCGATTGCAGTACCTTCTCCATGCTTGCCTTCAAGCATCTCCCTTTCGAACTTTGTCAGTTCCACAATTCTGCCTCCTTTAGAGAATGTTTTATCTTGCAGCACCCTAGCATATTTCAAAATCTTAGAAGAAAAGAGAGCTATATCCACGCACCATTCAACCTGTATACAGGTCAAATGGCAAAAAAGTCGTTTCTTGCTGTTAGTTCTTTATGTCAACCCGCAGCTCAAAATAATATAAGATGCTGTTGAACTTCCGTTAAAGATGAAAATCCGGATCTTTTAAAACATTGTTTTCTGCAAATTGAATATGTTCAGCCAATAGCTGCTTAACTTTTTCTTCATTTTTCTCCCTGATTGCCTGAATAATATCCAAATGCTGCTGAATTGTAACTGCTTGATATGGAAATTTGCTGATAGATAAAGCCTGGATTCTTTGAATCCTTTGACGGATACTATGCATTATATCCTGCATTATTAAGTTGTCTGACTTATCCAATATCAGTGCATGAAGCTTATGATCAGAACCTGCCAAATCTTCATATGAAACTTCTATCCCATCTTCCAACTTTTGTTTGCTTTCAATCCAGCTCTTTTCCAATTCATATATATCTTCCTCTGTTACATTCTTTAAAAATGATTTTACAGCGGCGCATTCAAGCGCAGTACGGACTTCAAACAGTTCGTGAACCTCTCTCGTTGTAATATTTCGTACAAATATGCCAATCCCATTGTGAATTTCAACTAAACTTTCACTGGCCAGAATTTTTAAAGCTTCCCTCACCGGAGTCCTGCTCATGTTCAGAGCTTGAGCAAGTACATTTTCACTTAAAAATTCACCAGCACTTATTTCATTGTAAATAATCATATGCTTTATGGCATCATAAGCTACATCCGTTAGGTTTTGTGCTTTTTTCTTCGGAATGACTAATTTTGTTTGTCTGGTCAAGGTATAACCTCCTCGGATTTGACTTTGAAATATTATCCGAAAATAGCACTCATGTAAATATAAACTCATCAAATCCAAATTGTATTACGGATTTCAGAATAATCTGAACACTTTACCTGTATACAGGTTACATCCAGGTCTTAAATATGTCAATCAAATTTTTTTTGAATCTCATTAGAGTTTGTTGCCTGATTGCCAAGCTGGTTTCGGACAGCAGTGAATCCTTCTTTCATTAAGGGCTCTATCAATGTTCATATTTGGTTGAAATATGAAACTCGGTGTCAGACACCGAGTTTCTTCTGAAATGAAATGAGGTGTCAGCGACTTCCACCTATCAACCCCCGGTTTCACACCTCACACACTCAGTTCCTTCCGCTGCAGCCAGTAAGCCTCCCCTGGCTTTAGTATTAAAATATCAATAGGTCCGCCTACGGTCTTAAGCCTGTTCTGGAATTTCATGGTATCCACCGTGGTGCGGATGGCAAACTCGGCAAAGTCCACGGCATCCTGGAGAGTGAAATAGTTCCACGAAATGTCGTGTGCTTTGAAGTCGACTGTGCTGCCATCGGGTTTTTTTATCTGAGCTGGACTCAGAAGTCTGGCCAGGACATCCACTTCACCAGACCAGGACGCGCCCTGATTCTCCGTGCCCTCCCGCTTTGCGCGCTTCGACTTGATATTAACGTTCCACAGCCTTTTTTCATAAGCAGAACCAACCTTCTTATACCCCGCTATGAAAAAGTTGGAATTCGGCACATTGTCAAAACGGTTGAAATAGGTAATCAGGGCTTCCGGCACCTCGTCAATGTCCGTCTCCGGTCCCATGTTTTCGCGTATAAAGGCTTCAATATAACCGGTCAGCGGTTTATTGTCTATGGAGACTTCCCCACAGACGGACAAACCAATCTGGTTGGGGCACAGGAATGTCTTATACGTCGTATCTGTTGTGTGAATCCCCAGGGTCTGTACTTTCTTCTCTTTGGTTTCCTCCATGCGATTATAAGTGGAACGGCTGTCACTTGCCAGCACAATTCCCTCTCCAACGAAGACACATACAATCAACGACACGGGTATCCCTCCTCAAAATAGGCATGCAAGAGCCCGTCAAAGCCCTTATTCCGTTCTGCCCCACTTCATTTCGATGCCATCGGCATCATATTTCTTTCTTTTTGCGGTGAGGGTTTCAATGTCGATCCGGATCACGACGGTCCTCGACATCCCACTTTCCGCCGCGGCCTCAAAATAAGGCATATTGAGGGGCGTGAACTTCTCTGAAATCGCTCTGAGTCCCTTAAGTTTTTCTTCGTCTGATGTCACCAAGACCGCTGTACCCGTGAGGATGGCGGACTCAAATTCAGTTGTGAACTTGTTCGCCACTAATGATGCAACCTGGTTCTCGGCTTTCAGCGCCTCAAATTCTTCAGGCTGGATAGGGTCCGGAATGTGGATGTCCCCCACAAAGACCATTGTGACAGCGCCATTGAACTTCAGGTTGTCGATCTTTCTGCCCTCAGGAGCGCTGTGCAGATAAATGATGTCACCCACCCTTGCCGGCGAGACAGGCACCGAATAAGGGATCCCCTTTTCGCCGATGGTCGTCAGAACGCCAAATCGTGCCTTATCTATCACGTAAAGTCCAAAGCTTCGGTCCATTTCGCGGTCCTTGCGCCTCATAATTTTCCTCCTGTTTTCCATAAGCTTTGTGGGGTGGAGATGGGTGACCGTCGGCAAAATGCTTTTTTATAGGATGCTTTCAGTCAGGATCACCACGTCGACATGGCATCTATACCCATGACGTTGAATTTCTATTCAAGGAACGAAAAAGTGAGCGTCCAGTGATCATCAAATGGGGGTATAAATCAGCAATAAGGTATTTTTCATAACACAAGTTTATGAGGGCTGCACCCGATCTGTCGTCATTGTCTGTCTGACGTTTGTCACTCACCCAGACTTACGCGAAAAGGAGAGAGAAAATGGCTGAAAGTGTTTACAAAGTCATCGAACTGATCGGTACTAGTGAGGAATCCTGGGAAAAGGCAGCTATTTCGGCTGTAGAGGTGGCTTCCAAGTCTCTGGATGACATTCGCATAGCTGAAGTCGTCAGAATGGACCTCCAAATTGAGGATGGCAAGGCGGTATTATTCCGAACCAAACTCAAAGTGTCTTTCAAATATCACGATCAGGATTAAAGTCAATTTTCAAGGGTGCGGCCATTTTTGTAATTTTTAACAATTTTATATAAGCGAAGGGGGGAGCAAAATGCTGCAGCTGGAAAATTTAAACTTAAAAGATGGCAGTACCATGCCGAGGCTCGGCCTTGGAACCTGGTTTTTGGGCGAACAGTTCCGTTATCAGTCCAGGGAGCTTCAGGCAGTCAAGCGTGGCCTGGATCAAGGCATACGCATGATTGACACTGCAGAGATGTATGGAGACGGCGGCGCGGAAACCATCGTGGGCAAAGCGATCCAGGACGCGGATCGTACGCAGCTTTACTTAGTGTCGAAAGTCTACCCTCACAACGCGAGCGAAGGCAAAATTGCCAAAAGCTGCACCGAAACCCTGGAGCGGCTCGGGACCAAATATCTGGATCTCTATCTCCTCCACTGGCGGGGCGGTGTTCCGCTGCAGGAGACCGTGGATGGCATGGAGGCACTGGTTGCCAGGGGGAAGATCAGACGCTGGGGCGTCTCGAATTTCGATCTTGCGGATATGGAAGCGCTGTTTTCCGTTAAGGGCGGCGACAAATGCACAGTGAATCAGGTCATGTACCATCTGGGCTCACGAGGCATCGAGCACAGCCTGCTGCCTTGGATGAAAGCCAACGGCGTGGCGCTCATGGCTTATTCCCCGCTGGCACAAGGCGGCGCTCTAAAAAAAGAACTGGTCTCACATCCAGTCATTTTGTCAGTTTGCGCCAGAAACCGGATCAGCTTTCATCAGCTGATGCTCCTCTTTGCCCTTCGGGATCCACAAACGGCGGCCATTCCACGCACCTCAAACGCGTCCCATGTGGACGACCTGATCAAAGGGCTCTACGTCAAGCTCAGTGATGAAGACTGGGCTCGTCTGGACGAGGCTTTTCCGGCGCCGGACAAAAAAGTGCCGCTGGAAGTGATTTGAATTAATAACCGCGCACACACCTGACTTCAGTCATGGGTTATTCTAAAGATTGAAGCTATTTGGGCTTCAGTTGACTATCCAGCCATGCTTTTAGCACCGTCGCATGGTTAACCTCGTGATCCTTCGCGCCATAGAGCAGCGTCACCGGCTGAACCTCCAAGATCTGGCGGAGCCGCGCAGCATAAGCAGCAGCACCTTCGCTCTGGTCAAGCTCCATAGTGTAGCGGACTCTAAAGTCTTCCATACGCTCTGGCATGTGACAAAAGTCTTTTCTGAGAGCCGTGCTCGGCGCCAGGTCTTTTGCCCAGTCGGCCAGCGACGCTCTTTCCTTGCTGATCCCCCTTGGCCACAGACGATCCACAAGAATCCTGAAGCCATCCGAATCAGACACAGGCTCATAGATGCGTTTCAGTAAAATCCCGTACATGTACATCCGCTCCCGTTAAACATATTAAGTCAGGTCAGTGCAAAGGTCACCCTTGATATCTTCCATGCCCCCCCTTGTATTTTCCTGCAACCGCATCCAATAAATCTACAGACACAACTTTGGGAGGTTTCTATGAAACTGGAATACACCACCAGGCACCTGGACGGCATGGCCTTTGAAATGACACTGGACGGCCATCATAAACTGATCATGGACGCAGAAGATGACTTTGGCGGCAATGACCGCGGACCGCGGCCAAAACAGCTCCTGATTTCTGCGCTCACAGGCTGTTCTGGCATGGACGTCGTTTCGATCCTGAACAAAATGAAAGTCGAATTTGCCAGCTTCGAAATCAAAGTTGAGACGGAAATGACTGAGGAACATCCTAAAACCTATTCGAAGATTCACCTGATCTATGAATTTACCGGCCAGGATCTGCAGGCCTCAATCAAGAAGATAGAGAAGGCCGTGGACCTGTCACAGAACCGCTATTGCGGTGTTGCCGACATGCTGAGCAAGGCGGCTGTGCTTACCAGCGAAATTCGATTGATTGAAGCCTAGAAGAACGTGCGGGGCATCCTTTGTAAAATGGTGCCCCACACGTTCTTTCTTTTTTTTGCCGATGGTCCCATTTCCGCCACCCTCAATTCACATAACTGTGGATGCTTGGCAGCAGGGTATTCACCCCGACATAAGTAAACAAAACGCAAATAAACCCAATCAGGGCAAAGACTGCGGCTTTCTTGCCACTCCACCCCTTCACAATTCTCATGTGGAGGTAAATAGCGTAGATGATCCAGGTGATCAGCGACCAGGTCTCTTTGGGATCCCAGGCCCAGTAACGGCCCCAGGCAGCCTCCGCCCAAATAGCCCCCGTAATGATTACCAGAGTCAGAAAGAAATAACCGGAAGCCACTGCCCTATAGCTGATCATGTCCAGCTTTCCCAGGGTAGGCAGATGACGCTGAATAAAATCATCTTCTTGAAAGCGGTCCCTGAGCAGATACATCCCAGACACTCCAAAAGCGACCCCAAAAGCGCCATAGCTGACGACCGCCGTTGCAACGTGAAAAGTAAGCCACAGACTGCGAAGCGCCGGCATCAACGGCCGCACATCTTTATTCTGCATAGCGGCGTAACCAATGATGAGCAGGATCACCGGCGCTACAAAAGCACCCATTGCCCTGAAGCTGTAACGGCGTTCGAAGATGAGATACACAAGGGCAATACCCCAGGCGAAACTGGTAGCAAACTCGTATTGGTTCGACAGCGGTACCCGCTGAGCACCGAGTCCCCGGGAGACTAGAGCCAGGGAATGCAGGATAAAGCCGCCCCACAGAACATAAGTGGCGACGCGCCCAAGTTTTTCATTTTTGCCCAGAAAAAATGCCAGATAGAGCACCATGGCTACAAAATAGAGTCCCAGTGCACCATAGAAGCATAAGCTTTCAATGCCCAGAAATTGCTCCAGCATACACTATTCCCCCATTTTCAAAGTTTGCCACAGCGCTGAAAGGGATTCATGATAGATTATAGGATTCTTCTTTGTGAATCCGCTGACCCAAACTTTCCCATCCGCACCTACATAACCATAGAGAGATTTTGGTACCCAGTAAAAGCTCAGAAAGAGACCTGTCAGAAGCAGCATACCGCCTGCGCCGGCCGGTATAGTGCCTGGATCGCGCACCACCTGAAGCACTGTGAACAGCCGGGGTTGATAGAACGAAAACGTGGTATCACCATAGCGGATCGGTTCTCCCGGCATGGCCACGTTTGTCCTTACATGGCGGCCCTCTTCAAAGAGCGAATAGAGCAGTACAGGTCGATTGAGGAATGGCGTCGCTGTATAGGGCTGGCCATCTTTCATTATGAAGTCAGGATAAAAGGCCAGGTAGTGAAGTGCGATGGATTCACCCGGTTCCTCAAAGACCTCCGACGTGTAGAGCGTGCGACTGATCTCGGAGCCGTCCGCCTTTTGCATCACCACGTCCAGCGCCCAGCCGGTGCCGTTTTGGTAAATACTCATCCCCTGGCTTCGAAACGGGGCGTTGACCTGGGTCCGCCCTGACGCCCTGAAGCCGTTTTCCGGATCATATAGTATCAGATCTGTGAGATATTGATGGATACTGTAATCCTGACGGTATTCAATGTCGAATGCCTCAATGGCAATCCTGTAGGGAGTGCCTGCCACAACCTGGTCCGTCCCTGGCACCCCGTAGACAAATGCCTCGAAGCCCAGCAGTTTTCCTATGAAAAAGAAAACTATGATCAGCAGAAGGCCAAGATGGCTGAGCCAAGATCCCAGCAGTCCCGCCTTGCAGCGGCTGGCATAGAGATAGAGTCCGTCCGTGGTCTCCTTTGTTTTGAAGCTCTTGAAGCCTGCCCGCTTGAAGAAGGTTTCGACTGCAATTTTTGGCGGTTCTCCAAATGGCGCGGTGTAGGTGCCGTAAAAAGTACCGTGTTGTGGAAGGATGGTTTCAGGGACCATCGGCAGTCGCCATTCTTTTAAAAGTTTGGGGAACCGCCTCAGGTTGCAGAGAATCAGGTTGATGGACAGCATGAGAATCAGAATGCCGTACCACCAGGCGCTGTAGACCCTGTCGAGCTGAAAAAACTGAATGGCGCTCAGTTTAACGCCACTGAAATTCTGCGCATAAAATTCGGCTGTGTGTCCCTGGGGAATCAGCGTCCCAAGGATGGACAGCGCCGCGACCAGTGCCAGCAGGATCATACCGCTGCGCATGCCATAAAACACGCCCCAGATCCTTCCTCCGCTCTTTTTGCCGATGGTTCCAGTCCCAAGTCCCAGCTGTTCCACCGGTGAATTGCCTTTTCTGCTGCCCATGCGCTCACCTCGAAAAAAAGGCTCCGCGAGGAGCCCGTAGAATTAATTGCCTTGAAGCAGGGTCAGCGCTTCCTCCGTCAATTGTTCCGCTTGGTCCAGAAGCTTGTGGGACAGCGGGTTGTTGTGGAAGCCTTCGCTGTTTTCGACGAATACGAAGTCCCAATACCACTGCGCCGCTCTATGCTTCGCTCTGGCCTCTGTCAGAACGGCCTCGGAAACCCCGCTGTTTTGCGCTTCTCCAAGGGCTTGGATGAGCGCCTCAATTTTGAGTGCCGTCTCGTTCATGCGCTCCTCGACTCTGCCTTGAAGTCCTTCGACTTTGGCAATCATGGACTCACTGGTTTCTTTGGTATGGCAGGTGAGACAGGAGGCTTCGACATTTTTGAGCGGACTCGTCCATTGATGGGATGGCATGACGTCGCCGCTTGCGCTTTCGACATCCGGCATATGGCAATTAACGCAGGTAAAGCCGTAGCCTTGGTGCAGGCTGCCCTGGAAGGTCTCCCATTCAGGGTGCTGAACCTTCAGAAGCGGCGTGCCGCTGACCGGATGGGTCCAGTCTGAGTAGCCAAGGTCGTCGTAATAGGCCATCATGGCTTCAGGGTTCAACCCGTTAACCGATGGCATTATGACCACCTTGCTTTCCGGATCGAGATAGTACTCAACGTGACACTGGGCACAAGCCATTTCTTCAGGTTTAAACTCCTTGCCAATGCCTTCGACGGCGACATTCAAGTGCTCGCGGGTGACATAGAGAACGCCTGGTTCATTCTTGTGACAGTCATAGCAGCTGATCGTTTCCATTTCTTCCAGGTTAACGACTTCTTCAAATTTAAGCGCGTTGCCGGCGACGCCCTGCGCCTCCAGGATAGTCAGAAATCCGCTGGTCTTACAGGTCAGGCAGCTGGCGGCCGGTTTGGGCCGTTCTGAGTTTACCACGTCTTCCAGGGCGTAAGTATGGCCCCGTGCTCTCAGGTATTCGATACTGAAGCTGTTGCCGTCATACAGTGTATTTAAGTAAGGGTATTTCTCCAGATAATCTATTTGCTCGGACCCGCCGTAGGTTGTTGCTGCCATTTCATTATTTTTCAGATAGCTTGCGTATATGTCCGGATGATCCTTTTCCCATTCCTGAGCGGAAATGATACCTTCTTCCTTTCCGCCGGAACAGGCAGTACCCATCATCAGGACCACAAGGGCCAAGAGCAACAAGAGGACTTTCCTGTTCATAGTCTCCCCTCCTCGGGGTTTGCTGAAACTTGGGTCAAATCGAAATCAAAGTAGACGCCGCGTCTTCCAGGATGCCGTTTTAGACCTGCCTCTGCCGGAAATCACCACCTCAATTTATTTTTTTGTAACTCCATACGCTACATTTATTCCCATTTGAGTGGGATTTAAACGAGGTGATGTTATGAAGTGGGGTAAGACACCGAGTTCAACTTGTTGACAGAGCATGTAATGATTCAGCTGGGACCGCAGCCTTCATTTTGTCCTAAAACAAAAAAGCACGGTGGAAGTCCAATTCAACCTCCGCCGCGCTATTCAACATTAAATTTTTCTCAAAATCTATTTTATCAGCTTTGACAACTTCTTAAACTCAGGCGTCCCCGACAGCTTCAGCATATCGAACATGAGTGTTTCAGTATTACTGACGACCGCCCCCATCTCTGACATGAGCGCGAGTCCGTTGCGATAATTTTCCTTGGTGCGTGAGCAAACCCCGTCCTTCGCAACAAAGACATAATAACCCTTGGAGAGAAGGTCCCTTACGGTCTGATAAACACAAATATGCGTCTCAATACCGGTAATGATGACACTTTTGCGGTAAGTGGATCTCAAATAGTCCTCCACCTCAGGGGTCAGACCGCAGAAGGACATTTTTTCGAAGACCTTGACTTTCTCTTCGTCAAGATGAACCTTCTCAACAGTTTTGCCAAGCCCTTTTGGATACTGTTCAGTTACAATTACTGGCATATCAAAGGCTTCAGCGGTCTCAATGAGGATGTTGGTGCTCTTCACCACATCATGGCCGTATTTCATGGTCGGGACGAGTTTCTCCTGGATATCAATCACCATCAGTACCGCGTCCTCATGCTTTAAATTATATTTTGTCAACATGACCTTCAACCACCTTCATGAATGTTTGTACCCACTTTACTAAAAACGGAAGAAAAAAGCAAGGCAGTCCAAAAAAACAAGACAGAAGGTGTTCAAGTAGGCGACACCTTCAACCGAAACTAAAAATGCTTATGAGCCCATTACCGAAACAACCCCATGGCTGAGCGCATAGATCAGCACCGCGGCAATGAAATTACCCACCAGAATAGCAGGAAACGCCCATTTAAAGCGCATATCCAGAAGCGCAGCCGCGAGACTGCCGCTCCAGACCCCCGTTCCCGGAAGTGGAATCGCCACAAAAACCAAAAGACCCCAAGCGCCGTACTTCTGAATCTGTCCGCTTTTGTTTAGAGAGCGGTGCGTCAGCCTATGAATCACCTTTTCAAAGGTCTTCGTCTTTTTCAAGGCATTGAAAATTGGACGGATTGTAAAAAGTATAAACGGCACCGGTATGATACTCCCAATAAAACTGAGAATCGTCGCATGTAAAGGCGACAGGCCTAAAGAAATCCCCACAGGGATAGCACCCCTCAGCTCGATAACAGGCATAGCCGCCGTCAACAGCACCGTCATCTCTATTGATATAATATTAATGAGCTCTTGAATCAATCCACTCAACTCCAACATAAAAATAAAAGGCCTCCATACAGGCCTTTACCAGTATACCAGAAATTTGGAGGATCTTCTTATAATATTTTCAAATTGTTACAATTCTATGGTAGTATTAACTTCTAATACACTTCAGTAGTTCAGCAGTTCAGCCGTTCAGCAGTTCAGTACTAAAGTATCCTAGAAACAGGAGGCCTTCATCATGAAAAGAAAATTTGCTCTGTTAATATTGGCCGCAGCCATAGTTGCTTCCGCCTCAGGCTGTTCACAAATCAGAGACGCCGTTGCAAAAATCAAGGGCGACCTGATCGGTCAACGCTTCGTCATTTCGGTCTACGACGACTACGCTGACAAAACCCTCGAAGTCACAGGCAGTAAAATCACCGTAGGCCTGCTCGAAAACTCATCCAATTTCAACGTGGAGAATGCGGGTTTTGAATCCGAGGTCATCGAAATCACCGTCAATGGCGACCAGATGTTTCAGGTCGGCAACACGGTCATCTTCGCGGAAGAGGGCCTCGACATGGTCAAGGACTACGCGGTGCCAACCGAAGTCAGCGGCGGCCAGGGCGGCGGGTTCGTACCCTTTGACCGCTACGTCAACGACATCAAAAACCAGATTGGCAAGGATAAGACCATTATCATTTCAAGCCAAATGGGCATTCCCATTGGTGTCTATCAAGGCAAAGAGGTTTTCGTGACCGTCCCTGACGACCTGCCAAAGATGACCCGTCTCAACATAGATGGCAAGAGTCTTTATATACATAGGGCGAACTATATCATTATGGATTCGGACATGCTGGATTAGCGCAGAAGTAAATTCGCAGCAATGAAGAATCTTACACTTGAGAATTCCAAAAAAACGACCGCGCGAGCCTTATTCGCGCGGTCGTTTCAATTTTGGGGTCCAGTTTGTGACAGTTCCTGCAACTCAATAGTTATGTACCTACCACTTACCCTTGCTGGCGTGTTTTGCGAGTTCAGCTTTGCTGCGCTCCTTGATGACCCAGGCGTCGTCGTGAGCTTTTTTAAAATCTGAAACGCATGTCGGATCGAGGTTGAGGGCAATGCCTTCCTTGGCGAGATCCTTGATCTTCATGGCAAGACCAATGATGGCCATGTGAATGTCGTTTGTGCGGTCGGAATCGAAGATCTTCTTGGCGTCCTCATCAGAAAGCTTGACGGCTTGCTCCTTTGGCGCGCCGCATTTTGGGCACACTTCATAAGGCGCATCGCCTTCATGAAGGTACCCACAGGCTGTGCATTTCCATAGCATGATGATGATCCCCTTTCGTAGGCTGACCCGCGTCTTTTAAAACCGGGTTTCTGCCGATGGTTTTTGATGGCATTCTCCTTTTACCCGATTTTGCCAGCTTCAACCTACTCGTCTGAAATGTCGCCAATATCTGTGGCGGCTTTAATTCGGCTGATGGTATCCATAGGCAGACTCGCCTCTGGCATTTCGCTCTGCTCGGCCATTTTAATGGCGATATGCCGCAGCAGACCGCCGTTGCTCGGACGGATGAAGGTTTGGAGGGCATCGAGATTGGAGTTCAGGCAGAAGATGACGAGGCGGTCGCCTACATTTAAAACGGTGCTTCCATTAGGGACGACAGCCTGATGATTGTGGATCATGGCGCCAACCACGAGGCCTTTGGGGAGATTGAGATCCTTGATTTTCTCTCCTACACAAGCCAGGTCTTCGTGGATGATAATTTCGACGACTTCAGCCTGGCCCTCGAGGAGCATTGTGGCGGCGACGATCTGACCGCCCCGGGCATATTTGAGAATCTCAGCGATCGAGGTATCCGTAGGGTTAAGAGCAAAATCAATATTCAGTTTTCCGAGAAGATTCAGGTAACCAAATTTGGAAACCTTGGAAACAGCTACAGGAACACCCTCCTGCTTGGCCATCAAGGCCATCAGCAAATTGTGCTCATCATAGCCGGTGACGCCAATGAAGGCATCCATGTGTGACAGATCCTCGTCGTCCAGAAGCTGGATATCCGTGCCATCCCCATGAATAACAATAGAATCCGGCAGTGTCGTGCTCAGATACATACAGCGGTCCCGGTCCTGTTCAATGATCTTGACTTGAACGCCAAGACGAAGCAGCTGACGGGCCAGAAAAAACCCTATCTTACCGCCGCCAAAGATCATGACTTTCTTGATTTGGCGGGTGTCCACGCTGATCCTGTATCGCTTCAGAACCTCCGTGACCCGTGGGCTCTTGCCAATAATGTACAGGAGATCCTCCGACTCAATCACCGTACTGCCATCTGGAATTAAAACCTGACCATTGCGCTTAATGGCCGGAATCAACAGGCCCTGGACGTTTTCCGCCCTGCGCAGCTCCTTGACTTGCTTGCCAATGAGGCTAGGCAGCCTGTTCGCCTGAATGTCCATCATGACGAGCTTGCTGCGTTCAAAATCCCCTGATTGGAAGCGATAACCCTTCATAAGAAATCGCGTCATTTCTTGAGCGGTGGCCAAATCCGGATTGACGACCTGATCAATCCCCATGTCATTCATCAAATATTCCTTTTGCCGGACATTCTCTGGCTTTCGGATTCTGGCGACTACTTTTTTGACACCATGCTTTTTTGCCAGGTAACAGGCAATAGTGTTGGTTTCGTCACTGCTTGTGGCAGCGACAAACATGTCAAAAAGACCGGCGTCGAGCTCCCTGAACAGCCGGCTGTCGAGCCCATTTCCCGTGATCGCCATAACCTTCAGATGGGAACGGACATGTTCAATGGCCTCTTTGTTCGTATCAATTATTGTGACCTCAATGCATTCCTTGTCCATAGTCTCGGCTAACCGATACCCGAATTTTCCCGCGCCCACGATCATGACCTTCAATTGGTCTCACCGTCCCCAAGTGTAAAATGTTACCCTAGCTGTCCTCTAATAGTACAATTATTACCCTAATCGTCTTCTTCTGAACAATTTAGATGTTCTGATGTGAAGGATATTGAACTCATTATAATCTTTGTATGAAATTTTATCCATAGGTTTATTTGGGTATCAGGGATGTAAATGTCGCGACTTAAGAATTGATCCATTGTATAACTTGCGCAGCGTGCGCTAGGTGTTCAGTGTTGGCTCATATGACCATCGGCATATGCATTTTCCCAATGGTCAGACTACCCACAAAGGAGGCTCAAACCACCCATGACAACTCAAAATTCGAATTGCTTTAAGGGATGGATCAGACGCGGGCTCATGGCGCGTACCGCAAGTTTTATTTACATACTGCTGGTCGCACTGGTACTGAACGGGTGTCAGCAAAAAAATCTGTCGACCACTCCGGGAATCGAACCGCCGGGCGGAGATGTTCCTGCCGCTCTGCAACAGGAGCTTAAGGTACGGGAAGACCTGTTGAAGGCGCTCCTAGCCGGCTATACCTTTTATAAGGGAACGGCCACAATAAAGGACGACTCGGTAATCAGCAGCGAGACAGAGCGGGACAAATTGAACGGCTCAGGGGACCATTTTCTGACCTCTGACGAGGTGCTGGTCTTCGACCCGAAAACAGAGACGGTATATTTGATTGCCCGGTCCATGTACTATACTGGCGAAGACAACTTTACGTTCACGGACCTGCCCACCGGTGTCTCATCAAGGAATACGCAGATTTACAGCGGCGAAAACCACGAATACTACGGCACAGGCATTCTGGTGAAAAAGGAACTGATGGGTGCCACTGCGACTGCCGATGGTTCAGGCTCAAGCACCGAAAAAGCCTCGGATTACGAGCTGGTCTTCACAAACAACCCGGTCCGCATGCGGCCTATGGATCGTGTCATCCTAACCAATCCACCACCTCATAAAACCTTTTGGGTAACCTTGAGCTCGCCGGCAACGGAATCTGTGCTGGTCAGCGGCGTGACCAACCAGCCGGATGAGGTTCCTTATGAAGTCCTGAATCTGATGCCAAATCTGCCAGAAATAACGTTTAACAGAACCTACAACCACGGCCTGGACACCTATGCCCAACTGACCAACGGCTTCTATGGGTATCCGAGCGGATTCTTTGAATGTGACTATTCAGAAGTCACTGTCGAAGAAGCGTTAGAAGCAGCGGAGGAAATTCGCGACGCTCAGGAATCGCAAAAGGCTTACGAGGCCATGGCTGAAAACCAGCCAGAAGCTTGGAAAGAAACTGCGCGGCTGGGAGACGCTCTGGCAGGTGCAGCGGATGCCTCTGCCGGGCTACAGGCGACCGTGGAGCGGGCAGCCGGAGAAGGGGCCCCAAGCGGCGGCGATGCAACTACCATTTTACGCGCAGCGGACGCTTTGATTTCAGACCCGGAAGTGACGCGGCAGCTCGAGCGGTTGGAGACTTTACCTGAGGGCGCTTCTGTCAGCAGTCAGGAGCAAACCAGTAATCAGCCTGAAACCAACGGTACACCGCGCAAATTGGAAGGCGTCGTCCTGGAGGCTTCCGGAGAAGCTGGAGCGGGGCCGGAGCAGCAAAGACTGACTTCTACCTGCGCTGCTGCCCTGCCTGAGCTGGAAGGGGCATTTCAGGCTTATGGGGATGCTGCGCGGTCGCTTTCGTCTGGTTTGTCTGAATTGAGGGCTGTGTCACCAATTACTGCAGATACGGATGCTGATGCAGTCCTGGAGATTCTTGAGGACCTGATTGGCGCGGTTGCAAGTCTTGAGAAGGCTGACGCGCGCGCTGAAACGCTTCTGAATCCGCTGCACACGGTTCTCAGCAGACTAAGCCGTCAAGGAGAGTCTCCTTTAGAGGTTAAATATGAGCGCTTGAATACGCTGTTTAATGTCTGGGCTGGCGAAGCTGGCTTGGACTCAGATTTGGACTCAGAGCCTGGGAGCGCGCCAAACGTCAATCTTGAGGAAGGAACAACACTTCCATCCGGATACCCAGTGGAGGTTGTGCCGCTTCCGAAAAATTCTAAACTGATCATCTCCGAAGCCTTTCCGGATTCAGATGGCCAACCTTCAGGTTACACCCTGACACTGAAAGCCAGCGCTGCACCTGCTGAAATCGCAGCCTATTATACCAGCGTCTTCAGTGCTGTGGCAGGGGTCGAGACTACAAAAATGGGGGACATGACCATCTTTTCAGGCCAGCGCCTGGGCTTTGACTTCTCGGTCATGGTCACAGCCAACAGTATGGGCGGCACAGAACAGTCCGTGGTTCAAATCTCGGTCATGGCAGAGTGAAAACTGACGGAGGGCGGTTTATGCAGGCCAAAGTCCTCATATGCCGCCTTCCACCTTCGACACACCCCTTCAATAGGGTCGACGCCCCCCCGTTGAATATACTTATCTGGTTTATTCAACTTACAGATAAAAAATGGTCCTGTTCAGGTCAGTTTGCAACCTGTCACAGAACCATTTTTATTTGTTGAAATTGAGTGTTCAGGACTTACTCGGAAACTTGTTCTGACACTTAGGACACGTCACCATCAGCTTGCCCTTCCCTCTAGGTACACGCATCATGGATTTGCACTGAGGGCATTTGACATATTTATGGGCCTTCGCCTCCTCAGCCCGCATTTTGAGGCGCGTGGCGAACCTATGGGATCTTCCGTAGAGAGGGCTGAGGAGAATCGCGAATTTATAGTTTTCCAGCCTTCGCTTTTCCACGTTCCTTGACAGAATCCTGAAGAGGGCGAGTCCGAGGGGCAAGTACCCGGCGAATACCAGAATTCCTGCATTGGCCGCTTGCCCGACCAGGCTCAGCGCCAGTGAAGTGACAATCAGAAACGTAGACAGCTGGTCCCCGCCATTTCTACCCGACATGAACTGAATGACTTTGTCTTTGAATTTCAAGTAGGATCATTCCCATCTTTTCTTATATTTTCGGAAGGCTTTGTGGCTTATTAAGTCATTCTCCAATTTCTTCAGTTTTGCTGATGGTCTTGGGATCCCCTCTAAACAAGCGCCGCAATTCCCAGCATTGCCGTCACTGATAGGATCAGCGCCCCAATCAGGAGCGGCGCATAGAGTTTATACTGTGCATATAGCTCGTTGGTCGTGACACCCATCAGCTGAAGCGTAAAGGCCTGGCAGAGATGCAGCGGCGAGAAAAAGTACCCTATAAAGGCGCATCCAAAGGCAAAATAAGTGTAGATGTGCAGCATGCCCAGAGATGCACCCAGCTCAGAAATCAAAGGCAGCGTGATGGCCAGCGAGGCGACGCTGTATCCCGTAATATAGCCAATCAGGAGAGACGTAAAGAAAATGACGACAAAGACGGTCAAGATGCTGCCGCTGGCGCTGAACAACGTGTTGACCAGCCCCATCAGGTCCTCCATGTGGATGATGACGTCCTTCATGACCAGCACTGCCATGACCGTCAGCACAATATGCCCGTTGAAGGATTTTTTCCCAATCTTCAAGAAGTCCTTTTTATTGCTCAACATATAGGCCATGACGAGACTCGCCAGCATAGCTGCGTAAAACGGCACGCCAAAGATCAGGTTGATCAGGACACAAATGTAAATAGGCGAGCTGTAAATGATCAAATCTTTTAGATCCTTTAGCCTGTGCCCCGATTTTTCAACAGTTTGAACTTTAACTTCCTTCAGAAACAGCTTATGACCCAGAAGCAGCATGACTGCGATCATGACGAGGTTCAATCCAATGATTTTATAGATATTGAGCTCCGGCAATATGGAACCTATGACCAGTAGCGATGTCGAAAACGGCAGCACAAACATGGCTGCATGGCGAAATACCAGGTTGATGGCCGCGCGCCGTGCCGGGATGATCCCCAGTTCTTCCCCTATGGTGTTGACAAACGGCGCAGACAACATGGCGCCGCCCGGTACAATGAGCACCCCGATCAGCGCCGGGATCAGAATGATGGACACCTTTTTGTTGCCGGTGATTCTTTGGAGTGTCTCAACGACCCGCTCCAGAAGACTGTAGTGCTTCATCAGTCCCCCGAGGATACTGACCATAGCGACCACTAAAATGGTGTTCAATGACGAGGTCGAAGTAAACAGGGATTTCAGAATTCTTAAAATAGCTTCACCGCCGATCCCCGAAAAAGCGCTTAGAAATGCTGCCGTAATAAGCAGCGTGTAGCTCAGCTTGACTTTCTTTCGGATCAAAACTGGGATCAGCATATAGGATAATACGACGACCAAAAGTTGTGTCACTCTGCAACCTCATTTCCTGGAAAAGAAAATTGGTGTCAGAGGAAGCCGGGACTTCGACCTCCGCTGCACCAATTAATTTCCTTTTTTCTTCTTAAACCATCATACCATTAAGTTTAGTCAATGCCTATCCAATTCAAGCTCCTTTTTGAGATTGCAGATCAACCTGCCAAAGGTCCAAATATAAGTGACAATAGCCACGCCCCAAACCACGTGTATGTGGCGCGTGAAGAATTTTTTGTAGTTCAGCCCGAACAGCACACCCACTGCGATCAGACAGGTTTTTAGGATGGCGAAGTCGACTGCATTGTACCTGTTGACTGCGTTCATGGCTTTGTTTACGAACTCTTTCATGGCGCTGTCTCCTCCCTTTTGAAACTGAGCTTTCTCTCTCATTCATACCAATATTTAGTCGCGTTCAATCGGGAATTTCAAAACAGAAACTCGGTGTCAGACACCCGGTTTCATTTTTTCCACAACTGCCTCATCTCTAAAGAGACAGAAATTATTGGGACCAACTTCCGTTTAGAAAGCCCCAGTTTCGACTAAGTACCATCTGTAATGGGTTATGGTTTCGTACCCCAACTTTCTGTAAACCGGCTCGCCAGCAATGGACGCTTGGAGCACCACGACCTCAGCCCCCAGCTCAAAACCGGCGTTGGTTGCGATTGCTGTCATCAGTGCCCCGAGGCCTTTCCCCCGCTCGTCGGCCACTGTTCCTACATAGTAGATGCCCGCGGCTTCCCCGCTGAACACCATTGTCGCCACCGCTATTGGCCGATGGTCCCTATACGCCACCCACGCCCCCACCGTCTCCCCCACCAGAATCCGCTCATGGCTGAACATTTCTTCCGTGACAGCTGTTGGCTTGTTAAAAGCGTCCCTTACTACAACCCCATAATCTTCAATTTCTTTTGCACCAGTAACTTTTCTGATCATGACGCCCGCCGGGATTTCTGGCATCTCGATAGGTGTTTCGGTCAGCATACCCGTTGAACCTGGAATTCTCAGGGGTGTGTATCCTTTTTCTTTCAAATAGCCTTCAAGTTTCAGGTCAGCGTGATCTCTGATCCAAATGACGAAGCCTCTGTTGTCCTCTGAAAAAAAGTGCTTTGCCTCGTTGAACAGCATTATAGGATCTGTCTGTTCGAGGCAGAGTACACCATTTAGGTGACCGTCCATGCTGTTTATGCCAAGATTAAACAGAATGTAGGTCTCTGATTCTTTTGACACCCCATGAAGCGAATGTTTATTCCTATGAAGAATCGAATCAGCCAGGTTTTGGTCGGCCAGCTTTAGTTTGAGCTTCAGGTCCTTGTTGGTCACACTCATCCCTCCTATATGGAAGAAGGTGTCAGACACCCAGTTTCAACTTACCCTCGATAAGAAACTCGGTGTCAGACACCCGGTTTCAACTTTCTCTCAGCTGCTTCACTTCTGATTAAAGCTTTTGAAACACCGGGCTTTGTCATATTCAAAAATTTAGAAATTTCGCTCTTATTATATCCCTTACCATAAGCTAAATCGATAAATTCTTTCCTATTTCCAATAATTTTGGGGTCACGATCGCCAGTGCAAATTCTGTAAATATTCTCTTCACTTCCATTTGCGTATTGGAAAAGCAATTTGTTGAGACTATTCAGCCTTGGATCATTTCCAAATTTCGGTTTATCAGACTCTAATTTTTGTAGGTTTAAATTTCCATCTTCAGAACTTCCATTTTCGATTAGATTAATATACATCTCTAAACTTTTTTTGGGGTCATCATTTAGTTTGTTGAATAACACTTCTGAATCAACCAATCCTTTTGAATGATTTATAATTTGTGAGTGAGCAGACCACTTATAGGAATCAGTATTATTCACAATACCTGCACGTACAGGGTTATGGGCTATATATTTTAATGTCTGCATTAACTGCCCTGTGTTTTCAATTAGAATTATTGATGGCCTGCCCCCATAGATCCCTCCGCATCTATCATTAACTTTATTGTAATGCTTCGCAAACAGCATATTTACACGTTGAAAGATCCGGCTGACATTAGCGTCAATACTAGGTGTCTCAACAATTAAGTGATAGTGATTATCCATAATCACATAATACAGAAGCTTATAGCCGTAATTTTCAGTTTGCATCGTTTCATGAAGCAAATCCAATAGCTTAATCTTATCTGCTTGTTTTTGAAAAATAAAAGCTTTATTGTTTCCTCGCTGAATCACGTGGTAAATTGCGCCTTCAAAGTATGTACGAATTTTTCTTCCCATAGTCTCACCCTTCTGATATAACTCAAATTTGGATTTCGAAATGAAACACGGTGTCTGTGAAACTCGGTGTCTGACACCGAGTTTCATCCACTTCCACCAAAGGAAAATGGCGCCCAAGCCATTTTCCTTCCTGAGTTTTGTGATAAAATAGTGCTCGAGGTGATCACACTTGTACCCATTCAACCTGGAAGATCCTAACGCAAAGCGTTATCATACATGGAGCCAGCATCTGAAATCACAATTTGGCGAAAAAGTATTCAAAGTCGCTCTGGACGGCGGTTTCACCTGCCCTAACAGAGATGGCAGCATCAGCACCGGCGGATGTACTTTTTGCTCTGAATCCGGTTCTGGAGACTTTGCCCAGAGCCATCTTGATCCGCTTCCCGTCCAACTGAAAAAAGGCATCGACCTCGAACACAAAAAATGGCCAAACTCCCGCAAATACCTGGCTTACTTTCAAAATTTCACCAACACCTACGCCCCGGTGGAAGTCCTGAAAAATCGATACGAACAAGTTCTCAACGAAGAAGGCGTTGTAGGCATCATGCTCGCAACCCGTCCGGATTGCCTGCCCCCCGACACCATTGCTTACCTGTCAGAGCTTAACAAAAGCCATTATCTTTGGGTGGAACTAGGTCTGCAGACCATCCACGACGACACAGGCGAACGCATCAACCGCGGTTATTCCTATAATACTTACCTTAAAGCTGTGGAGGCCCTCAGAAATCACGGCATTCGCGTCTGCACCCACATGATCAACGGCCTCCCCGGCGAATCCCGCGACAGAATGATGGAAAGCATGAAGCGGGTCCTTCTCGACTCCGACATTCAAGGCATTAAGATTCACCTGCTTCATCTCATGCAAAATACCGCCCTGGTCAAGGATTACGAGGCCGGGCGGCTGGATTTTCTTGAGAAAGACGAGTATGTGAGCCTCGTATGCGACCAGCTGGAACTGATCCCGCCAGAGATTGTGATTCACAGGCTGACAGGAGACGCCCCCCGAAGATCCCTGATTGGCCCGCTTTGGAGCCTGCGCAAGTGGGAAGTCCTCAACAGCATTGATGCCGAGCTGAGGTGCCGCGGCAGCTATCAAGGCATGCGCGACATTCGAAAGCATGGTGAACGTCATGATTGAGTCCCCGCTGGCCTATAGCCATACCCTGCTTCGCCAGTGTGTCCGGGAGGGTGATGTTGTGGTGGACGCGACCATCGGCCATGGTCATGATACGTTGCTGTTGGCCGAGCTGGTCGGTCCGACCGGGCGGGTACTGGGATTCGACATTCAAGCACAGGCTATTGAAAGCACCCGGACGAAGCTCAACGCAGCCGGCCTGGGCGAACGCGTGACCCTTTACCACGAAAGTCACGAGCACGCAGGGTTGCGGCTTGGCGAAGGGCAGGCCATCGGGGCGGTCCAGTTCAACCTGGGGTATCTGCCCGGCGGCGACAAGGGGATCGTGACACGTGGATTATCAACGCTGCGATGCCTTGAAAGTCTGCTTCCCCGGCTGCGGCCCGACGGCATGGCGATTTTCGTGGTATACTACGGCCATAACGGCGGCCCTGAGGAAAAAGACGCGCTGATCACATTTGTGGACGGCCTTGACCAGAAGGCGTTCACGGTCCTGCAGTACAGCATGCGCAACTGGCGCAGCGACCCGCCGTTTCTGATCGCAATTCAAAAAAGATAACACATGAATAATAGCGCTTAGCTTTGTCACAAGCGCAGCAGTATTGCCAGTGAAGTTTGCCTTGGAAGAGAGTAAAAGGACAGTTGGCCGATGGTCATCTGAAGTCCCCCCTCTCAACCATCGGCCAACTTCTTTTTTATTGGATGAATAGCGCTTTCAAACCTACATCACTGCCCAAACTCCTGCAACACCTTAACGACATACTCGAGGGGGAGTTTTGTCGCGGCGCTGATCCCGCGTCCCACATAAACAGCTTCGAGGTAATCCCATTCATAGGTAATGAAACCCAGACCCTTGAAAGCGCGCATTGCGCCCCGTGTCGGTCTAAAGACCTCAAAGCCCAGATCCGCCATAAAATTTAAAGTCGTCATCTCCCCCAGGAAGTAGAAATTCTGCTGAAGCTCGTCATACAGTTGAAGCAGCGCGGAGCTGTTGTGCTTGTCGAAAAAATCGCGGTAGTGGTCCAGGAAATTTTGTGCCGACCCAAAGCGGTTGGTCAGCTCCAGCAAGACCCAGGCGTTGTCGTAACAGGCTTTGATCTTGGATTTGTTCTTGATCATATTGGGATCGCTGCGCATTCCCTCAAGTGTTTTGTCGTCATAGCGGACGACCTTTCTGAAGTCATCGAAATACTTGAAGACAGCAGGCATGTAGCGGTCAATCACCGACGGTCTGAAACCTGAATAAAAAATGGTTTTGACTAAGGTCTGGTAGAAGGCGTCATCTGAAATAGTGTGACGCTTGGGCGATTCATATTGCCGGTGCATGTCGACGAGTTCTTCCTCGGTGCTTCTTCCACTGAGTACCAACGCCCTGTGAAAGTCAAAGAATTTCTCCGCCAGGATTTCTGGTTCAGGGACTTTTGCCATAATTTCAAAAAACAGCAGGTCTATGGGGCCGCAGGGAAAAATTTCAGTGTGCATTTCAAAGACGGGCGTATCAGGGTTAAGGCTTTCCGGGTTGATGTTTTCCAATGGATCCTCTCCTATAATCATATTTCTTTATAATTTCATATTATCCATATTATTCCATTTTGTAAAGCAAAAAAACTGCTGCTTTTCAGGCAGCAGTCAATTTAATTTAATGTATGGATCGATCACTTTGAGAATGAATGATTATCTATCCCTCTAAATCATTCTGTTCCTCAAGTACCTCAAGCACTTCTTCACATTCAGCTTCGGTCAGCTCGTTTTCCATTTGCGTGAGCAGTTTGTTATATTCCTCGAGGTTATTCGCGTTTTTTAACGCATCAATCCAGCGCTCCATTAATCTTTGGTTTGCCATGGCTTTACCTCCTCGACCGGTACAGCCTATGTGAAGGTGCTTACTATACTGATACCCAAACTTCTGATTATATACCTAAGGCGTGGAAGAAAGGTGTCAATAGGCATTAGCGGCTGCCCCACCCACCTTCCACGCAAGGTGAACACCGGCAGAGTCTCTAAGCCTTTAAGCCTTTAAACGCTTAAGCACGCCGGCTGATGGTTTTGAACCAATACCGCTCATGAACATTAACCGTCGGTTCAAACTAAAAGACCAGTTTCATGATAAAAGCCGTCTGAAACTCAGCAGACCCTGACAGCTCGACATAGTCCATACGCGCCTTTATCTCATTTATTTCCCGCAATGCACCCTTCGACCGAAGCGCCGCCACAGCGCCCATACCTGCAGCATTTCCAATAATTTGGGCCTTGGCCATCAGCCCCGCAGGCAAAAGTTTGATCTCTTCGGCGCTCTCCAGATTCAGAAAACTGCCAAATCCACCCGCCAGCAACACCTGATCAATTTCCTCCGGCACAACCCCCAGACGACTCATCAGGATCTCCACCGCTGCGCAAATGGCGCCCTTCGCCAGCTGTACCTCCCGAATGTCCTTTTGAGAGATAAATACGCCCGAATCCTTATCCAAAAAGAAACGGTCATTCTCATCCCGCTCCAGCAGCCGCCCCTGCCGGCTCAGCTTTTCGTGACGCAGCAGCTCCGCACAGAGGTCGATGAGCCCCGACCCACAGATCCCCTTCGCCGCTGATCCGCCCAAAGTCGTGAACCTGTGCGGCCAGCTGAAGTTGACTTTGTCAATGGCGCCATCGACACCACCCATGCCGCAGCTGATCGAGCCGCCCTCGAAGGCAGGTCCCGCGGCCGTCGCGCAGCACAGCATCCTGCCCTTCCCCGCCAGCACAATCTCGCCGTTGGTGCCTATGTCGATCAGGAGCTGCACCTGATCCTTTGTTTGCCGATGGACACCGGCCGAAAAAACAGCAGAAAGCAGATCCGCGCCCACAAAAGCAGCCTTTGAGGGCAGGACCGTCAGCAGACCATCAACGTGGAGGTTTAATCCCAACTCAGCCGCAGGCAAAGTGAGGGGCTCTGTAAACACCGGGACAAAAGGCGACACACCCATGAGCGCGCAATTGACGCCGAGCAGCAAGTGCTGCATAGTCGTGTTTCCCGTTGCGACGACGTGTAGTATATCTGTCGTATTAATGCCTGCCTTCTGCGCCAAACCAGCCATCATACGGTTGATTTCCTGGACAAGGAGCGCGCTGAGTTCCTTGGCGCCAGACTCGTTCGTTGATACATAATGAATGCGGGTCATGACATCCTTACCCCTGACAAATTGGGGATTGAGGGCGGATTCGGTGGCAATGATCTCGTCTGACGCATAATGGAACAAATAGGCGGCCAGCGTCGTCGTTCCAAGATCAACTGCAACCCCGCAAGTCTTGTGAACAGGCGTCTCCAACGAACGGATCTCAACAATTTTTTTATCCATGGTTGTGGCGACGAGTTGCTGTTTGTTGTCAGATACCAGCGCCCCGGCCTTTGTGAGGGCACTTAGAGAAATGCTGTCTGCCCCCGGCACCAAAGTCATTACTTCCTTCAAAAGGCCGCTTTGATCCTTAAGTTCATCGGGCACCACTTCGAAAACAGTTTCCACCACCCATGGTTCAGTTTCACCAGTCTCTGCCTGAAATCCTTCCACCATGATCTGCGGCTTCAGATGCTGATGGGTCAAAGTAATTTCCAGATCCCGGTCCACGTCAATGAAGCAAAGTAGGCGTTCCTCAGGGTCCAAATTTTGACTTTGACGGAGCGCTTCTTCCTCTGAAGTCGGCTCAGGGCTTGATCCCTTTTCAATTTTAGCCCTGCATTTGCCGCAGGTTTTATTGCCGCTGCAGGCACTGTCAATCTTGTAACCCTGATCCAGAACCGCATGCATCAAATTTTGACCGTCATTGACGACAAACTCGTGGCTGCCGCTTAGATCATGGACGATGAGTCTGTGTTGTGCAGGCGGTTGCGGCTTCCTTCGGAGGGAACAGGATTCCAACTGACACATTGTGCAGTCGTGATGGACCTCGCTGAAGGTGCCGTCTTTGGTTCTCCCTATGACGAAGGACAGGCTTTTCTCAGGGTCCATCATGAAGCTCTCGTTGAGTTTGACGCTGAGAGCGGGTTCCTGAGCCGACAGCAGTGAAAATAGTGTCTGTTGATCAGATAATGGCCATTCGTTCTCGCCAGGCAAATACAGCCGCGTGAGGCCGGTGGCTTTCGAGGCGCGGGACTCTGCGGCCAGGTGGTTCCAAAAGTCCGCCGCTATGGCCTCCAGGGCGGCGTTTTCTATGGATTCCAGGATGAGCTGATCTGAGACCATCGGCAAAGCGCTCTTGGCACTTTTGGATAGCTTTTCAATAGTCGCCACGCCCAGGATGACAGCACTGCAGTTTTCGAGGGCGTCGCAGACGAATTTTGACTGAAAGGTTAACCCTTTGCCCAAAGCGTCTTTGTTATTGTTATTGGCACCAGTGGCCGGGGCGGAGTCCATGGAAAATTCGTCGAAGTAGACTGCGGGTTTGAAATGCAAATCTGCTTTATCAAGATGGCCCAGGAGGCGTTCCATAATCTTTGGCGGCGCTGTTCTGCCTTCAGGGTAGCCCATGTGCTTTAAAACCTCACTGGGTGAAGCTTTAAGCTCAGTACTATAAATCATTCGATCACCTCAAATCGGTAAGTAACATGCGCTAAATTGAACTTACAGCGTATTTCAATTAGTCCGCGCTAAGCTCTCCGAGGCCCTTCGCTCTCTGAATGGCTTCACGTCTGAATTTATTCGGCGATATGCCTGAGTGAGCCTTAAACAATTTGCTGAAATAAGATAAATCACTGAAGCCAGTCTTTCTCGCAATCTCAGAAAGGCTCAATTCACTTTCGATAATAAATTGTTTAGACTTTTCTAATCTAAATTCTGTCAGATATTTGACATAATTCATCCCATAAATTTCCTTGAACTTTCGACAAAAATAAGATTGACTCATGTTTGCCACCTTAGAGACCTCTTCAAGGGTCAAGCTTTCATAATAGTAAGTCTGGATAAACGCGAGGGCGGCTTCGAAACCCCGCTCGCATCCCCGCTCACAAGCTGCATTGACTTGATTCGACAAGTTAGTCACATAAGAACTGACGAGTTGATGGATCCCGGTCAGTGAATTAGCTTTCAAAATTGCAGCGGTCATATCCACGGCATTTTTGGAAATGTCGGAAGTGTCCAAACCAATATTGACAGTGTAATCCAGCAAATTGAAAATCAACTTTGTGAATATGGATTTAATAGTCTCTTCACTGTAATGATTCGCGACCAAAAAACTGCACCAATTGCTAAGAATAACCTGAGTCTCATTATGATGACGTTTAGAGATAAGTTTGACCAATTCAAATTCGAACCGGTCAGTCTCATTCAGCAAGTGTAGGTCGAGTTCTTTGTCTGTAAATAGATCAGAATAATGGAGGATGACGCCCTTTTCAAAAGTAAAAGCATGGCTCAGAGTTTGGAACGACTGCTCGTAAGCTTTCCAAATGTCATTGTGGCTTTTGCAAATATTGCTGATGCCAATTTTGATTGAATAGCGGGTTGCTGAACTCACCGCCTCCACCAGTGCTCTGCCCATAGCCTCAGCATCATCCCTGAATGACACCCCCGAAACCTCGGAAAGATTGGCCAGCAATATAATCTTGTCTGTGCCAATCAAGGAGGTTGTAATAGCATTACAACTCAGGGATCGAATCGTCGTTCGCACCACGTTCAGGATCCTTCGTTTAATGCCATAGCGCTGCTTGTTGTCAAGTTTTTCGCAGATCTTCCAGAAGTCATCCACCATGAGCAGCAACACGACGTGGTTCGGCGATTCCAATGGGTAGAGGGCCTCAAGGGATTTCAGCTGCGTGATCCGTGACGCGTACCCGTAAATCAGGTCATAGATGTATTCCATGGTCAGCATTTCTTTGAAAATCGCGTCTTTCGCGGGATCCTCAGTTTGATCCTCAGTCTGATAATTAGGCTGCAGCTGCGGCTTTGGCTGCGGCTTTGGCTGTAGCTTTGGATGCGAAAGTGAACCGGTGTCCGCAGAAGACTGCGCCAGCACAGAATCCAGCCATGTCTTCACCGACTCTAGGTCACGGCCTGAGCTGTCTTGTTCAACTATGGATTTCAACTGCTTAAGAACTGTTTCCGGACATTGACAATAAACGGATGACATGGAACCCACCTGCCTTAGAGCTTCATTTGGGTTTATTGTACACCAAGATCACGCTGTGACAAAGAAAATGGTGTCAGCGGCCGGTGGCTTATTGACCCCCGCTTCCTCCCAGCAATTGGGAGGAAGCGGGGGGGGGCAATAGACCACCGGCCGCTGACACCCTCTTCCAAGCGTGTTAGTCGAACGCCAGTCCCAGTTCGGCGAGCTCCGCCTTCACCTCATCGTACAGATCGAGGTAATGCGGCATTGGCTGTACCGTCTGGACGTCGTAGAGCTCTGGGAAGCTGAAGCCTTCAGGAGCCTTGCCTATGTAGGCTTCATACAGGGTGTAGATCTTCTGGACGATCTCCTCTGCGTCTTGGCGGCTGAGTTTGACGGCTGCCCGGGTGATCTCACCCATCCATCGGGATTCGAGGCCGGTGCCGTGGTTGTCCTTAGTCGGCTTGTGAATTCGTACACCAAAGATGTGATAGCCGGACACCGTCTGGGCTATGACCGACGCCGCAATCTCATACAGCATCAGTTTAGTGCCAGGCCCTGCCGATGTAGTGACAGTCCCCTGAAGTACCGCCTTTGTATTTCGCGCGATCGCCTGTCCGGCCGCCGTCAGGATCCAAAGGGACATTCGGTCCGTCGCACCGGCGTTGTAATATGGCGTCACCTGCAGATCCAGATAGGCAGAACCAAGATGTGCCTGCCCCACCACCACCGCGTGGAACAACCCGCCTACCGCCGCAATGGCAGAGCCCTCTGCGCCGCCCGCGAAAGCGCCTATAACCGGCGCCCACCACACCTGGCGCATACAGCTGTACTGAATGGTATGCATAATCTTATTCAAGGCATCAAAATCCGTCTTCAGTTCTGAGGTCGTATGGGCGCAAATGCCGTCTGTAGTTCGGATGCCGCCATCATAGCAGGTGCAGATATCTGCCACTGCAGAGCCGCAGCCACCGAGCAAATGAAGCCCCGGCCTGCCCGCTTTCTGAATGGCCTCCCGAATCTTCAAAACCGACACTCTGGCAGCATAGAGCTCACTCGGCGCGCCAAACATGACCGGGCGGTTTTCGATCACATGAGGCGGATCGAAGTAAAAGGAATCTACAAAAGGCTCCTGAGCTATGCTCTGGTAAAGCGGCACCAGCATTTCCTCTGTGGCCTTGCCGCCTATGACCCCACCCTGAATGGTTGGAAGGGCCGGATCCTCGACATTTCTATGACGCATGACCCTCGTATCTTTGCCAGTCCCAATCACGATTTGATCCGGCAGATTTCTAAGAATCTCATTGAGTTCCATTTCAGTGACCTTGATTACCCGCTTGGTTTCCATAGTATAAGTCCCCATGCTGAGGTAAAACTCCTTGCCCGCCAGGTAGAGGCGGTCCGCGAGGTCATCATCCAAATTGATGAGGGTATGCTTATCAAACTTGATGTCATATTTCTTCATTAAACGAGTCGTTTCACTGTAAACCTTTAAATCAAAATCCCGGGCTTCCATTTTCTCGCCGGTATTGAGTGCTCTATCCGCTATTTCCATGCTGTTTAAAAGCATGCTATCTCTCCTTACTGCCGTAGATTCTTTTCCATGAGCTGCTTGGCTATACTCACGCCGCCAGAGGCGTCGACGGAATAGCCATCAGCTCCAACCGCCTTGGCATAAGCTTCCTGAATCGCGCCGCCGCCCAAAATCACCTTGAACCGGTCGCGCAGGTTCAGTCTGACCAGATCCTCGAGCAGCTCTTTGGACTGAATCATGCTGGTGGTCATCAGGCAGGACATGGCAATCAGGTCCGCGTCCACTTCCTTGGCCTTGTTGATAAAATTGTCAATATGATTGTCGATCCCAATGTCATAGACCACGAATCCCGAGGCCATGAGCAGCGTCGCAAAAATGTTCTTTCCTACGTCATGGATATCCCCTTTTGGGGTGCCGATGACGACTTTGCCGTTAATCAGGTTTTTCTTTTCATTTTCAGGCAAGGTCGAGATGAGAAGGTTGATGCTGTCCTTCACCGCTTCCGAGGCGAAAATCAGTTCCGCCAGGAAGTATTCCAACTTCTCGAATTTATCCTTTACAATCTCGATCCCAGGAAGGAGGCCTTCATCAATGATCTGAAGGGGATCGACCTTTCGTTCGATTAGCTCTTTGACCAGGTTGATGACCGCCTCGTGGTTGTACTCCACAACTTCATTTGAAAGCATTGAAAACAGTTGACTTAAATCTATATCACGCACATAATCACTCCGTATGACTTGACATAAAATTGAGGTTAATAGTGAAAAAGAGACCAGTCGTACCGGTTTGTTTGAGGGGGTGGAACCATCGGCATGACTGGTCTTTGGAGATGAATAAGTTAAACTTCGTTTACTTTGGCTGTGCCAGAAGTTACTTTCTTCTTACCAAAGAGTTCCTCGGTAATGGAATCGTGGAACTTCTCGACGATTTCCTTGGAAGGCGCCTTAGTCGCAAGGGACACGACCACGAGGAGGGTCACGTTGGCGATCATACTCCAGATGAGGGCAGTGATCTTCAGCGGGTTAGGCCAGACGAGGGAGAACAGGAGGAGGATCAGAAAACCGCCCAAAGTGCCGGCAATAGCGCCTTCCCTATTCGCACGCTTCCAGAAGAGGCCAGCGATGAGCGGTGGGAAGAGCTGCGCGTAGCCAGGTGTTGCGAAGCGGGTCGCTGTGCTGAAGACGTCCGGCCAGTAGATACCAAAGATCGTTGAGATGATGACGAACGCGACGATCGATGCGCGGCCTACGAAAACAATATTTTTGTCAGTTGCTTTTTTATTGAGAAATCTCGTGTAGAGGTCGCTGGTGAACATATTGGAGCAGGCCAGCAGCTGAGAGCTCGCTGTGGACATGGCTGCAGCAAAGGCTGCGAGGAAGATGCCTGCGCCCAGGTATGAGCCGCCATTGATCGTGTTGATGGCTTGGTGGATGCTCATCTGCGCCTGCAGCGGCGTCAATTCGCCTCCGAAGAGATAAGGGATGATGAGAATGCCGATGAGAAGCAAAGGCACCATACACACGACTTCATAGATTGGATAGACGAAAGCGAGGGTTTTGTAAGTTTCTTTGGTTTTAGCGATGAAGAATCGAACGAAAATGTGCGGCCAGACCACGAAAGATCCTATGGTGATGGCGAGATGCAGCGTCAACATTGGTGAATAGAGTTTATTGGGGCCTGGCAGACCATTGAGGCCCGGTCTCGCTTCCGCGGCCTTCTGTGCGACTACCGAAAGTGGCTCTGGCATAGCGGCGAAGAGGACGACCAATGTGATTAGAACAACAACCGTGAATACGACACCCTGAACGGCGTCCGTCCACGCTACGGAGCGCATGCCACCCACGGAAACGAAGATCAACAACACAAGAGCTATAGAAATTGTGCCAACCATGACTGGCACATTTGCGGCTCCGAAGAGTCCAGAACCGAGACCGCTGAGCTGAAGCCCTATGTATGGCATTGTAAAGAATATGAGACCTACAGCGGTAACAATCCTGAAGAATTTGGAATAATAGCGTTCACCGAAAAAGTCGCCCGGCGTTGCGAAACCGTATTTTTTTCCGAGCAGCCAGAGCCTGTATCCAACGACGACGAGTAAACTTGAACCCCAGAAGATGCCTTGAGCAATACCGAGCGAACCAACGCCGTTGATGTAGCCTTCTCCGACAACACCGTAAAAGGCCAGTGTGCTCCAGATGGAGAAGATCAAAGTCATGATCGTGGCAAAAGTGCCTATGCTTCTGCTTCCCAGGAAGAATCCGTCATTGGTCTGCTCGTTTTTCTTGTTGGCATAGAGTCCAACTCCGATGAGCAGCAGAGAAAACAAAATGGTTGCGACAATTGTGATCAATTAATTCGCCTCCCCGTAATTCTTGAAATAGAGGTAATTGATGATTGCTGCATAGAAACCGGTCAAACTTATGGATATTACAGAGAGTGGCATCCAGCCAAATACGAGTGGTGGGTTTGGTCCGAGTAAGAATCCGCCCCAGACGCCCCAGATGAAGCCAATAATAGTTAAGATGAGAAAGGTTTTCTTGGACATTTCATACCATCCTTTCAGGTTGATCCTTAAAGCAATTTCCACCTATGAGTATGTGCACTTACCCTTCAGTGGAGGCGCTTTATTAGTATGAATATTAAGACAATTGAGATGCATAAACAACAAATTTTCTTGTCACAAAATATAAAAATATTGTCATTATCATTTGTCGAGAGGAAGAAGGGGGCGATTGGCACACGCTGCTGACACCACCTTCCAACTCAACGCCATCAAAAAAACGAAAGCCGGCGCCCCCAGCCTTTTGCGAGCAGCGTCCGACTCCCTCTTCACCTCTTCATCTCAGTCATGACTCAGCCTTCCGTCCCCTGTGATAGGTATGACCTCACCCAAATACTTTGGCTCTGGCTTTATAAGGCACATGACAAAATCTTTGTTTTTTGCCAGAAATTCTCTGACATCCCTGCCCCACTGTCCTGCATAATGGCTGCCCTCAGCGCTGACGCCCACAGCCTGCAGACCCAGCCTCTTGGCAATATAAAGCGCCCTGTACAAGTGATATTTTTGGGTGACGACCACCGCTCCTTCAACCGCAAAGACCGCTTTGGCCCTATAAATTGAATCATACGTCGAAAAGCCCGCGTGATCCAAAAATATATCCTCGGCCGGAACGCCCTGCGCCAACACATAGTCCTTCATGGCATTGACCTCATCATAACGTTCCTGCCCATTGTCTCCGCTGAGAAGCAGCTTTGGCGCGACGCCTGCCTCATACAGCTCAATCCCCTTATCCAGCCGGTCCCGCAGCATGAAGCTCGGCGTCCCATCAGGCCTAATCCCGGCACCTAGAACCAGAATGCAGTCCGCATGGGCATTGTTACTCGGTTCCACCGCCTCTAGACCCGAGACAATACCACTGCTCATGCCGATAGTCACATAACCGCCAATCACAAAAGGGATTGCCAGCAGAATGAATACAATTGAGAGGACTCTCTTCCAATATTTTATAATCTTCGTCTTCATCCCCATCATTCCACATGCAAATAAATCGCAATCATGAGCAGCACCGCGATCCCCCTATGTAGCTTCAGCCAAAGGCCCCCGCGCTTTTTCTTATAAAAGCCGTAGCCCCCCAGGACGACCTGAAATATCAGGACTGAGGCCGCCATAGCTCCGGTCAGACTGAGCCCATAGGTAAAAAACTGAACCAAAAAGTGCAGGAGCAGCGCGCCGATGGTCATCACCCCAAACAACTTATGATACTTGACAATGACCTTCATAAACATACTGAAGCCTTTAAACACCAGATCATTCTTTTTGATCTGAGCGCGAAATTTCTTATTCACCCATTTGACAAAAAAGTTAAGAATCGTCAACACATAGAGAAAAATAATGGTCCCGCCCAGAAATTCGCCCAAATCTTCGAACATAGCCTCGACCTCCTGATTTTTATTGTTTTTAGGATCTTGTTATAACACTATGGGCAATCTAGGGATTAGATTGTGTACAACCTATTCCGCTTTCTCTCCTTAGTGTCCTCAATACCCACACAGTTCGTTCGACTATCACAAGTTTACGATTCTTTTGAAGGCAAACAAAAACACTGTCCAACATAAGAAACTTGGTGTCTGACACCGAGTTTCTTCCAAAAAGGGGCTGTTGCAAAACTAGTAAATTTAGTTTTGCAGCAGCCTTTTTGCGTGCTATTTGCAATAACTTGCTTTCGAGAAAATTGACTTTTAGCTCGAGTCACCCATTAACATTAATTATAGGGTCGACAAAAAAGCCTAGTGTCTGCGTTTTAAAATTTCTAGGCTAAGCCGCTTTTTTGTACTCGATAATGCCGGTCTGGTTGTTTTGGATTTTATTATGGAGTTTGTTCAGGTTAATCGCCATAGCGACCATAATCATATCCGCTACTATTTTTTTCATTCCCTTACGTCGAAACCGGTCATAAGCAAGACCATCTTTGACTTTTGAGAATACACCTTCCGCCTGAATGGAGCGGTTGATCCTCTCGTTGATGCCTTCTTCTGATGCAATATTTTCTGCGGATTGACTACGGAACGCTTCAAAGGCAGGAGAGTACTTCAGGCTTTTCTTTTCAGGATCAGGATTCTTTCGACTTTTAATGCATTGGTCACTGTATTGGCAGCCTTTGCATTCAAAGCATGTGTAAACCCAGTTGATGTCTTCGAAGCCTGAAGCAGATCTCTTGATGCTGTCTTTACATCGGATGAGCTTTTTGCCAGCTTTGCAAACATAGACATCTTCATTTTCCATATATTGCATGTTTTCTCTTCGGCTAATGTCTTCTCTTACCTTTTTTATGTCTTTCGTTTCATGATTTGCCGGTTTGATGTAAGCTTTCAAACCTTTGCTGGCTAGATACGCGTAGTTTTCCACGCTTTCATACCCTGCGTCTGTGACGATGTTTTTTATGCGAGAACTATACGCTGCCAGCAGTTCTTCGAGAAAAGGCTTCAGTGTATGCAGATCATTCGTATGCTGGCTGCCCATCACGCCTACGACAAATGCGCCGCTTGAAGCCATTTGGATGTTATAAGCAGGCTTAAGTTGACCATTTCGCATATGATCATCTTTCATGCGCATGAAGGTTGCATCGTGATCTGTCTTTGAATAACTGTTTCTGGTGCCCATAGCCTTAAGATGCTTTTCATATGTTTCAAACTTTTCTTTTATCTCTTTATAGTACTCGTACTCACGTTGCTGCACGGTCTTGCGATGACCTACACCACGCACAAACTCAATTTTCAGCTTGCTGCATCTGTTTCTGATGTTGTTAAACTCCGCACACACCCTTGATTGGACTTCTTTTAAGGTGCTATTTTCTGACATGTTAAGTTCTTTGAGCATGCGTTCTTTTAGCTTGCTTTGATATTTTTCGACAGCCTTGCGCCAAACAAATGTGTATCGATTGGAGACTGCCTCAATCTTAGTCCCATCTATATACAGACTCTTTAGGTCTACATGCCCATCTTCTATGAGTATTTCCACAAATTGTCTCTGCAAATCCGCCATATGATCAATGAGCATGTTTTGAAATCGACAGATCGTGGTGTGATCCGGCGCTTTTCTACCTCCAAGAAGGTAGTGTCCTCTCACATCATACTCACAAAAATCTTCAATTTTTCGATTTGATGATTTTCCTTCGCTATTACAGAAAAGAACAATTTTAAGGAAGTTAACAAAATCTACGGCTGGCTTTCTGCCCTTTTTAGGCAAGGTGCTTATTATTGCGCTTAAATCCATCCTCTCTACTATTTTGCACACCAGTCTGACCTTGCTATCCTCTGGAATTAATGTGCCCACACTAAAATTCATTGGCAGTTGCCAAAATTGGGCTGAAGCGTTATGATGATCTAGGGTTATTTGGTTCTGCATAAATCAATTATACCCTATCGGGACTGGCTCTTGGAGCCGGTCCTGATTCATTTTTTGCATTTAAAGAGACAGATGGTCATCAATTAGATTTCCATCTGTCTCTTTTTTAGGGGGGCCTATTTTGCAACAGCCCCTTCCATTTCATTCCATTACACCACGATTTCTGCAAATCCCAGCATAAAATTCACCGCTTTTTCGTAGTGTTCTCTCCTGAGTCTCAAAGTCGACAGCAAATAGTCCAAAGGGGCCTGATTCGCCTTCCAGCAGTTCGAAATTGTCCATGAGGCTCCAGTGGTAGTAGCGTTCAATCGGCAGACCTTCCTCGATCAACTCGGAAACGGCCTTAAGATGATCGTAGATGAATTGGGTGCGGAAGGCGTCTGCAGCGTCACAAGTGCCGTTTTCGGTGATCCAGATGGGGAGGGAGGGGTGGTGGCGGTGGGACCATCGGCAGACTTTTTTGAGGCCTTCGGGATAGATTTCCCAACCAAGATCATTTTTGGGTTTATCCGGAAGAATTTCCGCATAGAAACCACGGCCGTGGACACCACTGCGAGAATAATAATTTATGCCCATGAAGTCTGAGACCACTTGCCTGCGCTTAAACATGCCAACGATGCTGAGTGGCGGCAGCAGACGTCCCGTGGTAAAGGCCATGACTGATACACCCTGGAACAGATAGGACATAAGCTTCGCTGCAGCGCAATCCAACCCTTTGGGACTGTAGGGCACGAAATCGATCAGGTGATGAGCCACGCCCACGCGGGTCTGACCCCGGTTGCCAAGTTGGTTGTCAGCAGAGTGGACCTGCCCTCCGTTGTTGCCCCCGTTATTAAGCTCCAAACGCATCTCGTGGATCAGACTGTACGCTGCGATGTGGCAGCGGGCAAGATTCGCGAGGACCTTCATGGACTTGCGAAAGCTCTTTTCGCCCGGAGGCCAGATACCAAAATAGTAGCCGTTGGATGCATAAACGTTGGGCTCATTGAAGGTGACATAGTCCTTGACAAGATCGCCCAAGTGCTCCATGACATAGCGCACATAGCGCTCAAAATATGTAACACAGTCTGGGTTCAAGAATCCGCCGAGATCGGCGAACCAGAGCGGGAGGGAGAAGTGGTGGAGGGTGATCATGGGCTGAATGCCGTTATCGATAAGAAGGGACAGCTCCCGACGGTAGTGGCAAATGGCGGCGTCGCTGAAAACCCCGTCCTCCGGCTCAATGCGGCTCCATTCGAGGCCCATTCGGTAAATCTGCTGATGGGTATCTGTCAGCAGTCGGAGGTCTTCGTCAACACGGTTCCAATGGTCAGCGGCGCGCAGGCAGGTGGAGCCATCTTTAATATGACCTTCTTCGCACCATTTGAACCAGGTGTTATTGCGGTCCCCACCCTCAATTTGGGTCGCGGAGGTGGCACTGCCCAGGAGGAAATGATCCGGCAATTTGAAGGGCTTCATAGATTAGTCACCTCCTTTTGGGGGTTCTGGTCCTGTGCCACAGCAGTCGCTTTCACAGTCCCATAGGACTCAATAACTCAACTCTCGTTATAGAAGTGACTTAGGGTGGAGTAAGGTCATTTAACTGGTCAACGGATTGGTTGATAAACGTTAAAGATTCTTGAGGTGATGTTTAAGGACTTTTTACTTAAGGCGAGTGCTGTAGTGCTTTAAGATTTACAAGAAATATATGTATTTATATCCATTCTCTTGGTGATTACTCACGTGGCTTAGCTGCCTATTGTTTAACATTAACAAGCCTTTGAATAATTCTCCATTTTGAAGTTGGACGGCGGCGTCGATAGGTTTCGTTCGGTGATGTTAGGTTTTTTAGGTGATGATAAGTGGCGATAGGCTCGAGCTGCAGACGCAGACACAATCGCAGTCGCAGCTAAAGTCGCAGCCGCTGACAAACTATTCCACGTTCCCTCTACTTTGCTAGTTTCCACTTAAACATACTTTAATATTATTCGTTTCAGGGTATAAATACAGATAATCAATTGACCACCTTCGTTCCTGTGACTTTCCTAAGGAGGCTTATGTCATGAAGACTGCTTTTCTCCCCAAAACCAAAACCGGACAATGGTCGGTCATACTGTTCGTAGTTTTCATCTTACTCACTTTTTTAGGTACTTACCTATCGAGAGCCTTAAATAACGATATTGAATATCCAAATCCAATCAACAGTCCAATTTTAGGCACCGTGCTCTATCTTACGTTTATCATTGCAGGCGCAGCCTTTATTACCGGAATCCGAGCTTTTTTGAAATACAAAGAGCGCGCCATAACAGTCTATATTGTGCTGGTCATAGGTGGGTATTTCGCTCTTGCTGGTTCTGCGTTGTTCATAGTTGGAATGTTTGAGCTGCTGAGATGATTTTCAAGACACCTTCATCAGAAAGTATATTACATTGCACACAATCTAATTCCCTTTCTCCCCATAGTATATTGACGAAATTGCGTTTATAATCCTCAAAAAAGGGAAACTAGATAACGATGTACAAAACATTAAAATTTGGGAGTTGAGCGTATGAAAGGCAACAAAGAATTGATCGACGCGCTAAATGGTCTACTGTCAGATGAACTCACCGCCGTCAACCAGTACATGGTCCACTCCGAGATGTGTGCCAACTGGGGCTATGAAAAGCTACATAAGCATTTCGAGAAGCGAGCTATTGATGAGATGAAGCATGCGGAAAAACTAATCGGCAGGATTTTGTTCCTGGAAGGCATTCCAATTGTAACCCAGCTTAACAAGGTGCATATTGGCAGCGACACCATCAAGCAGCTGGAAAATGACCGCCTGGCTGAGATGGACGCCGTCAAGGCCTATAACGACGCGATCGTCCTGGCCGGCGAGGTCAGAGACTTTGCCACCCGCGAAATCCTCGAGTCCATCCTTAACGACGAAGACCGCCATCTGGACGGCATCGAGGAGCTCCAGGACCAAATCTCCCACATGACCCTGCCAATCTTCCTCACCACTCAAGTGAACTGATTTATCACTACCCAACAATTTTAAACAAAAAGCCAGCCTCTGCCGATGGTCATCCATTTCCACAACACATCGCAAGGGGCTGGTTTTATTGTTTTGCACCCTCTATTCAATTGTGCCTCCTACTGGCCCTTTCGCTTGATTAAATAACCGCGCACACCCGTGACTTCAGTCGTGGGTTAGCGGCGCCTTATGTATAGTTATGAATTAAATTGTAATCCTTCAATTTACTTTGTTACAACATAACCGTATGTTATAATAGTACTGAGGTGTTGTGGAATGTCTAAAGTAAAAAAAGGTCGAGGTTATGTCTACTCTATTCAGTATCATATTGTCTGGTGCGTCAAGTATAGACGAAAAGTTCTGACTGGCGCGGTAGAGGAAAAACTCAAGGAAATCCTTTTTAAAATAGCGGATGAAAATGGATTTACAATTGAAGAATTTAACTGTGATCAAGATCACGTTCACTTGCTGATCGACTGTAAACCTCAGCACTACATTCCCAACTTCATTAAAGCGCTCAAAGGTGTCAGCGGCAGATTCATGTTTGAGAATTGTCCGTGGCTAAAAGATAGCTTTGAGGATGGGCACTTATGGAATCCAGGTTATTTTGTCGTTACGGGTTTCGAGAATATTGAAGCTCAAGTTGAAGCCTATATACAATCACAAAAAGAAAAATAGGGCGGTGCTGAGAGCATGCGGATTGAAAAGGGCTATAAGTACCGAATACAACCCAATAAAACTCAGCAGGTACAACTCGAGACTATGTTCTCAGCAAAGCGCTTTGTTTGGAATCATTTTCTGAAACTGAACATGGATCGGTATGAGAAGAAGGAACACCTCATCCCTTACAATAAGATGTCGAAGCTGCTCACTGAGCTCAAAGCAACTCATCCATGGCTCTATCAGTGCGAAAAATCTGTTTTACAGAACACTCTTAAAGACCTAGCGAGTGTTTATTCACGCTTTAATAAAGGTCCAAAGAAATACTCGAAGAAAACCCTGGAAAAAGCAGCGCGGACAGGTAAAACGCTTACCTTTTATGATCTGGAAGGACACCCGAAATTCAAATCCTACAGGGATTTAGTCCAGTCCTGCAAAATGAGCTGGACCGGAAACAATATCGAGGTCAAGGAAAAGGAAGTTCAGTATACCTCCTCCGGCAAGTATAGAAAGCAAAACTGCAAAATCAAACTTCCAAAAGTAAAAGATGTTAAAATTGCCTATTCAAGACCCTATCAGGGTAGACTGGTATCTGCATCGGTCACCAAAGAATCAGATGGAAAGTATTACGTCAGCCTGTGCTGTATTGAAATAGAGCATGAGCCAGCTGCTGCGACGGGTGCAAACGTTGGCATCGATATGGGCTTGAAAGCGTTCTATTACACCTCTGACAAGGAGGTCGCGGCAAATCCAAAATATTACCGAAAATATGAAAAACGCATGATCAAAGAACAGCGCAGGCTTAGCCGTCGTCAGGAGGGCGGAAAGAATCGAAACCGACAGCGCGTCAAAGTGAGCCGTTGGCATAAGCGGGTTAGAAACTGCCGAAAGGATTTCATTCACAGGCTGAGTACATCGCTGATCCATCGCTACGATCAGATCTTCATAGAAGACCTAAATGTGAAAGGTATGATGGGAAGCAGAAGACTGGCAAAGAGCATTGCTGACGCGGGCTTTTCAGAGTTCTTCAGACAACTGGAGTACAAGGGTAAATGGAATTATAAGCTGGTACACAAAGTAGACAGGTTCTATGCGTCTAGTCAATTCTGCTCTGAATGTGGTCATCAAAGTGAACAGACAAAGGATTTAAGTGTAAGGCTATATCAGTGCGAGATATGTGGACTAGAAATCGACAGGGATTTCAACGCAGCCGTCAACATTTTAAAAGAAGGATTAAGAATCGTAAGTTAACGTAACAAGAACCGCAGGAACTGTGGGGATCGCTTGGTATATTTCGCATCGGTGGATGTGAGGACCCAAGAATCCCGTGACTTCAGTCATGGGTGGTTCAACTCACTCCCAGGCTTAAACCTGAGCGCTGACCAATCCTCATCCAGTGCGATCTGTCTGACAGGTTCAAGGCCAAGGTCCTTAAAAGCGTCCCAAAAGTTATCCCGTCTGAGATCCGACTTGTATCTCTTGGACGATTTTTTAGGATACGCCACCCAGATCAAACCGGATGGGTCCATAGTGCTTTTGAGAATGGGTTTAATTTCCGCCAGCTGCGCTTGGTCCCTCGCAAAGCACAATACAAAGAGGCAGGTTTCACCAGGCGGATCAAAAAGTACTGTCAATTGCTCCTGCCACTGCGCTAATACACTGCTGAATGCTTCAGGGACATTGAAAGCAAATATTGAAGTCTGATCCTTAACGTTGAGTTTCTTTAAAAGCTCTGCCGATGGTTGATCCATAACAACGCTCCTCCCATAATTACTTTCACACATCCAAATTATACCTTTTTGCACTTGATATCTTCAAAAATTCTGTTAGAATCATATTAATTGAACATGAACGCTCTTAGGTGCCCCATGCTGGGGAGAATAGGGAAACCGGTGAAACTCCGGTACGGACCCACCACTGTAAAGGACGAGTCTTTCGCTGATCCACTGGCTTTCGCCGGGAAGGGGGCGAACTAAGACGCTTGAGTCCCTTGAGTCAGGAGACCTGCCTAAGAACAAAAGTCTTTCCTGGGTAACGGAGAGCAGCGGAGATGACGGCAAAGTCCCGACCACAATACTTTTTATTGTGGCGGGACTTTATTTTTTTACCAAAATTTGACTTGGAGGAGATTTAAAATGACAACCGAACTTAAAACAAACAAATTTCACGGCCTGGAAGCACTCAAAAGCGCAAGCCCCGAAGCACTCGAAGCGGCAATAAAAGAACTTGCCAGCGGGATTGAAGCGCTGGATCAGAATGCGGCCGCCGGCATGCAGCAGCGACTGGACTCCAAAATTAAGCCCCTGAGAAGTCTTGGCGTCTTAGAAGACATTGCCCAGCAAATCGCGGGGATTATGGGCACCCCTAACCCAAAAGTTAACAAAAAAGCCGTCCTCCTGATGGCAGGCGACCACGGCGTCGTTGTGGAAGGCGTAAGTGCCGCGCCACAGGAGATCACTGCCCAGATGTTTTACAGTTATCTGAGAGGAGAAGCCGGCATCAACGTCCTGGCAAGGCACGGAGGCGCGGAAGTCATCTGCACGGATATTGGCATAGTCTCCCCTTTGGATCCTCCAGTGCTCATGGCCAACCGCGTCAAAAACGGCACGGACAACATTGCCCATGGACCAGCCATGACGAGAGAAGACGCTATGCGTGCAATTCTTACCGGCGCGAGAATCGCCTCAGAAGCCATTGATTCAGGTGTGAACCTCCTCGCTACCGGCGAAGTCGGTATTGGAAACACGACGCCGAGCGCGGCGCTGATTTCTGTCTTCACCGGACACAGTGTCGAAGAAGTCACAGGCCGCGGCACCGGACTTAAGGATGACGCCCTCAAACATAAGGAAAACATCATTCGCCAAGCGATCGAAGTCAACCAACCTGACCCTGCTGATCCAATCGGTGTGCTGTCCAAAGTCGGTGGCCTTGAAATTGCGGCGCTCTCCGGCGCAATCCTGGAAGCCTCTTACCGGCATGTTCCTATCATCCTGGACGGTATCATCTCCACCGCCGCGGCCCTCGCAGCTGCTCAAATCGCGCCTCTTTCAGCAGCCTACATGATCTCCTCCCACAACTCTGAAGAAAAAGGCCACGAGATTGGCCTGAAACAGCTTGGCATTAACTTCCGTCTCGACTTCCATATGAGATTGGGTGAAGGCACAGGCGCCGCTCTTATGTTCCCTATGGTTGAGGCTGCGCTGAAGATCGCGGATGAAATGGCGACGTTTAACGCTGCTGGTGTTACGACGGGGGATTTTTAGGCAACTGGCACTCAGTCTAATTTAAACGAAAAAGTCCCTTTGCCGATGGTTGTGAGAACCGTGACCATCGGCAAAGGGACTTTGTTTTTGTATTTAATTAATTATTGCTTTACAACTCTAATCCAAAGTGGTCTTCCAACTCTTCCGCTTGGATTTCCCGCTCGCTCTTCTTCCCGGCATTCTTCAGCATGCTTTCCAGCTTGGCCTCCATGGACTTTTTCACCAGTTCCCGTCCGTCTAAATGCCTGAGTTCGAAGAACAACATGGGGTTCTGGTCCAGCCTGGCGCCGACGCCGTAAAGCACCGCGGCCACGTGCTTACACATGCTGGCCCAGTCCGGGCAGCTGCAGTCAAAATGAATCTCCTTGGGGGATGGAAACAACCCATACTTACGGTCCTGAAACAGAACCTCCAGCGCTTTTGGAAATTTGCCTTCGACCAGCTGTTCCAGGGAATCAATCTGATGATTGCACAGCGACGTGATCTGCGCCCATTTGTCGTCGCTTAAGGTGTCGATGCTTATTTCCACTTTGTAGGGCTTCGACCGGCTGCCCTGGACCAGTGCGTCGACGCGGCCTTTGGTGATTTTAAGGTCCAGGACGGTGTTGCTCTTCACGTAGCTCTTGCCCCGTCCAATCCTGTTGCTGTAATCCGCATAGCTCTCCAGGTTGGCATTCCAGGCTTTGCCCCACCACGTTCTGGCCAGGGTCCGTCCCTCGATGATCACCGGCTCAGCCTCAGGATTCTGCTTCATCAGCTTTTGGAGTCCCTTCTGAGCCTTGGCCTTTTTCTCAGCGACCGTTTCCGGCCTTCGATAATTATAGAAACTCATGAGACATCACTCTCCAGACTGAGCATGGCCACCAGTGTCTCATTGCTGTATTCCGTGATCCACTGCTCGCCGCTGGTCTCTTGTAAGAGTTCACCCGAGAGCTTTTGCTTTTCCTCTATGATGGCGTCAATTTTTTCTTCGACGGTGCCCTTGGTCACCATCTTGTGCACCATGACGTTCTTGTTCTGACCGATTCGGAAGGCGCGGTCTGTGGCTTGGTTTTCGACGGCGGGATTCCACCACCTATCAAAATGGATGACATGGTTCGCCGCTGTCAGGTTGAGTCCGACGCCGCCCGCCTTCAGGGACAGTACCATATAGGGCACATAATGCTCGCCGTTGAACTGCTCGACCATCTCGCTGCGACGCTTGACGGGAGTCCCGCCGTGCAGCACCAATCCCTCCTTGCCAAAGATTTCCTTGAGGAATGCAGACAAGGGCTCCGTCATTTCCCTGAACTGGGTAAAGATCAGCACCCTCTCGTGCTTGTCGTGAATGGTTTCGCAAAGCGCCCTTAAATGCTCGAACTTCCCGCTGTGCTCCTCCTTAAACGCATCCTGACCCAGATATTGGTCCGGATGATTGCAGATCTGCTTGAGTTTCATGATGCTGGCCAGGACGAGACCCTTGCGCTCGATTCCTTCGGCTGTTTCCAGTTTCGTCTTCACGTCTTCAACCAGCTGCTTGTAGAGCAGCACTTGCTTTTTCGACAGCCCAGCATAGGCGTTCATCTCGAGTTTGTCAGGCAGATCCGCGATAATGGATTTATCCGTCTTCAAGCGCCTGAGAATGAAAGGCTGTATCATCCTTCTGAGTTTAGTGTAACCCATAGTTTCCTCACCCAGCTTCTTTCCGAATTTCGCAAACTCCTTGGAGGTTCCGAGCAAGCCCTGATTGAGAAAGTCAAAGAGCGACCACAAGTCACTCAACCTGTTCTCGATGGGGGTGCCTGTCATGGCAATGCGCATACCTGCAGGAATCGCTTTGATGGCCTTGGTCTGCTTCGTGCCTGGATTCTTGATGGCCTGGGCTTCATCCAGAATCAACAGATCCCAGTGTTTTTCCTTTAAGGCTTCCATTTTGACGGCCATCCCATAAGTTGTGATGTACAGGAATTTTCCTTCCTCAATCTCGAGTTTGCCTTTACCCTTGAGATCGCTTTTATGCAGGATCTGATAAGGCATCTCCGGGGCGAACTTTTCAATTTCCTTCTGCCAGTTGCCAATCAATGAAGCCGGCAGCACCAGCAGGGTTTGGCCCCCATTGTCAGTGAGTGTCAGACACTCAGTTTCGTCTTTGGGTGTCTGACACCCAGTTTCATTTAGTGTCTGACACCGCCCGTTCAATCTGTAATGCTCCAGGAACGCGATCATCTGGACCGTTTTTCCGAGGCCCATGTCGTCTGCCAGACAAGCCCCAAAGCCATATTGCGACATCCGGTTCAGCCACTGGTAGCCCGTCTCCTGATAAGGCCTCAGCGATGCCTTAAACGTCGGAATTTCTTTGGCAGGTTCTGTGGACACCGGCAACACCAAGCTGTCTTTGAGAGTCCTGAGCCACTGACCGTTGGAAATAGACACCTCGACCTCGCTATCAGCCACATCCAGCAGTTTCTCGGGACTGAGCTCCATTCTCATGGCGTCACTCAGGGTCAGACCCCCGTGGCCTGACTGCCCTTCAATCCTTTCAAAGGCCAGCAGCACCGCCTCAAGACGCTTCTTATCTAGTTCCACCCATTTCCCCTTATACTGGACCAAACCTTCAGCCATCTCCAAAAACGCCCGAACCTCCGCTTCGGTCAGCGTGTCGTCGCCCAGTTTCATGACTGGCACAAAATCCAAAATGGCGTCCATTCCAACTTTGGATGGCGACTTTTCCCCCACCGTCACGGATACCTGAGCGATCCGGCTCTTCTTTCGCCACCAGTCCGGCACGCGGCACATAATCCCAGCCTCTTCATACAGGGCGGTCTCCTTCAAAAAAGTATAAGCTTCCTCGCTTGTCAGCCTGAGAGGCAAGAACAACTCCCCACTTTCCATAAGCCCCGAAATAAACGCGCTCCGGTCCGCCGCCTTGATAACGGTGGAAATCAAGGCCAGCAGCCTTTTCTCATCCCCCTCGAACTCCTCTAGGGCGTGCTTCAGCGGCGTGTGCACCGCCCGGTTGCGCGTCTCCGGCTTCGTCGAATAAGTCGCCATAAACGCGAACGGAAATCGCTCATCCTTGCTTTCGACCAAATGAAAGAAGACCCTCCCAGCAACGTTGATGCCCGCGTTGTGCTCCGTAAAGTACCGGCTGACCGAGCCCTCATAGACCTGAATCTCCCTTTTGAATACCTGCAGCAGCCTCTCCCAAAGCCTTTCGAGCCAAGCCTCGTTCACAAATTCCATGCCATTGACAAAGGGCAGCCTGTCCCTGAGCCGCGCCGCTTCTTCACCCGAAAGCTCGACCTCGATCAGCTCGCGGTCCACTTCCAGGTCCGGCTGTTGACTGATTTTCCGGATCAGAAGCTCTGCTACTTGGTGCAGATACTCGAGCCCGGCTGAAAACCACTTCTCCCGGCTCAGATATCCCAATCGGTACAGCGCCTCGAATTTGTCCCGCTCGAAAACACCTGCCCACTCCAGTACTTCTGCCGATGGTTCCCCTTCCCCAACCTCCACCACAAAGGAAACCAGATTAAAATAAGCATCCAACTCACATGCTTCGCTGCTTTTATAACGTGCCATTCGCACCATCCTTTGACCATAAAAAATCCAAACAGACATTTAAATATCATTCTGATTTTATCTGAGAATGTGGTCAATGACAAATGTTATGTAAAAAAAGCGGAAGCGGGTGTCTGAGAGACCTCGGACACCCGCTTCCACTTTAATATTACTTGCCGCTCACATTGAATTTGATAGGTATTGCATCAACTGGTTCAAGACCCGCCAACGAAGCGGTGGCTTTAATTGTATATTCACCAGTTGGTGCTTTGTTGGCCACTTTGTGCGCCGCTGAAAATACTCCCAATGCGCTGGTGACACCGGTGTAACGTTTGACAAGCGTAGAATTTGGTTCCGGACTCCATACTTCAATAGCTACATTTGCCCCACTGACCGGCAAGCTATTTTGATCCTTCACCTCAACGGTGATATAGAACAGTGCGTTCCATTTATAGACTGCTAAATTGGATGGACTCGTTATTGAAACGTTGAGCTCGGTAACGGGAACCGTCGCGTCTTCTTTAAAATATGCCGTCGCAGTTATATTCGAATTCATAGTCACGTTAACAGTGCTAGTTAAAAAATCGGTGCCATTGATGACCCACTTGTCGAATAGGTGACCATCGGCAGGAGTGGCACTGAGTGCTACACTTGAGCCTTCGTTATACACATGGGTGCCACTTATAGGTGAAGTGGTGCCCAATCCGTCCACGCCAACGGTCAGCGTAAACTGTGTCACAGGCGTGGACACCGCATCAACAGCCCGGTCCGCACGGACGAGGCCATTGCCTTGGTGTTCAAATGGAAGATTTAGATTCTCAGCTGTTGTCGTCAGGATCTGCCAGACCTCTCCATTACTCATCATTGGATTCTCAGCCCATACGAGCGCCGCAGTCCCAGCTACGTGAGGCGATGCCATGGACGTGCCACTCCAGCCTTCCTCATACTGGCTGTCTGGAACGGTGCTCATGATGTTGACGCCCGGAGCAATAAGATCAACATCAGGGCCTGTGCTTGAAAAATAGGCGCGATCATCGCTGCTGTCTGAAGCAGCTACCGCAATAACTGAGTCATATTTTGCAGGGTAACCCACTGTATCACCTGTACCTGCATCATTTCCAGAGTTCCCAGCAGAGGCGACAATCAAGATGCCTTCCTCTAAGTAAGCCTTTTTACAAGCGGCGTCAAAGGTGGAGGAATAATAACTGCTGCCCAAACTCATATTGATAATGGAAATATTATTCTGCTCGCAGACCCATTGAATCCCCGCAATAATTGCGGAAGTCGAGCCGCTGCCATTGTCGCCGAGTACTTTGACTGCATACAAGCTAACTTCAGGCGCGACGCCGACAACACCCAATCCGTTGTCTAAAGCCGCAATTGTCCCTGCAACATGGGTGCCATGACCATAAACGTCATTATATTGATCATCACTTCTCAGAGTCAGTCCTCTGAGATAGAATCGTTTGCCCCCGACCACATTCAGATCCTCATGATCCACATCGATCCCGGTGTCCAGTACTGCGACGCCTATGCCGGCGCCCTTATTCATGACCTCCGGTGGGGTGCCCCAGGTTGGAAACGAATAACTTTCATCACCGAAAACCCGGTCAATCCCCCATGGTGTCGTCTGCTCAAGGGCATAGACCTCAGCATCCAGTTCAATGTAATCAATCTTTGGATTCCTGCTTAAGGCCGCGGCTTGCTGTGGTGTCATTCGGGCAGCAATGACATCCACAAGGTTGAATTCTGCATAGATGTCTCCGCCAAAAGCTCTAACCATTGCCCGGTTTTGGGCTCTCTCTGACATATTGTGAAAACCAATGAGGACGTCAATTTTTTCGCTGGCGCCCAAGCCCAAACTCATGCTCGAACCCAGCAGCATCATCAGAACAATAAGTAATGCTGTTGCCATACCTATCTTGCCATGTACTATTTTTCTCATTCATCTCATCTCTTTCGTGATGGTCCAGCCGGCAAAAACTTCATATTTGGAAGTTGCCAAGATGTTCGTGACACGAGTTGTGGTTTACTAAACCACATCCTTTCGGATTAACTTTCCAGGATATTTATACCCTATGATGGATATGAATAACGTGAGGCTGCATTATAATCAGGTTTGTGTATGGAAGCGGGTGTCTGACACCCACTTCCAACACCCACTTCCACCATAGTCGAACCAAATGAGCGACCCACCACTTCAATCTTGAAGTGGAAGGTCGCTCATATTTTGGATGATTCAATTTTTCGCTCTAAGTCTAAACCACTCAACAACATCATTTTTTTCTTCCTGTGAAACCGAGTGGCCAATAGGGTAGACCTTATAGGTCACGCTCTCAGTCTTTTCGTTGAAATAGTCATAGTTTTCCTGACCTATGCTGATCGGAAAAATCTGATCACGTTCCCCATGACCAATGAAAACTGAAGTGCCATCAAGAGATTTTCCTGAAAACTTTTCTTTGTAATGCTTTGGAATATACCCATTTAGCGCAGCAATGCCCTTAACATTGCTTCCCATTTTCAAAGACAGCACCATAGCTAAAATGGCACCCTGACTGAATCCAAACAAAAATTGCCTGGAAGGATCAATGGGGTATTCTGCTTGCACTTCAGCAATAAATTTTTCTAGGCTCTCGACTGCATTTTCCAAAGAATCCAGATCAGGGTTGCCAATGCTTTTAATCGTAAAATATTGAAAGCCTGAATTAAGCACTAATGCGCCTCTGATTCCAATGATGATGTAGTCCTCTTTCAGTGCCAGCAGCAAACTGACAATATCATTTTCACTGCTGCCCCTGCCATGCATAGCATAGATGACGGGGTACTTTCTCCCCTCTTCCAGATTGGAAGGTAAGGAAATGCTATAGTAAAAATCATTGCTCATCTTCTCACTCCTTAGACCATTTCGAGGCCCATGCCTGTACTTCTGTCATAACGTTCTGGAGATCCCGCCCCTTATCCGTCAACTCGTATTCAATTCTGACCGGCATTTCGGGATAAACCTGCCGCACAACCACACCATGTTCCTCAAGCTCCTTAAGTCGCTCCGTAAGCATCCTCGGGCTGAGGTTTGGAATGACTTCCTGAAAATCGCTGAATCTTTTAGGCCCATTTAACATGACCTGAATGATCAATCCAGTCCAGCGTTTGCCTAATAGTTCAAAAGCCGCTTCAAACTTGGGGCATAATACATTATTTTTCAAGTCGATCATCTCCTGAAGTTATTTTATCATATTTAGTTGACAAAAGTAAGTAGATTATTATATTATACTTACATAAAGTAAGTTAGTATTTTTTATATACTCACTCAACAGTTTCGGAATGCGTAAACAGTTCAAACAACCATAATCTCAGTGCACCCTCTGAGTGTCCATAAGCCTCAGAGACTACAAAAAATTGACAGGAGTGAAATAGATGATCCCCTCCATATTTGTCTGTCACGGCGGACCAAACCTCATTCTTCTGGATAACGATTATACCCAGTCCCTAAGAGCACTTGGAAAACGCTATCAGCCAAAGGCTATTGTTATCTTTACATCCCACTGGGAAAGCCCAACACTCTCGATCTCATCCACAGATGAGACCTACAACATGATTTATGATTTTAGCGGCTTCCAAAAAGAGCTATATTCTTTTAACTATCCTGCCAAAGGATCAACAAAGGTCGCTGCGTTGCTGCAAAACAGCTTGGCGAATCATGGGATCTCATCCCGACTAAACACAGAACGCGGTCTTGATCACGGTTCATGGGATGTCCTTGCGTTAATGTATCCAGAGGCAAACATTCCGGTGGTCCAAGTTTCAATCCATCCAAAGCTGTCTTATGAGGAACAGTACAAAATAGGCAGCGCCATTCAAGAACTCAAACAGGAAGACATTTTGATTATTGGCAGTGGCTCGACCGTTCACAACCTCGGAACCCTCAATTGGAATTCCAATGAAACTCAAGGCTGGGCCGTTGAATTTGACGACTGGCTGTTGGAGCACCTTGAAAAACAAGATCTAGATTCACTTTTCAAATTCGAAAGCCTCGCGCCCCATTCAAAACTGGCAATTCCAAGAAATGAGCATATCGTGCCACTCTTTATCGCCATGGGCAGTGGTCAAAAAAACGCAGCACCAAAACTGTTGCACCGCAGTTATGACTATGGCACCTTAAGTTACATTTCAATAGAATTTTGAGTGAATGATCTCATGTTTTATCGAAGCGCTGCGTAACATGAAAAGCTTTTGCAGATGGTCATTTAAAACAACCATCGGCAAAAGCTTTTGTTTTTGAAATGAAACCGGGGATTGATAGTCGTAAGCCGCTGACACCCAGTTTCTGTAATTGTCCAAATTTCTTTACTACGCAATCTCATGCTGCAAAAAAGTGCCCCTTCTCAAATCGTCAAATGCCTTATTCAGCTCTTCTTTGGTGTTCATGACTATCGGACCACCCCAAACGACAGGCTCCTCCAACCGCGTCGAACTCACAAACAACACTTGGGCGTTTGTATCCGTTGCCTTGAGCTCAACACGATCTCCTGCCGTCAGCTTCACAGCCGTCTTCTCCTTCACCAGCTCACCCCCAACATAGGCGTCTCCCAACAAAGTAAACACCATGACCGAGCGCTCTCGGCCGGTTTTCAAGACAATTGAAGCATTGGGGTTAAGATGAACATCATAATAATCCAGCGGCAGAAAGTGGCTCTGATAGCCTTTACTTCCCTCATACTCACCCGCGAGAAGCCTCAGTTTCCCGTTTTCCAGCGCAATCTCTTCAATGTCAGCATTTTTAATGCTGTGATACGCCGGCGGCACCATTTTGTCCTTGGCCGGCAGATTGAGCCAGAGCTGCACGCCAAGCATCCGCTCGGACGCAGGCAGCTTCTCCTCATGCAAAATTCCGGATCCCGCAGTCATCCACTGCACTTCCCCGTCTCCAATGGTATCCTCATGGCCAAGGCTGTCCCTGTGGGTCATTCTCCCACGGTACATGTAACTGATCGTCTCGATGCCCCTGTGGGGATGCATAGGAAATCCGGCGATATAATCCTCAGGATTGATGCTGTCGAAGGAATCGAGCATTAAAATTGGATCGAACTCCTGAACCGTTGAACCACCTAAAACTCTGACCAGACTGACGCCAGCCCCATCCTGTGTTCTATAGCCTGTGACCTGCTTCTGAATTTTTCGTTCCATGGCTTCTCCTCCTTGTGCTCACTTAAAAAACAGTACAAGATAATTTCTGCCGATGGTTCCCATTCCCCCATCCCCACCAGCAGTTCAAAATTATATCTAGACAAGTTATGAATAAACAGCAAGTTCATTGGCGTCGAACTCATTGTTGCAAAAATGCCACGCTTCATAGGTTTTATGGGTTGCCAACAACGACTCGCCACAATTCTTTATGTATTCAGCCCACATAGTCTCTACCGTCATAACTATTCCCCCTTCAAATTGGCGTATCAAATATAACAAGACGCGTGCTCTTTAATGAACTGCAAATCATTCATAGGCTGATCTCCTCTGCCAGGTTTGGATTTCTTTTTATCATGCCTATACTCCCCACTTCCTACACTCAGATCTGTGAAATAAACATCGCGGCCCCCACCAAGGCTGTAATTCCCACAAGGAGTGAGTAATCCCTCAATTTGAAGAAGGCGTAAATTCCCAATAAAGTGGATGCTGTTAACGCGCTGAGGGCTACGAGCAATATAATATGCTCGAAAAACCCTCCAATAGGGCTAATGGCAAAGGCTTGTGCTTGAAAGTCCTTCGCTAAACCGGAAATTGAAACCAACAGGAGGAAGGCCACCAAACAAATAACCGCTGCTTTGCCCACGAGTGTCTCAGGCAAAACTTTGACTTTTTTTAGCATTATGATGCCCTCCCCTCATCAAAGTAGTTTAACAGTTCATTTTTACCCCAAAATCATCCGATATCATCCGTGACTATAAAAGAGGATATGCCGATGGTCGACCATCGGTATATCCTCTTCACATTTCTGTGAAACCGGGTGTCTGACACCGAGTTTCATTCCACGCGAAACTGCCCCATCATCCCGTTATCCTCGTGTTCCAGGATATGGCAATGGTACATAAAGACACCCGGACGCGCAAAGTTGACAAGAAGCCTCACTTCTTCGCCATCCCTCACAAAGACGGTATCCTTGAATCCCTGCTCCCAAGGCGGAGGCGTCTCGCCATTTCTGGAAATCACGCGAAATTGCGTACTGTGGATGTGGAACGGATGACCGCCAGTGGACATCATCATCCCCCCAGTGTTCCTAACCACCCAAACCTCCGGGGTATTCAGACTGACCACTTCGTCAATTCTGTGGAGATCATAAGTCTTCCCATTTATCGTACCGCTGATGCCCATACTTTCAAGATAAAATTCTCTGACGGGTAGATCACTGACATTGTCAAACGTTCCCGGAAGCAGATAGGACAATGTTGAAGGCAGCGTCGTTTGGGCGGCTGATTCATTTTGAACTCTGAATTCCAGCACCGGAGCGCCATTTGCCATCAAATCGACGCTTTGCTCTTTTCCGCTTGAGAAGTCAACAATCACCTCAGCGCGTTCTCCGGGCGCCAGCTCAATATTGCGCCTCACCACCGGCGCCTCCAGCAGCCCGCCATCGGATGCGATCTGCGTCAAGTCGCTGCCGTCACTTAAAGTGAAATCAAAATTCACCGCGTTTGACGCGTTAAGGAGTCGAAATCTCACCAGCCCGCGCGGCACCTCCAGATACGGCGCAAGGGTCCCATTGACCATGAGCTGATCCCCAGGCACAACCCCCATCATGGTGGTTTGGTAGTTGAACCCGCCGTCCGCATTAAAGCTCCGGTCCTGAACAATCAGCGGAAAATCGTCTACGCCATAGATCTTCGGCAACGGCAGCGCTGACGCCTGGTCATCCTCAATATAGATCAGTCCCGCGAGGCCAAAATAGACCTGATTTGCCGTCTCCCCCTGCAAATGAGGATGATACCATAGGGTTGCCGATGGTTGTTCCACCACAAACTCAGGCGTCCAGCTATCACCCGGCAAAATCCCCTGATGCGGCCCGCCATCCTGTTCGCCGTCCACAATCAAGCCGTGCCAGTGAACCGTGGTCGCCGCGTCAAGCGCGTTATTCACTCGAATCTCTACGCGTTCTCCGTTCCTCATGCGTAGGATTGGTCCAAGATATGTGCCATTATAGCCCATGGTCTGAGCTGAGCCGCTCCCGGTGAATTGTGTTTCACCCCGTGCGGCCGTCAGTTCATATCTGGCAGCAAGAGGATCTGGATCCAGGTCTTCAAGAAGTGCCGGGAGTTTGAGCGGGTTTCCTTCCGGCTTAGGTCCAGCCACAACCGAATTATCTTCATTTAACAATGCCTTGGGCATGGTCATAATCAGAACAGCGCCTAAGATTAATATGACAGCAACCATGCTGAATAGGACAACATCTGAGCCCTTCAGTTTTTTTCTCATACAGATCACCTTCTTATTTCAGTATAGCAAAAGAATGTGAAGAAGCTGTGAAGGCAGTCTTGGATTGACAGGATCTAAAGCGAAAGAGCACTCAATTCAAAGCTCTCACTACAAAGAGGATATGCCGATGGTCGACCATCGGCATATCCTCTTCAGTTCCGTACTTGGTACGCCAATTGAACTTAATGAAGTTACTTTAACCGAAGCGCTGTAATAGCAGTCTTTTCAAATTTATATAACGTCACTGTTCCGAAATACGTACCAGATTTGAAATGTAATTATTTGTTAGTAGTAGTAAAATTGAAGCTGCCAATCATAAAGTTTGTTCCCGTTCTCCAAATCTGCACTTCATATGAGGATGCTTTCTTTGGAGTCACGAAGTTCGTGATATAGAGCAGATCTGGCTCAATTCTGTAATCTGTTGATTTCGTACCAAAGGTCGAAACTTGAAGTGGTGTCACGAGATTTTTAGTGTCAAAGATTTTAATGGTAAGTTCTTCATTGTAGACAAAAGGCATTTCAGGATCCGCGGCTTCTACTACGTTGAGGCTGAATTTGATTGGCATAGTGCGACCGGCTTTGTAACTGGCTGAGGATGGAAGCATGGTCATAGCCGCCCAGTTACGAATTGAAACTGCTGTCAATTCGCTCCAGCCTTCATTCGAGTAGATATCTACAGCTTTCGCAAGTATGCCATAATAGCCATCCGGAAGTCTCAACGAATCAAAATGAAGTTCCCACATGCCTGTAATACTATTCCGGGTCACTTGCATAGCCTCGAATTCGGGATCTATGACATTGCCGCCAGCATCGCGGACATAGAACCAAAATTCATCCACACCACTTGCATCTGTGGCTTCAGCAATGAAGGTCACACCATCTTGTAGGGCTGCGTTTTGGGTTGGAACTTCAATAGTAACCATCGGAGGTGTCCAATCAGTGACAAACCTCAAACGATTCTCGATTTGAGGCGAAATTGTGCCCATGGCTTTAATATAGTCAATCACAGCGTCACGCGCATAGTACTGCGTTACGTCGGTGACTGGAGCAAGCGGCCAGAGGCTGACGCCTTCATCGTGGAAGTTGACGTTGCCCATGGCCAGATAATTAACTGTGGCCACGCTGTAATAGGTATCAGGGTCTGTAAAATCGACTTCCTGTCCATTCAACTTCAGTGAAAGTACATGATTGACTTCAGGATCGTAGATTTCAGGGTATGCGTCATGATAGACTATTTCACCGCCCATGCTGATATCCAGCATCCCTGTCGCATAATAAGCATAGCCGCCGTACCCAGGTACATATTTGTAATAGTAGTAGTTACGATAGGATCGTTCAAGGACCTCCTTCAATTGAGGCCCATTCATCTGCAGAACAACAAACGAGTTTTCGTATGGCATGAGACTGAAAAGATCAGAGACTTTCAAATCAGCTGGTGTGGTAGGTGTCGCTGTATTGGCAATCTTTCGGTTGCTCATGGCACCGCCAAGGAAGAAGTCAACCGCTATGCCATCTGCGTTTAGTTTTGCAACAGCAGCATCCGCCTGAAGATTCGCGGCGTTAGTTTCCTGGGTGAAGGCGGTCAGGGCGTCAATCGGCACGGTAGTTGATCCTATACTATCATTTAAGTAATCATTCAACAGTAATAGATACGGATTAAGGAGCGTCACCAGTTCAGAATCTTCCGGCGAGGTCAGAGTAACACTATGAAATCTGCCTGTACGGCTGACGACTTCATAATTGCCTGAATCCGCTCTAAGGCCCAGAATGACTTCACCTAAGGTGTTGTTGTAGCGGTAAGCCTGATGGACCATGACCGGCGAGTTGTTCGGACCACTGACCAGTACAGGCAAATACCTGTAGTCTGCGGCACCGATAGCTGGATTGGTATGACTGTGGCCGCCTATAATGACATCCAGACCGCTGACCGTTTCTGCCATAAGGAGATCCGAGTTTTCATCCACTTCAGCATTCGCGTTGCTGTTGAACCCAATATGGGTCAATGCGATCAGGACATCATTCCCGGCTCTGAGATCATCGGATAAATCCTGGGCGGTTTCAAGAGGTTCTGAGAAGGTGAGCCCTTCAATGTTGCCCGGAAGTTCGAATTTAGGCACTCGGTGATTGGTAATGCCCAAAATTGCGACATCAATGCCATCCAGTGTCTTTTGAGCATATGGCGCAACCGGGATTGTGTCTAATCCATAGCTGCCGTCGTCAGAAACATTAGCGCCCAGTATTGGAAACTCCGCTTGCTGCAAAATACTGGTCGTGACCACACTGCCAAAATTGAACTCATGCTCACCCAGGGTCATTGCATCATAACCAAAGGCATTCATGGCGGCCATCATTGGGTGCGTGGTCAATGGAGGTGTAAGCACGGTGCCATCTGCAGTGTAACTAAGTGGCGCAGTTCTGAAGAAATACATCATTGAATCGCCCTGGAGATTGTCTCCAGCGTTAAGCAGCAGGGTCCTGCCCGGGTTGTGGTCTCGCTGCTGACGAATCAGCGTCGCGAGCTGTGTATAGCCCACATAGGCGCCTTTTGTCAAATTGCCATGGGCGTCATTATGATGGAGAATTGTCAGAGGCTTGATACTGCCGCCTGAATTGTCACCCTCCCGAGTTATACGGCCATCCAAAATACCATTGTAAGGGCTGGATAAAGTGTAATTATTACTGGACCAGTGGATCACAGCATTCAGCATATCACCCCAATAAGTGATATTTTTCATTTCCTTAAAAGCTTCAAATCCATCCCCACCACTTGGAGCGAGGAACTCGTTAGTTGCGACGCGATAAACCTGATCCAAAACAATAGGTTCAAAAACACCACTAGTGCGATTTTTTATTTTGACATCGAAAGCACCCCAAGCCCAAGGCTGAGGACCTGGCAAACCATCTGTATAACTATAAAATGCATATTCTGCCCCGGAGGTATGAAGGGCGCCCTTAAACAGAGTCGCGCTCTGATTGAGGAGATCCAAAATTTGAGCGCCAGTCATTTCCCCGACCACCAGGCTATTGCCAAATGGCAGGACACTGAAGAGATCCCCATAAGACATAGCATGTGGGTAACTGACATATTCCAAATCTTTTCTTTCGCTGCCTGGATTATTCAGGACGAGATCCACGTCATTACCAGTCTCGATGTCTGAATTTAGGTCATTGAAAATAGCGTCACAAATGAAACTGCCCATTATAGAATCTCCATTATAATTTAGCATCAGCGGAACATTGGTGTATCCAACATCCTGATTGATTAGATCTAAATAATCCGGATCTGTGGCAAATCCGTTGACCAAAGTATTAATGGTTGGATCGACAGTCACTGAAGCGTCGATAATGAGACTACTCCAGCTCACACCTACAGTCCCGTTTGGAAAAGCAGTGACATCCGCCCGTCCGACTCGACGGCCATTATAATAAGCCTGAGCAATGGTTGTGTCTCCAATTTTAGTCGCGGCTGTCAAATTGGTATGGGTGTGACCGCCCAGAATCAGATCCGCCGGCTTGCCAGCGTCAATCAGTTTTTGCGCCAATGTTTTGTCGCCATATACATCCTCGCCTATGCCATAACCGCCATCATTAAATCCTAAGTGACTCAGTACCACAATAACATCCGCTTCTGCTGCCATGGCATCATAGTAGTGTAGAATGGCTTCCGCAGGATCCTTGAATGTCAGACCGCCCGTCAAATGAGCGTTAAGTACACCAGTTTCCTGAGTAGTAACACCAATAATGGCGACTTCAGCAGTATTTGTGGAACCAACTGTTTTGATAATGTAAGGTACTACGCCTGTTGGCGGTGTCCAGCTATTAGGATCACCATTAACTATGTTAGCACTGAGCAATGGAAACGCCGCATCATTGATGCGATCCTCCAGTATCGTCTGTCCCCAGTCGTAGTCATGATTGCCTATGGTCATAGCATCATAACCCATGGCGTTGAAAACCGGGATCACTGGATATCCCTTTTGAATATTGTTGAGAAGACTGCCCTGCATGGCGTCACCGGCGTCAAGCAGCAGAACATTGTCCGCGCCTCGGGCTGTGACAATCCCGTTGATTACATTGGCGACTCTGGCTGCGCCCGGAATCGTACCCTCAGCCACAAGCTGCCCATGAAAATCATTGGTATGCAGAATAGTAAATGAGACTGGCGTAGAAACACTTGCCTCTACCCGGTTTTCAAGGGTAAAAGCGTTGAATGTTGTCACTAAGGCAACAATGGTTGCTAAGCTGAGAAGAATTTTGAGGCTGAACCTTGGCCGTGACATTTAAATGCACCTCCTGATATTGATTAATTAAGTTCCGCTGCTTATTACAGGCTGTTATTTAGAAGACTGTTTTTGTGTTGAACAAGTATTTTCTTTGATTGAAAGTTGAAGGGCAAACGTCTCAGATTTACACATTTAGAAATCCACTTCATATTTTCCATAGATGATTTAATAAGTAAGATTCCCCCTTCACAATTGGAAAAACCGGCCAAAAGGCCGGTTTCGCTATTCGCTCCTACGGGATAAGCGTCCAAATACATCCCTGAAATCATCGCGTCCCAATAAATGTTTGTGTGTTGTTCGGCAAACTGCACTGACAATTCGATTCCTGTACATGATCAAATTGACTGTTTGACTAGTGTTCGAGACATTACTTTACCGAAAATAATGTTCTTTTTTCATGTGAATTGATACCCAAACTTGTGTTATGTAAACCTATGCATGCGTGTCATTCTGGCACATAATTTAAACTTAGTACCGTAATTCCGCCAGTTCCGTACCCAATTCCGTACCTGGTACGCCAATTGAACTTAATGAAGTTACTTTCACCGAAGCGCTGTAATTTCAGTCTTTTCAAACTTATTGTACGTCACCGTTCCGAAATTCGTGCCAGATACGGAAAAATGAAACTCGCGCTAGGTACGAAAAACACACCAGAAATTTTATTGACAACAATCACCCCTCCGGTTATAATTTTATAAAATATAAAACGCATTGAATGAGACGAGTACGACCGTTAAAGCCTTAGAGAGAGCAACCGGATGGTGAAAGGTGCAGGACAGGCGGTAGGAATACACTCACGAGCAGTTCTTCGAACGGGCGCACGCCTATTTAGGCGCTTCAGTAGACAGTACCGGGTGAGCCCCGTTAACAGGCTTTTGCAGGATTCGTCAGCTTTCTTCAGGCATGGCGACATTCGGCACTTGAGATCTGAATCCCTCCGGGACTCAGATAAACAAAGGTGGTACCACGGTCAATCAGCCGTCCTTTGAAACTTTTAACAGAGTTTCAAAGGACGGCTTTTTACATTCAAAACACCAGAATTTTTATCATAGTTTCATCAAAAACACGAAATGAGGAGTGGTCAGTAATGGCAAATGTAAAATTTTTCAGCGGCGAACAACTTCCCCTGGAAATGCACAAGGTCAGAATAATTCAAAAGCTCTATCTCCCTGAGATCGATCAGCGGCTTGAAGCCATGCGTGAAGCCGGCAACAACACTTTCCTTCTGAAAAACAGGGACGTTTTCCTGGACATGCTGACAGATAGCGGCGTCAACGCCATGAGCGACCGCCAGCAAGCTGCCATGCTTTTAGCCGATGACAGCTATGCCGGCAGCGAGACCTATTTCAGACTCGAAAGCAAAGTCAAAGAAATTTTCGGCATGAATTACTTCCTGCCAACCCACCAGGGCCGCGCCTGTGAGAACATCATTTCTCAGGTCCTAGTCAAACCCGGAACAATTGTCCCTATGAATTACCACTTCACCACCACTAAAGCCCACATCGTGCTAAACGGCGGCGTTGTAGAAGAAATATTCATGGATGAAGGCATTGAAGTCGAAAGCAATCACCCCTTCAAGGGCAATATGGATCTGGATAAGCTGAGTGGGCTCATCTCCGAGAACGGCCCAGAAAAAATTGCCTTTGTGCGTATGGAAGCGGGCACCAATCTCATTGGCGGTCAGCCCTTCTCACTTGAGAACCTCGACCACGTCAGCCGGATCTGCAGAAGCCATCACATCCCACTTGTCCTCGACGCCAGTCTGCTGTCCGACAACTTGTACTTCATGAAAATCAGAGACCCGCAGTGCGCGGATCTCAGCATCCGAGATATCACACGGAAAATGGCCGAGCTATGCGACATTGTCTACTTCTCTGCGCGCAAGCTCAGCTTTGCCCGCGGCGGCGGCATCATGATCCAGGACGAGGCCATCTTCAAGAAATTCCAGACGCTCATCCCCCTCTACGAAGGTTTCCTGACCTATGGCGGCATGTCCGTCAGGGAAATGGAAGCCATGGCTGTGGGTCTCGAGGAAACCATGGACATGGATATGATCAACCAGGGGCCTCAATTCATAGCCTACATGGTCGATCAGCTCGTCAAAAAAGGCATTCCGGTGGTCACGCCTGCCGGGGGACTTGGATGCCATCTGGACGCTATGCGATTTGTAGACCATATCCCTCAAAACGAATACCCGGCCGGCGCGCTGGCTTCGGCCCTTTACATAGTCAGCGGCATTAGGGGCATGGAGCGCGGCACCATGTCGGAGCAGCGCAACCCTGACGGCACCGAGCCGTTGTCTGCCATGGAACTGCTGCGATTGGCTGTTCCGAGACGCGTTTATACCCTCTCTCAGGTCAGTTATGCCCTCGACCGGATCCACTGGCTGTATGAAAACCGAGCGCTGATCGGCGGCCTCCGCTTCTACGAAGAACCGAACGTCTTGCGCTTCTTCTTCGGCAAGCTGGAGCCGGTATCGGATTGGCAGGAACAGCTCGTTGCGAAATTCAAGGCGGATTTTGGAGACAGTCTGTAAGTCAGCCTCCGCGAAAATTGGTTGGAATTAGACGACCATCGGCAAAAAAATTCTTTTGGGCTTTGTAATGCCCAAAAATTTTGCCGATGGTCGTTTTTTCTAACAGTCGCATATCACATTTTAAAGTGAAACTCGGTGTCAGACACCCAGTTTCATCTTCGGAGCTTTCCCAGGCACGGAAATGGTGCAGGCGCCATTGAAACTAAGATTTAAAATTTCCCTGCCCGTCAATAAACGTCATTTCATAATATTTTTTGGGTCTACCCTTTGTATTTTCACGTTTTTCGTGAATAATCCCGGCATAAGCTTTCTCCTCGATCTGATTTAAAATGCGGTTCGCGCCCCTGACTGTAATGGATAGGCAGTTTGCCACATCTTCCGAGGACAGCTTATTAATTCCAAGTATTGACGCATATGAAATGATTTTCTGAAGATTGATGTTATGGATCCCAAGACGCTCAGACAACTCCATGATTTCATCATTCGCCATTTCCTTAAAGGTTATGGTGCCGGATCGATCCAGCGGCCCGGTCACCCTTTGGTCTTCGCTGACAAAGAAACTGCAGCTGCCTCTATAAGCCTTTGCCTGGCGGCTTGCTTTCTCAGAATTTTCTCTGGCTTGAAAATATTCGCGTCCGGCGCCCCAGCCTATTTTAACCGTGTGGCTTGTAGATCTTTGCAGATAGGTCAGAAGCGCACAACTTTGGAGGTGATCTGACAGGGACAGATAGGCTTCATAGGGCATTTCAAGCTGAATATAATCCTCAATTTGCTGGCTTGTATCCACGAGTTTATGCATTTTGAAAAAGCCTTTAAGCTTGGTTTTCAACAAAGCAATTTCATCATCAGAAGCAGCCGCAGGGAAAAGTTTATCCTCTTTGTGTTCATTAGATTCTATACTCACTTTCCCAACCACCATTTTTCGATTGTTGAGTTTTTGAATCTTGACCTCATCCAGCAGGCTATTAATTAATTTCCTCACTGTTTCCACAGTTGGAGTTAGAAACAAAAATTTGTTGCCTCTTGCCTTGAGCTCAGGCACAAAATGTCCATACGCCGTAATAGAAAAATCAATTTGTCCGTTTTCCCAAAGTTCAATATGGTTTTTCAGAAGCAGGCGCGTCTGTTCATGAATGGAGTCGCTTAAGCTGACAGAATATATAGGCGGACAGAAGCGATCCTTAAACTCATCAAAGGAATCAATCCGATTGGCGAAATCAATATAGATCCGCCTTGTGTCAATTCCAGGATTGCTTAAAATAATTTTAAAAAGACCTTAAAAAAAGTCATTATTAACAGCTCACTATTTTCAATCATCCCTTCGCTGCCAATTATTATCACACTCGCGATCTTGATGCCTGTGCTTGGAAAATACATACCTTGGCTTCGATTATCTGTCATAGGTTCTGCAATCTACGAAAGCATGGCTGCGGATATGACTATTAAATCCTTTGGACTGAGCGGGCTTGGAGACATGGGTATCAACTCATCGATATTCGTCAGTATTGTATGGGTCATGACCCTTGCCATCCTCGTTGGACCAATTCTGAACATCTTCCTTTTGAAATCCTACGACAAAAAACTTCGTTCCATCAGAAGTTCTGGCGGGTTCCTCGCCGTCGCAACTGGGGCGCTGTTCATTGGAATGCTGTCCTTAATGGGCGTTCCGCTCTTGATGAACGTTGCTAATCCCCTTGGCATTATCGCGGCTGTCACAGCAGGTGTCTCAGTTCTTTTGCTGGATGGACTTGCGAAACGTACTGGAAAGAAAAGCATCGGCGAATTCTCTTTTCCTTTGAGTATGATTTTAGGCATGGCGTCAACCATTGTAGCGACGAATCTTTTATAAGGGGGACAACCAATGAATCAGTCAAATAGAAATTACGAAACTTCTTTGCACAGGCTTGGTAAAATCTCGACAGCCGTCATGCTTATCGCACTGATCAGCGTTCCCATTGTCATGACCATGGTCTTTGGCATTGAAGTCGAGTCGGATAAAACCATTACAGCTTTCGTTGGCGCCTTCAGCCTTTTCGGGATCATAGGCGCGATTGAATTCTTCTCCTATGCCCCAATTCTTGGCGCTGGCGGACAATATCTTTCATTCATAACCGGCAACATAGGCAATCTGAAGCTGCCTGCGGCCCTCAGCGGCATAAAAATTGCCGGCTACGCGACCGGCTCGAAGGAATCTGAGGTCATTTCCATGATTTCAATTGCGGCATCTTCCATTATGACAACTTTGATCATTTTTATTGGGATGCTTTTCGTAGGACAATTTCTGCCCCTGCTTCAGTCCCCAATCCTGGCACCTGCTTTCTCAAATCTGATGCCTGCGCTTCTTGGCGCTCTCGCGACACCAGTTTTCATCAAGGATTTACGCACAGCCTCTTTGCCATGTCTTGCTGCCGCAGCGGTGACCTTAGCCATAGGTTATCCTATGGTGGCGCGCTACCAGGCGTTTCTGATGCCGGTCTTCCTTGTCATTGCAGTCGGCTGGAGCTTTGTCCTGTATAAAGTCAAACGCAGTGCCATTCAAAGAAGCGCTGAGGAAATGAGCAAATAAGCGTATAAGCACTCGAGGAGGACACCATGAAGCACAAAATGATATCAAAAGCTTTATCTCATAAAGATACCCTTGTTCGACACAGACGATTTCTCCACGAAAATGCAGAAATTCACAATGAACTGCCCATCACGACTCAATATGTCATGTCCGAGTTGAAAGCCATGGGCTATGACCCTGAAGAAATTTGTCAGTCAGGCATTGTTGCCCTCGCTGGAAAACGAACGGGCAAGACGTTCTTGCTCAGAGCAGATATGGATGCTCTGCCGATGGTCGAAGAAAACACACTGCACTTCAAATCCAAAACCGGTCATATGCACGCCTGTGGTCACGACATGCACACCGCCATGCTGCTGGGTGCAGCTCGACTCCTCAAGGAACACGAGGACGAGCTTGACGGACAGGTCAAATTGATGTTTCAGCCTGCCGAGGAAACGCTTCACGGTGCAAAATCCATGATCGAAGCCGGCGTACTTAAAAACCCATCTGTCGATGCCGCCATGATGATCCACGTCATGTCCGGCATGCCACTTCCGAGCGGATCCGTTATGGTCCCACAAGGCGGCGTCCTCTCTGCGGCCGCAGACTGGTTTAAGATCAGCGTTCAGGGCAAAGGCGGTCATGGCGCTATGCCCAATACAACGGTGGATCCTCTGAATGTCATCTCCCATATCCACATTGGACTTCAGGAAATCCTGTCCAGAGAAGTGGCGCCAGGCGACAACGTCGCATTGACCATTGGACAAATGCACGGCGGATCGACTTCCAATGTCATTCCTGATATGGCCTATCTTGCCGGTACCGCAAGAACCTTTGGCGAAGAAACCAGAAGCTATGTCAAACAACGTATTGAGGAAATTGCCTCCGGCGTCTCGAACACCTACAGGGCTTCAGCCAATGTCGTCTTTGAAAGAGGCTGTCCAAGTGTCGTCGTGGACCAAAAACTGCGTGATCAAGTCTATACCTACGCGTCTGATTTGGTTGATAAGGAACGACTCATCGATCCAGCGGCGATTGGATTTACCAAAATGTCCGGTTCGGAAGACTTTGCCCATGTAAGTATGGAAGTGCCATCTATCATGGTTTCTCTAGCTGCCGGATCACCAGAAGAAAATTACACGTTTCCAATGCATCACCCAAAGGTGATGTTCGATGAAGAGGCGCTTCATGTGGGTGCTGCACTCTATGCCCACGTCGCAATGGCGTGGTTAAAACACAACAAATAACATTTCAGACTGGGAGGCACATCCATGTCAGCAGGAAAACTCAAAGGAACAACCATAAAGCTGGGCATCGTGGTCGCGTCGCTTATATGCGTCTTGTTGTTCGCGCTCAGTACTTTAGGGATCCACGACCTGTGGCCGGCATCCTTGTTGCTGCTCTTTTTCTTCGAAGGTGGGGCCAAGCAGGAGAAAATTAAAAGCATCTTCAGCGGCGCGACTGTGGGACTTTTGGTCGCCCAGGGCCTCTTTCACGGTGTCGAGCTGTTGGCAACATGGCTTGGTTTGCAGGCGAGCATCTATACCTTAGTGTTCCTGGCCATCTTTTTACTCATAGTGCTTGGAGACTATCCCATACCCTCTTCAACAACTATGCCTTCTGCTATTTTACAGTCGCGTTGATTTTCCCGGAGCAGTCTACATTGAAATGGTTGATTGCATTGTACGCGGGTGGGGCGTTTCTGCTGGTCGGGGTGACTTATTTTATAAATATGATTCACAAGACCAAAAGTCTCAGTGAGGAATCTGTCAGTATACGGTAGATTGAGAGACAAAAAATGATTGCAGGCGGTATCAACAACTAAAACTGTTGATACCGCCTGCAGTCATTTTGTAAATGAAGTGGGTGTCTGACACCTTCATCCATCACAATCCCTCAAGCCCCGCCTCACAAAACCCCAGGGCTCTCCAGCGACAATCGGCACAGACCAAATCAAAGGACGCCTTGTCAAAGCGCGCTTTCATCCGTTCATTGATGATTTGGACCGAATAAAGATGCCCCACCTGAAGGTCCAGAATTTGAATCACCGCGCGATCCATAGCCTGAATCCTGATTTCCGAATGGCTATTACCTGCAGTATGGCACTGCCCGTCGACGAGATGGGGGCAAGCATCACATAGGACATCCGGCCCGTCAATGACCCTCAGCTTCATTTCAGGATAAGTCCTCAGCAAATGGACAATCTCCGTCATTTGCTGGACAAACGCGTCGCTGTAGCCCAGCCCCCGAAATCCCAGCCGGCACACCAAATGATGTCCCCTCAAAGCCAGCATCCCCTTCACCCCTCTTCTCCTCACTCATTCCCCGTTCGCAGTCCGCTGCACCCGCGCAACATAATGCGTCGCGTAGGCCGCCTCAAGTTTAGCATCCCCACTCTTGCTGAACCGCAGAGGCATCTTCTTCCCTCTCGTCCCCCACCGAACATACCCCGTAGGAGAGGGTTTCAGCCCGGCACCATCGGCATAGTTTTTAATCTCTTTCATGATAAAGGACAAAGCAGTCAAATTGATCCTGCACACCTTTTCAAGATAAGGCACGCGCCCAAACCGCCAGTCTTCCACATCCTTGGGCGACAGGATCCCCGCGCCCAGCAAAACCTCCAGCGGCGTAATCATTTTCTTTTCACTCAGAAGCTGGCTCATCACAGAGTCCAGCTTTTTCTTTAGTTCAACTCGATTCATCCTCGGTCCCGCTTCATATCTAATAAACTCGGTGTCAGACACCGAGTTTCACTCTCTAATAATCCCAACCAAGGACTTTATTCTGCCGATGGTCACCCTTCTCCACACCTCGCCGCATCTAAACTACAGCCACCCTGCCATTCTCAGACCGGTAAGGAAAAGAATCAGAACACAAGACGATATCAGCACGTACAATCCATTCCACCTCAGGCCAACCTGCACCGGAGAACGCGATGCCAGCCCGGACAAGGTGATCACCGTCGGAGAGGTCGGCGCCAGCGTGATCCCCATGGACCAGCTGACCCCCAGCAGAAGGGCAATGTACGTAGGCGTCACGCCAAACGCTGACGCTTGAAGGCTTGAGCCAATAATCGTAATGTGAATAATTGGGTGAACACCCAAAGCTGACAACAGAACGCTGCCAAAAATCACGACGACCGACAGCAAAAAAGCGCTCCCCCCAACCAGCTTTGAAAGGACCATAGGAATATAATGTCCAAGGTTGGAGTAAGAAATACTTTCAGCGAACATCCCGGCACCAACAAACAGTACGATCTCGCTGCTGAGCTTAGTCAGCCGGTCTCTGAAGTAGAAGGTCTTGAGTTCGTTGCTTAAGATCGACAACCGGCCAATGATCCCCATCCATAGGAAGGGAAAGATCAGCGCCGCCATGGACACAATAATGACGGTTTGGATGCCCGTCACTACCGAGATCACGGCAATGGACACCATCAGAATGACGCTGAAGGCAGCCAGTTCCACAATCTTATGAAGCTTAGCGTTGTGGCTGGGAGGATTTTGGGCATCAGCTTCTGAAATGAGGATCGAAGGTTCATCCACCAAGCTGTGCTCTGAATGCGGCTCAAACTCTTCGTCGCCGCCCTGTCCCAACACCCCGGACCCGCGTTCCTGAACCATGGTCATGACATAACCAATTATACCGCAAATCACCCCGCAGAGAATGCCCAGCGGAAAAAAACGTCCCCAGGAAGCCCCCGACAATTGAAGCACCATGGCGACCGCGGCCGTCGTAGGTGCCCAGATCATGCAGGTCGTGAACCCCCTGCTGATCGCTGAGCTCATCAGCCTTTTATTCCGGCTGAATTCACTGGCCTGAACGATCTGATAGACAAGGGGCACGACCGCCAAATTCACCAGCACCCCGACAAAGGCTGAGATAAAACTCACCAGCACATAATACCGACTGGTCGAATGGACATGGCTCCGAAAAAAATTCTGCAGCGCCGAATAATAACCCCCGCGCCGGATGGGAATGCTCAATATAGGCACCATGGTAAACAGCGCCACCAGGTACAGATTTCCCATAAACGCCTGCCGCCAGACACTGAACGGCGCGCGGTAGATCAGCAGCATCAGTACGCTGAGGCCCAAGGAAGCATAGCCAATCACTCTGGACACACCCTTGACGACCGGCAGGCAGAGCACTATGACTGCGATCATCAGGATATAACACAGCTGATCGATCACTGCGGATTGTAAAAATAGGTTGACCAAAAATAATAAGGACAAGATGAAAGTCCCGAAGCTTCGGATGCCTGTGATTTGTTCTGCCATGATGCCCTCCCTTCGGTTTGTCAATTTTATCCGGGCTACGGATGCAGCCAACGGATTGCTGAGGTTAAGCAGAGGACTTTCTGCCGATGGTCATTCAAACACTTTCGATAATTATATCAAAATTTGGAAGTCGCTGCACTTTTTATCCCGTTATTAAACTTTCTATATTAGCGACAGCCGCACTGCGAATACCATGAGAACGTTCATTTTTTGATATAAAGATTTTGGTTTTCAAAATCGATTAAAAGTGGTAAGATAAAAACAGAACGCGTGTTCTTTATCTGTTAATTCACTTCATGACTGTTTTCGAGGAGGTACAACATGACACCCATTCAACAGCTTTATTTGGATAAGCTTCGCTCAGCCTTTGAAAACAGTGCCCACGGAGAAGAAATGGCCTACATACTTGGCAATATGAGACGGGATCTCACCGCAGCAGAATTTCAGATGGTGATCACAACATTCCAAAACAGTTGCCCTTAAAGGAGATGAACCGTCATGAAAATTAATTTTATTCATTACCCCTACGCTTTCACCAACGACGGCAAGCGAATTGACGTACGAGAGATTGAAGGGAATCCACACGTTGGTGTGGTACTGGAAGTTGTAAATGACAAGTACCGCGTCAAAGCCATATCCAATGATTCAGACTGTGTCGGCGGGGTTTGTCCGATAAAGTGATTTTGACCATTACATGTGAAACTCATCAATACAAAATTTTCAATTTATATTATGCCGGGCGCACCACTAAAAAAACCGCCGTTATATTTCGCGGCGGTTTTTACTTCTGGCAGATAATGTATCCAAACCTGATACCCATTAAATCAGTAATTTCATTCGGTTTCAGCGGGAAACATTTTCCTTTTTTTTCTTAAATGCATCATACTTCGCTGCCTGACCAATCCCCCAGAAAAGAACACCAAGGCTCATCAGGAAAAATCCAACTCCAATTGGTCCAGTCCAATACAATATAACAAACCAGTCTCCCATATAAGTTCCCCCAATCTTTTACAACGATATCAGGCGGATTGGGCAATATCTGTTCATCTGTCATGTTAATTTATACCCCAAATACGACAGCATCCGGCACGTTTTTCTGCTGTACCAAATAGAACAAGGATCTGAAGGGACTGAAGTTGGTAATGAATTATTGCGCCCTGACTTGACGTAGCTTGATATACGCCTTAATGACTTCCAAGCCCCAGACCACAACCGCAAGAAACAAAATGTAGACATAGGCTGGCATGGCAATCGCAGCTGGCAGAACCAGCAGCAAACCAATAACGAAGGTGAGCAGGATCAGTGGTAGGAGCGCCATCAAGTAATCTCGCCGGCGATGTCTAATCAAATAAACGGCTACCCCTGCCAGAAGAATTCCCAGAATGATCCCGTAAACCATCATATGTTCCGGTTTCAACGCAGTTTCCATATATTGTTTTTTTCTGTATACTACATGATGGTTGACACCGACTTTTTTTCGGCTCAAGTCATCCAAAATATATGCACCGGCAATACACATCAGTTGAAGGGCGGTGAGAATGATTCTAACGATTTTATTCGCCCGTAACATAGTCCAGTCCGGCGAGGGCCCAGCCACACCAACCATCGGCGAATAGGGATATGTTTTCTAAGCCCATGACCTTGGCGTGCCACAGAACCTCCGCCGCGCGATAACCGCCGCCGCAATAGAAGGACAAGTGCTTGGAGGTGTCGATGCCTGCGCCCTGCCACATGGCCTCAATTTCGTAGGCATTTCTCATGGTGCTGTCGAGGTTTTCATAATACAGCATGGAGCTGGAGTTTCCAACGCCGGCAAAGCCGTATACTGCGCCTTCAATGCGTCCGGCCATATCAAAGTAGCTATATCCGGAGGTCTCGCCACGGTATTCTTCTTCGGTACGGTTATCCACAAGGACAAAATTCGCGTCTGAGCGTTTCGCTTGGACCTCTGCGACCGTGTCGATCAAGTCTGGATTTTTGGGAGTGGATGCGCCAAAATCCGCCACTGCAACAGGTTTGTTTTCAGTAGTTTCCAGTTCAAATCCGGCATCCGTCCAGCCCGTCGTGCCGCCGCTCATAACGTAGACGTTATCGACGCCAAGGTACTCGAGGATGATCGCCATACGCGTTGAGAAGATAGGATTTCCGGTAGCAATTACCGTGCTCTCTGTGGTGATGCCAAGAGATTTAGCGAGATTAAACAACACTTCATCCGATTCGAGCATGTAAACGTTGTTTTCATCATCAAAGTCGTCACTGTTGACGTGCAGAGCACCTGGGACATGGCCTGTCAGATAGCCCGACTCTTCAATTGTTCCCCAGCTGATCTCCAATATCTTGAGATCCTTGACGGTGCCCACTTCAGGGACTTCTTTGCCCTGAATCAGGTCATTGACAGCTGCTGGCGGAATGTAAAGCTGGTAGTTTGCATAGGATACGAGCTCTTCTTTCCAGTCGGACAGGTTGAAGGTTTTGATGTTCGCAATGCCTTTTGAAGCAAAATAGTCTGCCACAGCGGCTGCGTCCGTTTCGTTTTCGTCGTAGACAATGACAGAAGAATCCGCTGTGATGTTTTTATCTGCAAGATACTTCTCAAGGTGCGCTTCTCTGGTCATACCGTCGAGATTGTTCTGGTCATCAAAAGTGGCAGTCAGCCAGTTCGCTGAAAAATCAGTGGCACCTGCAATATGTCCGCCCATAGTGTTGCCGCCGGCCGCCCAGCCCGCGTAGGCATCATTTGAGCGTGCATCGACCACAATGGCCGTGCCATCTTTAATCGCCGCGGCGACCTCTTCTGCTGTGGCGACTGCGGTGCTCTCCGCTGCTGGTGTTGGTTCTGGGGTGCTGTTTTCTGCCGGTTTGCTGCTGCAGCCGACCAATGCAATGGCCATCATGGAAATACTTAGAACCGCAATTAAAAGCTTTTTACTCATGGATTACGTTTCCCCCTGATTGATTTAGTTGAGATCTCTTTTTATGTAGGTATAAAAAGGCGATTACAACTAATATTAGGTCGTTTTTGGGGTTTGTTCAAATTGAAGATTCTGATAGAAAAATTTTGATTATAGAATTTTTTGTTGGTTGGATGCAGGAGGAATAACTAACTGCAAGTAGATTAAGTGTAGGTGTTTGAGCTAATAGTTGCATGAAAAAAGCATCTGTTTTTTCAGATGCTCAGTTGAAGTAAAAAGGTTTTTATCTCGCATTCTTGAGGACCAAACACCAGCGCCACATCACCACCTACTCCATTCCTTTCCACACTTTATACTTTTCAATATCCGACTTGACCTGCTTGTACGCCAGCGCGACGACGACAACATCGTCTGATAACCCCACAATCGGCAAAATATCCGGGATTAGGTCGACAGGCGACAGGAAATAGATCAGCGCTGCCACAATCACTATAATGGATCCTACGGGCACAACCCTGTAACTGCCGTTGATCCAGTCCTTCGTCAAGGAAAACAGTACTTTCAGCATATTGGCGAGCTCATCATAGGGACCTTTGATCGAATTCGCTTTTTTCGCGCCTTCTTCGATCAATTTCCTCAACTTTTCAGGATTATCGAGATAGTCCTGAGCGACTTTCTCCTTTTTCTTGAGCTGATCCGCCGCCGTCTCGTTGTCGATCGTTCCAAACTTGCCTCTTGACTCGCTCATGCCTGTGCCTCCCATCCCTTGCGCTTCCAACTCAAGCCTTCATATTGCCCACCTGCTCAAAGCTTAAAGCCTTTCTGCCGATGGTCACTCTACCCCACTTTCTCCCATCATACCACAATAGGAAAGTATCATCATTTTTATGACGCCTGTTGAACTACCCATGACTGAAGTCACGGATGTACGCGATCATTTGATCAAACGTCCTGGGTAAGCTGAAGCTCAAATTATACCATTTTTATGGTCACTCCATGTCGTCTCAAAAATTTTTCTGCCTTTTTAGCGACCGTTTTTCGTTGGTTGCCAAGCTGATCTTCCGCAAACTTAATCATCAACGCCTGATTCTTTGAATTCTCAAAAAAGTGTTCAAAGCATTCCAGCACCTGACCACACACAATGCAGTTGCATTCTGGTGAAGGCTTACCTTTATTCACATAGACAACTTGAGGAACCTCAAGCAGTCTCCTGGTGATGTCGTTTTCCAGTTCAGGTTTAGCAATCACAATCTTCCACGCATTGCCCACCACATTGGCTGCAGTAATCATCTGTGAATCGTGAACCAGTGCAAAATAGTTCTCATAGACCTCTTCAAACCTATTTTCAGAGTCTACTGCCACTAGATTCGAAATGATCAGGATGCCATCCCATTTGATAAAACTGTTTTTATTATAGAGCCATTTCACAATCTCATCAAAGTAAGGGTAAACCAGCTCCGGTCTTTGCTCACTTATCAAACGCATAACTTTTGTGCAGGCAAATTTAACGCTGGACGATTCTGTTTGAACGATCTCAATAAAGGAGATTAACATTGATGGATTTTCAATGGCTTCAGATACAATTTGATTCAAGTCCGGTTTGGATTTGAGGCGATTGATCAGAATAGCGTGATCCACAGGGATACCTCCCTCAAGGTAAGACTTTAGCGACTTTTACGTTCCTTTGTAAAGTAATATTCAATATGACAATAATGACGAATTCACATCAGGAATTACTGATTTCAAAGCGCTTTCAATCTCCTATGATTGTTGATAAATCCTCAATAAAGTTAATCATTTTCCTTTCAATCTGTACTATAAGATCCTCAGAATGATCAAAGTCAGGATGCTCCACCAAAATCGTTTCTATAATCGAGTCCACTCCAGGAAGTACTTTGGATAGCTTATAGTTTCCAATATTCTTGCCACTCAAATAATCAATGTACTCCGCCTGGATTTTTCTATTATTCCCCGCCAGCCAGACTTCGAAATTCCCTACTTTATGCAAATAGACTATGGCAATCTTGAGCTTTTTTACTTTCAGATCCGCTGGGGTCATAGCGAAATAAGTCATGTCCATATAGCCAGCATACAGACCACTGGCCGAAAAATCAGGATAACGGTTTTCTAAATAGCTTCTAAGTTCAGACATAAATGTCATGATGCCCTTGTAAGCTTTCTGAATCTGGCCTTTGCTGAGTTGGAGCTTATATTCCAGAATATCTTTGTTCAGCGATTCCATGGCTTAACCTCTCAGACTAGAGATTTTTTTGGAAAAAGCTACGCCCCTATGGTGGTGGAAATCTCATTTTTATGGGTGAAGCGAGAATCACCACCCTCCTACCATTTCATTTTCCTAACCGGAATCCAAATCTCACTTCTGTACGCCGGATTACTCGTATCCGGACTTTCGTTCCACAACATTTCCGGGCCTTCCACCACCTCATATCCCGAGGAGGGCAGCCATTCCGAGTAGATCCTGCCCCAAATAGTCTGCAGTGTTTCCGGGAATGGCCCAACGGATTCAAACACCGCCCAAGTACCTGCTGCAACCTCCAATTCATCAAATTCCGCCGGCTCATAACCCACTGTCGCAACCCCAATGTAGTGATCGAGCTCGCCCTTTTCTTCCATTCTGCCTTCAGTAAAATTGGCGGAAGCACTGATGATGCCGCGGGGTTCTGCGTTTGAAATCGATTTTAAGCGCAAGATCACCTCCGGTGTCAACAGCCCGGTCATCTTGGCAATTTCAGGGTTGATGCCGCTGAAAACCATTGTCACTCTCTTCTTAAATCCTACAATCTTAAACGATTCTTTCTCAACAATACGATACTTCATCTCGCATCCTCCTTGAATGGATAATTGAAAGGTCATTCGTGGATAAGCTTTCAAAAGCTTGCCCTCCTGCCTTGCTTCAGAAGGAAGAATGCCATGGAGCGACTGAAAAGCCCGCGAAAACGCATCCGCTGAAGTGTAGCCATATTTGACAGCTACATCCAGTATTCTCAACTCTCGATCCTTAAGATCAAGCGCAGCCAGGGTCAGTTTTCGCCGCCGAATATACTCAGACAAGCTGATCCCTGACAAAAACGAAAACATGCGTTTGAAATGATACTCCGAGCAGCAGGCAATCTGCGCGATTTTGCCATAGTCCATTTCCTCGTCCAAATGCGCTTCAATGTAGGCCATGGCTTCATTCATTCGGCTTAAGGAATCCATCGAACCTCCCTCCTTTCATCACCCATAGTATCAGAGAATGGTTAAGACCACCCGACTATCTGTGCACAAATATATCGATCTTGATGCCGCCAATTGTTACGCTGCCTCATATTACCTCACCACTTACCTAACCCTTCATTTCACGCTTCCCTGCCAGCGCCGACGGCACTGCCGGAAGCGTCGACACTATGGAAATAATCGCTGCCATCACCATGAACAGATTGAAAAGCAGCGCAATGATTGCGGCATACCGGATCGAGATATTATCCGTACGCCCCATGAAAAAGCCTTCCACAAAAGTGATCTGCTGCATGCTCAGTCCGGTGAAGATGGCGGCGGAAATGGAGATCCCAAACGCCGAGCCCAGCGCAGACGCCATTCTGTAGATGCCGGAAGCCGAACCTGCTTCTTCGACGGCAATGGAAGACAGTGCAGCATCCGCGGACGGTGTCGCGTATAAACCCAAACCAAATCCAAAGAACGCAAAACCAATGGTGCTGACCACTATGTACTGGCTCGTCATGATAAAGGTAAGGGAGGTCAGCAGAATACCGATACAGGCAATGGTGCAACCCAAGACCATCGGCCGCCTGGCACCAAATCTTTGAAGGAATTTCTCCCCTACTTTAATGGCAATCAAAATGGCCACCGGATAACCTATGGTCAAATAGCCCGCCTGCAAAGCGGTCATACCCGCACCAAGCTGCACCAGGGACAGCGCCACGACCAGGGTGCCCGCCGCGCCGTTCACCAAGAAATTGGAGAGCGCCGCGCCCTTATAGATGTTGTTGCGGAACAGGTCGAAGTTTATGAAGCGGTTCTCTGCGTGTTTTTCAATCTTGAAAAAGATCACGAAGGTGATCACCGCTGCTGCCGTCAGGCTTAAAGTCAGCGGACTCAGCCACCCCAGTCTGCCCCCCTGGCTGATGACCAGATTGATGGACAGCATACCAATCATGAAGGTGATCATACCAGCCAGATCAAACCGCCTTTTTTCGCCGCTGGCTGGATTCTTGCTTTCAGGCACGCCCGAAATCAAGACCAAACTGCCTATGGCCACTACAATTGAAAGCCAGTAAATCCAGCGCCAGCCAAGGGTTGAAGCCAGCAGACCCCCAAACAGCGAGCTTAACGCCGCACCCCCCCAAGACCCTATGGAATAGATGCTGACCGCTCTTTGTCGGGCGGCGCCCTCATAGTAAGCCTTGATCACCGCCAGCGCGTTGGGCAGAATGCAGGCGGTCGAAAAGCCCTGTATAATGCGGCCTATAATAAGAAACGTCGCTGTTTCTTTTGGCGACACCGAAATGATCAGCGACCCAAGGATGCTGAGCAGCAACCCTATTTTTGTCATTTTGAGACGCCCAAACTTGTCCCCCAGCCCCCCAATGACCACAATGAAAATTCCGGAAAACAAAGCCGCAGCACTGACCGCAATATTGCTCGCATTGACATCAATGCCCAAATCCGTGCGAATGGTCGTCGCAATGCATAAGATGGTTTGAGCGAATAACCCAAACGTGATCACTGCCAGGAATAACCCCAGGAGTAATTTGTCGTTGCCTTGATAGGCTTGGACTTGGAATTCCTTTTGTTTCATCATTGTCACCTCGCAAATTATGTCATAGAATAAGGGAACAGAGAGAGTGGTTGGGATTCGTCGTAGTCCGCCAAGTACCAAAATAAAGTTTATATTTGCCGATGGTCATTATGTTTCACCTTGTATCAAGTTCTACAGGCGCGTCTTGAGCCGTGTTGCAGTGGCACCAATCCCACTCTGGAAATTCATTAAAAAGTAAAAGTCGGTTGCATGTGTGGAGGCGAAAAAATGATAGATCCGCTCCTGAATGAAATTAAAAATAAAGCCTATAACTTGGGCTATGATTTATGCGGGGTCATAGAGGCTAAAACCTTTGAGCGGCATCTTCAAGGTCTGAATCAGCGCGTCGATAAATTTCCTGCTTCCGCCAACCTTTATGAGCCTTTGTATAGTATGGCTCAGCCACTTGAAAAGGCGCCATGGGGCAAGTCCATCATTGTCCTGATCCGGCATTACAGCAAATATAAAATCCCCGAAACTTTGGACCAGCAGTTTGGAAGAGTTTATCTGTTTGACGGCCGACTGACCTGCTCGCAGGAATACCAAAAGGACCACGACTTTGAAAGCTACTTGAATACGCTGGGATTAAGAACACTGAAAAATGCGGTGGCAGCACGATGGGCAGCTGTTATGGCAGGGCTGGGGCATTTCGGCAAGAACAATTTTCTTTATACCTCAAGAGGTTCATGGGTATGGATTGACACGTTTATTATAGATGCAGCATTGGAATCAAACAGCGAATCCCATGAGGTTAAGGTAAATTGCCCGGAACACTGCAGCAGATGTGTGGATGCCTGCCCGACCAAAGCACTGTCTGACAGTTATACCATGGACCGCGGGAAGTGCATTGCGCAGCTGACATTCTTTTCAGACACGCTGCCTTCAGAGGATCTGAGGAAGAAAATGGGCACTTGGATGTATGGCTGTGACCTCTGTCAGACAGCTTGTCCTAAAAATAGACACCAGTGGCACGAGGAGGCGTTTTTCCCCGAACTGGAAACACTGAAGTCATATTTGACCCTGGAAGCATTGCTGACCATGGATGACCAAACCCTTGCGGAAGTTGTGAAGCCAAAATTCTGGTATATCCATGAAGATAAATTTTGGCTCTGGCGCTGTAATGCCATCAGGGCCATAGCCAACAGCAAAGAGATCAAATACCATCCATTCATCCAGTCACGCTGTCAGGATCAGGATGAGCGAATCCGGGAGATGGCGCAATGGGCTTGTAAGCTGCTGGGCATTTAGAGAAAAGCTGATCCAACAACTGTTACTTTTCAAAAATTCCAATTTTCTAAGATGGCATTGGCGCCATCCATGAAAATTGGAATTTGTTTTTTTGAAGACCTTCTTCATAGTTATTTCACTATTAGCGAATTACTGTCCTCCTATTTAAGCGACATCTTGACCTAAAATTACCGTGCACTACTTTACCCTGGATATCCTTTGCCGGTATGGTAGGACGCCCCCAATGCCTGCTGTCAGTAGATTCAGCTCTGTTGTCTCCCAGAAAAAAATACTCATCCTTAGGAACAAGAAAAGAGCCGCCTTTTCCTCCGGAATGTTTAACATAAGGTTCAATTTGTCTGCTTCCGTTAATTAACAGGTCCCCATTCGTCCGAATTTGAATTGAGTCCCCTGGAAGTCCAATCAAACGCTTAATCATGATCATCCCAACTTCAGTTGAGTAAAAAACTACAAGCTCCCCCCTGTTAAGGTGTTCTGGATGATAGACACGTAAAGTCAACAGACGCTTATTAATTTGTAAAGTTGGAAGCATGGAACGGGATACCACTTTGGTCACAAAAAACACAAAGTGTCGCGTTAGTTGAGCCATGACAACCGAAATGAAAAGTGACAAGAGGAATAACTGCAGTTCATTTTTCATCCCATCTCACCCTCTAAATGAACCTTAGCAAGCCTATGTAGAAGTTAAAAATATCTTTGATCCACGATATCTGTTTAATGACCATGATGGTGTTCTTTATGGTGTTCTTGACCATGGGCATCATGATGCTCATGGGCTTCACCTTCAGCCAGCTTAAAAAAGGTCACGTAAGCATGAACGTATGCCCTGGAGGCCTCCACATCGTTAATATCATAGTTTTTAAGAGCCAGCACCTTGCTGAACTTTTCTTCCAGCACATGATACTCATCATCAGTGACCAGAGCCTTCAAAGGCGACATATTACCAAGTTCAATGCTCAGATCCGCAGCAATCACTTTAGGATCCAAACTCGTTCCAGAAGGTTTAAGACCTTCATAGGAGGCACCTTCACCCCTACGATGCAGCCTTATGAAATTCTCCAAAAACCAACGGTCTGCGACTTCCCGTGCGTCCGAACCAAGAACGCGTACCTTAAGGCTCAAGTCAAAAATGCCTTTAAGTTCCTCTTCATATTCAGAAAAAATCCACTTGTACGCATAATTTATATTGCCTGTCTCCAGTGCGTTTCTGCCGTCCTTGACCGCAGGGCCGTCCAGTGTGTCACAATGCGCATATACCTTCCTCGGTTTCAGAATCAAAGCAAATCCAACCAACATTGATAAGCCAATAATTAAGAACACATCCATCCCCTACACCTCCAACTTTTGACAGTTCACTGCCTTTCACGCAAATTATAGATTTTTAAAGACTTTCAATCATTTTCTTCTTCCAGTTATCGAGATCATATTGAGGTACTTGCCGCCCCCTGCTTTCATCATTTCAACATCCTGCCTGGCATAGGGATTATCCGTTGCAAGCCAGTCGCGCCACGCTGCGTCGGTGCAATCCATTTCCCTGATCACAAAGTCGTCTAAATGCTTCTCAAGAATATGCGTCCACCAGGTCATGCTGTGCAGTGTGGCAAAGCCCTCGTCGTCTAAAAACGGCTTCAACACCTCCGGTATGATCCCGTTCATTTCCTCTTTTGTACCGGGAATGACAATTGCAACCGGTGCGCCCTTTTTAATCAGTGATTTTAAACGCTTCTCAAAAAAGTCATCATTGTTTCCATAATAATGATAGGAATCCACGCTGATCAGCGCATCGAAGTACTCGTCTGCAAAAGGCAGCTCAATTGTCGCGTCAGCATGAATTGGGATCACCAGGTCTTGAACGCCCATTTGCAGAAACCGCTTATAATTGTCCGAAGCGCTAATCCATAAATCGACGGCAAAGGTTTGCACGCCATACTCTTTAGCCAGAAACACCGAGGTTAATCCCATACCGCAGCCCAGATCCAAAACACGCATGTCCTTCGTGAGCTCAATACTCTGAGTGATCTCGTCGAGCATAAGCACTGCGTTAGGGCCCATAAAATTTTGCGACAGAAAATGCTTATCATACTTTTCTGTACGAGGATAATTGGTCACTCTTTTCACCACCTAAGTTTTTAAGAAATAAAAAAGATGATCGCCACCATCCACTCTCGCCCCTTGTACATACCAGAGTAAATTGCGATCCGCCCTACTTAACCGACCCTATATCTCAATCCACTCAGCAAAATGTTCTGCATCCAATATATACCCAAATGGCTCAATCCGAAAATACTCGCGGATCCTGTTCATTAAAACACTTAAAGTCAGCGTGCTGAAGAAAGTTCCTTATACGGTCACATCCGCCGTAATAACGCTTTACTAAAATAAACATTCAGCAGGCAGCGGCTCACACTTCCAAATATCTTCTGACGCCGCTCCAGGACCGCCCCTTGAGCAATGTCTTAATTTCCTCATCTGACAGCGGCTTTTCAGAGATCTGCTGATATGCCGCCAGCGGATACCCAGTCGGGATCACCCAAATTTGAATTTTCCTGGTGAAAGTGCCTTTTGGGGACATCCATAGATACAGCCAAGGCAAAAATCACAGGTCTTCCCAAACTCTGGCCTTGAAGCTTCAGCACCATGATTTTTCACCAGTCTGATATTGGACGCCGGACAATGACTTTCACACCATCCACATGCATTGCACGCCTCACTGACTTGAATACTTTTCCCGAACTGCACAGCCCCTTTGACTTCAAGCCTACCAAGCTTCGTCACCAGTCGATCCACCATTTTCGTTGGGAGCACCGGGTAAGGCTGATTTTGAGCAAAAGCCCCAAGCCACTGAGTCACCTTTTTCGGTAAAATTTGAATCAGGGCTTTTGAAACCTCAAAAGGTGTTGGAGACATCCAGTTGTTTGGCATCACCGCCATAGCCTCTGTCACAACGCTATAGCCCTTCTTTACAAGCCACCGCTTTGCAGTGACGCGGCATGCGGTATTGCTCAGCATCTCGCCGCCCCCTGAGACGGAGATAATCATAGCCTTTTTCTGCCGCTCAGTCATTTCAGGCTGTTCCGCCAGCGTGCTTAGCCATTCATAGACCAAACCAGGCGCGTTAAACGCGTGTACAGCATAAATCAGAATAAGCTCACGACATGCCTCTGCCTTACGCCTCAGATCCTCTCTAGTCGCATCGGTTAACCTATGCATTTCCACAGAGACCCCCCGCTTGATGAGTTGGTCTCTGATTTCCTGCGCCACCAACCTGGTGCTGCCTGAACCTGTATAATAAGCTATAAAGGTTTTTTCCATACGCCACCTCTTTTTCGTACGTTGTGCCAGAAATTTTTGTAAAAATTCCCGTTGCATTCACTGTAAGATTTGCATGACTTGCATGCTTAACGGATCCAATTCATGGTGTTTGCCGATGGTCCCCATTACGCACGCCCCACTGAATGCTGTCAAGCTGATCTCAAAGTAAGTCGTTTCCCCTGTCGCTCACCACTGCTCCTCCAGCTTCCCGTTCCAGTAGTCTACATAGGTTTCGTAGCTTCTCGCAAGAAACGGCAGATGCTGCTCCATTCGCAGGACATAGGCCGGCAGCGTCTGGATCCCGAGCTTTCTTGCTTTCGCAAGCCTATGATGACCATCCAGCAAATTGTATCCCCGGGCATATAGATCACCATCAGCTCGACGCATCCCCATCTCCAGCCGGTTAGGCACGATTTCCGCAAAGATCAGAGGCCGCCCAAGATCCGCCTGCTCAACATAGTCCTCATTCAACTCAAAATTAGGTCGCTGGTCAAAATAGGTGGCCACGTCGATCTCGACTTTTAAAAAATCATGTGGGTGTCCTTCAATGTGCTCGATCAACCGGGTAATATTGAAAGCAAAAATACCATTCGGCATATACTCGTGCCCCTCTTCAATTTCACAAAGCTTAAAATTTGGGTCTGCCACCAGCATTCTGGGATGTGTGAACTTTTTCTTCTTCGCCACTTTATGATCTCCTCTCGTTTGTTACATCACTGTTTTATCTAATGCAATATTAAAAGACTGATTTAGGGAAGAGCTGATTATTGACGAAAAATATGAGAAATTATGGAAGCCCCATGTCTTATAAAACCCATTATCATGAACAATGGGCTATGATTGAATTTAAGATCAATTTCAAAATTACACTTGATTTCACCTGGCACCGCCAGTGTAGATAATGAAGATTTTTTTTTCCCATCATTAAGCGATTGCAAACTTCTCAATTTTATTAAAAGTCAGCGTTCGGAAAATCGTTCCTGGTACGAGCCGTCTTTAATAAGCAAGAGCCAAGACTCCTCCGATGGTTCCCATTCCGCACTCCACTCTCATAGACCTAAGATAAAATCTCCCAAATAAACATGCTTAACACCTTCAATATTATCTTTGAAATTTTCATCCATTGACACTACATACTTAGGATAGTGATCTTTCACCATCAGAAGTGGTGTGAACTCTCTCGTGATCGTCTTCTCACTGCTCATCTGATAGGCTACCTGTACATAAATTTTTTCGTTTTGTCTTTCCGCAATAAAATCAATTTCTAAGTCGTGAAGTTTCCCAATGTACACGCGGTAGCCTCTCATGATTAGCTCGTTGTAGACAATATTTTCAAGCACTCCTGAAATATTTCGATCCCTGTAACCGAAAATTGCGTGCTGAATGCCATGATCAGCAAGATAAAATTTTTCGAGCGTTTTTAATATTTCTTTGCTGTGAGCATCATACCGGCTCACTTTGCTGATAATAAATGAGCTTTCTAATGCGTCGATATAATTGTAAATAGTATTCAAATCAACTTTGAGCTGTTGGGTCTTGAAATAGTCAGAGATACTTTTAGCGGAGAACGTCTTCCCCACATTATCCATTATATAGGTCACAATTCTATTTAGGAGCTCTACATTTCTTATATTATATCTTTGAACTACATCTCGCAAAACGACAGAGTCGTAAATGTCGCTGATGATTCTGTAACAAGTCGAGTCATCGTAATCAGCAATATGAACTGCTGGAAATCCGCCACGTCTAATAAATTGCCATAAAAGTCTATTTTTATCTTCACTCTCTCCAAGCGCTGCATGAAAATCAATCACTTCACCGTAGGATAATGTTTGTAATCGAAACTGAACATATCTGCCAGTTAAGAGCGTTGATAATTCCGATGAAAACAAATTTGAATTTGATCCTGTAATATATATATCCGCATCAAAGTCTACGAGAAAAGAATTAACAGCTTCTTCCCAACGATTAACAATTTGAATTTCATCAAAAAAAAGATACATCCTAGTTTCTTTTTTTATAAGCCCTACAACATAATCATAGAATTTTTGAGCTGTTCTCAACTCAATATATTTCATACTTTCAAAATTTATATAAATAATCTGTTCTTGAGTAACACCATTTTCTATCAATTTGTTTTGTATCAGCTTCATCAAAGTCGATTTTCCAGATCGGCGAATTCCGGTCAGAATTTTAATCATCGGTTTATCCATAAATGATGCGATTTGATCATAGTAATATTTTCGTTCAATCATTTCAATCACCTCTTCCATAATGAGATTATACACTAAAATATCCGTATTATAAACAAAGTTATTATGGTTATAACCATAATAACTTTGTTTATTCTGTTTTTCTTTAGTGTGTAATCATGAGATACTTCAATAAGACGCAGTCTCCGCAAACCATTATGGTGAAATCAGAATAATCCCAAACTGTAAATAAGGTGTTCCTTAATGTCAGATTTATCGAATAGTTGAATTAGAATGATGTAAATTATGTTGTATTTTGGAAGTTGTGTTTCGGATTAAACCCATTATCTAAGACAATGGGTGTTTGATGAATTGTAGATCAATTTCATTAATTTCACTGATTCCACCTGGCACCGCCAGTGTAGTTAATGAATTTTTTTTCATAATCAAGTAATTGCAGACTTCTCAAATTTGTTAAACGTCAGCAATTCGAAAAACGTTCCAGGTATGGGCAAGTCATAACAGGCCGCTTCCCCGAATAATACTGCCGTCCTTTTCTGTGGGGTTCATCGGGATAAAGCCTTTTGACCCTCCCTCGTTCCAGCAGCGGATAAAGAATAATACGTCTGAAATGTGAAGCAGAAATATACCTAAGCTCAGCGCAGCTTTCTGAAGTTTTTCACCAGAGGCGGCCACTCAGCGAGACTCTGGTTGTCAGTCAGTCCCCAATGGGTGAACAGATGCCCGAGCATTTGAGGATCGCTCCAATAGCTCTGGGAGTAATCGATCAGTGCGGAGGCTGCGGCCGGTTCGTTGCAGCTGGCGGGCCATACGCAAAAGCCTTTCGAGAGGAAATAGGGGATGGAACCATAGCTTTCCTGTTCTTTATAATGCCAATCACAAATGATGATATCCTTGGGGATCAGGTCGACCGCTGGATAGGTACCGTTGAATGAAGCTTCCCATTTACTGTAACTGGTGGCGGGGTCAGCGCCATTGATGAGCCTGTCACCCCACATGAACATCTCCACCTTATTCACGTCCACAAGATGGGCATAATAGTCGTTGACAGCTTTAGCGAAAAGTTCTGCCGGATCCTTCCCCTTGCAGCGGGGGCAGAAATCAGAAGCTATTATCATCACCTCATCCATGCCCACGTGGAATGCATCGGCCTGAAAGGCGTCGATCAGCTCATCCATAAGATCGAATATGATCGGATTCACCTCTGGATTCAGGGGGCACCAGCTGCGGCAGTAGATTCCTTTGTTTTTCGGGTATTGGCCTGGTGTTTCATCCAACTGGGGATAAACCTTCAGCAGGGCCATGGTCCGTTCTCCCCATGACTGGTGGCCAAGACAGTTGAAAGCCGGTATGATACGGATACCATTGTCGCGGCACGCCTTTGCAACTGCCCGTGCAGTCTGCAGGGTGAGGCCGTCATCTGCTGCCAGCTCAGGATGGCTCTTCCAATTAAAATTGTAGTTCACTTCCACCACAAGTGCATTGATGCCCCGTTCAGACAGCTTCGGGATTGTGGGCAGCAGCGCAAGGCCTTCATCATCATTATGGATCAAGGTATGCATCCCTGCCAGGGCCGGTGCATCAGATGGTTTTGGCGGGACAGCAGGCGAGCAGGCCCCCAGCATCACACAGATCACAAGAAGCATGAGGATCATTCTTCCCACAACGGCTCACTCCTTACGAGGATAAGACATGAAAGATTATTCAGTATTTACCCTTTCTGCAAATGATGACGCGGAGGATCCTTGATTGACTTGAGTCCTAAACAAATGAAGAAGATGAGGCCATCATGCTAAAAAACCTATCAGGAGAAGCTGCAAGCTTCCAAGGGATTGCCCGTGATTGAAGACATCCGCTCTGATGAGAAGATGATCGAGCGTTTTGAGGAGTCCCGTATGCTGATTGCCGCTTCATTTGAAGTTGTGCTCTCTATTAAGATGGTCGTTAAGTAGCTGCCAGTCGCTCTTGTCTTCTTTTTTTCCGGAATGGCCATAATAAATGATGTTATCACCCCAAAAATAAGGCAAATACTTTAATGCAAATGCACATATTAGTTACATCGCTACCTAATTGTTAAGGAATTGTAGATCAATTTCATAATTTTCACTGATTCTACCTTGTACCGCCAGTGAAGATAATGAAGATGTTATTGCTGAAGTAAAGTGATTGCAGACTTTTCAATTTTAATTGACGTCAGTGTTTCAAAAATCGTTCCAAGTTCGGGCACGTACTGAATAATCCGGACCGTTTTGAGCCACCGTTCCGACGAGCGAGAGCCACTCGTCCGATGTTTTAGAGCCACCATTCCGATCGATAGAGCCATCCGATAGAATAGTCATGGCACAAATATGTGACCAAATATTCTAAGGAGGTTCTAATGAAGAACATCAGAGAAATTCTTCGGCTGAAAAGCCAAGGAATCAGCGAACGAAACATCGCATCAAGCCTGAAGTGCTCAAGGAATACGGTGTCCAAAGTATTGCTAAGAGCCAATGAACTAAATATCAGGTGGCCACTGGAAGTCGATTATACAAATGGAGAACTGGAAGAGCTGCTTTTTCCGAAAGAAAGTGCTCCAGTAAGTACCCATCGTCCTCCTAATGTTGAGTACATCCACTCGGAAATGAAAAAGCCATCTGTTAATTTGAGGTTGCTTTGGGTCGAGTATTGCGAAACCTGTAAACAGTCTAAAGAACTACCGTTGATGTATTCTCAGTTCTGCAATGTCTACCAGAAGTATGCACGCCGAAAACGTGCAACGATGCATATCCCCAGAAAACCAGCTGAAGCGATTGAAGTAGATTGGGCGGGGCAAACAGCATACATCTATGATCGTGAGACTGGTGAGGAAATAGATGTCTACCTGTTTGTTGGCGTCCTCTCGTATAGCCTATATGCTTACGCAGAAGCCTTCTATGATCAGTCAAAAGTGAGTTGGATCAACGCTCATATCAATATGTACAACTTCTATGGCGGATCAACACGGATCCTTATACCGGATAATCTAAAAACAGGCGTTACTAAGCCTGACACGTATAATCCGGTGATCAACAAAACTTATGCAGAGATGGCAGAGTACTACAACGCTGCTGTATTACCAGCCAGGGTTAGGCGTCCCAAAGATAAGCCAGGCGTAGAAGGTGTCGTTGGGAATGTCTCAACATGGATCTTAGCCGCGCTTAGAAACGAAAAGTTCTTTTCTCTTGGGGAATTAAACCAAGCCATCAAAGAGAAACTCAACAAATTCAACCATAATCCATTTCAAAAGAAAGATGGCAGCAGATTCAGCTATTACCTCGAGGAAAAGGACATGCTGATTCCACTGCCAAAAGCGCCGTATGAACTAGCCGAATGGAAAAAAGCTAAAGTTCAGTACAACTATCATATTAGCATAAATCGCATGAACTATTCAGTCCCCTGTGAGTACATTGGTTATGAAGTCGATGTTAAAATAACCAGTCGTGTAATAGAGGTCTTTTACAAGAATCACAGACTTACCACTCATCCATTGTTGTATGGACGCCCTGGACAATACCACACGATTGAAGAACACATGCCTGCAAAGCATCAGGAATATAATAAATGGGATGCTAACAGGTTCATAAAATGGGCTGCTACTATAGGTCCCAACACTGCCATTGTCATCAAATGTATCCTGGAATCTCATAAGATTGAACAACAGGCTTACAAAAGCTGTATGGGATTGATCAAACTATCTGAAAAGCACACCATTCCAAGGTTGGAAGCTGCTTGTACCCGTGCGCTAACCTATACATCTTCACCGAGTTATAAATCAGTGAAGACGATATTGGCCACTGGACAAGATAAGGTAGATGATCAACCAGTTCAAACTAAACAGACTGCTCCTGAACACAGTTTTACTCGCGGAGCTAGATTCTATGGGGGGAAATAGCGATGACAAATGAAATTACAATACAAAAGCTCAAAGAAATGAGACTTTCAGCAATGGCAGACGCCTTTTCTCAGCAATTATCGGATCCTCAATTACTCAACCTAACCTTTGAGGAAAGGCTCTCACTCCTCGTTGACACTGAATATCTCAGCAGAAAGAACAACAAGGTCTATCGATTAATTCGTAATGCAACATTTGATCAGTCACACGCAAGTATTGCCGACATTAATTACTCAAACGGCAGAAATCTGAACAAATCGATGATACAGCAGTTAGCAACATGTAAATTTATTGAGGCTAATAACAATGTCATTATTATGGGTGCCTCAGGGGCTGGGAAGTCATACTTGGCTTGTGCGATCAGAATTGAAGCATGTAAGCACCACTTCACAGTCAGATACATCCGAATGCCAGAACTGCTTTTAGAGCTTGCCATTGCACGAGGAGAAGGCATTTACCAGAAGTATTTAAAACAACTAAGGAAACTTAAACTCCTGATCATTGACGACTGGATGCTGCATAACTTAAATGAGATGGAATCTCGTGATCTGCTTGAAATTATTCACGCGCGGCACAAGAGGGTATCAACGATATTTTGCTCTCAATTTACACCTGAAGGATGGCACGCAAGGATGCCTGAGGCACCATTAGCTGATGCAATACTTGATCGCATTGTCCATGATTCCTATACGGTCAGAATTGACAGCACCAAGAACGACAAATCAATGCGAGAAATATATGGGATCAACTTCTAAGCTTAACTGGCTCTCTGAGATCGGATAGGTTGCTCCCTGCCGCCGGATGGGTGGCTCACCACCCATCGGAACGGTGGCTCTTTCGAGCCGTAATAAACACGTACCGGGAGACACCTCAATATTTCGCCATTGGCGCCGCCTTATGACCGCTTACATTTAGGGAACAGTTCGGGTATATATGAAAGTGCATGTTAAATTATGGAAGCCTCCTATCTTATAAAACCCATTATCATGGACAATGGGTTTTTGTTGAATTGTAGATCATTTCATAATTTTCACTGATTCTACCTGGCATCGCCAGTGAAGATAATGAAGATGTTTTTGCTGAAATTAGTTGATTGCAGACTTCTCAAATTTATCAAATGTCAGCGTTCCGAAAATCGTTCCAGATACGGGCAAGTCCAGGCAAGTCGTACGGGCAGGCTATAAGGTTGACATGATAATAACTATAGATATTTGTTAAATTCATCTCTTAATTTTTCATCATTAAATACAACATAGAGTGGGCGCTCGAAATCATATTGATGTAGTATATTTATGCCACTAAAATCATTATTCATTGATTGATATTCATAAACTCCAAGATCAACAACGCCAAATTGTGCTAGTTTATTTTTAACTTTTCCTACTAGATCAATTTGATCTTTTGAAAATATCTTGAACTCATTTGGAATGTTATCAATTGGATCCCCATATTTGTATCCTTCAACAACTGCAATTCTATCTTTTCTGTTAATTATTTCTTTCAAAGAAGATTTTGATTGAGTAGCACCAGACGATATTACAGATGTAATGGCATTCCTAAATAATTTTGAAAATAAGTATAACTCTTCACGCTCGGATGTTTTTTGTACCTGAAAAGCAATATCAATTTCCTTATTGATTAATTTTCGTTCTATATTATTCCAATCATCTAAAACATAGTCATAATTAATATTCATCTCTTTAAGAATGTTATTAATTTTTAAATAATCAGATCCTTTTAATATTTGATTTTCATCATAATATTGATAAGGAGGGAAGGGATCAGCACCAACTTTTAATTTTCTCATGACTTTTACTTCCCAAGTTTTTTTGCTAAATCTACTAATTCCACATGTATATATTTACCATTATCAAGAATTTGATTCCCATCAAGCCATACTGAACATTCTAAAGAAATCCCGTCTACATGACTTTTTGCTACTCTTGGTGCACCACCTGAATAATTTGGACCTTGATGCCCAAAACCCCACTCAGTACTACCCCATACCCTTTCATCTTCTGTCGTAACTCCCTCAAGCTTTGCATTTGGGCTACATCCATAGCATACATGCGCTGCTATATACATGTTGGGATCATTAAGCGAAGCAAAATAATCTTCTACACGTTTTGCCAATTTTCCACCTTCAAAAGCTACGATTTTCCCCTTTTCCACGACATATGTGATCGTCTCATTTAGAACACCTAACTCTAGATCGCCACCTCCGCTTAATGCACCATCAAAGGTGATTTTTCCATTGATACTTTCTTCGAGTGGAGCCCAACCGATCTGACCAATCAAGAAATGAGCTCCTGGCGTGCTATAATCGATTTCACTATTGATAGGTCTTTGAGGATTATTCTTAAATGTAACATCAGTTCCTGCCTTATTAGTAATTCTTACTTCAGTTGCATCCTTAGTCATTTGTGTCAACTTAGTTTGGAATTCTTTCTGAGCTTTCATATCGACTAAACCAATATTTCGAACAATTCGTTCTATACCAAGACCGCCTAGCATTACTTGTCTCGTTCTACCATTTGTTACGGCTTTGTCCCAAATAGGTGAATATAACAACCACTGATCATTAAGCTCAATCCATACGTCAGTTTTATCGGCACATTCAATAAGTGGCTCTGGGAGATATTCCATTGTTAATGACCCATAGCCTTTTGGTGTGGAATGCCACGCTAACATTGCCTTTGCTCCAAGTGCATCTGAAATTTTTACAATTTCTTCGGCAACTCTGAAATCACTTATTGAATCTATTGTAACTAAGACGCTTTCTCCTGGTTTTACTTTTACCATATCATGCATTAATTTATATGCTGATTTAGTTAACTCCATATCCATATATTTTGCCATAATTACCCTCCGATGAATTTATTTTTTTACTCTCATAATAATTATGTAGACAAATATTGCTACAACAAGTGAGTTAAGCGACGCAATCCCAAATTTCAGAACGTATCCCGCAACACCACCTGCTAACCATGCAATAATCGCATTGAAATTCCATTTTGGTAATTCAGAATCCTTCTCAATATGATATTTTCCTTTATTTATTATAAAGTAGTCGGCAAGAATAATTCCAGCCATTGGAGGAACTCCTATCCCAAGAATTGATAGCCAACCAATAAAATAATTAGCCATTCCTAGCGCACCAAGAAGAGAACCGAATATTCCAATAATTAAAACTATTTTAGACTTTTTGATTTTGAATATATTCGATAAACCAAGTGATGATGTATAAATGTTATTGTCATTAGTTGTCCATTGAGCTGCAATCAATACTACTAAAGCAGGGAGCCCCAAACCAATTGCTAACATAGCTTTAGGCAAATCGCCTTCACCCGTAGCCAATGTCGTTAAGAACCCGGCAACTATAATAAATGTATTCGCAACCATATAACCAATAAGTGTTGATATCCAAGCAGCTTTTTCATCTTTTGCATATCGTGTTATATCAGCTTGAGCAGAAGCGCCTGCAGCGAAGGATCCTACCACCATAACAATACCTTGACTTAAGGTAACTGTTCCAATTAATTGTTTTGCAAATAATTGTGACCATCCTCCAGCGCCATTCACAGCTAAAAAAACACCGAAACTTGCTGTTATAACAATTAACGGAACTGCAATCATGCTAAGTACACTCAATCCTTTAAATCCATAATATGCTGTTAACAACATCAAAATACCGCCCCAGAATGCAGCTACTGGAACATCTGTAATAAAACCAGCATTTGGAAACATTGCGTTTATTGTATTACCGAAAAATCCAACTTGTACAGAAAACCAACCAAACATTGTTAGTGCTAAAACTAAACTAACAATCTTAAAACCTTCAGTACCAAAACTAAATCTTGATAATCTTGATGAGGACAAACCTTCTCTTGCACCGGCAGCGCCAATTGCACCGCCAAAAAATGAAAGTATCCCATTTCCAACTAAAGCTGCAATTATCGCCTGATTTAAACTTAAACCAGCTGCCATAGATGCTCCAGTAAATAAACCTGACATTGCTATACAAAATCCAGCAGCAACCATAGATACTTCAAAAGTACCTTTTCTTGCATTTTCAGGTACTCTTTCTGTTGCATAGTCGTTAGTAACCTTAACTTGATCTTTAACTTCAACCGCTTCCATTTATTTCACTCCTTTTCTGTTTGATAAAATAATTTTACATTACAACAACAATATTTTGAATGTTCTGAAAAACAAATAAAAACCACGTATTTGTGCAAATGCACAATCGCGTGATTTTAAACAATTAAGTGTCCCTATTTTGCGTTATAACCGCAATTAAAGTGTTTAGCAAATACGGCATGCTCCAAGGCTCATACCCAAGCAACTCGACAATCTTATTTTTTCTATATAGAACAGTATTTCTATGAATGAAAAGTTCAGAAGAGACTTTCTCAATATTCATGTTGTTCATTATTAATGACACAAGTGTTAGATATAATGATTGGTTATTCAATTGGTCATATGAATGAATTGATTCAAAAATTAAATTATTCATATCGACAATCCGCTTATCTTCTTTCAATTCGTTGATTAATGCATAACAACCTAATCCCCTAAAATTTGATACAATATTCTCCCCGACGTATGTCCGTCCGAACTTCGCCGCATCCATAGCTTCTTTATATGCCAGCGGAATATATTTAAAATCTGAAAATACTGAACTTATCCCTAAAGAAATATTACCTGAAAGATTTTCATCCCAAATATCAATAATTTTTTCACCAAGTCTATCAGCACGATTCAATATGGAATTATCTTTTTTTGATAAGAGAATAATAAATAAATCACTGCGATATCCAATTAAATTATCCGGACATTCATCAATCACTGTTTGACGAATTAATTCATACTGTCTGCCGAATATAAAATTGATAATATCTGTTGAGTTTTCACCTATGTATTCTTGAATCTTGTTAATATTAATAACAATCAATTGAACTGATTTTCGAATATCCCAATTAATTTCATTCCCCATTTTGATTGCAACTTCGTCATTACGAAAGTTCCATGTAATTAGATCACCCAAATACTCTTGCTGGCGACGGATTTCAATTTCGGAAACCCGGCTACTTTTTGTCGAAATTAAAGTGAATACTCTACTAATAATATTTAATATGATTTTAGAATTCTCGATATTATGCATATCAACATTAGCTATTAGAGTTCCAAAATACAAATTGTCATATTTTACAGGGTACAACATATAGTCACACTGTTCTATTTTTATAATATTTTGAGATTTACTATTCTCAATTGACATATTTTCATTAATAAAATTGATAATTGGGATGGATTTTGGTGAGGGATTTGGATATAACAACTTTTTATCAATATCTAAAAATAATATCGTTTTTCCAAAATACTCAGTCATTGTTCTATAAATAATTTTTACATCTTTATTTGAGACGACATACTCAATTAATTTATTTTGCATTAGATTCATATTGATAATGTCTTTTGTTGGTTCACCCATTAATTTCAAAATAATTGGATTCAATATCTCAATATATGTAGTATCACTGTTAGCAATTATTAATGGAAAACCTTTTTCGTTACATAATTCTTCAATTCTTTCATCAATTCTTTTTAACCACTTATCAATATGACAGACCACTACGCCAGCTGAATTTGCCTCAATTAGTGAACTGATGACTTCATACTGTTTATCAACATCATTCATTATTGCATAAAAAGAAGTAATATATAATTGATTCCGAATTAACCAATTTTGCCCTTTTGTATCTGCAACTTCTAATACAGTTGCAGAATCAATTTCGTTATTGATACCGTGCTGTCCAGCAAAAATAAACGCATTTTTTAAACCACCAAATTTTAAAAGTTCACTAATAATCATCCGCACAACTCCTAACTCCTAGTTTATATACATTTTAGTTATAAAGATCCCACCGTGATCCTACCAAAATCTTAGCTGACTGGAGTGTATCCGAACTATTTAAAATTTAAAAATATTGCCAGAATCTCAATGTACAGATGGTTTACTTGTTCTTTTTGATGCATACTAATCACTATTCATTAATTATGAGTTTCTTGTATAATTTGTTGATTCTGGTTACTGAGAATCTGCTAGTGAGCCTTCCCGTTCACGCAACACCTCAATGAATTCGTTCTGATTCGTTTGGTTTACAGCGAGAAAGATACTTTCAGTACTCTGTCCAATTTCCTTAGGGCGATATTTATTCAAATGGTCTATAAGAATCGGAAATATTGTTTCATTATATACATCATTCTGAGATTCGACAACCGCTAATACTTTAACAGCATTATCGACTGCAATGACTAAACTTATTGATTATTCTTCTCAAACCCCCAAGCATCCCGAACCATCTCCCGGATCCCCAGCTTCGCCTTCCAACCAAGCTCCCGCTCCCTTGGACACATCCGCATAAAACTCAGCGATATCTCCGGCCCTTCGCCCAACAATCTCATATGGCACATCAACGCCATTAACCTCTATAAAAGCATTGACTAGCTCAAGCACTGACGTCCCTTTCCCTGTCCCCAGGTTATAAACAGAAACTCCCTCACCCATCTTCTCAATCGCCGCCACATGCCCTTCCGCCAGATCCACAACATGGATATAATCCCTGACGCCAGTTCCATCGGCAGTTGGATAGTCATCCCCGAAAATACTCAGCTTTGGAAGCGTTCCCCTAGCCACCTTCGTCACAAACGGCATCAGATTGTTAGGTATCCCATTCGGATCCTCCCCGATCAGCCCGCTCTCATGCGCCCCCACCGGATTAAAATACCGCAGCAGCGTCACCCCAAATCCTGGATTAGCGCTCGCTGTATCAGACAAAATCCGCTCACTCGGCTTGTGGCGGCGTGGATAAACTCATTTGGGGTTGGGGGAATATGTACACTTGTGTACTTTTTCACAGAATCCGCTGATTTCAAAGGGCTTATATGTTTTAAAGGATGATACTATTGATCAAATATTTAAAAAGCAGCAAATAATTAAAAGCTAAAACATTTTTTAATATCAGGACATCCGTGTAATACTCATATAATTGTCTGTGTTCTATTGAAGCTATTATGAATATTACCAAATAGCTGAAGCATTTTTCAAAATTCAAAGTTTGTTTAATTATAATTATTGTAACTATATATAAATCCTTACTAAATGGTGAAAATTAGCATAAACAATCAATTAAAAGAACACAAAAGGTATTCGTTCTTATTGGATCATCAATTGAATTGATATAATCATTTCACTCACATAGAATGAAATCATTAATTTTGGTATAATAATAGAAAATTCTCTATATAATCATAATTTATTTAAATAAGGTGAGATAAAATGTATCACATTATGGTTGTTGAAGATGAAACTTGGATCAGAAATGCGATGGTAAAAATGATTGAGGATGAAATTAGTAGCGAGTATGAAATCGTTGCTGAAGCAGAAGATGGTGAAGAAGCTTTAAATCTAATTTATGATGTTTGGCCTACAGTAATAATTACTGACATAAAAATGCCTAACAAAGATGGTTTATGGCTGGTAAAAGAAATTTATGAACGCCAATTGCCAGTAGTACCAATAATAGTATCAGGATATGATGAGTTTCAGTACGCCCAGAAGGCTATAAGATATGGCGTTTCGGATTATTTGCTAAAACCTGTTGTAACTGAAGATCTTCTGCCTGCTATTAAAAATACTTTTAAAAGATTAATGACTAATCAAAATATACATCGCTATTTGGTTGAAATACATGAATTTAATTTGCTATGTAATGAGAATAATTGTTCCAATATTTTTAAAAAAATCAATAATTTTATTGATACAATTTGGAATGATTACAATATTACTACAGGAGAAAGAATTGTTATCTTAAAAATTTTGTCCGGAAAAATAAATTCAATTATTATAGAAAACAACAGAGAGTTTGTTCCTTTAAAATGTGAAGAATTTACATATGAAAACACAAAACTGCATTTTAATCAACTGCAAGAATTATGGACACACTATTTAGGTAACGTTTTTAATAGTGATTCTAATCGAATAATTGAAGACATTTGCGAATACATAAAATTGAACTACATGGTTGATATAACGCTCTCTGACATTTCCAAACGCTATCACTACAGTGTTTCTCACTTTTGTTTACTTTTTAAAGCACATACAGGTTATTCATTTACTCAATACTTAAACCAATACCGAATGAAAAAAGCATGTGAATTATTGTCAGATTTCAAATATAAAGTATATGAAATATCTGAACTTGTTGGTTTTCAAACTTTACCATATTTTAACAGAGTTTTTAAACAATCCTTCGGATGTTCACCAAATGAATATCGCAGAGGTGTAAACCGTGATTAAACTCATAATCAATAAACTTAACACCATTTCAATAAAAGTAAAAATGCCTTTTACTTTTATTATAATCAGTTTAATATCAGCTGTTCTAATAACATCAATTACATATAACTATAATACAGAAAATATAGAAGTAGATGTGTACAATATTATTGAAGAATCAAATGTGAGACTAGTAAATTATTTAGATTATTTTCTTCTTGAAAATTTGAAATCAGCAAAGCAATTCTTGAGCAATGATATAATTATCGATTGGTTCCAAAATGAAGACCAAACTGCCGATACAAATACTGAAATTAATAGTTCTTTAGAATTTTTTTTAAATACTTCACAAAATGAAACAATAGGGATAACCCTCATCCATGAGAATGGGAATTTACTATCTTCAAATGATGATTCAATTAATATAATGAAAACTGACTTTACTTATTACATTCACACTAAAGATTCTTTCTTTGAAATCTCAATTATCCCCAGTTCTTTTATTAAATATAATTATCATACATTTGAAAACTTTATATCTATACTAGTCCCTGTAAAACACAATGAAGAAAAAATCGGATATGCCATTATCGATATATCCTTAGACTCCATAAATAATTTGTTAAATGCTTCTAAAGTTGAGAAAGGTTCAGTACTAGCAATATTATCAAATAATAATGACTTCCTCTATCTTAATAATAGATCTCAGAATAACGAAGCAAATATTTTACATTCGCTTCAAGAAATTGATATTTCCGACAAAAATAATATGGAAATTCAAAAGAATAATAATGAAAAGTCAATTATTAATGTCAATAAATCAAAGTTAAATATATTCACAATAGTAAATATTATTCCACACGAAATACTATTTTCAAATTCAGCATATGCTCCAAATACATTTTTATCAACTCTATTTATTATAACTTTATCAATATTGCTTCTTGCGATGGCCTTATCAACATACTTTATTGATCCAATTTTAGATCTACAAGATCTTATGAAAGAAGTTGAATCAGGTAATTTCAATGTCCGAACTACCTTTGTATATGGAAATGATGAAATACAAAGATTGAAAAAAAGTTTCAATGATATGGTGATTAAGCTAGATCATTTCTTTAATGTTGTTTCTGAACTAAAACTGAAGGAAGCACATCTCCAAATTAAAGAAAAGGAGGCTATAATTCAAGCCCTACAAAGCCAAATAAATCCTCATTTCTTATACAATTCACTTGATATAATTAAAAGTATCGCATATTTAGAGAACGTACCTCAAATAGTAAACATGTCAAAGGGATTAGCTGATTTTTACAGATATACAGCAAAAAACTCAAGCGAGGAAGTCACCCTTGAAGATGAAATTACTTATGTAAGACAATATCTTTCTTTAATACAAGTTCGGTTCCCGAAACATTTTAAAAGTAGAATTGATGCCGATGATCATTTATTGAGGTGCAAAGTTATAAAACTAATGATACAGCCTATTGTAGAAAATTCAGTGAAATATGCAATTGAACCAAACAAGGGTCGAGGATATGTAAATATTACTGTGGATGCATTTAATGAAAAACTAAGAATTATAATTAACGATAATGGTCCAGGACTATCAGAAAATCTAAGAATACAACTTCAGAACCAGTTTGATAGAGTATCAAATGATTTTCAAATCAAAGATATAACAAATGAAAGTCTAGGACTGATAAACGTACATGCAAGAATTACACTGAAATACGGTCCAGAATACGGAATTGTTTTAGCCCCCCCGGAAATGATTGGCACATCAATCATTATCTACTTACCATTGGTGCTCGATGATTCAAAAGGAAATTAATAATTAGTATTATATTATGTATCTTTTCATGTTGTTGGAAGGATACTTTTTTTGTTTAAATTTGAAAGAAAATAATATTGGTTAAGTTTCAAAATATCGGATAGAGACTTTATTTTATAATGAAATATAATTAATTTATATAGAAAACCCATTTGCATTCTCAGTTGAACTGTGAGGTTAGAATCAAGTTTAAACTTAATTTATATGATTTATCGAGTAAGGAGGAATTATTTAATGGTTATCATAAATTCCGAATAATTGATGCTTCTCATAACACAACAATCTCCTGAAAATAAACATCGTTAACAAAAGGAGGCTTTTTTATGACATTGCAAGACATATTAGCAGCAATAGCAGTAGTACTTAATGGATTGCCACAAGGCTTGTTAGCACTAACGTTTGGTTTTGCGGCGTTTCCTACAGCGTTAGCCTTTGTTGCTGGCACAGCTGGAGTGTTTCTATTTCATCAAGTCGCTCCAATATCATTTCAAGCTGAATCAATAGTTCTAGCTGGGACACTTGGAAAAAATAGATCTGAACGATTGAATATTGTCTTTTATACAGGTCTTATCATGGCTTTAGTTGGACTAATTGGTGTTTTAGAGCCAACAATATCCTTTATTGGTCCATCTATTCTAAATGGTATGATGGCCGGCGTTGGAATTATTTTAGCAAGAGTAAGTATTGATATGATTAAAGATAATCGTATAGTTGGAGCATCATCATTACTAATTGCAGTACTTACTTATTTTATTACAAAGAATCTTGTGTATACCATTGTGTTAAGTGTTTTTGCAAGTTCTATAATTTGGCCATTTATGAAAAAACGCAATAATAACCATAAAGATCCAGAAATCAATTTGGAATTTGAGAAATTGCAACCACTCAAATTAGTAATGAACTATAACATTGTTAGAAGTACACTTGCTATGGTGACTTTACAAGTTGGTGGTAACATAGCATATGCTAGCATCACCGGAAGTTTAGCAAATAGCGAAGTAAATGTTGACTTAATTACTTTATACTCTGGAATTGGGGATGCAATAAGTGCTTTCTTTGGTGGCGGACCTGTTGAAGCAATTATAAGTGGAACAGCAGTGGCTCCAAATCCGATAATGAGTGGCGCAATAATGATGATAATTATGGCTGCTATCTTATTTGCAAAGCTATTACCAAAAATTGCGAAGTATGTACCCAATCAATCAATAGCAGGTTTCTTGTTTGTTCTAGGTGCAATAGTAGTTTTCCCAACAAATATAAGTTCTGTTCTTGAAGCTGATCCAATAATTGCAGGAGTGACAACTATTGTAACTGCTACAACTGATCCATTTTTAGGTATGATTTCGGGTATTCTTGTTAGATTTTTGGTTAGTGTTTTCTAGTTTTATTCTAACAACTACATTGTAATTTTTACCATAACCTACATTGAGGAGTGTAAATAATGTCGATTAACAACATAGAAAAAGTAAAAATTGAAGATTGTGCTTTAATTATAATCGATATGCAAAATGATTTTATCTCAGAAGGAGCACCAATTGAATGTCCTGGTGGAAGAGACATAATTCCTAATATAGTTAAATTTAAAGAATGGGCAGTAGATAATAATATCCCTATTTTTTACACACAAGAAGTGCATAGGCAACAAAAAATAGATTTTGGAATGGAATTAGAAAGAAGCGAACCTGAGCATTGTGTATATGGAACAGCTGGGGTTAATATAATTGAAGAATTAACACCTAATGAAGATGACCTTGTAATTATAAAAAGAAGATACAGCGGCTTCTATTTAACAGATTTGGATATTTTAATGAAAGGTTTGAAAAAAAATGTTCTAATAATCACTGGGGCTGCTACTAACGTATGTGTTTATGCAACAGCATTAGATGCTCAACAACGAGATTTTCATGCAATTGTACTATCCGACTGCGTAGCTGGCACCAGTATAGAATTACACGAAGCTTTTCTAAAAAACATAGACTATGTCTTAGGTGATGTAGTTACATCCAAAACATTAATACAAACGTTGTCATAACTAATACAAGCAGGCATTTACACTGCCTGCTTTTTTGTACCATTATATCTTGCCAACAACTTGTGATTTGGCATTCATGACTATTAACAATGTTTTGAGTAATCAATAATGTGATGCATGTGCATTAAGAATATTAAAGAACATTTGATATTGATACTTTCATTATATAGTCATGCATTTATATTCATGATTCTTTAACATACGGACAAACTAAATCATATTATTTTATATGAATATTTCGGTTGAGCAGTGCACCCTTCACGCTGATTTAGAGCAATCATATCGGTAAATCAGAGCAGGCATCACGACAAACAGAGCAACTCATCATTTCGACTTTATAATAGAAATATGCACACTTCGTTGTGTAAATTTTTGTTGGAGGTCGATAATTGTGGTGAATTATCGAGAAATCATCAGACTTAAATGCCAGCATCACAGTAACAGTCAGATTTCTTCAAGTGTTCGCAGCTCCAGGAACACGATCGCCGAAGTATGTTGCCTTGCTGAAGAAAAGGGTCTTTTAAAGTGGCCTTTACCTGAGGATCTGACAGACGGCGACATCAGAGGTATTCTTTATCCAGGTAGGATTAGCGAATCAGGCCGAAAGATACCAGATTATGCTTACATTCACAAAGAGATGGCTAAACCTGGTGTGACACTCACTTTACTATGGAGCGAGTATTGCGAACAATGCGAATCAGAAAAATCAATTCCATACCAATACACCCAGTTTTGCGATTATTACAAGGCATTCGTTTATAAAACGAAAGCAACAATGAGGATTAAACACAAGCCAGCTGAATTATTAGAAGTTGACTGGGCCGGAACCACCTTATCAATCATTGACGATATAACAGGTGAACCCCATAAAGCTTATGTGTTTGTTGCAACTTTGCCTTGTAGTTTGTACAGTTACGCTGAAGCCTTCACCTCAACAATTACAGAAAACTGGGTCACTGCCCACATGCATGCATATCAATTTTTCAGTGGAGTAACAAGAATACTTGTCCCTGATAATTTAAAAACTGGCGTTATTCAAAACACGCGAAACGAGTTAGTCCTCAACAGAGTTTATCAAGAAATGGCAGAGCATTATGGCACTGCAATTATTCCGGCTAGACCATATTCTCCAAAAGATAAGCCAAGTGCTGAAGGAGCTGTCGGCGTGATTTCAACTTGGATCATTGCAGCATTACGCAATAGAAAGTTCTTCAGCCTAAATGAATTAAATATTGCCATTGGAGAGAAACTTGAAGAATTCAACACAAAACCGTTTCAAAAAAAGAATGGAAGCAGGCTGACTGCATTTGTAGAGGAGGAACAATCCTATCTACTGCCATTACCTGCTTCCATGTATGAAATTGCTGTCTGGGCGAAAGCAACCATACAACCCGATTATCTCATAACTGTGGATGGAAACAAGTATTCAGTTCCATATGAGTTTATCGGAAAACAGGTGGACATCAGATATACAGGAAAAGCCATTGAAGCATTCTTCCACAACAATAGGATAGCCTCTCATACCAGAAAGTTTGGAATAAGTGATCCGGTTATACTGCCAGAACATATGCCTGAAGCTCACCGGCAATACCTTGCATACACTGCCACAAATTTTGTTGAATGGGCAAGTGAGGTTGGACATTCTACGGAAACCGTTATGAAAGCGCTCCTTGCAGCAAACAAAGTGGAAAGGCAATCTTACTCCTCATGTAAATCCTTAATGAAGCTTGCAGATAAGTATTCCGTGGAACGGATTGAAGATGCCTGTTTGCGCGCGCTTGCATATACACCAAGTCCCAGCCTTAAAAACATACAGATGATCCTTAAAACAGGACAGGATCGAGTAAAACCTGAAAAGGATAAACCAGCATCTAAACCAAGTGGTGGTCAATATGGCATTACAAGGGGTGCCGCATACTACGGAGGAGGTAAATCAAATGATTAACCAACCTACCGTTGAGAAACTCCATTTAATGCGGTTAAGCGCCATGGCAGATGCATTTGAAAATCAAAGCAGTGACCATTCCTACGACGGCCTGACTTTCAATGATCGTTTTGGAATGATTGTGGATGCAGAATATCAAAAAAGACGATCCAGTAAACTTCAAAGGGCAATAAGAACAGCATCTTTTCGTTTCCCAGATGCATGTGTAGAAAATATCGAATACCATGCGGATAGAGAACTGGTGAAATCTGAGATCCTTCAACTGTCAACTTGTCGCTACATATCTGATGGACATCATATCCTGTTGAAGGGTGCTGCCGGCAGCGGTAAGACGTATCTTGCATGTGCCTTAGGCAATGCAGCTTGCAGAAGCTTTTTTAAGGTCAAATATATCCGATTACCAGAACTGCTGAATGATCTGACCATTGCGAAGGGAGAAGGGACCTATAAGAAGTTGATCAAAGCTTACCAGAAGGTTGATTTGCTGATCCTTGATGAATGGCTGCTCAAACCGCTTTCAACCGATCAGGCTATGGAGTTGTTTGAAATCATTGAAGCAAGAACAAGAAATGGCTCAATGATTTTTTGTACTCAAATCGATCCGCCAGGGTGGTATGAACGAATTGGAACCTCAGAAGACGGTACTGTTTCTGAAGCGATTATAGACCGTATAAAGCATAACTCATATGAGATTTTCATCAAGGGTAAGATGTCAATGAGAGAGCGTCACGGTTTGAAATCCAACAGTATTGGAGGTTCCTACTAATGGATATAGAAAATTACAAAGCAAGATACGAAGAGCTTCATGAGATTTTTGATCAATTATTGTCTGCACACCAGCAAGTTTTGATTGAGATAGGAGAATTGCGGACTGAGAACGGGATTCTGAAAAGCATTTTGGATAAGCAGGGTATCGAGTTGCCAGCCAGATATGATGATTTTTAACCAATTCAATAAGTAATCGTGGGTATGCCACTTCGGTGGCATATCCATTAATAGTATGACCTGCTCTGTTCCCGAAATAGGTGCTCAAATTTACCGAGATGCCTGCTCTATTTCACCGTGATTCCTGCTCTACGCGAACGAAATATTCATTTATATTCTAATTAAAATCTTATTACGATTTATGAATCGATTTTTCCAATTCCATAAAAAAAATAATATATTTAAACTTCAGAACTTTTATCTTGTACGATCCACTGCAAAATATTCTTCTATTTTCCATGGCAATTTTTATATTTTTGTCCGCTCCCACAAGGACATCTTTCGTTTCTGCCAATTTTTTTCTTGCCTGTTTGATTCTTGTAGCTTGTGATTCTACTTTCAGCATATTTTTCGCCTTTAGCCATTAATTCTTGTTTTTTTTCAGAAGGAATGTCAATATCTCTCCAATTACGAAATTCTATATCGATCAATTTATTGTCTTTAGAAAAATAAAGGTGTAATTCTAATCGTGATTTTTCGTCATTAGTAACCATAGTTGATAAAACATAGTCGTGAACATATTCATCAGTAAGTATTTCCAGAGAATCTTGATGACACAGCAAGCAGTATCTTATTTCTCCAAAGGTACTAGAAATAAGCATCCTTCCTATATCCGCTTGTCTTTGAAGTATATAGTCAATTTTTGTGGACAAATCCTCTCTAGCATCTGATGAAAAATCTAGTAAGTAGATTGCCAATGACGACCTATCCTTAACAGAACTTACATCTAGCAAGTCTATAATTTCTTTTAATCTATTTGGAATTTCCTGCTCTGGTTTTTTTCCCCCGTCAAAACCATTAAATAAACTCGAAAAATATTTATCTAAATTTTCCCTGTATCCAGACCAATTCAAATTGCCATCAGGCATATTATCTACCAATATTGAATAAACATTGTGTTCTATGTACATACCTAAGTGATCTAATTCATCATTTAGCGCAAGTCTGTCATTCATCGCAGCACGTTTTCTTTGCTTGATATAATGTAAAAATCTACCAGGTGATTCGAAATAATACTGATAGACTCTTAAGTCATCAATTGAAATAGCAATGGTAGTGTCATGAAGAGTCAAAAAACTCATTTTTTCTGCCTTCGCTGCAAATTCATTGAAATTATCAAGCGTGACACACATAGTTACGATTTCATTATAATCTTTGAGATTTATTGAGTATTTTTCATTAAATTGCGAGTCATATATTTTTGCATTTTCTGATGTTTTAATATAATTTAATGTTCTTAGTGCTTGTGAGTCTGCCTTACCGACCAGTGATTTTAATGAACTCATATGTGAGTCAATGTCATAAATTGGCGCTGTATATGAATATGAACCCGCTTTAACTTCAATAATAAAAATGTGGTCATCAAACATAATAATAAGGTCATTTTCAGCAAAATCTCTATGAGACTTTCCAAAAGGATAATAATTCGAATTTAATACCACGCATCCTGGCAATAGTTTTTCAAATTGATTAGCAACAAGTTGTTCTGTTGTCATCATCTGTATTTTATTCCATGTGTCTTTATATTCAGGTTCTGCAGAAATTATCACCTTTTGCATTACTCTATATATGTTATCGAATAAATTATAGTAGTCAAAACTAAAGTAACCATTATCTAAATGGATAAATGGTCTTGTATATGCAGGCATCTCAACTATAGGCCAACCGGCATACTTCTGATCACCAAAAAAATTTTTTTCTTCTCCAACATCCCATGATAAATCTCTTAATAAGTTTTCAGGCCAATTAGTTAATGCTGATAAATCATGTATACCTACACCTATGAATTTATTAACAAAGCTTTCATGTTCTTTCCTTAGCTCTTCATCATCATTTATTAAACTCGCGAATATATCAAATTTTTCTGTAGCGTCATGATTGTTATCGATAATCGAGTCAAATTTAAATATTAGATTATCTAAATCCATAATCGCCGAGAATATACCACCTGATAATGCCTTTTGAATGTTGAAAAGCCCTTGAATAAAATCATTTGATTTGATGTTATAAAGTTTCTGAAATATTTCATCATGAGGTAATAGTAAGTCCTGAAGATGTTCAATTTCAAAAATTTGATACCTTTCACCACGATACAAGGTCGAAAAAATTGATTCGATTGTAAACATTTCTAATTCAGGGGATATTTCCGGGTTGTTTTGTTTCTCTTTTGCAGTATATGCAATATAGAAATCCTTATTTATTTTTCTATACATTTGTGAAATTTTTTCTGAAATTGAAAAATACAATTCACTTTGATCTTCTCCATTTCTCAAACTTTGAGTTTTCGTCGATGCCAATACACTTTGAATATATTCAACTTCTCTTCCTTTTATTACATCATTTTCCTTAAGCTGAACTTCCGAAGTAATACCTAAAAGCGATTGAAAGAATTGCATATAAGCATATTTTAGTAATTCTAGCGGATCACACTTACTAACCAAATGTCTTATTTCATATATTAGGTTTTGAATGTCATTAACTGTTTTCTCATACTCATTGGCTAATTTATCCATGTACATCTTATGCTGTTCTTCATTCATGTTTTTTGACAAAGCAACTATTTTCCCGTATCTAGCAATTTCAAAGATTCCGTTATTATAATAATAATCTGGCTGTACGTTCTTTTTTTTCATTATCTCTCTCCTAATAACCCGGATACTTATCATAATTTACATTTTCTTTGGTATATTCAATAAGGAGATCGTCAGAGATTTCGAAAATCACATCTTTTATTTCAACATTTTCTGTCCAAACCGCTGGAATGGCGTCCATCCCTAAATAAGCCCCAAGAATATTCCCGGTAATTGCACCTGTACTGTCGCTATCACCATCGTGATTTACAGCTGTAATCAGGGCCTTCTTAAAATCACACTTGTGCCTTAATGCGCAGTATACCGCAATTGCCAAAGCTTCTTCACCGACCCAACCTTCTCCAATGTGTTGAATCGCCTCATAATCAGGCAATTTACTCTTGGATAATTTAATGGCATTTATCAAGCTTAATGAACATTCATGATGAGACTCATACTTTCTAAGCACAGCAATAGTTTCTTCTACTGCATTTTCAATCTCCATTCCCTCAATCAATGCAGCTATCAAATACGCTGCTGCGCCCGCTAAAAGATAACCAGATGGATGTCCATGCGTAAAAGCAGCAAAGTCAACAGCCATATCAAATGCTTGTTTCTTTGGGTAGTAAAGCCCTACGGACGCTACCCTCATAACACCGCCGCAGCTTTTCTGTTGTTGATGGGCGCTTCTATTGCGCCTTGTCTTTTGCTTGCTAGTGCTGAAATACATGAGTTTCCAGGAGCTCTTCTTGCATAGAGCTCTTTTTTGTTGATCAGCCATCCATCATATGCCCATTTAAAATTCTCAATTTGAGGATACCCCTGTGTAAATAGCCATCGTTGATAAGCATAATAAACAACACTTGGCACATGGCAATGACCTTTAAGCTGAATTCTGGTCTGTGCTCTAAGTATGCCTTCAGCAGTGAAAAGAGTCATTTGAGTATCATCGGTGATTTCTGCTTTTCCGAGTTGATTGATCACGAGGTCCATGATACCGTCTGATCCAAACCGCTTGATAATTTCAGTAAGCTTTAAGAATTCCACTGGCCATCCTAAAGCATCTCCAATTGCGCCACCTACTAGACAACCGCGAAAATGATTTTGATCTCGCTTCATTTGATAGCACCTCAGAACAAATGCATATTTTTAAGCCATAATAATCAAAATTTATTCAACCAGCCCAATTATAAACAATATCATCAAGTTGCTTTCTAATGCCTTTAAAAGACACGTTTAAATCTAACGTCTTTACAATGACTATATTTCCATTTAGATCATACTTATAATTTGGCACAATTTTCTCATCTGTCTTTGCATAAAGCAGCATCCCACTAACTTGGCCGTCTTTAACTTTGTCCTCGTTCTTAACATAGGTGAATATCTGATACAGATTTCCAGAATGTACTTTAGCAGAGTCAAACTGCATTTGCATGGTTTTCGAGTAGTATTTGGCATCAATAATGAGCTTTTGGGGTCCTTTTGAGAGCAAAATATCAGATTGCATAATAGGTAAAAAACTAATCTTTCCATCCGTATCCCACTCAATTTGCTTTGCTGAAGGTTTGTATTCAGGAAAATGCTTTTTAAAGTACTCGAGCAGGAACTTTTCATATAAGCGTGACATATGCTGATCATCAAGAAAAGACGACATTTTCTTATTTCCTGCCTCTGTTGTTAGCAGTAATCCTTCAAGAACCAAATAACAAATGTTCATCAGCATACGGTACGTGGCATTGTTCGCGTGATATCTAAATGAGTTCCAGTTTATTGATGATACTTCTATGATGTCTACATTTGAAAAGTACGCAAGCAATTTCTTAATCTCGTTTTTTGTTTTGTGTTTAACTTCACTGCTGAGCAACATTTTGAACATTGTCGCCTTAAGTATTTGGTTCATTTGATGATTCTCAGAGAATTCATCGTAATCACAGTTAAGCCTTTGCACGTGCGCTATTTTATGTTTGATTGAACCGTTCATATTGATCTTTCCTCTGAGTACTGATAAATTGTCGTTCATCAGGATGTAATCTTTCATTAATCCTCGTTTAAGTTGAAGTGAGACACCTTTTGATAAGATAGAAGCAAACAAATTCTGAATATTATCAAACTCTTCTGTTTCAATGTCTTCATAATTTTGTTGCTGCAAATTTTGATATGCATAGGCAAGCATATAATAAATATTCCGAATGAAAATGCTTTTATCCTTCGTCATTTAGAACACCACGCAATTTAGCTGTCCAGCTTTCTACTTTCGACTTATCATCAAACCAATATTCTCTGATCATTGGCAAAACGTCATACTCAATAACACCCCGTATCCAATCTTCTGTGCATACATCTTTCTCACAGAAGTAACTATGACCTATACAAAAACCATCACCTAATGATGGATCATTTTCAATTGCTTTATTCAGTGCTCTAATCTGATCGATAAGGTTATCAAACACTTCATGATCTAGTCTCTTTTGATAATTAACGAAGCCATCGTTATTAAAAGCTGGCACCATATTAAAGAAACTAAATCTTCTGCGCAAAGCATTATCAATCATTGCAAGACTTCTATCTGCAGTATTCATCATGCCTATAATATAAAGATTCTTCGGTACGGTAAAACTCATGCCATCATATGCAAGTACCATATCAGTTCCACGATACTCGTTCTCAATAAGCATTAGCAGTTCACCAAAAATCTTACTTAAGTTACCTCGATTAATTTCATCAATGATAAAGAAAAATTCTTTTTCTGGATTGTTTTCGGCATATAAGCAAAATTGATAAAAAATACCCGACTGTAACTTAAACCCATTCTCGACAGGTTTGTATCCCATAATGAAGTCTTCATATGAATAATTTTGATGAAATTGAACCATTTTGATCTTGTCTTCATCTTTTTTTCCCATCATTGAATAGGCTAACCGTTTAGCTGCAAATGTTTTTCCAACACCTGGTGCGCCTTGGATGATCACGTTCTTTTTTGTTATTAGTAGAGATATAAGGGATTCATAATCTTTTTCTCTCATATATACCTCTGACAGAAAATCTTCTCGCGTGTAACTTTGAACCTTATCCATAATTGGCTTTGGATTAGACTCCCTTATGACCTCCATAATGATGTCATATTCATCTTTCGTCAGTTTGAACAAACTACCAATGGGAGTTTTAAAAAACTCCATATTTTCGAGCTCTTTTAACTCTTTCAAGGTACTATATTCTATTGGTGATGTGAGACTTTCAGACTTTTCGACAAAGATTTGTTCACCATCATTTTCACCCGAAATTTTGCAAAGTGCTACCACTTTCAATGCAGGCGTTGATTCGTAACCAATAACCAGATCCCCTTCTTTGGCATCCAGAAAGTTTTGATAAATGCGTCGCTTTTTACCACTCTCGTTTAATAATGTGTAGTTTACTTCTTCTCCCACTTTGATTTTCGAAAAACTCCAGATTTTCGGACTCGCATTCAACCACCAGTAATTCCTCTCAGTTTGGGTTTCATCATCTTCATACAACTTTACTGTTGATAAGTCGGTTATTTCCAAAGCTTTCCGAAGTTCAGGCCGAAGTTTCCAAATATAACTACCTTTGGTTTTGTCATCTGAGCTTTTGCCAACAAAAAGTATTGGCCACCATCTGGAATCCTCATCATTTTTTATAAGTGGACATTTAACTTTCTCACTAATTCTCTTACCTAAACCTGATGATCCTGAAATATAGAAATTCTTCGACTTGCCGTATTTTCGGCTTAATTGAGAACATGTGGCCTCTCCACCAATATCCAAAAATCGTTTTATGATTTCTAATGATTCTTTTGTAAATATTATTTTGTCAGTTATGAGTGATTGCCATGCCTCGACAGTTATACCTGGATCATATTCCGAATTACTCGGCCACCATTCTTTTGTGGCATCATATGAATGGCTGCCATAGTACACAATATCTTCTACCAATAAGTGTCTCGCTTCATCTGAATATGTATCTGAATTTAATCTTCCTCTATCCAATTCCAAAAGCTCTTTATCACGTTTTATATAGTCTAGCAACAAATCACACAAATTGAAGTAATTGCTGACACTCAAAATGCTGAATCTTTTTGGATATTCCGGATAATCAACTGCCTTCGCAAAGTTTTTATATTTGCCATATTTATATAAATAGTACTTCTCCGGATGCTTGAAAAATAAATACACACTAATCGAATTAACCGTTTGATAATGTGAATCATTGATTCTATCTTTGTATTTATCAAGAAGCAAATCAGCTGCACTGATAAAATTCTCAATTCTTTCTACAACAGGTAGGGACTCATCAAACAGCTCTCTAAACATTGTTCGAACTGCTTCTTGATCCTCACTAGCCAATTTGAACAACATTTTTTTAGGATAAAAATTCCTTGATGCTAGTAGATTAATCGACATCTCTAGTGACTTCGACAGCATAGATGCAAAATCAACTGCCTCGATGTCCCAATGGTCCTGAAAGCATTTGACTGCTTTCCACTTATAGATTTCTTCATTGTTGATTTTAGTAAAATTGTTTTATAATTTGAAATGATCACATCTAACTTTTCATAATTCATTCTTATGTCAGCACCTTCCATAGTTGTATTTTGAAAACCTTAAAGATCAAAATCAATGTTATGACATCGGGTTTTTCATACATAAAAATATTGATAAAATAATACTTATCCCACTTCTCTTAATTAGACATTCAAACGATTTTATCCTCTAATATTTTTGTCTAATATTGTCGAAACTACAAATTTTAACAAATTAATTTTCTTCTCGGCATAAAACGCAAAAAAGACCCACCAAGCCAAATGCTGAAGCATAATCAGCAAAAGTTTAGTGGGTCTTCACTTGCATACGCTGCAGCAATGAATTTGAAGGTGACTCTCGAGCAATTTACTGTCCAACATGTCGCTTTGATAGACGCCAAGAACTTAGAAATGAATACATGAGTAAACACGATCCTGGTTTGGTGAGAAAACTCGGATCAATCGCGCACTGTGATCGCTGTTCAGTGGAGTATACCGTTTTAAAGCAGCGACAAAAGTATTGTTATACTTGCTCTGAGATTGAGAAAAAGGAACAGGTTAAGAAGAGATCAGCCGCCTTTAAAAAAGCAAATCCAAATTATAGGAAAGAAGCCGATCGTCATAGGTTTGATCGTTCGTCTAAAAGCTGCTTTGAATGTGGTAAATCATTTAAGTCCATAACGACTAAGAAATACTGCAGTCCCGAATGCAGGAAGAAAGGGTTCTACGCAAAAAGGAAGTACAAGCAGTGACATGCAAAAATAGACCCACAAAGACAAGCTGTGATGTTCTCAACAGCTTGAAACTTAGTGGGTCTATCACTATATCTATTTCACTCGAAAAGTTCAAAGTAGTACAAAAAGTTTTTGTAATAATATTTCATACGGTACTTACGATTGTGTTCCTTTAACCATTTCAATTGTTTTCATTGCTAAAACATCCATTGGATCGACTACTGGTAATCCACCTTCAAACTTAGATGCTATAATGCCAATTTCAGTACACCCAGCAACGATAATTTCAGCACCCTTATCGCGCAGATGATTGGCTATAGACTCTAAAACTGTTAAATTATCCTTGTTCTTAAATCCTGCTTTCAGTCCTTGTTTGCCATATATAAGTTCCATGACGACTTTATCTTGTACATCATTATCAGGAACAATCAAAGTAAAATTTTTAAAATTTCTATTGTAAAGACCACTTTTGATTGAACCCGAAGTAGCAATTACACCCAGATTCTTAACAGTTGGGTATTTCTTTGTGATGAATTCTGCCACGAGTCCAAAAGCATCAAGAATTGGAACGTCGACAGTCTTAGCTACCTCATCTCGAAAATAATGTGCCGTCATACACGGTATAATAATAAAATTTGCTCCCGCTCCTTGAAGTGTCCGCGCAGTCTCAGACATGGCTTTAACAGGACTTTCCCCACCATGCAAAATTGCTTGAGTTCTATCTGGAATTTTAGGATTTGAATCTATTATTACTCTTATATGCTCTGAATCAGTTTGGGCTGGTGTCATTTCAATTATGCGCTCAAACATTACTTTCGTAGCTTCTGGTCCTAAACCTCCAAGAACACCTACGACTTTGTCCAAAAGTTGTCATCTCCTCAATTTCCCATCAGATGCTCATAGGTTCCCTTTATAAGTATTTCTCGATTTTGAATATGAATTTTTCCATTCGCTATGACGGTTTCAATTTCTAAATCATTGTTCATAAGAATTATATCCGCATCAGACCCCTCTGCTATTGCGCCTTTCTGCGGGAAAATCCCTAAGGCTTTGGCTGGATTACTGGTACCAAAATTAAGAGCATCTTCTAGTTTAAAACCTTTTTCTTTGACAAGGCATATAATTTCCTTAAAGATACCATCTACACCTGAGACACCTATTTCAACTAATTTGCCACAATTGTCATAGTTTGACCAGCTGCCACCGCCATCTGAACTAATCGTGATATTTTCTAAAGGTATTCCTTCTTTATAAGCTTCTACAATAATTTCTGCAACAGATGCTGTTCTAGATATACCCGCTGTAAGATCAATAAGACCGCCCATTCGAGCAAATTCGAAGGCTTCTTTTAGAAGCTCCTGTCGGCGATTAACATGTGTTGGACGCAATGTTTTAATAGGTATTTCTTTATCTCGTACTATTTCAAATAACTTTTGCAAACCATTTTTTCCATTTCCAACATGAATTGTTAGAAATCCAGCCTTACCGGAAATCATACCTGCAACGCGAGCATCAAGTGCTAATTTAGCAATTTCATCACAAGTAGGCTCTGACCCACGATGATCCGAAAGCGCAACCTTGGCACCAATAATCTCATCAATGAAAATGATATCTTTTTTCACAGATCCTGTTAACGTGACTGTTGGTAATTCATACGAGCCAGTTATAGCATATGCGGATAAGCCCTCTTTTTTGAGACCTTTCACTTTTGCTATTAGACTTTCAACATTACGTGTACTAGCATCGGTTCCAAGCAGCCCTACAACAGTCGTAATACCATTTTTCGTTAATGTGCTCAACATAATTTCCGGTACACGTGTCGCAAATCCACCTTCACCGCCACCACCAGTCACATGGACATGCTGATCTATGAAACCAGGTACCAATATCATGCCTGTCCCATCAATTACTTTCATCTCCGAAAATATTGGATCAATATTATTTGCGATGTGAGCAATTGTTTTGCCACATATCAGAATGTCCTGTCTACCAATATCTTCTGGTGTGTAAATTTGCGCTCCTTTAATTAAAATCATTATGCCGCACTCTCTTCCGTGGATGATTTATCGGTTTTTATTTTAGCAATACCTATACCTGTAAAGGCGAGAATAATTGCAAAGACGATCCCCATGTAATTCATTATTGCCCAAGGTAAGTATTCAATTGTTGAAACGCCAAGAGTTGAAGTCATATAAGCTCCTGCTGCAGACCAAGGGATCAATGGTACGAGTACGGTTCCTGAATCTTCAAGTGTTCTTGAAAGGTTTTTAGCATGAAGACCGCGTTTTTTGTATATATCTTGAAAAAGCTCACCTGGAATCAAAATTGATAAATACGAGCTACCTGTAACAAATGCCACTGTGAAGCAAGAAGCTATTGTCGATAGTATGACTCCTGCTGTTGACTTTACTCGTTTCATAAGTTCTTCAAGTACTACGTCCAACATGCCTGAACAGCTAACTATACCGGCAAAACCCATGGCACAAAATATTAACACAGTCGTTGAAGTAACAGAAACCACACCACCGCGGTTAATCAATTTGGCTACTTCAGCGAGAACTTCGCCTTCGAATCCTGTCATATTAACATTAAATCCACTAACCATTGATACAAAACCATCTAACAGAGTAAAACCTTGAGTCATTATGCCTATTAGTACAGATAAGAAGCTTGTTCCTAGCATAGTTGGTATCGTTGGCCATTTAAGAAGTGAACCCGCTATAATAATGAGAACAGGAAGAAGAAGTAATATGTTCCAATTGAACATGACATCTAATTGTTCCAGCATGAGTTGAACTGATTCTGGCGTTGCAGTTTGACCCGTTCCACCAATACCGACAATAAAATAAATTATCAACGAGACAATGGTAGCAGGAATTGTCGTATAAAACATATGTACAATGTGCTCATATAACTCGCTGCCCGCTGCGATAGGAGCCAAATTAGTTGTATCTGATAGAGGTGAGATTTTATCACCAAAATAAGCTCCCGCTACAACCGCACCCGCTGTCGCAGGAAGTGAGACACCAAGTCCCCCTGCGATTCCCATCATTGCTACGCCTATCGTTCCTGCTGACCCCCAGGAAGTCCCTGTGACTGTAGAAACGATAGCCGAGATGATAAATGCTGTGACCAACAAAAACTTCGGATTAACAATTTGTACGCCATAATAAATTATCATCGGTACAGTACCGCTAAACATCCATGATCCAATAAGAAATCCAACGCACCAAAGAATAAGTGTAGCTGGTAAAGCCTTTGCTATTTTTTCAATAATTGCACCCTCCATTTCTTTCCATGTTACACCAAGCGATAATGCAACTGCTCCAGCAAAAAACGCTGAAATGAGAAGAAGGGGTTCAGTTCGGAGCTTAAAAATACCATAACCAACAAAAAGTGTTACGACCATAAAAATGATTGGCAGAATTGCTTGCAAAAAAGTAGGTTTCTTTTTTGCCATAGTTGTTTTCTGGTTCATTGGATTGCCTCCTTTAAATATGATACACACTATTAAAGCAATTGTTATGCCAAACATCAGAATTTTCACAAATTTTAGATTCAAATTCTTACACCATTTGAAATTGCCCATTTCTTAATACACACTATGCTTTTTTAATTACTCAATAGTTCATCGAAATAAAAGCCATATGGTTGTCTAAAAAGCCATATGGCGACCATTTGCATTATATTAATATTCCTTTACCGAATTCCGAAATTACGGAACCTTTTGAACTATCTACAAGTAATCCATTTGATTTTAGCTTCAAAAGGATACGTCTAATTTGAGCTTCGGTAACACGAATGCTCTCTTCAGAAGCTTTCTTCTTGAGTTCAATTCGACCAATATTAGGACATTCTGAAACCTTCAAAAGAATCCATCTCTCAATTTCTTCTAGATTTATAGAATGCTGATCGAATATTGATTTATATGTATTTTGCACATTTCCCTCTTGCATGTAATGTGGCAAATCCAGAATAGTGAATACATTACCCATGTCGATGTTCGACAAATATTCTATGACATTAATTAGTTCCCGTATATTCCCACCCCATGAATATCGCTTAAAAAATCGTAGCGTTTCAGCATCAAATAAATCGAATTCATTTGTTATTGACCGCTTGTTGAAATAGATTCCTGCGAAATGGCGAATTAGATAAATAATATCAGATTGTCTTTCACGTAGAGGAATTGTTTTAATTGGTAAAATATTTAATCGAAAGAACAAATCCTCACGAAATTTTCCTCTTTTTGTTTCTTGATATAGATTCTTATTTGTTGCAGCTATGATACGAATATCTACAGAGATTTCCTCAAATCCACCTACACGTCGGATCTTTTTTTCTTGAAGAACTCGAAGGAGTTTGACTTGAAGATCTATTGGTGCCTCTCCAATTTCGTCAATAAAAACAGTTCCTTTATTAGCAGTTTCAAACAATCCAGCACGTCCACCTTTCATAGCACCCGTAAATGAACCTTCAACATATCCGAACAACTCACTTTCAAGCAGGTTGTGCGAAATTGCACCTATATTTACCGGCACGAATGGATGTAATTTTCGACGTGACTTCATGTGAATAGCTTGAGCTAAAATTTCCTTTCCTGTTCCATTTTCTCCTTCAATCAATATTGTAGAATCACTCATGGCAAATTTTCGTGCGTCACTTAGCATTTTCTCAACCTTTTCGTCCACCGTTAAATAATCATCAAAAGATTGTAGTTTGTAAGTTTCTCGAAGCTCTCGGCCCATCCTAATGCGGCTGTCAAGTTTACTGATTTGAGCAGCTTCATTCAATGTTAAAAGAAAACCAGGATGTTCGAGATCATTTATTTGCTCGGAAGAAGCTAGCAATTCCCTACCAAATAAAGAAATCAAAGTCGCTCCATTTTCCGCAAGTTTTAAAAGGCACATCTTTTCGAAGATGGTAGTTATTGATTTTCCGACAATGTCTTTTTTCTTTTTTCCAATTATGCTTTCAAATTCCGAGTTTATTCTTACAATCATTTGGTTCTCATTACAAAAACAAATTCCTGAATCAACTGCGTTCAATATCATCTCCAACATATTTTCCGATCTAGCAATTTGACTACGATTGCTTTCTATAGATTTAGATATTTTAACAATGTCTTTAATATGTCTTGTAACAGCGTTTGGATCAATATATTCACTTAGGTCAAGTTTGTTAAAAATATCGAAGATCGTCCAAAAATCCGGTATTCTGCACCCAATATCAATAAGTGTTGGAATATTCTCTGGTACAAGTTGCGGCTCACCTAATGTCACAGCAATTTCAAATGGTCTGTCAACGATCAACCCTGGATAAAATGGCCTGTAAACAACATGATCCAGTCCCAATTCAATTAATTGTTCAATAGACTCAAGCGCAGTATATTCTGTATCATTTACTAGTAGAACTTCAGATGCATGAGGTAATGCGATGAGTTTATCGATATTTCGATAATCTATTACGCGTCTACAAATTATCATTGGAATTTCTTGTCTTATATGCTTTTTAGCAGCTTCAAACGAATTTTGATTTGAACAAACTATTAAATCACCTGTAATATTGGCTTCGTTTAACTCAGACAAAAGACACATATCAATTTCTACATAATCCTTTAACATTGGCTCAAGATGAATGCGAATTGTTTCTCCAGTGGGTCTTCCCATACTTACAATTATAAGTTTTTTCATAATTATCCTCCATATTTAGAAATTCCCATCTGATTTTTATCGAAATACATTATATCTCATTGGATCTATCTTTTTCTATTAAAATTCTTATTTTGCTTAATAGTACTCTGATGATCAGCTTTTAATTGTCATGTTCCATCATCGAAACTTTCACTGACTCAAACTATATCTATAAGATGGTCTTAAATATTTACTAAAATGATTCGATCCAGCATTCTAATGATATCAATTCGTTTTAATTTTTGTAAAACTATATTTGAAACTTATGTCTAGCTATATGAAATCTTTTGATACGCATAGTCCGCTGAAATAATTGCATTGCACCAGTAGTAAATATGTGGAAATGTTTTCAACTGCTACGTATAAAAATCTCCTCTGGTAATCGTAAATAACGCATAACTTCCTTCACATTTGGTCGAAGTTCCTCAGTAAATTCTCGCGTAATCATCCCTTTTTCGTACGTCGCTATCGTTTGAACCGAATAGAAGATCCGAAAAATTGCAATCAAAGAGGGCCTTGTAAGGATTTTCTTACCTGGGCCTACAATGCTCGCTGATTCCTTTTCCATTTCTCTACGTACGACATGTTCGCCAACGCTTAAGAGTAATATGAGAATCAACATTAGATACCCCAATGATTCAGCACGTCTTGGGGAATCCACATAAAGGGCATTAACAAACTGTGGGGACTTCAAAAATTGAAATTTTCTTTCGACTGCACTCTGGCTTTTATACTCTCGAAGAATCTCAATACCACTCATCGTAACTACTGTAGAAGCCACGACAAAAATACACTCTCGTCGAATCGCTCTGTCTATAGCAGCTTGATTGGCTTCAATTTCTGAATGAATGGTATATTCCGTGCGAGTGCAATTCAAGGCAGGATCTTTACTTGGCCGACCTGGGCGCTTAATATTCTGTTCGGAGATTTGAAAATCTACTGAGTGATACTTTGCTTTTTTTAGAACAGTCTTATTGAGCTTTTCAATTTCAAGATTGGCATCTTCAATACAAGCAAACGGCCGCTTATTAAGCAGTTTGAGCTGCGCTTCTATCATATCGCGTTCCTTTAAAACTTGCTTATGTATCAGTTTGAACTTCGTACTCTCAAGTTTTTGAGAGTAACAGACACCTAAACTTAACGGGATGCCTTCATAGGTACATTGGTCTGACATCACCTGATATACAGTTGGGGAAGTCGACGAAGGGAAAACGTAGGTCGGAAGTGTTTCTAACACATCAAGGGCTTTTTCAATGACACGTTTGCATTCGTTAATATTATCTGGCATACGCGTGATAACATCCATTTTAGCCAGTTTGGCTTTTTCTAAAAAAGCCACGGTAAATGAAGCACTGTCAGCAATATAGAAAAATGGACTTTCATCATCTGTTTTAAAGCGCGCTTTTACTTCAACTGCACGATCAAGATTTTCAATATTATAGGTTTTGTCACTTTGATTCCCGGAGTGAATGCCACCATCCATGCAGATTCCTTGAGTTGTGCCCATGGACAGTATCATTTGCTTTTTGTCTGGTCGGTGTTGTTTAGAGTGGCCAAATGTTATATCTATCGTACCAACGACACCATCCTGTGTCTGATACTCTCCCCACATAATTTTTGAAGTCGTATCATAGTTTACACTCTTCAACAGAATGCCATAGTGATTGAACGCACTTACTGCAATTCTTGAGAGAATTTCAGAACCACCCACTTGATGCATCAGATCTAGAAAGCCACCGAATCGATCATCGTTAAGTTGGTCGACATTTACTTTACACTTGATCAATGCTTCTAAATCAAGGGTTTCTAAGTATTCCAACAAGCGGCTTAGTGGATGGTGATCATCCGCCATTGACATTAAAAACATCTGCGCTAAATCACCATAGGCGATTTCAGGTGGTCTACCAACCTCCGGTGTCAAGAGTTCATTAAAGATCCGATCTACGCCAACCGCTTGGCATAATCCTGCTATGAGACCTGCTTTTCCATTACGATAAGGTATTATTTTTCGATTTGAATTGTCCATCAACATCAAATCCCTTCTAAACAATCAACTATAGAATGGATTCGACGTTAGTTTCAAAATTCCTTTTTGAAATATATGGTAATTTTAAACTTTTTATCACTAGCGTTGCATTAAAATCTTGAACATTTAATTCCAAATATGGGATAAATAACTTTATGTGAATGTAAAAAAACCTTATAATAGAAATGTACAGGCGTTGCACCGCCTTGTCTGTGACCTCGTACAAATCTAATATAAGGAATGAACTTATCATAGATTATACTACGAAAACCACCATTTTTGAATTGTTTGAAGTGATAAATTCTAGTGAAGTGCGAAAGATTTTTAAGAAGCACAAGTGCAATCGTTATGCAAAGAAGCTTAAAGCGCATCAACTCATCGTTTTGCTTATTCTCGCTCAGCAAAATCAATGTACCGGAACCCGAACCGTTCAAACCAGCTTTGAGTTCAATCGCAAACTCAGACGATATCTGAAACTTGATTCGATAAGCCATACTCAAGTCTTCAGAAGGCTTCAGAGCTTTCCAATCGCTGCTATTGAAGAAGTTTTCAATGTAGTGGTGAAGCGACTTGGCAGCAAGTATCGTCAGAAAATTTCAAAGTCACTTCACGGATTGAATCTCATTGATGCAAGTACAATCACCAAGTCATTAAAAGGCATGGAATGGGCCAAGTTCAGGAAAAGTAAAGCAGGGATCAAACTTCATTTGTCTTTGATGTACCATGATGAAATAGCCTATCCCAACAATGTCTTTGTCTCCAAGGCTAAAGAACACGATGTTGCCTATCTGAAAGATCTAGTCGTCGTCAGTAAAGACACCATCAATGTTTTTGACCGCGGATACGTGGATTATCAAGCCTTTGATCAATTTTCTGATGTGGGGGTTTTATTTGTAACACGCCTAAGGGAAAACGCAGCCACGTGGGTGATCAAACGTTATGAGGTGGATGAAAAGTCAAAGGTTGTTTATCACGATCTTGTGACCGTAGGGTGTGGAGCAAAAAAAACCAAGAATGCTTTTCGTTACATCCAACTTCGTGATGATGACGGAAACCAAGTTCACTTCATCACAAACGTGATGGACAAGACACCGGAGGAGATCGGGGACATCTACAAATTACGATGGCAAATAGAGCTATTTTTCAAATGGATCAAGCAAAATCTGAAGATAAAACACTTTTATGCGACTTCAGAGCAGGCTGTCACTGTACAAATTTTCATAGCTTTGATCGCTTACTGCCTGTTTCGTTTAATCTCGGCCAAAGTTGACCCTAGAGTCTCATTAAGAAAGATTAAAAGCGCGGCAATGTCAGCGCTATTTGATCCATTCCGAGACGTTGTTGAGCAAATGATGCGAATAAGCCCTCACTAAAGTTGTAAAACGATTGTTATAATATGGAAAAAAATCACTGTACAATGGGGTCACCTTGTTAAGGTGTTCGTCATTTCAACAGGAGACTGAAATTAATTTCCTGTATACAGGCAATATGGTATTTAATGGGCGATTCGTCATTTTGACATCAATTCTATTAACTTAATGCAACGCTAGTGACTTTTTATTTATCGTTATTAATTCAGCGGACTATGCGTTGATATACATTGAAAAACAAAAAATAGACCCACCAAGCCAGATGCTGAACAAAATCAGCAAATAGCTCAGTGGGTCTTCTCGTTACTCAGTTCGCATATTTCTGCCTGAATAGTACTTCTGATTGTTACTTGAAATCTTATCTGGAATTGTCCTCTTTAATTTACCTGTTTCAAGTAGCGGAGTTTGTCAAGGTAGTTGTCGCAAATCATCTTTAGAAATATTGACCGGATTAAGCCATACCTCACCGGGCAATGTCCAATCTCGGGTCTTACCTGACCATCTCTGTGGTGCCTTTGCTTTTGCTAGCTCATAAACCTTGCGGCGTGCTTCAAGAACGCTATCTGCTTTGCCGGAGTGCACTTGATTGGGTGTTAGAAATTTGATGCCACTATGGTGATGTTCGTGTCGATACCAGTGTACGAACTGGAGACACCATTTTCTGGAAGCTTCAAGTGACACGAATCCCTTTGTTGGATATTTGGGACAATATTTGCATGTTTTAAAAATTGATTCTGAATAAGGATTATCATTGCTTACGCGAGGTCTGCTCCTGGAGGGCGTGACACCCAATTCATATAGTGTTGCCAGCATCGTGGAACCTTTCATAGGACTGCCATTATCAGAATGTAGTATGAGGGGCGTTTGGTGGGCTCGTATGCCTTGAGACATTACCGCTTTACGAATCAGGTGGCTTGCGTGTTCTGCTGACTCGTCTTCCCATACCTCCCAGCCTACAATATCCCTGCTAAAAATGTCGATGATGAGATAAAGAAAGTAATACAGTCCTTTGATTGGTCCGGGCAGGTATGTGATATCCCAAGACCAAACCTGATTGGGCTTTGTAGCGCAGTGGCTTGCCTTAGGCTTGCCAGAAGGGCGCTCTGCACGTCCTCGATAGTGTTGCTCACCCGCACGGCGCATTACCCGGTAGAAACTTGATTCCGAAGCAATATACTCTCCGCGGTCAGCTAAAGCCGGCACAATTTGACTGGGTGGCTTGCTGGCGAACTCAGGCTTGTTGATCGTTTTGAGGATAAGGGCAACCTCGTCCGCCTTCAGTTTACGATCAGATTCATATTTGGTTCTCAAAGGGCGTTGATCTTCTTGATGTGCATGTGGATTTTTCCATCTTTGAAGCGTTCTTGTTGTTATGCCTAAACACTCGCAGGCTTTGAACTGGCTTGCTCCGGATTGTACTGCTTCGTCTACCAGCTGGATTATCATAGCGCGATCTGAGGGGCTGGTCATTCGTCCTCGTCTGATGTTCCCCAAATCGCTTCGGCTTTTTTTCTTAAGATCAGCAGCGCGGCGGCTTCCGCTAATGCGGATTCCTTACGCTGCAGTTCCTTACGTACTTGGCGCAACTCCTTCTGGAGTGCCTTGTCTTGTTGAACCAACTCAGCGACTTGGCTTGGTATGTTGCCATTGGCGCTCATACAGTTTTCCTGCCATTGCTTCACCTGTTCAGGATAAAGTCCCTTTTTCCGACAGTACTCCGATAACTCAACCTCATTAAGGTTCATCGTTTCCACTACGATTAGAAACTTGTCCTGGCTGCTCCACTGATCAGCCGGTTCTTCGTTGGCAGGAGCAGCATATCCGTTTGCTCTTAGTTCATTTCTCCATTTCTTGAGTGTAGCAGGTGCGACGCCAAGTGTTTCACTAATCTTGCTCAGTGTTACGTTCTCAGGCGGCAACATCATACGAATTGCTGTTTCCTTTACTCTTCTTGTGTAGGCCATTAGTAATCCCCCAATCGATTCTATTATAGGATACTTTTTTTAATGGTCTACGACAACTATTGTGACACATAGGGTTCGTGATATGAGGCCGACCCTGAAGAAATTTCTTCTCATATCCCCACTCCACTGCATTCGAAAGCGCCTCAACCTCTGCTTGACCGAGCCCGGAATAGGTCGACAAAATGAAGTTGTAGTCAGCCCTGGAACTATCAATATTCTCAAGCTCGAAGTAGATGGAAACGTTGATTTCACTTAGTTTCTTTACAGTTTCTAATAGTTGCTGAGTGTTAATGACGGGCTTGTCTGTCCAGCAATAGACGGTGTTAATTGTCCGGATACTGCTGACGAGACTGTCCAGAATAAAGTATTGAGAAAGGGAGAATTAAGGCAACTCTCCCTGAACAACTCTTCGGACCATATGATCATCGATAATCCTGTGTCCGTTGCTTGAACCATAGATAAGGCAATGCGTACAGATCTTATTGATCACTCTGGCAGACCCATCAGATGTTTCGTGGATCTCATCGATAGCTGCATCTGAGAAGATCCTGGAATCCCCTTCAGCATATTTTAATTGGACATCGATGTAAGCCCCCGTTTCACTTCGATCAAAATGAATCAGTTCGCACTTGATGTCAATGCGCTGGCGAATCGCGGAGTAGGACTGGAGCTTCAGCTTATCCCACAACTCCGTCTGACCCACCAGGATCAACGCCATGGGACTTTGAGAATCCATCTTGAAATTGAGAAGGAATCTAACCTCCTCAAGCATCTCCCGGTCCAGCAGATGGGCTTCGTCCACAACGACTAATGGCTGAAGGCCGTGCACCCCTTTGAGGATCTCAATCTCTTTATGAAGCTGCCGCTTCGAATCTCCTCGGTAAAAGCGTGATTCAACACCCAGCTGCTCCAGGAGTCCTTTGTAGAAATGTCTGGGTGTCAGCTTTGAGTCGGATAAATACAAAACCTTGTATTTAGAGCCTTTGAGCTCATCGAGCAGCTTTCTGATAACGGTAGTTTTACCCGTACCGCAATGACCCGTTACGACGGCAAAGAGCTGTCGCTCTGCAGCGTGTTCAAGCCTGCCAAGGGCTTCGTCAAGTCGTCTCGTGAGATAAAGCTGATCCGTTGGAATATCGCGGCCAAAAGGGGACCGCTTCATCTGATAAAAGGTCTCATACATGATTAAGCACCCCCACGCTTTCTTCCGTAGGAGACTGCTGGGATTGAAGCTTCAATCCGCTTTTTCGCAGCCTTCTCAGCACTTCTGAGATAACGGGAGTTTTCGGCAGGAATGAGTTGCTGGTGCTCTGGCATCATAGGTCGAGGTCCTGTTTTTGAAGTAATGACTAACTCCTTGATGGACTTAGGCGGTCGGTTCTTATACTCCACCGTCAGAGTCTCAATGTTTGATGGATCATAGATGACCTCGACTTTACAACCAATATACTCAAGGCCCGCTTCATACTTCTTGCCTTTGAAGCTGATACAGCCGGTCTTGTCGACCTTTCGCTCCTCAACATGCAGGAATGCATCCCTGATCTGATCTGCACTTGCAAACCGAAGTGGGGTGTGATCCTTTTGATAGGCCATGTAAGGGCTGGTATTTTCGCCAAGAGCGCTGTGTGGCTTATGCTGATAACAGCCTTCCAGCCAGACTTCAAAGAGCCGATTGAGCGAGCTAAGCGTTTGTGGCTTTTCAAGCTTCGCTTCTGCAAGAAAGCTGTCCACCGTTCGATTGAACCGCTCTACCTTTCCTTTTTTATGTGAAGCTTCGCATAAAAAAGGTTATGCAGAGTAAATGATAATGTAAAGTAAGTGCATCAAACTGTTCCCACTTATCAAATAAGGTGTGTTTACTTTACATTATCGGTATCTCATATCTTCTGAAAGTTCTTCAACCAATCCAAGAGATCTTCACTGTTATGCCATTTGCCTTCTTCTTTTGGTACAACGTCAGAATAGGCATCTTCTATCGCCTTTCGTTTTTGTTTTGAATCAGCCCTTGCATATACTTCTGTTGTTTGAATTGATTTATGTCCTAAAATATCACGAATGTATACCAAATTAACTCCAGCTTGTAGAAGATGCATGCTTTTACTATGACGAAGACAATGACAAGTGAATTTGTCTGGAACAATTAGTGGATCGATCTTTCGCGCCATTTGGATATATTTATCGAGAATATATCCAATGCCTGCACGTGTAAGTTTTTCGCGTTTCTTGTTAAAAAACAACGGATATTTATCAGCAAAAGGTTCTATCAGATTCCATTCATCCATATATGCTTTTAAAATCTTAACTTGCGGATTCATCAGAGGAACAATACGTGCTTTCTGTCCCTTTCCAATTAGTTTGATTGTCGCTGGTGATTCCAAACAAATCATCCGTGGGGTCAGATCTGCAATTTCCTGAACTCTTGCAGCTGTATCATACATCAAAGACAGTAGTGCGAGATCTCGACGGCCAAATTTTGAATTTCTGTCAGGCATTTCGAGCAAAAGTTTAATTCCCTCGATACTCATGTAGTTAATGTGACCCTTTTGGTTTTTCTTTACAGGGATAGAGAGGATCCGTTGCCATTCGATCAGATGGTCAATGTCTTCATATTGCAGATACCTAAAAAACGAATGGATGGCAGCAAGTCTAACATTTCTTGTTTGAGCTGAACATTTTCTCTCGGTTTCAATCCAATTAAGGAATGATTCTATTCTGCTCCTGGTGATGTCTTTTAATGACACCCTCTCAACGGGCGTTAATTCGACATCACGAAGATAAATCAACAAAAGCACGAATCGTCAACTTCCAGAAAAAATGTGACTAAAACTCCTGCACAGTGATCGCTGTAGGAGTTTTTTGTTGTTTTCAGCCTATTCTTTTTCTTGATCAATTGGTTGTATAAATTGAAGGATTTGGTCATAGGATTTATCACTTTTCATTATGGCATTGATAAGTTCATCACGTTTTATCGCATCGCGTTTGTCCATCAAATCTTTTAATGTTGCAAGCGCCGCATCGTACTTCGCCTTTGCCTTCACCACATCCGATTGCGCCTTTTCAATCTTTTGTTCCAACGCATCCATTCCAACCGTTCTCGCCATGTTTCGCATCCTCTCTTATTTGTAATTTTTTTCTGCATTCATAAGCGCTTCACTTATTTCAGCAGCTTTGTACTTTACATATGAAACGTCAATTCCGAAGGCTTTAAGTATCGTCTTCTGAGTTGCTGTAACGGCATGGTCCAGTCTATAAACATTGTCCAGCTGTCTAACCATCTCAATTTTTTCAAGTTCTTTTATTGCCGCAGGGACCGTCATAAAGTTCGGCCTTTTATCTATTTTGTTCATTTCTTCTTTGAGACTTGTATAGATCTTGCTTCTGATGATCAGCGCAATAAATTCTATAAATATCTTCGCCGATGCCGATTCATCTGAGTGCACACGAAGACTCTTATTACCAAGATACGACTTATCACCCCGGAATAGCTTTTCTGAGACATCACGACTTTTGTAAAGATCAATAGCTTCTTTTGCAGTCATCTTTTCCGAGGTGATGATGCAGAAATATCCGCATAAATCAATCTCGCTTTCTATTACACCAGCCTTCTCAACAGGAAATAGAAACGTCTTCTTTTGTTCATCATAGTAGAGTTCAAAATACCTCTCAAATCCCGCACCAAATTCACGCATTTCATTGGCATGACGTTTCATGAATTTTGTCATCTCATCAATCCGATTTTCCAGTATATTGCGCTCAGCACTTTCCTTATCAATACTATGATAGATATGAAAATAGCGATCTTTTTCATCCGTAGCATACAGCTTTTTCTTTACTGTCATGCCATAAACTCTGTATTCACTGATATGATGGAGTCTCTTCTTCTCAAATGATCCTTTATGTTTCAGAATGAGCTGATTTACGAGGGATGCCATTCCCTTGACCATGATCACAAAGCTATAACCACACTGATCCATGTACTCAATATTTCTCTTGCCGAAGTAACCACGATCCAGTATAAAACCTATCTTCCTATAGCCGTATCCTTTTGCTTTATCCAGCATAAACTGAAGCTGTGACACGTCATTTATACTTCCTGGGTAAGCTTCATAAAAAAGTGGTTCTTTGTTTCTCGTGTCATAAGCTATTGAATAATTGAAAATTGGAGATCCTTGATCTACTTTGGCATTGCCATATTCAAGCATTTCAATATCTCCAGCCTGACAATTCTTATTTGTTGAATCATAGGAGATATAGATCTTTTCTCTGTGATCTTTTGATTCGTTCCATGAATTCAAAAATCCCACACTTTGATCATCTGTTATATTTTTTAAAAAATCCGAAACCTTGGAATCACTGAAAATCCTCATATCTGTGGTAAATAGTGCATGATTATAAGCATAATCTGGATAGTACTGGGCAGCGTTACTTTCAGTAATAATCGAATAGGCTGCCATGTCCAAGAACAACCCTACATCTTTTTTACTAAAATCTCGGCTGAGCATGTCCGGGATTCCGCTTTCTCTGATGAGTTTTTGGAGAATTATATAAGTCCCGACTCGCAAACAACTGCTTCTTAATGAACGATCCTTTTCTTCGGGAAGCTCTACTTCCGGGAAGAACTTCAGGTAGTTCTGGTTTGGCTGCATCATAAGATGATCAGCTTTGGACTGCTTCCCAATCATCGCTCTTTTTACGTTCGTAAATTTTCGCGTAGGATCATAGATCCTATCGTACTCATAGTAAACATAACAGGAGTCGTCTCGTTTTCTGTAGGTTATTTTACCTGTTACTTCTGGTATTTTGACTAGAAAATCGAGGTACATTTTCGTCCTCCTTTTTAGTAACATATGTGACTAAATACAGTATAACACTAAGCCCGTATCTTTGCAAGCAAATCCGCAGAAATACGGGCTTCAGCTGATTATTTTCTATTTAGTCACATTTTTTTATAGAAGTTGACAATTCTATTTCTTCGCACCAACAACATCCGTAAAACAAATTTCCATGTTACGTTTTCTTGATCTCAATGGGAATCTTCTAATAACCATCAATTGATATGATATTATTCCAACCGCAGCCCCACAGCTATCAATGAACACATCTTTTATCTGAGGACCTCTTCCTGGAACAAACATTTGATGAATCTCATCACTTATCGCATAACCGACACAGATCAAACCTGCAAGAAAAATCTCATTAAGACCACTACCGCTATATTTTAGTGCATTAGACACAAATCCACCCAATATCAAATATGCGATAAAATGGGCATTCTTTCTGACGAAATGGTTGATATCATTAACTTCCAGATTGATTGATGTAACCTTCTCTATCATTTCGACTATGATTTCAGTTACACCTTTACTCAACTGATTTGACGATGCTGCAGGCTGAGCTGATAGCGAAAATACGACTGCCATCCAAAGTATAACTGCGATCCACGAAACTACTTTACTTTTCATCTCATTCTCCAATATTTCAAATTTAAGATTTCATATAGAACTGATGACAACCATTAGAGCAACTCAAGGTCAAAGTTAGAGGTCAAGCGCTGGACAAATAGCAGAGTAATTTATTTATCTAAAATTGCTCTGAATAGCATAACACCTACATTCCTATTCAGCAACTGCTCGCTGACAGTGTCCAAGAGCAACTCAATTTGCTCTCATAGTTTGTCCATGAATTGCTATGGTTGCTGACATCTCAAGACTCCGCCGATGGTTCCCATTCCTCACTCTCCACCAGTATATCAAAATTACGGAAGTGTCATCTCATAAAAACTCATTATCGTGGACAATGGATTATGTTTGAATTATAAAACATTTTCCCCTTCTTCCCCTGCTGAACCTGGCACGCGAGAGGAAATAAGGGAAATAGTTCTTTCTGAAAGCAAACAATTTCAAACTTCTCAAATTAGTTTAACGTTAGCGTTCCGAAATTTGTGCCTGGCACCGAGGGTCCAGGTACGGGCACGTCAGAGACGTCAGTCAGGTATGGGTTGTCATTCTCCCGCCAGCTCCCTAATCGCTTCAACAATTCTATCTAATCCTTCTTGAAGTAAAGATCTCGGACATGCTACAGTCATTCTAAAATAACCAGCACCTGACTCACCAAATGTACGGCCATTCTCAATAAGCACATCATATTTTGTAATTAACAACTCAAATAAATCTTCATAATCTGCATATGCTCCAAAATTTACCCAAGCTAAGAAAGTGCCCTCAGGTTTTTTATACTTTACTTTTGGCAAGTGTTCATTAAGATAATCCACTAAAAAGTTAAAATTATCCTCAATGTATTCCATTACCTCATCGACCCAATAATCACACTTATTATAGGCAGTTTGTGTCAAAATCATATCTAAAGGTGGCGCAAAGCTAATATAATGTTTCTGCCTTGTTTCCTTATGCCAAGTCTCTTTGAGTTGGCCATCATCAATAATGATTTGCGAAATAGGTATTCCACCGACATTGAAAGTTTTTCCCAGTGCTAAAGCAGTGATAATTTTATTGTAATCAGTTAATGTTTTCGTTGGATAGTGGGTTATGTTTTTCCTTGTTAAGTCACAATGGATCTCGTCAGAAAAGATCAGCACATCATTTTCCTGACATAGATCAACCATCTTAGTTATTTCTTCTTTAGTCCATACCCGTCCTACAGGATTATGTGGCGAACACAGGATGAGCATAGTATTGTTGGGATCTTTTAATTTTTTCTCCAAATCCTCGAAATCAATACTATAATCGCCATCATTATTTATTAATGTATTATTCACCACCATTCTATCTGTACCTTCTATCAGTTCTGCAAAAGGATAGAAAACAGGTGGCTGAATAATAACGCCTTCACCCATTTGGGTGAAAGCTCTTATTATGAAGCCCAAAGCAGGCAATACTCCTGGAGAATAAAATATTGAATCTTTAGCAATGTCCCAATTAAAACGCCTTTTATACCAACCTTGAACTGCTTCAAAATAATGATCACTTGGCATAGAATGTCCAAAAAAACCATGATTAACTCTGTTCGTCAAGGCTTCAATAATCTCATCCGCAACTTTGAATTCCATATCTGAAAGCCAAAGCGGTAGGGCATTCTCAGATACCCTGGAATCCACAAAGTCCATATGATCCCATTTTACACTATCTGTCCCCCTTCTATCATATCGCTTGTCTAAATCAAGTTTTTTCATAGGGTCACTCCTCGTCAATTTTCCTGCAAAAGTAAATTTATCTCGTCATAATAAACTGAACTCATATTTCCTATAGATAGGTTTGTCGATCAATTCCCACTACTTCCATAATTCTGCCTAAACAAAAGTAGATGAGGAAGTTGTCTTTGCTAAACACAGCGACTGCAGACTTTTCAACTTTGCTTTGCTGACAGCGTTCCTAAAATCTTCGCACACTGACAGGTACGGAAAGTCCATCTCCTTCACAATTTACTTCTTGAGATCACAAGATCCCTATAGGCACCGGGTGAAATCCCAATAAAGGTCGTAAAAAAGCGGGTGAAATGGCTCTGGTCAGAGAATCCAGTTTGAAATGCGGCCTCCACCGGCATAACGCCTTCTTCAAGCAACTTCTTCGCAGTATTGATTCTAACGTTAATCAGATATCGATAAGGGGTAATCCCTTTATATTTTGTAAATGCCCTCATGAGCGTCGACTTACTCAAGGTGACATGTTGGCAAATTTGCTCCAAAGAAATATGATCTCGAAAATGAACATCTATAAACTCGCTGGCTCTTTCAACTTCTTGCTGACACTTTGATTCACTGCCTTCAACCGCCTGGCTGAATTGTGACAACAACGTGGTCACCATAAAGAACAAGCTTTCTTCTTTTTCAATCTCGCAAAAGTCATTGGAAACCATCATAAATAAATTGTTGAGATCATAATTCAATGCCCCATCACGAACAATCGTTTGTGTGAAGACCGGAAGATACCGCTGCCCCGAAACCTTCAGCATCAGTTCCTCCATCACCTCCGGACGAATGATGAATCCCCTGTAAATAACCTTTTCATCCCCTTTTGATATAAAGGTATGATTATCCTTGGGATTCATCAAAATAAGATCTCCACTCGAGAATGTATGGTCTTGATTCTTACAAGACACTAAACATTCCCCCTGCTCAATATAGCCAATGGTATAATGCTCATGAAAATGATTGGGAAAAGACAGAACACTCCCCTCCAGCTGATAGGCTTCTATCTGCAGATATTCGTCATAAAATGATGTGAAGATCTCCCTCTTCATTGTTTCCACCTCCTCGCAACATCATTATACTACAGCACTTCTGAGGACGTATTGTATAATATCTTCATTTTTTAATCCAAAGATTGACACCGCCAGTCGTGTTAGAAAGCGACTGACCTCAGAAATAAAATATTTCTGCCGATGGTCATCATAACCTTCACTTCACCAATGTTAAATTATGGAAGCGACATACTTTTTATTACCCACCGTCAATGGACAATGGGTAGGGTTGAATTGTAGATCAATTTTCGAAACTTCACCGTTTGAAGCTGGCACCACGAAAGAAGATGAGGTTGTTGTTTTTGCTGAGAAGAAGCAATGGCAGGATTTTCAAATTTGTTTGACGTTACATTCTTGATTAAGGTGCCTGGTACGGGCCGTCTTATTTCCCCTTCTCAAACCCCCAAGCATCCCTCACCATGTCCTCAATCCCAAGCTCCGCCTTCCACCCAAGCTCCCGCTCAGCCTTAGAAGCGTCAGCATAACACACAGCAATATCTCCAGGCCGCCTTCCAACGATCTGATAAGGCACCTCAACCCCATTAACCTTTATAAACGCATTTACCAGCTCCAGCACAGACGTCCCTTTCCCCGTTCCCAGATTATACACCGAGGCGCCCTTTGAATTCACTGATCCCTCTTTATTTGAAGCGTCTACGCCTTCCGCAGCCACCTCACCCATCTTCTCTATCGCCTTCACATGCCCCTTGGCAAGATCCACCACATGAATATAGTCCCTAACCCCGGTCCCATCCACTGTATCATAATCATTCCCGAAAACACTGAGTCTAGGCAGCACACCCTTAGCCACCCTCGTCACAAACGGCATCAGGTTGTTCGGTATCCCATTCGGATCCTCCCCAATCAGCCCGCTCTCATGCGCCCCCACCGGATTGAAATACCGCAGCAGCGTCACCTCAAAGCCTGGATTTGCGACCGCTGTATCAGCCAAAATCCGCTCGCTCATGGCCTTTGTTTCGCCGTAAGAGTTCGTGGTCCTCCTGAGCTCAAGATCCTCCCGCAGCGGCGACGGCTGCTCCCCATACACCGTTGCCGATGAACTAAACACAAACTTCCCCACCCCATACTTCAGGCACAGCCGACTGAGCACCATGGTCGACACGAGGTTGTTGAAATAGTACTCCAGCGGCTTCTCCACCGACTCGCCCACGGCCTTCAGCCCAGCGAAATGAATCACGCCATCGATCTGATGGTCCTTAAACACCCTTTCCGTCTGATCCGCATCCGTCACATCGATCTGATAGAACGTCGGTTTGATGCCTGTGATCTGATGTAACTTATCCAGAACCTCCAGCTTAGAGTTGACCAGATTATCCGCTATGATCACGCTATGATTGTTTTTTATAAGCTCCACGACCGTATGGCTGCCAATAAAGCCAAGGCCGCCGGTAACTAAGATATTCATATGGTTAGGATCCTCCTTGAATCAATAATAAGCCAGAGCCAAGACTCCGCCGATGGTTCCCATTCCTCACTCTCCACCAGTATATCAAAATTATGGAAGTGGCGTCTCTTTTTTAACCCATTATCTAATGGTCGACAATGGGTTAAGGTTGAATTGTAAAACAATTTCATCAATTTCATGATTTGTACTTGGCACCGAAAAACTTGTTTTTAAAAGTCTTTCTCTGTAAAGGTTGATATCGCTAGGTTTTTAAGCAAACAACTTCTTCAACTTCACTGACGGTGACAGGTACGGGTACATCCATAAAGTTTTTTTGTCAGAACTAAGTGATTGCAGACTTTTCAAATTTATTTGACGTTAGCATTCCGAAAATCGTTCCAGATACGGGCACATCCGTTAGTGTTCCGAAAAACGGACAGGTAAGAGCTCGTTTATATATTTTGTGGTTTATTTGTAAAATATTGTTGTCACGAAGAATTATCACAACAAAAGTTTAGTTTCCAAAATATCAGCAATTCTCTTACTGGCAAAACCATCTCCATAGGGATTGCTTGCTTTACACATCTTCTCATACTCATCCTGATCTTCAAGTAATTGCTTAAATGATTTGTAGATATTTACTTCGTCCGTACCTACTAGCTTAAGGGTTCCAGCAGCAATCCCTTCCGGTCTTTCGGTTGTATCTCTCATTACCAGTACAGGCTTACCTAAACTTGGAGCTTCTTCTTGAATTCCACCACTGTCAGTTAAGATCAGATGCGACCTAAACAAGAAATTGTGAAAATCTAATACTTCAAGTGGTTCAATTATTCTAATCCTATCTGTATCTCCGAGAATCTTATGAGCTGCTTCTCTAACAACTGGATTCATATGTATCGGGTAGATTGCTTTAATATCAGAAGTTTCGTCAATGATTCTTTTTATAGCCCTGAACATATTTTTCATAGGTTCGCCTAGGTTCTCTCTTCTATGAGCAGTAATCATAATCAATCTACTATCCGCAGCCCAATCTAAATGTTCATGACTGTAATCATCACGAACAGTTGTCTTTAGAGCATCAATTGCAGTATTGCCTGTCACATAAATGGTTTCAGGATTCTTACCTTCTTTAAGTAGATTCTCTTTTGACATCTCAGTTGGAGAAAAGTTGAAATCTGATACAATGCCAACTGCTTGTCTATTGAACTCCTCTGGATAAGGTGAGTAAATATTATATGTTCTCAGTCCAGCTTCAACATGTCCAACTGGAATCTGAAGGTAAAAACAAGCTAATGCAGTAACAAAGGTTGTTGATGTATCTCCGTGAACTAACACCACATCTGGTTTAACCTCTTCAAGTACTCCTTTCATTTTCTCGAGAATATTGATTGTAACATCAAATAGTGTCTGATTCGCCTTCATTATTGATAGATCATAATGAGGGACTACATCAAACGCAGTTAAAACCTGATCAAGCATTTCCCTATGTTGACCCGTCACACAAACAAATGTGTTAAGTTTTTCTCTTGTCTTAAGTTCCTTTACCAATGGGCACATCTTTATTGCTTCAGGTCTGGTACCAAAGACCACCAAAACATTTTTCATTTAACTAACCTCTCATATATAAATATTTAATTGTTTTAAGAAGCAAGCTTCGACTTATTCAGGTTCTCTCCCCATGTTATCCCTAAACATCTCAATATCGCCCCGCTTTGTCATTCTGCTAAACTCCCGTTGAGACTTCGACTGTGAGCATCTCACACAGCAACATCTCTACCTTTTCTATTGTCAATATCATAAGATCCTCGAATCACACAAATACAATTAGTCAATGGTCCTATTCAAAACGGACATTTCAACCTATTGTCCCTCACTTGTATACAAATATAAAACATCAATCAACCTCGTCCAACTTCACAATAGATGCAAAATACCATCTTTTCATATCTCAAACTTCAAAAATTTCAAACACTTTATTCGTTATTTGATTTTAAAATTATCTGACTCCGATTTTCAGCGCTTCTTAACGCATGGGCTCTATCAACACGATTAACAATATGTGCAGGCGCTCCTGCTACAATTAAATTATGTTCAATATCTTTTGTCGCGACACTGTTTGCTCCAACAGAAACATTGTCGCCAATAACAATAGGTCCTAATACACAAGCTCCAGAAAAAACCGTTACATTATTTCCAATTATTGGCATCGTTTTTCCATTCACACTACGGTCTCTACCGCCTATTGTTACATTTTGAAAACATTCAAAATTATTTCCAATCTCAACAGCACTTCCAATTACGATACCAACAGAATGAGCTATTACAAAACCTTTCCCAATTTTTGCACAGGGCGAAATATCTGCACTAAATAATATTATACCTATAGCCCTTGTTATTGCTGGTATATAAGGAATACCTTTTTTAAAAAAATAATTTCCAATTCTATGTAACAGCACCAAATAGAAAGTATGCAAAGTAAAAAAGCCTTTTATAGTACTGGATATATTCATATTATAGTTTTTGTAGTCATGCGAAATGTTCATAAATTTGTTCACAAATTTTACCCCTTTTTCCTCTATTGTTATATTATTCATTTACTATTGTTTAACTTCAATATTTTTCAGACCGTGAGGATAATCATTCACGTGGTTTAGAAATTAATAAGAAATTCTATATGAGCCACTTATTTAGTAACATACTAAAATTAGAAAATTAGAAATACAAATGATTATTTCGCTGTAAAAGCATCACTGATTCGCACCATGAGCATCATCGATACACACTTCAGGCAGTAGTAATTACAAAATCAGGGCATCACTTTCACTTTTAGTTTAACTTGAGACAAATTAAGCCCCCCCATAGCAGATCAGTAGCCTCATAGGGGGATTGAGACACTAACTTTAACCTACATGATCAAATATGTGAATTAGGTCAAAATACCAGGATGATGCTCAAGCGTGAACTGGTGATGCTCAAACGCGAATCGGTGATGTCCTGACCTCGAAATAATCAAATAAATAATCATCACGTATTAGATCGAATCATGTGACTAAAATGTTTTTAAAATTTTGAAAGTAATTAATTAATCATTTTTCAGAAAAGTCTATTTCTAATTTAATTAAAAATAGACCTAAGCCGCTTAGCTACTTTTATAATTGAATCTTTTTCGAATATAAAGTTAATTAATAATGTAATTAGCCCAACTATTATGCAAATTATAATTGAAACTTTCATCCAAGAATATAAATTATCTGCTTTGACAATCAATACAGTCCTAGATGACATAATTGCCATAACTAATATTAATAACATTCTAATTATCCTTTGAATTGTGTACCTAAATTCAAATCCCGTTATCCTTTTAGCATAAAATAAATCAATCGAACGATAACATAATCCTACCAAACTCCCTATCAGTGCTCCTTTTAAACCAAATTTTATCACAAATGGAACTGATATGATAATAGTTAATAATGCTTCAATTATCGCTCTTATTCTAGTTTCTTTAAAGTGACCAGCAGAAATAATAATAGTGGTTTGAGGTACCTTCCAACTTGTCAACAATCCATTTAAAGTAAATAAAAGCAAAATTGAGTAATCTGCATAACTTATATCAGTTATACCATTAGTGTAAATTTCTAAAAAAGAAATTCCTAATATTAAAACACAAGAGTAAATAACAGAAATTATTAAATAATATAGAAATTCATATTGGGAGTATGCTTCTTTTAGGTTTCTTTTATCATCATTGGCAATCAAGTCACCAAATGCCGCAGTAAATCCGTTACCAAAAACACTTACTAACATATTAATTCCAGTAAAAATTATTAAATAAATAGAATATATGCTAACGTTGTTTAAATCTGTGAATATTGTTAGCAATAAAACTGGGGTGTTTGAAACCACCATTCCAGATAATTGATGCAAAACAACATCATTTCGTTTAGATAATGCCGAATTAAGCGGTTCAACACTAAAATTTAAATATGAGAAGTGTCGTTTTGAATATAATATTATAATTAAAGCATTTAGAATATTAGAAATTAGCGCAACAAAATACACAATAGAAATATCAAGTTGAAAATTGAATAAGAACATTAAAATTGCCGTATTAACAATCACATAAATAGTACGAGCAATCGAAAGTATATACCCTCGTTGTGACGCAATTAAAAGAACCGTATAACTTCCGACAAAAAAAAAGTTGATTATTCCGGATATTCCAATAGATAGAGTTAAAAAGACAATTGTAAAAAGGTTTATTTCTTCTTTAATAATTAATAATGGATAAATTATTGTTATTACTAAAAGAAATCCAGAGAATATGAGACCGATTTTCATATATGCTTTTCTAGTTGCAGATAAAATTCCGTTAATAGTATCAAAGTCCTTATCCGCTAGCGGTTTATATAAAGTATAAATGATTGCTCCACTTAGTCCCAATTCAAAAATATATAGATAACTAATAAACTGAGTGATAGAAGTTTTAAGTCCATTAATAGGTGAACCATAAGTTATTATTATTAATCTTGGAATTATCATTCCAGAAATAAATGTTACTACTTGTAGCATTAAAGCTGCGACTGTGTTATACAAGGATCGTTTTGCTCTCATTATATCAACTCGATTTTTTCATTTTTATGAATTTTAGTATTAATTATTCGCATACTGTATATTCAAATTCAATTAAGTATTTTTTTGCTGCCTCAACATGTGAATGAAATTTTTCAACATAGTTTCTCGCATTTTTTTGAATATCATTATAGAATAATGAATCACTAAATAATTTTTCTAATGCATCTGCAATTTCCTGTGGATTACCTTCATCAACTAATATTCCTGTACAATTATTCTCAATTAGTTGAGCTAATCCACCAATGTTGCTAGCTATTGTCGGGACTCCACTTGCCATAGATTCTAATGCTGATATCGAAGTTGCCTCTTGAAGCCCATTTACAGTTATAGATGGCACTATTGATACATCCGAAAGAATTAAAATTTCCTTCACTTCGTTCTTGTTTTTAGAACCAAGCAATTTGATTTTCTGTTCAAGTTTATGTACCTTTATATATTCAATTATATGCGACTTCTCGGGTCCATCGCCAACAATTAATAGCAAATAATCATTTTGAATTATTTGCATTGCTTTAACTGCTATCATCACCCCATTTTTTTCTACAAGTCTTCTTGTACAGACAATTACTTTTTCATTTGCATTTATATGATACTTTTCACGCAATAATTTTTTTTGTTCAGTTTTACTTATATTGTAATATTTTGTGTTTGTGAAGTTTAATATTGTTTTTACAAATTCATTCTTAATAGCACCCGGTTTGTAATATTTTTGTATTTGTTCCTTAACGTGTTTTTCTATCCTACTATCAACTGTTATAATTCTATTAGCTAATTCAAGTGCCTTAAGCTCATGATTTAAAATTTTATTATATATTCTTTCACTTTTACCTACTGCATTACTGTCTAATGATAATTCCAGACCAAAATAAGTGTGCATTGTTAATATACACGGAATTTTATTAATACTTATTAAATTTCTAATATAATATACAATTTCTGCATCTTGTGCTGAAATAATATCTACTTTATTTTTAAAGCAATAATTAGTGATTACTCTTTTTAAAAAATATCCATAAATATTTCTCACAAGGTAAATATATAATGGTTTTGATATAAATCTAATAGGTATCAAAAATAATTTTGTTAATATTATTTTATATTCTTGAATATTTGATATCGATATTACACTTACCTCATTTTCTATTTCTTTAAGCCCTTCAATCAAATCAGAAATATGAGTTGATTTACCACCAAAATGCGGATAATTATCTGATGTAACAATTAAAATATTCATCTCATTGCTCCTTTTGTACTTTTCCAATTCGCTTTTACCAACAAATTGTGTTTTATGTCAATTTCAAACAAACCCAAAATTACAAAGTATATTAACGCAATTGTAGGTTCTGTAAAAGTATCTTGAGACATTCCTGCTAAAATCATGTAAAAAGTTGTATATAAAGTAATTTTACTAAAAAAATTATGTTTGTAATTATATATTCGATTGAAAATTTTCAAAAGAATAAGAGCATAAATTATGAAACCAATTATTCCACTCCAAAATAGAATATTAATGAATTGATTATCTGCAGTTTCAATTATATAACCTAATTTTGAAGTAACTAGTAACATATTAAAATTTCCAAATCCAGAACCAAAAAATAACAATGTAATTTTATTAAATAATAAGTTCATACAAATTACCAGTGTATTTAATCTAGCTGAGGCACTTGCATCATAAATAATTTGACTGCTTAAAGTGTTGGCCAGTCTTTGATATGAATATGGAAAGAATCCTTCAATCAATTGGAGGATGTTAGGACTGAAAATCAATATTAATATAAGACTCATTGTTCCTATCAGAATTCTTTTATAGGAAACAATTGTAACCTTCATACTCATAAAAAATCTAATAAGATATAGTACAATCAAGGCGAGTATAGCTCCCCTTGAGGATGTAGCTATTATTAAGCCTATCATAAGTCCCAAACTTAAAAAATAAAATAACTTGTTTTTAACTTTATTCTTATATTCAACTTGTACAATAACTATTAAAGATAAAAACATACCTAATACATTTGGGTTTAATGTACCAGAAAATCTGTCAAAATTTAACGTTGAAATTAATTCATTAAAATTGATTGTAATGTAAGCAAATATTGATATTAAAAAAATATTTATTATAATTTTAATACTATTGATATTCAGATTATCAGCCATATATACTGGAATTAGTATGATAGTTAACCATCTTTTTGAATAATTTAATAATGAACTTGTTAATGACGAATTGTGTAATAACGTACCTATCATATTAAATATTAAAATTAGTATAGATAGGCCAAAAATCTGAAAATAAAATTTGTTGTAATCTCCAATATATTTTCTTCGTTTAATCTGATTAATTAATGTATTCAAAAACATCAGTAATATGGCAAAATCAGAAAGAGTAAAATTGTAACCTTGGATAACGAATATTTGCAAATAAAAGAACTTAGATATTATAATTAGCAGCACCGGAAATATCTTTAAAGCAGATATAAAAGTCATTTTATTTCTCCAATAATTCAATTATTTTTAATATTTTTCCACTTTGGACTTCAGAAGTAAAGTTCTTTATCAATTTATTGTGCCCATTTATACCCATTTTTGATCCAACATTTCTATTTTCGTATAAATATATCAGTTTATTCTTTAAATCACTCACATCGCCCTTTTTAAAAAGCAAGCCTGTTAAATTATCATCTATGACTTCTGGTATTCCTCCAATATTTGATCCAATTGCGGGTTTTTTCATTAGCATACTTTCAAGCAATACCATGCCAAAGCTCTCTTCTAAGGAAGGTAACACCAAAACATCTGAGTCAATTATATATTTTAATACATCAGACTTAAATCCATGGAACTTTACAATATCACTGTTTATTTTATTTGCTTCATTTAAAATTTTATAATAGTAATCTTGATAAGCAGTATTTATTTCTCCAACGATATCTAAAGAACAAATATATCCCTCTTCTATCATACTATTTATTGCATCAATTAATATATGGACACCCTTTATCGGTTGAATCGTCCCAACAAATAAAACATTAAATTTCTCAAACTTTTTATCTTGATGATGTTTTTCTATTAATATTTTTGATATTTTATTATCTATTCCATTATATACTACATCAATCTTACCTGGATCTATACCAGCTTCTAAAAGAATATTTCTAGTAGCATTTGAAACAGCAATAATTCGTTCTGCATTTTTTATAAAACACTTCATTATGTAACTAATATCTTTTACAGATCCATAACCATGTGAATGATAAACATATCTTTTCTTGTTTATCTTTTTTAATGCATAAGCAAAAATGATTTCTTTTTTACCACTGACGTATATTAAATCAATCGAATTACGTTCGACAAAATTTGATAACTTTAAAAGATAATTTAGATATTTATGTCCATTTCGTAATAAAATCAACAAATTTGATAAAATATTCTTATTCCACCCTAACACTGATGGTGCATTAATTGGCATATTCATTACTTTCAAATTGCAATCCTCAGCTAATGTTTTGTCAAAAGTGTGGACATAGGGATCTACAAAATAAACCTCGTGTTTCATTGAAATATAAGGAAGTATATTTTTATATACTGCTTGAACTCCCCCAACTGATGTAATAAATTCAATAATTAATATTTTCATTTTTTTCTCCGTGATTTTTTAAGACTTCATGAAATAGTTCAAGTTGTTTTTCAAAAGAAAATAAGTTTGCAGTATTTAGACTTTGAATTGCAAATTCATGTCTTATGCATTTGTTTTCTTTAACATAATTTAAAACTTTAATAATCTCATCTACATTTCCTGGTTCAAAAAGCATTCCATTCACACCATTTTTTATAATTTCAGGTATCCCTCCTACTTTTGATGCAAGTACAGGCAATCCCATTGACATTGCCTCAATAATGACTAATGGAAATCCTTCAGAATATGATGGTAGAATCAAATAATCATATTTCTTAAACGTATCAAATAATGTTTTTCCCCAGCTTAAGTATCCCATGAAATTTACTCTATTTTCAAGTTGTCTGTCATGCACCATACCTTTAATTTGTTCTTCTTGAATACCTGATCCAATTATATCTAATGTAACAAATTCACATTTTTGAATAGCACAAATCAAGTCATTTAATCCTTTTTCTGGTGATATTCTTCCTACAAATAATAAACTTAATTTTTTATCGTCTAGTTTGCCTTCGCAATGAAATACATCAGCAACTGAACTGATATCTTTTCTACTAAGTCTATTTTCATTAATTACTTCAGCGATGGCCTTTCCATATTGGTACTTATCTTGTAGATTTTGAGAAACGTATAATTGAATGTCAGCCTTATTTACGATTTTCTTATATAAATATTTTTGAATTTTTTCTAATTGTTTCATTAAAATACTATCTCTTACAAGACTCATACATTCTATATCTCCAACCATATGAGTTATTAATAACTTCTTTTCATAATTAACAAGCAGACCTGCAATATATGAATTGAAAAAATTGAATTTCAAATAAATAGTATCTGCAAGATAAGTGTTAAATTTAATTACTTTAATAATTTTTAAAATATTCAATAAGTATCCACTAAGTCCAGGATTTGATTCCCAAACCCCATCAAATTTTATATCAATATTTTTGATATCAGTATTTATTTTATAAAATTCACCACATTCTTTGATATTATACAGACGACCAACGAATGTCCACTGACTAACTTCGCCAAAATTTTTAATTATCTCTTCAGGAAATGAAGCAGTGGTATACCAACAATTATCAGGTGTTTTATAGAATTTTTGATCACTAATATAAGCTATTCTCTTAGTTTTCATTTCTTTCATCGTCCTCTGTTAAAATATCTTCATATAAATTCAGCAACCTCTGTTCCATTTTTAACCAACTGTATTTATCATTGTAAAGTTTGTTTGCAACTATTTTTATCTTTCCCCAATTTCCTTTATTTTTCTCTAATTTTAATAATGCTTCTTTAAAGCTGTTCTTATTATAAGATATAACTTCTCCAAGTCCATATTTTTCAACTACATCTGCCATGCCTGTTTCTTTTACCATGATTAATGGTTTTCCCAACATTAGTGCTTCATAAAATTTATTAGGCGCAGCAAAGTAGTGATTATCAATAGTTGGATCGTAAATAGCCAACATAACATTGCACATATTCTCTAATTCTAACGTTTTATAATATGATAATTTCCCGTAATAAATTATATTATTATAACTTTTAGCTAAGTTTATAAAATAATCTTCATATTTACCAAAACCTCCAATATGAAGTTCCCACTTGAAATTATCTTTTACAACATCTGCCATCTCATGCAAAAAACGATAATCTTGTAGTATTCCAACATAGACTAATTTTAATTTATTGCAATCATTATTATTGTCTGTGTCATATTGATCAAATTGATATGGACTATTATGAATTATTGCTAATTTCTTAGGAATGCTTCCTTTAATTTGCTCTTTTCGTTTCTCTGAACAGATTATAGTACCATCGGCATAATTAATAATTTTATACTGCAAATTCACAATATACTTTTTCATTGCTTTAAATTTTCCAACCGGGTTTGAGTATAAAAAATCAAATATATCAAATATCAATTTCTTTCTTAGAAATTTAGAACAAATGAAAGCTACATACGCAGTATCAAAATCACAAGCATGTATAACAGTGTATTTTGTTCTGTTTTCGATCAACCATTTAACAATTGATATCTGAAACAGCATATACGGTTTTAGATTTTTGAAACCTTCTCCATAAGTCGCGGGAATACCCAATCTATAAATTTTAACCCTACTATCTGGTAGTTCTAAAATTGATTCACTAATCCTTTTCTTTGAATTTCGATCCCATGCTAAAACATTAATATTATATCCAGCTTTGGCGAGGCTATTAACTTCTTTTTCTACTCTTGAATCAGGATTCACTGGATTGGAACGCAAAAATACAATATTCTTGTTCTTCATTCATTGTACCCCTAGCTTTTGAAATATATTTGCTTTAACAAAACTAAAACTTTTTTAACATCAAATAACTTTGTTTTTTCTTTGTTGAAATTTCCATAATTATAATTATTTAATTTTATGTCTTGAATTTTTTTTGCAATATTATCAACATCTCTTGGTTTAATTAGAAATCCACCTTTTCCATCTTCAATTAAATCTGAATTTCCTCTGATTCTAGAACATATTACTGGCAACCCATTTGCCATAGCCTCCATCAAAGCAACAGATAATCCTTCTCTAAATGAAGGAAAGACAAATATATCACTGATCTTACAAATCTCAGGGATATCATTTCTAAATCCTAATAAATGCACTTGCTTTTCAATTCCTAGTTTTTTGCTTAGATCTCTTAAATATCTGCCTAATTGCCCTTGTCCACAAATTATATAGTGAATATCAGGATTATCTATCTTAGCTATGGCATTAATAACAACTTTATGGTTTTTATTTTTATTTAGCTCTCCTACTGACAAAACAACAAATACATTTTTAGTCAACCCTAATTCGCTTCGTTTTAAATCTCTCTCAACCACTACCGAGTTAAACCTTTTTAAGTCAATCCCAACCCCCGGAATATACTCCACTCTTTTGGCCCTAAATTCACGCTTAGCTCTCTCATAATCTTCTTGGTTAATGGTAATTAAAGTATCTGTATATCTAGCGAGCCATTTCTCAACTGGGTAGTACATGAGCCAATTTCGAATAGGAGCACCTTTAAAGAAGTGAAAGCCATGTGCTGTGTAAAACACTTTTACACAGCTTAGTTTTCTACATGCTAACCTCACAATTGCTGAAGCAATAGGTGTATGCGTATGTACTATGTCATATGATTCAGAAGTGATAATACCTTTTAGTTTTTTATACGCTTTCAGATTACCTTTCCTTAATGGAGATCTCTGCAATGGTATTTCATATACTTTGCATCCCATTTCAAATATTTCATGTTTAACTTCTTGTTCTATATTAAAGGCGACATCAACGTGATGCCCTTCATCAATTAGCATCTTAATATGAGGAATCAAAAATGCATTAACTGTATTTGAAATTGTAGTGACATATAATATCTTCATTTCAAATTCTCCAATCAGATACATTTAATCTATCTTATTTACCGGAACCCCAACATATGTCCCAGACGCTATAATATCCTTAACCACCACAGCTCCAGCACCAACTTTGCAGCCACTGCAGATGTTTACGTTATTGCATACAATACTTCCTATACCTAGCCAGGTTCCCTTTCCGACTCTTACAGTCCCAGCCAAACTAGTTCCAGGAGAAATATGCACATAATCTTCAAGTAAATTATCATGATCTAGGCTAGAACTCGTGTTGATGATACAACCCTTACCGATTGTACATGAGCTGTTAATTACAACTCCTGCCATTACAGCTGTACCAATACCCACCTCAACATCAGTACCAATAACTGCACTAGGATGAATCAAGTTAACTACATTTAACCCTTCCTCGATCAATTTCTCTTGCACTTTTTCTCGAACAGCATTGTTTCCAATAGCAACAAAGAAATCAGCTTCATCTTTATATTTAAAAGCATCAGTAGTCTTACCGATGACTTCTAGCCCCATGGATGTCTTAATATTCTCGTCATCATCGAGGAAAGCGATGCTTTGCCACTTATTCATTTTTATTGCGATGTCAGCGAGAACCTTTCCGTGTCCACTGGCACCTATAATAATTAATTTGTCATTCATCAACATTACATTCCTCTCTGAAGTAATAAATGTATGATTGCATAAATCCCAAAATGTTAATTTTTAACTTTACTTCCGTTAAAGGGCTCCATCGTAACAGCTGTTTGTGAACTGATACCTTCCCTAACAAATACCTTCTTTATAGTAAGAAAGATAATCTTCCAATCGCCGATAAAACTAACATTATCTACATACTCAACATCAAGATTAAACTTATCTTCCCAGCTAATGGCATTACGCCCATTAACTTGAGCGTGTCCCGAAAGACCAGGCCTCACTTCATGTCTTCTCTTTTGATGATCATTATAGAGTTCTAAGTACTGAATAAGTAACGGCCTCGGCCCAACAATACTCATATCGCCTTTAAGGATGTTGTAGAGCTCCGGTAGCTCATCTAAAGAAGTAGACCTTAGCAACCTGCCAAACTTAGTAAGCCTCACTGAGTCTGGTAGTAACTCACCATTCTCATCCTTCTCATCCGTCATAGTTCTGAACTTATACATAGCAAAGATCTTCTCATTAAGCCCAGGTCGTTTCTGCTTAAACAGCACTGGACTACCAATCTTCAATTTAACAAGAATCGCAATGATTATAAGCACAGGACTTAACACAATAATTGCCATCAAAGACAAAAAAAAGTCCATTGGTCTTTTAAGGAGTCTTCTGTATATGCCTTTTTTCAGCCTTGCATCTTCTCTAACTTTACTCTCAGTCATCTCAACCACTCTATTTCCATAATGATTTTACGATCCCACATATTCTCTCAAGATCCTTATCCGTCATCTTCGTATCAGAAGGCAAGCACACACCATTCTCAAACAACTTCTCACTCACATCTGAACCCACATAATCAAACTCAGCAAAGAACGGCTGCATGTGCATTGGCTTCCAAACAGGTCTTGATTCAATGTTCTCTTTCTCCAGCGACTCCATAACATCAAGAGGTCTTACTGCACCATTCAACGTCATCACGCTCAACCAATAGTTTGGTTCATTCCAGTCATTGATAGGCATGAACTCGGCACCCTCTAATTGACCAAGCTCTCTCTTATAAAACTCAAAGATATATTTCTTCTTAGTCACTCTCTGATCTAATACCTTTAGTTGCCCTCTACCGATACCAGCAACAACATTGCTCATACGATAATTAAAACCCAATTCACTATGTTGATAGTGCCTTGCTGCGTCTCTACTTTGAGTTGACCAGAAGCGTACTTTTTTTATCTTCTCTTCATCATCAGAAACAAGCATACCACCACCCGAAGTAGTGATGATCTTATTCCCGTTGAAGCTAAATACACCATACTGCCCAAATGTGCCTGTATGATTTCCTTTATATAATGTCCCAAGACTTTCTGCAGCATCTTCGATCAAGACAGCATTGTATTTCTTGCACATTTCAATGATCTTGTCCATGTCAGCAGATAAGCCATAAAGGTGAACAACCAAAACCGCTTTTACTTTGTCGCCATACTTAATAAAAGCAGTCTCTAGTGCATTAGGATCCATGTTCCAAGTCTCATAATCGCTATCTATAAATACCGGTGTGGCATTCTGGTAAATGATTGGATTAGCCGTTGCTGAGAAGGTCAGACTCTGACAGAGTACAATATCTCCTTCTCCTACTCCCGCAGATTTAAGAGCAAGATGAATTGCCCCAGTTCCTGATGTTAATGCTGCAGCATGTTTTGATCCGACTTTGGCAGCAACCTCTTTTTCAAATTCATTTACATTAGGACCTAGAGGTGCAATCCAATTTGTATCGAAAGCCTCTTTTACAAATTCCATTTCATAACCTTCATCACTCATGTGTGGTGATGATAACCAAATTTTCTCTGACATATTCAAATCAGCCTCCTACATTAAAATTGGTCATTTAGTGCTTACCTGATCAAAGATAATTGAATGATCAGAGAACCGCTAAGTGGCCAAGTTTCAGTTTTATCCCTGTATATTAATAGTGTATCTGTATACCTACACGGCATTTCCCACCATCGACCTAGCAATAGCAACGATTTAAGAACGCATCCTTATACGATACTAACGTCGCTCAAACCATCCAACCTAAGATCTTTTAATGCCCCCAAACTTCAATTTCTACATTTTCACTTAACTCAAGTTACATCCTCGACTTCACATAACACAAAATAGCAAATGTTCTAAATTGTTCACCATTTTCCATTTACAGCCACCCAGTTTACTTGTATAATAAACTTATCAAATTCGAAAGGATGATCCTTATAAAATCGACAGGTATTGTTCGCAGACTTGATACACTCGGCCGTGTCGTACTGCCTATTGAAGTCAGGAGACAAAAGGACCTCGAAGAAAAGGATCCTATTGAAATTTTTGTCGACGGAGATTACATACTTTTAAGGAAGTATGAACCTCACTGTTTATTCTGTGAAGACAAATTAGGCACTATCTTTTTCAAGGGCAAACCACTTTGCCCCAACTGCATTGACTTTTTTAAACAAACAGATGTCTAATCTGCTTTTCATATTTTTGAAGCAATAATTTTTAACTTATTATGTATCCCTTAATGCCCAATATAATGTTAAAGCGGAACCGCCACAGCAGTTCCGCTTTTAATTTTGAACTTCTACAGTCAAAGGTTTCGACGTAATTCTGTAGAATCCAACCCACTTCGAAGCGGAAGCTCCAAAGGAGCTCACATCAAACCTTTCTTAAAGCCATTTGGCTGCCCTTTTCGAAATTGAAGCCCCCAGGGCTTTCACACTTTCTTCAAATCTTTCTATCCCTAATCCAATTTCAGCTAAACTCAACCATAACTTAATTCATAACACGTCTCTTGCAATTCACTTTATTTTCTTTAAAAATTCCCCGCCATCTGACCTGCCTCAACACGAGTAGCATTTGCCATTGGCATAAACGAACCATCCGGGTACTCACCAATCATCTTATTGAACCTTGCGGCCAGCACTCGATCTTTGGCATATTGACTAACAGCAGAAAGATCCTTAATCCTACTGGCACACTTTTAAAACTCGTAACAATCCTCTTCACCTAAGCCATTATAGTCATATTGGCCATATCCTGGCGAGTGTCTTGGCATTCGAATCAAACTTACCGCTGCCTACTCCACTTAAAAGACCATGGAGCACAGCTACATTACATTTTTAAAGTACCAGTCACTGCTATATACTTCATTAAAAGTAACCTTAACATCTACTTTAAGCTTTAGCGCTTGACGAGGATTATGGCGAAATCCAACATAGTAATAGTACCATTTGGTTCATATTCTGTCAAAGTTCTGCCAGAGACAATACCCTTCACTGAAAGCTCTTCAATAACAGCCTTTGACCAGTTGGTGGTCATATCTGTGAAGACAACATTTCTCTGAAGGACACCATAAGTACTGAGGTGAGGCGTCTGGAAGACGACGCGATTATTGACCACACGACTGCGGACATACACACATTCACTTATAGTCTCATTAAGATAGTACGCACCTACTGTATGTGAATTCGTTCTGCAAATTCCCACCGATAAAAAAACTATAGGTAGAATATTAGAAAGCTCTTCAAAGACAGCATTTTGATCATTGATCAATAAACCAATAGATCAATAGAAGTACCTACCGTCCCTTGTGCGCAGTTAAACATCTTATTACCAAAACCAATAACTGATTTAGATTTAAGTTCTACTACCAATGATAATCCAGCTCTGACCAAATCTATCACAGTAGCAGGGAGCGTCATTTCAACATCCCATGCGTAACCTTGATCCCAATATCATTTGACTTCACATAGACTACTGCTGCCATGCCCAGCTTCATAGAAGAATAATCAGCCCCTGTCAACTCTATCACCACAACAATATCCTTCTCAGACCCCAATAACCCGAAAAGTTAAGAACACACCAGCACCATCAGCTGATCCATCTTTAAGTTAAGAAAAATATCGCCTGCAGCATGTGGTATGATCGCTGCCACAAATGGGAACTTCCATGTTCTCCTGCCCTTAAAGTCTTTCAGAACGCCTCGTCTCCAGTCTCTTCCAAAGGATCGCCCCTAGATTGACCAGCACTGATCTGTCGCTGGTTTCAAATGTGGTCCAGGATTCGTCAAAGCCATTCTCAATGTCAATCCCCTTGACTGCCAGCGCTGCATTTTCACTGGTAATCTGAGCAAAGTAGGTGTGGTTGGTGATCTTTTTCAGCAGCGTCAGTTCCTCTTGTACCAGAGGCGAATACTTCTGATCACTATGTGCATCCGTGCCTATAAAATGGTACATATTGTACTTGAGCAGTTTAAGTGCCGTTCTTCCGCTAAGGGTGTTCGTGTACTTCAAGCTTCCAAGATTGAGCTGCAGATAGGTGCCACTTTCGATGATCTCAACTGCAAGATCAGGATTTTCCTGTATGGCCGCGCACCGCTCTGGATGGGCAATGATAATTTTGATCCCCAAGGCATTCATTTCAGCCAGCAAAGAAAATGTTTCCCTAAGCCATCCCGTCATAGGGAGTTCCAAAAGCAGATAGCGGTTGCCTATGAGGATGACCTCGCGACTCTTGACATGGGTGATCAGCTCCGGTGTCAGGTAAGCTTCGTGGGCCGGAATGATCTCCAGAGGCATGCCTTTGCCAAGCAGAAATTTGGAAATAGCTCTCGACGCTGCCTGTAAGTCCTCACGACGTCCAAAGGGCTCCCCGGCGACAAAGTGAGACGTGGCTATGACATGGGAAAATCCGGTTCTAAGGGACTGTCTGGCCATTTGATAAGCCATGTCATAACTTTTCGCGCCGTCATCTCCCGGTATCTTGGGCAAAAGATGTGAATGAAGATCGTACATGGCAGTTCTCCTTCGACGGATAGTTTGTATTCAGCTTACTTACGAAAAAACATTGCAATATTTAAATATAGCTCATATTCCGCTGAAATAGGTTTGATTATTAAGGATTTAATTTTTGGCTCTTAAATCATACTGCCCCTCGAATAAATAGGTCTTCAGGGATTCCTAAATACCTCATCACCGTCCTGACATTATCTCTCAAGGGTTTGTTATACCCTCGGTGAACCACTTTTCCAATGGTTACTGTTGAGGTAACCACAGAGTAAAAGATCCCATGAATCGCAACAAGAGAAGGCCTGGACATCTTGACATTACCAGGTCCGATGATCGTTTTCTTCTCTGATTCCAGTTCTCTTCGCACCACGTACTCAGCTACGCTTAATATCAGCATAAGGATCAGCATCAAATAGCCAATGGTTTCCACGCGCTTTGGCGAATCCACATAAAGCGCATTCACAAACTGTGGCGACTTCAAGAACTGAAACTTTCTCTCAACTGCACTTTGAGTCTTGTATTCTCGAAGAATTGCTTCAGCGCTCATAGACATTTCAGTGGACACAACAACAAAGATGCATTCTTTTGTGATTGCATTTTCAATGCTTTCAATATCCTTTTGAAGATCAATGACCAGATCAAAGGTAGTCTTTGCAACGTCACTTTCCGGCGTTTTGCTTGGTCTGCCTCGACGTTTCACTGTTATTTCATCCATCGAGATGTTGATACGGTGATATTTGATCTTTGAAAAATCCTGGTTCTGAAGCTTTTCAATCTCAAGCTGTGCATCTTCGCGGCATGCGAAGGAACGCTTCTCGATGCGCTTGATGAGTTTTTCTAGGGTATCCAGTTCCTTGGCGACACGTTTTTCAATGGTTTGGCGCTAGGTGCTTTCGAGATTTTCCGAATAGCACACCGCCATTTTGAGCGGCGTATCGTAATAAGTGCAACTGCTTTCAGCTATTCGGTAAACTGCTGGCTTTGTCGAGGTTGGGATTTCAATGCGCGCCATCGATTCCAGATTTGAGGCTGCATATTCAATCGCCGCTTTGGTTTCTTTGATTTGATCCGGCATTCTTGTGATGACTTTGACCTCAAGTCTTTGAGCTTTTTCAAGAAATTCTTTGGTGAACGCAGCACTGTCAGCGATGTAAAAGAACTCGTTTGCCGCCGACTCAAAGCGTTCTCTGAGCTCAGCTGCACGGTCCAGATTATCGATGTTGAAGCGCTTGTCATCCTGGTTACCCGACAACACTTGTCCATCGATACAGATGCCTTGGGTAGTTCCCATGGACAGCTTAATCTGCTTCTTATCAGGTCGATTCTGCTTTGAATAGCCGAAAGAAATGTCAACAACACCCTCGATACCTTCTGGTGTCTCGTACTGACCCCACATAACCTTTGAAGTTGTATCGAAGTTGACATTGCCAAGTTTGATCCCATAGCGTTTGAATGCCCTGACTGCGATCTCAGAAAGAATTGAGCTGCAGCCAGCGTTCTGCATCAGATCAAGGAATCCACCGAAGCGGTCATCATTGATTTTAGCGAGATCGACACGCATACCAAAAATGGCTTCAAGGTCCACATCTTCAAAGTAATCATGCATCCTGGAAAGCGGATGATGATCATCCGCAATATTGACCAGCATCATTTGGGCAAGAGTCCCATAAGGTATTTCAGGTGGCCGACCTGCTGGTTGAGTCAGCAACTGATTAAACACATCATTGACGCCTATTTGCTCGCATAGACCGGTGATTAATCCTGCTTTGCCATTACTGTATGATTTAATCTGATCAAATCGGATATCCATCAGAATCGCTCCTCGTAAAACCTTGATATTACTATTATTCGAGGTCGATTCGAAAAATCCTTTTTGTAAATATTGGAAACAGAAAATATTTTATTTGGAAATTTTAGTTAGGCGGAATATGAGATATAGTACCTTTGACCCAATATGTGTTATAAATCAACTAAGCCTCTTTGTCTTCATTCGGCCAAAGAGGTTTTATTGATCGTTTTCGACTAAATCTCTAGATGTCACCATGGAAATTGATAAATGCACGCATCTTTTTCGAACATTATATTTCTGCTGGGTTTAGCGGAGTAGGTCCTCAAGGCATTCCGTATGATATTGGATTTCAAATTCGTGTTCATGGAAGTTGATAGTCTCCAGATTTTCAGTATCTAAATCATTTTAACACTCCACTGACGTACATCCGGCATTGGCACTGTACATCCATTCTCCAAAAACGCTTTGTTGATCTGACGGTTGTCTCGCTGATAGGTCGTCACCATAGATGACAGCATCTCTATGAGCTGTTCCTGGTCCTCACCTTGTACCAACTCTCTCAAGATCTCAAGACGCTTCAGGAGAAACGGATATTCCACTTTATTGGGCTTGCCCACGAAGATTTTCTCGTGCCGCGTCTTACTTTCTACCGACTCTTCCGAGGTCAAAAGCTCTTCATAAAGCTTTTCTCCGGGTCTGAGTCCGGTAAACTTGATCTCAATATCCTTGTAAGGCTCCAGACCCGACAACCTGATCAAGTCTTCCGCCAAGTTAAGAATTCTCACCGGCTCTCCCATATCCAAAACAAACACATCTCCGCCCTTGGCAAGGCCGCCAGCCTGAAGCACTAGTCTCGAGGCTTCAGGAATGGTCATGAAGTAGCGAACCATGTCCTTGTGGGTCACCGTCACCGGTCCACCTTCTTGAATTTGTTTCTTGAAGAGCGGGATGACGCTGCCGTTGGAGCCCAGAACGTTGCCAAAGCGCACTGCGGTAAAGACAGTTTTATGAGATTCCACGGATTGGACGATCATCTCTGCAATCCGCTTACTGACGCCCATTACACTGGTTGGATTCACTGCCTTGTCCGTCGAGATCAAAACAAATCGTTCAGTCCCATAATTTATTGAGGCATCAACGAGTTTCAGCGTTCCAAAGACGTTGTTTTTTATAGCTTCACGGGGACTTCTCTCCATTAAAGGTACGTGCTTATGGGCAGCCGCATGAAAGACGACTTGTGGTCTTAAGTCATTAAATACTCTGAAAAGTTCTTTGCGATCTCTTACAGAGGTGATTACCATGTCCAGTTCAATGCCGCCCAGTCCTCTTGACCTCAGTTCGTTAGTCAGGTCATACACGGAATTTTCATTAATATCCAGGATGATCAGCTTCTTGGGTGCAAACCTCACTATCTGCCGGCAAAGTTCGGATCCTATAGATCCTCCCCCACCTGTGACAAGAACGGTTTTCCCTTCCAAATAGTCCTTGATCCCATCCATATTGAGGGTAATCTCATCTCTTCCCAGCAGGTCTTCAATTTCCACATCTCGGATTCTTTTAATGTCGACGTTATCAATCATCATTTCTTCCAGTGACGGCACAGTTTTGACTTTTGCTCCGGTTCTCTTGCACTCCTCCAAAATCTCTTTTCGATCCTGCATTGGAACTGTAGGGATAGCCAGAATAATTTCGTCAATCCTTTGACGTTTCGTCACACTTAAAATGTCATACCGGTTGCCCATGACTTTTATGTCGTTGACCAAAGTGCCTTCTTTTCGTGGATCGTCATCTATAAAAGCTTTAGGGTAACCAAACCGCTGCGGTTCTGACAGCAGGTGTCTCGCCATCATCCCTCCGGTGCGCCCCGCCCCTATGATCAGGATGTTTTTATAGCTTTGGCCAATAGTATAGGCACGATTCTTCAGTCTTCTTATAACTCTGTAGCTCAAACGGAATCCACCAATCAGAACAACATCAAAAAAGGAGATCAGTAGGAGACTTTTATAGCTGAACGCGCCTTCCAGGTAAACATCCATGAACGCCACCATCAAATGACTCAAAATGCCAAAAGAGGCAATTCTAATGAGTCCATCCACACTGGCATGCTCCCAGAGGCTGTCATAAAGCATAAGAAGCTTCATCATCAATAGTTTTAATCCGAGCATAAGGATGATAAAGGTCAACCCATTCTCAAGAAGAAAAAATAACCGCTCAAAATTCGCTTTCAGAATGATGGCAATGACAATGGACGCAAAGAGGAATGCTATATCCAGTAAAACAATTGAGAATTTTCGCGTCGATTTCATAGTCGATCCCCCTGGTTTTATTATGTAGAAATAACGATTTATGGCATCATTAGATACAACCATACGCCGTCATTTATTATACACGATTACAATTGTCGAATGTTAGGTTTTAATGTCGAATTAACATATTTTCAATATAAATACATAAATGATAATTTGCACAAAAAAACGACAGTCCATAGCTGCCGTTAATATGTTGCAACTGGCTGACTTTTCCGATTGGAGGAAGCCCCTCTAGCTTTGTGTCCCATGGTTTCCCACGGTTTACCAAATGTGTTAGTAACCTATATAATTACAAGTTTATATCGCCATTAACAACTATAGCATATCTTCAGAAAATTTGTAGGTCGAATAATGTCGAACCTATAAAAATGTTGAGAAAATATGGTGAAATGTTAGGAAAACGTATTATGTTATCCTTTTCTCCGTATTTTTATGAATAATAATGCGCCAGCAGAAGCCGTATCCGACTGTCTGACTGGCGCCTTCTTTATTTAATACACAAACGGCTGCACATCAAAGGACATGGACCTCAAATAATGCGTTACGCCTTCAGCATTCACCGGATCATAGTAATCTATGTAAGCTCCAATGGTATAGAACTCACATACCCTGAACTCAAATGGATCCTCCCCCGGTTCAAAGACCGGTGTAATCCAAGCCAAGAAATGATCGCTGTCCGCACTGATTTCTGTCATGGTAATGACACTTTCGAAGTAATCGTAGGAGAACATCAGCACTTCAGCCGTCTCAACGACGTTTGGATCTGTGTTGAGATCCGGATCTATCAGATAAAGCTCAATGGGAACGTAAGCATAGTGCGTTTTGCCCTCCGGCAGGAGCATAAGGATTTCTGCGGTGTGAGTTGGTTTTACTTCCGGTACCTCAGACTGAGGGTCTTCGGTTTGCGGCTCTTCAGGCTGCGGATCTAAGGGTTGTGGATTTTCGGGCTGAGGATCCGTTGGCTGCGGGTCTTCCGGTTGTAGGACCGGATCCGGCTGAGGCGCTTCAATCACTGGCTCAACAGGTTCTGCAGGCTCTTCTGGCGTTTCGGCTGGTTCTGTATCCGCCGGAGGCTCAGAGACAACCGGAGGCTCTGTAGTGACGGGAGGTTCGGGTTCAGGGGTTGGATCTGGCACCGGCTGAGGTTGAGGTTGTGGTTCAGGCTGTGGTTCCGGTGCCGGTGTTGGCTCAGGATTTGGTGTGGGATCAGGCTCCGTCCCATCGGCTATTGGCGTCTCGACTACCGGCTCTGTAACCACCGGCTCACCCAGCGGAACCGGTTTTGGCACTATGGCCGTCAATCCTTCTCTCATCCACTGCAGCTGAGACTTTGCCACCAGACAAATGGCCTCAGCATGGGTGAGCCACTGACGGCTTTTGAAGGATCCATCCGGGAAGCCTTTAAAGATCCCCTTTTGAGTCATCCCCAGGACAGACTCCAGAGCCCACTGTGGAATATCCGGCTGATCCGTATAAAGCTGCTGCTCCAGGATTCTTTCAGCTTTCATCAGATGATGAAGGTAGAAGGCGCCTTCCATTCTTGTGACATTGAGTGTTGCTGTGACTTCGGAGCTTTCACTGATTCCGCTTGGAATTTCAAAGGCTTCAAGGCCCTCAAAGCTGTTCTGAATGAGGATTTCAAAAGCCCCTCGGGTCATAGGCGCGTCCAGCAGACCAAGTGACTCGAATTCGTCAATCAGAGGATACCATTCTTCCGTAATGCCAGGTGACTGCCTGACCCAGTGCGTCGGCGGGTCGGTTATTGCGGCTAAACTTGTAATCATAGAAGCGCTTCCAAAAATCATGATAATACTTAACAGCATAGACAATAGATTTCTCACTTTGCTCTGACGGCTTGCCTTCATGTAGTGCCACTCCTTCTGCGATGATTGCTAAAGTGGTTGTCGATTACATTACTGTGTGCCCGTCTCAATTGTCATTTGAAGCGCTTTGTTTATCCGACCGGTGCTCGATTGACGCTGGATCACCTCCCTGGATCCGAAGTCGCAGTCGTTGACATAAAACTGGGATTAATTTCCTTCCCCAAAGGATTGTACCTAAAAATGTACATTGTGTAAAGAAGTTTTTAGGGATTTACTATTAATTAATCCTTATATTTACATAACATTTAATGGAAATTATTAAGAGATTTCATAAGGGCTTCCAAGTCCCTTAAGAAGCGGTAACAATGTGACGCCCGCCTTGTGTCTGAAGGGGGTCTAATGGTAAACTATAGGCATTGTGAGGTGGCAGTTTATGCGAAGGAACTTAAAATTTAAAAGTTATAGAACTACTGGAATCATACTGTTGTTGGCGCTAATGCTGACCATTCCCTTTGGAATGAGCGGCGTTTGGGCGGACAGCGTTAGTGATGAGGGCGTGGTGTCTGACACAGGGACCATCGGCGAAATCTCTGAAGAAGTGCAGTTAGAGGAAGACATGGCGGAAGTGCCTGAGGTGGATGAGGACTATATTACGCACTCGGAAAAAGCCCGGGTGCTGTCTGTGGTGGAGCGGACCCCTGATCCAGAGGAGCAAATTACGCTGGAGCAGACGGTGCAGCTGGAGATCCTGACGGGGAAATTCAAGGGTCAGATTACGGAGACCATCAATGTCCTCAGCGGCAACTCGATTTATGAGCTGCCGGTGTCAGAGGGCGACAAGGTCATGGTACACATCGAGGAGTACCCGGATTCGGGGGATTTTGTGGTGTATGTCTCGGACTATGTGCGGGATACCTACATTTACTGGCTGGCCGGATTCTTTCTGCTGTGTGTGCTGGCCATTGGGCGGATGCAGGGGCTGAAAACCATTGTGACGCTGGTGATCACCATGACCCTGGTTTACAAGGTGCTGCTGCCGGCGCTGCTGGCGGGGTACAGCCCTATTTTGATTACAGTGCTGATTGCGGTGGTCATCAATATTGTGACTTACCTGGTGATCAGCGGGTTTCAGCGCAAGAGCTACGCGGCCATTATAGGGGCGTCCCTGGGGGTTATTATTGCAGGGGTTCTGGCCTATACGGTGGGCTCCATGGTGCGGCTGACCGGACTGTCCGGAGAGGAAGCCGGGATGCTGCTGTACATCCCTCAAGGAACAGTATTCAACTTTAAAGAGCTTATGTTTTCCGGGATTTTGCTGGGCGCCCTTGGGGCAGTTATGGACGTGGCCATGTCGATATCCTCAGCCATTGACGAGGTGCACAGGGCGAATCCTCTTCTGAAAAGTAAGGCGCTATTCGCAGCGGGCATGACCGTGGGCAAGGACATCATGGGAACTATGAGCAATACGCTGATCCTGGCTTATACGGGCAGCTCTATTCCCCTGCTGCTGATTTTTATGGCTTATGACACGCCGCTGGCGCGGATCATCAATCTGGATTTGATTGCCACGGAGATTGTCCGGTCCTTGGCAGGAACGATTGGGCTGGTGCTCACGATACCAATCACAGCGGTGATTGCGGTGGGGATGAAGGGGAAGTAGATATAAAATCAAAGCGCCCCACACCCTTCAGCTGGAGTACGCTGAAGGAGTGTGAGGCGCTTGGTTTTTGATGCCCAGAGAAATACGTTTTCGCAGACATACAGTTATGTGGCGTAAACATGCATGCTTTATACGTCCTTATTTAGGAGGTCACTCAAACTAAGCTCTTTATAATTGGTTAGACTTTTATAAGTTTTTATAGCGTCCAAAATTTGTTCTACATTTTCAAACTCACAAATAAAGCGGCCAATAGACTTAATATTCTTAATTCCGTATTCAGCTTGGCAAAATTCACTTGGCTTGTTTTTTGACTTATGCTTTCTTGAATAACGTCCGTAATCTCCTTTTTTGATAACGATCAGAATTTCAATTTCTGGTCTTGTGATAATATTAAAGACTTTATCTTTATAGCGATCTTCATAGACAGCATCTAATTTAAACTTCTCATTCTTTGAGTCGACAATTCTAATTATAATGACAGGTTTTTCAAAGTATAAACTCAAGAACTCATCTTGAATCTTCTTAACAGCTCTTGTACGGGTGATTTTCTCAAAAAGCAGATCCTGTCTTTTGAATATCAGAAGGTCGTTCTCAAGCAAATAGTTTATTAAGTCCTCTTCTGCCCTTCCCTCGCATATACAAAGTACATAATGCTGTCCACTTATGAATTCACCAATTTGCATAATAGCTCCTTCACATCTTTAATGAGTTCATAGCTTGGAGACGTGCCGTCGATATAATTCGACAACAGAATTTCACTTTTTTTAATATCATTTCTATTTACTAATTCCGAATATTTGATGACTTTACTGACGAAGTCCTGATCTCTTACAAGTACGTAAATATTGTCTTTTCTATCAATCACATCGATGATCTCAGAATAGTGCGTCGAGAAAATGAGAGTAGCTCCGACTCTATTGATCTCCTCGTCTGTAAAAAGACCAATCAGAATCTGGACAAGTTTTTTTTGTATATGATTCTCAATTTCATCAATGATTAAATAACCACCGGTTTTCATGACTAATGCAATTGTAAAAAAAAGGTTGCTTCCTTTTATTGTGCCGGAGGACAAATAATTTTCAGTTTCAAAAATGTTAGTTGTATACTTTTTATCTTTATTCTTAAATTTGATCTCACATTCTTCATTGTTTGATTTGATAAATTCAATGCTGTTGTCAAACAAATTGACAAAGGGCATGATGTCATTCCCTCTATTATGGTAAATATTGATATTCGTCGCGCTGATGGTATCTCTATATATGACATCATTTCGAGTAAAGATCGATACTATACTGTCTTGAGGTTTTAAAAAGCTATTTTTGCTATTTGTTACATCACTTCTTCTTAAAAGGATTTTCTCAAATTCATTAACGCTCTCCTTATTTCTTACTTCCGATTTAACTTTTGAATAGACAATTTCATCTTTGAAATAGTACTTATTGTCCTGCAATTGGTCCTGTATTCCTATAGTGGAGATCAATCGATAAAAAATACTTTCATTATAAAAGTCAACTTTCATGATCGTTCCATCTTTTATAACACCGTTAATAGGGCTAATGTCATCAAGCCCTGCGTTATGAATTACAATTTTAAAAGCCAGTCTTAGAAGTTTTAATAGTGAGGTTTTGCCTGAAGCATTTGGACCTGTTACGGCCACTACATTCTGTGAGTAAATTGACTTATATATTTTGGCAACTTGACTGGATTCAGTCACTCTATCCGTGGCAGTTAAATCGAACGTAAAACCTTTTTCAAAGATTCCAATGTTTTCAAATTCAATTTTAAGCAGCTTCATAGCCTCACCTCCAATTTAATTATATCATTCGAATTGCTGTTGTAAACATATAATCTGTTTATATTTGCAATTTTTAATTTTGTAATTCAAAGTGAGGCGACTTAAAGAGGATGACTCTTTTTGGCTTTACATCGAATATCTTGGGATGGTGTGCGTTGGAGGAACCATCGGCAAAAACATTATCGCTTCAAATTCGCCAAAATCTCCCCATACCTCCCAGTGGCCATCTCTGAAGGCTCACCTATCTTGCAGAACTTGAGCTTTGCCAGTTTGGTATGCGGCCGCTCGACAACCAGCTGACCATTATCATCCAACTTCCCGCGGAGGGCGTCGAGCATCTCGAGAAAACGAGGATCGTGCTTAGCTGCTTTATAGAAGGATAGGACGCAGGTGGTATAGAACAGGTTGTAGCGGAGGAAGGGATATTCGACTTTCATGTACTGCCCGCCTATGCCAAAATGGCATGGTCCTGTTGGAACGCGGACGGTCCAGTGGTCCAGGAGGGTCTCGACGGCGCGGTCCAGGGACGTCTCTTTATTGTTCCAGACGGCAGAGCGGAAGGCATCCAGTGCCCAGAGGGTGACGCCGGGGTTTGAATGTTCGGTTTCCGGTCCCCTTCCCCAGATGAATTTGTTGCAGCGCCAACCACCGTCTTCGTAGGGATTGCTGATGAGGTAGTTTAGTGATGAGATCACACGCTCATCCCGGGCATAGCCGTTTCGGCAGAGGGCAGCGGCAGCAAGGGCGGTATGGCAGGGATAAATGGCGCCTTTTGGGAGCGACTCGTACACGGCCGTCTTTTTGAATACAGTCGAGGACAATATTGGCGGCACCTTGTAAGGCTTCATTAAGGTCGGTGCGGGTGGCGGCGTTGATGGTGTTGTCATGGTCGTCAGCCAGGTCAAACTCGCTCAAGATGAGGAGCGCGTTTAAAGTACTATACGGGCCGCCAACGCCGATTTTAAGATCCGGTGTGGCCCAGAAGTCTCCGTCGTTGTCATAGCGGGTGGAAAGGTAGTCGTCGAGATCTTGTGTGTACATGGACTCACCCCCAAGGATGGTTTCGGGTTTTTATTTGCTGGAGCGTTATTAATATCTTTTCCCTGCAGTGGAGAGGTTAAACAGATTGGTTTTTGCAGTATTCGCTAAGCTGACATTTCGTGAGAAATGACTACTTATGAGTAGTCTACTTATGAGTAGTCAACTCATGAGTTGTTGATATGACAAAATGAATTAAGAAATGCTGTGCTTTTTTTCAACTTAAAGCCCACAGATCCCAGCGCCTCTTTGGCGCGCTGGGATCTGTGGGCTTTCCATTAAATAAATGGAAGCGACAACAGCGGCTGCCGCCGCCATTGTCGCCTCCCCTTTGAATTATTCCTCTACATACGCTTTTACTGCAGTCAGCACGATAAAGCCCGGACTGCCTTCCACTGGATCTCTCCACGAGACATCCTCATAGGCGAGGTGTCACGTCTCGCAGTAGTTGCCATCGGCATCAAACGAGAAAGTGTCAGAGACTTTGTAGCGATTATTCTTGAAATCGATATGCCACTGCTGTTCATCACGAACTACAGTACCGGGATTATTTTTGAAGTCAATGCGGACCCAGACGTCGAGGATGTCGTCGCCCTCTTCATTGATCCAAGTCTTTATGGAGGCGGGTTCGAAGCTATAGTCGCGCCACGGGTCTGACCCCGCTGGTTCAAATAACTTCTCCTGCGCTTGCGGGAGTGTTGGTTTTACCGGGGTTTTCGACGACGGTTCAGGCGTCGCCGGCGTTTCTGAAATGGGTGGAATGGCAGGTGGTTCTGCTGCCGGTGCACATGCCGTCAGGGTTGCTGCCAAGGTGAGGAGGAGAACTAAGGTGACCATCGGGAGAATCTTTTTTAAGCTTTTGGATTTTTGCATGAGGTTTCACCACTTTTCTTAATGGGGTGCTGAGGTGGGTTTGGTTAGATGATACCCATTCTCAACTGGATTATAGCACCACTATACACCAAGGGTGAAATAAATACAATTAAGGAAGGATTAACGTTTGATCAGCATGAGCCACTGGTCAATGGTTTCGAAGCCCAGGCGATGGTAGACGGAGCCGGCGCGGGGGTTGTCGTAGAAGAGGCAGAGGGTTTTGCCTTCTGCGAGGAGGTCGCGGCAGAGGCTGGAGAGGCACCGGCTCATCAGGCCTTGGGCGCGCATGTCCTTGCGGGTCGCGACGCCCACGATCATGGCGGAGGCGGAGTTTTCGGCGGCGGTCTGGGAGACGGTCAGGAGGCGGCCGGCGGTGTCTTCTATAAAATAGACGCGGGAGGCGCCTGTTTCTATATTTTCACGGATCCGCTGCTCAGTGGTGGTGATAGAGTCGCTGAATTCATCAATGTCTTTGATGAGGTCGAGGATACGGGAGGCGTCGTCTGGTGTGGCAATTTTGATGGTTGGGGCTGGATTTTCAGGGCTGAGATGGGTGGCTTCGGTCAATTTACAGAAGTAGGTGACCTTTTCTATATAGGTCGGTTCAGGGCGGTCCAGGGCTTCGGTGGCTTTGGCTAAGGCTTCCTGGACTTTACGGACCAGGGGCAGGCGGCCGGAGAGCATTCGGAAGTCGGGATCTGAAAGCATGATGTTGGCAAAGACGGCCGGGTTGTAGTGAGGGGTTTTGAAATAGGGAATGTAGTTGCTTTCGTAGCGAAGGAGGACAGCCTGGAGATGATCCGTGTCGGCTTCGAAGTCGCCCCAGAGGGTTTGGAAGTGGGTGTCGAAGCCGAAGCGTTCTATGTCACCTATGGCGAAAAGGTTGATCTCAGGTTCTTCCAGGAGGAAGCCCAGGGTGGTTTGACGGTCGGCTTCGGTGAGTTTTCGGATCATGGGAGGGACCTCGCTTTCAGGGGGGGGGGTTGGGGGCTTGGGGGTTGGAAGTTTGGAATTTTAGGTTGGGGCCTCAGGTTGAGGCCTGAGACTGGCATGGAAGTTGGGGTATGGACATAGTATTTGATAGTGCGTTCGCGGGATAGCCACGGTTGTGTTACTTCTTCTGACTTTGTTCTTTTTCCCTATGCAGAGGGATTTTAAACGCTTCAGGGATGCCGAAGGCTCTTAAATTTTCTATGAGATGGTCGTCGAAGGCATAGGCAGCGGTGGCGCGTTTGATTTCGATGTCGTCTTCGGTGAAGACAGCGATTTCAATACCGCGGCAGTAGAAGATGAGGGTTTGCGGAGCTGTGGGTTGTTGGGCGGGGTTTGGGGTTGAGCTTTGAGGTGAGTTGGCGATTGGGGCTTCGGTTGGGGCTTGGGCTTCGACTGGGGCTGAGGCTGTTCTCAAGACTGAGGTCAGGTCGCCGCGGCTATTGAAGTGGAAGCGGTCGAGGTTTTCGATCAGTCGTGCGGCGTAGGTGAAGCTGTCTGCGTTGAACCTGAACATGGCGCTGGCCCAGCTGTTGCCGCCCTGGACGCGCTTGTAGCGCGGGGTTGGTGAAGGGGAGTCGTTTGAAAGCTCATGGGCATTGAGATCATGGGACTCGAGGCTATTGGCTGTGAAATTATTATAATTGGACATTCAGAGCGCTCCTTTGTGGGGGTTTATGGGTGGATGGATGGGTGATCATAGGCATAAGCCTTGTTTTGTTTTTGCCTTTGGGTGAACATCAGGATTTCAAAAAACAAAAAAACCTCTTTCAAGCAAAAGAAGTTAGGTCATGTAGCTCCCTCCTTATCGCTTTCAGCTGGACCACCTTGCTTTACAGCAGGTTGGCGCAGGGTCATAGAGCTGAACCTCTACCCTGACTCTTGATAAGACTGTCTATGAAGTTGTGGGTGAAGCGGTGGTACGGTTTAAGCATAGCATAATTTTGGAAGGAATGGAAGATAGGGATTTAGTGGTTGGGGGACGCGGACGAAAACGGAGTTGGGGACGCGGACAGCATCAGATTCGGGGACGCGGACAACTTTTGACTCAGCAACGCGGACAGCTTTTGAAATCAGCCCCTACACATTTAATGATTATTTAAGGTTTGGGGGTATAAATGGATCAGTAAATCTATTATGTAATCACATTTCCCCGTCTTTCCAAGTTTAAGAAAGGAGAGCCCGTTATGAAGCTCAGCCCATTACATAACCCGCCTCGTCATCCAGCCCACCCCCGTCTCCTTCCCCGACACCGCTTCCTTCTCCTCCTGGTGTCCCTCCTTCTCCTCCTCGCCGCATGCAGCAGCATTGGCGGTCCAGAACCACCCGGTCCTGACGGCGTCACAAGCGCCACCGAAAAGCGTTATCAAGAGCTTGAAATTCGCGACTATGAAGGGATGCGCCTTGATCCTTCAATAGGCCCCAGAGACAACTCCATCAGCGGCATTCAGCAGGTCAACATTGAAATCTATGAATTGAATGTCACTGGCCTCATAGACACGCCACTGACTTATACCTATGATGAGGTGCTGGCTCTGACGCCTTACGAAAGGCTGATCACCCTGCACTGCGTTGAGGGTTGGGACGCCACTGTCCTGTGGGAAGGCGTGAGACTCGCAGATCTGATCGAGCCCGCCGGTGTTCAGCCGGACGCCGTCACAGTCATTTTTCACTGCGTCGACAATTACACGACCTCCATGCCGCTGGAAACCATACTGGAGCGGGACATGCTGCTGGCCTACAAGTCCAATGGGCTCCAGCTGCCGGCGGCCCTTGGCTATCCTTTTATTGTCATTGCCGAAGACAAACTAGGCTACAAATGGGCCCGGTGGGTCAACGAGATCGAGCTTTCTGAGGATGCCGACTACGCAGGGTACTGGGAAAGTCGGGGGTATGACAACGATCCGGATTTGAGGGAAAAAAGCACGACGCCTTGATGGGCGAGTTGGGCTTGAGAGGGGAAACTTGGTGTCTGGTGTAACTTAGTGTCAGGAGAGACTTGGTATCAGTAGAAACTTGGTGTCTGACACCGAGTTTCCACATGAGTTCTCGTTGTGTGACGCTTCCAAAAAAAAGAAAATCCCAGATCTTCCGCGGCGACGCGGGAGATCTGGGATTTTTACCTTTTGGGTGAACCTGGGTGGGTGAAACTCGGTGTCTGCGGCTGTCGCCTATCAACCCCCAGTTTCCTATCAACCTTTGGTTTTAGTGACCATCGGCAGAATTATGCCTTTTCTCTGGCGTCAGTGGCATCAGTGGCATCAGAAGCCAAAGCAGCCCCCGGCACTTCCTCGTAGAAAACTTTGAAGTTCGGGTCGACTTTGCCTATGCCCATGTAGCGGGCTTTGTAGTCCTTGAGGAGCTCGGAGAATTTCGGGCTCAGGATGCCCAATGCCACAATGTTGGCGAAGATTGGCAGGGCAGTGGACATGTCGGAGAAGAGCCAGACGGTGGTGCCTGGGAATGCGTAGTAGACGGCGATCATGACCAGGGCGAGGCCCGGGAGTGGATAGGTCCACTTGTAGACGTTCAGGATGGTGGATTTGCGAGGGTTGTCGCCAATCAGGAAGCGGACGACGACTTCCATTTGGGCGAAGAGGCCGCTGGCGGTGGTGATTCCGAAGAGGAAGGTGCCAAAGGCCAGAACGATTCGGCCCGCGGAGCCAATGCCGGTTTCAAACGCAGTCAGCGTCAGTTCGGCGCCGGAGAGGCCTGAGCTCCACTGGCCGGTGACCATGATGACCAGGGCGGTGATGGAGCAGATGAACAGGGTATCCACGGTGACTTCGAAGACGCCGAGGATGCCTTGCTTCAGTGGGTGGTCGACTTTGGCGGAGGCGTGGACCATCGGCGCGGAGCCCCAGCCGGCTTCGTTGGAGAAGACGGAGCGGGCCATACCGGTCTTGATGGCGTGGGAGAACGCGGCGCCTGCGAAGCCGCCTACGGCAGCGGTGCCAGTGAAGGCGCTGCCAAAGATGAGCGCAAGGCTTTCAGGGAGCATGCCGATGTTCGCAAAAATGATAAAGAGACCAGCGCCTAAATAAAAGACGATCATGAACGGCACCATGTATTCGGCGATGCGGCCAAGTCCTTTAAGACCACCTGCGATCATGAGGTAGAGAATCACGGTGAAGGCAATGGCGACAGGAATCATGTCGAAGCTAAAGGTAGACGCGATGGCTTCAGACACCGTGTAAATCTGGATGTTGATGAAGAAGCCGACCATGAATCCAAAGGCGAAGAGCGCGCTTAGGAACTTGGCGACGCCATGCATCTTCTTCTGGATGCCGATGCCCTTTTTCATATAGTAGTTTGGACCGCCGTAGGCGGAACCATCGGCGTTATGGGAGCGGTAGTGGAGGGCCAGGGAGATTTCGGTCATCTTGACGACGGTGCCTAGGACGCCGGCGACCCACATCCAGAAGATGGCGCCCGGGCCGCCTATGGCAATGGCCGACGCGACGCCGCCTATGTTGCCGACGCCAACCGTGGTGCCGAGGGCCACGCTCATAGCCTGGAAGGAGGAAATGACGCCAGCGCTGTCTTTTTTGTCTTTGCCGCCGGTGAAGGCTTTGATGGCCTCTTTCATGGCGAAGCCGCCAAAGCGGAACTGGAAGAAGCCCGTTTTAACCGTGAGGTAGATGCCGATGGTGAGGACCGTCACAATGAGAGGTGTTCCCCAAAGTACTTCCCATACGATATACTCGATCATTGCCTGAGTCATGCTTTTCCTCCTTTGATCAATAATTGCAGTGCGGGTGGTGAAGGTGATTGTGACGGGAAATGAATAATGAACAAAGACGATGATTTATATTGCAATTACATTGCCGTCCGCGTCCCCAAGTTGAAACCTGTCCGCGTCCCCAAGTTGAAACCTGTCCGCGTCCCCACCCCTAAAACCTCAACGACAGACAGCTCAGCCCGCCATCGAGCTTACGGAATTCGGAAGTGTCGACTACGATGACCTTGTAGCCCATCGCCTCAACCTTTGCCTGTGTCTTTGGATAGCCCGCCGGCACAATGACATTGTCGTTGATCCAGATGCAGTTGCAGGAATAGGCTTCATCCTCGGAGACTTCGAGTCTGTTGAACTTTTCAAACACCGGTGACGAGATAAATTCCCCGCCCACGATCAGGTTGTTGTTTTCAAGATAAGCCAGTCCCGTCTTGAGGTGGAGCATTTCCTTCATCTCCACCGCCTCGCAGGTCATGCCATACTTGGATAGGGCTTTTGTGAACTGATCGATGCCTTCTTGATTAGTCCGTTCTGAAAGGCCTACATAAAAGTGGTCGCCGACCATCATGACGTCACCGCCATCGAGGGTGCCTGGTGCCTGAATGTACTCTATCTGGTCTTCAGTGTAAAACTTTTTGACTGCATCTACAATGTAATCCTTTTCCTTGTTTCTCGATGCCGCGCCTGGATTCGAAATGATCGCGCAGGCACGGGTGCAGACAGCTGCGTCTTCCACGAAGCAGGAATCCGGGAAGTCCTCAAGGGCGTCCAGCACAAGGACGTCGACACCGCAGGCTTTAAGGGCTTCAATGTAGGCGTCGTGCTGCCTCAGGGCATTGGCGTGGTCAGGCTTTCCGAGCTCGGGTGCTGAGGTAATGCCTTCAACCATGGATTTTGCCGGACGGCGTACAATTGTGTGTTTGAACATTGTGAATTCCTCCCAAAGATTAAGTTGTTCTTTACATTGCAGCGATCAATGCTGTCAATCCTATGATCTGTCGTGGCTCCCTTTGCTCCCGGTACGGTCTGAAGCGTCAACCGCCTTATTGAACATGGTCTCAATGGCTTTCAGAACCATAGCCGGTGTTCTGTGCAGCAAATCCTCCTTTAACACCCGCTCACTGATTTTATGGAAGTCCTTCCCCCATGGGCCAATGTTAATGCATGGCATGGCATTTCTGGCAATGGCGTCGAAAGGAATGGCGTAGAAATCACCATAAAGCGGCATCTGAGCTGCAACAGCCGCCTCCAGGGTCTGTACCTCTTCAGGTTTTAAAGAGACATAACTTAAGTCTGAAATCCCTGTAAAATAAGCTTCGAGGTCGTAAGACTGGCCATAATTCTCAGACGTCAGCGCGTTGAGAACCTGATTCAGCCCAAGGACGACCGCCGTATGCTCAGGACGGTCGAGATAAGACACACTTGGATAGTATGGTGGGACGACGCCTATGACGACCATCGGCTGATCGGTTCCTAAAAAGTCAAGGATGCTGTCAAGCAAATTCCAAGTCGCTTCGGCATGATTGTCGATGCCCTTGTACATAGACTCGTTTTCTTTTTTAAGCGCTTCTTGATAGAAGGCATGAAACCGCTCTCCGAAGCGCGCTTCGCACCGCTGAATCAGTTCTGAAAACGTCAGGACCTCGGGTGCCCACCGAACCGTTCGCTTAGGTCTTCTCGTATGCTTGTTGTAAAGGTCTGCGGCCACGTTGACCCGGGCGGCCACTTCCTCAGCTGAAAATCTCGCCATGTCCACCAGGGTGCGGATAATCTGATCCGGCATGCTGGAAAGAGGCTGAAAGCTGATACACCCAAATGCCGTCAGCGGCATGGAGACGTCATAGGTCGTTTTGCTGTCCCGTACCATCAGCCAAGTTGGCGGCGGGGACATCTCCCCCACTTCTTCAGCGACATCCGCCAAGGTCGGATTCATTTCTGTCCGCCGCACAATTTCGCTCAAAATCTGAACTGGGTTAAAGCCCTCCGCGCTCTTGCCTGCATGGGCCAGGATCCCTCTTACATACACAAAAGGAAGGATTTTGCCGATGGATCCACCGGACAGCATCCCGCATTCCGGCGTTTTTCGCTGATGGGGCTCCGAATTGATCATCAGAATGTAATCCAGCTGGTGACTGTCCTTAAGCTCATCCAGGAGCAAGGCCGCCGAACGCATGCCGCCTGAAAGATTTTCCTCGTCTGAGACTGCGATCAGGATCAGTGTGCCATCAAAGTCCTCCTGGTGGCCAAAGGCGTCCATGATGGCCATTTGAATCGAACCGCCGCCCTTCATGTCAGCCGAACCACGACCAAAGATCCATCGATTTGATTTTAAATCCGCCATGGCCTCCTCGCTGATCGCTTCAGGGTCCTCTGCCAGCGAAGCGAGGAGATTTTCAGGATTGAAAGCGAACGCTTTGTGGTTTTTGAAGTCTTCAATCTCCACGACGTCGAAATGATGAACCATTACAATGGTCCTGTTGCTGCTGCCTTTGATCATAGCCCATGCGACTTCTCTCTGGTGGGGATCATGCTTAACTTTATAAAGGCCAAAGTGGTCCGGATGCTTCACGAAATAAGGATGGTCCTTGAAGTGTCTATAAACGTAAGCGCTGGCTGCGTTTTCTGCCGGAGATCCGGATTCGGAATTGATTGCCACATAAGGGTAGAATATTTTTTCAATCGCCTCAGGGTCAATGGCTTTAATGGACTTATGATGAGGTTCTTTACTTGTTTCCAAAGTGATCACGCTCCTGAGATTATTGGCAGCTACTCCCTACAGATTGGTGCTGTGAGGCAGGTCGGACCGCCTGTGCCGCGATAGGATACCTCTTTGCCCGGGTAGGTGTAAACTTTGGCGCCGCAGGCTTCGAGACCCTTCTTAACGGCGTCGTTGCCTTCCACCATGACGGCCACGCGCGGTGCAATGGCCAGGACGTTGGTCCCCAGGTAGTCGTATTCAGCGTCCGGCGTCTCGATCAGCGTCATGCCGCGTTTCAGCAGCAGCTCCCTGAAGAAGACCGGCATGTATTTGGAATAGACCACAGCCAGATCCTGGTCCACCATGGAAATGATGCTCATGAGGTGTAGGCAGGCCTCTGGCCCGTCCCCATGGGGCATTGGTACAACAATGATCTCATCCACGATGCCCTGCGTGAGTTTTCGGAAGGCCTCGATGCCTGCGTCATTGGTTCTGTACCCTCTGCCAATGGCTACCGTGCGCTCATCCAGCCAAACAATATCGCCGCCTTCAATCATAGCCGGGGCTTCGATAACGCCCAGCGTTGGAATGCCTTTGGCTTCGAGGAAATTGCGGGTTGCAGCGGCCTCTTTGGCGCGAAGGGCTTTGCCCATTGGAAAGTAAATGGCACCATTTTTAGTGACCTTCAGCGGGTCGTGGGCATAGATCGAGTCGAGGCCCACGCTGGCTTCCATCGGCAAATAGAGGAGCTCGGCACCCTCGGATTTGAGCGCGGCTTCGAAGACGCTGTACTCTTTGAGGACGGTTTCATAGTCTGGCGCGCCAATATAGCCAAAGGCTTCGAAGTCTGCGTTCAAGGTGTTTTGGTTTTTGAAGGCGACTTCGGGGTGCTTGATCAATACAGTTTTCAGTTTTCCGGTCATGGATTGACTTCCGTAGTGCATGCTGATCTCTCCTCGTCAGGTCTTATGATGGTTTGGTGATGGTGAGGTGATGCATAGGACGTTTTGTATTTTTATTGTTTTTTATATATTATATATTGATTAAACTCATTGTAGTTCATTTATTTGGCCACGTCAAGATGTTGTTTGAATTTTCAGTTAAAAGACGTGCACAAAAAACGCTGAATCCATACAGAAGAGAGCTTGCTCTCTGATGAATGGGTTCAGCGTTCTTTGTATAGGGCGAAGCCCGTGACCGAAGCGCAGCACGCAGACGAGCGGAGCGAGGCGCAGTGCGAAGCGAGGTGCACGTCTGGTGACGCGAATTGTAACTTAAGCTGCACAAAGAACGCTGAATCCATGCAGAAGAGAGCTTGCTCTCTGATGAATGGGCGCAGCGTTCTTTGTATAGGGCGAAGCCCGTGACCGAAGCGCAGCACGCAGACGAGCGGAGCGAGGCGCAGTGCGAAGCGAGGTGCACGTCTGGTGACGCGAATTGTAACTTAAGCTGCACAAAGAACCCTGAGTCCGTGCAGAAGAGAGCTAGCTCCCTGACGAATGGACTCAGCGTTCTTTGTATAGGGCGCAGCCCGTGACCGAAGCGCAGCACGCAGTTGAGCGGAGCGAGGCGCAGTGCGAAGCGAGGTGCACGTCTGGTGACGTGAATTGTAACTTAAGCTGCACAAAGAACGCTGAGTCCGTGCAGAAGAGAGCTAGCTCCCTGATGAATGGGCTCAGCGTTCTTTGTATAGGGTAAAAAAAAGTCCCTGACAAACGACATCAGGGACTCTTGAATCCATATTTTCAGCATTATCAAATCATAATCTCCATATCCGCGTATTTGAGGTTCCAGTGAACCTCCCGCACAAACCGCCAAAGCGCCTCGGCTTCCCCGGCCTCAAAGAGCTCCAGCATCTTCCAGTGCTCTTCGTTGGTTTTGCGCAGCGCCTCCTTATAAAGCGCCTCCGACCCAGATGGGTTATACGACCGCTTAATGAAGGTCTTCTTCAGGCTGGCCAAAATCCGGATCAAGTCCTCGTTGCCGCTGGACTGAATGAAGGATTCGTGAAACCGGTTCTGCAGGTGATAGTAGTGGTCGTAATCCCCTTCGTCTATGACTAGATCCATTTGCCGCGCCAGGTCCCGCATGGCCTCAAGATCCAGACTCTCCGGATGCTTCAAACAGGCCGTGGTTGCCAGCGCCTCCAGCACTCCAATAATCTCATAGATATTATTGGCCCGCTCCAGGGACACCTCCCGCACCACAAAACCCCGCCGCGGAATCTGCTCGATGTAGCCCTCGTTGCTGAGCTGGATCAGCGCCTCCCGTACCGGTGTGCGCGAAATTTCCAGTGCGTCGCAAATTATGTTTTCATTGATCTTTTCCCCCGGCTTCAGCGCCTTCGTGCGGATCTGCTCGGAGATGTAATCATAGACTATGTCCTTTAGAGAGCGATAATTCAGCATAGTGACCCCCGGTGTGTGTGATGGTTGACATTTAACAATTTAACCTTATCACTTTTTCACCAAACAGAAAAGCAAAAACATGACCGACCTGTTTTGCTGGTCAATACTTTCCGGGCGCCTGTGGTCAACAATTCCCGGTTTTGTGGGTTCAATAAGACGACATTGCGGCAAATTCACCAGTATCTTTGAGAAAACAATCAAAAAACTCAAGCACCAGCTTATTCATTGTCTCTATTGCATAGGCCGGGTCCACCCTCGCTTCTGTGGAGCCGCCGGATATTCCTGACAGTTGGTTGGCCAGAAAAGGCGAAAACAGGGGTAAGTCCGTGTAGCTCATGTGATTGCTGCCTTGGATGTGGGTTTCAAAGGCCATCGGCGAAATCTTTGAAATGTGGTGATTGATGTAATCCGTTTCAGGTTCCGCTTTGAGTGCGGTGAGCAGATCCTCAGAATAAAAATTGAGCAGCGGCAGCGTGAACGGCACCTCGTTCATGATTGGCTCCCCTGTCGCGCTCTGTCGATATTCGCCCAGCATGGTGCCGTCCAGGTTGATGACAGCACTGATGTCTCCCCTGACGCGCCCAAGCTGTGCGCTCGCCGCTCCGCCCAAGGAGTGCCCCATCAGACCAATTTTGTCCGTGTCAATGAGGCTGTAAATCTTCGGTGTAGTCGTTTCTGGGCCTTTTAGGAGCTGGTCCAGGACAAAATTCATGTCCTCCGTACGAAGCGTCATCCACTGACTGAAAATTTCGTACTGTGCCCGTTCGTCATAAAGGTCGCTGTTGATCTCCATAACCTGTTGTATGAATTTTTTGCTGCCGATGGTCACTCGACCCTCCCCATCCACCGTCCCAGCAGCATGATAGGGATGGTCAATGGCGCATACGACATAGCCATGACTGGCAAGTTCCATAAAGGTCGAGGTGTTGCTCATCTTCACGCCAAAGGCGCCGTGGGAAAAGACAATGAGGGGGTATTTTTCATTCGTAGCCTGTGGGTACCAAATTTGAATATTTAGCTGGCGGTGCTCACCGCTGTCTGAAAAGGTTTCAATGCGGCTTAGATCTGTCAAGGTAGTGGTTACTGTTTGAACCTGAAGATCGCCAGTTATGGCAGGGCTGTCATATTGCGGAAAAATAATCGCCGGAAGTACTGCAAAGGCCATCATCAGAATCATGGCAAATCCCTTCATGACAATACGGCCTCTGTTGTAGGGCTTGGGTCCTTGCTTAGTCATCCAAAGTCTAAAACCGCCAATGACAGCCAGCGCAGTTAAAACGGCCATTAGGAAATACCAGCGAAAACTCCACTCAACAAGCGGAGTGATTAAGGCGACCATAAAAATCAGCCACTCGGCAATTCTGATTTGACTTCTCTTTTCATTTTGGTTCTGCTTGGTCTTTAAACAATAAATCATTAACGCAATTTCGGTAAGCAGTATGATAACCAAGATAACAATGCCCATGATGATCCCTCACTTTCAATTAATGGATTCATCATAACCGTTGGCGAATGGCTTGCAAAGACGAAAAAGCCAAGCTGTCCATTTTCATAGGTAAGTTGTAAAAATGGCCGGGTAAGTTGAAGCTCAGGCGCGGCGGGTGAGGTTGGTGAGGCTGGAGAGGGATGTAGAAGGTTTGAGAAGGCTTTGACTTGAGACGTCCGCCTAATCCAGGTTATCGTTTATTTGAAAATTTTTTAATTTTTTGTTGATTTTATTTGCTGTGACCAGGTCACCTCGCCAGGTTATGAATCGAACGAGACCGTAGATGACCAGAATCTGAAACGCAAATAGGACAACCTCGAGTGCGCTTGAAACAATCCCGGTCATGCCGGCATAGATGAGAATGACGCCCTCGAGCAAAATGAAATGAACGATCGACCGCAATTTTCTGCCTTCTTCAGTGAGCTCTGTTTTTGACCAAAGCACAAGGCTGGGCAAGTCTCCTACCGCTGCGAAGGTCATGGTTAAGAGAACGTAATCCCTATTAATGGTTTCAGGCGGAGTAAGAAAGACGCTACCAATAATCAGAATGCCAAAGATGATAAAGTAATCTTTGATCAGTTGTCTGGCGAGATCTAAGAACCTCATGTGTTTCTCCCCCTTACAAGCCAAGCTTGGATTTAAGTATAGGGACATATTGTCTGGATACCATTAATTTTTCTCCGTTTTCCATGGTTGTTTCAAATCTCCCACTTATTGACGGCTTGATATGTGATATTTTGGTTATATTGACGATGGTGGATTTTGACGCCCTGAAAAACCTTCGGTGATCACAGATCTCTTCAAGCTCATAGAGTTTCTGCTTGCTCTCATAGATTTCATTACGGCAGTAGATGAAGACTTTATTGTCCACGGATTCAAAATAATAGACATTGGACAAATTGAGCTGATAGATGGCGTTCCCATTGTAGCCAATCAGACTGCGCTTATGTGTTTTCAGCTTATTGACCAACTCCAGAATGTCTTCACTCACTTCGTAACAACGGATGATCACTTCTTCTTCCTCATGGGCCATTATGTTTTCGAGAGAAATTTTCACAGCGTCAACTCCTGTCATTAATGGGAAAAAGAGAGTTACTTACTGCTAATTCTATCACAATACTTTTCCAATTTTCTATCGGAATAATAATGAACAACAACCAGAATAATTGTCGCATTTATATTGCTGTCCCCGTCCCCAGTTCAAGAGTTGTCCGCGTCACCAAGTTGATAGTTGTCCGCGTCCCCAAAGTGAAAACCGTCCGCGTCACTGCACAAGCGCAAACCACGGCATATACAGCAGCAGCACAATAATTGGCGTCAGAACCGTCATGACTACCCCAATTTTCAGGATGTGCCGTGGGCTGTAATGCTCAATCCCAATCAGCAGCACGATCTGCTGAAATGGCAGGAAGAAATGCAAATTGACCGTCACATAGGACATAAACATAATGGCAATGGGGCTCAGCGCGCCCCCCGCAATGGCCAGCAGCCCCGGCACCGTAATCGAAAGCGATGTCACAGTACTTCCCACCAGCTGATGAATCACCGCGTTCAGGCCTATGATCGCCGGAACAAACCAAGCCGTTCCCACCACCGCGTCCATCCTGAACACCGAAAACATAGCCGCGGAAATCCCGCTGACCTGCATGACGCTGCCTATCGAGAACGCTGCCGTCAAAAACAGCATCAGCGGAAGGTTGAGAGACTTTAGGTCCTTAAATTTCAATGTCCCCGTGAAGATCGCCAGCCCCGCCACGCACGCCACCGCCACCCAGGCGGACGAAATCCCGTGCATCGACTCCGTCATCCACAGCCCCACCGTCGCTAAGACCAGCGCCAGGACGATCTTCTCGCTCCTGCTGAAGGGCGAATGGCTGACAATGTGCTCAGGGTCCTCTTCCCCTTCTTTAGCCGATGGTCGCCCAAGCGCCACCTCAAACACCTTTCTATTCATGAGAATCAGCAGCCCTGACATGATCAGCGTCGTGACAAAACTCGGCACGGCCATCCACTTCGCCCACTCGAACCAGCTGATGTCCGTCCCGCTCATCTCCACCGCAAAGTTGTTGAGGATCACGTCCGCCGTCAAAAACATCATCAGCGTCGTCACCGCCGTCAAAAAAAGGTTGAGCATGATGATCTCGCTGGTGGCGCCTGGCAGCTTATGCCGCTTGATATATTCCACAAAAATGGCCGCCAGCAGAATGGTCCGTGAAAACGGCTGAGGAATCAAAAACATGAGTAGAAAGTTCGCTGCGATCCCCACCCAGATCAGGTCCATGGGCTTCCGCACGAACCGCGCCAGCAGCGTATCTGCCAGCCTCGCCGCGATCCCGGAATTGACAATGGCCTGGGACATCAAAAACGACATGGCAATGGTAATGAAATTATCCGACAGCGGAAACTTAAACACCTGCTGCAGCGGCGTCATGCCAAAAATCGAAAACACCACCAGCAGGAAGATTGACGCCACCGACTGTGAAATCGCCTGAAACGCCCAGCTGAGCACCGTCAGCAAAAGTGAGCCAAAGACAATTTGCTGGTTGATTTCGAGTCCCAAAGGATTAATGATCGTGAGGCCTAACGCGACGGCCAGACAGATCATAAAAGTATTAAGCTTGAGTTGAAAAAAATCTTTATATTTAGGTGCCGGCGCTTTGACCGGAACCGGTTCAATTGTCTTTGGAGGTTGAGCCACTTAAGAATCTTCCTTTCTCTGTGTAAAGTTCGTGTACGAAGTATCTAAGATTGTATCATGAAATGTACACTGTGAAAAGGATGAGAAACTCGGTGTCAGCGGCTGGTGCCTATTGACCCCGAGTTTCTTCAAATTTAAAATAGGAACCGGCGCGGGGCCGGTTCCTACACTAGAAACTCGGTGTCAGACACCGAGTTTCTTTAAATTTAAAAAAGGAACCGGCGCGGGGCGCCGGTTCCTTCACCATGTCCTTCAATTTTGCTTAATTTCCGCCGTTCTTTCCGCCGGCATTGTTGCCGCTTGAGTTTTCGTTAGCGTTTTCGTTTGGAAACTTGTCTTCTTTATCCTTACCTTCAAGGCCAGGAGCGGATTCTGGTTTGCCTTTGCCGTTTTCGACGGCGTCCTCACCATCGGCAGTCTCATTGCTTTTGCTTTTGCCTTTGTCTTTGTCATTGGCTTGGTCTTCAGGAAGGACTTCGACACCGAGACGATTGCGCTTGATTTCTTTCATGATGTCTTTGACGGTGAGGTCTTCGTCATCAGCCATTTCTTTAAGCCACAAATCGTAGTCTCTTCCGGTTTGATCTTCTTCCGACATAGAATCCCAAAGCTTCTCAATAAGATTGAGTTTTCCAGGAGTGATTTCTAACTCAGCAGCCAGTGCAACGCGCTCTGCGCCAATGCCTTCGACTTCGACAACATCTGCTTCAAATCCTTTTTCCTCAATAAAAGTAGTCAGGTCTTCACCTAGTTTGACGACGATTTCACGGGTTTTCTCCTGGTTCTTGTGGTTTACGGAGATATAGACTTTGGTTTCGCCGTCTTCCTGATCGATGATGCCTTCTTTGATCATTTCCTCAATAGCTTCATGAATGGCGTCTTCTAGTTCTTTGCCTTTCAAGTCTTGGCCGATCTTCTCAAGAATGGCCACTGCATCCTCATTCATAGCTTCAACTTTAATGACTCTGTTAAAGCTGTTGACTTTGAGTTCCATCCCTGGATTAACGTCAAGGCTCACCGTCGCAACCGGATTCAAATACGCGTAAGATGCTGCGCCTGATGTAATCATGAGCACAGCTGCCGCTGCAGCCACCCATCGGGTTGCCTTGTTGTACCATTTAGTTGTTTTCACTTCTACCACCTGTCCAATCTTATAATTCTTATTTTCGAGAAGTCGGATGCTGCCGTCGTCTTGCAGTACAGCTGCTTTCGCTCCTCTGATCTCTGTAATAACAGCTTTCATCTGGATGTCCCCCTTTTAATGAAGCTCATGTACTGCGATAAGTGAGGATAGTCCCCACCGACGATTTCAGTTGCCGCTATAATATACTTTCGATGGCGCTCGATAATTTTTCGGGGTACCCCCGACATTTTTTCCAAACTTTTTATGGGGAGCTGGCCGTTTCTCTTTAGTTCCTGAAGCAGGACAGGCGACTCCAGGATACAATTGACTGCCAGCGCGCATGCGGCTTTGGTTTTTTGGGCTTTTGGGGAACTATCGGCTAAATCAAAGAATGAAAAGCCGAAGTCTGAGAACCGCTGATTGGCGGCTTCGATCTCGAGCTTGAGGGACTCGTCGGGCTCGACGCTGAGCTGGCGGACCACCTGGCTGCGCATGCCATGGTCCGGGTAGGCGTCATCCTGCTCGCTGCCACTCTCAAAGACATAAGGGTCGATGGGCACCTCTTTCAAATGCCTGGCTTCGCGGCGGGCATGGTCAATCAGGCGACGCTCTATAACCATGGCGGCAAAGCTGTAAAAGCTGCCTTTGTCGTAATGGTAAGTCTGCATAGCTTCGTGGAAGGCCTCCAGAGAGACGGCCCAGTGATCCTCGCTGTCTGACACGACCTGTCTGGAGTTTTGGGAGGCGACTGAGCGGTTCTGAAAGTGGCGGATGCAGTTGCGGATAAAGGCGTCATTTTCGAGAATGAAGGCGTCTGCCTGTTCCGGCATCTGCTGGATGTCAATTACTCTTTGGTCTATAGTGCGTTCCATGGCAAACCACCTCCTTGTCGTGTTATGTCAAGGCTTTTCGAGAGGATTATACCATTTGTGATTGTGCATCGTCTACAGATTGAAAGTTACAATGCCTTAAGGTTTTTGCTTAGTAAAACCCGGAGGTAAAAATATTTTTACGTATGCAGCTCAGGATGCGCCAACCTCTGGTATAATTGAGAAAATAGAAGCTCTGGCACCAAAATTAACTCGGTGACAGGCACTCACTCCAACTTGGTGACAGGCACTCACTCCAACTTGGTGACAGGCACTCACTCCAACTTGATGACAGGCACTCACTCCAACTTGGTGACAGGCACTCACTTCAAACCAGAGACAGTCACCAACCGCAGGTCGGTGACTGTCTCCCATCTCAACCCACCTCCCACCCCACCCTGAAAGCGAGGTACCTCCCATGCTCGAAGCCTATTACGACGTGATCACCAAAATCGAAAATTTTGTCGATGGACTCATGATCGTCGACGACCAGTGCCGCATCGTTTACAATAAACAATTTTTGCCTGGCAGCTTTGATTTGAAGGAAAAGGAATCCATCGGCAAAACCCCTATGGAAGTGTATCCGAACCTGAAGGCGGAGGATTCGACGTGCTACCGGGCGCTCCGCTACGGCGAGACCACGGTGAACCAGATTCAGAAGCTGGAATACATGGGCGGCGGCGAGATGCTGGTGCTGGACAATACGTTTCCCATCATGGAAAACGGTAAGATCATTGGTGCGGTGAGCACTTCCAAATACCTGGATACCGCTGCGCTGAAGAATTTCATCGACCTGCCCAACATGACCAGCTCCCATAAGGATGGGCTCTATGAGGTCAAGGACATTGTCGGCGAGTCAGCAGTGATCCGCAGCCTGAAGCAAAAGCTCGTCCGGGTTTCAAAGACCAACGCCAGCGTCCTCATTTACGGCGAAACGGGCTCGGGCAAGGAACTGGTGGCCCAGTCCATCCACAGCGGCAGCAGCCGGTGGGGCGCCATGTTCGTCTCCCAGAACTGCGCGGCCATCCCCCACACCCTCCTGGAGAGCATTTTCTTTGGAACCACCAAAGGCAGCTACACCGGCGCGGAGAACAAGCCCGGTCTCTTCGAGATTGCGAACGGCGGCACCCTCTTCCTGGACGAGCTCAACTCCATGGACCTCAGCATGCAGGCCAAGCTCCTGCGGGCCATTGAGGAGAAAAAGGTCACCCGCATAGGCAGTCACGAGCCCAAGAAGTTTGACGTGCGGATCATCGCTGCTGTGAACGAGCATCCCCAGAGCTGCATTGACCGCCAGCTGATGCGCCCTGACCTCTTCTACCGGCTTTCCAGCGTCCAGATCAAAGTGCCTTCCCTCAGGGAGCGCGCTGAGGACATCCCGCTGCTGACCGACCACTTCCTAAAACTGTTCAACAGTGAGTACGGGATGGCCATGAAGGGCGTGACCCCGGAGGTCGCTGACAGGCTGCTTGCGTACAGCTGGCCCGGCAATGTCCGCGAGTTCAAGAATGTCATTGAGAGCGCTTTCAACTTCGCCACGTCGAGCCAGATCAGCGTCGAGGACCTGCCCGAGTTTATGGTCGAAGGTGCAGCGCTGGGACAGGTGATCATCGGCACAAACGCTTTTAATTTGAGTCCTTCTGTCTCACAGCCCGCCGCCAAACCCAAAGCATTAGCCGATGGTCAGCCGCAGCCCCCATCACCGCCAAATTACGCCATGACCCTGCCGCCGGAGTCTCTCAGCCTGGGCGACGCCCTCGATGACTTCGAAAAGCACCTGATCCTGTCCCGCTCTGAGGGCATCCGCTCCCTCTCCGAGCTGGCCGGCCGGCTGCAGATTTCGAAGCAGTCGCTGAATTATAAGCTTCAGAAGTACCAGTTACAGATTCGCGAAAGGTAAAGACGTGCTTCAATAAAAACAGACCTGTCCCTGCGTGAGCGAGCTCCCGCAATGACAGGTCTGTTTTTGTTGATGTGCGGAAGCGGGTGTCTGACACCTTCTTCCATCACGCAGATGCCTTCTTCCATCCCTTACCGTGCCAGCAAGTACACCGGATAAGGTTCTTCGAGGCAGTCGCGGCTGTAGTGCTCATCGCCGCTTGGGACGCTGTAGGGATCTGTGACGGTGTCGTCAGTGTTTGACAGGGTTGAGGCGGTGGGCTCTGTGACCATCGGCAGAGCTTCTTCCAGCTTTAAGAGGTGGGCGAGCAGTCTGGCCGTGCTGGCCTGGAAGGTCAGGGTGATGAAGATGGCCGCGAAGGTCACGGAGGAGATGATGCGCGCGCCCGGGACGTCTGCCGCCAGCATCATGCCGGCGAGGGCGGCGGGGATGACACCGGTTTCTCGGACCCAGCACATGTAGAGGACCTCTTTGAGGCTCCATTTGGCCTGGCGGTCCCAGAGAACGCTGATCAGGACGGACACCGGCCGCGCCGCGAAGATGAGAACGGCGACCACCAACAGCGCGCCGCCGAGGTTTGAGAACAGGATTGAAAAGTCGATGCTGGCGCCCAGCAGGATGAAGATCATCATGCGCAGGATCAGCGTCAGGACCTCTTTGAAGCGGACTTGGGTTTCATATTGCTCTTCCGGCACCCAGAGGCCTATGATTTTTTTGTTGCCGCAGATCATGCCGACCACGAAGACCGCCAGGAAGCCGCTGAACTCGAAGTGGGAAGCCAGGATGTAGGCGCTGATGACGGTGGCTAAGCCAATCTCCGATGGATGCTCAGAGAACACCCCGTGCTTGCGGCTGGCGATCAGGTAGGACGCCGGGAAGCCTACAGCCAGTCCTACCGCGACGCCGCCCCCTGCGCTGATGAGAAGCTCGAGCAGCGTGCCGCTGAGGGAAAACGCGCTGCCCGCAATGAGCCCCAGCAGCGTCAGTGTGGTGATGGCGCCCACCGCGTCGTTGAACGCCGACTCCGCGATGATTGTCTGCTTCAAGCGCTTGCTGATGTTCATGGTTTTAAACAGCGGCACCAGCACCGACGGATCTGTGGAGGCGATGACGGAGCCCAGCAGCAGCCCGGTGAGCAGGTCCACGTGCAGGATCTTGCTGGCCGCCACCCCCGTAATAGCCGTAGAAACCACCACGCCGATGGTCGCCAGCGACAACACCGAAAATTTGACTTTGTTTAGGACTTTCAGGTTGATTTCCCGGCCGCCGTCGTAGAGGATATACGCTGCCCCAAAAGTGAGGATCAGCTGGTTAGCGGCGGGGTAATCATTAATGTCGATGAGGTTGAACGTCGCCGGGCCAATTAAGATCCCAGCCAGGATGTACATGACGACATCCGGCATATGAATGAGTTTGCTGAGCTTGGAAAACAGAACACCAGAAAATAAAACAATGGCTATAAGTTCGAGCATTTGATTGGTTTCAAACGCGATTGTACTGGACATGACAAAGACCCCTTATAATTATGGATATTTCGCCCTGTCTTTTGATCATTCTGCTTTTAATAGAATGAAAAATGGGCGGTTTATAATTAATAAATAATTGAAGGTTTAATGTTGATTATTGACTGTAGTTGTTAAAACTATAACGAAAATGCAGGAATAATTGCATACCGTTTCAGAACTAACCACCGCGACCGTGGACAAATCCGGATAAAGCATGTCTTCTCATAATGATCACTGTCGCGCACCTCCCAATTATTCGTTGATTACAACCCGCTATTTTGCTGGATCTCAGGTAGTCTTCGCAGATTTTATCCCGACCTGACCTCTGATATTTACGATCATACGCCTGTGCAAGTAAAATTGCAACCCCCGAAGTGCATGTTCACAAATATTTAACATCTGGGATGGTTTTCAGGTTGGTGACGCGGACAACTTTCAGGTTGGTGACGCGGACAGGTTTTGATTTAGTGACGCGGACAAAAACGAAACGAGTGCCTGTCACCAACTCAGAAATTGTACCAGACACATTTAATGAACTTTTAAGATTTGTATTCTCTATCTTGAAACCAGAGTTATCCCCAATCGCCAATCCTGTATTGACGTGATATACTTTTTCCAATGAATCATTTGGCGAAAGGAGCTGACTCATGAACATTGTGCTCTTGACGGATACCTGGCACCCCTATACTAATGGCGTCATTACTCACATTGAAGTCTTGGCTGAAGGACTCAGAAATTTAGGTCATCACGTCTTGATTCTTGCCTCCGATCCACATACCAAACACCACTTTATTGATGAGGAAGGCGTGCTCCATTGTCCCGGACTCACTTTAAAACGGATCTATGGGTATGGAATCGCGTTCCCTTATAGTTTCGAGCGTCTAAAGATCCTCAAAGCATTCCACCCCGACGTCATTCATATCCACAATGAATTCGGCATGGGCACCTTTGGCATGCTGGCAGCTCGAAAACTTAAACTTCCAATGGTCTACACCCTCCACACCGCCTATGATGACTACCTCCATTACTTGGCACCCAAACCATTTATGCCGATAACCAAAGCCTTGTCACACGGTTATGTTCGATTCCTGGCAAATTTTGCCCGCATTACGACCGGCCCTTCAGAAAAGGCCGCCGCCTACTTGAAAGCCAGAAAAGTAACCTCACCCTTTTACTATATCCCTAACAGCGTTGACCTTCATAAGTTCGATGCGCATAACCTCGAACCAGGGATCAGACAAGAGATCCGCTTCAAGTACAATATCCCCGATGGTCACCTCACCGCAATTTTCGTTGGACGTCTGGGAAAAGAAAAGAGCGTTGAAACACTGCTGGATCTTTGGAAAGCCAGTATTCAGCCTAAGGATCCCTTTTATCTGATGATCGTGGGAGACGGCCCAGAGCGGGATCACCTGGAACAAGCTGCAACAGATGCCGGCATCGCCCATCAGATCATTTTCACAGGTAAAATTCCTTATGAAAACATGCCCCACTACTATGCTGCCGCTGATGTCTTTGTCAGCGCTTCCCTTACTGAAATGATGTCCATCTCCCTGCTGGAAGCCCAGGCTATGGGCCTTCCGGTACTTCAGCGGCTGGATTCTCAGTACAAAAATCAGGTCATCGATCAGGTCAACGGTTTTGTCTTCACAGATGCTGCTGATTTTGGAGCACATCTGAAAGCCTTTGGACAGTTATCTTCCTTAGAATGGCACGACTGGCATACACGCTGCAGAAATCACGTCGCCCACCAAGGCGCAGAGGACCTGGCAAATCACCTGCTGGAGCTCTATCACCAGGCATGTGGGATGAAGTGAGTGACAGGCACTAAAGTTAACTGAGTGTCTGACACCAAAGTTGATTGAGTGCCTGTCACCAACTCAGAACTTGTACCAGACACTCTTTATAGATTTTTAATACTTTGCCGCCGATTTTCGGGTATAATATGACCATAGAGTCATGTGACCATAGAGTCACATGCTAATCAAAAGAAAAGGCGCAGAACCATAAAGATCCTACACCTCAAAATCAGAACTGCTTTTCATTATCTATTGATCTTGTATTGACCTATTTTTTGTTGCCTTTGCCTGGGTTTTCACCTTTGTTGTCATCGTCTTCATCGTCATCGTCATCGTCATCGTCTTCATCGTCATCATCTTCATCGTCGTCATCTTCATCATCTTCATCGTCGTCATTGTCGAGTTGTTGTGGCTTCATTTTTTCAACGACTGGTTTTCCGACTGTTTTTTCCGTATCAGTAAAATGGTCTGTAAAGTCTGCCAAATCATTGTGAGTTTTTCCGAGCATATCGTTTAATTGATCCACCAGAAAACCTTCAACTGCCACTTCCAGGTCTTCAAGATCCTCGATCTCGTCCAGACCGAAAGGCTCTTCTTCATTCATCTCACCAGCGACAAGCGCGATCAAATTGACGCCCTCTACACGGTTCGAAATGCCGGCTTCTTTAAGAAGCCTATTTGCAACGGCTGGAGCGGCAGGATCCATATCCTCGTCAAGGTCTTCTTCATCATCTTCGTCGTCTTCGTCGTTATCCTCTTTGTCAAGATCTTCTAAATCAACTTTTTTGGTTAACACTTGATCTTCTCCATCTGAGAAGTCAGCAAAAACCGTGATTTCAAACTCATCTGCTGGTGTATAATCTACTGCTTCAAAAGTATATTTAAACACCTTTGAACCAAATTCGTGACTTACTTCGAAATCATCAAACCATTCAGCAATGACATCATCATCGTCATTAATTTCAACACTAATTTCCTTTAAAATATCCCCAACCTCTGCATCCAACCACACCGTAATAAACAAATCATCATCCAAAACAAATGCGTTGACTCCGGATTGGTTCTTGTCTTTCATTGGATTCCCGTTATCCGCAAATGAAAATGCGGTCAATGTCAAAACCATCATAGAAATCAGCAACAAAGCTATAGATTTTCTCATGTGTACACGTCCTTTCAATACCATGGTTGAACCAACAATTTAAACTACCCTGGCCACGAATCTGCCAAAGTAAAAAGAACGACCTTTAGCGGTCTACAGACCGGTTCCTCCGCCCCCCTCTCTCGGCAACGACTTTTACATGCCTATTTGTTAATTTCGATAACTCTCCCTTCAATTTTGGGGTCACCCTAAAAATTAATTGTACAATTTTCAAAAAACGAAAAAGCACCCTTGTGTCATCTCTGATCAATCCACAGTTCGCGATTAACCATTCTGACACAAGGATGCCTGTCAACATCCATTTTATAATTCAACCAACAAAACGCCTAAACGCCTGATTCCCTAAGCCTGCTCCCAGTTATGGTACACTGTCTGCACGTCGTCCGAGTCCTCCAGCAGATCAATGAGCTTTTGCATATTCTTGATATCGTCCTCGTCCGTCAGCGCCGTCGTCGTCTGCGGGAGGTATCTCAGCTCGGCCATGGAGAATTCGTAACCATCGGCTTTAAGGGTATCACGCACTGCCCCAAAGTCTTCAATAGACGTATAGATCTCGAAGTGATCCTCCTCGGCAATGAAGTCCTCCGCGCCCGCTTCCAGAGCCTGCATCATGACCGTCTCCTCGTCCATGTTCTCCAGTCGGTCGATGACCAGGACGCCTTTGCGGTCAAACATAAAGCTGACGCAGCCATTCGTCCCCAGGTTGCCGTTGCCCTTGGAGAAGTAAGAGCGAACATCTGCCGCCGTGCGGTTCTGCTTGTCTGTGAGGCACTCCACCAGCACCGCCACGCCGCCCGGGCCATAACCTTCATAAGTCAGCTCCGTAAAGATGGCGCCGTCCGACTCCCCCGTGCCCTTCTTAACGGCACGATCAATATTGTCATTGGGCATATTGGCCGCCTTGGCCTTCTCAATGGCACTCATCAGCGCCGGGTTGTACATAGGGTCGCCCCCGCCTTCCCGCGCCGCCACCATGATGTACCGCCCAAGCTTCGTAAAAATCTTCGCGCGTTTTGCGTCCTGCTTGTTCTTTCTGTTCTCAATTGTTCCTATACGACCCATTTATCTTTCCTCCAGGCATTAAAATTCAACATCACATTATACCACCTATGCAGAGCCCAATCCAGCCCCCAAAATCCTTAAAAACCTCAGAAAAGAATCCTTCGAAAAACCACGCGGCCCCCACCGGTTTCCTCAGCCGGCCATTACCAGGTTACCGGCTGCCGTCATGAATGGCACAAGACCGGAATACTCATGGCGGGCCGGTTGTGCCGGTGTATTACGGTGAGTGATCGACTCTGGCAGGGGCGGAAGAGGATGGAAAAAAATAGGGGAAAAGTAATGGGGGAAGGGCGCGGCGTGTACCACCAAACCCGAAATGCCGTCTACTAAAAACAGTACCCTACCGATGGTCCCCCGCTAACATTCCCACCCCCACCGCCACCCTCAGCGTTTGACTGGGCGCAGTTTCGGTATAAATTACAATAATGGACAGGTGAGACTGGGGTCGAGAACGGAAGGCGGTGTCAGACACCTTCTTCCACGTCAAAACGGAAGAAGGTGTCTGACACCCTCTTCCAACACCCCCTTCCACCACCACGAGGAGGCACGCCCCATGGAACAAAACCAGATCCTCAACATCAGCCAACTGACGAAGCATTACCTCATGGGCGAAGTCACCGTCGAAGCCCTCCGTGGCGTGTCCTTCGACATTAAAGAAGGCGAATTCGTCGTCATCCTGGGCCCCAGCGGCTCCGGCAAGACCACCATGCTCAACATTCTGGGCGGCATGGACCAGGCCACTTCCGGCACCGTCAACTACCGTGGGGAAATCCTCAGCGACTTTTCGCAAAAGGCGCTGACCGAGTACCGCCGCAACGTCGTGGGCTTCGTCTTCCAGTTCTACAACCTGCTGGGCAACCTGACCGCCCGGGAAAATGTGGAGCTGGCCACGGAAATCATCGCTGACCATCTCAGTGTAGATGAAGTTATGGAAGACGTGGGCCTCACCGACCGGGCGGACCACTTCCCGGCTCAAATGAGCGGCGGCGAGCAGCAGCGCGTGGCTATCGCCAGGGCTGTCTGTAAAAATCCTGACCTCCTGCTGTGCGACGAGCCAACGGGTGCCCTGGACTTCGAGACCGGCATCCAGATCCTCAAGCTTCTGAAAAAAATCAACGTCAAATACAAGAAGACCGTCATTATCATTACACATAACGCGTCCATCGCGATCATCGCAGACCGGGTGCTGAAGATGCGCAGCGGTGAAATCGTCGAAAACATCATCAACGAAACGCCGATGGACCCTGAAAGGGTGACGTGGTGATGGGTGTCCTGAATCGCCGCCTCCTTCGCATGATCCTGAGCTCAAAGGGCCAGAACCTGGCCATCGCCATGGTCGTCGCACTGGGGCTTATGCTCTACGTGGCTATGTCCTCAGCCATCACCAACCTGGACGACGCCGTCCAAAAATATTTCACTATAACCAATGCCGCGGACATCTACATTGAAATCCCGGCCATCTCAGGCTCAGAAGTTAACAGCCTGCTCTCCGTCAGCGGCGTGGAGGCCGCCCAGGGAAGGATTGTTCGGGACGTCAATTTCATCTCCGACCAAAAAGAAGACGAAAACCAAAAAATAACCCTAAGGGTCATCTCCCTACCCGAGAACGCGGAGGATGCCAAAGATGGCATGATCCACAGCCTCTACTTTCAAACCAAGTCACAGACCCTGACCTCAGATGATGAAGTCTTCCTGATTGAATCGTTTGCCCGGGCCCGCGGCATTGAAGTGGGCGACGAGATCAAAATCCAGTATGCCGGTGAGGACCACACCCTCAAGGTCAAGGGGATCGTTTCCAGCTCAGAGTACATCTACCTGATGCAGAGCGAGCAGTCCCTGCTCCCGGACTTTAATAACTTCGGCATTGTGTACGTCCGCGAGTCCTTCGCCATGCGCTCCATCGCCTCCAAAGGGCAATATAATCAGGTACTTCTGACGGTCAAGGACAGCTTTGACGATAGCCATGAATCTGTCCGCAAGGCCGTGGAAAAGAAGCTTGAACCTATTGGCGCCCAGCGGGTCTACCTCAGGGAAGACCAGGTCAGCAGCCGGATGGTTCAGGAAGAAATCCGGGGCAACAAGCAGACCATGTCCATTGTGCCGGTCATTTTCCTCGGCATCGCGGCAGCCATTATGTTCGTGATGATTGGACGCTTCGTGCGAAATGACAAGGTGACCATCGGCGTGTTAAAGGCTATGGGCTACAACAACGGTCAGATCATGACCCATTACAGCCTCTACGCCGTGAGCATTGGCATTACCGGCGCGGTGCTGGGCGTGATCTTGGGGTCCCTCATGTCGGTGTACGTCACGACCCTTTACGCCACCGAAAGCTTCAACGTCCCAATCCTGGTTTTTAAGTTCCACGCCTGGATGCTGTTCGCCGCCCTGGGCCTTGCCCTGGTGTTTTCGGTTACAGCGGGCTATATGGGCGCCCGGGGCGTCATCCAGATCCATCCGGCGGCGGCCATGCGTCCTGAGGCCCCGCAGTCCGGCAAGCATATTGGCCTGGAGCATACGCGGTTCTGGCAATTCTGGGTCTCCTTCACGGAGAAGATGGTCATTCGCAACCTCATGCGCCACAAGCTGCGTATACTGGTCCTATCCATCGGCATAGCCCTGACTTTTATGATGATTATGATCCCGATCTACCTTCTCAGCGCGTTTCTGGACATGTTCGAGTTCCAGTACAGCATTATGCAGCGCATGGATTACAGCGTCAGCCTGAACGGCTTCATGACAGACCGGGCGCTGGTCCGCAGCCTGAGCGACTATGATGAGATCGACTATGCGGAGGGCCGGCTGGAATATCCATTTGAGGTTGTCAATGGCTACAGGAAAAAGGCCACCACCGTCATAGGCCTCTCGCCGAACACCAAAATTATCCATTTTTACGAGATCAATACCATGGTGCCGATGGTCTTCCGCCCAAACAGCGTCTTCATGACCAAGGGTCTGGCCGACAATCTCGGGCTGGGGGTCGGCGACACTTTTGTGATGAAGCCGTACCTGCCTGATCGAGAGGACCAAGTGTACAAGCTGACGGGGATCATTCGCCAGGACCTGGGGTCCAACGTCTACATGCCACTTAGCACCCTCCAGCGGGATTTCTTTGGGGAGGACGTCGTCAACGGTGCCTACCTTCAGGGCGGCAGCGACGTCAAGGGGGTGCTGACGGATGCCCGCAGCGTGTCGTCCTTTATGTCCAACGAGGATCTGCAGAATGCCTATCTGGACTTTATGCAGCTGACTTATATCTCGATTGGCCTAATCGTGGTGATTGGAATGTTTCTGGGTGTGGCCATAGTCTATAACACCGTGGTTCTGATGATCAACGAGCGCACGGTGGAGATCGCCTCCATGCGAATTCTGGGCATGAGGATTGGCGAGGTCTTTTCGGTCATCACCCGGGAAATCGCGGTGATCAGCGGCGTGGGGATTGTACTGGGAATTCCGCTGGCGTCCTGGGCGCTGGCGGGCATTGGGGCGTACTTTACCACGGATCTGTATTCCTTTGCGACGGTGCCGCAGTTCCTGGATTACGTCTATGCCGGTCTGATCACTCTGGTTTCCATAGTCATTTCCCTCGCCCTGTCCTATAGAAAAATCATTCACGCCAATTTTGTCGACGCGCTGAAGAATCAGGTGTCTTGACGGCCATAGGCCAAAATAGAATCCCCAAGCGGAGGTGTCGAAGTTGAAAAAGAAAATAAAACTGCGCAATATGTTGCTGCTGGCTGCGGGGATCATCCTGGTGGCTGCGGGGGCGGCCTATAATTACATGACCAGCCAGGTCAAGCTGGAACCTTATGTGGTGACCCAGGGGGACCTGAAGGAAGTGGTCGAGGCGTCCGGGACAGTGGCCAGCCAGAGCACAGCGGTGATCTACGCCAAGCAGGGCGGATTTGTCAGCGAGCTGTCCTATGAAGTCGGCAGCGTTGTGAACGCAGGTGATACTGTCGCGGTGCTGTCCTCCGAGGACCTCTACTACAGTATCCAGACTGCTCAGGCTCAGGTGAACGGCGCCCGGGCCCAGTATGCTCAGGCGGCGGAGAAAAACGATCCCCTTTTGACCAAGATGGGAGAAACGGCGGTGGCGAGTGCCCAGCTGAACTATGATACTGCTTTAAAAGCGCTGGAGGACACGCAGGTGCTCTATAAAGCCGGCGCTGTCAGCCAGGCGGAAGTGGATGCTGCCACGCTGGCGGCTTCACATGCCGAGGCGGCGCTGAAAACGGCTCAGGATCAGCTGGCCTTACAGAAAAAAGGGACGTCCGGCAATCTGCTGCGCTCCATCAGCGCCGGGATTGCTGCCGCCCAGTCCGAACTCAACCGCCTGAAGGCTATGGATGGGAACCGCACCATCATCTCCGACCGGTCCGGCGTCATGACCGAGCGTTACGTGTCCCTTGGGACCTTCGTCTCACCGGGCATGCCGCTGGCTGAGATCTCTGCCCTGGACCAGCTCAAGGTCGAGTCCGACGTGGTGGCCAAGGATATCCCAAGCTTATCCGTAGGCATGAAAACAGACTTATATGCCGATGGTAACTTAATCGCCACCGGAACCATCTCTAAAATCCATCCCAAACTGACAGAGATCATGTCCAGCCTGGGAATTGTGCAGAAGCGCGTCCGGGTTGAAATTGACGTGGATGAAGCTGTCACTGACTTAAGTACCGGTGGTGCAGCGCCGGGAGCGAGTCTCATGCTGGGACAGGATGTGGACGTCCAGTTCATAAAGGCCGAGAAAAAGAACGTCCTCCTGGTAGAGTCCGACTATGTTTATGAAGATGGGGATTCCAAGTACGTTCTTGTGATCGAAGATGGCAAGCTGGCCATGCGCACCGTAGAAACCGGCCTCCAGGGCGAGCTCTTTTATGAGATCCTCTCAGGTGTGACTGCCGATGAAAAGATCGTCGGCGAGATTGAGAATACGGTGCTGGTTGGGGATCGCGCGGATTGGGCAGATTAGAATGTGAAGTAAAAAAGAGGGAGGAAGGCGGTGTCAGACACCGCCTTCCTCCCTCTTTTTTACTTTTTCCATTTGGAAAAGGGCAGCGCCGCGGCGCTGCCCTTCCTTGTCGTTATCCTTACTCCTGCGCCTCAACCGGCGGCTTCGGCGGCATCACGCGTTTGTGTGCCGTCACATTGTACAAATGCTCAATTCTGGTTTTCGCCGCTTCGCTGATTTCTTTGCCTTCAAGATAATCGTCAATGTCGTTGTATTTGACACCCAGCTCAGCTTCATCCGTCTGGCCTTCCCAAAGACCGGCACTTGGCGCACGGTCGATGACTTGCTGTGGAACCCCAAGGACTTTAGCCCATTCGTAAACCTCTCGTTTGGTGAGGTTTGCGATTGGGAGGAAGTCGACCCCGCCGTCCCCATATTTGGTGAAGTAGCCCGTGAGGACCTCTGCCGCATTGTCCGTGCCGGCGACCAGGTATCCTAAGCTGTTAGCGACGCCGTAGAGCGTGCTCATTCTGAGTCGCGCCCGAAGATTGGCGTCCGTTATTCTGGCTCTGCCGTTGAGGTCGCGGTCGAGTTTGATTTTGATGTCGTCATAAATCAGTTCGTGTGAAACACTGAGATCCATCTCAATCCAGTGCAGGCCGCATTTTTCGGCGACTGCCCGGGCGTCAATGGAATCTTTGGTCGAGCTCTTCACCGGTAAAATGACCCCGATGGAGTCCTCCGGAAACGCCCGCTTGACGAGGTTGGCGACGACAGCTGAATCGATGCCGCCTGATAAGCCTACAACGACGCCATTTTGATGGGCGTTTTGTACAGTTTCTCTAATCCACTCAACCACGCGGTCAATTTCTCTGAGGCGCGTCTCGTGGTCTTCAATTTTCGTTACCATTATGGACATTTCTTTCCCTCCGCACTTATCTCAATAGTTTTAACATCTCATCATCCCAAGTACATGCGGATCTGCTTTGGTCAGTCGATTTCGAAGTGACTTCGGGTTATGCCGTGTTTTTCGCTTCTATATGTCACTGGCTGCAGATTCTCTTTAAATTTTGGCAGCGGCGACTTCTAACACTAAAGAAAATGAGCCGCGAGTGAGGATTGCGGGTGGGGTGACCATCGGCATCCTTACTTTAGGCCCTATCTTATCATGGATTTGTCGAAATTTCGACTGTTTTTTATTTACAAAATAGGTCGTGTCGAAAACGTAAAATTGTTATTCATTTTCCTATTTTGCCAAGTTCCACCAAAACGCAGTGGTGAAAGACGACCAACAGCCCCTTGTTTTTTGCATAGTTGATCAAGTCATCGTCAAAGGTGCCCGGCTGGAACCAGACGTATTTGACGCCAAGCTCAGCTGCTTCATCGATGAAGGGATAGCCCCGTTTTGGCGACACGACCATATCCACGCAGACAGGTACGACCGGCAGCGCTTTCAGGCTTTCGTAGCACGGGGTGCCGTCGATCTCCTGATACATTGGATTGACCGCGTAGGTTTCGTAACCGGCAGATCGCAGCCGCATGAGGATTTTGTAGCCAAATTTGTTTTCGCTTTGGGTGGCGCCAACGACGGCCCAGGTGTGCTCCGCCAGCATTTCTTTAATGTTTTCAGCCATAAGCTCAACACCTTTCGTGATGATTTGTTCTGAAGTTATGAAGTCTTAACGAAATCCTGTCTCGTTCAAGAGAATCAGGTCTATTTTCTTTCTACCCTTAATGAACCTTTAATAACGGATTGATCGCAGTTTGGTAACGCGGACAACTTCAACTTTGGTGACTGTCACTCACTCAACTTTGGTGACTGTCACTCACTCAAATTCGGTGCCAGAGCTTCACACAATTCTGAAACAATTCAATCGTCCCCATGCCCGTGCGTCCTTAACACCGCCGGGCAGGAGATTTCTTCCAGGTCCCCCGGCACCCAGTCCAGCTGGGCGTTTGTCAGGTCGACCATCGCGGTGTGGACTGCAGCCTCTTCCTCCGGCAACACCAACAGCTCCAGGGTCACGTGATCCGTGTAAAGGGTATCCGCCACACGGATCGTCGGATGGCCGGCCAGATAGTTCTGCACCTTTCCGAGCAGCGTATAGTCCACTACGGCAGACACCCTGCGGTGGACAACCCTCTCAATGACACCCGCCGCCGCCAGGCCCAGCTGAGCGCTTTGGGTATACGCCCGCACCAGTCCCCCGGTTCCCAGCTTGACGCCTCCAAAATAGCGGGTCACCACCACGACCACATCCGTGATGCCTTCATTTTTCAACATAGACAGAATGGGCAGTCCCGCGGTGCCCTGGGGCTCGCCGTCATCCGAAAACTTCTGAGCATGGTATTCCGGTCCCAGCACATACACCGGTACGTTGTGGGTCGCGTCCCAGTGTTTCTTGCGGATCACGGCCATAAAGGCCTGTGCCTCTTCCTCCGACTTGACCGGCTTCACGTAGCCAATAAAGCGAGACTTCTCTATCACCGTTTCAGCGGAGGCTTCCCGTTCCACGGTTTTGTAATTCAATAGTTTGGGCGATTTGTCGGTGCTACTCATCCGTACTCTCCGCTGCGCTTGAAGTTTGGGTTACCATCGGCGAACCATCAGGCCTTACCTCAAAACGCTTGTACCGCTGGTAATCCTTGGCGTCCAGCTCCACCTCAATAAGGGAACCGCTCTCCACGTACTCGGTTTTCGACACGTGGTGATTGTCGCACAGATAGGAGTACACCGCGCCCTCGGCATACGGAATCAGCATGTGGACCTTGACGTGGCCACGGAAAATCTTGGAGCGGAGCTTCTCGATCAGGGCGTCAAAGCCCTCGCCGGTGCGCGCGGAAATCCGCAGCGCTTCGTAGCCGTCGAACAGCCCGGCCTTTGGCACCATCACCGTGTCGTGCTCCTCAGGCGCCAGCAGGTCAATCTTATTCAGGAGCAGCAGCGTCGGTTTGCCGTAAGCGTCGAGCTCCCGCAGCACCTTCTCCGTAATGGAAATCTGATTGTGCACGTTCTCGTTGGTCACGTCCACCACGTGCAGCAGCAGGTCCGCGTCGTGCACCTCCTCCAGTGTCGCCTTGAAGGCCTCCACCAGCTTATGGGGCAGCTTGGACACGAAGCCGACCGTGTCGACCAATACCATGGCCTTGTTGTCCTCGAACTCCACGCGCCGGTGGTACGTGTCCAGCGTCGCGAACAGCATGTCCTTCTCGAACACGCGCTTGACGCCGTCCTCCGCCTGGCCGCTTTCGTCCTTCTGCAGGCCGCCTGCTTTTTCCAGTACAGAAGCCCCCGCCGATGGTCCCCCCTGCACCAACGTGAGCATTCGGTTCATCACGCTGGACTTGCCTGCGTTGGTATAGCCGACCAGCGCCACGAGGGGCTCGCCACCCCGCTGCCGTCCGGCTTTCTGAGTCTCCCTGACCTTCGTTTCTTCCTTGAGCTCATGGCGGATGTCGCTGATCCGTTCGCGGATGCGCCGCTTGTCGATTTCAAGTTTCTGCTCGCCGGGACCCCTGGTGCCAATTCCGCCGCCCGTTCTGGAGAGCGCGTTGCCGTAGCCGGTGAGTCTTGGCAGCCGGTAGCCCAGCTGGGCCAGCTCGATCTGAAGTTTACTGGTTCTGGACTGGGCTCTTCGGGCGAAGATATCCAGTATGAGCGCTGTCCGGTCGATGACTTTAAGCCCGATCTCCGCTTCCAAATTTCGGATTTGGGACCCGGAAAGCTCGTCGTTGAAGACTATGATGTTGGCGTCGTTTGCCTCCACCAGCTGCCTCACTTCCTGCACCTTACCGCTGCCGATATAGGTCGCCACGTCGATGATACGCTTATTTTGAACCGTGCTGCCGACGACCTCGGCATCCGCGGCCTTCACCAGTTCTTCCAGCTCGTGCATGGAATACTCTATATCGATTTCTTCACGGTCGTCCCCGAGGCCGACGAGAATCGCGCGTTCAGTCAGACTGCCGGAGGTCTCGAAGTACGTGCTTTTTTCGGTTGTTGTCGTTACTTTTTCATTGGATTGATCCTGGTTCATAAAACCACCTCCGACTCCATTATATCACGCCAGCTCGGTTGGGGACAGGGCGTTGGTTAAGTTGGTGACGCGGACAAGTTTCAACTTGGGGACGCGGACGGTAACACATTTGTAACATTAACCCTGTCCCCGTACGTCTTGAAAGTCTTCCCTCAGCTTTCAGTGCGCTGAGAGAAGGTGTGTCGGTAAACTTCAATGAGGCCCTGGACTTCAAAATCGATTTTTATGGCATCCTTTGCTGTTTCGCTGTTCAGGAAATCCGGCGGAAGCTTCAAGTAGGCATTAACTTCATCTGCAGTTGCAATTTGAAGTTCCTGACTAATCTTTGAAAGTGCAAGCCCAACTCTCTTGAAGCGTTGGAAGGTCGTCTTCTTCGTCATATTATCTCTGACTTGGTCGCGGATTGTCGGATAGTTGAGTTTGTTCATGAGACACAAACGGCCAAATACAAGGTCAAGGTGGCCTTGAACATTACCGCGTACCTGACTTTGAGGGCGTGATAGAATGTACTCATGGTCTCCAGGGAGCTGGATCTCCTCTATGCGGTTGACATCCCGTTCACTTAGAATCTTTTGCACGACAAGTCGTTCAACGTCTCCCATTTGGTTCACGAATTTGAGGTAATTATTCTTTGTATTTGAAGTGCCGTCTTTGAAGAGTTCAAGACCCTCACTCGCCTCAAACCAGGCTTTTTCAGGCCGGCCTATATAGACATGGTGGCTGCTCCAGGGATAAATCAGCGTCTCAACCATGTTGGCTGCGAGAGGATTTCTATGAATATACTTAATGGTTTCTCGAACTTTCTCCTCTCCAATTACAGGATAAGCTTTGTATCGGTCGCCAAACAAATGCCCATTTCGACCCATCCTCAGATTAACATCATAGGCGAATTTTTGGTTCAGCCATTGCATGATGCTGGAGAGTGGATCAGCATTCATCCTCATGAGCAGATGGACGTGATTGCCCATGATGCAAAAACAGAAGAGTTCAAAATCAGATCGTAGTTTAATAGTCTTCAAAAGGGTGAGATATTTGTCTTTACAGTGAGGATTTTCGAGCAAAAACTCTTGATTGTTAATGCGGCTAATGACATGGTAAGGAATTCCTGGTTTAAGATGACGACGACCTCTGGTAATGTTGATCACTCCCATTTTTTATTTGCCTTTATCATTTACATTAATTTACATATTTAATTCATATTATCACTCCTTCTTTTGTAAATCAATGGAAATAGAGTCGTCATTTAATCGCATGTTTTATTAAATACTCTCAGAACCCTTCATAATTACGCTGTCAATGACTTGTGCTTGGTTGATTTAATGACCATCGGCCTGATCATCTTTAAGTATTTCTTTGTTAAGTGCATGATCTTGAGGAATCGTGGTATCTTTAAGATGTAAATAAGCATTGCAATTATCACCAAATCATGCAAAATCACTCACACAAGGAGTCTTGGTCATGGAGAAATTTATTGACAAACAACTGAAGCGCGTCTCGAGGCAGGAACGGCGGCTCATGAAAGATCAGCGCGAATCCTGGATCAGCTATAGAACGCGTCCTGCCAGAGAAAAGCTGGATGCCGCCATTCCGGACAAGCTGAAGTCAACACTGGAAACCGCTTTTTACAAAGGTTTTAAATTGGTTTTCGAAAAAGGGACGCCGGCGATTGAGAAAACCTATAATAAGGAAAAGATTTTACTGCAGCATGAAGCGCGGGATGAAATTTTTATGGACGCGCCAACCCAAAGAAATTTGAATAAGGTGCACAGTCGGGCTAAGAGCGCGGGCTCAGCTAATACGCTGATCACTGCGGTTGAGGGCGGAGCGCTGGGACTGTTGGGCATAGGACTGCCTGACATACCGCTGTTTATTGGGATGCTGATGCGTACCCTGCATGAAACCGGCCTCAGTTATGGTGTGGACACGGATCTTTATGAGGAAAGGATCTATGCGCTTTTGCTGATTTGCGCGGCGCTCACAGAAAATGAGGAGCGGCGGAGATTTAACCATAAGATTCTGCTTTTTGAAAAGCGGCTGCAAAACGGAATTGCGCTCGGGATGAATTTGGAGGATCAGATTAAAGAAACGGCCTCCGTTTTGTCGCAGGCCTTGTTGACGGCAAAATTTATTCAAGGACTTCCGGTGGTTGGTGTCGTAGGCGGTGCAGTGAATTATGCTGTGACACGTAAGGTTTCTAATTTCGCTCGGCTGAAATACAAGAAGAGATATTTGATGGCAAAGATTAACGAATAGAAAAAAGGCGTGATTCCTCTTTGGGGGATCACGCCTTTCTTAGGTTTATGTTGATGATCACAAGAAGCACACGGCTCCACTTAACAGCTGCCTCAGCCAAAGCCTGAGGTTTTTGGCATTGAGAAACCTGCTCCACCGCTGCTTAAATTGCTGCCTTTACTACTGCCTCCAACATTGACAGCCGTATATCTGGTCTTTATATGCGGGCTGTTGCTTTTCGGGCATCTCTGCTGTGCTCTGCTGCTTATACTGCAAAAGACTGAGAATTTGTGCCCACAGTCTGAACAAATTAAGTCATAACTAGGCATTTTACACCTCCAAATTGTTAATTCGCCCCCCTGTGGTAGGGGGTGAATTAAGTTTACAAAAAAGATGTCAAGATGTCAAATGAAAATGAATTTCATAAGCTCTGGCACTGTTTTTGTTTTTGTCCGCGTCACCAAGTTGAAACCTGTCCGCGTCCCCCACCCACAATTCCATTAAATTTCGGTGACTTTAATGCCGCCTCAGACCATTATATGGTATAATTACGCTGAAATTATAAGGAGGATTTACATGGACAAAAAACCTACAAGACCTACCGGCTCAGCACGTCCAGCCAATCCACACAGGACGGAAGGCAGAAATGGCGAGGGTGCGTCAAATAACGGGTCGGCCAGACGGTCATCCGGAAAACGAAAGAAGCAGAAAAAGCCACTCGGCAGGCGCATCTGGAATGCCATCCTAAAGCTGACCCTATTGTTCGTCATCCTGGGAATGATTGGCGCCGGTATTACCTATGCTTATGCAAAAAATGTCGTTTCTGACCTGCCGCCCATTGATCCCTCAAAAATAAATGAGCTGCTCGGGGAAAACTCCGTCATCCTGGACTCTAATGGAGAGCTGATGGAAACCCTTCAGAACGACGGCCTCAGAACCATCATCAAATATGAGGACATGAGTCCCAACCTGATTAACGCCTTCGTTGCCGTCGAGGACAAAACCTTCTTCGAGCACAACGGATTCAACTACGTGCGTCTGGTCGGTTCCGTCGTCAACAGCGTCACTAAGGGCGTCCGGATTCAGGGCACCAGCACCATTACACAGCAGCTGGCCAGAAACCTCTATCTGGTTGAGAGCAAGTCCGCACGCACCTTGGACCGTAAAATCAAAGAAGCTTACTATACCTTGGAGCTCGAAAATCTCCTCAATAAGGAGCAGATCATCGAAGCTTACCTGAACACCATCTGGCTCGGCGCAGGTGCCAACGGCGTTCAAGCTGCAGCCAAATCCTATTTCAGCAAGGACGCCAGCGAGCTCGACCTCGTGGAGTCGGCCATCCTGGCCGGCATCCCTTCCAGCCCGGCCAACTATACGCCTATGCTGCGGCTCGAAAAAGCGGACATCACTGACGGCAGCCGGATCATTGATGATTCAGACAGCCAGTACACCCTGGTTTACAATGACACCGCAGAAAAACGCTACAAGACCGTCACCAAGCTCATGCTCGAAAACGGCGTGATCACCCAGGAAGAGTACGACAGCATCAAGGACGTCGACCTCTTCGAACGCATCAAGCCCAGCAAGCTGAGCAATGATGACATTAGCTCCTACTTCGCGGATATGGTCCGCGACGACGTCCTGGACGGCCTCATGACCCAGTACGGCTACACCAAGGAAGAAGCCACCAGCATGCTCTTCACCAAGGGCCTGCAGATCCACACGACCATCGACCTGGAGCTGCAAAAAAAGCTTGAGGCGACTTATGACAAATACTTCGACAGCATGCCAAAGGTCGTGGTCCGCTTCAATCCGGGCGGCAACGTCATCACACCGGATGGCCGGATCCTTCTTTACAAGTATGAGAATCTGGTCAACGACGCCGGCCAGCTGATCATCCCGGACGGCGACTACAAATACGACGACTGGGGCAACCTGGTCATCCTCAAGGACCGTCGCTTCAATCTCTACGCCAACCGTCAGGACGGCAAACTGGTCTCGGTCCAAATGGTCATCAAGAACGTCTTCAAGGCCAGCGAACTCAGTTCCAGCCCGAGCGGCGTGAAAAACATCTCCAACTTCAAAACCTACTCCGGCCGGGAAGTGGCCATCCCTCATGAGGTTAAGACCTTGGATGAACAAGGCAATCTGGTCATCAGCAAGGACTTTCTGACCAAGAATCCAGAGTTTTTCACAACGGGCGACAACAATGCGCTTCTGGTTGCCAAAGACCACTTTGGTTTCAGTGATCAGGGCATTGTCCAGCCACAGTCCTCTACAGTCATCATCGATTACTACACCGGTCAGCTTAAGGCCGTCGTGGGTGGGCGCAACATCACTGGCCAAAAGATTTACAACCGCGCGGTAAACCCACGCCAGCCCGGTTCCTCAATCAAACCGCTGGCAGTCTACCTCCCGGCACTGGACACAAAAAAATTCACAGCCGCCAGTATCGTGGATGATGTCCCGGTGTATCTCAAAGGCGGCTCGGATCGCTGGCCGCTGAACTGGTATGAAGGCTCGACCAAATATTGGGGTCTTCAGACCCTTCGCGAATCCGTCGAATGGTCCATCAACGTCAACGCAGCCAAAGTCGCCCAGGCGGTTGGGCTTCAAACCTCCGTGGACTACCTGAAAAAGATGGGCATTACCAGCGTAGTGGAATCAGGTGCTTATAATGATATGAACCTCGCTGCCATGTCACTGGGCGGCATGTCCATGGGTATCTCCCCTCTTGAAATGGCACAGGCATACGGTTCCATCGCCAATGGCGGTGTACTGAATAAGACGACGACATTTACCAAAGTCGTTGACAACCGCGGCAATGTGATCCTGGAAAACGAGCCGCATCTCACCCGCGTCGCGGATGAAAAAGCAGCCTATATCATGCAGGACATCCTTCGCACTACGGTCACCAACGGCCTGGCCAAAGTCGCCGCGATCCGAAACGGCAACACAGGCATTCCGGTGGCCGGAAAAACAGGTACGACCTCGAATCAGATCGACGCTTGGTTTGTCGGCTTCACCCCGTACTACACAGCCAGCGTCTGGTTTGGCAATGATGTCAACATGCCTCTGGACCAAGGCTCAAAGGTTGCAGCACAGTTCTGGAATCACGTCATGACCACCGTTCACGAAGGCTACGACAACCGCGATTTCAAGGCAGTTGACGGACTGATTACCCTTGCGGTCGATACAAAGTCAGGGATGCTGCCCTCTGAACTTTCTGCTCTCGATCCACGCGGTACGGTCAAGAATGAAATTTTCATTCCGGGCACAGAACCAACTCTAGTGGACAACGTCCATGTCGAAGCGCAGATCTGCAAGGAAAGCAACCTGCTCGCCAACGAATATTGTCCTGTGGAGACCATCGAATCCAGAGTCCTCATCCAGCGGCCAATCCCGCTTTCACCGGAAGATCTCGCCTTTGTCAGGGACGCGGAATTTGAGCTGCCAACGCTCCCGTGCGATCTTCATAACGAAACGACCTACGTCCCACCGGCTGCGGCACACATCACCCCAATGGGCGACGGCCGCTACTATGTCATCCTCCCATTCCAGCTTAAGTTCCTGGATGGTTCCGTCTTCACCGCTCCGGTGGATGCCATCATCAACGAAGACCTCTCCATTCAGCTGCCGGATGGCTCGATTCGGGAGCCAGGGAACTTCCAGTACCCACCAGATATTGAGACCCTCCTCGGCCCGAAACCGACAACGACCGGTGGCGCGAATCCAAACGCCGCGCCTAAGCCTTCTCAACAGCCGAGCGTGGACGAACTGATCGACGAGGTCGACAGCGCGATCAATAACTGAATTACCTCAAAAAATTAGTATGCCGATGGTTTTGGAAAACACAACCATCGGCATATTTTTTAGTTTTTTGAAATTACACCTGAATGAACCGGTGGGCCTGATCGATCAGATGCACGCTCACCAGCGCCCCAAACTCACCCGCCAGCGCTGCTGCCAGCTGATCCCGGGCGTCGATGACCTGATTCAGATTCTGGCCTCTGAAGCCGTCCACCGGAAACAACACGTTTCTGGAATTCTGTGTGACCTTGCCCCACTCGGACTGCCGCCAGATCCACCGGCGGGTTCTGACCCGGCTGGAATCGCCGTAGATGAGCTCCCCGGCAGGCAGGAGCTCTTCCTGATCCGAGCCCAGAGCCACGAAGGTCTCGCCCTCCCTGGAGAAGCGCACCTCGAAGTCCCCGCCCAGCTGGTCCAGGTCGTGGGCACCCATGGGCACCGCGTAATTCAGGGAGATGCCATTGACCAGGTCGATCACCGGATGAATGAAGGGAAGGGCCGCACCGTTCAGCACCCGCTTGCCCATGGCTTCAATCGAGCTCGGAAAGCGGTTCGGGTTGATGCCGATAGTCTCAAAAGCCTCCCTATACGGCACCAGATCCGGATGCTCCTTATAGTCACAGTGGCAGTGCCGGTCGCGAAACACTGCTTCTCCGGAGCGCAGCACGTCCTGAGGCATGTGCGTGTGGCGGTGGACATCGATCCCCCGGGCGACCACGACGCCGACCACATAGTCCGGCAGTTTCTCGAACACCGCGTCTTCTACCATAAACTTCACTGCAAACGACTCCTTTCGGATTTAGTCTTTTTTAGGTTCGGCCTGCTGCCACCTCTGAAACCGCTGAATTTCTCTCCCTTCAAAAGCCCGCTGGATCAGACCTTCGACGTCCAGTTTTGCCTCAGACGCCTCAATATGCTTAAGTTTCGGCTTTGTGACCACCTTGGACGGCAGGAACACCGTACAGCAGTCCTCGAAAGGCAGGATGGAGGTTTCATAGGTGCCTATGGTTCTAGCCACCTCTACAATGTCATTCTTGTCGTAAGCGATCAGCGGTCTGAACACCGGCAGATTCACCCGGGCGTTGGTCACAGTGAGGCCTTCAATAGTCTGCGACGCTACCTGGCCTATATTCTCACCGGTGATCAGCGCCTGAGCCCCGGTCTCCAGGGCGACTCGCTCTGCCAGGGCCATCATGAACCGCCTGGAGAGGATTGTCATTTCTTCCTCAGGGCAGTTTTCCATGATGGCCTGCTGGATCTCCAGCAAATTAATGGAAGTGACTTCAATGCTGCCCGTGAAGACCGCCAGCTGTCTGGCCAGGTCGAAGACCTTCTCCTGGGCCCGCTCACTGGTGAACGGATAGGAATGGAAATGGACCGCGGAAAGGGTCACGCCGCGACGGGCCATCATCCAGCCCGCCACCGGGCTGTCAATGCCGCCGGACAGCAGCAGAACCGCCTTGCCCGCAGTGCCGTATGGCATGCCGCCATGGCAGCGGATTTCTCTAGAGTAAATGTAGGCTCTGTCCCTAATCTCGACATTGACCAGAAACTGAGGCGCATGAACGTCGACTTGCAGGCCTTCCACCTCGCTCAGAAGCACACCGCCGAGGGATCTGCAGATCTCCGGAGAAGTCATGGGGAAGCGCTTGTCGCTGCGTCTGGCTTCGACTTTGAACCGGGTCATGCCCGTCTCGGCCTTCAGGGCCTTGACCTGAGCGGCCGCGGCTGCTCCGATTTTTTCGAAGTCAGGATCGACCTCCACCCCAGGACAAAGGGCGACAAGTCCAAAAACGCGCTGGGCTTTTTCCAGCACCTCGGTCTCGTCCTCAAGGTCGTAGTTCATGTACATGCGGCCGAACTCCTTGGCGACCTTGACGTGCTTGATCCCTCGGACTGCCCCTTTGAGATTGTCCATCAGACGGTTTTCAAAGAATTTTCTGTTTTGTCCTTTTAAGGTGATTTCACCGATTTTAACCAGCGTAAAGCCTCTTTCACTCATAGTTACCTTCTCCTCATGATCCGACCCAAGGCAGTACTTGCCCGTCGGATGATCTCAATAGCTTGGTCGATGTCGTCTTCTGTGGTGTGGACACTCAGGCTGAACCGCAGCGCGCTGTCTATTCTGGCTTCCGAGAGGCCAAGGGCCGTCAGGACGTGGGAGCTCTTTCGATCCTTTGAATGACAGGCAGAGCCGCTGGAGACGTAGACGCCGTCCTTCTCGAGGGTGTGCAGCAGTACTTCGGATTTCAGACCAGTGAACGAAGCGTTGATCACGTGAGGTGCCCCTTCCGCTGGGCTGTTGATGGCGACGTGCTCTATGGAGACGAGTCCCTGCCAGAGGCGGTCTCTTAAGGCGCGGAGGTGTGTGGCGGCGTCCATCGGCAGAGCCTTGAAAGCGGCCTCCATGCCCAGGATACCCGGCACATTCTCCGTCCCAGGGCGGATGCCCCCCTGCTGGCCCCCGCCAAAGACCAGGGGCTTCAGACGGATGGCTTTGTCCCTGTAGAGGAAGCCAACGCCTTTCGGGCCATGAATTTTGTGGGCGCTGGCGGTGAGCAGGTCAATGCCCATGGCGCGCACATCGATGGGCAGCTTGCCAAAGGACTGGACCGCGTCCACGTGGAACACCGGAAGGTCGTCTCTGTCCCGGAGGCTTCGCAGACGGCCCTTGAGGTTGGCGCTCAGGTCGAAGATAGCCCCCGTTTCGTTGTTGACGTGCATCAGGCTGATCAGCCCGGTCTCGGGTCTGACTGCTTCCATCACCTGCTCCGGTGTGATCGTCCCGTTTGTGTCAGGCTTCAGAAGCGTCACCTCGAAGCCGCGCTTTTCCCATTCCAGGACCGTCTCAAGTACGGAGCTGTGCTCCACAGCTGAGGTTATGAGGTGGCGCCGGTTTGGCCGCAGCAGCGCTGCTACCCCCGAGATAGCCAGGTTGTTGGCCTCGGTGCCGCCCGAAGTGTAGAGGATCTCCCCTTTGTCCGATGGCGCCTTGATCGCGTTCAAGAAGGCTTGAGTCGCGGCTTTGATCCGCTTTTCCGCCTCAAGCCCCTTCCTATGAAGCGACGATGGATTCCCATACCACCCCGCCAGTGCCCCGTTCATTGCTTCAATGGCCTCAGCACACACCGGCGTGGTCGCGCTATGATCAAGATAGATTTCACGATTTTCTCTATGTTCCATAAATGTCACCTTCCCTAACCTATATATTATACCGTAAGGTGGGTGACGCGGACAGTTTTTGTTTTGGTGACGCGGACAACTTTCAACTTGGTGACGCGGACAACTTTCAGCTTGGTGACGCGGACAACTTCCGAAACGGGGACGGAGAGCGTAACATCTCTGTAACATTCCTCCCAAAGCAGCAAACCATCCCTCATCACTTCTGAAACATAATCCCGCAATAATAATGACCTGCTCCTCCAGATTTGTTATACTTATAGAGGTCCTGAAATTTATTTGTTAATCAGCATACTGTTGAGGGGGCATTTCCTTGAAGAAAGTCGCAGTAGTCTTTACCGGCGGCACCATTTCCATGAAGGTCGACAAACGCCTTGAAGCCGCCATACCCGCCATGTCCAGCCAGGAGATCCTGTCCATGGTCACCAATATTGACAAATTCGCGGACGTGGAAACCATAACCTTTGGCAAATTCCCGGGCCCGCATATGAACCCGGATCGCATTATGGAACTGAACCAACTCGTGAAAGCCCTGATCGCCAGAGAGGATATCGATGGCGTCGTCATCACCCATGGCACCGACTCCATCGAAGAGACCGCTTTCTTCCTCGATCTCAGCCTCCCGGATCACAAACCCATAGTCATGGTCGCCGCCATGCGCAACGGCTCCGAGCTCGGCTACGACGGCCCAAGCAACCTCTCAGCCGCCATCTGCACCGCCATCTCGGACCAGGCCCGCGGCAAGGGCGTCCTCCTCGTCATGAACAACGAAATCAACTCCGCCCAGGAAGTCACCAAAACCCACACCATGAGCCTGGACACCTTCAAGTCCATGGAATTTGGTCCCCTCGGCATCATCGACAACGATGAAGCCATTTTCTACCGCGACATCGTCCGCCACCCCCACATCGACACAGATTTCTATGTCAAAGACGTCTACCTGATCAAAAGCGTCGTGGGTATGGACTCAGAATTCATCGACTTCTGCATCTCAAAAGGCGCTAAAGGCATCATCATTGAAGGCATGGGCCGCGGCAACCTCCCGCCTGAAATGGTCCCAGGCGTCCTGCGCGCCATCGAAAAAGACATCCGCATCGTCATGGTCTCCCGCTGCCCAATGGGCCGCGTCTACGACTCCTACGGCTACGATGGCGGCGGCAAAATGCTCCGCAACGCCGGCGTCATCTTCGGCGGCAACCTCAATGGTCAAAAAGCCCGCATCAAACTCATGCTGGCCCTCACCGTCTATCACGACCTCGCCAGCATCAAACAATTCTTCGAAAAAGACCTCTACAGTAAATAACTGACTTATATAGCCCAAAAACAAAGAGAGCCAGGACCATTTTTGCCGATGGTCATGGCTCTTTTCACTCCAAAACAACTACCCCAAATGGCCGGTTTAAAACCCGGAATAACCGCTGCTGCAAACAACAGTGTCCCAGCGTTTACCCCCTCGAGTTTAGCGCCTATGGCGTCTCATAGGCCAACTTCACGCTCTTTGACACCAGCATGGTCACTATAAACGCGGCCAAAGTCCTGAGCCCCAGCAGCAGCCATCCATTTGCGCCAACGGCCACAAACAGCAGCGTATCCTCCACGACCGCGTGACAGCATGCCAGAAAAATAGATACCAATGTCAGACTCCGTGTGTCGATCTCACCTTCCTGAGCACTCTGTATAATGACCCCAGACCCATAAGCAAGCCCAAAGATCAACCCAACAGCCAGAGGAAACGCGGCAGACCGCTGGACGCCTAAAAACCGGGTCAAAGGTCGAAGTCCCGCAGAAATCACATCCATGACTTTGTATTTTCTCGCGAATTCCATGACAATCATCAAAGGAAAAACAATAATCGCAATGTTCCACACTGATGAAAGCGATCCCAAAATCGCTTCCTTCAGTATCACTATAAGACTAAACTCAGTACCCATTTATACTCGCCCCCCTAAAGAACCAGATTCAGCACGATCCCCGACAACACTGCCAACCCAATCCTGACCGACAATATTACAGGTATGCTGACCCCGACCCGTTTAGAAACCGCTGTTTCCACCAACAAGGTATGCGAAAACGACAGCATCACCGACATGATGGTAATCTGCTTCATAGTCAGCGGAAGCGTCGCCATAACACCAAGGGCTGCGTAGATATTCAGCAAGTTCCCCATGACCACCGCTATAGCCGCCTCTCCAGGCAAACCAAAAAGTTGCATCACCGGCTCAAACAAAATGGCAATCCAGCCGATGACTGGGGTATACTTAAGAATAGTGACAATAATATAAATTGGCACGATGACCTTCGCCAGTGTCCAAGTTGTCTTCAAACCCTTCCCGGTTCCATCTCTTAGGGTAGCCATAAATTCAACCATTCAATCACCTGCTTTAATAGTTTTACATTAACAAAGGAGCGAGCGCCATGATGACCACACAAAAATCCTTACAACCCAGTAAAGAAAGTCACTTCATCGCCAGGCACCTGGAAGTGGATTCACCTATCGTTTTCTTCGACATCGAAACCACCGGCTTCCACCGTGATTATTCCAAACTCGTTTCCATCAGCCTCATTGAACTCCATCAGGATCAACTGAATTATTACTACTTTTTCAATGAAACAGGCAAAGATGAAAAAGACATTCTTACTGCAGCACACTCACTGCTGTCCTCAAAATATCTCATTTCCTTCAACGGTGATGCCTTCGATGTGCCCTACCTGATGCACAAATATGCCAAGCATGGTTTGACTGCACCACTTACAGTCGCTCGTAATTTAGATCTTATGAAAGTCGCCAAAGCAAGCCTTCATCTTGATAGCTACAAACTGAAAAGCATTGAAACCGCCCTCGGCATCCTTAGAACGGACACACTCAGTGGTCTCGACTGTATTGATGCCTATAATAACTTCCTAGAGACCGGCGATCGCAGCTATGCAGACAAAATAGAACTTCACAATGAAGAAGATACATTAAACCTGCTCGAATTGACCTATCGATTGTTGGAGCACCATTCCGGTGTCGTCGAGCTTTACAAGCCTCATTATTTTGAATGGCGCAATATGGAGCTCAACCTAATCTCGTTGAAATTGCAGGGTGATTTTGCCATAATTACATTTGAGCCTGATCATAATACTGAAGAGATGCATTGGTATGATGACCGCGGTCATATCTTTAAGACACATTTAACCGGAACTGTACCTCGCCTGGAAGTTACACTTCCCGTAGAGCACCATAACGTCGATGGTTTTGACCTAAGCATTGGCCTCTATCTGGAAGGCCAATCCCGTATGCGTGTAATCAGCGTGGATGGACATCCTCTATACGAGAACATGCCTAACCTCCTGCGGCACATGGATCAGCTAATGGGAGCCAAACAAAAAGTCGTTTTTGGCTAAGTCCAGTACATCATATGAACTTATGGCAGAAATGAGTAAAAGCCGCTCACGGAATCAATTTCGCGTGAACGGCTTTTTAGTGGTGCCCAGAGCCGGAATCGAACCAGCGACACGAGGATTTTCAGTCCTCTGCTCTACCGACTGAGCTATCTGGGCAGAATGTAACAGAACAAACCTGATACTTTGATTCCTAGTTACAGCATTGTGCTATTAACATTTACGGGTGTTCGTTTTTTTCACCTTCGGTGAAAAACCGTAAGGTGGTTTTTCTCTCCTTCGGAGAGAAACCGTTTTTTCCTCAGCGGTTAATGCTCCGCATTCGAAAAAAACTAACTTGGTGGGCATGGATGGACTCGAACCATCGACCTCACGCTTATCAGGCGTGCGCTCTAACCACCTGAGCTACACGCCCATGAGCTTAAAGTGTTAATGGTCGGGGCGGCAGGATTTGAACCCGCGACCCTCTGATCCCAAATCAGATGCGCTACCAAGCTGCGCTACACCCCGACATATTAAATTGAAATGGCAGGGGTGATAGGATTTGAACCCACGGCACGCGGTTTTGGAGACCGCTGCTCTACCAGCTGAGCTACACCCCTAAGTACGATATTACCTTTGCGCTAATGGCGGAGAAGGAGGGATTTGAACCCTCGCGCCCCTCATCAGGACCTACTCCCTTAGCAGGGGAGCCTCTTCAGCCTCTTGAGTACTTCTCCATAAATTGGCGGAGGGGGTGGGATTCGAACCCACGTGGGCTATTAACCCTAACGGTTTTCAAGACCGCCCCGTTGTGACCGCTTCGGTACCCCTCCAAGTTGTTGGTGACCCATCCGCGGCTCGAACGCGGGACACCTTGATTAAAAGTCAAGTGCTCTACCGACTGAGCTAATGGGTCATATAATGTTTCGGTTATTAAATTGTGTGGCTGGGGATGTAGGACTCGAACCTACGAATGACGGAGTCAAAGTCCGTTGCCTTACCGACTTGGCGAATCCCCAATGTTGTAAGACTACTTTGGAGCGGGTGAAGGGGATCGAACCCTCGCAACCGGCTTGGGAAGCCGGGGCTCTACCACTGAGCTACACCCGCAGGGTTTTACAGTGGTAATATCGAAAGTTACTTCGAAGGTTACTTTGAAATTCATTAAGGTAATTTTTCTCTCCTTCGGAGAGAAACCGTTTTTTCAAAAATTCGTTTAGTGCCACGAATTTTATGAAAAAACTAATTTGGTGGGGGGAGAAGGATTCGAACCTTCGAAATCGTAGATAACGGATTTACAGTCCGTCCCCTTTGGCCACTCGGGAACCCCCCCATGTTTGAAATTGTAATTGGCGACCTGGAAGGGACTCGAACCCTCGACCTCTAGCGTGACAGGCTAGCGTTCTAACCGACTGAACTACCAGGCCGTGGTTTCTTACGGCTTCCTTTTACTTCGCGTTTGAGATGACGCTAAGTAATCTTTCCACCTTAACTACTTTGAAGGTAGTTTGGTGGGAGCTACAGGGATCGAACCTGTGACCTCTTGCTTGTAAGGCAAATGCTCTCCCAGCTGAGCTAAGCTCCCGTGATTGGTGACCCCTAGGGGAATCGAACCCCTGTTACCGCCGTGAAAGGGCGGTGTCTTGACCGCTTGACCAAGGGGCCGAAATTTTAAAATGAAATTGGTAGCGGTGGGCGGAGTCGAACCACCGACCTTCCGGGTATGAACCGGACGCTCTAACCAGCTAAGCTACACCGCCATATTGAGAATTGAAATGGTTGCGGAGACAGGATTCGAACCTGCGACCTCCGGGTTATGAGCCCGACGAGCTTCCATCTGCTCCACTCCGCGACGAGTGTGGTACGTTGTTTTACTTGCAAATTTTAAGTTGCAAATACTAGATGTAGTTTCTTTTCCCTTCGGGAAAAGACCGTTTTTTTTGCTCAGCGGCTAGTGCCCCGCATTCGCATAAAAAAACTAACTGGTGCCGGAGACCGGAATCGAACCGGTACGGTCTTTGAGGACCGCAGGATTTTAAGTCCTGTGCGTCTGCCAGTTCCGCCACTCCGGCAAGAAATGGCTCCAAGGGTGGGGCTCGAACCCACAACCTACCGGTTAACAGCCGGTTGCTCCACCATTGAGCTACCTTGGAACGTGAGTTACCAGAAGTAACGTTTTAGCGTTTCTAGCTGTAAATCCTGGAGTTTCTGATTGAAGACCGAAGTCTTCAATCAGATTCACCATTTACCCGGCGACGACTTACTCTCCCAGGGGGCTGCCCCCCAAGTACCATCAGCGATGAAAGGCTTAACTTCTGTGTTCGAGATGGGAACAGGTGTGGCCCTTTCTCTATAGTCACCGGATCATGTTGCGACAATATTGATTTTATCAAGGTTTGAAGCACTTGTCAATCGGTTTTTACTGGCATTTTAGGATCTCCCACAACTTTTTTACGAAGCCGTTAAGTTGATATTAAATGCGCTCAAAAACGTGTTCACACCTTCAAAACCGCATACGGAAGATTACTCTAATATCGATTTGCAAACCTTGATCAAGCCCTCGACCTATTAGTATCTGTCAGCTGAAAGCGTTACCGCTCTTACACCTCAGACCTATCAACCTGTTAGTCTATCAGGGGTCTTACTTCTTTCGAATGGGAAATCTCATCTTGAGGGGGGCTTCGCGCTTAGATGCCTTCAGCGCTTATCCCTGCCGCACATAGCTACTCGGCCGTGCTCCTGGCGGAACAACCGATACACCAGCGGTGCGTCCATCCCGGTCCTCTCGTACTAAGGACAGCGCCTCTCAAATTTCCTGCGCCCACAGCGGATAGGGACCGAACTGTCTCACGACGTTCTGAACCCAGCTCGCGTGCCTCTTTAATGGGCGAACAGCCCAACCCTTGGGACCTACTTCAGCCCCAGGATGAGACGAGCCGACATCGAGGTGCCAAACCTCCCCGTCGATGTGGACTCTTGGGGGAGATAAGCCTGTTATCCCCGGGGTAGCTTTTATCCGTTGAGCGACGGCCCTTCCATTCGGTACCGCCGGATCACTAAGTCCTACTTTCGTACTTGCTCGACTTGTCTGTCTCGCAATCAAGCTCCCTTTTGCCTTTGCACTCTTCGCGCGATTTCCAACCGCACTGAGGGAACCTTTGAGCGCCTCCGTTACATTTTGGGAGGCGACCGCCCCAGTCAAACTGCCCACCTGGCAGTGTCCCCAAGCCGGATCACGGCTTCGGGTTAGAACAGCGATATTGAAAGGGTGGTATCCCAACGTCGACTCCGCACAGACTGGCGTCCATGCCTCTTAGTCTCCCACCTATCCTGTACATCCAATACCAATGTTCAGTGCCAAGCTACAGTAAAGCTCCACGGGGTCTTTCCGTCCTGCTGCGGGTAATGGGCATCTTTACCCATACTACAATTTCACCGAGTCCATTGTTGAGACAGTGCCCAAATCGTTACGCCTTTCGTGCGGGTCGGAACTTACCCGACAAGGAATTTCGCTACCTTAGGACCGTTATAGTTACGGCCGCCGTTTACTGGGGCTTCAATTCAGTGCTTCGATCGCTCTGACACTTCCTCTTAACCTTCCAGCACCGGGCAGGCGTCAGCCCCTATACATCATCTTTCGATTTAGCAGAGACCTGTGTTTTTGTTAAACAGTCGCTTGGGCCTGTTTTCTGCGGCCCCAGTCGGCTTTGACACCGTCTGGGGCACCCCTTCTCCCGAAGTTACGGGGTTATTTTGCCGAGTTCCTTAACAATGGTTCTCTCGCTCGCCTTAGTATTCTCTACTCATCTACCTGTGTCGGATTGCGGTACAGGCGCCTTATAACTCGATAGAAGCTTTTCTTGTCAGTCTGAAATCAGCAGCTTCGTTACTTAGTTTCACTCCCCATCAAGCGTCATCCTTATACAGGGGGATTTGCCTCCCCGTACAGACTTCGCCCTTGGACGCACTCTTCCAACCGTGCGCTCTGCCTATCCTCCTGCGTCACTCCATCTCTCAAACGCTATTTGGCGGTACAGGACTCTTCACCTGTTGTCCATCGCCTACGACTTTCGTCCTCAGCTTAGGTCCTGACTTACCCTGGGCGGACGAACCTTCCCCAGGAAACCTTAGATTTTCGGCGGGCAGGATTCTCACCTGCCTCTCGCTACTCATGCCAACATTCTCTCTTGTGTAATGTCCAGCACGCCTTTCGGTATACCTTCTGCCCTTACACAATGCTCCCCTACCCCTGATGCATAGCATCAAGCCGTAGCTTCGGTAGCAGGTTTTAGCCCCGGACATTTTCGGCGCAGAACCACTCGACTAGTGAGCTATTACGCACTCTTTAAATGTATGGCTGCTTCTAAGCCAACATCCTAGTTGTCTGTGCAATTCCACATCCTTTTCCACTTAACCTGCATTTTGGGACCTTAGCTGACGGTCTGGGCTGTTTCCCTTTCGACCATGAATCTTATCACACATGGTCTGACTCCTAAAGTTAAGATCACGGCATTCGGAGTTTGATAAGCTTCGGTAGCCGGTGAAAGCCCCTAGGCCATTCAGTGCTCTACCTCCGTGTCTCATTCTTTAAGGCTAGCCCTAAAGCTATTTCGGGGAGAACCAGCTATCTCCGAGTTCGATTGGAATTTCTCCGCTATCCACAAGTCATCCCAGCCTTTTTCAACAGACATGGGTTCGAGCCTCCACAAAATTTTACTTTTGCTTCACTCTGCTCATGGATAGGTCACCCGGTTTCGGGTCTACGTCACACAACTTTCGCCCTATTCAGACTCGCTTTCGCTTCGGCTCCGTACCTTAAGCACTTAACCTTGCTGCGTAACGTAACTCGTTGGCCCGTTCTACAAAAAGTACGTGGTCGCGCATCTTCAGGCGCTTCCACTGCTTGTAAACATAGGGTTTCAGGTTCTATTTCACTCCCCTCCCGGGGTTCTTTTCACCTTTCCCTCACGGTACTATGCGCTATCGGTCACCAGATCGTATTTAGCCTTGGGAGATGGTCCTCCCTGCTTCCCACAGGATTTCACGTGTCCCGTGGTACTCTGGATCGAGCTCTTTCAGTCTTCACCTTTCGTCTACGGGGCTATCACCCTCTACGGCAGCGCTTTCCAGCACTCTTTGACTAGGTTACCTCTTACTCTATGGCTCGTCCGCAACCCCGACGCCCGTAGGCCTCGGTTTGGGCTGTTTCCCTTTCGCTCGCCGCTACTCAGAAAATCGATACTTTCTTTCTCTTCCTTCGGGTACTTAGATGTTTCAGTTCCCCGAGTCTCCCTTCCGCACACTATGTATTCATGTACGGATATCTGCCCACTACGGCAGATGGGTTTCCCCATTCGGACATCTGCGGATCAAGGTTTGCTTGCAACTCCCCGCAGCTTTTCGCAGCTTACCACGTCCTTCATCGGCGTCTGGTGCCAAGGCATCCACCCTATGCTCTTTATTGCTTGATCATATGACGATCTCTCGTCATGGGTTTATCCTCGATATTTCTTCGTTTTCTTCCATATGCAGTTTTCAAGGTGCGAGGCGCAAAAGCTTCACTCTTCGCCGCTTCGTTAGTATTTTGCGAAGCGAGGTATTAATCGCTGAGTAAAATACGTTTTTTCACCTTAGGTGAAAAAAACTATCTAACCAGTGGCTCCTCCTGAACTTTTGCTTTGTGGCTGCATAAGCAACCGTTTTTTAGACCATACAATCTTTATTAAAGAAGTGCATGGTAGTTTTTTTCACCTGGCGGTGAAAAACCGCTTTTTGCTCAGCGCTTAATGCCGCGCATTCGCAAAAAGCTAACTTGGTGGGCATGGATGGACTCGAACCATCGACCTCACGCTTATCAGGCGTGCGCTCTAACCACCTGAGCTACACGCCCAAGATATCGCAAAACCAGTTGTCTCGAACACTGAATTAACGGCGCTCTCCTCATCAAGTTTGCTTCAATATGATGTTTTCAAGAAATTGATTTTCATCAATCCCTCAAAACTAAACAGTGTACCCCAATTTTCTCCTTAGAAAGGAGGTGATCCAGCCGCACCTTCCGATACGGCTACCTTGTTACGACTTCACCCCAGTCATTGGTTTTACCTTCGACAGCTTCCTCCTTGCGGTTGGATCACTGGCTTCGGGTCCCCCCAACTTCCATGGTGTGACGGGCGGTGTGTACAAGACCCGGGAACGCATTCACCACGGCATGCTGATCCGCGATTACTAGCAACTCCAACTTCATGCAGGCGAGTTTCAGCCTGCAATCCGAACTGGGACCGGCTTTAAAAGATTTGCTTCACCTCGCGGTTTCGCTTCTCGTTGTACCGGCCATTGTAGCACGTGTGTAGCCCAGATCATAAGGGGCATGATGATTTGACGTCATCCCCACCTTCCTCCGGTTTGTCACCGGCAGTCCCTCTAGAGTGCCCACCATAATGTGCTGGCAACTAAAGGCAAGGGTTGCGCTCGTTGCGGGACTTAACCCAACATCTCACGACACGAGCTGACGACAACCATGCACCACCTGTCTCCTCTGTCCCGAAAGACCTGCGCTGCTAAGCGCCATTCAGAGGGATGTCAAGACCTGGTAAGGTTCTTCGCGTTGCTTCGAATTAAACCACATGCTCCGCTGCTTGTGCGGGTCCCCGTCAATTCCTTTGAGTTTCAGTCTTGCGACCGTACTCCCCAGGCGGAATACTTAATGCGTTAGCTGCGGCACCGGGCTTTGACCCCCGACACCTAGTATTCATCGTTTACAGCGTGGACTACCAGGGTATCTAATCCTGTTTGCTCCCCACGCTTTCGTGCCTCAGCGTCAGTTACAGTCCAGAAAGCCGCCTTCGCCACGGGTGTTCCTCCTAATATCTACGCATTTCACCGCTACACTAGGAATTCCGCTTTCCTCTCCTGCACTCAAGCTGACCAGTTCCAAAGGCTTACAATAGTTAAGCTATTGCCTTTCACCCCTGGCTTGATCAGCCGCCTACGCACCCTTTACGCCCAGTGATTCCGGATAACGCTTGCCCCCTACGTATTACCGCGGCTGCTGGCACGTAGTTAGCCGGGGCTTCCTCCTAAGGTACCGTCACTTCTTCTTCCCTTAGGACAGAGTTTTACGACCCGAAGGCCTTCTTCACTCACGCGGCGTTGCTGCATCAGGCTTGCGCCCATTGTGCAATATTCCCCACTGCTGCCTCCCGTAGGAGTCTGGACCGTGTCTCAGTTCCAGTGTGGCCGTTCACCCTCTCAGGTCGGCTACTGATCGTCGCCTTGGTGAGCCGTTACCTCACCAACTAGCTAATCAGACGCGAGCCCATCCTGTACCGCTTGTGGCTTTGCCCATTGGACCATGCGGTCCTTTGGGGTTATGGGGTATTAATCACCGTTTCCAGTGGCTATCCCCCTGTACAGGGCAGGTTGCTCACGCGTTACTCACCCGTCCGCCGCTTTCATAGTCTTCCCTTTGGCCGAAGCCTCCAGTCCAACTAATCGCGCTCGACTTGCATGTGTTAGGCACGCCGCCAGCGTTCATCCTGAGCCAGGATCAAACTCTTAATCATAATCCTTAAACTGCAGTTGTAACACTGACTTCCGTTATTTCCATAATCAGAAATCACTTCGCCGGTTCCAAGCAGAACCGACTTTTTATTTCAGAATTTTGGGTTGTACACTGTTTAGTTTTCAAGGATCGAATGGTTTCACTTGTGTGATCAACTGCTGGTGCTATAAGCCTCAACCGCAGTCACTATGCGAATTTTAAAGGACCGGTTACCCAGTCCTCAGGAGTCGTCTCAAGCGACCTTAGTTATCTTAACACTAATTTTACGTTCACGTCAACCTGAAATCTCATATCTTTTTTGGTTTTTTATTTGAACAATTACCAGCGAAAATGTCTTCTTTATATAGCATAATATAGCATTTGGAAAAGCCGTCCATTAAGCGTCCACAGTTTCTGTATTTTCAGTGAAAGTCTTGCGATATTCTTTCCCTGGATGAATTTCAAAGGTCGAATAGCCTATGCCGTAATCATGACGTCTGAGTAAAATTTCTTCTTCATCATTTGAAAAAATATAGCCGTTTCCGAAAGTATCCACATAATCCCAGCCGAGTTCATTCATCCGTTCTTTTATGGCCGTGTCTGCTTCGCTTCTCTTGGTGATAAACATTAATGCCTTTTTCGAGACCAAGGCTGCCTTTTTTTGATGCCGTTCCACTTCGTAAATACCGAGCATCAAATCAAAAAGACGGAGTTCATAATAAATTTTAAGCAAGGTGACGATAAAGAAAAGAACAGTCAGCCATCTAATAATTTTTTTTAGTTTTTCGCCCATTTTCAAAGCGATCTCCTCCTCTTCCGTCACATTTATAGCTTTTGTCACTGGTCTTATTATACACCAGAAAAACTGATTTCAAGCATCAGGTTTAATTTTTCAAAAAATTCGAAATAGTATAATAAAACATCCCTTCCACCTGTTTACATTCGACCCTTTTAATGCTACACTGATTTTGTCACAAAAAAATATTTTTAGGGAGGAAATGTCTCGAATGAATTCTACCAAAAATCGCACTCTAAACGCAGCAATCAAGAACCCCGGTGAATTCGAAATGGCTTGTGAAATTTGTCATAACTCTGCAGATTTGATTCGTTTTAAGAACAAATACGTGTGCGTTAACTGCAGGGATCAAATTCGAGAATCTTTCGCCCAGTGGATGTAGCAGTTAAGAGACAATCATTAATATTTTCAACGCGATCGATGGTTAAACAAAACTTTCAAGACAATGACTAATCTGAAACCTTTCTGACGCCTGTGACTCCAGGCGTTATTTTAATTATAACAAAAAAGAAGGCCACGGTGACCATCGGCAAATCGCTTTTACACGATTTCCGCAGCCACAGTGGCCTTTCTTATGAGTATTCTGCGCCCTTCGTCCGGCGAAAGCACGGGGGGGCTATAGCCTGAATCCAACAGCGCCCCGCTTCGCCCTAACCGTTAGCCAGTACAAACGCGCCCTCTTCCCTGTCGTAAATGAAGACCTCGCCGGTCTCAATGATATAGTACCACCCGCTTAGATTCAGTGCTCCAGCCAAAACGCGCTCACGGATGTACGGATAACTCCACAAATTCTTGAGCTGCTCCGTGACATTGTACTGCTCCATCATCCACTCCCTGGCCTCGGGACCTTCACCGGTCATGGTGCTGAGGACCTTCTCCCTGGCGGGCTTTGCCAGTTCCAGCCACTTCCTTGTATGGGGCATGGTCAACAGGGTCTCAGGCAGGTTCAGCCCAGCAGCGCAGCCCCCGCAGTTGGAATGGCCGCACACAATGATGTTCTTCACGTTGAGCGACAGGACGGCGTATTCCACCGCTGAGGTGGTCGCCACGAATTCACCGGTGTCTCTGTAGGGCGGGATCAGATTGGCCACGTTGCGGATGATGAAGAGCTCGCCCGGCAGCGTCTTGGTGATGAGGTTCGGGTCAATGCGTGAGTCTGAGCAGCTGATAAAGAGCGTGTGGGGGTTCTGCTGACGCTTCAGACTGGTGAACAGCTCTTTGTGCGTGTCGAAGTCGTCTTTTCTGAATTTAACGATGCCATCGAGCAGTTTTTGCATGAATCAGGTCCTTTCCATAAAAGCAGCGCCCTGCCGCCTGGTGTTTGACCTGGTGGCTTGGGGCGTGGTGGGTGGCTTTGGTGACCATCGGCAGAAGCTTTTAAAGAAGTTCTCTGCCGATGGGCATGTAACGTCCTAATACCGCGCCAGAAGCTCTGCGGCGTTGGCTTTCGCCTCAAGTAATCCGATGGCCGTGACGGCCTCAACGACGGGGACGGCACGAACGACAATAGTGGGATCGTGTCGGCCGGTGACGCTGAGCTCGGCGTTGACGTGCTCGCGAAGGTCGACGGTCTGCTGGGTGAGGGCAACGCTGGAGGCCGGTCTGAAGGTGACTTTCAGGCGCATTGGCATACCGTTGGTGATGCCGCCGTTGATGCCGCCGCTGTGGTTGGTCTCGCTGACGACGCGGTCGCCCTCCATGCGCCAAGGATCGTTGGACTTGGAACCGCGCATGGCGGCAAAGTCAGTGCCTGCGCCAAACTCGACGGCCTTGACTGCGGGTACGGAGAACAGCAGCTGTCCCAGAAGACTCTCGATGCCTTCGAAGACGGGATCGCCCCAACCGACGGGTAGTCCGGTGACGCCCACTTCAATGGCGCCGCCTATGGAGTCGCCTTCCTCGTGGGCTTTCGCCAGCATAACTTTGGCCTGTGCAATGGCATCGTCCGAGAAAAACGGCATTTCTTTTTTGCGTAGCGCGTCTTGGTTTTTTTCGGTTACTTGGGTCGCCATGTCGTCAATGCCTGTGTCCAGGATATCGCCAACCTGTGCGACGTGGCCCAGGATCCGGATGCCGTGCTCAGCCTCGAGAATCTGTGCGGCCAGGGCGCCGGCGAAGACAAGCGGTGCGGTCAGGCGGCCTGAAAAGTGGCCGCTGCCCCGGGGATCGTTGAATCCGTGGTATTTGGCATTGGCGGCGAAATCCGCGTGGGATGGTCTTGGAAAACGTTTCAAGGCCTCATAATCGCTGGAGCGTGTGTCTTCATTTCTAAAGAGCGCTGTCAGCGGCGCACCGGTGAGCGCGTCTTGAAAAAGGCCGGAGACAATTTCGAATTCGTCTTTTTCTGAGCGTTTTGTGGCATAAACGCCCGTACCGGGCTTTCTGCGGGCCATGGCCGCCTTTAATTTTTCCAGGTCAGGCTTAAAGCCTGCTGGGAGGTGATGGATGGTGATGCCAATGGCAGGGCCATGGGATTCTCCAAACAGGGAGTACTGAATCGCTCTGCCCCAGGTGCTTCTCATAGTGGGTAGTCTCCTTTCGGCTCATTTTAATTTTGTTCGGGGATGTGGTCGGTGGTTTTTATTCTCTTTGCTCTAATAGGTCTGACTTAACCACTTTAAAGAAGGCGTCCACGTCGTCTGATGCAATGGGATAAACATAGCCTTCTCCGGGCTTTCTGATCAGGATGACTTCCAGGCCGGATTCTGTCATTTTCTTGTCTCTCAGGACCCAGTCCTTCAGTGCTGGAAAATCCAGTGGCGGGGCGCTCTCAAAGCCGAGTTCGGCGAGTGCGGACTCCAGGCAATCTGTAGTGCCGGATTCCGAAAGGCCTTTTTCTTCCGATAGTCGTGTGATCCACTGCATGCCAAGGGCGACCCCTTCTCCATGGGTCAATGCACTGTAGCCGCCTCTGCTCTCCGCGGCGTGTCCCAGTGTGTGGCCGAAATTCAGGAGCTTGCGGTCGCCTGTCTCTTTTTCATCAGCTTCGACAACATTTTTCTTGATGCTTAAGGCGCGCTGCAGAAGGGCGTTGATGTCTGGCAGGGCGGAAATTTGCTGCCCTTGCTGAGACTGGTTATGTTTTGTCGGTGCGTCATTGGATTGATTTCGTGGCAGACCCCGGAACTGATCCAGGATCATAGGAAGCAGATCTTCATCCCGGATCATGGCGGCTTTCACCATTTCCGCGATGCCGTCTCTCAGCTGACGGACCGGTAAGGTGTCTAGAAATTGCGGATGGATCAGAACGGCCCTCGGCTGGTGGAAAGCGCCCACGAGATTTTTGCCTTCCGGCAGGTCAATGGCCACTTTGCCACCGATGCTGCTGTCCACCATAGCCAACAGGCTGGTTGGGATTTGAATAAAAGACACGCCCCTAAGCCAGGTCGCTGCCGCGTAGCCTGCCAGATCGCCTATGACGCCGCCGCCAAAGGCAATGACAAAGTCGCGCCGTGTCAAACCCGCTTTGACAAAGTCTCGGTAGAGGCGCGAAAGCTGTTCCATGTTTTTGCTGCCTTCGCCGTTTGGAAGGACTGAAACGGAGAGGAGCTTGTTTAAATTGACATCAGAGCTCTGGCACAAAATCGAAGTTGGTGTCAGGCACTCAGTTGATGTTGGTGTCTGACACTCACTTGAAGTTGGGGACAGGTACAATGTTTCATTGTGAACCTGACCCCAGCTTTCAATTTGTTCATAAGCCCCGGGATGCAGCAGCAGCGCCTGACAAAGGGTTTTGCCATGGAGCGCCCACACCGTATCATCCGAGACTATGGCGCAGCGGCGCCCCTTCAGCAGCGACGAAAGCTGATCAAGGGCATTGTTCCCAATGTGGATCTCATAATGCTGATCCTGACCCTTGATGCGCATGTCCAGCTGCACCGAATTCGCATGTGTTGACGTGCTGGTGTCTGCAGACGCATCCGTGTTTAAGCGTTCTTCCGACTTCACTTTTTCTCACCCTCACCAGGATGAAGGGCTTTCATCAATTCTGTCTGCAGGAGGGTCCTTGCGCGATCAACCTGCTCATCTGAAAGATTGAACCAGATCTGCTCGGCAAGTACAGCCTGCTCAATCAGCATATCAATGCCGAATATGACTCTATGACCGGCGGCTTCCGCTTCGCGGATCAAACGGGTCCGTCTTGGTTTATAGACGATATCGCAAACATCGGCACCCGGTTTTAAGTATTTGACATCAACAGGCGTTGCGTCTTCAAACGGGTACATGCCCACAGAGGTGGTGTTGATGACGAGGTCATAGTTTTTGAAGTCTTCGCGATCTACGAAATGGGCCTTGCCAAAGATCTCAAGATCCCGGATCAGTGCGTCGGCTTTTGTCCAGGTACGGTTGCAGATGCCCACTTCCTTGACGCCATTATACATCAGAGACCCGGCTATGCCGCGGGCGGCGCCGCCGGCACCCAAAATAAGGACCTTCTTGTCATCAACAGGTCCGATCTGACGGCGCAGTACCGAGATCAACCCGGGACCATCCGTATTGTAGCCAATGAGACCCTCCTGCGTTACTGCGACGGTATTGACCGCACCGAGCTTCTCAGCGAAGGGATCCAGGCCGTCCAGATGACCTATAACGGTCTGTTTGTGTGGAATTGTGACATTGAACCCGCCTATGCCAATCGCTCTGAAGCCCGCAATGGACGCGCCAAGGCGTGTCGGCTCCACATGGAAAGCCAGATAGGCTGCTTTGAGCCCCAGCTCATTAAATACTGTGTTGTGGATCCACGGGGAACGGCTTCCCGCGACCGGATCACCAATCAAGCCATAAAGGCGTACTTCTTCGGTCAGGTTCATAAAAATTCTCCTTCGCTCATAAAGTTGTTCCATTGTGTGAATTTTCACTGATTATACAGACTCCCCCGCAAAAAGTCCAGTAATTAATGTGAGCAGGTCTTATAGAAGTTGCAGTATTGAGAGAAACTGGGTGTCAGCGGCTAATGCCTATCAACCCCGAGTTTCATTGTGAAATTTGGTGTCTGACACCCAGTTTCTTGCCCTCGCCACAACAAAAATAAAGGGGAAGCTGGCTCTACGCCCGCTTCCCCAACCTTGCTCTTCAATCACGGCTACATGATTCAACATTTGCTACGCTGACGCTACGCTTCTTCCCTCCGCTGCTCCGCTTATAACTATCATACGCAGTTACACAGAAAGAATCAAGAAATATCACAAAGAGAAACTGGGTGTCTGCGGCCAGCGCCTATCAACCCACAGTTTCCTCCTAGGCCTCTTCCAGCGGAACTTCCAGCTTCTCGCGAATCCCAAGCAGGGTCATAGGATCCAGTACCTTACCAGACGCCGGCACACTCGCAACCTTATAAGCTGCCACCACATCATTCCCCGGCTCCGTCAGCATAGCGTAATCCACATGACTGCCCTTTTTAAGCCGGACACACTGCACGCCAACCGTATTTTTAGACGCCTTCTGCGCCACAAGCCCCAGATCAAAGGTCAGCGCCGTATAAGCGTCCGCTCCCGCCCGGCGTACCAGGAAGAGCTCGCCGCCCTCACGGGCGAAGAAGATGCCGACTGGCCGGGACTCATCGGAGTAGGCCTTGATGAGCTTCTTGCGGTAAGTCTTGGTCTCGTAGGATTTGAGCGGCACTTTAGCGACTTTGCCGTTTTCAAAGGCAAAGACCATCTCGCCCTCGTAATCCGAGGTGTTAACAATGTAGAGGACCTTTTCATCGGGCTCAGTCTCAATTAAATTGTAGACATAGTGTCCCAAAGTAGACGCCTTGTGCTCATCCAGTTCATGGGCCTTGAACTTGTACACCTGACACTTGTCCGTGAAGAACAGGATGTCGTCGCCATTCGTGCCGTCCAGAGCCTGGACTATGCGGTCCTCATCCTTGAGCTTATGGCTGCTGGCCATTCTCAGGGAGGCCAGCGAGACCTTCTTGAGGTAGCCATGCTCCGTCAGGAAGAGCTTCAGCGGGAAGGCGTCAATCACAGACTTCTCCTCGTGAACCCTGACTTCATTCAAATGGACGACTTCCGTCTTTCGATCCTTGCCGTACTTTTTAATGATCTGCTGTTGTTCGGAAATGATGATCTTATCAATCTCTTTCTCATTCTCTAGGGTCTTCTGAAGCTTTTCAATCTGCTCCTCGAGGGTTTTAGTCTCCGTCAAGCGCTCCAGGACGTATTCCCTATTGAGATGGCGGAGCTTGATATCCGCGACGTAGTTGGCCTGGAGCTCGTCAATATAAAAAGCGGACATCAGATTTGGCACGACATGGCTGTCCTCATTCGTTTCCCGTATGATCCGAATCGCCCGGTCAATGTCCATGACCACTGCTTTCAAGCCATATAGGAGGTGGAGCTTGTCCGTCAGCTTGACGAGATCGTAGTTCAGGCGGCGGCGGATACAGTCCTTTCGAAAGCGCAGCCACGCCCCCAGAATGCCTTTGACGCCGGTCACGGCCGGTCGGCCGTCGATCAGCAGGTTGAAGTTGCAGGCAAAGCTGTCCTCGCAGGGGGTATAGCGGTAGAGCTTCGCCATCAGCGCGTCCGGATCGACGCCCCGCTTCAGCTCCAGGGCAATCTTAAGGCCGCTGAGGTCCGTCTCGTCCCGCAGATCGCTGATCTCCTTGACTCTGCCCAGCTTCACCAGGTCGACGATCTTTTCCAGAATCGCCTCCACCGTAGTGGTATAAGGGATTTCATAAATCTCAATCAAATTTTCTGCCTTGTCGTAGCGATATTTCGCACGCAGCTTGAAGGAGCCCTGACCGGTCCGGTAGATCTCAGACATCTGGCGCTCATCGTAGAGCAGAAAGCCGCCCGTCGGAAAGTCCGGGCCGGTGAATACTTTGGAAACCTCAAACTCGGGATCCTTCAGGTATTCAATCACCCCCTGGCAGACCTCCTTCAGGTTGAAGGAGCAAATATTGCTCGCCATGCCTACCGCGATGCCCCGGTTCGCGCTGACCAGCACGTTGGGGAAGACCGTCGGCAGCAGGGTCGGCTCTTTCATGCGGCCATCATAGTTGTCCACGAAGTCCACGGTGTTTTTATCAATGTCTTTGAAAATTTCGTTGCAGATCGCGTCCAGCTTGACCTCGGTGTACCTGGAGGCCGCAAAACGCATGTCCCGGGACGTCACTTTGCCAAAGTTGCCCTTGGAGTCGACGTATGGCTGAAGCAGGGCGTCGTAGCCCCGGGTCAGCCGCACCATAGTCGCGTAGATGGCCTGGTCCCCGTGGGGGTTGAGCTTCATGGTCTGACCCACGACGTTGGCGGATTTTGTCCGCGGCCCGTCCAGGAGCTTCATCTTGTACATGGTGTACAGGAGTTTGCGGTGGGAAGGCTTGAAGCCGTCAATCTCCGGGATGGCCCTGGAGAGGATGACGCTCATGGCGTAGGGCATGTAATTGTGCTCCAGGGTCTGGGTGATGGGCTGTGGCACCGGCGGGTTGTGGGTGCCCAGAATGCGGCTTGAGGTGCTGCCGGCCCTTGCTTTTTTCACTTTGGTGCTGGCTTTTTTTCTCTTTGACTCGGCCTTGAGGGGCTGTCCGGCGTCCGACATAACGTCTTCTTCCGCCGTCATGTCCTCGTCCTCGTCCTCTTCAAAGTCCAGTACCTCTGCCGATGGTGATTCTTCGTCAAAGTCACCTGCGGTACCGTCACCATCGGCTAAAATTTCTTCATCTTCCAAAGCCTCAAGATCAAACGTCTCATCGAGATCAATCTGATGTGGCTCATCTTGGTCATGCTTCTTTTTTGGCAACAGTTTCACCTCTTAGCTTAAGTCGAGCTGATCCAGGTACTCATACCCGTACTGCTCGATGAATTCTTTGCGTCCTTCCAGGTCGTCCCCCAGCAGAACCTCGAACATCTTCTCCGTACGCTCGACGTCCTCGGGCTCAATGCGGATCAGGCGGCGGGTGTCCGGAGACATGGTCGTGAGCCACATCATCTCCGGGTCGTTCTCGCCGAGACCCTTTGATCGCTGGAGGGTGTACTGGCCTTTGAGGCCCTGGAGCATCTCCGTCTTTTCCTTGTCGCTGTAGGCGAACAGGGTCTTTTTGCCGGCGGTGATCTCGTAGAGCGGCGTCTCGGCAATGAAGACCTTGCCCTCGTGAATCAGGGTCGGCATGAGGGCGTAGATCATGGACAGGACCAGGGTGCGGATCTGGAAGCCGTCCACGTCCGCGTCGGTGCAGATGATGACCTTGTCCCAGTTGAGGCTGTCCAGGTTGAAGGTATCGAACTCCTTGGCGTGCTTGGACTTGATTTCGACGCCGCAGCCCAGGACCCTTATAAGATCGATGATGATCTCACTTTTAAAGATCTTGTCGTAGTCCGCCTTCAGGCAGTTGAGGATCTTGCCTCGAATAGGCATCAGGGCCTGGAACTCCGAGTCCCGTGCCAGCTTACAGGCGCCGAGGGCGGAGTCGCCTTCCACTATGTAGATTTCTCGGCGGTCCAGGTCTTTGGTCCGACAGTCGACGAACTTTTTGACCCTGCTCATGAGGTCCGTCTTGCTGCTCAGGGCCTTTTTCAGGTTGAGACGCGTGGACTCCGCCTTTTCCCGGCTGCGCTTGTTGATCAGGATCTGATCAATGATTTTGTCCGCTTCCTCCGCGTTCTCGATGAGGTAGACCTCAAGCTTCTTGCGGATGAATTCCGTCATGAAGTCCTGGATGAACTTGTTGGTGACGGCTTTCTTGGTCTGGTTTTCGTAGCTGGTCATGGTCGAGAAGGAGTTCACCACCAGCACCAGGCTGTCCTGGATGTCGATGAAGTTGATCTTCTTTTCGTTTTTCTGGTACTTGTTTTGCTTTTTGATGTATTGGTCGATTTCCGCCGTAAAGGCGCTTTTTACAGCCTTGTCCGGGGAGCCGCCATGCTCGAGGAAACTCGAGTTATGATAGTACTCAATGACGTTGACTTCATTATTGAAGCAAAAGGCCATCTCCGCTTTGACTTTGTACTCCGGTTTGTCTGGCCGGTCCCGTCCCACACCTTCATCAGAATAGTACAGGATCTGGGTGAACCGCTTGTCGTCACCAATCTCCTCCAGGTAGTCCACAATACCGTTGTCGTAGATGTATTCCCGCGTCGTGTTGGACTCCTCGTCCTGGTAGATGAAGCGCAGTCCTTTGTTGACGATGGCCTGGCGCTTGAGGACTTCCTCGAAATACTCGCTTGGAATGGCTATATCCGTGAAGACGTCCAGGTCCGGGCGCCATTTGATGGTCGAGCCCGTCTGCTTTTGCTTCGTCAGCTCCTTGTAGAGTCCCCCGACGTTTTCGCCTTTTTCGAAGTGAAGGGCGTAGAGGTGGCCGTCGCGGATGATCTCGACGTCCATGTACTCCGAGCTGTACTGAGTAGCGCAGAGGCCCAGTCCATTGAGGCCAAGGGAGTACTCATAGGTCTCCCCGCTGATGTTGTTGTACTTGCCTCCGGCGTAGAGCTCGCAGAAGATCAGTTCCCAGTTGTAGCGGCCCTCCGGCTTGTTGTACTCCACCGGAATGCCCCTGGCTTTGTCGATGACGCTGATCGACCGGTCCGCGTGCCGTATGACCGTAATTTCCTTGCCGTACCCTTCCCTGGCTTCGTCGATGGAGTTGGACAGCACCTCAAAAAACGTGTGCTTCGCGCCCTCCAGCCCATCCGACCCAAAAATAACCGATGGACGCTTCCGCACCCGATCGGCACCCTTCAGGGAGGTAATGCTCTCATTATCATAAGTTCTCGTTTGTTTCACCACAAAAAACACCTCTCAAAATGGTCACACAGGACTATTATAACAGAACGCGCGTGCGTAAAGGGATGATTTTTTTTGGGGACGCGGACAAGTTCTGGGTTGGGGACGCGGACGAGTTTCAACTTGGGGACGCGGACGAGTTTCAACTTGGGGACGCGGACAAGTTTTAACTTGGGGCCAGAGCTTTGTAATAATCCTGTAATATTTCATGTTGTACCATGGCTTGCCTGGCGTGCCCCTCGCGGCTGCGCCTATTGCTCCACCCGAGGCCTCGCTGCGCTCACCCTCAGCCTGCGCTTCGGTCGCGGGCTGCGCCCTTCTGGAAAGTCACATCTCACTCTACCAGACGTGCCCCTCGCTCCACCCGAGGCCTCACTGCGCTCAGCCTCAGCCTGCGCTTCGGGCGCGGGCTGCGCCCTTCTGGAAAGTCACATCTCACTCTACCAGACGTGCCCCTCGCTCCACCCGAGGCCTCACTGCGTTCAGCCTCAGCCTGCGCTTCGGGCGCGGGCTGCGCCCTTCTGGAAAGTCACATCTCACTCTACCAGACGTGCCCCTCGCTTCACCCGAGGCCTCACTGCGCTCAGCCTCAGCCTGCGCTTCGGGCGCGGGCTGCGCCCTATACAAACAGAAGTGGCCCCGCCCAACTGAAAGCGAGCTTTCAGTTGGGCGGGGCCACTTCTGTTTGTGCACGTCTTTGCTGTTACGTCTCTTCCTCATGAATCACCATCATGGCTTCCATCATCTTAGGAAAGCCTACAGTTGGCGCTATGAGCAAAATGGCATGCTCAATCTCTTCCACCGTACAGCCCGCCTTCTTCGCCTTTTCCACATGGGTCCTCAGCGCGAACTTATACCCAGACGACGCCGACAGCGCCACCTTGATCAGCCACCGCGTCTTCTCCTCCAGCGGCCCGCCTTCCTCATGCACCGCCTTGCCGTACTGCCTATACGCTTCATAAACTTCAGGGTAATGCTGAATAAACTCGTTCAAATTTTCAGTCCGTTTTTTCATGCTCATCACCTCCTTTTATTAATACCAGAAACCGCGTCCACCGAAACAAGCGGCATCAAGTTTTTCTTTAGTGCCGCATCACTAATCTCCAAAAAACAAATGCTTTTGCCGATGGTCACCCCCACCCAATCACGGACGTTAATGTAAACGGAAGCAAAAGTCGATAAGCTTTTACCGCCGACGCCATCCTCCTGGCAGTTATTGGGTGGAAGCTGGTGTCAGACACCGTCTTCCACCACAGCCACTTCGCCCCTCTGTCCGCATGTGAAAAACCCAAGTATTTTTTCGCGAACACTTTCACCTGATGAAACCACCACGTCACTTCCGCGTCTTCCAATTAAAGCTTTGAGCCCATCCAGCAGGGCGAAGCCCGCAGCGAAATCCGCTCACAAGAAGGGTTATAGGTGTTTGGCACCGCAGAAATGCAGGCGGCCGGCGATAACAAAAAGATAGAAATTTCATCCAAAAAAACAAATGAATAACGGGGCTCAAAGCCTCCTTTTTGCTTGACACTGTCCGCCCCAGCATGTTATAGTATCCCTCAAGCGGACAGTTGTACGAGAAACAGAGATAATGTTTGTTTTAAAATACAATTTCCTACGATTTGAAATACACTTTACATGACCATCGGCGGACACGCTTTTAAGCCTTTATCATTTGTCCGCGTACGGCGGTCACCACAAAACCAATCTATCAAACGCACCATTCACGCACCACAAAATTACAAAATCACCAATCACCGAACACAAACGTAAAAATGCAAGGCACAAGCAAGAGGAGAAACCGAAGGAGGATCACCTTGGACAAGAGCAAATTCATCATCCTCAGCGTCGAAGCGGTCCCAGAGGTCTACGTCAAAGTCCTCGAGGCCAAAGAGCTGCTTAAAAACGGCACCTTTGACGGCGTGACAGACGCGGTCAAAGCCGTCGGCATCAGCCGCAGCACCTACTATAAGTACTGCGACCATGTCTTCCCTCTCGCCGAGGGCGCCATGGGCAAGCGCATCACCATCTCGCTCCTGCTCTCCCACGAATCCGGCGTGCTCAGCCAGTTCCTGCAGACCATCGCCGAGAAAAACTGCAACGTCATGACCATCAGCCAGGACGCGCCTATCAACGGCATCGCCAACGCCTCGATCACCTTTGACATCAGCGAAATCCAGTGCACCTTCGACGAGCTGATCGAGACCCTGCGCAGCTCAAGAGGCGTCAAGAAAATGAACATCGTCGCAATCGAATAGACTCATAAACATAGGTGGTGAACAATTTGAAACGAGTGGTTATGTTGGGGTTCGGCACGGTGGGCTCAGGCGTCATGGAACTGATCGAGCGCAACCGCGCCTACCTTAAAAGCAAGTATCACAACGAAATGCAGCTGACGGGCATCCTCGTCAGAGATCCCGAGAAATACAAGGGCAGGGGTGCCGATGGTCTCCTGACCACCTCCTTCGACGAGATCCTGGCGCAGCAGCCGGACATCGTCATCGAGGTCATGGGCGGCATCGAACCTGCGAACACGTACGTCAGAACGCTCCTCGAACGCGGCGTCAGCGTCGTGACCGCCAACAAGGATCTGATCGCCGAATACGGCCTGGAGCTCATGGAAATCGCGCGCACAAACAACGCCAGCGTCAGCTTCGAAGCGGCGGTGGGCGGCGGCATCCCGGTCATCAAGCCTTTCAGGGAGTCCCTTAAAGGGAACCGGATTGGATCTATCGCCGGCATAGTCAACGGCACGACCAACTTCATCCTCACCAAGATGTATGAGGAAAACCTGGAGTACGACACAACCTTGAAAATGGCTCAGGAAGCCGGATTCGCGGAAGCCGACCCAACTGCGGACGTCAAAGGCTACGACGCCGCCAGGAAGCTCTGCATCCTCTCCTCGATTGCGTACGACAAGATGATCCGCTGGAAAGAGATCAAAGTCGAAGGCGTGGACGGCGTCACCAAGACGGACATCCAAAACGCCCGGGACATCGACCGCAAGATCAAGCTCCTGGCAGTCAGCACCCGGGATGGCAGTGAGATCCACTGCTCGGTTCGGCCGGCACTGGTTCACAAGCACAGCGCCCTGGGGCACATCGACAATGAATTTAACGCCGTTGAAGTGGAAGGCGACGCCGTGGGCAAAGTCATGTTCACCGGAAAAGGCGCCGGCAAGTTCCCGACCGCCAGCGCGGTCTACGGCGACCTCCTCGACGTTCTGACCGGCAAGACGGACATGGTCCTGCCTCTCAACGACGACACCAACTACAAGCTTTCCAAATACTACGCACGCCGCTCCAAATGGCTGGTCCGCCTGAAGGTCACCAGCATGCCGGAGACCATCGACTTGGTTCTCGGGTCCTTCCCAATCCACGCGCTGAAGCTCTACCGCCTCAACGATCTCGACAATGTCTTTTTCGTCGTCGAAACCGAGGACGAGCTTGAGCTCTATGAAAAAATCGTTGAAATGAAGTCACAGAACTTCGTTCAAGACGTCAAATATTTCTTAATGTACGACTAGGGGGCCGACTCATGTATACAGGACTTATAAACCGTTACCGCGAATTTCTTCCCGTCAGCGATAAAACTTGTGTCGTCAGCTTGTCCGAAGGCGACACGCCGCTGATCCGGGCTTATAATCTCGAAAAGCGTTTTCCGGGCATTGAAATTTACTTAAAATACGACGGGCTCAACCCGACGGGTTCCTTCAAGGACCGCGGCATGACCATGGCCGTCACGAAAGCCCTCGAAGAGGGCGCCCGCGCTGTCATCTGTGCCTCCACGGGCAACACATCTGCTTCCGCGGCTGCTTATGCGGCCCGCGCCAACATGAAAGCTTTCGTTCTGATCCCGGACAACAAGATTGCCCTTGGCAAGCTGGCTCAGGCCGTCGCTTATGGCGCCGAGATCCTGCCTATCAAAGGCAACTTCGACGTGGCCCTGGAACTGGTCCGCAAAGTGTCTGACAATCATCCGGTGACCCTGGTTAACTCTGTCAACCCATACCGCATTGAAGGCCAGAAGTCTGCGGCGTTTGAAATCGTAGATGCCCTGGGCGACGCGCCGGATTACCTCTTCATCCCGGTCGGCAATGCCGGCAACATCACGGCTTACTGGAAAGGTTTCAAGGAGTTTAAGGCTTTCGGACGCGCACAAGGTCTGCCAAGACTCTTTGGCTGGCAGGCTGCCGGCTCCGCGCCAATTGTTGACGGCGCTATTGTTAAAAACCCTGAAACCATTGCGACTGCCATCCGCATAGGCAATCCTGCCAGCTGGAAGCAGGCAACCGCAGCCCTTGAGGAGTCAGGCGGCTTCATCGGCAAGCGCACGGATGACGAAATCCTGGAAGCCTACCGCATGCTGTCCACGTCAGAAGGCATCTTCGCAGAGCCGGCATCCTGCATCTCTGTCGCCGGTCTCAAGGAAGCCTACGAAGCAGGCAAAATCGAAAAAGGCGCCCGCGTGGTCTGCGTTCTCACCGGCAACGGCCTGAAAGATCCTGATACTGCTATAAAATACGCCAATATGTCAGAGGTCATTGATGACGATTATAATGCGATCGAGGCCGCTGTCCTGAAGGGGTTGAAGTAAATGCTGCGAATCAGAGTCCCCGCCACATCCGCGAACTTTGGCCCGGGCTTCGACGTCCTGGGTGTGGCACTGAGCCTGTTTAACGAAATTGAAGTCGAAAAAGCAAACGGCGTCTTCGACTTTCAGTGGGAGGATGGATCGACCTTCGGAGATGAGGAAAACCTCGTTCTGTCGACCATGGCAAACGTCTTCGACTTATTCAACTATAAGGTTCCAGGCTATAAAATCCGTTCCAAAAGCTGTGCCATTCCCGTCTCTCGCGGTCTGGGAAGCAGCGCCGCCTCCATTGTGGCTGGCATTTACGCCGCCAACTACCTGATGGGCGGAAAAATGACCAAGGAAGAAATTTCAGCACTGGCCACGAAATTTGAAGGCCACCCGGATAACGTGGTCAGCTGTATCGAAGGCGGCATGGTGATTTCAGCAGTGGGTGAAAATGGCGAAATCCTGTCAAGTCAGGTCAAGCTCGCGACTGGCCTCAAGTTGGTCGTCATGGTGCCGGATTACAAGCTCTCCACCCGCATGGCGCGTTCCGTTCTGCCGGATACCTATTCCCGGGCAGACATGGTCTACAACGTCTCCCACGCTGCGCTGCTGGTCACCTCTCTTTGCCGCGGCGAGTTCAATAAACTGCGGGTAGCCCTGGGCGACCGGATCCACCAGCCTTACAGACTGCGCCTGATTCCCGGTGCAGAGGCAGTGTTTGAGCTCTGCCGCAGGGCGGGTTCCCTGGGAGAATTCATCAGCGGCGCCGGCCCGACACTGATCGCCCTCGTACCGGAGGATGATACGGATTTCTGCGAACGGATCCGGCCACAGCTCGACGAGCAAGTCCTGGAATGGAAAACCTATGAACTCGAAATCTGCCACAGCGGCGTAAGTCTTGAGGTGATGTAACTTGGGAACTATTGTACAAAAGTATGGCGGCAGCTCCGTCGCCAATGTCGAACGCATCCAGCACGTCGCCAGGCGCGTCGTGGAAAATAAAAGAAATGGCAATGACGTGATCGTCGTCGTCTCCGCCATGGGGGACACCACCGACGAGCTGATCGAGAAAGCCGCTCAGATCAATCCCCACCCGTCTTCCCGCGAAATGGACATGCTGCTCTCCACAGGTGAGCAAATCTCCATTTCCCTTCTGGCCATGGCCATTGAGGCGGCCGGCGAGCCCGTCATTTCACTGACCGGCGGCATGTCCGGCATTTTGACGGACACGGCCCACAAAAAGGCACGGATCGCCAGCGTTGACCCTACCCGCGTTTTAAAAGAATTAGCCGATGGAAAGATCGTCATAGTCGCCGGCTTCCAAGGGGTGACAAAGGACTGGAACATCACCACTCTGGGTCGCGGGGGCTCCGACACCACCGCGGTTGCTCTGGCAGCGGCAGTCAAAGCGGACCTTTGCGAGATTTACACAGACGTCGAAGGCGTCTTCACTGCAGATCCCCGCAAGGTGCCCCAGGCTGACCAGATCCCAGAAATCAGCTATGATGAAATGCTCGAGCTCGCCAAGCTTGGCGCCCAGGTCCTGCACCCGCGCTCCGTAGAGCTCGCCAGAAAATATGATGTCCCGCTCGTCGTCCGCTCAACTTTCAGTGATCATCCCGGAACCCGGGTCGTAGAGGTGAATCGTATGGAACAAGTACTCGTGCGTGGCGTCACGCTCGACAATAACATTGCCCGCATTGCCGTCGCCAATGTCCCTGACCAGCCGGGCATTGCCTTCGGACTTTTCAAGAAGCTCGCAGACCACCACATCACCATTGATATGATTATCCAGAACCTGAACCATGCTGCCAAAAACGACATTTCCTTCACGGTGGCGCTGGACGACCTCCACGAGGCCGCTCAGGTCAGCCGCGAATATCTGAGGGAAATTGGCGGTCAGGGAGATGTCCTCGAGAAGGAAAATGTCTCCAAAATCTCAATTGTCGGCACCGGCATCACAGGCAACGCCGAGGTCGCGTCCAAGCTCTTCGGCACACTGTATGATCTTGGCATCAACATTGAGATGATCAGCACCTCCGAGATCAAAATCTCCTGCATCATCGACTCCGAAAAGTGCGATGAGGCCCTCCGCCGCCTCCACACCGCATTCGCCCTGGACAGATTGGATATCGTCTAACATAGGTAGGGTTTGTCAGGCAGGTATGCGGAGGAAATGAATTAAGTTGTACACAATCTATTTCACTTCCTCGCCATAGTGACATCAAATTTCATTGTATTCAAAAAGGGAAGGCTGGGCCATTGTTGGCACTGCCTTCCCTTTTTCCTCGTTAGAACTCCATACGCTTCCCGCTGGCGTGATAGATGGCGGCTTCGCAGATATTGGTAGCGTGGTCTGCTGTTCTTTCCAGGAAACGGCCCACAAACAGCAGGTCGATGACCTGGTTCATGATCTCCTTATTCCCTGCCAGCATCCCCAGCAGCTCCATGTAGATCTTTTCGTAAATGGCGTCCACCTCATCATCCAGCTCCGCCATTTTGCAGGCCTCGTCCATGTCCTCATGCACGAAGCTGGAAAGGCTGCCGCGGATCATTTTATTGACCAGAGACGCCATCTTGGGCAGATCCACCAGGGGCTTGATGTAGGTTTCCTTGCTCAGCCGCTCTACCACATTGGCAATATTCACACCGTGGTCACCCATACGCTCGAGGTCTGTCGCAATTTTCAGTGCTGACGTGATCAGTCTCAGGTCTTTCGCTACAGGCTGCTGCAGCGCTACAAGGCTGACGCAGGTATCCTCAATCTTATGCTCCAGCACATCTGACTGCTCTTCGAGCTCCCTGACCCGCGCGAGCAGCTCAGCATTCTGAGTCAGCAGTGCCACCATGGCTATTTCAATCTCATCTGCCACAATATTGCCCATTTCGAGAATTAAGTCCTTAACTTCCTTTAACTTGGCATCATAACCTTTTCTCATCAGAGAATTTCCCCCTCATATTTCCATGAAATTTATCCTATCTTCCGAACGCCTTCTGCTATCTTATGCAATAAGTGACCACTGCCAAAACAAAAATAGTCAGCCGATGGTCATTTAACAAACACATTTTTTTGACTATACACAAAATCCCCCCAAATCTCAATACTTTTATTCACGCGGACTGGTCGTTCCTCCTCCGCTTGCAGGAACGCAAGAAAAACACGCGTCGTCTGACACGTGCCCTCCTCACTATAGTTCAACGAACCGCAATTCGTGGACCTCAATTATGGAATGGCTTGATTCCACCTTGATGTTAAAAACTCACCCGTTCCCCACTCACTGTATACACGACCCGTTCGCAGAGATTGGTGACGTGATCGCCCACCCGTTCGAGATATCTGCCGGTAAACAAATAAGCCACAATTTGGTCACGCTGCTCCGGGTGGTCTACCAGAATTTCGAGCATCCCCCGATAAAAAGTCTCATAGGTCAGGTCCACTTCATCATCGATTCGAGCCGTCAGAACCGCAAGCTCAACACTGGAACGCACATAACTGTCCGTCCACTGACGAAGCATGAGGGCTACCAGCTCAAACAGCTTCTGCAGCTCGATCAGGGGTTTGATCGTAAGGCGCTCTTTCTGGGCCAGCACTATGCGGGCAATGTTGACGTTGTTGTCGCCTATCCGCTCCAGATCCGTAATCATCTTGAGTGTGGACTCAATCCGCCTGAGATCACAGGCCAGAGGCTGCTGAAGGGCAATGGCGTCAATGCATTCACGTTCGATTTCCATTTCCAGGTCATCGATGCGTTTGTCCATTTTTTTCACCTGATAAGCCAGCTCTTTGTCCTGGTTTATCAGAGCGGTCTTCGTCAATTCAAGCTGCTCTTGAATTAAGATGATCATAGTCATCATCATGTCGTCCATTTTTCGAATATTATTTACCAGTTTTGGTCGATTCAAAAATGTTACCTCCTATTCGCCTGCCACCTTGAAACCATCATACAGGTCCATTATTTCTTCTAAGTTAGGTCTGTGTTAAATTCAGGTGAAATCTTCCTCAACCAGGAAAGTCCATTGTTGCATAATACTTAGATCAAACACGCAAAAAAGCCCACTGGAAGCAAACAGTTTTCTAAAACTGCGGGTCCAGTGGGTATAGTAAAGGGGCTGCTAATTAAGAAGTAGCATAAATACCGTAAACAAACCAATTTGAATCACAGCTCATTATTAAAAACGCATGCGCTTCAGATCCTCATAAACCAGTTCTGGCAAGAAGTGCCTGAACGCTTCCGGGTGCTTTCGGATTTGCGCGCCTGAGACTGGGTGGCTGTCCCTGTTTGGATCATAAAGGCAGTGGGGAATGCCCAGTGCTGCAGCCAGGACGTCACCGTAGCTTTCAGAGGAGAACAGGATGTCCGTCTCAGAAAATTCTTCCATGAAATAGCGGGTCCAAGCCGCCTCAGCTTCCGGTGTGTGTTCCCCGGTTACCGGCAGATGGACTTCTCTGAGGTCCACGATCCTGACGCTTAACGACGCACCAAACAGCTTTTCAAACCACTTACTCCTGATCTCTTTAGAAATGGGGTCCGATGGTTTCGAAATCACCGCCACCGTCAGAATCTCACACCGCTCCAGCGCAAACCGGATCAGCGCTACGTGTCCCAGGTGCAGCGGCATGAACTTCCCAATAACAAGGCCGCAGCAGGGTTTCTCTGAAGATAGACTAATAGTTTTAAGGTTCTCTGACATAGTGTCCTCCAGAGTGGGGAAAGAGTTTGTATTGTCTGATTGAGTCTGAAACTTTCATGGTAATTAATACCCAATGGAAACGCATTCCCTCACGTCCTTACAGAAAATTATTGTTTCGGACGGCGAGGGTCGCGTCGTTTCTGGTGCGGCATGAGTTGGTTCCATTGAGCGTTCGGGAGTCTGGGAAGTATCTGGACAAGTGAAACAAAGCCTACTTCCGGAAAATATCTACCCTTCCCAGGACAGCAGCCGCCGCTGTCCCTCCATCTTCTGAATGTCCGTAATATCCTGGCTGACTTCCAGGACGCCGCGGTAGGTTGGGGGACCATCGGCAGAGTCACAGGGTGTTCTCAGGGCAAAATACTGGATCAGAACTTTCCTGCCTCTGAGGTCGATCCAAAAGCTGGCGGTGTCTTGGCGACCTTCTTTGAAGGCCTGGACTATCTCGAGGACTTTTTCGACGCTCTCCGGCGGGTGGCAGTACCGCACGTCTCTGCCTATAATTGCGGCCGACCGCGGGAAGAAGCGGTCTTTTGGTCTGGAGAAATATCTGACCTTATCGTTTTCGTCTACATAGGTCATGTCCACCGGCAGCGCATCCAGAATCAACACCAGTTGGTCGGCGCTGAGGGTGCCGGTACCGGTGTTGATTTCGAGACCGTGAAAGGTGGGGGTGGGGTTTGGGGCACCGAGACCATCGGCAAAAACAGGCTCTGGGAGGGTCTGAGGATCAAGATACGGGAAGCCATACTCGAAGCTTTGGTGGGTCATGGCCTTAAAAGTGTCGGGATCAAGGGCCTCTGAGGCGCAAGGGTACAGGATCAAAGACTCCTTTTGGTCGAGGCCTATCATATTGAAGAAGAGCTGACCAAGCTCGGCATTGATTTCCTGCTCAGGGGCAGTGGCCTCCGTCAGCATTTGCATGACCCTTTTAAGGCTGGTGCGGGTGGCGCCGTGCAGGGCCCACATGATAGCGACGCCTTCGAAGCGCGCCATGCGCTGCTCCATGACCGGGAAGAGGATGTTTTCCTTTTTGAGGTAATGGGCGTCGAACTCGAGAAGCGGTGTCAATGCTGCTAGGAGTTTGTCACGGTTGTCCAGGGTTTTCCCCTGTTTCAAGACTGCTTTGACCTGGTCCATCTTCGCGTTCATGGCTTCATTTTCCCGCAGCATGAGATCAATAAAGGTACCCGGCTCGGGCTTGGGCCAGTTGTAGTTGCTGAGAGCGTGGTAAAACACGTTGATGACTTTGTCTAGGACGCTGAGGATGTCCTCGTGGCTAGTGCCTGAGGACCAGACGCGGTACAGGATTTCAAAGACCTCCTGTGGGGTCACAGCTTCAATTTCAGGGCGAAACTCTAGGTAGAGTGTCTTGCCGTCCTGTTTTTTCAGGACGCCGTGGACATAGTCTACCAGGCGGCTGACTCTGGTTTCGTTTATTTTCAACGGGCTCACTCCTTGGGGTTCATTTTCCAGTTTACGGGAGTGTCTATACCCAGTTTGAGGGGGCCGGACACAGGTTATTGGTGAAATTGGAGGTTTGGTCATGTAACAAAAGCCCCTTGGCAGGGCGTGCGTGGCATAGACAGCCAACGCGTCGTCCATCAAGGGGCTTCTTTTAGTCTTTGGGTGAATTTTACTTGACTGGTTTGATGCCCACGCCTTCGATCAGCGCGCCCCCCAGTGAGGTACTGTGGCGCTCCAGGAGAAATCCTGCTTCTTTGATAGTCTCCAGAGTCTCCCGGTTCAGATTGCACCCGCTGGCAATTTTGCGCCAGTGGGGGTTGACGCCGTTGACTACTTTCCGGACATGGTGATGCTTTTGATCCGGCATGACGTGTTCAATAAAATAAATCCTGCCGCCGGGCTTCAGGAGATCGTAGACGCGCTTCAGGCCTTCCAGGGGTTCGGTGACCGAGCAAAAGACCAGCGTGAAAACGATACTGTCGAAGGACTGTTCCGAGAGCTTGAGGTCTTCGAGCGGCGCTTCCAGCATGTCCACTTTTAGGTCTGTTGGAAATTTGAAGTTTTTCGCCCGATTGGATATTTTTATATCGCTCAGGGTCAAGGTATTAACCTTTTCGTAGTTCAGGAACGGCAGATTAGCGCCTGTACCGGTGCCGATTTCCAGGACGTTTCCCGCGGCGCCGGGCATTAAGGTTTTTCTGACAGACCTTAAACGGAGCGCCTCCAGGGGTGCCATAAACCAGTCGTAGAGGGTGTTCACAGCATTCACCTCCCGGTGAGGATTTTACGTTTTGCGTTGAATTGGGGTATGTATACCCGGCGTGGGCGTGCGTTATGCCGAAGAAAATGAAAAAAGGCGGGGTAAAAAGACGGAAGATGGGGCGATGAGTTAAGGTCGCTGACACCCTCTTCCGCACTTTTCGTAGTTACTTGCTCGTTGTGGCTTGCAGCAAACCATCGGCCGCTTTACCTGGCTCTGCCTTTGCTGGGTAGAACCGACTGAACAGCTTGACATACCAGGCGGCTGCCTGGGCTTGAATAACGAAGGCCAGGGAGATCACCAGGACGGCTTCTGCCCCCTGCGCGCCGAACGCCGTCATAGCTATGGCGAGGCTGATGGAGAGATTTCTCATGACAGTGCCATAAATGAGGGCAATAGCGTCTTCGCGTTTGAACATGAAGCGGCCTATCAGCGTGCTGAGGGTGAAATTAAGGATATAGATCAGCACCAGGGGCACGAGGAGCTGAAGCACCAGTGCAGGGCTTGAGACCAGGATCTTGGCTCGGAGTGCTACGGCTATGAACACGATCATCAGAACGCCAAGGGTGGAGATCAGCGGAAAGCGGGTTTTGTAGACCTTTTGAAATTTCTCAGCGCCGTGTCGGCGGATGAGTTCGCGCTGGGTGACGTAGCCGGCCAGCATTGGGAGGAAGACCACGATAAGGATTTGCCGGGCTATGTCCGTCATAGGAATGGAGATGGAGGTTCCCAGGAAGAAAACGAGATAAAACGGCGCCAGGACGGAGCCCAAGATGAGGCCTATGACGGTCATTTTGACGGCTTCCTGAATGTTGCCCTTCGCCATGCCGGTCCAGCTGATGGTCATGCCGCTGGTTGGCAGGAGCGAGGTTAAAAGAATGCCGAGGACCAGGTAGGGCTGATCTTTAAAGAAAGTCGTGGCTATTAAGTAACCTACAGCAGGCATGAGGATGAAGTTGACCAGCTGCGTGGTGACTTGCAGCTTCGTGTTGGTTTTTTTGAGGAGGGACTTCAGGTCCATGGTCACCATCATAGGGTAGACCATGAAGAAGGTCAGCGGCAGGATCAGGCCTTTGAGGGCGCTGACGTTGAAGAAGCTGCCTGCGAGCACGCCCAGGATCATGAAGGCGGGGATGCTGATGGCCAGGTTTTTCTGGAGTTTGCCCAGGAATTTGAAAAATGAAGTTGTTGTCATAGTGTCACCAGTCTTTCGTCCTATATTCCCCACCCGGGGTGGGCGGGGTTAAATTTTTTAAAAATCAGGCCAGTCGCCATAATGCCCAGAGCTTTAGCCGATGGTCACACTTCCCCACCTTCAGCATCCGCGTCAACGACTGACCTCTCCAACTTTTGAATGTCGCGTTTCTTACGCCTCAACGAAACCCAGGAATTTCTGGATTGTATCCAGAAGCTCATCCATAGCCTCATCCGGGTGATCCCCCGCAGCGATTTCCACCATACTACGCCGGTAATATTTTTCGAGAATAGCGCTGCCAACTTTGTTGGTTGCTGCCCTAACGGCCGAAACCTGGGTCAGAACGTCGCGACATGGCTTTTCTTCTTCCACCATTCGCTGAATGCCTTTAATCTGACCCTCAATCCTTTTCAGGCGGCGCATGATCTCTTCGTTGCTTTCGTAATTTTCGCTGAACTGTTTTTGAATCTGATCCATCTTCGTCATGCTTTGACCTCCGGGTTGGCTTGGTTTTGCTGTGGTTTAGAGGTGTGCTTCGATCATTTCTTTGATGCCAGCCTTCGTCGCTCTGTCTTTTGTCGCGTCTGCGATTTTCTGACCGTCTTTGTAGAGGATAATGGTTGGAAGCCCCAAAACCTTTTGGGAGATCGCCAAGCGGCGTGCCTGATTCGTATTGAGCTTTCCAAATTTAACCTTGCCTTCATATTCCGCAGCGAGGGCCTCGACGTCCGGCATCAGCGCCAAGCACGGCGCACAGCTGTCACCCCAGTAATCCACGAGCACATAACCTTCTGATTGCAATACTTCTTGTTCGAAATTATTTTGGTCTAAAACTAACATATCATTTCCTCCTAATGGGTCGCTCTATGGGCGATATTTTATGTGTCTTGATTATTACAGGATTATTACAATGCTCTGGCACCAAGTTGAAAGTTGTCCGCGTCACCAAGTTAAAACCTGTCCGCGTCACCAAAGTTTATACCCCATAAGGGTATCTATGTATTAGTTTTACCATAGGCATGCCCCCCCTGTCAAGGGGGATTCCAGCAAAAAAGAGCAGCAGGTGTTACTTCACTTTCTGACACCTGCTGCTCTTTTACCATTTTTTTAAAGGTCTGTCACAAAACACAGCAGTCCCAGCCACCCTACTTAATATAAAAGCATTCCACCGTTTTTCGAACATCCGCAAAATTTTCAATCAAACGGTTCTTAATTTGAAGTATGCTTTCATGCCGAAAGCTCTTTGCCTCTGTTGGGCATCTTCGGATACAGCTGCAGCAGCGGATACATTTCTCTGCTTCGATTCTCGAAAAATCCGTGCTGTCAATGGCCGCAGTCGGGCAAAAGGCTGCGCAAACCCCGCAGCGAATGCAGGCCTCCGTAGTGAACGGCGCCATGGGCGGCATAGCGCCGCGCGCTTTGTACGGCGTATTGCCTTTGACAGTCACATGCTCCGCGCCTTTGACCGCAGCCGCTGCCAGCTCAGCGCTCTTCGCGCCAAAGCGCTCTGCCACATCCAGATCCTCTTCATCCGGCCGTCCGGAAGCGACACGGGTGGTATAAGAATGCTCACCCACGAAGGCAGCGCCGGACACACCTATAAAACCACGCGACGTCAGCAAGTCCCTGAGTTCAATCAGCGCGTCTTCGTAATCCCGGTTTCCGTAGACCACCGCCATAATCACCGGCGTTTGATGCCCCTTCAGACGCTCCAGCCATGCTGTCATCAATTCCGGAATGCGCCCTGCGTAGACCGGTACGCCAAAAACCACTAGATCTTCCGGCCCAAATTCAATTGAGATTTCCCTATTTTGAGGAAGTGTCAGATCATAAGTTTTACTAACTGACCCTGCGCCAGCACCTATAGCTTCCACAATCTTTTTCGTATTTTCAGTAGGGCTGAAATAGATCAGCGTTACATTTTGTGGTTTCATGTTGAGCTGTGCCTCCAATAGTGATGATGTCATGAAAGAGGGAGGAATGTATTGTCCTCATCCCTCCCCCTCATTATAAACGCCCTCGTGTACCTATTACAACGCTTACATCTCTTATATCTTTTCTATAACACCCGCTGCCCCGCATCCGTCCTCGGAAGCTTCGCGGTAAACTCGCTGCCCTTGCCCGGCTCGGATTTAACCGAAATCACACCGCCAAAAGCCAGGACAATATGCTTGACAATAGCCAGCCCCAGGCCGGTACCGCCCACATCTCTGGAGCGTGCCTTATCCACCCGGTAGAAGCGCTCAAACAGGCGCCCAAGATGATCCCGCTCAATGCCAATGCCGTTGTCGCGAACAGAAAGGGTGATATCCTTAGAATCAAAAGTCACCTTGACCGTCACATGACCGCCCTCCGGAGTATACTTGACGGCGTTGTCAATGAGATTGATCACCATCTGCTTAAACCAGTTCGGGTTTCCATGCAGAATTGGCAGCGTCTCAGGCAGCAGCTTCTGAATGGCAATGGACTTCGTCGCCGCGCTGTCCTCGAGCATGAGCACCACATCACAGATGGCCTTCCTGATGTCGATTGGCTCATAAACGCCATCCTCCGTCCTGCGCTCAATGTCTGTCAGGATCAGCAAGTCATCGATCAGCTCGCTGAGGCGCGTGGCTTCCGATTCGACAATTTCCAGGAATCTATCCCGGACTCGGACGTCGTCCACCGCCCCGCCGCGAAGGGTTTCCACAAACCCCTTGATGCTGGTCAGCGGCGTCTTCAGCTCGTGAGAGACGTTGGCGACGAACTGCTTGCGCATGGTCTCCAGCTGCCTGATTTCCGTAATGTCCTGAAAAATCATGACGACGCCAATGTTCCGGCCGCCCTCCTTGAATTCCCGGATTGGATTCGCGTAAACGTTGTAGACGTCCCGGCCTGTAAAAGTCAGCTCAATTTCCCGGACGGTCGGTTCATTGGTTTTCATCAAGCCCGTCAGCGTCTCCACCATGTTGGAGTTGCGCACGAAGTCCAGGATGTAGCGGCCTTTGGGCTCGAGACCATCGGCACCAAAAATCTTCTTGGCGGAGCCGTTTATAAACAAAATCCGCAGCTCCCTATCCACCGCAATAACCGGATTGAGCACGCTGGACAGGATGGCGTTCATTTGGGTATTCTGGGCGCCGGTCTCCTCCAGTTTGACCTTCAGCTCATCGCTCATAGTGTTGAAGCTCCTGGCCAGCTCCCCAAACTCATCTCCCGAGTCCGCATAAACCTTCTCGCCGTAATACCCCGACGCAATGCGCTTGGTGGCGCTGCTCATCTCCTTGATAGGCCGCATCAGGGACACGAGCCAGCGGTACCCCAGGGTCAGGGCGGCCACGAGACCAATCACCGCGACTCCAATGACAATCTGGATCAGATTGCGCGTATACTGGTCCACTGACGTCAGCGGCACCGCCAGTCGAATGACGGCCACCTCGCTGTCCGGCGCCGGATTCGGTACCGCCACATACAAAAGCTCTGTGCCGATGGTCGCTGAAGTCCTGCTGCTCCGCCCCACCTGCCCCGCCATGGCAATGACAACCTCAGCGCGTCCCCCGTGATTTTCAAGGGTCTCCGCCGGCTGGATGGTATCGTAGAGGACAACCCCATCCGCCGCAATCAAAGTAATCCGAAATCCCAGATCCCTGGACAGGGACTGAAGCTCCGGCGACACGTCACCCAAATCATCTCCTTCCGTTTCGAGGAGACGCGAAATATACCTGGCATCTGAACTCAGACGCTCTTCAATGCCGTTCATATAACTTTGGCGGATCAGGCTGTTGGACATCAGAGCCATAAACAGCACCGTCAGAATAATGATAAACGAAAAAATGGAAAACAATCTTCTTTGCATAGACGCTCCTATCCTTTGTCATGTGTTGCTCAGCGGCCTCTGTCTTACTTCAGTTTGTACCCAACACCACGAACGGTTTCGATCAAGTTGCCGTGCTGCTCATCCTCAATCTTGCTCCTGAGATGGCGAATGTGAACATCCACTGTTCTTGTCTCTCCAAAATAGTCATAGCCCCAAATTTCGTCCAGAAGCAGGTTGCGGGTCAGAACTTTGCCGCGGTTTTCCGCCAGCATTTTAAGAAGTGAAAATTCCTTGAGGGTCAGGACGTACACCTTGGCGCCCCTCCTGACTTCATGCTTGTCCAGATCAATTTCGATGTCATCCACCTTGATGACCCCCGTGCTGGCCGCCTCTTCCGGCTGCGCCTTCGCCCGCCTGAGCACCGTGCGGATCCGCGCCTCAAGCTCCCTGACACTGAAAGGCTTGGTCATGTAATCATCTGCGCCAATTTCCAGACCCACAATCCGGTCAGTCTCGCTGCCCCTGGCAGTGACCATGATGACAGCGGTATGGCTCAGTTCCTCAGTGCGGCGGATCCGGTTGCAGATCTCAATGCCGTCCATTTTGGGCAGCATCAGATCCAGAACGACGAGGTCAGGCCGTTCTTCTCCGACCAGCCTGTAGCCGGTCTCCCCGTCAAAAGCCGCGAGGACCGTATAACCGGTGGCTTCCAGGTTGTAGCGAATGAGCTCTGAAATATTTTGGTCGTCCTCTATAATCAAAATCTTTGTCTTTGGCTGGGCGGTCGCAGCAGCCTGTCCTGAGCCTGCAGTACTTGAATTCATGAGATGCACCTCCAGAGTTATCCCCTTTAATATACCCGATTAATGTTAAATTCACGTTATAGGCGTAAATTTTTTTGCCTACTTTTCTGGATGACTTATTCTGTCAAGGCATCTATGATAATATAAGAATAATCCCAGTCACAATTCAGGAGGTCTGCCATGCCTGATCCTTCGTCATCGAAGCAAAACAACCCTCAATCGTCTAAAGTGTCAGACTCGCCGCCATTGACAAAAAGCGCAGTTGATCCCACCAGGCCAAAGACCCTGTCCACCCAGGTCGTCAGCCTGGGACTGCTGATCACGATCTTCGCCCTTGGCGCGTCCATAGCGTTCGGAAAGCCCATCTACTGGGGGCTGGTGACCGGTTATTTGATTTTCCTCGGCCTTGCCCTGCGCGCCGGCTATCCGCTCAAGCCCCTGGTTCAGTCGTCCCTTGACAGTGTTTACAAAGTCAAAACGGTGCTCATGATGCTGGCCCTGGTGGGTATGATCATTCCCCTGTGGATGCAGACCGGGGTCCTCGCCACCTTGATGGCCTATTCCATAGACGCTTTTTCCGGCTTTAATCTGGCAGTGGCCGCATATCTTTCCAGTGTCGCCGTGTCCATGATTTTAGGCTCCGGCATTGGGACCACCTCCACCGTAGGTCTGGTCTTCATAGCGATTGCCAGAAGCATTGGACTGAATGAAGCCATGATCGTGGGCGCCGTGGTGTCAGGGGCTTATACGGGCGACCGTACCTCCCTCATGTCGAGCAATTTTAACCTCGTCTCGGAAATCACCGGCACAGATTTGAAAGGAAATTTCGTTTATATGTTGTCATCCACCCTTCCGGTGTTTATAATGACAACCATATCCTATGGTTTATTTGGGCCCTCTGCCAGCGCGTCACAGGCACAGTCTCTGGACGCCCTCAGGCAGCTTCTGGGGCAGAGCTTTGAAATCGGTCCCAGCCAGCTGATCCCGCCCGCAGTGATGCTGTTTTTCGTACTCGTCCTGCGTCAGAATATGGTGGTCAGTCTCAGCGCGGCACTCGTCCTCAGCATAGGGAGCGGCCTCCTTGGAGGCGGTTTTGAGTGGTTGCCGCTGTTCAGTGGTCTCAAGGGCAGTGGTCCCCTAGGTGCCTTGTTCTCAGGCAGCGGTTTGATTTCAATGATGGGCGCGCTGCTCCTCATAGCCATTGCCTCCGCCCTGAGTGGCCTGTTTCAGACAATCCGCTGTCTCGATCCGCTTCTCGACAGAGCCTCAAGGCATCTCAACACCAAGGGGCACCTGATCTTTGCCACGGGCATGATCAGCCTCCTGGTCAGTCTGGTTTCCGGCAATCAAACCATGACCTCGCTGATCACCGGCAATTATTTTAAAGAAAAATACGACGCTTTCAAAATCGACCGCCGTTTGCTGGCCCGAACCATCAGCGATACCGGCGTCGTGTGTGTACCGCTCATTCCGTGGAATATCAACGGCATCCTGGTGGCCACCGTCACCGGTGTCTCCACCGCGGCCTACCTGCCCTACGCGTTGTCCAGCTGGCTTTTTCCCGCCATCACACTCTTTTTCGCAGCCAGAGGCTTACATAAAACAATACGGCTCGGTGCGCCGGAAGCGACTATGATTCAGCGGATCGCTTCCAGTGCTCTGCCGATAGGTGACCATCGGCACAACGAGGGCTCCAAATGACCGCTCGACCAATTGAATGGAGGATTTGACCATGACTGAACCCAACCAACCGGCTCAACCTGCACAACCGGCTCAACCTGCCAAGCCAAAGAAAGTAAAATATCCCGAAATTGAAATTGGCGGCGAGCGCTTCCTGCGCATCCCCATCAAAACCCATGTCGTCATGTTTGGCGATCAATTGAAGGAAATCGTCGACACCTACGCCCGGGAACACCTGGAGAAGGACGACATCCTGTTTATTACGGAAAAGATCGTCGCGATCACTCAGGGCCGCGCGCATTATATGAAGGATATCAAGCCGCGAAGGCTTGCTAAAGTACTCTCCAAGTACGTCACCAAGACACCGGCCGGCATTGGCCTTGGCATTCCTGAAACCATGGAAATGGCTCTCAGGGAGTGCGGTACGGCGCGCATCATAATGGCGGCTGCGGCCAGCGCTGTGACGAAGCCCCTCGGCAAGAAGGGCGTCTTTTATCAGCTCGCGGGCTACAAGGCGTCGTCCATTGACGGCCCGACCCCGAATACCCTGCCGCCGTACAACCAGTGCGTCGTCCTGGGGCCGGATAAACCCGATGAGGTCGCCCGTGAAATCAGCGCCCACCTCAGGGGCATCAAGGTGGCAATTGCAGACATCAACGACATCAGCGGCGTCATTTTGGGCACCTCCCATCCGGGCATGGACAGACTCAAAATTGCGAAAATCCTGAAGGATAACCCGCTTGGACAGGACCTTGAGCAAACCCCTATGGGGATTATTAGAAAGATTTCGAGTGCGCTTTAAAGAGGAGGGAGAAACTCGGGGTCGATAGGCCAAAGGCCGCTGACACCGAGTTTCACTCAAATGAAAGAGAGAGCCAGGTGAAGCCGTGACGCTTCACTGGGGCTCTCTCTTTTATCTTTGGAAGGAAGACGGTGTCTGACACTGCCTTCCACCCATTTATTTACATTTTAATAGACCTTCCTCACCTTGTACCCAATCTTCGCCAACTCCCGCTGAATTTCATCAATATGGGCATGGCCGCTGGTCTCGCATGTGACCTCCAGCTCCACGTTCATGAAGCGGTCGGTGTTCTTGAACTGGTTGTGGTTGAGACCTATGACGTTGGCATTGAGTCTTGCCAAGACTTCGGAGATTCTGACCAGCTCGCCCGGCTTGTCGGGGAGCTCGACGCTGAAGCAGAAGAGCCGCCCTCGTGAGACGAGACCCTTGTTGATCAGCGTGGAGATGGTCACCACGTCAATATTCCCGCCGCTGACGACGCTGACGACGTTCTTGTTGAAGACGTGAAGCTTCTTGAGGGCTGCCAGCGCGACTGCCCCGGAGTTCTCCGCGATCAGCTTGTGCTTTTCAAGCAGCATCAGGAAGGACTCCATGATTTCGCGGTCGCTGACAGTGACAATCTCGTCGACATATTCCCGGATGATGTCGAAAGTCAGTTTTCCCGGTTTCTTGACGGCAACGCCATCCGCAATGGTGTCCACATGCGTCAGGCACACGATCTCGTCCTGCTTGACAGATGCTTTCATAGCCATGGCACCCTCAGGCTCGACCCCTACAATTTTTACGGAAGGCTTCAGCTGCTTCATAGCCAGCGCAATGCCCGCAATCAGTCCGCCGCCGCCAATAGGCACCAGCACCACATCCACATCCTCCAGCTCTTCAAGGATTTCCACGCCGATGGTCCCTTGACCCTCAATCACATCCAGGTCGTCAAAAGGATGGATGAAGACGCTGTTTTGCTCCTTTTGAAGCCGCATAGCTTCTTCATAAGCTTCATCATAGCAGTCGCCCGCGAGAACAACAGTAGCGCCAAAGTTTCTCGTAGCCTCCACTTTGATGATTGGCGTCGTTTTCGGCATGACTATGGTTGCCTTAACGCCAAGACGCGTACTCGCCAGCGCGACGCCTTGGGCATGGTTTCCCGCCGAGGATGCGATCACGCCACGGGCCTTTTCATCGTCCGTTAATTTATTGATTTTATTAAAAGCGCCACGGATCTTGAACGCACCTGTGACCTGCAAATTTTCCGGTTTTATGTAGACGCGGTTGCCGCACTCTTCACTGAATGCCTCGCTGAAAATAAGCGGGGTTTCTCGGATCACCGGCTTAAGAGTTTCCTTCGCCGCTTTGAAGTCCACGAAATCGTGATAAGTTACCTTGTCTTTAACCATGTGTAATGCCATTTGAAAGCCCTCCAATTCTGACGCTTTTCCTTTTTCTCCCAACAAAAAAACCGCCCTCTCACTATGAAAGGACGGAATATTCCGCGGTACCACCTTATTTGCACGAATGCCACTCACTCGGCTCTATCAAGCCTGGGCGGATAACGGGGCCAACCGAAAACACTTACATGCCTCAAAATACAAGGTGTTCAGCGTTTCTGCTCAGGGATGATTTGAAAAGGCGCGGACTTGCGTCGACTCTCACCAAATGTCGACTCTCTGTGGCAACCGTTTGCGTTTTCCGTTTCCCGTCGTCGCAAATGAATATCGATATATTGTTATGTATAATATCAGAACTTTCGGACGAATTCAAGGGTTTTAGAAAATATTTATTATATTTTGTAACCATTGATAGTCAATGCTTTCAGTGGCTTTTACCTTACAAACTTATTGTACTTTTAAAAAGACGTGAAAATAGAACTAAAAATTCTGAATTTCGCCTTGACATCTGGCCGCTTCCTTTTTATAATTAGTTCAATTCAATAGCCGCCATCCGTCCGGGATGGCACTTATCCAGAGTGACGGAGGGAACTGGCCCTGCGAAGTCCGGCAACCTGCCCAAAAGGGCGTGGTGCTAAGTCCAGCGGTTTAACCGGGAGATGAGATCACGACATGCGTAGCTCTACTTCGGTAGAGCTTTGTTTTTTGCCTGAAATCTTTAAAGACTTTCGAAACACCCGGCCACTGATCCTAATTCAGCAAATTTATAGCCAATGAAAGGAAGTCACCCCAATGAAAATCAGAGACATGCTTATTGCCACCCGGCCGACTGTTTCCTTTGAAATCTTTCCGCCTAAGGCCAATTACCCTATCGAAACGATCTATGAAACTATTGAGGCCCTGAAAGATCTCCGCCCGGACTTCATCAGCGTCACCTACGGCGCCGGCGGGACGAGCCAGGACAACACCATTGAAATTGCCTCCAAAATCAAAAATACCTATGGCATTGAATCTATTGCCCACCTCACCTGCGTCACCTCCTCCAGGTCCAGCATGATCGACACCCTTGAAAAGATCCGCGCCAGCGGCGTTGAAAACATTCTGGCCCTGCGCGGCGACATCCCGCAGACGCTTCTTGAGGACAAAAGCTGGACACCGGAATACCGGTACGCTTATGAGCTCATTGAGGACATCCACAAGTTTGACAATTTCTCGATTGGCGGCGCCTGTTATCCGGAGGGCCACATTGAGTCCCGAAACAAAATAGACGACCTCAAAAACCTCAAATTCAAAACCAAGACCGGCCTCGACTTTCTGATCACCCAGCTCTTCTTCGACAACGAGCTCTTCTACCAGTTCAGAGAGAAGATGGAGCTCCTCGGCATCAAGACCCCGGTCCTGGCAGGCATCCTTCCCGTCCTCAACATCCATCAGATCAAAAAGATCCAGGAGCTGTCCGGCTGCAACCTGCCGCCAAAGTTCATGCGCATCCTCGACAAATATGAACACAATCCGGAAGCCCTTCAGGAGGCCGGCATCGCTTACGCGGTCGACCAGATCATCGATCTCATGTCCAGCGGCAGCGTCGACGGCATCCATCTCTATACCATGAACCGACCGGAGCCGACCCGCCGCATCATGGAGAGCATTGGCTCCATCCGCAAGGCCCTCAGCAACAGAAAAGAGGGATAGCGTGATCAATCGCGACGAAGTCCTGCGGTATCTGGGCATCCGCGAGATTAAAAAGGCCGATCCCCAGACCCTCGCGGAAGTCGAGGCGCTCTCATCGGAGCTCGAAGCAAAGCTGGTTGGCCGCTGGATTTATAACCCCTTCCCCGTCGAAAAGAAGACAACCGAGGGCATCTGGCTCCATGGACTCTCGGAGCCCCTTCTCGGAAAGGACATCGCGAAGCTCCTGGCGCCCTGCGACACCGTATACCTCATGGCCTGCACGCTGGGACCCCAGGCGGAGCGCCTGATCACTTTGAAGAGCCATCTGTCCCCGACTGCCGGCCTGATCGCGGACGCCTGTGCTTCCGCATTAACAGAGGCCTGGTGCGACAAATGCGAAGCCGAAATCCGCAGCCGGGCAGGTGATTTGACTTTTCGCTACAGTCCCGGCTATGGCGACTTGTCCCTGACCATTCAGAAGGCTATCCTGGAGGCCCTGGTGGCCCACAAGCGCATTGGCGTCTCATTGAGCGACAGTTACCTGCTGACGCCGCGCAAAAGCGTGGTGGCGATCCTGGGTGTACTGCCCAAGATTCAGGGAGATGAGACGACGGACTCGGCCAAACTTCACCGCTGCGGCCTTGAAAGCTGTGACCTCTGCCCGCTGAAGGAGACGTGTACGCGCCGCCGTTAAGCGGGCGTCTTTTTTGCCATAGACTGCTCGAAATGGGTATAATGAATCAACGACATAAAACAACATTTTTTACGATTAAAATAATCTGAGGATGTGATTTTTTGAGCGAACTACATAAGTCTTCATCTGCTGCATTCACGGCGCTGTTTGCCCCAGACCGATTGATGATTTTTGACGGCGCTATGGGCACCATGCTCCAGCGCTACGGCATGAAACCCGGAACCCTCCCCGAGGCGTTGAACATTGTGGATCCGGCGCTGATCCAACGAATCCACCGGGAATACCTGGAGGCCGGTTCAGATGTGATCACGACCAACACCTTTGGCGCCAACGCCTACAAGCTGTCCACCAGCGGCTATTCGGTGGCAGAGGTGATCACGGCGGCGGTGGAGAACGCCAAGGCTGCCCGCGGTGAGCGGCAAGCCCTGATTGCCCTTGACCTTGGCCCGATTGGGAAAATGATGAAACCTATTGGCGCCCTCGACTTCGACGGCGCTTATGAGTACTTTAAAGAACAAATTGTCGCCGGCGCGGCGGCCGGAGCGGACCTCATCCTGATTGAGACCATGTCAGACCTCGGGGAAACCCGGGCTGCGGTACTGGCGGCCAAGGAAAATTCAAGCTTGCCGGTTTTCGCAACCATGACTTTTGCGGATGACGGCCGAACGCTCACCGGAACGGATCCCGAAATCATGATCCTGTCCCTGGAAGCTCTTGGCATTGATGCCATAGGCGTCAACTGTTCCCTGGGTCCAGAAGAGCTGGAGCCCATCATTCAGCGGATCCTGGCGTTCGCCAAGGTACCGGTGATGGTTCAGGCCAATGCGGGCCTGCCGGTTTCCGTCAGCGGCCGCACGGAATTTTCCGTGGACGCGGCGACCTTCGCAGACTTTGGCAAGCGCTTTGTCGAGGGCGGCGTCAAAATTATAGGCGGCTGCTGCGGCACGACGCCGGAATTTATTCAAGCCCTGAACAGCCTGCGTGGGAATTATCGCCCGGCGCCTGTGGTAGAACGCGGGGATTATGTCTGCTCCGCCCAGCAAAAGGTGGCTTTGACAGGCAAGTTCACACTGGTAGGTGAGAAAATCAATCCATCCGGCAATAAGGGTCTGAAAGCACAGTTTCTGGCCGGCAACTCCTCCGCGGCTATCAAGGAAGCCTTCGACCAGATCAACCACGGGGCTGAAGTGCTGGATGTCTGCACCTCTCTGCCAGCAGTGGACGAAATCGCAGTCATGAGCGAGATTATTGAAGCCTTCAACGGCTTGATCGAAGCGCCTCTCCAGTTCGACTCCACCAAGCCGGCTGTTCTGGAGCGCGCTCTGCGGCTCTACAGCGGCGTGGCCATTATCAACTCCGTCAATGGCAAGCCGTCCTCCATGGAAAAGATTTTTCCGATTGCGAAGAAATACGGCGCCTATGTGGTTGCATTATGTTTAGACGAAAACGGCATCCCCGAAACGGCGGATGGCCGCATGACCGTCGCCCGCAAGATGATTGACACGGCTGCCGCCTACGGCATTGACGAGAGCCGGCTGATGATCGACTGTCTCGTCCTGACGGCGTCCGCTCAGCAGGCTGCAGTTATGGAGACTTTAAAGGGAATCCGGGCGGTCAAAACGACAACGCGCGCGCTGACGACTTTGGGTCTGTCCAATGTTTCCTATGGCCTGCCTTACCGGGCTCTGATCAACCGGACCTATTTTGCCATGGCGCTGACCAGCGGGCTGGATGCGGTCATCATTGATCCGGGCGCAGAGGGCATCATGGATACGCTGATGGCGTTCCGCGTGCTGGCCAATCAGGACCAGGGGGCGGTGGCCTACATTGATTATCAAAATGAAAAGGCAGACCAGGCGAAGCAGGATTCGGACGCCAAAGATGCCGTGCTTGCTGCGGCTCACGCTTCCGCAGCTCATGCAGCGGCGCTGATTGGGCAATTGACGAATGGCGGCAGTGCAGCGGTTGCCGTGCCGGCTATGACTGCGGCTGCTGTAGCAGGATCGGCTGATAATGCTGGCGGTCAGGGTGCGGTCGGGCGACCATCGGCAAACGCTCTGCCTGCGGACAGCTTTGAGCGGTTGCTGCTGGAAGGCCAAAAAGACGCGATTCTGGCGCGTACCAAGATTTTACTCGAGACCACGCCGCCGCTGGAGGTGGTGGATCTCCACCTGATTCCGGCGCTGGACGCGATTGGGCAGCGGTATGAGGCGAAGGTGATTTTCCTGCCGCAGCTGATCCGGGCAGCGGAGACGGTAACGGCGGCGTTTGAGCTGATCCGGGCGAAGCTCTCTGAGTCCTCAGAGGCTATGACGTCCAAAGGTCGTGTTCTCCTGGCCACGGTTCAGGGAGATGTGCACGACATTGGCAAGAACCTCGTGAAGGTGTTGCTGGAGAGCTATGGCTATGACGTGCTGGATCTGGGCCGGGACGTACCGGTAGAGAAAGTCGTCAGCACAGCGGTGGCGGAGAACATTCAATTGGTGGGCCTCAGCGCCCTCATGACCACGACGGTTTCCAGCATGGAGGAGACGATTGTGGCGCTGCGGGCGACCGGGGCACCCATCCGGATCATGGTTGGCGGGGCCGTCCTCACGGAAAGCTACGCCAAGACCATAGGCGCGGATGATTTTTGCCGGGACGCCAGAGCCGGTGTCAGCATCGCCGCCCAGGTTTTCGCTTAGCTTGAAGCGGTGTGCCGGATGTGCAGTTCTTTTTGGTGTAAGTCCCCAGCTTGAGGTTGGGGACTTACACCGTTATGTAATTGCAATACACTCATTGCCTAATGTTTATTTTTAAAGGAGGCAATCCTCTTTGAAAACCTGGATCGAAAGCACCATCACCACTTTTGTACGAGACTTCGAATCCCGGCCTGATATAGCGACCAGCTGGAAGACACCGCTCGTCGCTTATGCGGATGCGCTTGATCCGCTCTTCCTGCGCTTCAAGGACGTTGTCAGCCCGACGCACTGCCTGCCTCAAGATTTCATCCCGGAGGCGGCGAGCGTAATCACTTATTTTCTCCCCTTCGAAGCCTCCATTGTGAAAAGCAATGTGCCGGGCAGATTGAGTTCAGAGGCGTGGGGCCGGGCGTATATTGAGACGAATACGCTCATTGGTGAAATCAACGCCCATATGGCACGTGAGCTGGCCGCAAAGGGCTTTATAGGCACCAATATGCCTGCCACTCACAACTTTGATGAGGAGCGGCTCATGAGCGACTGGTCCCATCGTCATGTGGCTTATGCCGCTGGGCTGGGTACTTTTGGGCTCAATAACATGCTGATCACTGAAGCAGGCTGCGCCGGGCGCGTGGGCAGCATCGTGACCGACTTAGTCCTTGAGCCTTCGCCTCGCCCTGATTTTGAGCGCTGTGCCTACAAGGCCGATGGATCTTGCGGTGCCTGCGTCTCCGCCTGCGTCCATAATGCCCTGTTTTTCGACCATTTCGACCGTCACCGATGCTACGAAATGTGCCTGGAAAACGCCAACCATCTTAAACACCTGGGTTTAGCGGATGTCTGCGGGAAGTGTGTTGCAGGCATGCCGTGCGCATTCAAGGGGTAAAGCAAAAAAAAAGTGAGGCAGAATAGGGTGATTGACACCAACTTCTGCCTCACTTTTTATTTGTATATCAGTAAATATCAGAAACTCGGGGTCAATAGGCGATAACCACTGAGAAACTGGGTGTCTGACACCGAGTTTCTTATTTTTTTGGAAATAGAGAAGGCAGTGTCACTGGGCGACTACCGCTGACACCACCCTCCATCATCCCGCCTGGACGGCGCGCTCATTGGAAATGCGCCGATCTCTGTAGTAAAAGAGCAGCGTTCCGAGGAAGCGGAACAGCCCCGTCATGTATAGTGCAAACACTATGCCCCTCAGTTCAAAGAAATAGTGCCCCAGCATTGGCGCCGTTGCCAAGCTGAGGTTGATTAAGACATTGTAGACCGCTATATACATGACCCGGTTATCCTCCGGTGTCGCCTCCAGCAGCGCGCCCAAAGTGACGCTGAGGGTTCCTGCCGTAAAAAATCCGGAGATCAGTGCCGTTGGCAGCAAGATGTACAGATTGGGCGACCAGGCATACATCAGCGGCGTCAGAGCCATGCCAAAGGTACAGATGGGCAGCACAAAACTGTTTCCGCGCTTTTCGATCTGACGGCTCCAGAAGCTGTAGCCAAAGAACATGGTAATGGCTGAGGCCACCGATATAACCGCGAGCCAGAGTTCGTTCGCTCCGAGGGTCTTAATCATATAGATATTGAAAAGTGGCCATCCCATGTGCCAGCCAAAGTGAAAGCCCAGACTGCACAGGGCGAAAAACCGGAAGTTTTTGTTGCTTAAGATCTTTAAGACTTGCGGCTTGAGAGGCTCTCGACCGCTGGACCTGGCAAATCCTGCGTCCTTTTTCGCGACCTTGAATTTCTTGAAGGCTTTATATTCCATCACGCCAAAGACAAAGGCAAGTCCAAAGAAAATCTGATAGATCACTAAGCGCTGCTCATCCGTTTTGGGAACCAAGGTCAGGATATTACCGCTGAGCAGTGTCACCGCCGTCAGCGCTGGGACCGTCAGTTTGTTGCGCATCCCAATGGCGTTTGCCCTGGCCCGGGGTTCGAACAAGACGCCTATAAAGCTCTGGTAGCTCGTCTGATAAATGGCGTCGGGAACGCACATCAGTGTGAATAGAGCGAGAAATCCAAACGCCCGGTACTGAGAGGGAAGGAATGGAATGAAGGCCATGGCGAACAGGAACCATCGGCCAAACAGAATGAGCCTGGCAGTCGTAAGCTGAGTATCCTCAGAGCGCCTGAGCCACAGGGCACCAGGCAGAATGGCGATCAGCGTCACCAGCCCCGGAAGCGCATTGATCAGGGCAATCTCCAGCTCACTGCCGCCAATCCGTTCCAGAAACTTGACGGAAAAAGGCTTGTAAAAATTCAGCGCGGTCTCATACAGAATGCCATACAAGGCAAAGATGCGCATGTTATAGTCAATTTTACCCGTTGATAATTTGCGAAATCGCAAGGCCAATCCCTCACCTGCTGTTATAGTCTTCGTAATCTGTCGGATCAATCCGGCGCTATCTGGAAAAACACGGATTATACCAGATATTTCGCTTCCAACTCCTTAAGCGGCACCGGAATAGGCTGCATGCGCTCAAAGCGGTAAATTTTGTCGAATCCGGCTTCTTTTAGCATCTCAATGCCAAGACGGAACTGATCGCCTATAGTCTCAGGCACATGGGAATCCGAACCCAGAGTGACGATCTCCCCACCCAGCTCTTTATAAAGCTTCAGTACATCCAGGGAAGGCAGGCTCTCACCAAGCCCTTGGCGGATGCCGGACAGATTGATCTCAATGCCCTTCCCAGCTTTTATGATTTCTTTAAGAGGCTTCGCTATGACCTCTCTATACTTCTCAAACGGCAGCGCTTTGACCTCATCATTATAACGCTTGACAATGTCGAAATGACCAATGACGGAGTAGTCTTTATAGTCTTTCAGCATCTGATACAGTTCTTCATAAAAATAGAGCAGTGCTTGTTCCGGCGTTTTGTCCCGGTAAAAGTCCCCGTTGTAAAGGTCTTGTTTCGCGGAGTTGTGTACACTGGCAATGACAAAGTCAAAGGCATGCATATTCACCAGCACGGAGCATCGCCCCAGAACGTGAGGCTGAATGCCAATCTCAATGCCCTTGCGCACAGCAATCCGGTCGGCATATGCGGCGCCAATCACCTCATATTCGCGCAGTCCAACTTCAACGTCAAAATCAAATTGAATTTCTGTGGAGTTATATTCGTAGTCGACGTGATCCGTGATCGCGATTTCCTTCATGCCAGCTGCTATGGCTGCCTCGATCATTTCTTTGACCGGAATCGCGCAATCAGTTGAAAAGTATGAATGCATATGATAATCGTACATAGTCGTTGTCGTTCTCCTTCACTGGTAAAATTTACTGTAATCATTATAACAAATCTGAAAAAAGTTTATATGGTCAAAAGTCACACAAAAGTTAAGAATTCATCACAAAATTTTTCAAAAAACGCGGCCGGCCACCTTTTCATTCCAAAGAATGATCAGATGGCCGCCGCTTATGTATACTCCTGTTAATGACTTTGATTTATTTTGATTTGCCGATGGTTACACTGAGTTACTCCCATCCCCTATCTTCAGCCGACTTGGCTGAGTGACTTAGAACGGGGCTGTCTCAACGGCTTCTTCAGACGAAAGGTCAGCCGGAATAATTTCAGTCGTGCCGCGGTTAGGTGTCAAAAATCGAATATGCGACGCAATGATATCTGTGTTGAACACTTTGTCTCCATCCTTATTTTCATAGGATGAAGTTGAAACCCTGCCTTCCACGCTGAACAAATCACCTTTTTTCAAATATGTTTGGCAGGTCTCCGCCAATTTTCCCATTGCGACAACTCTTGGAAAGTCTGCAGTCGGTTTGCCCTGACGCCTGAGCTCATCCCGCTTTTCGCGACCGAGTGAACGGTCCACCGCAATGATCAGCTTGTTGACCGCTAGTCCGCCCTGGGTAAATTTCAACTCTGGTTCATGGGTAAGACGGCCGATCAGACTAACATTGTTCATAGAATCCCTCCTGTGATTGGTATATTTTTACAATATCAAAAGAGGGAATAATTGTCAATATTTACCACGTGTAATTTACGAATTTTATTTTTATTTTCACTACTCATAAAATCCGGCAGACAAATCTTCCAGCCCTGCATAGTCCCTAATGAGGATCTGGCTGCGCCGCTTCTCAATAAGGCCCTGGTCAGAAAAATCTTTGATCACTCGGCACAAATGTCTGTAACTGGTCCCCAGCATTGTCGCGATTTCCCTGAGGTCAAAGGTTTTGATTTCCTGAACGCGCCGGTCATTGACTTGAGAGGAAATTGACAGCAAATATCCGGCAAATCTGTTTTCCAGCGGATAACTCAGATTGATGGCCATGGCATTGGACACCGCCATGACTTTATGACTCAGACTCTCGATGATGAAATCTTTAAACACCGAATCCTCTGCCGTTTGCGCCTTGATTACTTCAAGATGAATGCCAATAAGGTGACAATCCGTCGCGGCGCTGACGGAGGTTCTCACCGGCCTGTTGATACCAATCTCAACATCCCCGCACACCCCAGGCGGTTTGATAAATCTGAGTAGTACGACTTTCCCATTATCCAGTGCATAGGATACCTTCAGCGTCCCCATGGCCAAAAAGTAAAACATGGTCACCGGCTGATTCAGTTCGTAGACCTCTTCCCCCCGCTCGATCTGATACAGGGTCATATGAGGCCTGAGATCCTTTGAAAAACACGACATAACGCCCAGCTTCTCTACATAGTAATCGATCAGCTTTTCGTCCATCAGTCTGATCATACGTCATCCCTCCTGCCATTTGTCCTTGTTATTGACATTATACCACCATTATGGATCTCACCGCCATAAATTAGGTCAGTCCGCCACAAAATAAAGAGGAGTTGAACTTAGGCGCCACGCGCCATAGTTCAACTCCTCGACTTTTACCAAAATCTTTCAGCTTACGCCGTCGCCTCTTTAATAAACGCTCCAAAGAGTCGCTTCAGGTAGTTCGTCTCTTCAACCACATCGAAGAGTCTGCCTTCCTGCGGGATGACGTAACGTCCGTGAGCCGCAAGCTGCTCACGCGTGTAAAGCTGTGGCGACTGACCGATTGGCCAGTAGACAGCACCATCGGCAGCCTTAGCTTTTGTCAGGCCAACATAGCCAAACATATCACGGCTGTACTCTTCCGTAATCTCCTCATGGCCAGCATAAGCACAATTTGTGCTGTAGGTGTTCATGAGTTCCTTGAAGATCTCCCAGTTGCTGAGACCCGTAGGGGACTCTACGGCTGCGCTGACGCTGTGGACGCGGCGCTCTGCGGAAGTGATCGTGCCATTAGACTCAACCATAACCGTGGCAGGGATGACAACGTCCGCGATCTTGGCAAGTTCAGTCATATGAGTATCCTGAACCATCAGGAAGGACAGCCCGCGAACGGCGTCCACAGAGACATCTTCACCAAAGACCATCAGGCCTTTGATTTCGCCGCTGGCGATCTTTGCATACTTGGACGCGCTGTCGAGGTCGATGCCCATGTCGACGAGACCTTGACCGTTGGCGTTGGCGCGCAGTTTGATGAAGCCTTCCCGCGCGGACGCAATGTGGCCTGACAGCATGCAGAGTGATGCAATGAGTTGCTCGCCTTCGAGGCTGATTTCACGGCCGTCATAGACGATCATAGCCTTCTTGGCGTTGAGATAGAGCTCCGCAATTTCCGCGGCTTCGGAGGACACGCGAACATCGGCTAAAGATGCTTTGACGTCTTCCAAACCAGCAGCCCGGATCGTCTTAGCACTGTGATCTGCCAAATACTTGGCAAGTTCGCGGAGGAACTCCAGATTATTCTCCAGCTTGACGGTGCGCGATGCCCAGTCGTCCAGCTTATTCTTGCGGTTATTGAGGTGAATCAGTTTAGCGCCGTTTCCAACCGCTTCCTTCACCTTCAGCGCCGCGATCGCGTAATCCGCCATCATGTCGCCGCCAATGGAGATAATGACATCCGTCCTGGTCAGCTCGTCGAGCAGGTTTGGAGACGCGTCATACGGGAGGACGTCCTTGAGGCCGCTCTTCTTGTTGCCAAGGGAGAAGATTTCGTTGGTGCCCAGAACTTCGACGCCGAATTTCTTCGCCATGTAGAGCTCCTCGTTGGTATAACGATCAGAGATGCTGATGCCCACAGAATTGCGTCCGTGCAGCAGATGCAGGCTCTGAGCGCGTCTTGCTGCGTAGAGGAAGGCCTCTCTGAAGGTCGTTTCAACCAGTTCGCCGTCTTTGCGGACCATTGGTTTAGTAATGCGGTTTTCAGTGATATAAGCCGAGAAGCCAAAGCGGCCCTTCGAGCACAGGAGCCCGTCGTTGACCGTGTTTTCACCGCTCACCGGGAGTGAGCGAAGCAGCATGGCGCCGCGGCTCTCAAGGTCACGGGTACAGCCTACGGAACAGCATGAGCAAGCCGTGGTGGTCAGCGTGGTGCGCACCGGTACCGGCTTATGGATTGGCGTACGCTCCTGAAGCGCACCTGTCGGACAGACGCTGATACACTGACCGCAGGAAATACACTCTGTCTCTTTCAGGTTTTTCTCCATAGACGGCTTTACAATAGTGTCAAAGCCGCGGCTGACGAGACCCAGCGCCGTGTTGTCCATGACTTCGTCACAGATTCGGACGCACTGCCCGCACAGAATGCACTTGTTCGGATCCCGCTTGATAAACGGATGATCGTCGTCGTCCATACGCTTGTGCATCTCACCGGCAAAACGCTCCGGCTTGACATCATAGGCCTGGGAATGGGTAATCAGGTCGCACTCGAAGTAATCGTGGCAGCCGCACTCCAGGCATCTGTTGCCCTCCTGCACTGCCGCCGCCTCGGTGTAGCCCTTGACGACCTCTTCAAAGTTATGTTTTCTCAGTTCAGGATGCTCATGGGCCATATGCGGGCGAAGCTCGCGGACGACATCCGGGAAGCTCTCGCTCGTGAGGTCCTCACGCTTGACGTAGAACGGATCCTTATGCGGCTTCAGGTTGCCGTGGAGATAAGTATTCATGACGCGCGCCGCCCATTTGCCTTCGGCGATCGCTGCAATGGCAATGTCTGCACCTTTGTTCGTCGCGTCCCCGCCTGCGAAGACGCCGTCCAGGTTGGTCATGAAAGTCTCAGGATCTGCAATAATGTAGCCGTGCTTGTTCAGGGCGAGCTCCTCAAAGCCTTCCCCTTTAAGACGCTGGCCTACGGACATGATCACCGAGTCCACGTTTAAAATTTCCTCTTCGCCTTCAATAGGCACCACTTTTTTACGTCCGTCCGCTCCGCCGCCGACGACCTGCATCTTCTGAAGTCGGATCTGCTTCACTCGGCCGTTTTCGTCGCCTATAACCTCAATTGGGCTGAGGAGGAACTTAAAGACGACGCCCTCTTCCATAGCCTCTTCAATTTCGATATCCACCGCAGGCATATCTTCCTTGGTTCTGCGGTAAATGGTGTAAACTTCCTTGGCGCCTAGGCGGATCGCCGTTCTCGCCGCGTCCATGGCCGTGTTGCCGCCGCCAATAACTGCAATGCGCTCGCCAGTCTTGATGGGTTCATTGACCGCGAACTTCGTCAGAAACTGAATGCCGCCAATGACGCCGTCCAGCTGATCCCCAGGGCAGTCAATCCCCATGCTCGTCCACGCGCCTATGCCTATGTACACCGCGTCAAACTTCTCTCTGAGATACTCCAGAGTCACATCTGAACCAACGCGAATGTTTGGCTTGAGCTCGACGCCCATGCTGCGAATGACTTCCACTTCAGACTTCAGAACGTCCTTTGGCAGTCTGTAGAGCGGGATCCCATACTTGAGCATGCCGCCAAATTCAGGCATTGCTTCATAGACGGTGACCGCATGGCCTTGCGTACGCAGATAGTACGCCGCGGAAAGACCGCTCGGGCCGCCGCCGACAATGGCGACTTTCTTTCCGGAATCCGGCAGCATAGGCGGCATGTAAGGGCTTCCGCTCTTCAGGTCGAGGTCCGCGACAAAATACTTCAGCCAGGCAATGGTGATGGACTCGTCCACCAGGCCGCGGCGGCATGCCGTCTGGCAAGGATGAGGACAAACTCTGCCGATGGACGCAGGAAGCGGCAGCTCTTTCTTAATGAGTTTCAGGGCCTCCTGGTACTGTTTGTTGGCGATCAGGCCGACATAACCCTGAACGTCGACATGGCCCGGACAGCCATGGGTACACGGTGCCTTACAGTCGCCTGTATGGTCGGAGAGCAGCAGCTCAAGGGTCGTCTTGCGGCTTTCGCGGATCCGGTCAGTCATGGTTCTGATGACCATGCCGTCCATGATCTCCGTAGAGCAGGAACGCACCAGGCGCGGGTTGCCCTCGACTTCTACGACGCAGATGCCGCAGGAGCCGTAGTTCTGTATCTTCTCATCGTGGCACAGGGTTGGGATGTCAATCCCGGCCTGAGCCGCGACTTCCAGGATCGTATGGCCGCGATAGGTCTGAATCTCACGGCCATCGATATTAACTCTGATATATGGCATTTGTTCACATTCCTTTCGCCGTTAGTAGACACGAATCGCGTCGAATTTACACTTCTGGAAGCATTGTCCGCACTTGATGCAGGCGTCCTGATCGATCTCGTGAACCTTGCGCAGCTCGCCCTTGATGCAGGAAACCGGACACGCCTTCGCGCATACCGTACAACCGATACACTTGTCCGCGACGACCTCATAGCGGATCAGCGCAGCACACTGCTTCGCCGTGCAGGTCTTATTGTAAATATGGTCTTCATATTCGTTTCTGAAGTACTTGATCGTCGTCAGAACAGGGTTTGGCGCCGTTTGGCCGAGTCCGCACAGAGAGCCGTCCTTGACCTTGTAGCTGAGCTCCTCGAGGAGTTCAATGTCGCCGTCCTTGCCCTGGCCGTTTGTGATGCGCTCCAGGATTTCCAGCATGCGTTTGGTACCCATGCGGCAATACGTACATTTTCCGCAGGATTCCTTGCAGGTGAAATCCAGGAAGAAACGCGCCATGTCCACCATACAAGTGGTGTCGTCCATGACGACCATGCCGCCGGAGCCGACAATGGCACCGGTTCTTGTAATAGACTCATAGTCGACCGAGGTGTCGATCAGCTGCGCCGGCACACAGCCGCCGGATGGTCCGCCTAGCTGTACCGCCTTAAACGGTCTGTCGCCCACGATGCCGCCGCCAATGTCATAGATGACCTCGCGCAGGGACATGCCCATAGGCACTTCCACCAGGCCGCCTTTTTTGACTTTGCCCGTCAGCGCGAAGACTTTGGTCCCCTTGCTGCTCTCAATGCCGAACTTGGCAAACGCCGCGCCGCCGTTGCGGATGATCCAAGGCACGTTGGCAAAAGTTTCGACGTTATTGATGTTGGTTGGCAGCTGCCAGAAGCCCTTTTGCGCAGGGAACGGCGGCTTCAGTCTTGGCATGCCTCGCTCGCCTTCGAGGGACGCGATCAAAGCCGTCTCCTCGCCGCAGACAAACGCGCCGGCGCCCGCTTTGATGCGAAGATCAAAGTTTCTGCCTTTGATGCCAAAGATGTCTTTTCCGAGGATATTTCTCGCTCTTGCGTCTTTGATAGCCTTCTCGAGACGGCGGATCGCCAGCGGATATTCTGCGCGGACGTAAACGACGCCTTCATCAGAGTCAATGGCAAAACCGCAGATCATCATGCCCTCAATCAGGGTATGCGGATCGCCTTCGAGTACAGAGCGGTCCATGAACGCGCCCGGGTCCCCTTCGTCCGCGTTGCAGACGACGTATTTCTTAGGGCCCGGAGATTTTTTAGCCGCGTCCCATTTGAACCAGGTCGGGAAGCCCGCGCCGCCGCGTCCTCTGAGACCCGAAGTTTTGATTTCGTTGATGACGGCCTCCGGTGAGCTCGATTCGTAGCAATTGCGAATCGCCTCATAGCCGCCTATGTTTATGTAATCCTCGATATCCTCAGGATTGATGACACCACAGTTTTTCAGAACGACGCGGGGCTGCTTCACGAGACTATCGGCATCCTCCACGCTGATCCTGTTATTTGCGTAATTTCTGAAATCCGCAAGGATTGGTTTGACATCCTCAGGCATGACTTTGACAAACCGGAACACCTCGCCGCCCTCATGAACTTCCATGATAGGCTCCAGGTGACACATGCCAATACAGCCTGTAATCTCGTAATCGAACTTGAGATCCTGGATGGCTTCCAGCTCATCCATCAGTTTATGCGCGCCTGCTGCAAATCCGCAGCTGCCTGCGCCGACAAGCACTTTCATCAGCTGACCTCCATTTCAGATTGGGCCTCTGCCCTGAGCTCTCTCAGTACGCCGACTGTCTTCTCCGGCGTCAGCTTCGCGTAAGTTTCGCCGTTGATCATCATGACCGGCGCCAAACTGCAGCAGCCCAGGCAGGCGACATTTGTGAAAGTGAAAACACCGTCACTTGTCGTTTCGCCCTCACAGATGCCGAGCTCCTCCACGATAGCCTTCTCAATGGCAGACGCCCCGTTGACGTGGCACGCCGTCCCCTGACAAAGCATGATCAGGTTCTTGCCGACAGGCTTCATTCTGAACTGTGTGTAAAACGTGGCGACGCCGTAGAGCTTGGCCTCTTTCATGCCCGTTTTCTTGGCTATGTAAGTTAATGTTTCAGAAGGCAAAAATCCGTAAGTTTCCTGAACCCCCTGAAGAATAGTGATTGTACTGCCTTTGACTTTGCCGTACTTTTCAATGATTGGATCAATCAGACTGAGATCCACGAGCGCTCGATCCTCAACTTGATCCTGAATCCCCATGGGATCCTGTTTGCAGCTGCATGTCATTTTGGCACCCCGTTTCTTGATGTTTAAGCAATCAAAGCCTTGTTGAAATTTTCCAAACCTGCGGCATCATTTTAGCCTTTTTCTGCCGATGGTCTTTTCTGCAATTGTTCGTTTAACTTATGTCAAACACAGCCTTTGAGGCACATTGCACCACTATTTTATCACAAATCGGGTCATATGTTACCCAACATCTTATAATATCTTCACTTTATAGAAAGGTCACAAGTTTTCGAATAATTCTACAAATTGTAACTATTTGGGTGCAGGTCGGGACGCTTTGTGTCCCGATTGAATTTTCAATGGTTTGGAGGATTTTACGCCAGCGAAGCAGAGGAAGGAAGGCGGTGTCAGACACCGCCTTCCTTCCAATTTTTTTGTCAATAATCACAGAAAGCAACCCACTCTTCCAGGGCTGCTTTCCCTTAAAATTCAAATAATTTAAACGCGTTTAATTATTTCTTTAAACCAAGGCGTAAATTTCTCCGGATGAGCTTCGATCTCAAGCTTCAGCGTCTCCATGTCAATCCAGCGGACAGCTTCCACTTCTTCAGGATTGAGGTGATCTGCTTCCCCGTCGAAACGACCAGTGACCATGGTATCGTATTCGTGCTCCGTAAGGCCATTGTCAAAGGTGGCCTTATAAATAAAATGTCCCATGACCTGAAGGGCATTCGGCGGCATTACGATCCCCAGCTCTTCCCTCAATCGACGGGACGCGGCCGCGATGACAGCTTCCCCCTCTCTGGGATGACTGCAGCAGGCATTGGTCCAAAGACCAGGTGTGTGATATTTCCCAAGGGCACGCCTCTGAATCAGCATCTCCCCCGCGTCATTATACAGAAGTACCGAAAAAGCCCTGTGAAGAAGGCCTTTTTGATGGGCTTCCAGCTTTTCCATAGTTCCGAGAACCTGATTGTCCTCATTCACCAGCACTACTTTTTCTTCCCTATTATGAATCAACATTACGTCGCCTCCGAAGATCGCTGCCGTTTACTGAATTTTTGAACGAGGTTGAGTTCAGCCACCAGCATCCCGCCCAAAATGAGACCGCCGCCTATGACGCCGTTTCTGCCCAGGACTTCACCAATCATCACATAGGCAAACATGGCCGCGAAAACCGGCTCGCCGGAAAAGATCAGTGCGGCGTGGGTTGAAGTGGTGTACTTCTGCGCTACATTTTGAACAATAAACGCCAAAGATGTACAGATTATGGCCAAAAACAGGATGGCAAACCAGGTCTCACTGCCTGTTGGTATAATTGGCGTTTCAAACAGCAAGGAAGTGATGCCGCTGAAAACAGCTACAGTTCCAAGCTGCACAATGGCAAAGGGGATCGAGTCAACCTGCGTGGTGTATTTGCCTACTGCAAGAATGTAGAGAGCAAAGCCTGCCGCAGCAATGAGGGTCAGCAAATCTCCCAGGTTTAGGCTGCCGGCAGCGCCAACCTCAGCGCTTCCCCCAGTCAGTGTCATCAAGCCAAGACCTGCAAACGCCATGAAAGCACCAAGCAGCGAGGACCTGTCCGGGATACGCTTCAGAAAAAGCGCCATGAACAGCGGTACCATCAGCACATTGGTGCCCGTAATAAAGGCAGATTTTGAGATCGTCGTGATAGTAATTCCCACGGTCTGAAGGGCATAAGCCGCGAACATCACAGAACCGACGCCTATGCCGAGAAGCAAAGTTTTTCGGCTCATCCGGATCATATCCTTCAAAAAAATTATGACCGAAATGAACGTCGCAATGCCAAACCGGACTGCGAGAAAGTTGAAGGTCTCAAGTCCGACAAGCGCATTTTTCGTCAGCAGGAAAGACACACCCCAGGCTATGGTCACAATGAGCAGTGCCAAATCAGCTTTTACCTGATTTTTGTTCATGAGCGCGCCTCCGTGTCAGTGTCCGTTTCCAGCAGCTGATTCTCAATGTGCGCTCTGGCAAAATTAATCCCTGCCGCATAAATCAGATACAGAAAGAGTACCACAGCCGGCTTGGCAATCAACCAGGCTGCCAGGGCAACACCGACAAAACCAAGGCCTATGATCAGATGGTATCGCTTTGTTTTTTCTAAAAATAACGTCTGACTCACAGCGTCTTCATATCTGATCCGCTGGCCAATGCTGCCGTACTGGGGTTTCCCCCCCTGTTTGATCTGGAGCGCGATATAAATCATCCAAATGCCAAGCGCCGCAGTCAATATTACCAGTATAATTTTACCCATGATTCACCTCATATGAATTGTCTAAGCTGTATTTAAGGCGCCATGAGCAGAAATTTCCGGCTCTGGACTCCACAGCCAGACAGCATTGTCAAGTCTGACTGTGAAGAACAAAACGACGCCTTACTGTTGCAATAAATTTTTTGGCATGCGTGATGCTGTTATGGCCGCAATGGCAACTTTAAAAAGATCCCCCGGCAGAAATGGCATAGCGCCCGCAATGAAAGCTGCACTCAGAGTCATGCCTGTGGACATTGCCAGCCAAGGTACCCCAATGGCATAAACGACGAGAACCCCACCGACAAGTGATGCGATCACTGCACCTTTAAATCCTTGAATTTTGGATTTCAACGCATCAATAACGACAACCGACAAGATCCAGCTAAAAAGATAGCCACCTGTCGGACCTACTAAAATGGACAAGCCGGCGCGTCCGCCTGAAAAAACAGGTACGCCAGCCGCACCCAGGAGCAGCATAAGTGTAACGGCCATAACGCCGCGCTTTTTCCCAAGCAGGAGACCAATGAGCATGATTCCAAAAGTCTGCCCTGTAACCGGCACCGGTGAAAAAGGCAGCGGGACGGCGACGTAAGCCAGAACAGCGAGAATCGCAGTGAACATGGACACCAGCATCATATCGCGAAGGGATAAGTTTGTACGGTTGGCAGCATTTGTGGTTGTCATGATTGTAAACCTCCAAAGTAGAATTAGTTGACAATTCGAGTATAAAACCCCGGTTCTCCATTGTCAACCTATTTTAATTTTCGGTTTACATTAATGATGCTCTCTCTTTAAACTTCTCTTTCCCTCAAAACGACACTGGCTTGAACTTCAGTTTCACCAATCCTTACTGCAAAGCGGGCGCTTTTTGCGAGGATCTTAAATTGACGGTAGGTCAGCGCTTCCATTTTAGCGTCATTGACTTCAGCCAGGCTTTCAATATAGCTTTTCGCCTCAGAATCTGCCTTTTCCAGTTCTTCAGTCCTGGTGATCTGGTCAACGTCCAGTTGAGACATCAACAACTCAAAAGTGGTTTTAAAGGACGGCACACCGTCACAAAGCGCAAGGTCAATGACCTCTACGCCCTCTGGCGCCGGAAAGCGCGCGGCTATGACCGCGATCCGGTCCCCCGCGCCAACTTTACTGAGTGCCGCGTTCAGCGCAGCATTGAGAATAGGATTTCGACTCATGAAAATTCTCCTCTTGTTAAAAAAAATTTTTTTCCTGTCAAGTTCCACAGCCCCTCACCCGAGCGCAGGGCGCTCACTGTTTAATTCAAGCCTCTAAGGTGTATAAATGAGATATCACTCAAACTATACACCCACGCATCTTACGAGGAGGGTTCCTCATGGAAGTCTTACTGGCAAAACAATGTATTCCTTGCACCATTGACACCCCGCCCCTTGAGGCGGATGAAATCCAGCGCCTGAAGCCACAGCTTCACAGCGACTGGGCAGTACTTGATGACAAGCAGCTGGAACGCCGCTTTAAATTCAAGGACTTCGTCAGCGCCCTGGAATTCGTCAACAGAATTGGTCTTCTGGCCGAAGAAGAAGGCCATCACCCCGACCTTGAACTGAGTTGGGGCCGCGTCGTCGTCAGGCTGATGACCCATAAGATTAAAGGCCTGTCCTACAACGACTTCATTCTGGCAGCAAAAATCGACCTTTTGTAAGGCTGCCAACCACCGCAATATAGTCACTATACAAAGTCACTACGCTATGGTTACTATGCAGGGTCACAATCCAACAGCACAAAACGCCCAACAAGCGCGCTCTCCCGAAACACGGCGGGAGCGCGTTTTTCTCGTCTATCCCTTCATCTTCAGCCGCTCATACAATTCCGACCAGCTGCTGACTGCCTCGCCGTCCCAGCCACGGTTATAATCCGTAATCCTGCCGTTGTAATTAAACAAAATTTTCCGCTGAGCCTCAGTGGACCGCAAATTGGTCGGGTGGTCATCCACAAACACCGCTCCCGGCTCCAGCATGTGAACACGGCCTTTGCCTACTCCATTGTTGGATTTATTGACCAAGATGATGATCTCATCCACAAAGGGCATGTGCTGTTCAATCCACATCACCTTTTTAGATCCGTTCTCAGGGGAAGCCGAGGTACAAATGACTATTTCGTAGTCGGACTTCAGTGTCTGAATGGTTTGAAAGGCGCCATCGTAAAATTCAAGGTGGTTGAAAAAGTCCTCAAGTCCAAAGATCCGCCGCACTTCTGCGACAGGATCCGCGCAGCGCTGATGAATGAGCGGACACGCATGCCGGAACACCCAATCTCCTGCATGCTCCTCATGTGCCGGCACAAACTCTTCAAAATGCTGATACTGCTGATTATAGACCGCGCAAAAAGCGCGTTCGGAATTGACAATGGTCGAGTCAAAATCCAGATATAGTGTCGGTTTCATGTCAACCTCCCAAAGCAATCGAAACTCATTACAAATTTGCATGTCTAATTATTATACCTCGTTCACGCGTTAAAGGGAAGAAGTTGAACCAGAAACAGGACCCTTTCATCCTAATTTCCATTTCCCCCTCTTCCCACGTTTTCCCCCGTCTTCCCTCGACTTCCCTCGACTTCCCTCGTCTTCCCCCGCCTTAAAATCCTCTTCTAAAATCCGCGAACACCCGGCCTTCCCGCAGCTCGATGATCCTGTCGGACCGCTCCGCCAGGCTTCTCTCATTGTTGATCATGATGCAGGTCGTCCTGAACTTCTCATGGACCTGCCAAATCAGACGGATCACGACCTCAGCCGAGCGCTCATCCATCCCTGCCACAGGCTCATCGATAAGAAGAATCGACGGCATGTTGACCAGCGCCCTGACCAGGGCCACCGTTTTCTGCTGGGTCTCAGAGAGTGCCCAAGGGTACTCGGCTTCACAGCCGGACAACCCGGCTTCGAGAATCAATTTTTTGGCATAAGGTAAGCCGGAAGTCTCCACTTTGCCGTTAAGAATCCGATCTGGCAGCAGCACATTCTCCAGCACGTTAAATTCCGGAATCAGGGCCGGACGCTGAAAAACGAAACCGAGTTCCTGCCTTAAATACCGCCCGCGTGTCGCCCCCGTCATCTCTGAAACACGCCGCTCACGCACCAAGACGTCCCCTTGATCCGGCGTCAGCAACAACCCGGCGATCTGAAGCAGCGTACTCTTGCCTGCGCCGCTTGGTCCGGAGATTGTGGTGATCTGACCATCGGCAAAAGACAGGTCAATGCCGGACAGCACTCGCTTCTCGTTGTTTTTTCCAAAGGATTTAACAACCCCGGAAAGTGATAATGCCGATGGTTGACTGTTACCCATGCCTAATCACCTCCGCAGGATCTTTGCGGTCCACCCACCGTGCCACGCCGTTTGCCGCCACTGCCGAAGCCAGCGGCAGCACCGCCAGGGACAGGCTCAGGCTGATCAGGCTGAGTTCAGGCACCTGCTGATAAGCGCTCACACCCAGCACAGACTGAGTCTTATAGAGTCGAATAAGCCCGGACCCCGCCGCAATTCCTCCAAAGACCCCAAACAGCGACAGGTAGAAAGCATAGAGCGCAAACACCATCCCCCCCTGGCCGCTGAGAAGCCCAAGGGACTTAAACACCGCCAGCTGGACAGAGCGCTGATAGACGGACAAAGACAGGATCAGCACCGTCCCCACGAAAATAATCAGCGTCACTGCGATCATCAACAGTCTTATGGCACTGCGCTGCAGGGTTGCGGCCTCAAACAGCTGCGCATGGGTCGTCTCCCAGCTTTTGATCTCGAGGGACGGCCGGACAAGTACAGTTGCCAGCGCCAGCGACGCTTCGCCTGCCTTAAAAGCGTCCTCCAGCTGCAGCTCAATTTGCGCTGCGGTCTCTGCCAGCCCAAACGCCGCCTCCAGAGCGGACAAATCCACATAAGCCATTGAGGCATTATCTTCTTCAAGCTTCAAGTCAAAAATGCCAACAATATTAAAAGTTGCCGTTTTTCCCTGACCATTTTCCAGACTCACCGCATCGCCAACCTCCAGCGACAAGCGCTCCGCAAGCAAAGTCCCCACGACAATTTCACGGCCCTCGTTAAAGGTTCTCCCACTAATCATGGCGCTTCCCAGCGGGTAGAGATCCCCAGCAAGGTCAAGCTTCAGGCCCCGCACCGTCAGAGGCACGTCACCCGCAGTCGCCTGACCGGACGCCGGCAGCTTCAGCACCACTTGCTGATCCAGCGTTGGCGTCATAGCACCAAGCCCAGGCAGTGCTTTGCCGATGGTTTCCTCAAGCCCAACAAGATCCTCCGCACCTTCCGTCGTTCCTCTGAGCTGCCTCACCACAACGTGCGGAATATGCCCTGCATAGGTCTCGTCCACTGCGGCGCGCATCCCTTCGACGAGCCAGGTCGTTATCACCAGCACCGCGACGCCCATAGTCAAGCCGGCCACAATCAAAGCGGACTGCACCTTGGTTCTTCTTATAAATCTCATGGCAAAATAGGACGCCAGCCTCATCTGAGCTCACCTCGGATCATTTCAAACAACGCCTCATGATTCGAGACCACACTGACCTCAGGAAAAGCGTCCGCATTGTGCCTGAGGGAAGCGCCGCCTGCAGCGATCAAAAGCTGCGGGAACTTTCCTCTGAGCTGGCCAACAGCATCTTTTAACGCCAAAAGGTTATAATGGTGCGTGACACTAAACACTAAAGCTGCCGGTTTGACGCTGTCAACCAATAACAGCAGCTGATCCGCCGGCAGGTCCGCGCCAATAAAGCGTGCATTGAACCCTTTGATCCGCAGCAGGGACGTAGTGACCTTGGCGCCAAGGATGTGGGTTTCGCCGTCTGGACAGACGACGACTATGGGTGCGGCGCCTTTTTTGTTTTTTTGATAAAACGCCTCTATATTGAGCCTGAGATTGGCAAGAACCAAATCCAGAATCTCACTTCGAATGTGCTCTTTCCAGATTGCGCCGCCATCCCTTGTCCATCCTTGGATGGAGCTCATGCTATGGGCAATGCCTTCGCGAAGAAAAGCAGAGAGGCTTTCTTCGGAATCCGCATAGTGGACAGCGGCCAGGATAGCGCCTTCGAGATCCTCGGCACCGACCAGGCTATTGAACGTCTCAAATTGAGTCATAAGCTCACCTCGCGTATTTCATACCCAAAACAAAGACCTGTCTAACGATGTTGTTCGCTTGACAGGTCTGGCATTCAAGGGTAGTTTGTTGCAGGCTGAACTAGTACAGCATTCTTGAAATATCTATGCAAATGAACGTAAAACCTGCTGGCAAAATTCAGGCTTATAATTCATTTTTTATTGCACAGTTATTTCCGGAATGAACTACTAAACGGGTGCTTTCAATGGGTCTCGATTTTTTAGTCATTGAACTCAGGTGTTTTAATAACCGACCGGGCCGGCATCTTCCTCGTCGCAACCAGGTCCACGCCGCTGCCGCCGACGTTCCTGAATACAGTAGCGCCAGCTTCCACGGGCGCTTTGACTGTTTCAGGCTTCAGCGCGGCCTCAATCACTTCCGAAAGACTTTCGCCGATGGGCGCCTCCGTGCGCACCGCCATACGCTTCATGAGGCCGTTCTCTACCGGGACCAGATAGGTCCTGAACTTGACCGCATCCGGATGGTAGGCTTTCGCGAAGGACTCGCCTCTGGGGCATTTATTGCCTTTCACAATCCCGTTCTCCGGCTCATAGATCATCCGGCACTTTGCCGTGCAGGCTTTGCAGATGATCTTCAGGCTTTTTTCGGGATCACGATGTGGTCGCTTCATCCTCTTGTTCCTCCGCGGGATAACGCCAGACATAGAGGTCTGGAGCGGTGTAAATTCGCTTGTAGTCTGACTTTTCAAGAACGCGGATCGACGCGGCGTTGTCTTTATTCGTACAAGCTATTATTTTTTTCGCCCCCGGCAAGGTGAGTCCAAAGGCCGTGAATACCTTCAGCGCGTCCGTCATGTAACCTTTTTCTCTGAACTCTCGACGGATGCCATAGCCAACCTCTATGGTGCCATCCTCATCCGGTGGGCCTTTGTACCCTATAGTGCCCAAAATTTCATGTCCCTCCAGCGCTACAATCAAAAAATAGGCAGAGAAAATGGCGAGATCCGGGGCCTCTTTCATCTTCATCAGCTTGATTTCCAGTATTTTTGACATATGCTCATCCGGCGCCTCAAGCGCGCCTCTCAGATCATACCGCTTGGCAGTCCGTCCAGGATCTGTCAGCTGGTCCGCCAGATCCTCTGCTGTCAAAGGAATTAAATAAGTCATTTCGCCTATCAGCGCTCTGTCCATCATGATGCGATGTATCCGGTTTCGGATGCATCACGACCCTCCTTTTGTCATTTTGCTGCTCTGCGGTCATGCATGTTTAGGATTTCCAGTTTTACCAGCGGTCGGTCTTCGCTATAAGAGTTTCCCGATGGCTGCTGCGTCTGCGAATTCCTATATTATTTATATTATCACTTTCTGAGCCAACATAAAATCTGAAATGAATTTTCCAATATTTTCGAATTCTGCATTGACATTTCTAACCCTGACTGATAGAATCATACTTGTAAATTTTAATTCATTGGAGGAATTTGAAATGGAAAAAGGAACAGTAAAATGGTTTAACTCGGAAAAAGGCTTCGGCTTCATCACTGTTGAAGGCGGCAACGACGTTTTCGTTCACTACACTGCGATCCAAGGCGAAGGCTTCAAGACTCTTGAAGAAGGCCAAGCAGTTGAGTTCGAGATCGTTCAAGGTCAAAAGGGTCCTCAAGCTGCTAACGTCAGCAGACTCTAATTTCCGAAGAACCACACTTCGTCTTATTCAAACTTTGAGACAAAAGTCTGTTCCTTGTTCTACTTGGAATAGCACCTTGATTCAAAAAGTAAATTAAGATCACGAGGAAAGGGCTTATGCCCTTTCTTCTTTTTTTGCGGATGAAAAGGGAACATGGCGTCGTCATGCTCCCTTTTCTTTTGGGCTAGACTTCAAAAGAGGATGTGCTCCGTCACCATAAAGACTATAATGCCAGCAGCAACCACGCCGGCAATGATGGCTATAGAGGCATTGCGGGGATGAATCCTCAGGATCACCGCCGCTATGCAGCCTGTGTATACCCCTGTGGTTGGCACTGGGATCGCCACCAGAATAAAAAGCCCCAGCAGTCTGTACTTCCTGTAATTCTGTACCTTAGATGCAGCACGGACTTCCAGGCGTTCCACAAAGCCCCTAAGCTGTTCCAGACGCTTCATGTGCGCGAACAAGGGCTCAATGATGAGCAGCAGAACCGGCACGATCACTGAATTTCCAATGATCGCTAGAACGGTACTGTGAAGCGTTGAAAAACCCAGGGATACCCCAAGGGGAATCGCGCCTCTGAGCTCAACAACTGGCATCATGGACATGGCAATTATATAGAGTTCATTTGGTATCTGCTCTAAAAAGCTCATAGGCGCTCCCGAAGCCGGCCTATTGCAATGGGCACATACACCAGCCGGCCGGAAATTCTCTTACTTTCAAACAACGTCAGGGTCTCAATGCGAACCTTGATCTTCTCCGTACGGAGGGTTACCGCGTCATCCTCCGCCACGATTTCACGACCCAGTGTCACATGGGGTCTGAAGGGCCTGCTCGCGCCGGGCTGCGTTGAAACGGCGGGTTTTCCCAGAGTAAACAGAGTCTTATCCGCTGCGGCCATGACGTGTTTGTATAAAGCCTCCAGCCGGTCTGAAGCCTCAGACCCAAACCATAGAATCTTGCGATTCTTCCTGGAGAAAAAACCGGTATTACAAAGGGTCAGTTCAAAGGCATCACTGACTTCAGCCGCCTCTGCCACGCATTCTTTCCAGGCGGCCACCGCTTCCTCGGTGACTTCTCCAATGAAGAACACCGTTAGATGATAATTGTCTGCGTCTGTCAATTTGCCCTTTTGAATTCGCGACAGCACTGGTCCGGCCATCTTATGGACGCGGACTTTTACTGCAGGGGGCAACTCAAGACCAATAAAAAGCCTGACCACCTTTGGTTTTTCTTTCCCAGCCTTAATCCCTCCGGCACTGTCCGTCTCAGAGACAGCAGCAGGCGAACCCACCGCCTTACCCTTGATGATCTTGCCCTCTTGAACTCTCATTTGGACAACCTTTGAACAATGTCATGACGGGCACAGGATACCAAATGGTCATTGATGAGCCCTGTCGCCTGGAGGTGGGCGTAGATTATTTTGGTGCCCACAAACTTCATCCCTCTGGACTTGAGGTCCCGGCTGACGGCATCAGATACCTCATTCTCACAAGGCACTTCTTCCAAAGTTTTGGGATAATGAATCAGAGGCTTCCCTTCCACAAAACGCCACAGGTAGTTTGAAAAGCTGCCGAATTCATGCTGGATTTCCAAAAAGATCTTGGCATTCAATATGGATGCTTCAATCTTTTTGCGATTACGAACTATACCCGGATCCTGCATCATCCGCTCAATTTCAGAAGGCCCGAAAGCTGCCACTTTAACCGGATCAAAGCCTTCATAGAGACGTCTGTAGTGGTCGCGCTTTCTCAGAATGGTCAGCCAACTGAGACCGGCCTGCGCAGACTCCAGCACCAGAAACTCAAAATGTAGTCGATCCTCATAAACCGGAACACCCCATTCATGATCGTGATAATCTATATAGATGGGGTCAGACAAGCACCAAGGACAACGGGACATCACAGATCCCTCCCTTCTTTTCTCCGTCGAAGCATTAGGGGAGTTAAGCTACAAGGTTTTTTTATAAAAATAGCGCTTCAGTCCATCCGGGTAATCATCGAGAATTCCAAACGCTTTGTAGCCCAGTTTTTCATAAAAGTCCGGCGCTTGAAAACTGAACGTATCCAGATGGGCAAATACCGCGCCTTCTTTCCTGGCTATCGATTCTGCGCGATTCAGAAGTCGCTCTCCCCATCCCTGGCCCCTAAGCGCGTCCTCAACGAAAAGTTTATCCACGAACAAAGCGCTTCTGTAGATTTTACCGATCAATCCACCCAGCAGCTCGCCTTCTGCTGTTCTGAGAAAGAGTCTGAGTATCCTGGATTTTTCAACATGAGTTGGCCAGCTCTGAAGGTTATAATTCCATAGCCGCTCGCCGATTAAAGCCTCGTCTCTGATTTGATCTTCTTCTGATGTATCCAGACCTTCATCCAATACAATCTGCATGGATGGGGATTCATGGGACGTACCGGAATTGGATCTGCCGGAATGAGCCGACCATGAGCTGTTTTGATACAGCTGCCTGCCACTTTCAATATCTTTTTCCATAACCTCTTCCGGCACCATGCTCCCGCCGGTTGCCCAGGCAAGGTGGATCGACTGACTGAGGGCTTCCGGCGTATATTGCTCAAGCAGCGCCTCATAGACGGCCGTGTCCCGTTTCAGCCAGGACGGTCCGCTGATGCCCGCGAGGGCGGAAGGCTCCAGGCGAAGGGACTCAGCGTCCGCCATCCGGGCCAGGTCTGACAGCATGTGTTCGTCTGTGACGCTGAAGACACCATCCAAAAGATGTCTCAGGACTTTCCCTACGAACAGGGAAGGACGTCCGACGGCGAGACCATCGGCAATAGTCCTGTTGTCCAGGCCAAAATCCTGGACGCTGACAGCGTCATGCCGGTCGGTCATCATGCCCAGAAGCATGCAGGGAGAATGGGTCGGCTCAGCGAAATAGCAGTGGACATGTTCGCCAAAGAGCATCTTGAGGCCAAAGGCGACGCCTCCGGGACCACCGCCGACTCCGCAAGGCAGATAGACAAACAGCGGAGAGGATTCGGAGGGCGTAAAGCCCAGTTGATCCAGCTGAGTCTTCAGGCGCAGGGCGGCCACGGCGTATCCCAGAAAAAGGTTTATAGAGTTTTCATCATCCACAAAATAGGTTTTGGGATCCTTTTCTGCTTCCTTTCGCCCCTGTTCCACCGCAACGCTGTAATCCGAATCGTATTCGAACACTTCCACGCCCTTCTGGCGCAGCAGCGCTTTTTTCCAGGCCTTGGCATCCGAGGACATGTGCACCTGGGCTTTAAAGCCCAGCGCGGCACTGATGATGCCTATGCTGAGTCCCAGATTACCGGTGGAACCCACCGCGACGCTGTAGTCAGAGAAAAATTTCTTGAACCTTGGCTCCGCGAACGCAGCGTAGCTCATGCCAGGGGTCAGTAGTCCCGCTTCCACCGCCAGCTGCTCCGCGTGCTGCAAAACTTCATAGATGCCGCCCCGGGCCTTGATTGATCCCGATATTGGCAGATGGCTGTCGAGTTTGAGCATCAATCGGCCAAAAGGCACTGCATAGGGTGTCTTCTCAAGTTCAGCCTGAAATGCCTCGACGCGGCGAATTTTCGATTCCAGAAGGCCCTTAGTGCCTCGCGTCTCAGGGAACGCCTCCATGAAGAAGGGGGCGAAGCGCTTTAGTCTATGCGCTGCAGACTGAATATCCCCCAGGGTAATCCCCGATTCAAGGATCGCTTCCTCGACAGGCTTCAGATTTTGATTGCTCCAGAATACCTCTTCATAGCGTCTGATGCTGCGAATTTTGGGGTATTCGTTTTCCCAGGTCTCAAGGGCTTTGCCAAGAACTTGATCCACAGCGGATGCTGCTTGCAGTTGACTCATCTCTGACATCTCCATACGCCTCCAGCTTTCAGTTGTTAAACAGACACAACCCGTGGGCAGCTGGCGCCGCTCACGGGTTATTGACTTAATTTTTCTTATTCAACTTCGTAGATCCAGCCTTTAGGGGCTTCAATCTCGCCAAACTGGATGCCCGTCAGCGTGTCATAAAGCTTGCGCGTAACCGGTCCAACTTCAGTCTCACTGAAGAACACCGTTTCTTTGCCTTTGTGAGTGATGGACGCAATTGGCGTAATGACCGCTGCAGTGCCGCAGGCGCCGGCTTCTGCAAACTCATCCAGATTGTCGATCAGCACGTCGCGCTCTTCGACCTTCATGCCGAGGTAATCCCGGGCGATCTGAATCAGAGAGAGCTTGGTAATGCTCGGAAGTATGGACGGTGATTTTGGTGTGACGAAGACGCCGTCCTTGGTGATGCCAAAGAAGTTGGCTGCGCCGACTTCCTCAATTTTCGTATGGGTGGCCGGATCCAGGTAGATACAATCCGCATAGCCCTGCTTCGCCGCTAATTCATGAGGCAGCAGACTTCCGGCATAGTTGCCGCCGACTTTGGCAGCACCTGTGCCATTTGGCGCCGCGCGGTCATAATCCGTGACAATGAATTTAACCGGCGCAAGTCCCGCTTTAAAGTAAGCGCCTACCGGCATGCAGAAAACGCTGAATAAAAATTCAGGCGCAGGCTTGACCCCTATGTTGTCGCCAATTCCAATCAGGAATGGGCGCAGATAAAGCGTCGCGCCATGGCCATAAGGCGGTACCCATTCACGGTTGGCTCTGACGACTTGCTTGCAGGCCTCAATAAATTTCTCGGTTTCATAGTGCGGCATAAGTATGCGGTCACAGGTCGCCTGCATCCGCTTCGCATTCTCGTCCGGTCTGAAAAGATGGATGCTGCCATCCTTTGCCGTATAGGCTTTTAAACCTTCAAAACATTGCTGTCCATAGTGGAGAGAGGTGGATGCCTCGCTGATGGTGATTCTGTCACTGTCGAACAAGCCACCCTCATCCCATTTGCCGTCTTTCCAGAATGAACGAAAGCGCCAGTCGGCTTTCATATACCCAAAACCCAACTGGCTCCAGTTGATTTCATTTGGTCTCATCGTTACGCCTCCTTTTGCCTTTATCATACCGCTGCCAGCGACATCTGTCCAGACGTCCGGGACTAAAAATTGGCAAATTGAATCCTCAGAAGTCGCACATATTTCGCTCATAATTTCATGCTATAATCTAAACAAACCCTCAATCCCTGGAGGCGATTCAACATGAAATCCGAACTCATCCTCGTCGTCGACGACGAGCCCAGAATACTCGATATCGTCTGCGCCTATCTCGAAAAAGAGGGCTACCAGACCCGCCGCGCCACCCGCGGCCAGGAGGCCCTGGAGATTTTCCGGGAGGAAGAGGTCTCCCTGGTGATCCTGGACCTCATGCTCCCTGACCTCACCGGCGAGGAGATCTGCCGGCAGATCCGGCTTAAAAATAATACGCCCATCCTGATGCTGACCGCCAAGGTCGACCGGGACTCCATTGTCCAGGGCCTCAACCTGGGGGCGGACGACTATGTCACCAAGCCCTTTGACGGCAAAATCCTTGTGGCCAGGGTCAAAGCCCTGCTGAGACGTCAGTCTCATCAGGCAATTCCTGCGGAACAATTTATTTTTGGCGAGGGGCACCTCGAGGTCGACCTCGACCGCAAAACCGCTTCCCGCCATGGACTGGTCCTGCCTCTGACCCCCATGGAATTTGAAATTCTGGGACTGATGGCCCGGCATCCCGGCCGTCTCTTCTCCCGGGATGAGCTCATCATGCGCGCCATAGGCTATGATTATGACGGCAGCGACCGGACCATTGATGTCCATATCAAAAACATCCGTCAGAAAATTGATGATGTCGAGCACAAATATATCCGCACAGTTTATGGCCTCGGCTATCGCTTTGAGGGGGGCTCATCATGAAGCATACACTCAGAGGACGCCTGACGCGATTTCTGCTGGCCTCTGCCCTGGTCAGCGGCCTCACCGCGCTGCTCCTCACCAACGCGGCTCTATACGGCACCTTTTACAATTACAAGGAAGCCGTCCAGCTCCAAAGTGCCAGCGATTTTTCCGACTACGCCTCTCGTGTTTATCAGCTGAATGACGGCTGGACAGGTAAAACCCTGACCATGCTGCTGGCTTACCCGGGCACGGATGAATTCAGTTTCAGGATCTATGACACACAGGAGCTCATGGTGCTGAACAGCCAGCTCCGGGCGGATCGCGTCAGCTTTCATCAGAACATGATGCGGCGCATGGGCAGAAATGCCATGTTCTTTCAGTCCAGATTCTATGACGGTACAAACGTCGTTGAAGACATAATGGTGAACGGCGAAACCATTGGTAAGGTAGAACTTGTCTATCCGTCTACCTTTTCTGTTGACACGGCCGAGCTGGACTTTACTTCCGGCGTCAACCGCTCCCTTCTCATGTCCCTGGCTATTGCCCTCGGTCTTTCCGGGCTGCTGTCCGCCTATCTGTCCAAGCTGCTCTCCCGTCCCATTGTCAACCTCACCGAGGTCACGAAGAGCATTCGAAACGGACATTTTGGAAGGCGGGCTGAAGAACGGCAATCCGTCCGCGAGCTGACCGAGCTTTCCGGCGCGGTCAACGATCTGGCCGAGACTCTGTCTCACCAAAGCGAAATCAGAAAGCGACTGACCTCGGACCTGGCTCATGAGCTGCGGACGCCCCTGACCATTATCCAAGGCCAGCTGGACGCCATTTTGGAGGGTATCTTTGAAGCGACGCCCGACCGCTTGCTCGTCGCCCGCAGTGAAACCGAGCGCCTGATTGGCCTGGTGGAACGTCTCCGTGAGATTGCGGATCTGGAGGACGACGCCGTTCTGCTCACCTATGATGAGATTGACCTCAGCGTAATAGCCCGCGACGCCCTGACCCTCTTTGAAGCGGATGCCATGACCCGCGCTCAGACCTTAACCTCCGACATTGCCTCTTCTTTGCCGATGGTCGGTGACGCCCACCGCCTCAGACAGGTCTTAGTCAACCTTCTGTCCAACGCCGTTAAATACACACCGGACGGCGGTCGCATCCATGTGGAAACCGGAACCATCGGCAGCAGCGAAGCGTTTTTGAAGGTCTTCAACAGCGGGGCGGGCATCGCACCCGAGGATCTGCCATATCTCTTTGACCGGTTTTACCGGGCGGACGTGTCGCGTCACAGGGAGACCGGCGGCAGCGGCATAGGCCTGACCATTGTCAAACTGATCGTGGACGCTCACCACGGGCGCATTGAGGTTCACAGCCCGGCCGGGGAAGGGACGACCTTTACGGTCACGCTCCCGCTTCAGCCCCCTTCATAATTCCTACACATTCCTCCTTTATACTTAGGGTAAGTAAAGGAGGTGCATAGTAATGTTGTCATCCTGCTTCAACGCGTTCAGCAGCTTTAGAGGCGGCTATAACGGCTTCGGCGGCATGGGATCATTTCGGGATTTCAACCCAATGTGGATGATGGGCTTTGGGCTTCTCAGACTCCTGATCCTCGGCTTGATTATCTTTCTGGTCATTCGTTATCTCGTTCCGAAACTCAGGCGCACCGAACCGGCACCTCATGTCGGCGGCGCTGTCCCAGGCGGTACCGGCTCAGTCGATGGTGCTCTGGCCATCCTGAACGAGCGTTATGCCAAAGGCGAAATCGACTCAGAGGCTTATCAGACTATGAAAGAAAATTTATTGAAGTAACCAGCTAAACCGAGAAGAGGAAGGCAGCCATTAAACCGGGCTGCGCTTCCTCTTTTGTCTTTTGGAGTTTGTTTTGAAGTTCGTTTTGAAGTTCGTTTTGAAGTTTGTTTTGGAATTAGTCTTCAGTACAGGGTAGTCATAGGTCATCCTCAAAGCTTAGCTGCTGTTTCACTTGGTTGAATTCTGACCTCAGCAGCCCATACACCACATGATTGACATAGTGGTCATAGAGCCACTCATTTTGGCGAAGGATGCCTTCAATCCGGAAGGATAGCCGCTCAGGGATCGCCCTGGACTTTACATTTTTCTCTGCGCAGAACATCTCGATGCGGTTCAGCTTGAGGTCCTCGAAGGCCATTCTGACGACCGCGTTCGCCGAGCGCAGGATGAGCCCTTTGCCCTCTGAGGTTTTTCCAATCCAGTAGCCTATGTTGGCTTTCCTGTTTTCCCAGTCAATGTGCTGAAGCCCTATGATGCCGCATATTTTTTTGTTGTGTAGAATGACAAATTCGTAGCCAGTCTGCTGCAGCCGTTTACGATCTGACATTTCTATATAGCTGAGAACCGTATGAATGGTAAAGGGCTTCACCACCCACGGCAGCCACTGCTTCAAATGCTGTTCGTTGGCGAGTATCAGCTCCAGAACGGCCGTCGCGTCTTGCAGTTCAATGGGGCGCAGCATCAGCTCCCGGTTGATGATGAGTCTCATTTTAAACCTCCAGTCCATTGGAAGGCGGGATCGATAGTCATTAGCCGCAGACACCTTCTTCCTCCCGTTTTTTCCCGTTTAGCTGCAAACTTTAATTCAGCGCTGTTCCCTAAGACAATTCTTAAGCAATCTCACAAAATTGCCGCCTGCGATTTTCTCAATGTCACTTTCTTCGTAACCGCGCTGACACAGGTGATTCAATACCGAGGAAGCCTTTTCAGCGGTTTCGAGGCCCAAGGTATCCGCCGCAGTCGTCCTGGACAGTTCCGACACGCTGCCACGGATCAGATTTTCTTCAATATAGTCACAGAAATCATAACCGAGTCCAACGTGCTGCACACCTACCAGCGACACAACGTAGTCAATGTGATCCACAAAGCGCTCAATGGTTTGCTTTTTTGGATCGAGGTCTATAAAATCCCTGTAGCTGTTGATCCCAATGATTCCGCCGGTTGAGGCAATCCCTTTGATCTGCTCGTCGGTAAGGTTGCGCGCCGCGTCGCACAGGGTCCTGGCATTGGAATGAGAGGCGATCAGCGGCCTAGACGCTGCCGACATGACCTCCCAAAAACTCTTTTCGTTGAGGTGACTGACGTCCAGAAGGATCCCCATGTCTTCAATGCGCCTTACGGCTTTAATACCCAGGGCTGTCAGACCGCGGTCCGGGTCCTGTCTGACGCCGGTCGCAAGAGGGTTCGCCTCATTCCAGGTCAGTGACATGTGGCGAATGCCCAAATCATAAAGCCTCTCGAGGCCCCCAAGATCGCTTCCTATGCCACTTAGACCTTCCACGCCCCAAACCACAGGCATTTTGCCCAGGACGGCCGCAGCTTCGAAATCTGAAGCAGTTCTGACGAGGTGCAGCAGCCCCGAGGCTTCCTCCATTTCTTCCTGAGCCGCTCTGATTATTTCATCGAGTCTCTGCTTAGGATTTTGATCAAAAGGCGGATCAATCCACATGACGAAAATGCCGCCGCTGACACCGCCTTTTTTGAACTTTTCAAGGTGATGGTTTCGGAAGACTTCCGTCTCGCCTCGACTGCGTCGCACCACCACATCGCTCCAAATATCTGCGTGGCCGTCAAAGATAAACGTCATAGACAGGCTCCTCTCCAGGTTATGCCCCCGGCATTGAAATGTCAGGATTGTTCAGCAGGGCAACTATACGGGCTCTGACAGCTTCCGGCAGAGGCTGTTCAAGTGCTTTTTCCAGCCTGTAGGGCGCTTCTATGCCATTGGCGCCAAAATGATCCTCAATGAGCGCGACCTTGTTTTCTTTTCTGTCCATCAGCATATAGAGGACATACCAATCCTCCAGAGCTGCCATAGGCACCCCGACACCGTTCAAAATGGCGACCCGGTCGATGGCATCATGATCGAACTGATAGTGGTAAACCCCCTGATCGTGGGCAATGGCAAAACCAGCAATCAAATCGATTTCTACGCCGTTCACCTGGTACTCCCTAAAAAACGCCGTTTTGTATTTAGGATGATCCTGCTCCGGCGGCTTTGCAGCGAAGGGCTCCAGATACGCGTCCAGCTTCGCGGCGTCCTCCAGCTGTACCAGGATGTCGAGATCGTTCACGGTCGACGTGAGTCCATGCTCGTATAAGACCGATGAAGCGCCCGCAGCCCAAACGACACCAAGTTGGTTCAGTTGCGCTGCCAATTGGCTGAGATGCTCTGTCCATGCTGCAGCTTCCATTTTATTTCCTCCTTAGTTATTATTCCGGTGTTTGAATACTTAAATACTTTTTCTCCAAGTTGACTATTTTGAAGACTTTCAAAGCATTTTAAAATTTTGACTGCTCAAACACCGGAATAATGAGATCACAATGACAGGTCTTAACAGTTCTATGATATAATACTCTAATAAGTTTTTCATTAAAAAGATTCTTGTGGGCGCTGGTACCCTGTAAATTCTAAAACTATAACATGCAACTGCGGTAAAATTTCGAAGTGCAAGGCGGAGGAAGTAGCGATACTAGGCAGTATCGCGGATAACGACAACGCAGCAATGCGGAATTTTAACCTGTTGAATGTCGAGTTTTAGTGTTTACAGGGTACTAGAATACGACATTCAAAAGGCACCCACCTCTTATAGAATCACCCCCCTGAGGAGTCGTGCATCCATGTCAAAACCGAGCAATAAAGAACTTATCAACTGGTTGGCTTATCTGACGGTCTGTATCGTCTGGGGCTCAACCTACCTCGCCATAAAAATTGGCGTCACCGGCATTGCGCCGCTGTTTTTCACTGCCCTGCGCTTCCTGATCGCTGGCACTTTGATGCTTGGGTTTGCCATAGTGAGGGGCTATAAGTTCCCAACCCTGGCGAGGGAAGTTGTTCAGCATGGCATTGTCGGTCTGCTCCTGCTCTTTGGCGGAACTGGCTTTGTGGGCCTCGCTTCCAGGTACATCAGTTCTGGGTCCTCCTCACTGATTGTCGCTTCCTCCCCCTTGCTCATGGCCCTGTTTCAAATGGCCGTCTACCCCGAGATGCGAAAGACGGACTGGCGGATCTGGCTTGGCCTGGTGATTGGTTTTGGCGGTGTTGGACTTCTCATCGTGTCCGGCGGTGGTGAGATGAGTCTTGATCCCCGGGGTGTGGCCCTGGTTCTGGCTGCCGTGACCCTGTGGTGCGTCGGCACCATTTACTCCAGAACGGTCAAGCCCCAGTGTCATGTGGTGGTTCAAATCGGCCTGCAGATGCTGATCGCAGGCATAGGGATAATGATCGCCAGTTTTCTGTCCGGCGAGAATCATACCCTTCAGGTTTCCACATCAAGTCTGCTGGCACTCTTTTACCTGGTCTTTTTTGGCTCCATCCTGGCCTACAGCGCCTTCATCTACATCATCCAGCAATGGCCCCTTTCAAGGGCCAGCACTTATGCCTATATCAATCCCGTGATCGCGGTGCTCCTGGGCTGGCTGGTCCTAAACGAGCCTGTCACGCCGAGCATTTTGTTGTCTATGGTCGTCATTCTGTCGGGGGTCATCCTGGTTCAGAGCGTCAATACGCGTTCAAAGCCGGTTGCTGAGAAGACGGACAAAAGCGCTTGAGACCCATCAACAAGAATTTCTGCCGATGGTTGCGAAAGCCCCCATTGGCACAGCCTCGTAAATATCTTAGAATAAGAGTAGGGTCGCTGCTGTACCCAAGGGTTCAGCGACCGCAAAATACTGCACCGGGAGGGCTAAACCATGGAATATCTTTGCACCGTCTGCGGCTATCGCCATAAAGGGGACGAGCCCCCTGCCTTCTGCCCGATTTGTCAGGCAGATCACACTAAATTTGTTGAAATGACGCCGGAGAACGAAGAGAAGTATCATCACTTGTTTGTGGACGCGTTTTAAGAGCCTTATGAAGAAACCCGCAGCGGGCGCCGCTGCGGGTTTCTTTGCTTGGAAGGCGGGGGTTGGAAGAGGGTGTCAGACACCCTCTTCCAACCTTTTTTAGATAAGGAAGTTGGTGTCTGACACCAACTTCCTTCCATTTTTTTCTAAACCTCCGGCTCCCCTTCCACATCCTCAGCCGCCTTGCGGCCAAAGTTAAAGAAAGTTCCAAAGGACGGCTTCATCTTCTTCGCCAGCTGGTCCAGGGGCTTGCCCACCATGGACAGCATGAAGCTGCGCGTGTCGCGGCGCGCCTTGCGTCTCAGGTCCACATCGCTTTCGCCGGTATTGTAAAGGGTCCGCTCAAACGAGAGGATGGAAAGATAGCCATAGTAGTAGGTCATGTAACCATTGGCAAAGCCTTGAAGAATCGAGGACATGATAACATCCGCAAACGGGATCTTTCTCGTCAGTTCAAGGCTGCGGCTGCTGAGAATCTCGACGATTTCATCATCCAGACTTTCGAATAACCCGGTCACGGAAGCCTGAAGGACAGTGCTTCTGTAGTAACGCGCTATGTTGAGGAACGAGTCCCGCATCCTGAAGGATGTATAGATCTTGTGGATCATGCTGATGTTGAAGATCAAAATCATAACCGCGTCCAGAACAGAATTCTGGTTGGCCGCAACGACGGCAAAGCACTGGGTCGCGGAAGCGGCAGCGGCGGTCTTGGCCTCCGCGCTTCGTTTCCTGTAGTAGGCTTCCAGATACGCCTGAACTGCCTGCTCGTCCTCACTTTTTAGCAGCGCGTCCGCTTCAGAACGTTGAGCATCGTCCGTCAAATGACGTCTGACCTGCTTCAGCAGCTTTCGCTTTTGCTTCAGCGTCCCCCGCATGCTGACACTGAGAGTCTCCGGCGTTGGATACGCTTGCCAGCGCAAAATGGGCAGCAGCACATAAACGAGGAACAATATCCCCAGGACTGCGTAAAGCACGAGGTCCAGCCAGTCCACAATACCGTCCAGAAGCCGCCCCCAGGTCAAGACCTGATCCACGGCCAGGCTCAGCATGACCAGCACAAAAAAGGTTGCCACAGCGGTAATCAGCTTTTTCAATTTATCTCCACCTTTCCATGGGGAGGCTCTCGGCTGCAGTTTACAGCACGCAGAGCTCAGACTGGCACTTTGGGCACAAGCCGTATACTTCCAGTCTGTGACCTGTAATTCTATAGTTCGTGGATCTGGCCAAAGCATCTTCATAGCCGGCCAGCGGGCAGCCGGTAATGGTCATTCTGACCTTGCACCGGGTGCAAATGAGGTGATGTCCGTGCTCGTGACGGTTGAGCTCATAAACTGCCTTGTTCTCGTCTGCGCTGACGACTTTTTCAACGAGCCCCTTCAGTTCAAAGGCGTCCAGAATTCTGTAGACCGTGGAAAGGCTGATCGCGGCGGCCTCCTCCCGAAGGTTCAGGAAGAGCTGCTCGGCGGTTATGGGACCATCGGCTTTCTTTAACTGCTCTAAGAGGTCCAGGCGCTGGCGGGTCAATTTAATGCCGCAGCTTTCCAGCATCTCTTTATTCCCAGAGCTACTGCCGATGGTTCCCTGACCAGCCCCCGCCACAGCTTTCACACGCTTGCTTCCACTATCATTGTTTGGTTTCATCTAGTTTCACCTCTTCTCACGCACTCTGATCAGCGCCGCAAGGCTTTGATCAGTAAGGCCAGGGCGAAGGCAATGGCGTTCATGAGAACAATAACCGCGCCGGTAGGCAGATTGTAGGCAAAGGAGAGGAACACCCCCAGCACGACGCAGACCACCGAGATCACCGTCGCTATGAGAATGGTCATTCTGAAGCCCCTCGACACTTGCAGGGCGGTGACGGTCGGAAAGACAATCAGGCTGGAGATCAGCATGGTGCCCACAATTCGGATGCCTAGGGCAATGGTGATTGAGGTCAGCACAGCCAGCAGATAGTTGTAAAATTTCGTGTTCATGCCCACAGCTTGGGCATATTCCTCATCGAAAGTGACGGCGAACAGGTCGTGATAGAAAAACATGACGGTGACAATGACGACCAGGGACAGCGCCGCGGAGATTGCCACATCAAAGTTGCTGATGACCAGGATGCTGCCGAAGAGATAACTCATCAGGTCGACATTGAAACCCTTGGCCACGCTGGCAATCAAGACGGCCATGGCGATGGAAAAGGAGGATACCAGGCTGATGGCTGCGTCGCCGTGCATGCTGGCCTTTTCGCTCAGCTTCAGGATGAAAAACGAGGCGAGGATCACTATGGGAATGGAAACCACCAGCGGCGAGGCGGACAGCCAGAGGGCTATGGCCACCGTGGCGAAGCTGACGTGTGCCAGGCCGTCGCCAATCATGGAATACTTTTTCAGGACCAGAAAGAGGCCCAGCACCGAGGCGCTGATGGCGATCAGTGATCCGACCAGAAGTGCTTTGAGGATGAAGTCGTATTGGATGGCCTGCTGGATAGAATCGATAAAGGTCATCATGGCCGCGCCTCCTTGTCAGAGGAGCCCGTTTTAGTTGCCGATGATGCCTTCGACGCTACATTCCACGGTTCCGCTTGTGGGTCTTCTGGATAACCCTCATCGCTCTCATGGCTATGATCCATCGATTGGCCATGGGCGTGAACGTGGTCTACATGAATGTGTGGCGCGTGAAAGTGAAAGGTCGGCTTCGCCTCAGCCGACTCCTGCAGGTCATCATGCTGCCAGCAGAACTTGTGCTGGGACAGCGGCCCAAAGTAATGGGTCATGTCCTGGGAATGACAAAAATCCTCATAGGTCCCGAAGAAGACCACCGTCCTGTCCAGGTAGAGCATTTTTTTGGTGTATTGGCCTATGGAGCCTATATCGTGGGAGACCAAAAGTATGGTGACCCCGTCCTGCTCGTTGAGTTCTTTCAGGATGCTGTAAAAGTTCTCCCGTACTTTGGGGTCCAGGGCGCTGGTCGGTTCGTCCAGAATCAGCAGCCGCGGCGACGATACAAGCGCCCTGGCGAGCAGTACGCGCTGCTGCTGTCCCCCGGACAGATTGCCAATTTTTTTCTCGGCCAGGTTCCCAATCTTTAAGCGGCTGAGAATCTCATCCACTTTTTTGTAATCCTCCAGGCTCAGATGCTTTGGAAAACGCTTGGAGGACAGGAGTCCCATGGCGACGACCTCCCGTACTTTCGCTGGAAACAACGGATCACCGCTGATGACTTTCTGCGGCAGATAGCCGATGAACCGGTTGTCTCTGACCTCGCCGGCGTAGGAAAACTTCCCGCTGGAGGGAGTGATGAGTCCCAACATGGCTTTCATCAGCGAAGTTTTACCGGAGCCGTTTGGCCCGACGATACCGATATAATCCCCTGCTTCAACGGTAAAGCTCGCGTCCGTCAGGACCTCGTGCCTGCCATACTTCAGTGTGATATTGTCCGCTCTGAGGATGATGCTTTTGAGATGACCTGATTTCAGGGGTTGTTCAGCGTTTAAAGATTGTACGTTATTATGGTTGACTATGTCAGGATTATTCACTGTATCCCATCCCCAACTTCAATTTTTCAAGATTCTGCTGCATGAGCTCCAGGTAGCCTACGCCGCTTTCCAGTTCTTCCTTCGAGAGATTGTGTGCGCCGTGGAGCAGGACCATTTCAGCGCCGGTTTCCTGGGAGACTAACCTTGCAATCTTCGGATCAACAAGCTCTTCATAATAGATAACCTTAAATTTCGCCTGATCCATAGCGTCGATCAGATCCGCGATTCTTTTGGGTGTCGGTTCCGCATCCGGGGAAAATCCGTCATAGGGCGACACAGTGGTGAGTCCGTAGGCTTTCGCGAAATAACCAAAGACGAAATGTCCGCCGTAATAAATAGTCTGCGTTTCAGATTTCGCGAACAGATCCTTGAACGCCAGGTCGAGAGCGGTCAGTTCCGCCAGGTAAGCTTCAGCATTTTCTCTAAAGATGGCTTCGTTTTCCGGTTCAATTTCAATCAAGGTTTCCAGCAGTGTAGTCACCATGATTTTGGCGTTGTTGGGATCCAGCCAGATATGGGGATCATAGGCGCCCTCTTCATGGGCGTCGTCCCCCTCTGCTTCACCTTCGTGTGCGTCGTCCTCTTCAGTTGCGGCTAAAAGTGTGATGTCCTTACTCAAGTCAACTATTTTAACCTCTGTCCCATTTAAATTACCAATTATTTTGGCAGCCCAGGGTTCCATGACCTCGCCGGTGTAAAGAAAAGCGTCTGCTTCCATGATCCCCGCGATATCCTTTGGGGTCGGCTCATAGGAATGGGATTCCACGCCTGGCGGTAAAAGCAGTGACACCTCGACCAAATCCCCGGCGATCACTCTGATAAAATCATACTGCGGGAACAGCGTTGCAACCAATTTGGGCTTTTCGGCAGACTCTGATACTTCAGGTGTTTCGGGTGCCGGTACCCCTGCTGAAGCTTCAGGCTCAGATGTTCCACAGGCAGTGAAAATCAAGGCCGTCAGAAGGATTATGCCTGTTGCCAGGCGCGATTTTATAAGGTTTGTCATTTGGTCTCCCTCGTTTCTGTTAAATGGCTTTTTTAGTTGCGAATCATTCGCATTTGCATTTACATTATATACCTCACATGTGATATTTTCAAACGTCCTACGCTAATTTTTTCTTGAGTGACGCGGACAGAATTTGAGTTGGTGACGCGGACAGAGTTTGTTTTGGTGCCAGAGCTTGCGAGAATGTTTCTCAAAGTGACCATCGGCAAACTTCTCTGGCATTAAGGTTTAGCATTAATGGTATAGCATTAATTCCGCTTATTCGAACAAGGTTCCTCTTGTTTACATTGGCAGAAACGGGTATATTTAATCTTAGGCTGGATTTTTCTTCGTACACCGGCACTCCCTGTCATGCTTCGCCTGTTGACATGGCTTTCTGAATTTGAAAGCTACACGGGCATTCATGATCTCAACGAAAGGTCGATTCTATGAGAACATTAATATGGTATCTCTATTTTGGAATATCGCTGCTTGAAACGCTGCCTGAACTGTCAAAAGCCAGAAAGCTGGAGGCTGCGGGTGAAACTGAAGCTCTGGATCAAATGGCCTTCAAGCGTGCCCGAATCTGGTCCCAGAATCTCGTTAGAAAAACAGGAAGCAAGGTCACCGTCACCGGTGCCGACAACCTTCCTGCCAACGGCGCCATCCTCTTCGTCTCGAATCATCAGTCGCACTTTGACATTCCACTGATTTTGGGTTACGTCCCTGCAGACCTTGGTTTTGTTGCGAAGATCGAAATGCTGAAATTCAGGATCGTCAATGAGTGGATGAAGTACATGCACTGCATCTTCATGAATCGTGATGACGTGCGGCAAGCTATCAAGGTAATCAATGAGGGCATTGAGGTTTTAAAGGCCGGATATAATCTGGTACTCTTTCCCGAGGGGACCCGCAGCCTGACGGGTGAGCTTTCTGAGTTCAAACCGGGCGGCATGCGGCTCGCTGTCAAATCCGGGGCTCACATTGTGCCTATCGTACTGCACAACGCGAAGGATATCATGAAAAAAGGCAGCATCAGCATCCACCCGGCAGAAGTGGAAATTCAGATCCTGCCTCCTGTCGAGCTTCAGGAAGGCGACCATAAGGATTCCATAGCTCTTAGCCAGAGAGTCCATGCACAGATTGAAGCGGCGCTGAACGAAAAAAAAGCCGTCAAGCAGACGACTTAATTCAAAACACGACAAAAGAAGCCGCGGCGTATACAAGGTGTTTTCAGGTCACCTTCCATACGCCGCGGCTTCTTTTTATTTTGAAGTGTCTCGAAATCGTTCATCCCGCTCGCCGAGCACTCTCGCGGATCACACCACCTTGGATTTAACAGCGTAATACGCCTGTTTGATGACTTCCACCGCCGTCCCCAGAATGACAATGACCATTAAAATCTTCAGATTCAGCATACCAAGCTTCGTAAGTCCTGACAGATCGACGCCATATTGAACCAAGGCCGTTTTAATGCCTTCCGTATTAAACACAGCGGGATTCTGGATCAAAGCTATAAAGATGCCCAGTCCCAAAAGGCTGACAAGAATCTTGACCAAGCGCTCTGCGAATCCCCAGCGGCCTTTTTGAATCAGTCTCACGTGCAGCAGAGCCTCCAGGATCCAGACAAAGTTGTAAAACATCACATAAGCGCTGAGAATGGCGACGTTGAACAGTGGAATGCCCACCCATTTTGCAGCGGCGTCATCAAAGAAATAAGCGCCAATTTTATCCGGATAAACGTTGAAGACCAACAAAGCAAGGCCTATGAAAACCAGAGATACAACACTGTCAGAAATGCTGACGCGGTCAGTGGAAGCAGGTACGACGGGGAGCTGGTCCGCAGACCAGGTTTTTGCCTGTTTTACTTTGGCCTGTTTGGATTTTCCTTCACGTGGGGCTTCTGTTTCCCTAAACGCCCCTTCAATTTCCCTGCCCGCTTGGCGCAGTTCTTCTGCGGCCTTTGAATGGCTGAATTCCTGACCCGCAGTCGTATATTGAATCACTGCAAAGATAATGGTGATAGTTCCGACCAGACTTATAGCTGCTGACCAAAGGGTTCCGAAGTAGCTTATGATGATTTCTATTAGTCCCTTCTCAGTTGGATCCCCTTGCAAGGCCGATATGACCAGCGCAATGGTTAACCCAAAACCTACGGCAGCACCAACAATTTTAAGAATCATCCAATATAAATCGATCAGTTCCGGGCCAATCAGATAGCGCTTTTGCGGCATGTATTCGGCCGCGACTTTTTCAGGATCTCCAAATTCGTTAAGCAGCTCAAGTACATCCTGCTCCGTGGCGTCGCGGCCTTCCAACCGTTCTTCCAAGGCATCCATCAGATTTGAGCGCAGCTCCCGCTCAATGTCCTCTCTCATGGATTTAGGGAGTCTTCGCGTCACAGCATAGAGGTATCGGTCCATCCAAGTCATCATTTTGACGCCTCCTCATTTTCAAGTGAAAGCATAAGATTCATGGTTTTGACAAGCTCGTTCCATTCTGTTTTTAGGGCTTCAAGGGCCTCACGACCCGAATCGCTGAGCTGATAATATCGTCTCGGTCTTGGATCCTCAACCTCCCAGTTGCTTTCGAGCAAGGATTGCTTTTCCAGCCGTCGAAGCAGAGGATACAAAGTGCCCTGATCTATAGTCATGCCATTGTCGTTGAGCTTTTGAACCAGCGAGTAGCCGTATTCCGGCGCGTGTAGCTGGCTGAGCACCCCAATGACCAGGGTTCCACGGCGAAGTTCCTGCATCAGATTTTGAATCGCATCATTTTGCGTCACTTTGACCGCCTCCTTATGATCTTATTATACTATACGATGCACACTATTGTCAATTATTCAATATTAAACTTAAGTCATCATTAATACTTTCATAATAATAAAAAATAATGACTTAAGTCACATCAATGGCTTGAATTCTTCCATTTTAGCTGCTTCCTTGACTTCAACCGAAATTCAGCACCATGAAAAAAGCAGGGGCATTCAATCCCCTGCTTTCTTTGTATTTATTATCAATAATGAACATTTAAATGTTTTAGTGTTGCAATTTCATTACCGTCCGCGTCCCCAATTCAAAACCTGTCCGCTTCCCCAACTACTTGATGTCCGCGTGATACTCCTGCAGCGACTTGAGCTTGTAGCCTCCCGCGCCATTTGCTTTGAAGGCTGCTATGCCCTTCGCGCAGGCCATGCCGGCCGTCAGCGTCGTCACATATGGCACCTTGTGCTTGATTGCTGACTTTCTGACATAGGAGTCATCAATCTGGCTAACCTTGGAAGCCGGCGTATTGATGATGATCTGGATTTCCTTGTTGGCAATGCCGTCCGCAATGTTTGGGCGACCATCACTCATCTTGTAGATCAGCTCGGACTCGATCCCGTGCTGGGCGAGGAACGCCTTAGTGCCGCTGGTCGCTTTCACCGTAAAACCAATCTCAATGAAGGCCTTGGCGACCTCAATGGCATCCACTTTATCCTTGTCATTGACGCTGATCAGAACGCAGCCCTGCGTTGGAAGCATCAGGTTCGTCGCTTCATAACCCTTGAAGTATGCCATGCCAAAATTGTCCGCCATACCAAGGACTTCGCCCGTGGAACGCATTTCAGGGCCGAGTACCGGGTCAACTTCAGGGAACATATTGAACGGGAACACCGCTTCTTTGACGCCGAAGTGAGGGATTTCGCTTGTTTTCAGATCCTTGACGCTGGACTCGGCGCCGGTGAAGTTGGCCATCATGAGCTCAACCGCAATTTTCGCCATAGGAATATTGCAGATCTTCGAAACGAGCGGTACCGTTCTGGATGCACGCGGGTTCGCTTCAAGAACATAAACCTTGTCATCAGCGATCGCGTACTGCATATTCATGAGACCAATAACATTAAGGGACTTGGCAATTTTCTTCGTATACTCAACAATCGTGTCCAGGTTCTTCTGAGAAATGGTCATTGGAGGAATGACACACGCTGAGTCGCCAGAGTGGATCCCCGCCTGCTCTATATGCTCCATGACAGCCGGCACAAAGGCATCCTTGCCGTCCGCAATGGCGTCCGCTTCAGCTTCAAGGGCGTTGTTGAGGAATCGGTCGATCAGAACCGGACGCTCCTTGGTAATGCCCACAGCCGCTTCCATGTAGCTCTTCATTTGCTCTTCTGTATAAACCACTTCCATGCCTCGACCGCCAAGAACGTAAGATGGGCGCGCCATGACCGGGTAACCAATCCCGCCAGCCACTTCCAAGGCCTCTTCCACAGTTACCGCCATGCCCGCTTCCGGCATTGGAATTTCAAGCTCTTCCATAATCTTTTTAAACTGGTCGCGGTCTTCCGCCAGGTCAATAGTAGCAGGCGTCGTGCCAATGATTTTGACCCCTGCCTTCTCAAGCTCCCCTGCAATGTTAAGCGGCGTCTGACCCCCAAACTGGACAATGACACCCAGCGGCTTTTCCTTCTCGTAGATGCTGAGCACGTCTTCAACCGTCAGCGGCTCAAAGTAGAGCTTATCTGACGTATCGTAGTCCGTCGATACTGTCTCAGGGTTACAGTTGACAATAACCGTCTCATACCCCAGGTCACGCAGCGCGAAGGCCGTATGGACGCAGCAGTAGTCAAACTCAATGCCCTGACCAATGCGGTTCGGGCCGCCGCCGAGAACCATGACCTTCTTGCGGTCGCTGGCCGTCGTCTGATCTGGCGCGTTGTAGGTGGAGAAATAATAGGACGCGTTTTCTACGCCGCTGACCGGAACCGCTTCCCAGCCCTCAACGACGCCAATCGCTTTTCTCTGCTCGCGAATATCCGCCTCAGGCACGCCAATCAGCATCGCCAGGTAACGGTCCGCGAAGCCATCCAATTTTGCCCGTTTCAGGAGCTCATCCGGCAGTTTGCTGCCCTTGTAAGTCAGAACCTCTTCCTCAAGCACCACCAGCTCCTTCATCTGCTGAAGGAAATAAGGCTTGATATACGTCTTCTTGTACAGCTCCTCTATGTCCGCGCCTTTTCGAATCGCTTCGTAAAGGATAAACTGACGCTCGCTGGACGGTTCAGCCAGCATGGACATCAGCACGTCCAGGCTCAGCTCGTTGAAGTTCTTTGCGTAGCCCAGCCCATAGCGGCCAATTTCAAGGGATCGAATGGCCTTCTGCATGGCTTCCTTATAGTTTTTGCCGATGCTCATAACTTCCCCAACCGCGCGCATCTGAGTGCCGAGTTTGTCAATGGCACCAGGGAATTTTTCAAACGCCCATCGAGCGAATTTGATGACGACATAATCACCATATGGCTCGTATTGATCCAGGGTCCCTTTTCTCCAGTATGGAATCTCATCCAGGGTCAGACCCGCGGCAAGCATCGCAGAAATGAGCGCGATTGGGAAGCCCGTCGCCTTGGAAGCGAGCGCCGATGATCGCGACGTCCTAGGATTGATCTCAATGATAACGAAACGCTCCGTCTTAGGATCGTAAGCGAACTGAACGTTAGTGCCGCCAATAACCTCAATCTCCTGGACGACTTTGTAAGCCGCCACCTGAAGGCGCTTCTGAAGATCCTCGCTGATCGTCAGCATAGGCGCTGAGCAGAAGGAGTCGCCCGTGTGCACACCAACTGCATCGATATTCTCAATGAAACAGACCGTAATCATTTGATTCTTGGCGTCACGTACGACTTCGAGCTCAAGCTCCTCCCATCCCAGCACGGACTCCTCGACGAGAATCTGACCCACCATACTGGCCGCGATGCCTCGGTTCGCAATGGTTCTGAGTTCTTCGATATTGTAGACCAGACCGCCTCCGGTGCCGCCCATGGTGTATGCAGGTCGAATGACGACCGGATAGCCGAGCTCATGAGCGATTTGCTCTGCTTCTTCAACCGTATAAGCCGGCATGCTGCGAGGCATATCAATACCAAGTCGGTTCATAGCCTCTTTGAATGCAATTCGGTCTTCACCGCGTTCAATCGCGTCAATCTGAACGCCAATGACCTTGACGCCGTACTTCTCAAGAATACCTTGCGCACTGAGCTCCGAGCACAAGTTGAGCGCCGACTGCCCACCGAGGTTAGGAAGCACCGCATCCGGGCGTTCTTTCTCGATGATCTCTGTCAGGCGCTTTACATTCAGCGGCTCAATATAAGTCACATCTGCGGTTTCAGGATCTGTCATAATAGTCGCTGGGTTTGAGTTCACCAGAATGATTTTATATCCGAGGTTTCTGAGCGCTTTACAGGCTTGAGTCCCTGAATAGTCGAATTCTCCGGCTTGTCCGATCAAAATCGGGCCTGAGCCAATGATCAAAATGCTTTCAATGTCAGTACGTTTTGGCATGATTTACCTCCTGAGTATTTCGGCACGCCAATCTTAATTATGCGCACGCCTGTATATTTATTTACTATTTTACAAAAGACCTCAGCAAATTGCAACCGTTTTTGTTGCTCATCGACATAGTTTTTTTAATGATACATCTATTTAGATTCAATTACAAATGCTGTTTAGAAAAGAAATTTGAGAATCGTGTGAAATCAAATTGTCTAAGCCTCCAGAAAAGCGTAGAATGGTCTTAGTACACATTAAATACTGTTGTAAAACCCATTGTGTTTCCACGAAATTCACGTAGAGTCACCGGATCAATGATCAGAATTTTAAGGATTTTACGCTTAACAGCCTACTATGCATCACAAAGCATAAAAATCCTAAAAAGAGAACGTTGCATTTATCCGCTGTTTCCTGCTTGAATCCACTTTCCTTAACAGCTGACACTGCACACTATTCCCCCAACTGGAGGCGATCCCCTTTGAAAACCCTGTCAGAAGTCGTCCAGCATTACCCAGCATCCGGAATCAGAAAGATGTTTGAACTCGCCGCTCAATACGAGGACGTTATTAGTCTGACCGTCGGCGAACCTGTCTTTGATACGCCCGTCTTCATTAAAGACGCGGCAAAAAAAGCCATGGACGAAAATAAAACTCACTACGTGGGTAACGCTGGCATCCTGTCACTTAGAAAAGCCATTGCTGAAAAGTACTCAATACAGTTGAATGTCCCTCACACAGAGGATCACGTCATGGTTGCCTTTGGCGGTATGGAGGCCATTTTGCTCTCACTTATCTGTGTTGTCAATCCCGGGGATGAGGTATTAATCCCTGATCCGGGTTATCCAAATTATGCAGGTCAGATTCGCCTCCTCGGCGGGATCCCGGTCCCGGTACCGGTCTATGAGAAAAACCAGTTTTGCATTCAGGCGGAGGATATCGAGGCCGCCATCACCGAAAAAACCAAAGCTATGATCTTAAACTCTCCAAGCAATCCTTTGGGGGCAGTCATCCCCTTTGAGGGCATGAAAAAAATCGCGGAAGTTGTAGAGCGTCACGACCTGTTCGTGGTGTCAGATGAAGTATATGAGACGATTGTCTATGATGACGCCCGCCATCACAGCCTTGCCGAATTCGACCGCATCCGCGAAAATATCCTGATCGTCAACAGTTTTTCAAAGACCTATGCCATGACCGGCTGGCGCATTGGGTACGTCGTGGGCGATCCTCGAATCATTTCCAATATGCCTAAGCTTCAGGAAGGCATTGCATCCTGTCTGCCTGAGTTTATCCAGGCCGCTGCAGCGGAAGCCATTGAAAAAGGGGATCTCGACATCAGCGAGATGCGCGCCCAGTACACAGCGAATCGCAATCTCGTTCTGGAAGAGCTGGCATCAATCCCCGGGATCACCTGCCACACCATAACCGGCACCTTTTACGCCTTCGTCAACATCAAAGCCTTCGGCAAATCCTCCCAGGCATTCGCTGAAGATCTGATTCACCACGCCAGAGTCCTCACTGTACCAGGCTCTGCCTTTGGCGCCATGGGAGAAGGCTATCTCAGGCTGGTCTTTGCCGGCTCGGAGAACATGCTTCGCGAAGCCTTCAGACGCATACGGACCTACGTTGAAACGCTCAATATCATTTGAAGAATTCATAGAATGAAAAAGGGTCGGAGCAGGGTGTGGGCAGTCGGTCAAAACTGACTGCCTCAGGCACCTTGCGCCGTCCCTTTATTATTTTTTGTCCGTGCAGAATTCCAAAAACCTCACCATCAGCTCTGGGCGGCTGCCATAATGCAGATGAGGATAGCCGGCAAACAAAGTCTCCGAGAGGTTCACACAGTGCCAGCTGCGCTGCTTCTTTTCGACGAAAAACCCGTCGCCGTTGTGATCGCTGTCCGAATAATGAAACTCGTGGACAGGAATTTCAGCACCGGTCTCACACAGGAGATTATCCTTCAGCGCCTTCATTTTAGCGTAGCCAAAACGAACCAGATGATTCAGCATTTTGGATTCGCCCTCAATCGCCCCCACCACGGCGTGTCGCTGGCCTTCAGCGTCTTCCATGGTCTCAAGCAGATACATAAAGCCGCCGCACTCCGCCAGTGTTGGCAGATGATTTTGAACAGCACGCCTTATGCTCTCCAGCATGGAGGTATTGCGAGATAACTGTTCCCCATAAAGCTCAGGATATCCGCCATAAAGAATCAGTCCCTGCAGGTCCTCAGGCAGCTCAGAATCCTCCAGCGGCGAGAAAAAAGCGAGTTCCGCGCCAAGGGCTTCCAACAGATCGAGATTGTCCTGATAGAAAAAGCAAAATGCTTTATCCCTGGCCACGCCAATTCTGATTTTGGAGTCAGAGGGCCTTCGAACAGACTGCCATAAATCCGTCCATTCCATTGCCTCTGCTACGTTTGCGAGTTCGGTCAATCCATCCAGGTCTATAGAGCGCTCCGCGGCTTCAGCGAGTCTTTGAATTTTGTTCTGCAGATCCGCGATTTCGTCCGCTGTGACAAGACCTAAGTGCCTGCTGCCGATGGTCGCTTCCTCAACCATCGGCAAATAACCATAAACCCGGATGCCAAGCTGAGACTCGATCATATCTTTGTAATACGCATACAAACCCTCTGAGCACTGATTCAAAATGACCCCCTGGATCAGATTGGGTCTGAAATTCAAATAGCCCTGGATCAGCGCCGCGAGGGAAAGCGCCATTCCGTCTACTTCCACAACCAGGATTTCAGGCGTTCCTGTCAGCCTGGCGAGATGATTCGACGATGCCTCATCCGAGGTCATGCTGACGCCATCATACATCCCCATAACGCCCTCTATAATTGATAGGTCCGCATCCCGTGCTGACCTGGCGAAAAGGAAACGAACCCCCTCCTCCCCGCTTAAAAATATATCGAGGTTGCGTGATTTAACGCCAATCACACTTGTATGAAACATTGGATCAATAAAATCAGGGCCGCATTTAAAGCCGGCGACGCGGTTGCCCCTCAGCTGCATAGCCTTCATTACGGCGCAGGTGACTGTTGTCTTTCCGGAGCCGCTGCCTGTCCCGACGATCATAAAGCGCGGCAGTCTACTTTTTTGAACTTCCATGGCACACCTCATTCAAGCATCTTGTCTGGTTCTATCTGGTTGTTGGGAATCGGTTGAAGACGGTTTCAGTCGCCTGATAAATGCCCTCAGCGACACGCTTCTGAACCTCAGGGTTCGTCAGCTTCGCCAGATCACTTGGATTCGTCATGAACCCGAGCTCCAAAATTATTGCAGGCATTTTCGTATGCCTCAGAACATACAAGCCATCTCGCGGCTTCAGTCCCCGGTCTGCAACCTCCACTATTGGAAGCAGTGTGTCATGGAAAATCTTTGCGATTGAAATTGAACTCAATTTCGACGTCGATCCGCCTGGCATATAGAGTGTTTCCATCCCCTGAAATGACGAAGTATTCATGGCATTGTTATGAATGCTGACAAAGATGTCAGCCTCCAGCGTATTGGCAAGATCCGTCCTGTACTGAAGACTCTTGTTGACGTCAGAGGTTCTGGTGTAATACACCTTATAATCCTCAGAGCCTTCAAAGAGGGATTTGACATAATTTGAGACCTTCAGGTTGATGGACTTTTCATGTTCGCCGCCTGCCACCGCACCTGGATCTGTCCCGCCGTGACCTGCGTCTATTACTATAATTTTGTCATAGAGCGCCTTGGGTTTATAGCCTGCGATCACTATGCCCTTGGCGGTCACTTCCAGCTTGTACTCGTAATACTCCAGCTGTTTGATGACAATCCGCGATCTTCCATCCGGATCCTGCTTCAACTCAATATTATCAATAGCTCGATCATCCACGACCAGCTTCCCGCTTCCAAAACTATCGGAAACATCCTCCGGCAGTATGAAGGTGTAGGTCATGTTCTCGTAGTCGTCAATCACTTCGATTTGCGATTTGTCAAAGCTCAAGTTTCTCTGACTGAAGCGAATCATTGGATTTGTGTCACTGCTCGCATATTCGAAGCTTTTCAGCCCTGTTTGAGTAAATTGAATCCAGGTTTCAGAACCGTTCTGGATCACCTCATAATTTGCTGTACCGTCCATAACGGCTACAACGCGGGTTGTAACGGCGTTGTATTGGTCTGTTCTGATTCCGGTTACGAATTGTCCGTTCGCCGACGCTTCCCTCCAGCCGATGGAAGACTGCGTACCCACGAGATCAATTACCACCCTGTCCGGATCCGACATTCTGAAGGTCTTGACACTCGTTGGCGCCATTCCAGCGACCCGAATAAAATCTCCGAGGTGACTCTGTCCCAACTCAATGGTGTGAATGGTCTTAGGCTCAAATTCTACGATCAGACTTTTTCTGTCTTCGCTTAAAGTGACGAAACATCTTTCATTATTACTCTTTAAGTCAAGGACTACTCGCGTCGTCATAGGGTCAGTGTTATATTGACTGGTTCGGTATCCGACAGCCACAGGGTTGTCTTTATAGGTCACCTGTGAGAGCCCATTTTGTGCGTTTATTATATCCAAAACCAACTTCTTGTCCATGGTTTGTATATCAACGTCAGAAAAAGGGCCTGATGCTGTTATTTCAAATCTCGGAGCTGACTTATTCAATGAGTACTTCAGAGATAGGATCTTCACAACTTCGCCTTCAACAGCATCTAAGTCCACTTCCACCTCGGGCATTTTCAATGTGATTGCGTTATTGGGATTACCATCCGTCCAAAGAATTGGATTTCGTTTTAACGCAGTGGGCAACGACTTCATACTGCTGCCTGTCGTTAATATGAAATTGCTGTTGGTACTTACGGCATCATCAATATCTGAATCATAACTCGGAAGTGGCTCAGCTTCAGGTTCTTTTTCCGGTTCTGGCTGAGGCTGGGGTTGAGGGACAGGTGTCGGAACCGGTTCTGGTTCAGGTGTTGGAAGTGGTTCAGGTTCAGGAACAGGTTCACTTTCAGGAGCGATGATCGCGGCTGTATAAGTTTGAGGGTCCCATGCGACTTCATAACCCAGCGTTTCTGAAACGAACCTGAGTGGAATCATAGTCTTGGCATATTGCTTACTCATGTCTCTAATGAGTTTAGGGACAACCTTGACGTTGTCCGGATCAATTTGCTTCTTCTCACCGTTGACATAAGCAACGTTACTATTGATGGCAACAACGATTGTGTTGCCGTTGTAAGACACTGTTACTTCCTTTTTTTCGTGGTTCCATTCCACCTTTGCACCAAAACCTTCGCTTTCAAAGACTTCCTTGATTGGAACCAACGTTCTTCCTTCAAGGATGATGGCGGGCATATCGCCAATGGCGATCCCCTCATCCTTTACTTCAATGGTAACAGTCCTTGCGGTATAATCCTGTACTTTTCCATCAACCTCTATTTTAAATCCTGATCTCGCTTCTCCAGCCATCGATGGTTGGACAACGCCAAGCAGCACAACAATCATAAGTAACCAAACGGTCCACAACTTTCTCATCTGTCTTAAAACCCCTTTCGTTGCTTAGTTACAGTTATTATTCCATACAACACTATTATACTCATATTTAATTTGCCAGAGGGGGCTGCAGTGTAATTGTAATTATGTTTTAATGTCACTGCCACGAGATTGTAAAGAAAATGCAAGTAAGTAACGCAAATGTTTAGACGCCTATGTCTTAGCTCTGGTTCCATTAGACTTAGGCCTATTTCAAAGACAGCTTCCTGGAGATCACCCGTTTTAAAAGCAATTTCTGTTTATGCTTCAGTAAGATATGAATTTACTGATTTATTACTGCCAATTAATTGAAAAGGTGCGGTTTTGCTATGACATGGTCATAACAAAACTGCACCTTTTACAGTTTCGGTAAAAGAAATATTCAATTCAATTTCGCTGCAAATGCCAGACCCTTCTCAACTACTGCCATTTGGCTGTCATCCTCTAAGTCATCCAAAGTATAATTCCAGTTTGATGCAACATGGACGACTTGATTTGACTCAGGGTATTGCATCTTCAATTCATTTAAAGCAACTGATTCTACATGATTGAGCGATACTGCATTGTCGATGTGAGCTCTCAATTCTTCCACTTCAAGCTGCATGTCTCGAATCTCATTATGTAAAATATGAATTTCATATTTAGCCTGGTAGATCGCTGCACTGCGAATCACAACACCGGAGAATGCCAGGCATAGAACTGCACATATCGCAATAATTTGAATAGCAGCATTTAAACGCCTGGTTTCATGTCGCTGACTTAACTCAGTCTCATAACGCTTCTGTGCTTCTTTCATATTCTTATCAATGACGTATTTCCAATAATCATCATAATAAACAAAGTCCTGTTGAGTTTTGTAATCTGACAATGTCAAGCCTCCTTCAGAATCTATCTGGAAAAAGAAGCGTGGGGCTATATTACGATTGATTTAATCAAGTTATAAAGGTTATAAAGTTTTCAGAATGGTAATATTTAGTTATTATTGTCATTTTTGTTATTTTGTGTCTACATTTATATTTTATCACATTTATAGATATAAAAGCAATTTATTAATTGGAAATTATAAAAAAAAAAAAGAGAAACTCGGTGTCAGACACCGAGTTTCTAACATTAAAAAACATCAAGGCCCCCGATTTCTCGGAGGCCTTGATGTACGTGTTTTTTAATGGTGCGCCCGGAGGGATTCGAACCCCCGACCTTCTGATTCGTAGTCAGACACTCTATCCAACTGAGCTACGAGCGCATATTTTTGGAGGCGCCACCCAGATTTGAACTGGGGAATAGAGGTTTTGCAGACCTCTGCCTTACCACTTGGCTATGGCGCCAGATTGGTGACCCATCCGCGGCTCGAACGCGGGACACCTTGATTAAAAGTCAAGTGCTCTACCGACTGAGCTAATGGGTCATGTTCATTCGCAACTACTAGGCGCCTAGTAGTTACGTCTGAAATTCATTGGAGCGGAAGACGAGATTCGAACTCGCGACCCTCGCCTTGGCAAGGCGATGCTCTACCTCTGAGCCACTTCCGCATAGATTTGATGATTCGGTACACTATGAACCTATTTAAAGTACTTTGGTGGGGGGAGAAGGATTCGAACCTTCGAAATCGTAGATAACGGATTTACAGTCCGTCCCCTTTGGCCACTCGGGAACCCCCCCATGTTTGAAATTGTAATTGGCGACCTGGAAGGGACTCGAACCCTCGACCTCTAGCGTGACAGGCTAGCGTTCTAACCGACTGAACTACCAGGCCGTGGTTTCTTACGGCTTCCTTTTACTTCGCGTTTGAGGTGACGCTAAGTAATCTTTCCACCCTTACTACTTGAAAGTAGTTGGTGGGAGCTACAGGGATCGAACCTGTGACCTCTTGCTTGTAAGGCAAATGCTCTCCCAGCTGAGCTAAGCTCCCGTGATTGGTGACCCCTAGGGGAATCGAACCCCTGTTACCGCCGTGAAAGGGCGGTGTCTTGACCGCTTGACCAAGGGGCCGAGAATTTAATGGTTGCGGAGACAGGATTCGAACCTGCGACCTCCGGGTTATGAGCCCGACGAGCTTCCATCTGCTCCACTCCGCGACGAGTGTGGTACGTTGTTTTACTTGCAAATTTTAAGCTGCAAATATAGATGTAGTTTCTTTTCCCTTCGGGAAAAGACCGTTTTTTTTGCTCAGCGGCTAGTGCCCCGCATTCGCATAAAAAAACTAACTGGTGCCGGAGACCGGAATCGAACCGGTACGGTCTTTGAGGACCGCAGGATTTTAAGTCCTGTGCGTCTGCCAGTTCCGCCACTCCGGCAAGAAATGGCTCCAAGGGTGGGGCTCGAACCCACAACCTACCGGTTAACAGCCGGTTGCTCCACCATTGAGCTACCTTGGAACGTGAGTTACCAGAAGTAACGTTTTAGCGTTTCTAGCTGTAAATCCTGGAGTTTCTGATTGAAGACCGAAGTCTTCAATCAGATTCACCATTTACCCGGCGACGACTTACTCTCCCAGGGGGCTGCCCCCCAAGTACCATCAGCGATGAAAGGCTTAACTTCTGTGTTCGAGATGGGAACAGGTGTGGCCCTTTCTCTATAGTCACCGGATCGTTAGCTTCAAGAGTTGGCAAACTTGCCTTGCGCTCTGATCTAACCAAGTCTGAAAGTATGATTCATACCTTCAAAACCGCATACGGAAGATTACTCTAATATCGATTTGTAAACCTTGATCAAGCCCTCGACCTATTAGTATCTGTCAGCTGAAAGCGTTACCGCTCTTACACCTCAGACCTATCAACCTGTTAGTCTATCAGGGGTCTTACTTCTTTCGAATGGGAAATCTCATCTTGAGGGGGGCTTCGCGCTTAGATGCCTTCAGCGCTTATCCCTGCCGCACATAGCTACTCGGCCGTGCTCCTGGCGGAACAACCGATACACCAGCGGTGCGTCCATCCCGGTCCTCTCGTACTAAGGACAGCGCCTCTCAAATTTCCTGCGCCCACAGCGGATAGGGACCGAACTGTCTCACGACGTTCTGAACCCAGCTCGCGTGCCTCTTTAATGGGCGAACAGCCCAACCCTTGGGACCTACTTCAGCCCCAGGATGAGACGAGCCGACATCGAGGTGCCAAACCTCCCCGTCGATGTGGACTCTTGGGGGAGATAAGCCTGTTATCCCCGGGGTAGCTTTTATCCGTTGAGCGACGGCCCTTCCATTCGGTACCGCCGGATCACTAAGTCCTACTTTCGTACTTGCTCGACTTGTCTGTCTCGCAATCAAGCTCCCTTTTGCCTTTGCACTCTTCGCGCGATTTCCAACCGCACTGAGGGAACCTTTGAGCGCCTCCGTTACATTTTGGGAGGCGACCGCCCCAGTCAAACTGCCCACCTGGCAGTGTCCCCAAGCCGGATCACGGCTTCGGGTTAGAACAGCGATATTGAAAGGGTGGTATCCCAACGTCGACTCCGCACAGACTGGCGTCCATGCCTCTTAGTCTCCCACCTATCCTGTACATCCAATACCAATGTTCAGTGCCAAGCTACAGTAAAGCTCCACGGGGTCTTTCCGTCCTGCTGCGGGTAATGGGCATCTTTACCCATACTACAATTTCACCGAGTCCATTGTTGAGACAGTGCCCAAATCGTTACGCCTTTCGTGCGGGTCGGAACTTACCCGACAAGGAATTTCGCTACCTTAGGACCGTTATAGTTACGGCCGCCGTTTACTGGGGCTTCAATTCAGTGCTTCGATCGCTCTGACACTTCCTCTTAACCTTCCAGCACCGGGCAGGCGTCAGCCCCTATACATCATCTTTCGATTTAGCAGAGACCTGTGTTTTTGTTAAACAGTCGCTTGGGCCTGTTTTCTGCGGCCCCAGTCGGCTTTGACACCGTCTGGGGCACCCCTTCTCCCGAAGTTACGGGGTTATTTTGCCGAGTTCCTTAACAATGGTTCTCTCGCTCGCCTTAGTATTCTCTACTCATCTACCTGTGTCGGATTGCGGTACAGGCGCCTTATAACTCGATAGAAGCTTTTCTTGTCAGTCTGAAATCAGCAGCTTCGTTACTTAGTTTCACTCCCCATCAAGCGTCATCCTTATACAGGGGGATTTGCCTCCCCGTACAGACTTCGCCCTTGGACGCACTCTTCCAACCGTGCGCTCTGCCTATCCTCCTGCGTCACTCCATCTCTCAAACGCTATTTGGCGGTACAGGACTCTTCACCTGTTGTCCATCGCCTACGACTTTCGTCCTCAGCTTAGGTCCTGACTTACCCTGGGCGGACGAACCTTCCCCAGGAAACCTTAGATTTTCGGCGGGCAGGATTCTCACCTGCCTCTCGCTACTCATGCCAACATTCTCTCTTGTGTAATGTCCAGCACGCCTTTCGGTATACCTTCTGCCCTTACACAATGCTCCCCTACCCCTGATGCATAGCATCAAGCCGTAGCTTCGGTAGCAGGTTTTAGCCCCGGACATTTTCGGCGCAGAACCACTCGACTAGTGAGCTATTACGCACTCTTTAAATGTATGGCTGCTTCTAAGCCAACATCCTAGTTGTCTGTGCAATTCCACATCCTTTTCCACTTAACCTGCATTTTGGGACCTTAGCTGACGGTCTGGGCTGTTTCCCTTTCGACCATGAATCTTATCACACATGGTCTGACTCCTAAAGTTAAGATCACGGCATTCGGAGTTTGATAAGCTTCGGTAGCCGGTGAAAGCCCCTAGGCCATTCAGTGCTCTACCTCCGTGTCTCATTCTTTAAGGCTAGCCCTAAAGCTATTTCGGGGAGAACCAGCTATCTCCGAGTTCGATTGGAATTTCTCCGCTATCCACAAGTCATCCCAGCCTTTTTCAACAGACATGGGTTCGAGCCTCCACAAAATTTTACTTTTGCTTCACTCTGCTCATGGATAGGTCACCCGGTTTCGGGTCTACGTCACACAACTTTCGCCCTATTCAGACTCGCTTTCGCTTCGGCTCCGTACCTTAAGCACTTAACCTTGCTGCGTAACGTAACTCGTTGGCCCGTTCTACAAAAAGTACGTGGTCGCGCATCTTCAGGCGCTTCCACTGCTTGTAAACATAGGGTTTCAGGTTCTATTTCACTCCCCTCCCGGGGTTCTTTTCACCTTTCCCTCACGGTACTATGCGCTATCGGTCACCAGATCGTATTTAGCCTTGGGAGATGGTCCTCCCTGCTTCCCACAGGATTTCACGTGTCCCGTGGTACTCTGGATCGAGCTCTTTCAGTCTTCACCTTTCGTCTACGGGGCTATCACCCTCTACGGCAGCGCTTTCCAGCACTCTTTGACTAGGTTACCTCTTACTCTATGGCTCGTCCGCAACCCCGACGCCCGTAGGCCTCGGTTTGGGCTGTTTCCCTTTCGCTCGCCGCTACTCAGAAAATCGATACTTTCTTTCTCTTCCTTCGGGTACTTAGATGTTTCAGTTCCCCGAGTCTCCCTTCCGCACACTATGTATTCATGTACGGATATCTGCCCACTACGGCAGATGGGTTTCCCCATTCGGACATCTGCGGATCAAGGTTTGCTTGCAACTCCCCGCAGCTTTTCGCAGCTTACCACGTCCTTCATCGGCGTCTGGTGCCAAGGCATCCACCCTATGCTCTTTATTGCTTGATCATATGACGATCTCTCGTCATGGGTTTATCCTCGATATTTCTTCGTTTTCTTCCATATGCAGTTTTCAAGGTGCGATCTCGAACAGCTACAAAAGTAGTCGTTCAACTTTAAGTTTTTCCTTATAAAAGGAAATGGTGGAGGATAAGAGGATCGAACTCTTGACCCCCTGCGTGCAAGGCAGGTGCTCTCCCAGCTGAGCTAATCCCCCACAAATCGCAAAAGTTATCGCTTCGATCGTGGCCTTACGGCGCTCTCAGCGCGAACTTTTGTCTGTTGATGATGCAAAGTTACCAATGTAACCTTACGCCAACAACTCAATATGATGTTTTTAAGAAATTGACTTTCATCAATCCCTCAAAACTAAACAGTGTACCCCAATTTTCTCCTTAGAAAGGAGGTGATCCAGCCGCACCTTCCGATACGGCTACCTTGTTACGACTTCACCCCAGTCATTGGTTTTACCTTCGACAGCTTCCTCCTTGCGGTTGGATCACTGGCTTCGGGTCCCCCCAACTTCCATGGTGTGACGGGCGGTGTGTACAAGACCCGGGAACGCATTCACCACGGCATGCTGATCCGCGATTACTAGCAACTCCAACTTCATGCAGGCGAGTTTCAGCCTGCAATCCGAACTGGGACCGGCTTTAAAAGATTTGCTTCACCTCGCGGTTTCGCTTCTCGTTGTACCGGCCATTGTAGCACGTGTGTAGCCCAGATCATAAGGGGCATGATGATTTGACGTCATCCCCACCTTCCTCCGGTTTGTCACCGGCAGTCCCTCTAGAGTGCCCACCATAATGTGCTGGCAACTAAAGGCAAGGGTTGCGCTCGTTGCGGGACTTAACCCAACATCTCACGACACGAGCTGACGACAACCATGCACCACCTGTCTCCTCTGTCCCGAAAGACCTGCGCTGCTAAGCGCCATTCAGAGGGATGTCAAGACCTGGTAAGGTTCTTCGCGTTGCTTCGAATTAAACCACATGCTCCGCTGCTTGTGCGGGTCCCCGTCAATTCCTTTGAGTTTCAGTCTTGCGACCGTACTCCCCAGGCGGAATACTTAATGCGTTAGCTGCGGCACCGGGCTTTGACCCCCGACACCTAGTATTCATCGTTTACAGCGTGGACTACCAGGGTATCTAATCCTGTTTGCTCCCCACGCTTTCGTGCCTCAGCGTCAGTTACAGTCCAGAAAGCCGCCTTCGCCACGGGTGTTCCTCCTAATATCTACGCATTTCACCGCTACACTAGGAATTCCGCTTTCCTCTCCTGCACTCAAGCTGACCAGTTCCAAAGGCTTACAATAGTTAAGCTATTGCCTTTCACCCCTGGCTTGATCAGCCGCCTACGCACCCTTTACGCCCAGTGATTCCGGATAACGCTTGCCCCCTACGTATTACCGCGGCTGCTGGCACGTAGTTAGCCGGGGCTTCCTCCTAAGGTACCGTCACTTCTTCTTCCCTTAGGACAGAGTTTTACGACCCGAAGGCCTTCTTCACTCACGCGGCGTTGCTGCATCAGGCTTGCGCCCATTGTGCAATATTCCCCACTGCTGCCTCCCGTAGGAGTCTGGACCGTGTCTCAGTTCCAGTGTGGCCGTTCACCCTCTCAGGTCGGCTACTGATCGTCGCCTTGGTGAGCCGTTACCTCACCAACTAGCTAATCAGACGCGAGCCCATCCTGTACCGCTTGTGGCTTTGCCCATTGGACCATGCGGTCCTTTGGGGTTATGGGGTATTAATCACCGTTTCCAGTGGCTATCCCCCTGTACAGGGCAGGTTGCTCACGCGTTACTCACCCGTCCGCCGCTTTCATAATCTTCCCTTTGGCCGAAGCCTCCAGTCCAACTAATCACGCTCGACTTGCATGTGTTAGGCACGCCGCCAGCGTTCATCCTGAGCCAGGATCAAACTCTTAATCATAATCCTTAAACTGCAGTTGTAACACTGACTTCCGTTATTTCCATAATCAGAAATCACTTTGCCGGTTCCAAGCTGAACCGACTTTTTATTTCAGAATTTTGGGTTGTACACTGTTTAGTTTTCAAGGATCGAATGGAGGTCACTTTTGAACCATTTTTGCGATTCAATATCTCAAGTGACTTCTTCAGTTTATCATCGCGTTTTTGTCAAGTCAAGTCATTTTAAATCTTTTCTCGTTCGCGACGACTTCTCCATATTACCCAAGAAACCAAGCTGTGTCAACCCTTTGAAAGAAGTTCCAATTTTCAGATTTTTGTTTTGGACACCTTGTATTTTATGTTAACCTACTTTGCATTCTTTTCTTCCTTTAATGATTCTAGAATTACAGCCAGTTTTTCAAAAAACTGATCGATCTCTTCATCCGTCACATTGAGTGGCGGAAGGACACGAATCACGTTTTCGCCTGCCGGGATCAGCAATAATTTATTTTCAAATGCCACGGTGTTGAATGATTTACAGTCGATCCCAAGCTCGACACCAATCAAAAGTCCCTTGCCTTTGACGGATTTGATGATGTGACCATCGGCTAAAGCACTAAGTTTTTGAGAAATCTTTTCTGATTTATCCTGAACATTAGCGAGAAAAGCCGGGGAGGAAATAAGTTCGACGCCTTTAAGCGCGACTGCCGTTGCCAATGGGTTGCCGCCAAAAGTGGAGCCATGATCGCCCGCGACCAGAACGCTGGCTTTTTTAGATGCGACAAAGGCGCCAATTGGGAAGCCGCAGCCAAGTCCCTTTGCGAGGCAGACGACATCCGGCTTGACACTGGTGGATTGGAATGCATAAAAGGTCCCCAAGCGGCCAATGCCAGTCTGGACTTCATCAAAGATTAAAAGAACGTCGAGCTCGTCGCATTTGGCTCTCAGGGCTTTGAGGTAGTCGTCGGAAATTGAGTTGACGCCGCCTTCACCTTGAATTGGCTCGACGAGGATTCCGCAGTAGCTGCTGTCCAGAGCTTTTAATGCCTCAATGTCGTTTGCCGGAAATTCGTAGACTTCTGGAATCAGTGGTTTAAAAGGCGCCTGGTACTTTTCCTGTCCTGTGACGGAGAGCGCGCCCATGGTGCGTCCATGGAAACTATGGGATAAATGAGCCAATTTGACGGCGCCGCGCTTCTTGCCATATTTTCTGGCGAGCTTAATGGCACCTTCCAGCGCTTCTGTACCACTGTTGCAGAAAAAGACATCTTGGAGGACACCTTCAGATAAATCAATGAGGGTCTTTGCAAGCTTCAGCTGGGGTTCATTCCAGTATAGATTGCTGATATGCATCAGCTTAGCAGCTTGTTCTGAGATGACTTTCGCAATTTCAGTATTCCCGTGGCCAAGGGCATTGACAGCGACACCGCTGACGAAATCCAAATAGGCTTCGCCTTTAGTGTCCCAGATCATGGCGCCTTTGCCGTGGTCAAAGATCACATCAAATCTTCCATAAGTCGGCATGACGGCTGCTTTGTACGGGTCACCGGCAGGGATGGAAGCAGCAGTTTCTTTTATACTCTCATCAACTTTTACATTTTCCATGGTGGTACTCCTTTCACTCACTTGGATTATTGGGGTTATGGGATTGGATCCTGGATACTCGGACATTTGTTAACGTTCGATCATAGTCCCTATGCCGCTGTCTGAAAACACTTCAACCAAAAGACTGTGCGGTGTCGAGCCATTGAGCAGATGCACGGAATGAACGCCGCTTTCAATAGCATTGACGGCGCAAGTCAGCTTCGGAATCATGCCGCCCTTGACGGTCTTCAGAATTTCTTTTGCTTCCTCCAAATTCAGCTTGCTGACAAAGCTTGCGGGATCCGGAAAATTTTTATAGACACCGTTGACATCTGTCATCAGAATCAACTTCTCCGCGCCAACTGCTGTAGCAACAGCTGAAGCGACATCATCCGCGTTCAGGTTGAAAGTCTTCCCATCCTTGTCATGGCCGATAGGCGAAATAATGGGCGTATACCCACCGGACATCAGCAGATTAATCAATGTAGGATCTACAGTGGCGACTTCACCGACGTGTCCAATGTCACCATCTACAATATGCTTCTTGGTGGCCTCGAGCCAGCCGCCATCTTTGCCGCTGATGCCGACCGCTTTAATCCCGCCGTTATTTAATAGAAGTGTCAGCTCGGTATTGATTCTCCCGGTCAGGACCATTTCAACTTCTGTAATTGCGGCGTCGCCAGTCACCCTATATCCACCGACAAATTCGGTTTCAATCCCCATTTTGTCCAGCCTTGCGCTGATCTCTTTTCCACCACCGTGAACCAGGACAATTTTCATTCCGACCAGGCTTAAAAGCACTATATCCTGAAGGATGGCGCGTCTGCCCTCAGGCGAATCAGCGAGGCTTCCGCCAAGTTTGATCACAACGGTTTTATCCCGAAACCTCTGTATGTACGGGATTGATTCAATTAGTGCAGATACAAATGCAGACATTGTATGACCTCCTATTCGATCACAAGAATTGTAAGAAAGTAAATATATTATACACAACGATGCATATTATTTCAATTTTTTCTTGATGGTTTCTTTCTATTTTATGCATTCAATTTTATAAAATGTCGGTTGGGGTATTTCTCATCATCGATTATGGGAGCTTACTCTCAGGAAATTTAAAAAAGATCCACGCCAAATTCGGACAATTTAGATAGTTGAGGTTTTTGTACAGGCGCTAGTACGCATTTATTTGCATTTTTTAGAAGGAATTGCCCCTGATGGCCATTCAGAACAGGATTGTGCGCGTTTGAATCCCTGCATCTAATCTATTGTAACATTTTTTCTGAATTGTTTATGAATTGTTTCTTCTGTATTTCATATTTTGGGGTATCTATGGGAACAACTCATACTTTTAATGCTATTCTACCTGATAATATGAATTCTCTCGTTTGCATCAGCATGCCATTCGACGGTCTAAATGACGTGCGACTACCTGTCTTGAGACAGAATTAATCTTCATATTATTGAATTGTTTTAATTTTTTGTGTATAATTATCCTCACTACTTTTTATGGAGGTTTTAATATGAATGTATGTGTTGTAGGCGCATCTGGATACGCTGGTCAGCAGCTGGTCGCGCTTCTTATGAATCATCCACAGGTTGGGAAGGTTTTTTTGATGGCTTCTTCGACTGCTGGTGTGCGTTATTCAGATTTGAATCCAGCATTTAAAGGCCGGATGGAAGAGCTTCTGCTGCCGGCCACCGATCTGCTGATTCCTGGTTTTGTGAAGGAGAACGACATTGGTGCTGTGTTCCTCGCGTTGCCGCACGGAGCCTCAATGCCTTATGCGCAGTTTCTGATTGAGAATGAGCCTGAGGTGGGCATCATTGACCTGGGTGCTGATTTTAGAATTCACGATGTCGAAGTTTATAAGAAATGGTATGGCGATCACACATGTCCGCAGTATCTGGACCGCTTCGTCTATGGACTGCCTGAGGTTCATCGCGATCAAATTGTGGGTTGCAGGACCATCGGCAATCCTGGCTGTTATCCGACTTCTATTCTTTTGGCACTGATCCCTGCACTGAAAGCCGGCGTCGTCGAGACGGATCGAATTGTCGCAGATTCAAAATCCGGGATGAGCGGCGCAGGAAAGACCGCTGCGATCTCTTCCCTGTTCACAGAGGTCGCGGAAACGGTGCGGCCGTATAAAACCGGCAAGCATCGCCATACGGCTGAAATTGCACAGGAAATGTCCCAGGCAGCCGGCGAAGCGGTTGGGCTGCTGTTCGCACCTTCAATTGTGCCTATGAGCCGCGGGATTCAGTCTACGGTCTATGCAGCAATCAAGCCTGAAAAGCTCGAGTGGGCCAAGTCGTCAATTTTGAACTATTATAAAGAATTCTATAAAGATGCGCCATTTGTCAGAGTTCTGGATGAGCAGCCAGAGACCCGCAACGTGAGAGGCAGCAATTACTGTGATGTTTGGGTGACAATTGATGAGGATACGTCGACATTGGTCGCTATGGGCGTCATAGACAATCTGGTAAAAGGGGCCAGCGGTCAGGCGGTCCACAATTTCAATCTGATGTTTGGATTTGAGGAAACAGCGGGCATTAATATGCTGCCGCTCTACCCATAAGACATTTATGCTTATGAATTGATCTCACTTGCTTCGAAAATCCATTAACCTGAATTTAGGAGGTTCACAATTTATGAATGATCAACTATTGGAAAATGTTTCAGTCCCGGGATTTAAAGCCTGTGCCCTCTACTGCGGCATTAAAAAACAGAACAAAGACTTGACTGTCATCACCTGTGAAAAAGGGGCCGTGGCAGCAGCGGTGTTCACGACGAATCTTTCAAAAGCCGCGCCAGTCATTGTCTCCCAGGAAAACCTGAAGCACCCGCTGGTGCATGCCGTCGTCATTAACAGCGGAAACGCCAACGCTTGTAATGGAGAACGGGGCTTAAGCGACGCAAAGCGCACGGTTGTTAAAGCCGGTGAGCTTCTCGGAGTTTCTCCCGCCTCTGTACTGGTCTCTTCCACCGGGATTATTGGTGTGCCGCTTCCGGTAGAAAAGATCGAAGCAGGACTTGAGAAAGCTATGCCGCTGCTGAAAGCAGACGGTCTTGCAGAAGCGGCTCAAGGCATTATGACAACAGATACCTTCAGAAAGTTAGCTGCGCAGTCGGTAACACTTCCCGAGTCCGGTGTGACCGTCCAAATTGTTGGATTTTCCAAGGGCAGTGGCATGATTCACCCAAATATGGCGACTATGCTTGGTTTCACTTTGACAGACGCGAATATTGAAAAGGACGTGTTCCAGAAGCTTCAGCAGGAGTCAACAGATATAACCTTCAACATGATTTCTGTAGACGGCGACACCTCGACCAATGACATGTCACTGGCGCTTAGCTCCTGCGAAGCAGGCAATCCTGCGCTTCAACCCGGAACCAAGGATTATGAGGCTTTTAGAGAAGCTTTCATTAATGTTCAAAAAACTTTGGCCAAGCTGATCGCCAAAGATGGCGAAGGCGCTACAAAGTTAATTCAAGTAAAAATTAATGGTGCCAGAACGGAAAAGGACGCGCGTTTGCTCGCTCGAAGCGTCACGACGTCATCACTGGTTAAAGCGGCTATCTTTGGACGCGACGCGAACTGGGGCCGAGTCCTCTGTGCCATGGGGTATTCCGGCGGCATATTCAACCCGGACATTGTAGACCTTTATTTCGAAAGTGAATTTGGAAGCATTAAGCTTATGGAGAAGGGCGCGGGACTGATTTTTGACGAAGAAAAGGCACTAAAGATCCTCGAATCCAGCACCATAGATATTGTGGCTCAGCTTGGAGAGGGCTCTGCGTCAGCAGAAGCCTGGGGCTGTGACCTGACCTATGAGTATGTGAAGATCAACGGAGAGTACAGATCCTAAATACTGAAAAGAAGTCCCAACCGCTATGAGTGATCGCGGTTGGGACTTCTTTTGTCTGTTTGGTTTTATGGATTTAGCTGAGCAACTCTTAATTGGCAGGTATTACAGCGTTGAAGCCTTGTCCCATCATGCCTCGTCCCAAGCCTTGGCCCATCATGCCGCCGCGCATCATGCCGCCACGACCGCCATTTCCAGGTCCATAGCCTTGGCCAAGACCGGCAGCATCGCCGTTTGCTTGTCCGAGACCTTGTCCGCCATTGACTCTGCCTTGACCAAGACCAAAGCGCTCGCCGTTATTAAGCTGAGTTCTCATAGCATAGGCTTGAGTACCGTCGCAGACATGGTTTTCTATAAAGTCTTTCATTGCTTCTGCACGTTCAGCGTTTAGTGTACCATTGGCAACCAGGGCGTCAATTCTGGCAATTTTAGCCTCCTTAATTTTGGCGACAAATTCATCGAATCGATCAGCGGCCTCAGCTTGCTCACTTAGCGATTCGCCAGCTTTCAATTTGTCGATAATATCACTTGGATCTTGATCAAGAAGCTCAGCCAAAATTTCCACATTGCTTTGATATTTAACCGCAGGCTGTGCAACATCCGCAAAGACGGCAATTGAACCGAGCGCAAGAACGAGAATCAGCGATAGAGACAATAAGATTTTTTTCATTTTCATTTCCTCCTTATTCAAGTTCGACCTGTAGATTGACTTAGTCGTCTTGTTTCTATGGTCTAACTATACCTCTCAATTTTAAAGAGAATATGAAGATGGGCTACTTATTTCGAAATTTGCGTTTTTATTGGGTTTGCTTTCAGGCGGAAGCGGAGGGGGGCAATAGGCCACCGTCTGCAGACAACTTGTTCTACCCCAGAATGAAACTCGGGGTTGATAGGCGTTAGCCGCTGACACCTGGTTTCTTCCACAAAAGACAAACACACGCAGGGAGGCCCCGCCTTCCCTGCGTGTGTTTGTCTTCTTTCTTATGAATACGCCATAAAAACGTCCACGCTCTGATCGTCAATTCCCTTCTCGAGGAGGGACACCACTGCGAAGAAAGTATCAAAGGCGGTCAGGCACATGACTTTATTTTCTACCGCGCGTCGACGCATGCGGAAGCCTCGCTTATGTTTAACTTTGCCGACTGTTGGAAGAATGACGCTGAAAGAAATCTTATCCCGTGTCAGCCAGGTTAAAGCTTCCTCTTCTATGCCGGCGTCAATGACTTTTGCCTGAGGAAATGCTTCCCGAATGGCTTTGGCAGTACCTGAGGTGGCTACGATTTCATAGCCAAGGTCGACGAGTTTTCCAGCCAAAGGAAGAGATACTACCTTGAAGGCATCCGCGATCGACAGAAACACTCTCTCAACTACCAGCGAGCCACCCGCCGTTTCAGGAACACCCATCTGCGCATTTCGCTTCGCCCCCTTGGCACTGAGTCCCCTGAGCGTACCGCTGGCAGCGATAAAGCCTTTGTAAAGCGCGTGCTCCAGCTTGGCATCCATACAGAGGACCTCGCCCGTAGATTTCATCTCAGGGCCGAGCGCAGAATCCGCAGCAGGAATTTTCTCCATGGAGAAGACAGGATGCTTTACTGCATAAATCTCGCGCTCCGGGTAAAGTCCTGTAGGGTACTCCATGCTGTTGACGGTCTCACCCAGCATGCAGCGGGTGGAGAGCTCTATCATAGGCACACCGGTAACTTTGCTCAGGAATGGTACTGTACGGGACGCTCGTGGATTGACCTCGATCACATAGAGCTTGTCCTTTTCGACAATAAACTGGATATTCAGCAAGCCGACAATTTTAAGGGCCTGTGCAATTTTGCGTGTCGTCACTATGATTTGACCCTTCATCTTGCTGCTGATGCTCGGGGCCGGATAGATGGAGATACTGTCGCCGCTGTGTACGCCGGCCCGCTCCAAATGCTCCATAATGCCCGGAATGATGACGTTTTCGCCGTCAGATATTGCGTCGACCTCAACCTCGAGTCCGTTGATATACTGGTCGATCAGCACGGTGCTCTTGGGCTCGCGTTCGAAAGCGCCAAACAGATAGCGCTCCAGCGCTTCGTCATCATAGACGATTTCCATGCCAAGTCCGCCAATGACATAGCTCGGTCGAACCAGAAGCGGGAAGCCAAGGCCTTTTGCCTGCAGCAACCCATCGGCGACACTGGAAACGCCATAGCCAAGAGGGCTCGGAATGCCTTCTTCGATCAGAATCTGGTTGAAGCACTCGCGGTCCTCAGCGTTGTGAACGGCTTCAAAGGAGGTGCCCAGGATTGGAATCCCCGCCTCTGAGATAAACCGGGCCAGTTTTATGGCAGTCTGGCCGCCGTACTGCAGAATGACGCCCACCGGCTTCTCCTTGTCGACGATGCTCAGGATATCCTCTTCAGTGATTGGCTCAAAGTACAGCTTGTCTGAGAGGTCAAAATCCGTGCTGACGGTCTCCGGGTTGTTGTTGACAATGATCGCCTCATAGCCCAGATTCTTCAGTGCCAGAACGCCATGGACCGAGCAGTAGTCGAATTCCACACCCTGACCAATCCGGATCGGGCCGGAACCTATGACAATGACTTTCTTTCGGTCGCTGACCTCAACCTCGTCCTCGCCGCCATACATGGAATAATAGTAAGGGGACGTTGCCTCGAACTCGCTGGCGCAGGTATCGACCATTTTATAGGAAGGCATGATGTTGTAAACTTTTCTAAGATCATAGATTTTATCCGCGGAAGTGTCCTTCATGAGGCGGCTGATGCCTTTGTCCGCAAAACCGTAGCGCTTCAGATCCATCAGGAGCTCAGAATCGAGCACGTTGATCTTCTGGTCTCGAATGCGCTCCTCCAGGTTGACTATACGCTGGACTTTGCTGAGGAAGAACGGATCAATGCCGGTCATGCCTTTCAACGCGTCCACAGTCGTACCCCGGCGCATGAGCTCCGTGATGAAGAACAGCCTCATATCGTCCCCGTTGATGACACGGTCGACCAGCGCTTCCGTGCTCATAGTGTCCGCAATGGGAAATTTGAGGTTATACAGGTTGATCTCAAGGGAGCGCACTGCCTTTAGCAGCGCCGCTTCGAAGCTGCCGGCTATTGCCATGACCTCTCCGGTAGCCATCATCATGGTCCCAAGAATTTTGTCAGCCTCTTTGAACTTGTCAAAAGGCCACTTTGGGATCTTGACGACTACATAGTCCAGAGTCGGCTCAAAGCACGCTTTTGTCTTGCCCGTTATGTCATTGACGATTTCATCCAGGTCATAGCCCAGAGCAATGCGTGTCGCCACCTTTGCTATAGGATAACCCGTCGCCTTGGACGCCAGCGCAGAGGAGCGGCTGACCCGCGGATTGACCTCAATGACATAGTACCGGTCGCTCTCCGGATCCAGCGCCAGCTGAACGTTGCAGCCGCCGCGAATCTCCAGTGCATTGACAATATCTATGGACGCCCTGCGCAGCATTTGATACTCAAGGTCATTCAGCGTCTGGGACGGCGCTATGACAATGCTGTCCCCCGTATGAACGCCCACCGGATCAAAGTTCTCCATGTTGCAGACCGCAATGACGTTGCCGCTGTTGTCACGGATCATCTCGTACTCGATTTCTTTCCATCCTTTGATGGACTTTTCCACCAAAACCTGTCCGGCAATGCTGAAATCAATGCCGCGACGGGCGATTTCCCGCACCTCAGCCTCAGTATTCGCAATCCCGCCGCCTGTGCCGCCCAGTGTAAACGCCGGCCGGATAATGACCGGCAGCCCGATTTGATAAGCCTGGGTCACCGCAGATTCTACATCCTCCGCAATATAGCTCTCTATGCAAGGCTGGCCAATCGCTTCCATGGCCGCTCTGAAATCTTCCCGGTCCTCCGAGGTCTCAATGGACTCAAGGGAGGTACCAATAACCTGAACTTTATACTTCTCAAGGACGCCGCGCTTCCACAGCTCCATGGAGAGGTTGAGGGCCGTCTGGCCGCCCATGCCGGCAATCATGGCCTCCGGGCGTTCTTTCTCAATGACTTTCTCCAGGAACTCCGGGGTCATAGGCTCCATGTAGACATGGTCCGCCACGGTAGGGTCCGTCATGATGGTCGCCGGATTCGAGTTGACGAGCACGACCTCGACGCCCTCTTCCTTCAGCACTTTGCAGGCCTGGGTGCCCGAGTAGTCGAATTCAGCGCCTTGTCCAATAATGATTGGTCCGGAACCAATGACGAGGACCTTCTTAAAATTATGCTTTTTCATCATTTGGCCTCCTTCATCATGGTCACAAACTGGTCGAACAGAAGGTCAGAATCCCGCGGTCCAGGTGACGCCTCCGGGTGATACTGCACGCTGAAGATGGGAAGATGTCGGTGCCTCATGCCCTCGACGCTGCCGTCATTGACATTTATGTGTGTAATTTCAATCTGAGTCATATCCAGTGACTCCGGAACCGTGACGTAGCCGTGGTTTTGAGCGGTAATCACAATATGGTTGTGAATCAGGTCCTTAACCGGGTGATTGCCGCCCCTATGGCCGTAGACAAGCTTTTCTGTCGTGCCGCCAAAGGCGTGGGTCAGGATTTGGTGTCCAAGACAAATGCCAAAGACCGGTTTTTTGCCGATGATGTCTTTAACGACTGCCACGATTTCACTGAGTTCAGATGGATCCCCAGGCCCATTGGACAGCAGCACGCCATCCGGATTGCATGCCAGCACTTCTTCTGCTGTGGTTCTCGCCGGGAAAACATGAAGCTCTACCCCGCGCGCCACCAGCGACTTCAGGATCCCGCGCTTCACTCCAAAATCCATAACTGACGCTTTTAATCCGCAAGGCTCTTTAGGCGTAATCACGTACGGTTTTTTGGTGGAGACTTCATCTACATAGCCTTTGACATCATAGCGATTCAACTCTTGTTTGGTTTCATCAAGGTTGTCCAGGTCTGCGACGATCATCCCCGGCACGGTCCCCTGGCTGCGAAGCTTCCTCGTCAGCGCTCTGGTGTCAATGCCCGAAATTCCAATAATGCCATGACGTGTCATATACGCGTCCAGGCTTTCGTTGCCTCTCCAGTGGGAGTAGTCGTCCACTTTTTCCCGAACGACAAGTCCCCTGACCATAGGCTTCTCAGACTGCTCATCATCCGGATGCACACCGTAGTTGCCAATCAGCGGGTAGGTCATGACGACGACCTGTCCAAAATAGGAAGGATCGGTCAGTACTTCCTGATAACCGGTCATGCTGGTATTGAAAACTACTTCTCCTACACGCGAAAAAAGAGCCCCAAAGAGCTCACCTTCATACTGACTTCCGTCCTTTAAGACCAGAAATCCCTTCATGATGCCACCTCTCCTCAATGTATATTTCCATTAATTGTCAGACACATTTCCGACGAGGCAGATGTATGGTATCGATCGATTTTGTATGGACCCGCTCCCGGCGGGACAGAATCTCCGTTCCACTTGGCCCGCTCTCAGTCAGGCCAGATCTGCGCTGCAATTTCGTAGTCCATGGCTTCATGGAGTTTTTAGAACCGAGCTTGCCGATGGTGACGCTGCGTCACACGCAACCGCCATGGCAAGCCGGTTCCTTATTACTTGTTTAGTAATGCTCAAATCTTCGATATTGTAACCCAAATAGATGTGTTTGTCTATAGGAATCCCAAAATTACTCGATTTTAAGTATTACAAAACCCTTTAGGCTTCGAGGTACTCTGCAGCCAGCTTCAACATATGCTGCACGCTGGCGAGGGAGGTGGAGCCATAGGACTTCTTGTTCTCCACACACCGCTCAATATCTATGGCGTCATAAATATCCGTACCTATGAGATCAGACACTGCTTGCATCTCTTCCAGGGAGAGCGCTTCGAGAATTTTTTTCTCTTTTATTGCATAAGCTACCAGTTTGCCCGAAACCTCGTGGGCATCTCTGAACGGCATGCCTTTCTTGACCAGATAATCCGCAAGGTCAGTCGCGTTCAGGAAGCCTGCCTTGCATTGGTTGAGCATAGGCTCTGGTTTAAAAGCAGTGTGGCGGAGCATGTCAGCAAAGACCTTCAGGCACAGTTTAACCGTGTCCCCCGCGTCGAAAACAGGTTCCTTGTCCTCCTGCATGTCCTTATTATAAGCCATCGGCAAGCCTTTCATGACTGTGAGGAGGGACATGAGATCCCCGTAGACTCTGCCGGTCTTGCCGCGGATCAGCTCGGCGGCGTCTGGATTCTTCTTTTGGGGCATGATACTGCTGCCTGTGGCGTAGGCGTCACCAATTTCAATGAAACCAAATTCGCCGGAGCTCCAGATGACAAACTCTTCCGCAAGTCGGCTGAGGTGCATCATGGTGATGGAACAGGCGCTCAGGAATTCTACGGCGAAATCCCGGTCTGCCACACTGTCCATAGCGTTTTCCGATGGTCCCGAGAAGCCCAGGTCCGCTGCCGTCATAAAACGGTCGCTCTCGTAGCTGGTGCCTGCGAGGGCGCCGCTGCCGATTGGCGAAAGATCCATCCGGTCAAAGGCATCCTCGAAACGGGAGACATCCCGCTTCAGCATCTCAAAATAGGCCATGAGGTGATACGCCAGCCGCACGGGCTGCGCTTTCTGCAAATGGGTGTAACCAGGCATAATCACGTGTGTATTGGCGGCAGCGTGTTCCAGCAGAACACTCATCAATTCTCTGATGAGACTTTCAATAGTGCGGCATTCCCGGCGAACATATAACCGAAAATCCAGGGCGACTTGATCGTTCCTGGATCTTGCAGTGTGTATTTTTTTGCCGAGATCGCCGAGTTTTTCCGTCAGCTGCTTTTCAACCGCCATGTGAAGATCTTCGTCTTCAATTTTGAACTGGAAAGAACCGAGCTCTATTTCCGCTTCAATTTCCTTCAGAGCGAGGACGAGCTTTTTAAGCTCATCCTCGGTCAGAATGCCCATTTTCGCGAGCATCTTGGCATGAGCCAGGCTGCCTGCGAGATCTTCCTTGTACATTCTATGGTCAAACTGAATGGAATTGTTGAAGAGGTCCATCAATTGGCTGGTTCCGGACTCGAATCGACCTGACCATAGCTTCATACGAACTTGATTTCTCCTTTGTCTTCGTGTTCCAACTTGCCTGCTTCTTCAGCCTCGAGGCGCTTGATTGCCCCAATTTTCAGAGACAGCGTGAAGAGGTTTATGAAGCCCTCTGCATCCTGCTGGTTGTAAACGTCATCAGCGCCAAAGGTGACATAGCGCTCATCATAGAGGGTAAAGTCAGACTTGGAAGCGACGACCATGCAGTTGCCCTTGAAGAGCTTGAGCTTCACTTCGCCGGTGACAACTTTCTGAGTTTCGTTGATGAAGGCGTCAAGAGCCAGCTTCAGTGGTGAATAGAGGAGTCCGTCATAGACGAGCTCGGAGTATCTTGCTGCGACTGTGCGTTTGAAGCTCATGGTCGCGCGGTCGAGGACCAGCTTCTCCATGGCTTTGTGCGCCTGGTAAAGGACTGTGCCGGCAGGGGTTTCATAAACGCCGCGGGATTTCATGCCGACAAGTCGGTTTTCAACGATGTCGATGATGCCGACGCCATTAGCGCCAGCGATTTCATTCAGCTCCAAGACGAGATCCAGCGCGCCTTTTTTAACGCCATTGAGGGAAACCGGAACACCTTCTTCGAAGCCGACTGTGACATAAGTCGGAACGTCCGGCGCCTTCTCAGGCTGAACAGTAAGCTTGTAGATGGATGGGTCGTGTTCGTTCCAAGGATTCTCCAGGTTGCCGCCCTCGTGGCTGAGGTGCCAGACGTTTTCGTCTCTGGAATAGATGTCTTTTTTGGTAACCGGAATTGGAATGCCGTGCTCGATGGCGTAGTCGATGCAGTCTTCACGGGACTTGAGGTTCCAGAAACGCCATGGCGCAATGATTTTAAGTCTAGGATTGAGTGCCTTGATACCTGCTTCAAAACGCACCTGGTCGTTGCCCTTGCCAGTCGCGCCGTGAGCGATGGCCACCGCGCCTTCGAGCTCAGCGACTTCAACGAGTTTTTTAGCGATCAGCGGTCGTGCGTAAGCGGTACCCATGAGATAATCTTCTTCATAGATCGCGCCTGATTTAATGCCCTGGAACAGATAGTCCTGAACAAACTCTTCCTTGACGTCGACAACATAAGCTTTGATAGCGCCCGTTTCCATAGCCTTTTTCTTGACAGCTTCAAAATCGTCTTTCTGACCGACGTCAACGCAAACTGCGATAACCTCCATATCATAAGTCTCTTTGAGCCAAGTGAGGATAACGGAAGTATCCAAACCTCCGGAATACGCGAGTACAACTTTATCTTTATTCATTATTATGCTCCCTTCTGCATATATATTGATTGAATTATAACATTTTTTTGGGTATAATCAACCACTTTTCACGAAATTTATATAATTTTTTTGAACAAAATATAAAATTCCTCAGAGCTGCCTATTCGCAACACAAGTCATACGACCGATTCCTTTGTATAGCCGATTAAACACTTCGAAAAGTTTGCCCTTTTGAACAAATCACTCTAGAAAAACAGGAAGAATTCAGAGATTGTATACATGTATATCAAACTGCATATTTGCTGTATATATACACCCGTATGCAAACTCGGTGTCAGACACCCAGTTTCGAGACAGGAAGAAGGTGTCAGACACCTTCTTCCACCGAGTGGTGACCCAAACTTGGTGTCTGACACCGAGCTTCTTGCAATATAAAAGGACGTACAGAAGGTAATCCCCACCCCTTCTGTGCGTCCTTTCATTTAATGCTAGCCTTTGACCTGATCCATGCCCGCCTTCAGGGCTTTCAGGTTGATCTCGACAAACTGTGGCTTCACAGTATCGCGAATGACCGTCTCCCAATCAAGACCTTCAAGACCCATGGCTTTAATGAGCGTCCCCACCAGAACCACGTTCATGGTTCTAGGATTGCCAAGCTCTGCCGCGATTTCGCCCGCCTTGATGACGACCGTCTCAGCGCGCTCCCGGATCGCCTCCAAAATGCCCTCTGGATAATCTGCCGAGCCCATCAGAATAGGCGCAGACCATAATTCGTGATCATTGACGACAACTTTTCCCTTTGGATTTATATAATCCAACCAGCGCATCGCCTCCATGCTTTCAAAGGATACCAGCAAATCCGCCTGTCCTTTGCCGATGATTGGTGAATACACCTTCTCGCCATAACGCACCTGCGTGGTCACGCTGCCTCCACGCTGAGCCATGCCATGGACTTCAGACATTTTTACGTCATAGCCGGCATTGATTAAGCCCGCAGCCAGGATCTTGCTCGCCAGAATAATCCCCTGACCGCCAACGCCTGCAAATAAAATGTTTTTGATCTCAGCCATGATTATTCACCCGCCTTCTTGATTGCTTTGAATGGACAGACCTGCAGACAGACTTCACAGCCTACACAGGCATTTGGGTCAATATAAGACTTCTTCTTGGTCTTGTCGAAGACTATGGCAGGGCAGCCAGTTTTATTGCACAGACGGCAACCGCGGCATTCCTCTTCAACGACATAGCAGACCGGCTTCTTCTCACCAAATTCTTTGATGTCTTCCGGCGAGAACTTTTTGAGGACGCATGGCCATCTCGTTATGATGACAGACGGTCCCTCGTATGCCAAGGCAGCGTCCAGTGCTTTTGTGACCGCGTCCAGATCCAGCGGATTAACATTGATCACCAGCTCAACGCCGAGAGCGCGAACGACTTTATCAATTTCGATTTCCTTAACTTTTTGACCGGTCAGCGTATAGCCTGTTCCCGGATTTTCCTGGTGGCCCGTCATGCCCGTAATGCGGTTGTCCAGAATGACATTGACCGTATTGCCGCGGTTATAGACGACATCGATCAATGAGGTAATGCCTGAGTGGAAAAACGTGGAGTCCCCAATGACAGAAACCACTTTCATCCCTTTTCCGGCTTTGTCAAGTACACGCTGAGCGCCATGGCCCATAGAGATCGACGCGCCCATGTCAATAACCGTATCCGTTGTATTAAGCGGCTCTGAGGCACCTAAAGTGTAACAGCCAATATCACCGGTGACCATGACGTTTTTCTTCTTTTTAAGCGCGTAGAAGAAACCGCGGTGAGGACAACCGGCGCACAGTGTAGGCGGTCTTCCCACAAGCTTATCCTGAGGAATGTCCAGCAGCGGACGTACTTCACCAAGAAGTGATTTTGCAATGATGTCCGGATTCAGTTCGCCGACATTTGGAATCAATGCTTTTCCGATACATTCAATGCCGGCAGCTTTGATCTGCTCCTCCATGAATGGCTCCAGCTCTTCAACGACATAAAGCGTCTCGACTTGCGACGCAAAGTCGCGGATCTTATCCATAGGCAGCGGATTTGTAAAGCCCAGCTTCAGATATGACGCGTTATCGCCAAAGACTTCTTTGGCGTATTGATAAGCAACTCCCGAAGTGACAATGCCCACCTTCTTGTCTGCCCACTCAATGCGGTTCAGCGGCGTTTCATTGCTGAATTTCTCCATCTCGACCAGTTTTGCTTCTACAACCGGGTGGAGCTTTTTCGCATGTGCTGGCGCTGCGATGTATTTCTCAGGACGTTTAACATAGGGAATCAGGTCTTTCTCGACGCGCTCTCCGACTTCCACCAAGCTCTTGGAGTGGCAGACCCGTGTTGTCATGCGCATCATGACCGCGACGTCAAATTGTTCGCTGATCTCATAAGCCGCTTTCATGTAATCCAGACACTCCTGTGAATCGCTTGGCTCAATGCAGGCGATCTTCGCGAACTTCGCAAGAATACGGTTGTCCTGCTCATTCTGTGAGCTGTGGCATCCCGGATCATCCGCAGATATTAGAACGAGACCCCCCGTCACACCGGTGTAGGAAATGGTCATCAGCGGATCCGCAGCGACGTTGACGCCGACGTGCTTCATAGCGGCGAGAGCTCTGCCGCCCGCAATGGAAGCGCCGAGTACCGCTTCCAGCGCCACTTTTTCGTTAGGTGCCCACTCAGAAATAATCTCTGGATACTGCGCGGTGTTTTCCAGAATTTCAGTACTCGGTGTTCCCGGATACGCCGAGGCGTAAACTACGCCCGCTTCAAAAGCACCGCGCGCCACTGCCTCATTTCCTGTCATAAAGGTCTTCAAATCATGGTCACTCCTGTCTCTTATGTATTTGACTATGCATGTCCACTGTCTTTATTTCTCAAGCTTGTATTTCTGACTGACCCGCTGCAATAACACTGCCAAGCGCAATGGAATAAAGCTTGACCTCAGCCGTATCCGCACGGGATACCAGGACCACCGGCACTTTGGCGCCCATGATGATTCCTGCCGACTCCGCATTAGCCAGGTAAGTCAGTGCTTTACCAATGCCGTTGCCCACTTCGATGTTTGGCACCAGCAATACATCCACATCCCCGGCAATGTCACTTTTAAATCCTTTGATGTCTGCCGCTTCCCTTGAAACCGCAAGGTCAAAGGCAAGCGGTCCCTCGACAATAGCCTTGTCCCCGAATGCCCCTTCCCGGCACATGTTCTCCAGAGCGCGAGCGTCCACGGTTGCCGGCATCTTATCACTTACTTTTTCCTTGGCGGCGAGACACGCCACCTTGACGGTGTCCATGCCCAGCGCGTAGGCGGCACAGAGCGCATTGCGTATGATGGTGGCTTTTTCAGCCAATGTGGGCTCAATGTTCATACCGCCATCTGTAAGAAAAAGAAGTTTGTGATAGGTTGGCAGATCATAAAGCATGACGTGACTGAGTTGATTGTCTGTTCTTAGCCCATAGTCACGGTTCAGCACAGCTTTCAGTAAAATTGAGGTGTCAATGAGACCTTTCATGAGAAAATCCGCCTTGCCGTCACGAACCAGTTGGACGCTGATTTGAGCGGAGGCCTCAAGCTCCTTTTCATCAATAATTTCAAACGCGCCACATTCAATTTGCTCTGAGGCACAAAGCTCAACAATTTTCTGACGATCCCCTACCAGAATTGGAACAATGAGTCCCATATCTGCCGCTTTGGCCACAGCGCCCAATACTTCAGGATCCTGCGCGGCTGCGACTGCAAGCCGCATAGTTTTTTGAGCCGCAGCTGCCTCTAAAAGCTGATCAAAGTTTTTGATCAAACTGTTACAACCTCCTTTTATAAACACCCACTTTAGCATCTTAACATTTGACTTGCCTGATACGGAAAGTTATTTTTGTTGAAGCATTCAATATTTTTTGTAATTCCAAGTCCATTTTAATCAATATTGAGAAAAAGTTCAAGTAGGGATCATCCATTTTTCACAAAGCCTTCTCACAAAATGTGCAAAAAAAGCCGGTTCCCCACCGGCAATTTTGTTGTTTTTTATAAAATTTCGCTTTTAATAAATTCATCTGCTATGAAAGCCGGCTTGAATCCGTGCCCAACTGCCTTAGCCAAGCAGCGGTGACTTCATCTTCCGGATTGATCTCGTAAGCCCGCTCTATAAGTTGTCTCGCCTGTTTCAAATCGCCAAGATGCAGCATGACTATGCCCTTATTGCAGAGTAAATCCGGCGAATCCGGGTGCATCTTAAGCGCTTCGCTGTAAACAATCTCAGCGTCATGAAACATGCTCAGGGACATCAAGCATAGTCCAATCTCATTGTGGATTTCTGGGCTGCCGGTGTTTAAACGCAGCGCGCGTCTGAAGTAGTCCAGCGCTTCATTATACTGCTCCTTTTGACGGTAAGCCAGACCTATGAAGAAGAGCAGATTCCACCAATCATCGTGAAATTCCTCAAGGGGCAGGAGTTTGACCAGCCCTTCATCGGCAAAGCCATCCAAAACCAGCATATAACCTTCTTCATACTGGATTCGACTCCACAGATCGTCCAGCTGACGCACCATCTCGTCACGCAGATCCTCGTCGACGCCCAGGTGCATGGCACGACGCCATGAGGACTCCGCAGCTTTATAGGACTTCCTGTTCACAAGCTGAAAGCCCATGAGATAGTAAAGGGGGGCAAAGTCCGGAAACTTCTCGAGGGATTCTGACAACAGCTCGAAGACATCCTCTTCCAGTTTCTTTTCCTCTGGTGAATTCTCGGCAAACCGTTCGGATTGGCGCAGGGCGCACCTCGCCAGATTATAGATGACCTGAGGCTGATCCTCAGCAATCTGAGCTGCGGCATGCAGATAAATAACCGCATCCAGCCACTTCTCCTCTTCTTCAAGCCGCGCCACTTTCGCTTCAAGCAGCGCCAGCAGACCCGGCATTAATTCAGCAAGAAACGCCTTATACGCACTCGCATGAGGAAAATCGGGATCAAAACCAAGCGTCCAGCACATGCCCTCCGCAAGATTATCCGCCGTAAAGTCCGTGTCGCTGACCCCTTTGACTTTGTCGACCAAACGATCGACTCTGATAGGCAGGGGCACGCGTTCATCAAGCGTAATGCCTCCCAGTGTCAATGTCTTTCCTTCCTTAAGCTCAATGAACATCACTTCGTCCGCTCTGCGCTTCAAAAGCATGCGGCTGCGTTCCAGCATTTATAATCTACCTCCAGTAAAGACTAATCGCTCAGTACTCTGCTGACGCGCTTGTCTATGATTTTATTTCTGAAAAGCTCAAAATAATCAAAATCCCCATAACGAAGAATTTTCACCTCTTTATGTGCCGCGCGCACAGAGATTTGCGAGATGAAATCATCCGTGACCTTTCTGCCGTCACAAGCGACAATCACCGCACGCATTTGCGCCTTCACAATTGAGAAATCAATGACGGTTTCGATGGGTACCACCATGGAGGTCTTAAGAGGACGGTTAATGCTGTTGTCGTTCGCATGAATCGGTGTAATCTGATACACAGGCAGCTCTGAATGGGTCGCCACACCGCCGGCCCAGATCGCGTAACCCGTGGAGCCAATAGGCGTTGAGATGATAAAGCCATCTCCCGTAAAGTAATTGAACGGCTTGCCGTCAATATAGATTTTAACCTCAAGCAGTCTTGGCTCCAGATGCTTGATCAGGATTTCATTAAAGGCATAACTGTCAATTTCATCCCCATTCACGGTTTTGCAGCGCACCTCGAGCAGCGGATAACTCTGGATGGAATAGTCCTTGTTTTCCAGCAGTTCCAAAATAATGTCCAGTTGATTTGGAGGGACGCTGGGCAGGAATCCCAGAGTGCCTGTATTGACGCCAAGGAAAGGAATTTTCATAGCCCTGTACCGCCTGATCGCGCTCAGCATGGTGCCGTCGCCGCCTATGACAATAATGAGGTCAGCGTTTTCGGATACGACTTTATAGCCTGCTGCCGTCAGCATCCTGAACAATTTGTCCTTAACTTCCAGGGATGTTTTTTTTGTATTGCTGTATAGCGTGATGTTTTTCAAGTAGGACCACCGCCTTATCAAAGTAAATCATCAGTTGCGATACATGGTCTCCGTAAACAGGCGCTTGCGCCTCGTCGTTTTGTATAAGACATCAAACAGATACCCTCTGTAAATCATTCCAAAACTGATTAATCCCGCCGAAACGACACTGAGCACCAACAAATTGAGCCAGCCCAGTCCGAGAGGCGAAAGCGCGCCATCGACCAGCGCTCTTACCGCAAAGAGAAGTGCGAAGATCACCGCGTTGGGCACCAGCCAGCTGATGGCATTTTCTCTGGTGAACTCAACGGTTTTTACAAAAGTATCCGCCTCGCTGAAATATTTCTGATAAATCATTTCTGGCAGTGGGTTTAATATGACAAACGCAAAGAAATAAATGGCGATCAGGACAAACCCCAGTCCCATGGCATTCAAAATAGGAGACAAGAGCAGACTCGCACCGTAATTCGCCACCCATACCACAAAGAGGACCATGTAGACCTTTCTAAAGTGTACGGTAAATCCATTTTTAAAATCGTCCATATCGAATTTGCGCCGCGTGATGACCTGATGAATGATATGGAGATAATCAGAAATAATGGCTGCTTCCACAACAAAAATCAGGATGCCGCCCAAAAATCCCATCATGGCCGCTACGCTTCCTGCGACCATGGTCAAAGCCATATAGGGAATTGCCAGCAGGAAAATCAGCAAGTTGTTTTTAAACGCGCTGACGGCTTTCTTTAAAACAGAACGGTTTGTCAGTACCAAATCTTTCAAGATTTCCATAAAGTCACCTCAAGGCGCGCTTGCGCGTAATCATAGTGCTCACTGACAGCAGACCGCCGGGCAGTGTCCACCCAGCCCAACCATATGCCATGGTCAGCATGGTCGAAGTCTCTTCGGCCCTCAAGCCAGGCATTCATATCGATATCAAAAATCTGATAGCGGATGCGTTTAAGCAATGTCTTCACGGGGATGTCAGGGTCAGACGCCCTCAAGGCTTCATGGATCGAGGCTTTGAGCTCAGGCGTCTCATCCAGTTCCCGCCCCTGCAAATCAACCGTCCGGGTTGTACGTCGTCGCTTCGCCAGCGCGACTAAGCAGTCATAATCCAGGAGGTTTTTGAATACAGGCATGTACCAACTCTGAGCTTGCAAATAGGCTTCAAGGTGCCCGTAATGGGCTTCGCTCCGGTAAGCCTGCTGGTCAAAGCCCTGCTTTTTAACAAACTCAGAAAAACCGAAGAAGAAGGCCGATGGTCGCTGTCCGCACTTTTCAAGCGCTGCCTCAAGGGTCACCGAAAAGCCTCCGGAATTGTAATAGAGGTCGACCAGCGCTTCAATCCGCTTCAAGCTGGTTAATTGCTCAAAGTCAATGTGAGTATTCCCGAGCACTTCGTAAGGCGGATGTGACTCCCTGATATACCCGAATTTTTCTGCCTGCTCTGAGAGCGGGGATCCGGGAATCAGTTTCAGAAAGCCCAGCTGTAAGGCGTGGGGTCTTAAGTCAAAGACTTCATCAAAGGATTTCAAAAACCGCTCATAAGTTTCGAAGGGAAGCCCCGCTATGAGATCCAGATGAAGGTGAATATTGCCAAGGGCTTTGAGCCGCCTGCACACTTCAGCCGTCTTCACAAAAGGAAGTGGCCGCATGACCGCCGTCATGGCCTCCTCACAGGTGGACTGCACGCCAATTTCAAATTGAAACTGACCAGGTCTCGCTTTTGCCAGCAGCTCAAAATCCTGCTCTTTCAGCAAAGCCGCGGTTATTTCAAAGTGGAAGCCGGTGATCCCATTGTCATTTTCGATCAGAAACTTGAAAATTTCACGGGTTCGATCAGAATCCACATTAAAAGTACGGTCAACAAATTTCACCTGCATGACTTCAGCCTTTATAAATCTGGCGAGATCTTCCTTGACGCGCGTTAGGCTAAAAGTTCTGACCCCCGGTTCTCTGGAGGAAAGACAATAGGCACAGCGATACGGACAGCCCCTGGAAGCTTCGTAATAGAGCATTCTGCCGGCGCCAAAGTCTTCTGCTTTGTAAGGGAAAGGAATGCTGTCCAGGTCTGTGATCAGAGGAGCCTTCCCATGGTTGAGAATGCCACCGGCAGTCCGCTCTGTCAGACCCGGTATGGCGTACGCCACTGACTGCGTCAATTTGCGCTCCAAATAAGCACCTAAGATCTCTTCGCCTTCGCCCGTGACAATGACATCGATAAAATCGTGATCTTCGAGGTAAACCTCTGAATCGAAGGCGGATTCGGGCCCGCCAAACAAAATAACAGTGTCCGGAAGTACCCTTTTAAGCGAGGCCGCCAGTTTTAAGGTTGCTTCAACATTCCAGATGTAAACAGAAAAACAGAGTACCTCCGGCTGGGTTTCAAACAAGGTTCTGAGAATGTGCTCGTGGGGCTGGTTGATGGTGAATTCCAAAAGCCTGAGAGTCAGAGGCGACGCCCCCTGTTCGGCAGCGCCGGTGAGGACTTGGGCTGGGGGGGCGGTTTGGGAACCATCGGCAAAAGCACTTTCAGCCGTAGCGGCGGCATGGAGATTAAAGCGCTGTTCCAGCGCAGCCCTCAGGTAACGCAGGCTCAGGCTCATATGGGTATAGCGGGAGTTCAGTGTGGTCAGAACGACGTTCAAGGTGTGATCCCGCCTTTCGTTTGGATTGTCTCTAGACTTGTGACAGCAGGGACTCATACAGTGCTACATACTGCGCTGCTATGGTCTGCTCCTCAAAGGCAGAGGTGGCTCTATGACGGGCGGCTGATGCCATAGCCCGGTGGCGCTCAGGACTGGATAAAATGGCGACTGCGTCGGCGATCATCTTTGCCGTATCCCCTACGTCTGACAGGGCGCCGCTGACGCCATCCTCGACGACCTCAGGGATTCCGCCGGTAATGCTTGCAATGACCGGAACTTCACAGGCCATGGCTTCCAGCGCGGCCAGACCAAAGCTCTCCTTTTCGGAGGGCAGCAGGAAGAGGTCGGAGCAGGACAACAGAGCGACGACATTGTCCTGTTTTCCCATAAAGTGGACACGATCACGCAGGTTGAAGCGGTCGGTCAGCTCGTAGGCAGTCCGAATCTCCGGGCCATCGCCGACCAGCATTAAATGAGCGGGACACTCGGCGTTCACGCCCCTGAAGATCTCCATGACATCCTGAATGCGCTTGACGGTTCTGAAATTCGAGATGTGAATCAGGACCTTCTGCCCCTCGGGGACTTTCAGGCGGGCGCGCGAGCAGAGCGCAGGCATTTTGCGGTACTGGGCAGTATTGACGAAATTGTGGATCATATGGAACGGCGGGATGATTGTCAGGGATTTGAGGGCGACCTGTTTCAGATCTTCGGAGACCGCCGTCAGCGCGTCCATCTGATTAATACTGAACTCAGTGACGTCCCTCAGACTTTGGTCTTCTGCCATAATGGTCACGTCCGTGCCGTGAAGTGTGGTCACGGTTCTGACTTGATCTCCCAGCATCTGAGCCGCCATGTGAACCGCCATGGTATGGGGCACGGCGTAGTGGGCATGGAGAATCTGAAGGCCTTCCCTTCTGGCGACTTCATAGATTTTATTGGCGAGGGCCAGGATATAGGGCGGATATTTGAACACAGGATAGTTGGAGACGTCCACTTCATGAAAGAAGATATTTTCGTGGAACTCAGTCAGCCTGAAGGGCTTGTCATAGGTGATGAAGTGGACCTCATGGCCAAGGTTGGCCAAATGAATGCCAAGTTCTGTCGCGACAACGCCGCTGCCGCCATAGGAAGGATAACAGACCATGCCAATTTTCAATTGCGACAACTCCTTTGGGCTGCTTCAGCCGAGCATGATAATCCGGTGGTCCGGGTTGAGAGGGACCTCGTTGAGCAGGAAATCGATCAAGGTATTGCCTCGCTCCGCGTAGTACTGAAGGATGGACAAGGTCCGTTCCTGAAGGTGGCCGCCCGGCATGAGCTGGGCTTCAACCGCGGTCAGGTCACGGGTGACCTGTCTGTGGTTTCTTCGGTGAAAACGGTGGGCTTTTTCTTTAAGATAGTTCATCTGCCCTTTGATAAGCCCGATATTCTTTTCGGACAATGACTCCAGGTCAGGGCTGATTTCCAGAACTTTTTGAAGGAGGATTCTGTATTCATCCTCGAACTTTTCAATATAGTTATCAAACAAGGTGTCGATTCTGACCTCATCCCGAAGATCCAGAAGATGATCCCGGATGGCGCTGATGCCGCACATCAGGACATTTTCCGGAGACAGGTCATAGTGGTTCAGCACCTCTTTGACCTCTTTCTGCACCAGTGTAAAGTTTTCTCTTGGATAAAAAACCGGCGCCTGTCTTCCAAATACCTGGTAGACTTTGTCCAGCTGGGCGTAGTAGTTCAGTTCGCCCGGTCCTGCAACATAAGCCAGGGTCGGCAGCAGGACATCCTGGACGACAGGCCTGAGCACCACATTGGTGCTGAAGTCGTGAGGTCTCTCCTTTATACGGTCCAGAAGCGCCTCTTTGGAATATCTGATCTGCTGACCGCCATGCTCAATGTAGTAACCCTCCTGATCGCTGCGCAGCGCCAGACGTTCCTCATGCTCATAGATAAAAAGCTGGAGGCCCTGGGGGTCAAACTCAATTGCTTTCTGATAACCTTTGTTTTCAACGCGCTCAGTCTGCTGCTTTAAGGCGTCTATGACCGCGGCTTGTTTCTCTACGGCTGTTAAAAAGAAATTGGTCTCCAGCGCCCTGAGCTCAGGAATCATAGGATCCAGCAAGACAAGGCCGTATTCGTGAAAGAGCCGGCTCATGATACGGCCGAACCAATTGCTGAGGGAATCCCTGTCAATAAAAGTTGTCGACAGAAGTGATTCGAAGTGATCTATGGATTCATTCCCGGCAAAATCAGACAAGATTTGTTCGATGGAGTGCTTAACGCTGCTGTTGGTTTCAAGATGGCCTACGGACATTTTCTTGAGATTGACACGTTTGAGAGACTTTCGGTCTGTCTTGTCGATCTCCACCTTTTTAAGTCTTCCGCCGATTATATAGTGGGCTGCTTTTATTTCATGAAAGTCATGATCTTCAGAAGCAATCCAGAAGACCGGCACTACAGGTCTTCCAATTTCTGCCTCCAGGCTTTTTGCAAGCTTCAGTGTCGTAATGGCCTTGTAAACGGTGTAGAGCGCGCCGGTAAAAATACCCGCCTGCTGCCCTGTCACAACGACGACAGTGTCATTTTGCTTCAATCTTTCCAGATTCTCGAGGGTCTTCTCTGAGCAGCCGAGGCTGCAATTGTAGGCTTCCAGTGCCTCGCAGAGCGCTTCTCTGTTGACAGGCTGGTCCTCCAATTCTTTCAGCCGGCGCTGAAAGCTCTCAGGATCTCGGAAATTTTTGCTGTAAAGGGACGCGACGGTGTCGTAGTGGTCGACATAGGCGCCGGCGAGCCCTTTGAAAATTTTAAATTGACTGGATTGTGCGTGCAGTTCCATAACATTCGTCCTTTGACTATTGTGACATTATTATATCGCTATTTTTTGTTCCAGCTTGATGTCATTTGATTAAGTTCGTCAGCTATTCATTATTATACCATAAACAAGCCGGTCAACGCGCCCTTTAGAGGGCGAGTTTGACCGGCTTGTGCTCGGACGTTAAACTGGTTCTTCCTGATGGAAGCCTACATTTTGACAGGTGCTTTGAGGCTGATCAGGAACAGTGCATTTTTGATGGTTTGACGCGTTGCGTCGACCAGCGCCAGTCGCGCTGTAGACAGCACCGCATCCTCAGACAGGATAGGATTGTCATGATAGAACCGGTTGAACTCCTGCGCCAGATTGACGACATAGCGCGTAATTAAGGATGGCTCATATTTCTCAGCAGCGTCGCTGACGATTTCAGGGAACTGACGGATCAGTTTCACGACCTCGCTGGTAGCCGCGTCAGACAATTTACTGAAGTCCACTGGCTGCTCGAGAAGCTGGGGTGCTGCTTTTCTCAGGACACTGCAGGCACGGGCGTGGGTATACTGAACATATGGCCCGGTCTCACCGTCGAAGGAAAGGGTTTTGTCGAGACTGAAGGTGTAGTCCTTGATCCGGTTGTTTGAAAGTTCCTGGAACACGACTGCCCCAATGCCAACCTGTGCCGCGACCTCGTCTTTGTGCTCAAGATTAGGGTTTTTGTCCGCAATGATTTCCTTAGTCTTTTCAACGGCTTTCTTCAAGACCTCTTCGAGGAAGACCACGCGGCCTTTGCGTGTCGACAGTGAACCCTCTTCCAGAGCCACGGTGCCAAATTCAACATGGATACAATCCTTCACCCAGTCGTAGCCCATCAGCTCGACGACCTTCATCCACTGCTGGAAATGCAGCTTTTGAGGCGCACCGACGACATAGACATTCTTGTCAAAGTTATAATGCTTCTTTCTATAAAGAGCCGCCGTGATGTCGCGTGTCAGATACAGCGTGGAGCCGTCTTTCTTGGTGATGAGCGCCGGCGGCATGCCATAAGGCTCCAGATCGACGATCTCAGCGCCCTCAGACACTTTCATGATGCCCTTTTGGCGCATTTCATCAAGAACGGCTGGCATCTTGTCTGAATAGAAGCTCTCGCCCGCGTAGGAATCAAAGTGGACGTCCAGCATGCCGTAGACACGGCTGAACTCCTTAAGGCTGATGTCCCGGAACCACTCCCATAGTGCATAGGCTTCAGGGTCGTTGTCCTCCAGGCGCTTGAACCAGCTTCTCGCTTCATCTTCCAGGGCCGGGTTGTTCTCCGCCTCGTCATGGAACTTCACGTAGATCTTCAGGAGCTCAGGGATTGGGTCAGCTTCAATGGTGTCCTTGTCGCCCCAGAGCTTGAACGCGACGATCAGCTTGCCGAACTGCGTGCCATAGTCTCCCAGGTGATTTATGCCGATGGTATTGTATCCCAAAAACTTATGGATTCTATAAAGGGAATTTCCGATCATAGTGCTGCGGATATGCCCCATATGGAAGGGTTTGGCAATGTTGGTGGACGAAAACTCAACAATGACGGTCTTGCCTTCGCCTTTTGTAGAGGAGCCATAAAGATCTCCAAGCTCGAGAACGTCCTTCAATACATCCTCAGCGAGCTGGGCTTTGTCCATGGTAAAGTTGACATAGGCGCTTGCTGCCTCAACTTTTTCATAAAGCGGATCCCCTGAAATTTTTTCTGCCAGCTCAGCAGCGATCAGGTTTGGTGCCTTTTTCAGCGCTTTCGCATATCTGAAGCACGGAAACGCAAAATCGCCCATGTCCGTATATTTGGGCAGCTCAATGAGCGCCATGATCTCTTCCTCTGTGGCGATTTCAAGATGTGGTGCCAGATGTGATGCAATGATTTTTCTGTAGTCCTTCACGTGATTCCCTCCATGTAGATTCCATATTTTATGGTCTTTCAACCTTTTTCTGTCGTTTTCCTTCTGCTGCCCATTGTCCTTGACTGGTTGGTGCTGGTTGGTGCTGGTTGGTGCTGGTTGGTGCTGGTTGGTGCTGGTTGGTGCTGGTTGGTGCTGGTTGGTGCTGGTTGGTGCTGGTTGGTGCTGGTTGGTGCTGGTTGGTGCTGGTTGGTGCTTTTTTTTGCTGAAAAATCAAAAACGCCTCTATCCTGGGATAGAGACGAATCAACCGCGTTACCACTCTAATTGACGTCCCAGGTGTTTGGGATGTCCTCTCAGATCCTGTAATGGCGGACTCACCAGCGCGCTCAGCATTAAACAGCCTGACGCGCGTCTCCGGGGCGCGATTTCGCGGATTAGCCCATGTCATCCTCCCACCCTCGATGACTCGCTGAAAAAGACTTAACCTGCTACTTTCCCCTTCACAGACACTTTAACTTTTGTTAGTTCACTGCATTTGTTAATCAGTTTACCACAGCCGCTCATGAGAATCAAGGGATGCCCTTGATCACGCTGTGTCTCTTTGTTATCATGGAGATACTGTGAGGTGTCCGCCATGATTTTAGAGCAAACCAAGAAACCCCTGTTTCTGAGTCATATTCTGATTTTCATAAATGTGGCTGTCTTTTTAGTAATGATGTATTTTGATTCAAGTTTATCGACGCTGACGCTGATTCGCTTTGGCGCGAAGATCAACTACCGGATTGCGGATCTGGAACTTTATCGCCTGATCACACCCATGTTTCTCCATGCCAACCTCCTGCACCTCGGCTTCAACAGCTATGCCCTTCACCTGTTCGGCCGGGATACGGAAATGATTTTTGGCAAAACCCGTTTTCTGATCATATACTTTGCTGCCGGCATCACCGGGACTGTAGGCAGTTTTCTCCTCAATGACAACGTTTCCGTTGGTGCCTCCGGCGCCATCTTTGGTTTGATTGGGGCAAACCTGTATCTATTCACGCTGAATAAGGATGTTTACAGAAGAATCTTTGGAAATGATATTTTCGTGCTGCTAGGCATCAACGTGGTTTATGGCTTTGTGAATCCCATGATTGACAATACGGCCCATCTGGCGGGTCTCCTGGGCGGCTTCCTGGCCGCGTGGTCTGTGGGTTACCGCTACCAGGTGAAGTATACCTGGAAAAACTGGGGCGCCCGGCTTGCTCTCGTCTTGATGGTCGCGGCTTCATTGACTTTTGGTCTGACAGCGTATAGGACTTCTGCCGAGTACTTTTTCAAAAAAGGTTATTTTTCCGCAGTAGACGGGCAGATTACAACCGCTCTCGAAGCCCTGAAAACCGGTGAAGAGCGCTTCCCTGAGGATGAGCGCTTTCCTTCCCTCATTGCGGAGATAGAAAAGCTTATTCAGGAATTGAACCTCAACAGCAACTGACTCAATTTGGGGACGCGGACGGGTTCAAAAAAAGTGCCAGAGCTTCACACAATTCACTACAATTCTAAAAACCTCCGCAGGGTGAGTCACACTCACCTTGTGGAGGTTTTTTCCATGCCCTTTAAACCAGCGCCTTCTCTGAAATCACAGCTACGCCCTGATCTCTCAATACCCGCACTGTGAGTCCCATTCCTGGAATCTTGACGCCCGTAAACGTGCCATCATAGATCAGGCTGCTGCCGCAGGAAGGGCTGCCTTCTTTCAGGATCGCTGCCTCGAGTTTCAACACTTTGAAAATCTCGAGGGTTTCCTCGGCGCCGCGCTGGAAGCTTTCTGTCACATCCAGGCCATCTTTAGTGATGACCCTGCCATTCAAAATCTCAGCTGGCGGCCGCGGCGTCGTCAGTCCGCCCAGCTGTTCCGGGCAAACAGGGATCAGCGTGTATCTCTCAGCTAGCCCTCTGACCGCCTCTGCCGTATAATTGCTGGTCCCGTCGTATTTACAGCGGACACCGAGAAGGCATGCTGAAACACCAATGCGCGTCCCATCCGGCAGTGTCCGCAACTCAAAATCGAGCTTATGCTCCACCAAATCTCACCCCCCGTAAAATCCAACTAAATCACGCCTACTTCAGCTCCAGAACCGTCACCCCAATGCCGCCTTCTCCATATGCACCATCCCGCGCCGTCTTGACATGGGGATGATTCCTGAAATAGGGTTTGAGCCCGGCCTTGAGTGCACCCGTACCAATGCCGTGAATAATCCTGACCGACTTTAGATTGGCCAGGCAGGCATCATCCAGATACTTATCAAGCTCCGCCATAGCTTCCTCAACGTTAAGACCCCTAAGATCAATTTCAGTCCTGGCATTCAAGCTCTTGGTTTCAAATCCGCGGCCACCGCCTTTTGACTGACGCTTAGCCGGGGTCACCTTTTCTTCGATCTTTTTCAGATTGCTGACATTGACACTGATTTTCATGATCCCAACCTGCACCATCAGGTCCCCATTTGCATCCGGCAAGGTCACGACATTGCCACGCTGATTCAGATGGACCAGCTGGACGAGATCCCCGAGCTTTAGATCTTTAGGCGGCTCCACCTCATAAAGATCCTCGAGCAGCGGCGTTTGCAGATCATCCATGTTGGACTTCAGCTTGCGTCTGAGCTCTTCTACCCTTCTGAGGTGTTCTTTGGATAGACCGCCGGAGATGTCGCGGAGTTCCTTTGCGAGCGCATCGGCTTCTTCCTTGGCTTCTCTTAAAAGCTTGCGCGCTTCTTCCTTCGCCTCTCGGATCAACCTGGCCCGTTGCTCAGCAATTTTTTCGTCCTTCTCCTCGAGGGTCTTTCGCAGTTTTTCCGCTTCGATCCTCATGCGAACCGCCTCATCCCGCTCAGCTTCAGAGGTCTTTCGGTTGTACTCAATCTTCGCCAGCACATCCTCGAAGGCTATGGCATTGGTCTCTATCCAGGTTTTCGCACTATCAATAATTTCTTTGCTGAGGCCCAGCTTCCGGGAAATTTCAAAGGCATTGGACTTGCCTGGTACGCCAATCAGCAGCTTATAGGTCGGACTTAATGTCTCAACATCAAATTCCACACTGGCATTTTCCACCCCAGGGGTCACCAACGCGAACTCTTTCAGCTCACTGTAGTGGGTCGTCGCCACCGTGGTGACTTTCCAGGCGAACAGTTTAGTCAGAATCGCCTTGGCCAGTGCCGCACCCTCTGTCGGATCCGTGCCGGCGCCCAGCTCGTCGAAGAGCACCAGTGAATTGGCATCCACATGATTGAGAATATCCACAATATTCGTCATATGGGACGAGAAGGTGGAAAGGCTCTGCTCTATGGACTGCTCGTCCCCAATATCTGCGAAGACCTGGTCGAAAACCGCAATTTTCGAGCCGTAATCCGCTGGAATGTGGAGGCCGCACTGGGTCATCAGCGTCAGCAGACCTACGGTTTTCAGCGTCACCGTTTTACCGCCGGTATTCGGTCCTGTAATCAGCAGCGTCTTGAAATTCTCCCCGATCCAGAAATTCGTCGGCACGACCACTTTAGGATCAATCAACGGGTGGCGCCCATTTTTCAAACGGATTTTACCTTCGCGGTTCAGTTCCGGTGAGGTCGCCTTCATCTTGTGGGCCAGCTTTCCCTTGGCCAGAATAAAGTCGAGCTGCACCAGCGTTTCCTGATTCGAGAGCAGCGTGTCTGCAACCTCAGACACCTCAGCCGTGATCTCCGTAAGGATTCTGATGATCTCCTCCTGCTCCTTCAGCCTGAGTTCTTTCAAGCTGTTATTGAGCTCAACAACCGCAAATGGCTCAATATATAGCGTCGACCCGCTGCCGGACTGGTCGTGGACCAGACCTTTGATCATGTGTTTGTACTCATTTTTAACCGGTACCACAAAACGGTCCTGGCGGATGGTCACCAACGCATCCTGCAGGTATTTTTGGTTTGAAGTATCTCTAATGATGGAATCCAGCTTGTTTCGGATTGCCTGGTGCTTGTTCTCGATCTCTCTTCGAATCTTTCGCAGCTCGTGGCTGGCATTGTCCGACACCAGATTTTCACCCAGGATCGCGTTATTGATGGTATCTTCGAGAGGTTTGACGGGCACAAGACCATCGGCCAAGCCCTTGAGAATAGGCATTTCACTGCCTTCACCGGCATTTTTCGCAATAAACTGCTTCACATTTCTGGCCGTTCTCAGGGTATCCGAAACCTCCATCAGCTGTCCAGGTGACAAAAACGACCCTATGGTTGAAATTTTCGCATGGGCCCTCAAATCGTGAACCGGACCAAATGGCGGACTGGAATGGCGCATGATCAGCGCGCTCGCTTCATCTGTCTCATTCAACCGGTCGCGGACTTCGCTATAATCACCGCTGGGTTCGAGCTCGAGCACTTTTTCCCGGGTCAACCCGCAGGAAACGAGCTCTGCCAGCATGGCTATGATTTTGGGCAGCTCAAGGACACGTATAGATCTGGGATTCATGGTGCAACCCTCCTGAATACTATTCTAAACAATTCAAATTTCCTTTGCATACTCATTTATAAAATGCACTGCTCTGCGCTGACCTAATAAACCCCTCTGAAAAAGTGCCCGTGGGTTCTTGGAAACTCGGTGCGAATTGGCGTCCGTTTGCCCGCGATCCGCTCCTTATGGGCCAGTACGAGGTCCATGATCTCGTCCGGTGACTCAATGGTAAAATGCAGCCTGTAACGGGTGACCCCCGCAGCGCTGAGCCTCTCCAGCTGATCCGACAAATCCAGCACGCGGCTGTTCAAGACCTCTGTCCAGCACGGCCCCGTCTTGACTACAGGAAAAATCGCCCCCGTCTTGTCGCGCAGACCATAAGCTTTCCCGCTGCAAAGCGCACAGCCCTGAGCCGGTCCCCCAAGCCCCGTGCGGATAGGACAGTGGGGCGTCAACATGACCGGCAGATGCCCAAACCCTATGATTTCCAAGGCACCCAAGGCATTTTTGCCGATGGTCTCTATCCCCTCCCCCGTCAGTTCCGGAGACAAGGTGACCACTTCAGCGCCCAGTCCTCTGACTATGCGCTCTGAGCCTGCATTGAGCACATTAAGGCCGTAATCCGCCGTCACATGTGCCGCAAACTGCTTTGCCCAGCCAATCAAACCTGGCGAATTGACAACTATGCGCTCGGGTTTCAATCGACTGAGAATCTGAGCATTTTTTTCAACCATGCGGCTGGTATTTGGCCTGGACCACTGCCACGAGAGACTCGCCTGGTAGCGCTGCGCCAAGCTTTGAGCCTGCTCCAGATCGCTGAGCGGTCCTCTGAAGTATACTTCTTTTAAACCAGCCTCCAGAGCCAAATGAAGTCTGCCCAGGTCGGGTACCGAGGCACAAAGGGTTATTGCGATTTCTCGCCTCTTGACCTCAGCTTCACCCGAGCCGGGTTCGTCGGTGACGGGTTCGGCAGCAGTCTCAGAACCAATCTCAGAACCACGCAAAACCCCTTCCTCATTTGCCAATTCTGTCGCCGTCGATTTTAATGTCAATGTCAATGTCGACGTCGCCGCAAGTGCTGCAGACGTCGCGGGCACTTCAGCGATTTCTTCGAGTGTGCCATATTCTGCCAAAGGCGACTTCTCAACCTGTACAACCATGGACTGCGTGCGCGCCGCGTCCAATCGCTCCGCCGCCAGCCGCCTGGTTTCATTGATGACTTTGATAGGCAAAGTGGAAAGCTCGTCCAGCGACAAGTCAAACTCTATGGCTTCATAAGCCGTGGTTCCCAGCTTGGAGAGCTGCTCAAGCAGCCGCTCCCGATCCAGAGGCTTCTTGATGGCGGCTTCAGCCGGCATTTCGGAGACTGCGCAGCCTTGATGCCCCTGGGCATCCGTCAGGCATACCTCCAGCGGCAGCCCTGTCTTTAGGACCGCAGCTGCCTTAACCGGGACTTTCCTGGCGCGCTCATGAATTTCCGCCTGCAGACGATCCATTTCTTTCTTGTCATAGGTTCGTCTGAGGACGTCACCTTTGTGACAGGCTGCTTTGTAATTGATTCTGACCTGTAGCCCTTTTGCGGCAGTTTTGACTCTCTGCCCTTTATGGAGGATGTATTCCACGCGGCAGCCGCTGCTTTCCTTGCCCCTTCGAATCTGGAGCTCGTCGCCAACAACGAGGTCCTCAAGGAGCTCGACTTCAACCTCTTCTGCCCGGGCGTCGAAGCGATTCACGCTCGCCACTGGAAGCCCTTGGTTACCCGGAATTTCAGCGCTCAAGTAGCTGTCACCGCGCTCCCCAAGCACCCAGCCCTTGGTAAAGCCCCGGTTGAAAATCTTCTCGAGACTTCTGTCCGTCTCTTCCAACTCCTGTGCGCTATAGGCTACACCCTTCAAATGACGGTCTATGGCTGTTCTGTAGGCCTTGACAGTCTGATAGACGAACTCCGGCCCCTTCATGCGGCCCTCTATTTTCAGCGAGGTCACGCCGGCATCCATTATGTCGCCTATGTGATCAAGTGTATTCAGGTCCTTTGGACTGAGCCTATAAATGCCGGTGTTGCCGCCAACGCTCTCCTCCGTCTCAAGATCGATCAAGTCATAGGCTTGTCGACAGGACTGCGCACACTGTCCACGGTTGCCGCTGCGACCGCCAATCATGCTGCTCATGTAGCACTGGCCCGACACGCTCACACAGAGCGCACCATGGACGAAGAGCTCCAGCTCCGCGCCCGTCTGATCAACTATAGTCCGCACTTCCTCAAGGCGCATTTCCCGAGGCAGGACAACGCGTTTGACCCCCAGCGCGGTGAGTGCTTTTACGTCTTCAACGTTTTGTGCCGCCATTTGTGTGGAGGCGTGAATTTCCATTTGAGGATAACGGCTTCTGGCCCATTCCAGCACCCCAAAGTCCTGTACAATCCAGGCATCCATGCCTATGGCCGCCATTCTGTCCAGAAACGCCTCCAGGGCATTTCTTTCATGGTCATAGACCAGAGTATTGACGGTCAGGTAAACACGGACGCCCAGCAGATGCGCGTCCCGAACCGCTTCTGACAGAGACGCGTCGTCAAAGTTCGCGGCGCTTTGACGTGCGCCAAAGGCGTCTCCGCCCAGATATATGGCATCAGCGCCGGCTTTCAGAGCGGCTTCAAAGGAAGCTCTGCTCCCGGCGGGAGCGAGTAATTCAAATTTGGACATGATGGTCCCCTTCTTTCAAGTGGTGTTATACTAAATTGGCGTCAGATGCGGAAAATGGTGTCAGACACCGCCTTCCAAAATGGAAGGTGGTGTCTGACACCATTTTCCTCCCATAAAAAAGTGGCGGAACTAGTCCCGCCACTTCATTGTATCAGCCTTCCTGAAAACTGTCGAGAAAATCGACGAGTTCCCGTTCCTTCAGCGCCAACTGTTCAGAAAGCTCTGCTTTCTCGGATTCCAGAACAATGACTTTGCTCTCCCGCTCGCTGATCGTACGGCTTTGTTCTTCAATTTTCAGCTTTAATGCCACAATAGTCTTGTCATGTTCTCTGGCACTCTGTGAAAGCTTGTCAAAATCCGTAGCCAGCCGTTCATACTCAAGACTTTTGAGCTCATAATTCCTATGCAGGGCGTCAATTTTGTCCTGAACTTCCTGCTGATTGATTGTAGGGTCCTGAATGCGCTTTTCAAGCTCTTCGTTTCGCGTCGCAATCTTGAGATACTCATCTGTGACATTAAGGGCCGTCAGTACTGCAATCATGGAAGTACTGAGTTTCTTGTTGGCAGAAGCGATTTCCTTCATTTTGTCGTCGACGACATTGGCCACACGCTGCATATATTCCCTGGTATCTTCACTGACCAAGGTATATTCGTGTCCCATGATGCGGACGACGACTTTATTTTTGTCCGGCATTTCATCCGACCCCTTTCCTGCTGTGCGTTATAACTCCGGTGCTTGAAAGTTTGAGTCCCTGCTCGTCCTACCGACTGGTAAAGGATTTCAATACACTTCAATCTTGGCTGCCTAAGCACCGGAGAAACGAATAGGTCGACTCCGGAGGGGTCGGTGAGCGCTCAGCCCACACCAACCCAACACAGAGTCATTCGAATTATCTATTCGATACCCAATTCAAATTCCCTTCAACCTCATACAAGAAAGTATAAAAAATTATAATTATCTCAGTTTCGCACCGACCGCTGTGGAAAGTGCCGCCAGCTGCGTCTCAAAGACCTTGCTGACCTCAGCGTCTGTCAAAGTTCTGTCCCCTGCTCTGTACACCAGGGCATAGGCCATGGACTTGTGGCCCGCTTCAATCTGCTTGCCTTTATAGACGTCAAACAGCGCAACGCTCTCAAGGATCTTTCCGCCGTTTTGCTTCAGAATCTCCAGCATCTCCGCGTTGGTCACCTCATCCCGGACGAGAACAGCCAGGTCTCTGGACATAGCCGGGAACTTAGGCAGCGGATTATATTTGCGGTCGAGGTTCGCTTTTTCAATCATCCAGGCCAGCTCGAGCTCCGCCAGATAAGCCTTGCCTTCAAAGCCAAAGGCTTCGACGACCTTAGGGTGCACTTCACCCACTGTGCCGAGGCAGCAGTCGCCGTGGAAGACCTGAGCGCAGCGTCCCGGGTGATAACTTGTATGGGTCGTCATAGGACGCCACTCGATGTCCTGAATGCCATACAGATCCAGAAGATTCTCGACGCTGCCCTTCATTGTGAAGAAGGATTCCGTCTGTCCAAAAGCCCCCATGACCAGGGTCTGGCGCTCTTCTGGCAGCTCCTGGAGCGGCAGAGACTCCGCAATGAAGCGGTACCCAATCTCAAAAGACCGCACCGCAGGCAGACGACGGTTAAAGTTCCTCGCCAATACCTCAAGCTGGTTCGCCGCCAGCGTCGTTCTCATGACACTGTACTCTTCACCCAGCGGATTGATCAGCCTGATCTGCAGCCGCTCAGGTGCGTCTTCAGGGAGATTCAGCCAGTCTGGCTGGGATGGGCTGACGAAGGAATACGTCGATGTTTCATTGTAGCCGTCTGCAGTGAGCTGAGCCCGCGCAGCCGCCACAAGAGTTTGGTTATAATTCAGTCCGCCCGTTGAAGCGTCGTGAGGCAGCGTCGTATCGACCACATCATAACCATACATTCTGGCGACTTCCTCAATCAGATCAATTTCCTTTTCAAGGTCCAGACGGTGCGCAGGCACCTGGCAGCGCAGCAGGCCGTTCTCCAGCGCACACACGATCTCAAGGCGCTCCAGATACCCTTTAATAGCCTCTTCAGAGAGCTTTGTGCCGATGATCGCGTTGATCCGCGCAGGACGCGCCACAATCTCTTTTTCTTCGAGAGGCTTTGGATAGACGTCAATGACGCCGCCGACGACATCCCCAGCATCCAGCTGATGGATCAATTGAACCACCCGGTCGACCACCGGCAGGACATGGCAGTGTGCCACGCCTTTTTCAAAGCGCGCCGACGCCTCGGTACGCAGTCCAAGCGCCTTTGAGCTGCGGCGTATATTCGTCTTATCAAAGGAGGCGACCTCGATCAGAATATTTTTGGTATGATCCGTGATCTCCGTATTTTCGCCGCCCATGATGCCCGCGAGGCCAACCGGATGCGTCGCGTCCGCTATGACCAGTGTCTCGTGGTCCAACGTTCTTTCAACGCTGTCCAGCGTCACGATCTTCTCACCTTCATGGGCTCTGCGGACGATGATCTTTCCGCCGCCCAAGGTGTCGAAGTCAAAGGCGTGGATAGGCTGGCCGTACTCCAGCATCACATAGTTCGTGATGTCGACAATATTGTTGATTGGGCGCACGCCCGCCTTCATCAGTCTGAGCTGCAGCCACATAGGGGATGGCGCAATACGGACATTTCGAACCACTTTGGCCGCATAACGCGGGCAAAGGTCTGCGTCGAGGATCTCCACAGACGCGACCTCATGGATGTCTCCTGTCTCAGGAACGTCAATGCGTGCAATTTTACGCTTAGGACGCTCAAAGGTCGCAGACGCTTCACGGGCGATCCCCAGCATGCTGAGACAGTCCGGGCGGTTAGGCGTGATTTCAAATTCAACGACCTGATCCGCAAACTCCGGCACCGCTTCCTGAAGAGGCGCGCCAAGCGGGAGTGGTCCGTCGAGGATATAGATGCCATCGGCAAATTTCTTTGGGATGACGTTATCTGCAAATCCAAGTTCTTCCAAGGAGCAGAGCATGCCATCCGAGTCAATGCCTCTCAGCTTACTCTTCTTGATCTTGACGCCGCCGCAGATCCACGAATTGTGGACCGCTACAGGAATATAAGCGCCCTCAAAGCAGTTGTCCGCGCCTGTGACGATCTGCGTCACGCGCTCGCCAAGGTCCACCTGCATAACCCAAAGCTTGTCCGCTTCAGGGTGGCGCTTCACTTCGGTAATTTTACCAACCACAATATTTTTGATGCCCTGGCAGACTTCAGAAATCGCTTCAGTCTTGGAACCGGACATGACCATACGGTCTTCAAAGTAGTTCAATGAGAGATCGTCGATCTCCACATAATCTTTTAACCACGCTATAGGTACCAGCATTATCTTCTCGCCCTCCTAAAACTGTTCAATGAAACGCATGTCATTTTCAAACATCAGACGGATGTCGTCGATTTCAAGTCTCAGCATGGTCACTCGGTCAAGACCCATGCCAAAGGCAAAACCTGTGTATTTTTCAGAGTCTATGCCGCACTCCTCAAGGACGTTTGGATGCACCATACCGCAGCCAAGGATTTCGATCCAGCCGCTGCCCTTGCAGACACGGCAGCCCTTGCCGCCGCATTTGAAGCAAGTGACGTCCACTTCGGCGCTCGGCTCTGTGAACGGGAAGTAGTGCGGTCGGAACTTCGTCTTGGTGTGTTCGCCAAACAAACGTTTTGCAAAGACGTCCAAAGTGCCCTTCAGATCAGCCATGGTAATGTTCTCATCCACCACTAAGCCCTCAATCTGGTGGAACATTGGGGAATGCGTCGCGTCCAGCTCGTCGAAGCGGAAGCAGCGGCCCGGTGAAATGACTTTGATGGGCGGACTACTTGCCTTCATAGTCCTGACCTGAACCGGGGACGTCTGGGTTCTGAGGAGAATCTCCTCCGTGATATAGAACGTATCAGACAGGCTCCTGGACGGGTGATCCGGCGGCGAATTCAGCGCGTCAAAGTTATTGTATACAGTGTCTACCTCCGGCCCCTCAGCGACGCTGAAGCCCATACCTATAAAGATGTCCTGAATCTCGTTCAAAACCACCGTCAGTGGATGCAAATGCCCGCGTTTTTTCGCCACACCCGGTAAGGTCACGTCGATCTGTTCCTGGATCAGTTTGTCGCCCAGGGCGCTGGCGGATTTGACCGCTTTTGCCTCTTCAAGGGCTGCTTCAATAGCTTCTCTGGCCTCGTTGATGATGCGGCCCATCTCCGGCCGGTCTTCAGGCGCCACCGAGCCCATGGATCTCAGCAGTGTCGTCACCTCGCCCTTTTTCCCGAGGTACTTGACGCGGAGGGCTTCAATCGCCGCCAAATCCGCGGCGCCATTAATCTCGGACAGGGCCTGCGTCAACATGCTCTGAACATTGTCTTTCATTTGTACATCTCCTCTCAGTTTTCACTTTCATGCCAGTGCGGTTTTTTGCCGATGGTCATCTCACCCGCAACCCACCAGCCATCACTTGATGTTATAAGTCTCTGGGTGTTTTTGGACAAATAAAAAAATCCCCATCCCAAAGGGACGAAGATTTTACTCCGTGGTACCACCCAATTGACGCGGCGACATAATCGCTTTGCCACTCATTGACAGTCCTTAACGCGGACAGGACGTTTCCAGCTACTGAATAGTTTCACCGAAAAAGCTCAGGAGTGAACTTCATCCACATCAAATCAAAAGGCTCCCACCATTCCTTTTTCGCTGAAGATCTGAACTATAGACTACTCTCTCCGTCATTGCCGGCATGAAATACGCATAGATCAGCCAAAAAACCGCCGACACTTACCTCATACCTTCATTTCAATTGTAAATACTATAGCATAATGAAACGCCAGGTTGCAAGAGATACTTTTCCCCATGACAACGCAGGGCGCCGCTTTTCAGTCGTTTCACAGTCGTCGTTGGCGTGTGGCTTCGAATAGGATTACCCCTGCAGCAATCGCCGCGTTGAGGCTCTCTGCGCCCCCGCGGATTGGAATCCTAAGGCGCTGAGTCGCCAAAGCTTGAATTTCCTCAGAGATCCCCTCTGCTTCGTTTCCAATCACCAAAACGGTAGACTTTGTCCAGTCGTAAAGGGCGTAATCCTCTGAATCCTCGAGAACCGCCACTGCGATTTCAAAGCCATTCGAGCGAAATTCAGCCAGCGTTCCTGCGAAATCTGAACACTGAACCAATGGCACGTCAAAGAGAGATCCCATTGTCGAGCGCACGACTTTTTCATTGAAAGGCTCGACACAGCCCTTGGAAAGCAGAACCCCCTCCACGCCGGCTGCGTCAGAGGTCCTGAGTATAGTCCCAAGATTACCGGGATCACGGATTTGATCCAATGCCAGAAAGAGACTGCCTTCCAGCGGCCGGGGCGCAAGCTCCGGCATTTCAGCGACACCAAGACAGCCCTGTGAATGGACGGTTTCAGATAAGACTTCAAACAATTCGCCTTCGAGAATGGTCACGTTTATGCCCTGGCTTTCAGCGTGCTGCGCGAGATGAATAAACTCAACGCGGTCTGCTTCTCTCTGGTCCAGGATCAAATCGCGGAGCGGCCATCCCCGTGCCATGACATGTCGCACTAAACGGACACCTTCAATCAGAAACAATCCTTGCTGGATACGGTGCTTTTTAGAAAGTAAATTTTTATATCCTTTGTAGATATCATTTTGTGAAGAGGCTATGTGCTTCATTGATGAGTACTCCCTTCAGGTCAGGGTTGGCGCCAGAAAACCATCGGCAAAAGCCTTGCGAAAACTGGGCATCAGGACAGGTTATGACTTGTCGATCCGGTTCAAATCGTCATTATGCCCTATGACGACCAGGACATCCCCTTCGCGGACCACTTCGTCCGGACCCACAGCGACTTTGATGTCAAAGCCCTGCTTGATCGCCATAACGTTGATGCCGTATCTGGCGCGCAGGTTCAGCTGTCTCAGGTTCTTACCAATCCAATGGTCCAGCGCCACAATTTCAACAATACTGTAATCCGGCGCCAGCTCAATATAGTCCAAAATATTGTCAGATACCAGATTTTTCGCTATTTTGATGCCCATTTCCCGCTCCGGAAAGACCACGCGATCTGCGCCGGTCTTGTACAACACCTTACCGTGCAGCTCGTTCTGAGCTTTTGAGATCACGTATTTGACCCCCAGCTCCTTGCACATGAGCGTGATCAGAATGGAGGACTGAATATCAGAGCCAATCGTGACCACCGCGACGTCAAAATTCCGAATCCCCAGGGATCGAATGGTCTGCTCATCCGTGGCATCGGCCTGAACCGCGTAAGTGACTGATTCAGAAATGGTCTGTATAATCTCCTCGTTCTTGTCCACCACCATGACTTCTTCACCGAGCTCGGTAAGCTTCATGGCGACACTGCTCCCGAAACGGCCGCAGCCAATGACGACAAATTGTTTTTTCAAGGTGAAGGCCTCCTCAATCAACCAACGTTGACTTTACTCTCTGGGTAACGCACAAGCGCCCGGTTCATGGATTGGCGTCTGGCCAAAGCCATGACCAATGTCATAGGACCCAGTCGTCCGAAGAACATGGTTACAGAAAGTACCACTTTGCTGACATCACTCAGCATGGGTGTAATTCCGGTGGTAAGTCCCACTGTACCAAAAGCGGATACAGTTTCAAAAATAAGTGCCATAAATGTAAATTCTCGTTCGTAAAACGACAGGACCATTGTGACAATGATCACCAGCGCCAACGCCAGGGACATAAGCGCAAGTGCCCGGCTGATTAGAACTTGTGAAATACGTCGTTTGAACATAACGGTCTCTTCATAGCCGCTGATCACTGACCCAATATTGAATAGAATCAGACCAAATGTTGTCGTCTTAATTCCGCCGGCCGTAGATGCGGGACATCCGCCAATAAACATTAACACTACCGTCATTAAAAGTGAACTCATGGTCAGCTTATCCAAAGGCAGTGTATTAAAACCCGCTGTTCTTGGCGTCACGGCCGCAAACATGGCCGCCATCCATTTTTCCAACATACTCAGATTTCCAAGTGTATCAGGGTTATTATACTCAACCAAAAAGAAAAATACAGTCCCAACGGTGATCAGTCCTATCGTAACTGTCACTGCCAGTTTAGTGTTCAAATGCAGTATCTTGAACTTCCTGTTAAGTACAAGGTCAGAAAGAACTGTAAAGCCCAATCCCCCCGTGATAATAAGCCCCATGATAGTAAAGTTTACGGTCGGATCCCCGACATATGCGGTCAGACTGGCGTAGTTGCCCATGATATCAAATCCGGCATTGCAAAAGGCTGATACCGCGTGAAACACTGAAAGCAATATCCCGTGACTTAAACCATACTCAGGAACAAATTTTGTGGAAAGTATTAATGCGCCAAGCGCTTCAATCGAGAACGTCATGATCAATACATTTCTGGTAATGCGAACGACACCGGAAATATTCTGGTGACTGAGTGCTTCCTGCATGACCAGCCTGCTCTTTAATGAGATTTTTTTGCCGACTATGAGGGCGAACATTGTCGCCATGGTCATAAAACCAAGTCCGCCAATTTGAATCAGAGTCAAAATAACCAACTGTCCAAACAATGTCCAATAAGTACCGGTATCTACAACGACGAGACCGGTGACGCACACAGCCGACGTCGCTGTAAACAGGGCATTAATAAAACCCACGCTTTCATTTGATTTAGACGAAATGGGCAGATCGAGCAAAATGGCGCCAAACAAAATCACGCTTCCAAATCCCAGTGCTAGAATCTGAGCTGGGTTCAAATCAATCAATCTATCCTTTTGGATGCGCTTCAAAAATCCTAGCCATGTTTTCATGCGCTCACCTCTAAAGTATCAAACTAAAAGCATTATAGCACAATTCATTTAAATATAAACAAGAAAACCACTGCTCTCACAGTGGTTTTCCATAACTATATAGCCGCTGCTGCCGCAGTCAGCTTTTAAATTACTTCGCGAGGCTTGCTTTCGCAGTCTCAACCAGCTTAGCGAAGCCAGCTGGATCATGGATTGCCATTTCAGAAAGCATTTTGCGGTTGATCTGAATGTTGGCAACTTTAAGACCGTTCATGAATCTGCTGTAGCTCATGCCGCTGAGGCGAGTCGCTGCATTGATACGAGCGATCCAAAGCTTTCTGAAATCTCTCTTGCGGTTTTTTCTTCCAACATAAGAAGAACGAAGGGAGCGCATCATTGCAGGGTTAGCCGCTCTGAAGACTTTGCTCTTTTGGCCGTAGAAGCCCTTGGTCAGTTTGAGAACTTTTTTATGTTTTTTCTTGGCGTTTAACGCCTTTTTAACTCTTGCCATGATTTAAATCCTCCTGATCTTAAGAATAAGGCAACAGCGTTTTGATACGCTTCATGTCGCTGCTGGAAACCATTGTAGCTTTTCTGAGATTACGCTTTCTTTTAGGCGTCTTCTTAGTCAGGATATGGCTCGTGTGTGAATGGGACCGCTTAAGTCCACCGCTACCAGTTACTTTAACGCGCTTTGCCAAGCCTCTGTGTGTCTTCATCTTTGGCATGCTCGTTTCCTCCCTTCAAATCAACAAATTATTTTTTAGGTGTAAATATCGCTACGAGAGTACGTCCCTCAAGGGACGGCTTCTTCTCGATATCTCCGCTGTCAGCAATCATTTCAGCAAAGTGTTTGATGACGGCTTCGCCAAGGTGTGCATGTCCCATTTCACGGCCGCGGAATCTGAGTGATACCTTGACCTTGTCGCCCTTTTGAAGGAACTTGGCAGCGTTCTTGGCTTTTGTTTCGAGGTCGTGTTCCTCGATGTTGAGGCCAAGTCTAACCTCTTTAATTTCTACCGTCTTTTGCTTTTTGCGTGCTTCTTTGTCGCGTTTTGACATTTCGTACTTGTGTTTGCCATAGTCCATGATTCTGCAGACCGGCGGTACAGCTTGCGGCGCAATCTTGACCAGATCGAGCTTTTTCTCGGCTGCCAGTTCCAAGGCTTCCTTGGCAGACATTATGCCGAACTGTTCCCCATCCTCACCGATAACTCGGAGCTCGCGGTCACGTATGGCTTCATTGATCTCAGTCTTTTTGTTAATGTTCCTCGCACCTCCTGAAAAAATAAAGCGGGTTTCCAAGTAAGAAACCCGCTTAAAAGACAAGAATTATCCAGACCCAACTTGAGCCCAAACTTCAACTGTGTGTCTTTTATGAACCCGGGCGTGCCAATGCAGCCGGGTGAGAAGCGAGCTTCTTCTTGATTAACAACAGTCGTATCATATCACGTCCTATAGGGACGTGTCAAGCACGATTAAAAGAATTTTCTTTCCGAGACCTCAGCCGCCACCAAGTCAGCGAAATCAGTGACACTGAAAACGCCAAGTTCGCCGCGGTCTCTGGAACGGACAGAAAGATTTCCATCTTCAACCTCTTTATCTCCGACGACCAGCATATAAGGGACTTTTTCAAGCTGTGCTTCGCGGATCTTGTAGCCGACTTTCTCGCTGCGGTCATCCAGCTCTACTCTGAGGCCTTTCGCCTTCAGAGCCTTCATGATGGATTCCCCGTATTCCGCGTGACGGGACGCAACCGGGAGAATTTTGACATGAACCGGAGAGAGCCATGTAGGGAACTTGCCCGCGAAGTGCTCGATCAAAATACCCATAAAGCGTTCAATAGAACCGTAGACGACGCGGTGGATCATCACCGGTCTGTGACGCTCTCCGTCTCTTCCAATATAAGTCAGATCAAAACGCTGCGGCATCTGCATGTCCAGCTGGATCGTGCCGCACTGCCACGTTCTGCCTATGCAGTCCTCGAGATGGAAGTCAATTTTAGGGCCGTAAAAAGCGCCGTCTCCCGGATTGAGCTTGTACTTCATGCCCGCTTCTTCAAGGGCTGCCTTAAGGGCTGTTTCAGCGTACTCCCACTCTTCGTCAGAGCCCATTGAGTTCTCCGGACGCGTGGACAGCTCGACGTGATATTTGAAGCCAAACTGCGTATACACCTCGTCAACGAGATGTGCGACATTCTTGATTTCATCCTTGATTTGCTCCGGCAGCATATAAATGTGTGCGTCGTCTTGAGTGAACGCTCTGACGCGCATCAAGCCATGCAGCGCTCCGGAAAGCTCATGCCTGTGAACGCGGCCTACCTCGCCGACACGGAGAGGGAAATCCTTGTAAGAGCGCATTTCCGTTTTGTAAACGAGCATGCTGCCCGGGCAGTTCATAGGCTTAACTGCGAAATCTTCTTCATCGATCGTCAGCGTGTACATGTTGTCGCGGTAATGGTACCAGTGTCCCGACGTCTCCCAGAGATGGTGGTTCAGCATAATTGGAGTCTCAATTTCTACATAGCCGGCGCGGTCATGCACGTCTCTCCAATATTTCATCAGCTCATTCTTGACGACCATACCCTTTGGCAGAATGAACGGGAACCCAGGTCCCTCCTCAAGGAGTGCGAACAGTTTGAGTTCTTTTCCGAGTTTGCGGTGGTCGCGTTTCTTCGCCTCTTCAAGGCGAGTGATGTACTCTTCGAGCTGGCTGGCTTTAGGGAAGGACGTCCCATACACGCGCTGCAGCATCTTGCGGCTGGAATCCCCGCGCCAGTAAGCGCCTGCAACACTCAAAACCTTGATGGCCTTAACCCTGTCCGTCGCAGGAACGTGAGGACCGGCACACAGATCCACAAACTCGCCTTGTTTGTAGAAAGAGATGATTTCGTCTTCAGGAAGGTCGCGGATCAGCTCCACTTTATAAGGCTCACCCTTTTCTTCCATGTACTTGACCGCTTCATCCCTCGGAAGCTCAAAACGCTCAATCTCATAGGCTTCCTTGACAATTTTCTTCATTTCCTCTTCGATCAGCGCAAAATCCTCTTCTGTAAAAACGTGCTCAGAATCGAAATCATAGTAGAATCCGTTGTCAATGGCAGGTCCTATAGCGAGCTGAGTTCCTGGGAACAATCTCTGAACCGCCTGTGCCAGAATGTGGGAAGACGTATGACGAAATGCGTCTTCGCCGTCCTCTTCCTCAAATTTCAAGATCTCAATTTCCGCGTCTTCCTCAAGCTTGTAAAACATGTCAACTACCTTGCCGTTGACTGTGCCCACCAAGCCTTCCTTAGCCAGGCGGCCGCTGATTTCCTTCGCGACTTCAAACAGCGACGTGCCTTGTTCAACTTCACGGACCGAGCCGTCCTTTAGCGTCAATTTTACTTTTGCCATTTTTGTTGCCTCCTTCAAGATTTCAAATAAATTCGTAAAATCATTTTAGCCGATGGTATTCAATCCCCAACTCCCAAGTAATTTACTTTTAGTCGCGAAGTTTCAAATTTTTGTCAACAAAAAAACTCCGGTCGCATGGAAAGATGATTGAAAACAAACATCTGTCATGGGACGAGAGTTACTCGCGGTTCCACCCAAGTTGCCCCGACGTTTCATTGAGGGGGCCAGCTCGATCTGCCTTAACGCGGCATACGCCATCTTTTCGGTTCTGCAAATGACCTAATAAGACGGTGCTCGGAAGTTAGTGTTCCCTGACAGTCCTGCCCGCGAGATGCTCACAGCCAAGGCATCCACTCTCTGAAGGGGTCCTGAAAGGTACTCGTCTTCCTCATCGCAACCTAATTTTCTTATCTAATGTTACGCCTGTTGAGAAGTGATGTCAAGACAAAGTTGTCTACAAGACAAAGAGAACCAGGCTCCCTTGGAGGAGACCAATGACAAAGCCTATTACACCGCCAAGCCATTCGATATGACGGAGCTCTTTGCTGGCGACTTCAAAGATTATACCTTCGATCTTTCTAAAGTCAAAGTCGTTGATCTTATCTTCGACCAGCGTCCCAATACTGACTTTTTCAGCAGCGCGGTGTACCACCTGTTCGCTGATTTCGGTGATGGCTGCGTCAGCGTTCTCATCAATGGCTTCTTCAATATATTTAAAGATCATGCCTCTGAAAGCGCTTGGAATAATGGACGGCATTTTTTGTTCCGCAATCTGTGTCACTCTGATCTTCACCATCCGGACGATTTCTTCTTTATCCAGATCTTCGATCATTTTATCTACAATTTCCTCAACGGTGACCAGTTCCCGTTCTACTGTTTGACCTACGTTGCGGGCTATTTCGTGGCGCCGCTTTGGCATCAGTCCCTGGAAGGTTACAGGAAGAAGCGGGATCTTATAGGGTTCATAGGGTCTGAACAAGAGTTTGATGGCAAGCCAGTTCGTAGCCCACCCAATCAACGCGCCAATCAGCGCCATTATGGCCAATTTCAAAATCATGATAAACTGCCTCCTGATGCTCTAAACATAAGTTTCAATTAAATAAGCCTGACCTTTCAAATACATGACCTCTATTGCTTCGGCTTTGTCCATCCAGATCAGCTGGTGATCCGTTTCCAGCTGCGCATGGCCACAGGACACAATTTCCGTTCTGTAGGCTGTGATGCGCTTATGATAAGCCATCTCTGTACCTTTGACAATCACATATTCGTCCACAGTTTCGAGAAACTCGCCTACCGAGAGCATGCAGCCCGCTTCTTCAAGGCCTTCCCGGATCAGACAGGCTTCATCCGTCTCTCCCGGCTCAATGCCGCCGCCAATCAAAAAATACCCGAGGGGTGCCTTCACCACACCCACTTGCCCTTCTCTGGTCAATAACCCATAAGCGCCCGGGCGGTAACTGTAATTCACGTGAGGTTCGACAATTCCAAAGCTTTTCACAGTGTCACCTCCATCTTTTGGATTTCGGAAGCGGGTGTCAGCGGCTTTAAGCCTATTGACCCCCACTTCCAAACTTATTAAATTATAAACAAAAGCACCAGCCCTCGCGAGCTGGTGCATCCATGAACTAATTTGGAGCGGAAGACGAGATTCGAACTCGCGACCCTCGCCTTGGCAAGGCGATGCTCTACCTCTGAGCCACTTCCGCTTACAACGTATTGCCAAGAATCATATTAGCGCATGCACCTTAATATTGTCAAGACGTTAAATTGTTTTTCTCGAAATTTTTGCTCGGGAGGTGTGAAATGGCGTAAATCGACCACTGGCCACTTCATCTGGAAGTTGGATTAATTTTCCACCATTTCTAGAATTTTCACCAAATCAGCATGACCAAAATGATAATTCTTATTGCAGAAATGGCAGTGGACATCCGCCTTGCCGTCTTCTTCAATCATTTGCGAAATCTCAGCTGTGCCAAGCACCATGATGCCCCGTTCAAATTTCTCTCGGCTGCAGTCGCAGCGATACATAGTCTCAGTCACTGCCGTGATCTCAGTATCAAAACCCGCCAAGGCGATCTCAATCAGTGATTCCATATTCTCTGACCCCGCCAGAAGCTCCGTCATGGTCGGCATGTGAGCCGCTAAATCCTCAAGCTGGTCGATGACCGCATCATCTGCAAATGGCATAGGCTGAATCACCATGCCGCCCGCGCGCTCAACAGAACCATCCGCGCCAACAAAAACCCCCAGAGAGACTATGGAAGGCTGCTGTTCGGAATACATGAAATAGGCTGCGAGATCTTCTGCAATTTCACCGGAAACAAGGTTAACCCGACCAATAAAAGGTTCTTTCAGACCGTAATCCTTGATCACGATCATCTCACCTTCGGACCCTACAGCCGAGCCCACATCCAGCTTGCCATTTTCTTTAGGCGGGAGCTCAACAGTCGGATGCCCTGCGTATCCTTTGACATTCCCCGTCGCGTCAGAGACCGCGAGCAATACGCCAAGCGGTCCATTCCCCTTTACCTGGAAAGTCAATTTGTCCGAGTCATTTTTCAGCATTATGCCCATCAGCGATGCCGCAGTCAGCACTCTTCCCAGTGCAGCAGCCGCCACCGGCGACAGCTGGTGCAGCCTTCTCGCCTCTTCCACAAGATCCGTCGTATCTGTTACAAAAAATCTCACGGCCTGATCAGCCGCCATGCCTCTATATAGTTTCCCCAATATTATCTCCTCCGAAAAATTAGTAGTGCCCGTTCTGAAGTCGGTCCCAGCTGCAGCATGGTTTCGCTGTCCAGAATTTCAACCGTTTCAAACCAGCTGTGAGCCAGAGCTGCCAGGGCTTCCGCCTCATGGGCATGCTGAACATGGGTCTCCTCAAAACGCTCATAAAGGTTTGGCTGTTCCTCGTCCCTCAGAAAAAAGGTCAAATGCATGGTTTGTGTTCCAGTTCCCGGATCATAGGCGTTTTCCCAGATCATCGAAATCTCCTCATCACTCTCAGCAATGGTCGTATTGCCCAATACGTGCTCCAGTTTATAAGGTGTGCTGAACTCCAGAAGAAGCAGACCACCGGGCACAAGTGCACCGGCCATATGCTCAAAGGCGCTCTTTAGCTGCGCCTCTCCTTCAATATAATTAATCCCATCATTGATCATGGTCAACAGATCCACAGGCTTGTGAAGCTTGAAAGTTACAATGTCCTGAAGCAGATAGCGGACCTTGAGGTGCGCTTCGTAGGCTTTGTCCTGGGCAATCGATAGCATAGGCTGCGACAGATCCACCCCTATGACTTCATAGCCTCGCTGCGCCAAGGCATTGGTAATATTTCCAGTCCCACAGGCTAAGTCCGCAATTTTGAAAGGCTTCGCGCCATGTCTGAAAGCAACCTCCAGAAGCCGCTCCGTCCAGTCGTCGTAATCCACCTCAGACATGAGGGCATCATAGCATAGCGCAAATCCGGAATAAGCATCCGTCATGACAGAATCCCCCTGAACATCAGAATCAGGTACACGCCAATCGCCAGGTAGAGCACGGCCCCGCCCCAAAGCGGCAGACTTTCCTTTAACTTCATTTTTGGCCGTTCGCCTTTGACCCAGTGCCGGTTTGAGAGTCTGACCTGTCGTTCACTTCTGATCGCGTTAAGGTTTACCAGACTGATAGCATCCTCATAATGCTCTACAGTTGGGACCTGATCATAAGGATACAGCCAGGCCTGCGCGCCGCCGACCGCAGCCGCAGCAAGCGGCCGGCCCGTCACGACAAACTGTTGGCCCGAAATTTTGAGGATGTCGCCGGGTTTCAAATACTCCAGGCGAATGGAGCGATAAATCATAAGCCCAAAAGCAACCATAGGCACGGCAATCACGAACAGGAATCCTGCCGCACCGGCCAGACTTGCTATGAGCATGTCCTTATTCTCCAAAAACAATTCCGTCAAATCCATCCCCGTCTCCATGCTGACCTCCTGGCCCCTGGTCATAAGATAGGAAATGGTCACCGCAAAGCCATTGTTGACCGCGTGACCTATCATGCCGGCGTAGATGGAACCCGTCACCTGCACCAGCCAGCCGAAAAGAAGTCCCAGGAAAATTGGGCCGACGAGATTGGCGAGGTTGAAGTGAAACAGGCCAAAGAGGACGGCACTCAAAGCAGCCGCAAACCGGTATCCAAACCGGCCCTCCAGCGCGTTCATCACCATGCCTCTGAAGAAGAGCTCCTCACAGATTCCGGGGGTGATGGCCATGACAAAAAAACTGACCAAAAAACCAGTCCCGGCCGATGCTTCCGGTAAAGTCTGAGGAATAAAATGGACCGTCACCATGAGTATAGCAATGACGGTGACATTCAAAAACGCGACGCCAGGAATCATCAACAGTGAGGCGCCAAAAATTTTCAATCCAATTCTAACCGGGATTGGGTTGAACCGCAAGGCCTTCTTTAAGTCCACCTTAAAAACGAGTCCAATCAGGACGAGCGGGATCACCAGCAGACCGTATTCTGTAAAGATGACACCCAACTCAAAATTCGCCGCTTGTGCCATGGATCCTATGGTCAAAAATGCCCCAGCCAGAACCAAAAAGGCCCAACTGACAGGCGTTAGAGGATAATGGGGCTTTAAACTGTTATTCATGATAGGACACCGGCTTTTTCAAATACTTTGATCATGGCGGATACGCCGTTGATCAGTACATTTTCATCAAAATTAAAGCACTCGTGGTGAAGACCAAACAGATGGCCTTGAGACGCGTCTCTGCATCCGACGAAGACAAAAAGTCCCGGCACGGCTTCCTGATAATAGGAAAAATCCTCTGCCAGCATCTGAGGCTCAATATCCAGAACATTGTCTCGCCCTACCGCTTCGATGAATAAATCTGCCAACGCCGGATCATTGAGCACCGGAGGATACATTGGCCGGACTTCGATCTCCGCCTCGCAGTCATACCCCTTGGCAACGCCGTTTACAATGGCTTCCATTCGAGAAAGGGAGGTTTCAAAGACGTCCTTGGAAAATGCTCTGAATGTTCCTTCAAGCCGTGCGTGCCCAGCAATCACATTGCGTTTTTCTCCGGAAATCATTTTCCCCACTGTCAGAACCGCAGACTCGGTGGGCTTAATATTTCGACTGACTACGCTCTGCAGAACGGAAACGAGGCTCGATGCCGCCAGCAAAGCATCTTTACCCAGATGAGGCATTGCGCCATGAGCGCTTTTCCCAATAATTTCAATGTCAAACTCGCCGGTCATGGCCATCAACGGGCCACTCTTGGTGGCAAAAAGGCCGGAGGCCACTTCCGGGAACAGATGATAGCCAAAAATGGACTCTACATGATACTTTTCAAAGATTCCGGACTCTACGAGGACTTTGGCGCCACCGGGACCTTCTTCAGCCGGCTGAAACAGGATCAGCACGCTCTTTTTCAACCTGTGGCGCTGTTCGGACAGCAACTGGGCCAAAAGCAGCGCCATGGTCATATGACCGTCATGGCCGCAGGCATGCATCCGGCCTTTATGTGACGACGCGAAGGCCAAGCCGGTTTTTTCTGTGACCTCCAGAGCGTCCATATCCGCTCTGAAAGCTATGCTCTTCTCACTTTCTCCGCGAATCCAGGCTAACACTCCCGTCTCGGCTATGCTCTCGACTACAACACCGTCGAGATCCTTTAGTGCAGAGAGAATATAGCGCTGAGTTTCAACTTCCTGAAATCCAACTTCTGGTATTTGATGCAGCGCACGCCTGTGGCGAATCGCCAGCTCCAATTTATCTATTGTGATTTGATCCGGTATAAACATACAGTTCCCTCCCGAGTTACAGGTTCTATCCAACACCCATTATACCTTAAAGTGAAGGAACCCGACAAACTTTATTGACATCTGGGGTCTTGAATGCTATTATTAAAAAAATTTAATAGTTTTATTCATTAATTATGTTATAACAGCAACACATTTAAGTGACTCTAAAATGCTGTTCCAAGCAGGCGCAAGCTGATCCATCGCCGCGTGAAATATGCATTTTTCTGTATAATGTATTCATTTAGAAGGAGGCAGTTTTACATGAAAAAAATTAACATCGCGGTCGTCGGCGCAACCGGTATGGTCGGCCGCAACTTTCTGAAGGTCCTTGAAGATCGTGATTTCCCATTTGACAACCTTTATTGCTTCGCCAGCGAGCGTTCTGCCGGCCAGGTTTTGACCTGCAAAGGCAAGGAATATGTCGTCGAGCCGCTGAACGAGCAGTCTTTTGATCGCGATATTCAAATCGCCCTCTTTTCTGCCGGCGGCGACACCAGCTTGAAGTATGCTCCAATCGCAGCTTCCAAGGGCGTCATCGTCGTGGACAACAGCAGTGCCTTCCGAATGGATCCGGAAGTACCGCTTGTCGTGCCGGAAGTCAATCCGGAGGCTCTTGACACCCACAAAAATATCATTGCCAATCCTAACTGCTCGACCATTCAGGCGGTTGTCGCCCTCAAGCCGCTTTACGACAAGTACGGCATTGAACGCGTGATCTACTCGACCTATCAGGCGGTCTCCGGAAGCGGCGTCAAAGGTATGACAGACCTTGAAGAAGGCCTCAAAGGCAACCACCTCAAGAAAGCCTATCCACATCCTATCGCAGGAAACTGCCTGCCTCAAATCGATGTATTCCTCGACAACGGCTATACCAAAGAAGAAATGAAGATGATTGATGAATCCAAGAAAATCATGGGTGACCAGTCTCTCAGAATTACTGCCACCACAGTTCGCGTTCCAATTTTCTACAGCCACAGCGAATCCATCAACGTCGAACTGAAAAAGCCGTTTGAAGTTGAAGACATCAAAGCGCTGTTCGCTTCAAGTCAAGGCATTGTGCTTCAAGATGATCCCGCGAACAGTGTTTACCCGCTGGCAGCAGAAGCCGCAGGCAAAGATCTCGTCTACGTTGGACGCGTTCGCAGAGACTTCAGCGTTGAGAACGGCCTGAACCTTTGGGTCGTCGCAGACAACACCAGAAAAGGCGCTGCTACAAACGCAGTTCAAATTGCGGAGCTGCTCGCAGAAAAGTTTTAGTCCCGCTTTTTTATGCTATAATAGGAATCAGCAGGACCCAGGAGGCTTCCCGGGTCCTTTCTTCACATCATGCTGAATTTGGGCTGTTCCGCCTGAGCCCGTCAGGCCCTCGCGACAAAGTACTCGGAAATAATTAATACATAAACACCCCAGACAACCTACTCGAAAGGATGATTTTTGATGAGTTTATTCAAAGGCGCCGGTGTCGCAATTGTCACACCGTTCGACGCTGACAACAAAATCAACTTCCCAAAGCTGAAAGAGTTGATCGATTGGCAGATTTCCGAGAAAACAGATGCCATTATCATATGCGGCACCACCGGCGAAGCGCCGACGCTGCGGGATGACGAACATATGGAAGCCATCAAATTCGCAGTTGAGGCCGTCGCAGGCCGCGTGCCGGTCATTGCAGGCACGGGCAGCAACGATACGCAGCACGCGATTGAAATGAGCCAGTATGCAGAGTCCGTTGGTGCGGACGGCCTTCTCCTCGTTACCCCATACTACAACAAGGCGACCCAGTCTGGCCTGATCCGTCATTTCAACGCCATTGCAGACAGCGTCAATATTCCCATCATCCTCTACAGCGTACCGGGGCGCACCAGCGTCAATATCGATCCGCAAACCGTCCTGGCTCTGTCTAAGCACCCGAATATCCAAGGGATTAAAGAAGCTTCAGGCAATATCGCACAAGTGGTCGAAATTGCCCGTCTGATTCCGGAGGATTTCTATCTCTACTCCGGCAACGACGATATGATCGTACCGCTGATGTCCGTAGGCGGAGACGGTGTTATCTCCGTACTTTCAAACATCATGCCGCGTGAGACCCACGATATGGTCATGCACTATCTGAGCGGCAACTTCGCGAAGTCACTGGAGCTGCAGCTCGGCCTAAAGCCGCTGATTGACGCCCTGTTCTGCGAAGTCAATCCTATCCCGGTCAAAACCGCTTTGAATCTGATGGGCAAAGAAGTCGGCCCACTCAGAGGTCCACTCTATGAAATGGAACTTAAAAACGTAGAGCGCCTGGAGCGCGAGCTCAGGGCAGCAGGACTTCTATAATCCAGTGAGGTGATCCCATGATCCGAATCATTCTATCAGGCGCGAATGGCGCTATGGGCAAAAATGTCCGGGAACTGGTCGCTGAACAGCCGGACCTGGTGATTTCCTGCGGCATTGACCGCCACCCTGATCCAGATGCCAAGTTTCCTCAGTTCGATTCCTTTGAGGCCGAGGGCATCGAGGGAGACGTCATCATTGATTTCTCCCATTATACCGCAGTGCCAGGCCTGGTGAACTTCGCCGCTGCAAGCGGCATCCCGGCAGTCATTTGCACCACAGGTCTTTCTGAAGACATCATTTCAGACATTGAAGCCAAAGCTTCAAAAGTCGCGCTGTTTCGTTCCGGCAACATGTCCCTTGGCATCAACCTGCTGATTGACCTTGCCCGCCGGGCATCAGAAATTCTGGGACAGCGTTATGATATTGAAATCATTGAAAAGCACCATAACAAGAAACTGGACGCCCCAAGCGGCACCGCCCTGATGATTGCGGACGGCGTCAACGAAGCGGCCAACAAAGCTTATAACTATCAGCATGGCCGCCATGGCAAAGACGCAAAGCGCATGCCAAATGAAATTGGGATTCACGCGGTTCGCGGCGGAACCATTGTGGGTGAACACCAAATCCTGTTCGCCGGCACTGACGAAGTCCTTGAAATCAAACACAGCGCGGCCTCTAAAAAGGTCTTCGCGGAAGGCGCCATCAAAGCAGCCAGATTCCTCAAAGACGCCGGCCCTGGACTCTACAGCATGAAAGACATCCTTTAAAAAATTATAAGAAGAGAGGCTTGCCAAGTTATGACGTATGATATGACAAACCCCTATGAAATCGCGCGTTTTATTAAAGACGCCAAGAAATCAACCCCTGTCAAAGCTTATATCCGAGGTCACATCACCCTGCCTGAAGGCTCACAGATCCGCTGTTTCGGAGAAGCACCCTTCCATGTGCTCTTTGGCGAGGCGGATGAGGTTCTGGATCTGATCGAAACACAGAGCCAGGGTATTGATGATTATGTCGTTGAGAATGATCGCCGGAATTCTGCGATTCCTATGCTTGACCTCAAAAAACTCAAAGCCAGAATCGAGCCCGGGGCAGTCATTAGAGACCGCGTTAAGATTGGGGAAAACGTCGTGGTCATGATGGGCGCTGTCATCAATATCGGCGCTGAAATTGGCGATAATACCATGATCGACATGAATGCAGTTCTCGGCGCTCGCGCCACTGTCGGCAAGAACGCGCATGTTGGCGCCGGCGCGGTCTTGGCGGGCGTTCTCGAGCCGCCTAGCGCAACACCTGTCATCATTGAAGATGGGGTCTTGATCGGTGCCAACGCTGTGGTTCTGGAAGGTGTCAAAGTCGGGAAGAATTCCGTCGTCGCCGCCGGCGCCATTGTCACAGAAGATGTGCCTGAAGGCGTAGTCGTCGCTGGAGCGCCAGCGAAAATCATCAAGTCAAAAGACGAAAAAACCGAAGGCAAGACACAGCTCCTGGATGATCTCAGGAAGTAGGCATCACGACCATCGGCCAAAAGCCTTAATCTGATAATTGAAAACAGCCTCATGGTGCCAGTGTGCGACTACGCGCTGCTGGGGAACCTTGAGGCTGTTTCTGTTTAATAAGCAAATTTAGTGCGCGCCTTCCGTCAAACTTTAGTCGACAAAAGCGAAGACGTGGTCGACATTGCGGAAATAGTCGCCATAGTTGAGCCCATATCCGACAATGAACATATCCGGAATGGTGAAGCCAACATAATCCGGTTCGAATTCAACCTGGCGTCTGGATGGCTTGTCGAGGAGGACGCAGCACTTGACGCTGTCCGCGCCTTTGCGCTTTAAATGCTTGAAAACCCCTGTCATGGTATGGGCTGAGTCCGTTATGTCGTCCACGACAAGAACGTCATACCCCTCCAAAGAATCAATCCCGATATCCTGGGTCACTTCAACACTGCCGGTAGACTCCTCACCATGGCCATAGCTTGAAGTGGTCATAAATTCAACCCGCAGTTGAAGATCAATTTTTCGGACAAGATCTGCGGTAAAAATAAAACTGCCTTTGAGCAGCGACACCACCAGCAGATTTTTACCGTGATAGTCCCTGGTCAGTTCCTGTCCAAGCTCGACAACCCGGCGTTCTATTTCTTCTCTGGAAACCAGAATTTCTCTGCGTTTGTTTTCTATACTCACGAATAGGTCACCCCTCAAGGTCTGATTTCTTATATTTTATGCTTTTTAGACAATAAATTCAACTGATTTGAAGGGAAAATGACCGCGGATGCCGAACAACCAAACCTTAAGCTCAAATCCAATCCGTCGGTTAGCGACTAAAGAGGTGTTGTCATGCTCCAGCTTTGGCTTAGAAGTTTGATTATTGGTTTGTCCATTGCCGCGCCTGTGGGTCCAATTGGTCTTCTGAGCATCCGCAGAACCCTTGCCTATGGTCGTCGTGCCGGCCTCATGACAGGCCTCGGCGCCGCGTTAGCGGACGGCATATATGGTGCTGTAGCAGCATTTGGTCTCAGCGCAGTCTCAGCCTTTTTGATCGATCAGCAGAATGTTCTCAGGCTGGGCGGGGGGCTTTTTCTGATTTATCTGGGTCAGGGGATTCTACGCTCCAAGCCAGCGCAGCGCCCTGCGGGGCCGTCTAAAAACGAATCCCAAACCAGCCACAGTGACCTGGGACTGCTTTTTTCCACTTTTCTTCTGACACTGACAAATCCAATGACTATTTTGTCCTTTATAGCGATTTTTTCCGGACTTGGACTGGCCGGCGGCGTCACCACTCACGGCCTGACCGCGCCGCTGCTCACTGTGGCGGGCGTTTTTACCGGCTCGGCGCTATGGTGGCTGATGCTGACATTCGCACTCTCCAGACTGAAAATCTTGTCCAAGCCAGATCATCTCATCTGGATCAATCGCTTGTCAGGACTCGTGATATTGATCTTTGGCATTTTGGCGGTTTGGCAGGGGTTTGCAGCAAGGTGAAGAACACTATTCAATATTCCAGAAGCTCCAGGCCTTCAAAGCCTGTCAAATCAACATTTTCAGACAGCCCAGCGGGTATGGCGATACGATCTGCCCTGCCATCGCTGATAAAGCGCTTTTCCGGATTAGAGACATAGCCATCCAGCCAATCTGTCAGCTGAAGGTGACCGTCGCCACTCTGGACTCTTTGAATCGAAGTGAAGTCAAAGCTTGCATCAAACGGCGAGACGCTGGGTTTCCACCCCACATTAAGAATGGCTATGTTTTTATAAGGCACGCCCTCATACTGACCTTCGATCAGCGTTCCTCTCTGCCCTTCAACAGGCCGTTCGCCGTAAGGAAGGGCCAATAGGTCGATCTCATAAGATTCAGGCAGCAGTTTTTTAAGCTGCACTGCATTTTTGCCAAGTGACACTTCCACTTCCTGAGCACTGAGCGGTTTAAAATGTTCGTGGCCAAAGCTGTGATTCCCTATGTCCATGCCGTTTTCAAGCATGTAATTGAATTTGAAAGCGACGGAATCTTTCTGACCAAAAGGAGTTCCGCCATTAAAGAAAAACGTGGCGTGCATGCCAAAATCAGGGTGTTCCTCAGCAAACGCAGACATGATCCCTACGACACAGTCCGGATCAATGGTCTGGTCCTCCAGAAGTTTGAAATTTGTGCTGTGTCCGTCATCAAAGGTCAGGACTACCGGCGTATAGCCTGCGGGCGTAGTAATATTGCCTTTTACGAGATCCCTGAGCGGAAGTGTCCTGAATCCCATCTCATAAAGTCGCTCCAGATCAGCGCGAAAGGAATCCGCCGTACGGGCGTAATCCGTATTTTTTTCTCCCAAATTGTGATACATAATTACCATGACTTCTCCCAATTCATTGGGCTTGACCACACTAAAATCAATCTCAGGCACCGCAGGCACTTCAGGCTCCAGCGGCGTCTCAGCAGCCTCCGGCGATTCGTTGGCTGATTCAGGCGGTATGGCTTCCCCAATTGGAGCGGCAGGTTCAGCAGTATTTATATCAGCACCACATCCCCAGAATATGGACGCTGTTAATACCAAAGACAAGAGAATAACAGTTGAGTACAGGCTTTTGCCTTTTACTGCATGACCTTTGAAAAACTTAGATGACAACAGCATATTATGTCCGCCTTTCAATATTATAATTCTGTTCATGATTATGTATTAATAAGTATATTAGAACAAGAGACATAACACAGTAAAAAAAGTAAAATGTAACTAATAATTTACCATTTGATTCTATACGCCTGACAAATGCACATCCTCACTTTCAAGCGGTTTATGATATAATAGGGATACGCTAATCAGATACAAGCAAGGTGGTGATCCTGTGTTTTTTGATGACTCTAAACAACAAATTGAAAAAAAAATGTTACTGCTGGAAGGGATCGCCCTGCTCAGAGATCCAGCCCACGACCTATTGATGGATTTGATGCTCAGAGACGGCCGGATGAACTACTTCGAATTTACGCACTGTCTGGGAGAACTCAAAGACTCAGGCTTGGTAAGGGATGCAGGAACCAATCGGTATCGACTGACCGAGCGCGGTGAAAACGCAATTTTATACTTTTCTGACCGCGTTGAAGAAGAAACTTTGAACGCTTTGAAAACAACCGTCGAAACCTTGAACACCCATACGCCAACCTACACTTCCGAGTGGGCGGTGTACGAAGGCGCCCAAGTACTAAAGCTAATGCACTCAGAACGAGGTTTGTGTCTGATGCTCAGTATGGAAGACCGCAAGCTCGGCGAGGCTATGGCAAAAGCATGGACGCAGCAAAACCGCCAAGCCTTGACCGCGCTCATGAATCTCTTGACTGACGCGCTGTTCGCGCCTCCAAGAGAGTGAATGTTTTCGCACTGATAAAAATGAAAAAGGAAGAAAGTACCTGTCAGGATCTCGAACTCTAATCGAGCCCTCTGACTTGTGCCTTCTTCCTTTTTTGCGCCCAAAACCAACTGGTCGCAATTAATATTTAATCAATGTGCTGTTCAGGAAGATGAAGATAAAACTTAGGACTAAAATTGCACCAAATAAAAAGATGGAATAGGTCACTGTACTTATGTTGAAGTTAGCCCTATAAACCGCTTTTCTGACCGTGGTCTCTCCTTCATCTTTCAGCTTGTGCCCTTTTTTGAAGCTTTCGTCTGCCAAATGCGCTATAGCTTCTCCTGAACGGTGAAGGGGCTCTGACAGTTTTTCACTTGTCAGCTTACCCAGAGCAGCATCCCCTTTTTCAATCAACGGCTGAGCAAACTTACCAGAGGAAGCGCTTTCCAGCGATTCTATCAAATGAGTTCCAGCGTCAGAAAAGCTTGAGCCATTCTTTTCAATCCATTTCTTAGGTTTCACGTCCGCAAGTCTGTGGATTGAGTCCCCTACGAATTCACCAAGACGAATCAGCCACTGATCAAAAAATCTGAAGAAGACAGTCATTCCTTTAAAAATCGCAGTAAATACCGGAATCATCAAATCCTCTTCGATTCGGAAGAAGGTATTTGAAGGATTCACATACACCGTGTGACCTTCCACCCGTCTTCGCAGATACATCCGTATAAACGTCGCGTACATGACAAAGCCAAGTACAAAAATGACACCTGACGCTCGCAGCGCTTCCGTTCCAAAGAGATGCGGATGAACCTCGCCACTTGCTCCCAAGATCTTTGCAGCTTGAGACAATGGCGCATAAACCCACTCTGGTCGTATCCCCAAAATAACGATCGCACCGGATAGAATTGACATTGGAAGGAGAACAGGCCATTTAATCAAATGTCTGTGCTGACCATAATAATCGTCATTCTTCTCGATAAAAACTGCCACAAAAAACTTCAGCATATACGCCACAGTCATTGCGCTGCCGAAATAGAAGAGCATGTCCAGAATACTGAAAAGCGGGCCCGGAAATTCATGAGCAGCTTCAAGAAGTGCTTCATGAATCATGGTTTTACTGGCGTAGCCGTTTAATCCAGGCATCCCAGCCACTGCGAGGGCACCAAACAGAAATAAGGCCTTCAGGAAATGCTTTAAACGCCCAAAGCCGTAAATCACGTTGATACTCAGCTCGTGAAGCGCAATGTAGATGACACCGGCACCAATGAACAACAGCGTTTTGATGATGCCGTGATTGACAATGTGAAACAGCGTACCATAGACGGCAAGTCCGCCATGACTGCCGAGAATCTCTATCAACGCGATACCGACCAGAATATAGCCCATCTGACTCATGCTCGAATAAGCCAGAATCCGCTTGACGTTTCTCTGATACATGGCCAAAGCGCCGCCGACCAGAATCGTCAGCATGCCCAGAATCAGAATTGTGTATGAAATCAGCGGTTCACCATCCAGCAGATAGTGAAGCGTGACAATGATCCCAAAAACGCCCGTCTTTGCGAGGACTGCCGACAAAATTATGGTTGCAGGCATTGGCGCCGCAGTGTAAGCCTTTGGCAGCCAAACGTGCAGTGGGAACAAACTCGCCTTAATACCAAAGCCTATAAGGATGAGCGAGCCTATGGCTATTCTGGTCACTTGCGAGGCATCTTTCAAATTCATCTCAGATATGATCAAGGTGTCTGCAAAGTTATAAGCCAAAAGGATGCCCAGCAAAACCATCAAACCGCCCGCTATAGCCATGGCCAAATAAGAGGTGCCAGCACGGTGGGCATATTCGTCCTCGTCGTGAATGACCAGGAAGTAGGACGATATGGACATCAATTCAAAAAAGGTGAATAAATTAAGAATGTTTTCAGAGAGAAACATGCCCATAGTACTGAAATAGGTCAGCATATACAGGGCATAATATCTGTTTCTGTTTTTGTGCCGAATTAAATACTGAGTGGAGAAAATCATGGCAAGCGGCCAAATGAATGCTGTCAGCCAAACGAAAATGTATCTCAGCATATCCAGCTTCAACATCAAGCCAGTCCCCATCAGGTTAGGTACAAACACCACTATGTCACCCTGACTGACTGGCTCATAAAGCAAAACCACAATGCCGAACACAAAGGCATACACCGACAGGTGCAGGGCATTCCTCAGACTTTCGTTCTTGTTTCCCTGAATGGCGCCAATCACGGACGCGGCGCCGGGTATGACAAGCAACATTAAAATCCAAAAACTGTTTGCCACTTAAAACACCTCCCCGGCAATGCGCGTAACGATGCTGACGATTGGGTTCGGCAGGATCCCGAGCAGTATGACGATAGCAGTCAATAAAAAGATTGGAATTAACATAGTATCTGAAGGATCCAGCGATTTGCCTTCACCAATGGAATCGAGCTCCGGCGTCTCTTTTTTACTGAAAAAGGCTTGTACGGCAATAGGAAGAAGATAGGCCGCTGTCAAAAATGCGCTGAGTAGCAGTGCGACTGCATAGAGTACGTTGTGCGCTTTTAACGCACCCAGTGCCAGATACCACTTGCTGACAAACCCGTTGGTCGGCGGTATGCCAATCAGTGAAATGACCGAAAGTCCAAAACAGATCATGGTCACCTTCATGCGCTTCCCTATGCCATCCAGCTGATGGACATATTTAAAGCCCGTCTGATAGTAAATGGCCCCCGCCACAAAGAACAGCGTAATTTTTATGACCGCATGATTAATCAAATGCAGCAGCGCACCAATAAATGCATCCTGATTGAGCAGCGCTATGCCAAGGATAATGTATCCCAGCTGGCTGATCGTGGAATACGCAAGCCGTTTTTTAAGATTGTCCTGATGCAGCGCCATGAGCGAACCCATGACTATGGTCAAAACAATAATAGGCAGCAAATAATTTGAGGCCCCCAGCATGGCGACACTTACCGGCCCAAATAGGAAATACGTCGTGCGCATAAGCGAAAAGATCCCGGATTTGACAACAGCAACAGCGTGCAGCAATGCGCTTACAGGTGTAGGCGCGACCATGGCATTTGGGAGCCAGGAGTGAAACGGCGCAAGTGCTGCCTTGACGCCAAAACCTAAAAAGAGACTCAAATAGCCGGCGAGGAGCATGATAAACTCATTGTGATCCGTGCCGCCAAAATGACTAAAGTTCACAATTCCCCCCGGCAAAAAACTCAAGTCATTGGTGATGCTGAAAACAAGCAGCATGCCAAGCAGGACGAGCGTCGCTCCGGAAAAAGAGTAAATAATGTACTTCTTGCCGCTTGCCAAAGCCTCCTCGCTGCCTGCGTGTATGACAAGTGGAAAGGTTGCCAGCGTCAGCAGTTCATAAAAAATATAGAGGGTGAACATATTTCCAGAGAAGGCTACGCCAATGGTGACGCCGAGTGTAAACAGAAAGAACACAAAAAACTGACGGACCCGATTTTCATGCTTCATGTACTCAAACGCATAAAAAGTTGTAAAGATCCACAGCAGGGATGCCAGCACCGCAAATAGTATCCCCAGACCATCCGGCCTGAGATAGATGTCAATAAAACGGTTGACCATCAGCAAGTGAAACCGAACCTTAGGAAATAATGAGACAACTGTAAAGAGTACAACGAAATTTGTTATAACAACTGCTGCCACGAAGGGCTTGAGTCTTTTTTCAGTGATGATCTTACTCTGTGTGGCAATGATCGATGCCAGCCAGGGCAGAAAAATGGGCAAAACGATTAAGAATGTCATGGACAAGCCGCCTTTACAAAGAAGGCATCGCGCTGGCGATCCAGTCCAGTATAGGACCAGACCCGAAACCGACGATCACCATCATGATTGAAAGCAAAATCAGAGGAACGAGCTCACGAACCGGCTTCATCTTCGACTTGTAAATCTTGCCTTCCAAATTCGCGTTACCGAAATATCCGTTGATAATAATAGGGAAATAATAACTGACGTTCAGTAGGCTGCTCGCCAGAATGATCAGCAGTAAAAAGATTTGTCCGTAATCTATTGCCGCCAAAGCCAGATTCCACTTGCTGACAAATCCAGGCAGCATTGGAATGCCAACCATGGACATGCCCCCAAGCGAGAAGATGGCCAAAGTGATTGGCATTTCACGTCCGATCCCCCGCATTTTATCAATTTCCCTTTGACCAGTCTGCTCTATAAATGAGCTGACAGAGAGAAACAGGCAGGATTTCGTGAGACCATGTGCCAGAATGTGGTAGATAGCAATGGTCATACCCATGGCATTGCCAAGTCCAAAGCCAAAGAAGATGTAACCCATCTGAGCGACGCTGGAATAAGCGACCATACGCTTCAGGTCAGTTTGTACGCGGGCGAACAAGGATCCCATAATCATACCCGTCGCACCAAAGATCAAAATCAGGTTCAGGATGACGGTATCCTTCAAAATAGCCTGACCATAAACCATAAACAACACTTTGAAAAGCAGGACGACCGGCGCTTTTATGACTATGCCAGACAAAATGGCACTCGAAGGTCCCGGCGCTGAAGCATGCGCGTCCGGCAGCCACACGTGGAGCGGAAACATAGCAGCCTTAATCCCCAGACCAATCGTAAACATAGTCAAGCTCACCAAGATGGCTCTCTCGTTGCCCGCCACGCTAACCTGAAGGGTTTCATGAATAGCGCGCATGTTCAGATGACCCGTCATGGAATATAAATAGGCAATGCCCATGAGGACGAGGCCGGAGCCAAGACTGCTCAAGATCAGATATTTCATGGTCGCCTTGATGTTTTCAGGTTTGTCTTTAATGGCAATCAGGCCACAAGCCGCCAGTGTGCTGACCTCGATGAAGACAAAGCTGTTGAACAAGTCAGAGGTAAATACAATGCCGAGCAGCGAAGCCAATAGCAAATGAATTAAGGTGTAGAAGAGTTTAACGCGGTTTTCTTTAATTTCCTTATGAATGCCAAAACTCGCATACCAGACCACCATAGTGGAGACGAAGGCAAACAGTACACCTACAACCGCTTCAATAGGTCCAATGTCAAAGGTAATCCCAAATGGCGCGTCATAGTGGCCGATTGTCGCGGTATAATGCTCCACTCTGGCTACATCCACAGCGACCAAAGCCAGCATCACCAGAACAACCGCCATGGTCGCCAGGCTGATTTTTGTCACTAATTGACGTTGCTTTATGACAGGCATTATAAACGCGGTAATCATCAGGATCAATATGGATAATAAACTCGTCAGATGTAAACCTTGCATCTAATCCCCCCTTGTGTCCATTACTTCGGAAAGATCAATAGTCCCGAAGCGTTCGTAAAACAGTATGGTCAACGCCAGTGCAAAAGCGGTCGTACTGACTGCAACGACGATTCCCGTCAGCATAAGGCCGGTTGGAATTGGCGTCACATAGGCGTCAATTCCTTTAAAAGCACCATTTATAATAGGTGCTTCACGACCTCCAGTATAGCCTATGGTAATAAAAAACAAGAATATGCTTGTATCCATGATGTTGAGTCCAATAATTTTTCTTATCAGATTATTGTTGAGCAGCAGTGTCATAAACCCTACCCCAAACAAAATCACGGTGCCAATCTGAAAATAGTGTGAGGCTAAAAAAGATATCACAGGTGTCCCTCCTCAAACAGCGTGGCAATCAGATAGAAGGCAACTGCCACAACAATACCTACCAGCACATTCAGCGGCAGGATCAAGCCGCTGCTGAGGATGTTTCCAGGGGTCCCCAGAGGAATTGGGAGTCCGTTCCTATGCAAAACCCCTGCGAGAAACGACTGTCCTTTGAGAATCCCATAAAGTAAAAGAGCAGCCAGCGACAACTTTAACAGCCGTTCACCGGTAAACCTGGCGCCAAAGGCATTCGCTCCGTTAACGTGGCGGTCGAGGATCAGGCAGGCACCCAGTACGCTGCCTCCTGAAAATCCACCTCCCGGCGATAAATGACCAAATAACATAATATAAAAGCTAAAGATCCATAGAAATGGCAAAAGCCAGCCTACTATTCGCCTAATGATGGGCGTGGTCATTGCCATCACCTCCATTAGCTTTGTCACCCTTTTGGAGCATCATCAGCACCAGAACCAGCGCTGTAAAGATGACCGAAGCTTCAATAAAAGTGTCAAAGGCCCTGTAATCCAGGATCATACCAGCTACGGCATTGACCGCGCCGGTCTCTTCAATGGATTTCTCCAGGTAACGGGCTGTGACCTCGTTATAAACGGCACTGTCAGCGGTTCCATATGGCGGAAAATCCGACAGACCTATCAGTAAAAAGGCTATGAAGCATACTGTTATCAAGACGGCTGCAATCTTTCTCTTCATGAGACCTTCCTCCTGACTCGTCTAATAGCCAGTACAAACAGGACTGTCGTGATCCCTGCACCTACTGCAGCTTCCGTGATGGCCAGATCCGGTGCATTCAGCTGTTCCCAGAGAACCGCCATCATCAGGCTATAAATCATAAATACAATAACGGCGCTCATTAAATTTTTGACGTAAGAAACCGCAACGCTGCCTATAATCATAAGGCCCAGTATAAGCATTGAAAATGTATTCAATGGGATTCAGCCCCCCCTTGAGAATTAAGCTTGGACTTCAGAATACCCCGGGCGATGGCATGTGTCGCTGTGGGATTGGTCACCCAGATAAAGATAATCACCATTAGCAGTTTGAGTGAAGCCGTATTGAAACCGGAGTATAGCATGAGACCCACCAAACAAAGGGCCGCGCCTAAAGTGTCGCACTTCGCCGCGCCATGGGCACGGGTCAATGCGTCGGGAAATCTTAGGATGCCAAGAGTTCCGACGATAAAGAAGAACAGTCCGACCAACATAAACAGGACCACTAAAGTATCACGCATGCTGTTCGTCCTCCTCTTCAGGTTCTTCAGCGAATTCCCTGGAAATAAATATGGATGCTATAAAGCTGATCAGTGCATAAACAAGAACCACATCCAGAAAATAGGTTTCTCTAAGTATAAATGCGATCAGCGCAATGATGACGATGGTTTTCGTCCCAACAACGTTGATGCCAATAATCCGGTCTCCTTTTGTCGGACCAATAATAACCCGAACAAGGCAGATTAAAGACGTTAATGCCAGCGCGACTGCTATTGCCAGTAAAAACTTATCCATTTAGCCGCGCCTCCACCCCAAGCAGAATTTTTTCTATAGGATTGCCATCAAGCGCTTTGTAATAGTCCTCATTCAGCGCGTGAATAGTCAGCTTGTCTTGTTCAAGCTCAACGGTCATTGTCCCGGGCGTCAGTGTTATGGCATTTGACAAAAGTACAATCAGCCGCTCATCTTTGAGACTCGTCGTATAGTGATAAATTTTGGGTTCAATTTGCATAGTTTTACTGAGTACAATTTTTGCCACCTGAAAATTGGCTGCAATAATCTCTTTTATGAGTACAACAATCAAATAAAGCCACGACAACCACAGACTCGGGGCATACAGTGGAATCCCTTCACTTTCTGCAACCTTGCCGCTTAATAGTTTCAGAACAAGCCAAGAGAGGCCCAGTCCAATGATGACAGCTTCAATTGTAATTCGTTCAGCCAGCATCAGGAAAAACAACATAAGACCTGTTAACGGCATCATTTTTTTCATATTCATCACCCGTTATAATTATTATGCAAATATCATGCCAAAAAATTAACTGCAAGTTGCTTTAAAAAAATATTCACAAACACAGTTTTTTCAATCCTTATAACCGTGTTAATTTTCGCCCTTTATCACTTGATATTAGCTGACTAATCCTATTGTATCATAATGAGTCATCAGGTTTCTCAACAAAAACAATAGATGTCTCAAAACAATACATTTGCATCATTTTGAGACATCTCGATTCATAGCTATGCCATGGGACTCCATTTTCCTGTAAAGCGTTGCCCTGCCAATGCCCAACGCGCGTGCAGCCTGCGCCACATTTCCTTTGCAGACCTTCAGTGCATGAAGAACAGCCTGCCGCTCAACTTCAGAAAGAGGCAGTGCGCGCTCTTCAGAAGTGACAAACTCACGGCGGGCGTCAAGACGAATGTAATTTGGAATCAACTTCTCTTCCAGTGAGGCTTCTCCCGCCAGACTGACCATCATCTGCATGACATTTTGAAGCTCGCGAACGTTGCCCGGCCAGTCATAATTGGTCATGATCCTATAGAATCCCTCAGCGATAGGCGGACTGCCAACTGAGCGTTTATGAAACTGTCCGTAAAAGTTATCGATCAGCTTGGGTATGTCACTCCTGCGTTCTCTTAGTGCCGGTGTATAAATAGGCATAACATTGAGTCTATAGTAGAGGTCGCTTCTGAAGTTGCCTTTTTCGACTTCTGTTTTTAAATTTTTGTGTGTCGCTGCAATCACCCGGACATCTACCGGAAGTACGTCGTAACCGCCAACCCTCACAACCTGCCTGGTTTCCAGCACGCGAAGCAGCATAGCCTGTGTATCCAGCGGCATGTCGCCAATCTCATCCAAGAACAGAGTCCCCCCGTCTGAGAGTTCGAACTTGCCAGGCTGTCCGCCTTTTCGCGCACCCGTAAATGCGCCCTCTACATAGCCAAAAAGTTCACTGGCAACCAAATCGCGCGGAATCGCACCACAGTTTATGAAGACAAAAGGCTGATTCTTCCTTCGACTTGCATTGTGTATGCCCTGGGCGAACATCTCCTTTCCTGTGCCGCTTTCTCCGTAAAGAAGAATATTGGCATCAGAGTCAGCCACCCTTCGTGCCATTTCCACTGCCTGCTTGATTTCCCGACTGTCTCCGAGAATATCATTAAAAGTGTAGATTGCTGTCGCTCCGACTATTTTATTAACCAGGCTGTGTACCCGTTTGGACTCTCTGAAAGTCAAAACTGCTTCTTTTTTTCCACTCTGTGTCTGGCTGATTGGCGTCATATTGACTAGAACTGAGACGCGCTTGCCATTCTTCTTTCTAAGAAAAACTTCAACTTCGTCCAGCCGGGCGCTGTTTCTGACCATATTGATATAGCCTTTCAACTTTTCCGCTTCTATTAGCGTTTCGAGCTTCTGGCCCAAAATTTCCTTTTCGTTGTAGCCAAGATATTTTCTTGCAAAATGGTTGATTTCGGTTATTTCTCCGGTTGAATCGACACATAAAATGCCTTCACGGATCGACTCCATGATCGCCAGGTAGTGCTCGCTGGCCCGCTTTGCCTCAAGGTGTGCCGCCTCGAGCTCCAGTTCGTGTTCAATGGCTTCCGCAGACGCCATGACCATACCAAGGGTGTGAGGGTGAACCAGGTCATAGTCCCCGGACATACTGATCACCGCAACCACTTCACCATGCTTTCCATGGATTGGTGAAGCAGATGTGGTCCAGTCGTGAAATGCCCTGTGGTAATGCTCAGCGCCCATGACTTGTATGGAACAGTCCGCTTTTAACGCGATTCCGATGCCATTGGTTCCAATGGCCGACTCACTGACGTTGCAGCCGCTGTGCAGCCTGAGATGCCTGTTCTCCTCCAGCATGGACTGGTCCCCGTAGCTTCCCAGCACCCAGCCTTCGCAGTCTGTCAGTCTCAGAATCATCCTGGATTCACCCACCGCTTTATATAGAGTTTCCATAAAGGGTTTGGCAATTTTCAGGACATCTCCTAATTGCTCTCGTCTCAGCTCCAGCTCTTTTTCATTGAGATCATCATCAGCCCATGGACCATCTTGATGGACGCCTGCATATCTGCAGCGTTCCCAGGATTCCACTATTTCAGGCCTGAGCACTTTGGAGTCGATGAGCCCCGTCTCGTAGAATCTCAGCCATGCTTTTTCCAGTTTAGAACGATTTTGCAGCAATTTTCTCGTAGACAGAAGCTCACCTCCCTTGGTAAATCTAATTACTCATTCCAAAGCCGCTGTCTCAACAAGGTTCTGACCTCGCCAATCATATAGAGTGACCCAAAACACAAAATTGCATCATGTGTTCCCGGTGAAAAATGTTCAAACGCCAAGTCCAAGGCATCAGCTATAGCCGGACGAACAATAACAGTCTTGCCATAAGGCGCCATGCGCTCCGCCAGACCCTCTGCACTCATTTTTCTCGGATTGTTCGGTTCAGTCGCAATGACTGTATCGACCAGCGGCATCATCACGCTCAGCATGCCTGAGATATCCTTATCCCCAAGAATACCAACGACAGCGACAATTCGCCGATCCGGCATAAGCCGCCTTACAGCTGCCGCCAGGCCGGAAGCGCCGTGGAAATTGTGGGCGCCATCGATCATAACCAGCGGTTCATGGGACATGACTTCGAGACGGCCAGGCCAGACTGCAGCCGCCAGCCCGTCCCGGATCGCATTGTCCGAGATTTCAATGTCGTAAGCTTCCCTGAGGGCTTCCGCTGTGGTCAACGCCACTACGGCATTGTTGACCTGATAGTCGCCAATCAGCTTTAAGCAGTAAGCATTGTCGAAAAGTTTAAAGACGGTCCCTTCTAGTGTAGCAGATTGAATCGCCGCCTCTTGGCAGGGCGCCACTACAAGACGCGTGCCAAGCTCCTGACAGCGGGACGCAATGACAGACAACGCTTCCGGCGCTTGAGGATGAATCACGCAAACCGAGTCCGACTTGATGATGCCCGCCTTTTCGAAAGCAACTTTGTCAAGCGTGTCCCCCAAATATTCTACGTGATCGAGATCCACCGGCGTAATCACGGACACCAAAGGCTTCTTGATGACATTGGTGGAGTCAAGTCGGCCGCCCAGGCCGACCTCCAGCACCACATAATCCACTTTGTGTCTGGCATAGTACTCAAAGGCCACCGCGGTGACGATTTCAAATTCGGTTGGATGGCTGCAGCCTTCACTCAGCATGCGGTCCACATGATTCTTGACAAAAGAAACGACCTCTGCCAATGACTGATCATCAATGTTCTCCCCATTGATCCTGATGCGCTCATTGAACACCTCCAGGTAGGGCGACGTATATAACCCCACTCTGTAGCCCTGAGCTCTTAAAATTGAATAGATCATAGTCGACGTGGAACCTTTGCCGTTTGTCCCGGCGACGTGGATATAAGCCAGGCGGTCCTGAGGGTTGCCCATATAACTGAGAAGTTGTGTTATATTATCGAGGCCGAGCTTACTGCCAAATTGATAGGTACTGTGGATATAATCGATCGCTTCACGAACATTCATGCCGCTTCTCTCCTATTTGAGTTTGGATTTGACTTTGTCGAGTCTGTCTTGAGAAAGGGTCAGCATTTCTGCCAGTGTCACGCGCTTTGCACGCTCCTCCTCAACCAGCTGCACCGGCGCTTTAGCGACAAAGCCTGCATTGCCCAGTTTAGAGTCAATGCGATCAATTTCCCCTGTCAGCTTCTTCACTTCTCGTTCAAGACGCTCGGACTCTTTTTTATAGTCGATCAAGTCGTCCAGCGGCATAAGCAATTCTCCGCCTGGAACAACTACTGAAACAGCATCTTCTACGATCTCACCTTCGACAAACGCTCGAACTTCAGAGGCTGAAGCAAGGCTTTCGAGGTAGGCCTTTTGATTCAGGAAGACCGGCATGAGTTCCGGCGTCACCTTGACAATAAGTCTGGCTTTTCTGGACGGCGCGACCTCCATTTCAGCCCGCGAGTTTCGGATGCTGCGGATGGCGTCCATCAAAATCTCCATGGCACGCTCAGCTTCGCCGTCCACATGACCCAGATTTGCAACCGGCCAAGGCGTCACAATCAGGTCATCCTCCTTGGATGGAAGGTGCTGCCAGATCTCTTCTGTAATAAACGGTATAAACGGATGAAGCAGCTTCAGAATATCTCTGAGTACAGACAGAAGGACTTTCTGAACGGTTTCTTTTTCCTCCGGATTTTCACCGTAAAGTCTCTTTTTCGCGGTTTCAATATACCAATCACAGTATTCGTTCCAGACGAATTCATAAATCTTATTGGCAGCGACACCAAGCTCAAACTTTTCTAGGTTTTCCGTTGATTCAGACGTCAGCTGTGACAGTCTTGAGAGAATCCAGCGGTCCGCGAGAGTCAGCGTTTCAGAGCCGTCCAGAGCGCCCGGATCTTTCTCAATGCCCATCAAAACGAAGCGGGAAGCATTCCACAACTTGTTCGCGAAGTTCCGGCTGGACTCGACGCGGTCAATCTGGAATTTAAGATCATTGCCCGGGCTGTTGCCAGTCGCCAGCATAAAGCGCAGCGCGTCAGCGCCGAACTGGTCAATGATATCCAGCGGGTCAACACCGTTGCCGAGAGACTTGGACATTTTTTTACCATCCGCCGCTCTGACCAATCCGTGGATGAATACTTTGTCAAACGGAATATCGCCCATAGCTTCAAGACCTGAGAAGACCATACGGACAACCCAGAAGAAAATGATGTCATAGCCGGTAACCAAAACACTGGTCGGATAAAAATAATCGAGATCAGGTGTCTTTTCAGGCCAGCCCAAAGTTGAAAAAGGCCAAAGTGCCGAGCTGAACCAAGTATCGAGAACATCCTCGTCCTGTCGGAAGTTTGTGCCGCCGCAGTCCGCGCAAGTGTCCGGCATCTCCTTGGCCACAACGACTTTACCGCAATGCTCACAGTAGTAGGCTGGGATTCGGTGACCCCACCAGAGCTGTCTGGAGATACACCAGTCGCGGATATTCTCGAGCCAGTGCATATAAATTTTCGTAAAGCGCTCTGGTACAAACTCCAAAGTATTATTTTTGACGACATCAATTGCCGGCCCCGCGAGAGGTTCCATGCTGACAAACCACTGGTCGGACAGCATTGGCTCAATAATCGTATGGCAGCGGTAGCATGTGCCGACGTTGTGCTGGTGCTCTTTGATTTCAATGAGATGACCTGAGGCTTTCAGCTTTTCGACGACGGCTTTTCTGCAGGTGAAGCGGTCCATGCCTTCGAATTCACCCGCGGCAGCGTTCATGGTCCCATCGAAGTTCATGGCTTCGACGGTCTCCAAATTGTGGCGTTTGCCAATTTCATAGTCATTAGGGTCATGAGCGGGCGTAACTTTGAGCGCGCCGGTACCGACTTCGCGGTCGACGTAGGCATCCGCGACTATCGGCAGAGCTCTGCCAACGAGGGGAAGGATTGCCACTTTGCCAACGTATTTGGCATAGCGCGGATCCTCCGGGTGCACCGCTATGCCCGTGTCGCCCAGCATGGTTTCCGGGCGGGTCGTCGCGATTTCGAGGTAATCGTCCTCTGAATCCTGGAGGTAGTATTTGATATGGTAGAACGCACCTTGCTTCTCTTCATGTTCGACCTCAGCGTCTGAAAGCGTGGTCATACAGTCCGGACACCAGTTGATCAGACGGTTTCCGCGATAAATCAAACCTTTTTCGTAAAGGCGGATAAAGACTTCGGTCACAGCCTGGTTACAGCCTTCGTCCATGGTGAAGCGCTCGCGGTCCCAGTCACAGGAGCTTCCCAGCTTCATCATTTGGTTGACGATCTGGCGGCCGTAATCCTCACGCCATGCCCAGGCGCGCTCCAGGAAGCCGTCGCGACCAACCTCTTCCTTGTTAAGGCCTTCTTCCTTCTTGATCTTCTCAACCACTTTGACCTCGGTAGCGATGCTGGCATGGTCCGTTCCCGGCAGCCAGAGGGCCTCAAAGCCCTGCATGCGCCTCCAGCGAATCAGAATATCCTGTAGGGTCTGATCAAGGGCGTGGCCCATGTGCAGCTGTCCCGTAATGTTAGGAGGCGGCAGCACAATGGTGTATGGCTTCTTGTCCGGATTGACCTCCGCCTTAAATTGCTTCTTATCCATCCACCCTGCGTAAATTTTGTCCTCAAAGGCTTTGGGATCATAAGTTTTGCCCATTTCACCCGCGCCTTTCATTTCTTGCGTCATTTTTTCAATGTTTTTCTCTTCCACACTGTTCACTCCCGACTCAAATTCTCTTTTTCGACCTTTGCCGATTTTTGGGAAATAAAAAAACTCCATCCCAATCAAGGGACGAAGTCTATTCGCGTTACCACCCCAGTTCCGTCTGCTCATCCCGACTCAGCATGCATGGCACGCGACCGAGACTCCGCTTCGCGGCACCTCCATTGACGTCAAACGGCGTCACCCGTCCAGCGCTTGGCTTCTCAAAAGCTTCGCGCCAGCCGCTCCACAGCGACCTTCAGCCTCACAACCCGCGAAGTGTCTCCCAGCCATGGACACTCTCTCTGAACACATTGTAAAGGCTTACTCCTCTGTTTCTCAGCGTTTTAAGTGCTCTGCCTGCCGATGGTCATCCAATCGCAGACATAATCACATTCTTCATTTAGTATGCTGAGCACATTATACAAGAAGCAAGCCCACTAGTCAAGGAGGCAATAGGCGTAAGCCGCAATAGGCGCAAGCCGCAATAGGCGTAAGCCGCAATAGGCGTAAGCCGCAATAGGCGTAAGCCGCAATAGGCGCCGCCACGACCATAGACACCACGAAACGTGATGGCGTGTAAATTGTGACCATCGGCTGCGCGCCTTTATTCTTTACCGCACTATTTCAGAAGATGCATACAGCACCGGCGTTCCAGATACCCCACCAATTCGCGGGCCATACTTCTGAAGTCGTAATGAAATATGCTCCAGTCCCGCTGATAATTTACATAGACAATCCGTTTAATGCTCATGGAGGGCAAATAAGGATTACCATCCACGGAGGATGAATCCTGATAAATGCACAGACGGGTCACGCGGCCCATGCCCCGTTTCATAGTCTCTGGGTCAATGCCGGTCTCCACCGGCTCTTCATGTACAATCGCAAACCAAAGCATGCCGTCAATCTCGCCTTCCAGATACCCTCTATGTCTGTGATCGTTGATGACCTTGATATTATGCTCATAAGAACCCATATGACATCCCACCTATCTGTCCGACGACGAAGCCCCACAAAAAACCAGAGAGAATACCAGAATAATATATTTCTAGTATTCCCAAATTTGAATGGTCTACACAGGAACTTTATTGAAAGCCACGCTTATAAACTTGGGACGTTACCAATATTACTGGGTATACGCAAATACAATAACATTCAAGTGGACCTCATCGAAAGATCACAAAAAATATTTGTGAAATTTTATGTGTACCGCCCTGAAGGAGGTTTATATTGTGTACTATTTCGTCTCAGCAAATTACAGAATATTACAAAACCCACCTAAGAAAGCCACAAAAAAATTATCGAGAAAGCAACATAAAGAAGTTATTGAAAAGTTGAAGCATCAAAATGAGTATAAGAATTCAGTCCGCAGTTTGAAAATAGATGATTGAATGAATCCTACCGTTAGGTCCTATTCTGAAAAAGGGGGGATATGGATTGAATGTATTGATTGCGAAAGTTAAAGAGGTTGTTTTTTCCGTTTTACCTATTACTGTCATTGTGATCTTATTAAATTTCACACTAACACCTTTGGCGTCTCCAGTCCTCATCAGATTTCTAATAGGCGCGATCTTCATCGTTTCAGGATTGTCCATTTTTCTATTCGGCATTGAACTCGGAATCACACCCATTGGAAGTTTACTGGGCTCCAGTATTGCGAAAACCAACAAAATAAGCATTGTGCTGCTAGCTGGAATAATCCTGGGATTCGTAATCTCTATCGCCGAACCAGACCTGCATATACTTGCGGGAGAAGTCGAGTTGGTTACTTCAGGAGCAGTTTCGAAAACAAGTACTGTATTAATCGTTTCAGTCGGGATCGCTTTCATGATGTCATTTGGTCTGATAAGGATTGTTTACAACATACCACTATATCTAATTCTGACCGCGATCTATGGCTTTATTTTGCTTATATCACCATTTGTCTCAAGAGAATTTCTTGCCATTGCCTTTGATGCCTCCGGCGCTACTACTGGCGCACTGACCGTTCCGTTCATTTTGGCTATAGCCATTGGTATTTCGGATTTAAAGAAAGACATAAAGGCATCTGAAAAAGACAGCTTCGGTCTGGTGGCCATCACTTCAACAGGTGCCATACTTACAGTTCTAATCTCAAACTTGATTTCAAAATCAAATGCATTCCAAGCTGAGGTCGACTTTGAGCTTCATTTGCCAGAATCCACTATCGAAGTGTTCATCAATGAGTTTCTTTCGATTTCAAAAGAAAGTTTCTTTGCACTATTGCCTATTCTGATTATATTTTTAGTTACTCATAAATTTTCCCTTCATCTATCCAGAAAATCATTTCGTAAAATCACAATGGGACTTCTTTTGACTTACATTGGCTTAGTTATTTATATGCTTGGCGTTCGAGCCGGTTTTATGGAAACAGGCAATCTCATCGGATTTGGCATTGCCTCATTGCAAAACAACGCTTATCTCCCAGCAGTTGGATTTTGTTTAGGTTTTGTGACTATACTGGCAGAACCGGCAGTCTATGTATTAACAAAACAAATTGAAGAAGTTACGAGCGGTTATGTCAGACAAAAAATAATTACATGGACTTTGGCTATTGGTGTAGGCGCTGCTATCTCATTGTCCATGCTTCGAATTCTCATACCAGAACTTCAACTATGGCATTATTTGCTTCCCGGATATCTTGTTTCAATTATTCTGACGTATTTTACCCCGAAACTTTTTGTTGGAATCGCATTTGATTCAGGTGGTGTTGCTTCGGGACCTATGACAGCGACCTTTATCTTAGCATTTACGCATGGCGCCGCACAAGCGATTGACGGAGCAAACGTTCTAGTGGACGGTTTTGGAATGATTGCTATGGTCGCTTTGGCACCCCTGATCACTTTGCAAATACTAGGTTTAATATTCAAATACAACACCAGGAAGGAGGTTTGAAGAGACATGAGTTTAAAAGTAGTCCAATCAAAAAATGAATTGATCGTCGCCGTTGTTCCCTTTGGTTTGGGAAGCAAGGTATTGCACGTTTCCAAAAAATGCGGTGTAACAGGTGGTACGATTTTTCTTGGAAAAGGGACCATTCACAACACAATTCTGAATCTTTTATCCATTACCGATATAAGAAAAGAAATTGTTCTTATGGCCGCCTCCACAGAGGTAGCTTCCTGTGTTCTAAAATCACTGTATCATAAATTCAGTTTTGGAAAACCAAATCATGGCATTATTTTCACACTGCTTATATCAGAGGTTTTAGGAACCCGCTGTCTTGAATGCGAGGTCCAGAATGTAAAAAAGGTGGGGAATCATATGAAGTATCAACTTATTACTATAATTGTCGATAAAGGAAAAGCAGAACAGGTCATAGATGCAGCGACTCAGGCTGGCGCAACCGGTGGAACCATAATTAATGCAAGAGGTTCAGGCATTCACGAAACAAGCAAAATATTCGCGATGGACATTGAACCAGAAAAGGAAATAATCATCATTCTGGAGAAGGGTGAAAAGATTGATTTGATTGTAGATAAAATCAATTCTGAACTCAAAATGGATTTGCCTGGAAATGGTATCCTTTTTACACAAAACGTCAACAAAGCATTTGGGATACTGAAGTAAGTCTAAAAGGCCACTTCGTTGATCGAAGCGGCCTTTTCCGTTGAAAAGTACAATCTTAGATGTTTATCAATCTCACTGAATCCCTGCGTTTAAAAGATGACTGTTCTGAGCGGTTCAATTAAATAGGACATCAATCTCCGCCACTGCAGATTTGATCACCAGATCAATTTGCTCCCCGGACTGGTTGTAACCCTCGGAATAATAGATGCCATCCTCTTTGATGAAGCCATTTCTTGAAAGGGACTGGTCACCCACAATACCCTTGTAATCAACGCTGACGCCGACCCCCTCCGGTACCACAAGGCGGATGGAGGTCGCACCGCAATTGATTTCTACGGTTGATCGTTCAACCAGGTTCCCCATGCTGAGATCAAGGTCACCGGCGCCCATGTTGATCTGCAGTCGTTCCACCGGGATCTTGTCCAGGCTCATATCGCTGTCCATAGCACCGGCATCAATTTTAAGGTCCCATTTGACCTTAGGATTTAAATAGAGATCATAATCCAGTTTTTCGTGAACGTCATCAAAACGCAGACCTTCTTCAGGATTAAAGTTATAAGCAATGGCATTGTCACTCCTGCGGCTTCCAACCTGGTATAGCTTTCCGGGCACCACATAGGACATGGCGCTTTGGTCTGTTACCCCGACCTTAAAAGTTCCTGCCGGCAGCGCAATATCTACGCTGGCTTTTTCGACGCCATCCAAATCAGCTATATCGAAGCTGCCGCTGGTAACTCCCGAAACCCAGTCCGACGCATTTCTGTCCCCGCGCTCGACAATAGTCCACGGCAACGTCATCCCAAAGAAATCGAAATCGCGGTTCCGACTGCCCACCATTGTGCCATAAAGAAGAATTGCCGCAATGAACAGCACCCAAGTTATGAGGCTAATGTATGGAAATCTCCTGAAAATAATGTTGACGCCTATGACAACAAAGACAAGCGGCCAAAGATCGAACAGGGCGCTGATTATGGAGATGTTGATATACCCAAACTTAACTAAAAGCCAGACAACGCCTATGGCTATAAAGGTAAGACCGACGCCTATACCGTCTGCAATCTGTTTGTGGCGTCTTCTGCGAAGCGCTTTATCCCGTTCTTCAATCTCGGCGGCGGTCAGCGCCGCACCATTTTTTGAATAAGAACCCGTCTGTGACTCCGTTTTGGGTTGTCCTTGCTGCACTGATGGATTAGGTCGTTGTTGCTCGTCCATCTCAATCACCTCTGCCTTTCATGACGATCAATCCACCTATAAGAATGAGTACAACCGGCAAAATAAAGGAGAAATCAAACCACGGCAGGATCTGTCTGAAGAACAGCAATGCGCCCAGTCCAATAAAACCGAGACCTATGATGAGCCGGGCATTGTCATTGTTGAATTCATGGGTTTTCCTGGCGCCCGTTGACGCAGGATCAATGCTGTCATAATTTTGATCCTCTTGAACGAATTCATAACCGACATCACCCACTGGGCGCTTTGGGATGACAATGGCACATATAATGTACGCCAGGAGACCGGTGCCTCCGAAGATGACCATGACCGCCCACAGAATTCTCACAATCACGGGATCTATGTTGAAATATTCAGCTACGCCGCTGCATACACCGGCTATGACGACATCATTGTTGGATCGATATAGTCGTTTCATGATTAGACCTCCTCGTTCGACTTAATAGTTGGTTCACTTTGCTCAAGGACCGAATCCGTTTTGTCCTGCGCTTCACTGCCGGCAGATTCAGGTACCGGGATTATTTCAGGTTCTGAATGCCCTTCAGGTTTTACTTCAGGTTTTACTTCGGGTTTTACTTCGGGTTTTACTTCGGGTTTTACTTCGGGTTTTACTTCGGGTTTCGCCCCGGCTACAGGATCAAAGCTTTCTTCCTCGCGTCTGCCTCGGGCAGTGTTGCCGCCGCTGTAGCCCCTGCTTTCACGTCTCGGCGCTTCCGGAATAATCAATCCTGCGGCGATATAAAACAAAATTCCGACACCCGCAAAACCGATCAGGATCATGCCAAGTCGAATGACAGTGGGATCAACGCCTATATAATCGCCAATGCCGCCACAGACGCCAAACAACATTCGATTTTCCCGCGATCGATACAATTTTCTTTCCATAGGTTTAACCTCCTCTTCTTTACAGCATGATCATACCATATGCTATCTTGTTTTACAAGGTACTCAGTTAAACACTATAGATTAAATGATTCTTAAGATCTTAATGATTTTTTAACAAACGTGGATTGAGGCGACTGCCATGATGGAACTGGGTGTCAGACACCCAGTTCCATCACCATGGATTTGCAAAAGATTAGCACTCAGATTAGCATATTAGGTAAAGCCAACCCTGAAAAGGCGGGGTCGATAGGCTAAAAGACGCAGTCACCCGGTTCCATCAGTCACCACCCCCTCTTGCACACCCACAAAAAAAGCCCCAGACCAACGGTCCGAGACTTTTATGTGAGATCCCATTATTCTCTTTGGTCAGATTGATTAACCCCGGCCATGTCCCGGCCCAAAGATTCTCTCAGCGATCCTAATGCCTGTTGGTGTTGCCGCGAGTCCGCCCATGGCCGTTTCTCTGAGGGTCGGAGACATAACCTTGCCAACTCGGTACATGGCGTCCACGACTTCATCAAATGGAATCGCTGTTTCCAACCCCGCCAGGGCCATGTCTGCCGAAAGAATGGCATTCGCCGTACCCAACGCGTTCCGCTTCGCGCAGGGACATTCCACCAATCCGGCGATTGGATCACAAACCAGTCCCAGGATATTCTTGATAGTAAAGGATGCCGCACTTAACGCGGCCGCAGGACTGCCGCCCATCATTTCCACAATGCCCGCAGAGGCCATAGCGGAGGCCGTGCCGGTCTCAGCCTGACATCCGCCTTCAGAACCAGCTACCGTCGCGTTTCTGGAAAACAGAAAACCTATCGCGGACGCTGTCAAAAGCGCCTCTACCAATTCCTCATCAGTCTTACCCTGCCTGAGACCGGTTGAGACTAACGCCCCGGGCACTATGCCGCAGGATCCCGCCGTAGGAGATGCCACAATGCGCCCCATGGAGGCATTGACCTCCATAACAGACATGGCATTGGTCATAGCCTGAAACATATCCCGACCTGACAGCGGCTCATGTGTCGCGGCGTACTGCGACAGTTTGTAAGCCTCCCCGCCAATCAGTCCGCTGACAGACTTGACACCCTCGTGCAGCCCCGCTTGAATGGCCGTCTTCATGACGCCCAGACTGTCCAGCATCTGTCCGCGGATTTCCTCTGCGGTTCTTTTCGACATTTCCAATTCTCTTGCCAGCATAACCTGAGCAATAGTCATCTTTTTCTCGCCGCAAATTTCCAGAAGTTCTTCACCGGTTGTAAATCTATAAGTCATAAGTCACCTCTCATATCAGATAGACATCGACAATGCCCGGAAATGTGCGAATTGCGCGCAATGCCTCGTCACTGACAACATCCGAAACTTCAATCACCATGACGCCCTCGTCATCACGATTCTTTTTCTTGTGAAAACTCATGTACAGAACATCTAGATTACAAGCCATCAGGATGTTGGTCATGCCTGAAATGATGCCTTTGCTCGTGTTATGTCTGACAATAATAGTTGGGTGCTCACCGCTGATTGTGAGGTCAATCCCGTTGAGATGCACAATGTTTATATTTCCTCCGCCGATGGACGACCCAATCAGCACCACTTCCGAATCATCCGTGCGTCTGATGACAATCTTGACAGAATTCGGGTGCATCAAATCGCCGAGATCTTTCTCCTGAAAACTGTAGGCAACGCCCCTTTGAGCGGCGATCTCAAAGGCTTCTCTAAGCCGGTCGTCACTCTCGCCAAAGCCCAGAACACCAGCCAGCAGGGCTTTATCCGTTCCGTGGCCTCGATAGGTTTTAGCGAAGGAGCCATGAAGATAAAAATCCACACTTTTAATGTCGTCACCTGCGAATTTATGCGCCATCTTTCCTATTCTGGCCGCTCCTGCGGTATGGGAGCTCGAAGGTCCAATCATCACCGGGCCAAGAATATCAAACATACTATAATCTACCAAGCTGCCACCTCCTTTTTTAATGAATATACACGATATTGACGTAAAAGAAAAGATGGACCTATGTCCATCTTTACAATCCCGCTGCAACCCTTACCATCTCTTGATGTTTTGGATCCTTGGTTCTGGTGCTGTGGAGCTTGCTGTCCCTGAAGTGCAGACAAAAGTGTCCGGAGACGCCGTTATTCTTGACCATGTCGAAATTGTAACCGTAACCATATCCGGCAGAGCGGTCGTTGATGTATTTGCCCTCAGGCTGATTTTCAAGGCCCGCATGGGGCATGCCATTCATAGAGGCTGCAATAATACGGTTATTGAAATGAACCAGAATTGCTCTGCGGGACCAGTTGTAGGTACCGCCCCAAAGCTTTTTGATAATTTCTGCGTCTTCTTTTGTCACAGGCTCAATGTCCGCATGAACGCCGCCGTAGGTGACTTTTACTTTAAAAATTGCACCGGTCTTAAAGTCCTCCAGCGTCAGAACCGTAGAGCCGCGCTTCAACGATCCCTGAATGTCATTCCAGGTGACGTATTCGCCCACTCGTCGCTCGCCGACACCCCTTGAAATGACCGTCTGTTCAAATACAGCTGAAGCTATGCCGTCTGTAGTTGTCAGCAATATGTACCCCAGCTCAGCCATCTTGGCAAGAACAGGTTCACCCGCGTTGCCATCCACCGTCATGTTAAATTTCATCTGGAAGGTCTTGACTGCCTCTTCGGTCATGGCGCCATAAAACTCGGTTGGCTTGTCGATGTCCAGATAGCCAAACTGCATTAACGTCGATTGAATCCAGTAAACGCTTTTGGCGGTATCTCCAAATTTATAGGTCCCCCGTTTGACTTCAGGGATTCTGTCCTCCGCCTGAAGTTGAGCCAGAGTACTTGTGCCTGCAACGCCGTCTGCTGTCAGTCCGACACTTTTTTGATAAGCCGTCACAGCTTGCTGGGTCGTCGGACCGTAGTTTAATGTGTACGCATGGTCCTTGTAGAAGCCTGCGTCGTTCAGTGCCCGCTGCAGCCAGTAGACGTCCTTGCTTACGGAACCTAATTTATAGACGGGCTGTTTAAAGTGCTCCGCCACGTCTGCAAAGCCGCTGCCTAGCGCCAATGTGCCGCCAATCAGCAGCAATGTCATCACCTTTTTAATCATAATATCCTCCATCGGCAAATTTGTTATGTTAACTATACATGCCGATCTCAGATAAATCAAGGCTTTTAGGTTTTTTGTTACTTTTTGATCAAGGTCCGAACCACGTAGGACGCCATGAAAAAGCCCGATACAGGGGGCACAAAAGATATACTCCCCGGTGTAACCTTTCTGGGGTTTGATGTATTCGGGTCTAAATTTTGGGGTTCTACCGGCAATTCTGTGGAGTACACGACCATGAGTTTTTGCACGCCGCGTGCTTTCAGTTCCTTGCGCATGACTTTCGCCAAAGGGCAGACCGAGGTCTTGGAGATGTCCGCCATAGCCAGCCGGGTCGGGTCCAGCTTGTTGCCGGTGCCCATGGAGCTCACCACCGGAATGCCGCGTTCCTGGCAGGTCACGATCAGGTGCAGCTTTGACGTGACCATGTCTATGGCGTCGATGACGAAATCGAAACCATCGGCAAAAATCCCTTCAGAGGTGTCCGCGTCATAGCGCTGCTTGACTGCGCTCACCTGAATCTCCGGGTTGATGAGGGTGATGCGTTCCTTCATGACATCAACCTTGTATTGGCCGATGGTCGTGTCAAGGGCATGGAGCTGGCGGTTTATATTCGTCAGCGCAATCCGGTCGAAGTCGACGAGGGTCAGGCGGCCAACGCCGGACCTCGCCAGCGCCTCAGCCGCAAAGGAACCCACGCCGCCTATGCCAAAGATAGCCACGTGGGCATTTTTAAGGATGTCCAGACCATCAGCGCCTATGACCATTTCGGTGCGTGTCAATCTGTTTAAATCCATCTTTCAAACCGCCTTTTCAGCGAAACGGCGAACCGTTTCGACTATGACTTCAACGGCTTTATCCATGGAGGCCATTGGAATGTACTCAAAACGGCCGTGGTAATTGTGACCGCCCGTGAAAATATTCGGTGTCGGAAGGCCCATGTACGAGAGCCGCGAGCCGTCAGTACCGCCACGGATAGCCTTGATGAGAGGCTTGACCCCCACCGCTTCCATGGCGCCTTTGACTTCTTCCACGATCTCAATCACCGGCAGGATTTTTTCTTTCATGTTGAAGTAGGAGTCCTTGAGGATCAGCTCGACCGTGCCGGCGCCGTATCTCGTGTTCATGAAGTTTGCCGCTTCAGTCATTAGGCTTTTTCTCGCCTCAAATTTCTTCATGTCGTGGTCCCTAATGATGTAGTGGAGTTCGGTAAGCTCAACGTCGCCCTTCATTTCATTCAGGTGGAAGAAGCCTTCATAGCCTGTGGTGTGCTCAGGCCGCTCTGCCGCCGGAAGCAGGGCGCTAAAAGTCATGGCCAGATGCTGTGAATTGACCATCTTGTCTTTGGCGTTTCCGGGGTGGATGTTGCGGCCGTGAAACTTCACCGTCGCAGAGGCGGCGTTGAAGTTTTCATATTCCAGTTCGCCGAGTTCTCCGCCATCCAGGGTGTAAGCGAAGTCAGCGGCAAACTTTTCAACGTCAAAATGATCCGCGCCGCGGCCAACTTCTTCGTCTGGTGTGAAACCTATTTTGAGGTCCCCTCTCGGTATATCGGGATTTGCCATGAAGAATTCCACCGCGCTCAGGATCTCCGCAATGCCGGCTTTGTCATCCGCACCGAGAAGTGTGGTCCCGTCAGTAGTGATGAGGTCCTGACCCACGTATTTCAGGAGCTCCGGAAAGTCCTTCGGCGACATGATGATAGCTTGCTCTTGGTTTAGAAGAATGTCTCCGCCATCATAGTTTTTGATGATCTGTGGATTGACCCCAGTCGCCGTGAAGTCCGGGCTGGTGTCCATATGGGCAATCAGGCCAATGACCGGTGCTTTGGGCGCATTGCCCGGGAGTACAGCCATAAGATAGCCGTTATTGTCCAAACTGACCTCTTTAAGGCCCATGGCTCTCATCTCTTGTTCCAGGAGTTTCGCGAGCTCAAATTGTTTTTTTGTGGAAGGCGTGGTGTCGGAGTGGTGATCAGAAGCGGTATCAATTTTAACGTATTTCAGAAATCTCTCATGTACAGGATTCAAGGCGAATTCACTCCCAGTCGATTTTTTCAAGCGAGTTTTGGACAATGCGGTCATAGCCCTCCTGAAGCTTTTTTAGGATCGGATTTCCAGGTGAGTTGATTTTCTGATCGTCGATCTGCGCCACCGGCAAAAGTCCTATGGACGTGCCTGTGATAAAGCAGGCGTCGAAAAGGTGCGCCTCTGAAGCCCTGATTTCGGTTTCCTCAAAGGCAATGCCCAGTTCTTGAACGACCGCGAGCAGCTTCTGCCGCGTGATCCCCAGCAGCACATGACTGGATTTTGGTGTCAGCAGGCGGTCGCCTTTAATGAAGAAGACGTTGGAGCGGCTGCCCTCAGTGATGCGGCCCCCGCTGTCCACAAGCAAACCCTCAAAGATGTCCGAGGTTTCCCTCAGGTTGTCCACCTTAGCGCTGAGCTCAGTATTAATGACCTTGGCGTTTGGATTTTCTCTCTCCACGTGCATCAGCACTGTCTTGACGCCGTTTTCGTAATAACCTTCAGGCGGATAAAAGCTCTTGACAGGAAAGACCACATAGCTGAAAGCGCCGCTTTCGAGATAGCCTGCGACAATTTTTAAGTTGTTGTCCTCAATCTCACAGTGGGCCACGACTTGCTTCATGTCTTCTGCGACAGCCGCTTCGATACCTTCCATAGACATGCCTAAAGTCAGCCCGGATTGCTTCAGCCTTTCAAGGTGCTCTTCCATGAACAGCGGTTTGCCCTTCATGATCCGGATGACCTCATAAATGGTCTTGCCTTGAAACGGCCGTTCTTCTAAATCGTACGCATAATACACCTGTCCGTCTGCGGCCACAAACGGCAAATTGGATGTTATCTTCAAATGGTTCACCCCATTCAGCAATAATGATTTCAGGCCCTCTGGCCCTGTTTCATTGTACCACATTTCCTACAATATTGGTGACGCGGACAACTTTCAATTTGGGGACGCGGACGGTTTTTGGTTTGGTGCCAGAGCTTCACACAATTCAGACACAATTTAAATGTCTGAAGGTAACGCTTCCATATAAAAAAACGCGTGACCAGCCTTACCGGTCACACGTTTTTCACCTTACTCATTGCGTATAGCTTCCAGCGCACTCAGCCTCATAGCCCTCAGTGCCGGATAAAAACCAGCGGCTATACCCACAACAGTCGCGAACACCAGGGCCGCGCCACTCAGCCAAAGCGGTATAAACGAAATCCCGCCTGTGGTTTCGCCCCATCCAATATTGAAGAGGCTCACCCCCACAGAATTGACCAGCCAGGAAATCAAATAACTCAGCACCAGCCCCAAAAGCCCTCCGAAGAAGCCAATCATCCCAGCCTCAAACAAAAACAGCTTCTTGATGACCGGCAGCTCCGCGCCCAGCACTTTCATGACGCCAATCTCACGAGTCCGCTCATAAATCGACATGACCATGGTGTTCGTGATCCCCAGCGCCGCTACAAACAGCGACACGGCACCTATACCGCCAAGTACCGCCCGGATCCCGGCCGTCGTCTGCTTCATGGATTCCAGGATGTCCGAGAGACTCCAGGCCTGAAGCCCCATATCCTTGATCTGCTGCTGCACTTCCTGGACCTTGTTCAGGTCATTAACCTTGACCTTGAGCTGTCCATATTTGTCCGCGTTCGGATCCGGCCTGACGCGGCCGCCTCCTCCGCCGCCGCCATTATTGCCCGACAGTTTGGCGAGCTCTTCCTTCAGCTTGGTCATCTGAGTGATGTCCATATAAACCGTCCAGTCCCGCTCGTTGTTGCTCTGGACCAGAATACCGGAAGCCTGAACCTTGACGCCTCTCGGACGCTGAGTGATGTCCACGTTGTCCGGCAGCGCCAGAAGCCGCGCCGTCATCAGCTCCACCTGCGGCGGTCCCGTATAGACACGGGACTTCGGATCATAGAACGAATCCTTGATGCCGCTGCCAAATAATAACTCGTATTTTCCGGAACCATCGGGCAAAGCGCCCTGCTCTACCTGAAAGTCGAAAAAATCCGACTTGCTCATGTCAATCCCATTCAAGTTGAGATACGTGAAATAACGACCGGCGTTCAGCTGCATCCCCTGATACATGATAGGCATCACCGCATCCACACCAGGAATCTGTTCGATTATAGCCACCGTCTCATCATTGAGCTTCGGCGCTTCACCCGCGCCCGGCCCCGGTGCCGGCATGCCCGGCTCCACATAGCCCCAGTTTGGGCTGACATCTATGATGTTGAGACTGCCCATATTCTTGAGCTGCTCCTCAAAATTCCGGTTCATGCCAATCCCCAGGGACATCATGACCACAATGGAAGCTGTTCCTATGACAACCCCCAGAACGGTCAGAATCGTCCGCGTCTTACGGCGAAGCAGATTCTTGACGCCCATTGAAATCAAATCCGCGCTATTCATTGTCCTCCACCGCCTCAATTTCAGCCGCGCGTTTTTTCTCAGCCCTGCGCTTCCAGATCATGACGCCGCCCACAAGCGCAGCCATAGCGCCCAGGATTGCCAGAATCACCAGCTTGGATCCCGGACCCGGCATTGGTCCGCCCTCTCCAGGAATACCCTCTCCCGGAATTTCTTCTCCAGGAATACCTTCGCCAGGCACACTCATTGGATCCGGCATGACATTGACAGAAAATGGCTTTTCAATACGGCCGGCCTCACCGTTGGCATCCTCGTACTCAAAGACGACCATGCCCGCGGCCTCGCCCTCTGCCATTGGAATCAGCGTCGTGTCAAAATAATCGCTTCTCCCCGCCTCAAAGTTGCCCACATAATAATTGGAACCCTGAATCTGGAAAGCACCTTCCCCTTCCACTTTGACCATCATGTTATACAACGTGGACTTTCCAAGGTTATAAAACTCAAAGGACAGCGGCACCGGATTGTTCACGTAGGCCTCAAACGGAAGCCCAATCTCAGAGGTTTCCAGCCGCACGGGTTGAATCACCGGAATACTGACAACCTCTTCTTCCTTATAAGGATTCTTTTGATCATCGTAAGCATTGCCCTTGCTGTCTTCGTACTCGAAGGTCACCGTCAGGGCGTACGCCTTCACCGCCGCGTCGTTCTTGACACGCATCCGCACGACCTTCGACAGCATCTCCTGCCGACCCATAGCTTCAATAAAGAATGAACTCGCCATATCAATAGGCGAAAACACGCCCTCCTCCGGCTTCAGGGTCACCTTGATATTGCGAATGCCCTCGCTGCTGCTGGTATTGTAAAGATCCAGCTGCAGGTCAAATTCCGTGCCTGCCAGCACAGCGTCCCCGCCAATCCCATAATCCCGAATGATAATTTTAGGCCTGCCGGAAGCCCCGCCATCCGCGCCGCCAGAGCCCAAAATAGATACCCCGGCGTACTCCCGAATCTGCAGCTGCTCCTCTTTCCCGACGCTGCTGTACTTCACCACTGCATATAAATCATAAAAATTCGCCGTGACTTCTTCCCGAGCCTGGAACGTGAACGTCAGCGTCTCCGACGCCCCCGCAGCAATGGTTCTGAACGTCCTTTTCGGCGACGTCTTAGGCACCACTGCCTCACTAGGGTATTCCATAGCGACCTCCACCAGCTCCGCGTCCGAACGCCCTTCGTTTTTCACCTCGAACGACACGGAGAAAATCCCGCCGGCGCTAACCACCCTTGGCCTGGACAGGTTCAAAATCTTCATGTCCAGCGTGCTGAGCTCATTGCCCTCAATAGGCACATAAATCTTGGAAGTCGTCGTATAAGCCTTCCCGTCCAAATCAATATAGGTCATCTCCGCCGTCAGCTCGTGGGTCCCACTTGCGGCCCCGGACGGCGCCAAAATATTGAACGTCACCACCGACGTCCGCTTTCCGCCAATAATCCCCACAAACTTCGTCTCCATGTCCCCGTCCAGCCTCAAATTGCCTGCGTCAAAGCCCGTCAGCTTGATCCGCACATCTCCGGCATCAATGGTTCCGGCGTTTTCCAGTACCAGCGCGATCTGATCTTTGACCCCGGCGACCACCTTATCCCCCGTAAACCTATAGTTCGTTATGCCGATGGTCGGCTCCACATTCGCCGCCTTCACCCGCACATAGTAAACCAGGCTGGCATCCGTATGAGGCTTATCGTCAGAATCCTTGTACTGCAAATTGAGCTTGATGGCATAGAGGCGCGTCTGCGCCGTTGGAGACACCACGACGTCGAATCTCGCGATCTCCGTGTCCTCCGAACGCAGCCGGTCAATTGTGTCATGGGTCACGCTCTGGTCGAGTTTAAATGGCGTGGTCCCGGGATCCGCGAAAGTCACAATGACATTTTTTGCGTCGTCGTCCGAGATGTTGGTCAGCGGAATCTCCAGCGTCGCTTTTGTGCCGGACAGCATCAGCGGCGTCGTCGTGGATTCCTTGACGCGTATGACCGGCTGGTAGACCGGCACTTCCGTCACTGGGTCCTCCTCCACGGTTCGGATGCCGGGAACGACAATGGTTTCCTCCGTGGTCCCGTCAGCGGTTCGGATGACTATCGGCAGCGTTGCCTCTCCGTTGCCCTTGTAGCGGAGGTCAATTCTGTAAATGTCGTAATTGGCGCCGTCCTCGCTCGAAATTCCCAGCCCAGAGAGAACCGCTGCCGATGGCGACGTCACCTTCGACATCCCCGCAAGCCCACTCAGCGGACTAAAGGTGCCTAGAGCAGCGTTGCTGATGGCCACGCTCTGATAGGCCGTCTCATCCGAATGACTCAAAGCCAGCACCAGCGCAAAAGTCGAATCCGTTCGGATCGAAGTCACTTTGGTGGAAAGCGAAGTAGTCATAGTGCCTACTTTTTGAATATACTGGCTGGTGCCCACGTCCGCCGCAGCACTCGGCACCGGCACCCCTGTCAGCAGCATGACCAGCATCAGGCCCAGGGCCATCACTCGTTTAAGCATGAACATATTCCTTCACTTCTCCCCTCATGATTTCGACCGATTCAATATTGCCGTCCCTGATATGGACGACTTTGTCTGCAAAGGCGGCGACCTCCGGGTCGTGGGTGACGATCACCAGTGTCTGGTGGTTTTGCCGCGCCATCCCCAGCATAATCTCCATAACCGACTCCGAAGTTTTGCTGTCCAGGTTGCCCGTTGGCTCATCCGCGAAGATGATGTTCGGAGAGCCCACAAATGCCCTGGCTATGCCCACCCGCTGCTGCTGCCCGCCACTCATCTGATTGGGTTTGTGGGCAATATATTTTTCGAGCCCGACCTTCATCAGAATATCCATGGCCATTTCCTCGCGCTCGCCCTTTGGCACTCTGCGAAACATTAGCGGCATCATAACGTTTTCCAGTGCATTGAGGGAGGCGATCAGATTATAGGACTGAAAGACGAAGCCCACATTCTGCTGCCTGAAGCGGGCAAGCTCTGCCTCGTTCATGGCGCTGATGCGGTGTCCTTCTATCTCAATGGTACCCTTGGTGGGTTTTTCCAGCCCCGCCATCATGTTGAGCAGCGTCGACTTCCCCGAGCCCGAGGTGCCAAGGATACAGCAGACTTCACCCTTTTCAATTTCAAGGTCGACCTTGTCGAGGGCCACCACTTTTTCGTGACCTAAGCGATAAACTTTTCTGAGCTCTTTGACTTCAATTGCGGCCAAGGCGATCCCACCCCTCCGTATTTCGACTTTTGATTTTCACAGCCTTACATTTTTACCCCTGATAATTCCATAACAATATTAATTTTTCTCAATAACTCAAGATTTTTTTGCCGATGGTCACTTAATCCAGCACCTCCGGCTAACCTCCCATTCAGGCAAAAGACTTCCAAGCAAAGCATTAGACGCCCGCCGCGAACCATTGGTTCCTCATTTGAAAGGCAGCCGCAATATTTTTTCTCACCTTGAAACAGAACGTTTGTTCTGTTAAAATGAAGACAGAAACCGGGTGTCTGACACCCAGTTTCATCTCAGACCCCAAATTTCACCCTACCAAAATTACAAAGGAGGGAGATCCTCTCATGTCAGCTTCGCGCATTGTCTTTCACGTCGACGTGAACTCCGCCTATTTATCCTGGGAGGCCGCCTACCGCCTGCAGATTGGAGAAACTCTGGATCTGAGGAGCATCCCGTCCGCGGTGGGCGGCGACGTCACCAAGCGCCGCGGAATCATTCTCGCGAAATCCATCCCCGCCAAGACTTATAACATACAAACCGGCGAAAGTGTGGGCGCCGCGCTCCTCAAATGCCCAAATCTCGTTCTGGTTCGCCCGACCTACGGGCTTTACATCCGCTGCCACCGCGCCATGCTGGAAATCCTGAAAGACTATTCACCCCGTGTTCAGGTGTTTTCCATTGATGAGTGCTTCCTGGAAATGACCGACGTACGCCTTGGCGGCAGAAGCCCGGTGGAAGTCGCCCATGAGATCCGAAACAGAATCCGGATGGAGCTGGGTTTTACCGTCAACATAGGCATCTCCGTCAACAAGCTCCTGGCCAAAGTCGCCTCTGACTTTCGAAAGCCTGATCAGGTCCACACCCTGTATCCGGAGGAAATTGAGGAGAAAATGTGGCCGCTCCCGGCCGGCGACCTGTTTATGGTGGGCCGCGCCACCAAGGAGAAGCTCGACCGCATGGGCATCCGCACCATTGGCGAGATCGCGCGGTTCGACCGGACACTGCTGCGGATCCGGTTCAAAAAGCATGGCGACGTGATCTGGAATTACGCCAACGGCATAGACAGCGCTGGCATGCTGGAATCGGAAAGTGACGGGGTCAAAGGCATTGGAAACTCCACCACCATTCCTTTTGATGTGGAGGATCGCAAAATTGCCCGACTGTACCTTCTGTCCCTTTCGGAAATGGTCGGCATGCGCCTCAGGGACAAAGGGCTGACCTACGGCCTCGTTTCCGTATCGATCCGCCATTCGGATTTTGAACATTTTTCCCATCAAAAAAAACTGCTCTACCGCAGCGATTCCACAGATGACTTGTACCGGGAAGTCTGCGGCCTGTTTGACGACCTCTGGACCGGTGCAGCCCTTCGTCACGTTGGCGTTCGCGTCAGTGACCTCTCACCAAAGACGGCACAGCAGCTGTCGTTTTTCGATCACCCGAAAGCCCTTGCCCGCAGCGCGCTGGATAAAACCATTGATGACCTTCGCCTCAAATACGGCAACAGCGTCATTCAGCGCGGCTCCTTCCTCCACACCGGGATTCAGCCGGTCATGGGCGGCGTTGGAGACGAGGATTATCCTATGATGCGCTCCGCGCTTTAGAGTCACCCTACATAGCCTCACACCACTGAAAAAAGAACTGTCTGGCAATGCGCTTTATAAGGCATTTTTCAGACAGTCCTTTTACATTTCATCCTAAAGTCTATTCAGGCTTGTGTTCCTCTTCGACTTTAAATTCGTGGAACAAATTTCCAAACGCTTCCCGCATATAGGAGTTCAGCGTATTCTCATCAAAGGTCGAGCCACCGTGCACTTTGCCTACACGTCTGGTCTGCGCCTTTTTTTCACCGGCGACGACATAGCCCAGTATGGTCGATTCGACCATATCATCCACAGCATCATATTTGCCTATCTTAACCTCAATAAATTTGTCCCGGCGCGTGAAGCGGATGAAATTTTCACGAACGGAAAAGCGGATAATGGTGTCGCCTTCAGGGCCTTCAAAGCCGACACTGCCGTCTGAGACCGCCAAAACATCTTCGAGGTCCTCAGCCAGTCTCCCAAAATAGTCGAAGATGAGTTGCTCCGCTTCGTCAATCTGCTGAACCCGAGTCATTTCATGACGATATTTTTCAATATCCTCCGCAAATTGCTCTTTCAACTTTTTGGTCAACGCCTCTCGAAAATTGTAATGAAAATGATGGACGCTCATGGGTCAGACCCCCCTCTTACGGATTTGTTGTTCTTTATATACCCCGATATACGGAAAGACTCGCCGAAAGAGAGATATTTTTTTTAACATTGCCTATGATGATCCCCCAACCTTCTGCGGAATTCCGAAAAAGACTCCAAACAGCAGCTTTAGGGCTAAATCTTGAACAGCATCCACTTGCAGGCCTCAATGTCATACTTGAGTTCAAAAACGCGCTCGACCCCTTCAATTTCACTCTGACAGCGATACACGAACATAGGGTGTCCCGCCAGTTTCTCGCGCTCCACGCAGAGCACCTGATCCACCTTGACGGTCACGCGCCGTTCATTCTCCTCTTCCATACGGAACCTGACCGGTCGGATGGCCCCGCCATCCTCTTCAAAATAGGCAATCATTTCAACGGGTTTCGCAACGATTTTCACGAGATTCACCTTCTTTCACAGGACCTTTGATGCGTTTAGTATATCGAACATTTGTTCTGTTGTCAAACCCTGTTTTTTCATGATTCGACACCTGTCTTCATCCCATCCGGATCAAATTTGCCTCCAGGCGCGCCGGAAGATCATCCCGGCAGGTAAAGTAAAATACCTGGCGCCGTTTTGAAATGGTTTCCAGCAGCGCGTCTAGTCCGCTGCGGCGGACGCGGTCAAAATTGACTGCCACATCATCCAAAAATACAGGCCAGTTTCCCTCGGGATCGAGGGCATCCACCAACCCCAGCTTAAGCGCCAGATAGACCTGCTCCTGAGTGCCGCGGCTGAGTCGTCCATCCACAGGCTTAAGGCCCTCCGGCCCTTCCACCATAAACCTGCCGGGGGATTCCGCCCGCGCCAGAAGCGCGGTATAGCGTTCATTTGTGAGTTTTTTCAAATACACCGTGGACTCGGCGAGAAAATCATAGCGGCGGCGGGATCTGAAGGCTTGGTCTGCCGACGCCACAATCAGGCTTTCTAAAAGCATGCGGTTCCATTCAGAGACACACTTGGACTGACGGCGTTCGAGGCTGAGAATCTCCCGCTCCACATCCTCAATTTCCGCGGCGATCTCCTGGCGCCTCGACTTCAGTTCGAGGGCCAGACGGCGATTCTCAAGGGCGGCCAACTCAAGCCGTGCCTTCATTGCGAAGCTCTGGGCCTCCTCCAGAGGCTGATTTGGCAGCCATGCGCTAAACCGCGTGTAATCCGAATCCGCGTTCAAGCGGGTCCTCAGAATCGCTTCCTTCTCTCTGAGTTCGAGCAGCGCAAGGCTTTCTTCCACTGCGAGCGAACCCTGAAAAGGCAATTCCTGGATAAAACGCGCTTCTTCCCGCTCCATCTCGCGGCGCTGACGCTCCAGAAGTGACGCTTGCCGGTTGTCCTTCAGCCCTCTCCAGGTCAGGATAATAGCTGCCGCTATTCCCGCAAAAGCGAGGTAAGGGATACGCAGTACAGCACTCAATCCAAGCATGCCGGACAAAAGGATTGCCGCGGCGCCCAAGAAACCCACTGCGGATTTTTTAGTCCTGTTTTCAGGCTCTACTATTGCCTCCATACACTGCCTGTTTTTTTCATAGACCTCAAAGGCCTCACGATCCGGCAAAATCAAGTCATCTTGCGCCTCGAGTTTTTGAGTGTACCACTGGATCTCCCGAACCAGCGCCAATAAGTCCGGACGCTGATGAATCTGATCCGCACGGCTTTGCCACAAGCGCGCTTCCGATTCCGCGGCCTCAAGTCGGAGCGAGGTCTCCGCGATCTGCTGATCCAGTCCCGCTTCCGCATCCATGGCCGTGACCGCGGCCAAACGCTGCTCCCGTTTGGTTCTCAGTGCCGACAAGATCGCTTTCAGTTCAAAGTTGCCCCGGCCGTTTTCGCGATAAATCGCAGACATTTCCCTGGACAGCTGATCCAGCACTTCAGAAGGCAGCGCCATGCCCGTCGATGCCAAATGCCCCACCAATCTGCTTTCGATCGTCTCCCAATCCTGAGTCCTCAGTTCGCTCAGTTCATCCACGCCTATGGAAAACAAGGACGCGAACACCTCAGGTTCCATGCCATCAAAGGCTGCGCCGTTGCCAATGCTTACCGCTTCCGAATCCGCTTCGGAAATGCGCTGGCCATTCATCCGTTTACCATAGGCGCGCAAAATCCGGACATCGCCGCTCTCTGTTGAGAAACGCGCCTCCACCCGGGCCTGCTCAGAATCCATATGCCGATCCTGGGCAGATCTGAATCCCACCAGCGCAATCTCTGCCGCACGCTTCAGGCTGGATTTACCAGCCTCATTCGGTCCAACGAGAAGATTCAGGCCGGGCTTGAATTCGAAGGTCTTTGACTGCTCATAGCCGCCTATGCCTTCCAGTTTCAGTTCTGTCAGATTCATGCCTGATCACCGCCCATTCGTCTCGACGACTGCATCCAGCGGGGCCAGAGGTCATGAAGGGCATCCTCAAGCAGCTGCGCCTCACTGTCCTCAACACTCAAACCCGTCCTGAAGCCATTGTCGTCTTCGACTCCCGGGCGCTCCACCCTCTCAGTCTCAAAAGTCAGGGCACGCTGAGCGTAAGCGGTCCACAAATTCGCCATAAACTCCGGATCCTCCAGACAAGTGATGAGATGCGCCGCAAAGGTATCCCCCGTCCGTTGAAGCTCCAGAACCCGCTCCGGTACCATCTCCGACCCTATTTCGACTTCAGCAGCATTCACCGCATTTCCAATCCGGTCCCGAAGGGTATCCGGATCATGGCGAACAGCCGTCAGTATTGTGTCGTTCACGCCGCTGATCGAAAGTCTCAGCATCAGACGGCTTCTACGATTAGAAATTGACAGTTCATCAGCGCCGCTGCGACTGCGTACGGGACTGCCATTGTCAAACCGCTCCAAATAGGGTGCCAATCCCGGATTCGTGATTTGCGTCTCCGTTTTCGACTGAACCAGATCGACAAACTGCGCCAATGACAACTCTGGTGTCACAGTGATTTGAATGGTTTTCCACTCCAGGGTCGAAAGTTCAAGAAACCGGCTTGTAACCGCACCATGCCCAAGGGTATGGATCCAGGCGCCATGAGACCCCGCCTCTTTATGGCTCAGTCCAGTCAAGCTGCCGGCATAAAATGCCGCAGTGCCTGACATCTCGATTTTATAGGGCACATGAACATGTCCCAGGCAGATCAAGTCATACCCAAGCCGCGCCAGGTCCGCTTTTGTACACGGAAAATAGAGATCCCCCGGTTCGAGCCCGGGCGGCAGTTCAGCAGTCACTCCCTTGTGAGTACCGCCTACGGTTAACGCGGACCCTTGCACAGAGCCATGAAGCAGGCCGATAGTCAGCACGCCATCCGCCTTAACAGGGTAGGTTCTGACACGATTCTCCACCAACCCTCTTTCTTCATGTCCCGACCCAACCACTCTGTAAGGTGTGCCATTTTGGGCCTTAAGCATGACTTCCCGCACTTTGCCGTCAAACAGATGAACGCCATAGGCTTCCAGTAGCTGATCCAGTGACTGGGCCTCCAAATAGGCTTTTGGATCATGATTTCCTGTCATCCAAGCTATTTCCACTTTGGCGCGTTTCAGATCAGAAAGCGCCTGCTCCAGCATACCTCTGGTTTTTAAGCTGATGCGCCGCTCGCCGTCCAGTAAATCCCCCGCCCACACAAAGAGATCCACCTGCCGGTCGACCGCTGTCTCCACTGCCGCTCTGAGTGCCTCTTCCCGGCACTCATCCAGGAGGCGCTTGCGTTCAGGTCTGTTTAAATAATAGGCGTCATCAAAATGACAATCCCCTAAGTGTAATATTTGAACCATTTCTGCTCCTCCGTTTCGTCGACAAAGTAACTGCTTTCTTAACTTTCAGTTTAGCAAAATTTTTCCGTTTTTGCAGCAGCACCCACATCTCAAATTGTGGTTTAATTCATGGTAAATCCATGGGAACCATTGAATTTACAATACAACCTTATCAGCACCGATAATTTGTTATATAATATTCAAAAGGCCTGTCACTGAAAATGGATAGTTGAGGGGTGAAAGTACATGAGCGAAGCGTTCATGGAACTATTTGACATAAAAGAAGTCTTTGAACAAAATTCAAGACAGCGTATTCTGATGGGAACGTCTAAGCTATCTCCTGATGAGATCGTGGTCATCAACCGCTTTTACCGGGATGACACCTTTGATGAGAGCCTTTATTTACTCTTGAAGCGCTCGCTTAAAAATCTGGTACATATTGAAAATACCGTTTCTGAACTGGTCGTGGTAACCGCTTACCCGGAGGGTGCGCCGCTCACTGCATTGATTGAGTCTCCGCGGCTTCTCCCAAGCGACAGGATGAAACTGGCTGAATTCTATCTGGATCAGGCCGCTGCCTATGAGGGGCTGCCGCCAGCAATCCAGTCATTGCTCATAGACCTTAATCAGTTTGTCGTTCAGGATACAGGACTTGAACCTAAAGAATTGATTGTCCTTGACCGTGGTTTCAATCCGGAACTTGAACCATCGGCAGTCACTAAAAAGCTTTCTGGTGTTCTCAACCAGATTTTGAAACCAAAGGTCGCGGCGTACGAGGAGTTTGAATCAGACGGGATCCAAAACCTGATCACCGGACTGGCCGTGGGTGCCATTGCTTCCATTTCAGCCGCAAGAGGCACTTTTGCAGGGCTCATGGCTTCAAGCGAACGCGTTGCCGGGACCATTCACACGACCACTCCAGAGAATGCCGACTCAGACGCCGGAGGATCAATCGCCGGGGCAGGGGTTACCGGAGAAGCGGAGAGCAGTATCAGCTTGCATCCAAAAAATAGCCGTTCAGAGACAGATTACAACGCCACCAGCGGTATTGGCGCGGGCGCGGCAGTTTTAGGCGCTGCAGCTGCCGGCACGGCTGCTTTAGGGGCATCTGCAGGAGGTGTCAGGACCGCACCACTGAGATCATCAGGTCAAGGCCCAGGCAATTCAAGCGAGGATTCTCGTACCGGTGCTATTGGTATAGAACTTGATAATCTCTTTATCTCCGAAGAACCTGCCAGGCGCTCGAGCCCGCCCAAGAAAAAACTAGTCAAGAAAAGGCAGTTCAAATGGATTGCCTGGCTGCTGCTCATTGCAGTCGCCTGTCTGGTCCTCTTTGGAATCTTCAACATCCTGACGGGATTGTTTGTGAGAAAGGCTCCGGTCGCACGTTTTGAGACCCAGATGGATAACGGTACTTATCATTTTATCAATAAAAGCAGCGTTTCAGGCTCTGACAATAAACTGACCCAGATATCATGGCGAATCGAAAAGGATGGCACAGAGCTGCTCTCTTCTGACGAATTTGATTTGACGGTGTCCTTTAAGAACGCAGGCAAGTACAAAGTGACGCTTATGGTTAAAGACCGCTACCGTTGGAGCAACGCCTACAGTCAAGTTATGGAGCACGAACTTTCTGAGGGTGCAGCAATACCATCGGCAGAAGGCGAACAGGTGACGGTCACTGGAGCAGACAACCCTCTGAGCGGCATTCAGACCTCAAATGTCAGCGCTAATGTCAGCTATGACGAAAAAATTTCCAGAACCGGAACCGCCTCACTCAAACTGGATATGACCGACTCGGATCAAGCACAGCTGTCCCTGGATGGGTTGAATGTCAATCGTTCAACAGCGCTTTCCTTCTGGATGAAATCCAGCGAGACAGACCGCGTCGTCCTCACAGTCTTTGGCTATAACGACAACGGGTTAAAATTCACCAAAAAGCTGACTTTAATGCCACAGTCGACTTCAAACTGGGAAATGGTTACAATTCAATCCAACTACGACGGAATCACCGCCATGAAGCTCCAATTCAGCGCGCCGGGAAGCATTATATGGCTGGATAATTTCGAACTCGCAGCATTTAAGTAACTATTATGTTGAACCGGAGCCGCGTCAAGTTATTATGCTTGACACTGCTCCGGTTTTGTTTTATTCTGATATCGAAGCAGTTATTAATTTGCGCCTCCGGGCGAAAGGAGTGTTGTTTTATGACGCAGCGAGTGACTTTTGAGGATATTGCGATCTGACAATAACGCGCAGAGCGGGACAGCTGCTCTGGTCCACCAACCTTTCGTCTAAGTTTTTTTCTAAAGGCAGCACAAAGCATGATGAGGCTACCCTCTTTTTGTCGTGTCTGTCTGAAGAATGACTTATCCTATGCCGAACGGGGTCAGCCCGTTCATTTTTATTTTTTGGATATTGGAGGTTTTATATTGAATCAAACATCAATGACGTTCTTCATGGATGAACGTCTTAAAAGTCAATGGATCCGAACTTACGGAGATACCTTGGAGCCAGCCAGAGTTATCGCATCCTACGGCCATGCCTGGCGTGTTGTCAGCGCCAAAGGAGAACTGCAGGCAGATTTGACCGGGAGATTTCGCCACAACGCGCTTTCCCCTTCTGATTACCCTGTGACCGGGGATTACGTTGGCCTAAAATTTTCTGAAGATCAGACGCTCGCTTTAATTGACGGTTTAATTGAACGCCGCAGCGCTCTGGTGCGAAAAGCTGCTGGTACCGCTTTCGTGGAACAGGTCGTCGCAGCCAATTTTGATTATGTCCTGATCGCCCTGCCCGTAACCCCTGATATGAGGCTTAATACTATTGAAAGGTACTTAAGCGCCGCCTGGGACAGCGGCGGTGTGCCGGTGATTTTGCTGACTAAGCGGGATTTATGTCCGCAGTGGGAAACGGTCGTGAAAGATCTTCAAACCAGACTCCACGGCGTCAGCGTCATAGCCATCAGCGCACTGATGAACGAGGGACTTGAAGGGCTTTCCCCATGGCTCCACCCAGGCGCGACACTTGCGCTTGTAGGGGCATCCGGCGTCGGCAAGTCATCTTTGGTAAATGCATTGACCCACCAAAAAACAATGAAAGTCAAAGAAGTTCGTGATGGCGACGGTAAGGGACGACATACCACAACCCACCGGGAACTCATTCAGCTGCCAGGCGGAGCCTATCTGCTGGATACCCCGGGAATGAGAGAATTTGGACTCTGGCGGACTGACAGTGGCGTCGAGACTACCTTTGAAGAGATTGAGTCACTGGCGGCAAACTGTCGCTTCAAGGACTGTCGTCATATCGATGAGCCAGGGTGCGCCGTTCTCGAAGCGATTGAACTTCAAGTGCTGGAGCAAAGAGAACTGGACCACTACCAGAAGCTTCAGCGCGAAGCTAAATATATCGAAAGCAAAACGAATCCTGAGCTTAGAAATGAAATGCGAAACAAGTGGAAGATCATCCACAAACAGCTGCGCCAGGATCCTTACCTGAGACGCAAGAAATAAGCTGACAAACTCACAAAAAAAGCTAAAGGCACGTTCCCAGTTACTAACGGAGCGTGCCTTTAACTGTACATTTCAATTTCCAAAACACGATGTTCCTTTACAATTAAATTTTTCCACTCGAGTGTTGATACTTATGCTCACCGACTTACCTAGAGGGTTGATGTAGCGCCAACCACTGCAAACTGCATTAACTTCGCTTAATCTTACTTTAATTCTTAAAACGCATTGCTGTCAACATCATGGTCATTCAAAAACCTTTGTTGCTTTATTGCTATTCAATTGTTAACTGCTTTATTGCTTTTGAAACAAACTTTCATATTCCGGTATTGCCAATACAAAATCAACTTAATGGTACTGGTAGTGCCGGTATTGATGTGTTGATTATTGATGTGTTGCGGGTCATTCTTTTGCTGTACAGCGGTATTACGTGCTAAAAAAGTTAATTCAGGTACCTTTATTGATTATAAATGGTGTTGATTTTAAAACTTTGATTCATAATGATGTTGACGGTGTTGAGGTATTACAGATCTTAAAGTGTTGCTGATGGTGATTGTATTACAGGTGTTGCTTGTATTGCAGGCATTGCTTGTATTGCAGGCATTGCTTGTATTGCAGGCATTGCTTGTATTGCAGGTGTTGCTTGTAATACAGGTGTTGCTTGTAATACAGGTGTTGCTTGTAATACAGGTGTTGCTTGTAATACAGGTGTTGCTTGTAATACAGGTGTTGCTTGTAATACAGGTGTTGCTTGTAATGCAGGTGTTGCTTGTAATACAGGTGCTTGCTTGTGTTGATGTGCGTTTCGCAGAGTCACTCGTCACATCAACATGCCGTTTAGGCTGCCGAATCGCCAACCAAACTTAATGGTTAGAGCGTCGGGACGGAAAAGACGAATGGCCACTCGAAATCAAACTCAATACTTCTGCATTTGTATTTGGTGGAACCACCCCTTTCCTTACTCGGTGAGCTTCAAAAATACGAAAAAATTAAGATGATTCAATTGACCTATTGGTGAACTTAACGCCTTTACGGGATTAAAGTACACTAGCAAGTAACTGATCTCTTAACTTTTTGTATGGTCTCATTATATCACAATATTCTGAAAATTCAAGACCAGAAACTGGCAACCGCGATATTATGTTGCCCTAACAGGTTGGTCAAGCCCTCTCAGACCCTCAAAACGGCGAACTTCAAACAACAAATATTTTTTGAGTCAGAGAAAAAGCAGTGCAAATTTAGGGTAACTTGGACCTTGATCACCAACCTAAGTGGTCCCACAATCCAAGCTACCGCACTTCCCCTGCTTCTCTAAAGCCCAATCCGCGACGCAAAAGCGTCGATTCTGGTGTCGATCCCTTTATTTCTCAGTACGCTCAGTGGCTCATTGGCAATTTCAATCAATGCGAAATACGGCGGCAGCATAAATCCTTTGTTCAGACAAAGGCCGTCAATCAGCTGCATGGCGACGCTGTCACCACCGGAGTTCGCCGAGACCACAATCCCGTAAATCCGCTTGTGATCCAAACGTACGGTTCTGTAGATCCCGGACATCCGGTTGATCGTCGCCATCAGCGTCGCACTGATCGTGTCATTATAATTGGGACATACCCAGACAATGGCGTCGGTATCCTCAATAGAAGCAAATATTTTATCGAAGTTATCCCCGGTATAAAAACAAGCCTTTTGCTCCGCAAAGGTCATGCAGGTATGGAAGGTACACCCCCGGCAATCCCGAATCGTCCCCTCCTCCATACGAATTTCCTCAACCTGAAGCCGCTCGCCCAGTCGCTGCGCCAGCCTCTGAATCACCATATGCGTCAGCATCAGGGTATTGGAAGTTCGTATGTCGCTGTTGTGAATGACCATAAGGCGCAGTCTCTCAAGTCTGACTGTCTTGGACTGACTCAACCTGAGTCCCAGATCACTGCACAATTTTTTCAGAATTTCCGGGCGCGTCCCCGGAAGATGTCTCTGCCAGGTCTTTAAGTTGATATCATCCGGAAGCGCTTCAACCAGCGGCTTTCCAATAAATCCAAGCCCCATGCTGTTAAGATTGAAAATCGCAAGTTTTGCGAATGTCTTGCTGAATAGCTCTGACGAGGCGTTCAGGAGCAGCGCCGCATGAGCGCCTTCAAAGTCTGGCGAAGACGCCGCAAGCACCTTAAGATAAGACATAAATTCAAAATCACTGCCTACCTCATCCAGTTCCACAGCGAACAGCAGCTTTTTTCCTCTGTAATCCACAGGCCAGTTTTCTCTGCGAGTCACGAGCTCCATGCTGCAGCCCGCACCAGCTGCCACATCCAAAATCATCTTTTTTAACTTTTCGGTTTTTAGACCAGGGCTGATGACTGTAAGAATCTCCATTGATTTTCCAGCTCCTCAAAAGCGTCCATTATACGCCGTACTAACCTGGGATCCAGCATTTTACGCTCAACTTCGAGCCCGTAAGGGGTCAGCCTGTTGCGACAGCCAAAATATACGCCTCCAACGCTGACGCAGCTATAGTGCCAATGGCCTTCCAGGGCATCCAGAATTGACAAAGCACCAGATGCCAGCGCAGGTGCGATATAGGGTTTATACCCCAGTTCACGGATCCTCAGATTTGCTTCAACCGTCATTTTCGTCAGCTTTTCAGAGACCATTGGATCATATTGTCCTCTCAAAGCATCGTTGGCAATCACCAGTCCTTTTCCATGAGGACCATAGGCTCTGCCATGCTCAAAATTGAAATCCAGCTCTCTGGCGAAGTACCGGGCACGCCCGTACATGACGCCAAGGCCAAAGCCCATAACCTGTTCCGGCAGCAGGCCCTTATTGTCAAAAGTGCCGTGCTCATTGCGGTTGGAGGTGTCATAGGCGCGACGGGAAAGGAGGTCCACAGGATCAGACACCACGGCGAACAAGCCTTTGAAGCCTTTTCGTCGAGCCAGGCGTGCATACTCGTCCACTATTTTAGAGTTTCCTTCGTATTGGATAATTCTTACATCTCCAGTGGTGACACTGAGAGGCGGAATGCCTGCCGTGGCCGTAAAGGCAAAGACATCGCAGTCCATAAGCTCATCATGCTTCAGTCCGCGAACTTTTGGAAAATTGTCGCCAGAGCCTCGAGCGATCTGACCCAGCTCAATGACCCAGCGCTCGATGCGTTTTTCGTCAAGGTCATAGAGCCCGATTTCAGCAACACTCTTCTCCCCTTGCAGCAAGAGTCCTATAGCAAGGGTACTGCCCACATCACCAAGGCCCATGATATTGATCTTAGCCGGTCTTGAGAGGGGCGCACTGCCGAGCGCCTCCATCCAACGAGGTGAGTCTATGTTGATGAAAAAAGCCTTTAAAGATCTTAAAGCTTGAATGAGATGAACAGGCAGATATGGCTCAAGCTCTGAAACAATGCTCCTGCCACGTTTATGATCCACCAGATAGCTTAGGGTTTCCTTGTCCTCCATGGCGTCACTGTCATCCACGAAACGCGTCAGCACTTTGGAATGGGTGCCTGTCCGGATCGCATAGTACAGGGCATGAATATCTCCAAAATCATCATCCGGTTCGGGGAAAATTCTGTTCTTTTCCAGAGATTTGATGCTCTGCTCACTTAAAATCAAACAGTCTTCATAACGATATAGTCTCAAGTTTTATCCACCACCAGCATTTTTTTAAGTTTTCTCAGATTCTCGAGGTCGAGCTCCAAGTATTCACTGACTTTCCGGTTCACATCATAACGGATGTCCTCGCCTTTGTCAGGGAATCTCGGATAGACAAAGACTTCACCCAGCCTGGAGAACGTCAGCAGTCGGTCGTTCTCCCTTTGGTATTCTTCCTCAATGGCCATCAATATTTCCCTGCTGTTTTCAATGGAGGTCTCCGACAGCTGATAGATACTGGTGACACTCGCCCCTTTGATAAAACTTGGCGATGCGTAAGGCAGGATCAGGTTGACGGACGGGATCATGTTTCGTTCCGGTGCGTCAGATTTCCAGACTGCGTCGCCGCCTATGAAAGGATACATTTTGCCTTCATTGAACCAGACCCGGATTCTCGGTATAAAGTAAGCGGTCTCAATGTCAATGTTTTTGGATTCCATCAAGGCCTTGCCTCTGCCTGACAGCACACCAACAAATATCTTCTGAATTTTGACGTCATGGCGTCTCATGACCGGTTCAATTTCCTTGATGCGGTACCCTTTGTCCAGGATGTCGTCCACCATCATAACAGGTCGATTGAAGGACTTCAGCATGTTTGTCTGGTTGTCCAAATCCAGGTAATAAGGGTAGGCTTCGATTTTGTAGTTTTCCAAAGAATAATTGAAGTATTTTTCCACGTGTATGGCCTTGGTGACTGTATTCGGCATGATCCAGCGCTTTAAAATATCGCCGAATGGGACGCACATGTACTCACCCAGCTGTCTTGGAACCATCGGCGTTGTAGGCACTTGGTTCTCATCACAAATCTTCTTGATCAGACTTTCATAGATCATTGACCGGTCGAAGCTGAGGACGAGATGTCCCGGATAAAGCCTGGTCATGGCGCGCTGAAGGCGCTTTCTGGCTCTCAGGATGGCAGCTGTGACGCGTTCGGAATTTTTGTAAGGGTCCTTAATCAAGGATTTGATGTCCAGATTTAACGTGCATGGAGACGACATGTTGACAGTATAAACGATCTCGCCTGGATTGTCGCTCTCCAAAGGCAAAAAGCCCTGGAGTTCGAGAATCTCAACCATATCCTGATCAATCCGGCCGGTGACGACATCTCTGAAAAGCGCATTCGTATAGTCCTTGGCAAGGCAAAAGGCCAGTGTCTCTGTCAGGAGCATCTGTTTGGGATTGCGGTGCATCCGATTCTCCGTGGCATAGATGCCATCAATGACAATAATCCGTCCCATGCACTCATCCCGAATGGTATTCATAAGCATTTCACTGCTGAATTCCTTGTAAATGTTCGCAGATCTCAGCCAGTGGAAGCATGAGAAGCCCACCAGCGGCACGTCGCTCTCCATGCCGCGGACAATCAGCATTCTGAAATCCGTCAGCTTCGACGCTTCTCTGATTTTTTCCACAAACTGCTCCGGCTCCTGACCAACGTAGTCTGCCAAACAGCGCAGCAGCGTCTCGTCCGGCTCTGTCACAATTTCGACGTTGAGCGATTTGGTGGTCATGGTTTCCTTAAACTGCGGCTCCCGCTGATAGAGGCCCTTTTCGTAAATATATCGGTGAGCGAGGGGATCCACAAGCTCGGAGATGTCCCTGTTATCATCAATATAATTCCGGATCTGTGTTGAACTGATCAGTTCGTACTGAGGCGGCAGGGACAGGACGATGCTGTTCTCCGGAAGCGCCGCCATCTTGTCTTTTAAGACCTCGTCTTCGAGTTCTCCGCCATCTATCCGGCGGTCGAACACTATGTGCGGAAAAGAAGTGATGGCCGCTTTTGCCTGCCCGATTCGATATGCCGAGGCGTTGTGAATGACGTCGCTGCCCACGACAATATAGACCTCCGACGGGGCGAACACCTTTCGAATAAAGTCCAGGTCTGGCGGGTAGGCAATATTGATGGCATGGTCTCGTGGGAAAGTATAGATTTCCAGTTCATCCGCCACGGACATCTTGATGATTTCGCGGCGGATCAGATTTGGCTGAGTCCGCTTTGACCAGGAAAATTCGTCGACGGCCAGATAAACCTCAAAGCCCAAATTCCTGATGTCCCGGGCAATCTGCTTGTGACTCAGCGAAAACGGATCGAAGGAACCCGGGAAAAACGCCACGCGATCCTTGACCGGAATCTCAATTTTCCCCTGGTTGTGCTGGTAATCCGAAATAAAGTGGTAGATGTGCTTGAGCCCCGAAGAATTGTTGAGGAAAATCAATTCTTTGGTTTCGTCCGTATTGTGATGGAGCGTCAGAATTTTCTTGATGGCCATCTTGAAAAGCAGCAGCTTGTCCTCAGTCGGCATAGCACGATCGCCGAAGATATCCTTGCCTATAACGCCCATTGCGGCTTCTGTGACACTTGGAATATAGCTGACCAGTCCATTCAGCAAGATGCCCAGCATAGTATAGAGCCGTTCCCTGTAAACCTTGTCCTCTTCACCGTTGACTACCTTGTACAACCCGTAATTGCGGATCATGACGCCGACCGTCTTGGCGATCAGCATGCCTATTTGCGCATTGGACCGCTTCATTTTATCCTTGAAATCGTCCAGGATTTCATCCAGTTCCTTTGGTTTGACACTGAGAATGATCTTGCCCAAGTATTCCGGGATGTACCTGGTAAACTGGTAGCTCTCCATTTCAAGAGCCCTGAGCAGCTCGATGACAATATCATTGCGCTGTTCAAAGGTCAATTCGTCGATCAGGCGGATCAACCCGGCGCCGGCCGTATTTCGCACGGACTCAAAAGCACTGACCTTCAGTAGGTTGCTGAAGTGCATGGCCGTGTAAAACGCTTCCGAATGCTTGATCTGAGTGGCATAATCCAGGAGCATGTGAATCTGGTACTTCTTGATGATATCATGGGTCGCCGTTTTCAGGTTGCTGAGGAAGACATCCGAAATCTCACCGCCGCCTTCCCGGAAAATGCGGTGTATAAATTCAAGTCGGTTTCCTTGGCCGATGGTTTCAAGAATCCTCACCCTCGCATAGCGTTCAGCGATATGCATATCGTCTTCTTCCATGGCGTTCAGGCTGTCTATCAAGAATGCCCTGTCCGGCACCAGCTCAGGATTTTGGAACAGATCCGACAATACGTTCATGGCGTTGATCCTCAAAATCAAATTGTCCGATCTCAAGGCACCCGCAATAACGTCCCGCATCAGGTGGGTACTCGTGTCTTCCATGCTTTCAACAGGCAGCGCCCGGAAAGAATTCAGCATATACTGCCGTTTGTCCGCATCCCCCGCGAAGTGCTCGTAGACCTCAAACAGAATCCGGATGCTGGCACGGCGCTTCTCGAGATCCGTTTGAGCTGTGAAATAACTGCGCAGCATGTTTTGAATACTGTAGGCGATCCAGCCTCTATGCTTACCGATGATTTTTTGCTCCGGATCCAGCATCCTGTTCAAATAACGCCTGAACATGTCCACGCTTTCTTCTTCGTGGCTCTCCACGACCGCGCTCGGCGGCAGCTCTTTGCGGATCGCTTCGTCCAGGTTGGCGATCAGAACGCCCATCAGGAACGCGCATTGCTTGCGCACATCCTCTTCGGAAGAAATGAGCTTGCTGTAGAGGAAGTTGATGACGATCTGCTTTTGCTTTATGGTCAGATAGGTATTGTAATCCTCCAGGATGTCTATGTATCCTCTCAGATCGTTGGCGTTTTCAAGTCCCCGGGCACTTTCCAGCATGCGGTTCAAGGTCGTTTCATCCCTGAGACTGTGCATCAGGAGAATATTGTGTTCAATGGAAGTGAATTTCGCATGGGTCACCAGCGCATCCCCGTGAATCAACGAATAGTGGACACGTTTTCGCTTATAAGGCGCGCTGAAATCGTCCGCCACATCTGGATCGGTGCAGACCCCAAGATGATGCATATAGTCCTCAAAATCGAGCAGCTTGCTGTACACTCTTTTGTAGCGGTTTTCTTTGGCTTCGTCTACGTTGTCCAGTTTGTCCAGGATAACCCTGAAGGAGTCCTGGAGGGTATAGAAACGCATGTTGTTGTCGTCATCCGACTTGACTCTGAAATCGCAATAAATCAGGACCAGGGATTCCAGCGAAAGATTTTCAACCTCCAGATCCCAGGTGGAGTGGTTGATGGCGACGTTTCGGATATAAGTAATGCCCCTCTCCTCAAACCACTTGCCGGTGTAATAATAGTGATAATAGGCGACACGCTTTATTTCGTCACCGCGGCATCCATATTTGCCAACATCATGGCCGGCGGCCGCACCCGACACCCTGCCCAAATCGATGGGCACCTGGGCATACTTGAGCTGGCGCGCAATTTTCACTGCCAGATGATGCACGCCACAGACATGATCCAGCGTTGTATACCCCGTGAGTGCCTGGTTCAGCTTCATCATTTCATAGACGAAGTCGTCTTCATAATACTTTTTGAACCGAAGGTACTCGGAGGGATCCTCAAGCCCCGAAATCTCTTTTTCTGTCAGAAATCGAATGGCATATCGGGATTCCCATGTACCGTCCCTGGAGTCTTTCTGCTCTTCGGACAAAATCATCAGTGCCATCAGATAAATCCTGGCTATGGCATTGAGTTTTGGGGTCTCATTGCGTTCAACAGTCCCTGGAAAGGACAAGTTGATGCTGAAATCATGGCAGTAGGCGAGCATATCCTCGACCCACTCGTCACCCGCCAAGCGTTCGAGCAGTGGCTTCATCAGATTGTACACAGCCAGGGCGCCGTAGGATTTCTGGCGGACCAAGTGGCTCATGCGCGCCTCAAACACAGGCGCGTTCAACGCTTTCTCCAAATACACCATGTCGAGGACCGACAGGGCTTTGTCATATTTTGGATTCATCATCATCCGCATACGTTCAAGCAATGCCTTTACAATCATTTCAACCACGGGCGACCACCCTTTCAAAAAGAGAGTTGATTGCACCCAGTAACGGGTACCAAGATTATCTTACCACAAAGAGGACCAAAAAACGCACTCCTTAAAGGTTGTCCCTTCAGAAGTACGTTTTTATAGTTGTGCCTCTGCCCACGCTTGAATCAAGTCTCAACAAAAAACTGAGTTTGACAGCTTTGACACGTTATCTTGAGCTTTCCCTTATTCTTTGGAACTCTGATTTTTATTCCGCAGTTTGGGCAGCGCTGGATTTGAAAGTCCACCAGCGCTTCGATTTTTTGGGTATCCAGCCCTATCACTACATCTTCACCAATTTTGAATGCCGGAACGCCTCTAAGACCAAGCGCCCTGAATTCAGACTGGGCTGCCGGATCCTCATTGACATCTTTTTCAGTATAGGGATACCCCTTCTTCGAAAGAAACTCTTTCGCTGTTTTGCAATGAGGTCATGTTTTCGTTGTGTAAACGATTATGTTTTTCATTTGAGATCTACGCCTCCTCTTTTTCAACCAATCTGCTTTTGACCTTCATCAGTCTGATATTGCTGCTGCGTTCATTCTCGTCCAGTTTCATCTTAATGTAGCGGATGGTCTCGTTAAGCTGCGGGATCGTCGTATATTCAAGCGCATTCACACGTCGTCGCGTCTTTTCGATTTCATCTGCCATCAATTGACAGGACTTTTCAATTTCAGCGAGATGAATCAGTCTTGGCAACAATACATTAAACATAGCTGCTGTGTGCTCGACAGCCGGAGAAGGCATTCTGCTGGATCCGGTTCCTTTTTTTGGATTTTGGGAGCCGGACGTCAGCACCTTGTAAACTGGCAGCTTGACACTCATAATATTATGCAGCTTCAAATCCACTGCGGGAATTTTCTCAGGCAGCATTAAAGCACCTTCGACAAAGGTCGATGACAATTCGCCTCTGGCTGCCGCCATGGATTTATATACCCTGGAAAGTTCCATTTCAACCTGCTGTCTGACCTCGTGATTTTCACGAATCATTTCTATAAAATGCCGCATCAGCTCATCCTGCTTGTCCTTCAGGAGCTTGTGTCCTCGAACAGCGGTAATTCTTCGGCGCTTGAGGTTCGTCAGCTCCATTCTGGTGGGATTCACATTGAGTCGCGTCATGAGGATTCACCGCTCTCAGTCTCTGAGGCGTCCAGATCCCGAGCCTGAGGATAATACTCATCAAGATAGGCATCTCTGATCCGTTTCAACTCATGACGAGGCAGCATCTTCAGAAGCGTCCATCCAATTTCGAGTGTTTCTGTGATGGCCCGGTTGACAGTGTAACCTTGTGAGACATAATTTTTCTCAAAAGCATCCGCAAACCGCGCGAACTGCTGATCCAATTCTGACAGCGCAGATTCTCCGAGAATTTGAGCCAGTTCTTTAGCCTGACGTCCACGGGCGTAGGCTGAAAACAACTGGTTCATTGTATCCGCATGATCTTCCCTGGTTTTCCCTTTTCCAATTCCCTTGTCCTTCAATCTCGACAGGGACGGCAGTACGTTGATCGGCGGTATGATGTTTTTTCTATGCAGCTCACGGCTTAAAATGATCTGCCCCTCTGTAATATAGCCCGTCAGATCGGGAATGGGATGCGTAATGTCATCCTCAGGCATACTGAGGATAGGAATTTGTGTGATAGAACCGGTTCTGCCCTTGATCCGGCCTGCGCGCTCATAGAGATTCGCGAGGTCAGTATAAAGATAGCCGGGATAGCCTCTGCGGCCCGGTATTTCTTTTCGCGCCGCGGAGACTTCTCTGAGCGCTTCACAGTAATTCGTCATATCCGTTAGGATGACGAGCACATGCATATCCTTCTCGTAGGCTAAAAATTCCGCCGCTGTCAGCGCCATCCTTGGTGTCGAAATCCGCTCCACAGCGGGCTCATCCGCAAGGTTCATAAACAGAACGGCACGATCAATGGCACCGGTTTTTGTAAAGTCATCCAAAAAGAACTGCGCCTCTTCAAATGTAATGCCGATGGCTGCGAATACCACCGCAAATTTGGAGTCGGAGCCAAGCACCTTGGACTGTCTGGCAATTTGAGCTGCGAGCTGAGCGTGGGGCAAGCCCGATCCCGAAAAAACCGGCAGTTTCTGGCCCCTGACCAGGGTATTCAGACCATCTATGGCGGAGATGCCGGTTTGGATAAATTCAGAAGGGTAATCACGGGCCACCGGATTAATGGGAAGGCCATTGATGTCCGCGTACCTTTCCGCGATGAGCTTTGGACCCCCGTCTTTGATTCTGCCAATCCCGTCAAATACTCTTCCCAGCATTTCTTCAGACAGGCCAAGCTCCAACGGTTTTCCAAGAAAACGCGCACTCGTCTGCTTCAGATTGATCCCCGCTGAGCTTTCAAACAACTGAATAACCGCTTTGTCCCCGCTGATTTCGAGCACTTTTCCCCTTCGAATGCTGCCGGTCTGAGTTTCGATTTCGACGAGTTCATCATATTTAACGCCTTCAACGCCGTCGACCACCATCAGAGGCCCAACGATCTCACGAACGGTATGATAAGCTTTAATCACTTGCCTCACCACCTTTCAAGGTGACGTTGTCCATTTCAGATATCATCTGTGCCTCGATTGATTCAAATTCTTCCAGCTGTGATTCATTGAGATATTTGGATCTCGAAATCCGCTCTCTGACGCCAAGCTTCAGAATCGACTTAAGGGTTGCGCCTTCATTTAGAGCCCGGTTCGCCTGCTTCGCGAAATTCAGAACCAGGGACAGCATCTTGAACTGCTTCTGAAGGGACGCATAGGAGTCGATCTCGTGAAAAGCGTTCTGCTGCAGAAAATCCTCGCGCAGCGATCTCGCCGCTTCCATTTTCAACTGATCCGGCTCAGACAGCGCGTCATAGCCTACCAGCCTGACGATCTCCATGAGCTCTGCTTCCTCTTGCAGTAAAGCCATCGCTTCTTTGCGAAGGTGAATGAATTCAGGATGAATATTCGCCTCAGTCCATGCGCTGGTTTTTTCCAGGTACAGCGAATAAGAAGTCAGCCAGTTGATTGCAGGAAAGTGCCTGCTGTAGGCGAGCTGCGCATCCAGCCCCCAAAAAACCTTGACCATGCGAAGCGTCGCTTGTGTCACAGGCTCAGACAAGTCGCCGCCCGGCGGCGATACCGCGCCAATTGCGGTCAGAGATGCCTGTCTTTGGTCCGAGCCAAGACAAACGACTTTGCCCGCCCGTTCGTAAAAGTCCGCGAGTCTTGAGCCCAAATAGGCCGGATAGCCCTCTTCCCCTGGCATTTCTTCGAGGCGTCCGGACATTTCCCGCAGAGCTTCAGCCCACCTGGAAGTCGAATCCGCCATCAGCGCCACAGTATAGCCCATATCCCTGAAATATTCCGCAATCGCCATGCCCGTGTACATTGAAGCTTCACGTGCCGCCACCGGCATGTTTGAGGTGTTCGCGATCAATACCGTTCTGAGCATCAGCGACTCACCCGTCCGCGGATCCTTCAGCTCAGGCAGTTCATTCAGCACGTCCGTCATTTCATTGCCGCGCTCGCCGCAGCCTACATAGACGACAATGTCCACATCCGCCCACTTCGCGAGCTGATGCTGCACCACCGTTTTTCCGCTTCCAAATGGTCCCGGAACACAGGCAGTGCCACCTTTGGCAACCGTAAAAAAGGTGTCGATGACGCGCTGGCCGGTAATCATTGGTTCACTGGGACTTAGCTTGTTCGCGAAAGGCCGCCCTATTCTGACCGGCCATTTCTGCATCATTTGAATCTCTCTGTCTCCAGCCTCTGTTGTTATTGTGCCGATGGTTTCCTCAACCGTAAACTCGCCCGAGCTCAGGCTCTTCAGTTCCCCCTGCACACCCGGCGGCACCATGATTTTATGGGTCACCAAGGCGGATTCAGCGACCTCGCCCAAAACGTCCCCGCTTTGAACCCGTTCCCCCGGACTTTTGGACGCGACAAAACTCCAGCGCCTGCTTCGGTCCAGCGCCGGCGCTTCAACGCCGCGTTCGATAAAATCCCCGCTTTGCGACTGGATTCTCGTCAGAGGCCTCTGAATCCCGTCGTAAATGGATGAGATCAAACCTGGCCCAAGCTCAACGCTCAGAGCTTCGCCTGTCGTTTCAACAGGTTCTCCCGGACCCAGACCTGTCGTCTCCTCATAGACCTGGATCGACGCTTTATCGCCCCTCATTTCAATAATTTCACCTATCAGCCGCTTATCGCCAACGCGGACCAAATCTGACAGACTGGCGTTCGCCATATTTTCCGCTACGACCAGAGGGCCTGAAATTTTTAGGATTCGACCTGTTTCCAATTCTATCAACCTGCCTTTCAGTCAGAACAGGAGCCGTATACTCACAATAAGTTAACGCCGACCGCTTTTTCCATATTATCTTTAATGCGCTGAAGTCCTAATTGCTGACTGCCCTTTTCACCCGGAATTAAGATGACGGCGGGGATCGGTTTGCTTTGACCCGCTTCCAGCAAGTCCTCAAGGTCGACGGCGAAATTCTCCGTCACAAACACAACTGCGTAGCTTCCGTCAGACATGTTCGTCAAGGCGCGACGCGCTTCCTCGCGTCCTTTGGGGTATACACCCTGAATCCCGGCGGTTTTGAAAGTCAGAACGGTATTATAATCTCCAATGACGCCCAGTTTAAGCATCCGGCATCCTCAACCTTTCCATTATTTCGTCCGCGGAAGAACCAACCTGAAAGCCCAGTAAAATCATTCTCAGATTTCGAATTTCCGCTTCTTTGTTCAGCAGGTATGAAAAAAGCGGTTCTGGTCCAAAGCTGATTCGACTGGCTGCCTGAAGCTTGGCCAGTGTCAGCCTTTCACTCTGATCTGCGAGGCAGGTGGAGAGATCACCATCGGCTAAAGCATTCGAACACACCTTAAGGAGGCCACCAAAGTCCGTATGTGCCAATTTTTTGATCAGACTTTCAACGGGCTCACGGTACATGCGGTGAAGCCACGCCTTGTCCAGTCTGCCTCCCGGCACAAACCTTTCATCCATGTCAGTTTCCGGATCTCCGCGTTTCTGGCCGCCCAGCAGCACCGTCAGATGGTACAGGTCAATCTTCTGAAGGACCCAGTCTTTGATGAAGTCACTGTTGTAGATCTCGACTTCCGACAGCATATGACTCAGATGAGACCTGGTAATAATCCAATCCAGCTCAAGTGGGTCCCGGTTCCGCTCAAACTGCCTTAAAGCTTCGGCTGCGGTCAGACTCAGCTGCTCGGGCCAGTCCCGCAGCGCACCGCGCTCCAAATCCCTCTGCAGTGCGGACGGCGGCAGGTTGCCTGCCTGAGCGCAAAGATCGGTGCGCGCCTCTCCGCCCAGTTTCGATTTAATGAGGACCATCAGATTGTGATAGTCATATTTCAATCCGAGGAGTGAGGTGATCTGTGGCTCAGGTGATATTGATTTTACCAGTTCATACTCTGACGCCAGAATCAGGTTAAGCGTCTTCTCGGGATCGCCGCCTTGGTCTATAGCCGAAAGCAAAGGGGAATAATTTCTGTCCTGGAGCCAGCGCACCCATTCCTTTTCTGAGTTCAGACCAATCAACTGCTCATAATTCGACTTGTCCAGCAATCGCTTTTCGAGCACACGAATCCTCGCGACTGCTTGCGCAAACTCAAGCCTGTCCATATCTCACACACCCTTAAAAAGCAACTGTGCCAGTTGAGGTTCAACAGACTCACGCACTTCGGACACGAGCGCCGGGTAGGTGCAGTCATAAACCACCCCGCCCTGAATCAGCTGAAATCCATTCGCAAGCTGCCGCTGCTGCTGTTCAAGCTTAAGTGTCACACCTTCTTTTTGGTAGACCTCGAGAATACGCTCTAAATAATCTTTTGGAAGCTGTCTGGCAGTTTGATCGTTTAAGGCGATCACCACAGCGCCGCTTTTGATGACAGCTTGAAACCGGCGAAGCAAAAACTCATACAGCGCCTCGCCCTCTAAAGCATCCATCATCCCAATTATGCGAGTATACACAGTTTCGAGCGCTTCCCGTTTCGCCGTCAGCACTTCATCCCTGGCAGCCAGAGCCGCCCTTGAAATCTTTCGATCGCGGATCCCCTTCACTTCGATTTCCAGTTGGCTCATAAGTTGTCTTTTCCTATCTTCAGCTTCGATTTCCGCCGACTCCAGAATACTTGAGGCTTCCGTTTGAGCAGCCTCAATGGTTTTCGCAGCCTGGTCTTCGGCTTCCGCTTCAATTCTTTGAATCAGACGTTCCAGGCCGTTCATAGTCAAGCCTCCCTTATAGTGTGATGCCGGTAATCATGATGATGGAGGTGACCAGCGCAATAACGGCGTAAGTTTCGACCATAGCTGCGAAAAGAACTGCCTTGAACATATGCTCAGGTTTTTTAGCCAGGATCGCAACCCCCGCTGCCGCGGTTTTTCCTTGAGAAATCGCGGAGCCCCAGCCGGCAATGGCTATTGGAAGCGCTGCCATGAAAATGTAGAAACCGGATTGAAGCGACACCATCATTGTCTCCCCGCCCAAAATGCCAATTTTATTTAAAATAATCAGGGAGGTGACAAAACCGTAGAACCCTTGTGTGCCTGGAATAACCTGCAGGATCAGGGACTGGCCAAACTTCTCAGGCTCTTCCGTAATCAGACCGGAAGCCGCCTGTCCAACCAATCCGACCCCTTTCGCCGAGCCTATCCCCGGCAGGGCAGTCGCCACTGCCGCACCAAGAAGTGACAGTACCAGACCGCCGTAATTTGAAAAGAACTCCATGAATTCCACTCAATCCACCCTCCTATTTAACAAACTGGCAATATTTCGACTCTGTTGCAAAAGGCGCGAACGCACGGCCGCCACCGGTGTAAAATTTTCCAAAAAATTCAAGGTACTGCAGTCGCACGGCATGGACATAGGCGCCCAGAATATTGATGAGCAGATTGAACGTGTGTCCGCCTAAAAAAATCAGAACTGCAAATACAAAGGTCAATGGACCAAAACCAATCAGTCTGACCATCAGATTGAAGGCTGAACCTATCAATCCTGTTGCAAGACCAAGCGCCAATAGACGGGAATACGACAAGACGTCGCCGAGGTATCCCGTGATCCCGTACAATCCAAAAAGTCCACTTGCAAGTCTTGGCACTATCCCTTTTTTGTCCCTGCCCTGAGTCAGCACCAGACCTGCGGCGCCAAGGACTGCAATAATTTTGCCGATAGTCTCAGTTCCCAGCAACATCATTATTATCCCAGAAAGCGTCAAGATCCAAAGTCCAGAGTCGTAAACCGCATCCAACATTTTGCCGGTCCGAATCAGGTTCCAAGCCTTTATGCCCAACCCTACATAAATGTGGATCACACCCATCCCAATGGCGACATACAACACAGACATTGGATTCGATGACGGATCCAGCCAAACCGGCGTGACTTGAGCGGAGAATAAATCGCCAAAATAACTGCCGTAGAGTACGCCAAAAAACGCAGTCGACAATCCCAGCCATAAAAACAGTTTCGCGAATTTGCGCTGCTTAAGATCAAGATTCAATGCTTTCAGCGCCCATAAAGCGAGACTGCTCATCACAATCCCATAAGCCGCGTCCGAGAGCATCATCCCGAAAAAAACAAGCATAAACGGCGCATAGACCGGGGTGGGGTCCGTTTCAAAGTAAGACGGCAGACTGTACATAGCGGTTACCGGCTCGAACGCTTCTGCAAAGGCGTTGTTCTTTAACAGAACCGGTACGTGCTCCTGCTCATTTGGATCCCGACTTGTCAAGGCCGCTGCGCCGCCGCAAGTGTCCATGACAATCTTTTCAAACTCGGATAAAAGCGGTTCGGGCACCCAGCCTTCCAGCAAAAATGCCGACCGGGTCGAACCCAGCAGCGCAGTGGCATCACACTTCTTAATTTCTGATGTGATCATGTCAGAGGTTGCTCTGAGCTCTTCCAGGCTGCTTACATGCTGCTCGATTTGTGCAGCCAGATTGCTTCGCAGCTGATCCAGCTGAATCAATGTCTCGCGGATCTGCTGTATTTTTTGCGCAGGCGCTGTTTCGAATTCAAGCTGGACTTTGCTGAATCTGAGGGTTTGCAGGAATGTCTGAAGCGCCTCTGTGTCTTTGGCGTGGGTCAGGATAAGTATAAGGATACCCTCTTTTTCAACACCCAGTTTTTCGAAATAGGCATCCGGAAGTGCTTTTGCCATAAAAGACTCAAGCATTTCCAACTGATCCTTATGCAGCATGCCTAGCTCCGCAGCTGTGTGATGAAATGAACTCATCATTTCGCCTGAAAATCCAATTCCTTTTACGGGCTGCAGCGCAGAAACTTCCGCCTCAAGTGTCACCTTCCGGGACTGAAGTTTTCTGTCCTCATCCTCCCATTTCTTAATTGTGTTATAGAGCGGGATCCACCATTTATCCCGACAACGCTCATAATACTCGGATTGATTTAGTAAGGGGCGCCCTTCCTTGAGTGCGCGCAGTTTTCCTTTTGCGGCTTCATATGGCTCCAAATGCTGCATGCAAAACCTTATTTGTCGTAGGGATTCCTCATAGCCATGTTTCAGCGCGGATGGAACGAGGGGTTGAAGAGATTCAAGCACTTGAGTTTCAAGCTTCGTGACTTCGATGCCGGAAAACTGCTGAAGCGCTGACATCAAGGCTTGAAGCTCAGACTGAAGTGCAGCGACTGTCACCTTTTTCATTGGAACTATAGCCATCTATCTCACGATCCTTTCAGCTGCCCACTTTGCAGCTGCTTCGACGCGATCCTGAAGCGTCCTTCGAATCTCCTCCGACTGGTGACGCGCGGCTTCAAGAATAGGTCCGGATTGGCGCTCTGCCTCCTCTTCAGCTTTATGACATGCGTCAGTCCGAACCTTGGCATATTGGACTGAAACGTCTTTGACCATAGCTTCTGCCTTCAGCTTTGCGACTCTCAGTATAGCCTCAGCTTCGGTCCTCGCTTCGGCAAGCCGACCATCTGCAAGGGCTTCTGCAGCTTTAACGCGCTCCAAAACTTCTTGGATCATCTGGTATTCACCTCCGGTGAATCAATTCGGAAAGTCGGTTAGAAACCGGGTGTCTGACACCCAGTTTTCCATTTCCAGCTTTCGACCGTCTAAGGCTTCAGCTTTTTATAAACGTCTTCCATCCCCAGTTTTTCAAAGGTTTCTTTGGTAGGCACAGCTTTCTCGCGATCGTAGCCGCAGGCTTCATAATAACGATCCAGAGCGGTCTCCATATCCACCACGCGCCCGGCAGGAGGACCGGACTGCGCCGGTTCATGCATGAAGCGCTTTGGAAGCCTGTCATCCGAACGTCTGAATCCGCGTTTGTAGTTGAGGGCGCGTTCCAGGGCTATGACACGCTCTGCTTTTCTCAGGAGTTCCAGCTTGTCGGTTTCAATACCTGTGACCGCAGAATAGAGGGCCGCCAGAGTCGTTGGGTGCATCTCCGTGTTGATGACATTGAAATCGCAAATGCCAATCAAATTTGTCACCACGAAGTATTCTTTAATTGCCTTGAGCCAGACTTTGGATTCGTTGTCGTCAAATGGATTCTTAGGTTCGTTGATGTCAAGGTCTGGAAATAGGTAGCCAAAACCGTCTATGGTGGCGGCGTATGGCCTCATATGGCACGCGCCGCGTTCTGAGGTTCCAAAGGCAATGCTCATGGACGAGGAACCCCTTGGATCCGTCGCTGAAATTTCCATGCCCTTGACTGTCATGGCGAATTTCTCTGCTTCTTGGCCTATGCGCTTGGCGGCGTGCCAGGAACCATCGGCAAACAAATCACCGCTGACGCCTTCTCTGAGACCCATGCGCCTCACCAGTTCGGCCATAGCTTCGCCATTTCCAAACTTAAGCTCCAGCCCATCCGTCTCCTTAAGTCCAATAAGTCCCTCTTCGAAGAGCTCCATGGCGGCTGAAACCGTTGCCCCCGCTGAGATGGTGTCAATGCCATAAAGAGTCGCATAATAATTGGCCATAGCAATAGAAGGATAATCGCTGACCCCGCAACGCGGACCAAAGGCGGCTATAGTTTCATACTCGAGCTCGCCCACTTCGACATTGCCCATAGTCACATACTTATGGCAACCCAGCTGGCAAGCGTAGCACGCTCTTCGCTGTACAGTGAACCGCCCGGTATCATTCCATAGATTATGCGGCATCAGCGGGTCCATATCTTCAAAGACATTGGAGCGGAAATTACGGGTTGGCATCAGGCCATACTCGTTGACACCGCCGAGCCAGGCAGGCGTGCCATAGCCATGAACCGGTCCCCAGGTATAGACTTCAGAGCGCAGCTCTTGAATCGCCGTTTTGTTGAACTCGAGAAACGCGTCCTTATCTGCGACCTCCACGGAGCCTGTCCCCCGGACAGCGACCGCCTTCAGGCGCTTGTGGCCCATGATCGCTCCAGCGCCGCCGCGACCGGCAAAGCAGTCGTCACTGAAAATGCAGGCCAGCTTCGACATCATTTCTCCTGCTTGGCCTATACAGCTGATCTTAAACGCCTCGCCAATCTCTTCTTTGAGTTTTTCAGTCGTCTGTCTCGTATCGAGTCCCCAGAGGTGGTCCGCTGAGTGAAGCTCCACCTTGTCATTGTCTATGACTAAATAGACAGGCGTTTTGGATTGACCGGTGAACACAATACTGTCATAGCCCGCGAACTTAAGTTCCGCCCCAAAATGGCTGCCCATGTTCGCCGCGCCTATAGTGTTGGTCAGCGGTGACATAAAGACAACAGAAGTTCTGGAGGCCGATGGTGTCGGTGTCCCAGTGAGTGGCCCAGTGTTAAAACTGAGTATATTCTCAGGGCTGAAGGCGTCTGCCCCATGAGGCATTTCATCCCACAGCAGCGCGATTCCGTAACCTTCCCCACCCAGATATTGCTTTAAGTAGTCCTGATTTAAAGATTCTTTAGTTATGTTTTTTGACGCCAAATCCACGCGCAGAACACAATCTTTATAGCCTTTCACGCTCTCCACCTCCTACCAGCTCAGTGCCTGACGCGGACAAATTGAAACGCATTCGGGAATACCACCGCAAAGATCGCATTTAAACGCCCGAACCTCGCCCGTAACTTGCGTCATGTGGATGGCATGGATTGGGCAGGCTTCGACACAAGCTTCACAGCCGGTGCAGCTGTCCAGGATCGCAACGGCACCTGTAAAGCCGTCTCGCTGAATGGCTTCAACCGGGCAAACAGAGGCGCACGGCATATCGATACACTGCTGACAGACGGTTTGGGTAAACTTTCCAGGCTCTTTGCTTTCCTTAATCTTTACACCAGTCGATTTGGGATTGACGGCGCCGAAGTGCTTCAGTGAGCAAATGGCTTCACAGGCACGGCATCCCTGACATGCCCTTGCGTTTGACAATACTTTCACGACACCTGGAATCACGTTGTCACGACCTCCTTCTGTGGTCCTCGAGTTGAGGCGTTACGGTTTTCTAAAGACTCATTTTGGCGGCAAATGGCAGGCAAAGGCCCACACGACTCAGCCGCAAGCAGGATTATCCACCTCCGCCGAGCGGCATAACCAGAACCTCATCCCCCTCTTTCAGCAGGGTTCGTTTATCCCTGATCTTTCCGTCGATGACGACGGCAATCCAGCTTTGGCTGACAGGTAAAGTAAGCAAGGTCAAAAGATCCTGAACCGTACCTGCAGCTTTGAGTTCAACAATTTTTTCTTTGTAACCCAGACTGGCGGCAATATATCCTGAGAATCTGACATGAATGAGAATTCATTCCACCCCCTCTGTTTGATTAAATTCGGGCTTTCCAGTTTTCCCCCAAAAAAACAGCAAAGTCCACCCCCCGATCCGGCAACTACCGCCAACGAGAATGGACTCCTTTGCTATGGGCAGGCGGAAGAATTCCTTCTTCCACCCATTGGTCCGCAGAACCTTACGAGCTCTATAATGTCTAAAACTAATTCAGGATCTTTGACCGAGAAGCTATTCGGTTTTAGTGTTTATAGCGCACGTGACTCAGGCCCCGCAAACTCGGAGCACTCAAACTCAGTTCAACCCAATGATACCCTAATTATCTCACAAATAACAATCACTCTAACTTCTTGACTGCATTGTTTTCGGTGGCTTCACGAGGCCATTCAAGCCACTTCAATTTACTCTGCAGCCACCTGATACATGATTTCATTTCGTCTCATTATCGCAGGTGTAAATGGCGGATTATATCTCGCTATAGTCAATTCAGAGAGGATCTTCCACCCATGAAGGCGGATCCAATCCTCAAGCTGCATTTGACGCGCCTTGAATCTCTCTTCACTCCAACCTCCAGAAAACCTGATCACCGCGAAAGTACCACCAACGCGCTCCTTGACGCTCACATTTGGGTCCTTGGGCTTTGGCAGTGTGTCCAGCGTGTACTCCGACGGCATTACAAAAGCCGTAGTGAAGTAGTCATCTCCCTGACGGTTGATGACGGGCGAAGTCATAGAAATTTTTTGCTCTGTCTGATTTTGGCCACTAATGTAATTGAAAATTTCCTGAAATCCGGAATTCAGGTCACCACTTCGACGTCTGACAACTTCCGCAACGATCAGAGACGGATATTTTCTTAGCTCCAATGGGCCTTCTGAAAGAATCACCTCGTACTCCGGCTGTTCAATCCATGACATTTGAAATCACACTCCCCAATTCTCGAGCTGCAGTGGGCATGGTGCGTTTACAAAATATGTTAATTACTCAGACTCTGACAGCTTCAGCCAGGCGGACATAACTTTTGCCGCCACTGGTGCCGCGGCTCGGCCACCGCCTTCTCCGCGATATTCCAGCAGGACTGCCACGGCAATTTGGGGATCCTCAGCAGGTGCGAAGCCAATAAACCATGCATGGTCCTTGCTGTCGCTCTCTGTACTTTTTTCGTTTTGAGCAGTGCCGGTTTTACCGGCCACCTGAACACCGGAAATCTGAGCCCGTGTTCCGGTGCCTTCCTCAACGACGCTGACCATCATAGATTTAATTTCGGCGGCCGTCTCAGGACTGACCATATCATAGAGGATCTTCGCATCTGTCGTTCTCAAAAGGTTTCCTTCTTCTTTTTCTACTGACTTGACCAAATAGGGATGCATAATAGTGCCATTGTTCGCTATACCGGCGGCCAACATGGCCATTTGGAGAGGAGACACCAACAGTTTGCCTTGACCTATTCCAGTCGCAGCCAGTTCAGTTTTGCCCATGCTGTTATCGCCAATCCGGCTGTCTGTACGCGGCAAGTCAAAATCAAAAGACTTTGTGATCCCAGCGTCTTGTGCCTTTGCAATTAAGGTCGAGGCACCTATCTTCTGAGACAGTTCAGCGAAATAGACATTGCTTGAAACGGTCATAGCCTTGTGAAGATCGACATCACCGTGGGCTTTTTCACCTGCGTTGGAGAACGTCATCCCGTTAATGACTGTAGTCCCCAGATCCTCGGTCGTATAATCCGCTTTACCAGCTTCAATTGCCGCCGCTGCTGTAATGACCTTAAAGATGGAGCCCGGCGGATAAAGTCCCATGGTTGCTCTGGGCAGCAATGGGCTGCTTTCGCTTTCAATGAGCGACCCCCAATTTTCTTCCAGATTTGAGGCATTGGGATTAAAATCCGGGGTAGAGACCATGGCCAAAATTTCTCCCGTTTTGGGATCCAGCGCTACAACCGCACCATGACGGTCTCCAAGCTGTTCTCTTGCGACGACTTGAAGCGCATGACTTATAGTCAGGCGCAAATCATAACCTTTTGGCGTCTCTTCAGACAGCATTTTTTGAATTTGTTGAAAAAACTCCAGATTCGATTTACCTATCAGCTCACTGTTATACTTCGCTTCCAGCAAAGTTTTCCCATACACACCAGAATTGTAGCCAATGATATGCGCATACAGCCTTTTTTGGGGATAATTTCTGATCTTTGAAGTTTCTGAGGGCAGGGTTTCTGCAAGGACTTCACCGCTTCTGTCAATAATCCTGCCTCGAAGAACTTCCTCTTCCTCTGCAATCAGGCGTTTATTAAAGGCATTTCCCATGATGTCATTTTTGCCTCTGAGTTCAAACCAAGTCAAAGACGTGATTAACAGTCCAAAGAGCACACCTGCCAAAACCAAGCTGTGCAGGATTCGGCTATTGATTGTATCCAGTTTCAAGTTGAGCCGCCTCCTTGCGTAGTATTTGGCCGGATAACGCCTGCAGCAGTCCCAAGGTCGCAAAGCTCGAGACCATGGATGACCCTCCATAACTCAAGAATGGCAGCGTGATGCCAGTCAGCGGAATCAGCTTTATGACGCCGCCTATTATAATAAAAGTCTGATAGCCTATAGTCATAGTCAGTCCAAAAGCGACTGCCTTCATGTATCTGTCTTCGATCCTGAGGGCAAGTTTCATGCCCCTGTACAAGAGGATAAAAAACAGCATAATGACGGCGATCCCGCCCAGTATACCCAGCTCTTCGCAGATGGCTGCGAATATAAAATCTGTTCTGACCGCAGGTATGAATTTGGGATATCCCATACCTAAGCCACTACCAAAAAAGCCACCCGATCCAATGGCAAAAAGTGACTGTGTAATCTGATAGCCCGTTCCGCCTGTATCAATCCATGGATTAAGCCAGGTATCAACACGAACTTCAATATGGCTGACTGTTTTAAAAGCGATAAATCCGAGCACTGAAACAAGCCCTAAATTATAAACCGTGAAGAGCATATCGCGTTCAAAAACATAAATAAAGGTCATATAAACGCCAAAGATCAGCATGGCAGTTCCAAACTCCCGTTGAATCGCGAAGAAGCCCATCAGGATGTAGACGAGACCCATCATGACTAATTTGGGATCAATCTCACGTCCGGACCATTTTAGTCTGAGGCGCTCAGGTGTTGTTACGCAGGCCGCCATGAAAAAGACAAAGACGATTTTGCCGAGTTCTGAAGGTTGAAATGTATAGCCGCCAAGCTTCAGCCAGTTTCTCGCTCCATTGATCTCCGTGCCAAAGATCAGGGTAATCGCGAACAAAGCTATCAACAGACCATAGTGGAAGAAGACAGACCTGAAGCGTCCATGTAGCGTTGCATACAGGACGTAAACTAAGAGATAAACTAACACACCAATAAGAATCCAGTTGAACTGTTTGACGCCATTGACCGGCGACAGCCGATACTGCATGGCTTGACCAAGGCTTATCAACATGGCCACAATGGTCCAAAGGTAAGGATCTCCAAGACGGTTGAAACGAATAATCCAACCGACAAAATAGATAAGAAGCAACAGTGAGGCACCCATAATCAAAGGGATAAAATCTATGGGGCTTCCCATCAGCGCAAGCTGACCGAATAGAACCAGAATGGTCAGCGCAACCAGATGAAGTGGACCCCAGAAGTGCGTATATAGAGATGTTCCGGTTTTCGCCTTCATCCCCATCACCTTCCGCCTTCAGAAAAGACGAGATCTATCCTGCCCAGTGAGACTTTGTCTCCGTCTTTAAGTTCGACGCGTCTGTCCAGTGTTTTGCCGTTGAGCAGCGTCCCATTGGCGGACTCTAGATCCTCAACGAAAAATTTGTCCCCGACTTTGTCTATGCGTACATGCTCTGATGATACATATGGGTCAGGCAGAATAATCAGGCATTTTTTGGATCGACCGATTAGGGACTCCGGTCTTAAAATTGGATAAATCTCAGCAATGGATTGCGCGCCCTTTGTACCCAGGGGTGTCATGAGCTTCAGATGAGGCAGCAGAGCCGCAACCGAGTCTCGTCCCATCAACATGCGGATGTCTGTGTAAATGAGCTGAACGATTTTATAGATAAAGACGTATATGATCACAACCAGGACATATTTTGCTGCCATTGAGATTAATTCGACCATATCAGCACCTCACTTTCACTAATTTCTCCCAAGTCGTGCCGGTCGAATACCAAGCAGACTTATTCTGCCTTCATTATATCCTATTCCTCGAAAACAGGAGTGAAGAATTTGCAACAGAAATTCTACATTCCCGAAATTTCTCTTTACTCGTTCAGGTGTATTTTGGTATAACTCAAAATGTTATTTCTCTATTAAATAATATAGTTCATATTGTTTAAATTACATGCGGTTATTTGGCCTAATTTGCATAATATTTATCACTAGTGTATAATGTATTTAATTGCATTAAAAGGAGTGTGAAATTTATGCTGGAAGAAATCAGAAAGTTACCCCAAAAAGTCGTCGAAAACCTGGATGGTAACATAGGCAATCTTAAAGTTTATTTAGTTCAGGATTATGACCTTCAATTTCTGAAGCGCATGGTGACCTTTGGTCTTGGCATATTTGGAGATTTGGGCATGGACGAGTGGGGGCTGGTGCCTCAGGTCCGTCACGGCAACGTTTTCGTCCTTAAAGAGGAAGACAAAAAACGCTTGATTGGCATTGCGATTCTCATGAGAGATTGGGAAAATACAAATATGTGCTACCTCTTCGATTATGCCATTGCCGAGGATTTTCAAGGACAGGGGCTCGGCTATCATTTCCTGGTCTCAATATGCAAAAACCTTTACGAGCAGGATTTCAAATCTATGAGTTTAACTGTTGACGTCGAAAATCAGCCTGCCATCAAACTCTATAAAGACAAGATGGGCTTTGAAATTGTTGAGCACCGCAAAGACGAATACGGGAAGGGCCATGACCGCTACATCATGAAGCTTGATCTGAGTAAGTTTAGGAAGCTGTAATTTACGAAGAAAACCTCGCCGCATCGCCCTTGTCCCCAAGGGCGATGCGGCGAGGTTTTCTCCGTTTTGAAGCGTCATGCAAGCGTCAATGCAGCCTCATGCCACTGCTACAGCCTGCGTCCATCCCACTTCTTAAGCGCCACTCTGACGGAACGTGCCATCTCTTTACTAAACACCGCGCCTGTTTTTCTGGCGTAAAACATCTGGGCAAAATTCTCTGCACCATAACGATTTTTCTCGACAAACTCCTTTGCTTTGTCCTCGAACATCCTCTCAAGCTCTTCGGGTGTCAGCTTCCTGTAACGTTCCTCGAAAACGAGGAATTCGCGCTTGAACCTTTTTTGCTGAACCCTCACTGTATGCGGCTCATAGTATCCCAGACAAAGCATACAAACCGGAAAAACCCAGTCCTCAAGTCCTAACAGTTCTTTATGATACTCATAATTCTCCATGATATCCCCAATATAACACGAGCCAATTCCAAGGGATTCCGCTGCGATCACCGCATTTTGAGCCGCAATTAATGCATCCTCACAGGCAAGAATAAGATCAGATTCCTGAGGCGCTTCAAAGGACAGCCCCGTGTGCTTGGCAAACGCCTTTACATCTTTCGCCGAGAAGTAGTCAAACCATTTTTGCTGATCCGCCGCAAAAATCAATATCACCGGCGCCTTGGCTATAAAGGGCTGAAAATCACAGCTTTCACTTAAAGCTTCTTTGGTATTTGGATCTCTGATCATTATGATCGAATAGAGGCACTGATTTCCTGCCGTTGGCGCGGCAATAGCGGCATCCAGAATCAAATTCATGTGCTCATCTGAAATTGGACGATCTGCGTACTTCCGCAGAGAAACTCTGTTGTGAATAGTATCAAGCACCTTATTCAAAAGCGCTGCTCCTCTCTGATCACCCCCTCTATCAGGGGGTTGACTAGGTGTTAAAACTTCTGTACAATACCCTTACGGGGTATGTTTTCCATCATCAATAAAGTGTCAGGAGGTCTTTACTTGAGACTCAAACTAACTCAAAAATCTGCACTCGCTGCAATTTTTGTAATGATGTGTGTGCTTAGACTTTGGTATGCCATTTTCCTGTTCTTTGCTTTTGGTCTTTATTTGACATTAAAAAATAAAAACAAAACATTCTGTGCCGGTTATTGTCCAATGGGTGCCATACAGGATTTAAGCGCTGCGAAGGGACCCAGAAGATTTCTTAAACTTCCCAAGGGTGTCAAACCCGCTGTCATGATCGTCTTTTGGGGCTTAATCCTATCAGCTGTCCTACTGGAATTTGGTAATCCGGTCGGCATTTGGCTGTCACTTTTCAGGCTGGTCCTATTTATTGCTGCCCTTAGCCTGCTCCTTCAGAATTTTTACGCCAACCGCACTTGGTGTACAACACTTTGCCCTATGGGAACAATCTACACAAAGACAATTCAACATTCTTCCAATACCTAAATTGACCGTACTCAAACATATTTTATGACTTCGACGAACTTATCCAAGCCTAATGCTAATGCTCACTTTTAGAATAATTTAAGATCTCCGTCTCAATCAAATACCAGCGTTGAACCAAATTCTCGAGTCTGAAATAATGCAGCACATAGGCTCCAGACAGAACGGACAGAATAAGTATCAGGATCCAAACCAATGCCTTCTCCGGCACATAGAGCGCTGCTCCAAAAGTAATCAAAAGGGCCGTGACCGTCATCATGAGAACCAATAGATGCACCAGCCGCTCGTGCTGAAGCCATTTGAGCCGCTCAACAAAGAGGGTGTAGACCTCAGCTGCAGGCTTGCCCGCTGCCAGCTCAACCCTAAACTCATTCTCCCAGATCCCGGCCTGCTTCAGCACATCAATCCCAAATTTGCGGCTTCTAAGCTTTGATTCTTTCACATTCTTTATTCTTGGCAAAGCCCCCACCCTTTCGCGGCACGCTCAAGTCAAAGCAGGCCTGTTCTACATTCAATTCTATACCGAACTGCAGAGATTGCAAACACGGAAGATGGGGTTGACGGAAAATGGCGTCAGCGGCGAGCGTCTATCAGCCCCGCCTTCCAGGATAAGCGCCAGCCGCTGACACCGCCTTCCATTGATAGGCGCCAACTGCCACTTAAAAGGAGCAAAGCACCCCCAAGCGGGGTGCCTTGCTCCTTTCATTTTTCAGTCTTTACCTTATTCAAACCCTACTTCATAATCTTAATCATCTGATTCGTGAATTCCACCGGATCTTCAATTGGCAGTCCTTCGATCAGACGCGCCTGATTGTACAGGAGACCGGTATAGAGTTCAAACTTCTCCTGATCTTCCTCAAAGGCCTTCTTCAGGGTCTCAAAAATCTCGTGATGGGTGTTGATTTCGAGAATCTTGTCCGCTTTGACGCCTTCCTGGTTTGGCATAGCGCTCAGGATCTTTTCCATTTCAATGCTGAGCTCGCCATCACTGGCAAGGCACACCGGATGATGCTTCAGACGCTTGGATGCCCTTACCTTTGTGACTTTGTCGCCCAGCTGCGATTTCATGCTGTCGAAAAGGGCTGAGAAGGTGGTGGTTTCGGAACCATCGGCCGCCTGCTCTTCTTCGGTCTCTATGCCCAAATCGCCGCCGGAAACGTTCCTGAATTCCTTATCACTGTAAGACATCAGGACGCGAATCGCAAACTCATCAACGTCATCTGTGAAGTAGAGGATCTCAAAGCCCTTGTCAGCGACGAGCTCGGTCTGCGGCATGCGGTCGATGCGCTCTGGCGCGTCACCAGTCGCGTAGTAGATATACTTTTGGGAATCTGCCATACGGCCCACGTACTCGGCAAGGGTCACCATTTTGCGCTCAGTGCTGGAATAGAAGAGGATCAGATCCTGGAGGTCTTCCTTGTTGATGCCAAAGTCATTGTAGAGGCCAAACTTCAGCTGGCGGCCAAAAGCCTTGAAGAAGGTCTCGTACTTCTCGCGGTCATCCTTCAGCATGGACAGGAGCTCATTCTTGATCTTGTTCTTGATGTTCTTGGCGATCAGCTTGAGCTGGCGGTCGTGCTGGAGCATCTCCCTGGAAATGTTGAGGGAGAGGTCCTCGGAGTCCACCATACCTTTGACGAAGCTGAAGTGGTCCGGCAGGAGATCGCTGCATTTATGCATGATCATCACGCCGCTTGAGTAAAGCTCCAGGCCTTTTTCGAACTCGCGGGTGTAATAGTCAAACGGAATGCTCTCCGGAATGTAGAGAATAGCGTTGAAGCTGACCTGGCCTGAGGCATTCATATGGATGTATTTCAGCGGCTTGTCAAAGCCGTAGTGCTTCTCGGAATAGAAGCTTTCGTAGTCCTCCGGCGTGAGCTCATTTTTGTTTTTTCTCCAAATTGGCACCATGCTGTTGACCGTCTGGAACTCTTTGTAGCTTTCATAATCGCTCTCAGTGCCCTCTTTCAGACGGCTGCGGGTAGTTTCGAGCTTGATTGGGTAGCGGATAAAGTCTGAGTATTTTTTGATCAGCGAGCGCAGGCGGTATTCTTCGAGATAATCGTCGTAGTTTTCGTCCTCTGTGTTGGCCTTAATGGTCAGGATAATCTCCGTCCCAGTGGCGTCCTTTTCTGCGGCTTCAATGGTATAGCCGTCCGCGCCTTTGGATTCCCATTTCCAGGCTTCGTCACTGCCATGGGCGCGGCTGATGACCGTCACGTCCTCCGCAACCATAAAGGCAGAGTAAAAACCTACGCCAAATTGACCAATGATGTCGTAGCCATCCTTGAGTTCATTCTCTTTTTTGAAGGCGAGAGAGCCGCTCTTGGCTATAACGCCAAGATTTTCCTCCATCTCGTCTTTAGTCATGCCTATGCCGGTGTCTTTGATTCTAAGAATGCGGTTTTGCTTGTCCGCGACAATTTCAATGAAATAATCCTCTTTGTTGAAGCGAATGGCCTCATCCGTCAGCGCCTTGTAATACATTTTGTCTATGGCATCGCTGGCATTGGAAATCAACTCCCGGATAAAGATCTCCCGGTGGGTGTAGATGGAATTGATCATCAGGTCTAAAAGTCGCTTCGATTCTGCTTTAAACTGCTTTTTTGCCACGTTTGAACGCTCCTTCTTCTCAATTGTATTTTCAACTTCAATTCCCAGAATTTTCTTTTTCCCAGTCTCCTGCTATCGTTGCCTGTACTTGTCTCAAGTACTCGTATCACCGCACTCGACTTCCTGCATTCATTCGCCCATTCCACCGCAAAACAAAGCGCCAAGGTGGGGCGACCCTGGCGCCAGTCTCATATTTAGGGGCATGCACTATTCGATTTCGATTTTTCTTGAAACTTCAGTTTTCTTGACCTTTGGTACGATGATGTTCAGCACGCCATCCTCAAGCTTCGCCTTGATATCGTCCGTGCTGGCGTCACCCAGATAAACCGTGCGCTGCATGGAGCAGTAGCGACGCTCTTTATGAACGAAATTCTTCTTCTCTTCCTCAGTTTTTTCTTCACGCTTGATGCCTATGGTCAGCCTGCCTTCATTCATATCCAGCGAGATTTCGTCTTTTTTAACCCCTGGCAGATCCGCATCTATTTTGTAGTGATCTTCTGCCTCTTCCACGTCCAATTTAAACGTGTCGCGCATCAGGCTGCGTGAAGGCATCCAGTTATCGCTAAAAAAGTCATCAAGCATGTTGGTGAAGTCATCGAAGCCACGCGGCCTGAGCGTGAGGTTCGAACGCCTTTGGTTGAAAGGAACGAGTCCTGACATGATTAACAACTCCTTTGATTTCAGATTATTGTTATTGAAGCGTTAGATTTAGGTTTCAACTTCATGAATGAGGTTGTTAGCACTCGCGCCCCTCGAGTGCTAATCTCTAATTATTATATACACCTTTTCTTAAAAAATGTCAATAATCCTCTGTTATTTTTTCAGTACTCACTCCGTCACACAACGTTCCTCCACCAGCACCGCCCTGACCGGCGACGCTTCAGCGCCCACAATTTTCAGCGGCAATGCAATCAGCTTATACTCGCCAGGCTCAATATTTTTCAGCATCAGACCTTCCAGCACCATGCATCCGGCTTCGAACAGGACTTTATGGCTCGGATGACCCGCCTGACCTCTTTCAATGCCAAGACCGTCCGTTCCTACGCCTTTAATGCCCAGCACTGCCAGATAGGCCGCAGCCGCCTGACCCAAATAGACAAACTGCTGATCAAAGGTTTCTGAAAAACTGTTTTTGGTCTTAAACAGAACGAAGTCGCCCCTCTTGAGATCGAAAGGCATTAAGATTTCCGGTGTGATTTCGCCTTCCAGAGACGTCAGTGAAATCACGCGGCAAGCCGTCATCACTGAGGCGAGTGAGACCTCATCAATGGCGCTTCCCCCCGCCAGCATATGCAGAGGCGCGTCCAAATGGGTTCCTGTGTGCAGATCCAGCTCCAGTGTGCTGCTGGTCACGCCGTCTGTCTCTGCTTTCTTGTTGAAGGTCAGTTTTGGCTGCCTGGTCTCGTCGTTCTTGTAAACCGGCATCCCGGCGCGTATGGGTATGGTGATGTCATAAAGTTTCATTCGCCTCCCCCTCTTCCTTTGATTGAGAATCTGAGTGATCTGCATCAGGCTTTCCTGTGAGCGTCTCATTGCTTCCCGCCTCATAACGCAGCAGTTTGTCCGGATTGCCGCGGATATAGCTGACGATTGGATCCATCAGCTTCCAAGCCTGCTCAATTTCGCCCCAGGACGTAAACAAAGTTAAATCATCATTTAACGCGTCCAGGAGCAATTTTTCATAAGCTTCCGGCGAACGCTCACCTATCAGACAGTTCTGGCAATAGTCGAGTTCGCGTTCGACCACGGTCGCCTCAGCGCCGGGCCGAAGGACGTTGAACCTAATCTGGACGCCTTCTTCAGGCTGAACTTTTATCTCGATCAGGTTCGGCGTAATCTGGTCTCCAAGTTGGCCGGCGAGCTTTGTCGCCTTCATTTGAATTTCAATAGCTGTCCTTTTTTCACTAAGGCGCTTACCTGTCACCAACTTGAAGGGCACGTCGCGCCAGCGCGGTGTGTCCAGTTCCAGGACCAATTCAGCAAAGGTTTCTGTTGTAGACTGCGGCGGAATCCCCTCCTCCTCAAGAAAACCTTTGACTCCCTCCGACGCTGCATACTGCCCGAAGCGGCAGCTCGCCGGATCCAGCGTCATCTGCGACAAAGCTTTAACTTTAGATGCTCTGACCGCCTCCGGCCCGAGGACGTCCGGCGCTTCCATGGCCACCAGCGCCGCCATTTGCAGCATGTGGCTCTGGGCCATGTCCCTCAGCGCGCCAGCCTGTTCATAATACGCCCCTCTGCCTTCTATGCCGATGGTCTCCAGTGCAACAATCCTGACTTCCTCAATATAATCCCTGCACCACACGGCATCGAAAATTGCGTTCGAGAACCTGAGGGTGAACAGGCTCCGGAGCATAGCCTTACCTAGATAATGGTCAATTCTGAAGATGGACTTCTCTTCAAAATGCTCACGAACCCCTTCATTGAATGCTGCTGCGGACACAAGATCGTACCCGAAAGGCTTTTCGAGAAGCAGCGCCGAGCCTGGTTCATCCGCAATCCCGCTTCTTTTAATGGCCCCTGCCACCTTGGCAAAAAATTCAGGCATAGTGGCCAGTATGAAGAGGGATCGCGTCGCAGGACCGTAGGTTTCTTCCAGTTCCGTTTTTAACGCCAAGAGGTCAGCCTGGGCACTTAAAGACCCAGGATCTTCCGGCTGCCCCAGCGGTTCGAAATCCATTCTCACATAATACAGTCTTTCCAGAAGACCATCCAAATGAACGCCGCAGATCTGCTCACACGACTTCGCAACGTAGGTTCGGAAGACACTGTGTCTGACTTGCTTTCTTCCCACACCAATAACGATGAGCTCACGGCCCTCCGCCATCAGTCTGGCCAGCGCAGGCAGCAATTTCTTACGACTCAGATCACCCGTCGCCCCAAAAATCCAGACAAATTCCATAAGTCTTATTCCTCCTTACGCGCCTCATGTCCTCCAAACTCATACCGCATCCTGCTCAGCAGTTTAGCGCCAAAGCCCTGACTCTCCGTGGCATAGCGCTTAAACAAGGAAAGCGCTATGGTTTCGACTGGAACCTTAAGCCTCAGTGCCTCTTCCACAGTCCATAACCCTTCCCCGCTGGACCTCACTACCGGAAGCAGTGCCTCTATTTCCTCTGTTGACCGAAGCGCCCTGGCAGTAGTCCCCATTAAAAAGCCTTCGATTATGGAACCTTGATCATAGACTTTTGCAATCTTTTCAAGGTCAAACCCATATTCGGATTTTTTTAAGAGCTCAAACCCCTCTGAAATGGCCTGCATCATGGCATATTCAATTCCATTGTGGACCATCTTGACATAATGTCCGGCACCGGATCGCCCAAAGTATCCATAGCCACCCTCTACCGCCAAATCGCTGAACAGCGGCTCCAGCCTGACAAAAGCCTCCCGTGATCCGCCGACCATCAAACAGGCGCCATTTAGAGCGCCTTCAGTGCCGCCGCTTGTCCCGACATCCAAATAGTCAATCCCCCTGGCGGCTAAAAATTCGGAGCGGCTGACGGAGTCCTCGAAGTGGGAGTTCCCGCCGTCAATCACCACATCTCCGCCTTTTAAATGCGGCAGCAGCAGATCAAGAGTGTCATCCACCGCGTCCCCGGCTGGGACCATCATCCATATGATTTTGGATGGGTCGAGCTGCTGTACAAAGTCACCCGTATTGGTAACCGCATTGAGGCCTTCCAGCTGAAGTTCCTCCGCGCGCTGGGCTGCGCGTGTCAGGACAACAACGTCATGCCCATGTCGGATCATATTTTTCGCCAATCCAATGCCCATTTTCCCAGCGCCGATCAATCCAATCTTCAACCTAAACCCCTCCTCAGTTGTTGCTCAATTCATCAGACAATCCACACAACCAACCTTACCGAACTACGGCGCCAAAGGGTACCAGGGAAAGCTGGGCAAACTTGAAATGCTGCAGTCCAAAAGGAATCCCCACGACCGTGACACAGAACAACGCGCCTATGACGAGATGCCCTATAGCCAATTCCCAGCCAAAGAGCAGCAACCAAAGAATGTTCATAATTAAGCCGCCAACCCCGAAGTTACCAATCACCACTTCCCGGCCAAAAGGCCAGAGGACCAGGCCGGCGATTTTAAAACACTGGACGCCAAAGGGAATGCCTATGACGGTGATGCAAAGGAGCAGGCCTGACAATGTCCAGGCAATTGCGCCTATGACACCGCCAAAAATCAGCCAGATCAAATTGCCTATAAAACGCATCACGCCACCTCCTGCTGTTTTATTGAAAAGACGTCTTACGGAGTCTCCACAGTGCCATCCTCGTAGCGCGCGAATCTGCCAGAGCTCTGTGGATTAACGGGATCAGAACGCTTCCACGGCCATCCTCCAAAGGCAGTGACCTGATAGTCTCTGGACGCCGCCACAATATCTTCTCTCGTATTCATGACAAATGGGCCGTACTGAACCACAGGCTCGTTGATAGGCTCTGCTTCCAGCAGCAAGAACTTAGCCGCGGTTACGCCATTGACGACTTCAACCTCTTTTCCTCCCATCAGTGCGCAGCCATGATAGGAAGTCAGCACCTCACCGTCAAGGCTCAGACTCTCACCTTCATAGAAATAGAGGGTTCGGTTCAGGGTCCCACTCACCGCCGGAAGCGTCAGCACCGCCCCCGGTGACATTTCTGCCAGCCAGATTGAGACGTGGTTGGCTTCAGCTGCTGCCCAGGAATCCGGTGTAGGCTTCAGGCTTTTGACGTTATCGATTTGGCCGCTGATCAGGCGAATTGTGGTTTCACGACCATCGGAAGCCGTCTTTGTTACTATGGGTATTTGCTCTGACCACAGCATCTTATAATTCGGTTTGACGAACTTGTCCTTCGCCGGCAGGTTGAGCCAAATCTGAAAGAGTTCAAGAGGATTGGGCCTGTCCTGATGGACCATAGGGAACATCTCCGCATGCTGCATGCCGCTGCCGGCGGTCATCCACTGGACGTCGCCGCCCCCGTAGCGACCTGTGGCGCCGCTGGAATCCGAATGGTCCACAAGACCTTCGAGGACTATGGTCACGGTCTCGAAGCCTCTATGGGGATGCTCGGGAAAACCGGGGACAGTGCGGCCGTGGTACATGCTCCATCCGCTCGGGTTCTGAAAGTCGCTGCCCAGGCTCCTGTTCCCCAGCTGCTTTGCCGATGGTCCCTGGTCCTCATTCCCCTCAGGATAAGCATCCTTATGGTGAACGCAGAACAGGAAGGGGTCTTGTACCGGCCAATTAAATCCCAAAGGGAAGGTTTTAAACGTTTCATTTTTTTGTATCATCTCGAACCTCCATAAACTTTAGTTTAGTGTCAGACGCTGTGATACACGACTTCAACGCCTTCAGGCTTCAGTCAAGGAATCCCTCATAGAGGGGAAATCGCTCAGCCAGAGCCACCACAGCCTGTCTGACTGCATTCAGGACTTCCGTATTCTCATGATGATCCGCCACCCGTGTCATTAACTCAGCGATCTCCCGCATTTCCTGCGGTCCCATGCCTTTGATGGTCATGGCTGTTACGCCGACGCGGACGCCGCTCGTCACCATAGGTTTTTCCGGATCCTGCGGGATCATATTTTTGTTGACTGTAATGCCGACGCTTTCCAGCACCTGTTCAAAGCGTCTGCCCGTCAGCTTCTTTGTTCTGAGATCAAGCAGCAGCAAATGGTTGTCTGTTCCACCAGAAACGAGTCTGAAACCACGCTCCTCAAGGGCCTCACCCAGCGCTGCGGCGTTATCGACGACTTTCTTTGCATAAGTCTTAAACGTGTCGGTCATGGCGTAACCAAAGGTAAACGCTTTGGCTGCCATGGTGTGCATGTGCATGGAGCCTTGTATGCCCGGAAATACAGCGCTGTCAACAGCCTTGGCATACATCTCTTTGCACAGGATAAAACCGCCTCTGGCACCTGCCAGAGTCTTTGTCGTTGTGGAGGTTACAAAATCCGCGTGAGGCACCGGGCTCGGAATGACACCGCCCGCAATCAGGCCAGCAATGTGGGCTATATCCACAAACAAATACGCCCCTGCGGCGCTTGCTATTCTGCCAAGTCGTTCATAGTCAATCAGCCTCGGGTAAGCGCTTGCGCCGGCGACGATCATTTTGGGCCGGTGCAGCTGCGCGAGGCGCTCAACGCTTTCATAATCTATGGTCTCAGTGACCGGATCAAGCCCATAGTCAAAGAAGGTATAGGTTCTGCCGGAGAAGTTCATGGAATAACCATGGGTCAAATGACCGCCCTGATCCAGCTTCATCCCCAGAATGCGGTCTCCGGGCTGCAGGACTGAGAAATAGACCGCCTGATTGGCGCTGGATCCTCCCAGAGGCTGAATGTTGGCATGCTCTGCACCAAAGAGGGCTTTCGCGCGTTCCACCCCAAGGCGCTCCATGTCGTCCATGACGGCGCAGCCCGCATGATAGCGCTTCCCCGGGTAACCTTCTGCGGTTTTATTGGTGAGCACTGAGCCCTGGAGCTCCAGAACCTCTGCGGGAACAAAGCTTTCTGAAGCGATCAGTTCAAGACCTTTCCTCTGGCGCTGCAGTTCTCGCTGACAAATTTCGTATAGAACCGGATCTGAGTGCTTTAATCTTTCGAGTCTGTCTGACACTTTCTGACACCTCCGCAGAATTAAGGGTTTCTTATTTGGAGAATTTTGAAAATTTCATTCCAACGCATTTAGACGCGTGCCGCCACTTTAAATTCCTGCTTTTACAAAGCGCTGATAGAACGCCTTCACAATTTTACTCAGGGCCGGATCCAGCCTGGAGAAAACCCGGTGCCGCTCGTTGTCTGTCAGGCCAAACTCCGCTTCTGCAATGGCACCGGCCATACAGGCAATTGTGTCACTGTCCCCGCCTATGGAAATTGCGTTTCTTATGGCATCCTCCAGGCTCTCGGATTCCATCCAGGCTCGAATGGCTTGCGGCACCGAGCCCTGGCATGAGACCTCAAATTGATACCAGCCGCGTATGCTGTCAATGGATTCGCTGAGATTATAATTAAATGCCGACTCAATATAGGCGCGGACTGCGGCCCTGTCTTTGCCGGTTCTGGTCAGATAAACGGCGCTGGCTATAGCCTGTGCACCCTTGATCCCTTCCGGGTGATTGTGAGTGATTTCAGCCGTTGCCTTTGCGACATACAAGACTTCCTCCAGGCTCTCGCAGGCCCAGGCAACGGGACTGACTCTCATAGCCGCGCCATTTCCAAAGCTGTTATAGGGCTGTTCAGAATCAGACATTGCCCATTTTGCGAAGCCGGAACCAAAGCCGGCATGGGGATATCTTAGAAAATAACTCCTGTAACGCTCAGAAAAGGCTTGGTTTCCGAGAAGCGCTTCCATGGTCGCCACCGTCAAAACCGTATCATCCGTGAACCGGCTGACGTGAGTCCATAACTCAATATTTTTGGATTTGTGATTATGGTGTTCAAAAAACGAACCGCACATGTCACCATAAATAGCTCCCAGCACAGACGCCCACCCCCATAGTCCTTCACTTCTCAACAAAAGCGTTTTAGCCGATGGTCACTGAACCATAATAAATCAGCTTACACTTGGCATATGTTTGGAATAATACCCTTCCGCAAAAAAAATACACTCCCGAATCCTTTCAAGTCGGGAGTGTAACTTTAAAGCATCTGTGAACTTGTAGTATAACAGGACTTAATTTTTACTGAAACTGCGTGACCACTTCAATGACCTCAGGCAGGTCCATGCCAATCTCTCTGAGATACGCTGCTGTAGGGACGCCCTCAGCAGTCCAGCCCCGGCGCTTGTAAACCGCGTCCGTCAGCTTTTCATACTGGTCCTGTCGATACGCCCGCACTATGGCAATCTTCTCTTCCACCGACTTATCTGCCGGGTCTACCCCAATGAGTTCTTTCATCTGCTGATCATACCGTTCCTGCCTGGACAGGTACTCCTGCGCTGTCACCGGACCCATGGACCGGTACGGCATGGCGTCATGAACGCGCAGACCTTTGCCCATACGGATGTTGAAGACCCGCTGAAAATTGTAGACCCGCTCAGATTGACGAATCAGCTCGTGCTTGTCAATGGTAGCCCCCGTGACCCCATTGTAAAGGTCCACGTAGTTCTGTACGTGCTCTGGGATCTTCGCCGGCTCGTCTGTCATGCCATTGTTCGCCGGCGTCGTATCATTCCACGGCAGCTTACAAAGACCCATCAGGCCAAACCACGTCCGGAACATTGGGAAGTAGTGCAGTGCCTCCGCCTTATCCTCAAAGGTCGGGATCTGGTTGTTGACCATATCCATGAAGATCAGCCAGGCTTCATCGTGCTGTGGTCCTTTGTTGGTCAGGCCATAGCCCCCCTGCTGTGCCAGGGATTCCTTTGGCAGGTATTCGGAGACCTCAAGGCCCTTCTGCTCCATGCCAATATCCTCAAGGAACGCCCGGTCCGCCCCAAATTCCTCCGCGAAGTACTGCTTCAGGTGTCTGACCCCAAGACCTATGTGATACCCAAAGCCTTCTCCCCTGGACATCTGGTGCAGCAGCTCCAGCTGCGCCATGGCATTTCCAAAGGTCAGCTCAAGACCGCCGGTATGGGTTTTGTCAATGATCCCGCGCTCATAGCACTCCATGGCAAAAGCCGTAATGGTGCCAAAGGAGATGGTATCCACGCCGTAGGTATCACAGTAGAAATTGGCTTCCAGAATGATTTCCGGATCAAAGATCCCGCAGTTGGAGCCAAGACCCGCCGCGTTTTCGTATTCCGGTCCGTCTATGGTCACCTTATGGCCTTTGTAGGGTCCTGTCTTCAGTTCAAAATGATCTGCCGTCTTGGCGCAGGAGAGCGAGCACCCATACCAGCATCCGTCCGGCATCCCCTGGGTTATGTATTTCTCGATAAAGACATTGGAGGCGATCTTATGGGTATCCGGGTGACTGCCGTACTGATAGTTGTGGGTCGGCAGCAGATCATAGGCATCCATGACCTCTATGATGTTGGCCGTGCCAATCTGACGCATACGGCACTGGGCATCATCCAGGTCGTGGATCTGACGGTGGAGCTTGATCCCCGCCTTGTTGATCCGGCTTTGGTCTGCCGGCTTATTGAGATTGCCTTTGGTGCCCCGAAAGCGTATGACGACCGCCTTGATCTTCTTGTCCCTGAAGACCCGGCCTATGCCGCCGCGTCCCGCCTGCTTCAGCCTGGCTGCCTGACGCCGGAGGTCGTAAAACGAGAAGTTGAGGAGGCCTATATTGGCATGCTCCGCTGCCGTTCCGGCGCAAATCACTGAAATGTTTTTCTTGTCTTCCTCATCCTCTGCGTACATCTCCGTCAGCTGCTCTGCCACCACATGGCCGTCCACCGCCTCCAGAGGCGCTTCTTCTATGGTCACCCGGCCGCTGTTGCCGTCTATGAAAATGACGACGTCCTTTTCAGACTTGCCGCTGATCTCCAGGGCATCATACCCGGAGAATTTCAGGTAGGGACCAAAGTACCCGCCGACGTTGGAATCAATGGGCATGTCCGTCATGGGCGAAATGGTGCAGACCAGGGATTTTCCCGAACCGGGATACTGGGTGATGCCGCAGACCGGCCCCCCTGCCACAATGATGGCATTTTCCGGATCGTTCCATCTGGTCGACGGTTTCACCGCATCCCACAGCAGCTTCAGGCCATAGCCCTTGCCGCCTATAAACTTTTCCCGTACCAGGGCGGGAACCTCTCTGGCTTCCACCCGGTTCTCTCCCAGCCGGATATGTAAGGATCTGTCTGTATAGCCCCGCTCCACTGGCGCGGGCTCATAATCGAACGCTGTCAGCAGCGTCCGCGCTTCTTTCATGGCTTTGATCTCCACTGAGTGCCCTCCTGTCTGTTTGAATTCTGCTGTTACTACGGCGCTCACGCCTTACTTGAAAAAGGTCACTTTTTCGAGGGGCGCTTGCGCAGCGTCCTTGTCAATGTAGAGCGCCTCTGCCGGACACACGCCGGCGCAGATGCCGCAGGCCACACATTTGAACGGCTCCTGGAAATCATCGTGCTGCATCATGACGGAGGCGTCGCAAAATCCCACGCACATCAGGCAGCCCACACATTTTTTCTTGTCGATGCGCACCACGCCCAGGGCGTCTCTTTTGATGGCCATAACCGGACAAATATCAATGCAGAAGCCGCACTGATTGCAGACGTGAATCCGCTTGTCCTGACCGTGCTCGGTAATTCGGATCGCGGATTTTTCACGGTCCTTCACTTTAAAATAGGCATTTGAGCAAGCCATCTCACAAGCGCTGCAGGCTATGCACCGCTCTTCTATCTTTTGCAGAATTTTCATGAAAGCCTCCCAACTAAAAATATTGAGTTAATAATCTCAGTAAGCGGGGTGAACAGCTCGTCTCATCGCCATCCACCCCTCTGTTTTCATCCTGCCTTCAGTTTAGAACTCATGGTGCTCTGTTCTGGTGATGATCTCATCCTGAAGACTCTTGTCCAGATTGTTGAAGTAATCGCTGTATCCTGCGACGCGAACGATCAGGTTATTGTATTTTTCAGGATCGAACTGAGCAGCTTTGAGCGTATCTGCGCTGATCACGTTGAACTGGATGTGATGACCATCCAGCTTAAAGTAGGCTCTCACCAAATCCTTCATGTGGCCAAGGCCTTCTTCACCTGCGACGACTTGTGGTGTAAACTTCTGATTGAGCAGTGTGCCGCCCGTTCTAAGGTGATCCATTTTGGAAGCGGACTTGATGACGGCTGTAGGCCCTTTGCGATCTGTACCCTGCACTGGAGAAATGCCCTCAGACAGCGGCATGCCTGCCTTCCTGCCTTCTGCAGTCGCACCAATGACAGAACCAAAATAGACATGGCAAGTTGTAGGCAGCATTTCAATGATGTATTTGCCGCCCGTGACCGTAGGACGGCCTGTGACTTCATCATGGAACGCATTGAACACCTGGAGCATGATTTTATCTGCCCGGTCGTCATCATTGCCGTAGCGCGGCGTTTTGTTGAGCATAATCTGATGGGCGACCGGATCCTCTTCAAAATTCTTGGAAAGAATGTCGAGTAGTCCTTCCATTGTAAAGGTCTTATTTTCAAAGACATGATGGTTTATTGACGACAAGGTGTCTGTAATGCTGGCGATGCCGACACCTTGGATATAGCGTGTATTGTATCTGGCGCCGCCATTATTGTAGTCCTTGCCTTTTTTGATGCAGTCCTCAACGACAATGGAGAGAAACGGCGACGGCATCATCTTGGCATAGAGCGCCTCAATGACATTGTTGCCTCTGATTTTGATGTCGACGAAATGATGGAGCTGTTTTTTAAAAGCGTCCATAAGGTCGTTAAGGCTCTTAAACGCCAGCGGGCTGCCTGTCTCAATGCCTATTTTTTTTGAAGTTCTGGGATCAACCCCGTTATGAAGGGTAATTTCGAGAATCTTTGGCAAATTGAGATAGCCTGTAAGAATATAGGCTTCTTTGCCAAAGCAGCCTACCTCGACGCAGCCGCTGGTCCCGCCGACCCTGGCATCCTCAATGGTCTTGCCCTGGCGCATCAGTTCTTCAACAACAGCATCCGTATTGAAAACAGATGGAAAACCCATGCCTTCACGGATGACTCTAGAAGCCTCAATGACAAAACGATCCGGATTCTTGCGGCTGATCTGTACGTTTGTACTTGGCTGCAGCGTGCGCATTTCGTCAATGATTTCAAGCAGCAGATAAGAAATCTCGTTGACGCCATCAGACCCATCCGGTCGGATCCCACCAATGTTGATATTGCAAAAATCTGTGTAAGTGCCGCTTTCCTTTAGCGTAATCCCAACCTTTGGCGGCGCGGGCTGATTATTCGCCTTGACCCAAAAACATTCCAGAAGCTCTTTAGCCCCTTCCCTGTCCAAGGTACCTTCTGCGACTTCCTTCAGATAAAATGGTTCAAGATGTTGATCGAGCTTGCCCGGGCAAAAGGCGTCCCAGGTATTGAGTTCTGTGATGACCCCAAGATGGACAAACCAGTACATCTGAAGCGCTTCCTGGAAGGTTCTTGGCGCATGGGCCGGAACGTGGCTGCAGACTTCCGCGATCTTCTCAAGTTCAGCTTTTCTGACTGGATCACTTTCCTTTTCTGCAAGTTCCAGTGCTTTCTCCGCGTGACGAACGCCAAAACGTATAATGGCGTCACATGAAATCGCCATGGCTTTAAGCTGCTCCCGTCTGTCATAAGCGTCCATCTGGGTCAAATCGTTGAGTTTTTCAATTTCCTGCTCAATTTCCTTTTTAAAATCGAGGAATCCCTTTTTGTAATACTTGTCATCCCCAACCGTGTGGCCTGGTGCCCGCTGCTCCATGAACTCTGTAAAAATGCCGGCCTCGTAACACTCTCTCCAAGAAGCCGTCATATTGGCAATGAGATGGTCCCGCATGGACTTGCCTCTCCAGAATGGGATGATCTCATCCCTTTGAATGGCTTTCGTCTGGTCATCCACCCTAAAAAAGATTTTTTGACGCAGATCAATGACGTCGAAGTCTTCTGTGGTATGGCAGCAGAGCTCCGGGTAGGTCGGCGCGGACTGTGGCGCCGTGCCTCTTTCCCCAACGATCAGCTCCCCTGGACTCAGCACAATGGTTTTGTGCTCCATTAGATGCTTGAATGTCAGCGCGCGCAGCATAGGGACTGAGACTTTGCCCTCATATGCTTTGTAGGCTTCCGTCACCAATTGCGCCCTCTCTATGGACAGCGTCGGAACCGTCTCCACACTTTGCTTTCTCAACTTGGCGATGCGATCATTCATTCCAATTTCCCGTCTGATTGCTGCTGGCATCTCTTCATCCTCCTATTCGGACTGTCAGCCCGAAATTCTCAAGTCTATTTTTAATGCGTTCCATTGCCATTTGCGACGGTTCCGCCAGACTTTCAAGACTGTACGTCTGACCCAGACGCTGATATTTGCCGCTGGCAATGCCATGATAAGGCAACAGGAAAATCTTCTTTATATTTAGAGAAGACAGCAGCTTTCCGAGTTCATCGACATGTGCATCGCTGTCATTGACCCCTGGAATCACTGGAAGTCGGAGGCCTATTACAGCCTTTCGCGCCGACAACTGTCTTAAATTATCGATAATAGTTTTATTGGAAACGCCTGTATAGCGCCTGTGCATGTCTTCTTCCAAATGCTTAATGTCAAACAGGAACAGATCTGTAAACTCCAGAATCCGCTCAAAATCCTGCCACCTTGCATGTCCGCTGGTATCCACTGCGGTATGCAGTCCCTGAGCTTTTGAAAGCTTCAGCAGCGCCTCCAGCGCGTCGATCTGCATCATGGGCTCCCCGCCTGAAAACGTCACTCCACCGCAGGATTGCTGGTAAAAGACGACGTCTTTCTCAACTTCCGCCATGATTTCTGCCAGAGTCATCTGCCTGCCCGCCATCTGAAGCGCTTCTGTTGGGCAAACCTCTGTGCAGGCGCCGCAGCGGATGCATTTTCCGCGATCTATTGTGATCTTGTGACCATCGGCAGACAAAGCGCTTTGCTTGCAGACCTTAACGCAAAGCTGGCAGCCAATGCATTTCTTGTTGAAGTAGACGAGCTCCGGCTGAGGGTGAATGCTTTCGGGATTGTGACACCAGGCGCAGGCCAGGGGACAGCCTTTGAAAAAAACCGTCGTCCGGATGCCTGGACCGTCATTGACTGAAAATTTTTGTATGTTGAAGATCGTGGCGTTCAAGCTCTCACTTCCTTTGAATTCATAGAGGGTCAGCGCCTCCAAATGGAAGACCGGGTTATACCACCGTCTTCCATTTGGGACGTCTGGAAAATTTTAGTGATTATTCAGCCTTAATTTTTTCTTTTTTACCCGCGAGGGAAACAAAGTAGACAAAGGGACCGAAAATAGCGCCCAACATGACAATCATCCAAAATAAGGTTTCCATTTCCATGGTCTATACCTCCTCGATGGCTTTAATAAATTTGCCTTCGTTCATAAGCTTTTCCGGTGTGACCCAGTTCCCGAGCCAGTTGTTGGCCAAATAGAATACACCGATCGTTAAGCCCACCTGGAAGACGACTGTTCCCAAGCTTTCCGTCAGGAACGGATTCCACCAGCTGTCCGGATACCATCCAATAGACTGGTAGAACCACCAGCCGACGACAACTGTCAGCAGCGCCGGGAAGAACAAGACCGCATAGTTGAACCATTTGCCCACTTGAATGTCACTGCATGAGTTGATGATCTGGAGTCTGAACCGGTCCACGCCGAATTTATAAACCGCCAGGGCGTAGAACAAGCCGCAAAGCAGAAGGCCAATGCCCCAGACCCAGTCCTGATTGTTCAGGAAGTTAATGTTGATAGCCGATGGCAGCCCGAGCACAAAGCAAGCCGCGCAAACTACGATTGTCGCTTTTTTTCTGTCATAGCCCGCGTTGACAAAGTTTCTGATTATAACCTCGGTTTGCGGAATGATGGAGGTGAGCGCCGCCAGTGACAACGCGAAGAAGAACACCATAGCGATGATGTTGCCCCCCGGAATCGTCGGGAACAGCTTCGCCAGATAAATAAAGGTCAAGCCAACGTTTCCGGCGCTGAGCGCGCTCATGGCTTCTCCTTCGGATGCCGCTACGGCGAAAACCGCAGGCAAGACAGCCAACGCGCCGAGCATGGCGCCAATCATATCGCCAAAGCTGATCATAAAGGAGTTGACCGCGATATCCTCATTCTTTTTAAAGTAGTTCGCATATGTAAGCATCATACCCCAGCCGGCGCCAGCAGACCAAGCAGCTTGAGTCAAAGCGTTCAGCCACACCTTAGGGGTGAAGAAGGCATTCCAGTCAGGCACAAAGAGGAACTTGAGGCCAACTGCAGCGCCGGGCTGCATGACGGCCCAGATGGAGGTGCCAATCAGAGAAACGAATAAAAGCGGAATCGCGATTTTACCGACTGCCTCCAGTCCGCCTTGAACGCCTCTATAAAGAATAAAGCCCATGATCGCCACAGCTAAAAACTGGAAGGAAATTGTTTGAACCGGATCGCCTACAAATCCATCCCAAAGCGCCTGGGAGTCCATGCCCACCTTGAGGGAGCCCTGAACCGCGAAGACGAAATAGCGCATGGCTTGCGCGAAGACAATCGCGTAGTAAAAGGTAATGGCCGCGCAGACCCAAGTGATCCATCCGCCCATCCAGGCTTTCTTTTTACCGTAGAAATCCCTGAAGGCACCTATAGCGCCCAGTCTCGTCGACTTCCCTATGCCCATTTCCATCATTAGCAGAGGGACGACCCAAATCATGTTGCAAATAATATAAGCGATAATAAATGCGCCACCGTGATTGCTGCCCACAATTCTCGGAAAACGCCAGATGTTGCCTGTCCCCACAGCCATACCCAATGCGGCGAAGATAAAACCCATCCGACTTCCCCATTGTTCTGTTTTTGCAGTTTGCTTGCTCAAGATGCGAATCCTCCTTCAAATTAAATTTCATTTTTAAGAACGTCTGTCCGGTCCCCCTTTTTGATCACTATGCTTCTGAAGGTCAGCGGATCTTTTTACACTATAGGATCCTATCAATGATATAAGCAACTTGCGTGCCAAACAAAAATTATCTGACAAAAAAATGTTTTCAGACTTTTCAAGCGATTCGGATGTTGGTACTGTATTCAATTTTGTTTCTAGACCAAACAATCTGAAATATCATAAGAGAATTTACGAAATTTCATAAATCATACAAAAACCACACAAAATACTCTGTCATATTTCAGAGCATTTTGTGTGGTTCTTATAAAACACTTGTGGAAGGGGTTTGCCAGACAACCGACACATACCCTCCTGCTTTCGCATTTCTCAGCTTAAAGCTCACCTAATTCCCAGAAACTACAACCTCCAGGGAGATTCCATGCTTTTGCACTTTGCTGTAAAGAGTCTGCACCGGCAACTTCAGATTTCTCGCAGCATGAGATATATTGCCTCTGGTTTGTCGCAGCTCATTGAGAATCAGTTCCTTTTCAACCCAGTCGACTTTAGCCTTCAATGAACTGGCTTCGACTTGAGAAGCTTGATTCCAATGAGCCATTTGCCTAAAAAGTCTATCCAGATAAAGATCCTCTGTCATGCTGCTTTTCTCAATAAGCTGTTCTGTCCTGACCAGGTCAGAGCCTCCATCCAGAATATATTGGGGCAGGTCATTCGAAGTTATTTTCTTGCCATCACTGAAGTGAACGGCACTTTCAAGAACAGACTTCAGCTCCCTGACGTTGCCGGGCCAATCGTATTGCTTCAGGATTTCTAAAGCCTCTTCAGAAATCGTTTCCCTAAGCGAAACAAATTGCGGTGCGCATCCCTTAAGAAAATGCTGAATTAACTCAGGCAGATCCTCCTTACGTGATCTTAAAGGTTCAACTTGAATTTGCAGGCTGTTGAGTCTGTAATAGAGGTCCGCTCTAAGAATCCCTTGCTCGACCGCTTTCTTGGGATCAATATTGCAAGCCGCAATAATTCTTACATCGACTTGCTTCGTCTCAGCACCCCCGACGCGGCGGATCACGCCGTCCTGAAGCACTCTGAGGAGCTTGGCCTGAAGTGTCAAGTCCATGGAGTTGATTTCATCCAGGAACAGTGTCCCGCCATGAGCCTGTTCCAGAAGACCCGCCATTTCTCTTGAGCCTGTAAAACTTCCGGCTGCCGTGCCAAAGACTATACTTTCCAGGAGCGCCTCCGGGATTGCTGCGCAGTTTTGAGCGATAAAGGGCTTTTCTCTTCGCGTTAGACTGGCATTGTGAATACTTTGAACCACCATTTCCTTTCCCGTTCCCGTTTCACCGATCACCAGAACAGGTGCGCTCGAGTCAGCGACTTTATAAATTCTTTCTTTCAGCGCTCTCATAGCTTTTCCATTACCTATCATATGGTCCACAGTAAAGATTGTACCATTCTTTCTGAGATCATTTTGTTTTCTATAGAGGCAGTTCAATTCATTCTGTAATGCCCTGATTTTATCCGAAAGTTTTTGGACCTGATCCACCCCTCGGTAAATTTCCAAGGCACCCATCAATTTCCCATCCTTGAGTATTGGAATCGTCGACGTCACAGTGGTGACCTGCTGTCCACGGAAGTTAAGGTAAGTTTGTATATGCTCAATCAGAGGTTTTCCGGTTCTAATAACATGATAAAAGGTGCTTGTGTCAGGTGTAAGACCTGGAAATATCTCTAGAATATTCTTACCCACAGCATCCTTCATTTCGACGCCCGCAATGTTTGCAGTAGGTTCATTAAAAAACACAATATCCGCGTTTGGATCTGCGACCAAGACGCCTTCATTAAGATTTTCCAGAATGATGCCTAAAAGCAAATCATGATCCATAACCGCAGCCCCCTTTGTCTTTTAGATTCTACATGAATTCTTCAATTTTGCAAAGTACAATCACAAGATTGTACGGCAATCGTTGAATCTGGACTTTTTCACTGGATCACAGTATGATAGAAGTCAGCAGTACTATCACTAAAGCATTCAAGCACCGGAAAAACTGTGCGCCGGTAGTTTTTCGCACCTGAACCAGCGCTTTAGAGAAAGGACACCATGATATGCTCAACTACTTTTTGTATTATCTTTTGCTCCTAAATCTGATCTCATTTATCCTATGCTGGTATGACAAGCGCGCAGCGATCCGTCAGAAATGGCGAATCAAAGAAAGCACACTGCTCTTGTCTGCGGCTCTCGGCGGCTCAGTCGGATTCTACATGGGCATGAAAGCCTTCCGCCACAAAACCAAGCACCTGAAGTTTACCGTGCTTGTGCCACTCTTGATCGTGCTGCAATCGGCAGGGCTGATCTGGTACTTTTTCTTCAAAAACGCGTAAAAAGCTGCACTCAAGCGAGAGCAGCTTTTTTTATATCCCCAAAATGTAACGTTATACTCAATGACCCGGCTGCCGGTTGTAGCGGAAAAGCGATTTACGCTTTTTCAGTCTTATAGGACTTAGTGATCGAAATCACTTCCCCGCCCAGCATCAAAATCATACCCGTAAAATAGAACCAGATCATCAGGACGACGACTGCAGCCAGCGAGCCGTAGACCAATGAAATGTTGCTGAAGTTCTGAATGAAATATGAAAACAGAAACGAAATCCCAATCCATCCAAAATAAGAGAAGACAGTCCCCGGCAATATCTCAGCAAATTTGAGTTTAAGATTTGGCAAGTGCTGATACATTTGTGACAGAACCAAAAACGGCACCGCGATCACCAGCGCCCAACGCGCAATCATAAACAAAGTGACAAAGGCTTCCGGAATCGGAATATAAAGTCTGAGCATGTCAATGACACGGCCGCTGAGGCTCGGAAGAACCAGCATCACCACCACCGCCAGGGACAGACCCAGAGTAAAGACCAGACTGAGTCCTATAGCGGTCAGAGGCGACTTCCTGCCTTTGACTTCAAACGCGGCGTTCAGCGCTCTCTGCAGAGAACCAACCGCCTTGGATGCGGACCACAGCGCCGCCAAAATGGACACTGACAGGACACTCCCTGAATCTGCAGCCAGATTATTTTTGATGTAGCCCTGTACAATTTCGAGGGCTGCCTCAGGAATAAATTCCAGAGAGGACGAGCTCATAAAGTCGTAGGCCACTTCCAGCCTTGACAGTATGGCAAATAAAAAAATCAAAAATGGAAATATGGAGAGCACGAAGAAATAGGCCATCTGAGCACTGAATGCCGTCAGGTGATGACGCCCCACTCGTTTTAGAAGTTCTTTGAAAAAAAAGCTGAAATAGGGCTTCATAACCATCCCTCCTTTCAGTGACCCATACCGGCAGGCCCTCCCCGCAGATGACTTCAGAGAATTTCCTTGAGCCTTTTAATGTCTCCGGCATCAAGTCCGGCAAGCCATGCTTCAACGGTTTTTCCGGATACTTCAAGTCCGGCATCAAGCTCTGCCAGCGGCACCAGGACAAAAGCCCTTTCGTGCATTCGCGGATGCGGCAGTGTCAGTACGGGATCAGAGCTGACAACGCCTTCGTAATGAAGGACATCTACATCAATGGTCCGTGGCCCCCACCGAATCAACCTCACCCGTCTCAGAGACTGCTCAACGGATTGGCAAAGGGCTAAAAGCGCCTCAGGTGTCAGGCCGGTCTCGATTTCAATCACACCGTTGACAAAGTCATCCTGATCCAAATAGCCCACTGGAGCTGTCGCATATAAGGAGGACTTTGCCACCACCTGAGTCTGCAGCCCCTCACCAATGAGTCTGACCGCCTCCCGAAGATTTTCGACTTTGTCTCCAAGATTGCTGCCCAGCCCGAGATACGCCCGAGCCATTATCTCGCCCTCCGGATCTCGACGCCAAAGTAATCAAACATACCCCTTACAGGCGCCTCCGGTTTTTTGACGCGAACCATGACCTCCGCCACCACGCTGTATTTTGCCAAGATGCGCTGGGCAATATTTTCCGCCAGCGCTTCAATCAGGTTGTAACGGGCAGACTCCGCGAAATACTTCACATCATCATAGACCTCTGCATAACTGACTGTATGGGCGACATCATCAGACGCGCCTGCGACGGAGAGGTCAAGTGATAACTCCACATCAATAAAAAATTTCTGGCCTATAGCGCGTTCTTCGTCGAGGACGCCATGGAAACCATAAAAGCCCATATGACTCATCAATATTTTATCCATGTCTAGCGTCTCCTCGTCATGGCATCCATGACTTTAACCGCGCGCAGATTCTCTTTGACATCATGGACCCGGATCACTTCAACGCCTTGAACGACGCCAAACACGCTTGTGGCCAGCGTGCCTTCCATCCGTTCCTGAGGCGGCAGATCGAGGATTTTGCCTATCATGGACTTCCTGGATGTCCCAAGCAGCAGCGGATAACCGAGAACATGGAGCTCATGGAGCCTCGGCATCAAATCAATGTTTTGCTCTGAGGTCTTACCAAAGCCAAATCCCGGATCCAGCATAATCGACTGGTTGGGGATCCCCGCAGCCTTTGCAATGGCTATGGACTTCTCAAAAAACTCAATCATGCTGTCCACCATGTCCGTTTCATAGTGGGTGCCATTCTGGTTGTGCATAATAATGACCGGTGCGCCAAACTGAGCGGCGACACGGGCAATCTCCGGCTCCCGCTGGAGGCCCCAGATATCGTTGACAATCTCAGCGCCGGCCATCAGCGCGCAGCGCGCGGTCTCCGCTTTATAGGTGTCAATGGAGATAGGAATGTCAAACTCAGGGTGGGCCACCAGAGCCTCAATGACCGGCAGCACTCTGGAAATCTCAAGCTCGAGCGGCACCTCCGCAAACCCCGGACGTGTGGACTCGCCGCCAATATCAATAATATCCGCGCCTTGATCTGCCAATTCCAAGGCCTGTTCAATGGCGTGCTCAATAGTGTCAAACTTCCCGCCGTCCGAAAAGGAATCCGGGGTTACATTCAAAATGCCCATGACCAGCGTCCGCTTTCCAATTTCAAGCGTGTGCTGCTTAAGGCGCCACTCAAAGGGCTCATATTTCGGTAAATGATATAATCTGCTGTGCACTGCTTCACCCCCTGCTGCCAACACCCATGCCTATCAGCGACATCGCTTCGGCTCTGGATTTGGCATCCACTTTGAAAATTCCGCGGACCGCAGAGGTCACCGTCTTGCTGCCCGGTTTTTTGACACCGCGCATTGTCATGCACATGTGCTCCGCCTCGACCACGACAATAACGCCATAGGGGTTCAGCTTCTCCATGATCGTATCCGCCACCAGCGACGTGATGCGTTCTTGAAGCTGCGGGCGCTTGGCAATGGTCTCTACAACGCGCGCCAGTTTGCTGAGCCCTGTCAGTCTGCCGCCGCGTGGAATGTAGGCGACATGAGCCTTCCCAAAAAAAGGCACCAGGTGGTGCTCACACATGGAATAGAAAGAAATGTCCCGTACCAGCACCAGTTCCTCATGGGAATCCTCCTGGAATATCACATCAAGGTGCTTGCCCGGATCTTCACTCAAACCGCCAAAAATCTCTTCATACATTCTGGCAATCCTGTCCGGTGTCCCTTTAAGGCCTTCACGGTCAGGATCTTCGCCAATCGCGATCAGCATTTCTCTGACGGCGTCCTCTATACGCTTATTATCCATATCTTCTCTCCTATTCTCAAGGTGTTGCCCCCGCTGTTTTGGGCAGAGGCTTTCGCAGTCTCTCTCAATCTTTCAATAATCCTGGTTCAATTTCTTTTCTACCCAATTCCGGGAGCTTAACACGCCAAATCACGGTGCGTCCCTATTCAGCCTCCGCCACAAGGGCAAGCACAGATGCCAGAATTGTTTTATACATGTCCAGTGCAGTGGATTTTGCCGATGGTCGTCGCCACTCCACCGCTTCAACCCTTTCGACATAGTTTAACCGCATGAGACTATTGGTGACGAAAACGAGTTCTGACTCCAGCATCGCATTCAGCGGAAATCGCCCCTCAACCGCACTGATGCCGGCGCGTTCTGCCGCCCTCAGCACATTTGCCCGCATGATTCCAGGCAAAATGCCGCAGTCCAGCGATGGCGTGAACAAACGGCCACCCGCAATCCAAAAAACGTTGGCCACTGCGCTCTCCGCGACAAAATCCATTTCATTCAAAAACAGGACATCCTTAAAACCCCGAGACATTGCCCGGTCTTTCTCAAGGAGGTGATCCGCATAGCCCTGCCACTTCAGACCAGCCACTGGGGATCTGGAATTTTTGGTAAAGGGACTGAGTCCCAGTGAATACGGCTTCTCAAGTCCGCCGTCCTGAGCGTCTCCATAGGGATTTGGGCGCAGATAGAGCTGCACGTCCACCTCGGCGTCTGAGACAGGCGTCCCGCGCCGCATAGCCAGGAGTTTCAAAGCACCTGATTCAACGCCGGTGGCCGTCTTTGCCGCAGAGAAAGCATCCTTCAGCGTTTGAGTAGACAGCCCATAACTCAGACCCAATGCTGCAAGCCCAGCATTGAGTCGGTCGAGATGGGCTGCAGGCTGCTCAAGCACACCATTATCAAAACGCAGCGTATCAAATAAGCCATAGGCGAACTGAATGCCTTCAGAAGCACAGCGGCTCTCCACCGCTTTGCCGTCCAGCCAAAAAACAGAGGGTCTGGTCACTTCCGGTCCGCCTCCTTTTACAGGGTACTAACTGCTTAAGGCGCGCATCAGCGCCCGAGCCTTGTGTAAGGTTTCCTCGTACTCGGAATATTCATCTGAATCCCAGACTATGCCGCCGCCTACTTGGAAGTAAGCTTTGCTGCCTTTTGCGACAATGGTCCGGATCACAATATTTAGGTCAGTGTCCCCATTAAAGCCTATATAGCCTATAGAACCCGTATACAGATTGCGCTGGGTCGGTTCCAGTTCGTCTATGATCTCCATGGCGCGGATCTTTGGTGCGCCTGTGATCGACCCACCCGGGAAAGAAGCTTTGAGCAGGTCAATTGGGGTCAGACCCGCTTTAAGTGTCGCCGTCACAGTAGACACCAAATGGTATACCGTCGGGTATTCTTCAATGACGAAGAGCTCCGGTACTTTGACCGTACCGACCTCCGCCACCCGGCCAAGGTCGTTGCGCTCAAGATCCACAATCATCAGAAGTTCAGAACGGTCCTTTTCGCTGGCCAGCAGCATGGCGCTTTCATAGGCGTCTTCCTCAGGCGTTTTCCCGCGGGGACGCGTGCCTTTGATGGGACGGGTCTCAATTTCGCCGTCTCTGATTTGTATAAATCTTTCAGGCGAACTCGAGAGGATCGTTGCCTCTTCAAAAGGCATATACGCTGAAAAGGGGGCTGGATTTATGGTTCTGAGCTTTTTATAAAGCTCGAGAGGCTCATCCGTCATTTCAGTTTCGAAGCGCTGCGTCATATTGACCTGATACAGATCTCCGGAGCGGATATATCGTTTGATTTTACGGATGGACTCGAGGTAGTCTTCTTTTTCAAAGTTGGATTTGAATTCCGGTGACGTTGTCTTCCAAGTTGGCTCCAGGTCGCGGCCGGTCTTCTCTGCCTCGCGAATTCTGGCCTCCAGGGCGTCGAGCCGCGATTCCGCCCCCGGCCGGCGGTCAAGTTCCGTCAGCCAAACCTCGTTCTCTTTATGATCGACGAGTATAGCCGTTTCATAGAGCCCCAGGATGGCATCCGGGATGTCGACGTCGTCTGCCGCGGTTCTCGGCAGTTCTTCTACGTGGTGGCAAAGATCGTAGGCCAGGTAACCAGCCATACCGCCGCCAAAGGGTAGCTCAAAATCCGGTGTGCGTTTTGTTTGATATAATTCGTATCTTTCTTTAAGAAAGTCAAAGGCGTTCCCATTAAAGTCTGTATTAGTTCCCTCTAAGCAGTTTTCCAGTTCTATGCGCTTGCCCTTGATTCGAATGCGCTCGAAGGGTGAGGCCATGATCAGTGACCATCGGCCTAAACGCTCTGGGTCCATGCCGCTGTCCAGAAACAGCGGATGAGGCAGGTCTGAGACAGCAAGAAAAAGCCTGAAACTGTCAAGGCTGGTCTGAAGCTTTCGCTTAATCATGATTTCACCTGCTTTCGCCATTCATCTGCCAGCTTAAGAAAATTAGCCAGCATGTCGAGTCCGTGCTCCGTCAGGATTGCTTCCGGATGGAACTGCACCCCTTCGATCAGTTTTTCCCGGTGCCTTAATCCCATTATTTCGCCTGCTTCAGTCTCTGCAGTGATTTCAAGACATGCCGGAAGAGTCCCGCGATCGACCACAAGAGAGTGATAGCGCGTGACATTGATAGGATTTTTTAAGCCGCTGAACACACCCACATTTTTGTGGCGGATGGGATGCACCTTGCCGTGGACCGGTTCAAGACCCTCCTGAACACTGCCCCCGAAAGCCTGACCTATAGTCTGGTGACCCAGACATATGCCCAGGATAGGGTATTCATCTTGAAGCTCCTGTACCACGCTGAGGCAAATCCCGGCCTCCTGAGGCGTTTTGGGTCCGGGTGACAGGACAATCATATCCGGATTCATGTCTCGGATGTCGTCAAGGGTCAAGGCATTATTTCGCACCACCCTGACTTCACGTCCGAGCTGCATCAGGTACTGCACGAGATTGTAGGTAAAAGAGTCAAAGTTATCAATCATGAGGATCATGGAACTTATTGCCCCTTTTCTAAAAAGTATATGCTGATTATACCTTCCGCTTTTGGTTAAAGTCAACAAGGTTCCCCTCATTGCAGGCTCTGTGATATACTGAGTTAGAAAAACCTTTGTGGAGGTATGACATGTCGTTCATTCTTGGCGCAACTTATGACGAAAGCGCTGCACCCAAAGATACGGATTACGAAACGCTCGAGCGCCTCTCCGGTGCGGGGTTTCGCTCACTTGAGCTGGCGCTGCACCCACGGGCTCTGGATCTTGAACGGGCTGACGCACTAAAGAATTATAACCTTCAACCTGGGTTTTCCTTCGCTTTCCACGCGCCGGATTTCGCTGATCCGGGCGCTTTTGACTTGAATCATATTATGGCGCCGGAAGGCTCGCGAAGCGCTTTCAAGGCATGGATGGATCAATGCAGTGACTTTGGCGAAGCAGTTCAGCTCATCTTTCACGGCGCTGCCACGGAATCAGATACTTTCCGGTTTGTGGATTTGGCCTTGGAGTGGATCGAAACCTCCAGGGGAAACCAGGTTCTGCTGCTTGAGAATACTTTTTCCCACACACCTGCGAACACCCGGTTTGGTAAAACCAGCAGTGAGCTGGCTAATGTGCTCCGTGCATTTTCCGGCTCGAGGCTGGGACTATGTCTGGATACTGCTCATTGGCTGAGAACCTTAAATCATGGAGTTTTTCCCATAGCCACAGAAAAAAATTGTAAACCTTCTCCGAGTGACCCAAACCGGGTGTTTGACGGCTTTGAGATTCCCGAACTTCTCCTTGGGGAAATCAGGCGCGTTCACGTCCACAGTGTCGAACCGCTTTCAGGGCGTGACCACCAGGGCATGACTGGCCAGGATGAGGCTACAGCGTTCATGCTTAAGCCATGGACGGGCACGAGAGAGGATCAGGTGCATCAGGACTGTGTTCTCTCCATAGAGGTTCTGGCAGCGAGCCTGCCGCAGCGTGAGGGCTCATGGCTGGATGCCGTTCTCTCAAGCGGCGCGTGGCTGAATGAGCTGAGAACGAAGTGAGGACATGGCGGAGGGAGGATCGGCGAAAGCGGATGACTATGCCTTCCACCGAGATTGTCTAAACTCCAATGCATAGCGCTTTAATTGCAGCATCAGCTGACTTCCCCGCCATCTACAAAAAATACAAAAAGCACAGCCGTCGACTCTGCCGTGCTTTAAGATTGTTAATTCTACTTTCTCAGCATACCATAACCGCCATAAACCGGCTTGATTTCCGACACCGTGATGACCGCGCCAGTCTCGGAATTCTGTATAAATTTAACCAGCGCCTTGACACGTTTTCTTGGGACAAACATAATAAGAATAGCCCTCGAATCATGTCGTCCTTCGCCGTGTACCTGGGTAACGGCAAAACCCTGCGCGCGGATCTCATCTGCCAGCAGCAATCCGGCATCTTCCTTGACTATGACCTGGACTTCGGACAGTCCCAGACCAATTTTCTCTTCAAGAATACTGCCAAGATAGTTGCCCACGGAAAAGCCAATGGCGTAAAAGACACCTTTCAGCGGGTCCTGAGAGATATTTTGTATGACATTGCTGGCAATAAACAGCCATAAGAGGATCTCCACAAACGCGATGACCGCGCCAATAGTTTTTTCCCCTTTCGTAATCAGCACAATCCTGATCGTGCTGATGCTGACTTCCACGATTTTAGCGAATAAAATAAAGAAATAGATTAGAAAATCCATATTTCAGCCTCCAGGTCAATTTTACAATATGATTCGGACTTTATCGATCATACCACAATAATCTTAACATAAAGATTAAAACATAGAAACATTCATGTGATACCCGTGTTATACTTGATGCCCGCCGGAAAGCCGCTAAAGACCCTGTTTTATTTTGGAGGACAGCCTATGAATACGCCCACGATAAAAAAAATATTGGTCAACTACAGGAAAAAGCAAGATGGTTATCGTCATTTTTCAGTGCTGATTCCCATTATTGAAGTTGATGATGATCCCCATCTTCTTTACGAGGTCCGCTCCGAAGACCTCAGGTCGCAGCCCGGAGAGATCTGCTTCCCGGGCGGGAAAGTCGAGCTTGGCGAGCATCATGCAGAAACTGCCATCAGAGAGACCTGCGAAGAATTGGATATCGAACGCGAGGATATTGAAATCATCGGCCAAATAGATGACATAGTCACGCCTTTCAATATGTACATTCACGTTTATGTCGGGATCTTGAATCTTGATCTCTATGATATTGAACCCAATGAAGGCGAGGTCAAGGAATTGTTCGCGGTGCCTCTTTCTTACCTCTTTGAATGCGAGGTTCAGGAATTCAAGACAGAATCCCTTCTTCAAATGCCTCCTGATTTTCCATACGAAAAAATTTCAAGTGGGCGCGCTTACAATTTCAGGGTTGGCAAATACCCGGTCCTCTTTATCGACTTTGACGACAAGACGATCTGGGGCATAACGGCTCGAATTACCGCCAGCTTCATCAGAACATTAAAAGACCTATCCCAAGAATTATAAGGATAGGTCTTTCAGCTCGATACAGCACGTTTTTTTATATCATATTCAGTTGTATTGCGGTGTGAATCGTTAATAGCCATTCCTCCTAAAGTGGAGCTTGTTACGAATGGTTTTTTAACCATCAAGGGCAATTGTTTCAATTTCATTGCTTTGCTTTTGAAGCAAAGTAGTGAAGATGTTGCAGTCTAAGGCATCCGTAAACTCCGTTTGCCTAAGCGGTGGTTTTTTACAAGCGGATGTCTGATGCATCCTGCTTTCGCCGGACGTCCTGTAGATCGAGCCTCTATATGAACCTCCCCAATGAAAGGTAGGTTATATAGTTGTATTAACATAATACCCAGTACACCTTACATTATTCACTTTTCAAAAAATATTTTAGAAATGGACTTATTGCAGACGAACCTCTTCAAAAGGATTCTCCGTATATTCAAACTCGACGTCTTTAAACGACCAGCGATTATCCTCCAGAAACAGATCAATCCTCTGTACAGCGTGCCCTTTTCTGTATGCAAGCCTGAGCTTGTTTTCCGTCAACTTGTAGACTTGAAATTCATCTATCCCGTAAACTTGGGTCAGCTGTACTTTAAGACTGTCCCTAAGCTGATGTATAAAAAACAAATCTACATGACTTACGTCACGCATGAGCGACGCAAGGATGCCATAGATCTCGTAATTAATAGTCTTAATTTCATGAGCTACGCGCTTCGCTTTAACAGTTTCAATCAGATAGCCTGTGACCATTGTGAAGAATAGAGCCAACAATACGTAGAACCACATACACTCACCCACTTTCCGCAGTCTTTGGTCAATTTTGTCATGAGTTCTCAACAACAATTTGGTCTGTTATCTGTATATCCATAAATAAGAGTTTTAAGCGCTTATGTGTGTCGCAGTTCGAAAAAAATATGAACTAAATTGACAGATGAGTCAGCACCGCTGAAAAATCGTTTCTGCTTGGAATTGGTGGGTATTTGTAATAACACGCGTAAAGCCAGTTGTACTAAAAACCACAAAAGAGGTGAGCTTCATGGGACCGGTTGGGGCATTCTTTGATATTGACGGTACTTTGTACCGGGATTCACTTATGGTCGAACACTTTAAAAAGCTGGTCAAATATGAAGTCGTGGATCCTGTCGTTTGGCACCGAAATGTTAAAAAAACATACGAAGAATGGAAAAAAAGACGTGCGGAATATGACGATTATCTGATTGAGCTCTCTCAAATTTATATTCGCTCACTAACAGGTCTCAATAAGGGCAGCCTTGATTTTATTGCAGATCAGGTCATCAAGCTCAAGGGGGAGGAGGTCTATTCTTACTCACGCCAAAGAATTCAATATCATTTATGGGCAGGTCATAAAATATTTTTTATTTCAGGAAGTCCGGATTTTCTCGTAGAAAAAATGGCTGAAAAATATTCCGCTGCCGAATTCCGCGGAACGCGTTATGAAGTCAATGCGCGCGGCAACTTTACTGGCAATATTGTTCCAATGTGGGACTCCGAGAATAAAAATATGGCCATCCTGGATTTTGTAAAGCGACACAATATTGACCTGAGCGCCAGTTATGCCTATGGAGATACCAACGGCGACTACTCCATGTTTCAGCTCGTCGGTCATCCGGTCGCCATCAATCCGACACGGGAGCTGGTACGCAACATTCAAAACGATCCTGTGATGATGGATAAGATCGACATTATTGTCGAGCGCAAAGATGTCGTTTTCAGATTGCCGGCCTCGGTGGAGATTCTTTAGACGCAGGCATTTAACAAGATCTGAATGACGGATATGGGGTATGCAGGTTCCAAAAATATAAAAAAAGTCCTCCGCGCGGAGGACTTTTCATGTGAACTCTATGTTCCTAGATTGCGTTTAAAAATGCCAAAACCTTAGTGCGCTTAGATTCGACGCCATCCAGGTAGTGCGTTGTGTAGTCGCCTCTTGCGACGTTGTAGTAACCTTGGTTATAGGCTATTACAGCGCGTTCGATAGTGCCATAGCGATCTAATTTCTGACTCAGATATTTCGTCCCATATTCAATGGCGAGCTGAGGGTCATAAAGCTGCTCAATACTGAGACCAAGCGCTCTGCCGGTGGAACCCATAATCTGCATGATGCCAATGGCACCATTATATTCACAATTCGCGTCAAAAGAACTTTCCTGCCAAATGACAGCCATCATCCAGGATTCGTCCATCCCATAACGATCACAGGCATCCTTAAGCCAAACCACATAGTCATGCGCTCTGGATTCAGATAAGCTTGGATTCACTTTTCTCATAAATGCTGCAAGTCGTTCAAGATAAGCTTTGTCAGAAGCCTCAATCATAGCGTTAAGGGCTTCTTCGCTCTCAGTGCTCAAATGGAATCCGGCAATGCGGTCGTTTTTAGCAAACCATCCGAGGGCGTCTTTTACGTGATACGTCAGCGGCAAGTAGATCATGTGGTTATGGACTAACAGAGGATAGCCCTGCGTATCAAGCGGCTCACCTTCGAAAAGAATCACGGCACTGTCCTCCAGAGCATAAGCCTGGGCACTGGTGGATGGATTCATGGTGGCTGCGGCATCGAAGGTAAACGTTTCGCCAGGTTCAACCTTGGTCAAAACGCGTTCGTCTCCAATGCGAGTGTACTGATATCCCATTGACTTCATGAGATTCCAGTTAAGCGGCAGGTACTGGATGTCATTGTATCTCAGGATCGGAAAAGCCAGCGATCTGTTGGATACAACATTTGAGTTTATCGTTATGCTAGAATCATTTATGTCTACATCCTTAGTTACCAGCCCGTTATCAGCAAAAACTGAATTTGTCTGGGATACGACAGCCGCCGCCATGATCAAAACGATCAGCAGGACCCGCATCCAACGGGGTTTAGTCATTGAATCACTCCTTATTAAAATTTAGAATCTTCGTCATTTTACCACAGAAACAGACGCATTTCAAAGCACAATATAACACATTTTACTTTTATTGACATTTAAATTTTTTCCAAATGGCTGTACTTATTGAAAGACAAGACTTAAAGCAATAAAAAAAAATGAAAGGAAAATGGTGTCAGGCACCACTTTCCTAACTGTTAATTCTTTTTATGGTCTATTATGCCATTATTGTATATTTATTTCAAAGGAGGCGCTTAAATGTTTATCATTTCCAACTTGCCCAAAATAGAGCTTCATTGCCATTTGGACGGAAGCGTTCGTCTTGCCACACTGAAAGAACTAGGCATAAAAGAAAAGATACTTTCTCCGGATCTAGGTGACAATGATCTCAGAACCCTGGCAGAAGTCCCAGCCCAATGCCCTTCTCTTGTCGATTATCTCAAACGGTTTGATCTGCCGCTCAAGGTCATGCAGAACGAGACCGCTCTCGCCAGAATCGCACAGGAACTCGTTGAGGATGCGGCCGCTGATGGCGTCCGGTATATTGAAATCCGCTTTGCGCCCCATCTCCATCAGACACACGGCCTCGGTCTCAACGCCATTATTTCCGCAGTAGTTCAAGGCGCGAAAAAAGGAGAGTCACTAACCGGCACCAGGGCAAACGTCATCCTCTGCTGTATGCGCCATCTTCTGCCAGAATCTTCAATTGAACTGGTTGAAGCAGGCCGCCCATTTCTCGGTCAGGGCGTCGTTGCCTTGGATCTGGCCGGCGACGAGCATCACTTTCCACCGGAAGACCATGCTGAGGCTTTTGAACTGGCGAAATCTTACGGTTACCACCTCACAGTTCACGCCGGAGAAACCGGCATAGTCGACAACATACGAAAATCTGTGGCATTACTCCGTGCAGAAAGAATTGGTCACGGCGTCAGTCTTGAAAAAGATGCCGCACTCTTTGAAGAAATCAGAACAGCCGGCATCCCTCTGGAAATGTGCCCAACCTCAAATCTCCATACAAAAGCCGCGGACAGTTATGAAACTCACCCCCTGCACCGCTGCCTCAAAGATGGCATTCGAGTGACCCTCAACACGGACAATCGAACCGTTTCTCACGTTACCCTGAGCGATGAGACCAACAACCTCCTGAACGCAGGACTGGACACCGCTCACCTTAAAACACTTTATATGAATGCCGTCAGCGTCATCTTTGACAGCGAGCATGAAAAACAGCGGCTTATGGCGTTATGGCCTGCCGAACTTGGCCTTTGATCGCAGAAGCGGCCTGACAGCTTTCAGCGTCTCTGCTTCCCCATTATTCTGATCCCCATTATTTTCCCATTATTTTTTATGTCAAGTATGGTCTGTCACAGCCAAATTGATTATACTGTTACTATGATTTTATATCAGAATTGGAGTGTGAATCTATGGACTGCAGATTATCCATCATGGACCGTGTACACTGGATTGGTGTCAACGACCGCGAAACTACACTGTTTGAAAACTTTTGGCCTCTGGACCGAGGTGTCTGCTATAACTCTTACTTAATTGATGATGAAAAAATAGCCGTCATCGATACTGTTAAGTTCAATAAAACTGAACAGTACCTCTCCAAAGTCAAGGAAGTCATAGGCGAAAAAAAGGTCGATTACCTCATTGTCAACCACATGGAACCAGATCACTCCGGCTCCATGAAGGCACTCGTGGCTGCCTATCCCGACATGAAGATTGTCGGCAATAAGAAGACCTTCGACTTTATAAGAGGTTTTTATGACATTACTGAAAACTTCCTCGAAGTCGCGGAAGGAGATGAACTCGATCTAGGCTACCATAAGCTTAAATTCTTTCTGACCCCCATGATCCACTGGCCTGAGACTATGATGACCTATGATCAGACAGAAAAAATCCTGTTTTCCATGGATGCTTTCGGCGGATTCGGTTCCCTGGACGGCGGTCTCTTTGACGATGAAGTCAATGTCGAATTTTACGAGGACGAAATCAGACGCTATTATTCGAATATCGTCGCAAAATACAGCCCAATCGTTCAGCGTGCTCTCGGTCGTCTTGGCACCCTGGATATTAAAGTGATTGCGCCGACTCATGGACCAATTTGGAGAACCAGTCCTAAAACCATTGTCGACTATTACGACAAATGGAGCCGCTATGAGGCGGAGGAAGGCGTCGTTATCGTCTACGGCACAATGTATGGCAACACAGCCAAAATGGCAGATTACGTCGCGCGCATCATCTCAGAAAACGGTGTAAAAAACGTTCGTGTCTACGACGCATCAAAAACCCACCTTTCCTATATCTTGAGTGACATATGGCGCTTCAAGGGCGTCATCCTGGGCTCGTGCGCTTACAACATGAATGTCTTCCCTGCCATGGAGCTGGTTCTGTCCAAACTCGAGCATACCGGACTCAAAAACCGTTATCTCGGTGTCTTTGGCAATAAATCCTGGAGCGGCGGCGGTGTCAGCGCCATTGATGCCTTTGCCGAAAAAGTCAAATGGGAAAGAATTGGCACCTCCATTGAAGCGACTTATACGCCAAAAGATGCTGAGTTTGAGGCGCTGATCAAACTTGGCAAGGAAATGGCGCAGCGCGTCAAAGACAATCCGCTGTAATGGCTGTGGCATCCATGAATAAAGTAAGCCTTGATCACTTTGCGGCCCTTAGATCCATCTCTTCGCTCCAGGTCTCGCCCGATGGTCACGTTTTATGCTTTACAGTGCACCAGCCAGATCTGGATAAAAACCGAAATAGAAGCGATCTTTGGCTCTACGACCGCGAAGGCGGCACCCGGCGTCTGACGACATCCGGGTCAGACAGACACCCCCGTTGGCTCAGCGACAGCGAACTGGTATTCCTTTCAAACCGCGATCAAAGTACTGAAGCAGATCAAAAGGAAAAAAGCCTTCCTAAAACCAATTTCTATTCCATTGACACTCGTGGTGGAGAAGCGCAAAAACTTATGGAAATTCCCCTTGAGGTTTCCAAATTTGAGCCCATGTCGGATGGCAGATGGCTCATTGAATTCACTTACCACCCGGAGTGGCATCATTTGACTGAAGAAAAGGATATCCTCGATAAAATGGAGCAAGTCTCCACTGTTCAAGTCATAGACGAAATCCCGTTCTGGCAGAACGGCTCCGGTTTCACCAACAAAACCAGGACAGCTCTGGGTCTGTTCGATCCTGAAAAAAACACAACAGAAATGCTCACCGACCAGCTCAGCAATGTGGAAGATTGGGTTTATGATTCGGACCGTCATTGCATTGTCTTGATTCAGTCCCAATTTAAGAATAAACAGGTCATTTACAACAGCCTCGCCATTTGCGACCTTACAGACCGCACTGTTAAAGACATTTCTCACAGAGATGATTTTCACTACGAGATCTGCAGTGTTGCCCCAGATGGCACGCTTTTGTTTTACGGCTCTGATACCTCAAGATATGGCTTGAATGAAAATGGATCCTTCTATACTGTGGATCCAGGTGACGGCAACCTCAAACGATTGACCGAGACTTTTGATGGCAGCTTTGGCAATGCTGTAGGGACAGATATCAAACTCGGCAGTAAGGGCAACCCTCGCCCGCTGTATTTTGGGGATCAGTGGTTGTTTGTTACGACCATCGGCTCAGAAGCGCCTTTGGTGGCTCTTGCAGAGGATGGCCGTGTTTCGAGAGTTGCAGCAGAGGCTTCCGCGGCAGCCTGTTATGAGTTTGCTATAATGGATGGCCAAATTGTTTTGGCTGCCCTTTTGGATCAACAGCCTCAGGAGCTCTATGCGCTGAAAACTTGTGATGCGGACAGGCCGCTTGGTTTCGAACCTCTTACGACGTTTAATCAAGCAGTCTCTCAGGACCTTTTCGTTTCAAAACCGGAAGAAATTCGCGTGACGGCAAAAGACGGCACCGAATTGAAGGGATGGCTCATGAAGCCCTACGGTTTTGATCCGATGCGCCGCTACACAGGCATTCTCAACATTCACGGCGGACCCAAAACCGTCTATGGTCCATTTTATTACCACGAGATGCAGCACTGGGCTTCTGAAGGCTTTGCTGTGATGTTTATGAATCCCCGGGGCAGTGATGGCCGCGGGAACGACTTCGCAGATCTGAGGGGCAAATACGGGAGTGTTGACTATGAGGATCTCATGTGTTTTGTCGATGCGGTCGTAGAACAGCATACCTGGATCGACAATGACCGGCTCGGTGTGACCGGCGGCTCCTACGGCGGCTTTATGACCAACTGGATTATTGGACACACACACCGTTTTAAAGCGGCAGCTTCTCAACGCTCCATCTCCAACTGGATCTCGAAGTTTGGAACCACTGATATTGGCTATTTCTTTGTTGCAGATCAAATAGGTGCTGACCCATGGAGCGATTTTGAGCAGCTTTGGGATCAGTCCCCATTGAAATACGCCGACAAAGTGAAAACCCCCACACTGTTTATCCATTCTGACGAGGATTACAGGTGCTGGACCGCAGAAGTGTATCAAATGTTTACGGCGCTCAAGTACCATGGCGTCCAGAGCCGGCTGTGTCTGTTCCATGGCGAAAATCACGAACTCAGCCGCAGCGGCAAACCTCAGAACAGAGTACGCAGGCTGAGGGAAATTACGGATTGGATGCGAACTTATTTATAGGAGATCGAAAAGAGAAAAGTCATGACTGACTTTTCTCTTTTTTATTGTTATAATCAACTGTGACAATTTCAGACAAAATTTTTTAGAATAGAGGATAACAAAAATGATTCAAGTAGAAAGTCTGTCCTATGGTTTTCCTGCAAAAGATTTATACAAAGACGTTTCGTTTACTTTAAAAATGGGACAGCACTCGGCTTTTATTGGAAGCAATGGCTCTGGAAAATCAACTTTAGTCGATATGATTATTCATCCGGATAAGTATTTGTACGATGGTAAGATCGTCAAACATGACAGCTGCCGAATTGGTTATGCCAACCAATTCGCTGTAAGAGATAAAGCGCAGGCGTGCACGGTTTTTGAATATCTAAGCGAGAGATTCGTGGAAAATCAGAAAGCGACAATGGCTGTGTGTGAAGAAATGGCAGTGGCTGAGGATGTAGCGCCGTTATTTGAGCTATATCAGTCACTTTTAGATGCCTTTGAGGCTATGGACGGAGACAATTATATAAACAAGATCCGTAAACAGCTATATGTTGCTGGTATGCGTGACTTAGAAGAAACCATGTTGTCACATCTTAGTGGCGGAGAGTATAAATTAATACAGATTATGAGAGAAATGTTATTATCCCAAAATCTCCTTATTTTGGACGAACCGGATGTATTTCTTGATTTCGCAAACTTAAACAGGCTTTGTCAGCTGATTAATGGCTACAAGGGCACACTGTTGGTTATTACCCATAATAGATTTTTATTGAACCATTGCTTTGATAAGATTTTACATTTAGAGAATGGCGATCTTCAGGAATATGAAGGCAATTATTCAGAATATCGTTGTTCCCAGCTCAGGGAAAAATTAAGACTTAAACAACAGAGCATTGAAGAACAGGAAGAAATTGAGCGTACTGAGATCATGGTTGATATTCTGCGTAAAAGAGCTACGATTCTCGCCAATCCGGTCATAGGAAGTGCTGTAAACGCAAAGCAGACACAGCTTGACCGGTTGCGTGCAAGACAAATTAAGGCACCTTTTATTGAACTTCGTGAGCCAAAGATAGAATTTCGGTCAAATGAAGCCGAATCAAAGCATCCTGTTCTAAGCATTACAGATTATAATGTTTCATTTGATGAAAATTTATTGCAAAATATCAATTTTGAGTTGCTGGCTGGCGAAAAAGTAGCCATTGTTGGTGCCAATGGTACAGGAAAAACTATTTTGATGCGCGACATCTTAAATAATGACCATCCTTCCATCCAGATCAATGAGACTATAAGCTATGCATGTTTATCCCAGCTTAAAGATGATAATCTGGATGAAACTAAAACGGTATACGAGGTTATGGAGAATTTGGGTTTTGAGACCGGGGACAGAATCCGAGACTATCTTGGAAACTATTGCTTTGAGGCTGATACCTTAAAGCAGAAGGTAGGTCAGTTATCCGGCGGAGAAAAGAATTTACTCCAAATTGCGATGATTGCAGCTACAAACACAGATCTTCTTATTCTTGATGAGCCAACCAGCCATTTGGATGTTTATGCTCAAATGGCTCTGGAAAAAGCCATCTCCGATTATAAAGGAGCGGTACTCATGGTAAGCCATGATTTCTATCTTGTAGCTAACTGTGCAGATTACGTTCTGCTTGTAAATGACAATACGATTAGGCGTATGCGTACACGTTCATTCCGCAAAATGGTCTATGATAACTATTTCGATCACAAGTATTTCGAAATTGACAAGAAAAAACAAGAATTAGAAACGAAAATCACATTAGCCTTTAAAAAAAATGAGCTGACCACTGTAGAAAAACTTTGCAGCCAGTTAGAAGCAATTAACGCAGAATAGCTAGGATCATGGAGGAAAAATGACTGAATTGTTGGCTCCGGCAGGAAGTATGGAAGCTCTAAAAGCTGCAATTTCTAATGGTTGTGATGCAGTATATTTAGGATTGCAAAAATTTGGTGCACGTGCATACTCTTCAAATTTTGATTTGGAATCACTCAAAGAAGCTGCTCAGTATGCACACCTGAGGAATGTTAAACTCTATGTCACCATGAATACCATAGTTTTCGAACATGAAGTTGAAGAAATGAAAGTTCAGATGAACGAACTAAACGAAATCGGTGTTGATGGAATTATAGTCCAGGACTTAGCTGCTTTGGATTATATAGTTAAGAATTTTCTCGATATGGAAGCTCATTGTTCTACACAAATGGGCATAGATGATTTAGACGGCACCTTATTGTTTAAAGAACTCGGTGCTAAAAGAGTGGTTCTGTCCCGCGAGGTTGAGATCGAAAAAGTAAAAGAGATAAAACGCATTGCCAAAATACCTATAGAAATTTTTGTTCATGGTGCTTTATGTGTTTCTTACTCTGGAAACTGTCTAATGTCAGGACTAATCGGCTATCGAAGCGGAAATCGCGGGAGATGTGTTGGTTCATGTCGTAAGATGTATGAACTAATAGACCGGACAACAGGGACCTCTTTAGGAAAAAGTTATATTCTGTCTACTAAGGACTTAAACACAATTGATTATATCGATGAGTTAAAGGATATAGATTCTCTGAAAATTGAAGGCCGAATGAAAGAGCCTGCATATGTCGCTAATGTTGTATCAAGATATCGCATGGCTTTAGATCATAAAATTGCCAAAGAGGATAAAGAAAATCTGAACAAAACATTCAATCGTACTTTTACTAAAGGATATTTGTTTCATGAAGATGCAAAAGATATTACAAACATCTTAAGACCTAATAATGTTGGCTATGAAATTGGCAGAATCAGCAAGATTGTTAAAGACATGTATGAAATAACACTTATACGACCTTTAAATCAAAACGATATAATCAGAATAAGTCATAATAATGAAGATATAATTTTAACTGTTGTAAAACTGTACGACAAAGATGGGAATTTGATCAACAAAGCAGATAATATCTGCTATATCAAAATCAAAGAAAAGATTTCCAAAGGTGATTTGGTCTATATAACGAAGGATAATCTCTATTACAACGAGCTGGAATCATCGTTGGAAAAAGAATTCAAGCGTTTTAACCTGGATCTCAGAGTGTATGCCTATCCGGATTCAAAGCTGATCATAGATGCAGAGGGCTTAGGCTTTAATTATTTATTTGAGAGCGAGGAAATCCTGGGAGAAGCAATAAATAATCCAACAACAACAGAGCAGGTCATTAAGCAATTTTCAAGATTAAATGATACTATATTCGAACTCAATCATGTGGAGTTTGAGCAGTGCAATGCCTTCATTCCAGCTAAATTGTTGAATACAGCAAGAAGAGATATTGTTCAGGGCTTATATGACTTGAAGCTTAACAGCCAAAAGAAAAGAACCAAGGCTTTGAAAGTAAAAGAAAAAATAACTTTTGCCCCCCAAAACCCGTATCTTACGGCTTCTGTAACGACGAAGGAACAATATGATGCATGTGTGAGCAGTGGCATTAAGGAAATCTATTTTGAAAATGTAGTCAGAAGAAATCAGAATGTTTATCAGGAAAAAGAAGGGCAGCTGCTGATTGGAGGATATGGCGGAATACACCGCTACAGAAATACCAATCCTTTTATTGCAGATTATTCTCTAAATGTTGTGAATTCTGCCAGTTGCTACGAACTCTATAGATTAGGTGCGAAACGGGTTACTTTGTCTTATGAGTTGAACAAAAATCAAATTGATGATTTAATTAATGCTTATTATGAAACAAATGAGGGCTATCCGGCATTAGAAATGATTGTTTACGGTAGGGCGCCTTTAATGTTTACAAAATACTGTCCGCTTAAAAAATTGGATCAATGCGGTGTTTGCAGAACAAAGCGCTATGAGATCAAGGATGAACACGGAACGTTCCCTATCCTATCTCATGATGATTGTACAACGACGATCGTTAATGGGAAGACCCTTAATCTTTTAGATGAACTGCAAAGCATAAAAGGAATAGAGGCCTTCAGATTAAACTTTACAATTGAATCAAAAGAGCAGGTTGTGGAAACCATAAACATGGCCATAAGCAAATTAAGTGGCAAAGAGAAAACATCTGTTTTTAATCAGGAGACAGACACTAGAGGTCATTTTAATAAAGAGATTTTGTAGGAAGATCCCAATTCGAACTGGGTGACGCCTTCAAAAATCAAAAGTTAAAGCGCTCCTTTGGATTTCACCCAAAGGAGCGCTTTTCCCGTATCCAGTTTACCTTAGCATCTCATTTTATACGCTGTCCCTTTTGTCTGTAACTCTTTTTAATTCTCACGACCATACTTTCTGAGCACTTCAACCACGAACTGATAAACACGCTCTGTCGAAGCCATATCCAGGCGTTCCTTAGGCGTGTGAACGTCCGCCAGGTTCGCACCTATGGATACAAAATCGATTGGTCCGAGCTTTTCTTTCAAAATACCACACTCGAGACCGGCGTGAATGGCGGATACCGTCATTTCCTTTCCGTAGAGATCACGGTAGACTGCCATCATAGTGTCTCTCATTTGAGACTTAGGCGCAAAAGCCCACTCCGGGTAATCAGACTGAAGTCTGAGCTCTGCGTCAGTTAGGGTACAGGCGATCAGCATTCGATCAATAATTTCCGCTTTCAATGACCTTACGGAGCTTCTGATCGCACTGTCGACCTCAATATAGTCTGCGCCTGTCGTCAGTACCCCAATATTATTCGAACTTTCGACCAATCCCGGTATTCCTGCGCACATGGTCTGAACGCCATTTGGCAGCAGCCTCAACAAAGCTGCAGCATTTTCGGCCGTTTCAAGAGAAAAAACATTCGGAAATGGATCAGAGGGATCTTCAAGTGACAGCACCAATTTAAGATCAGGGTCCGCCAGTTCAAACTCATTTCGAAACCTGGACTCCCATGCCAGAACGGTTTTTTGGACTTCATCGAGCCAATCTCGTTTGAAAATAAGATGGGCGGCTGCCTTGTTGGCAATGGCATTCATTTTCTCGCCGCCTTGTATCTGACTGATTTGGACACCCATCCCAAGAAGATCTCTCATGACTCTTCCAAGGAGGACGATAGCATTCGCACGTCCCTTATCTATTTCTACGCCGGAATGTCCACCCTTGAGCCCCGTAATGGTCAACCGCGCTCCCAGGCCATTCTGAATTGGAGCCTCCCACTCAATTGGCAAAAGAACACTTGCGCGCACCCCGCCTGCGCAGGATGCCAGAATGACGCCTTCCTCCTCCGAATCAAGGTTAATTAAAGCCCGACCGGACAAATGGGCTGGATTCAACCTGACCGCGCCATCCATGCCCGTTTCTTCTGCGACTGTAATCAATACTTCCAGCGGCGGATGCTCCAGGCTCTGATCCTCCAGTATGGCCAGTGCCATAGCGACAGCAATGCCATTATCCGCGCCAAGGGAAGTTTCAGTCGCTGTTAAAAAGTCTCCATCGACTTTAAGCTGGACGGGATCCTTCGAAAAATCATGCCGGCTGCCTTCCGCCTTAACACAAACCATATCCATGTGACCTTGAAGAATAACAGCCGGTGAGCCCTCATATCCTTTTGATGCCGGTTTCTTGAGAATGACATTCCCACAAGGCTCCTGTACAGCTTCGAGTCCATGCTTCTCTCCAAAGGCCATCAGCCAGTTGCTGATGCGACCTTCGTCACCAGAGCACCTCGGAATCTGATTCATGTCTTCAAACAGCTCCCAGATCCGCCTATACGCTCCATTCCACTGATGCATTGTTATGTCCTCCCACTTAATTAAAATTTATTTTACTTCCTCGCTCTTGGCAAATAGGCTGTAAGCTCTAAATCCTGCTCCACAAGCGCCAGCCAAATTACCCAGATGCGCCTTCACAAGCCTTGGTTGAGAAATGCCTTTAAAATTGGCGTGATGAAGGACCATAGCTTCCAGAAGCGGCAGCCAATAATCACCGGCCCCTGAAAGCCCCCCACCAAATACTATAACTTCAGGATCGTAAAGCATCCTGAGATTGTGAACGCCTACCGCTAATCTCTGCAGCCAGTCGTGGACTACATTTTCGCAGAAAGGATCACCGGACTGAGCACCATCCATGATGATCTTGGCATCAAAAGGCACTCTGGCGGCCAGCCATCCGGAGCTGCCCTGAGTTGTCAGCCTGTTGTGGGCGTCCGCCACCAACGCTGTTGCGGAGGTTAAGGTCTCAAAACATCCATTTCTGCCACAGGCACAGCGATACATCCCAGTGTCCGAAATGGTCATGTGACCTATTTCCATAGCGAGGCCATGTTGCCCCTCGTAGAGCTTCCCACCCAGTATGACGCCGCCGCCAACGCCTGTTCCCAGCGTGATCAGAACACCCCGATCAATGCCTTTCAGCGCCCCTGACGCATGCTCTCCATAAGTCGCAGCCGAGGCGTCATTCATAAAGAGGATGTCCAAGCCTGTTGCCTTTTTAAGTTCTTTTGACAAGTCAACAGAAGCCCATCCCAGGTTGACAACTTCGGAAACCTTTCCATTTCCAGGATCCACTGGCCCGGGGATTCCTATTCCAATCCCGGTGATATCTGCAGTTTCCTGCGCGCGTCGAATTAGCTCAAGTACCTTGCCTTGAACTGCATTGTAGCCCTGATCAGCTTCTGTATAAACTCGTTCATGCCAAAGGACTCTCTTGCTGCGCCCCACCACAACCGCATCCATGGTAGTGCCGCCTATATCGATTCCAATTGCTGCTTTTGTTTTCATGGCTCAGGACCTCCTTCTAGAGACGTTTCAGCGCCGCCTCAAGCGTTTGTCTGTGAGCCTCGTAGCCCGGCTTACCCAAAAGAGCAAACATATTTTTCTTGTAGGCTTCGACGCCAGGCTGATCAAACGGATTGACGCCCAATAAATACCCGCTGATGCCGCAGGCTTTCATAAAGAAATAAAGAAGCTGCCCAATATGATAAGCATCAATTTTTTCAAGCTCAATCACCAGATTAGGCGTTCCACCGGCGACATGAGCCAGCAGCGTTCCCTCAAAGGCTTTGAAATTGATCTCTCTAAGAGATTTACCGGCCAAAAAATTTAGTCCGTCAAGATTTTGATCCTCTTCACTGACTTTGAGACTGCCGCTTTGATCCGTCTCCAGAAGAACGGTTTCAAAAATCATGCGTCTGCCATCCTGTATGTACTGGCCCATGGAATGCAGATCTGAACTGAATTGTACGGAGGCAGGAAAAATACCTCTCCCATCCTTGCCTTCACTTTCACCGTAGAGCTGCTTCCACCATTCAGATATATATTGCAGCGCTGGATCATAGTTCGCCAGAATTTCGACGACCTTGCCCTGGTCCTGCAGAATCGTTCTTGCCGCTGCGTATTTGAAGCAATTGTTTGTCTCGAGCTCCGGATTTAAATACTCCTCATAGGCTGCCTTCGCACCTTCCATCAATGCCCTGATATCCACGCCTGAAACGGCAAGCGGCAATAGACCAACCGGTGTTAAAACCGAATAGCGCCCGCCAATATCATCTTCAATCACAAAGGTTTCATACCCCTGCTCATCTGCAAGGGTTCTAAGTGCACCTCTGGCTTTATCCGTGGTTGCCACTATTCTTTCCTTGGCGCCATCCACGCCATAGCGTTTTTCCATATAACTTTTCAGCATTCTGAAGGCAATTGCCGGCTCCGTGGTCGTCCCAGATTTGGATATGACATTTACACAGATTTCCAGCTCATCAATGGCACCCAGCAAATTTTTCATATATCGTTCTTCAAGATGATGACCAGCATAAACTATGGTAGGATTTTCACGGCTGCAAAAGCGTCTCAGGGATTCCATTGGATCTTTCAGTGCTTCAGACACAGCGCGCGTTCCTAGATAAGAACCGCCTATTCCAACGACTATCAATACATCACATTTTTCTTTTAACCTTGCAGCACAGTCTTCCACCCGATCCATTAAGGCCATGTCAAAAGTTTGGGGCAAGTGGACCCAGCCTGTGAAATCTGATCCTGCACCTGCGCCAGTTTCAAGCAGTTGCTGGGCTGCGCGAACCATTTCCTTCATATTGATGAGTTGAGACTCCTGGATCCCCGAATAATTCAAATTCAATTTTAATCCAGCCATAACAATTCCCCCCATGGGTGCAATCTGTCTTATCTGATGCTGACGCTTTTTAGGCCTATAACATAGATACTATAATCTTAACCCATTTAAACAAGCAGATGCAGACTTTTTTGATAATTATTGGCGGAAACAAAACAAAGATGCCACCATGCACCAGAGAGCAAGCTCTCTTATGCATGGTGGCATCTTTGTTTATGCACGTCTTTAGCCTAACACGTATGGACGTAGGCTTCGATCCAAAATCCCCGTCGCATACGCCATAAGCATACCATAGTTTGTAATTGGCGTGCCCGCTTCCTCACACAGACGGATCCTTGTCAGCATGCTCTTGCGGTTCATCATGCAGGAGCCGCAGTGCACTACCAGATCGTAAACACTCAGATCCTCCGGCAAGTCATGCCCGGCCTTAAACTCAATGTCCACCCGGCCGCCGAGCTTTTTATTCAGCAATGCAGGGATTTTGACCCGTCCAATATCTTCGTGGGTGTGATTGTGCGTACAGCTTTCCGTGATCAGGATTCTCGCAGCGGGCTCACTTTCCCTCACGGACGCTTTTAGACGACTGAGCGCCTTGGCTTCAAGAGCTTTCAAAGCTTGAATCCCCGAGACAAAGGCACGAAGATCCCCTTTATTCCTGGCGAAAACCATGGAAAAAGATGTCAAAGGGATAATTTCAGGCACCATAGCAGAAACTGATGCAAAAGCCTGGGAATCCGTGATCACCAAATCCACAGACTTCAGCTCTGAAAGCGCCTCGACCAACTCTGTATCCCTGACCACATGTACTTTCAGCCCATGATCCAGCGCATCCCGAATCACTTGAACCTGCGGCAGGATCAGCCTGCCTTTGGGTGCCTCCGAATCTATGGGAACCACCAACACAATGGTCCCTCCCGACGGCACCAGATCCCCCACCAGTGTCTCCTCCTCGGTTTCTCCGCGCAGCGCCTCGATCAGACAGGCTTTTAGATGGTGAATGTCTCCCGGGGTCTGAGCGCTCACCCAGACCGCACCCGGCCATGCCTCTTTCAATTGCTTTAACTTGTAATGACCATCGGCCTCAGCCATCACTAGATCTGTTTTATTGAACACCATGAGCTTTGGAATTGAAAATTTCTCAAAATGAGACTGGATTCGCGCAGCTTCTTGAGTCAGCCATTCAGGATTATTCGACGCCTCCATGGCATCAATGACATGGACGGCAAAATCCGTCCGTTCCAAAATTTTTAGACTCTTTGCGACGCGAAGAGCGCCCAAGGCATTGTCGTCATCATCAAGGCCTGCAGTGTCAATGAAGACAACCGGTCCATAAGGAAGCAGCTCCATGGCTTTACTCACAGGATCCGTCGTCGTGCCCCGAACTTCCGACACAATCGATAACTCCTGCCCGAGAATGGCGTTCATCAAGGACGACTTGCCCGCGTTACGGTTGCCAAAAAACGCAATGTGCTTTCGGTTGGCGCTGGGTGTCGAGGACAGCGTGCTCTCCTCCGCTCTCATTCCAAATGCAGACCCCAAGACCGGCTTTTTAACCTCATGTGATTTAGCTGCAGTCATAGTCTATATTTCCCCTTCTAAAGGTACAGGTCGCGTTCGCCGCCGCGAATCCGCTCGAGGTTGTCCGCCAGCAAACTTTTTATATCTGGGCGTTCAATAGCGGCCAATTCCTTCTCTATCAACTGCTCGCTCTCAACCTTGAGGGCTTCATCACCGTAATCCAGAACGAATTCCTGAAGGGTCATCAACGCGTTTGGCGTGCAGACGTTGTGGATCTGACCGGCTTTGGCGAGCTGCATGAATCGGTCCCCGGTACGGCCGGAGCGGTAGCAGGCGGTGCAGTAGGACGGAATGAGACCATCGGCCACCAGCTCTTTGAGCACTTCCAGCGGCGTGCGCTGATCAGAAGCCTCGAATTGATTGATTGTACCGCTTTTACGATCGCTCTCCTTGTAACCGCCGACACCTGTGCAGGAACCCGCTGAAATCTGGGAGACACCGGCGCGGATCATATCCCGGCGCATCTGAGCACTCTCGCGAGTGGACATGATAATTCCGGTAAACGGTACGGCGACGCGGAGAATTGCGACAATCTTCTTGAAGGTCTGGTCGTCGATCTGATTGCTGAACTGATCCAGAGTCATGCCTTCCGCCTTCTTGATGCGCGGTACGGAAATGGTGTGGAAGCCTACGCCAAACTTCTCCTCCAGGTGGGCGTTGTGCATCATGAGGGCCAGCACTTCGAATTTGTAGTCCGCGAGGCCAAAAAGGACACCGCCGCCCACGTCGTCCAGACCCGCTTCCATGGCGCGGTCAAAGGCAGTTAGGTGATAGAGGTAATTGCCCTTGACGGACTTAGGGTGCATCAGGTCATAGGTCGGTTTGTGATAAGTTTCCTGGAAGAGGATGTAGGTGCCAATGCCTGCTTCCTTCAACTTCTTGTAATTTTCAACCGTCGTAGCGGCTATGTTGACGTTGATGCGGCGAATTGTGCCGTTTTCATTTTTCGTCGTGTAAATCGCGTCAATGGCGTCCACCACATAATCGATAGGACAGTTGACCGGGTCCTCTCCCACTTCCAGAGCAAGGCGCTTGTGACCCATCTTTTCGAGAAGCATGACCTCTTCCTGGATTTCTTCACGGCTCAGGCGGCGGCGCGGAAAGTCGTTGCTGTGCTTATAGCCGCAGTAGGTGCAGTTGTTGACGCAGTAATCGCTTATGTAAAGCGGCGCGAAGACGACAATGCGGTTGCCGTAAATGCGGTCTTTGATAGCACCGGCAATGCCCATGAGGCGGGCCATATGATGCTCCGACTTAATTTCCAGAAGCGTCGCAATGTCCAGCTGATCCAGCGGGCTTCCAAGCTCTGCTTTAGCCAGCACGGCATCAATGGCCGCCTCGCTTGAGCCTGCGGCGAGTTTCAAAGTAGTTTCAATTGCGGAATGATCAATGAACATTCTTAGTTCCTCCAGTCTGGATGATCGCCGCGGGCCATGTCGACCGCAAAACCGGCGTTTTCAATTCTTTTTTGTATACACTTGCGACATTCCGCCGCTTCATCGCCCGTACAAATCTTACCATCGTACAGGTCGTATTTCTCTCTGACTTCAAGTGGGGACAGGTTCGGCATGACCACGTTGGCACCGGCCCGAATACCGAGCTCACGGCCTATTGGATCCAAACTGCCCAGGGCAGTGGTCGCAGGCAGGAGCACCTTTGGAATCATCAGGCGCAGGATGGACAGCAAGACCACAGTTTTTTCCACAGAACCGGAAGGCTGGTCCGCCAGCGGCGTCTCGTGGTGGGGGATAAATGGCCCAATGCCTATCATGTGAGGATCCAGCGTCTTCAAGAACCTCAGATCCTTCACGAGGTGTTGGTTGGTCTGCCCCGGAAGTCCAACCATGAAGCCTGCGCCAACCTGGAAACCAATAGCTTTCAGGTCTTCAAGACAAGTCTTTCGGACGCTGAGGGCCATCCCGGGATGAAAGTCAGCATAAAAGCCGTCATCTGCGGTTTCATGTCTGAGGAGATAGCGGTCGGCCCCGGCATCGTAAAGCGCCTGATAGCTCTCACGGCTTCGTTCGCCCAGGGAAAGGGTGATGGCGCAGTCCGGATAAGCCTTTCTGACCTCTCGAATGAGATTCGTCAGGAACGCGTCTGTGTGCGCCGGATCCTCTCCGCCCTGCATGACAAAGGTTCTGTATCCGAGATCATAGCCAATGCGGCAGGATTCAAGCACCTGCTCAAGATCCAGCCTGTAACGCTCTGCACCGGGATTCCCTGCTCTAATTCCGCAATAGACACAGTTTCTTTTACAATAATTTGAGATCTCGATCAATCCCCTGAGAAAAACCCGGTTGCCGTAAATCTCCATGCGTTTTTGATGGGCTGTTTGAATCAGATGGTGTCTGACCCTGCCATTATGGTCTTGATCCGGGTGATCCAGGTAGTCCAGCAGTTGGCACAGCGCGCTGTCACTGAGGTCACTTTCCAGTGCCAGCTGATCCGCCAAAGACATAAAAAACTGTGCTTCTGCCGATGGTTCCCAGCCTCCAAACGCCGCATCAGCCTGCAATGTGGTCTGAATGGTCCCATGAGGTGCAACAAAATTTTTCGTTAATTCCTTAACGTGATTCACTCTTACACTTCCTTTTTTGAAATCGAAGTCTTTACGAAAACATGCTCGATGTTGCCAAGCTTACCCGTCAGGGCATTGATCTCATCCGGCTCACCAATCAAGGTGATGGAGATGACCGAAATCCCGTACTCATCCATGGGAATCCCCATTCGGCCTTTTATAATCCCCTTGAAAGACGCGACCACATCGTTGAAACGATGCTGACACAGCTCCGGATGCTCCAAAATAGCGCTGATCACCGCCACTTTTGCCATAAAAAATCCTCCCTTTCAATGTGAAAGAGAGGATGGTTTTTCCCGTGATGGCCGCACACCAAAAATACCTGTGCAGACAAACTCGCAGCCCGCCTTTACAGCGGCTGTGCCTTCGCTCCCTTTCGGTTCAGCAGTCTGATAACTTTACCGTCAGGTGATGTCGATTTTATTGTAATCTCGTCGGGATCACATGAAAAAGGAGGCGCCTCTGGAGCGCTGACCTGAACCAAATGAACTCTGACAAGATTGATTGTTAATAGATTATCAACAACATGGTGGTCTGTCAATGGTTTTATTTAAGAACAAATGGAAGGCGGTGTCTGACACCGCCTTCCAACCATTATCCCCGGGCAAATGCTTCTTGAATGTCCAGCACCACCGCGTCAGCCAACTGCATACCCTGACGGCTCAATCGCCCTAAATTGGAAATCGTTTCTTCAATAGTCCGGCCCACTAAGCCATTCCCGGCAGGAACCCGTATGCCGTCTTCTGCCAGCGCAGCCGTTTCCACCGCTGTTGAAGCAGCCGTTGCCAGCTTTAGAGCGCAGCCCAGTTTAGCGCCGTCACACACCATACCGCTGAGGTTTGCCATCATATTCGTCATGGTGCTCTCCACGATTTCGGGATCCCGGGTGTCAAGCCAGGCAATTGCCGCAGACGCGCCGGTAGCCGCCGCGATCCCGCAGCTGCACAGCGCTGACAGTCTGCCTATCTCGGCTTTGATATAGCTGTTGATCAGATGACTGAGCGCCAGAGCTTTGATCTGATCCCCCCGGTCTGTTCCTTTTAACTCAAAATAAGCGACCAGCGGCATTATGGCAGTGATGCCATTATTCCCACTGCCATTAGAACTCATGACAGGTAAATCCACTCCCGCCATGCGTGCGTCAGAAGCGCCTGCCGTCATTGTCATTGCCAGTCTTGCCAGGTCTTTCAGCTGACCGTTTTTAGAATATCTTTGCTTCATGGCAAACGCAGTACCGAGTCCCACTGGCGATGCCATACCGACCGCTGCCATAGTTTGGTTCATTGTGACGCCATCCAGCAGAAATGCCAAGGGTTCAGGATCAATTTCATCAATCAATGCTATCAAGTCCCTAAGTTTCATTGAATAAAAATTGTTAATTCCTGCGATTGATTTCTCCGTCGCTGTATTCATATCTTCAATTTTTTCAATACAACTTCCATCCCTGAACACCTCAACAATCCTGTCATGTCTGCCGCGGAGTGTCACTCTGGCATGATGGACTCTGTCCTGCGACCATTGTTCAGCCTGAATCAAAACCTTTTCTGAAGTATCAATCAACTCAATTCGAATTTTTCCATCTGCGAGCCTTTCTCTGGCTGTTCGGATCTCAGCCTCAGTCAAATGGTTCAGCACGTCGAGGCCCCTCTTCGCGCTGCCGCGGGCCGAACCAAGTGCTGCAGCAAGATTCAGTCCCGCCTCCATAACGCCCGGCAGCATGACGGCGAAGCCATTCTTATAAATGTTGGGACTCACTCCAATGACAAGTTCACTGAAGGAATTATTCAACACTTCTGAAGCCTTAGCCGCCGCCAGTGCCACAGCCACAGGCTCTGTACAGCCCGCGGCAGGCTTGACTTCCTCGCGAAGCAGCTCAGACACCCAGAGGTTTGCTTCTTCATTAACCAATATTTCTTGAGTCTTCTTATTTCCTGTTGACTGTCCATTCATTTTGCATCCCCCTAGTCAATAGTGACACTTCAAAATTCAGTTCACGTCTTTACTAAGGTAATTCGCAATATTCATGCCAACAAAAAAACCGCTGTTTCCAACGGCTTTAAATGCTTCAGCTAAATTGATCTCATTTTGAGATTGAAATATCAATCCCAATTCTCATTTTGAGATTTTTCATATTTGCTACAAATTATGCGCTTTAAACTTTCTGTAAAGCGTTGCCCTGCTGATCCCCAGACGCTCAGTCATAGCCTCAATTCCGGCTTTGGACTTGCCATAAGTCAGGAGTGCTCTTCGAATCTCTTCTGCCTCAAGCGTATTCAAAGAACGAATACCAACTGCCTCTGCCTCACCAGGCTCAGCGTTATGGGCTTTACGCGCAGCAGCCTCCAGTGACGCAGAGCGCTCAGATTCCCCATGGAACGCTTCCGTCCTGAGACGCTTGGGCAGATCTCCAGAGCTCAGAATAGATCCCGTTGAAACATGTACGGCATATTCAATGGCGTTTTCAAGTTCTCTGACATTTCCCGGCCAGGTGTAGCGCTTCATAACTTTCAAAGCATCAGGTGCAATCCCCTCTGCCTTTTTGCCAATCCGCTGGCAGTGTTTTTTTAGAAAAATTATGGACAGACTTTCTAAATCGCCCATTCTTTCTCTCAGCGGAGGAATATGGATAGGAATCACATTAATGCGATAGTACAGGTCTTCCCTAAACTCCCCGTCCCTGACCATTTCCTCAAGGGGTTTATTGGTGGCTGCAATCAATCTGACATCTACAGGGATCGCCCCACGACCGCCAACCTTGTAGATCTGCTGGTCCTGCAGGACACGCAATAGCTTTGCCTGCAGATGCAGCGGCAAGTCGCCAATTTCATCCAAAAAAAGCGTCCCTCGATGAGCTTGCTCGAAGCGCCCAATACGTCCGCCGGTGACCGCGCCTGTAAAAGCACCTTCCTCATACCCAAAGAGCTCACTTTCCAGCAGTGCCTCCGGTATAGCCGCGCAGTTAACCGGGATGAACCCACGGTCCTTCCTGTCACTTTCACTGTGAATGGAACGGGCGAACAGCTCTTTGCCTGTCCCGCTTTCACCTAAAATCAAAACCGTTGATTTGCTCCTTGAAACACGTCTCGCCAAATCAATGGCTTCAATCAGATTTTGATCTTTGCCAAAAATATCTTCAAATTTTGTTGGCTGCTGCTCAGCGAACATTTTATTAAACCGACGGATCACGTCTTTTAATGGACTCAACTGCAGCACATATCTGACCGTTTTGTCCGCATGTGTCACCGGATGGACCTGGATGGAGAATCTGCGCTTTTGTCCTGCTTCGAGCTGCGTACTGCCACCCCGGATAGCATCCAATACGCCTCCGCCCAAAACCTCATTGATGCTGACGCCCTCCGTCAGCCCGTCGATCCATTTGCGCGCAGCATCATTCGCGCTGACTAAAGTCCCTTCAGAGGTCATGGATAGTATAGGCGTCTCAATGGCGTCTATTAACACTTCCAGTTCTTTGTTCCTTCGGTTTTCAGCGACTTTTGACGCGATCAGATTGCCCATCTTTTCCAGAAAATCGAGCAGCGCGCCTCGGTTGTTCAGCAGTTTCAGCTTTTCCTCTGAATCAAACGCGATCAATCCTATGACGCCAACCACGGCGCCTTCGACCAAAATGGGTGAACAGACTTCCGCGCTTTCTCTGCAGCGTTCCCGGTCCGAACAAGACAAACAGGCCACATCAGTACCAGGGGACTCCACAATGTAAGGTATACCATTTTGGACCGCTTTTTCAAAGACGGATCCTGCTGCAATTTTATTGCCCACTTCAAGTCCATATTGACCGGTACCAGCGACGCGCAGTCTCTGACGGTCGACAATAGTGGCTTCGACCCCCAGCACGCTGTGAATCGCCTGTACGACGTCCTGCAGCATTGGAGCAATTTCTGAGATCTCTGAATGCAAGGTACATGCCCTCCTATTCGCCCATCTCCCGGTCCAGGGCATCGAAAAAGTCTTTCATGAGACTTGCCCGCTCACGCGCCAAAGCCCTTCCCGCCTCTGTAATAAGTCTGTCAGGGATGTGTTTGAGTTTGACCATATATTCAACGTTGGGTGCGTGGTCTTCCTGATTCTGGATTCTGCCGTTCTCAGTTAAATTTTCAGCGGTGTATGTCTCCAGATCGACTTTCCTGTACAGCCTCGCGCCTTCCTGTCCAGCCATCATAAACGTTCTCGCAATGCCAACTGCCCCAATGGCGTCCAGTTTATCCGCATCATAAAGGATTGCCGCCTCAAGGGAAGCTGGCCCTTGTCCGCTTCTGTAACGGTGCGTCACTATGGCCTTTTGAATCTCACAGATGACTTCTTCACGAATTTCCATGTGCTCAAGTATTGCCCTGGCCTTTGCAGCGCCTACAATTGCATGATCTGTCCGACCGGTCAGATCCAGATCTTCCTCTCGCCTGCCAATGTCATGTAGGAGCACTGCGGGAATCAGCACCTCATAATTAACCTCAGGGTAATGTCCGGCAATGCGGAGCGCCAGCTTGTAAACGCGCCTGACGTGATCAATGTCATGAGCGGAACAGGATAGAGCTTCTTCCACCATCATCCACAGCAAGTCCTCGTATTGCTGCTCGGTAATACCTTTGATCTCTGCAGCAGGCAACTGCGCCATTTTTCGTTGAATAGCTGTCGTTTGGTTCATGCCGATGGTCTCCTAACTCAAAATTCACAAGATGGTGGAACTATTACTGAAATAGGAATTTTACGCCTTTATTGCAAATATGTCTCTTCTACAACATCAAAAATAGTGGTCCTGGCGGCATTGACGCGATCAGACAGCTTGTAGCCATCTTCACGGGCGATCTGCTTAAAGGCTTCAAACGCGTTATAGATTGGACTTTCGGAACTAAAGGCATGAGATTCATAAAATGTGATCCGTTCTTCACTCATAGCATTTGTGTCATAGGCGTAGACAGGTGTATTATTACCGCCGTAAATCAATGCGTTCATCATCATAACAAAGTATTGCTGCAATCTTTGATGAGACTCTTCCAGCTCAACGGATAACGTTTCGTTTTGAATCCGGGATAACAATGATTCCGCAGCAGTAACCCTTTCCCACATTTCATCAAGTGAAATCACCATAGCCGCGTCGCTGAAAGTTTTAGCGGATAACTCTCTTGCCATAACTTTAAGGTACTCAGAATACCAATCACCGACTTGTGCTTGATACGCCAAATAGTTGTTGTAATCCACAACCAGATAATACATCCCCTCTTGAGTTTCTATGGTGTAAAAGGCATTCTTATATCCTTGAATCTCCTCTGTTAAAGCCACGTCACCAATACTTTTCGGATCATCCATCAGTTTGGTCAAGTCATCTTTGGCAAATAGTTTGTCCTCATAAAGCTTGGCTGCCAATCCGTCACTCACTCCGCCGTAACGCTCATCTTGTTCCAGGGCTTTTATCTGGGCCGTCTCGAACAAGCTGAGAAATCGCTCAGTGTATTCCGGTGAAAGCGACTCAATCTGGTCTGTCAGAATTACAGCAAGCGCATCCATCCCTTCAATGCCAGAGTTCTCGGCAATGGACTGCTTGAAGGACTCAAGGATTTGCTGCTGCTCTGCCTCACTTAAACCGACAGGTGTTTCATTGGAGGGTGTCTCAACTTCACTGGGCGGCGCCTGATCCACGGGCGGCGTCTCAGTTTTTGGCGCGCAGGCCGTCAGCGCAGCTGCTGAAAGCATTGCCACTGCAAGGACAGAGGTCGTTTTAAGATCAAAGTAGTTTTTAAATTTCAACATAGGAAAGCCTCCTTATGACTAAAGTTTACCATGAGAATCTTAAGCAGACCTTGATCTTAGATTACAAATTGAAGCCGAATCAGATCGATTACTAGGCCTCATCCTCGTCTTCGTCTTCATCCAAATTGAAATCAAAATCACTCATTTCAGCAACTTTAGCCTCGATCTCCTCTTCAGTATAGCCAAGAACTGTCATTTTTCTTAAGCAGAGCGCTACAAACTCGTCTAAACCGAGACGCTCAACGAAGCTTCTGGTTTTTTCATAGACCTTTAATCCCAGCCATTCCTTCCAAGGCATGATTTCGAGCCCAAAAGGCTCATCCGTGCCTTCCTCGATGCCAAAGACATCAAACGGATAGCGGCCGACATATTCGCTGGTCAACTGCGCCAGAAATAAGTACACCGGCGGCTCGACTGTTTCGGGCTCCAGTGTCATCAAATGCTGATACACCAGCCGCAGCTGGTCAACAGCCTTATCCGGCTCTTTAAAAGTGCCATAGAGTTTTTTCTCCACTGCCCTGAAATCAATTGCTTTTATGCACGCTTGAAAAGTCTCAGGCACTTGATACTCTGACATAGAGTCTGTCACTGCTTCTTCAGCCTCTGATTCCGAGAAGATGCCTCTTTCAGCTGCAACGGCTTTAGCGGCTTCAAGGGCCTCCTCCGTATAATCTGCATATTGGATCCAGATCACTTCGCGGAGTTGATCATCTGTCATTTTTTCCATCCGTGCCAAAAAAGGATTTTGCGCCATTGCTTAAACCTCCCGAAATTTTTTGAAACCCTTCCTACATTATAAACTATGCTGGAGTGTCCAGCAAATTCTAAAACTAAAACTTTATCATTGAGAGTACATCTGTGCAGGGCGTACCCAAAAGAAAAAGGGGTCCAGTGACGGACCCCTTTTGCGGGATGATACGATTTACTACTGTCAGAGTATTTACTTCGCTCTTTTAAGCGCTTTTCTCTTATTGATGGCATCCCAAACTTCTGCATTTTTGATGCCAAGTTTCTTAGGATCAAAGGTAGGCTTTACGATGCCAGCTTTGAGCTGATCTTCGTAGTCCTTGAGAACGAGAAGTCCAGGCTTGGTCATAATGATTATGCCAATAATGTTGAGCCATGCCATCATACCAACTGCGATGTCTCCCAGACCCCAAGCAAGGTCAGCGGTTCTAACTGCGCCATAGAACGTCATGAAGAGGAACACAATCATCGCGCCGTAGAAGACGTATTTCTTGTCAATTTTTGAGCCTCTGAACAAATAAGCAATTGCTGACTCAGAATAGTAGTAATAAGCCATCAATGTCGTGAAAACGAAGAAGAACAGGGCAACAGCGACGAACGCAGAGCCAAAGCCCGGGATCAGCGTATCCACAGCCATTTGCGTATAAACAGGACCATATTCCACGCCCGGAATGTTCTCAACAATGTAGGCCCCATCAGCGCCAACTGTGTTGTACATGCCAGTGATCAGAATCATGAACGCAGTTGCAGAACAAACGAAAAGTGTGTCGACATAGACTGAGAATGCCTGAACGAGACCTTGCTCTGCTGGGTGATCGACTTCAGACGCCGCAGCAGCCATAGGACCAGTGCCCTGACCAGCTTCGTTGGAGTAGACGCCGCGCTTGACGCCCCACATGATAGCAGAACCTAGAATGGAACCGAAAGCTGCGTCCATACCGAAAGCAGAGCGGAAGATGAGAGACATAACACCAGGAAGCTGACCAATATTAACAACGATAATTATAAGAGCGATAATGATGTAGCCGATCGCCATAAAAGGCACGATCAATTCTGCAGTTTTACCAATCCGCTTGACTCCGCCGAAGATAATCAAGGCGAGGAGTGCGACTACACCTGCACCGGAAACCGCTGGCGCGATTCCAAATGCTCTTTCAAGTGCAGTAGCGATACTGTTGGACTGTACACCCGGGAGGAATAGGCCGCATGAAATGACGACGGCAACTGCGAAAGTGATGCCGTACCACTTGGCGTTAAGACCTTTTTCAAAGTAATAAGCAGGGCCGCCGCGATATTCGCCGTTGACTTCTTCTTTCCATACTTGAGCCAATGCTGCTTCAATAAAAGCTGAGCCAGCGCCGAGGAATGCGATTGCCCACATCCAGAAAACCGCGCCAGGACCGCCCATTGCGATCGCAGTTGCAACACCGGCAATGTTACCAGTGCCTACGCGGCCGCCGAGCGCCATTGCGAAGCTCTGGAAGGAAGAAACGCCTGTTTCGGACGCTTCATTGCCAATAAGCAGCTTGACCATACGTTTTACGTGTCGAACTTGAGGAAATCTCATGAGAACGGAAAAGTAGACACCTGCGCCGAGGCAAAGATAAACGAGTGCGTTAGACCAGATTATACCATTCGCCGCATTGACCATAGCCATTAAATCCAAATAAATTCCTCCTTCAGTTTGACAGTTTGTCTGGTTTAGTTCATCCCGCAATTCACTAAACCTGATATCATGGTATCAAAGCGGTGAAACTGTGTCAATTTAAAGGATTCATCTGTCTGAAAATTCACAGATGAAAATCCAGCGTTTTTTAAGTTTTTATGCGTTTTTTTGAAGTTTTTCAAATTGAGAAAGACATCAACTTGTAATTAATTCATAATTTTTTAACCATTTGAAATATTTGATTGACCATGGTGTTTTTTTGGTATTCGTCGCATTTTTTAGTTTAACCAATTTGTAACCTATTAATTTTTAGTTCCAAGGCAATTATTTCGCTTATACAAAATATTCTTGTAATTCCTCAGTTTCTATAACAATTTGCACCGTTACAATTATTTAATAATTTCGACAAAATTATATCTTTGACTATGAAAACCACACTAAAGCGCATTCTAAAGACCAATTCCGGTCTTCTCAGCCCTATTCGCTGATCTTCCAGCGTGCAGCTTCCTTATTAAGACCCGGAATGACTTTCATCGTGCTGATGCGGTCAAAACTTACCCACTCTGAGTCAAGATGCTCATCACTCAAAAGTACCTCCATGTCGTCGTCTTCCAGGTTGCACAAAAAAGTGATCCCAACGACTTGTGTATCAATATCCCGCTTTGCGTCAAACACATTCAAAGGCCTCAGAACACGGATCTTTAATCCGGTTTCTTCAAAGACTTCCCTTTTGACTGCCTCCTCATAACACTCGCCTAAATTCATCCGTCCGCCAGGGAGCTCCCAGAAACCATCTTCCCCTTTGCTCGGGCGGCTTCTCAGCAGCAAGAGAATTTTACCCTGATGAAAAATTGCAGCTCTGAGAGCAATACCAAAGCCTATCTCATTTTGATTCCGCGCTTCGATCATAACGACCTCCATTTGTCTGTTTATTTTTTATCAAAAATGGATTTATACTCTCCATACCCTTCCTGCTCCAACTGATCCACAGGTATGAACCTGAGTGCTGCTGAATTGATGCAGTATCTGGTACCCAGCGGCGGCGGTCCATCATTGAAGACATGACCGAGGTGAGAATCCGCATGCTTGCTCCTGACTTCTGTCCGGATCATGAAATGGGACCGGTCTGTTTTTTCAATGACATTATCCGGTTCCAATGGCTTTGTAAAACTAGGCCATCCACAGCTGGAGTCAAATTTGTCAAGTGAACTGAACAGCACCTCACCTGATACTATATCCACATAGATCCCCTTTTCGAAAAAATTCCAGAACGCGTTGTTAAAAGGGCTTTCTGTTCCGTTTTTTTGAGTGACTTGAAAGACATGGGGCTCCAAAGTCTGTTTCTTTTTTTCTATCTGGACCGGATCAAAAATTATTTCATTTTTATTCACGGTGGATCAACTCCTTTGTGTCTGTTTTGTAATCAGGAGAGCGCCTCACTTATAGACAATCCATTCCGAAATGGATTGGTTTAGTATATGCCCAAAATTGTACCTTCAAAAACATAAAAAGGATATTCACAAAATGAACATTCGAAGCAAAAATGTTATACTAAAACCAGACTTGCACTATGGAGGGATCCTATTGAAACCGCTGGAAAGCATTGAATTTCAAACAAAAAAGCAAATGTATGATTTTATGGCTGTTCGCCTTAAGGCCTATCTGGACGAAGCGCAGGACTGGTGCTCAGCACTTGGAAACGCTTCCGCTCTTTTCAACGCCCTTCTTAAAAATATCAACTGGGCTGGTTTTTATCTTATGAAAAACCAGGAACTGATCCTGGGGCCGTTTCAGGGAAAGCCTGCCTGTGTCCGAATTGAAATTGGCAAGGGTGTCTGCGGTACTGCGGCACTGTTGCAGGCGACACAACTGGTGCCTGACGTTCATGCTTTCGAAGGTCATATTGCCTGTGACAGCGCTTCCAACTCAGAACTGGTCGTGCCCATTACGTTGAATGGAAACACGGTAGCCGTCATTGACCTCGACAGCCCGCTCTTTAACCGTTTTGACGAAGAGGATGCGCTCGGTTTTGAAAAAATCGCGAAGCTCTTATCCAGTCATATCGACTGGCAAACGGTGTTGAATCGCTGATTCATTAAACGAGGAGGAAAAGTCATGTCTGAACCATTAGTGAGCGTCATCCGCGGCGGTCGTATCGAGTCCATTCACCGCGGCGACTGGGTCCTGGTAGATGTCTCTGGCCGTATACTGGCCCATAAGGGCGATCCAATGAAGCGGACGTTCTGGAGATCATCAGCTAAACCTTTTCAAGCTATGCCAACCCTTGAAGCTGGTGCTGCCGAAAAATTTTCCATGACCACGGAGGAAATATCTCTGCTGTGCGCCAGTCACAACGGCGAACCCCGCCACGTCCAAACCGCTCTGGGATTGCTGCATAAAATGGGGCTCGACGAATCCGCTCTCGACTGCGGCGCTGCCCAGCCCATGCTTCTCGAAGCGGCTTTTGAAACAATTGGCCGCGGCGACGCCTTCACCCAGCTGCAAAACCCGTGCTCCGGCAAACACAGCGGCATGCTGGCGCTTTGCCTTATGAAAGGGTGGCCGCTGGAAAACTACATCATGAAGGATCACCCAGTACAGAAAGAAATGCTGAAATCCATTGCCCATGCCGTCTCCATGGAGGAAAAGGATATTGGCATCGCCATTGACGGGTGCGGTGTCCCTGTATTTGAACTGCCGCTTTACAACATGGCGCTGGCTTATGCCCGCCTCAGTCTGCCGGAGGCCTACTTCGAAGGTATTGCATTAAGCGCTGCGAAAACTGTCGCATCCGCCATGACAAAGGCGCCGTTCTTTGTCGCAGGCACCAAGCGTCTGGATACCAATCTCATGGAGGCCACTCAAGGCCGCATTCTCGCCAAGCTCGGCGCTGAGTCTGTCTATTGTGTCAGTCTCATGTCAAAAGGCATTGCTTTAGTCTTAAAAATCGAAGACGGCTCCTACAGAGCAATTGATCCCGTTATTATTGATTTACTGTCGCGCATGGGCGCTCTTTCAGAATCCGAATTGGAGGCGCTCTCTTATCACCGCAAACCATTGCTGCGCAACCAAAGAAAAGAAATCATAGGTCATTTGGAGTGCATCGATCCCGAAGAGGATTTTGACTTTGATGCCACCTGGTCGCCGAATAGTGACAAGGTCATGCAGTAGACACAGCTTCCTTTTATGACGCCGCCTCAAATAAACAGCGAAAGACCGCACCCGGAAGCGGACTGCAGATCGTACATGCTGCAGTCACACTATCGAGTGCGGTCTTTTTAAGTTTCCATGTAAAGGAGCAGCACGCTAATGTCTGCATCCAATGATAACCGAGTGTCCTTAAGTGCTTTTACCGGGCCGCTGAGCCTGAGGTAATCCCCCTGGTTTAAAAGAACTTTGCCGGAATCAAATACAACTTGCAGCGATGCCCCTTCTGGGACTGTGGCTTTTTCAGTGACGGGTGTGCCTTCAGGCCAATACACCGCAAGATGCCCCAGGGTCTCAGGACTGCATTCAGACAACCACGTCTCAATCCAATTCAATTCCGTTTCGGGACCTATTGTCAACGACGACATATTCCCAACCAAACCCTTGCGCAGCATCAAATTGAAGTCTCTTGCCTCACCGACGGATTTGGTTGGCGTCCCCCCGTCAAAGCTGTGCACCTCAAGGGGCTGAAGTTCATGTCTTTCAAGCACCTCCGGGTCAGACTCCTGTCCATGTTCCAGCAGGACTGGTCCGCTCAGCATGGTGATCCAGCGCTGATAATCAGGCAGTGCTGTAAACTGAGATGGACTTTCCTCAATGGTCGCGCTGCTGACTCTGAAAAGAAAATCGCGGGACCCATAACTGGAGCCCTCGGGAAAAAGATCGATTTGTGTGGTGGTTCCACCCGACCATCGACTGGCAGTCATCTGCTCTTTTTTAATCAATACGGTTTGAATCATTACTCAACGCCCCTAACGCTTCAGGTATGTACCGGTCAGCTTTAACTTGATGCCGCTTAGATCCAGACAGTTCGTATTGCCTTGAATACGGATCGGCTTCGTCTCCTGCAGATGGAAAATCCTATACAATGCATAGCTCTCAGTCACCGGATACTCCGACTTCTCAAGAACGCGCCTCAGAACGTCAGTCAGCTTGACGGTTTTATGGTCAATGGCGCAGGAGATCCAGTGGTCAAAATAGTCCTCATCCGCCTCAATGATCTCACCTTCGCTGAGAAATCTCAGCACACTTCGGGTTTCGACAAGGCGATCCCAGTCCAGCATCAGATCTACGAGTCTCTGGTCTGTCATGGCAATCCTTTGATCCAGAAGCAGGGTGAGCCAAAGCGGATCCAGCTGTGACAAAGCGCTTGGGATATATTTCCCCCGTCGTGCATCCCGGGTCTCAATGGCAGAGACATCGACTTCATATAAGGCGACGTTTTCCCTGGAGAGAATCGAGGTCACATAGCGAAGCGCAACCTGGTCGTTGACATTCATACCGTGCCAAAGAATAACCGAGGTATCATTTGGAATAAAATACAGCTTTTCATGGAATTTGACCATTTGCTCTTCATAGTCCAGTTCGTCAAAGCCTTCGTAGATCGTGGCATAGTAGCCGCTCATCCACTCGCGTCGGTCCATATAGCCCTGAATGGTATCCAGTGCCGTGACCGGCCCTACTGAAAAATCCTCTGTCAGACTCAGGATCTTGTCGCACTTGTTTGGCTGCAGCGCTTGTCTCAGACTGGCCGCGGCGGGCTCGCTAAAAGTGATGTGAATATTCATGCTCATCTGTCCACCCCGTTTCTGCGGCCGCATGACTCAGGTTCGTTTCGCAACCATCGGCACATTTATGATTATTACTCACTCATATGAATCGACACAAATTGGACTTTGTTGCCGGTCGCCTGAAGGAATTTTTTAAAATCTTCACTCGCCATATTGAGGGTCATGGTATTGATGTTGGGATGAAAATTCACAAAACCGTCCTTCATGACGTCCTCATCAATATAGACCATCACTTCCTTATTGGCATCATTGATGAGGCCAAAGGGCGACACCGAGCCCGGCTGCAGTCCCAGATACTTCTCCATGCGCTCCGGAGAAGCAAAACTGAGCTTGTCCAGACCAAAATGCTCTGAAAACCACTTCATATTCAGAGGCTTGTCCTGCTCAAGAACTATCAGATAGTGCTTTTTGCCCTTTTGATCCCTGACAAAAAGATTTTTGGCCTTCGATCCCTTAATATGGCCCCAGTGATCCTTCGCCTCATCCACCGTCGCCACCGGAGGGTGGGAAAACACTTCATACTTGAGATCCATTGCTTCCAAGGCGTCAAACACCTTTTGAGAACGCTCTTCATTCGTCACTTTTATCATCAGCCTTTCATTTGAAATCCAAAACCGGAGCGTGTTTAGGCCGATGGTCATTAAAACCATCTCCCACTTGAGCGCGCCAACCGATTCTCTCCTATTTGCCCTTCAATATGGATCCAAGAAGACCTCTCGCGAGCTGTGTTCCAAGTGACCTGCCAACAGAGGTCATCATGGATTTGGCCATTTTTTCCATAGGTGTGTCCGACGATCTTCTTCGTGTTGTTGCTTGGGACCTCGTCGTATTACGAGTTGTCCTGCTGCGCTTTTCTTCCTCTTCAAAAGCTGCCTTGCGTTCCTCGAGCTCCTGTTCCAAGGCTTCCTTTTGAGCCTCTTCTTCCTTCAGCCGCTGTGCCCGTCTGATCAAAATTTCATAGGCGGACTCCCTGTCCATGGCTTCTTCATAGCGTCCATGGAGCGCGGACGTATCGATCAGTCTCTGAATCTTCTCAGGCAGCGCAGGACCGATCATGCTCTTAGGCGGAAGGATAAAGGCGCGCTGAACCACTGACGGTCTGCCCTTTTCATCCAGGAAGGACACCAGTGCTTCTCCGACACCCAGGTCGAGAATTGCAGTTTCCACATCCAGGTCCGGATTGACGCGGAAGGTTTGCGCTGCGGCTTTGACAGCTTTTTGATCCTTAGGGGTGAACGCCCTGAGGGCATGCTGAACACGGTTTCCAAGCTGACCGAGTACCGTATCCGGTATGTCAACCGGATTTTGAGTGATGAAGTAGACACCGACACCCTTGGAACGAATCAGTCGCACCACCTGCTCAATTTTGTCGAGCAGGATTTTGGGAACCTCTTTAAACAGAAGATGGGCTTCATCAAAGAAAAATATCATCTTAGGCTTCTCAAGATCTCCAACCTCAGGCAGCTCTTCAAACAGCTCAGACAGCATCCAAAGCAGGAAGGTCGAATAAAGCGCAGGGTATTGATACAGCTCATTCGCTGCCAGAATGTTGACTACCCCGCGGCCATCCTGTGCTGTCATCATCAGATCCTTGATGTCCAGTGAAGGCTCACCGAAAAAATGCTCCGCGTTTTGCTCTTCCAGGACAAGAATTCCCCTTTGGATTGCGCCTACGCTCGCTTTGCTGATGTTGCCGTACTGAGTGGTGAATTCTGATGCATTGTCACCGACGTATTGCAGCATAGCTCGGAGGTCCTTGAGGTCCAGCAGCAGCATCCCGTTGTCATCCGCGATTCTGAAAACCATATTCAGGATGGCGCTCTGAGTCTCATTCAGACTCAGCAGTCTGGAGATCAGCAGAGGTCCCATCTCCGAAACTGTGGCACGAACCGGGTGTCCTTGCTTTCCAAAGACATCCCAAAATCTTACAGGTGAGGATTGAAATTCGAAGCCTTCGATTCCCAGACTCTGAATCCGCTCGGTAATTTTGGGCTTTGCCTCGCCGGGTTCGCTCATTCCTGACAAATCACCTTTGACGTCGGCAAGGAAAACCGGGACGCCAATTTCACTGAACGCTTCTGCCAGCACCATAAGTGTTACAGTTTTTCCCGTCCCCGTGGCACCGGCAATCAAGCCATGCCGGTTTGCCATTTCTGCTCTGAGATGAAGTTCAAGCTCGTTTTTGGCAATCCATAAATGTTGCTGTGTCATCATTCCCTCTCCCTTATCTGCGGCTCTGATGCGGGTGACCACCCCAAAGTACTGGGGCCGCTCACTGTGACGACCATAATTCTCCAATTCTTTCTGTCATTATAGCATAATGCAGTATAAAATAATCGATTGAAAACGATTATCAATGGGTATTTATAGCATAATTCTAATCTGTCTCTTCTGGCTTTCTTATGTAAATCCGACATGCGCTTAATATAGGGATAGGAGGCGTTGTTATGAAACACTTTAGGAAAAGTCGTACCTGGATGCTGATGGGACTGGTGCTGCTGTCCCTGGTTTTAATCACTGCCTGCTCTCAGCCTGCGGGAAGCACTGAGGAACCAGCCGCTGAGCCTGTTGAAATGACCGCAGATGAGCTCAGCGCTTTCAATGGCAAAGATGGTCAGCCTGCGTATATTGCAGTGGATGGCGTGATCTATGATGTCACTAAGGTCTCCTTTTGGAAAAATGGTGACCACAACGGCTTTGAAGCCGGACAGGATCTGACTGAAGAGATCAAGACCATCTCTCCTCACGGCGTATCAAAACTGAAAGGCCTGCCAGTGATAGGAACGCTTATTGAATGACTGGGAACCATCGGCAAACTTTTTTATAAAATTTTTGTGGAAGGCCTCTAAATTTTCGGAATTTTTCGTAAATAGCGTTGACTTTTGTCCGATTTCTTGATATTGTACATTTTATAATATTCAAATCGATGACAGAGAACGAAGACGAGAGCCTTCAGTCACAGAGAGCCGGCGGCGCTGAGAGCCGGTACTGATTCCCGTTTGAACATCCCTCTGGAGTGAACAGCTGAAATTTGAAGAGTAGGCTGATTCCGCTGTCCGGCGTTACAGGAAGCTTGTTTTCAAAGGAAACGAGCACAGAGTGGTACGCGTCAATGCGCGTACTAACAAGGTGGTACCGCGGTAAAACGCCCTTGTGCAGAGATGCGCAGGGGCTTTTTTATTGGATTATGCAAGGTCCAGTCTCAATAATCAAACAAAACCCATCAAACAACAATGAGGAGGAAGATTTATGTATCAAGACAGCTTAAATTATGAAGAGTATTCAACCGTGAAGGAAACAAAATTGACAGAAACAGCTTTGACAGAAGCACAATACCTCTATGAAATGCAAACCACTTTAAATTTCTTTGGCGCAGGCCGCATGGACGATCTTTTTTAAAATGTTTCGCTGAGGTACCCATTACTTATCCCTATGAATTCATTGGCGTAACAGTGTGTTTTAGTACGAATCAGGGAGGTATCCAAAGTGTCAGATCTTTTAGGCGACATTAGCCGCGAGATGCATGACTTAAACGAGTAACGACCTTAAAGCGAGTAAATGCTTTAAGGTCGTTTGCTTTTTTTGATAATCTGATTATATGACCGCGCACACCCGTGACTTCAGTCGTGGGTGATTCAAGGAAGCGGGGGCCAACAGGCTGAAGCCGCTGACACCGCCTACCACTCCAATTATCCAATTGCCTTCAGCGCCGACTCCAAATTCGGGTGAAAATGTTCCGCGCCTACTTTTTCAATAACACCTGCTTTTTCCAGCACTGACCACGGCTGCTCATTGATGCCTATGATATACAGCGCTACTTTATGGCGATTACACATCTGTTTAAAAGATCTGAAAGCGAACAGCGCTGTCGCGTCCATGGCCGGCACTCTGGTCATAATCAACAGTACCGCCTTGGCATGGGCATCCAGATCCGATAGGTTGTCCATAAACTTATCCGCTGCGCCAAAGAAAAACGGCCCGTTTATTTCGTAAGCAATGACGCCTTTAGGAAGGGTCAGCCCTTCCCTGAAGCTGAGCCCCGCTCTTCCCCGGCTCTCAGTATCCTGGTCAGTTTCTTCGCCGGAATCCAAAACCACAGCATTGACTTCAGCGACATCACTCATACGCTTCATGAACAGGAACGCGGCGAGAACCATGCCAATCTCAATGGCCAGAACAAGATCAAAGATCACCGTGATGAAAAAAGTTGTCAAGAGGACCAGGAGGTCGCTCTTTGGGGCATGAAAATATTCGACAAACTCACGCCAATCACTCATATTATAGGCGACTATAATCAAGATCGCCGCAAGCGCCGCGAGCGGGATCATTTTAGCCAGCGGCATGAAGAGGAGCATGATGAGCAGCAGCACCACCGCATGCACCATACCTGCAACCGGTGTCGAACCGCCGTTTTTGATATTCGCCACAGTTCTGGCAATGGCGCCCGTCGCCGGGATGCCACCAAAGAGGCCTGAAGCAATATTTGCGACGCCCTGAGCCACAAGTTCCATATTGGAGCGGTGTTTCGAACCAATAATGCCATCCGCCACCACTGCCGACAGCAAGGACTCAATAGAGCCCAAAATCGCAATGGTCAAGGCTGGTCCAATCAGCATTCTCATTTCTGGCAGGGATATGGATGGAATCTGAGGCGTAGGGATTTTGGAAGACAATTCCCCAAAGGTTGAGCCGATGGTCGCGACATCCATCCCCGCAGCCTGAACCACTATGGTGGCCACAATCAGCGCAATCAGGCTCCCAGGTACCTTGCGGCTTACTTTGGGCCAAAAGATAAGAATTGCCAGTGACAGCGCGCCAATTATGACGCTGCCCCAATTTACTGTATCTATATGTTCCGCGTAGACTGAAACTTTCTCAAGAAATTCCGCGGGATTATGTTCTAATTGAAGACCTAAAAAGTCTTTGATTTGCGATGTAAAAATAGTGACTGCAATACCGGTAGTGAATCCTGTCGTAATAGGATAAGGAATGAATTTGATAATACTCCCAAGCCGAAAAAATCCCATGGCCATCATCATGACGCCTGCCATAAGGGTAGCGGTGATCAAGCCATTCATGCCAAACTCCATGACAATACCATACACAATAACCATGAACGCGCCGGTCGGACCGCCAATCTGCACCCTGCTTCCGCCCAGCATTGAAATCAGGAAGCCGGCGATTATAGCTGTGAACAAACCCTGCTCAGGTGTAACGCCGGAGGCAATGCCCAGCGCTATGGACAACGGAAGAGCTATGATCGCAACAATCACGCCCGCTGTCAAATCCTTTATAAACAATTCCTTGGTATAGCTCTTTAAAGTTGTAAATAATTTGGGGGTAAAAACGGACACATTAGGCACCTTCTTTTCAAAATAAAAAATGCGGCTGAAACTCCGACAAGGACTTTCAACCGCATTTCCTGTAAGCCGCTGAAAAGCCGCTCAAGCTATGAATTTAAAATAGACTCGATGTTACATTGAATCATGCATTCTATATCATGTATACAGCGTAACACTTTTTAAAAATTATGCCTTGCTGCCAGTCTCGGAGAGAACGGCTTTCTTTGCAGCACCAAATTTGACTGGCTTTCCAACAGGAAGCACGACGCGCTTAAACTGGTGGTTGATAACATTTGCTGCGACGCCATAGAACGAAATGAAGGAAATAATAAGTTCGGAGTATGCTGCGAGATTATGCATTGTATGCTCTGCTATGCCAAGGGTGCTGAAGCCGAGACCAATGAAAAGGAGATCGATAAAAATGAAGTCAAGCAAAAGTACTTTGTTGGTTTGCGTAGCGCCAACGGTCATGATCACAGAAAAAATCAGATAGCCGAAAAACGCGTAACCAAGCTGGTGTGTGTCGACAGCGCCTTTCAAAGTTTCACCAAAAACACCGAGATTTATCAGCCAGCTGGATGCCACCGCAAGCCAAAAGAATCCATAAGCGCAAAAAGCTGTGCCGCCAAAAAGATTGTCTTTTTTATAATCGAAAACACCGGCCATCAACTGCGCAAAGGCACCAAGAAAGATTGCCCAAGGGATAACATAGGAAAGGCCTGTAGTGACACCCATCTTTTGGGTTGATGCTACCAGCGTTACCATTGCAAGGCCAAAAAGACCTAGCGCGCTTGGATCCGCGACCTTAACCATCACTGACTGTACTTCTTGTTTGCTCACTCATTTCCGTTTCATTCGTCTTGTAAGCGAATGAAAACGTTCCCTCCTTTATTCGTATACTTTGACAGAAAAAGACGCCTCTCAAGAACAAGAAGCGCGACGAATTCTGCTTCCCTATCATCTCATAATGTTTAAGAAATAACAAGTGAAAACTGCTAAATAACGGTATAAACATTTGCATTTTTTTATGATTTTATAAAAGATTTTTTCGGGATAAAGGTTACAAATAATAATATTATGTTTCAACCGCCTAAATTTGTAGTAAGAATAAGGCAAATACATTTTGGAGGTGTAGTTATGGCATCACTCAGCATCATTGAAGGCGTTGGAGAAGCTTTTGAAGAGAAACTGAAAGCAGCGGGCGTCAGCTCTACTTCAGCACTGATGGAAAAAGGCGCTACAAAGAAAGGGAGAGCCGCACTCGCAGCAGAATGTGACATTTCTGAGAAGCTCATTCTAAAATGGGTTAATCATGTGGACCTGATGCGCGTCAAAGGCATTGGCGGCGAATATGCCGAATTGCTTGAAGCCGCTGGCGTTGACACGGTTCCCGAGCTGGCTCAGAGAAAGCCTGAAAATCTCCTCACCAAAATGACCGAGGTCAACGAAGCCAAAAATTTAGTCAGGAAATTACCTGTTCTTAAGCAAGTGGAAGATTGGGTTACTCAAGCCAAAGAGCTTCCAAAGGTCGTCTCACACTAACCGAAGCGTGAAAAAGGCATTGGAAACGGACAAATAAGCCGTTTCCAATGCCTTTAATTTTGGGGGCTGAAGAACACAACAAGGGTTTTTGCCCAATGACTCGTATTCGACTGAGCCTTCAAATCATAGTGGCGCCTCTGAAATCAACCAATCCAGGACACTGAGCTCTGCACTCGCGGTGCCGCTTTGGGCTCGACGCCTGAGGTATACCCCACGGCAACAGCATAGAGCGGCTGATGCCCTTCTGGAATTTGCATCAATGCTTTCAGCTCTGGTCCGTGCTCGGATTCAAAAGCCGGCCTGAAGGAAGCAATATAGCACGACCCCAGACCGAGAGCGGTTGCCGCCAAACTGGCGTAGACGGCAGCATTGGCACAATCCGCCAGGGCATGTTTGGCTTCTGGTGCCGAAATAAATATGACTGCTGGCGCGTTATAAAAATTGCTGAAATTAGGGTCTTCAGCACCGGCCTTCAGACGCTCATCTCCTGAAGCCAGCGCGATGTCACGGTTCACACCGCTGATCCGCTTTAAAATTTCCGCATTTGTCACAACGCTGAAATGCCAGGGCTGAGCGCCTCTTGCAGACGGCGCAAAAACAACGGTTTCCATGATGCGCTCGAGTACATTCTTAGGCACCGGATCAGGTCTGTAGCTTCGTACAGATCGCCGGTTCATCAGCATTTGAAATGCATAATTCATTGCTCAACCTCCCCGATTCAATTAATAGTCTCATCTGAAGTATAGCTCTCCAATTTCAGATATTAATACCCAGGATGAAATCTGCCGAACCAGAAAGCCTGACAAAGGTTTATTCAATCTCATCCAGATTGTATGGCGTCTCCTGATAGACAAAATAATTCAGCCAATTGGAGAAGAACAGATGGGCGTGGCTTCGCCACCGGACTACAGGTGCTTGAGAAGGATCATTCTCAGGAAAATAGTTGGCTGGCGGCTGGATATCCAAGCCTTTGTTCACATCTCGAAAATATTCAGCCCCCAGGGTTTCCGGGTCATATTCCAAGTGCCCTGTTGCATAAATTTCTCTTCCATTTTTGGACACAATCAGACCAATCCCAGACGCTTCAGACGTCGCCACGATCTCAAGGTCATCGATCCTGCTGATGTCCTCTTCACTGACGGTAGTGTGTCTGGACTGCGGGATGCAGAAGACGTCATCGAAGCCCCTCATCAGCTTGCAGTTTTGTACTGTTGCCTTATGCTCAAAGACACCAAAGCACTTTTCAGCCAGAGGCAGTTTAGGTATACCATAATGCTGATACAAAGCCGCCTGGGCCCCCCAGCAAATGTGGAGGGTGGCAAACCCGTGGTGCCGGCTCCAGTCCAAAATTTTAGCAAGCTCCGGCCAATAGCCCACTTCCTCAAATTCCAGGTTTTCGACCGGCGCACCGGTAATGATCAGCCCGTCAAACTTCTGATGCTCAATCTGGGAAAATGGGACATAGAAGCGGTCCAGGTATTCAGAGGACGTGTTCTTATAGTCATGGGACTCCAGCCGCACCAGGACGACCTCCGTCTGTATTGGTGAATTTCCAAGTACTCTGAGGAGCTGCGTCTCTGTAGTCTCGCGGGTCGGCATCAGGTTCAGGATCGCAATGCGAAGGGGTCGTATGTCCTGGTGGGTTGCACGAAACTCCGTCATGGTAAAAATATTTTCAGCCGCAAGGATACTCGCGGCGGGCAAATCGTTTGGAATGATGACAGGCATAGAGTCGCCTCCTAAAATTTAACTGAAGTCACCGCGCTGGTGATTGGCCATAGTCAAGGCGATCGCGCGGCAGAATGCAGGTTTGAATGTTAAATGTGTTTTGTGCGTCTTACTTGAAAAAGCCGTTTCTGCCGATGGTTTCGAAACTCGGGTATTTCGGCTTCGCGACCATCGGCAGCAGCACTTTAAGCGTTCAGCGCCGCCTTCAGAGCCTGATCCAAATCCTCGATCAGATCCTGGGCGTTTTCAATGCCAATCGAAATCCTGAACAGATCCGGCGTGACACCCGCCGCTTTCTGGGCGTCCGGATCCAGCTGAGCATGCGTCGTGCTGGCCGGGTGGATAATCAGGGACTTTGCGTCTGCCACATTGGCAAGCAGCGAGAACAACTTTAGACTTTCAATGAACTTGACACCCGCTTCGAGGCCGCCCTTGATGGCAAAGGTGAAGATGGAGCCGCAGCCGCGCGGGAAGTAGGTCTTCGCAAGGCCGTGGTACGGATTGCTCTCCAGATCAGGATGGCTGACCCAACTGACCAGCGGATGGGCTTCGAGGAATCTGGCAATCTTCTGGGCGTTCTCGACGTGGCGCTCCACGCGCAGCGACAATGTCTCAAGGCCTTGGAGCAGCAGGAACGAGTTGAACGGGCTGATGCAGGCGCCGGTGTCCCTGAGGAGCTGAACTCTGGCTTTGATGATATACGCCGCAGGCCCGACATCCGACGCATAGCGAATGCCGTTGTAGCTCGGATCCGGCTCAGTCAGGCCCGGGAACTTCCCGGAAGCCGCCCAGTCAAACTTGCCCGAGTCCACGATCAGTCCGCCGATGGTCGTCCCATGGCCGCCAATAAACTTCGTCGCCGAGTGGATGATGATGTCCGCCCCATGGTCAAAAGGCCTGAACAGGTATGGGGTCGCGAAGGTATTGTCCACGATCAGCGGCAGTCCGTGCTCGTGGGCAATGGCCGCCACGGCTTTGAAGTCGATGAGGTTGATGCCCGGGTTGCCGATGGACTCAATATAAATCGCTTTCGTTTTCTCGTTGATAGCTGCTCTGAAGTTCTCCGGGTCGTCCGGCTGCACAAAGCGGGTCACGATGCCGTATTTAGGGAAAGTCAGCTTGAAAAGGTTATAAGTGCCGCCGTAGAGGGTCGCCGCCGAGACAATCTCGTCTCCCGCCTGCGCGATGTTCATGATGGCATAGGTGACTGCCGCGGAACCGGAGGCTACCGCCAACGCACCAATGCCGCCCTCAAGGGCCGCGATGCGCTTTTCAAGGACATCCGTCGTAGGGTTCATGATGCGCGTATAGATGTTGCCAGATTCTTTCAAAGCAAAGAGATCTGCAGCGTGGTTCACATCCCTGAAGACATAGGACGAGGTTTGATAAATGGGCACGGCTCTGGAGCCTGTGACCGGGTCCGGTTCCTGACCTGCATGGACCTGAAGGGTTTCGAATCTGTAAGCTGTGTCTGTCATATTCATTACTCCTTTTTATGATTTTTTCCAAATAAAAAGACCCCTTTGATGAAAGAGGTCGATAATCACATGGTCGGATCCTCACTCATCTGTCAGCGAAAAACCTTTCGCTGCAGGAATTAGCACCATGCATGACTGCTGGTTGCCGGGCTTCACAGGGCCTGTCCCTCCGCCGCTCTTGATAAGAGTGTCTCGATATTTGGTTGAATTGAATCTTAGCATATTGGCAGTTAGGACGTCAACTGAAATTTCGACAATTTTCTGCCAATTCGAATTTTGGTTATATTGTACGCAGAATCTGACGGCGGAAACTGGAGGGCAGCGGAAACTGGGTGTCAGACACCCGGATTCAAAAAGAGTGAAACCGGGTGTCTGACACCCAGTTTCCTTTCCTAGAATTCCGCCGCCTTCGCGTATATACCTGCCTTTTCCTCTGGGGTGAGCATGCGGTCTACCACCAGTGTGATGATGAAAATACCCGCCAGGCTTGCGATCAGCCGCGTCAACGCGAAAGTTTTCCCCAGTGAGGTGATCTCGAAAAGGACCATCGGAATTTTAGTGGTGGACCAGGCACCCATGAAAATCATGACATTCTTAAAGCCCGCGCCCTTCTTCATGAGCACCGCTGCGACCGGAAACGCGCCGTAGAGCGGTCCGGCAGCCGCAGAACCAATCAGGATGGCCAGCAGCACGCCGCGCAGTCCCGAGCCGGGACCCATATGGCGGATGAGCAGTTCTCTCGGCACCCAGACGTCCAATAGTCCAAGCAGCAGAAAGATTGGCGGAATGATGGTCAGCATTTCGAGCAGACTTTTGCCTGTCATTAGCGCCGCAGTTTCGCCCTGGGTGGGACTGACCAGGTATAACACAATGAGAAGTGCAGCGGTCACCAGGAAGAAGGCATACCGTTTGATCAGCGGCACCTTTTGGGGTGGCTGACCTCCCGGGCCCTGACCCGGTCCTTGATTTGTGTTTTGCTTCATCTTCTCCTCCATTAAAACTCACCCATGACCTTTCCAATGATAATGGCGACCAGGAAAGAAAAAACGAAGGCAGACACATTCCGGATTAATGCCGCTTTCCTGCTGAAATACTTACTCTCAATAGAAAATGTCATTACGCCGACCATCATCAGGGATGAAATGAAAGCCGCAATCTGCATGTAGCCGGCACCGCGCTCCAGCAGCATAGCCGCTGTAGGAAAGGCAATGAAGCCTGGGATCAGCGTGATCCCGCCGACCAGTGCCGCCGCTGTCACGCCAATCCAACCGGAGTCTCCTCCGATCAAGCGGCTGATCACCTCAGGATTTATAAGCGCCAGCATAATGCCGACCAGGGTGATGACGCCCAAAATCTGAGGCAATATATTTTCGAAGGATTTCAGCGCTTTTTTGAGCGCCATTTTGGTTTTTTTCTTGTCTTTCTGCCAGGAAAATGCCAACAGCCCAAAAGAGGTCAAATATAAGATCCAGGTTTGCATCACAATGACCTGCCTTTCTTTGATTTTGCCTTGTCACCGGATGTCTTTTTGGAAGGCTTCAGCAGGTGGCTGACCTTCTCCTTGGCCGCCTTGCGCCTGGCAACGGAAAAGCCAAAGCTGCCAATTGGCTTCCCCCCAAGCGCGTAATAGGTTCCGTGCAGATAAGTGATGGGACTTCCTTTCTCCATATGAATCTTGCCTTCCTCATCGATCAGTGCCGGATCCACCTTGTTTTTCAATATCTCGACGAGAAACAGGTCATGGGTCCCCAGCGGTGTCACACTGCGCACCACACACTCCAGGGCTATGGGACATGACCGTATCGAGGGCACACTGACCGCGATGCCAGGTTCAAGTTCAAAATTACAATGCGCAATCTTGTCGACTTGAGATGCACTTCTGACACCGCAAAAGTCTACCGACTGCACCATTTCCCGTGTTGGCAGATTGACCACACATTCCGGATGACGCATCAGATTGGCGTGGGACACTCTCTCCTTTCGAATTGCTATAGACAGCATGGGCGGCTTCGTGCAAGCAACACCAATCCACCCCACCGTAAACACATTAGGTTCCCCTTTTTCGCCGATGGTCGTGACAAGGGCCACCGGAACGGGTCCAAAAAGGATGCTCCCTTTGAATACTTCCTTTTGCATCTTGGGCCTCCTGAAATTAAAGCTTTCGTAACCACTGGTTACATTATAACAATATACCATTTTTGACGCCAAATTGTATTGTGATTTCAAAAAAGCGACATAAGTCCCACCTCGGATTGTCGCTCGGCAACGGTTTAATATACAATCAAGGGGTGTATAATGATCTTAAACCATTGAACCGGGAGGCGGAGCGTTTGAATTTGGAGAAGGAGTTTTTGGAAGCGACTATTGAACGCCTACATGAGGCTATGATAACAGGCAGGCTGACATGTGAGGCCCTTGTCCGCATGTATCTTGATAGGGTCGAGCGCTATGATCAGCAGGGGCCAAAGATCAACGCGGTCATTCAAGTAAATCCGCTGGTCCTGAAGCAGGCTAAGGCGCTGGACGCGGCTTTTAAAAAGGATGGGCTGACGGGGCCGCTCCATGGGATTCCGGTGCTGCTGAAAGACAACGTGGATACCAGCTTTATGCCCACAACTGCTGGCTGTAAAGCGCTTCTGGGGGTGACGCCGGATGAGGATGGCTGGATTGTGAAAAAGCTGCAGGCGGCAGGGGCAGTCATTCTCGCCAAAATGAACCTGCACGAGTTCGCGGTATGGGGTGAAACGGTTAGCTCCGTGCTGGGACAGACACTGAATCCCTATGATCTGACACGAACGCCTGGGGGATCCAGCGGCGGCACCGGGGCGGGCATTGCCGCAGATTTTGGCGTGATTGGCATTGGGACAGATACCGTGAATTCTGTTCGGTCACCAGCGAGTGCCTGCTGTCTGGTGGGATTCAGACCAACACTGGGGCTGGTGAGCCGCAGCGGCATAGTGCCCTATTCATTGACACAGGATACGGCAGGGCCAATGACGCGGACGGTGGAAGACGCGGTTAAGACCTTGGATATCCTGGCAGGCTATGATCCCCTGGATCCGCTGACGGCGCTGTCCCGCGGCAATAGTCCGGTTGAGGCGTCCTATACTGCTTTTTTGAAGTCTGACGGGCTGCAAGGTAAAACTATAGGTGTCCTGAGAAGCTTTTTCGGAAGCGATGAAGTGCACAAGCCGGTGAATCGCGTCATGACTGAAGCTTTAAAGGTCTTGGAAGCAAAAGGCGCGCACCTGGTCGAACTGGACGTCACCCTGGATTCGGGCAGGCTCATTTCAGAAACCAGCGTTCACCTCTACGACTTGAAGCGGGATCTTGGTTCATATCTTGAGAGGCTCGGCGGCAAATCCCCATATCATTCCCTTGAAGCGCTTTTAGAGAGTGGCCTATACGATCCGGGCATAGAAGAGAATTTAAAAACCGCGGTGACACTGTCCACCGAGAGCGAGGACTACCGCAGACGAATGGATCTTCGTCGACAGCTTCAGGATCAGGTTTTGGCGCTCATGGCGCAGCATGACCTCGATCTGATTGTCTTCCCGCATCAAAAGTGCCTGGTGGTGCCCGTCGGGGGCTCACAGGTGGATCGAAACGGGGTTCTTGGGGCTGTGACCGGCTTCCCTTCTGTCGTAGTGCCTGCCGGCTTCTCCGAACCTACAGACACGGCGCCAATTGGGGTGCCTGTGGGTATGGAGCTCTTTGCCCGGCCATGGTGTGAACCCGTCCTGATTGAGGCGGCTTACGGGTTTGAGCAGGCGACAAGGGTTAGAAGACCACCTGTTTTAGAAAAAAAGTAAGGTTGGCGAAGGTTGGGGAAGGTTGGGGACGCGATAAAAAACGAATTTGGGGACGCGGACGGTAACGGTTTTGTAATATAATCGTTCACTTTTGGCCGCAGTGAGAATTATTATCACATGCTCTGGCACAAAAAATATTACCGTCCGCGTGACCAACTCAAAAGTTGTCCGCGTCCCCCCACTTAAAAAAGGCCGTCACCCCCCGTGACGGCCTTCCTCATTTATCACTCAAGTGCTGCATTACTCCACATCTTCTTTAATTGCATCCAGGGGCGACTCGAGAAGCGTCAGATCTTCGAGGTACTTTTTCGCCAGCTTGAACGTGTTGGCGAAATAAAGACCATCGCATAATCTTTCATCCAAGACATACCCAAGCTCACAGACGGATTTTTCTACGACAACATCATTTTCTACGATAGGCATTTTTTTGACTTTGCCCAGGGCAATAAAGACACCGGTGGTTCCAAAATCATAGAGATGGTGATAAATATAATCGAGCTTGATCGACTTTAAATAGGTAAAAAACAAGCTTGTATGAAACGGACTGGCTTTAACAATCCCCGACGGCATGAGATTATGCCGATCAAGCCATTTTACCGTCCTTACAGCTGCTTTTACCAAGGGACCGGGTAATGACATGAATTTTGCCGCCAATTGATCTGTCTCGTTCTGCGTTTCCCCAAGATTTTCCCGAATGACATCATCCACAATCTGAGCAATTTCAAAAATGGACTCTTTACCAGTAAACATAAACTTTACCGTGGTTTCTTCACCATCATCATGCAGGGAGCGCTTGACGGCCATAGAGATTGAAATATGGTTTCTGGCATAATAGCGGCCATTCATGACAAAGCGGTTGATTTGAGGCCGCTGTGCCAGGACGCGGACAAAAACCGCAATAAAAACATGCATATAATTCATTTTGACGCCGCTCTCACGTTTGGAGTGAATATAGTCATCTATATGCTCCGTCACAAGGGTTTGCTTGTGGTAGATCAAGGCATCGCTTCTGCGTTCCATGATATAGGGCATTATTTTTACGAAAGGACTGAGACTTTTAATGTGGCGGCCATCAGAACGCGGCATGGGGATTCCTCCTCGAACTGCATATTCACTGAACTTTGATTATGAAACTTTGATTATGAAACTATAATAATAAAAATGCCAACTGGATTATTACTATTCGACGTTGATCTTAGAAACTCCTTCATGCGTCTTAATTATTACAATTTTATTTTTTATCAATAACAATATATTGTTATTCGATATATTCATGTTAAAATGAACTTACCAAATACCTGTGAGGTGACTTTATGAAACGTTATTCTACGCTTTACCTGAGGATCGCCGTGGTCCTTATTGGCCTGCCGGTTCTGGCAATCTGCCTTTTTTGGCTGCCGCACGCCATAGATTATCTGCATGTGCCGGTCACCATAGGCGCTTACCTGGCGGCGGTCCTGTTTTTCGCCATACTCTTCAAAGCCATTCGACTGCTGAGTTATATCGACCAGAACAAAGCATTCTCCACCCTGTCCGTCACTGTGCTGAAGCAGATCAAGCTCTTCGCCTTTTCCATCAGCATCATCTACGCTGCGACGATCCCTTTCCTTGTCCCAATCGCGGACGCGGACGACGCCCCAGGGCTCATGGGACTGCCGTTGATCTTCATCTTCGCCTCCTCCGTAGTCGGGGTCTTCGCCGCGGTACTGGAGAGACTGCTCCAGGATGCTATTGAACTCAAAGAAGAAATCGACTTGACTGTGTGAGGTGATGGACATGGCAATAATTATTAACATAGACATCATGTTGGCTAGGCGAAAAATGAGTGTCACTGAGCTGACTGAAAGAGTTGGCATTACCATGGCCAACCTCTCCATCTTAAAGAACGGCAAAGCAAAAGCCATCCGGTTTTCAACGCTGGAGGCCATCTGTAAGGCTCTTGACTGCCAACCGGGCGATATTCTGGAGTTCAGGGCGGATTGATGTCGCTTCCGCGTCACGTCATCCGAATCGACCATCGGCCCGGTAATGGGTACTAGGGAGGTAATCCATCATGAAAATCAAATTAATCCAACCCGCCATGATGCCTCGGCCCATGGATACCCAGCTTAAGACGCGAATGGCGCCGTCTCTTGCGCTGCTCACCTTGGCAAATCTGACACCTGAGATTCATGAGCTCGTCATTGAAAACGAAAATGTGGAAGCCATAAATTTTGACGACCCTGCAGATCTGGTCGCCATCACGGTCACCGTCGACGTCATGAACCGGGCCGCTGAAATTTCAAATGCCTTCCGCGCCCGAGGCATACCCGTCATTGCTGGCGGGATTCACATCACCTCAGATCCGGAGAGTGTTGAGGACAAATTTGACGCCCTTTGCCTGGGCATGGCAGAAGGCGTCTGGCATAATATTCTAAAAGACATCGAAAACAAATCTCTTCAGAAAATCTATCTCAACCCCAATGCCTTACCCGCCAAAGACATTGCCTCACCAGGTTATGACAGCGTCGATCCAGACAAATATCTTTACACCAATATCATCACCGCAAGCCGCGGGTGCCCCTTCAAATGCGACTTCTGCTACAACAGCTGCCAGCATGCTGAGAAAGCGTTTCTCAACAGGCCTGTGGAGGATGTCCTGGGGGACATAAAAAAACTGAGGACCAGACACATCATGTTTATAGACGACAATTTTATAGGCAATCCCGCTTGGACCAAAACATTCTTGAGTGCGATCAAACCGCTGAACCTTAAATGGAGCGCCGCAGTCTCTTCCAACATCGTGGACATGCCCGACCTCCTGGACGACATGAAGGACACCGGCTGCAAAAGCCTGTTTATTGGCTTTGAAAGCATAAACAGCGCCGCTGTGGGCGCTGTCCATAAGACGCAGAATTGTGTGTCCAAATATGAGCAGTTGGCAGAAGCCCTCCACAGCAGAGGCATTATGGTCAACGCCAGCTTTGTCTTTGGTCTGGATGAAGACGATCAAACGGTATTCAAAAGCACCTTAGAGTGGATCCTCCGAAACAAAATAGAGACGGTCACGTCCCATATTCTGACGCCCTATCCAGGCACGAAGCTGCACACTGATTTCGTGAAAAGAAACAGAATAACCGACTTCAACCTCACTCACTACAACACTGCCCATGTGGTTTATCAACCAAAAAACATGACCCCGGAGGAACTCTATTGCGGCTATCTGTGGATTTACAAAGAAGTCTACAGTATTAAAAACATCATCAAGCGGCTTCCCAGACACAAAAGACAGTGGATCCCTTATTTGGCCTTTAACCTCTTTTACAGGAAATTTGGGAAGCTGACCGAATGGGTGTGCTTGAAGCTGACTTTTAATACCGTGGGCAAACTCTTTAGGAGGCTTGCCTACCTGACGAAATAATGACTCAGCGGTCAGAGCCTGACGCCCCGTCAGCATTTATGGACGCAATGATCTCCCCATCAGACAAAAAATCCGCCAGCAGAAGATCCACCATGCGCCCGTAGCTCTTAACACCGTCCGCCTGCCGGTTGGTCTTCAGATAGGTATCATTGATCTGATCCGCGGTGTCGTTGACTTTCCCCTGATAAGGTTTCCAAAAGGCACTATAGGCTTCCAGATCCTTGCTCAGGCCCTCACCGTAGCGCTGCCTCAGCACGACATAGGCCTCCGGATCTTCGCGGTAAAGCGCATTGGTGGCATGGATCAGCGCCAGCAAGGTCCCGGAGTATTGAAAGTCCGCATCCGGATGACTCATGCAGGCGAGATATGCAGCGTAGTTGGCCTCATCTTCTCTGGCTATGCCCATTTGGTGGGCTTTTTCATGCATAGCGTTGGCTGGCAGCAAGAGGTCCGGCACGCGGCTGTTGACGTTGGCTTCGCCGGTAAACGGCATAAAGATCCCGGTTATACCCGTGTACAGCATTGCCTCAGACAACCAAACTGCCTTGGGAGGCCCCCAGCGCCCGCGAAAAATTGCTTTAGCCTCGCCGAGCGGTTCATAGCCAAGCACTGTTCTTGAAAACACAGCTTGTCGATCAGATGCCAATTTCATGACACCCTCATCATTCGTGTGCTGGATAGTCCTCAGTTCATTGGCCTGATCCACCAGCAGCTCTGAAAGCGCGTAGAGCTCCTCCACCGCATAAGGCCTGACTTCCAGGCCGATGGTCACTGCAAGGGGCTGCCGGCTGTAATTGAACCCCCAGATCATCATAAACAAGACATAAACAGCTGAAAGATACACCGCTGCCTGATAAAGCAGCTTCAGCGCGCCACCCTTTACCAGACGAACCGCAAACAAAATCACCATCATAAACAAGGCAATCCCATGCACCACGAACAAAATTTCTGCCAGCGAAAATGGCAATAGCCCAGTCGCAGTACTGATCCCCTGCATCATAACCTTTTGCACAGAACCGGCATAATATTTTTCGAGTACTTCAGGATGCCGCTCCAGCCAGTGTCCCAGCCCATAAAAAACGGGGACCATCAGGATCCAGATCAGGCTCTTGGGAAGGTTTTTTAAACGAAAAAGGACGTCTCTCACAGGGTTTCACCTCTTCTGAAACCATTGTATGAGACGTCCTTTCCCGCGTCAAGGGATCGAAACTTTTTGAATTATTTTGTCGGATCGTTGAGCACGCCAATAAAGAGAGGCGTGGCAGTCTCTGTATCCAGAATGGCATAGACGAAAGGTCTGTCAAAGCTGATGGCTTCATCGAACATTGGCATAGAGGTCAGCGAGGCTTCAACGGAGGTTACTGCGGCTGCTTCCGTACCTTTTTCATCCGCACGGATAAAGGTCTTGTGCTGAACTGCGCTGACAAACAAATCTTTTGCCCGGCTTGGCTGCATCAGTGAAAAGTCCGCTTCGCCAGGAACAAAGGCTTTACCCATGCCAAGCTTTTCGAGTTCATCCAGAAGGCTGTCCTCATACTGAGTTTCGAATTTAGGGAATGACAGGTCGACAGATTTTGAGGTCGCCGTTTCCATGAAGGCTTTAAATTTTTCAGGATCCATGTTTTGGATCCACGCTTCAGGACTCATGCCCTCTTCCGGAAGAATTGCCAGCATAGCCATTCTCGGATTCACATAAGGCATTATTATCCCTTTTCCCAAGTCGTTTTCAACAACCTCCAGACTCATGAGTTTGTGCATGAAGTCTGCCTCCCTGCTGCCTTCAGGGGTCTCAAACGGCTGTGGAAAAGTATTTTCTGCCGAGAACTGTGTCTGCCAGTCCGCCTTGAAATAAATTGCGTTGATGAGATACATTACAACCGCCGGATCGATTTCATCCACTATTTGATCGATCGTCTCACGGGTGGCTTCACTTACCCAATTGTTGATGGTTTTTGGAGCATCCGGATTATCGAAGTCCAGACTTCGAACGGCCGCTCCAAAATAGTCGGCATTCTTCTGAAGAAATTCAGAATCTGCTTCAAAGCCTTCTCTGAGCCAGATGCTGTTAGCAATGGTCAGGGTGAATGCCTCGCTTTCAGTGGATATGACTTTAAGATAATTGCCCGCAAAAGTATTGACGATTTCCGGCGTCAGATCCGAGGCTGACAGCGCCTCCATCATGGCGGTTCGAGTCTCCCCATCCGCGCCGTTCAAGGTCATGGCCAGCGCCAGATAAACGGATACCGGCGAAATCATCCTGTTCTCCTGATCCTCCGGCATAGCCTGGATTAACTTCCATGTAAAAGCGTTCAGGCTGTCGAGCACTGCCTGATCCTGCTCTGCCGTTTGACCTGCCGGTGTTTTTGGCACCACGCCTTCCATCAAATCTGTGCCTGATGATGTATTCGCCGGCAAGCCACAGCCTGTCACAATCAGAGATAATGCAACCAGAACTGCTGTGAGTTGCCCCAGCTTCCACTTAAATTGAATTCTCATGAGATGTCCCCTCCTCTATGGTCAGTCGCTTGGTTATATAATTTATACCCATAAGACGTCATACAGAGGAAAAGGGTTCCTTGTATTAATTAAACCCTACAAAATCTCATTCACCACTTGCATCATCTCATCCGCACTGCTGACGGACTTCGTGCTTAGCTGATAAGCCCTTTGGGTCATCAGCAGCTGTGTCATTTCATCCAGCAGGCTCACATTAGAGCGCTCAAGGCTGTTCGATTTGACCGTTCCAAAGGCACCTGGGGTCTCCAAACTGGTGTAAAGCGCATTCTCATCTGCCGGTCTGAAGCTGCCCTCTCCTGTGGCTGCCAGACCATTCCCATGATTTGGGACATCAAAGAGGATCAGCCTGCCCAGGGATCTCATTTCACCGGTCGAAGCCTCCTTTTCCAGCAACTCCCCGGACCCGCTCAGTGTCAATTGATCCCGCTTCCAATTTGTCGGATCCGACGTCAGCTCGAGCGCCGCCAGGCGGCCGGAAGCGTCGATTAAACGTCCGTCCTCCTGAAGTTCAAAGCTCCCCTGCCGCGTCAAAGTCAAAGCGCCGGCCTGATCTCTGACACCAAAATAACCCGCTCCGTCAATGGCGAAATCAAAGAAATTGGGTGAACTCATCAAAGCGCCTTGATGGTTGGATGTAAAATCCCGCAGCGCACGCACTCCGCCGCCGCCTCTCAGGCGATCTTCAGCCACCTCTGCAACTGCAACGGAATCAGATTGCATAGCCATGCGGATCTCTTCCGCAAAGGCGGCGTCAGACCGTTTATAGCCTGTCGTTTCAACATTGGCAATGTTCCCTGACAGTCGACTCAGACGGTGCTTTTGCGCCATCATGCCGCTTCTTCCAATTTCAAGCATTTTATTCAAGTTGTCGACCCCTTCCAGGCTAACTGACCAATTATCACCTATACTTTGCCAATCTCATTGACAGCACGATTCAAGGTTTCGTCCAGCGTGTTCAAAATTCTCTGCTGCGTTTGAAGCAGGCGTCCCGTCGACATCATGTCAATCATGGCTGTTGTACTGTCGACGTTGGAATTCTCTTTCATTCCCTGTCTGACCGTTGTCCCCTCGACCTCAACCAGATTTCCTTGTGCCAATCTGACATAGCCACCATCGAGCACTTCCAGGCCCGCCTCTTCTCCGACAGGAAGATCGTAAACCGGTATGCTTCCCACCACACTGCCGAGATCCTGAATGATCTCCCCGGAGGCCCTGACTGTCAGAACTTCCCCCGGTGCGGATCTGATCGTTCTGAGCGCACCTTCAGGTGTCCTGGTGAGCAGGCTGTACCCGGATTTATCCACCCAAACGCCTTCCTGGTTCTGATGCAGCTCGCCATTTCTGGAATAGACAACACCTGCAGGGGTTTCAAAGCTGAAAAATCCTGAACCCTCCAGGGCAAGATCCATAGTGTTTCCGGTTTCCACCAACATGCCCTGGGACCACTGCGTCTCTATCCCGGAAACCCTGACACCCATGGGCATGGTGCCCAAGACGGCTAAGCCCCCGCCCGCGCCTGAGGCGTGATTGACGAACACCTCAGAAAACGAGGCTTCCGACACCAACGCCTGTGCCTTATACCCCGCTGTTTCCACATTAGCGAGATTATTGGCATGGGTTTCCTGTTTTTTTTGCTGCACCAGCATGCTCATAGCGGTCTGATACACGGAACGGATCATTTAATGTGCCTCCAATCTCTATTCTATGATTTCGACGACAACGGCTTATAAGCTGATCTTCGTCAGCACTGCCCCAAGCAGCATGCCCAGACCAAATGTCAGTACTGGCAGACCAGGAATCAGCCTGATTTTTTTGATAAATTGAGAAGTAATTGGACTTCCCCCTTATGCATCTTCATTTTTTTCGCAATGTCTTCAAGAGTTGTTCCCCGTTCAGCGAGTCTGACAATTTGCTCAAGCTGGGTCTGATATTGGTCTGCAACGGGTTTATCGCGTTCTTTGGCTGAAGGGTTTAATGACACGCCTGCAGACACTGCATTAGAACCAGCCAAACTGCTCATCACGACGTCCAGCTTTTCTTCCATGCCTGCCAACCGTCGTTCCATACGCTTCATAATTAAACTTTCCATAGTCTCAGTCACTTCTGTCCAGTCCTTGGACTTTTCTGAAATTGAAGGTTCCTGACCATTTGCCGCACTGTCTTTTTTCTGCATGACCATTCTCCAGCCGCCAAATGCTGCAATTCCAGACGCAAATCCAACAATCCACCAAAACATAATTCTACCTCCAGGCTTCTAGTGCTATTCTCAGAGCCATTAAGGCCCGGGTGTGCAGCTGTGACACTCTGGGCACAGAAACCTCCAAAATGGCCGCAATGTCCTTGAACGACAGGGATTCAACATAATAGAGCTGCAGCAGCAGCTGGTCCCGCTCCTCAAGAGTCACTAAAGCAGACTTCAATGCTTCGCTCAGCGATGCCTTCATCATGACCTCTTCCGGTGATGGCGTATTCTGTGCCACTAAACGCTCCTGAAGACTTGGTCCTGAGCCAGAACCAGATCCGGATTCGTCATCAAACAGGATCTCCTCAAGCGAAACCGCAGGAAGCGCCGCCATAGTCTGAAAAATTGTCTTTTGTTCTTTATCTGTCAGATTGAGATAATCACAGAGCTCATCGTCACTCACTGATCTCATCAAGCGCTGTTCCATCAGCGCCTTTTCCTTATAGAAAGCCGAGAGCGCCGCCATCTTCTCCTTGGAGAAGTGCCCCGCTCGTCTCAAGGTGTCCGTAATGGTGCCTCGAATTCGGACACCCGCGTAATATTCAAAGGGGACCCCAAGCTGAGGCTGGAAACGGTCTATGGCATCCATGAGTCCCAGGACGCCCACTTGAATCAGGTCCTCTCGGTCAAAGTGGATCCCATTGTAATGCATTTTATTCACCGCTTTATGCACCAGGGGCAGATGACTCACAATGAGCTGCTGCCTGTCTATTTGTGTCGTGATCTCCAAACCGGCGCTCTCCCTCCTGAATCAGTACACTTTAACTGACCAAAACACGTCGTTCGCTTCCAATCCGCATTATTTCATCTCAAGTTTTCGATTCTGTCTGAGCTTCGCAAACACATAATGCACTATTTTATCCTGAAGCTTAACCGGCAGAGACTCAAATTGAATCCCGTAGCTGAATTCCCTTGTTTGAGCTGTATTTATCAAGGCACGGTGCTTGACTATGCCCGTGACACTCACGGATTCGCTGTCCAGTTCAAAGCTGATCAGGATTCTATGACTGTTTGACAGTTTAGAGGTGGTGTTCAATTTGATCCCGCCTGCGCTGAGATCGGTGATCCACCCTTCAACCATCGGCAGACTTTGTATTAAAGCATTTCTCTGAAGTTTAGAGCGCTGTTCAATCTCATGGAATCGCACTGGCAGATTCACCGCGATTCTTACATTCTGCCTGCGCTGAATCTCTCCAAGAAACGACACTACGTTCAGGCAATAGAGCGGCACGTCCTCCACGGCGTAGCGGCAGACAGAGACACGCAGCGCATAGATCCGGTCTGAACCATAGACCAGGATCTTATAGGGGATTTCTACATCCAGAAGGCGCTCCTTGCCGTTTTGAACAGGCACACTCACAAGAATGCCCAGTCCGTCAGAATCAAGCCCTGACCCGGCGCTGACCACAGCTTCCCTTATTTCAATAAAATCTTGAATCATGCTGGCCGCCGCGGTGTGGTCAGGCATGATAAACTCGACTTTCTGATTCAGTTTAAGTCCGGCTTTCCATTTTTCCTGCACACGCCTCACCTACCCTAACTGCCAAAAATTCTCACAAAACGATGCATGACTTCACTCAAGGTCCCAAAGTTTGCGGTCACAGCTCCACTTGAGAGCCGCTCGCTAATTTCTCTGATGTTTCTCGAGGCTGGCGCGTTGGGATGCACCAGGCTGAAAGGGGTTTGCCTGTGAACCGCCGCCTTCACCTTTGGATCCGACACCACATAACCCAGCAGCTCCATTTGAATATTCAGAAAGGTGCCTATGACCTTGTTCAGATGCTCATAGGTTTCCTGTGCCTCTCTGCGGCTGCTGACCTGATTGACGATCAGCTGAATTCTTGGTTTGATTTCATAAATGGACAAAATCTTAATCAGACTGTAGGCATCTACCATGGCGGTCGGTTCAGGGACGGTCACGAGCAGCACTTCGTTGGCTACCGAGACAAAGGACAGCAGTTTCGCATCTATGCCCGCTCCAGCGTCAATGAAGACGTAGTCATAGCGGCCGGTGCCTATAAGCCGGCTGACGAAGTCCTGAAGCTCGTCTTCCCTGTTGTCACCCAGACTCATAAATCCACTGCCTCCGGGTAAAATCTCCAGCCCTGGTTTGTATTCCACCAAGATGTCCTCAATGCTTTTTTGCGTTTCAAAATAATCGAGCAAAGTGTGTCTGCTCATGACACCGGCCAGAATGTCCAGATTGGCCATGCCCAGGTCGCCGTCGATCAAAAGGACACGCTTTCCAGCCTGATTAAGGGCAACCCCCAAATTCAGGGTTATATTGGATTTGCCTACGCCGCCTTTTCCGCTGACCACCGCATAGACACATACTGTCGATGCCGGTTTAAACATTTTAAGCTTGAGTTCATGGGCCTGATCCTTCATAGGATTTCGTCACCGCCATGTAGATATGACATAAGCGCTTTGGCGTTTGCCCGGAGAAGATCATCCGGTACATTTTGCCCGGTTGTCACATAGGCAAGAGGCTCCTCCAGACGGCGCACATAGGAAAAGAGCCTGGTCTGACTGTCCATCTCATCCAGTTTGGTCAAAATAGTCCGGTCAATCCCAAGGCAGCGGTAGGCCTCAAGTGATTTCTCAAAAATTTCATGATCCAGGGTCGCCGGAAGAACAACGACTTTGCAAAGTCCTTCCAGTTCATTCAGGTAGCGGCGAATGTCGTCAATTTGAGCCTGATTTCGGTAGCTGGTGCCCAAGGTGTCTATCAGGACCAGATCGCAAGTCTTGAGCAGCTTTTGATAAGCCGGCTTCATTTCCGCAGGTGTCGTCACGGTGATCATGGGCAGATCCATAATATCGGCATATTTCTTCAGTTGGTCCACCGCGCCAATTCGGTAGGTATCCATTGTGATCAGGCCAACGCGTCTGGACAGATTGAGCTTGGCATCCGCGGCAATTTTGGCTATAGTCGTGGTTTTTCCCACCCCTGTGGATCCCAAAAACGCCACTGCACTGCATTCCGTGATGCCCGAATAATCTATAGTCTCAAGTATTTCTCGGATAAAGTGCTCTATCATGAGTGACTTGAGTTTGGAATCCTCCATATGCTCTAAGCGGTTCACCACTGAATAGCGTCTGAACTTTTCAAGGCTTTCAAGCTCTCTGATCAGGATGGCATCAATCCTCGCCTCCCACTCCAGTGCAATTCTTTCACCACTCTGCGCAGCCCTGTCCTCCAAAACGGCATTTGTCGGATGTGCGCCTCCGGCTCTCAGATTTGCCTCCAAGCCTCTCTGAACGGCAGCGGCACCAACTCTTGATTCCTTTTTCACCGGCCTGTTTTCCACTGCCATGGTCACTTCAAGGCATCTGGGCTGGAAGTAGCCCCTGATCCCCTTCTGTCTGACCAGCTTCTGTGTCAGAAGGATCGCGTCCTCCCCCAGCGACGCTTTTCCGCGTTCAAAGGCTTCCGCCATATCACGAACAATATATTTTTCAATAATCATGCTGATCCACCATCCCTACTGCTGCAAGTTCAACTCTGTGGTGAATCTCACCCAGAGAGAGGACAGGCACCTTTGGCAGGCTGCCCGATATCAGATTTTTGAGTGCTGCTCGAATTCTAGGCGAGGTCAAAATGACCACCTGATCTGCGCTTAGACTTCCAATCTCCAATTGCGCCTGAAGATCGGAGATCAGCTGTGACGAAATGTCCGGTGAAAGCGCCGGAAAAGAGCCCTGCAGGGACTTTTGAATATGGCTGTGAATCAAATCCTCCAGTCTTTGACTGATCGTGATCACATGCAGCTTGCCGTCCGAAGCCTGCCATTTCCCAACAATGGCACGGCTGAGCCCATGACGGACATATTCGGTCAGCACCTCCACATCCTTGGTCATGGTGCCGTAATCCGCCAGGGTTTCGAGAACCGTGCCCAGATCGTTAATCGCGACACCCTCCCTGAGAAGATTCTGGAGGATTTTCTGTACCTCGCCCATTGTCATAATCCCAGGAATGAGTTCATCTATAACGACACTGTACTGTTCCCGAACCTCTTCCAGAAGTTTTTGAACCTCCTGTCGCCCAATGAGTTCATCTGCATGGGCAAGGATAGTCTCCTTCAAATGGGTGACCAGAACGGTTGTAGGATCCACCACCGTGAAGCCGTGGAGCTCAGCGCCAGCCTTCTCAGCGGCTTCAATCCAGAGTGCCTTAATCCCAAAGGTAGGTTCAACGGTCTCAATGCCATCCACCATAAAGGTGCCGCTCCCCGGGTCCATCACCATGAGGCGGTTCGGGTAGACCTCACCCTCCGCTATAGCGGAGCCCCTGAGGAGAATTTGATAAGCATTGGGCGCCAGCATCAAATTATCGCGAATGCGAATAGGAGCCACGACAAAGCCCATTTCTGCAGCGCACTGCCGCCTGACCATCAGAATCCGCTCAAGCAGATCGCCGCCCTCCGTGGCGGTGTCCACCAGCGACAGCAGTCCATACCCAATTTCGATGGCCAGAAGATCCTTCTGCTTCGCCGTCACCTGAGTATCCGCAGCCGGACGGGACTCCGCCACAGCCCGCGCTGTCATAGCCTCAGATTCAGAGGTCGCTTTATCCGCCTCTTTTTTCATCATCTGCCAGCCCATGAGCGCACTCACCCCCGCCATAAACAGAAACGGAAGCGTCGGAAACGCCGGTACCAAGCCAAAGGAAAACAAAACCACCGCTGAAACCATCAGGACTTTGGGCTTGGAAAACAGCTGATTGCCCAGGTCATCCCCAAGTCCGTCCACGCTTGCAGAGCGCGTGACCAAAATACCAGCCGCCACGGAGACCAAAACCGCCGGCACCTGAGAGACCAGACCATCGCCGATGGTCAGCCGCCCAAACCGGTCAATGGCTTCGCCAAAAGGCAGTCCCTTTTGTCCGACGAAGATGGCTATGCCGCCAATAAAGTTGATCAGTGTAATGATGATCCCCGCCATGGCATCCCCTTTGACGAACTTGGAGGAGCCGTCCATGGCACCGTAAAAGTCTGCTTCTCTCTGAAGATTGAGTCGCCGTTTTCTGGCTTCGTCCTCCTGAATCATACCGGCGTTGAGATCAGCATCAATAGCCATCTGCTTGCCGGGCATGGCATCCAGGGTAAATCTGGCGCCGACCTCTGCGACACGGGTCGCGCCGCTGGTGATGACTACCAGCTGAATGATGATGATGATGACAAAGACGACCGCGCCAACGACATAGCTGTCACCAGTTACAAAGCTTGCGAAAGCTTCAATGACCTGGCCGGCATCCCCTTGTCCCAGAATCAGCTTGGTACTGGAAAGATTAAGGCCCAATCTGAAGAGCGTCAGCAGAAGCAGCAAGGTTGGAAACGCTGAGAACTCAAGGACATCCCGGGTGAACAGTGTCAGCAGCAATACGGTTACGGACAAGGAGATGTTGATGACGAGCAGGAAATCCAGAATTCCCGGCGGTACGGGAAGCAAAATGATGCTGATGATCCCAACCACGGCAAACGCCAGGAGGACATCTGTGTGTCTGCCAAGTCTGCCCATCCAATTTTCAGATCTGAATTCCATACCGGTTCACCTACTTTCGTTTGTCTTTCTCCTTATAAATCATGGCCAAAATTTCCGCCATAGCCTGGTACAGCACAGCTGGAACCTCTTGGCCGAGGTCGATCTGCTTGTACATCTGCTGTGCCAGGGGCTTGTTTTCTATCAGTGGGATGTTATGTTCCCGGGCAATCTTCTTGATATTCTCCGCGACTCTGTCCAGACCCTTTGCTATGACCACCGGTGCTTTATCCCGCGTTTCGTCATAGCGAATGGCAATGGCATAGTGTGTCGGATTGGTAATGACTACGGTCGCTTCCGGCACCTGCTGCATCATGCGCTGCTGAGCCAGCTGCTTCTGTTTCTGCCGTCTGAAGGACTTGAAAAGCGGATCACCCTCCATGGACTTGTGCTCTTCTTTGGTCTCCTGTTTGGTCATTCGCAGAGACTTTCTGAAATCATACCGCTGGTAGATATAGTCCGCGACACCAAGAATCAGCATTAGGACCGCCACATTGATCAAAAGGTTTCCCAGCAGGGACTGAAACAGGCCAAAAAGCTTTCCCGTTTCCATGGCTGAGGCACGCAGCAGATCTTTCAACTGACCCGTCAGCGTGTTCCACATGACCAGTCCCACCAGCGCAAGTTTTGCCAAATTTTTCAGGAGTCCCACAAATGTCTTCTGAGAGAACATGTTCTTGAGCCCACTCAGCGGATTAAGGCGTTTGAAGTCTGCCTTGAGGGGCTCAAAGGTCAGCAGCATTCTGGACTGAAAGAAGCCTGTGATCAGCCCCACTGCCATCATGGCCAGCGCGATTGGTGCAGCCATCAGTGCCCCTTCTGTTATATACGTCTTTAGAAGCGTGCCTGCCGCCGGCCCAGCCAGATCTGGCTGCATGCGAAACTCAAAGGCATTTCTGAACATGGTCAGAGAATGTTCGTAAAGCAGGGTGAGAAACACCATCAAGAAAATGGCTATAACCCCAAGTGACATGGCCGCGCTGAGATCCTGACTCTTGACGATCTGGCCTCTCTTCCGGGCGTCCTCCAGCTTCTTTTGGGACGGGGCTTCCGTTTTGCTGTCCTTGTCCGCGCCCTCTGACATAAACATGAGGTTGGGATAAGCGGATGTACAAGCTGCTGCGAGAGCAGGCTGACAGGTAACCATCGGCAAACCAAAGTTTTCTAAGGGATTTAATATTTTATGTTGGAAACGCAGCATCCACGCATTCAAAGACAGGGCTCCTTAAACATTTTAATGAGGCTCCCCAGCCGGCAGCCACTTTCGCAGGCGGCTCAGGCGATCCTCTGAATCCACTGCTCCAGGTAGAGGCTCATGTCGCCAATGACCTTGAGCAGGCTGTGGAGCAGCACCGGCAGCCCCATCATGGAGAAGACCAGACCAATCAGAGTCTTCAGGGGCATGCCCAGCATCAGGACATTTAGAGAGGGGATCGTCCTGGACACCAGGCCCATGACCAGGTCTGTCATTAACAGGACCAGCAGAATGGGCACCGCGATCTGAAAGGCTATGGCAAAGAAAATGGAAAAGGTTTTTAAAATCCAGCCCATGCCCGTGGTCAGTGAAAACGCCGCACCCAGTGGCAATACCTCAAAGGATTTGTATAAGGCACTCAGAATGAGGTGGTGAGCATCCGTCACGAAGAGGAGCACGAGGGCGGTCATGGTGTACAGTCGCCCCATGATGGCCTGGGTCATGCCGGACATGGGGTTGTAAACGGCACTTATGGAGAAGCCAATCTGAAAGTCGACGAGCTGGCCGGCCATCTGAACAGCTGAATAGACAATTTGAACGACGTAACCCATGGTGAGTCCCATGAGTATTTCTCTTAAAGCGTAAAGGAGATAAAGGGCGTCTGCCAGCTGCGGCAGGACAACGCCGGAGAATGAAAACACATAAATACTGAGACTCAGGACCACCGTCAACAGGACTTTCAAGGTCATGGGGATCCCGCGACTTGAAAAGAGCGGCGCTGCTGCCACAAAGCCACCGGTTCTGAGCAGAATCAGAAGGAGGACCTGAAGATGAAACCCTGCCGGAAACAGCATTACTTTACCTCCGCGATCATGAGGAGGATCCATTGGGTGAAGCTGACGAGGGTACTCAGCATGAAGCTGCCAAAGACTATGAGGCTGAGAAAGACGGCGGCCAGTTTGGGGACAAAGCTGAGGGTCTGCTCCTGAATCTGGGTGGTGGCCTGAAGGACGCTGATCACGAGACCAATCACCAGTGACACCACCAGGACGGGCAGTGAGACTTTGAGGATCGTCAGCAGTGCTGTGTTGAAAACATCTAGAACGAGTGCTTCAGTCATGGCCGCCTCCTACATGAATCCTTCGACAATGGAGGTCACCACCAGGTGCCATCCGTCCACCATGACAAACAGCAAGAGTTTGAAAGGCAGTGAAATCATCACCGGCGGCAGCATGAACATACCCATGGACATCAGAATGCTTGAGACGACCATGTCAATGACGATAAAGGGAATAAAAAGTAAAAATCCAATTTGAAAGGCCACTCTCAGCTCGCTGATGACAAATGCCGGTGTCAGCGTCGTCAGCGGAACGGCTTCCGGGGTTTCAGGCTCAGCGCCCGAGAGACGGATGAAGAGTGCAAGATCCTTCTCTCGGGTGTGCTCCAGCATGAAGCGCTTCAGCGGCACTGCGGCGTTGTCCAGCGCCTGAGTCTGGGTGATCTGGCCTGCCGTCAGGGGCTTTATGGCCTTGTCGTTGATTTCCGTATAAACTGGCGCCATGATGAAAAACGTCAGGAAGAGCGCCAGGCCTATGATCACTTGATTCGGCGGCGCCTGCTGAGTCCCCAGGGCACTTCGCAGAAAAGACAGCACCACGACAATGCGCGTAAACGCACTGGTTAAAATTAGAAAAGAGGGCGCCAGACTGAGTAGAGTCAGCATAAGCATCAGTCCTAAAACGCCAGTGGGCCCACCTCCGCCTTCAATGCGGAGGGCGTTGCCAAGATCGACTTCCAGTGAGGCGGCGTAAGCTGGATTTGGGTCGGCGGTCATGGCCATGAGCATGATCAGACTGACGAAGAAGGTGATTTTCATGAGTGAGGTTTTTACTGCGACGTCAGGACGCCGAGGGCAGTTAAGCAGTTCTGATTTGTTTCTTACAAGTAGCTTCATGCGCTGCGCCTCACTTTGGCAAGTGCGCCGGATAACACTTCCTTAAACCGGTCAGTATCCCCTGGGATTGTTTCCCGGGTTTTGATTTCCTCTGCAGTCATGTCCCGAATCAGTATCATGTTATGGTCAGTCCCAGCCATGAGATGGTAAGATGCGCCCGCTTTTATGATGTAAAGAAACTGATTTTTACCGAGCGCCTTTTTCTCCAGGACTTCCAGGTTGGCACTCATGCCGGCTCTTGCGGACACAGAAGCAGTCATCCTCAAACTTAAATAGGCGAGCAGTACCACCACCGGCATCGCCAGGATCAATTTGGCCACGCTGGCCCAAAACGTCAAATCTGACATGAACTTCCCTCACATTACTTTTTCATTTTTATTGAATCAGAAAATCCGAAAAATATAAGCTGTGGACGACCTCACGCCCGAAGATCAGATTGATTTGGTCGAGAAGATCCAAGCGGATAATCTCAAGGTTACCGGCGTCCATGATGTCATTTCTGGATAGTCCTCTGAGATACTGAATCACCACATCCCGGATCTGTGGGGTGCTTTGACTTATCAGCGCTTGATCCTTGCTTTCAAAATAAGATAGAACCACAGTGGCTTTAAGATAATGCATGGCTCTGTCATCCTTCAGATTCACCAAAAAGCTTTCTGCCGGCATCATGAGCTCCACCTGGGGTTTTTCGATCAGTCTCTGAAGTCCAAAGGGTAAAGCACCTGTGTTCACATAATAGACACCCAGGCCGGTGCCGGCGGCCATTATGAGGATTAGAAACAAAATCAGCAGGATCTTCTTTAATCTCCCAAGGCGTTTTTGGGGGACGGCTCCACCCTGAGGCAGTTCTTGTGCTTTAAGACGTGCTTCCATAAGTACTACCTCCTGATTCCTGTTCGAGAATAATCAACAGATTGACCCTTCGGTTCAGCGCTCTGTTTTCAGGTGTGTCATTGGGCGCGAGAGGCTGAAATTCTGCAAAACCAGCAGCTTTGAGGCGCTCCGGCGCAATACTGTGTCTCTGGATAAAGTAGCGTGCCACCTGTACTGCACGGTCCACGGACAGCTCCCAATTGGTAGGGTACTTGCTGGTCCGGATAGGCTGATTGTCTGTATGTCCCTGAACTTCGATATCTTTATCTATGGTCTGAAGTAATCGCGCCATGGTATCCAGAAGCGTCTGTCCTTCGTTTTTAATATCCGCGCTCCCGGATTCAAAGAGTACCGCTTCACTGATGTTGACGAGGACGCCCCTGGCATTGTATGTCACTTCAATGTCAGCGTTCAGCCCGTTTTCTTCAATAAAATCTTTGATGGTCTTGTACATCTCAATGATTTCAGCGTTGAAATCAGGCTGTTCCACCGGATTTGGAATGGGCTGCGGCACAACGGGATCAAAGGGCATGCTGTCAGCGCCAGAGGGGGTTTCATCGAAAATCATGGTGGAAGGATTTCCGGAGAGCACAGACTGAAGTGAGGCGGCAGCTTGTCTGAACTTCGCCTCACTGACCGTGGAAATCGAGTATAACAAGATAAAAAATGTCAGCAGGAGTGTCATTAGATCAGAAAAAGTGACAATCCATCCGCCTGAAGGCTTCTCATTGAGTTCAAATCTTTTATTACGTCGTCTTCCCATGTTTTTACGCCGCCTCAGCTTGCAGCTTCATTTGGACATACGCCTTGCGTTCCTTCGGATTGAGGTAGGTCAGGATGATCTCTTCCAAAACTCTTGGGTTGGTCCCCGACTGAATCTCCAGGATCCCGACGACGATCATCTCCCTGCGGTAAATTTCCATTCGCGTCTTAATTTTCAGATTGGTGGCAATTGGAATCAGCACCAGGTTGGCAAAGAATGATCCATAGAATGTCGTGATGAGGGCTACGGCCATACCCGCGCCTATGGCAGAGGCATCTTCCAGCTTGGCCAGCATGACGATCAAGCCTATGAGTGTCCCAATCATTCCAAATGCGGGGGCCAGTTCCCCCCAAGTGGAAAAGATATCCTGGGCGATTTTGTGTCTGTCCTGGGTGGTTTCTATCTCAATCTCCATGACATTTCGAATCACTTCTGGCTCCATGCCGTCGATGACCATTCGGATACACCGGACGATAAAGTCATCCTCAATATCTTCTAACTGGTCTTCCAGCGCAAGTAGCCCGTCTTTTCGGGCTTTTCTCGACAGTTCAGTAAAAAGTTCAACCAGATGGAGGAGATTGGCTTCCGAGTTCTCTGTGATTTTTTTCAGCGCCGCTGGCATGGTCTTTAAGTCCTCCAGCGGATAGCTGATGGCAAGGGCACATAGGGATCCAAAGAGGGTGATGACCAGGGAGGACAGGCTCCAGAAACTCATCAGATTGCCGGACATGGCTATGGAGATCAATACCAGTGTTACCCCGGCAAACATGGCGATCAGTGGAAACATATTTTTCTTCATGTTGTCGCCTCCGTTCGAATCACTTTGAACATCACACCTACGGATTTTTGGTACTCCCTGATTTTATCGACGACGTCATCGGGGGTCTCGCTGACGCGCAGCTTGTTGCCGTCGGTTAAGGTGATCAGGGTGTCCGGCACTTGATCAATTCTATACACCAGGATTTCATTCAGATAAAAGGTTTCCCCTTTGAGGGAGGTCAATCGGATCATTTGGGATCACTACCTTTTCAGATTCAGAAGCTCCTGAAGCATCTCGTCAGAAGTCGTTATGGTTCTCGAGTTCGCCTGATAGGAGCGGCTCGTGATGATCATTTCGGTAAATTCGTTGGCCAGATCGACGTTGGACATCTCCAGGTAGCCTTTGCGGATGATGCCGAAGCCGTTGACGCCTGAGGTGCCAAGGTTTGGAACCCCTGAGTTCTGGGATGCCGCATAGGTATTTCCGCCCTTTTTGTCGAGGCCGCCTGGATTGGAAAATCTGGCGACGACCAACTGTCCCATTTCGTATTCTTCGCCATTGCTGTAACGAGCTTTGATCAATCCCGTGCCGTCGATGGTATAGGAGACCAGCTCCCGATTCTCGTCTAGTTTATCCGGTATAATGATGGCCGAGAAATCAGAGTCCTCTGCAATAGCTGGTATAGGACTGTCAGTAAATACGACACTATTATCATCTGACAAGGTGACGTTGCTGATCCCCATGACACTCATTCCGTTTAAATTCAGCGTGCCATTGCTGTCCCTTTGGAATGACCCATCTCTCGTGTATCTGAAGGCAAAATCACCTGCCGGATCCATAGCATCCGACACAATAAAAAATCCATTCCCCTCAATGGCGAAGTCCAGATCCCTGCCGGTCGGCTGAAGCGCGCCATTGCTCATGACGGTGGAGATCTTCCCCACGCTGACGCCCAGTCCCACCTGCTTGGAATTGATGCCGCCCAAACCGCCATCGATTGGCGCCTGCCCCGTGCTTAGAGTCTCACTGAGAAGGTCCTGGAACTGCGCAGCGCCGGATTTGAACGCCGTCGTGCCAACGTTGGCTATGTTGTTGCCTATGACGTCCATTTTCGTTTGATAGCTTCTCATCCCGCTGACACCTGAATACATGGATCTTAACATGGATACAACCTCCTGATTTTGGGTTGGACGCCGTCTGTCGGTCGGGCGTCCGGGGCTTCCTCGTTGAGGTCCGGCCCTTATTTTGCTGTATTCTGCCTACTTGATCGCAACGGCGCTGTCGATCTGGGTCAGGACATGGATGTCCTCCTCGAGCGGAATCGCCGTGATAATGGTTCGATTGGCCACACTGGCCAAAAAGGCTGTGTCTTTGTAGAACATGACGGCATTTCGTCCGCCTCTGCGCTCTATTTCCACGAGTGCATTTTCCATTTTTCTGATTTCTTCAGGACCAAGCTTAATATGCCGCTGCTCGAGCCTCAGGATGGCGTGGGCTGACAGCTTCAGCACCTGGTTCTGATTCTGTGCGTTTGCCGATGGTCGATTTAGCGTCTGGCCCAGCAGCGTCCTAAAATTCGCACCCGATTCCGAGGGCTCTGTCGGGTTGGCTTGACTCGCTGGAATCGGCAATGGCATTGGGTGCTGCACGCGAATGGCCATGGTTAGTGACTGCTTTCTGGAGCAGCGCTTTCTGGAGCAGTGCTATCAATCTCAGCGCCTTTTGTCTCAGCACTGCCCACGCTGAGCAGAGTCGGATGGGCGTAGGATTCACCGTTCACGACATAATGAATGCCCGTCTGGCTGATTTCGACACGATCCACCACGCCTTTGACTTCACCGGCTTCCATTGTATTCAGCACGACATCTTTGCCAATCATGTTCATGGCATTTTGTGCGGCACTCAGATTATAGAGGGTGTTGACCTGATCAGAGAGGTTTTCCAGTTTTTCTATCATGGCAAACTGGGACATTTGAGCTATATATTCGCTGTTGTCGCCGCCGGCCATGGGATCCTGGTACTTCAGCTGAGCCGCTAGGATGTTGAAAAAGTCATATTTTCCAATAAAACCATTGGAATCCGATACACCTTGTGTCTGTCCTTGTGTTTTTGCAGATGCAACGTTTTGAAAAATATTAAAGCGATTGATTTCCACCAGTCCACCACCTTTTTAAATTCGCCATTTCTGTTTGGAATCTTATGCCAGTAGATCAATCCGCTTTGGGTTAACCTTTTGTATTGCAATTTCCTGTGAAATCACTAGACCTTGTTCCGCGTCAGAGCGTTCGGCTGACCCGGACTGTCTGTGTCGGTCAGGCTGAGCCTCATTTCCTGATGACTCTGAAAATCCACTGTGCTCGCCACGATAGTGCATTTCAAAACTTCCTGAAGCTATTTGCCTGCTGTCGAACGTCGACAGCAATTGTGGCAGATGCTTTTGAATGAGGTCGTGAGCCAGCTCTGTCTCCACGCTGACGATTCCTGATAAAACGCCGTTTTTTAGACTGAGTTCAATCTCAAGGGCACCGAGGTGCTCTGGATTCAGCATCATTCTGAGGGTTTTCGTTTCGCCGGCTCTCAAAAGCTGTGCCTGCTGAGTCAAAATGGCGGGGAGCTCCCTAATCGTTGCTGCTTTGGGAATTTGCGTGTTAAAGGACGCGTCATCCAAAGAGCTGATCTGCTGCGGCTGACCGCCAACACCATCAGAAACACTCCGGAAACTGTCAGAGGATTGTTTCGAAGGTGTCGCTTTCTGACTTTTAAGCCCCTCCACCGTTGTAAAGTCAGCTGCAGCGGCCTCAGAGCGGTGTTCAGGATTCATTTGATCCTTTGGAGTGTCGGTGCTTTCAATAGCATTCGGCGCAGGATTTAAGGCTGCGTTTTCATTTTGTCGGGATTCCATCACAGTGGAAAGTCGCGATTGACTGACAAGTTCTTGAGACTTCGACAATTTTGATAAGAGGCTTGAATCCTGTACTGTCCCTTCAGACAGGCCTTCCATTGTTTTAAACACTTCCGTCAGTGCGCCATCCTCTGCGCTATGAGGATGTCCTGAGACACCCAGGGACGCGGTTGTCATCTCTGCTTGATTGACTTTGACTGAAGCATTTCCGGCGATCTTCGGTTCTGCGCTCAATATCATTTGGTGTTGACCGGCTGTATGTGGTGGATTCTGATTTGTTGGTTCCAAAACTAAATCAGGACCGGACAGCGCTGAAGCATTTCGTTCAGTCGAGGGCGTGGCGGTAGTGCCAACATTTTTTTGAACCTGGCCTATGAGTTCAGCTGACTGAGTTGCCGACGCTTCGACTTGTGAGCCGGACTGTGCGCCGAGGTTCATTGACGCTGACAGTTTGGCTTCAATGGCGGACAGGCTGCCATCGGCCAACCCTTTAGGTTCTTCTGCAGCTTTAAGATTTCCCGAAGCTTGATTCTGATCGAGGCATTGCTGCAGCATCCCCGAAAAAAGGGCATTTTCTGTCCCGTCGCCCTGTACTTTATTAGCGCTGATCTTTGATGGTTTTTCCGGTTGCTGTGTTGCGGATGAACGATTTAATGCAGTCGCATTCATTTTTTTCACCTCCCTTCAAGCAAGACAGAAACTGGGTGTCTGACACCAAGTTTCGCTTTGATGGTAACTTCGTGTCAGACACACTATTTCGCTTCAAAGTGTCTGACGGCGCCTGAAAAACTGATTCAAAGCCATTTCATCCAACAGTTGTTGAGTATGACGTTCCTGTACCTGATTAAATGCTTGCTCTTCTCTTTCCCGGTGGCGTTCCAGCACGTGAACTTCGCGTCGTGCGTCCATCCATCTGCTTTGAGTCTTTTGAAGTTCACTGTTTGCGTGTTCTTCGAGCTTCGACTGCTGATGAACCATAGTTCTCAGGTATTCTGAGTGGGCATGGGCGATTCTTATTTCCTCCAAGGTCACAACTTCAGCGTGATCTGATTTTTTCAGGTGCAGCTCATAAAGCTGCTGTCTGGACCGGCGTTCTGCCTTTATGAGCTCAACATGCTCATTCGCCAAAGTCAGTTCCATTTGCAGTTTTTGATAGGCCTCGTTCTTATGGTCCAGAACCTTTCCCAGGCTGTGTCTGTAAGCTTTCATGACTGTCCGCTGTCCCCTCCCATGGTGCTTTGGCCGCTAAGATCAAAAGTCCTGATCCTCAGCGCCGATTCAACCACAATGCTTTTGATATAAAGTTTGAATCCTGGAGAGCGTTTCATCAAAACTGCTTGATTCTTCAATGTCTTGCTTTAAAAAGGCGTCCAGCGCCGGTTTCAGCGCGACCGCCCGGTCAACCACCGGACTGGACCCTGACTTATAAGCGCCAATTTGGATCAGATCCTCGGACTCTTTATAAGCGCCCATGAGATGTCTCAGGGATGAGAGCTGCTTCACCTCGGATTTGCCTTGGAGGTCGTGGAACAAACGGCTGACGCTCTGGGGCACATCAATGGCGGGATAATGGCTCTGAGCAGCGAGCTCTCGGCTTAGGACAATGTGGCCGTCCAAAATGCCGCGCACCGCGTCTGCGATAGGCTCGTTCATGTCATCGCCCTCAACGAGGACAGTATAGAAAGCTGTTATGCTGCCACGAGCTGAGGTTCCGCTTCGTTCGAGAAGCTTGGGAAGCAGCGCAAAGACAGAAGGGGTGTAGCCTTTGGTCGCAGGCGCCTCACCGGCCGCAAGGGACACCTCGCGCTGAGCCATGGCAAATCGAGTGACAGAATCCATCATCAGCATGACGTTTTTGCCTTGATCTCTGAAGTACTCCGCTACTGCCGTGGCCAGGAAAGCGCCTTTAAGGCGCACGAGCGGCGGCTGGTCTGAAGTCGCGCAGATGACAATGGACTTTTTCAATCCATCTGGTCCAAGATCTTTGTCCAGAAAGGCTTTGACTTCTCTGCCGCGTTCCCCAATCAAGGCAATGACATTGACATCCGCATCGCTGTAACGGCTGATCATCCCCAGCAACGTACTTTTTCCAACACCGCTGCCCGCAAACACACCCATACGCTGGCCTTGGCCGCAGGTCAGGAACGCATCTATTGCTCTGACGCCGGTGTGCATGATGTCTTTGATGGGCGGCCGCGTCAATGGATTAGGCGGGCTTTTATAAAGCTGCGCTTCATGCTCGTGGCAGCTCAGCGCCTGCGCGTCCTCTGACAGGAGATTGCCGAGTCCATCCAGAACCTGCCCCAGCATCTTGCTGCCAACGCCAACACTCAAAGCCTTGCCGGTAGGGATCACCGGGCAGCCTGTCATGATGCCGTCGAGATCTCCCAGCGGCATCAGAATGACATTGTCGCTCTGGAAGCCAACCACTTCTGCCGTAATTTCCCTTCCACCGGGCAAAATAATCTTGCATATTTCACCAATAAAGGCATATAAGCTCTTGACCCTGATAGTCAGCCCCACCACCTGGTCCACTTTGCCTGAGTATCTGTAGGGACTCGTCGTTTCAACAATCTCGTGAAGCCTCTCGAAGTGAATCATGGACGGATCAGCTCCTGTTGTCTGTGATGGACTTTGAGCATTTCTGCCAGGAGCGCTTCTATGTGCCTTCCCGGGTCAAACTCGACGAGTCTTGAATCCGTCTCGCATTGCAGGATACCGCGACAGATCGCGGCATCTTCCACCATTATGAGGCGACTGTCCGGGCAGGCTTCCTGAAAATGGTCCCTCGCACCGGATAATGTTCGAAAATCTTCCGGGTGCATCCTGACCATAATTTTTGCTGATAGTGACAATTCATGCAGCATTTCCTTCAGGGGCGCCATCATCTGATCCGGCGTCATATGGGACTTGATGAATATAGACGCTACTTGTACCGACAGCTTGAGAAGATGTCCCTCATAATCCCTGGTTAGAGACTCCAGACGCTGTGATGCCGCCGCGAGAAGATCTCCCATTTGCCGCTCCGCCAGATCTAGGGCAGACTGACGTTCAGCCATAGCCTGATCAAGTCCGGTCCTGTAGCCTTCTTCAAACCCTTCAAGGCGTGCCTGGTCTCTGTAATGCACTGCCTCATCCCTAATCTTTGCGGCTTCACGCTTTGCCCGTTCCAGGATCATAGCTTCCTTGAGCTTTAAGTCCTTTGAAATCACAGAGGGAGGCTCGCACTGCACTATCCCAGGTTCAGTCTGCTGCGGCTCGACAGCGATAAAGTCCACGCGTCCTGACAAGACCTGATGCTGCTTGATGATGTTAGAGAATGATTGCATCCTCGTCAGACCTCCCCAAAATAATTTCGCCGGCTTCTTCGAGTCGCCTGATATGCCCGACTATGCGTTTCTGAGCATCTTCAACGGCAGACAGCCTGACTGGACCAAGAAATTCTATGTCGTCTTTGAGAGTCTCGGCCGCACGCTTTGAAATATTGTTGAAGATCATGGAGGACACTTTGGCTGAAGCGCCTTTGAGCGCCAGCGTGAGATCCTCTGTGCTGACTTCTCTCAGGACGCGCTGGATGGCTGCACGATCCAGCGCAACTATATCTTCAAAGACAAAGAGGCTGGATCTGACTTGCTCTGCCAAATCCGGATTTTCAAGGTCCAGATCATCCAAAATCTTCTTTTCTGTTCCCCTGTCCACCGCGTTCAGAATGTCGACCAAGGATCTGACGCCGCCTATGGATTCCAGTGAGTTATCAATAACATTGGCCAGTTTGCTTTCCAAAACCTGCTCTATCTTTTGCACGACAACAGGAGACGTGCTGTGTATGGTCGCTATGCGCTGGGCAACGTCGCTCCGGACTTGCTCCGGAAGTTCTGACAACACCTGTGCGGACTTATCCGGCTGCAGATAACAGAGAATCAGCGCAATGGTCTGGGGATGCTCATTCATCAGTAGGAGTGACAACTGATGGGGCTCAGCTTTTCTGGCCAGAGCAAACGGTCTTTCTGTCTGAGACAGCAGGCTCAAGGTATCTATGATGCTTTTTGCTTTCTGTGTCCCTAGGGCTTTATTCAGAAGATTTCTGGCATAATCCAGGCCACCGTCAAGTACATATTTTCGCGACGTCACCAGCTCCATAAACTCCTGGGTCACCCGCTCGCTGACAGCCGGTTCGACATAATCGAGATTGGCAATTTCAAGACTGATTTTTTGAATGGTGCTCTCAGGCAAATATCGAATGACCGAGGAGGAAACGTCCTGTCCGAGGCTCATGAGCAGAATCGCTGCTTTCTTTATGCCGTTTTGGCTGTCTTTATAGGCCTTTGCCACTGTTTTCCACCTCTTAAATTCTTATTGTTCTTTAATCCAGGCTTTTAACAAGTCCGCAATTTCCTGCGGATGCTCTGAGGCATATTGCTTAAGAGAGGAGTCCTTTTTATTGACTGCGCCAAACAGATCATCCAGAGTCGGCGCGTCCACGGCATTGGCCTCATCTGTGACGTTGAGAAGACTTCCCTTTGAAGCGCCCTGTGCCGGGCCACCCGCGTAAGCCGGCGTCATCTTTGAAGCGTCGCTCTGACGCTTCTTCCTAAGGAGAATTGACAGTAATAGGATTGCCGCAACCAAACCCAGCAGCCCTTTGACCAGGGTCATCACAAGCGCTTTGTCCATACCGAGAATTTTCCCCGCAGCTTCCTCCAGGCGCTTCGCTTCCTCAAGCTCCTCTGCCAGCGCAGTCTCATAGCTTCTATCAAAGGCCATGCCTTCAATATTGATCTGATCGCCACGCTGCGGATCAATGCCGGCAGCCGCTGATACCATATCCTGAATGGAGGTCTTCATCTGAGGACTCATATTGCCGTCATAGACCACGGAGACATTCAGCCGGCTGAGTACACCAACTGCCTTAATCGACGAAATTTCCGTCCTGTCCACTTCATACTCCGTGTAGGCATCATAAGTTTGAATGGCACCGGTGTCATCCTGCATAATCAGATTCTGAGTATTGTTGTCAATGGGACCCTCTGAAATAAAGGATTTGATCCCTTCCCCGCTAAAGCTCTCCTGTCGGTTTTTCACCACAGGTGAATCACCGTAAATCACTTTGCTGATTTCCTCATGGTCGAAATCGACCTCCGCAAGAACGGTGACAATGACTTTGTCCCTGCCCAGCGCTTTTTCGAGCAGTTCTGTCAGATTGCCGGCAATTTTTGACTCTATACGATCGATAATTTCGCCCTGATCCGCCGTTGCATTGGCGGCATCTCCCTGATCCGCCTGAAAAGGCGCGCTCAGAAGATTGGCGTTGGTATCGAGTACCGTGACGTTTTCCTTGGGCAGATTCTTGACCGCGCCGCTGACCAGCGACAGGATGCCTTCCACCTGCGGCGTTGTCAGACCTTTACCCGGCTGCAGTTCAATCACGACCGTGGCTGAGGACGCCTGAATCTCTTTTTCAAACAAGGAACTCTCAGCCAGATTCAAGTGAACCCTGGCATATTTGACTTCTTCCAGTGCTCTAATGGTACGCTCCAGTTCCCCTTGGGTTGCCCGCTGAAACATGATTTTCCGGTCCTGGTCTGTGACCATAAGGCCCTGATTGTCAAAGAGCTCGAAGCCGATGGTCGTATCCGGCAAACTCCCATTCATAGCCAGCTTAATTCTCAAGTCATTGACGACCTTGTCATCTACCAGAATAGTCGTACCGCCGTCTTCCAGTTTATATTTCACAGTGCCCATGCGATCCATTTCTTCGACAATCGCCGCTGCGCTGTTGAGTTCAAGTCCGCTGAAAAGAACCACATAGTTGACTTTGCCCAGGATCAGGACATAAAGCGCAAAAAACAAAATCAGAGAGAACGCGGCTGCCGCCATCAATCTCTTTGACATTAAACTCAGTGCATTAAATTGTTCCCTGATCCTAATCCAGGCCGTGCTCAACTTCGCCATCGATCCTTCTCCTCATAACAGCTTTATAACTGCATAGTCATCATTTCTTTATAAGCTTCCACAACCTTGTTGCGCACTTGCATGGTCATTTCCAGCATCAGCTTCGCTTCCTGAGTCGCAATTAAAACTTCATGAAGCTCGACCGAATCTCCGCTGACGAGCTGCTGCGTCAGTCCATCCGCTCTGATCTGAGCGTTTTCCACTTTTTCAAGCTGTGTTTTAAGCAGGTCACCAAAGTTGACAGTACCGGCTTCGCCTGCCCCACTATTGATCCCTGAACTTTGCGAAACGAGATTATTGAGCGGCATCATTTGAGTCAGTACAGGATTAATTGCCATTCAGATTGCTCCTCTGCTGCATTTTTTGAGTGACTAACGTCCTATTTCAAGGGTTTTAACCAATATGGCCTTGCTCGTATTCAGCGCCGTCAGATTGGCTTCATAAGCCCGGCGGGCGACCATCATATCGATCATCTCCGTCATGAGATTGACGTTTGGCATCCGTACATAGCCATTTTCATCCGCGTCAGGATGCTCCGGTCTGTAAACCAGCGGCGTCTCTTCGTCAGACTCTACAACCGCAACCGCTTTGATGCCTGAACTGACCTGCTCCGGACGTCCGGCTCTGTTCATTTCAGTTTTCAATTGTTCCTGAAATACCGCGATCTTTCTTATGTAAGGCCCACCTTCTTCTGTACGGGTGGTTTCCGCATTCGCTATGTTGGTCGAAATGGTATCCATGCGGAAGCGTTCTGCCGTCAAACCGCTTGTATGAATGTTCATGGCGTTAAACATCCCCATGCTTACCTTCTCCCCTCATGAATCACATAACTCATTGTCTGATACTTTTGATTCAGCTGCTGAATCAAAGTCTGGTATAGGATTTGGTTCGCGGCCATCAGGCTCATTTCCTGATCCAGATCGACATTATTTCCGTCATTGTTCATGCGGCTGCTCTGGTCTTTTACAACTTTTGGCGCAATGTTGCCAATTCTGATTTTGGCATTTTCGAAATTCTTGTTTTTCTGAGCTTCCCCAAGTGCTTTTTTAAGTTCTCCTTCAAAAGAAACCCGGCTGGCTTTGTAATTTTTAGTGTTGAGATTGGCCAAATTCGAGGCAATGGCTTCCTGTCTTCGCTGTGACCCTTCAATGGCTTTCGTCAGGGCCTGATAAGTTAAATCATTTTGGATCATAGCGCAAGCACCACCTCTCTCATTTTTTGACTTCCGGATTTTGTATGCCAGTTCAAAATTACATTTTATTACAATTCCGCATAATTATATTACATTATTTTCACTAATTTGGGAATATTTTCTTTTTTATGGCATAGAAAAAACTTCCCTACTGGCACTCGGCTGCCATATGAACTGATTTACATAGTCCACTTAGGCCCGTTCTTTTGCGTCCCAGGCTTTCGCCTGGTTTGCCTTTTTCTGAAAAGTTTTCGGAGATGAATGCTGAATAGACTCTGGAATTGTGACATAGCTGATGTGTTCGGCCAAGCCGAGGCTGTAATTCCTGATAAATCCAATTCAATGATTCAGTCATTCGATTCTGGATGCGATAATTTTGAAGCAATACTCTGTTATGTTAATTGTCAATCTTGAGAAAAAACATAACAAATTAATCTTAACACATGAAAAGTAACAATAAAATAACAAACTTCAAAAAATATCGGATATTTCGACACTTTTCTCATCTTTGTTAATTATTCACAGAAACTTATAATTTTTAGGATTCTTAGGCTTTTGTATCCAGTCCGGAAATCCGTTCCTCAGAGGCAGTCAAAATCTGACTGGACAAAGCTTTCGCTTTCCTGACACCTTTCATTTCTAGGACCAGCGCTTCCTTATGATTTTTCAGTTTTAACTGGTGATTTTGATGCAATTTGTATATTTTTTCTAGCACCTGTTGAATGGCAATTTGAAAGTCTGAAATGTCCAAAATGTCATTTTTTCCCTTATTGTCCCATTCAGGGTTTACACTTTGATCCAACGCTTTGATCTGATCCATGCAGACTTCGACCACGTCTGACAGCTCAGGATCACCAGGCTCATACTCCGTATAAAGTTTTTGCCAGGCTTCCAGCAGACTTAAACGCGTCGACAGATAGCTCAGCAATCTTTGACATTCCATGGCATTGCCCCGCTTCCTCACCTAAATTTGCTGCCAGCTTCCTCTGAGTTCCTCCAAATATTGACGAATCTCAATGAGGGCCGTGGGATCTTTTTTAATATTGGCTTGCACCAGTGACCAGCGGAAGTACTCATACAGTTTGTATAAATCCTTTGCAATGTCGCCTCCCTCATCGAAATTCAGGGTGACCATCAGCTCTTCAATAATCAGCTGACCTTTGAGAATTTTTTGGTGGGCGATCTGAAGGTTCTTGACTTCAAGCGCAGCTTCTGCCGCCTTCAAGTTTTGAATCACTCCGTCATAGAGCATCAGGATGAGTTTTTTTTGCGGCGCCGTACTGACCTGGGCCCCGCCATAAGCTTGGTTAGCCTGTCTGAGGGCTGTATTGTATGCACTCATGTTTAACATCCCCTATTCACCTGACTGCATGCCGCCTAGTTGGGCCGCCAGCCAGTTCGATTGCGTCTCTGATTTTTGCATTGCGACGTCCAGTTTGGAAAACATGTTGACGTAGTAGGCTTCTCTTTTTGCCATTTTGTCTTCAAATTCTGAGATTCTGCGATTTAAGTCTTTGAGCGAGCGTTCCAGACTTGTGCTCTTGACCTGGAACATGCCGTTTGTTTTATCTGTCAAACCCTCAATAAGTGATTTAAGTTTCCCGGACATTCCGGTCTGTGCGCTATCTCCTGCCAGGAACTTTTGAACTTCATTCGGATTATCTTTCAGGGCTGCTTTCAATTTTTCAGCGTCCAGAAGCAGCGTCCCTTCTTTATCAATGGTTTTTATGCCAATCTCTGCAAGATTTTTATACATGGCGCTGCTCTCTGAAAGATCTGAGGTTACACCCTGACGCAAACTGTTCTGAAACCTTACAAGGCTGCTTTCACCGTAGAGTTTTCCCTGACTTCCCGCAACCTCTCTAGTGCCCGCTGCCGTTTGAGATTTGAGAAAGGACATGGTGCTGTTGTATTGCTCGACGAATTCCTGGAAGGCTTTAACCGTTTTTTCAGTATCATCTGAGACAGTAATCATGGTGGACGGCCTCGTCCCGGTTTCTTGCTTCAGCTGAAGTGTCATACCCAGCACAGCGTCAGAAACCGTGTTGCTGTCGCGGGTCATTTCAATGCCGTTCACTGAAAAAATGGATTGCTTACCTAAAACTTCGACTTGTTCATCCAGACCAAGGGCAGCGGGGATGGTCCCATCAGACCCGGTCACTGTTAATTCCTGTGCCCCAAAGCTGCTGGATTTGAACACCATTCTTCCATCTACCACGGTTGCCGTCACACCTGATTTTGCGCTTTCCAGGTTAATATTGCGAACTATAGTCCGAAGGGACTGAGTGGTCTCAATCGATATAACGGCCGACTTTTCCCCTGATCCAAGAGTGAGGCTGCCTTCAAGGCTGAGTGGCACATCCAGACCCAGCGCAGGCATCGCCGTGCCTGTCCCTGTCACTTTGGTTTGAGTTGCCAGCCGCGTGACAATGACCTCATACTGGCCGCTGACAGCGTCTCGGGTTCCGCTGCCGCTGACCACAGTATCATCAGATGAGGCAGTCGTCTTGGAATACAGTGTTTCTGTCTTCGACAGGGACGCAATTTTATCCAGCAAATTTTTGAGGCGGGTGGAAACGTCTTTCCAGGCCCCTTGCTTGGCTTCCAGGCTGGATTTCTTTGATGCGAATGTAATAAGCGGGCGTTTCTCAACCGCCATCAACTTATCAATCACGCCCTGATCCATGCCTGAGTAAGAACCTATAAAATTAATTCCGGCCATAAGTCACCTCATTCTTTTCCAACCAACTATTCTTTGGAACTAAATTGTCGTTTCTAAATTTCAAGCTCTAAATTTTCTCATCCACGCACAGTCCAACGAGTTCTCTCAGGTTTGACATGAGTTCGACCATTTTTTCAGAAGGTATTTCTTTGACGACTTCGTCCGTCTCATCATCAATAAGTTTGACAATGACTTCGCCGGATTTTTCGTGAATTTTAAATTCGAAATGCGTCGTACTCCCCTGTCTCATTTCATTGACATCTTGAATAAGCTTGTCTACCAAAGCAACAGAGGGATGTGATTTCGCTTCTTGATGTTGATCTCCTTGAGGCGGTTTTCCAAAATGGTGCTCAATCTTTTCTTTGAGCTTTTCAAGCGGAATTCGCTGACCTTGCTCTTGAATGACCCTTAATGCCGGGCTGGAATGTTGAACTCTTTCAATTTTATAATCCACGGCGCACCTCCGCAACACGTCATCCTCTGGTTTTAAGCAGCGACTTCGCGGCCGCAGCCGCAGACTGATTCTCTTTCATGACCTCATCAAGCACTTCTTTTCTGTAGATTTTAACCTCTTTTGGAGCGTTGATGCCCAGCTTGACCTTGCCGTCTTCAATACCTAAAACAACAATCTCAATGTTCCCGTCAATGATCAGGGATTCCTCTTCTTTTCTAGCCAAGACCAGCAACTGTAGCCACCCCCTCCTCCAGCTTCAGCGGAACCCGCGTCGGCCATTCGGGATTACTTAAAATGACCTGAGCCGCGGTTCTGTTCGTCAAGCTGACCACCAGTGGCGCTGCCAGGTTCATGGTGGAAGCTTCAAGGGGTTCGCGAACCGTCACTATAGCCAGGACCTCTGCGTCCTCAGGGGTTGCAATGCCAATTGCCCTGCAGACATCATCCGGTAAGTCCACTTCAAAGCTCTGAATCCAGTACCAGGGACTGGTCAGAATGAAACCAACCGTGTCGTCATCTTCGCAGCACATGCTAAAAAAAGGCATGGACGCTATCTCTTCTATTTTGAAGCGTTTACAGCTTTCAAACCCGGGAATGCCCTCCGGAAAATAGAGGTCACCGCTTAGAGCCAGCTGTTCGTTGAGTTCTTCTTGATTAATGGTCATAGGATTCTCCCCACTTCAGTCTAGAGGTAGTCGAGCAGCGTCGGCTGCAGGATTTTAGCGCCCGTAGACAAAGAGGCTTTGTAGGCGTTCTCCATCATGGCAAATTGCATCACCTTTTCGGCAAAATCAATGTCTTCGGCTTTCGAAAGCAGCTCAGTCAAATTGAGGGCCTCTGAATCATTAAGGGTTGTCATAGCTTCGAGACGGTTGGCTGTCGCGCCGTTTTTCGAGCGAATGGATAAGACGGTCTCAATTTTCTCGTCCAGTTGCTTTAAAATATCCCCGCCGATGGTCTTCCGTTCCACAGAATCAGCCTCCGCGAGGCCTTTCTTGAATTTGGCCAGAACCTCAGAAAGACTGTCCTCGCCATCCTTTTTTGCTTCAAAGATCTCGTGTCCCGTGATATTGATCTCAATCCGGACACCCGGCAAGACTTCGTGTCTGAGTCGCTCTTCATTGCCAGAGTAGGCAATCTTCCCCGTCACTTCGTCTGTTGAAAACGGCGACGTCATTGTCTTCGTTCCGCCAAATAAAAATCTGCCGTCGTATTTCGAATTCCCAATTTGGGATAATCCCTGGATCAATTGTCCGACTTCAATCTCATAGGCTTTGTACTCCGCATCGCTGTTGGTGCCGTTCGCCGCGGCAATGGCCAGCTCTCTCAATCTGTTCAGCGAGGCACCAATTTCGTTGAGTGCCCCATCTGTGGTTTCCACCCAACCGGACGCATCTTCAATATTTCGTTTGTACTGCGCGTTCCGCCCCACTTCAGTTTCAAGGGACAAGGCTCTGGACACCATGACTGGATTGTCGGAGGGTCTGGAGAATAGTTTACCCGTCGTGAGCTGATTCTGGGTTTTATGCATTTGATTCAGGTTTCGGCGCAGGTGGATCAGAAAATCTTCACCCATCATCCGGTTCGTCACTCTCATGGGGTTTCCTCCATTATCTGACCATATTGATCAGGGTATCTAGCATGCTGGTTAAGGTTGTCATGACGCGGGCGTTGGCCTGATAACCCGTTTGGAATTTTACCAGGGCGCTGATTTCCTCATCTATGGAGACGCCCATGACGGACTCTCTTCTCTGATGAAGCTGGTTGAGCAAAGAGGTTTCATTATCCGCCATGGTGCGGCTGTAAGCCGCGTCAACACCCAGTCCTGCAATGGTTGCTCGATAACGCGCATCCGCAGTGTCGCCGGTGGTCGTTTTAAATGTCATGGTCGTCTTGTCATAGTCAGATGCATTAAGAGAGACATCCCTGAGCGCCGCTATGGCCAGAGCTCTGGAGCCGTCGCCCACGGGTGCGTCCGCGGCTGAACTTTTGCCTGCAGCTATCAATTCCGGTTTATCTTTAAGGCTGGAGTTGACTTGGATGTTGGCTGCTGTAATTGTTCCCGCACCGCCGCTGATGAAGAAATCCAGTCCGGTGTTGTCGGGGTTGTGAACCTGATTGATCAAGCCTGCCATGCCCGAGGCCAGCGCGTCCATTTTTTGTGTGTAATCCTCTACTTCAGTCAGCATGGACTGCAGTCCGTTGATGCTGCCCTCACCGGTTTTAACAACGGTGAAACCAGTAGGATTTTCAGTTGTTTGGGCTGTTGGAACAATGACGCTGCCTGCTTTCCAAGTATTCAGATCGAAACCGGCACTTAATGGCGCATCCAGGAATTCAATGGTATTGACATCACCCTTCACGGCGACCGCGACTTTCATCTGAGTCGTTCCACTCTCATCTTCGTACGTTTCAACAGACTGTACTGTGCTAAAGGTCGGTGTCGGTGTGTTGTTGCCCATGACAGCTTGCCCGCCTACGGTGAGCTGAATGCCGCCATCGGCTAAATCTGTTTTTGAAAAGGACACAAACGCTGAAAGCTGATCCAAGAGCAAGTCCCTTTGATCCATCAGATCATTGGGCACCATTTCCCGCGTCACTGCGGCTTTAATCTGCTCGTCCACCGCGGTCAGCTGCTCCAGTTTTGTGTTGATTTCGAAAGTGTTTTGACTCACCTGGAACAAAGTCTCGGATTTCAGATCCTGAAGTTGTGACGCCGTGTGGCCGAATCGATCCGCCATGGTGGTGGACTGCTCGACGACAATGGTCCTGGCTGTAATGCTTTCCGGGGTTTTGCTGAGCTCTTGCCAGGCATTCCACATTTCCTGCATGGCGTCGCTGATGCCGGTTTCCGAAGGTTCGTTGAATATGATTTCCAGGCGGTCGTAGACGCCGTTTTGAGACTCATAGGTGTTCAATCTCCCCGTTTCAAGGCGAACTTGGCGGTCCGTGAAAACGTCGCGAATCCGCGTAACGCCCTCGATCTTGACACCGGTGCTGATTTCACCAATCCCGTTGAGGTGCTGCGGTGTATTGGTCACCAGATCGACGCGTTTTCTGGAGTACCCTTCGGTCTGAGCGTTGGAGATATTGTTTGATGTGGTATTGACTGCGGACTGCATAGCCTGAAGCCCGCTGTTTGCTATATTCATAGTACCAAAGATTCCGGACATCCCATGACCTCATTTCACTAAATGGACTGGTCGAGCCAGCCTGAGCTTATTGCCTGCGATTTGTGCACTTCACCGCTTTTGGCATACATACTGCCGGTTGGGTTTGCGCTTTGAGGCGCCAAGGCTTCCTTTAAGGCGCCAAGGTAAACCAGCGTCTGTCTCGCCAGCAAAGCATTGGTCTCCTGCAGCTGCTTAATGGCTTCAACTTTGTGACGTATCAGACTTTTAAACTCGCCGCTCATTTCCTCCGGCAGTTCTGTCGGTTTTAGCAGCTGATTCATTTTCCTGGTCAAATCTGTCTTGTATTTTGCCATGGCCTCAAGGGCTTCGCCGTGCTGCGTCATTATTAAGCGCTGCTCTTCTTCCAAAAGCAGTTTTATTTCATCCAGGCACTCAAGCAGGTTAGTTTCAGCGGTCATCATTTATTCGACTTCCTCTCGTGGATGAGGCGTTCTGTCAGGGACGCCGCGATTTTGTCCACAGAAGGTTTATAGGTCCCCTGCTTAAGCTGAGCCTTGATTTCAAGGGCTCGCTGCGAGATTTCACTTTCCTCAGTACCGTCTTTGATCATTGCAGTCAAGGCCTTGGCTGCGCCGGATAATTCAACCTGATCGCTTTTGGATCCGTTGCCGGACGCTTTGACTTCCTGAGTTTTGGTCTCCTGTTTCTGATAGGATTTGAGTGCAGACAAATGCAGATTGGATGATTGTATTTTCACGAAGAACCCTCCTCGGAGTGTGCACGTTCGTTTAATTGATAGTCTTCTATACTGGTCATATCGACTATAGTCTAAGATAGTTAAGAGATAAATTCAAATTTTATTGGAAGACGGTGTCTGACACCGTCTTCCAAAATCAAGATGAAACTCGGGGTTGATAGGCACCAGCCGCTGACACCCAGTTTACACAAAAAGAATGGAAGCGGGGGTTGAAAGGCGCTAGCCTTTGACACCCGCTTCCATCCTTGCACTTTTCTTTTGTCTTAGGCCGCCTTTCGGCCCTTACCCTGATCCCGCTTCTTAAACAATCCTTTGATCGTACCTGCAATTCGTTCAGCGGCTGTCTTGAATCCTTCAAAAGTAATTTTCTTTTTCTTGCGCGTTTGCTTGTCAGAGTCCTCCGGTGTCTCAACCGGGGTCTCAAACATGGCCTCATCAGTCTTGAGTCTGAACTGGTTCACCGAAAACTTGAGCATCTGTGCCTGACTGGACAGTTCCTCACTGGAGGCCGCTGCCTCCTCGGAGGTCGCCGAGTTCGTCTGAGTGACTTGGGAGACTTGGGAAATGGCCCGGTTGACCTGCTCAATGCCTGAAGCCTGCTCATTGGAGGCCTCAGCAATATCTCCTACCAGTTTTGCCGCCTTTGAGACTTCCTTCTCAATATTCTGGAGGGCTTTTGCCGTGTCCTGAGCCAGCTGGCTGCCTGCACCCACTTTTCGGATCGAGCCTTCAATCATTTCTGCGGTTTCTTTCGCTGCGTTTGCGCTCCGAGCCGCCAAGCTGCGGACCTCGTCCGCGACGACAGCAAAACCTTTGCCGTGCTGACCTGCCCGGGCCGCTTCCACAGCGGCATTCAGTGCCAGAATGTTGGTTTGGAAGGCAATGTCATCAATGACTTTGATCACCTTTGAAATTCTCTTGGACGACTCGTTGATGTCTTCCATGGAGACCAGCATGTCACTCATACGCTGATTGCCCAGAAGGGCATCTTTCATGGCTTGATTGGTGATGCTGCTGGCACTCACCGCATTATTGGCATTATGTGTGGTCTGAGCTGAGAGCTGCTCCAGTGAGGCTGTAATTTGCTCCACGGCACTGGCTTGTTCTGTTGCCCCTTGAGAAAGCAGCTGGCTTGAATCCGCCATTTGATGGGCACCCGCAGACACTTGCTCAGCAGCCATATTAATATCGCTCAGAACGCGGTTTACCTTGTCTGCCATATGAGAAAACGCACTGGCGAGCTGACCTATTTCATCTTTGGTGGTGGACTGGATGTGGACGTTGAGGTCGCCATCGGCAATCTTCTCTGAAGCCTGAAGCAAAGTTTGGAGCGGCTGTTTAATAGCTCTGCTGATGATCAGGCCCAGGAAAATCGACACCGCCACGCCCGCCAGAGTAAAGAGCAGCATCCAAAGCACCGACTTAGCTACACCTGCGGAAACCGCCTTTTGATTAACTTCGACCATGGCATCTATCAATTCAATGGCCTTATCAAAATTGACATTGTTGACTTCCAGTGCCTGTTTCAACATTTCTTCCTGCACGGAGAACGCGGTGCCCACGGAGCGTTCCATTCTCACCAAAACATCAAGTGTGATCTTCATATTTGGAATCGCGACGTCATTATATATTTTCCAAGCTTCAGCCTCCCAACCGGGGCCGCGCTCCAGCATCAATTGATTAATATGCGCCCCCGCCTCATGGACCTTCGAGTGGGGCTCATCAATGCTGATCATTAACTGGCGCAGCTGAGGACTGCGAGTCTCATAGTGGTCCAGCCATCCACCAAGCGCACAGAGATTGGGATCCAGCTGCCCCACAAAGGTCTGCCCTTTGGTGAGACTGTCAGACAGCGACCAGATCCAGCTGTAGTGGTCCTTTTGACGCAGCGCGATCTCGTATTGGATCTTGGCGGGATCATCGACGCCAATATTGTCGAGTTCTATGGACTTGGCAATAAACTTGTCATGGCCAGTCCACCAAGCGTTGATAAATGGCTCTGCTTCAGTCCAAAGCTTTCTGACCTCACCGGACATGGGGAGCTTGACAAAACGCGCCCATTCCCTGGAGAGAGTTTCAGTATGCCCCTGAATATCTTTATAGATTGCCTGCCGCTGCTCAAAATCCAGTTTTGGCGACATCAAGAGATTATCAAGTCCTGAGATCATAGCCATTTCAACATTAATTTGAAGCAGCGACTCAACACTCGGCATTTTGTTCCTGCTGATATCGTTTATGCCTAAAAATCCGGCGAAGCCCACCAAACCCGCAATCAGTGCCACTGCTACAAATCCCGCAATCAGTTTGGTTCCAATTTTCAACTTTCTCAAAAAAGCCACAGGCACACCTCCGTTTCATTTCCAACTCAATTTCTGTTTCAGCTTCCATTTCAACCTCTTTGACTGCCATTCCAACACAAATATTGCTTTCAGCGCCCGCCGCGTACAGCATTGCGCTTCAAGCCTGCCTTCAAACGACAATTCGCTGATACTGAATCGTCATGGAATCCGCCGCGATGTCCATGATCACCGTCCGGCTGACCGTACCCCTGATTTCATCGCAGTTAAACTTCAATCCATGTGCTCTGAGGATCTCCTGAACCTTGACAATATTTCTTTCCCCAATTTTGAACGTATCGCGTCCGTGAACCGAAAGGGCGCCGCCAATCATATGGATGTTCATGGTCTCCGGCCTGCAGCCGTATCGCTGTCTCAGGATTTTTATAAGCATGGGCAGCCCCGTCGTCGCGTAATAGCCCGGTTTTGGAAGCACCACCAAGTCTTCGGGGTGCTCCGGCAGGGCAATATGAATCATTGCCGCTACTTTGGGCGCTTCGCTGAAAAAGGTCACCGCCACGCAGGATGCCAGCGCGTGCGTAATCAGCCGGTCGCCGGGCTGGTCAATGATATCAAACTCGCCTATGCCAATAATTTTGTCCAAAGCCCTTCACCCTTTCGTCGACGTCTTGAACTGATCTCCATCCACCACCGAAACGCCATTATCTTAACAGCCTGCACACCGCTGAAGGCATTTGCGACAGCGGCAGCTGCCGCTCGACGGCCCCTACTTCAAACGCCGCTTTGGGCATCCCATAGACCACGCTGGAGGCTTCGTCCTGGCCGATGGTTCTGGCACCCCTCCGCCTCATGCCAAGGAGCCCCTTTGCGCCATCATACCCCATCCCCGTGAGGATGATCCCCAGTGCCTGATCCCCACAGCTTTTCGCCACGGAATCAAATAGGACATCCACGGAAGGACAATGACCGTTGACCTTATCTCCTTGATAAACTTCTACTTTGAAGCGATCCCCAAACCGCTTGACGATCATATGGTGGTCCCCCGGCGCAATAATTACTTTCCCCGGCTCCACCAGATCGCCAGACCTGCCCTCCGCCACTTTGAAGGGCGTTTGAGCATCCAGCCTTTCCGCAAAGAGTTTGGAAAAATTGGGCGGGATGTGCTGGACTATAACAATACCAGGCATTTGGGTTGGCAGCATCTTCAGCAACTGGTAGATCGACTCGGTCCCGCCTGTGGAAGCGCCTATGGCGACCAGTTGCATTTGACTCGAAAAGGCCTCCGCTGAAGCGGCCATCCCCGCAGTTGCAGAGTGCGGCTTCATTTCCAAGGTCGCTTTGACAATATTGGCACCGGAAACCGTCTTGACCTTTTGGATGAGCGCCTGCAAAAAAACGTCCATCCCCTGTCCCGCAGTCAGACTGGGCTTAGTCAGAAAATCCACCGCCCCGGCACTCATGGCGTCAAAAACAGCACGTCCCACCGAGCTGACCACAATGATGGGCACCGGATGCTGAGGCAGCAGCTGCCTGATGAACTCTATGCCATCCATTTTTGGCATTTCAACATCACACGTGATCACGTCCGGCTGGAAAGCCTCAATTTTATCAATCGCATCAAAGGGATTTTCCGCCCGTGCAACGACTTGAAGCTCCGGATCCGCGGAAAGACCCCTGGTCAAGACTTCCCTGAATACCGCGCTGTCATCAATCACCAGGACTTTAATTTTTCTATTCATGATGTCTTCTCCCGCTCTATGGCAATTTGCGGTAAACTGCCGGCTTTATATATTTGAACCTCGTCGCATCCCGGTTCAAGGATTCCGAATGTCCTATAAACAGATAACCACCGTCTTCTAGAAGATCATAAAGTTTCTCCACGAGGCGGTCTTTGGTCTTCTGATCAAAGTAAATCATAACGTTGCGGCAGAAAATCACGTGCATTTTCTGCCGGAATGGAAACACCTCTTCCATGAGATTAAATCTTCGAAAGATGACTTCACTCTTGAGCAGCTCGTTTGCCACCGAGGATTGAGCGTCCACTCTGTTAAAATATTTGAGTGCCCAGGACGTTGGCAGCGGCGCGATCCGTTCCTGACTGTACAGCCCCGCCTTCGCAATATCCAGCGCCGCTTGCGAGATGTCCGTCGCCAGCACCTTGGTATCCCAAGGCGGCTGCTCTCCGCCAAAATAGTCTCTCAGAATCATGGCCAGGGTATAAGGCTCTTCCCCGGTCGAGCTGGCCGCGCACCAGACGCGAAGATCTCTGCTCTTCACTGTTACTCTGAAAAAAGGAAGCACCGATTCCCTGAAGTAATCGAAATGATCCGCTTCACGCATAAAAAACGTATGATTAGTCGATATTTTATCTATAAGTACCGCCACAGCCTTGCCGGTTGTATCCTTCATCAGATAGTCATAATACTCGGAAAAAGACTGCAGACCGAGATCACTCAGCAATTTATGAAGACGTCCCGTCAGCAGCGTGTGCTTTTCCTTCTTAAGCTGGATGCCATAATTTTGGTGTATGAAACCCGCCAATTTGTTGAACTCTTGCTCCGTAATGTTTATCACAAGTGATCACCCTTACTTGCAAAAAGAGGAGGAGAGTTTACTCCCCCTCCGCTTGCCTACTTAGATCAAAAAGCATTTATTAGCCGATGGTCTGCGTCCCATATTTTCTCGACAGCCCCATCTCTTCGCCGCCAGTCACAATTAAGAATATTTTCCAAATTCCTTTTCGCTTAATACAATTTTCTTAGCGGTCGGAACCTCTGACGCCTGATGCTCTCTGGACTGAATCGCCTGTCTGTTCTGCACCTTCATAGATTCAATCATTTTGATCATCTCCGGGCTCATTACTTCTTTTTCTGAAACTGGTCTGACATGAGCACGATTTCTGAGTTTGAATTTCGAGACTTGCTCTTTCAGCATCTCTGCCTGGCTGGAAAGCTCTTCGCTGGCAGCAGCCGTCTCCTCAGAGGTTGCCGATGTCGTCTGAACCACACTGGCGATTTGGGAAACACCCTGATTGACTTGCTCCACACCCGTCGCCTGCTCATTGGAAGCAACTGCAATGTTGCCTACGAGATCTGAAACTTTTTCAATGCTTTCAACAATCTGAGCCAGAGCGGAAGCAGTTTCATTGGCAATTTTTGTGCCGCCGGCTACCTTATGGATGGAGCCTTCGATCAGTGTCGTCGTTTCTTTCGCTGCATTGGCAGAGCGCGCCGCCAGGTTTCTCACCTCTTCAGCGACAACTGCAAAGCCTTTGCCGTGCTGACCCGCTCTTGCCGCTTCCACGGCCGCGTTCAGGGCAAGGATGTTGGTTTGGAAAGCAATTTCATCAATGACTTTGATAATCTTGGAAATATTATTGGAAGCTTCATTGATTTCGTCCATGGACTTCAGCATGGACTTCATCTGATCGTTGCCTTGGATGGCGCTGACTTTTGTCAGATCAGCGAGTTCATTCGCCTGATTCGCGTTTTGCGCGTTGAGTCTCGTTTGAGCCGCAATTTCTTCGATGGACGCCGTCAGCTGCTCAATGGAGCTGGCTTGCTCAGTAGCGCCTTGAGACAGGGACATGCTGGATTCAGAGACCTGTCTGGAACCGGAAGCCACCTGTTCTGAGGCCTCCTGAATATTGGACATGATTTCGTTCAGGTTGTCGGAGACCTCGTTGAAGGAAGAAGCCAGCTGTCCAATACTGTCTTTGGTGTAGACAGTCAAAGAGAAGTCGAGGTCACCGTCTGCCAGTTTCTTTGCGGTTTTTGCCATAGTATTGATGGATCTCTGGATGGTGACAAAGATATACGCGCCAACCGCAGCCGCGGCAAGAACACCCGAGGCAAGGATGATGATCATGGTCACTGTCGTCGCTTTCGCAGAAGCAGAATTAGCCGCTGCAGTTTCATTGGCAATATCGACTTTCATAGTTGTCAGTTTTTGGACGTTCGCTTCGAGTTCTTTTCTGATGTTGTCGCCTTCGCCGCGGTTCAGGCTTAGAGCTTCACTGGTATTTCCGGCTTTTGCCAAGGCAATAATGCGTTTGGTAACTTCATCATAATTCGTTTTTTCTTTACGGATCTCATCAACTATTTTATGTCCTTCCTCCGTCATCAGCGTTTCTTCCACCAAGGCTAAGTTGGTATTAAATTCCTGATTACGTTGATCAATTATAAGCTCATACTGGGAAATTTCTGCTGCCGAACTCGAGAGCAAAATGTCTTTAACGTTGCCCCTCATGCGCTGGAACGCGTCGACAAACTCCACCAGCTGACCCAGTGGTACAGTTGCTTTAATGTGCATTTCTGAATTTTGACCATTTATTTTGTATATATTGAAAATACCCACACCGCCAATAGCTACAGCAACAAGAACTATCAATAGATAACCGACTATCAGTCTGGTTCCGAGCTTCCGTCTGGAAAACCAACTCATAAAAAACATCCTCCATTTATCCTATAGTTGAGATTAATTCTGATTCGTGATGACTGAGCAGCGCGTCGCAGTCCAACAGCATCTTGACCTCGCCGCCGACTTTGCCAATACTCTTGATGTAGCGATTCGACGTGCCTGAGCTGAGCATTGGCTGATCGACAATGTCTTCATCGGCAATATTAGTGACCTCTGAGACTCTGTCCACAATCAAGCCCACTGAATTCTCGCCAATTTCGACGACAATGATGCAGGTGCGCTCGTCATAGTCCACAAATTCTTTTCTGAACCGCAGTCTCATATCCATGACGGGAATGATCCGGCCGCGCAGATTCATAATGCCCTTGATGTAGACCGGCAGCTCCGGAACCACAGTGATAGGCAGCATTCCAATGATCTCAATAACGTACTCAATGCCTATGCCATAGGATTCGCTTCCTAGATTAAAGGTCAGATACTTTCCCTTTTGGGTATCTTCCTCAAGTTCCATTTCAGTGATTGCTTTTGCCATGTGAGCGACCCTCCTGTTTTACTATCTGACTCTTAGACCGGCTAATCCGCTGACGTCGAGAATCAGGCTGATGCTGCCGTCGCCCAGCAGTGTACAGCCCGCCAGCCCCAAGATTTTCTTCATGGATTTGATATAGTGCGGCAGCGCCTTGACGACGACCTGCTGCTGACCCAGTAATTCATCTGCGAACAGACATATTTCCTTGTCCTCATCCTCGACCATGATTAAGATCCCATCGGCAAGCACAGTCTCTGTCTTCTGAATGTTGAAATGCTGATGCATGCGCAGGATGGGGTAACTCTTACCCCTGACCATGACCATTTCGTTGAGGTCTGGGTCCTTGTGGCAATCCTTCGCAGCGGGCTTAAAGGATTCCTTGATGCTTGTAATAGGAATGGTGAACCGCGAGCTGCCCACCCGGATGTTCATGCCTTCTATGATGGCAAGGGTCAGCGGAATTTTCAGGGTCATGGTCGTGCCTTGACCGTAGGCGCTTTCGATATGAACCGCGCCGCCAACCTCTTCCAGGTTTTTGGCGACCACATCCATACCCACACCACGGCCCGAGAACTCCGTGACCTGCTCCTTCGTTGAGAAACCAGGGAGCAAAATGAGGTTGTAAATTTCGCGGTCTGACATTTCGTGCTCAGGCTTGATTAAGAGCCCGTTAGCTCGTGCTTTTGCCAGTATTTTTTCCTTGCTGAGGCCGCGGCCGTCATCCCTGAGGATGATCAGGACATCACTGCCGGCGTTCTTTGCCTCCAGACTGATGCGTCCGATCTTATCCTTGCCCTTTTCCAGGCGCTCCGCCTCGTCTTCTATGCCATGATCTATGGCATTTCTGATCAGGTGCATCAATGGGTCAGAGATCCGCTCAATGATATTTTTATCCACTTCGGTCTCTTCTCCGGCCATGTCCAGGACGACTTGCTTATTCAGTTTTTTGGACATGTCCCGGACAATGCGGTGCATTTTGATAAACGTCGTGGACAGCGGCACCATGCGTATGGACATAACCATGTCCTGCAGATCCGTCGTGATTTTATGAAGCTGCCTTGAAGCCTTTTGAAACTGATCCGACTCCAGTGCCAGAACCTCCGGATTCTGAGTCACCATAGCCTCTGCTATGACGAGCTCGCCCACGAGGTTCATCAGACCGTCGAGTTTTTCAACATTGACACTGATCATGGACTGGCCGCCCGGGACCTGATCTTTGACAGCAGGTTGTAACTGGGTGTCTGACACCGAGTTTCCCGGCACCGCGTTTTCCCGCGCCTCCGATTCCGTCACAGCCGTGACCCAGTGAATATCATCCTGGTGCATGCAGTGGGGCTCAAACTCCGGCTGATCCGCATGTCCCAAAATCAATTGCTCCAGAAAAACCGTTTTCTCAATGCGCGCCTGCAGCTCTTCCATGGTGGCTGTCGTTCTAATGAACAGCTCAAAGCCCTGATTTCGGATCGTCTCTGCTGTGCCATCCTCTTCCAGGATATTCTGAGGACAGTAAAACATCTCCTCCGCAAGCTCGGTCAAATCATGGACGACCCCATAAGCCCTGAGATGCTCCATTTCACAGCCATCCTGGAAATAGAGTTTGGCTTTATAGGACTGGACAGATTTTTTCTTCTTTGAGTCTTTTCGGGGCTTCAGAGGTGGTTTCGGAGCGCCTTCGCCACCGCTCTCAAGGACAGTGGCCGATGGTTGAACCTCCAGCCCCTCACGCTCACAAACCGAGTCCTTCACTGACACGATTTCTGGCTTACGTGCTTTATCTTCGTCAGTGTTCACGGTTGTCAGTATCTCGTCCAGATAAGACTTGAGGCGCAACACGAGGTCTTCTGGATTACCATCGGGCGCATCGTGATTCTTTATTTTATTGACTTCGACCTTCATGAAATCCACCCCGTCCAGAACCAGGTCTGACAGGATTGAATAATCCATAATACGAGGCTTTTTTTCTCTCAAAAAGAAAAAGATGTCCTCCATGGTATGGGCTATAGTCGTAATATTGTGGAACATCATCATAGCTGAAGAGCCCTTGATCGTATGCATGAACCTAAAGATTTCGTTCACTGCCTCTTCCCCAAAGGTTCCCTCCCGCTCACTTTTCATGATGATCTGCTCCATTTGATCCAGTGACTGTGAGGCTTCAAAAATATAAATTTCGAGCATAGATTCATTTTCGTAAGTAACGGGCAACAAGTTCACCTCATTTTTCGGTGTTTGGAACTGATCTTACTTCCGCTTAAGCATCAGCCCTTGATTTACAGGCCTAGCACCTTGTTCAGAGTCTGAAGGACGTGATCCTCTTTGAAAGGTTTGACAATAAACGACTTTGCGCCATTGATGATGGAGTCCTTCACCATGCTTTCCTGCCCCATGGCGGACACCATGACAACGTTGGCATTACTGTCGAGTTTCCTGATTTGCTTCAGTGCATCCAGACCCGTCATTTCCGGCATGGTTATATCCATGGTCACCAGATCCGGCTGAAGCTCCAAATATTTTTTAACGCCGACGAGACCATTCTCCGCCTCGCCTACCACCTCAAAATTATTTTTTTGAAGGATATTTTTGATGGCCATTCTCATGAAGGCAGCGTCATCTACGATCAGTACTCTTTTCATGTCTTCGGTTTCTCCTTTCCAAAATACCTTTACTGCACTGCTAATTCACTTCTTCAGCCGCCACATTTATGGAGAATATCCCTAGTCCTTCCATTTCAAGAGGTACGACAATAGTTGAAATCTTGTTGGACAACTCAATCTTTTCTCCCGTCAACAAGGAAGGCGGTGTGATGTCAATGTTGACAGATTGATTCGCAAACAACGTGCTTGTATTGCCCATGATCATGTTGCCCATCTCAGAAACCGCACTCCTGCTGATCTCGTCAAATTCTTCCACCGGCATGCCGCCCATCATGACAGAGGCAATGTTCTTGGCCGTGTCCACAGACAGCTCAAACCAAACCTGTCCTTTAATTTTGCCAATAACGCCAATCATGATAATGACCTGATTGACCGCATAAGGTGAATTTCTAAGGTGCACTTTTCCCAGTTTCGCTTCCACCCCGCACACCATACTCATGACGGACTGGGCGGCTTCAATAAACGTATTGATATATTCGGCTTTCATTGCTGACCTCCCCATAATGACGCTTCTTTAAAAAAACTGGTCTCATCATCCTCCCTGGTGTTTTTGCAGGACGCATAGTTCAGGCCATTAGATAGGGATGAAGCATATAAAAGGCCTCCTGAATTTCAGGCGGCCAAAGAACGCTGTCTTCATGACCTTCAAGTGGCAGCCCAACCATCATCGCAAGTAAACTTGCCTTAGACTTGTGGCTTTGCGTCTCCACCTTTCGGTGGGTTTGCCTTTTTCATTTTTCAGGTATTTCATAATCTTGCTTTTCACAATTCACGACTTACATCTGATGCATTCTCTATAGGTATCGTCTAACTTAATGAAGTGTTAATACTTTAAATGAAAAAAAATGGGTGAAATCCGGAGAATCGACGCCAATCGTCGACACCCGCTTTCACCCAGCGGTTGAATTGAAAAAGACAGGGACCTCGTCGAGCCCTGCCTTTAGTCAATGTCGTTTCAGTTAACTGATTTCAACTATTTCAACCCTTCTACGCGCTGTTCCCTGCTTAAAATCTGAGTGATCCGGATGCCAAAGTTCTCACCTATAACCACGACCTCGCCATGTGCGACCAGTTTTCCATTAACATGGATCTCAAGGGGCTCATCCGCAAGCTTATTCAGCTCAACCACCGAGCCGGTCCCAAGCGACAGGATATCTTTGATGGTCCGTTTCGTCTTGCCCAGCACAACACTGAGTTCCAGCGGCACATCCATAATCAGGTCCAGGTTTTTCTGATGGCTTGATTTACTGGTGTCCTTAATTGGTGCAAACATAGGTTTCTGAACCTCCACTTCCGGCAGTAGCGCTGCGGGAGGCGCCTTCGGAACAGGCTTTGTCTCCGGCTCAGGCGCCGCTGTATGGTCCTTACTGGTTTGAGCAGTCACTACGCTCGAACCAGGTACAACGCCACGGTCAGCAGTCTCATAGTCCGTCTCCATAGCTTCAGGATTGTATTTTTTATGGAGTCCCGCCACAATATCCTCAGCGTGTTCACCCGCGTAAATATGCCATAATTCGCCTGTCACAAGATCGCCTATACTTATGTTCGACTCAAGACAACACACCGGCCGATCCGTGAAATGCTTCGAAAGCTGCTTCCGTGCATCGCCTTCCCAAAGCGCAGTCTCGGCCGTAAAGGGCTCCACTTCGAGGTCCGTCATCTCCGAAAGCGCTTGATATAAATAGCCTGCGACGAAATTAATGCCTTCAGACAACGCCTTCTTTTCGTCGACAGACAGAACCATTTTCGTCTCAGGTACCGGTACGCCTGAGATCAAACCGGCAATCACAGCGCCAACACCGGGTTCGACGGCAAGCAGTGTGTCGCCAATCATATCCCCTCTAATTTTAACTGCTGCGACGGCCATAGGCTCAGAAAAACGTGCCACGGCCTTCTCAGAGGAGAGCGCCGCCACCCTGGGTGCTGAAATGGTGACCTTTTGCTTTAGATACTTTGTTAGAGCGTCAGAGGCAGCGGACATTGTCACATTGCCAACTTCAGAAAGGATATCCAGATCTTCAGATGACATGTTGGGCTCGTCTGCCCCATTCAAATCGCCATTTTTTCGCAGGAGTGAATCCAGTTCAGCTTGAGAAATAAAATTGTCCATCATCATTCAACGTCCTCTTCCACATAGTCTAAAATCTGTACGCCCAGTTTGCCATCCAGATCTCCAGGCTGAACCAAATAATGGAGTCGATCCTCCACGAACATTTTCAGCGGTGCATTGGTTTTAGCACCCAGAAGCACAACGTCTCCCGTATCAAGATGAATAAAATCATCCACTGTAATCATAGTTCTGCCAAGTTCCACGGTCATGTCCACCCCCGCTGTCATAAGACGGTCGGAGATTTGAGCTTTGAACAAAGTATTGTCAATGCCTTTATCAACCTCAAACCAGCTGCGTATGCTGAGTTTGTCCGTAATCTGTTCAAATGAGGTGTATGGGATGCACAAATTGATCTGGCTCTTGACAGAGAACATCTCCACGCTGAAGCTGACGAGTACTACGGGTTCATTCGGCGTGATGGACTGTACCATTTGGGGATTGGTCTCGAGGGATTCCAGTTCTGTTTCAATCTCAACAATATCATCCCAAGCTGTTTGAAAGGGTCTGAGCAGGTTAAGCACCAGATCCTCCAGAATACCCAGCTCAATATCCGTAAATTTGTCTTTCCTCGTTATACTTTTGCCCTTCGTGGTCGCCCCGCCGCAAACGCGTTCGATCACTTGCGTGGCAAACTGCGGGTTGATTTCGAGAATCTGCGTCCCGTTGAGAGGTCTTGAGCGATAAACGCCAATCAACGTGGGATTAGGGATAGAATTTATAAATTCCTCATAACTGATTTGTTCGATCATCTCCACTGTCATCAGAACCGTGGTGTTGACCAGCGAGCTCAGCTGGTTCGACGCGAGCTTCGCGAAGTTCTCGAAAACCATATAGAGTGTATTGATATATTCTTTCGAAAGTTTGATAGGACGTCGAAAGTCATAGGCCTTGACTTTACTCCGCTCATCATCCTCGCCAGCCATGCTGGCATCAATTTCGCCTGTTTTCAGCGCATCCAGCAGCGCATCGATTTCCTCCTGCGACAATATCTCTTTCAATCTATCCCCTCAAATCCTTGAAAATCTAACTTCATATAGAGCAAAAAACTCGCGGGACCTTATTCTACATAGACTTCTGTCGCGCTGACCTGTACCGGGTAACTTTCTCTGATGGCCGGCAAAATCACCACTTTGACTTTGGTCCCTGGCGTCAACGCTTCAAACGACAGAGAATTGCCTTGTCGGTCCAGTATTTTGGCGCCTGGCATAAAATCCACCCAAGCTATGTCGAAAAGATCATAATCTATGGTTTCAATCAAGAGTCGGTTCCCTTCAACGGATTCAATAATGCCGTCAAACTCAAGGGTCATGTCAGATTCCAGAACAGTAAGCAACGCCTCTCTCACGAGCTGCTGCTGGGCTTCTTCAGAAATCTCCGCCGTCAGGTCATCTTTCTGAGGACCATAGCTTCCAAACTGGGCATGGTTTCCGCCCGTTACCATAACCACTTTCGCTTGCGCTGGCAACAGTGCCTGCCACTTTGAAATTTCATTGCTGTTGACCAGACCGTCTCTGGTGGCGAAGAAGGCGAGCACCTCGCCACTAAAATCATTTAATGGTTTGCTGTCTTGAGGATAAGCCGCCATCAAAATCAGCACAGAAATCAGATCCGGATGTTCATAGACAAAATCTGCCGCCATGGCGCCTCCGAGAGAATGCCCCCCAAGCCACCACGTAGTGATTTCGGGATGCGCGTTGATAATATCAAGCGCGGCATCCGGGTTAAAGACCGCCAGATTGAACGGCATGTCGGGCAGAAACAGGCTGATGCCATGATCCAGCAGGGGCAGAATTAAAGGTCCGTAAGCCTCCGCCTGTACCTTGCCGCCCTGGTAGAAGATCAGGCCAACACCGGTTGGAGAGGCGGGCTGCCAGTAGGAGTAACCATCGGCAGACTGCTTTTGATTGTCGTAAACCGCGTTGATCCCCAGAGCTTCGGGTGTTGGCCTAGAGCTACCAGAAAGGTACAGGCCAGCCGCAGCCACCGCGACCACGAGAAGCGCCGCCAGGACCAATAGTAAACGTCTTCCGGTTCGAGCACGTCCCATAGGATCCTTCCTTTCAGATTACATCATTCGGATGGCAAAATGCGGGCAGGCTGAGATGCAGTAACCGCACTGGATGCATTTTTCGGGATCAATCCACGCCTTGCCGTCCTCTTCGAAGGAAATTGCGTCGCTGTGGCAGGCGTCAATGCAGGTGCCGCAGGCCTTACACACAAGTCCGAAGACAAAGATTTTTTTCTCCTGGAGTTCCAGCGGTACGTCTTTGTAGGCGGGATCATTTTTGAAAAATTTGAGATTGTAATTGACCTCGTCCATCCGGATCATGCCCAGAGCGACCGGATAGTCTCCAAGACTGCGGGCGTAGGCCATGCTTTTTTCATAGTCTTTGGACAGGGTGCCGCCGCCGAGGACTTTCATCAGGTACACGCCTTTTCCGTGGCTGTTGCAAAGCGCGATTGCCGCTTCCATTTCCGGAAGCGTGCCGTTGTGAATGCCGCGGCCTGCAGCGTTGATCAGGGCGAAGACCACGTCAATGTCGTCTCTTAGTGCCGCTTCGGCGACCACCTTAGGATTATGGGTGGAGATGCCGGCCGCGCGGATCACACCCTTTTTCTTATAGTCTTTCAGGCACTCCAGAGCACCGCTTCTGAGCTCAAAGACGTCCGTCTCAACCTTTGCGGCATGAATATGAAAGATGTCGATTTTGTCGACGCCCATGGCTTCCAGGGCTTCGAGGATAGCCGTTTCCATAGCTTCATAAGTGGCAGCCGCTGATTTTGAAGCGATCACCGGCAGGGTGTCCACTTTTTCCAGGGCTCGTTTAATGTGAGGATAGGTGCCGTACATCTGGGCTGTATCAATGAAGTCCACCCCTTGTCTGAGAGCTTCCGCAATGATCTCGGACGCCTCTTCCACGGGTACGTTTTTCTGCAGTGGTCCAATAGGCAGAATACCGAGGCACAGCTCACCGACTTCGATGCCGCTGTCGCCTAGGGCCATCCGTTTGATCTGCATAGGTTAAACGCCTCCTCAACTAGTCTATCGTCTAAAAATGTCAATTGTTTAGTTTTTATTTTTTGCTGATTTGTTTGTTAGCCACGACATTTTTTGAGCTCTTGTGTGCACTTCGCCGCGAACAAAGCGCTGTCGAGGGAAATGGCCACATATTTGAAGCCCTGCTCAATGCGCTGTCTTGCAATATCACCGTTGCTGGCGATAGTCCCGCACAATTTGCCATGTCGCTTCGTAATTTCAAGCGCCTTCTGAACCGCTGCTTCAACGCGCTCGTGGTTTACCTGTCCGGTGAGACCCAGGGATTGAGACATGTCGTAAGGTCCCACAAAGATAACGTCAATGTCCGGGTTCTGGCAAATCTCGTCCAGATTATCGAGGCATTCAATATTCTCACAGTGGGTGACAATGAGGGTTTCCTCGTTTGCTCTGGCGAAATATTGGTCCGGCTCTGTCATCCCGTAGTTGGAAGACCTCATAAACGCCACACCGCGCCGCCCCACCGGGAAGTACTTGGCGTTCCTGACAACGGTCGCGGCTGTCTCCGCAGTGTTGACCTGCGGTACCTGGATGCCATGTGCGCCTATGTCCAGGAAATGAATGATGGTGCTTTCCATAGTGTTGGGCACCCTGACAATAGGCGTCAGGCCCCTGCGCTCAGCTGCCCGGATCAGGGTCAGGGCGCTTTCCGGCCCCATGGGACCATGTTCACAGTCTATGATGGCAAAATCAAAACCCGCCAGTCCTAATATTTCAATGACATCCGGCGAATTCATGACGGCGAAGATCCCGACCGCCGCTTCTCCTGCCTTGAGTCGTGCCTTGAGTGTGTTGTGGAACATGTCTTGACATCCTCCTCTGACGCATGCTTTAAGGGACGCGTCCGGGCTAATTGTCCGGCAGCGATGATGTAGGGCATTGGATGACTGCTGCTTCAAGTTCAGTAATATGTTTTTGGTTTTAGGTATTAGGTTTCAGATCTAGGCCTCAGCCATGCCGAGACCAATCTCCTCAGCCACGGTTTTCATGCCTTCCAGCGTGTGCAGGATCACATCGTCCAGCGTCCAGTTCATCATGACAGCGCCTTTTTCGATGACGTCTCTGGAGACGCCTGCCGCAAAGCTTGGCGTCTTATATTTCTTCTTGATGGATTTGACCTCCATGTCCAGGACGCTCTTGGACGGGCGCATGAGGGCCGTGGCGTGGATCAAGCCTGTAAGCTCATCAATAGTGAACAGTACTTTTTCCATAGGATGCTCCGGTGCTATGTCGACACACTGGCCGTAACCATGGCTGGCAGTGGCGCGAATCAGCCGCTCGTCGAAGCCGCGCTCTCTCATGATCTCCTGAGATTTGACACAGTGGGCTTCAGGATATTTTTCAAAATCCAGGTCGTGCAGCAGTCCTACAACGCCCCAAAATTCAATGTCTTCTTCATTCAAGTGCTTCGCAAAATAACGCATAACCCCCTCCACTGCCATAGCATGTTTCTGGAGATAGGTGTCCTGATTATATTCTGTAAGTAGTGCCCAGGCTTCTTCCCGGGTTGGCATATGAGACATTTTGGTTTCCTCCTGTGGATCAACTTTTTAATTATTAGTGTGGCGTCTTAACATCATAGCATTACATTCTCAAAAAAATCCGACTCATGAGAAATCTCAAACCGGATCTTTGAGTTTTCCTGAATCGCGTCCGTAAACACGGAAATTAATTGAACCCCGTAGGCCTCAAGACTTTGGTACAGCGCCTCACTGTGGATCAGGCGAATGTTGAGCGGACCACTCCAAGTACTGAGCAGGTCCCAAAGCGCATCCAGATTATTGCCGTAATAGTCAGGAAAGTCGAATTGATGCTTGAGATGCGCATGCGCCGCTTCTCTCGACGTCATCTGCGCACCATCCAAAACCACATATTGAACCTCATTTTCAGCATACATCCGGCAAACACCGCTCCTCTCAATAGAACTGAGTGAAAGTCTCGTAATGGTCATCCGTGTAAAAAATCAAGCCGTCGCTTGAAAATACAAGTCGCTCAGCGCCGCGATAGCCGCCTTCGTAGTTGACATCGCACTCGTACCAGCGGCGGCCATCTTTGTCAGGCAAGCGCCCCTCGCGGTTGCCAAAGTTATCCCCGCCTATACTCATCTCATCCGTGACGTCCCAAAGATTGCCCTTGTTGCTTTCCCAGCCAAGGTCAGTCGCTTTGCGCTTGGTGATGAAGTTTTCCGGCAGCTCATTAAAAAGGTGCAGATAGGCTGCGACTTCCTCCGGCGCGGTATATCTGCCGCCTTTCTCGACGTAGCTTTCTGCTTCTGCCAGGAGTGCCTCAAGTTCCGTCAGAGGTACCGATGCTTCTTCGACTGCTTCACTTTCGCCTTCAACCTCAGATTCCACCGGCTGTTCTACTGCTTCAGGCGCTTCAGTCTCAGGTTCGGCAGCCGCCGGTGCCCCGCCACAGCCCGAAAGGGCCAGCATAAATATGAGCAGCCAAATGGCCAGCCAAGTCCGTTTCTTGCCGCGACGCTTGTTCAATTGTTCACTCAGAATAGTCACCTCATTTCAAGACTTTAGAACCACTGATCCGCCGCAAGCCTAGAACCCAAGCTCTTCTCCAACAATCAGCACCGTCATGTCTGTCAGCGACGGCCTCTTATTCAGAATGGTTGTCACGTTGCAGATCCTGGTCGGGCTGCTGCAATCGGTACATACTCCCGTCTTAACGCACGGATTCGGACGGTTCAGCCTTTTGTTGTTCAGCGGTGCCGCAATGGTCTTGATTCTGACTTCAGCCGCGTCGAGGTTCTCCACCAGCTTGTTCACCCCAGCCACAATAATGACCTGCTTTGGACCAAAGATCATTGCGGCAACGCGATTGCCCACCCCATCACGGTTGACAATTTCGCCCTTCATGGTAACGGCATTGGCACTGGTCAGAAACACATCACAAGACAGCTGGCCATGTCTGTAAGCCGCGCTTTGCTCCGGTGTCAAGCCCGGCTCATTGTGCCACAACACTGTATTGCCCCTGTCTTTCAACAGTTCTGAAAGTCCAAGGGATTCAATGGTTTTAGAACCGCCAATGCCCACCACCGCATCCTCCGGGATCATGCTTAGAATCTGGCGTACTGCTTCATGGCCGCCCGGTACATAAGCCGCTTCAAAGCGATTGGATTTCAGCGCTTCAACCGCCGCCTCACCCATTTCCTCTGGTGTTTTCGCAATCATTTCAATCATGTCATTCGCCTCCTCACGGTTCTGATGACTATATGAAGTCTTTCACATTGCACCTGTCCCGGATCACGCCGCGGATCAATGGTTTTTTGCTGGTCATCAGAATCATTATACCCGGCCCATGTCCCATTTTAACACAGTCGCTGTGAACGACGACCCCAATGCTGACAGCGCCCTTTAAATAAGCCCGGCCAAAGGTATTGTCACAGTCCTGCAGCATCACAAAGTCTCCAAACCGGAGGGTGTCAATGCCAAGTGTCCGGATGACCTCTTCATCCTGGGTCATGATGTCATAATCCCCGGTAAAGGCGTGAGCAGAGCCTATGCCGGAGCCCATCAGGTGTGCCGGCACAATAGCCGCCACCGGAAACTCAATGAGGCCGCCCTCGGTTTTGAGATCCATGCGCTCGAGGAGCTCCGGATCCATGTTCATGACGGTGACTTCAGGAAAGTCCAGCAGCTTAAGTCCCTGACCGCAGCCTTTGATCTGAATTTTATCATCAATAGTCAGCTTCTCCATGGTCTCTTCTGAAAACTCCACAATGACGTGTTCAATGCCGCCGTGGGCTCCCAGGACATAACCCGTCTCGCCTTTCGCGTCCCCGGTCACGACCTTGGCCTGATTCCCCAGGCAAGACAGCACCATGAGGGCATCGTTTTCCGCGGTGATCTCATTGCGAATGGAAACGCTGGGCTCAATGTGATCCCCCGCCAGCCCAAAGGCCGGGTCCCCCACATGAATGCCATAAGTAATAGACCCGGTCGATGGCAAAATCATAGCCTCACCATTTTGAGTCACTCTAAAGGTCTTCGTGTTGATGGGATGATGGATCTTCCCCATTACGGCCTGTGCGACAACACTTTTTTTATTGGTTTTAAGCATGCAGATCCTCCCTGATTCGTCAGTTTGCCTGTGTCGGTATTGGATTCTGATTCCATTTTAAACAAAATTATCGTGAAAAAGAATAGGGCGTGGTGAAATAGTTTCAAACTAAGAGGCATTAATCAGGCAGTTAGTCAAATTGGGAAGAAAGTAAACCTGCACACGCAGAGGTCAGCGAAGAATCACAGCTGTTGTCATCAGGTTGTCAATGGACTGCCGGGGTATAAATGAAATAGGCATGTTGCTTCACTCGATCATTGGCTACTTCATTTCAGGAGTGTGAATGTCATGACAAAAGTTTTTGCTGTCAACGGAAGTCCAACCATGGAAAAAGGCGATACAGCTCTGCTGCTGAATGCGTTCCTCCAGGGAATGACAGACGCGGGAGCGGAGGTTGAGCTCTATTATACCAGCCGTTTAGAGCTTAAGCCATGTTCCTGTGGGCAAATGTACTGTTGGTATCAAAGTCCCGGCGAATGCTGCGTCCGGGACGAGATGCATCAGCTGTATCCCAGCATTAAAGCCGCAGATATTTTGGTGCTTGCGACGCCCGTCTACATACCGCTTCCCGGGCGGATGCAGGATTTTATGAACAGGCTTTGCCCTCTGATCAAACCACAGCTTGATTTTAGAGACGGCCGGACCCGGGCTGAACGGCATCCTTCCTTCAGCACCGAAAAAATTGTCTTACTTGCAGTGGGCGGCTGGTGGGAGCTCGAGAACTTTGACACCGTGGTCCGGATTGTCCGAGACTTTTCGGAGACGGCCGGGGTAGAGTTTTCCGGGCCCGTTTTGCGGCCGCACTCCTTTTTAATGTATGACAAAGAGGGCATGACGGATGCAGGTACAGCTGTTCTCGAGAATGCGAGAAATGCCGGGAGACAGTTGGTTGAGGCGGGCCGGATAGCACCCGAAACCTTGGTTGCGATCAGCAAGCCCCTCGTCCCGGAAGCCGAGCTCAGAGAGCGGTATAATAAGATGATTGAACGTTTTCAGGTGTGAAGTGACGAAAATGACCATCGGCAGAGCAAAGGCTCTTAAAAAGCCTTCAAATCTTTGCCGATGGTCACTGATCCATCCGAAAATCCTAACCGAGTATCATTTCACTTTCATCTGATCTCCGGCTGTGAGGGATTGAATTTCCTTCTTGGAAAATCTCCATTCCCTCCCAATCTTCTGCGCTTTTAATCTGCCATCTCTGATCATGTTATAGATGGTTTGATTGCTGACTCTGAGCATCTCTGCAACCTCTGACAAATTCAATTGGTCTGGCTTCTCTGACATATCACTTTCTGAAAAGCTTTTGCTCAGTCTTTGAAGCATCTGAGCATCTTTGCCTTCGATTGTGATCTCCCCACAAATCGGGCACACATAGGTTTGAACGCCTTCTACCGTAAGCTTGTATTCACCCCAGCCTGTATTAATCGTCGTTTTTCTTTTTTCCATTTCCACGTCGCAAATATGGCACTTTTTAGTCATCGACGATGCGCCTCTCTTCTTTTTAGAATGTCATCGATCCAAACCCACACTTCTTCTTTTGTTTTACACACAGTAATAATTAAAGGTGTGTCCAATGCAGCAACTACTGTATAGATTCCAGCCTTCCCATCGCTACTCTCTTGAAAAAGCACCTTCAAGTCCTGAGTCTTTCGATCTTTTTGAAATTCGATAACCTTTCCATCCAAGATACATTCCAGCACTCTTTCAATTTCGATTTCACGTTCAGTCATTCTTTCCAGGGCATGCTTCGTAAAATCGAAATTGCCCTCTCGGACTTTTTTTCGGATTATCATTTCAACAAAGACTTCAATCATGAAGATCCCTCTTTTTCTTATTATAATACTATTTTGATATTTTATATCTTTTGTTATAAATTATTATAAATTAATTACAACTTCTTGAATTTGATTTATATATTATTATGTAATATTTGTTATTTATTGTAAATATATATTGAATATTAGGGGTAAAATTCCTTTGAACTACACGAATTATATATTTTCTATCGCAACATACATTCTGCCGTTTGATACAAATGACTATCGGCTTCTGAGCTTTTAGCATTGCCACTGATGACTGATCACTTCAATGTGCCAAAAATAAAACAGGGATCAGCCCTCGTGTTGGTGAGGATTGATCCCTATTTTTGCATCCTGAATTGTAAATCAATTTCACAACTTCTCTATCCCGTACCTGCGGCTGGCGCCTATCGCCCCCATCTGTGAAGATGTTGAAGTTGTTTTTTACGCAATCAAAGTATTTGCAGACTTTTCAAATTTATTTGACGTCACCATCCCGAAAGACGTTCCAGGTACAGAGGCGACTTTATCACGGAACATCTTTTGCCGGCACATACAGCTCATTTGCCAGCTCATGGAGCATGTCCCCGGTCGCGCCGTTCTCCACAGCAATTGAGTACATCAGACCCGGCACCGTGTCATACCACAGGCAGATGCCCTGCTCGCCTTCGATAAATCGCACCTCGCCGCTGCAGTAGCTCACTTCAACAGGCGTTACTGTCTTCCAGTCGTAATACATGCCCGAAATATCTTCAAACTGGGCCAATGGACGAATTCTATATGTCACTTCCGTCACACCTTGTGTAAACACCGCTTCAGCGACCGGACTCCCCTCTTCCATGTCGATGATATGGTACGCCACCTCCTCCGCGTCACTCGGGAGATTAAACGTGATGCCCAGCGTCTCGAGGATCTCCTCCGACGTCGACTCCTTGACAGGATTCGGAAGTTCCGGCTCCTGCTCAGCTTCCCTGACGCACCCGGGCGCCAGACAGGCCATTGTGAGCAGCAAAAGGATCATTAGACCTCTTTTCATGGCTTCATACCTTCCTTCAGGTTTCTCAAAGCCCGCGATCCTGTTCGAGCTATTATTATTATACCCACTTCGCGCCTGGATAAAAAAGCCGCTTAAGACTAATCTAGGTGACAGTATCCGTCACCATGAGATCAAGTCGCTGAATCTTGGCCTTTAAAGCCTTAAATCTTTGCCGATAGTCATTTTCAATTCAATCTGACACTGCGAGAATCAAATAATTATTCCTGCCTTCTTTCTTCACTTTATACATTGCTTCGTCACTTACCGAAATAAGCTCATCAATGGTACGCCCGTTATCCGGAAAAATACTGATCCCAATACTTGCACCAACTTGACATCTATACTCATTTATCACGATAGGCTCTGATAAGCGTTCAACGAGCCGCTCTGAGATCTCACCAATTTGAACCCGATTGACCTCTTTCAACAACACCAAAAATTCATCCCCGCCAATTCTTGCTGCCAGGTCACTCGATTTGATCTGATTGCTGATTTTGGCGGCAACAATTTTCAACACCTCATCACCAATTTGGTGCCCATATTTATCATTGATGGATTTGAAATAGTCAAGATCAATGAACATAAGTGCAAAAACGGTGTTTTCTGCACTTGCATTATGGATATAGGCTTCCGTTTCATGAATGAATCTGCTTCTATTTGACAAACCTGTAAGAGCGTCGTAGTTGGCAAGTTGATTTAGCTTCATATTTTTCTCTTCCAGCAATTTTGTGTAATTATTGATTTGACCAAGCACGTCAAAGTACTCGTACTTTTCTTTGCTAAAATAACTGTACAAAACGCCTAAACCTATGACTATGTAACTCATCAAAAACAGGTTGTGTGCCAGCCACCAATTTGCACTCCATGGCTTGGAAATCATGAAGATGATGACGGTTTCCATTATGAGACACAGGCCTATGATGAATGAGAGGATCGTAATATTCTGCTTTGCTTTATAGGAATAGTAATATTTCAAGGCATTGATGCCTAAAAACAGCAAAGTGGCCACTTTTGTAAGGATTGCGAAATTTGTGTCTGTCAGGTCATCATTTTTGAATACCGGAAAGATTTCCGGATTCATCAGCCCTTTATAACTCAGCACTGACAATAGAATCAGAAGTATGAGCAACATATAGCCATTAAACCATTTTTTGATTTCTTTCTTCTTCCCAAACAGATGATCCGGCATAAACATCATTGACGCGAGCCAAATTCTGCTCAAGTCTCCAAACAACACAAAGACATTTATATTGATGACCGCACTGGCAAACTCAAACGGCTGCATAATGGTCATTTTGGGCGTAACCAACGCGTGAAAGGTGTAAAATACACCTACGCCAATAAAGCCAATCGACAGGTAAAATATCTTTTCCACCTTGCTTTTCTTATACTCCAGATAAGAGGCAACCCCTACCAGTAACGCGATTCCCGAACTGAAAATCACATAATAAAAGTGCAAATCCGGTTTCATAATAAGTTCAGTGCTAAATTGATTCAAATTATAAATCAAGACTGGTACTAAAATTATCATTAAAGAGAAAAAGTTTAATCTTTTTTTAGTTAACACTGTATGCGCTCCTTGAGAGTTAAAGTGATTAAATGAGTCAAATCTCCGCCGATGGTCACTTTCCAAACCACCAAACACATTTTAAAACAGGGATCAGCCCTCATGTTGATGAAGATTGATCCCTGCTTTTGCATCGTAAATTGTAAATTAATTTCACAACTTCTTCGTCCTGTACCTGCCTCCGTCCGTGAAGAATCTGAAGTTTTTTTGACGAAAACAAGTATTTGCAAACTTTTCAACTTTATTTTTCGTCACCGTTCCGAAAAACGTGCCTGGTACGGGGGAGTCAAATTATGCTTAGCCGAGAAGCTGGAGAACGCCTTGTGGCATTTGATTTGCTTGAGCCAACATCGCTGTTGCAGCCTGGTTAAGAATGTTGTTCTTGGTGAAAGACATCATTTCTTTAGCCATGTCGACGTCTCGAATACGAGATTCAGCGGCAGTTAGATTCTCTGAAGTTGCAGTAAGGTTGTTTATAGTATGGTCAAGGCGATTTTGATAGGCTCCAAGTTTAGCTCTTTCAGTTGATACAGTTGCCGTTGCATTATCAATCAATGAAATTGCGCTTTCAGCGCCACCTTGAGATTCCAAATCCAAGTTATTTATACCCAAGTCTGTTGTGCTCATTGCATTGATACTAATTGTCATTGATTGATTTTTATTAGCACCAATTTGAGTCGTTAATGCACTATTAGTAACAGAAACAGTTCCTTTCGCTCCCGCAACTGCTGATGCCGCGCTGTTAGTTAAAGTTACAGATAATCCTGCAGCGCTCAAATTAGTGCCGCTACCATCTGCAACTAAACCGTTAATTGTACCTTCAACATTTACACCCGAATCCGTTGCATCCGTTGAATTATTTGTTGTTAGGCCCATCGCAGCTGTTAAATCATTGGCTGATATTGTTATTGTTTCTTCCAAACCAAACTCATTTGTTGTTAATGTTAATCCGCTTTCGTCTCCTGTTGCTGTGAGCCCGATTGATGCGTTATTAAGTGCAGTTTTAAAATTTGTGGAAGTAGCGGCAGCATCACCAGTTACAATTGTAAAGTTAATAGTATTTCCATTCACTTCAACAGACCCATTGGTACCTAATCCTGCAGTTACGGCAGCGTCATTAAATGCTGCACCTGTAATAGTTGCTTGTTGAGCTGCTGTTGTAGTAACAACCGCATAATTTCCTGACGCAACATTTTCACCGGTAACTTTTGCTGACGAGACGTTCGCATTACTTGCATAATTAACTTTGTTACCAGCGTCGCCATTAAGTAATTTTTTTGTATTAAATTCAGTTGTAGTTGATATTCTATCAATTTCTGATGTAAGTTGATCAATTTCCTTCTGCATTTGTGATCTATCTGCAGCAGTATTTGTATCATTTGCTGATTGTACAGCAAGCTCTCTCATTCTATTCAGAATTGAATGAGTTTCACTCAGTGCCCCTTCTGCAGTTTGAATTAATGAGATACTATCCTGCGCATTTCTAACCGCCTGATTCAAACCACCAATCTGCCCTCTCATCTTCTCAGAGATTGCAAGACCTGCTGCGTCGTCTCCAGCTTTGTTGATTCTAAGTCCTGACGAAAGTTTCTCGAGCGACTTTGCTTGCGCGCTTTGTGCACTAGACAATCTAGAGTACGTGTTCATTGCTGCGATATTGTGGTTAATCCTCATGTTCCTTTTTCCTCCCTGAAAGTGGTTTTATTAACCCGCGAACATCCATTTTCGCAGATTTTGACTCCAGCCAACCTATGATCATCTCAGTCCGCTGTTTCGGATGCTTTTTTCATCCTCATGTTGTATTAATCGGTTCAATTAGCATTTCGTTAATAGCCTCACTAAACTATTTTTGATTTTTTTTTGCATTTTTCTATTTCTCTTTTCCCTTCATCTTTTTTCAGTTAGCCACTCGACCCTATCCCACAAAAAAAAGACCACACCACGCCAGCAACTCACTGACACAATGTAGCCTCAAAAATTCTTTACCTTCTCGTCACAAACTTTATGCAGCTTACGACTTCCATTGTAAACAACCCAATCCACTTTCTCCAACACACGTCCCTACATCACTTACTAAACCCCTACAACACCCTCCCCACAAAAACCTCCACAACCTCTGGATCAAACTGCGTCCTCGCACACCGCTTCAGCTCCGCCACAGCCTCTTCCTTCGTCTTGGGCTTGTGATACGGCCGCTTCGCCGTCATAGCCTCAAAGGCATCCGCCACGGCAATAATCCTTGAATTCAGCGGGATCTCTTCCCCGACCAAGCCCTCAGGATAGCCCTTCCCATCCATTCGCTCATGATGGTAAAGCACATCCTCGGCCACGCCGGCATACTCATCCACAGACTTCAGAATCTGGTAGCTCGTCTCCGGATGGCGCTTGATGATCTCAAACTCCTCTTCCGTCAATCGCCCAGGCTTGTTTAAAAGCTCAGGCAAAATCATGATCTTTCCAATATCATGCAGCACCCCGGCGGTCTTGATGTCCTGAACGTCCTTCTCACTCAGCGCCATAGCCCGAGCGATGGCCTCACAGTATTGGGACACTCTCTTTGTATGAATCTGCTCCTGATCATATTTCATGTTGATATTCTTCAGGACCGTCTCAATAGTCTGGCTCCGCATCAGCTTGCCAAATTTTAGCTTTTCCTTATACATATTGTTGTCTGCCTGAGTCAAAATATCACTCATATCCTTTTCAGCATCAACTTTGGTCGCCTGGCCAATCGCCACAGAGACTATAACCGAGTCCAGCTTGGTGCCTGCTGCCGCATCCAGAATCCGCTTCTTGATCCGCTCAGCCTGAAGTTCCGTTGTCTTTGGCAGAAGGATCGCGAACTCATCACCGCCCATGCGTCCAACCAGATCATCTTCCCTGCACACGCTTTTAAGCAGCCGTGACACCTGAACCAGCAGCCGGTCCCCCATCTTATGACCGAAGGCATCATTTGTCAGTTTAAGTCCGTTGACATCTATGGTCAAAACAGAAAATGGCAGATTGCGCTCCGTGTCCATGCGCGTTAACGCATCCTCAATGTATCTGCGGTTGTAGAGTCCGGTGAGGTGATCGTGGAAGCTCAAATATTCAATCTCCTGGATCCTTTCTTTTTTATCCGTAAAGTCCCTGAACGCTATGACCACACCGGTAATGAAGCCGTTATCGCTGCGAATTGGTGCAGCGCTGTCTTCAATGGCAACTTCTCTGCCATCCTTCGCAATCAGGATGGTATGGTTCGCCAGCTCAATGATTTCACCGATCTCCAGCACTCGCGCCACCGGATTTTCGCAGCGCTCCCTGGTGAACTCATTGATGATATGGAACACCTCTTCAAAGGGCTTCCCGAAGGCCTCCTCCTGGGTCCAGCCTGTCAGTGCTTCCGCAATGGGATTCATGACCTGAATTCTGCCATGATGATCTGTTGAGATGACGCCGTCACCAACTGACAACAAAGTGGTTTTAAACTGCTCCTTTTCATTGTAAATCATCTGCTGCATTTTCTTTCTCTCGGTGTTGTCCATGAAGGTGACCACGGTGCCGACAACGACGCCCTCAAATATCTGCGGATAGGAATGATACTCCACATCAAAGAAGGTACCGTCTTTTCTCCAAAAAACCTCATCCGTCACGTGGGCGCCTACGCCTTTTGTGGAAGCCTGGTAAATCTTGCATTCTTCGTCCAGTATGATAGAACCATCCCGCATGCTGTGATGGATGGCTTGATGCAAATGTCTGCCCACAAGCTCCGCAGGACTGTCATAACCCAGCATCTGAACCCCACTGTCATTGATAAACGTACAGCGCCCCTGGGTATCGAGTCCGCAGATCGCTTCCACAGTAGAGTCTAGGATCAGTTTGAGCCGGTCTTTATGCTCCTCAAGGGCTGCGTTGCGCTCGCGAAGGTCTTCTGTTCGCGCAGCGACCTCACGCTCCAAACCATAAACTTGAGAATTAATAATCTCCGCCATTTTATTGAATGAGGCGGCAAGTTTTCCCACCTCGTCATTTCTGAAAATAGGTGCTCTTTGGGTTAAATCGCCCGCTGAAAACCTTTCCTGGGTCTCCAGCAAAGAGGTAATAGGTCCGAATAATTTTTGTGAGAGCTTTAAAAAGAATAGTACAAACATCAAGAGGATGAGAAGGCTAAGTAAGATCGACGCCTCAAAGCTCTTTTGGTAGCCTGCCGCGAGAACCCCCTCCGGTACAGAGGTAATCACCAGCCAGCGAATGCCGCTTTGCTTAAACTCTGCAATTTCAGTGAAGTGACGCTCACTTTCCTGATCATTGATCATCGACGTTTCCCCGCTGCGCATAAAATGCTCGTAAGCCTGCAGCATCAACGGATTGTCAAAGTCTTTAATCGAAAGTCTTTGAAATTTCCCCTCCGCGTCCAGCGTGTAATTGTTCTTGCCTAAACCATTAGCAACCAAATAGCCAGTATCTTTTTCCACGATCACGGATAACGCGTTTTTTCCGCTAGTAATTTCACGCAGCGCCGCGTTGGTCGACTCCAGTTTCGTGTGTGCCCCCAAGACCCCCTGCAGCTTTCCCGTCTGATCGTAGAGCGGCGCCGCAGCCGAAATCGTCAAATCATTCAGGACAAAATGTTTGTAAATGCCGGAATATGCCAGCGCCCCAGTCTCCGCTGCCGCTATATACCATGCCCGAGTCCTCGCGTCAAACTTTCCAGCCTCCACCATCAGATCCCCTGCCGTTAAGTCGTCGTTGACCGCGTAATACCAGGAATGACCGTCCGTTGAAGCATTATTTCTCATGATCTGAATCGCGCCATCCTCACTTCGTCTGGCACCATAGTAGTCCCCGGTCACCGACCCAAAGCTGAAGCTGTAGACTGCATCTCCTTCATGACTGCCCAATGCATTGACGAAGAACTTTTCTCTGAGAACAGGCTCCTCCATGTCAATGATGCCCTGCTCAAGCAGTCCCAGGTTGACCTCCACCATATGCTTGGGTACCTGAATGAAAGTTTCTATTTCCTCGATAATATCCCTATTGGTTTCATTCGCCATCTCCACAACGGTTGAATCAATGGAACTTTTCCAGTTTGTTAAGATGACCGCCCCGGCTGATAAGATCCCAATCAGAGCGCTGACTGCGTAAGCAAGTATGATGAGTGTTCTTATGGGCATAGTGCGTTTTCGATTGTGGTTTGACTGTAGATCTGCCTGCATGGTATAGCCCCTTTTCCAATTTTTCCATTAAAGTTCAATCAAGTCTTTAAATGTAATAAGTTCAAACGTGAAACAACCCCACTTGAGTGACCATCGGCAAAATCCTTATAGACAGCCACCAAGACGCTATCCAACAAATTCTGCCGCTGTGTCCCAAGCGGGGAAGTCAAAATACAGTACATTTCATTTACTGTTGAGATTATTGTACCAACTCACCCATCCGGCGCTTCAAATAGGTTTGAACACACTTTGGCGACACCGGCCTGCTGAAAAAATACCCCTGACCAAAGTCGCACTTCAGGCCTTGAAGAATAGCCAGCTGAGCCTCCGTCTCAATCCCTTCAGCCACGGTTTTCAGCCCAAAGGAGCGCCCGAGGATCAGGGCAGAGTTGATCATGCCTACGTTCTTCGCGTCGCGGTCCAGCATCATGATAAAGCTCCTGTCAATTTTGATCAGGTCAACCCGAAGCTCTTCAATGCTGCTGAAGGAAGAGTAGCCCGTCCCAAAATCGTCCAGGGAAATCTCAAAGCCGCGGGATTTCAGTTTCGCCAGGTTGCCAAGAACGACCTCCACATCTCCGAGACTGACGCTTTCAGTGATTTCGAGTTTGATCAGGCTCGATTCTACGCCGCTGTCCTGAACGATCCTGGCGATCCGGTCCGCAAAATCCAGCTGTTCCAGCTGTATGGCCGACACGTTGATGGAAACCGGCACAGGCGTGAAGCCACTGCGGTGCCACGCTTTGAGCTGACTGCACACTTCCTCTGCGACCCAAAGTCCAATCTCAATGATCAAGCCAGTCTGCTCTGCGATTGGGATAAACTTGACAGGCGACAGAAGGCCAAGCTTTGGATGCCGCCACCTGATCAAGGCTTCCAGGCCGATGGTCTCCTTCGTCCCAAGATGCACAATAGGCTGATACTCCAAAAAGAGCTCCTCTCTGCTGGCGGCCAGCACCAGATCGTTCGTCATGGAGAACCGCTCATGAATTTCAGTCGCCATACTTTCTGTAAAGCAGACACACCCGTGATATTTCGACGCCAGTTTCGCCTTGTGCATGGCGAGATCTGCATTTCTGATCAAGGTTTCACCGTCTGTGCCATGCTCCGGGTAAAGGGCTATCCCAAGGCGAGAGGAAACGTAGAGCTGAAGATTTTGGATTTTCAAAGGTTCATCTACGGCAGTCTTAATTGAGCTGCAGACATGATCCAAGGCCTCTTTATCGCGAAAATTCTCGAGAAGTAGAACAAACTGTTCTTCGTAGAATCTGGAAAACAGTGCCCGTTCTCCCAGCACCTGCTTGATGCGGTCAGTAGTTTGCACGAGGATCTCGTCACCTATGTCCCTGCCAAGGGAATCATTGATTTCCTTGAACCGGTTGAGGTGCATGTAAGCAATGGCAAATCGATTCTGATCTCCACTGCTCTTTGAAATCAGGGACTCTACAAATTTCAAAAAATAACGCTGATTGTAAAGACCCGTCAATAGGTCCTTCTGTTCAAGGTCTGCAATGAACTGATCCTGCTTGACCTTCTCTGACATATCTCTGAAAGCGCCTACATAATGGGCGATCTCACCGCTATGATCCAGAAGATGTTCCACTCTGAGCCATTCCGGATAAACGTCCCCATGCTTGTTCTTGTTCCAAATTTCACCCGTCCACTTTCCGCCATGATTGAGCGCTTCCCAAAATATTTCGTAGAAGGCAGCATCATGGACTTCAGATCGACGAAAATTTATTTTTTGATTTCGAACCTCATCGAACCCATAACCGGTAATATTGCTGAAGGCGGTATTGCACCACTGAATGCGGGTCTGAGGATCCGTGATGACAAAGCCCTCAGAGCTGGATTCCAGCACTTTTTTGAAGACTTTCAGCTGTCGCTCCTGGTTTTTTCTCTCTGAGATATCAATATAAATTAAATAAGCACCAATGACACTTTTATGGCTCAGGATGGGATAGCAGAAGATTTCCACATCAATGAGAGTGCCATCCTTCCTTCGTCTCGTACCTTCTGTTTTGATAATGTTGCCGTTGAAGACGTGATTGATATGCTCTTCAATTTGTCCTTTTTTACCATCCGGTGACAATAACGCCTCTGCTGAAGCGCGAATGACCTCTTCCGGCGAATACTGAAACATCTCACAAAAGCTTCTGTTCGTGTTCAAAAACAACTTGTCTTTACCTAAGATGACCACTGCATAGGGAGAGTCGTTGAACAAGGTATCGAACATTAAGCGCTGCTCGACTTTTTCGGAAATATCGTGGACTATGGAAAAGAGAAGCTTGCCATTTTCAGTCGCGATAGGAAAACTATGAACTTCAACCTCTTTTAACGCACCGCTTGCCAGCTTATGCGTAAAAAGAAAATAATTGCGCTTTTCAGACTTGGCTTTGCTCATTTCCTCCTTGATTTCGAGATCACTCAAAATGTTGATATTTTGTATATACAGGTTAGAAAGCTCTTGATCACCATACCCATAAAAACTGCTGGCCGCGGCGTTGGATTCCAGAATCTTGCCTGTTTCCGGGTCTATGATCAGCATGGCGCTGTTGTGGTTTTCAAACATGAGGCGGTACATGTCGTCCTTGTACTTGATCTGTTTTTTCAGATGATCAATTTCATGGAGATCGGTGATCACCGCAAACAGGATGCCTTTGATGTTATACAAATTTATGGAAGAGAGAAAATCTTCATTATTTTTACGCCTGTGGATCCAGTGGAAGGAGCTGTGCCCGCTGCTGAGTAGAGCATTTTCAACCAGTCGCTTTCCTAACGTGACAGAGGGTGATCCGTCATGTTGAAGCTCAGGTGACAGCTCGTAGGGTTTCTTTCCGAGGATCTCCGATTTGTCGCTGAAGCCGAACATCTCGAGGGCGGTTTGGTTGCAGTCTATGATGACTTCATCCCTGATGACGTAGAGGCCGCTCGGAAATAAATCAATGAGTTCGCAAAAACCAATATGGTAATCATACTGTGTTGTTGAAGACTGTTCCACGCAGGTCACCTCAGTTCGTTATTGGAAAGCTTTTATTATGGTTATTATATAAAAATATTTTTATATTTTTATAGTTTTGATAATACTGTTCACACTTTGTCGAAGTTTGTCTATCACTAGATTAGCCTTACTAGTGTTATATCGAAGTAAAATTGGAAATGTTAAGTAGATCAATAAAGAAAATGACCAGACATAGCCGCGCCGCGACTATGTCTGGTCATTTTTTGATCTTCCCGGCTATCCCCCAAGCTTCGAAATAACCCCTTCCACAAACTTCTTGATGCTGACCTTCCCCCGCTCCTTGGTCAGTCCATCGAGATATTTCATTTCCTGTCTGACCTGAGGGAAATCAAAGAGAAGGGTGCCATATTCCGTAAACTTGGCATTGTAAGGATCCTCCTGACCCAGCGCCGCCAAATTGGCCAAGGCCTTCTGAATGGTCCTGCGAATCCGCTGCTCTACTGCCCGGGTGTTGACTGCGCTGCCCTCAAGACCCGTTCCCAACTCCGCTTCCGCAATCTCTTTATAGACTTCCTGAAGCTGATAGGTTCCAGCCGCCGAGGACTGGCTGATCCGCAGGATCAGCCGGGTCAAGTCCTTGCAGCCGCTGTCCCCTACAATGCCGAGGTCTGAATAAATGGCGGTAAGCCTCGCATTCGCATCCTGTGGCTGCGCAGCTACCTGAGGCTGGGTGCGCCCCACAAACTGAAGGGCATTCTGAATCAGCGACATGGAGCGCTCGAGCTCGAGGTTGTGAGCCACGCCCCGGATGACGTTGATCACCTCGATCCGGTTGACAGGTTTGCCTATGAAGAACACTATGCCGGCGGTGTAGGCTTTTGAAACCATCGGCTCATCTTCCACTTGAGAAATCATTATGAACTTGCCCTTATAGCCCTGCCGCAGCGCGGCCTCCATCACGGCGACACCATCCACACCCGGGAGCAGATAGTCGATCAGGACCATGTCCGGGTGATAGAAGGCAATCTCCTCCGCGGCGTGGGTGCCGGAGGACAGGTCCGCCACGACCCTGCCCAGCTGGTTTTTTTCGATGATCTGCCGCAGCATCACCCGAACGCTGGGATCGTCGTCAATGATCATAAAGGTATGAGGCGCCTGGTTCTGAGCGCCCATCCCTGAAAACATCTCGTTTTTCGAATGCGACATGACTTATTCCTCCAGTGCCTGACGTGGGATCGTCAGAGTGAATGCGGTGCCCTTGCCCACTTCTGTTTCAATGTCAATGCGCCCGCCCAGGGCATCCAGCAAATTTTTCACATGGGAAAGCCCAATGCCCGTAGAGGCCGCCCCAGTCTCTTCGTTATATTTCGTCGTGAAACCCGGCGTAAAAAGCACCGGCAGCAAGTAGTCCTCAATGCCCTCACCGGTGTCCCTCACGACAAAACGCGCCACCTCAGCTTCAGCGTCGACGTCCAGGGTCACCATGATGTCACCTTCCTTGCCGCAGGCATCCATGGCGTTCACGATCAGGTTGTTGAGGATGGTGAACACACTGTGGTAGGGCTTAACCTGGATTGAGTTCCCCACCTCAAGCCTGAAGGTGATGGCACTCCCCATCTCCTCCAGAATCCGCTGGGCGTTGATCTCAATAATGGACGCAATGTCCTTCAGACTCATGGCCCCGTCCTTCTCAAAATTCTTGACAAGGCTCTCAAAGCCCTTCAGCACGCGGTAATAATCCTTCTTGATCTCGTGCACGTCCCGGGCAATGGTCAGCGCTTCGTCCCTCACGTCGGGATTGTCCTTGTGGGCCTCGTACAAGCCGTGACTGCGGCTCATGACGCTTTCGATCTCTCCCATAGACTTCTTCAGATAGAACAACTCCGCCTGAATGTTGGCCATGACCGCGTTCAGCTGAGCGTAACGCTTCTGGTGCTCCCGCTTCATGATCAGCAGCTCCTGGCTTCGGTACAGAAAATAGACAAAATAAGCCAAAATACTGCGTGCTATGCCGATGGTCACGATCAGCACACTCAGATTCAAAAAATTCGTTCCGCCAAGCATGGATTCTATGAGATTACAGGTAATGTCCACCACAGCCAGGGTTGCCATTGTCACAAACGGCTGCTCTTTTCTGGACCTCAGGCGGAGTACCTTTGCCAAAACGCCAAAAGAAAGGTAGTACACCCCCGCCGGCAGGTTTTCTGCGACTAAATCCACTAACGGCAGCTCTGTCAAATATAGCCTTATGGCGGTTCTGAGCACGACAATGGCGCCAGCGGATACAGCCGCTGTGCCTATTTCAGAAATATCCTCACGTATGAGAAGAATCAGACTTAGCGCCAAAACACCCGCAGAAAACCTGAAGGTAGACTGAAACGGGTAGAAATAGATTTGGCCAAAGAGGGCAACGACCGCCATTAACAAGAGATAGGTTCTGAGCTTTGGTTTTCGGCTCGGGCTCACGGCAGGTTCCTCCTTTGGCTTTTAATTTTGCTTATGCATTATTCTTCATCTTAGAGGCAGCAGATTTTTCCGTTACTCAGATCTATGACTACTGTTATTTACAAAATACACGAATCCTGAAGGAACTTCAATATTCGCAGGATGACTTGACGGCTGGCTGGACCGTGGAGCAAGACATGGCCGGCTGGTTCGAAATATTCAAGCGTCACTTCTGGTTTGGGATTTTGGCTGTGAATACCGGTTTTTATCCGTTCTGCACTTTTCCAGTGGACGGTGTCGTCATCCAGACCCTGTAAAATGAGACATGGGCAACTCAGCTGACCGAACCTGGATTTCGTCCGGATTTGAATGCGCTTAAATTCAAACAGGGCTCTCAACGGGAATTTGACGGCGCTTTTCATATAATAGCGCAAATGGTCAGCGCGTTTGTGTTTAAAGTCTTCCGCCAAATTGGTCATCACCCGCTTCAGATCCCAATGTCTCACGGGGACGCTCATGAAAATAAGTGCTGCTGGTTGATATTTCAAAGCGAGATGCACCGCGATCAGCCCTCCCGTGGAAAAACCCGCCAGGACAATGTTGTCTGTTTGTCTTCTTAGAGCCTTGTAGGCTTGCTCTGCGGCATGGATCCAATCCTCATGGGAGTGATGTCCCATCTCTCTTCGACTGCTTCCGGATAAACCGCGTAGGGTCGGCACTGCAGCCAGACCGCCTTTTGCTCTGAGAGCTTCCGCCAAGGGTTCAACTTCCCAGGGGCCGCCGCCAAAGCCGTGAAGGAGTAGGAAGGCCGGCGCGTTGTGAGGTGATGCACTTTTGTATGTCATACCGTACCGCTCCTTTTGTTTTGTTCAGCTGTTACCATCTTACCACATTCCCTTCGAAATTCATCATGACAGAATCTGCAGATCAGAAATTGACATAGTGATATTGCCGAATTGAAGTCGGTGTCTGACACCAGCTTCCGTTTTGGAAGTCGGTGTCAGACACCAGCTTCCGTTTATCATTTTTTCAGATTGCCTCGTCAACTGATTACAATTTGGCTATGCCACTTGATTCAGCCCGCAGATGTGCTAGAATCTTGAAGGGAATTCAATCGACAGGAGACAACTAAAATGGACCGTTCTTGGATTGCACTTATATTATTTTCACCTTTTACAGCCTGGATCCCGGCCATTGGCGCGGCCATGGCTGCTTACCGGAAGAAAATGACGATTTGGCTGACGCCTATGACCATCGGCATAATTCTTCTCTTTAACTGGGCGCTGCTGACTGGGATCTACAACCATTCCCTCAGGGAAATTCTGGTGTCCTTCGGCATCTTGATTTACCTGGGTTGGACCATTTTTCTGCAGAACACCGTGACACGTACCCATCAGGTTGAAGCGCTGCTGGAAAAAGTATGGCGGCTGGGATTGATCGCGGCGGGCCTCGGACTGGCGGAGAAGTTTCTGTCCTTTTTCATGGACTTGACTTTTATTTCTGAAATTTTTTGGAGCCCAACCTATATACCGACGCGAACCGCCTATAGAATCTACAGTACTTTTGGCAATCCAAACGTTGCCGGCGACTGGTTCGCCGCACTGTTCCTGATTGGGCTTTTCTGGATCAGCCATTCCACTGGCGAAAAGAGAAAGACCTACATAACCGGCAGTCTATTGTATCTGCTTGCGACGCTGCTCACCGGCTCAAAAGGCGCTGTACTGGGCCTGGAGCTCGGCCTGATCGCCTACGGCCTCTTCAGCGGCAGCCGGCTGGGGCGTCTCAGTGCCTTGCTTTCCTCTGCGGGCCTTCTGATCCTGGCGCTGATCATGCCCGAAGTCAACCATTTGACCAACTCGAGATCCGCTCTATGGCTTGAAGCTATTAACCTGATACAGTTCAAGCCTGTCTTTGGCTGGGGTCTCCTCGGATTTTTCAGACAGACCGGCGAGATTCACGCCCACAATCTCTGGCTTTCCGTGACGGTGATGCTGGGGGTAGGCGGTTTGATTGTCTCCTCGATCATTCTGTCCCACAGCCTGCATCTGGCTTTCGTCCTGAAAAAAGCCGGCAATCGTCTCGCGCCGCTCCTGACGGGTCTGCTGATGCTTATGCTGGGCCACAGCCTGTTCGACTTTACCATCATGACACCTCAAGGCGGCATGCTGTTCTTCAGTATAGTTGGCATCATGAGTGCCCTGGCCCTTGAGCATGAATTCTATTACAGTGTGGATCCGGAATCCATGGCCAATCTGAAAGAAGACCTCAGATGGCAAATTGCCGGCCATCCTACCAAATTAATCAAGTGATCCATAGCCAATTGAGTGAGCCAAACAAAAAAAGTGTGGAAGCAGGAATCCAGGGTTACAGCCCTTTGATGCCTGCTTCCACACTTTCTTCAATCATCGTCAAAAAAAGTTGTAGGCAAATCCCTAAATCATTTCTATAATGGTAGAGGATGCTAATACAGCCAATTCTTCTATTAAAGGAGCACGTCAACATGAATTTTCTGGGTGAATCCGCCGCCTTCGCGACGGCCATTTGCTGGACCCTGACCGGTATCAGCTTTGAGCAGGCCGGCAAGCGCGTTGGATCTTTTGCCGTCAATTTACTGAGGTTGATTATCGCCCTGCTGATGATGACGGTCTTCAACTACATAACCCGAGGGACGCTGATCCCGATGGACGCAACACCCACGACCTGGCTTTGGCTCTCCATCTCCGGGCTGATTGGCTTCGTTTTAGGGGACCTGTTCCTCTTCCAATCTTACCTCTTGATTGGCGTACGGGTCGCAATGGTCATTATGGCCAGCTCCCCAATCTTCGCGGCACTGATGGGCTTCGTCATCTTTGGTGAAAAGCTGACGCTTCTGAGCTTTCTGGGCATGCTGATCACCCTTCTGGGGATTGCGCTGGTCGTTTTTTTAAGGAGCAAAGGTCGCGAAGACCAGGAGGCAAAGAAGCTGACTTCACTGCCCCTCAGAGGGCTGCTTTATGCGTTTATAGGGGCTTTTGGACAGGCCTCCGGGCTTATTCTCAGCAAACTGGGCATGGGCGCGGATTACAGTCCCCTTGCCGCAACACAGATTCGTCTGATGGCTGGTCTTGCGGGCTTCCTGGTCCTCTACGCCATTGGCAACCGCTGGTCAGAAGCGAAAGTCGCGCTGAAGAATCCCGGAGCAATGGGCTTCATCACAATGGGCGCGTTCTTTGGGCCTTTCATGGGCGTTTCCTTTTCGTTGATCGCCGTCCAGATGACAAAAGCCGCCATTGCATCTACCATCATGGCGCTGGTGCCCATCATGGTCATTCCGTTTTCCATCTTCCTCTACAAAGAACGCGTCAGCTTCCGTGAAGTCTTCGGTGCTGTGTTGACCGTTACCGGCGTAGCGGTGATGGTGTTTGGGCAGTGACCATATAGAGAGTAATAGCCAGCAGGCAAAATGAGCCTGCTGGCTATTTTTATTTTTGAAAATATTGGCTATTTGGTCTCCAATCCGACTTTGAACTCGCCCGCTTCATAGCTGCAGGGGGTCACGCCCTCATAACCAAACACCTTGCAGAAATAGTCCGCGACCAGTTCTGTCGAGCGCGCGTAATCCTGTGTTTCTCCCGTCAGCATTTCCAGAGAGGTCACGCCTCGGTCCGCAATGCCGCAAGGGACAATCAGCTGAAAATGCGACATGTTGGTATTGACGTTGAAGGCGAAGCCGTGCATGGTGACCCCGCGCTTGACCGCGAGGCCAATCGCCGTAATTTTGCAGCCGTTCACCCAGACACCGGTATGGACAGGATCCTTGCCGGCCGGGATGTCGAACTCTTCTTTTAAGAGCCGGATAAACAGCTGCTCCAGATTCTCAACAAAGGTGCGGATGCCTATGCCGCCGTGCTTGATGTCAAAGATAGGGTAACCGACAATCTGACCCGGACCGTGATAGGTCACGTCTCCGCCGCGCTCGATCTGGTGGACTTCGACACCCTGTTCCCTGAGGTAATCCTCAGCAAAGAGAATATGGCTGTCTTCAGCGGATTTGCCCAGAGTGATGACCGGCGGGTGTTCAACGAGGATCAGCGTGTCGTCAATCTCGCCCTTTTGGCGCCTAGCCACCAGGTCAAGCTGAATCTGATAGGCGCTCAGATAGTCACAGACGCCCAAATTTAAGATTTGCAGTTTTTTCAATGCTCCAACCTCCATTACGCCAGGTTGAGGATCATCAGATCTTTGTCTGTCCTCAATTCGCCCATTTGCGGAACGTACAATTTGAAATGCGGCGCCTGAAAATGGGCTTCAAGATGCGCTTTGCTTTCCCATGTCTCAACGAACACCAGTATATTTGGATTATTCTCATCTTCAAAAAGCGCATAGTCCATGCAGCCTTCTTCTTTGACGGTTTCAACTGTCAGCTTGGCGGCAAGGGCTTTGAAGGCTTCTATATTTTCATTTGGTACATAGTTTTTGGAAACGACTTTGATCATGTGGGTGCCTCCTCTATAGACTCATTTAGGAGATATTATATCATCGAATGGGTTGTTAATGTGTAAACAATCTGGGATCTTCATGATCGACTTAAAAAAGCTCAAAAAAACAAGCTGAAAGCCGCCACTTGATGGTGAGCTTTCAGCTTGTTTTATTTTTGGATCATTTTATTTAGACTGATTATAAACACTTGCTTCAAGCCTTTTTACAATAACCTAAAACGCCGCAAACTCGTGATCCTGAAGATCTGTAATGAACATATAGCCAGGGGCATGGGTCAGCATAATTGGCGGCTTGGACTGCATGGCTACCGCTTGAGGCGTGACGCCGCAAGCCCAAAATACCGGGACTTCGCCGGGCTTGATTTCAACAGCGTCGCCAAAGTCCGGCTTAGAAATGTCCTTAATCCCAATTTGCGCTGGATCACCAATGTGAACAGGGGCGCCGTGAACCGCTGGGAAGCGGGCTGTAATCTGTGCCGCTTTGACGACCTGGTGATAGGGGATAGGCCGCATGCTGACGACCGTTGGTCCGGAAAAAACGCCTGCAGGACGGCACTGTATATTGGTGATGTACATAGGCACGTTACTGCCGGCAGTGATGTGGCGCACTTCAATATTGGACTGCATGAGGGCAGCTTCAAAGCTGAAGCTGCAGCCCAGGAGGAAGGCGACAAAGTCGTCGCGCCAAATGCCGGAGACGTCTTCAAGTTCCTGAACGTAAACGCCGTTTTCGTAAACCCGGTATTTAGGAATATCACGGGCAATGTCGGAGCCTGGCGCAACTATGGCCATCTCCCGGCTGCCTACTTCTGTAACGTCAAGGATTGGGCATGGTTTAGGGTTTCGCTGAGCGAACAGCAGGAAGTCGTAAGCCAAATCCTTGGGCAGGACGACCAGATTGCCTTGTGCGTAACCCGGACAGAGACCAGCAGTCGGTTTGACAAATTCGCCATTTCGGATTGCTTGCCGCATTTCTGCAGGGGCTGCGGATTTAAGCGGTATCAAAATTTAACGCCTCCTTTTCTGGATGAAAATCTGGTGACGCGGACAAAAACCAATTTGGGGACGCGGACGGTAATGATTTAGCAACAATTTCAGCGTTGCACGTTCATTATTCCCGTCCCAAAGCTTTTATTAAACCCTAACCTCTTCAACCTTCACATCATAGACGGCGCCAGCGACATTCAGCCGGAACAGCCTTGTGCTGATGATGTCTTGTGAAATCGGGTTTCGTGCTTCAGCCAGATTTATTGGCATTGCCGCCGTCATCTCTGGAATCTCACCATAAAAATCCTCACGGGCCTTCAGCAGCTCATGAGCTTCCTCCAGGGAGACCCTCTTGAAGCGAATCTGATCACCTGGTTTAGATTGGGCTAAAAGCGGCAAATCCACTGAAATGACGCCAGCAATTTTTGTGTATCCCCCGGTGGTCTGGCGGTCTGCCATCATAATGATGGGTTTGCCGTGACCCGGGACTTGAACAGCGCCGAAGGCTATGCCATCAGATATTATATCGCCGCCTTTGACGTGGTCTATGGAAGGACCCTCCAGCCGGTAGCCCATTCGGTCGCATTCATTGGTGACGGTATAGATATTTTCCAGAAAGGTCTGAAGCCCAGCTTCCGTAAAAGCATCATCCTGTGGGCCCAGGACGACACGAATGGTTTTTGAAACCCCATAAACCGGAATCTGATCCTGTGGAATCGCCAGGGGCACGGTCGCTGTGCCGGTCCCTTCAGCGCCCACAGGCACTTGATCTCCAGCCTTGAGCGCCCTGCCTTCAAACCCGCCCAGCGCTGCTTTCGTGTAGGTCGAGCGGCTATTCATGACCGGAGGCGTGTCAATCCCGCCACGGACGGCCAGATAGCCTCTGAGGCCGGATTTCAAACCGGCAAAGCTTAAAACATCACCCGAGCTTACTGCCAAGGTCTGCCACGCAGCTACAGGTGCGCCATTGATTTTGGGTCCCAAGTCCGCCCCAGTCAAAGCGATTTGGCCATCAAAGTTCAGTTTCAGCTCCGGACCCATCATCATCATTTCAAGGACAGCGTCCGACCTGTCGTTGCCCACGAGAAGGTTCGCCACAGCCGCCGCAAACTGGTCCATGGCGCCCGCTACAGGAACCCCGAATTGTTGGTAGCCATAACGTCCGAGGTCCTGGATGAGCGTCAGCATGCCCGGCTTAATCACTTCAATAAAACGTGCTTCCGACATCCTTACGCCCTCCCTTCTCTCGATTTGTTCTGCGCCTCTCGGCTTATGCGGTCAAAAGTTGCCTGGTCAATCGGAACAAAGCGGATGGACTCTCCCGCTTTCAACAATATGGGTTCGTCGCTGAGGGGATCATATAGGGCCACAGGGGTGCGTCCAATAATCTGCCAGCCACCGGGACTGTCAATAGGATAAATCCCCGTCTGAGCGCCCGCAATGCCCACTGAGCCGCCGGCGATCTTGGTCCGCGGCGTTTCCAGCCGCGGCGTTGCGATGCGTTCATCCATGCCGCCCAAGTAAGGGAATCCCGGGGTAAAGCCGAGCATATAGATTCTGTAGGTCCCCGAAGTGTGAATCTTTATCACCTCGTCTACCGTCAAACCGTTGTGTTTTGCCACAAAGTCCAGGTCGGGACCATAGTCTCCGCCGTAGAGGGTTGGAATTTCAATGACTGTCGGCTCAGGAAGCTCTATGTCATCCAACGCACCCAAGGTATCACGAACCTTCCCGCACAAAGCGTCATACCCAATGCGCAGCGGATCATAGTGAATCATCAAGGAGCAATAAGTGGGTGTCATTTCGACAATCCCGTCCACTTTGACTTTTTCGAGGGCCAGCATCAGACCTCTGACCTTTGTATTCAGCGCCTCGGAAATTTCATTCCCAAAGCTGGCCACCAGGGCAAGATCGCCGGATGGCGCCAGTCGGAGCTCATTTTCCAAAAACCCTCACCTCCATTCATTTAAACAGAAACAACTAACCAAACAGTGCGGTGATGCTCTTCAGTGCTGTAATTCCAGCATACCCTGCTACGACGACAATCACAATACCGAATGCGATCATCCAGGTTGGATGCTTGTAATCGCCAACAATATCTTTACGTCGTGACGCCAAGAGAATGGTGCCGATGGTTATTGGAAGAATCAATCCGTTGAGGGAACCTGCGAGGACGAGCAAGTTGGCCGGTTTGCCGATCGTTGCCATAATCATGGTGGACGCGACGATAAAGGCAATAATGAACTGCTTCTCGTATTTCATGATAAAAGGATTCAACGTCTTGAGGAAGGAAACCGATGTGTAAGCCGCGCCTACGACAGAAGTAATCGCTGCGCACCAGAGGACCACGCCAAAGAATTTGTAGCCAATCATGCCTGCACCGTGCTGGAACGCAGAAGCTGCAGGGTTCGCCGCGTCAAGCTCAAGGCCCTTGCTGACAACGCCGAGGACTGCGAGGAACAGGAAGATCCGCATAATGGAAGCGATGATAATGCCAGTGACAGAGCTGCGAGTGATCTGACCAAGATTCTCAACGCCAGTGACACCGGCATCAATGAGACGGTGACCGCCTGCGAAAGTTATGTAACCACCCACTGTACCGCCGAGGAGTGTGATAATTGGGAAAACCAAACCGCCTGGATTTTCAGGTGTGACGCTTCGGACAATAGCTTCGCCGACCGGAGGCTGAGTCCTGAATGCCACATAGGCCACAATAGCAATCATAAGGCCGCCGAGGATTTTAACGAAGCGGTCAATGACTGATCCAGCATCTTTCGAAAGAAAGATCGCGATGCCTAAAATACCGCTTATAATTGCCGCTACCGTCAAGTCCATGCCGAATAAAACGTTAAGGCCAAGAGCTGCGCCACCGACGTTGCCAATGTTGAACGCCAAACCGCCCAGCGCGACCAAAACAGCGACGAAAATGCCGAGACCAGGCAGTACTTTATTCGCAATATCCTGACCTCTTAAGCCTGAAACGCCAATAATTCTCCATACGTTCATCTGAGCGCCAATATCCAAAATAACAGAAACCAGAATGACGAAAGCAAAGCTGGCACCAAAATCCTGCGTAAATTTCGCGGTTTGCGTCAGAAAGCCGGGACCAATTGCAGAAGTTGCCATGATAAATGCTGCACCCAAAATAGCGCTGGAACTTCCAGATTTAATGACCTTTTTAGTTGTTGCTTTAACATCAGCCATGTGAATCCTCCCTAATTGTCTTATTTGATCTAACGGTCTATCCAATCACGTTTCTTAAAGCAGTCACTGTAACGCCTTCACTTTCCAGCGTCGAACGAATGCGCTTAACAAATTCGACGGCTTCCGGGTTGTCCCCGTGGACGCATATGGAATCTGCTTTCATTTCGACAGTTTCGCCTGTGATTGCAGTCACTTCGCCCTGCTTGACCATGCGCACAACCCTGGCGATGGCTTCCTCAGGATCATGAATGACTGCGCCTGGCTGACTCCTTGGCACTAAGGTGCCGTTTGCCTGATAAGCGCGGTCCGCGAAGACCTCCTGTGCGACTTTGAGTCCGACGGCCTTACCCGCTTTGATCATCTCGCTGTTCGCGAGCCCTAACAGAATGACTTCCGGCGCTGCCTCATACATGGCTTCCGCAATGGCCTGCGCAAGTTTCGCGTCTGTCGCTGCCATATTGTACATGGCGCCATGGGGTTTCAAGTGCTGTAAATTTCCTTTTGCCGCCTTGACAAATGCCTGCAGGGCCCCTAATTGATAGAGGGTATATGCCTTTACCTCGGCCGGTGTAACTGCCAAATTTCTGCGGCCGAAGCCCATTAAGTCCGGGTAACCCGGGTGCGCACCGAGTCCGGCACCGTTTTCCATTGCCGACTTGACCGTCTCCGCCATTACCAGCGGGTCCCCGGCGTGCCAACCACAAGCAATATTAACAGAAGAAACATAAGGAATAATTGCGTGATCCATGCCGATGGTATAACTGCCAAAGCTTTCGCCCAAGTCACTGTTCAAATCCACTTTGAACATTTGCCTCACCTCCTGCCAAATTATAAAGCAATTTTGATGCCAAAAATGCAAACGTCGAATTTTCAACCTTCTCAAGATTGAGTATTCAAAATTGTTAGTCAAATTGTTCGATTTCGCACATATAGAACGAGCGATTTCGCACAAGGTGCGAAATCGCTCGTCATTCATCTCGTCATTACCCTTTTTCCAGCTTCCGCTTCAGCGCAAACCGGCTGATGCCTAAAAGGTCCGCTGCTTTTGAAATTTGTTGATTGCTGAGTGCCAGCGCCACTTCAATATACTGCCGCTCCATGAAACTAACCTCGTCTTCCAGTGAAAAAGCGCCACTGGTCAGTCTTGCAAGCAGGACCTCATATTTATTTGAGGCTGCAGTTTGAATTTCCTCACCTTCCACAAGCCTCAGCTTCGAAATCTCAGGCGGCAAATGGATTGGCTCGAGACGCTGCTGAGGATACAGCAAAATTGTCCTTTCAACGACATTTTTAAGTTCCCGCACGTTCCCCGGCCATCGATAGGTCAGCATGCACCTTTTAGCTTCTTCTGTCAATTCAGGTACCGGGCGCTGATGTTTCTTCGCCTCATTCTCAAAGAAAAATTGAGTCAGCAGAAGTATATCCTCTCCTCTGTGCCTCAGCGGCGGCAATTGAATTGGAAACACATGCAGCCTGTAGTAAAGGTCCTCCCTGAAATACTTCTCCTCAATAGCCTGTTTCAAGTCCCTATTCGTAGCGGCGAGGACACGCACATCCACCTCGAGATCTTCCAGACCGCCAACACGTTTAAATTTATGGTCCTCTAAAAATCTGAGCAGTTTTGACTGAAGCTCAAGGGGGAGCTCACCTATTTCATCCAGAAAGACAGTACCGCCGTCCGCCAGTTCCAACAGCCCTTTCTTTCTCGCGGCAGCACCAGTAAAGGCATTCTTTTCAAATCCAAACAGTTCGCTTTCCATAAGGTTTTGGGGAATAGCCCCACAATTGATCTTCACAAACGGCAGCGCTGATCTGGGTGACAGTCGGTGGATCGCTTCCGCTACCAACTCCTTGCCAGTTCCCGTCTCCCCTTGAATCAAAACAGTAGTCCGCTCACTGGGCGCTACGACCTCTACTCTGTGAATGACCGCCTTCAGGAGTTCATGCTCACCAATCATATATTTTCCGCGGTGCAGCTTTTCATCTTCATAGAGCGTCAGACGATTCATAGCCTTGAGGTGCTCAATCCCCTTTTGTATGAGGATATCCAGTTCGTCAAACTCAAAGGGCTTGTGAAGATAATCAAACGCGCCGGCTTTAATCGCTGCAACCGCTGTTTTGACATCTCCATAAGCCGTCATCATAAAGGCTACCAAATCAGGATCTATTTTCTTAAGTTCCGGCAGCAGCTCAAGTCCGTTGTCCTTGCCGAGTCTGAGGTCTAAAAGCACAATATGAGGCTTAAAGGCGGCCATTTGTTTGACAGCCTCTGCAGCGTTTGCAGCCGACTGTGTCTGATATCCCAAATCTCCCAGTCCTTCACATAATGAATGACTGAGTGACTTTTCGTCATCGACAACTAAAATGCGGTAAATCATCTAACCGCCTCCTTATCTAAGGTGCTGGGAACTTGAGTATCACCGTTGTCCCAGCCCCTTCTTTGCTGACCATTTGAATCTCCCCGCCCAGATCTGTCATGAGCTTTTGAACAACCGACAAGCCCAGGCCCGTACCTGTGGCGTGAGTCGTGAAGAAAGGATCGAACACCTTGTCGAGATCCTCTTCCGCAATGCCTTTTCCTTCATCCTGCACTATGACTTGAACGGATTTTTCAAATTCAGAAGGCCTCGGCTCAATCCTTATGACAATCCGGTCGCTGGAGGAGGAGGCATTGATAGCGTTGGATATGACGTTCAGCAAGATCTGTTCCGTCTGATTTTCATCTGCTTTGATTTCAACCGGCTCAGCCCCCTGTATATAGACGAGATCAATCTGATGTTCTTCCGCCGCTGGTGTGATCAGCGCCAGAGTTCTCTCGAGCACCGCATTCAATTCAATCCTCCGCAGATCCGGAAAATGAGGCTTCGCAAAATCCAGCAGCTCAGATACCAACTTGTTCATCCGGTCAATCTCATGGACGACATTATCAAACAGCGCGCCGTTTCGGTCTTCCTCAGCTGTCACCAAACGCCGCTTCAGCACCTGAATACTGGTTTTCATGCCCGCCAGCGGATTTCTGATTTCGTGAGCGAGACCCGACGCCAGCTGCCCTGTATAAGCCATGCGATTAACCCGCTCCATCCGCATCTCCAGCCGCTTCCTCTCAGTAATATCGTTGAAGCTGAAAATAGCGCCGGTAGTCGTCCCCTGACTGTTGGTCAGCGGTGCAGCTGACGTTGCGAAATAGCGTTTATCATCGCTGGCCGCCTCCTGCAGCACGTACACTTGGTCAATGGTCCGGGATAGCTTAAGCAAGTCTTCCAGCTGTTCTCTTAGGAGTGTCACAAATGTCTTGTCGGTGCCCTGCTCGCTTAGCGAAGGACTCAACAGTCTCTGCGCTGCCTCGTTCTGATTCAGCACCAAGCCCTCCTGATCCATAACCAGAACCCCTGTCGTCAGACTTCTCAGGATATCCTCATTGAATTGCTTGGCTTCCAATAGTTTTTTTGCGTTGTCCTGAAGTCTTCGAATCATCTGATTGAACGACTGCGCCAGGACACCAATCTCATCCTGGCGGTCCATCTCGAGCTGCGTCTCCAGATCTCCCGCAGACATCTGGTTGCACTGCTCGGCCAGGTACCGCACCGGCCGCGACAGGTGGTGAGCGATCAAAATGGTCGCCTGCATGGACAAAATGAGAGAAATGATCGCGACCAGTATGGAATATTTCTGGGCATCTATGAGCTCCCCGGCGAGAATTTTCTTCTCCCCTGCGACGGCCACCGTCCAACCCGACCGCGCATCGCGCGCGTAGGAGATCAACAGCGCGTCGTCTTCGAAAACCCCTTGGTTTAAGTTCGGATCAATGTGGGCTCTGATGACCATCGGCACAAGCTTTTCGGAATCCTCCGGCAAATGGTTGATCAGCGCCTGATCCCCCTCAAAGACATAAAGCCCCTGCCGATGGTACCCCGACAAATACCCCACCGCTTCCCGCACCTCAGCTTCATTGTCAAAGTCGACCCCGCTCAGATGGTACACCACTTCCGACACCGTCTGAGCCTGTTCGTACCGCTGATTGTTGAGAAGCAGGCGGTAGCCATTCCAGTAAGAAATCAGCCCCAGCACCGCAATGGAAAACGCGATCAGCACCATAAAGGGAATCAGGATCTTGTTTTCAATGTCCATTTTGATCATGACGCATCCCCCTTGGAAAACAGGCTAACGCCAAAGAAGAGGAGTGCGGCCACAATGACGCCTGGGAACGCAGGATGGATCAGATGCCCCGGCGTACCATACAGTCCTCGATCCAGCACCGCCGCTACGGTCATGGTCAGCACACCGCCATAAGCAGAAAAAAGAGCCCCTTTGCGATTTGCTTTCTTCCAGAAGAGTCCGCCATAAAACGGAAACAGGAATGCCACTGCGAACAGACCATAGACATACCCTCCAAAATTCAGCAAACTGCTGGGTGGATTAATAGACATAATGAGGGATACCGTACCGGCTGCCAGGACAAAAATTCTATTTTTAGTGATCATTTTTTCGTCATCCAACTTTGTGTCAACGGTATACCCGAAGAGATCGTAGGTGAAACCGCTTGCCAAAATCAAAAATTGAGAGTTTGCCGTGGAGACCGCCGCCGCCGCCATGCCAATCAGCACAATCCCGCTGAGACGGCTGAAGAGCGCGTAATTGATCATGTAGGGAAAGACCTCATCCACCGAGTTGATGCTTTGGATCGTTGGCTGCAGCACCCTGGATCCGAGACCTATGATGATCAGGTAGACATAGAGTATAGTCAAAAAGATCAAAGAATAAGTTATCATTTTGTAAGCCGTTTTTTGGTCCTTAGCCGCCAAAATGCGGATGGCATATTGAGGGTTAGCCGCAAAGCCCAGTCCCCAGCCTACAAATCCTGTCAGGATCATGAGGGTTGGGTAGGCGTCTGCGGAAAAAGAGTTCAGCATAGTCCCCGGCACCGTCTGACCCGCTGTTACAAACGGCGTGGTGCCAATCAGCGCGACTTGTTCGAGGATCTGGCCGAGTCCGCCTGTCGCGTTCAGGACCAGCCCCGCAGAAAAAACTACGCCGAAAAAGATGAGGATGAAATTGAGGCCATCCGTTCTGGCCACTGAAAACAGTCCGCCAAAGGTCGTATAAATAATGAACATGAACACCAGGAGCGTCGCCAATGTATAGTGAATGTCCAGCAGTTCGCTCATGACGACGCCAAAACCGCGGATCTGTATGGTCATGTACAAAGTGAACGCGAAAACTATGACCAGGCCACCCAGCCTTTGCAGCGCAACGCTCTTATAGCGAATTCTAAAATATTCCGGCAAGGTCATGATGTCGTGACGTCTCAGTCTCGGCACCAGGAAGTAAAGAAAAATGGTGCCCAGATACCAGGGGATGACTGAGTACCAGACGCTGGATAATCCGTAGGCAAAGATCGAACCGGTCAAACCCTGCATGGAGGCTGCGCTGAACCAGGTTGCCGTAAAGGTGAAGACAGAGGCCCAGAGACCCAGACTGTTGCCTGCCAGAAAAAAATCTCTCAGATTTCTTGTTTTTTTGATGCCGCTTTTTCCGAACCACAGCAGCAAAACGGTATATAAGGTGAAATAAAGCAGATACTCGACAGATTTATTCAATCAGCAGCCCCCATTCTATTGGTAAACTGGTCTTTTCCATTCAATTCTATGTTAACTTGTTTTGAAACGACTTACAAGAATCAGAAGGTGATCTCATCTCAGTCCTGTATACGAGCTGGCGTCACTGCTGAGCCTCCATGCCCCCCACGAAATTGCTTAAACTTCCAATATTGAGGTATAGATAGACTAAATAATCAGAGGAGGTGAAGCGTATGAAGCACATTCCTAATATTTTGACCGTGATCCGCTTGTTCCTCGTGCCTGTCTTCGCTATCCTTTATTTTTCTGAGGCTCCAAATGCGCATTTTTATGCCCTGGCTATTTTTATCCTCGCTGGCGTGACAGATGTCCTGGATGGCGCGATAGCCCGAAGGTACAACCTCGTTTCTGTGGTCGGTACGGTTCTCGATCCTCTCGCTGACAAGCTCATGCTGCTGACTGCGCTGATCTGCCTTACCTTGGATGGCATCATGCCGTTATGGGCTATGGCCATCATGCTCGTCAAAGAGCTGTTCATGATCACCGGTGGACTCATTATGTACTTCAGAAAGGAAAAGTCGGTCATCCCAGCCAATAAATTTGGGAAGCTGGCCACCATCCTGTTTTCACTGGCGGTATTCCTGATGATTGTTCAGCCCGGAACCTGGTACACCATGGCTGCGCTCGTCGTCGCAATTGCTTCCAAACTGTCTGCCTTCACCTCTTATGCGAGGCATTATTATCATAATGTAAGGCTGAAGAGAGAATAAAAACGGTTCAAAAAAACCCCGTCTGACATGCCAGGCGGGGTTTTTTGTATTTATGAATCTGGGGTTTGAAGAAACTCGGGGTCGATAGGCGCAAGCCGCTGACACCGAGTTTCTCTCCCTCACTTCACCATCTTCAACCGCGGGATCCCAAAATTTGAAATCAACAGTCCTGCTATTATAACCAAGCACCCCACCCATTGAACGGAAGTCAGCTTTTCCCCCAGGACTGCCTGGGCGGTGAAAAGACCGGTCACCGGTACAAGCAGGGACAAAGGCGCCACCTTACCCGTTGGATATTTGTCAAACAGCATGGTCCAAACACCATAACCAAACAAAGTTGCCAGAAACGCCAGGTAAAGCGCAGAAAACACCGAGATCCCTTTGAGGTTCGACAGCGCGAACAAGATCTCTTGAGGTGAATCCACAAGGAAGGCAAGCGCCATCAGAGGAATGGGCGGTACAAGGCTGGACCAGACCACCAGTCCCAACATGTCGATCTTTTCACCATGTTTCTGGGCATCTCTGGTCGCAAATCGAAGCACTATGTTGGAAATCGACCAAAACAAAGCCGCTGAAATGGTGAGAATAAACGGTACCATAGGCACGGAGGAAAGCCCCCCGGCCTTATAGGCACCACTGATGAGGATCAGGCCCGCTGCCATGATGAACAGTCCGACGACCTGCTGACGCTTAACCGCCTCCCCTAAGAGTACCGCCGCCAGGAGCACTGTAAAGAAAGGCTGCGTTTGAAGAACTATGGAGGCTATGCCTGCGGGCATTCCAATTTCTATGGCATAAAACAAAAGTCCAAACTGCCCTACACCCAGCGTTAAACCATATGCAATTATATATCCCCACTGGAGCTTAGGTTTTTTTACAAAAAATATTGCGGTCGCTGAAACAATAAAGAATCTGGATGCCGCCAGAACCAGCGAAGGTACTCCTGTCAGTCCCAGCTTAATCACGGTAAAATTAGCGCCCCAAACAACGACTAACAGCACAGCCAAAAATAGATCTCTTTTGCTCATAGTGTCACCGACCTTTATAGAATGTAGCTTCAATGAGAGCCACTGCGAATATCTCCGTTTATCTTATTCACTATGTTAGCATGTTTTCCAAATACATACAAAATTTTTTCAAGTTCACGACTTTCCGTAGTTATGCAAGTTTTAAATGAATTTAATTCACGTTCGACTTGCATCACTTCTGAGCTATGACGATTTTTAGAAATTGTATATATATCCATACAAAGATAAAATAAATATCGACATTCTCAATTTTTTGTTTAACATAAAATATTATATAAAATCTCATAACCTATATATAAAGCCATTTGCATGGTTTTTGCATTGTCAAAGAAAACCAATTCTTGTTCATAAATAAAAACAGTATATTTATCTATTTTCACTGTTGACAACGCCCCTCTTCAATCGTATAATCGTATACAATAAAGCAGAAAAGGAGTGACAATTGCAGTGAAAAAAATATATTCTTGCAAAAAGATCAGCAACACCAATTTAAAGGGCGTCTACTCCCCCAATCAGAATTCCAACTTGCAGTGTCACCCCGAATCACTGCTCACCGACCTCAATGCGAACGTCGGCTTAAACCTTAATTTGACCGTCAGCCTGGTCTCTGATGACAGTTTCAACTTCGACCCACACTTTTACCAAAGAGCGTCCTACCTACGTACCAGCGTGGTGGTTGCTGGCAGTCAATGCGGCGCTTCAGAAAACGCTGCGGGAACATTACTTTCTGACAATTGTAAGGGCGTTAAAGCGGTGATCGCGAAATCCTACAACACGTCGTTCAGACAACAATTACTTAATGCTGGCATTCTGCCGCTGGAATTCACCAACACTGACGACTTCGACAAAATTTCGCTTTACGACACGTTATATCTGGAGCAGCTCGAAGCAGCATTAAAGCCTAACGCCTGGATGATTTACAATCGCTCGACTGAAGAATTTTACGAAGCCGCCATGTACTTTGATGCAGGCTGTCACAAAACTTCGGCCAGGATTGGCTTTGAAACTGCATTGACCATCGGCTAAGCCCTAATACTATGAAGAACCCATATACAGAACGGAGGTGCACCATGTGTCTGGCCACTGATTTCACAGAATACTTCGACCACCTGACCCAAATGGCGTACGACAACAATGTGACTGCCGGTGAGGTCTACGAACAATATGACGTTAAGCGCGGTCTCAGAAATGCCAACGGCACAGGGGTCCTCGTCGGTTTGACCCGAATTGCGGATGTCTACGGATACAAGCTTGTAGACGGCGTCAAAATACCGGATGAAGGCCGACTTTCCTACCGCGGCATCGACATTCGCGACTTGGTAGAGGGATTCCAGCAGGAAAAACGCAGAGGCTTTGAAGAATCCGTCTTTCTGCTGTTGTTCGGAAAACTTCCAACCCAGAGCGAGCTGGCAGACTTCAACGCACTGCTTGATGACTACAGAGCGTTACCGCCCGGCTACACCGAGAGCATGATCCTGAAGATCCCAAGCAAGGACATCATGAACAAACTGATGCGCAGCGTCCTGGTTCTCTATTCTCACGACGACGATCCTGACAACACGAGCATTGAGAACGTCCTGAGACAAAGCATCCAGATGATCGCCCGCTTCCCGACCATCATCTCCTATGGTTATCAGGCGAAAGCACATTACATTGACGGTAAATCCCTGTTTATCCACGCGCCACGCAGAGGTGTCGGCACGGCGGAAAACGTCCTTCACATGATTCGCAGCGACAACCGCTATTCCAGAACCGAAGCCGAAACTCTCGACCTGCTCCTCGCACTGCATGCGGATCACGGCGGCGGCAACAACTCGGCTTTCGCGACGCACGTGGTATCCTCTTCCGGCACGGATACTTATTCGGCTCTGGCAGCGGCTATTGGTTCTCTAAAAGGACCTAAACACGGCGGTGCCAACAAAATGGTCATCGAAATGGTTGCAGACATTAAAGCGAACGTCGAGGACTGGAGTGACGTCGATCAACTCAAGACTTACCTGAAAAAAATCCTGAAAAAGCAAGCTTTTGATGGCCAAGGCCTGATCTACGGCATGGGCCACGCGGTTTACACCCTGTCGGATCCAAGAGCAGTCTTATTAAAGAAGAAAGCCTTCGAACTGGCTCTCGAAAAAAATGCCATGAAAGAATTTGAGCTTTTCTCCAATATTGAAGCGCTGACTAAAGACCTCTTTAAAGAAATGAAGGGACAGGATGTCGCAATCGCGGCGAATGTCGATCTTTATTCTGGCTTTGTCTATGAAATGCTGAATATTCCAGCAGATCTCTACACGCCGCTGTTCGCCGTAGCAAGGGTTGCTGGATGGTGCGCACACCGCATTGAGCAAATCGTCAGCGACACCAAAATCATTCGTCCGGCTTACAAGAACATTCTTGAGCCACAGCCTTATATTCGACTTAAAAATCGTTAAGCTGACTATTTCCACCCCGCCATCATTTATAATTTAAATACCGGGAGAAGGATCTGCCTAAAGCGTCATGTCGACGCTGCTTGCAGATCCTTCCCCTTTTCTGTTTTGAAATAAATTTCAAAATATTTAGAAATTTATTTCATTATGCGTCTGATACACCTCACAAAACACTTGAAAATGCCCATTCCTTTAGTTGGCACGACACTTGCTTATTAGTATAGTATCGAATCTAAAGGAGGACTAAAATGAAAGCCAGAATGCCTTATCTTTACGAAGCCATAATTACCTTTGCTCTGCTGATCGCCACAATGGGGATCGGAATCGCGGTCTATGGCGCAAACCCGCACATCCCAATGCTGATTGGCGTCGCCTTCGCGACACTGATGGCACTTCGGATCGGACACAAATGGAGCGATATTGAGCAGTACATGTTTGACGGTATCCGCCAGGCACTTCAAGCGATCATAATTCTCGCAATCATAGGCGTTCTCATTGGCGTCTGGCTCCTTTCCGGCGTTGTGCCGACCATGATTTATTACGGACTCGGCATCCTGTCTCCAAAGATCTTCCTTGTCGCGACACTTCTTATAGCGTCTGTGACTTCCCTGGCGACTGGTACGAGTTGGGGTACGGCAGGCACCATCGGCATAGCACTTATGGGCATTTCTACAGGCCTTGGCATTCCGGCCCCAATCGCGGCTGGCGCGGTCATCTCCGGCGCCTACTTTGGCGATAAGATGTCGCCGCTTTCCGACACGACCAACCTCGCGCCCGCCATGGCCGGCACGGATGTCTTCACCCACATCAAGTTCATGCTGAAGCCAACGATTATCGCGTATGCCATTTCACTCATTTTCTTCGCAGTACTCGGCTTGCGCTACGGTGGTGCCGATGTCGACCTCACCGCCATCAGCGCCATGAGAGACGGCCTCGCAGCATCCTTCACCATTTCACCGGTACTTTTGATCCCGCCGCTCGCCGTTATTGTTTTGATCGCTAAAAAAATGCCGGCAATTCCAGGCATCTTCGTGGGGATCATCCTCGGCGCTATCCTCGCGCCAATCTTCCAGGGCTCCAGCTTTGGCGACATACTGAATGTGGCATACAGCGGCTTCGAGTCCAACACCGGCGTCGCTGCAATCGACGACCTTCTCTCCTCCGGCGGCCTGAGCAACATGATGTACTCCATCTCCCTCACCATCATTGCCATGATGTTCGGCGGCATTATGGAAAAGACAGGCCAACTCGAAGTCATTGTCAACAAGCTCCTCATGCGCGTCAAAACGCCGCAGGGTTTGGTCGCATTAACCGAAGCCACCTGCCTCGGTTCCAATATGACCATGCCTGAGCAGTACATCTCCATAGTCGTTCCGGGCCGCATGTACGCAAAAGCATACAAGGATATGGGACTTCATCCTAAAACCTTGTCCAATGCTCTCGAATCCACAGGCACACTGACTTCAGCGCTGATTCCTTGGAATACCTGCGGTGTCTTCCTCTTCGGGGTCCTCGGCGTCACCACTATGGAATATCTGCCGTACGCCATCTTCAACTACACTATGCCACTTGTGGTCATCGCTTTGAGCTTCGTCGGTATCACAATCGCCAAGCTCACGCCTGAAGAACTCGCTGAACAGGAAATCGAAGATAAATTGTCAGCTTAGTGCCACGCCGGGCAGTCCAAGGCTTTGTTTTATAAAGCAGCCTTCGAAAAGACAGTTTCATTTGCATTGTAATTTCATTAACGATACACTAGACGCTGGGAGGAAACGGGGATTACCCTTTCTCCCGGGGTCTTTTTTTTCGGGACTTGAATCCGGGGAGGCTGATAGGCGCCAGCCGCTGAGGCGGAAGAAGGTGTCTGACACCGCCTTCCACATTGACGATCCCCTCATTCATTTATATAGGAGGTGTGCCATGCGAAAACTCGCCCTAATCATCTTCACCGCGACACTGCTGTTAATCGTCAATTATATCAACGAGGTCGTCAGAATTGATTACGACCTGAATCTCGTGGAGTACTTCGAATATTCGAGAGAATTTACAGCGGACGAGCGGCGGCTTCTGGACAACTATGGCATGCTGATCTTTGGCGGCAATATCAACGACCCGCCCCTGGGTCGATACTATGAAGAAACTGAGCAGCACCTGGGTTTGACCGTGGATATTGTCAACGCTCTGGCTATTGAGCTTCAGACCAACATTGCCACCAAAGCCATGGTTTGGAGCGACGCGGTTGAAGCCCTCAAAAACGAAGACACCAACATGATCGATATGGTGCCCTCTGATGCCCGTGCCGTAGACTTCGCGTTTTCAAATCCCATCTACCGCCTCAGCGGTGCCGTTCTCACACCCGGAAAAAACTCGGACATCGAAACGCTCCGCGACCTGAACGGACGCGTCGTCGCCGTACAGCGCGCAGACGTCGTCATAGACAAGCTTTGGGAGCAGAATATTTTTCCTGAATTCGTTTACGCGGACCATCTCTACGAAGCCATGCGGCTGCTGGAATCCGGACAGGTCGAAGCCCTGGCTGGCGATGAGCCGGTGATTCGCATGATCCTGAGCGAGCTGCGGCCTACCGGAAGCTTCAGGATTCTCGAAGAAAAAGTCTATAATGCTCATACGGCTCTGGCCGTTCCAAAATCCCAGAAAGAGCTGATCCCGGTGCTCAACAAGGGCATCCTTCGCCTTCGCAAATCCGGCGTCATGACCAATATTGAAGAAAAATGGCTGGGGATGGGCGCTGCAGAGGTCCAGCGCCGGTCATACGAAAAGATGAAGCATTTGTGGCTGCCGCTTCTCGGGACCATCGGCATGCTCTTTTATTTGATTTATCTCTGGAACCTCCGGCTGAAAACTCTGGTCGCACGGCGCACCGAAGAGCTCACGGTCATCACCGACGAGCTTGAGAGCGTGTTTGACTCGATCCAGTCAGGGATTGTTCTCGTGGATCGTCAAGGTGTGCTCAAGAAGGTCAACGCCGTCTTCACAAACTGGTCCGGTCTAACTGAGGGGGATATGCTGGACGCCAGTCGATTCGGAAAACCCTTTGCCGAACTTCTGAAGGAAGCAGATTTTCAAGACTCTGAAGCCGCTATTCCGGTCAACGCCGGGAATTTCGAAATGCCGCCCTACCAGGACGATTCGTCTCAAACACCTGACAGCACTTTCCACGCCGCCCTCGAACTTCGCAAAGAGCTCCGGCTGCAGAACAAAATTTTTGACTGCCGCCTCTCCACAATTCAGACCATGGAAGGGCTTTTTCTGATGAATATTGAAGACGTCACCCTCGAAAAACTGCAGTCAGAAAAACTTGTGCACAGCAATAAAATGGAAGCGATAGGCCGGCTTGCCGCCGGCATAGCCCATGAGCTCAGAAATCCGCTGGGCACCATTCGAAATTCCAGTTATCTCCTGGGCTCCATAGAGGCCGCGGATGCAGATACCCTGGCCGCGACCGCCGCCATCAACCGGGCAGTAACCAGGGCCGGGAAAATCATTGACAACCTGCTTAACTATTCCAGGCTGAGCACAGATGAAATTACGGACTTTTCAGTGACAGACCTCGTATGCGAAACGCTGTCTTTTTACAAGAAAGCCATGTCTGAAAACGGCATCTCCTCTGATTATCAGTACGACGGGCCACCCTTGGCCGCGTCCAACCCCAGTGCCCTGCGCCACGTGCTCATGAATCTGATTCACAACGCCATCGACTCAATGCCTGCAGGCGGTTCGATTAAGCTTCGCTCAGTAAATTCCCCAGATACCCTGACCTTCAGCGTTTCAGATACCGGGACAGGCATCGCACCCGAGCGCCTGGGCAAAATTTTCGAGCCCTTCTACACCGAAAAACCCGTTGGACAAGGTACCGGCCTCGGCCTCTATATCGTTTACACCGAAATTGAGAACTTAGGCGGCGACATTCAGGTCCAGAGCTCCCAAACACGAGCTGACGCCGCCTCCAGCGGAACGACCTTCACCTTTCGCGTGCCCAACCACACGGCCGCGCCATCTTCAAAGGAGGCATAAGACATGCGTAGACTCAAACTGCTCCTGATCGACGACGAGGCGGATTTCCTCGAACTCCTGAGAATGATCCTGACCCGAAAAGGCTATGACGTCCTAACCGCCAGGAATGGTGCCGATGGTCTCGGGACACTCCACACCACTGGCGACGTCGACGTGGTTCTCACCGACCTCTTGATGGAAGGCATGTCCGGCCTCGAAGTCCTCGCTCAAGTTAAAGCAGAATTCCCGGACACCGAAGTCCTTATCATGACGGCTTACGGCAGCATTGAAACCGCGGTGGACGCCATGAAGCAAGGCGCGTTTTCTTACTACATTAAAAGTAATGACCCTGAAGAGATCTTGATGTCACTGGAAAAAATCCATAAAATCCGTCAGCTCGAATCCAGGAACGCCGCACTGAGCGCTTCCGCAGAAAGCGAAAGCGGCGCTATGCTCACCAGCCGGAGCCCTTCATTCAAGCGCGCCCTCGATCACGCTCTCAAAGCCGCTGGTACGGATGTCAACGTCCTGCTCCTCGGTGAGTCCGGTGTCGGCAAAGAAGTCTTCGCCAGATTCATCCACGAAAACAGCGCCCGCCGCCAGGAAATTTTCCTTCCTGTGAATAGTTATGCTTTTTCAGACAGCATGCTCGAATCCGAGCTCTACGGTCACGAAAAAGGCGCGTTCACCGGGTCATTGGGTCAGCGCGTCGGCCGTTTTGAAGCGGCAGATAAAGGCACGTTGTTTCTCGATGAGATTGGCGACCTGCCGCTCTCGACCCAGGTCAAGATCCTGCGGACCATAGAAACCCGGGAAATCTCAAGAATTGGCAGCAATACGGCAATCCCTACGGATTTCAGGCTGCTCAGCGCCACTAATCGAAATCTTACGGAGGCGATCCGGGATAAGACTTTTCGGGAGGATCTTTATTACCGCATCAGCACCATGGTTATAGAAATCCCACCACTCCGGGAACGGCCCGAGGATATTCCTCTGCTGTTTGAGCATTTCCTTGCCAAGGCCCAGCGTGAAATTAAGAAGACGATTACCAAAGTGGACGAAGAATTAAAGGCGCGCTTATTTCAATATACTTTTCCAGGCAACGTGAGAGAACTAAAAAACACAGTCGAGCGACTGGTGGTTCTGTCAGAAAATGGTGTGCTCAAAGATCAGGGGCTCTTTGAGAAGGCAGTTGCTGCCGGTATGACACTGCCGCGTTCACCGGCCGATCAGACCCTGCGGCAGGTCCGTCAGAGGGCCGAGCGCCAGCATATTCTCGCCGTCCTGGAGCACCATAACGGTGATTTGCCGATGGTCGCTGCAACGCTCGACATCAGTCTCCGTCAGCTTTACAATAAGTTGAACGAGTATGGGATTGAGAAGTGATAAAGGATTGGACTCGATGTGAACTTTGTGTTGTGAACTCGGTGGAACTCGGTGTCAGATGTGAACTCGGTGGAACTCGGTGTCAGACACCGAGTTCATTTTTTGTAGGGGATACTATGCACTATTATGTCAAATCAGGGTATATAAAAAAGACAATCATCTAAATGACATAGATCAAGAAAGGGTGATTCCTTTGAATCAACCTACGCCTCCAGATTGCTGCAAGTCGTTATTCGAAAATGCTTACGACGCTATATTTATTGTCGATGAACTCGGACGAATCCATTATGCAAATCCATCCGCATGCCAGTTGTTGAAAAAGTCTGCTGACACACTGATCCAAGCCTCCTTTCACGACCTCTTTGCTCGCGACGAGGTCTATCAGACTGCGCTTTTTTTCAGTTTGATCAAAGAGGTCAATTCCCGAAGTCTCATGCACTTTAAGGCATCAGAAGGTGAGGAAATCGATGGGGAATGGACAAGCTCAAGGTTTACGGACGACTCTGGCGCGTCGCGGATCTTGATAATACTTAGAGATGTCAGCAACTTTATTGAGGCTCAGAGGGCACTTAAGGAAGCAGAACTATTTGCGACAGAGCTTGCGACGCACGATTTTCTGACCGGTCTTTTAAACCGACGCGGCTTTGAGGAATTTATGGAGCACGAACTCGACCGGGCAAAACGCTCAGGAAAGCCCACCGGTCTCATTATGATGGATATTGATCACTTCAAGCAAATCAATGACAAATTCGGTCATACGGGCGGCGACTGGCTGCTTAGAGAGTTTGCCACCGTCATGTCGACGAGCATCCGGGATTACGATATCCTCGCCCGATTTGCCGGAGATGAATTTATTCTGCTCTTACCCGAAACTTTACAGGGTGAAAGCATGCTGATCGCCGAACGGCTTCGTCACATTATCGAATCGCACCCTATCAAGTATAGCGGCGAACACTTTAAAATCACCGTCAGCCTGGGTGTGATCAGCGTGCCGTCAAGCTACGACGGACCAACGGAGGACCTTATTGCACTGGTGGATAAGGCGCTCTACCTCGCTAAAGGCAGCCGCAACAGTGTGTATTTTCAGACGCCGGATGTGGAAGTGGGTGTCTGACACCCACTTCCACATAAAAAAACACCCTGAATCCGACCGGATCCAGGGTGTTTTAACGTCTTTAATTATTGAAGGTGGAACTCAATGATAGACTCTTTGTTGAAGCCTTCGAGCATCATATTGTCAGCGAGGCAAGCGACGACAGCGTCAAAGTCGTTGTCTGCGCCGGCATAGCCAAGAGCTTTAGCAGAATCGAGGAGGTACTGGTATTTAACCGGTCCTACGATTTGAGTCGCGATGACTTTTGTTCCGCGCTTGTCAGCTTCTTTGGCGATGAACTCTTTAAGCATTGCGAGTGGAGTGCTTGCAGCATCAAAGACGTTCATGGAAACTGCCGTACCAACGTGACCTTCATCTTTAAAGCCAATGCCTTTGATGGATGTCCAGCCTGTCTCAGCATTTTTGACAACTTTAGCAATGTCGTTGGCAACAGTCGCATCTTCTGTCTCAACGAAAACGTTGTAAGCTGTAAGACCTTCATAGTCAGAGCTGACTGTGCAGCCACCCATAGTTGGGCTGAGCTTGCCGTCAACAGAAAGGTCAGGCTTTCTCATTTCGAGATCTGGATGGTCAGGCGTCTCGAGAAGTGCCTTAAGGCCTTCATACTGACCTTTACGAATGTTGGTATTGGATTTTTTGAACTCTGTACGTGCATTGAGGCCGGAGAAGTAAACCGGAACTTTGTAAGTCTCGTGGAGCGCGACGCCAATTTCTTCAGCGAGGGCTTTAACTTCTTCGATGTCCATGTTCTGGAGCGGGAATACTGGCGCAGTGTCAAGAGCACCAATTCGCGGGTGATCGCCTTTTTGGACTTCCATGTTGACGTACTGGTAAACCGCACCTGCGAGTTTCAACATAGCTTCTTTGACGAACTGAGGCTCACAGATGTAAGTGAGAACTGTACGGTTGAAGTTGGCCTCTGGTTCAACAGCGACAATTTTGACAGACTCAACAGCTTTAACAGCGTTTACAGCAGCATCGATGGCTTCCTTGTTGCGGCCTTCGCTAAAGTTAGGGACAGCGAGAACATATTTCTTACTCATAACGGAAATACACATCCTCTCAATAGTCTAAATTCTGATTTGATCATATCAAAAATCAAGAGGAATGTCATTTCTGTTTTACTAAAGAATTATCTTAAAATTCGAGAAAATACGAGGCAAAACTTGTGTACTTTATCTAAAAAGTTAACGAACTTTCATATTCACGTTAATTCGAACGTGAAATTAGTTTAATCTCGTTAAAATTCATTCATTGCTTTTAATCTGAATCGAAACTTTGACGGCTGTGTTTTCATTGGTCGTTTCTTGTTCAGTTCCAGTTTCGGTTTTAGCTTCAGCGGTCAGTTCGGGCAGGATTTTGCTGAAGAATTCCATCGGCACAAAAGTTCTGCCTTCCCTGAGTTCAGGTGCAGCGCCTAGCGATTGCGGCGCCATTCTCGCGAAAGCGTAAGCATCCTTGCCAATGACCAGCGAGGCTTTGCCAACCATGACGGTCTGGGACTCTTCCAGCCAGGTGACCTCATAACCCAAGGCCTCTGCAGTTGCCCGAAGTGGTACCATGACGGTTTTGTCTTCTTTAACAAAGGAGGACATGGCATGCACCACGCTGCCGTTGACCAAGACTGGAATCTCGCCGGCTGGCGTCAGCCACTTTTGATCCTCTATGACATAGATGGATTCAGGCACGGTCTGCGCTGGGATGCTGCGCGTTGAAATTTTATAGTTCACGAGAAGGTGCTTCCCTGAAAGACTTTCTGCGTAAACCTTCCCTTGGCTGTCCCACAGCTTTAGACTGCCCTCTTGCTGCAGATTGAGCTTCAGCATGCCGTCGGCGCTGGTCAGGGTCTCGTCAAAATAGTCGACTTTTTGCGTGGTGCCCTCTGATGGCATAGTCACCAGTTCAATATTATACTGTGGCGGGTAGATCAGGATCATAGGTTTTCTGGCATCATACCAGCCTGTGATAGTCTTGCCAATTTCGATCTGGACGTTGTCAGCGAAAACAGTATCCTTTGTCAGGACAAAATCCGCGATGGCTTCTCCATCCCCATGGATGCGGATCATTTTTGCGTCTGGAATGCTGTGGTGAGGCTCAATGCTTTCGATGGTCCCTTCAAAAAAACCGTAATGGGCGAATTTCATCTGCGATTCCCAGATCTCCTCTCCATAAGGCATTGCCGTTTGGTCAACACTGTCTGCCAGTGAGGCAAGTGGCGAGCCCCCTATGGCCAAGGCCGTGATCAGTAGTCCAGTAGTCATGTTTTTCATAGTGTTCTTTTTCATCTTCTTATGCAGCATCATGATGCTCCTTTCAATTTTAGGTTCTGGCAGTAAGACGCCGCACCTACTCAAAAGGTTGCACGAACAGGCATTAAGAAAGTGTAACAAAGGAATTAAAGGGTTGGGTAAGGGTCGGGGACGCGGACAAGTTTCAACTTGGGGACGGGGGTGCGGACGTTTTCTTGGACGGTTTAGGCTACTAGTCCTTTGCTTCGCCTGAACACCAACGGGCTCATTCCACCCAGCGACATTTTGATTCTTTTTTCGTTATACCAGATTAAGTATTCATCTAATATATTCATAAACTCGTTCAGGCTAACACCGACCCATGAGCGATAATAAAACATTTCAACCTTGAGTCTGCCGAAGAAGCCCTCGCAGGCAGAGTTATCAGGTGAACAGCCTTTCTTTGACATTGATCTCACCAGGCCTGCATTGTCCATTCTGGATAGCCACCCTGGCCAACGGTAGTGGCATCCTCTATCCGAATGGACAATTGGACGCTGATCCTCTTGTAGCTTGTCTATGGCGCGATCAAGCATACTGTTAACCAGAGCTGCGTCGGGTCTTGTTCCAATTGACCAGCTCGTTATATAACCGTCATAGCAGTCTACTATTGGGGATAGGTATATCTTACCGGCGGGGATTGAAAACTCGGTTATATCCGTAAGCCATTTTGTATTTGGTGCGTCCGCATGGAAATCCCGATTAATCAGGTTGTCTGCTGCAGGTGCTATCTCACCTAAATAGGAACTGTACTTTCGCTTCTTTTTCCCGAAAACAACAAGTTTTAATGTTGACATGATACGTCTCACAATCTTCTCCGAAACACGAATGCCTTCCTGCTGAAGGAGTTCGTTAATCCGTCGATATCCAAATCTTCCGTGGTTTTCTTTAAAAAGATCAATAATTCGAAGCTTGATATTCTCGTATTTCTCAGGCATCAATGCAATCTGATGATGATAATGATAACTGCTTTTTGGTATATCAACATATTTCAATAATTCCTTAAGGGTATATTTATTTCTTAGGGCGTCGATCAATGTTGCTCTCACTTTGTTTGTCAATTTCTTCGGATCGACGCCCGGGTTCTTTTTTAGAATTATTGAGAGTTCTCCCATGAGTTCTTTTTCAATTTCCAATTTCCTGATTTGTTTTTTTAGCAATTCGATTTCAACCAAGAGAGCCTCTGTTCCTTCAGGGGGCTTGCCTTCATGGAGTTTATCATCAACTTTCAACATGATTATTGGATACTCCTTAGCGAGCAGAACACCGTTGTGTTTATAATTAGTTCTTCGGCCGACACTGTGCTTATCTCCGAGATCCGTCGCCCTGACACACGGCGTGTCGGGTTCTACGACGGCTTCCTTTTTCTGCGCTTGAGTGCATTGTATACTACTGACGTGCATTTTGCGATCATTTGGATTCAATTCATCACACCAGAGTCTTAATTTGCCCGTGGATGGATAGCCTAAAGCTCTTACTGTTCTTGAAAGATTTCTCCCGTGCGCCAGGTAATGATTAACGGCTACTTCCATTTGCTCTACTGAATACTTGACCTTTCTAGGTTTCCTCCCCCATTCGTCTCCGATTGATTGACCCCTTAGATAGTCTTTGTACCATCTCCGGATGACTCTACACGATGGAAAACCGAGCTCATTTGATACAGCGGCCGCAGACTTGTCGTACTTGATGTATAACTCGATTACTTTTTTCCTAACTTCCAACGAATACATACGGACAACTCCTGACTTTTTCATAGTCCAGGTTTTTGTCCGCACCCCCGACGCGGACGGTAACAGATCTGTAACAATAGACATGCCAACCTCGCGGCTGGCGCCTATTGCTCCGCCCCAAAACACGCTTAGCGTGTTTCATGGCTGCGCTTCGGTTGAGGGCTGCGCCCTATACAAACAACGATGATCCCGCGCCACAGAGAGCAAGCTCTCTGAAGCGCGGGATCATCATTGTTTGTGCACGTCTGTTAGCCTTAGCAACTCTCCAGCGGTTGTGTCGCATTCAACACATACATGAACTCATCACCGGTCATGGTTTCCTTTTCAAGCAGGCATTTCGTCAGCTCATGCAGCTTCGCCTTATTCTCCACAAGAATGCCTTTCGCGTTTTGATAAGCCGTGTCCAAAATCTTCATGATCTCTTTATCGATTAATGCCGCCGTCTCGGGCGACACCATCAAGGTTGTGTCTGTGCCCAGATAAGGATTGTTGACCGTTTCCAGCGCCATCATACCAAAAGTCTCACTCATCCCAAAGCGCGTCACCATGGATCTGGCGATTCGGGTGGCTTGTTCAATGTCATTGGACGCGCCCGTAGTGATGCTATCAAAGATCAGCTCTTCAGCCGCACGGCCACCCATAAAGGTCGAAATTTTATCCAGCGCCTGCTCTTTGGTCATCAAAATTTGCTCAGTCTCTTCGACCTGCATTGTATAGCCCAGCGCACCGGAAGTCCTCGGCACAATGGTGATCTTCGTGACCGGTGCTGAATGTGACTGTTTTGCAGCTACAAGCGCGTGCCCAATCTCGTGATAGGCTATCGTCAGCTTGTCCTTCATGGAAATAACCGCGTTTTTCCTCTGATAACCCGCTATCACCACTTCTACGGATTCCTCCAGATCGCTTTGAACAATCTGTTTACGGCCCATCTTAACCGCACGCAGCGCCGCTTCATTGATGATGTTGGCCAGATCCGCGCCGGAAGCGCCGGAAGTCGCCCTGGCAATGGCATTGAAGTTTATGGCAGGCCCCAGCTTGACTTTCTTGGCGTGGACGACGAGGATCGCTTCACGACCCGCAAGATCAGGCAGCTCCACCGGAATGCGGCGGTCAAAACGGCCCGGTCTGAGAAGGGCCTTGTCCAGTGTTTCAGGACGGTTGGTTGCCGCCAGAATGACGACACCCTTGTCCGCGTCGAAGCCATCCATTTCTGACAGGAGCTGGTTCAGCGTCTGCTCCCGTTCATCATTGCCACCAAGCCCGCCGGAATTTCTGCTTTTTCCAATAGTATCAATTTCATCAATAAACACAATGCAAGGCGCCTTTTCCTGAGCCTGCTTGAACAAATCCCGAACCCTGGCCGCGCCCATGCCTACAAACATCTCGACGAATTCCGAACCGGAAATTGAGAAAAACGGTACTTTCGATTCGCCCGCAACGGCTTTTGCCAGTAAGGTTTTCCCGGTCCCCGGAGGGCCTACAAGCAGCGCGCCTTTAGGGATGTTGGCGCCAATTTCCTTATATTTTCCGGGGTCGTGAAGAAAATCGACGATTTCCTGGAGGGCTTCTTTGGCTTCTTCCTGCCCTGCGACGTCTTCAAAGGATTTACCGGTCTGCGCCTCGACGTACACCTTCGCTTTGCTGTTGCCAAAGGACATGGCGTTGCCGCCCACTTTGCCCATCATCTTCTTCATGAGGAATTGGCCGAGGGCTATGAAAATGACCATCGGCAAAATCCAGCCTAATACGGAGGCCAGAATCGGTGAGCTTTCTGCCGGAATGACTTTGTTGAACTCAACGCCCGCCGCGTAAAGCCGGTCAACGAGCTGGGGATCTTCAATGCGTCCGGTGATGAAATAGCTGTCCTTACCCTCTGCATCTTTCTGAACGTAGACCACCTGCTTGTCGTCCACCTCAACTTTGGTGACCGTGCCGGCTTCCACCTGTTCGAGGAAGGTGCCGTAATCGACCTGAGTCACCTCAGGTTTGTTCATCAGCGGAAAAACAAAAGCATTCAGCAGCATGACCACCAAAAGCACAATCATATAATAGTAGTAAATGGGGCGTTTATTATTCTCGTTGAATTTCATTTCAGTCGCGCTCCTTCGCACTTTTATTGGACTCAAACGCTTCTTCTTCCGGGGCTTCATGTAGCGACCCGTTCAGCGACGTGTTCAGACTCAGCAAATCGCTGAACTTCTTTAGGCCGTTAAGCATGGCCTTCAGTTCTGCTTCGTCCACTGCTTCCATCATGCGGTTGATTTTTTTATTAAAAACCTCATTGATCTCTTTCATTTCATCTTCACCCACTCGTGTGAGGACAACCATGACGACGCGTTCGTCCGCCTCGCTGCGCCGTCGGTTGACCAAACCACGGGCCTCAAGTTTTTTGCACATGGTCGAGACATTGGTTCCGGCCTGCCCCATCTGGGCAGCGACCTCCCCAACGGTCAAGGCGCCGTCATTGTAAAGCTCCATCAGGAGTCTCAGCTGCATGGCGGTAAGGCCATGTCGTACTGCCTCCTGATTCAGCAGCGTGTTTGTGCAGTCGTTGATCTTTTTGGAATAGTCGAGCAGGCTGCGCTTGAACGCCTCCGTGACCATCATCTCGTCACCTCCGGATACGTCTTCGTGATTACTCTTTATTTACTTTAAGATATATATACATTATATATATTATGAAACATAATTTTTATTAAAAATGAATTAAACTTAGCTTTCAGGCAAACAAAAACGGCACCTCACATTCGAGAGAAAACTCTCTTCTGCGAGGTGCCGTTTTACTTTTGCACGTCATTCAGCTTTTGCGGACACTTTCGCGGATCCTTTCGCAGACCCTACTTCACCAGCGACGTCATAGCCCCCGCAACGAGGACGGATACAATAGTGACGCATACGAACCCAGCGATCAGCATCGTAGGCAAGAGGGCGTCAAAAATCTTTTCTTCTTCCTCAGCAGATTCTGCAACAGCCATAGCCGCTTCCTTCGTGATCAGGTAGTTCAAAGGGAAACCAAGGAAGCAGTTAAATCCGACCGCCATGGAGAGCCTCGCCGAATAGCCAATCCGCTTGCCGACCAGAACACTGAGAATCGCGATCGCTGCAGTTGCCAAAACGAAAGCAATGACGAGCGGCACAATCAAAGCCTTAATCGTTTCAACCTTCGCGCCAACCAAGAATGTCATGATAAACGCGTAAAAGCTGATCTCCATAATACCTTCGGACTTAGTTTTAGTCATAACGCCCTTGTCAAGGATCCCAAGATTCCCGAGAACGACACCGATAATTAGAGAAACAATCGATTTATCCAAGACGAGCTTAACATATGGGATGTTTACGATTACGTTGTTGTAAAACGCGACGTTCAGGGTGTAGAGGATAGCGAGAATCAAGAAGTAGAAAGCCGGCGTTCTGAACTTCTGAGGCACCTTGTCAATCCATTTGGTCTTTGCAGCAGCTTTTGTCTCTGCTTTATGCGCGGTAATTTCCTGGCCGCCTCTAAGCTTCCTGGCAAGGTCAGAAGCCTCACCACGCAGCATATAAGCCACTACCGGCATCCCAATAAAGCCTTGAAGCGTGATCAGAAGAATTGGCCACACCGCCAAATCGGTTTGTCCAATGTTGGTGAGCGCCTGACTCATGAGAATTGCCGCGATCATACCGCCTGCCAAAGGCGCAATAGCCGTGATTGCCATGTTGGCACTCGGGAGAACGAATCTGCCGAGAAGAAGGAACACCAGCACCACGCCTGCTACTGCCGCGAGTGCCGTCACAACGGTTCTCCACTCGCGCTTAAGCTGGTCAATTTCAAGCAGCGTGCCCATGTGGATCAGAATGATCATCATGGTGATATCCTTGACGGCTACCATGCCCGAAACCGGCACCACATCCAGCGGTAAGATTGTCCAGTAACCAATCAGCGTAATGACCGTCATCAAGAACAGTCCCGGAACCTTGCCTTTCGTCATGCTGGAAATTGTCTCAGAGAAGAAGATGATGCCAATAACAATAATAAATGCCAGTTCAAATCCGTATTGCATGTACTAACGCCTCCTTAGAGTCATGATTTTGACCCGACCGCAGCGCCTGAGAAAAGCAAACCTTATGTAATCCTCATCCGTATGCGAATCCGTCATGCACATGTAATACGCAAGTCTATTGCCAATATACGAATTTTCTAAAACTTTCTGTAACTTTTTTTAAAACACTGATAATGCTTGGTTTTAGCCGATGGTTTCTTCTCCATCACCCGCACCCGCCACCGGTCGCTTTTCGAACGTAAAATTTGTTTTACTCATGTAAAAAACCACACTGTTGATTGTAAAAATCACCTGAGCGTTATTCAACGCGTTCCAGTTCCGCCTCAAAGAGATAGCCCACACCCCGAACGGACTTTATGTACGCCTGGTCGTCGTCACCCCGCCTGATCTTTTGCCTCAGCCGCTTGATATAAGCGGTCACCGTATTCTCATCGTAATGCTCGCTTTCCCACACCTCGGCCAACAGCGTTTTCCGCGTAAACACCTCGTTGGGATGGTCAATCAGAAAACTCAGAAGTCTGAACTCGGTGGATGACAAAACAAGCTCCTGATCCCCTTTTAAGAGGCGATGCGCACTTTTGTTCAGGGTAAAGTCGCCAAACTTCACCTGACTGCCCATTCGAACCGCCTCGTTGTAAACCTGATGCCTTCTCAGTTGTGCCTGAATTCGCGCAATCAGCTCCATGGGGTCAAAAGGTTTTGTGATGTAGTCGTCCGCACCATACCCAAGTCCAAGAATTTTATCCGATGAGGACGTGTTCGCACTCAGGAACAAAATGGGCACCTTGTAGCGCTGCCGAATCCACTGGCACGTCTCCATGCCCCCCATCTCATCCATATTCACATCCAGAAGCACCAAATCGACGCGCTCATCCATCAGCACAATAGCGTCTTTGCCATCATAGGCGGTGATGACGCTCATGTTATTGAGCAGGAGAAATTGTTCGACCATTTTGACGATCCGCTTATCATCATCTACAACTAAAATTTTAGGCATGACATCACCTTCTCCCTTCAAATCGTTTAATTTATACCCTTTGGTGACAAATTGGTGACAAAGCCATGATGCTTCCATGACTTTTTAAGAAACGTCGAATTTTCGGTGTATATTAGCCCTATCATATCACATTTATCAAACTTCATATTTAAGGGGAGGCACTATCATGGAAAAAAGCGTTACAAGTCCGAAGTCTCACGCAACATCGCTTAATCTCATGAAATTGATCGGTTTCAGCGCAATTGGCATCCTAATGTTTTTCATCCCAATTACCATCGGCGAAAAAACCACTATTCCTCTCGACCATTTAGTCACCTTCATCACCGCAGCTTTAGGCGCCAGCGCAAAGTTCTATGCACTCGCCGTAATTATTATAGGCGGCCTTCGACCTTTCGTCATCAAAACATGGAATAAAGACGCCGTCACTTTGGTGTTCTCCATTTTCAAGCTGATCGGTATTGGTGTCGCGTTCATGGCAGTGTTCAATGTTGGTCCGGCGTTCATGTTCGAACCGGATATGGTGCCTTTCTTACTTAATAAACTCGTTATTCCTGTTGGACTGATCGTCCCTATTGGTTCTGTGTTTCTCGCGTTCCTCGTCGGTTACGGACTTCTCGAATTCATTGGCGTTCTCGTCCAACCGGTCATGCGCCCTATTTGGAAGACGCCGGGCCGTTCCGCGGTCGACGCAGTCGCCTCCTTTGTCGGCAGCTATTCCATCGGCCTCCTGATCACTAATCGCGTCTTCAAGGAAGGCAAATACACCATCAAAGAAGCATCGATCATAGCCACAGGATTCTCCACCGTCTCTGCGACTTTCATGATCATAGTCGCTAAAACTCTGGGCATCATGGAGCATTGGAACCTTTACTTCTGGGCGACCCTCGTCATTACCTTCATTGTCACCGCCATCACTGCCCGCATTTATCCGCTCAACAAGAAAAGCGACAATTACTATTCTGACGTTTCTGATCCCGAGCCTGAAATTCATGGTAATCTGCTCAGAAATGCTGTCGCGGAAGGTTTGAAAGCGACCAGCCATTCCCTTTCTATTGGAAAAAATATCGTCGATAACTTTAAAGACGGGTTTATCATGGCAATGGGCATCCTCCCAACCATTCTCTCCGTTGGTCTCTTCGGTCTGATTCTCGCTAAGTATACGCCGGTTTTCGACATTATGGGCTACATCTTCTATCCTTTCACCTGGGCACTTCAAATACCTGAGCCGATGCTTGCAGCAAAGGCCTCCGCCCTCGAAATTGCTGAAATGTTTCTCCCGGCGCTCCTCGTTGTGGACGCACCAATCGTCACCAAGTTTATTATCGCTATAGTTTCCGTCTCTTCGATCCTTTTCTTCTCAGCCTCTATTCCATGCGTTCTTTCAACCGAGATCCCATTAACCCTAAAGGATATTCTGATCATCTGGTACGAGAGAACGGTCTTGACGCTCATCCTGGCGGCGCCGGTTGCATTCCTGCTGTTTTGATACAAGCCATTCTCGCGCCGGGCAGTCATGGCAGCAATGGACGGCGCTGAAATTTGAATGACAAGACAGCGTTCAACCTCACAACAATATGATACAATAAAAGTGTCTGGCGCCGGGTGTACAACTGCGGTCCAGGCACTTTTTCCATTCGTGGGAAAATCATCTGCGAAACGAGGGGTCCCTATGAGCTTGAAGCGCCGACTCGCGCTGATCTTATGCGCGCTGATCATCTTTTTGATGCTCTCCGTCAGTTACTTTTTATACCATAGATCTGCCGACATCATTAACCAGGACGCAAAACATTACATGGCGGCACAGCTCGAAAGAACCAAGGAAAACATTGATCTTTTGCTGGAAATCACTCAGCTGGAGACCAAAAATCTTGCCAATGACCTTCAAGTAAGAGCGTTTCTGAATGAGAATCTGTCCACCGCTGAGATGAACGCTTATCTGAAGGAACTCATGGCGCAGCGCGACCCCGCTCACGAGCAGTATATGGACCTGTTTATTCTCGATCTCAGCGGACACATTTCAGCCGCGACCAAAGCGGAATTCATGAACCTGGACCTGTCGAGCCGGGATTATTATCTAAAGTCCAGACGTACAGGAACCACAGTGACCAGCGATATTTTAATAGCAAGATCAGATGGCTCCCTGGTCGTCAATACTGTGAGCCCCATTTATGATGAGGACGGCACACTGCTGGCCCACGCTGGGATTGCGATCTACGCGCAGTACCTGTCAAACGTGGTTAAAACCTTTGAAATGGGAGAGAACGGGTACTATATAATTCTCGATTCCGAGAACAGAATCCTCTCTCACCCTGAGGTCAGCCTCATCGCAACTGAAGCAGACTTTGAGCTTCCTGAAAACTTACGCACGGACGACCTTGAGAGCAATGCGGTTTCGGCTTCCGACCTCCCGGTCATGAAATCCACCGAGGGTGACAGCAATCTGATGATGTTAAAGCGCATGGCCAGTAATCAGTGGATTTTGATTGCGGTACTGCCTGAGACAGAGCTCCTGGGTAAATCACTCAGCCTGCTTTCCGACGTCATTTTTATTGGACTGATGACATCACTCCTCGCAGTCCTGGCTGCTTTTTATATTTCAGGAAAAATTACAGCGCCCATTGTCGCCATTACAGAGTCCATAGACTCTGCGGCAAGGAGCAGCCAGCGCTTGACTCAGTCCGTCGCCAGCGCCGCACAGCAGCCTGGATCCTCCGAAAAGCTCTTCGAATCCGACCACAACGAAGGTATTGCCGCCACAGATGCTGCTTCAAAAGAAATCCAAAATTTATCCGGCGCTTATTTGAATTTTAAAACCACATTCAGTTCCCTGATCAAAAACTTCAGCCTGGAAAACGAACAGCTGTTAAAGCAGACCCAGACCTTAACCACCGACATTGAAAATCGCAATGACCAGACCGCCCAGTTTGTCTCAGTCTTATCCCACGATCTGAGAACCACACTGACGCTTATAAAAGGTTACAGCAGGGCTCTGACCTCAAGCCTCAGCGTGGATGAAGATACTCGACAAAAGTTTTTAGAGGAGATTGTCGAAGGCGCTGAAGATCTTGAGCGCATCACCTCAGATATCCTGGATTCCGCCTATGAGGCCCAGGCTGAGCCAAAGCTGCACGTTATAGGTATCGATGCAGCACCGTTCACAGCCAGGATTTTTGAGAACTCCAAGCGCTATATCGAGGATGCCGGTCATATTTTCGAAGGTGTCTGCCAGAATACTGAGGGGTTACTGTCCATAGATCCGGTCAAAATCACGCGGGCCTGGAATAACTTAATGAGTAATGCAGTCAAGTATTCCGAAGCTGGCGGCGTGATCCGCGTCGAGCTGAAAGGTTCTGACAGCCATCTGGTTTTCAGCATCGAAGATCATGGCATTGGCATCCCTGCTGAGGATCAATTGAAAATCTTCGACATGTTTTTCTCCGGACAGCACAATCGAAAGCAAGGCTATGGGCTGGGTCTCTTTATTGCAAAATCATTTTTGCAGGCCCATGGTTCAACCCTTCAGTTTGTCTCTGAAAAAAATAAAGGCACAACTTTTTGGTTTGAATTGCCACTGAAAGGATCCCAGTAACTCCCTATAGCGCTCGTGAACAAAGAAAAAAGCGGGATGAAATGACCATCGACACGAAGCACTAGTCACAGCTTCTTTCGACGTCCATTTCAGATCCCGCTTTTGCTATTCGGCGTCCAGCAGCAAATTCTTGTTTTGACACAAGGTGTTCACTACGGTAAAAATAATGACTTTAGCCAGACTCGCCGTGATGTTGTCCTTGTCGAATCGCGGTGAGACTTCTGCAATATCGAAGCTGATCACTTTTCCGGATCTGATCAGGCGCTTTAAAATTTTAAGTGCCAGCTCCGGGTCCAGACCGAGAGGCTGCGGGGCGCTGACCCCGGGCGCGAAGGCGGAGGAAAAAACATCCGCGCAGACCGTCACATATAAGTGGTCAGTCCGACCGACAAAGGCACCTATAGATTCGCTCAGCTGCCAGTGATCCTCCTGAATGAGGTCCTTGGCCAGCTTGTATTTGACCCCCAGTGCCTCCGCCGTTTTGAAGAGTTCAATGGTATTGCTGTAGCGCTGAACCCCGGCGCAATAATACAGAAATGGAAAGTCGCTGGCTTGGTTCAGATCCGCGATCTGCCTGAACATTGTCCCGGAGTTTCCACCGCTAAAGTAGGGTCTCAAGTCAAAGTGGGCATCAAAATTGAAAATGCCTATCCTTGGGCGCGACTCTCCGGATGCCAGGAACTTCTGCAGCCCCAGGTAATGCCCATAGGCGATCTCGTGTCCGCCGCCCAGGAGAATGGGAAACAGCTTCAGCTCAAGCAGCCGTTCGACCATGTCGCCTAACTGCCTCTGACTTTCCTCGAGATTGCCATCCTCACAAATCACGTCCCCCGCATCAAATAGGGCAACCGACGGATCAAAATAGCATGGCAAGTTCGCAAGTTCATGGCGAATGCTTGCCGGTCCGTTGACCGCACCGCCTCGTCCTTTGTTCCTGCGGATGCCCTCGTCTGACTGAAATCCCAAAAAGGCAATGCCAAGGGCACCCTCATAAGCCCTGACAGCACCGTTGTTCAGATCCAAAAGTCGGACACACTGATGCCATCTGAAGGCGTAGTAGTTGTCTTCACTGTCTACTCTGCCGTGCCACTCATCAAGGTTTTCGAGTGGTTTGTATCGATCTGTGCAGCTTCCCATTCAAGCTTCCCCCATTCAAATCCATTTGCGTTATTGGAGAAAGCCTATCAGGCCGCTGTCAACAAATCGTCAAAGTGCAATCCTACTTATAAGAAACCACCTTAACCCCGCACTTCTCAACCAATGCCCTGAGCGCTTCCATCCGTACCTCACTGGGTGTCTCATAGACATACAGCCGGGCTCCCAGATTCAGCGCTTCGTACTTATAGTTGCCATAAGCATGATACGGCAGCAGCTCAACAGCCGCCCGCGGGAGTACCTCGCTGACGAACAATGCTGTGGCCTCAATGTTGGCCTCGTCCTCATTCACCCCTGAAATGACGGGAATCCTGACCACCACGTCGACCCCCAGGCTAGCCAGCCTTCTGAAATTCTCCAGGATCCGCCCATTGTCCTGCCCGGTCATTTCCAGATGCTTTTCACTGTCCATCAGTTTCAGGTCATAGAAAATGTGGTCCATGAGCATCAAGCTCTCGGCTGCCTCATCCCATTCAAAAAATCCGGAAGTCTCGAGGGCCAGATGTACCCCCAGGTCGTAAAATTCCCGGACCAGCCTGTTGAAATAGTCCGCCTGGAACGTGGCTTCGCCGCCTGAAAAAGTGACCCCGCCGCCTGACGCCTGGAAAAAGATGTTGTTCCGCATCACTTTCCCGACGACCTCTGACACCGACATTTCCCCGCCCATCCTGGTTTTGGCTGCCGATGGGCACACCGCCACACACTTTCCACACAGTGTACACTGTGCAGGATTGACATGATGAGGCATGACCAAATCGAGGGCCCCTTCTGCCGGACATACCTGAAGACAGCGTCCGCAGTCTGTGCACCGGCTGGCATGTGAGGCCACCACAGGCTTTATGCCCCAGGTTTCGGGGTTGGAACACCATCGGCAGCGAAGAGGACATCCAGAAAGGAAAATCGTGGTGCGGATGCCATCCCCATCATGTACCGAAAAATCCTGAATCTGTGATACGACGCCGGTCATGGCCCTCCGCCTCCTTTCTTCTTGAACTGTATACACTTTGCCGACTTTGCGGTCTACTGTCCTGAACCATCACAAGGCTCAGACCCGCCTAGACCAGCGCATGGGCATTTCGGGCAATAATCGCCTCCTGAACCTCTGGCGACAGATTGACAAACTGTGTGCTGTAACCCGCGACGCGAACCAAAAGATCCCTATAGTCCTGCGGACGGTCCTGAGCTTTTCGCAGGACCTCATTGGACACCGTGTTGAACTGCACGTGGAAAGCTCCCAGGGAGAAGTAAGCCCGAATCATGGATTTCAGGTTATTGACCCCACGACGTGTCTCCAGGAAGTCGGACATCAGACGCAGATTGAGCAGCGTCCCACCCGTGTGGACGTCGTGATTCATCTTGGCGGCAGAGCGCATGGCGGCCAGGGGTGTTGAAATATCCGAACCCACAAACGGAGAAACCCCTTCCGTCAGCGGCTGACGGGCTTTTCGGCCACAAGGCGTTGCGCCCACGACCTTACCCGCTGGAATATAGTTGGAAATCCCCATAAAAGCCGTATTGAAATGGGAGCCAAAAATGTCCTTATAGTTTCGCGTTTCATGATAGTAATAGTTGGCAATGGACTGTGCGATCCGGTCGACCTCTTCCTGGTCATTGCCGTATTTCTCCACATTCACAGCCCGGCGCTGCAGGTCCTCGTAACCCACCCAGTCCGCCGCCAAAGCGTCAGCGAAATCCTGCAGGGTTGCAGAGCCCTCTTCGAACACCAGCTTCTTGATCGCCATCAACGAGTTGGCCACAACCCCCAGACCAATCCCCGTTAGTACCGGTCCCACATTATAGCGGGCACCGCCCCGGCTAAGGTCCTTGCCCTTCTCAAAGCAGCCCTCCACACAGGTGGAGAGGAACGGCCGCGGCACCATCTCAGAATGGAGCTGCTGTGCAATGACTGTACCAATAACTGAGTGATGGATCAAATACTGAAGCTGTGCCTCAAAGGCCGCCTTGATCTCCTCAAAGCTGGTGAAGTCCGTCAGCGGCTTCACAGGAATCCCCAGGGTCTCCCCCCGGAGCCGGCTGTTCCCCTCGTTCAGGGCATACTCCAATGCAGCGCCAAAGTTGACATTGACCGCCGCGGTCCACTGTCCCGTCTTTCTGAAATGCGGCACGACACAGCCGCAGTTGTTCCAGTCCCGGGCGTCCTCCGGCTCGTACCCCGCTTGGAGCAGCATCCTGGAGCCCGCGTCGTCATTGTGGATTGCCGGAAAACCCGTCCCCGTCTTCACCAGGTCCACTACGGCGTTCATGAAGGCCTCGGGACAATCGGCATGAATCCGCACACTGAGCCCCGGCTGATGGGTCTTCACCCGCTTCGTGGCTTCCAGACACATGTAGGTAATGTCGTTGGTGGCATCCGAGCCGTCGCGCTTCCGTCCGCCCACCGTTAGATTCTGGAACTGATTATACCCTGCGAAGAAGTCCGCCGTGTTGGCGGAAATCGTCCAGACCCACTCGGAAAGCTTGATCCACAAGGCCTCAATCAGCTCCTGGGCCTCCGCCGGCGTGATGCGCCCCGCCGCCAGGTCTGCAGCGTAGAACGGGTACATGTACTGGTCAAAGCGCCCCGGATTCAGCGCCAGTGGGTTCTCGGAAATGACGCCGCCCAGCTGCACAAACCACACGAACTGAATCGCCTCCCGGAAGGTCTCCGGAGGATTAGCCGGCACCTTGCGGCAGACTCGGGCGATCTCCAGGAGCTCCTGCCGTCGCTGCTTCAGCGGTACAGCCCATTGTTTTTCCCCGTCTTCAAAGACTTTATTTGCCGATGGTTCCGCCGTCCCAGTCCCAGTCCCAGCCCCAGCCAGGTCTGCCGCCATCTCCTCCGCTTTGTCCGCATACCGATTCGCAAAAGTGACAATGGCCTGCGCTGCAATGGCTATAGAGGTGTAAAATTGTATTTTCTCAATGTTCTCTCTGCTGATCGGCTCAAGCGCTGCAAGCTTTGCCTGTGCCTCCTCGCGAATGCGGTCATAGCCCTTAGGGAACAGAGTCTCCGGGTAATCCGGCGTCACTTCGCCAATGGCCTGACGCCATTTGGAGTCGTTATCGATGATCCCCGTGTCAATCAGAATTCTGGCAGTGCTTTCCGGCACGCGGCTCAGGAAAGCCTCTTCCAGGGACTTCCCTTTCCAGTAAGGGAAAATGTTCTCACGCACATAGGCGCGCTGCTCGTCGGTCATCACATAAGGGTCCTGTGGACGTGTCTCAAAGGTGTCCATTTCCTTGTCCACCCATTTCCAGGAGAATTCCGGCGTCAGGATGCCGGTTCGGCGAAAGCGTCCCGCTGTGCCCACCAAGAGTTCGTCCTCAAAAATCTGAACCGGGAGCTCGCTGCAGGCTTTCAGGAACGCCTTGGCACGTCTGATTTCAATAGGTTCGCCCTCCGTTTCCTGATGAGAACGGGTCCACAGATCCGCACGGTCATAGCAGATCAGCGGTTTTGAGTTCACATAAGACTGTCTGAATTTTTCAATTCTCTTGGTAGTATTCATGATTTTTACCTCCTTGTACGCAGCGTTTCCAACGCCTGGAGTGTGTTTTGTTGTAAGTATTATTTTATATTTTATAATATATAATCTTGATTACATTATAATAGCCCTTTCAATTTCAGTCAATCGAGAAGGGCCGCTTTGCACATTAAAATTTCAAACTTACAGAACTCAACATACTCAACAAAAAGCCTTACTGCATGACTGCGCTAAAGCTCTTCCCGTTTCAGCGCCTCGATCAGCGACGTCATGGCCATGCGCATGTGCTGCTCCAGATCAAAGCAGGCCTGATCACTGTTTTTTTCCTCAGCCGCTCTGAGAATCCTTCTGTGAAATTCCTGGGAGAGATCATTGTTGAGATGCTCTATCAAATAACGCCGCATGTACCGTTCCACCTGATAGTGCAGGGTTTCGATCAGCTCCAGCAAAAAGGTATTGCCGCAGCGTCCGTAGAGCACGTTGTGAAGTTCCAGATTGAGCCTGCTCAGGGCCTTCCCCGTCTCAGCCCGGTCCAGCTGGTCAATGAGCTGGGAAGCTGCTTTAAAATCCTTTTTAGTCAGCTTGGGAATTGACATGGCCAAGGCGCCCTTTTCGATGAGGATCCGGGTCTCAAAAACCTCTCTGGCCCGCTCACTGGAAAGTTCGCTGACAAAAGCCCCTTTATTTGGGTAAAAAGTGACCAGACCTTCCGTCTCCAGATTTCTCAGCGCTTCCCGCACCGGAATCAGGCTGCTGTCAAAACGTCTGGCGATCTCCTCCTGTTTCATTTGAGTGCCTGCTTCAATTTCACCGTTCAGGATGGATTCCCTGAGCTCCTCGGCAATGATCGCCGGCAGATTTTGATAGGTCTTGCCTTTTTTCTTCAGATCGAGTGCCATGTCAACAACCCTTTCAGCGGACTGATTTAGCCTTCTTTCAGCAATTGCTGTGCCTAAGCCAAGCCGTGCCCCATGCCTTTTGTTTTAAGTATACCAGAAATGCCACCCACCTGAAGCCCCATTTACGTTCAGAAAAGAACGTGATAACATTATGAGCAAACCACAGTTTTACCAAGGAGGCACCCGAATTTGAAAAAAAACATCAAAGAATTTTTCCTCATCAACCTTGGTCTGGCCATGGTAGCAGCCGGCATCTATTTCTTCCTGGTGCCCAACAACGTCGCTGCCGGCGGCGTCAGCGGCCTGGCCATGGTCATCAATTATTATCTGCCTCTGATCCCAATTGGCGCCTTTATGATGATGATGAACGTCATCCTCTTTATCATTGGGATAATTTTTATTGGACGGGATTTTGGTGTCAAAACCATTTATTCCAGCCTGATGCTTTCCGGTATGATCTGGCTGTTTGAATTCCTTTTCCCTCTCTCTGAACCGCTGACTGGCGACATTCTGCTGGAAATGATCTACGGGATCATGCTGGCGGGCGGCGGCATGGGCATTGTCTTCCTCAACAACGCTTCAACAGGTGGAACGGACATCATTGCCAAGATTTTGAATAAGTATTTTCAGATCGCCATCGGCAAAGGTCTTCTGATGGCGGACTTTCTCATTGTCACTGCCGCAGGCGTCACCTTTGGCATTCAGAGCGGCCTCTATGCGCTGCTGGCGGTCATTATCAACGGCTTTGTGATCGACGCGGTGATTGAGGGCCTAGAGACCAACAAACAGGTGACGATCATTGCCACTGAGGTGGATCAGATAACGCGGTTCATCATGGACGACCTGGGGCGGGGCGCGACGCTGTATCAGGCCAGAGGCGCCTATACCAATGAGTCGAGGGAGATCATCATGACTATTGTGGACCGCAAGGAATTTATTCGCCTGCGAAATTACATCAAGTCGGTGGATCAGCGGGCGTTCATTTCCGTCAGCAAAATACACGAGACGCTTGGAGAGGGCTTTAAGAGTTTACTGCATTAGTGCCCTCTGAACGCGAATTTGGATCGAATTGACGACATCCACTGAATTGAAAGGGCGGAGGCAAATGAGGACTAAACTGCTGGTCGTGGGCAGTCTAAATATGGATCTGGTGGCCATGGTGGATCAGCTGCCCCGGCTTGGGGAAACCGTGACGGGGCAGCGCTTTGACACTTATCCCGGCGGCAAGGGTGCCAATCAGGCGGTGGCCGCGGCGCGGATGGGGGCCTCCGTGGCCATGGTCGGTGCGGTGGGTCAGGATGATTACGGCGCTCGTTTGCTGGAGGGCCTGATTCGGGATGGGGTTGACATTCAGGGTGTAAAGACGCTCCCCGACCTTCCAACCGGCGTCGCACTGATCACAGTTTCTGCCGATGGTCACAATACCATCACCGTCATCCCCGGCGCCAACGGCGGGGTGCAGCCCTCTGACCTTGACCTGGCAACGGACGCGTTCTCAGCTTGCGACCTGGTGATCCTCCAGCTCGAGCTGCCTATGGACACCGTCGTTGCCGCAGCTTCGCTCGCCCATTCTTACGGAAAAAAAGTCATCCTCAATCCGGCACCCTATCAGCCGCTGCCCGAGACGCTGCTTCAGTGTGTCGACGTACTGGTGGTCAACGAGATTGAAGGACTTCAGCTCAGCGGGCTTGTGCCTGATTTTCACGAGCCTGGCGAAGTCAGCGGCACATCCGGTTCCGGAGTGTCCGGCAATGATTTTTCACCTGCTGATGTTTTGAAGACGTTGGTAGCGTTGGGACTACCTAATGTTCTCATGACTATGGGGGCGGACGGGGTTTATTACAGCGGCGAAGGTCGAACTGGCCACATTCCCGCTGTTAAAGTCTCGGCAGTGGATACGACTGCTGCCGGGGATACGTTTGCCGGTGCCTTTGCGGCCTTTTGGCGATCTGTTGGTCTGGAGAAGGCGGTCGAGCTGGCGGTAAAGGCTGCCGGCATAGCCGTCACCCGCCCGGGAGCGCAGTCTTCGATCCCCTATGAGTGGGAATTGAGCAGGAATTGAGCTGGAATTGAGCTGGAACTAAAGCTAAAGCCACCATGGATGCCCCCGACTATCAGGGGATCTGAGGTGGCTTGTTATTTTGGGGGTTAATAATCTTTAGTCCGCCGGTTGCTCTGTTTCTATTGTTTTCAGTGTAAACAAGTGGATGCTCACCGCAATGCCAATAAAGACGAGAAGAAGCCTTATGTGAAAGTGATCCACCAGGATCATGGAGATGCTGAGGGTCAGCCACAGCATGGAGAGAGCTGCTGTTCTGGCCTTGCGCCTGACGCCCCTGTAAGTGATGTAGTCATAAAGGTACGGACCCAGGATTTTATGATTCATCAGCCAGTCGTACAGGCGCTTTGAGCTTCGCATGTAGCAATAGGAGGCCAGAAGCAAAAAAGGGGTCGTAGGCAGGACAGGTAATACGACACCAATGATTCCGAGAATCAGGGCAAGACTGCCGGCTGCGATCAGCAAATGCTTTTTTAGTCTGCTCGACACCTGTTCACCTCCAAAATGTGGGTTAAACGTCCTTTTGCTTTCTAAGACATTTTGGGCATGTCCCTTTTAAATAAATATTCTTGTCGTCAACGACGAAGCCCTTTAACTCATCCGATACCAGTACGTCATCACTGACTCGGAAATTGAAGATATCGCCACAGGCGTTGCACTTAAAGTGCCCGTGGAAGTCGGTAAGGATGTCATACCGCGCCTCATTTTCCACGATGTCCAGCACTTTGACGAGCCCAGCTTTTAAAAACAGATTCAAGGTGTTGTAAACGGTGGCCCTGGACAGCGTCGGCACTTTAATCAGCAATGCATTGTAGATCATGTCCACGGAGGGATGATAGTGATGGTTCATCAAATATTCCAGGATCATGAGCCGCTGTTGTGATGGGCGGACTTTGTGGACCGAGAGTATGGTGGTGAGCTGCTGGACGGTTGGGGATTCATGTGCTTTACCCTCTGTTTGCTTATTCGTGGCTTTCATTGGATTCCCAGCTTTCTCATAGGGTGTGCTGCGCCTTGAAACCTTAGCCTATCGAAAGAAACCGCTGTCCTGAACCGGAGTAGATATTTTCTATTTTATAATGAATTTAAAGTTATTGTACTCTCATTCGAAATTGGCGTCAAGATTGGCGAAAGGGTCGGTTAAGGTGGGGGACGCGGACAGCTTCAACTTTGGGGACGCAGACAGCTTCAACTTTGGGGACGCGGACAGAAATGAAAATTGTACCAGAGCTTGCGATAACAATTCTCGCTGTCGTAAAAATGAACGCTTGTGTTACTTAAACATTTCTGTCCGTGTCCCCAACCCAAAACCTATCCGCGTCACCAACACCCACTTCGTCCGCGTCCCCTTCCATTAAAAAGCCATGCCCGGCGCTTGCCGGGCATGGCTTCATCTCAACTTACAATCCAAATCAGGCGTCAGACACCAAGACAAAATTCTTCCCTTTGTCACAATTCCATAAGACGAAACGACACTTTGTTAAATTAGAATCAAAAAAACTCAAATTAAATGAACTTTAATCACCGCCTGACAAGAAGTGTTGTTCCGCTTCCAATCCCCTTCATTTAGCGCATCAATTATTATATAATGGCGTTGGAATACCAATCCGTTAGTAGGTTTTACAAAAATGATTGAAATTTTTTTGATACTTTTTGTGAATCTATTAACAAATTTAGGAGGTTGTTATGAACTTCTCTTTGTCAAAAGAACACGAAATGCTTCGCGAACTGTATCGCAGCTTCACAGTTCAGGAGGTCAAACCCCTCGCAGAAGAAATCGATGAGGAAGAGCGCTTCCCGGTTGAAACCGTCGAAAAGCTCGCGCGCTATGGCTTCATGGGGATCCCTTTTCCGAAGGAACTCGGCGGCAGCGGCGCTGGGAACCTGGCCTATGCCATGGCTGTCGAAGAGCTCTCAAAAGCATGCGGCACCACCGGCGTCATCGTCAGCGCCCACACAAGCCTCTGCGCAGCGCCCATCTACGAGTTCGGCACTGAAGCGCAAAAGCAGAAGTATCTCCCGCCTCTTGCCAAAGGTGAGAAAATTGGCGCTTTCGGACTCACAGAAGCCAACGCCGGTACAGATGCCAGCGCCCAGCAGACCAAGGCAGTCCTCCAAGGTGACCACTACGTCCTGAACGGCAGCAAAATCTTCATCACAAACGCCGGGCATGCGGACACCTATATTGTCATGGCCATGACGGATAAAGCCGCCGGGACCAGAGGGATCTCGGCATTTATTGTGGAGCGTGGTTTCCCGGGCTTTTCCATCGGCAAAAAAGAGAAAAAGATGGGCATCCGCGGTTCCTCTACCTGCGAGCTTATCTTCGAAAACTGCATTGTGCCAAAAGAGAATCTGCTCGGCAAAGAGGGTCAAGGCTTCAAAATTGCCATGAAGACGCTGGACGGCGGCCGCATAGGCATCGCTGCCCAAGCTCTTGGCATTGCTCAAGGCGCCATTGACGAGACTGTCAAATACGTGAAAGAACGCAAACAGTTCAACAGGCCAATTTCAGCCTTCCAAAACACCCAGTTCGAGCTCGCCGGCATGCAGACGAAAGTCGACGCTGCCCGTCTCCTGGTCTACCGTGCTGCTACCCTAAAGGAAGCAGGCGCGTCCTACGCCACCGAAGCCGCCATGGCCAAGCTCTACGCTTCAGAGGTCGCCATGGAAGTCACCACCAAAGCAGTCCAGCTGCACGGCGGCTATGGCTACACCCGAGAATACGGCATTGAGCGCATGATGCGCGACGCGAAGATCACTGAAATCTACGAAGGCACCTCGGAGGTCCAGAAAATGGTCATTTCGAGCGCAATGCTGAAATAGGAGGCCTGTCCCATGAAGATAATCGTATGCATGAAGCAAGTTCCGGATACCAATGAGGTCAAGCTGGATCCCGTCACCGGGACGCTGATCCGCGACGGGATTCCGTCCATCATCAACCACGACGACAAAGCCGGCCTCGAAGCCGCCCTTTGCCTGAAAGATCAGTTTGGCGCTCACGTCACCGTCCTCACCATGGGACCGCCGCAAGCCGACAAGGCTCTCCGGGAAGCCCTGGCTATGGGCGCGGACCGCGCTATCCTACTGACAGATCGCCGCTTTGCCGGAGCAGATACCTGGGCGACGTCCCTGACGCTCGCCAGCGCTATCCGCAAGATGGACTACGATCTCATCATCGCCGGACGTCAGGCCATCGATGGCGACACCGCTCAAGTCGGACCTCAAATCGCAGAAAAACTCAGCATTCCTCAGGTCAGCTACGTGGAGGACCTCGAAGTCGAAGAGGGCCAAACTTCCATCATCGTCAAGCGTATTTTTGAGGAAGGCTTTCACCGCATCCGCGTCAAGTTCCCTTGCCTGATCACGACCCTGGCAGAGATGAACACGCCGCGCTACATGTCCGTTGGGGGCATTATGGCCGCTTACAATGAAAAACAAGTCGAAACCTGGACTCTGGACCACCTGGACATGAACCCGGACCACGCCGGTCTCAAGGGCTCGCCAACCAAGGTCAGGAAGTCCTTTACCAAAGCGCCAAAGGCGCCTGGCAAAAAATTCAACGCCGAGCCGGACGCAGCTGCCAGACTCATTCTGGATGCGCTCAAAGAACGCTTCATTGTAGAATAACGCTGATTCGATCAGGAGGTATAGCATGGAAATCCAAAATTATTCTGATGTCATGGTCTTTGTCGAACAGCGTGAAGGCCACGTCCAAAAGGTGTCCCTCGAGCTCATTTCCAAAGGCAGAGAAATTGCCGATGAGCTCGGAGCCCGCCTAAAAGCCGCCGTTCTCACAGCGGGTCTGACCCACCCTGTGCATTCGCTCATCGAACTGGGCTGCGATGAGGTCATCCTCGTCGAGCATCCCATCCTTGAACCTTACACCACGGAGCCTTATACGAAAGCGCTCACAGAAGTCATTCGTGCCCACAACCCAGAGATCGTTCTGTTTGGGGCGACGACCATCGGCAGAGACCTGGCACCTAGGGTTTCTTCGAGGTTAGATACCGGCCTCACCGCGGACTGCACGAAGCTGGAGGTCGACCTCGAAAACCGAAATCTCCTGATGACGCGGCCGGCGTTTGGCGGCAACATCATGGCGACGATTATTTGTCCGAACCACCGTCCGCAAATGTCGACGGTGCGTCCCGGCGTCATGCAGATGGCGGAACCGGTTGTTGGGCGTATGGGTGTCTGCAGGAATTTCGAGGTCGCGTTCTCGCCGGCGGATCAGCACGTGGAGGTGCTCGAGGTCGTTAAGGCAAGCAAGAAAAAGGTCAATATTGAGGACGCGACGATCCTGATCTCAGGCGGTCGCGGCATTGGTTCACCTGAAGCGTTCCCGATTCTTGAGTCTTTGGCGGACAAGCTGGGCGGCACTGTGTCTGCTTCAAGGGCTGCGGTAGACGCGGGCTGGATCGATCGAAGCCATCAGGTCGGCCAAACCGGAAAGACCGTGCGTCCTGACCTGTACATTGCCTGCGGGATTTCAGGCGCTATTCAGCACCTTGCGGGCATGGAGGAGTCTGAGTTTATCGTGGCCATCAATAAGGATGAAGGGGCGCCAATTTTTGACGCGGCGGATCTCAGCATTGTTGGGGATGTCCATAAGATCGTCCCTGAGTTGATCCGGATTTTGCCGGAGCTGGGGAACAGAAACGCGCAGTAGGGATTTGGGAGCAGGGGTTAGGCGGTAAAGATCATGCAATAGGGACCAAAAGGTAAGGCGTCAGGAAAACGGTTTTCATCAAACCATTTTCCTGACGCCTTTTTTATTTAAAGTATCATCCAACTTACCGTGTCGATTTTGTCGTCAAATCCGGCAATTCTTCAATCCATGTCTTTAAAGTTTCGAAGCTGCCCTGTCTGTGATGGGACAGATCTTCCTCCCCCTTGTGAATCAGGTGATCCGTCAATAGAAAGGTGTCCATGCCCAGATCCGCAACGCACAGGTCTTCCCTGGCATCATTGCCGACCATCAGGCATTCCTGCGGTTCTTTTTTGAGAGCCTTTAAGACGTCTCTGTAATAGTCCAGGTTTGGCTTGCAATGGCTGCAATTCTCGTAGGTGGTCACCAGGGAAAAGTCCTCAGGTTTTAAGCCTGCCCACTGAATTCTAAAATGAGTCGCTATGGCAGGAAAAAGCGGATTGGTGGTCAGAGCCAGGGTGTAGCCTTTGTCTTTTAGAAGGTCGACGCATTCTCGGGCCAAAGGATTTTGGCTGGCGACCACTTTAGCTTTGTCAAATTCGGTCATGTAAAACTCTTCAAGCAGAGGTCTTAAGGCTTTGGCATCGCCTTCATAGACGTTGTCGAAAACGCGCCAAAACTTTTCTTCATTGGTCATGATGCCATCATTGCGGACCATGGCTTCCGTACCGGTCCAGATTGCTTTGAAGAGCGGTTTGGGCTCAATGCCTCTGGAGGCCATCATCTTGCCCATTAATCCAAAATAAGTTTCCAGAAATTGATCCTGGTCCAAGGGAAGCAAAGTCCCATCCAAATCGAATAATACGGTATTCATAATGCCATAACCCCATTTCTCAAGCACCTTCGCTTAGCTAGAAAGTTTACTTTTCAAAGTTTAACATATTCACGTTGAAAAAGGTAGTTAAGGCAGGGTGACAAAATGGAAATTATTGCGCTTTGGCTCTGCCCCCGAAATGAGTTTGGTGCCTGTCACCAAGTTCATCTCGGTGCCAGAGCTTCACACAATTCACTACAATTTGCTGTTTACTTCTCGGCCGCCTGCAGCAGTGCGTCTTCGATTGCCTTCAAAATCACCTTGCTGCTGTAGGTAGCACCCGCCACCAAGTCGACGTCGAGAGATTGCGCCTGCACGACAATCTCAGGCAAAATTTCAGCATTGGCCCCTTGGCCGTGTTTGTGTTCAATCAACTCGATAGATACAATTCTATGTTCTTCAAGTGTAACTTTAACTTCTGCTGCTACCGGAAGCGCAGAATAACTGCCTGTATAAATGCCATCCTTTGCCTTTTCCAAATCAATGTCTGCCAGTTCCAGCGCCATGAGCCCATTCAAATTGCTTTCAATTTTTTTCATGGCCACCTGCGCCGCCAGAAATATCAAAACCAGCGCAATCAAAGTCCACATTAAAATTCTTTTCTTTTTGGACATTTACTTTCTCTCCTCTACAACAAGTGATTCACTATTTTCTCCAAATCTTGATAGGCTTGATCTTCGGTCAACTCCCCTGCGCTTGAGAATCGCAGTGTCAGAAGTCCCTGTACAGAATAGATCATCACTTTTGCCACAATCTCAATGTCTTCCGGTCTCAGAATGCCATTTTGAACAAAAGCACCAAAGGTTTCCGACCACATAGATGAAAAATCCGGATCACTGCTTTGATCTCCCGAACCTCCAATGGATTCAACGTCAGGTTTGATCAAAGGATAAAAATAAAAAAATCTGAAGACCTCGGGATGTTCAAAAAAGTAACCCATGTAAAGTTTAAAGACTTTCTTGATGTCTTCCTTATCTTTAACCGGCGCTGACATCTTTGACTTAACGTCTTCAACGAGCTCCTGGATCATGAGCTGTCGTGTCTCCCAAAGCAATGCATTTAGATCTTTGAAATAGTTGTAGATTGTCGCATAGGAATAGCCTGCTGCATCCGCGACTTTACGAACTGTCAGTTGGTCAGCCCCATCATTTTTTACGGCTTGAATGGCGGCTTCCAAAAAGTAGGTTTTCATGCGCTGCTTCTTTATTTCTTGTCGTTCCTCAGGGTGCAAGTGATTTCATCTCCTCATTGGGCAATTGTTTATTCGAAGATTCAAAGATTTGAACCTTCGAGTAAACAAACGTATACAATATTAACATTGTTAATTATATGGACAAATAATCAAATTGTCAAATCGAACGCGATCAGCAGTCCTTATACTATTATGTCAGAATAGTGTTTCCCATAGGTTAACGCAAACCAAAATTATACGCCTCCCTCAACCAATCCAGGAGTTCTTCATCGAGTTCTTCCCGCGCGGAGAGGATGAGGTGATGCATCCATCGGCATGGGTAGGGTTCTGCAGCTTCAATAATTCGGGGGCTCACAATCTGACGAGGCAATGTGAAGCTCAGGACAAGATAATGCGCCGGTCGTCCCTTGACTTTGTGGATGGGAAGCCACACATAGGCAAATCCCTTGCCTGAGGAAAATGAGATCTGGGTCTTTTGAACTTTGCGCGTCACATCACCCAGCGCATAAAGGAGGGGTTCCAGCGCCTGATAGAGCGGGTTTACAGCGGGATCCGCCGCGAAGAACGCATCTATTTGATTTTTTGTTGGCATAGTCTCAGCGTCTTGCATTCACTCTGCCTCCTTCCTCAAGTTTTATTCAGCTTACGTCAATTATACCCATTGCAAGGCCGTAAAAAAGCAGCCCGCATAAATCACCGGGCTGCTCAGAATCACTTCATTCGCGAATGCTTACAGACCTGCATCTCGTAACCGCGCAGCAGGGTTTCCGGCGGAGCAATAGGCGCCAGCCGCGAGGTGGCAAGTCAATGTTACAATTTCATGACCGTCCGCGTCCCCAAGTCAAAACCTGTCCGCGTCCCCAACCTTCACAACCTTCAAATCCCCTACTTCCCCCTGCTGTGATAATGGGTGTGAAGCAGCTCGTGGGACTTATGGCCCAGGGGCTCTCCCAGCCAGGTTTCATATAGCTTCAGGACATCCGGATTCTTGTGGGACTTGCGGATTGTCAGTGCTTCATCAATCTTGTAAAGGGCGTCCATGCGCTTCTCCCTGACTTTATTGGTTGAGCGGATCGGCTGTCCGCCGCCGCCCAGGCATCCGCCCGGACAGGCCATGATCTCAATAAAGTGATAAGGCGACTCACCACGCCGAATCTGCGTCATCAGCGTCTTGGCATTGGAAAGACCATTGGCGACGGCAACCCTGAGGACGACCTCGTCCCCTATTGCAACTTCCGCCTCCTTGATCCCCTCAAGGCCTCTGACCTCTCTAAATTCCAAGCTCTCAAGCTCATGACCGGTCACGACTTCATAAGCTGTGCGCAGCGCGGCCTCCGTCACGCCGCCTGTAGCGCCAAAGATCGCGCCGGCGCCGGAACCAATGCCAAATGGATTGTCGAAGGTTTCTTCCTCGATCTCAGCAAACTCAATGCCGGCAGAACCAATCATGCGCGCCAGCTCCCGGGTCGTTAAAACCGCGTCCACCTCTCGAACACCTCCGGAAGTCATTTCAGGTCTGGCCGCTTCATATTTTTTCGCCGTACAAGGCATCACAGACACCGTGAAAATATCCGATGGCGCCAACCCCTTCAGCTCCGCATAGTAGGTCTTTGACAGCGCCCCAAACATCTGCTGGGGTGATTTGCAGGTGGACAGATGGTCCAGCAGATCGTCGAAAACCCCCTCGATGTAATTGATCCATCCGGGAGAACATGAGGTGACCATCGGCAAAACGGCTTTTTCTCCCTTTGACAGCTGTGACAGCCTCGAAAGGAGCTCCGACGACTCCTCCATAATCGTGAGGTCCGCGGTGAAGTTGGTGTCGAAAACCTGATCAAAGCCCAGCCGCCTCAGCGCTGCCACAGTCTTGCCCGTGACAATTTCGCCCTTTGGCAGGCCAAAGGCGTCCCCGAGGGCCACGCGCACCGCAGGCGCCACCTGCACAATGACGTGCTTCGAAGGATCCTCAATGGCCTCCCAGACCAGATCCGTATCATCTTTCTCAACGATAGCCCCGGTCGGGCACACCGCCGCGCACTGGCCGCAGAAAACGCAGAGGGTGTCCTCCAGCGGCATTTCGTAAGCTGGCGCAATGTTGAACCGGGTGGAGCGGTGGGAATGGGTCAGGACGTGAACCTCCTGAACGTTCTGGCAAGCTTCCACACAGCGCCCGCACTTGATGCATTTGCTGGAATCCCTGACCAGGGACGGGTTGGTATTGTCCAGGGGCAGCGCGTCAACCGCGTCCTCCAGGTGGGTCCTCGAAATATTGAATCGCTCGCAGAGGTCCTGCAGCTCGCAGTTCCCGTTGCGGTGGCATTTCAGGCAGTCCTGGTTGTGGTTGGCCAGCATCAGCTCCAGGATCCCCCGCTGCATGTCCCTGACTTTTCTGGTGTTGGTCAGAACCTCCATGCCCTCCCAGACCCGGGTCGAGCAGGCGGCAGACAGCTTACGGCTGCCCTTCACCTCCACGACGCAGATCCTGCAGTTGGCTTTGATCTCCTGGTCCGGATGGTAGCAGAGGTGCGGAATGTTGACCGCGACCTTCTTTGCCGCCTCCAGCACCGTCGTCCCCTCCGGCACCCGGATCGTCTTATGGTCAATGGTCAGTTGAATGTCCTTCATGCCCGCTCCCCCCTTTCGCCTTTAAAGCTGTTTTGGCCGATGGTTTCATCCACAACCACCCCAGCCGCACTCGCATTTGCACTTGTATTTCCATCAGCATTTGCCTTTACACCCGTCTCGGTCTCAACCCCCTCTACGACCGCCCCAAGCTCAAACGCCTCAGGAAAGTGCCGAATCGCCGAAAGCAGCGCGCTCTGGGCCGTCTCACCCAGCCCGCAGAATGAGCAGTTCGACATAATGGTCGCAAAGCGTTTGGCGGTTTCCAGGTCATCCGGCCTTGGCGCGCCGTCCGCAAATCGGGCAATGATCCGCCCGATCTGTCGATTGCCTTCCCGGCACGGCGTGCATTTGCCACAGCTTTCGTGGATGAAAAAGTCCTGGATGGACTCAAGGAATTCAATGACGGAAGTGCGGTCGTCCACCACCAAAATACCGCCTGAGCCTACGTCAAGCCCGGCCTTGGCCAGGTCCTCGTAAGTATAGGGCGTGTCCAGCAGCGACGCAGGCGCGATTCGTCCCGAAGCCCCGCCCAATTGTACCAGTCTGAGGGCCCTTCCCTCTTCAAGACCGCCGCCGATGGTTTCAACAATCTCCCTGAGCGTCATCCCAAAAGGGATCTCGTAAGCACCGGGCCGCCTGACATTGCCTGCCAGTGAGATCAGCTTCGTTCCCGGCGACTTCTCTGTGCCGTACGCTTTAAACGCCTCAGCGCCAAAATCCAGAATCGCCGCGGCGGCCGCCAGCGTTTCCACGTTGTTGACCAACGTTGGTTTTTGAAAGAGTCCGCATTCCTTTATAAACGGAGGCTTGATGCGCGGTCGCCCGCTTTTGCCCTCCATGGATTCAATGAGGGTGGAGCCTTCGCCGCAGACGTATGCCCCAGCGCCGGAATAGAGCGTTATGTCGAAGCTGAAGCCAGTGCCTTGGATGTGGTCACCTAGCCACTGATTAGCTATTGCCTGGTCTATGGCATTTTGGAGCCTTGGCCTCAAGTGGCGGTATTCCTCCCTGAGGTAGATGTAGCCTTGGTTCGCGCCCACCGCATAACCTGCTATGGCCATGCCCTCGAGCAGTCTGAAGGGGTCCTTTTCCATCAGGGTCCTGTCCTTGAAGGTGCAGGGCTCCCCCTCGTCTGCGTTGCAGATGACGACTTTGTCCTCTCCCGGGACTTCAGCGGCCTGACGCCACTTGATTCCGGTGCTGTAAGCGGCGCCGCCCCGCCCCTGAATGCCGGATTCCGCAATGATCTGGATGAGTTCAGACGGGGTCAGACCCAGGGCGCGCTTCAATCCGCCAAACCCGCCAATGGCAAGGCAGCCGGCAAGGTCGACAGGACTATACTTGTCAAAATGCGCTGTAATAAAACTGACTGTGTTAAGCACGCGCTCCGCCCCCTTTCTCATAGCAGTCCAGGGCGTCCTTGACATCCTCTTCCGACTTCAGGGGCCCGAAGACAACGCCATTGATCCGGATCGCCGGAGATCTATCGCAAGCCCCAAAGCAAGGCGCCGCCTCAAGATGATATTTTCCATCCTTTGACGACTCTCCGGTTTTTATGCCCAGGAGCCCTTCCAAGGCATGTTTTAGCCGATGGTTTCCTGTCACCTTACACACCACGCTGTCACAATACTGGATGACAATGTCCGCCTGGGGCACATCCGAAAGCGCTTCGTAAAATGAGATGACATCATAAACCCTGCTGAGGGGCAGGTCGAGTTTTTCACCGACATAAACCGCGATCTCTTTTGGGAGATACTGCATAGGTGTGATGTCCTGGATGTCGAGCAGCATGCCGACCAGGCGTGTTGGGTCCTTGGCGAAGCGCTCAAGGATGTGGTCGATCTGAGTCGCCAGTTCCAGAGTGAGAATGGTCGTGTCAAGAGGTCTGTACAGACGGTCTGAACTTTGGTTTACACGGGTTGTATTCGTCACATTGGCGTTCATAAGATGCCCTCGCTTTCATTGAAAACTTCAGAGATCTATTCTAAACCTGTTGATGAGAATTCGAATAGCCATTTACTTATTTTACATTATGAACATTATGAACTTTATTAGGTTAATTATACACCCAATGCCTTTGCCATAGCAAGATTGCTGATTTGTGAAACGAACAACACAAAGCCTCCATTTTTTTCTGTCATGTGGTTCTTCACACTGACTGAAAAAGTGGAGGCTTGAAGGAGGCATTTGAATTTCACTTCATCCTAAAGGTCCTGTAGCCCTTGTATAGAACTGTTGTCACAAAAAGAATGCAATTGATGCCAGTTAGGAAGCCACGGCTCCATAAACTCTACATCAACTGCATTCTTTAACTGCCTTGACCCTCACACAACACTGAGCGCATTGAACATAGTCAGCTTCAAAGCTAAGGTCGTATGGTCTCAATTATACTGAAATTTCAAAGCCTAAGTTGAGTGTTTACCGGACACTAGCTTCACCGCAAGACTTCCAATCATTGCAAGAACAAACACCAGGTAGAAGATCGTAGGATAGCCTCCAAACCAATCTATCAAAAGCCCGGAACTAACGACGCCGATTATGGCGCCTATACCATAGGCCGTAAAGACCACGCCGTAATTTTGGCTGTAATGGAGCGTTCCAAACAGAGTCATGGTTGACGCTGGTGCGATGGCCAGCCAGCCACCCAGGTTAAACCAAAATATTGAAAATGCCAAGCCAAAGGCAACCTGACTTGAACCATTCGAAATAATCATTAATAAGGATGCTATCATAATGGATAGAAAAGAGAGCATCGCAGCGCGCCTGAAGGAGAAGCGGTCGGTCAGCCACCCAAAAGCGGGTCTGCCAATGCCATTAAACACAGCGAAGAAGGACATTAAAAGTGCAGCACCGCCCTGGGAGAGGCCTACCCATTCAACTGCAACTTTTCCGGTCATCCCTATGAGCATCAAGCCAATCATTGTACCGATCAAAAAAGCGGCATATAAAATTTTGAAAGATTTCGTCTTTATCATGACTGCAGATGGATATTCGATCTGTCGCTCATGACGAGTTCCCTGGGTTGTGTCTGCCTTGGAAGTTAAGCGTTTCGTTTTTTGATCCGGATTCCAATGCTCGGGAGGATAGGACAGAGTAAACGCCAACAAGGGGATGATCACACCAAAAGTTGCTCCCAGTAGTTTAAACGTCTGCATGCCCCCGTAAATCTCAATCAGATGCCTCGCAAGAGGCGCAGTTACGAGGGGCGACAATCCAAACCCCACAAGAACCAATCCAACCGCAAGCCCCTTTTTATCCGGGAACCACTTCGCCACTACTGCCATAGGTACACCGTAAGCAATACCTACCCCTGCGCCAATGACAACACCATAAGTAAGTGTCAGCACATAGATATTGGACGCATAAGCAGACCCAATCCAACCGGCACTTATGAGCAGCGCACCAACTGTTATGACAAGCCGAGGGCTGAAGCGGCTCAAATACTTTCCGGAGATCAGCATAAACAAGGCATAAAAAGCCAGCGACACCATATAAGGCAATCCGCTCAAAGTCGTCCCAATGCCAAAGGTCTGTTCAACAGGAATCCTAAAGACACTCCAGGCATAAACCGTTCCAAGGCACATCATCAGAAGATTGCCTGTCAGGACATATAACCAGCGGAAAGTCTGTCGACCTGTCCCGGAAAAAGCTGCATTCTGAATCATGTCATGACCTCACTTTCGTAGAATTTATCCTCCAGATCATAAACGACCTGATCCCTGATTTGCTCCATGCGCGCCTCCAACCACTCGCGGATCCACGGATATTTGATACTCAGCATTCTGGCTGCCAGGATCCCCGCGTTTTTCGCATTATTGATACCTACCGTCGCAACCGGAACTCCTGAGGGCATCTGGACAATTGACAACAGCGCATCCAGCCCTTCCAAGGTTTTAAGCTGAATAGGCACCCCAATTACAGGCAATGTCGTCATGGATGCGACCATCCCCGGGAGGTGCGCAGCGCCTCCGGCTCCTGCGATCACGACTTCAAGTCCCCGATCGGCCGCTGACTTTGAGTATTCCACCATGCGGTCCGGTGTACGGTGGGCAGATACCACCTTGATCTCGAAGGGGACCCCCAGGGATTTCAATTCTAGGGCCGCAAGCCTCATCACCGGAAAGTCGGACTCACTCCCCATGATAATCCCGACGAGCGGTTTGCCACTGTCCGTCCCATTATGATTCACATTATAATTCACGCTCTCACCCTCTCCAATTCTTCATCTAAGACTTCAATCGAAATCGATTTCATAAGAGTCTCGGCCTTAAAACGCGCAGCTTCAGCACTTTCCCCAAGCACGGTTACATGACCAAGCTTACGCAGCGGACCCGTTTCCTTCTTTCCATACAGATGCAAATAACAAGCATCCTCTGCCATCAAGTGCTCCGTGCCTCTGAGCTTATATTCCCCTGTGCCCTCGCCCTGTCCGAGCAGATTCCACATGGCACATGGGGCCAGCAGTGCACTCGACCCGAGCGGCATCCCTGTGATCACCCTGAGCAGCTGTTCAAACTGGGAAGTGATGCAAGCCTCAATACTGTAATGTCCGGAATTATGCGGACGCGGTGCAATTTCATTCACCAAAATGTTAAAATTCTCATCTACAAAATACTCAACGCAAAAGATGCCATAGTCGCCAATAGCCTCGATGATCTTCATTGTCACCCGCCGGATCTCAGACTCAGTTTTTTCTGGCAAGCCTGCAGGAACACTTGAATGAATTAAAATGCCGTCTCTGTGGACATTTTCCGATATGGGGTAGAGTACGACACCATAAGCCCCATTCGCGGCCAGGATGGAGACTTCTTTAATGTAATCCACATAGGCTTCCGCCATGATCTCTTCGCCTTCGAAAACCATCCATGCCGCCTCGAGCTGGTCCTGCGACTTAACCAGCTGAGTCCCTTTGCCGTCGTAGCCATCCCTGCAAGTCTTCAGAACCATCCTGCAGCCAAACCCTACAAACGCCGCCTTCAGTTCTTCCAGTGACTCTATCCTCTGAAACGGCGGCACCTGAATGCCATGCGTCTTCAGAAAACGCTTCTGTACAACCTTGTCCTGTATGAGCCCAAGGCTTTTAGCCGATGGAATCAGGCACGCACCATCCGCCTCAAGCTGAGCCAATGCTTCAAGATCAATGTGCTCAAACTCGTAAGTCATCACATCCACTTTTTGTGATAAGCTGAGCAACGCTTCACCATCTGAATAGGCCGCCACGATCTGATGATCTGCCACCTGGCCTGCAGGTGAATTTGGCTTTGGATCCAGCACAATGACACTGTAACCCATGCGTTTCGCTTCGACTGCAAGCATCCGGCCAAGCTGTCCTCCGCCTATAATGCCAATTTTCCCCGGCGGGTGCAGCCTTCTAATCCTGTTTTGCTTCCCAATTTGAATGACTTGTTTCGATTCTGGCAACTGAGGTAATTTCATTTTTCATCCTCCAAACACATAAAAAAAGCCAACAACAAAAGCTCCGCAGTGTACGGATTTTTGTTGCTGGCTTACCTGTCAACTGGTCTATGACCTTTCAACGTGTCTTCCAACTTTTTAGAAATTTAGTTTGACCTGCTATTTTGAAATAAGCTCTTCCAAATCGCGATCCACTACAATCCCAATGAGTTTTTCACCGGTTTTAGTGCTTACATCTGAATAAGTACTGATCACATTGACCTCAATGAGCGCTTTAATAGCTTCCTCCAGGTTCTCTCTCGAGCTTTCGAAGAGCGCCATCCTCACTTTTTTAATCAATTCAACGCCATCTTTGCTCGTCGCGAGATTGGTTTCCGCTTTGCTCAGAAATCCCTTAATTCTGACAATGATTAAATCCTGGAATATTATGGTCCTAATTTTCTCAGGCCCTCTGCCCATATGCTCAATCTCAAACTTGCTTATGATTTCGCTAATTTTTGCTTCCAATTGTCCTTTTGTCATTCTAATGTATACCTCTTCATAATTCTGTTGGCATGTCTCTTGAGTTTCATGCGCTGCAAACCATTCTCATTGATTTTTCACATTGTAACACATAATCCCTATCAAAATCAACACTGTAATGAATAAAAATCCGCAGTTGTCGAACAATAATTTATATTTTTATTTTTTTGTACGCTTTTTTGAATTGGCTTTTATATTTTAAGTGCTCTAGTCTTCCTCAACTTCCTTCTGATTTGCCATTTCAACGACAATGCGAATGCGTTTTTTTCTCGTCTCCAGACTCTTTGACAAATTGACCCAAATGATCCACCTGGACTGCTCGGTGTAACGCCATGCTTCAAAAGCCTCCAAAGCGCCTGGTTGAGCAGCCAGCTCAAGCCTTAAGTCATCAGGACAATCCGGCTTTTCTTTGGAAGAGTAAGCCAAATCCCACCATCCGCTTTCCTTGGCGGCGCGCACACTTTCCATCCCGGTTTCAGTCATTCTTCCCTGCTCAATAAGCCGGCAAACCCTGTCGCGATTAATCTTAGACCATACGCTTCCGGGCTTTCTTGGTGTGAAATGAAGCATAAAATAATCTGAGTCCACGCTGCGCATAATACTGTCAATCCAGCCAAAACAAAGCGCTTCCGTCACCGCTTCCTCAAGGCGAATGCCCACCGCGTCAGACTTTGCCTTTTTTATTAAGACCCAAATATCTTTTTCTTTCTCGTGATTCAACTCAAGCCACTGCCTCCATGCACCAGACGTCGGAAAATGTCGAATCTGCTTAAACTCAGTCATGGCCGGATACCTCGCTCAGCCTGTAGTCCTCCACCCGCTTCTGAATCCTTTGAATAACAAAGGTCATCCACAGAGAGGGCTTCTTCTTTTGCCCAAAATCCCAGCCTTTCCAAGGCTGCCAGATAGATTCCGGCGTATACAATCCTTCTCCGTCTGTTTTGTCCAGGACTAAGGACAGCATCTCCGCAAACCGCTCATCTCTAACCGCGACCTCAAACTGAGACAGCACCTCAAGGACATGCAGAATGTCATACCAGATGAAGGGCAACTTCAACTTACGAAAGTCAGAACCCATGTAAAAGATATAAGGATGTTTTGTCCTGCTGTTCACCCACAAGTCAAGGAGTGTCTCAATCCCTGTCCTCGCCGCTTCACGACATGAGGTGTCGTCATACAGCGCCAGACATTTCAAGATAATCAGGTTCACATAGGGGCATGGATCCTCTTTTCTGCCAGGGCCTCTGAAAGTCCCGAGTTCTTTTGAGACTTTACATGGCCAGCCGTTGTCTCTTGCCAGACTCAGGAGATAGTCCCGGCCTTTGAGAATCCGAGGGTCTTCCTTGTATCCCATTTTGGCTAAGGCATAAAGGCTGGTTGGCGCGTCACACAGTGCCCACCCCCAGGTTTCCTGGCCGCTGCCGCCGTAATGTGTTGGGATGACCATCGGCAGAGTCACTAAACCTTCCTCTGTTATATGACTGAGCACATGGTTGAGTATTTCAGGAATTCCGGGATCCTCTCGGGTCAGACCCAGGTCCGCCAGAAATGCCAGCTTGTGATAGTGCTGGCTGGCGCTTTTGTGGCTGCTGAGAACCACACCCGGCCAGGACTGCAGCTCAAGGATCAGCGACTGGACCAGCGGATGTGCAATCATGGCGGATCTGGCGGAAGTAACCGCTTCTTGGGTCTCGTCATAGCCATATAAATCCTTGAGCGCCCTGTACCGGACCCAAGGCTCAGATGCATTGATCAAAGCCGGCCAAATCTCCATGATCTCCACCTCGCTTATGATGCAAAAATGTTACAGTGCCTGACCCCAAACTCAAAAACACTCTAATCCTGAAGCGTCACTTTCTTCAGTACCATAGCCGTACGGTTTGGCAGGTAGATCTGAATACCGGTCTGCTGCTTCAGCCCCGGCAGTGTTTTGACCTCATAAATCACGTCATGAGAAATGCGCGAATGTCCTCCAAACCTGGCTTCATCCGTGTCCATGAGCACTTTGTAACGCCCCGTTTCATGAATTGGCAGCTCAAACTCAACCTGCGGATCCGTTGAGTGGAAGTTGAAAATGAAAATATAGTCCTTTTTCTTATAGGCTATGATCTTCTTCTTCTGATCGATCCACAGTGGCTGAGGTACACCGCCGCCCATCAGCGAATTATCGCTCATCAGGTGAATCATGGCAATATCAAAATGCTTTAAATCCTCGTATCTGAGGAATGGATTATCCGCGAGGCTCCAGAGACGTCGGCAGTGCTTAAAGCTCCAGTTATTCCCTTCGCGTGGGAAGTCAATCCACTCCGGATGGCCAAATTCGTTGCCCATAAAATTCAGATATCCTTCGCTGCCCATGGAAATGGTGATCAGGCGGATCATCTTGTGTAGCGCCACAGCGCGCTCAATGACCAGGCTAGGGCTCTTTTTATTCATGTGCCAATACATATCTTTATCCGCCATCCTGAAGATCAGCGTCTTGTCGCCAACGAGAGCCTGGTCATGGGATTCGACGTACCCTATGCGCTTCTCGCCCGGCCGGCTGGTACTCAGCTCGTACCATAGCTGCCCGACACTCCAGTCTTCATCCTTTTTCTTCAGGGTATTCACCCAAAAGTCCGGTATCCCCATGGCAAGACGGTAGTCAAAGCCTATTCCGCCGTCTTGGATAGGCAGACACATTCCCGGCATGCCGCTCATGTCCTCGGCAATCGAAATCGCATCCGGCCGCAGCGACTTGATCAGTTCATTCGCGAACTGCAGATAAGTCACCGCATCAATGTCGGTATTCAGGCTGAAGTACTTGGCATAATCGTCGAAGGACGTTCCAAGACCATGGTCGTGGTAGAGCATGGAGGTCACGCCGTCAAAGCGGAATCCGTCAAAGTGAAACTCCTCCAACCAGTATTTGATGCTGGACAGGAGAAAATGGATCACGCTGTGCTTTCCATAATCAAAGAGTTTGGAGTCCCAGGCACTGTGATGTCCCCGGGCGCCATGGTGGAAAAACTGAGTTGCGGTGCCGTCGAATTCATTGATGCCTTCTGCGAAATTCTTGATGGTATGAGACTGAACCATATCCATCAGAACAGCAATGCCCATGCTGTGAGCCTTATTGATCAGGCTCTTCAGTTCTTCGGGATTTCCGAACCAGGAGGACGGCGCGAAATAATTTGAGACGTGATAGCCAAAGGACGCGTAATAAGGATGCTCCATGACTGCCATAATTTGAACGGTATTGTAGCCCTGGGCCTTGATTCGGGGCAGGATCACCTCTTCAAATTCCTTATAGCTGCCGATGGTCTCCTTTTCCTGCGCCATACCAATATGCGCTTCATAAATCAAGGGCGCTCTGGACGGATCAAGTTTAAAATCCTCATCAGTCCAGTGAAACGGCACCTCAGGCGCCCAGATCTGTCCGCTGAAGTCATGGGTTCTCGTGTCCTGAATGACCTTTCGTATGTAGAGCGGAATGCGGTCCCGGTCACCGTTTCTGGCGACTACCCTGACCTTGACGCGGGATTCGTGCTTCAGTGCGTCGTGTCCAGGAATGTAAATTTCCCAGGTGCCGTCACCTTTATTCTCGAGAGGGTGGGAATCCCTGTTCCAGCCGTTGAAGTCCCCCATCAAATAGAGCGCGAAGGCGGACGGAGCCCATTCGCGGTAAACCCAGCCATCGCCAAAAGGATGAAGACCGAAGTGGTGGTGACCATTGGCAAAGTCCTTAAAGGTGCCTGTCTCGCCAAGCAGTGATTTTCGAACGCCTTCATAACGCCTCATTCTGAGCGCGATATCTTCTTCATAGGGTTTTACCCAAGGATCGAGCTTGAAAATTCCGAGATCCGGATTCACGTTTGTTGAACTGGCAGCGTTCTCTTTTTTCTTGACTTTGCTCTCCATAAAATCGCCTCCATAGGTCAATCGCTCGTTGTCATGTTTCTATGCTGCAGCCTTACGTCTCACTTCTCCACATTTTAAAACCAACGGCCACCGAAATCAGGCCAAAAATAGTCAAGGCGGGCAGCCCGTGAAAAATGCCGGTAATATAGGCAACCGCATTGTAAATCAGTATTGCAGCGCCCACTATGGCCATGACCAGGCCCCGGGTTTTCTTTGTTCCCATATCGCCACCTCATTTTTTATTCTCTTTTCAGGCCCTAACGACGTTGCGGTTTTTTGCCCTCTTCATAGAGTCGGATATATTGTTCCACGGTAATTTTTGCGCATAGCTCCGCGATCAGGTCGTAGGGGATCGCGTCTGGTTTTTTGAATCTTATGCAGCTTTTCCCCATGTCGAGCTTACCCTCCGCCCTTGAGGCATATTCCTTTTCGAACCATGCCAAGAGATCCGGCAAAGCGTAGATTCCCATATGGTAGAACGCGATATGCTGCTTTTGTGAGGCCAAATTGATAAAAGGCAGCGGTTCCTTGGGATTGACGTGGTAACCGGCAGGATAAAGCGTGTGCGGCACGACGTAGCCGAGCATGCCATAGCTTATGACCTCTTCGAAACCATCGGGCAAATTTTCCAGAATCACTGTCCTCAGTTTTTCTACAGCCTCTCGATGTGCTGCAGGTAGACTATCCAGGTATTCTTCAGGTGTTTTTGCTTTTTTGACTTCCAAATCGGAATTCAAGACTATTATCCCTCCTCGTTTTGAACCAACTAAAGCATATATACCCCATTCCAGATGTTTATGCAGATCGTTAGCAGTAAATCGTCCTCTGTTCTCCGGATTTCCGGGTGAAGGTAAGGTAAGAATGGCAATGCAGCAGTCACATTTCTCGCCATGCCCTATTATGAGCGTGCGCCCATGCCGGGCGCACCAAAAAAAACTCCCTCCCAATCAGATTGGAAAGGAGTTTGCAGTTAAATTATGTAGGAATTTCGCCTAGAAATCGGATCCCTCATGAGCCAGTCTGTGGCACTGAACGTCTTTGACTCTCATTTCTTCTTTAAGCTGACGGATTTGCTGATCCTTTTCCTTGAGCATTTCCTCGAGTTCTTTTACTCTTTCTTCACATCTCAAATTGTCCATTTAATCCAGCTCCTTCTTTAGGGATTGGCATTAGCCGTCTCCCGCAATTTGTTTTCTTAGGTTACAACCATTTTAACCATATCTTGCACTAAAAATAAAGCATCGTTATTTAGTGAACAGAATCGGTTTGTATGTCTACTAATGCTTATTCTCTGAAAAGCCTGAATTTTCAGTCTTTTAGAGATTTGTATTATGTGACGGTGGAAAAATAAACATTAAAAATTTTATTTATGCTGCACTTTATAGGTGTTGTTCGTTAATACCCAAACTACTTTGCTGCTACTATTCAAAAACAAAAACAGCATGCCGATGGTCCCAATCAGCAAGCTGTCTTTGTTTTTGTATGAAACTGGGTGTTGAAACTGGGTGTCAGACACCTAGTTACTGTTTTTGAATAAACTTCAATTAATTCCTCTATCTTTTTTTCATGAATCCGCCAATCAGATTCCCAATGTCGTCCATAATGTCGCCGTCTTTGTCAGCATCAAGAATCTTTGATGCCATCCCCATTAAATCATTGCCGTCACCTGACATGACGCCGCTGAGCATATTTGAAATGCCGGAGGCGTCGAGGTTTTGGCTCTTCTTCTGCTGTCCAAGTGCACCAAGGACAAGAGGTGCGAGCTGGGTCAATAGACCAGAGACTTGGTCGCTTTTTAGACCGGTTTGACTGGCCAAATTATTTTGAACGGTCTGTGTCTTGCCTCCGAGAACATGCTGAAGGATTTTGGCCCCATCGTTTTGATCCACTTTGCCGAGAAAACCGTCCAGGTCATCCACATCATCCTCTTCGTGCCGTTCAAGTGCCTTCGCGAGGGCGGAAGCGCCTTCAGGCGTGCTGGCATTTTGTCCGAGTGCTTTCATGAGGGTCGGAAGACCTATTTTAGCGAGCTGCTCTACTTGCTCAGGATTAGCGCCTACAGATTGCCCCAACTTGTTGAGGGCTGCCGGATTATTAAGCTGACCAGAAATCAGATCCATTAGATTCATTAAAATTGCCTCCTTTTTTGTTTATGTGAGTTATGTTTACCCATTTAGTTAGAAAATATGTAAATTAAAAGAGGAAGCTGGCTTCAGGACACCAACTTCCTCTTATAGGTTCTCAATAATTTCATGGCTCGACCGAACCATGTATAGCATGGATTTTGGATTCATCAGGGTTTTAATCAGGGTTTTTGTATTGCTATGTGTTGCTTTGGTGCGCTTGGTGCCTCTAAACTATCGGCTAAGGTTTTAGAGGTATTTGCAGTAAGACGTTCTCATATTGCTCATCTCAGCAATGATGTCGTCCACGTTGAGGACCATTTCCATCATGCCGATCTGCTCTTCGTAGACGTCTGCGTCTACGTCAGCCTTGAACTCAGGCTCTACCGCGTGGTAGACAGAAAGTCCAAGTGCCACGCCTGCAAGGCTTCCTGCAAACGTTGGGTCACCGTTGGTGACGGTCTCAGCTGCAAGACCAGCTGATTCTGCTTCTGCTGCGCCGAAGATGACGACGACATTCTCATGTCCGTACTCATCCGCTAAAGATTTAACCCTGTTCTGATTCTCCAAATCCATGGCCCCTGCAGCCGTTCAGACGAAACACTCTGTTGCGGAATAGACGACGGTCGCTTCGCTATTCGTTTTGACGCATTCTTCGATCGCTTGGCCCGGAACACCGTCGCGGTCGCCAATGATGATCACTTTCTTGTTGGCTAAAATGCTCATTCATCCCATCCTTTCCTATTTTTCCACTAGACGTGGATTGAGATTTTTTATACCCATTTCGTTTTAATCAGAAACTTTTATCTGATAATTTAATTATAGTTATTTTATAAACATGTTCAAGTTATTTCGTGATACTTTTGGATATTTATTTTGTTTCGAAGAAAATCGGCGCCTGGAACCGCTAAATGCCACAAGTATTGGAGAGTCTGAGATCCAGCGTGAATACCCCCTGGCTGTCCATTGCTTTGTAAAGCGCGCTGACCATATCGAGAATGGTCTCCAGATCGCCTCTGATCAGCGTGGCCATGGCGTTCGTTTCAATGGTCAGCGGGAAGTTATGAATCACTTTCAATGCGCTCTCTACGGCTGCCTCAACGTCAGATGTTTGAACAGGCGTGAAGATCACCTGGGCGCCGACTATGCCCGCAGCTTTTCCCATAGAAGACATATGAATCCTCCTCTGTTGTTGGCACTGAACTGATGCTCAGTTTCCATGCTAATGTGTTCTTCCGGAGTGTCCGGCGGCAAAAACAAACACTCTTTGGTTTGCTTCAAAACCTCGGTGTGATAGGCCGCCATTTCCTCCAAGGTTTTGAAGGCTGCGTGCCTGAACACTGTTTCCTTCTGGAAATACTCCAAGGTATAAAGCCGGCCCCAGGAGGAGTTCAGGTGAATGGTCCCCACCATAAGACTGCCACCCGGCTTAAGGACTCGGAACAGTTCACCGAGTGCCCGCTCCGGATCCTTTACAAATTCAAAGGCTGCCATGGAAAAAACAGCGTCGAAGGTGTTGTCCTCAAACTCAAGCTGGTATAAATCCATATTTTCGTAGGTGATGGGCAATTCACCTGTTTTGGATCTTGCGATGCTGAGCATTTCCTCCGAAACATCAATACCCGTGACAATAGCGCCTTTTTCAGCCAGCTTGATCGAGAAGTTTCCAGTCCCGCATCCAACATCCAGAATCTTTTGATCTGGCTTCGGCAAAAAGAGTTCGAAAGCGCAGGCAGTTTCAACTTCATCCACAAATCGCCCCATCTTGGTCGTGTACCACTGGTCGTAGTCTGTTGCGACTTCATTGAATATTGTCATAACTCAATTGCCCCCAATCCTAAAAGCTGTGCAGCAGCTTCTTTTTCAACTGAGTAAAGGTCTCCGACACCATCATATCCCTATTTCGCGGCCTCGGCAGCTCCACAAGGATCTCTTCCTTGATCGTCGACGGCCGGTCGGACATCAGATAAATCCGGTCGGACAGATAAATTGCCTCTTCAATGTCATGAGTTATGAACAAAATGGAAGCCTTCAGCTCGTCATTCACACCCAGCAGCCAGTCCTGCATCTTGGCCTTCGTCAGCGCGTCCAGCCCGCCAAAGGGCTCATCCAGCAGCATGATATCCCTGGAGTAGACATAGGTTCTCATGAGCGCCGCCCTCTGGCGCATCCCACCAGACAGCTGATGGGGATACTTGTGCTCAAAGCCTTCCAGTCCAAAGGTCTCAAACAAAGACGCCACCTCCGCCCTGGCCGCCTTCTTCGAAACACCTTTCACCCGAAGGGGCAGGGCCACATTGTCAATGATCTTCAGCCACGACAGCAGCAAATCCTTCTGGTACATGTAGCTGACGAGACCTTTGCGGGCTTTGACCGGCGCGCCATCGATTCGTATTTCGCCTTCATCCTCCACAATCAAGCCCGAAATCATATTGAACAGCGTGCTCTTCCCGCAGCCGGAAGGCCCTATGATCGACACAAACTCGGTTTCCTTCAGCACCAGGGACACATCACTGACCGCGAAGGTATCTTCAAAGGTCTTCTTGACGCCGACGAGCTCCAGCCTATTTTTTAGGGAGGAAGTCATTGGTGAACGCCTCCTCAGCCTCGAGTTCTGACTCGATCAGACCATTCTCAAACATCCACCCTGCGTAATTGGTCCAGATCTCCAGGTCCATAACGCCCCACTGTGGTGCTTCCGCCTGATACTGGTCCGCCAGGTAATTCTGCGAGGCGACTGCAATAGCCTCATCCACTTCCGGCGCCGCTTTCAGCAGTGACTTGACGGCCTCTTCAGGATTCTCCATGGCATATTCATAACCCTTAGTCGTCGCCGCCAGGAACTTCTTCGCAAGCTCCGGACGCGCGCTCAAAAGCTCTTCCTTGGCAATGATGACCGGCGTATAGAAATCGAGGTTCTCTTCGAAATCCTGCAGCAGAATGAAGTTGATCGGCACATTGTTGACCTCTGCCGCAATGCCGTCCCAGCCATAGTAGATCCACGTGAAGTCCACATGACTTTTCGTTGCTGCGAAGAAGTCAAGCGCGCCGAGGTCCACCATCTCCAGCTTGTCAAAATCCGCGCCTTCCTTGGCCATCAGCCCGCTCAGCATCGCGACTTCAGCAGGGGAGCCCCAGCCGCCGTACTTCTTGCCCTCGAAATCCTTGGGTGTCACGATCCCCTTTTCCACCGGTGACGCGAAGCCCGAGGTGTTGTGCTGGATAATTGCTGCGATCGCTTTCACCGGAAGCGGCTCAGCTGCCGTTCTGGCATAGGTGATCTCTTCCTGGTAGGAGATGCCGAACTCCCCCTGACCCGCTGCGATCAGGCTCGCTGAGCCCCCTTCAGCCGGCTGGATGATCTCCACATCAAGCCCGGCTTCTTCGTAAAAGCCCAGGTCCTGGGCCACGTAGAGTCCCGTGTGGTTCGTGTTGGGTACCCAATCCAGGACTACAGTGACCTTCTCAAGCTCTGCCGATGGTCCCTGCGCCCCATCCCCTGCCTCCACAGCGTCCTTCGGCTGGCATCCCGCGAGGGCCAGAGTGGCCGTCAAAATCAAAAAAAGCGCGGCTATACTGAGTTTCTTCATCTTCATCTTCATCTTCATCTTCTTCATCTTAATTTACCTCCAATAAGTCTCTTTCAAAATGTTGGTGAAACACACGACCATCGGCCGCCTGGTCCTTAATCCTCTACTTCTCTTTGCTGACCGCCCATGGCATCAGCATTCTTTGAATCAGGTCAATGCCCTTGAACACGGCAATGCTCAGCACGACGACAATCAAAATGGCAGCGAACATCTTGTCCAAAGCGAAGGAATGCCTGACCCGCAGCATGTAGACGCCCAGGCCGCCGGTGCCCCCCAGCCACTCGCCGATCACCGCACCCATGATGGAATAGGTCGCCGCAATGCGGATGCCGGAAAACAGGTTGACCAAGGCACCGGGAAACTTGACCCAGCGAAACTGCTGCAGCTGCCCTGCGCCCATGCCCTCGATGAGGTGCAGCTCATCCGGGTCCGCTGCCTCCAGGCCGTCCAGCAGGCTGACAATGATGGGGAAGAAGCAGACCAGCATGACAATGACGATCTTGGGCAGCATGCCAAATCCGAACCACATGCCGAACAGAGGCGCCAGCACAATGATGGGCACCGTCTGTGACAGGACGAGAATGGGGTACAGGCCTTTTTTAACCATGGGCACGAAATCCATCAGAAGCGCCAAGGCAATTGAAAAGCCAATAGCCGCGAGAAATCCAATTCCCGCCTCCTGGAGGGTGATCCAAATGTGGCTGCGCAGTCCCGGCAGCTCAGAAAACAGTACGCGGATGACGCTGGACGGCGCCGGCAGGGTGTAGGCATCTACCCAGCCGGATCTTACGGACAGCTCCCACAAGGCCGTCAAGACAGCTAGGAAGACAGCGGCCGGCCACTTACCGGTATTTGCCGACTTTTTCATCAATGGTCACGCCCCCGGGCTTGTAATCGATCTTGACGACAGAGCACACACGCTCCGCGCCCTGCTCGACGCAGATTTCCTGGGCGCGTTTGACAATGTTGAGAAGCTCCTCAAGGTCGCCCTCCATGGTCGTCTCCATGGGGCCCACGGTGTGAACGACGCCCGTGCTTTGGATGTACTCGATCACCGCGTCCACGACGGGATAGATCTTGCTTTCCGGAACGCTTGGAATGACTTGCAGACTGACATTGGTCAACATATTGCATCTCCCTTCGAATTAAAAAAGACCCATCCGGAGGATGAGTCTCATAGGTGTAAGCTTATGTCTCCTCCCTTCGCTGGCATGATCCAGAGCAGGTGATATGGGTCGGAACTCACAGTTCCCTCTCAGCCAGTTTACTGACTCCCCCGTACATCTTCGTTTCAGTTGTGGGTGTTTAGTGGATGTTTAGTGGTTAGATAAAAATTTTAAAAAGTCTTTTTCGAACACCAACATCATAAGCCTTGAAATTTGATTTGTCAATTGCGTAGATGAAACTTGATTTAAGCCTGCCTGTTGGTCTGGTTATTCGGTAGGCTTTCTTCTTCGATTTCGTCTGCGGTTCGCCGCAGCGGGTGATTCTGCCTGAGCTGCGGCCTTTGGCACGCTATGACGGCTTTCCTGTTTGGCCCTCTGCTGTGTTTGCTTGCCCTGATGCTTTTGTTGCTGCGGGCGAGGCTCTATGAAAATGTCGTCCTTGACCGTAGCGTCCAAAGGAAATGGATGCTCTTTCACCTCAGGAATGCGTTTGCCGATGGTCTTTTCTATATCCTTCAGCAGCGGCAGCTCCTCAACATCACAGAAGGACATAGCGATCCCGCTGAGGCCCGCCCGGCCGGTTCTGCCAATCCGGTGAACATAGGTCTCGGGCACGTTTGGAAGGTCAAAGTTGATGACATAGGACAGCTCATCAATATCAATTCCTCTGGCTGCGATATCCGTCGCAACCAGGACGCGGATGGCGCCCTTTCTGAAGTTCTCCAGGGCGTTTTGACGGCTGTTTTGACTTTTGTCGCCATGGATAGCCATAGCTGAAATATGTGCTTTTACCAGCTCGCGCACTACGCGGTCTGCGCCGTGCTTGGTTCTGGTAAACACAAGCACAGACTCAAGCTTTGGATCATTGAGCAAGTGGATCAGCAGCTTTCGCTTGTTGGCTTTGTTAACCAGGTAAACGCTTTGGCTGATCGCCTCCACTGTCACGACCTCAGGCGTCACCGACACCTTGGCAGGATGCTTCAGCATGGCATCTGCCAAGGCTGAAATCTCCTTAGGCATGGTAGCGGAAAACAGAAGTGTCTGCCGTTCAGAAGGCACCTTTGCGACGATCCGTTTGACATCGTGAATAAAGCCCATATCCAGCATGCGGTCTGCTTCGTCGAGAATCAGAATTTTGACTTTGTCAAGCTTGATGATGCCTTGATTCATCAGATCATTCAAACGTCCGGGTGTCGCGACCAAAATATCCAGACCATCTTTAATCATCTTTTCCTGGGGGCCCTGAGGCACGCCGCCAAAGATGACGCCGGTCTTCAAATAAACGTGGCGCCCGTAAGCATGGAAGCTGTCCTTGATCTGAATGGCCAGCTCGCGGGTTGGCGTCAGGATCAGCGACTGTATGCCGTCATGCTTCTTCCCAGATTGTGATGAAGCGCTTGAAAGACCTTCCTGTTTCATTTCAATGATCCTCTGGAGCGTCGGGATTGCGAAGGCGGCGGTTTTCCCCGTTCCTGTCTGAGCGCAGCCCAGAACGTCTCTCCCTGTCAGGATCAGCGGAATTGCCTGGTCCTGAATATCCGTAGGCTCAACATACTGTTCTTCTTTAATGGCTTTGAGAATGGCGGGCATAATGCCCAATGACTTAAACTTCAATCTAAAAACTCCTTTGTAATGGCCTTTTCCCTGTGTTGTAGAATTTTTTGGCAAAGGTCCAAACTACATTGTATGTTATTCGAGCCATTCTGTCCAATTTTTGATTGGGGGACGCGGACAGCTTTCTAGTGAGTGCCTGTCACCAAACCAAAACTGGGGACAGAGCATTGTAATATTTCGGTAATATTCAACTCGGCATAAATCGTGTTAAAACGGGAATATCCGCAACTTCTTGACCGTCCTGCTCATAATCAAAAAAAGAGTCGCAGGGAAGCGACTCTAAAAATGGGGGACGTGAACCAAAATTTTAGTTTAAAGCACCATCTTTTTTGATTTCTTCAAGGAGTGTACCAGCGAGCTTCAAGTAATTATCCCACGCTGTATTTCGAATAGTAAATCCACTTGAGGCATAGTCGCCGGACTCATCAGTTGAAGGAAGTCCATTGAGATCTAACAAGTCCTGTGTTTCAACTACTTTTGCATTCAGGGCATCCATTTGAATGTTAAAGCCAATGCGTGATGGCTCCTGGTATTCGACGCTCTCATATTTTGATTGGCGATAGAACGCCTTCAGTGCTGGATCCTCAATCTCTTCAGGTGTATTCGCGAAAATTTCGTCGTATCGAACAGATGTGATTTTGCCATTTTCAATGACGACCTGTACAAAGCCTGTCAAGCCACCGCCAAGTTTTTCTGCAATACTGTAATATTTTTTTGCCGATGGTTGATCCAGCAGCGGCGCCAACTTCTCAGCAAGCGGGATCATGGACTGGTTAACACTGTTGGACGCACCTGAAATTGTGTCAAATTCGCCCGTCACACGTTGCTCCTCGATCATTTGTTTTTCAACAGCGACTACGCTTTGCACCCACGCAGCGCCTTTTTTATCACCCATACTGAAGTTATATTCAGAAAGCCGTTTAGGCACATTCTGAAAATATCGCTCATAATAATTTGGGCGCGTCATCTCATTAAACTCTATGTAAACCAACTTATCGTCCTGTTTGACGATTTCAAGGATTCCAAGATGACCTTGACGGAAACGTTCTTCAATTGAGTAATAATCACCCTTAACAATGCCAAGCGGTGGTTGAATATCCCATTCAAGTTCTGCCTGTTCAGCTTCAGCTGAAATTTCCGGTGCAGGCGTACTGACTGGCGCTTCTGTAGTTTGTTTTTCTGCTGTGCCACAAGCCGTGAGGTTAAAAACAAGCCCCGCAAGCACCAACAATTTGAACATTTTAGACCTAAATACCATGATGAGCCTCCTTCAATGTTTTCGTATGATTTGTTATATATTTATCATACTAGACGCTTGAACAAGACCGAAGGATCAAAACATGGCTTTTACCCCGACAATTTACGGGTGTTCTTTTGACGGTACTGCGAAGGTGTCATACCAAACTGGCGTCTGAACAGCTTATAAAAATATTCATCGCTATAGCCTAACAGTTCAGCAATTTCATAAGTTTTTAACGCACTGTCCGCCATCAGTTCTAAGGCTCGATACAGCTTAACTTTAGTCATATAGTCTCCAAGGGTGATTCCTGTTTCACGTCTAAAAGTCTCCGCAATATAATTTTTTGTCAGATAAAATTCCTTAGCAATTTCCTCCTGAGAAGCCACCGCCTCACAATGAGTTAAAATGAATTCTTTAATTTTTCTTATGAGAGTATGTCCTTGATCCCAAGGATCCAGGATATTAAGTATCTCAACAAGTTTCTCAAATCTAATTTTGACTATCCGAAACAAAGTTTCAAAAGCATCTTGATCAGATAAGTCAACATGCATCTCTGTTTCGTAATCAAAGAGCATCAAATCGCGATTGTTTAAAAAAAGTGGAAGCCAATCCAATGATTCCACCAACTTTGAGCATATTTCCTGACAACTCTTTTCAAGAATCGCTCTGGTTTTGAAAACATTGAGATCCAAAGCCAAATAGGTCTTTCTAATCATATCCTGAAATAATTCACTTGCCTTCGCTCTCTGACTAGTGAGTGACTCAATGATTTCACGAATCTGTCCATTTGGATAATAAGGTGCCACGGTCTCAGCGAGACTTGTTTTTAATAAATTGACTTCAGCATCCCGTGCTTCCAGTGACTCTAAATGCTTTTGAACCCTTGACAAGAGCGCTGCCAGCAACCGCTCATCCACCGGCTTCAACAAATAGTCAAAAATCCCATGATGAATAGCTTCCTTCGCTAACCCAAACTCACCATAATCCGACAAAAACACAACACAAGGCACCAAATTTTCCTTTTGTACGCACTTAAGTAACTCCAGTCCATCCAGAATCGGCATGCGAATATCTGAAATTAGGAGATCAAGAGATTGATTTCTCAACTTCTGAAGCGCCTCTAGACCGTCACTCGCCTCATCGACAATCTCAAAGCCAGTGGAGTTGCCCCACAGCGGCAGTCTTTTAATCTGTCGTCGAAAGATAGGCATATCATCCACAATCATCACTCGATACATGTTATTGCACCCTCCTTTCCAGCGGCAGGCTTATACACGCTGACGCACCTTCCCCCGCCTTCCCTTCCAGAGATACAGTTCCCCCGTGCTTTTCAATTAGTTTCTTCACTGTGGCCAACCCAACACCATAACCGGCAAAATCCTCTTTTCGATGTCCCCGGCCAAAAATTTGAAAAAGTTGCGCTTTCGAAGCTGAATCAAACCCCACCCCATTATCCTGGATACAAATTTCCAAACAGACATCCGTAGCGATTGATGAGATGATGATTTGAGGCGCAGACTGCAGACTTGAAAACTTAATGGCATTATCCAACAGATTCATAAAAATCTGACGCATCATAACTCGATCCCCAGTAATCACCGGCAAAGGATCAGGGAGCACGACACGAACCCTCTGATCAGATCCCGATTGACTTAATGTCTTGATACACTCCTCAACAAGATCATTTAAATCAATGATTTCATCTTCAAGAGGCGTCTTGGACATGACTGAAAATTTAAGCAGATGCTCAATAAGCGAAATCATATCCGCAACCAAAGCCTGCATTTCCCTCAGCATTTCCAGACTTGTACCGGGTAATTCCTTGAGATTGTCTTCTTCCAACATGGAGCCATAAACCTGAAGCGCTCTCAGCGGTGACTTTAAATCATGAGAAACCGTAAAGGTGAAAGACTCAAGATCTGCTACAGCTTCTTCAAGCTTCGCAGTTCGTTCTTCAACTCTCTTTTCCAACACTTCATTTAGTTGAAGGATTTCGTTGTTGGCCTTTGTCAATGCCTGCTGTTTCTGCTGCAATTCGACCTTTGAAGCCAATGTTTTTTCGACAAATCGGACTGTGATTCCGCCAGCAATTGAAAACAGAAGTCCAGACAAAATCAATGTTATCTGCGTTTCATCATGCCTGCCAAGAAACCAAGCAGATGTCGATTCTCCCCGAACAATGACCTGCTGAACAAATAACAACAACCAAGCGAAAAAGAGACCACCAAAAAACATCAGCGACATGATCAGAGTGTTTCGTTCACTGCCAACACGAACCTCCATAAGCATCATCCGTCTTATGAAGGGCAGCTGAAGCAGAGCATCTGCCAATGCCAAAAATACAAACTCAACGATTATCCCTTTGACAGCAAAAATCACAATTACATCTGTTGACATTGAATTTAGCGCATTGGGATAAAGATAAACACCATTTAGTTTAAGTAAAATTGGAAACAGTGCGATATAGAGCCCCATTCTGGCCAAACTGTAAATAACCTGGAGAAAATAAGCATTATAGCGCAAAGCTTTAGAGCCTTCTCTATGACCCTTACCCCATCCTTGAATCTGGATCCAGAGTCCATAGGATATCACTGGAACCAGTGAAGCCCATCCATTGTAAGGTCCCAGTATAAACGGATAGATGATCACGCCTCCGAGGACCAGACACACCATGCCATAGAATCGACCCCAGGCCAGAGTAACAACCATCGGCAGAATTAGACTCCACGGGAAGTTAATCGAAAATTCATTAAAGGCGAGGCGTGTGGAAAAAAAGATCCCAGCCAAGCTGAAAAGGCCGATCAACCAAGATAGTATTAATTTGTTGCGTTCCAGTTTGATATTTTTCAACATTTTTCCTCACCTAATGATCTTTTTCTCATGTTCTGATCCAATAATCTCATTATATACGTTTGGCGAAACTAAAGCATAAAATTCGCCGGGCTTCACTTGGAGACAAGACAAAACCCGAATTGGGAATGGTAATTTTTAACAATGCACGCCCCCCAAAAATCAGGACCATCAGAATGTCTTTGTTCAACATCCTGATGGTCCTAGTTTAAGCATTTCAAAGACTTAATTCCAGACTTTTTCAGTCTCTATTTCTTTTCAATTTCCATTTCTATTTCACTGCTTCAATTAAATAAGACGCCACGAAATCCTCCGCCTTATGTCCCGGCGCCCATGAAGAAATCAACTCACGGCTGTTGTCCTTTGGCATCAGCCGGATCTCCTTGAAACCAGCTTTCTCCATAATAGCCCTCAGATCTTCGACATATTCTGCGCCGCCAATACAGCTGGCCACCAGTCTCAAGTCATCACGCATGTTCTCAGGGATCACTGCCGTGGCTACCACATCTGAAGCTGCTATACGCCCGCCCGGTTTCAACACTCTGTAAGCATCGTTGAACACCTGCTGCTTGTCCACAGACAGATTGATGACACAGTTTGAAATAATCACGTCCACAGACGCGTCCGCAACCGGCAGATGCTCAATCTCCCCCAGCCTGAAGTCCATGTTGTCAATGCCTGCCTCATGAGCGTTTTTTCGCGCCAGCCTGACCATGTCCGGTGTCATGTCGACACCGATTACGTAGCCAGTTTCGCCGACTTTGGCTTGCGCCAGGAAGCAGTCAAAGCCGCCCCCGCTGCCAAGATCCAGGACGACCTCGCCGGGCTTCAGTGCCGCAATGGCCGTAGGATTTCCACAGCCCAGCGCCATATTAGAGCCTTCCGGAGCCTGGCTGAGCTCGTCCGCCGAATATCCAATGAGCGCGGACGCATCCAGCAAACTTACCGCCTGTGTGCCGCACCCGCATCCGCTGATGCAGCAGCCACCATCGGCACCCTGTTTTAAGGCTACAGCTGCATAGTTCTTCTGTATGTGTTCCCTGACTTTTTCCTTTTTTTGCATAACAAACCCTCCACATTAATCCTAAATACTACTCACCCCTATAGACGACACAACACAAAAAAGGACGCAAAAAAAGACGCAATTTCTGCGTCTTTTTCAACATTTTTTCCCCGGCTGATACTTTTGAAACTCAATGATGTTGCCACAGCGGTCAAATTCAAGCCTGCAGCAATCCAGCATCATGTCCTTCAGCAATTTCCGAGCCCTCTGTACTCTGGACTTTGCGCCGGACACCGACAGCCCCAGCCGCTCGGCCAGCGCCTTTTGTGTCAGGTTTTCGAATTCGGTGAGCAGAATGGCCTCCCGGTACTTCTCGGGCAGCTGCTGAACCATGCCCGTCAGGCAGCCCGCCATTTCAGCGTTGGCATTGCCGCCGGCTCCAGCCCCTCCTTCTGCCGATGGTCCCAAAACCCCACCCGCGCCTTCCGCCAAATCCTCCGGAAGCTCAGCAAAGGTCTTCCCGCTGCGGTAATAGTCAACTATGACATTCCGGGCAATCTGATAAATCCAGGCATGGATCTTTTCCTGATCCTTCAAGGTATCCAGGCTCAGGCTGATTTTAACAAAGACTTCTTGAAGCAAATCCTCCACGTCGTGGGGATTGGACACGCGCCTCGCAATAAATTTTTCAAGCGGCTCATGAAAATTTTCCCACAGACATGTCACGCAGGTGCCTGCCATATCATCACGACCTCTCCTTTGATTATTATGCAGCTTTCTCTTCTTTGATCTGCATTGGATTTTTACGGAGCGCGGCAACGTAAAGAAAAGGATATTCTGCTTTTAAATACAGGATATACTGGATCCACTCCGCCACAAGGGCTTCATAGGCCCGGCGCAGGTCGTTGGAGAGGTGTTCAATGTCGCTAGAATCGAGTTCGCCAAAAGGACCACGGATTTTCAACTCATCCGCCACATGAAAGACTGCCCAAAGCATATCTGTAAAAGAATCGTGCTCAAGCAGGTTGGAGTTTTCGAGCATACTCAGGAGAGGTGCTTTATAGCCCTCCATGACCATAGCCAGCTCACCAAGACTTGCCGGATTTGCATAGAAATCATAAGGGTAAGCATTTTGAGTGCGATTGCCTTTGAACAAAGATTTTTCTTTTTTCAAATCCATAATATTGAGCATCTCACATAAGGCGGCGTTTTCCCGGTTGAATTTGCCAATTTCGAACAGCAAAGTTGTCCCGGTTTCTGAGAAAAAAGTGCTTATGATGACGTTGACTTTTTTTACTTTCTTGCGCTTTTCGGACAGACTCAGAAATCGATTGATCACCAATGTGACAACCAGAACCTGAACCGGAACAAAAGCAAGGTCTTGAAGCAGGTAGAACAGGGTTTCGTCGCCTCTTTGAAAAATTATGTATTGAACACCATAAACGGCTGCAGACGCAACAATGAGGATCATGGTCAGCACCAGGTTGTCTCGCAGTTTAATTAACAATATTATATTCACCCTTCTGTACATAATTAAATGACTTAGCACCTCAGACTTCAATGACGTGAAGTTAATCTATTCTAACACAAGGAAAAATTGTTTGGGAATTGTTTTGGTGACGCGGACAGCTTTTTATTGAGTGTCAGGCACTGTTTCAACTTTGGGGACTGTCACTCGTTCAACTTTGGGGGCGGGGCACTGTAATAATTTTGTAACATTGCAATTAAAATAAGCCGGTGTCAAGGAAGTCAAGGCCATCATGCCTTCCCTGCACCAGCTTCAATTTCCTGCTATTTTCGCCTGCTGCTTCTTGTATCTTGCTTATGGATCCGGCAAGCCATCATAATGACCACAGATCTTGGTTCAAAATCAAACTCATAATGGACCGCCGTCATCTTACAGGGTTCCTCGACAATTTCTTCTCCGGCCGGCAAGGCGGTATTGACTGCCATCCGCCATTCTAAGCCCAGCGGCAAGGCAGGCAGCACCACATGCCGGGACTCCCAGTGCATGTTCATGCCAACATAGATGACCTCATCTTCCTGGTTCTCCCCTGTCTCTTCAGCTTTTCCAGCGAACATGACCCCCAGATAGCGGGTTTCAGCATCCTCCGTTAAATTCCACGGTTCAAGTCCATGCCTGCTGACATAGGGGAAGCCACATTTAGCCTGTCCTGTACTGTCCCGCAGATTCGGACATCGCTTTCGCAGCGCGATCATCTTCCTGAAGAATTCATACACCTCCCGGTTCTTCTCAAGCAGTGTCCAGTCCAGCCAGGAGACCTCATTGTCCTGACAATAGGCATTGTTGTTCCCATATTGTGTGTTGCAAAATTCATCCCCGGCAAAGAACATGGGGGTCCCCTGGCTGGCCATCAAAACCGCGCAGGCATTCTTGATCAAGCGCTTGCGCAGCGCCATGACCCCAGGATCCTCCGTCTCTCCTTCCACGCCGCAGTTCCAGCTGTGGTTGTGATTTTCACCGTCGGAATTATTCCAGCCATTTGCCTCATTATGTTTTTCATTGTAACTGTACAGGTCATATAAAGTGAACCCATCATGACACGTTATGAAATTGACCGAGGCATTCTTGCCGCGGTGCACCGGATCATAAAGATCGTGGGATCCTCCAATTCGTTCCGCGACCGTCATGGCAAGCCCGGCATCTCCCTTCAGAAAACGCCGCAGATCATCCCGATACCGGCCATTCCACTCCGACCATCGCTTCCAGGACGGAAAACTCCCAACCTGGTACAACCCGCCGGCGTCCCAGGCTTCTGCAATCAGTTTGACATTCGCCAAAATTGGATCATAGGCCAGATTTTTCAAAAGCGGCGGATTGTTGCTCGGCGATCCATCCTCGTTGCGCCCCAAAATTGACGCCAGATCAAACCTGAAACCATCCACTCTGTACTCCGTCACCCAATACCTGAGACAATCCAAAATCAAGCGCTGAACCACAGGATGATTGGCGTTCAAAGTATTGCCTACCCCACTGAAGTTATAATATCGCCCATCCGGGGTCAACATGTAATAAACGTTGTTGTCGAGCCCCTTAAAAGAGATGTACGGCCCCCGTTCATCCCCCTCGGCTGTATGATTGAAAACCACATCCAAAATGACCTCAATGCCATTTTCATTAAGGGTTTTTATCAGGGCTTTCAGCTCTTTCCCTTCCTGGTTGTACTCCACGCCTGCTGTATAACTGGTATTGGGCGCGAAAAAGCAAACAGGATTATACCCCCAGTAATTCAAAAGTTTGTCCCCGTTGACCTCTCTCATGTCTCTGCATTCATCGAACTCAAAAATCGGCATCAGCTCCACCGCATTGACGCCGAGTGCCTTTAAATAAGGCAGCTTCTCCATCAGTCCGTCAAAGGTGCCGGGATGCTTCACACCAGAGGACTCATGCCTTGTAAAGCCTCGCACATGCAGCTCATAGATGATCAGGTCCTGCATGGGAATCAACGGCTGCTTGCAGTTGGCCCAGTCAAAGCCATTGGTCACCACCCGGGCTTTATAAGGCTCATCACTCCCTTGCCGCTGCCCCCATTTGCTCTGTCCGGTGACCGCCTTCGCGAAGGGATCCAGCAAATACTTAGTCTGATCAAAGATCAGCCCCTTTTCAGGCTCATACGGCCCATCCACCAGATAGGCATACTCGAAGTTTTCAATGTCCAGTCCAAAGACAATCATAGAAAACACATTGCCAATTCTATACGGCTCTGGAAACGGTATGACTACATAGGGCTCTTTGCTGCCCCGTTCAAACAGCGCCAAACTGCATGAAGTGGCCTGCTGGGAGTAAATGGTGAAGCTTACCCCCCCAGGGACTACCACTGCGCCGTTTTGAAGAAAAAAGCCCGGCCGAATTTTGTAGTTTTGATAGGTGTCAATGGGCACCAGCTCTTTCCACACAAAATGGTCCATGCCGCTGGACTGCCTGATCTTCTTGACTTTGAAGGTTGCCACGCACTCACCCCCGCTCTCTGATTCGTCCGCTTTGTCGCTGACGTTTCTTTATATATTAGTCAAACTTCCCCACTTCCGCTTCCGTCACCCGCAGCTGTCCGTCGCCGCTTTCCAGATCGACGATCCAAGCATCCGGAATCCACTTATCAACGATCCACCGCCCGAGGTTCAGCCAGCTGCGGCAATTGTCCAAGATTACCGAGTCCCCTGAGACAACCCCTTCAGCGCCTTCGAGCGCCACATCCGCGTTTTTCACAAGCAATACTTCAATGGGAATGCCCCAGGACGTTCCCGCATCCAGTATCAACTGTCCAAGCCGCCCGGAGTTCGAAACAGGCGCATCCAAAAAGAATTTTGCCGATGGTACCCCAAGCGTCCCCAGCGCCCTGCCAATCCACGTGAGCGAAAGGTACGTCTTGTCCACAATGCCGTAGGTTCCCCTTAGTCCGGCCAAATCACGCAGGACCCCATCCCGTCCCAAAATCAGCGGACTGCCCGATAGCGCCACCTCAAGCAAAATGACGAGATTGAACCCGTCAATACTCAGCGGGGTGTGCTGAGCCGCGGCCATCGGCAGCATGTGTTCTGCTCTTCGAGCCTGCAAACGGTGTGTAACCGCAGCCCGCTGAAGCGCAATCCGCTGCCTGGCCGTCAACTGATAGTGGCCACCCACCAGTTCAACCACCGACCTCAGATTATAGCCGCGGTCGAGCAGCCAGATGATCTCATCCAGGGCAACTCTGAGCTGGGTCACAGCGGCTTCCGAAAATCCCGCTTCATCCGAGGGATCATAGCCCCTTCGCTTCGTTTTGAGTGTCATGGAGATCCCTCTTCCACAGGAACATTTTGTATCTGTTATTCCCTTTGATACCCAATCATAAAAATTTCATCACACTTTGCGCCACTATTTAACTGTGGGGCAGTCCCCAAACTGAACCTGGGGTCTGTCCCCAGGTTCAGTTTGGGGACTGAGCTAAAAAGACCATAAAGCGCATTGTAATCTTTTATAAACCCTATCTATAGATTTATCTGATAAAGTGGTCCTCAGTGAGAATTCTTTTTCCTGAAGGAGACCAATACCATGACTTCAAAACCATCAAATAAATTTCTTCAAAGCACAAAATTCCTGATTTTTTCTGCTTGTTTAGTCTTATTAATGGGGATCCTATACCTGATTAACCATATTACATATTTCACAAAATCAGTCTCGCTCTATACTGCGCAAGGATTCAGTCAATCAGAGATCCTTGACCTGCTTGTGCCTGACCGGCTGCTGCCGGGCCTCTTTGAAGGGATTGGGCTCTTTTTTGGCGTGTCGGCACTTTTATTTGGCACTGCAATGATTAACCAAAAACTTGCGGCCTCTTCCTTTGAGGCAGCAGCCTCTGTGCGCGCTGAAAAGGAAGCCCTTGAGGCTGCCAAAGTATTTATGTCTCTTGAAGGGCTAGAGTGACCGTTCGCAAAAAATCTGACTCATTTTTCCCCCTTCCAAGGTAAACTAAATCTTAATCAAAACTACCCGCTTAGCGGGTAGTTTGCTCAGCCCTATAAGGGCTTGTTACTCGCTTGAGCCTTAAGGCTCTTCGAAAAAGTCTGCCAACTGCTTTTATTCTCGGGCTGCTGCTAAAGCAGCCTATTTTTTGCCCTTTTTCACCTGCTCACCCGTAAACGGGTCAACATACTCCTCTATACTTATCTGGTCATGTGCTATGTCCTCATCTAATTGATTTCTTACGTACTCTCTTATTTGCTTTTCATTACGTCCCACTGTATCCACATAATATCCTCTGCACCAGAAATGCCGGTTTCCGTACTTGTACTTTAAGTTGGCATGCCGGTCAAATATCATGAGCGAACTTTTTTCTTTCAGGTATCCCATAATACTCGCTAAACTATACTTTGGCGGTATTGCAATTACCATGTGAATATGATCTGAGCAAGCGGTCGCTTCAAGTATTTCGATACCTTTTTGCTCACATAATTTCCGTAAAATCCTCCCTATATCGTTCTTTATTTTTTCCGTAAATCACTTGTCGGCGATATTTGGGAGCAAATACTATGTGATATTTGCAGTTCCATTTTGTATGTGCTAAACTATGCTTATCCATTTCAGGATACCTCCTTTTGTTTATTAAGCTGGTTGGCAGACCATCTTTATTCTAACAAAAGGAGGTATCTGAATTAAATACTCAAAGCTAAAGCTCTTTAGAACCCCCGGTAGAACCGGGGGTTTTCGTTTTATAAAAAGAAGCGCTGTCAGTTCCGAAATCCCACGGAACTAACAGCGCTTTTTAGCTTTTCCAACCCTTCACAGGTTGGGGACGCGGACAACTTTCATGTCGGGGACAATAGGCCACAAACCGCGCGGACGGTAATATTCGGACGGTATATTTCTGCAACATTCCCCTTGAAAGTCGTTTATAAAACAAATTCCAGCTGGAGATCCCTCGGATCTGCGTCAAATAACGCCCTATTCACTTCAACCGCAGTTTTGCACCCGAGCGCCCAATAAAACGCAATGGTCTCTTCCGCTGAACCCGCGCAGATGTATAGCTTCTCCGCACCCCACTGCCTTGCACCTTCAGCCGCCGCCTCAAACAGCCTTCGCCCCAGCCCATTGCCCCTGGCCTCTCGCGTTATGAACAACTGATCGAGCAAGACATATGGAGCAGTTTCTCCGAAAAAATCTCTTCTGACCGACACAAAACCAATCATTTTTTGCCGATGGTCAAACGCCCCAACCGCTAACCCGTCTCCCACCACTGTCTCCACCAAATGTTTCAGATGCGTCTCGTAGCCATTAGGCCAGCTCAGGTCGTAATAATCTATCTCAACCAGCTTCAAATGACCCTCCACTTCCCGCCAGGCCTTTCCAATATACTGAGAGGCGTCAATATCGCTGATTCTTTTACAGTCTTCCAATGCCAAGGCTTTGATTTCTATCATTTCATTGAGACCCTCCCCAAAAGTTCTTATCTTATATTAGCACAGATTGATGCTCGCAAGTTTAGGTTGAATGGCCATCTGACACAGACACAACTTTTTTAACAAAGAAAGAAACCAGAGTCAGAAGCATACGTCAATTATCTTTATTTCATTTCCAAAAAAAGTTAGGAAGGCGGTGTCTGACACCGCCTTCCTACTTTCTATTTATAAGTTAAATCTAAGCCACTTTTTCCTCACGCAGCGCCTTCATAAGCGCCAGCGCCGCCCCAAGCATAATTGCTATGAATGGGAATGCAGCAGCAACGGATACCGTCTGGAGTGGCCCAAGGCCGCCAGCCATTAGCAGCGCCGTCGCGAGCGCAGACTGAATGAGACCCCAGCTGATCTTTTTAGTATTGCTCGGGTTCAAGTCGCCATCCGACGTGAACATGCCGAGGACAAACGTTGCTGAGTTTGCAGAAGTGATAAAAAATGTGCATAAAAGGATCAGCGTCAGCGCTGACAAAATCATGCCCAGCGGCAGCTGACTGTAGACCGTGAATAAGGCCGTCTCAGGTTTGGCCGCAACTGCTGCTGTCGCCTCAACCCCCATCTTCATGCCATAGTCGATCCCTATTCCGCCGAAGATCGCGAACCACACCATAGAAGTGATCGCTGGCGCTACAATAACACCCGCAATGAACTCACGTATGGTTCTTCCCTTAGAAATCCGCGCAATAAAGGAACCGACAAACGGTGCCCATGCGATCCACCAAGCCCAGTAAAAGACTGTCCAGCCGTTGACCCAGCCGTTGTCCCCGCCAATGGAGTAGTTAAGGCTGTCCGCGAAGAAATAGTTGAGATACTCACCGAAGGCACCGGCAAAGCCCGTCAGCATCAACAGCTTCGGCCCCACAAGGAACGTCAGAAGCAGAATGCCGCATGCCAAATATAGATTTATATCTCCCAAAAGCTTAATGCCTTTATCAATGCCTGTGACAGCTGTCCAGATAAAAATAACCGTAATGACGACAATGATGATGATCTGCATTAAGAAATTCTCAGGAAGCCCGAAGACCGCATTCAACCCACTGTTGATTTGCAGAGTTCCAAGTCCAAGGGATGTCGCGACACCCGCAACGGTCGCAAAGACCGCCAAGATATCAATCGTCTTGCCAATTGGACCTTCCGCGCCCTTTTTGCCAATCAAAGGGATAAAAATGGAACTGATCAGACCTTTGTGGCCTTTTCTAAACTGGAAATACGCAAGTGCCAGGCCAATGATGCTGTAATTCGCCCAAGGGTGGAAGCCCCAGTGCTTGAAGGATGCCCTAAGTGCAAACATGGCTGCTTCAGGCGTGCCCGGCGTCGCGCCTAGAGGTGCTGCGTAGTGTGACATTGGCTCTGCCACGCCCCAGAACACCAGACCAATGCCCATTCCGGCGCCAAACAGCATGGCGAACCATGAAGTCGTTGAAAACTCAGGCTTGTCGTTGTCCTTGCCCAGTTTGATCTTGCCATAGGGGCTGACAGCCAGCCCTATGGCAAAGATGACAAACAACAGCATGGAGAACAGGTAAGCCCATCCAAAGTTGGTTGTGATGAAACCCAGCGTGCTCGAAGCTGCCGCCGCGAAGCTCTCCTTAGACAGGATGCCCCACAGCGTCAGGATAATGACAGCGATAAGCGGAATTAGGTAGGTCAGCTTCTGACCCAGAGATGTTGTTGCCGATGGTTTCAATCCATTCACTCCCCAGTGATTCGTCTTTTGGACTTAACTGAACAATAGTTTAGAACTTGACCGGAAATACAGTTTGCTCACGTACATCTGCGGTTAAAGCATCCAGCGCGACGCCGACTCTGTGGTAACGCAGCTTATATTGCGCTTCTTTCGTCGTTGACGGATCGCCAAGTGGATAAGGGATTGAAATGGTTGGAACGATTTTGTTGCTGCCTACAGTTTTTGCGACCGGAATCAGGTTGCACATTTGAACAATCGCAAAGCCCGCTCTTTCGATTTCTTTGACCATCGTTGCACCGCAACGAGTACAGGTGCCTCATGTCGAGGTGAGAATCACGCCGTCCACGCCAGCTTCTCTAAGATACGGAATCATCTCCTGGGCCATTCTAGCAGCTTCTGCTTCAGTTGTGCCAGTACCAACCGTACTGTAGAAGTACTCGTGGACCTTGCCAATTTTGCCTTCTCTTTCGTAAGCTTTTAAAGCGTCAAGTGGTACTATGACATCCGGATCCGCATCCGCAGCAGCCGGGTCAAAACCTGCGTGAATCGTTTTGAAGACACCAGTTTCAAGGTCAACCAGCTCGGAAATGTCATATCGTCCCCAGCGCGTCGCGGAAGCGGACTGAATTCTGTCAGGGTTCGCCACCGGCACAATGCCGCCGCTGGTAATGATAGCAATGGTTGCCTTGGAAAGATCTGCAATAGGCGGCGCAATGTCAACGCGATCAATTTTAGGAATAGGAAGCTCTGTCTGGAAAGGCTCACCAGCCAGCTTCTTCAGAAGCATCTCAACGACGCGGTCCGAAGCTGGTTTCTGATCCTTGAGCCATACTTGATGGCGGACGCCTCTTGGGTAGAAGCCTTCTTCAGCAGCAAGGAACATTGGCTTTTCGCCTTCCGGCAGTGCCAGGATCTTGTCACCAAGTTCAGCCATTTTCTGCGTGTCCACTTTCATAGCCGCAGCGCTTTTGCCGCCTGGGAAGATATAGACATCTTTCTTGAACATTTCGACGCCAGGATTTTCTTCATTCATGGACGTCACTGCACAGACACCAAACTTGTCCTGGACAAATTTGCTGACGACGCCGCAGGCATTGCCATAACGTCCAGCTTGGAAAGCAGGTCCTGCAAAGAAGATATCAAATTCTTTGTCTTTAAGGAAGCCTTCGATTGCGGCAATCGCCTCGTCCTGACGGGAACCCATAAAGTTGTCACCGCAGATAATCGTATGCGTAATTTCAGCGTTTTTCAGGGACGCAGCCAGTGCAAGACCTGGACCGACCAGACCTTCCCGGATTTCAGGCGCGTGGTCTGCTTTCTCTTCTCCACCGATACCTGCGAAAAACTGATTGATATATAAAATCGCTTTTTTCACGTTGATCTCCCCCCTCTAAAATTCTGCCATGGTCTTTGGTGACCAACCGCATACCTGGTCGCCGCAGAACATTGAGTTGTTCTCGAGGATGATGGAACCGTCCTCGCGGACAGATGACCCGAGCTTTTCATCATAAGCCCATCCGCCGGATAAACCGTCACGGCCAAGTGCTGCCAGCTCGCCGATTACGACGTCCATCGGCGGAAGCTCTATGAGCTCTGATACATTGCCGCAAGAGACGATGGCATTCGCTTTGATGTCTAAAGTAACGAGTGGCTGAGATTTACCGTCGCGGCCAGTACATTCATTCGTGATACCGACGGTCTTAACGCCTGCATTCTCAAGTTCTACGAAGCACTCGATGAAGTCCGCATCCGGGTTGCCATAGCCTTCTTCAGCAAGAATCGCGCCGTCTGCGCCGAGGAGCTTCGCCATTTTCGCAACGAACTGCGCCGAACGTCGCTTTTGCTCAAGAGAGACGTTGAGGTTGCTCATGATGACGCCAAGGAAATTCAGGGACTTGCCGTGCTCATCATAGAGACGCTTGATGGTTGGGTTGTTTTGGAAGTCATAAGTCGACCATTTGGAGGAGCATGGCATAAAGGAGCCGGAGATCACAGCGCCGTCAAGCACCTCGTTTGGATGCATGAAAGTTGGGATGAAGTGGTTGAGGTCCCAGCCGTAGAGAAGGTCGTTATAACCCATTTCTTCCATTTGGGATTGAGGCTGCATAACGTAGACTACTGAAGGCAGCGCATTCATCTGCGCACTTCTCTTAGTGACCGGCTCAAGTTCGAAGACTTCAAGAGCTTCCGGCGTTTGATCCTTGACGGTATTGCCTATATATTCCGCGAGTCTGTGAGCTGCCCAACGAATCGCGTGATTCTTCTTTTGCTGCTCGTGTCTCTCAAAAGCTTCGTCTGTATCCGCTACGAGGCAAAGATTGACTAATTGAGAAAAGTAGGTGAGTTTTGCGCCTTCGCCAGCCATGTCGATGAGTCCATCTCCAAAGCTGCCCCAGTGTTTGCCAACAGCAAGGACACTCATGCCTTTTAACGCATGGGTTCTGCCTTCGCCAACCTGGAAAACTTCGCCTGTGACGCCCGGGAATACTGAATGTTCTGCGCCGACGCGTGTGCGTGGTTCAATGGCTTCTTTAACCGGTACAATTCGAACAGACTCTCCCGGTCTTGCAACTTGAAGGTCCACTTCTGTCAGATGCTCATCCGCGTCTTTCAGAAATGCAATAGCCTCCTCCTTATTGATGGTGAGAACGCCGTTTTCAAACACTGTGTTGGCTCCGAACTGGATGTCTCGTACATAGAAATTTCCGATTTCCAATCTCACTTCAATTTCACCCCTTGTCAGAATGCTTGCCTTTTGATTGTTATTTTTTTATTTATTTCACTTATAATATATATGAATCAATTTACAATGTAAATAGATTTATTTGATAATCGTGTTTATTTTTTCAGAGGATTCTTTCTATAAGCTCATAGCTTTTGTTGAAAATTTCCAAGAAGATGTGCTATTATAATAACAATGATGACTCAAGTGAGGTGGCGACATGGCACAAATTGCAATGGCAAAGAAGGATCTCCAAAGGAAGCGCATAATGAAATATTTCATAGAAGCTGCCCATAATTTACTTATTGAAGACGGCATTGAAAACATCACTGCCAGAAAAGTCGCGGACCTTGCCGGCTACAACAGCGCGACGCTCTATAACTATTTCAGCAACTTGGATCACCTGATCTGTTATGCTTCCATGAATTATTTGAAAGCCTATTATGCTGAACTGGACGATTATGTGGAAGGCACTGAAGTACCAAGAGAAATTTTTATGAAAACCTGGCAATTGTTTTCCCGCCATTCTTTTGAAAATCCAAAGATTTTTAAGCTAATCTTTTTTAGTCCATTCAGGGATGAACTCAAGCAGATGATCGAAACTTATTTTGATATTTTTCCGGAGAACTTCGGGGAGCACCGTGTGGATCTGATCCCAATGCTGAGAGAAGGTGACTTGAAAAAGCGGAATATGGCCATCCTCAGTAAAAAGATGGGTTCCGAGATTCCGGAGGATCAGCTCGAAATGATCAACGAAATCATGATCAATCTTTATCGAGCCAATCTGGACGCTGTGATTTCCGGTGAATTTGACTCAGTTGACGAGGCTGTTGACTACACCATGAAGCTGATCGACTTCGCCTTGGATTTGTCGTGTGTAACGAAAAAATCAAAACAGAAGAAATAGAAAAGGAAATTGGTGCTGTTTGGCGTAATGTAAAACGCCGTCAGCACCAATTTCCTTTTATCTTTTTTATTTAAAGTTTTTGACAAGTTGGGCAATAATAGATACTTCCGCCCAGGTAAGCTTCTTTTGTAATCCCGCCGCTACAAACAGGACACCCCTCTGAGGCGTGGAGCTTGCTCATATGTGTGTAATAGCCGCCGATACTGCCAAAGAGATCTTTTTCAGTATCCCGACCGCCTTTGGCTGTCATTTCACCGAGCAGCACTTTGATGCTTTGAAATAGAACTTCTCTTTCTTTTACATTTAGTGTCTGAACCTTCCTTTTGGGGTGAATATGCGCTGTCCACAGCACATCCTGAAGGACCCCGTTTCCAAAACCAGGAATGCGCTGCTCAGTCGCTAAAAAAGCTTTAGTGCTTAGTTTCTGAACGCTATCGAGTTCAATTAGGTTTTGGAAATAGAGTGAATCGAATTCCAGCGTCAACGGGGATGGCTTTTCCAAGGCAGCTGTTCTATACTCATTTTTAAATTCGCCCTCTTTAAAACACCACAGTCCACCGTACATTTGAACAGAACCACTCATTGCCGCACCATCCGAAAATTCAATGAGCATCTGATGCTTCTGTGGTCTTTGGTCACTGCTTTCATGAAATCTCAAATTGACACCATCCGAAAAAACCAATCTGATGTCATTAGCCACCAATTCGACCATTCCACCGTAAGCTGTCGCGGTTTCAAATTTTGCTCCCTTTAAAATACGCTCATACTTCAAAGGATCATCTGTGTAAAACGCGAACTTATGCGGTGTGCTGTTTATGGTCACGGCAGATATCTCACGTCCGCAAACAGTACGCTTTAATAGATCAGCCATGACTCGGGCTTCTGGAAGTTCGAGCATTCATATCACCTCCAACTTAATATTCTAATAGACCATTTCTACGAAAATTATACCCATTGAGTTCTGATTCAATTGACTCAAGGCACAATTACACTCAAAGCACAATTACACTCAAAGCCCTCTTTTCCGAAAAGGTGATATGGCATGCTTTTCAAGTTTAGACCTCGGACGAAAATATTACTTAAAGAAAAAATGCCTTTATATGACCATCTCCTGAATTTATGGGTATATTCTTCTTGCTTCAACATTGTCGGAGGTGATTGAAATGACAGTTAAATATGAGATCCATGGGGACGATCTCCAGTTTGTCCGCTTTCTCTTGAATCAGGGCGAAAGCCTGGTCGCCGAAGCTGGCGCACTTCTTTTCTTGGACAGCACCCTTGAGATGGAAACGATTTTTGGCGATGGCTCAAACGCGAACCAAGGCGCCGGGCTCATGGGAAAACTGATGGGCGCAGGCAAGCGCGCCATCATGGGTGAAAGCCTTTTCATGACGCTTTTTACGCAGCGCAGTTATGCGGAGGGAGAAATTGCCTTCGCGGCACCTTATCCGGGAAAAATCATCCCATTAAGTCTTTCAGACTACCAAGGCACCATACTCTGCCAAAAAGATGCTTTTTTATGCGCAGAGAAAGGCACCTCACTGGAAATTGCGTTTAACCGGAAAATCGGCGTCGGTCTCTTCGGCGGCGAAGGCTTTATCATGCAAAAACTTCAAGGCAACGGCATGACCTTCCTTCACGCCGGCGGAACAATTTATAAACGAGAGTTGACCTCGGGAGAGACACTTAAAGTTGACACGGGATGTCTTGTTGCACTCACCGGAAGTGTCCATTATGACATTGAGATGGTCTCCAGCATGAAAACCGCGCTGTTTGGCGGCGAAGGCCTTTTCTTTGCCACATTGACTGGTCCCGGTACCGTATGGCTTCAGTCGCTTCCATTTTCACGGCTCGCAGACAGAATTATGACCTCCTCGAGAAGAGCTGGACACTCCGGCAAAGGCGAAGGCAGCGTACTGGATGCCCTCGGCGGGCTGGGAAATCTGCTGGATGGGAAATAGTCACTGTTGATGAAAATAATAAAGACTGTCACTTTCTCCTCACAAGGGTTAAAATGACAGTCTTTTTGGCGTCTTCAATGGGAAGGAAAAAGGGGTCGACAGGCACCCGCCGCTGACATCTTCTTCCTTCCCAACTCATTCTCACTTCTTGTTCAAATCGCAGCAGTCCATCCGCTGCTCGCCAAAGCTGCTCTTATTTTGAGCCGCTATGGACGTCAGAAACCTCATGATTCTTTTTTTCAGCCGTGTCAGCATGCTTCACGCCTCCTTGTTGGCCACACCACATTTCTTAATTCCATTCTAACGGTCAAATGTGGAGAAAGTGTGGGGATGTGACCATCGACAAAAGCACTGATGTTAATCAAGTCGTCCACTCGCCGTTGGCAATGCCTACCAGATAATAGTCGCCGGCGTAATACTCAAAGATGAGGTAGAGGCTGCGCCAGTCCATGCCGCCATAGAGCGGATTGACGCCGTCCAGATAGAGCTCGACGAAAATGCCGCTGGCATAAAAAGTAGGGATATTGTTGATCAGGTTGCCTCGGGAAACCACCGTGTTATAAACGGTCTGATCAGGGGTGGTGAAATCCCTGGCGTTGACATAGCGGTCAAAGTAGTCCTGAGGAGTTTTGTCGATATTAAAGCCGCTGCCGTCCTGGATCCCCCAAAAATAAACCGTGTTATCCGTTAAAAGATTAGGCAGGGCTGCTGCAGAGACAACTTTATGGGTATTATCGATATAGTAATAAGGTGAGAATCGCACGCCCTGCACAGGGTGAACATGTGTGGCCAGCTGGGTCATGTCCTCGTCCTTGAGAAGCTGCGCAATCGTCAGCGCCTTCGCTTGCAGCATGGTCGGCACGACGAACGGTGGGTGAATGGCCTTCGCCACAAAGACAGAAAACTCAGCACGGGTCATGACATTGTCAGGTTTAAAGGTCCCATCCGGGTAACCCTCAGTAATATAGTTGTCCACCAGCGCCATAATGGACCCAAAGGCCCAGTGGCTGGCTGTGACGTCTGAAAATGGCGAGGTAGCAGTGTTTTGCGAAAATCCATATGCTATGGCCAGGACAGACGCAATCTCTGCCCGGGTCATGGCCTGATCCGGCTTGAACGTCCCGTCCGGATAACCGCTCATGTTGCCGTTTGCTGCAATGGCTCCAATGGCACCATTTGCCCAGTGGGTCGCCGGCACATCTGGAAATGCCGCAGACTGTAACGTCAGCCCCAGCTCATTCGAAAGAATAGCTGCTGCCTGAGCCCGGGTTATAGATTGGTTAGGTTTAAATGTGCCATCCGGAAAGCCGCTGATCAGGTTCAGTCCCAGCAGATGCTCAATGTGCGCCTGGGCCCAATGGCCGCTGATATCAGGAAAGGTTGTGGCGGCATACGCCGGAGAGAAGGCGAGCGAGAGGACCAGCGTCAACGTCAGTAATATAGTGTTTAGGCTCTTTTTCATGAGAGTCACCTCCATTTTACTTATACCTGTTTGTCGCTTGAACAAACGTGAACGTTATAACCAAAAATACACACCATATTAATCTCAAATATGGTAGAATGAAAGCCATCTGATGACTTTCCCTTCTCTCAGCCGTTGATTTGGAGTGACCCTTATGCAAGAGTTTCTGATCCATAGATTCGTTAAAAATTATGACAATATAAAGAGTCCCGAGGTGCGGCAATCCTATGGCACCATGAGCAGCATCATTGGCATAGTGGTCAATTTGCTGTTGTTCACCATAAAATTTGTCGCTGGTACCTTGTCCGGAAGTATCGCCATCACCGGCGACGCCGTCAACAATCTGTCGGATGCCGGATCCTCAGTGATTTCGCTGATCAGTTTTAAGATTTCCAACAAGCCCGCAGATCTGGAGCACCCCTTCGGCCATGCCCGCATAGAGTACATCGCTGCATCTACGGTGGCGATTATCATCCTGCTGATTGGCGTAGAGCTGATTCAGTCCTCTATTGGCAAAATACGTCATCCATCCCCTGTGGACTTCACTTGGCTGACCGCCGGCATTCTGGTCTTCTCCATTGCTGCCAAGCTGTGGCTGACGCGGTTCAACTCCAGCCTGGGCAAACGCATTGGCTCCACCGTCATGAAAGCCACCGCCGCGGACAGTCTGGCAGACGTTATGGCCACCACGGTGGTTTTATTCTCTGCGGTTATCAGTCCTATGATTGGTTTTCAGCTCGACGGCTACATGGGTATCGCGGTGGCGCTGTTTATAATGAATTCTGGCCTCGGCATTCTGAAGGAAACCCTGGACAGCATCCTGGGTCAAGGCCCAACCGAAGAGCTCTCGGAACAGATTGAGAAATACATCTACCGCTACCCCGGCATCAGCGGGATCCACGACCTCGTCGCCCACAATTACGGCCCTAACCGTTGGTTTGCGTCCGTGCATGTGGAAGTGGACGCTGCCGTGGACATTCTCATCAGCCACGACCTCATCGATACCATTGAACGCGACATCATGTCAGAGCTCAGCATCCACCTGGTCATTCACATTGACCCCGTGGTCAAGGATGATCCTTTGCTGAATGAGTATTGCCTTCTCACACAAGGCATTGTCTCCGCAGTGGATGACTCCCTGACGCTGCACGACTTCCGGCTGGTTCGGGGCTCTGCTTTCAAGAAGCTGGTCTTTGACGTCAACGTGCCTTACAATTGCAAAAAAGGTGATCAGCAAATTCTGGATGAAATTGAAACCGAGTTGAAGAAGCTTCACATCAATGCCGTGATAACCATTGACCGTTCGTATCTGACCTCCAGCAATTACAAAATCAAGAAGAGCAGAACGCTGTAACCTTTGTTGTGAGCGGGAGTGAGGAAATATGACCATCGGCAAAAAGCCTATAAAAGGACTTTTTTGCCGATGGTCATTTAATTTACATTCAAAATCCCCGTGTTTGCCCTTTCCAAGGTGGCGAGGCGCCTTCCGTGAATTCATGAATCCCTGGACCGCCTAATTGATGCAGCCTCTTCTGACCATACAGATAGCTGACGACCAGCACGCCCAGAGTGACCGGGGTCCCCAGCAGCAGGTTGGCCCAGGCCAGCTGGGCTGCGCTGCCTCTCAGGTACAATAGAACCTGAATGGCAAGACGCATGACAAAAAGAGCTGTCCAGAGCCAGGTGACCTCCCGGTAGGCCGGTCGAACGTCCCTGCGCCAGTACCATTCAATTGGCCAGGCCCTGGATAAGTGGCTGGCCCAAGCGGCCAAGGGCTTCCCGGCGATCTGGCTTGCCAAGGAAAGCATGACCATAAAGGCACTGCCCAAAATTTTCGGGATAAAATAATTCTCCGCCCGTCCTGCGAAGAGCGCAAAAGCAGATGCCAGCGCGACACCACCCAAGCCGCCAAGGGCGTACTTCAAAGGCTGCCTTCTGATCAGGCGGATCAGGCTGAAAAGGAGTGCGGTACCCATGGCTATTGCAATGGCTGGCCCCAATCCCAGAAAGCTGTTTGTGAGAACAAAAATCAGAGGTGGGATCAAGGCGTCAAGGGTTTTACCGGAGACGACTGATTTCAACTCCTCCAAAATTTCAGTGCTGCGGTTTGACACTAAGGAGCACCTCTCTTTTATTGGGCTTATGAAGAATGTCCGTTGGAACGGGCTCGAAAATTTTACCTCTCATCACGCTGTCAGTCACTCTTTGGCCTTATCAATCAGCCTGGCCTTATGATGTCCGAGATAAAAATCGAGCCAGCTGCCCTTACTCTTATATAGAGCCACTAAAACGTAGACGCTTCCGGCGAAGAAACCCAGCACCATCATCAAAACAACCCAGACTGCCGCTGTCCACTTATTCCTTTCCCTGAAGACGATCCATAGGGAAAAGAGTGCAAAACCTGTATAGAGATCGACCATGGAAACGATGCCCCAAGGATTTGACAATAGTATTGATCCATCCGCGAAGAAATTACCGTTGAAAAAACCGTGGTATAACGCTGCAGTCATGGCTATAGCGCCCAGCCACGCAATGACTTTTGCCACTTTCATTTATATGCCTCCCCCGCTAAAGTCTGCGAATCTAGGGACTTTATACCCATTATTTGTCTCAGCCTATCCACTGCAGGTTATATAAATGAAAATTGTTATCAGCAGCTCTGGCACCAAAATGAAACTCGTCCGCGTCACCAGTTTGAAACCTGTCCGCGTCACCAAAATTGAATTGGTGACGCGGACAGGATCACAAATAAAAAAATCCACTGATAGCCGTGCGAGGCCAGCAGTGGATTGGGATCCATCAGATTATTCTTTTAACTGTCAAAAATAAAAGCCGCATTCACTCTCTAATTACAATGACAGGTATGCTGGCATGATGGACAACTTTATTGGTCACTGATCCTATTAAAAGCCGCTTGGCTGCACCCATTCCATGGGTACACATCAAGATCAGGTGGAAGTTACCTGATTCAGCAGTTTCAACAATAGTTTCTGAAGGCTCGCCAGTCTTTGTCATTGTGACAACTGAGTTTATCCCCTCCGCCTTTAATTTTTCTTCAAAACTGGTCAGCATTTCATTGGACGGTGTTTCCAGATCAAGTGGTTTAACGTCATAGACCCCGCCCGCTTCTTTATTCATCCTTATGCGCTCTGAAGAAATGACATTGAGCAACGTCACTTCATAATCCATGCAAGGTACGAAATCTTTCAAATACGTTAAAACCTTTTCCGGCACTTTCCCTGAATCTATAGGAAGCAGCATTTTCCTCATGGCGATTCATCCCTTCTTTCACAGATGGACCCATCCAATAGACAATCAAATTTATACCGTGCAAATAGATCATTTAATTTCTACCCATTTTCCTGCAGAAAATAGTGTATTTGACCGAATTATTGTCATTTTCTCCTAACTCCGACCCCCGCCGGCGGGGGATGGACATTCCTACTTGTGACATGATATGATGTAATGGTTAAACTTTATAAATTGAATGACTCAAATTTCAGACTGATCCAATCAGCCCTATGATAAAAGGAGAAAACCAGATGCCAAATACCATGATCCCCATTGAATCCAAAGAACAGCTGAACCAACTCATGGACGCCGAAGAGGTGCTCGTCGTTTATTTCAGCTCAGTGGACTGCAGCGTCTGCCATTCCGTCTCACCCAAAATTGAAGCGCTTCTTGAGGAAATTCCGGTCAAAATCGTAAGAGTTGAAGCGAGTAAATTTGTCGATATTGCAGGACAGCACCTGGTGTTCGCCATGCCGACTGTCCTTGTCTTCCAAAACGGCAAGGAAATCTTGAGAGAAAGTCGGTTTATCGATCTCCAAAAGATCGAGCGTTTGATGAGCCTTTTGTTTGAGTAGTGCCTTATAAAATTCAAATTGGCAGGATAGGCAAAAAACTTTTTTCACAAGGCTGTTCATAGGAACGACCATCGGCAAACTGGGCCGATGGTCGTTTTTTCATACACAAATTCACTTCACATTTGCTTGGAAGCGGGTGTCGATAGGCATTAGCATTAGCATTAGCATTAGCCTCAGTCACCGCCTTCCATCCTATTTAGCATACTCTTGAACAAAATTCTTGCGCAGTGCCTCCGCCGAGTCTCTGAATTCTTCCGGCACCTCGACGTGGCCCCAGCCCATGGTCATCTGAAACAGACCGTCGAAAACCAGGCTGCTGTGATCGACGACGGTATAGGGAATGCCTTCCGCCTCCAGCATGGCGACGAACATGTCCGCCTCAAAGGGATTGCTCATGGGAATTTTGAACATAGTGGATTCCTCCTTTGAGGTTATGTGCTTTCTACCAGCACTTTCATAATGCCGCCGCAGACCATACCTTCGTCTTCCGCCACCTGACCAGTCATGTCAATATCCAGATACCTGAACCGTCCGTCGCGGATGACGTCATAGGCCACCTGAATAGCCTCCCCTTCGCTGCAGCCTCCGCCTATACTGCCTATAGTCCTGCCATCCGGCCATACGACCATCTTGGCACCCTCTCTGCGAGGAACTGAACCTTTTGTCGCGACCACGGTCACCAGCGCTCGGGGCCCCTGATCTGACCTCGCCAATTCACTTAAGACCGCGAGATCCAGCTCAGGCCAATTATTGGATTTTCTCGCAGCCTTCTCGCCTTTTCTCTTATATTGAATGACCTGTGCCAAAATAGAGATCGCGATTTCCTCTGGCGTCACCGCCCCAATCTCGAGTCCGATTGGTGTGCACACCTGCTCAAGCCGCACCGGATCATGACCTTCCGAAACCAGAAGCTCCTTGAGGCCTGCCACTCTGCGCCTGGAGCCTATCATGCCCACATAGGCGGTATCGTACTTCAGCACGTTTTCCAAACACACCTTATCATAACGGTGCCCGCGGGTCACAATGACCACAAAGGTTGCCTTATTAAGGTTCAGAGACTCAAAGCTCTTGGCAAAGCTTTCGCAAATCACTTTATTCGCTAAGGGAAATCGAGAATTGTTGGCAAAGGCTGGCCGATCATCCACCACGGTGACTTTAAATCCGGCTTTCGCGCCAAACTCGACCAGAGGAACAGCGATATGCCCGCCACCCAAAATGATCAGCTGAGCCTCCGGGAAGAACGGCTCAATGAGCGTTGCCCGCCCATCTGTTCCGGCGCCATTGTCAAAATAGAATTCACCGCGCGCCAGGCCCCCTTCGAGCGGGGTGCGCAGCTCAGGGTCCAATTCATCCCGGATCAAATCATGACCGGCGATTAGTGTTTTAGTTACAGCTGCTTGATCCGCACTACTGTCCATTTTAGTCATCAGCACTGCTCTATGACCCGCTTCAAGCTCTTCCAAAAGTCTTTGATATAAATGTGCGTCACCCATAAGAACCTCCACGATATTTTTTGAACATGAAACCGGGTGTCTGACACCGAGTTTCACAATCACTTCAGCACTTTCCTGAGCAGATTCAGCTGACGTGAACTATAGCCCGGATAGGCAATGGTCACATTAAACCTGCCTTTCTTTAAAACACTCTTACAATGCGAGAAGGTCAGAAAACTCTGTTTGCCATGATAGCGCCCCATGCCAGATTGACCCACGCCTCCGAAAGGCAGATTAGGGTGCGCTACATGTGTGACCGTATCATTGATAGCGACGCCGCCGGCAGAGATTGCGTTGAGGATTAGTCTCTCTACCCTTGAATCTGTTGTAAAAAGATACAGAGCAAGTGGTTTTGAATGTCTGTTGATATCTTCAATCACTTGATTGATATCCGTATAGGTCATGATTGGCAGCAGCGGGCCAAAGATCTCCTCTTTCATAACTGCAGTGTCACGGTTTGGAATTTCCAGCAACGTAGGCTCAATATAGCAAAGTCCTTCATCGCAGCATCCGCCCCAGACTATGTGCTCCTGATCTTCTGTGAGCATTGCCGATAGTCGTTTAAATTGCTTATTGTTTACTATTTTTCCATAACCATTTTTCCAATAATCTTTTCGACCCCACATAGTCTCAACACTGCGTGTCATTTCCAGCACAAGCTCTTCCTTGACCGCTTCATGGACATAAACATAGTCCGGCGCCACACAGGTTTGACCCGCATTGATGGTTTTCCCCCACATGATTCTTCGAGCGGCTTCTTTTATGTGCGCGCTCTGATCGACTATAACCGGACTTTTCCCGCCCAGCTCAAGAGTTACCGGCGTCAGGTGCGCAGCCGCCGCCTCCATTACAATTTTCCCAACTCTTGTACTTCCCGTGAAAAAAATGTAGTCAAAATTTGAGTTGATCAAGGCCGAGGTCGTTTCTTGTGTGCCTTGAACACAAGCAACATAGTGCTTGTCGAAGGCTTCCTCCAGAATCGTCAGAATAACACGAGACACATTGGGTGTCAGCTCGGAAGGCTTCACAACCGCACAGTTCCCTGCCGCCAAAGCACCAATTAAAGGTTCGATAATCAGCTGAAAGGGATAATTGAATGGACCAATTATAAGTACACTGCCAAATGGTTCCCTCACAATAAAGCCCTTGGATGGCTGAAGATAAATGGGGGTCTTGACCTTTTGCGGCTTAACCCACCGTTTAAGATGCCTGACATACTCTGAAAGGCTCTTGTAAATAAACCCCACTTCCGTCGCGTAAGCTTCGACCGGGTTTTTCCCCAAATCAGCTGCCAATGACTTCAATAAAGCGTTTTCGTGCTTTTGGATGATAGATTTGAGCCGCTTAAGTTGTTTTACTCTAAAAGAGACTTCTCTGGTTTCAAGTGTGTCAAAGTATTGTTTTTGTCCTTTTAACAACAGTTCCACGTCCTGAAGTGTCCACTCTTTATAAGCCATAAAAAGCCCTCCCTGAAGGTGTCCAGCGGCAATCCATTTCTTTACCTCATATCGTCTCGCTTTCCTTCAACAAAGTCAATATTAGCCTTTTACCAATAATTTCGTTAAAGTTTTATAATAATTTCAAGTATGCCTCTAATCTAGTTCCCATCTTACCGTATAAAAGTTTCTAAAAAGTTAGAATGTTCAGATTCTGATTGCTAAGATGATTGTAACATTGTATAATTATTCCTGTACATAGAGAAAGGGTTAGGGGAAGATTTTCACACACTATCATTATTTTGGAGGGATTGTCTAATGAAAAAGGCAACGACACTGCTACTCATTCTAGTAATGATTTTGTCGCTCTTTACCGGATGTGCCGGTGAGCCAGCGGCAGAAGCAGAAAAAGTCATCAAGATTGGCGTCTTCGAGCCTCAAACCGGCGAGAATGGCGGCGGCGGATTCCAGGAAGTTCTGGGCATTCGTTATGCAAACACCGTATATCCTACAGTAGACATCAACGGCGAAACTTATAAAGTTGAGCTCGTAGAAGTCGACAACAAATCAGATAAAACAGAAGCTGTTACAGCGGCTCAAAGCCTTGTCAGTGCTGGTGTATCCGCAGTCATCGGTTCTTATGGCTCAGGTGTCTCCATCGCAGCCGGCCCTATTTTCTCGGATGCTCAAATTCCAGCGGTTGCGCCTTCCGCAACTAACCCTCAGGTCACTGAAGGCAATGATTTCTACTTCCGCGTTTGCTTCCTTGATCCGTTCCAAGGTACGGTCATGGCGAACTACGCGATCCAAAACGGCGCTAAGACTGCTGCGGTTATCACTCAGCTCGGCGACGACTACTCCTCCGGTCTTGGCTCTTTCTTCGTTACAGCGTTCAACGAACTCGGCGGCGCCGGCTCAGTTATCGCTGAAGAGCAGTTCCAAACAAACCAAACTGACTTCAAAGCAATTTTGACAAACATCAAAGCTAAAAATCCTGATGTCATCTTCGCTCCATCCTCTATTACAACTGCACCGCTTCTTATCAAGCAAGCACGCGAGCTCGGCATCACAGTGCCTATCATGGGCGGCGACACTTGGGAAAATGCGACGATCATCGAAAACGCCGGCGCTGATGCTGAAGGCATAGTGCTCTCAACTTTCTTCGACGAAGCTGAGCCAGCAACAGACGAAGCTGCTTCCTTTATTACGGGCTTCAAAGAGTACCTCAAAGCTAACGGACAAGGCGAGATCATCCCGGCTGTTTCTGCACTCGGTTATGATGCTTACATCACCATTCTCGAAGCTGTCAAAACTGCCAACTCTACAGAAGGCGCTGCAATCAAAGACGCGCTCAAGGGTGTTGAAGTTGTAGGCGTTACCGGCTCCATCACATTTGACGAAAAAGGCGACGCTAAAAAAGATATGGCTTTCATCAAGATCGTTGAGAACGGCCAGTTCAAATTCCTCAAAACCGTCACTGTAGAACAATAGTCCATTAATGACACATGTGCTTGAGTGGGGGTCTATACCCCCACTCATTTAATCTTTTTTTAGGATCAGGCGTACTTAGAGGAGGCATCGCGTCATGGACTTTGCTGTATTTTTGCAACACTGTTTGACCGGAATATCACTCGGTGGTGCCTATGCGTTGATCGCGGTTGGCTACACCATGGTTTACGGCATTTTGAGACTCATCAACTTCGCTCATGGCGACATTTTTATGATGGCGGGCTATTTCATGGTTTTCGCGTCAGCCACCATGCCATGGTATTTGGCAACACCCATAGTCCTTATAGCTACGGTTATCCTCGGTGTTTTGATTGAACGTACCGCCTATAAGCCCCTTAGGAATGCTCCTAGAATGTCGATCATGATTTCTGCGATCGGTGTTTCGTATTTACTCCAGAATCTCGCTACTTATCTCTTTACTGCACTGCCAAGAGGCTACCCTACGCTCACCGCACTTAAGAAAATTTTCCAGATTGGGCCTTTATCCGCTTCTCTGGTGACCTTTATTACACCGGTTCTGACACTGGCGCTCGTTTACGTTTTGATACTGCTCATCAATCACAGCAAAATTGGCATGGCCATGCGCGCTGTATCGAAAGATTTTGAGACCGCCCAGCTGATGGGCATCAAGATCAACAGAGTCATCAGTTTTACGTTTGCGATCGGCTCTCTTTTGGCAGCCATCGGCTCAATTCTTTATTTTACGGATCGTATGACTGTCTTCCCATTCAGCGGTGCGCTGCCGGGCCTTAAATGCTTTGTCGCAGCAGTACTAGGCGGTATTGGAAGCATACCAGGTGCCATGGTTGGCGGCTTCATTCTTGGTCTGGGTGAAACTGCGCTGGTCGCAATGGGCTATTCCACCTTCAGTGACGCCTTTACCTTTATTTTATTAATTATTATGCTTATCTTCCGCCCTACAGGTATTTTCGGCGAGAAAGTGACGGACAAAGTATGATGAAGATGAAGAAGAACACTAAAATCCTGTTGTCAGTGCTATTGCTGATAGCAGCCGCTGCTGCCTTGTGGTATCTCGACGCAAACAAAAATCAGTACAGTTACGCCATTTCTATTCTTCAGCGCAGCGCAATCTACGCCATTGCAGCTGTCGCCATGAACATGCTGACAGGCTTCACGGGGCTGTTCTCCCTCGGACAGGCTGGTTTTATGGCTATTGGCGCTTACACAGTCGCGATCCTTACAATTCCGGTTGAAATGCGTGCTAATGTTTATTACATCAACGGCATAGCAGATTTCCTCGCGAATCTTTCTTTGCCTTTCTGGGCGGCGCTGATTCTGGGCGGCGTACTTGCGGCACTGGTTGGTTTCTTTGTCGGAATCCCGGTTCTGAGACTCAAGAGCGACTATTTGGCCATTGCAACTCTTGGCTTTTCAGAAATCATTAGGGCGATCATCGCAGCGCCGCAGCTTGACCGAATCACCAACGGTTCCTACGGGCTCAAAAGCATCCCTGCGTTTGGTTCCATCTTTGAGGTCTTTTTCGTTGCCGGACTCTGCATCCTGCTGATGATTCTAATCATCAACTCTTCTTACGGAAGAGCTTTCAAAGCCATCAAAGAAGATGAGACCGCTGCTCAAGCTATGGGCATCAATCTTTTCAAACACAAGAGCATGTCGTTTATCATCAGCTGTTTCTTCACAGGAATAGCCGGTGGTCTCCTGGCAGTTTTCATGAGATCCATCGATTCCAAAACCTTTCAGATTGCGCTGACCTATGACATTCTGCTGATTGTTGTACTCGGCGGCCTTGGAAGCATCACCGGCAGTGTCATTGGCGCTTTTTTAATGACTGCCGGCAGAGAGTGGCTGAGGTTCTTTGACAATCCTTTGATGATAGGCGGTTTTCAAGTGCCGCTGTTCAGAACCGGTTTCCGAATGGTCATTTTCTCCCTGATCCTCATGGCTGTCGTTCTCTACTATCGCAAAGGTCTATTTGGTGATAGGGAGTTCACCTGGGATAGGATCTATAACTACTATATTCGGTTAAGGGATCGAATACGGCGGAAAACGCCTGAAAAGGGGGACAAAGGCAATGTCTGATCAAGTACTCAGCCTGAATGATGTAACGATGCAGTTTGGTGGTGTCGTTGCGGTCAATAACCTCTCCCTGGAAGTCAACAAAGGTGAGATCGTCGCCTTGATTGGGCCAAACGGCGCAGGTAAAACGACAGCTTTCAACGTTATAACAGGTGTCTACGCCCCAACAAACGGAGAGGTTTCCTTTCAAGGGAAACCCATCATCAGCAATTTCCCTCAGGGGAAAATGAAAAAACTCTACTCCGGTGAAAATAACGGAAAGTATACAGAGTTAATCCGCAAAACGCCGGACATTATTACGAAGTTAGGCATCGCAAGGACCTTCCAAAACATTCGTCTTTTTAAAAACCTGACGGTGTTTGACAATGTTTTAATCGCAAAACACATGAATATTAAATCTAATGTGTTTTCAGCGACTTTAAGATTAAATCACAAAGAAGAAGAGACTATGCGCAGAGAATCTATGGAGCTACTGGAAATACTGGGGCTAGCTCATCTCAAGGACGAGATTTCCAGTTCTTTGCCTTACGGCCAACAGAGAAAACTCGAAATCGCCCGTGCGCTGGCGACGAAACCCTCCCTGCTGCTTCTGGATGAACCTGCTGCCGGCATGAATCCACAAGAGACTCACGATCTGACAGCATTTATCAGAATGTTGAAAGACGATTTCCACCTGACTGTTCTGATGATTGAACACCATATGAACCTGGTCATGGAAATCTCTGATCGCATTTATGTCTTGGATTTTGGAAAGCTGATTGCCTCAGGAACACCTGCTGATATTCAGAGCAACCAGAGGGTAATCGACGCTTATTTGGGGGTAGCTGACGATGAGTAATGACATCCATCTTAAAATTTCCAATTTAAGCGTAGCTTATGGCGGGATTCAAGCGGTCAAAAACATTTCCATTGAAGTCCCTAAAGGAAAAATAGTAACTCTGATTGGCTCTAACGGTGCCGGGAAAAGCACAACGCTTCGTACGATTGCCGGCGTCGTCAAACCAAAGGAAGGCTCAATCCAATTTAACGGTGAAGAGCTCCTGGGCAAATCTCCGGATTATATTGTCACGCGCGGCATCACGCTGGTTCCGGAGGGACGCAGAGTTTTCGACAATCTGACAGTCCTTGAAAACCTCAAGATTGGCGCTTATGTCCACAAGCACAGGCTGGAAGAAGACATTGAGCAGGTTTACAAACTGTTTCCCCGTCTTAAAGAGCGTGCCTGGCAATTTGCCGGAACTCTTTCTGGGGGTGAACAACAGATGCTGGCTGTTGGCCGAGCGCTGATGAGCCGTCCTAAGATGATCATGATGGACGAACCTTCCTTAGGTCTCGCACCTCTGATCGTCAAAGACATCTTCAACATCATCAAGACTGTCAACGCTGAGGGAATCACTGTCCTGCTGATTGAGCAGAATGCCAACCTCGCGCTCAAGATCGCGGACTATGCCTATGTCATGGAAACCGGCGTCATTTCCATGGAAGGCACAGGCGCTGCACTCCTTGCTGATGAAAGCGTCAAGGAAGCTTATCTTGGAAAAAGAAAAGATTGAACAAAATTAAATTCGAGGGGGTGTGGAAGAGGGTGTCAGACACCCTCTTCCACACCCCCGTTCTATAGAATGCGTACCCCCATCCGGCCCTCAGAAAGCCCAATCGTACGGGAGATGAGTCCTATGCCCAATGTTGCCGCCTTTTTATCCTACGTGTTTATAACGACCTTCACACCCGGCCCCAACAACATCATGTCCATGTCCAATGCCAGCCGCTATGGTTTCCTAAAAAGTCTCCCCTTCAATATTGGGATTTTCTTAGGTTTTCTTGTGATTCTGGCGCTAAGCAGTCTGTTCAGTGTCTCATTATTCGCCGTCATTCCCAGCATTAAACCCGTCATGACGGTCGTTGGTGCTGTCTACATCCTGTGGTTGGCGTGGAAAACTTATCACAGCAAGCCCCAAGACGGCTCACGCAGCGATAAGCAGACCAATACCATCGCAGCAGGGCTGCTGCTTCAGTTTGTCAATCCAAAAGTCATTCTGTACAGCATAACGACACTGTCCACTTTTATTGTGCCTTATTACACTTCAATTCCGTTAGTTATTGCTTTCGCCGTTTTTCTGGCCTTCGTCGGTTTCATTTCGACGTGCTGTTGGTCGCTGTTTGGTTCCGTTTTCCAAAGATTTCTGCACAATCATCAAAAACTTGTCAATTCGGCTATGGCGCTGCTGTTAGTTTACTGCGCGGTATCGCTATTTATGTAACAGTGATGTTGTTCTCAGCAGAAAAGATCCGAGCCGGGAGAGAATGGATAATGACCATCGGCAAAAAAAATATCAGGGAGCACAGGTGTGCTCCCTTTTTCTTGCGAATGGATCAGTTTGAGGCGACCCTAAAGCTCAAAGTGGCCAAAGGCTTCAGGCTGATAAAGGACTTTTTCAATTTTGAGTCGGACCGTGCCTTCCGGCACTTGCCAGTCGATCTCGTCACCTTCATGATAGCCCAGCATAGCGGTTCCAATGGGGGCCATGATCGAAATTTTATTTTCGAGCAAATCCGCATCTTCCGGATAAACAAGGCTATATTCGGTTTTTTCTTCTGAGTTCAAGTGCTTCATTAGAAATCTGGAATTCATTGTGATGGTACCAGCTGGAATTTGCTCTGCCTCAACGACATGGGCCCGTTCCAACTCGAGTTGAAGCGCTTTCAACTCCTTTGAATCCTTTGCTTTTCCAAATTCACGTTCCTCTGCCACCAGTTTTTTGAGTCGTTCCAAATCTTGCTGGGTTATCACGATGTTTCGAGTCATGATTGTCAGTTCCTTCCTTTCGGCATAAATACAGAGGAGTCCTTAACAGGACTCCCTTTTTCTTTAGTATAATGGATATTTCTATTTTTGTAAATGGCTGGGTAGGTCTGAAGTATACCACTGTGACTCTGCAGTGACTCGGCAGTGACTCGGCAGTGACTCCGCAGTTACTCCGTTTCATCCCCCGGCAGCAATGCGAAAGAAAACTTTCTAAGCCTGCCCTCAGGCTTCTCGCTTGTCTTCAGATATTTTATCAAAAGCTCGCTGAAATCCTTCAGAAATTCATCACAAGTCTCATCCGTCATTGTGATGGGATAACTTCTGAAGCCAACCCGATCTTTGACCAGATCATAAGAAGGTGTTGAAATATATCTTGAAAAATCCACGAGCATTGACATGGCAAAGGTATAAAAAAGATCATAATGCGTATTTTGGTCTCCTGCGCTGACGAGCTCTTCAATCGCCTTAAAGGGCTCCAGCCTGACTTTATAAGTCTTTTCTACAGTGCCTCGAATGGGCGTCTCTGATACAACTTCCAGGACACCAATGTCCAGTAGTTTTTTAAGGTGTCTGTAAAGACTCGCGACAGGGATCCCGGGAACCGCTTCAATAATTTCTTTTGGTGTCGCTGAACCTTTTTCGGATATAACTTGTATGACTTTCATCCTGACGGGATTCAATAACTCACTTAGCAATTTCACTTTCGATCCCTCCTCGTCAATTTATAAGTGCTTATTTACGAAACGTCGAATAGAGAAGGCCACAATGCGGCTATTGGCAATGAGCTCACAACGTGTTCTGCCTGGAAAGGCTGCAAGGGGTACCTTTAAACTTACAACAGCAGCGGCATGAGAACAAGTTGGTTGATTATATGGGCCATCATATGCCCCAGCATAGCATAGATCAGCCCTTTCTTCCAGTACAGCCAGCCAAAACCGAGCCCGGCAACCCCGTTCAACAGCAGCGCTCTGATTACAATTGGTGCTGAAAGACCCATCATTTGAGCTGTAGCTGGCAAATGACCGAGCGCAAACAGGAGTGAGGATATGTAGATGGCGACCCAGGCGTGAGATACCCTTATGTCTTGACCTGCCGCAACAGGTCCTGCTTTTTCTTTTTTTTTATTCGAGCCTTTTGTCAGCAACCAAAGGATCAAAGTCATGAGTCCAAGTCGCAATAAAACCTCCTCGACAACGCCGCCATATAAGACTGCCGCGACCAAATAGAGGGGTGAAAAGCTAAAAGTACTCAACCCTTCGGGAAGGTACTTCATAAATATAAATTTCTCTGAGAGTGTAATGATCAGAGAGGAGGCCCCGCCAATTAAGACAGCCGCAATAATCCCATTCAAGTCGGGAAATTTTGTTTCCGGAAAAGTTAAATTTTTTCTCAGCTTATACCCTACCGTTGCTGCGACAGCCGTCAATAGCGCCGTTTGGAAACCGGTTACCACCAGGAGCATTCCAAGTGATCCAAGCTGATTCATCACAGCATTTGATAATTCCGGTGACATGGTAAGAAATTGATAATACCCTATGAGCGCACCTGCGAACGCGCCTATAAAGGTTAATAGAATAACTTTGTGCAAGGTTTTCATGCCAGATCCGCCTTTCAATTTATCAGATTACAATTATTATCATAAAAGATATTATTACCATTATTGATAATATAAAAATATCACCAATGAGACCTTTTGTCAAGATTTAAAAAGACCAAGACGACAAAGAGGAAGGCGCACCTTCCTCTTTGTCGTCTATTCACTTTATGATTTAATTCCAAAATAATCCAGTCTCTTCCACTCTGAAATTATTTTACTCCACTCTGATTCTGCAATCCACCGCCATAAACTGACCGGTGGAAGCATCCCAGGTGACCGGATTCAGGTCAATTTCCTGTATCCCGGGAAGTTCGCCAACCATGTCACTGAAGCGCTTCACCACTTCTGCCAGTTCTTCAACCGGCACTTTTACCTTCCCCCTGTATCCGTTCAACAGCGGATAAGTCTTGAGGCTTTCAATCATGGTGGTGGCTTGCTTCTGGCACACTGGCATCAGCTTTATAGAGACATCCTGGAACAATTCAACCAGCGTCCCCCCTGCCCCTACGACACAAAGGTGTCCAATCCCCGGTTCAAATTTTCCACCCAAGATCACTTCATGAGTGATCTTCGCCTGTTCCTGAACCAATACAGCTTCCGCACCCGGGAAGGCGTCAAATAATTCCTCGACTACCTGCATTAAAGCGGCTTTGCTTTCAATGTTCAAAACGACACCACCGGCATCCGACTTATGCAGCACTTCCGGATGTTCGATCTTTGCCACCACAGGAAAATTCATTCCCTCGACATCGAGTACGCCAGGCATGGTGATCCAGTGCCATCTTGGGGTTGGGATGCCATAGAGCTCCAGCAGTTTCATGGCTGCGTCAGAACGCAGATACCCTGTCTCATAGCGGGACTGCATCAGGGGTCTGGCACTTCTGCGATTTGCGCTGCCCCCCTCAACCAAAGGCTTACCTTGTTCAAACTCAGTTACAGCGCCTCTCTCAGGCCCACCCGCCTTCAAGGACATAGCCTGTAGTACGTCCGCTACATTTTCCGGAAACTCAAGGCATGGAATCTGATGCTGATTCAGCACCTTCCTGGCCGCAGCGCCCAAAGTCGGCCCAATAAAGCAGCATATTGCCGGTAGATCAAATCTTTGGATGACCGGTACCAAAGCTTCCGCAATCTTTCCTGTATCTATCGTCGCAGGCGGAACACAAATTACTGCGAGCGCATCATACATCCCGCTTTCCGCCATAGCTTCAAGCGCCTTTGCATAATGCTCCGGCGGTGCAGGCGCGACAAGGTCAATGGGGTTGGCTGTAGAGGCCTCAGGAAATAAAACACTCGCCAAGGCATCTCGCTCCACTGCCGGCAGCAGCGGCAGCTCAAAGCCGTGCATTGCGAGGCGATCCGTAATCAGAATGCCTGGCCCGCCCGCATTAGTGACAACCCCCACTCTTTTTCCGGTAAACGTCCTGGACTTGCTCAAGCTCATTGCTGTCAGATAAGCCATTTCGAGGGTTTCCACACGGATCGCCCCGGCTTTTTCAATAAGTGCCTCAATAGCCGCATCACTCCCGGCAATACTGCCGGTGTGAGAACTCGCAGCGGCCGCTCCGGCACTGCTTCGTCCGGATTTGACAATGACCACCGGTTTTGTTTTTGTGAGCTCTGAGACCTGTTTAAAAAAGCTCTGCCCTTCACCAATAGTCTCCAGATACAACATCACGACCTTGGTGTATGGGTCATCCCTGAGTTCGCCCAGCAGATCACTGGCGTCAATATCCATCTGATTCCCGAGAGACGCGATCTTTGAAAAGCCCATCCCCAAATTCTCTGCGTAATCCAGCAGCGCTGCGCCCAGTGCCCCGCTTTGCGTAATGAATGCAATATTTCCCGGCGTCGGCTGATGCTGAAGCATGGTAGCATTAAGTGACACGGCAGGATCGGTGTTCAAAACCCCCATGCAATTTGGCCCCAAGAGCCTCATGTTGTATCGATCCGTAATCGCCCTGAGCTTGCTTTCCTCGACTGCGCCCGCTTCACCGGTTTCCTTGAAACCAGCGCTGATGCAAACCACTGCTTTTACACCGAGTTTTCCGCAGGCCTCAACCGCTTCAAGCACTGCGCCAGAAGGCGTTGTCACCACCGCAAGATCCGGTGCCTCAGGCAGAAGTCCGACCCCTTCATAAGCCTTGACCCCTGCGACATCCTCACCGCTGCGGTTCACAGCATAAAGCCTGCCGGTAAAACCGCCGTCCTGAATATTCGACAGAATCGCGTTGCCTAGTCCGCCACGAGCCGAAGCGCCTATAACAACGACGCTTTTAGGGGACAGCATGGCATTTAAATCGCGCCGAAACTTCGGAACATTCTCAGACCAGCGCTCGACTTTCACGCCTGCCGGAACGGGATCTGCGCAATACAAAACGTGACCCGCCTCATTCAGTCCAAACTTGCCTTGTGCAATCTCCAGGATCACCCTTGCACCCAAATGCCGCGAGTGCTCATTGACCGCTTTCAGTACAGCTTTGCGCAGCTGCTGGTTGTCCTCAGGAATCGAATAGTCAATCACGTGAGAAGGCGATCGCATGAGGAGCGGCCCGCCGTCAATTTCCGCCGTCGCCAGGTGGGCACTTGAGCAAATTGTCTCCTGGCGCAGGTGAAGGGTGTCACCGACACCATCGGCACCAGCAAAGAGGCGATGGCCATAAGGCGCCACAGACAGATCCGCCGGATGCACGTTGACCATCCAGTAATGGTTCACAATGGCTTCCGTCGTCGCCCACACGTAACCGGCCAGGAGGATCAAATCTGCGCCAAACGGCTCAATCAGTTTTGCCACCTCCTGATCGTACAGCGCGCGCACGCCGAGGTCACTTAATGGCGCATCGTGCTCACTGTGAAACGCCCGAAGATCAAGAGAGGCAAAGGCCATGCCGATGGTCTTTGCCATCTCAATAGCTTTCGAATCCGGCTTGTCTGAGAATACCCCCACGATTTCAAATGGGCATCCCCCTTTTGTGGCTTCCATTTCTTTTTGAAGTTCATAGACTTTCCAAAGGGTATTTCCGCTTCCGGATGCGAAGCCGAGCACCTTTAATTTACCGTGAACAGGATTATGAATAAGTTTATTTTTCATGATAGATTACCTCCGTCAGACACAAAGTTGCGCTTTTGCTTATGAAAAGGGCGGGAGTCGCAGTGCAGGCTGCTCCCGCCGAATTCATGAGTGTTGTTCAGACTAAAGTTTCAGGATGCCAAGATTGGAGAGGAAAATCAAAACCACAGTGACAGGCACAATGTATTTCACAACCGGGAACCAAGCTTTTACAATTGTGCCTTTAATCTCGCCATTATTGGAAATTTCAGCAACAGCCTCTTTTTCACCCCAGAACCATCCAACCAGGATCGCTGCGGCTAAGCCGCCGAGTGGCAGTGAAATGTTTGAACCGAAGTAGTCAAAGAGATCAAAGACGCCTTTGCCAAAGAGGGTGAAGTCACTCCAGATTCCAAAGCTGAAAGACACTGCAATACCCAAGACGTAGGCGATTGCACCGACCAAAAGCGCCGCTTTGGTTCTGGCCATCTTTCGCGTTTCAATCAAATACGAAACAGGCATTTCCAGTATGGAGATAGACGAAGTCAAGCATGCAATGGCCAAAAGGACGAAGAACATAAAGGAGAAAATTGATCCGAGCGGCATCTGCGCAAAGACAGCCGGCAGCGTGATGAAGACAAGACCCGGTCCGGCACCTGGTTCAAGACCAAAGGAGAAGACAGCCGGGAAAATAATCAAGCCTGCGAGCAGCGCTACAGAGGTATCCATTAAAGCAACGATAATGGAAGTCTTAGGTAAATTTTCATGTTTGCCTAAATAGCTCGCGTACGTCACCATACCGGACATGCCGACGCTCATACTGAAGAATACTTGACCGAGCGCTGCGATCCAGACACCGCCAGTAATCTTGGAAAGGTCCGGCGTAAGATACCATTTGATGCCTTCCCAGGCACCAGGCAGGGTCAGAGCGCGAATAACGAGGATAATCAGCAGAACGAACAGCATTGGCATCATAATTTTTGTTGATTTTTCAATGCCTTGTGAGACGCCTTTGATGATGATGCCCACTGTCAAGGCCATAAAGACCGCATGGTACATGAGCGGCTTCACAGGATGTGAAATGAAAGCGCCAAAGAAATTGCCAATCTGATCAGGCGCTATCCCGTTGAGCCCAAAGAAAGATTGAATGGAGTAGTAAACAGTCCAGCCACTGACGACGGAATAATAAGACAGGAAGATAAACGCTGAGAAGAAGCCAAGAAAACCAATCCACTTCGCGCCTTTTCGAATTTTTGCGTAGCTTTCAATTGCATTTGTCTTACCGTTTCTTCCGATTGCAAATTCGACCAAAAGCAAGCTGGCGCCTACAAAGAGAACACAAATTAAGTATAAAAGTACAAAGGCGCCTCCACCGTTTGTTCCGGTCATGTAAGGGAATCTCCATATATTCCCCAGTCCTACTGCCGAACCTGCTGCCGCGAAAATAAAACCGAGTTGCGATTTGAACTGATCCCTTGGTTTTTGATCTTGAATTCGTTCTGCTGATACTCTGGATTCCACCGCCATGGTTAGATCCTCCCTATTTGGAATAGTGTGTTTCAAAAAGGAATATTAATTCCCCAAAACCGCTTCTATTCTGTCAAACGCTTCTGCCATCTGTTCATTTGGGATAGTACAGGAGATTCGGATAAAATTGTCGCTGTTCGGTCCAAAGGAGATGCCCGGAATAGTGATCACTTTCGCTTCTTCCAATAGCTTCATGCCCAGTTCCATGGAGGTCATTCCTGTTTTTTCTATGTTCGCGAACAGGTAGAAGGCGCCTCGCGGTTTCACACAGGACAAGCCTTTAATCTGGTTGATGCGTTTGTGAGCATAGTCGACGCGATCCTTGTAGATTTCCACCATTTCTTTAACTTGAGTGTCACAGTTTTTCAGTGCGTACAGCGCTGCTTTCTGAGAAACGGAATTCATGCACATGGTGGTGCCAATGTTGATGATCTTCATGGTGTCTATGACCTTTTTCGGTCCAATGGCGTAGCCAATCCGCCAGCCACACATGGCATAGGTTTTTGAAAATCCGGCTATAGTAAAGGTACGTTCTTTCATGTCTGGCAGCGTCGCGAAACAGATATGTTCGCCCTCGAAGATAAAGGCTTCATAGATTTCATCTGAGATCAGGATGAGATCGTGTTTCTTGATGACGTCACAGATTTTCAAAGCCTCTTCCAACCCTATGACTGCACCCGTCGGATTACCTGGTGAGTTGAGCATGACTATTTTGGTCTTTGGGGTTATGCAGGACTCAAGCAGCTCTGCGGTCATGTTGAACGCATCTTCTTCTTTTAGCGGTACAGGTACCGGCACACCATAAACGTAGTCGATAGCCTGCATGTAGGGTGTAAAGCACGGATCCGGAACAATGACTTCATCTCCTGGATTTATGAGGGCTTGAAGAATCATGTAGATCGCTTGCGTAGCCCCTGCGCCGATGATCACCTCTTCCGGTGAGGATTCCAGTCCATACTTGTCTCTCCAGTAATCTGAAATGGCCGCGCGCAGGTCCTGGAAGCCATTGACTGGCGGATAATGCGTGAACCCTGCCTTTGCAGCTTCCGCTGCCGCATCTACAATGCTGGGGTGCGTATGGGCATCAGGTTCGCCAATCCCAAGACTTATAAGGCCTGTATGTTTTGATGCGGCTTCAAACATTTGAAGCATTGGGGAAGGCTGGACGGTCTTAAAAAGATTGGACAATGCTATGTCTTTCATGTCACGACCTCCTAAAGGCTTTTTGTCAGCTCAATGAATTCTTCCGGTGTCAAGTCGCGTTTTAAAGACAATGAGAGATCCTTGACCTTTCCGAGCAAATCCTGTTCTTGTTCGTCAGACAGCGCTACATTGTTTTCCAAAATCCAGGTTTTTATGTTGTCTTTGCCGCTTTTCTTGCCAAGATACAGCTTAGGTTCGGATTGGCCTGTCATACTCCAGTGGTAAGGGAGCATGGCCAGAGGCTCTTCATTTTTGCAGTTGACCCAGAGACTGGACGGCATTCCTGTTTCCCAACCGAAAATTCTATCACCGACGACGGGTCTGGTAGGCGGTACAGCGAACCTGGTAAAGTCGGCAACAGTACTTGACAGCGATTTGAGCTGATCCAGCTCAATTCCGGTATCATAGCCATACAGAACTTTTAGCGAAAGCGCAAGCGGTTCAAGGGCGACGCTGCCAGAACGCTCACCAATGCCATTGACGGTGACATGTGCTACTTCCGCACCTGCAGCAAGACCGGCAATAGTCGAAGCGACACCCAGACCAAAGTCATCATGGAAGTGAACTTCTATTGGAACATTGAATTCGCTCTTCAGTTTCCTCACTGTGTAGGCGGCGCCTTCCGGAGAAAAGCATCCAAAGGTATCCACGAGGGCCAGGGAATCCATATGTCCACCTTCAGAAATCTGATGCACTGCATCAATCAGAAAATCAAGGCTTGCTCTGGAGGAATCCGCTGGGAAAAATGTGACATAAAGACCTTCTTCGCGCGCTGCCTGAGTCGCTTCAATTGCGGCTTTAATGGCTCTTTCGGCCGTCCAGCGCTTACCGTATTTAAGCAGGTGCTCACTGCCGGGAATCTCTGCCAGGACATGGGAGACCCCGCACTCTCTGGCGAGCTTCATATCCTCAGGTGTGTTTCTCACGAAAGCAAAGATCTTGGGACCCAGGTTAAGAGAAGCAATTTCCTTGATGGCATCTGCGTCTTCTTTGGATGCTGCCGGTGTACCTGCCTCAATTCTATGGACGCCTGCCAGGGCGAGCTTCTTGGCAATCTCGACTTTTTCCTTACGAGTCAGGATAATGCCCGGCTGTTGCTCACCGTCTCGTAAAGTCGTATCCAGAATTTCGATTTTTTTGGGGAATTCATAACCCTTTAATACGTCCGCTGCAAAATTAGACTGACTGACCCACCATTTTCCGTCTTCTTTGTAGCCCATAATAGCCTCCCTTTTTTCATGTTATTTTGTGAAGGGTAACATTCAACTTTTCTCAACCTTGTCATTTGCATTGTAAATCTTTCGAAATTAATGTAACATCATTTTATCATCCTTGTCAATATTTTTTTAATAGTTGGTGGATGTTTATTTTTTCTTATCAATTTTCTGTACATTGTTGTATAATACAACTACATAATTAGTGTTGGAGGACTGACATGACAAAAAAGTCTGAGAATAATGCCGAACTTTATTTCAGTATCAATGAGGTTGCCAAGCTTTTAGGTGTCGTTCCTGCCACCATCCGCAACTGGGAAAAGCAAGGCTTTTTCGTTGCAAAACGCAGTTCGAACGCTTACCGGATCTACAGTTTGGAGGATATTGAAACGTTAAGAAAAATTAAGCAGTACTCCATAGATGATAAAATGGGCTCCAAAGCTATAAAAAGTCTGCTCATGACTCAAGCGTCTCTGCCTCCGCTGATTGTAGGTACAGATGCCTACGACGCAGCCCCGGCGCCCAGCCGTAAACTCATAGGCAGCAAATGGAAGCTGTATAGAGATAAGCTGAACCTGACCCTGGAAGAAGTTGCTACACAGGTTGGCATTTCTACCTCCTATCTCAGCAAAATTGAGAATGGCCAGGCGAATATTTCCTATGAGATCTTGGAGCGCCTTGCGACTTTCTATGGTGAAAGCGTCCTGCATTTCTTTGAACCAGAAGAAGAAAACAGAAGCCTCGTTGAAAAAGGTACCGGCGAACCGGTCCAGGCCGGTATTCCCGGTGTCACACTTGAATCTTTGATTTCGCAAAGAGAACACGTTCTCTTCCCCATGATGTTCTATGTTGAGCCCGGTGCCGGAGCGCCGGAGACTCATCAACATCATGGAGAAGAATTCATCTATGTAGTAAACGGCAACTTCAGGGTCACCCTGAATTATTCGGAGGTCTATGACATGAAAACCGGAGACTCCATGTACTTTAAATCCACCGAGTTTCACAACTGGATGAATCCTGGCAAAAAAACATCTCAGATCCTTTGGGTTCACTCCCCGGTGGAGCGGTAAAAAAACTTCATTCAACGACAAAAAAGCGTTAAGAACTCCGGACCATTCACACAAAGGTCCTGAATTCTTAACGCTTATTTTTTTCAGAAGCAGGTATTTTATTCTGATTGCATGGCGTGAACACCTATTCTCGAAACTGGGTGTCTGACACCCGGTTTCACATGACACCCGGTTTCACATCAGACACTCAGTCCCTCATCTACAGCTTCACATTCTCCCCTGTCATCATCAGGATCACACGCTCGCAGATATTGGTGGCATGGTCCGCGATGCGCTCAAGGTAGCGCCCCACTAGAATCAATCCAATAATTTGATCCTCCTGATTTTCCCGGATCTTGATCAGATGAAGCAGTTCTCTGTAAATTTCTTCGTAAAGCGCGTCAACTTCATCATCTTTTCGCGCCGTGGCATACGCCAATTCTATATCATGCTGGAAGTAGGCCCTGAGACTGGCCTCCAGCATCTCCCTCACTTTCTTCTCCATGATGGGGAGTCTTTCGAGTGGCTTGACCAGCTCATATTTCCCAAGGCTGATAACGACCTCCGCAATATTACAGCTATAATCACCAACACGCTCCAGATCCGTCACAATCTTGATAATGCTGACCATTTGCCTCAAATCAGAGGCCAGCGGGCTCTGGGTAGCAGCGAGGGTTATGCACAAATTCTCAATTTCCTTTTCGAGTTTATTGATTTCAGGGTCCTGAGCCAGAATTTGCTTCGCGATACGCGCGTCCTGCCGGACAAAGGCCTCCATGGCCTGTCCAATGCTCCCTGCCGATAGTCGGCTCATATACTCAACTTTGCTGTGGATCTCCCTGATTCTATCCTCCATTTGCTCTCTCATGAGCGCGTCTTCCTCCTCATTGAACGGCAGGGACTCACCCTCCCTGCAAACCGCTCACGTGCCGGAATTAACCGAACCGACCCGTAATGTAATCCTCTGTGCGCTTGTCCCTTGGATTGGAGAAAATTGCTTCGGTCTTGTCGTATTCGATCAAATCCCCCATCAGAAAGAACGCAGTCTTGTCAGAAATTCTGGCCGCCTGCTGCATGGAGTGGGTGACAATGGCAATGGTATACTCCTGCTTCAGACTGTCCATCAGTTCTTCAACTTTCAGCGTCGCAATTGGGTCGAGGGCGGAAGTCGGCTCGTCCATCAGGATCACATCCGGCTGGACCGCGATACACCGCGCAATGCAAAGTCGCTGCTGCTGGCCGCCGGACAACCCGTAAGCATTGTCGTTAAGACGGTCCTTGACCTCATCCCATAGGGCGGCGCTCTTGAGGCTGGCCTCCGCAATTTCCATCAGAAGCTTCTTGTCCTTTATGCCGTGAATTTTAGGACCATAGACGACATTTTCAAAAATAGACTTAGGAAAAGGATTCGGTTTTTGGAAGACCATGCCGACCTTGGTTCTGAGTTCCTCAACCCTCATGGATTTATCGAAAATATCATTGCCATGGTAAAGGATTTCGCCGGTGGTGCGAACAATCGGCACATTTTCGATCATTCGGTTCAAAGTCTTGATGAACGTTGACTTTCCGCAGCCGGACGGGCCGATGATGGCCGTAATTTTGTTTTTCTCTATCTGCATATTGATGTTTTTCAAGGCCTGGTCGTTGCCGTACCAAAGGTTTAAGCCCCTTACATCAAAGACGTTGTTTTCAATTTCAGGGTTTTGAATGTTCAAAAGGATCTCCTCCATATTAGAAGCGCTTCTGGAACTTGTTCCGGATGATGATCGCGACAGAATTCAGGATAAACAGGACTGCCAGGAGAACGACAATGGTCGCCGCGGCAAGGTTCGCGTATTCCGGCGTCAGGACCGTATCCAGTGTCCAGTAATAAATCTGGATTGGCAGCGCGGTAAAATCATCCATAACGCTGTTAGGTATTTTCAATATGAGTGTCGGGATGCCCAGGACGACCAGCGGCGCTGTTTCTCCAATAGCTCTGGACATGGCGAGGATCGAGCCGGTGAGAATGCCAGGCAGCGCTACTGGCAGAACGACTTTATGGATCGTCGTCCATTTGTCAGCGCCCATGCCATAGGAAGCTTCACGCAGAAAACCCGGAACCGCTTTGATGGCTTCCTGGCTGGCGACGACAACCGTCGGCAGAACCAGGAGGGACATGGTGAGTCCGCCTGCGAGTATGCTGGAGCCCAAGTTCAGCATCCGCCCGAAAACAGCCAGACCGAGGAGGCCAAAAATGACGGATGGGACGCTGGCGAGGTTGGAAATGTTGACTTTGATAAAGCGCTGTACGCGGCCTTTGGAAGCATATTCCTCAAGATAGATTGCCGTTGACACGCCTAGAACCAGGGTGACCGGCACCACAATAAGCATGAGCAAGACGGTCCCGAGGATGGCGCCATAGATCCCTGCTTTGTCAGCAAATCTCGATAAATTCGAGGTCAGAAACTGAAGATCCAGCCATCCTGCGCTTTGAACGCCGATTCTGTATAAAAGAATGGCCAGAACCACCAGCGCGAAGACCGTTGAAAGAGAGAACAAATGCTTTAAGCCGTTGTTGAGTCTGACCCGACGTTCAATACGGCTGCTGTCTATCTTAACTTTATATCGTTCAGCGACGCTCGTTTGCCCTGTCTCAAGCATTGTACTCTCCCTGCCTTCGTTAAAGAGTTGAATATTAGTTGCAGCCATCAATATTCCTCCCTGTATTTATGAGAAATATGTTGGGCAATGAGGTTCATGACTAAGGTAAATAAAAACAGAATGAGACCGACGGCATAAAGGCTGTAATAACCCACTGTGCCGCTGCCGGCGTCACCGCTGGTAAACTCGACAATATACGCCGTCATGGTCTGCATGGACTGAGTGATGTCCAAGGTGAAGTTCTTGGAGCTGCCGCTGGCTATGGTGACGATCATGGTTTCGCCAATCGCCCGTGAAACCGCCAACACAATTGAGGACATAATGCCAGAAATCGCTGCCGGGATGACGACCTTGAAGGTTACTTCCAGTCGCGTAGAGCCAAGTCCCAGCGCGCCTTCCCGCATGATGTTGGGGACGGCGTTCATGGCGTCCTCAGAAAGAGAAGCCACCAAAGGAATGATCATGATGCCCATGACGAGACCTGGGCTTAACGCATTTTTTGCGCCCAGTGTCGGGATCAGCTTCATCAGGAGCGGCGTCACGAAGGAATAGGCGAAGAAGCCGTAGACTATGGTCGGGATGCCGGCGAGGACTTCCATGATTGGCTTAAGGGTGCGGCGCGTTCTCTCCGAGGCGAACTGACTCAGATAGATCGCAGCGGTCAGTCCAACCGGCACCGCGACGAGCATGGCGATCAGGGAGGTAATGATGGTCCCGGTGATCAATGGCAAAATGCCAAAGGACGGCTCAGCCGCCAGCGGCGCGAGCTTAGTACTGAAAACCTGAGCGAGCGGCACTTGGCTGAAAAACTTTGCTGCGTCAGTGACCAAGGTGATGATAATGCCAAAGGTTGTGAACACAGAAACGAATGCCATGACGAAAAAGAATTTTGGCATAAAGCGGTCAGAGACGTGCTTTTTATTTAGGATGTTGTTTTGAATCAATTGTCGAACCTGCGTATCTTGACTCATCTTTTTCACTCCATTATTTGTTCAGACAAAACTTCAAGATGGGCAGCCCCCGCCCCCACCTTGAAGTTGAAATTGTTGATTCGAATTTCGGCTTCCTGTCAATTATTGAATCGCTTCGAGCTGAGTCAGGTACTCTGCATAAGACGCTTCCGGAAGTGGCGCGAAGCCATTTTCGCCGGCGAGTCTCGCTGCGCCTTCAGGAGAGACGACATATTTCGCGTAGTCGAGAACCTGCGGCTTTTCTTTTGCGTAGTTGAGGTTCAGGTAAGTGTAGACGAGTCTTGTGAAGCCACCGTATGGAAGCTCTTCGCCGATGGTCTCAAGGGTAGGCTCTACCGGGCCATTGCCAAAGTCGACTTTTACCGCAACCAGTTTATCTGTGTTGGTTGTATAGTAACCGAATCCAAAGAACGCGATGGCATTTTTATCCTGAGAGACGAGGTCAACCAGCGTGGAGTACTCTTGTTGGAGGTTGGCGGTTGCGACCATCGGCTGCTTATCCAGGATCTCTTCAGCGAAGAATTCGTAAGTGCCGTGGTTCTCATTCGGACCGTAGAATTTGATTTCTTCTGCAGGCCAGTCCGCTCTGATGTCGGACCAGAGGACTTTGTCGTCTGCTTTGTAGCTGCCGGAGAGGAACATTTTGACGATTTCTTCGTTCGTCATTTCAGTTGCCCAAGTGTTTTCAGGATTGATGACCATGGTCAGACCGTCGTAAGCGAGCTTGATTTCCATGACGTTGTCGCCCATTTTGAGGCCTTTTTCTTCGAGCTGCGCAATTTCTTCATCTTTGATCTTTCTGGAAGCATCGGAGAAGTCTGTCTCACCTGGGATGAATTTCTTAAAGCCGGCGGAGGAGCCTGCGCGGCCAACCTGGACGCTGACTTCGTTTTGCTCATTGACCATGTATTCTTCAGCGATGTGAGCCATGAGTGGATAAACCGTACCAGAACCATCGACAATGACGTCACCGCTGAGTGCTTCGACTTGCTCAGCAGGTTCCGCTGCCGGAGCTTCAGCCGCCGGCTGGGAGCAGGCTGCCAGTGAACCGACAATTCCAAGGGTCAACATCAATACGAGTGCTTTTTTCTTTAACATTTACAAGTCCTCCTAGTAGTCTAATATTATTTGTTTTTTGTTGTTAAGCTTATTGTTAAGATTGTTGACTGATTGAGGGCTTTCCTCGCGGGGCGTTTTGTCTTGCCTCAACCTTACAAACTGAGTTTAGCATGGAAAATTGATCCTTGTGTTTTGTCGAAGTTAAGCAATTGTTAAATCCATGTTGAATCTCACTTGATTTTTTATTTGCTTATTTTACTTTGCCGATGGTCACTGGGACCACAAAGGTGTGGATCATCGGAGAGGTTGGACGTACTTTGGGTGTTTTAAATGATGAAATTGTGAAATTTGAAACAAAATGAAGAAATAAATCTTGAACTTGTTTATATTTTAACTATAATTAAATTGTCGGACAATTTTATTTACTTATATAGTCAAGCCAACTAGCTTTGGCTGTTCGACTTCGAGCACTGCCTTCTCTCCAAAAAAATTCAGGAGGTTGAACATGGAACAGTTTTATGATGTCGTCATTATAGGCGCAGGCCCGGCTGGCCTGTCAGCGGGTCTTTACGCAGCCCGCGCGAAATTGAAAACCGTGATACTTGAAAAAGAAAAAGCAGGCGGTCAGATCGCAACGACCGACGAAGTTGCCAACTACCCGGGCTCAATAGAGCACGCTACTGGTCCGAGCCTCGTGGAGCGCATGATTGACCAGTGTGAGGAATTTGGCGCGCAGCGCGTCAAAGATGCTGTCACACGTTTTGATTTCGAGGGGAATCCAAAAGTCATTCACACAGAAAGTGGTGCAGTTTACTATGCTAAGGCTGTCATCATAGCCACCGGTGCAACGCCGAAGAAGATTGGCTGCTCAGGCGAAGCCGAACTGACCGGTAAAGGCGTTTCTTACTGCGCGACTTGCGACGCTGATTTCTTTACCGATCTGGAAGTCTTTTGTGTGGGCGGCGGCGACACTGCCGTTGAGGAGGCTATGTATCTGACAAAATTCGCGCGTAAAGTGACATTGGTTCACAGACGCGACGAGTTCAGAGCGGCGAAGTCCATCATTGAAAAGGTTAATAAAAACGAAAAGGTCGACTACTTGATGGACTCAGTCGTCGAGGAAATTTACGGCGAAGGTATTCTTGAAGGCATCAAGATCAAGAATGTAAAGACCGGAGAGATCACGGACATCCCAGCCAGCGTGGAAGACGGCACCATGGGCGTGTTTGTTTTTATAGGTTATGATCCAGCGACTTCAATGTTTAACGGCTGTCTCAACATGGACACTTCAGGTTATCTCATCACGGACGACGCTATGAAAACCAATATTCCAGGCGTTTTTGCAGCAGGCGACGTGCGTCAAAAACAGCTTCGCCAAGTGGTGACAGCCACTGCCGACGGTGCCATAGCTGCGGTTATGGCAGAGAAATATATTGAGTCTTTGTAAAACCCGCATTGGGATGGTCCAAAATATTATGAAACATAATTAAATTTACAGGGAGGATCACTATGTTAATTCTGGATAAAGACAATTTCGAGCAAGAGGTTCTGAACGCTGAAGGATTAGTGCTGGTAGACTACTGGAACGAAGGCTGTGAGCCTTGTAAGGCACTCATGCCAGAGGTTGAAGCTCTTTCTGAAGCTTATGGCGACAGAGTAAAGTTCTGCAAACTCAACACTTCAAGCGCGAGACGCCTTGCTATTTCACAAAAGGTACTAGGATTACCGACAATTACACTCTACAAAAATGGCGAAAAAATAAGCGAAGCCACAAAAGAGGCCGCAACAAAATCCGGTATTCAAGCAATGCTGGATGCGGCTGTCACTGCATCAGTCTAAATCTCAGAGGAGGTACAAAATGTCCTACGCAGTATTGAAAGCGGCCGGCTATGTGCTCGTTCACACGCCGGACATGATTATGCATAATGGAACAACTCAAACTGTTGAGAAAGCAATGAACCCTGATTCGGAATACCTCAAGAAAGTGCCTGAGCATCTTCGTACATTCGAAGAAGTGGTCAACTACGCGCCTAACCAGACGTATGTTGGCAACCTTACGCCTGAAGCCCTTGGCGAACTCGAAAAGCCATGGGTCGGCGTTGACGTTCCGGGCAGCAACCGCTTCGGCAAGTTCGGCGAGATCATGCCGCAGGTCGAATTCATTGCCATGCTGAAGTTTTCTGACGTCTTCGACCTTGTCAAACTCGAGAAGTCCTTTACGGATCTGGCAAAAGCAGAATACGCAAAGCATCCACTGGCGACTCAGGAAGAGCTTGCCAAGCTTGGCGAAGGCGATTCCCTTGCCCTGATCGAAGAGCTCGTGAACGTCCATCATGCGGAAGCGATTTACCATGACGGCAAGCTCGTCGGCTGCGTCAAGAAAGCCCACGATGTCGACGTCAACCTCAATGCCCACGTCATGTTCGAAAACCTCGTGGTTAAGGCGTCCGGCATCCTCGCGTTCAAACACCTGATTGCGAAAAACAACATTGATCCGCTTTCCATCGATTATGTAATCGAGTGCTCTGAAGAAGCTTGCGGCGACATGAACCAGCGCGGCGGCGGCAACTTCGCAAAATCCATTGCTGAGATGGGCGGCGCGGTCAACGCGACGGGTTCCGACCTCAGAGGCTTCTGCGCGGCACCTACCCATGCTCTGATTACAGCGGCTTCCCTCGTTAAGGCCGGCACTTATAAGAATGTCGTCATTGTCGCAGGCGGCGCTACTGCCAAGCTTGGCATGAACGGCAAAGACCATGTCAAGAAAGGCCTCCCTATTCTTGAGGACGTGCTCGGCGGATTCGCGCTTCTGATCTCTGAGAATGACGGGAGATCCCCGGTTCTCAGAACGGATCTTGTCGGCAAGCACAACGTCGGCACCGGCTCTTCTCCTCAGGCGGTCATCACGGCTTTGATCTCCATGCCGCTTGACAAGGGCAACCTCAAAGTGACGGATATCGATAAGTACTCCGTCGAAATGCAAAATCCTGACATCACGAAGCCAGCCGGCGCCGGCGACGTTCCTGAAGCCAACTACAAAATGATCGCTGCCATTGGCGTCAAACGTGGTGAGCTTGATCGCACGCAGCTGGGCGAATTCGTTGAGAAGCACGGCATGAACGGCTGGGCACCGACACAGGGTCACATTCCATCCGGCGTGCCGTATGCCGGTTTTGCCATTGATGATTTGACGACTGGCAGCTTGAACCGCGCGATGATCGTTGGTAAAGGCTCCCTGTTCCTGGGCCGTATGACAAACCTGTTTGACGGTGTCTCCATTGTCGTCGAGAGAAACAGTGGTGAGACTGCTTCAGAGGGTGCTTCCGTTTCCAAGGAAGAAATCAACAACATGATCGCAGAAGCCATGAGAGGTTTTGCCGCTCACTTGCTAAACGCGTAAGGAGGGGCTAATATGTCTGAGAACCTCGAAGTAAAAAAGATTCTTGGTAATGCGTTCCTCGAGATCGCGGATGCCATTCAAACCGGCAAGTTCGGCAGCCGCGTTCGCGTGGGTCTGACGACCCTTGGCAGCGAGCACGGTGTGGATAACCTCGTCAAAGGCGCGGAACTCGCGGCGCGCGACGCGGACTATGATATTGTTCTGATTGGACCCAAATGCGACACTTCCCTCGAAGTGATCGAAATCAATTCCGAAGACGAAATGCATGGGAAGATGGAAGAGCTCCTGGACAGCGGCTACATCCAGTCGTGTGTTACCATGCACTATACGTTCCCAATCGGCGTTTCAACGGTTGGCCGTGTGGTGACGCCGGGCATTGGCAAGGAAATGTTCATAGCGACGACGACGGGCACGTCTGCGACCAACCGAACGGAAGCGATGCTGAAAAACGCCATTTATGGCGTGATTGCGGCAAAAGCCATGGGCATCCAAAAACCTTCCGTGGGTATTTTGAATGTGGACAACGCGCGTACGGTTGAGCGCGGCCTCAAAGAGCTGATCGCTGCAGGCTATGGCCTCAGCTTTGGCGAGTCCGGCCGTTCAGACGGCGGCAATGTCATGCGCGGCAACGACCTGCTCATGGGTTCTGTCGACGTCATGGTCACGGATACCCTGACAGGCAATATCCTCATGAAGATGTTCTCCTCCTTTACAACGGGCGGAAGCTATGAAGCCACTGGCTTTGGCTATGGTCCTGGCATAGGCTTTGACTATGAGCGCGCCATCCTGATCCTGTCCAGAGCCTCCGGCGTACCGGTGGTCGCCAATGCGATTCGTTACGGCGCCATGCTCGCCAAGGGCAATCTGAAAGAGGTCGCTAAAGCCGAATTCGACAAAGTTCGCGCAGCGGGCTTTGACACTATTGTCAAGGGACTGACCAAGGATACAAAAAAATCAGCTGCAGCGGAAGAAGAGACAGAAGTCACAGCGCCTGCGAAAGAAGTCGTCACCGGCTCCGTTTCAGGCATTGACATCATGGACCTTGAAGATGCGGTCAAAGCGCTTTGGAAGCAGGGCGTCTATGCGGAGAGCGGCATGGGCTGTACCGGACCGATAGTCATGGTGGCTGAAGAGAAGCTTGAGCTCGCAATCAAATTGCTGGCGGAAGCGGGCTTCCTCGCTAAAGAAGCGGTGCCTTGCTAGTTAAGAAGTCGTTGGATTGATCCAAGATTTATTTTGAAAGGCCGGTATGTCGCTGGAATGTGCGATCTGCCGGCCTCTTTTGTGGTGGTTGAGAGTGTGAGGAAAGCGATGAATAGTGTAAAATTACACCAAGCTCTGGCACTGTTTTTGAGTTAGTGCCTGTCACCAGCCTCGGGTTGGTGACAGGCACTGACTTTGTATTTGTCCGCGTCACCAATCTTCAGTTTCAAGGGTGGCTGTAGGCTGATGCCGTCATCTTCATTTCTCACCTCAGATGTGATATCCTTGATTGAGTAGTTCTTTATCAAATGAAAGTGTAAAGGAGTTAGATCCCCCTTGAAAAAAATTGAAAGCTTTACAGTCGACCATTTACGTCTAAATCTGGGCGTCTACGTCTCCAGAGTCGACCACGTCGGCGCTGAAACCGTAACGACCTTCGACCTTCGCATGAAGTATCCAAACAAGGAGCGTCTGGACAACGGCGCCATACACACCCTGGAGCATTTGATCGCGACCTTTGTGAGAAATGATGAGGAATTCGCGTCCAGGATTCTCTATTTCGGACCTATGGGCTGTCTGACAGGGATGTATTTGTTGGTCCACGGGGCTTACACTTCTGAAGACATCCTGCCGCTGCTGAAGCGCGCCTTTGCCTTTGCGGCTGATTATAACGGTGAGATCCCTGGCGTCAGCGCAATAGAATGCGGCAATTATGAGCTTCACAATCTCTCCGGTGCTAAACAGGAAGCAGCAGCTTATTTGGAAGTGCTCAACCATGCGGGTCCTGAAAATATGAACTATCCGCAGTAGTGTGCTGCCCAATAAAAAGCATCCCTGGATCATATCAGATTGAAATCTAAGTCAGCATTAACTTATTGAGAGGAGTTCCTTATGACAAAAATTGCGATTATAGGCGCCATGGATTTGGAAACGGAACAGTTGAAGGCGCTGATGACTATCGGCAAAAAAAAAGTAGTGGCTGGCATCACTTTCTTCGACGGAAAACTTAAAGAGCAGGAGGTCATTGTGGCGACTTGCGGCGTTGGAAAAGTTAACGCGGCGGTGTGCACTCAAATTATGATTTCGGAGTTTGGTGCCGGTGTCGTGATCAACACAGGCGTTTCCGGTGCAATCCACCATAGTCTGAATGTGGGAGACATCGTCATTTCAACGGATTGCCTTCAGCACGACGTAGATTGTACAGCCTTTGGCTATTCCCACGGCATGATCCCGCGCATGGAGACCTCTGTATTTCCTGCGGATGCTGCTTTGGTTGAGCTCGCCTACGCAGTCAGCCAGGCGCACATCAAGGATCACCAGGTCTTTAAAGGCCGGATCGTCTCCGGGGACCAATTCGTCGCTTCGCCTGACCGAAAGGAATTTATAGAGAAAGTCTTCAGCGCTTACACTACCGAAATGGAAGGCGCCTCTATTGCCCACGTCTGCCACTTGAATCAGGTGCCGTTTGTGATCATCAGGGCTATGTCTGACAAGGCGGATGGTTCGGCCCATGTCAATTTTGATGAATTCGCGGTCATGGCAGCTGAGAATTCCAACCGCATTGTTCTGGGAATGCTTGAAAAAATGTAGGAAAGCTTTCTTTTTTAGTCATAAAGAGCAATGGGAATACGCAGGGACGCAGACAGAATCAACTTCTGTCGCGTCCCTTTTAGTTTGCAGCGAAAAGTCAACTTCTAAAACTGCAACTTATTAGGGTCCGAGTCACCTGTCATAACCCCTGAAATCAAAACTACCCGCTTAGCGGGTAGTTTGCTCAGCCCTATAAGGGCTTGTTACTCGCTTGAGCCTTAAGGCTCTTCGAAAAAGTCTGCCAACTGCTTTTATTCTCGGGCTGCTGCTAAAGCAGCCTATTTTTTGCCCTTTTTCACCTGCTCACCCGTAAACGGGTCAACATACTCCTCTATACTTATCTGGTCATGTGCTATGTCCTCATCTAATTGATTTCTTACGTACTCTCTTATTTGCTTTTCATTACGTCCCACTGTATCCACATAATATCCTCTGCACCAGAAATGCCGGTTTCCGTACTTGTACTTTAAGTTGGCATGCCGGTCAAATATCATGAGCGAACTTTTTCCTTTCAGGTATCCCATAATACTCGCTACACTGTACTTTGGCGGTATTGCAATTACCATATGAATATGATCTGAGCACGCTGTTGCTTCAAGTATTTCGATACCTTTTTGCTCACACAGTTTCCGTAAAATCCTCCCAATATCATTCTTATTTTTCCGTAAATCACTTGTCGGCGATACTTGGGAGCAAATACTACGTGATATTTGCAGTTCCGTTTTGTATGTGCTAAACTATTCTTATCCATTTCAGGATACCTCCTTTTGTTTATTAAGCTGGTTGGCAGACCATCTTTATTCTAACAAAAGGAGGTATCTGAATTAAATACTCAAAGCTAAAGCTCTTTAGAACCCCCGGTAGAACCGGGGGTTTTCGTTTTATAATAATAAAAAACGCAACAGCCAAAGCTGATGCGTTTTTTGGTTCAATAAGTTTAAGAACTTCTTTCTGACTACTCGACGTCAACCGCTCTATTCTCAAAGACAATAGGCTCGCCTGCTTTACGCTTCTTAGCATACTCTGCAGTCGCAGTAAAGAGAACGTCTGTAGAAGAGTTGAGCGCCGTTTCGCAAGAATCCTGAAGCACGCCGACGATAAAACCAACGCCAACAACCTGCATTGCGACGTCATTCGGAATACCGAACAAGCTTGCAGCAAGCGGAATGAGGAGGAGTGAACCACCTGCAACACCGGATGCGCCGCACGCTGCGACTGCAGACAGAACGCTGAGGATGACCGCTGTTGGCAGGTCGACAGGAATGCCAAGGGTATTAACAGCAGCAAGTGTCAAAACTGAGATGGTAACCGCGGCGCCAGCCATGTTGATCGTTGCGCCGAGCGGAATGGATACTGAATAAGTGTCTTTGTCGAGGTTAAGGCTTTCGCAAAGTCTCATGTTAACTGGAATATTCGCAGCGGAGCTTCTGGTAAAGAACGCAGTCAAGCCGCTCTCCTTAAGGCATCTGAATACAAGCGGGAACGGGTTTTTACGGATATTGATCCATACAATCAGCGGATTGACAACGAGAGCAATAAAGAACATTGTCCCTAACAATACTGCCAGCAGCTGTCCGTAACTGAGGAGAGTTCCAAGACCACTTGTAGCAATGGAGTCGAAGACCAGACCCATGATGCCGAGCGGCGCGAAACCAATGACCCAGCGAACCATTTGGGAGAGTGCGTCAGCGAAGTTTGTGATCATCGTCTTTGTCGTATCAGGGGCATGTCTGAGTGCCAAACCAAGCACGACTGCCCATGAAAGGACACCAATGTAGTTTGCGTTCATCAACGCACGGATTGGGTTGTCGACGACATTAAGAAGAAGAGCCTTAAGTACTTCTGTAACACCGCCCGGTGCCGAAACGCCTTCTACGCCCGTTGCAAGTGTCAAACTTACTGGGAAAATAAAGCTGACAATTACTGCAGTGAGGCCGGCTACAAATGTGCCCAGCAGGTAAAGGACAATGATTCCTTTCATGTTGGTTTGCTGACCGTGCTTATGCTGGGAGATTGCGCCCATGACGAGGAAGAATACCAATACCGGAGCAATTGCCTTTAGCGCGCCAACGAAAAGCGAGCCAAAGATCGTGATTGGCTTTGCAGCCTCAGGAAGTGCAACTGCTAAAATAATACCAATGATAAGACCAATTAAAATACGTTTGACAAGACTTAAGTGGTTCCACTTATGAAGTAATTGCATAAAAGTATGAGTCCTCCTTAAATTAGCTTCGGGAACTTTTGACGTTCCTCAGTGGTGTCGGCATTTCAAGTTCACTCTCAACATCACCAATTCTAACTCAAAATACGCGATAAGGGAAGAGTAAAATGTTATTATTTTTTAATTTTTTAGTCAAATCGACTGAATATTATATACTTTTAGTTAATTCTGAATTTATATAACATGAGCCTTAAATTATGTTTTTTAGTCAATACGACCATGTCACAAGCGGTTTACATAATATAAAACAACCTAACGGCTGACACCTGGTTCCCACCTAAAGAGTCGTTCTGACTGCACAAACTGAGGTTTACATAAAAAAACACACCCTTTTCAGGATGTGCTTGTCAATTCTCTTTGCCGGCTTCCATTTTACCGAAAAATCAGCCAACTTAATATTTAAAAGTGGACGTGCAGCCTCCCCGTCTTCCTCTTTACCTGCTTTTCGTCCTTTTATCGACAATCATGGAAAATAAAAGCATCAAGAGCAAGGAAGCGCCGATGGTCGCCATCCCACCATAGATCCCGATCTGCTCTGCGATGATTCCCGTGACCATCGGCATAAGAATCGCGCCGAAGCCGGCAATAAAAATCAGCAGCCCCATGCCCATCTTGGCACCTTTCAGCTCCGGACCAATGACCGCCACCGCGGTGGGAAACACCCCTGCGAAAAAAAAGCCAAGACCAATAATCCAAAGCGCCAAAGGGACGACACTGCGCGTCAGCATAAATAAAAAAAAGAAGACTGAAGACCCCACAGCTTGGATCACCAGCAGCCTGGCTTTGCCTACAGATCTGGAAAGCCGTCCGGCGAACAAACGCCCAAAAATAATGACGACCCACAGCAGCGACAGGATGCTCTGAGCGAAGCCCGTGGACATGATCCCGGCGTCCTTGAGGTAGGTCACCGCCCAGCCGTTTATGGCACTTTCCGCACCGAGATAAAAAAACAGCAGTCCTGCAATGATATAAAAAGCAGGATTTTTCAAATAACCGCCTGAATTGGTTCCGGCTTCAGTTCGACTCACCCCAACTTCAGCTGCAGGCTTGGCACCCGATTCACCGCTTCCCTGCTCCTCAATAGGCATAGCCAGAAACAAAACACTGCGCGCGGCTATCCCAAGTGCAGTTATGACCAGCGCAGCCTGCCAGCCGAGGCCCGCCTGAACGCAGATCAAGGCCAGAAACGGCGCAATGAATGCACCGACAGCATAAAAGGTATGGAGTATATTCATGGCATGGGCATCTCCAAGGGATGCTTCGTTGACAATTTCGTTGGTGACGGTGCTGGCGCTGCCCCGCGCAAGTCCGGTCAGGAAGTAAAGACTTACAAGCACCACCGGGAGCGACGTATAGATCATGCCCACAAAGCCCAAAGCCCCCGCCAAAGACAACAGCGCTGCCGATAGTTTTCTGCCCAGCTTCAGCGCCATAACGCTCACGAGAAGACTTGCGGTCAAATGACCCGCAGAATGGGCCGCCAGCATCAAGCCCCCAATTTCATAACCCAAGCCATACGCCTGAATTAAATATGGCATAACCGCTCCAAGCATCAGCGTCAGTACGCCGTTGACGAACATGGCATAATAACTGCCCCAAATCAGCGACTTCCTGGATTGAAGCCCGTCTTTATGTCTGTTCATGATTTTAAAGTCCTCCAATTTGCTGCGAATCCTGTGTTGTGGATGGTTCTTTTTTTAGTCTGCACTAATGGATTCTGCTTATTTTGCGGTTCCTTTTACACCTGCCATTCCAATAACCCAAGCAGCGTATCATAGACCAGCTGCGGTGCCACATTAAAGGAATAATCCCGCTGAATCCGCTCCGTAAACTGGTGAGCGTCCTTGCCGTAAGGTCCAATATTGACCACGGGGAGACTCAGTTTTTGCATCTCCTCAATAGGGAGCTTGTATCTGGACCCGTATGCGGGCATATTGTTCTGAAGGGCGACGATGCGCTCATTCTTTGGTGCTGACACAAAACTCAGATCCGAAATATAGGGATAGAACTTCCGGCTCACCACTTTACGAGAGCCGCCCTGAGCCTGGATTGCATGCTCCACCGCTTCCAGAAGCCGTACATCCTTGGCCCAGTTGCCCTTGACGTAGTTATGCGGATAATACGGCGGGGAAAAGTACACAATCACAATTGGATCTTTAAAGGACCACAGGCTGTGGACCGCTTCGACAATTCTCTGTCCAAAGAGGCGCTCGTCAATAGACGGATCTTTTAGCATTTCCGCTTTCAAAGTCTCAATATGGGCTTCCAGCACTGCTTCTCCCCGCTCTTCCTTGACTGCTTCGTAAAGCGCCTGATAGGAAATGACCCTGGACCGCCACGGCAGCAGTTTGTGGTCCATGCGGCTGGCTTTGCAGTAGATGTCATAGCGCTCATTCAAGACGTTGACAACATCAGAAAATGCCTCATGGGCGGCACGGATCATCTTGGACATGACCTCGTCCGGCGTGCTCTTGTGTGTCGCGTAGTTGAAGTAAAGGTTCGTCGCCCTCGCGATCTGGACAGAGTATTCCTCCTTCTGGTCGCGCTGCTGAAGCGTGATTGGGGGAAGGGACACCTCTCCATCCGCTACATCCGAGAAAGCGACGTTCTTATTGATCTTGTGAATAATTGCGCCGGCGATCTGATTGGGATCAAGTCCCTTGAACGGGTCTCCGACGTGGGTTTCTTTGCCTATGACATAAAATGACGGCATCAGCTTGCCTACCGTCCCAATATAGATATAGCGGTCCTCGTCGCCCTCATAGCGCGGCGCCATGTAATCTGTATCCAAGACAGCCATGTACTCGTAGCCCTCTTCTTCCTGCAGGCGAACCAGCTCCGGCACCACGGACAGCATGCCTCCGGAATTGCCCTCTTCATCCCCCACAGCCGCGAAGACAATGTTGCCGGAGAGATTTTCCACATCCTGAGACAGCAGCTCCAACAAGCTGATGAGGATAGCCACACCGCACTTCATGTCAAGGATTCCCCTGCCAAACAGCCATTCGCCGGAATCCAGATCCGCTTTGGCCTCCTCGGACAGCGTCACCGTCTTCAGCGCTTCAATCAGCGCCTCCGGCTTAGTAGCAAGGGACTTGAAGTCCCCATAATCGCTTATGCCCACTGTATCCGTATGGCCAATCGTGATGACCGTCTTTTTGGATTCGTCCTTTTGACCTTCCAAACGGACTATTACACTGAAGCGGCCGAGTGGATCGTTGATAAACGGCTGCTTGACCAGCAGATGTGGACGTTGTTTCCAGTACGGCAGATCAGACAGAATCTTGTAGACCAGTTCGCTCATGGCAAGTTCGTCAGAAGTGGCTACAACACTGCGGCAATTGACCAATTCCAGCGTCAGCCGCTCTATTCTTTGAGCAAGAGCTTCTTTTTTCATTGTATTTTCCTCCACAGAACTGCATTTTTATAGGTGATTTAGCGTCCGTTACATTCCATTATAGTCGATTTCGCGCCAAATGCACTATCCGAATTGGATAATTCGCTCATGTGAAGGAAAAAGTTTTTTTATGCCGGATCGTGGTTTTTTACACACGCGCAGCATCAATAAAAATATGCGTCTTTTAGCTTCTCCATCCAAAATTCTTTGAGAATTTCAAGATCTTCCGCGAAAGCTTCTCCAGTCTGAGCCTCACCTTTCTCCAGGGACTCCAGAACCTCAAATTCGAAGGCCTCCGCTCCCAGATGTGTCCAATCTCGCTGAAGCTTAAGATTCAGCCCGGCGCCTGTTTTCTTCGCGAATTCAAATCGATTCCGGCTGCCTTTCAGATCACCGGTTGCTTCGAGGAGAATCTGGCCGCTGTGCGTATTGCGAATGACAAAGACACCGCCGGTGATGGTGCGTTCCTCATACTGGGCCCTAAGTTCCTTTTTGGTTTTCTTATCTTTCATGAGATGCGCCTCCTGATCGGGGTTGAATTGGGGTTGAAAAATTGGTTGTGAATTATAATTTGAAATTGAGTGAAAGACGCTTATTACTTAATTTCCACTTCAGTTACATATAAGATCTCGCAGGCTCTGTTCCCGGAGTCTGTCCGAGTGAGGCTTGACGACCATTCCGGCAGCTGTGGATCAAAGGTAACACTGACGAGATAGCCTTCCAGCCGGATGAGGTCGTGCTTGTCAATTTTTTTGATTTGCTTCAGAATGTCATCATCTTTTGGGATCAAGTGCGTATTGGCAGACTGAATTTGAACGTCATAGACGCTCACCGGGGCATTGGGGGAAAGCCGGTAATAATACCAACGGCCAGACTGAGTGTAGTCAATGGTGTCGTCAATGGCCCTCTGATTCAGGTTGCCCCAGGCCAAGGCCAGATCTACCGGCGAGACGGCTGATGAAGCGTCGCTGGTGTAGTTTTTGCGTCCTTTGACCACGGCTGTGATCTCATACTCTGCCAGCAGCTCAAGTGTTACAGGGCCGTTCTTCCCCTCGAACTCAATAGTTTCAGGTTTGCTGAGTGGGCGCTGAACGGGTTCCGGGATCTGATCCGGGTAGTTTGGCGTACGGTTAAGGACACCCGCTGCGGTGGCGGAAACGATGAGGATGATGAGAAGCAGTATGAATTTTTCCATGGTGTTCATGATGAAATCACCCCCTGGTTGGCGTGTGGTGCGGATTTGGGATTCAATGACCATCGGCAGAAAAATGCATCCGTGGTATTTACAACGTGGCTTCATTATAGCAAAAAAACGAGGACGCAGGTGAATGCGTCCTCAAGTAACTTGAATTTTAGTGGTTATTCAAGGCGCGCTTTGGGATTGGGACGTCTGGCTGGCTGAAGCGGGCTTCAGGCTGTGGATCAGCAGGATGAACCAGATTCTGAGTACCAGCATGACAATGCCGAAGACGACGCTGGACTCGAGCGCCCCCAGCGCCAGCCCGATGATCCCTATGATTGAGGCGCTGCTGAAAAGCACCAGATAAAGACGAAGCCGTTTGAGATAAAAAACTTTTCGTTCCGAGTTTCCCTGGACTTCCAGCAGGCAGGCCGCGCCCGTCAGCAAATAGTAGGCGAGGGCCAGATCGAGTATCGAAACGAAGCCAAAGTTCAGCAGCATCACCAAGGGATGCTCTGAAAGAAACTGGCTGTAAAAGGCAGTCGCGACCCTTGGCACGGCGATAAACGCACTGATCAGAGCCAGGGTGGCTGCGCGCCTGAAGTATTGGGTTGAATGACAGTCTGTATTTTCAGGCGGGTCACTTATGGTTAGGTTTGGATAGGCGCTTTCACCCTCAGTAAGTTTGGGTTCATTTGTGAGCTGTATTATTCCGGACCGAACCATGAGGTACCCAGCGAACGCCGGCAGCGGCAAACCCTCAAATCCCCCGAAGTTAATGTGAAACGTCACAAAGCACAATCCCCAGAAGATCCGGTTGAAGCCTTCGTGCATTTAGATGACCCCCCTTGCCCTAAGATAGCGGACCAGGTCCAGAAAACTTTCAGGCCTGTAGATTGCCTGATATTCGAGTATAGTCAACAGGCGCTGGCTGAATATCTCACCCTCTGTCGTCCTGTAACTCAAGACGGGGGTCAGATCATAAATCGCGAATTGCTGAGTGATACTCTGAGGCCCCTTAAGGGCGGCCGTTGTATGGAGTGTATCCCCTCTTGAAAATTTGGCGCCTTGCAGCTCGGCTGGACTTTTGCCGTTGACTTTGATTTCAAACAGCGACTCGAACTTGGATATCAGTGGTAACTTGACCTCAAGGACCTCCATGGGGATCTCGACTGAAAAGCTGGACTCATAGGAATGGTCCAAAGAACCCCCGCTGCTTCGGTGCTTAAAATGCCCCTCGGACAACTCGATCCCAGAAAGATAGATTTCACCAATTTCAACCGTTTCCCTCTCCCCATTTGCATAGCAGAGGTCCGCACGAGTCAATTTGACCGGTCCAAAGGGCTCTGCCTCCAGTAAGTCTATGGAAACCATCAGGGTATTGAAGTTATAGCGTCCAATCGTCGTTTTTCCGACAGCCGTCCCCATAAAGCTGGACAGGCCTGCCTCCGGTTCATAATAAACCCTGGTCTGATCCTCAGGCCAGGGTGCTTCCGGGAAGATCACGCGCTCAATCACGCGCTCGTCCGTCACATCCGTCAGAAACGGCATTGGCAGCATCACTTGTTGGAAGGCCGGATAGCCCTCTGGTGTGGTTCCAACGATGATGGTATTTTCCCGAAACTGCTCGAAGAAGACCGGTCCTTCCAATTTCACAGACCACCATAAACCCAGTGCTGCCAGGGTCGTCACTGAGATCAAGATTAAACCGGTGATGAACAGGCGTCGATTCGTCTGCAACTGAATTCCTCCCTTTACTTGGCGTTACTGCAGATTCCAGCGCTGCAAATTCCATTTATGATGAAAAGATTTTTTGCCGATGCTCGTTATCCTTTTACAATATTGTATCATACTGGAAAAGGCGATATGTTACAAATATATGACCGTCCGCGTCACCAAAGTGAAATGAGTGTCAGTCACCAACTCAAATCCGGTGCCAGAGCTCACTTTTTTTATGTACAAAAGTTGTTTTTTTTCATAATTTGGTATCTATATAGATACAAGTAAACTTAGATCGCATACAACCTAATTCACTTTCTCCTCATACTAACCTGAATAGGGGGACCTCAGCATGCTAAAGATACTGGCAAACGATGGTTTGGACTCCATAGCATCCGACTGTCTGTCAGAAAAAGGCCACACTATCGACACGACCCATTTTGATCCCGAACCACTCAAAGAAGTCATAGGCGAGTATGACGTCATTATTGTCAGATCCGCCACAACATTGGATCAACTCATACTCGACGCGGCCGCACAGCCGGGTTCCAAACTTAAACTGATCATCCGTGCCGGCGTTGGACTTGATAACATCGATGTCGATTACGCCACTTCGAAAGGTTTTGGCGTCCGCAACACGCCGAACTCCAGCAGCACTTCCGTCGCGGAGCTGGCTCTTGGACACATGTTCAATCTTGCGCGCCACATCCACTCAGCCAACATCACGATTAGAAAGGGCGAATGGAATAAAAAACATTACAATGGCATCCAGCTCTACGGAAGAACCTTGGGCATCATTGGTTTCGGCCGTATTGGACAGGAAATCGCCGCCAAAGCCCGCGCCCTGGGTATGAATATTCTTTATTTCCAGCGCAGTGGCCCGAAAGACGATCACGAGGACTTCAAATTTGCCGACCTCGACACGCTCCTCAAAGAATCTGATTTCATCACCCTCCATACGCCGTCAAGTCCGGATGGCAAAGCCATCCTGGATGCTGAAGCCATTCAAAAAATAAAAAAAGGCGCCTATGTCATCAACACCGCCCGAGGCAGCCTGATCGACTACGACGCTCTTCTCGATGCCCTCGACAGCGGCCACCTCTCCGGTGCTGGACTGGATGTCTATACGGAAGAACCGCCGCTCAATCCAAGATTGACGCAGCATCCAAAGATCTCAATGACACCGCATATTGGCGCTTCCACCGAGGAAGCACAGCGCGGCATTGGCGCTGAGGTGTGCGATGTGATCACGAAGTATTTTACGCCATGACAACAATGAGAGGGGGAAGGTGCCGGAGCGCCTTTCCCCTTCCTTTGTTTAAAGCGGAAGAAGCCGCCGCCGCGAGGAAAGCTGGGTGTCAGCTTTCTTCGCGGCGGTGGCTTCTTTCCTTTTCAAGCGAACGCATATTCACACCACTTCATTGAACTGATACTTTTTCAAATCATATTTGGAAACAAATTGCGGCCCTCTGAGCACCTGTCTCTCAACCCTCAGGAGTCCCTCCTGATCTGTGCGGATCCTCCATTCCACCAGCATGACTGAATTATTTACAATCTCTATGCCGGTGACACCTTTGGTATGCACGCCACAGCCGGAATTGAAATACGGCAGCTCACCATGCTTTGGAAACTTTGGTCGGTGGGTATGCCCGCAAATCAGCATCATCCGATGCTTGTAAATCCATTTATTGTAGTTGCGCTCAATCTTATGCATCTTATGTACGTTTTTGGCAGGACTAGCTGGGTTTCTGAATCCGATCATGTGCATAAATCGCCAAAAATAACGCAGTGACAGCATTGAGAAACGCCACATCTGATCGTTCATAAAATCGCCTTGGTGGCCGTGCAGCGCCAAAATCTCCTGGCCTGTTTCCCTATGCCTGAGAAGCAGGGCTTCGTGAGCCGTCATCCCCTCAAAAAGCTCACAATTTTCCTCGTTATACTCGTCGAAAAAGTGATAAAAATTATGTTCCAGGTAGGACTGATCTTTCAAATACATATTATGATTCCCATAGAGTAAAATCATCCTATTGCCATCATGAAACCTCTTAAGCATGTCATAAACGTCACTGTGGGCAAACCGGATATGCTTGAACTTTGAGTGCTCCCAAAGCTCTTCACCGTCCCCGGTTTCGATGAAGGTAAAGCCCTCGTTGTAATAATAGTCAAGGGCACTCAGGAATGTGTTCTGATTTCTGGCGAATTCATCAGAGAGACTATTATCTCCGCGATGCGCGTCACTAAAAAAGACAAAACGTGAATTTTCATCGAAGAGCTCGACACGGGCGCCAGTGTAGGCTTCGGTCAGCCTTTGGTCTGTAAACATGGTCATCGCCTCGATTGTGGTGTTATACCCGGCATCTGCGGTGAGGTGCCTTGTTGGAAAACCATCGGCAAAGACAGGTTCCGTATGAGTTGCTCATAAAATGAACCTGTCTCTGTCATTAGAATCTATACCCGTTTGTAGTGTCTTTGTCTCTATTTTCTAAAATTTTTGATCAATCGAGGCGCAGGTCAACCTTCACATCACTTTTTAAACCATGCCATGACATCCTCGAACCAGCGCTTCATGGATTTATTGTCGGCATTGTACACAGCGAGCCTTCGAACAGCCTGGGCCATCATCTGTTCCTGACAGTCAACCACTGCTTGCGACTCAGTCGTCACCGGAATAAAATTGCCCTCGGCAGTAATGGTTCTGGCCTTGACATTGTCCCGAAGCTGGAGATCAAGCATTTCAAGGAGGCGCTTTTTAATGGTCATATCATGGATCGGACACGCTATTTCAATGCGCTTGACTGTATTGCGCGTCATGAGATCCGCTGAGGAGATGTAGAGTTTCAGGTCCTGAATGCTGTCCTCCGGATCGCCAAAGCAGAATATTCTGGCATGCTCCAGATACCTGCCGACAATGCTTCGAATCCACACATGATCCGTCTTTCCCGGAACCCCGGGCAATAGGCAGCATATGCTTCTAACGATCAGCCGGACAGGCACCCCCGCTTGGGACGCTTCAGCTAAGGCATCGATAACCTCCCTGTCTGAGAGGGAATTCAATTTCATGAGAATGCCGCTGCGCTCACCATTCCTTGCTTTTTCCGTCTCATTTTCAATGAGCTTCAGGATGGGATCTTTGAGTTCAAAGGGCGACACGAGGAGCTCTGAGTATTCGCCTTCCAGATTTGAGATCAGTATTCTCTTAAAAAACAGGCTGGCGTCGGCTCCAATAGCCTCATCTGCCGTCAAGAGCGACAAATCTGTGTAGAGTTTGGCAGTCTTTTCATTGAAATTCCCGGTACCAATGTGGGTGATGTAGCTCAGTTTATTCTTGTCACGACGCGTGATCAGGCAGATCTTGGAGTGAATCTTAAACTTCTCAAAGCCGTAAATGACCTTGCATCCAGCCTCTTCCAGCCGCTCTGCCCACTCAATATTGTTGATTTCATCAAATCGCGCCCGAAGCTCCATTATGACGATGACTTCTTTCTTGTTTTCCACTGCGTCGATCAGGTATTCCGCCAACTTCGACTTTCTGTCAATTCTGTAAAGGGTAATCTTGATGCTGATCACCGTAGGATCAGCGGAAGCCTCGCGGATTAGATTTAAAACGGGATCCATGGCGTCATAAGGGTAGTGGAGCAGCAAATCCTTTTTCATGATTTGTCGGATTATACTTTCGGACGGATTGATATCAGCGCTGTTCTGAGGCTCAAAGAGCTGGTAGATGAGATGGTGCCGCGCTACCGCTGTCAGACGGCTTTCCAGTTCAAAAACATAGGTCATATCGAGCGGCGTTTTGCTATAGTAAACCTGGGTAAGGTCAAAATTCAAACGGCTGCATAAAAAGCTTGAGAATTCAACGCTCAGCTTGTTCTGCAGTTCCAGGCGGACCGGGGCTAGCCTGGCCCTGAGTTTCACGATTTTCTTCATGTGGCTTCTGAAATTTTCATCCACTTCAAAAGCCTCGTCATCCGGCTGGATATCCGCGTTTCTAGTGACGCTGATCACCGTTTTTTCTAGGATCTCGTACATTTCAAAAACATCTGGGGCGTATTGGAGGATCAGGTCTTCAATCAGAATATAACGAAGTGATTTACCCGGCAGATACACCACTCTTGGCAATGACCTGGGTACGGGGATCAGACCGTATTGCGTCACCTCTTTGGATTTCAACATCACTGCAATGGTCAGCGCCTTATTCTCAAGATGCGGGAACGGATGGTGAGGGCTGATCACCTGAGGTGACAGCACTGGCATCACCTGGGTCTTGAAATAAGTTTGGATCACCTTCCTGTCCTTGCCTTCAAGTTCTGCCACCTTCAGCCGTTCGATCTCGTATTGCGCCAGAAACATCTCAACATTTTGATTCGTTTTGTCCCTGTGCGCATACAGCGGCTTGACGGCTTTATAAATTGCCTTCAGCTGTTCTGCCGGCGTCATGCCAGACTTGTTGTCAATCATTGTCTTTTGGAGCATGGACAAGTCAAGCAGGCTCCCCACACGGATCATGAAAAATTCATCCAGGTTGCTGGAAAAAATGGACACGAATTTTAGCCGCTCCATTATGGGAACGGCTGGATCATTAGCCTCGTTCAAGACCCGTTCATTAAATTTCAGCCAGGACAGATCCCGGTTCTGTGTATAAGTATAATCTACATAGTCCTTGGGCTTTTGCATAGTTGTTCTCCTGTCCGCTTATTTGATGATCCGGCTCTTTCTCAGCCATGCTGCGAGGTCTTCCCGGAACATTTCGGGGGATAACACCTGATTCGCACGCTCCTCATCTCCCAGAGTCGCCAACATCTTCGAGGTGAAGCCGATGGTCTCCACCACCACGCCCCCCTTTTGTTCTATACGCTTTCGCACAGAATCCATGACCTTTTGCGATGGCACATTGTCAGCCATGGTCATAAATAGCCATACTTTTTTGTTATTAAAATTTTCACGCCTCAGAAAGGCATTGACGGCCGGTGTCGTGTTGCCTGCCCAAACCTGAATGCCAAGAAAAAGATTGTCATAGGTCTCCAATGATATGGAAAGAGGCTTTATATCGCTTTTAAAATGAAACCACGCACCCATGGCTGCCATTGGAATACTGCCAAAAGGTCTATGTTTCGCTTCTTCAATTCGTTCAAGGGCAAATCCAGTCTGAGCGTGGAGCTCCTGGGCGACGGACGCCGTATTGCCCGTCCATGAATAATAAACTATAAGACTTTGGCCTTCCATGCCAAACACTTCCTTTCCTGAAAATCCTATACCCATTCCTGAGGCTTGAATATCATAAAACCATTTGTAAGCAGAGGGGATGAAGCTGGTGTCTGACACCGACTTCATCCCCTCTGCTTATTATGAAGTTGAAACTCGGTGTCTGACACCGAGTTTCAAATCCAATTCAATTCTCCACTATCACAATGGCATTACTGATCGCCCGGCCAGGTGTCCGAATCATTTTTCCGTTGTAATACATACCGCTCGAGGCCCCGCCGTCCAGGTTCGTCGCGGTTTTAGCGCCGAGCTGGATCATAATGTCCGCCAACTCGTGGAGGGTGGCGGAGGTGGTGATGAAGATCAGGCGACCATCGGCAGAAATTCCTACGGCACTGCGGGCGGCTGAATTCGTCGTTATCTTTGCCTCGTAGAAGGCCTCTTTGCCCAAATCAATAGCTTTCACGCCATCCCGCACCAGCAGCGGACCGGCCCCCACCACGGAATCTGCTTTGGCCCAGAAATCCCCGCCAAGCTCGGAGGTTAGCGCAGGCTGCATCCCAAAGCGGCTGCCTTCCGCAAATTTGGCGTAAGAGGTGTAAACAAAGCCGGCGTTTTGGTTAATCAGCGCACCGGTAGCGGCCAGGAGGTTCGTGTCCTTGCCGGGGTAGCTGTGGGCCGCCGGAAACACAACGGTGTAATCTGCGGTGTTCGACAGGGTGCCAGCCCATGGTTTGGCCTTCGAAATAAGTCCGCCGCTGACAGTGAAGACTGTGCCTGCAAAGCTTGTATTCAGCGCGATCTGGCTTTTATACTGCTTGTCGAAGATCACGATGCGCTGATCCGTGGCGTGGATCTGCGGCGTATTGAGAGAAAAGCCCTTCCAGGCACCGCTGTACCAGGGGACCTTGTCGAAGACGCCGCCGGTGTTTTCGCCATTTACCGTCGAGGACACCCGGTCAATTCGGGCTTCAGTCCCGGAGATGCCAAGAGAGCCGTAGTGTCCGCCCGTGGTCAGCAGCCTGCCGCCTACGACCAGAGTGTTGCTTGGCGTGCCGTAGCCGTTGTAGGCGTCAAAGAAGGTGCCGTTGATGGCGAAGACGGCGTTTTCACGTTTGGCTGCCGCTTCCAGCGTGTTGGTTTCCCCGACCCGCGACCCGGCGAGGACAGCTCTGGCCTTCAGTTTGGCGCTTTTCAGGTCCACGGTGACGACACTGACGGGGATGGATTTGGTACCGACCTTTATGGTTTTTTCAGTAAAGGTCATGCCGCTCGAAACCGATGCAGGTGCTGTGGCTGGCGCTTGGCCAGAAGGAAGTACAGGTTCTGCCGATGGTCCCGAAACCAGCCCCTGCGCCGGTACGCTGGCATTGAGCACGCCCGAATTGATGACTAATCCACCCGCCTGGCTGTATTGATAGTCCCAGCCAAACATTTCCTTTGCAAACCGCCATGTCAGCGGGAAATAGGTGATATCCCGGAAATTGAGGATTGGATATGGCTCCTTGGCATTGTCTATGCGCTGACCGCCAACTATGACGGGGTAAGTGACAATTTTTGCGGAATACGTGGTGTTCAGCCTGTTGCTGCCAGTGGTATCCTGTTTGACGGTATCCTGGCTGGCGGCTTTTTGAATGTCGAGCCCAGCTTCAGACGAGAATTTCAGGGTGAGACCAAGTGAACGTGACAAATTCCAGGTCATGGGGAAATAAGTGATGCTTTTATAGAGTACCAGTGGGTATTTGGCGCTTGTCGACTCAAAGCCGACCCCATTCAGAGTGACTTTGAAGGTCGGAAGAGTGACCCCTGCTTCTGTGGCATAGGAACGGTTGGCGGCAGACGGAAGAATTGCCGTCAGTGCCAGGATCAGACTGAACAGAATGATGAACTTCTTCATTGGGGTGACCTCCAGACTCTAAGTTATTCATAGAATAACACTTTATACCTTCACTGGAATGTTACAAATATATTTCGGTGTCAGACACCAAGTTGAGGCTGGTGTCTGACACCAGGTTGAAAACCGTCCGCGTCACCAAAAAATTTTCCCTCCCCATAATTTCTCCACAACTCCATGGCATACTGTCCTCAGGGTCACAAACAACCCAAACCAAACTAAAAACAAATTAATCCTTTAGGAGGACAATTCAAAATGAAAAAGACAATTGCTGCAAGCATCCTTTCTTTACTGCTCATCACTTCAGGTTCCCAGGCATTTGCTGCCAACGCGGTCTCCAATATGGCCACAACCAAAGGCGGCCTCAGCGTCGCAGAGTGCGCTAAAACCATGGACCGCGGCGTCTCCGCGTGTGCTCAGCACGACGTGTGCGCAAAATAATAAAAAACCCGCCCTCCCCCTTTTATTAAAAGATTGAACATATAAAAAAGACAGGTCTTGCAGGGAAGTTTCAGCGCGTAATCCCCTCCTGCAAGTGCCTGTCTTTTTTGTTTTTTGAATCCCCCACATGAACGAATATCCTCCTAAGACGTCTCACGTCCGCCGAACCTTCCGGCTCAGATAACGGTTCATGTCCCGCTCGTCCTGTTTCTCCAGCCCGCGCTCCCCCGCCAGCGACTCCAGGTGATGCGTAAACTCATGCTTCAGCGTCTCCTCAAGCCGCCGCTTGATCACACTGCGGTCCGCATGCCCATAAACCTGCGCGAACGAGCCATAGTAGATTACAATATACCGCCCCTGACTGCCTCCCCGGTGGTATTCGCCCATGATAAACAGGTCATCCCCAATGCTTTTCGGATGCATCCGACTTTCCGGCAGCAGCAAAATCCCGCCATTCAGCTCCTTGTAAAACACCTCCGGCAGCCCCTCGGCGACCTCGTTCAGAATCTCTTCCATTTCCTCTATTGTCAGCACCGCCACCACCACTTTTCTGTTCTCGTCTTCACTCTATTCTTTCCCATAAAGACTAAAGACCAAACATCTGCCGATGGTCACCTTTCCCAAACCCAGCCGCTAAGACTCACTGATCCAGATGGCTCCCAATATGGCCGCCGCGCCAATCGCCATCTTCGTCGTAAAGGAATCCCCCAGCAGAACTACTGAAAGCAGGCTTCCAAACACCGCCTCCATACTCAGAATGATGGACGTTACAGACGGCTTCAAATACTTTTGACACACTGTCTGAAGGTAGTAGGCCACTATGGAGCCAAAGACCGCCAAATGCAGCACTGCCAGCATCCCCAGATTAAACACCTGAGGCGCGGGACTAAAAAGCAGGCCAAGAATCATGGCCAGGACAGCACCAACGCCAAACTGGACTGCCGTAAAGACCGCCGCATCTTCCTTATGGGCAAAAAATCCCGTCACAACGATATGAGCGCCATAAAACACAGAGCTGAGCAGCGTGATGCTGTCCCCAAGACTGATGCTTAGGTTTTCATTCAGCGAGAGCATGCCAATGCCCCAAAAGCATACTGCTGCACCTATGTAAGCTTTAAGAGACGGATTCCTTTTGAATACCGCCCAGGTCAAAAATGGTACTATGACCACATAGGCACTGGCCAAAAAGGATTGTTTACTTGCCGTAGTGAACTGAAGACCATAAATTTGCAGCACATATCCCATTGAAAGCATGACGCCAGCGATCAGGCCGCCTCTCATGTCTTTCAGTTTCGTTGAAAACAGTTTCTTGTGGATGACTATGGCCATAAGCACAAAGGCGAATAAAAATCTAAATCCCATAAGATAAAAGGGACTCATAAATTCCAGTGCGTATTTCCCCGCAGGGAACGTCGAACCCCACATCAACGCTGTGGTCATAAGGCCAAGTCCAGCTAGCAGCCGTGTCTTTTTAGGGTAATCTGACGGTTGTTTAGCGTCGTCCTTTTCGACCTCTTCACGCCCCTGATTGTTCAAAGCTGAGTCAGTTTGATTCTCTTTTAAAGCCATGGATTCATCCCCTTAACCTTGCTCAAAGGCTAATTAAATAAGTTGCTAAAATTAATGATCTCGATTTATTATAACAAACCTCTCTTTGTACTTTTTACAATGATTCGAAATAAAATTTGTATAAGTCACTACGCATTTCGAATTAATGAGTTATAATTTGATAGAGGTGAGGTTCATGTCTATCACGGTTCTGGAAGCCACTAAGCTGAGTACCTTTAAAAATTTCAAACTCATTGTGGGCCACTCCGGCCTCGACCGCCAGGTTGAGAAAATCGGAATTCTCGACTATGAGTTTATTTCGAATATCCATGGACAATTTATTCCAGGTGAATTCGTCATCAGCAGCCTGCTGTTCGCCAAAGACCACCCTGAGCGGATCCTTTCCGCTGTCGCCAGCCTTATTGAGGACGGCGTCAGCGGCTTGGCCATTAAAAACATCTATTACAACACACTGCCTCAGGAGGTTCTGGCGTATGCCAACGAACACAGCTTTCCCATCTTTATTTTTGATAATACCGTTTACTTTGAAGACATCATCACTGAGTTGACGGATAAACTCAGATCCGTTGACAACGATGCTTTGCTCGAAGCCAAAGTGGATGCTTTAGTACGTCTAAGTCTAAATAAAGCCACTGTCAGAGATATCGCGCTCGAAATTAACACCAGCTTTAGAGAGTACTTTTTCGTCCTTTATTTACGCGAAAAGAAGCTCTTTAATCCCCAAGGCTCTATGAAACTTTTGGATGAGATCAAAAAGCACCGCGGCCTGGAGATTCAAAACAGCATTATGCGGTATCGTCAAGGACTTCTCCTGATTTTGACTTTTGACCTAGCCCTTGAGGAAACCAAACTAAAAGCCTCCTCTCTTCAAGTTTTTTCAAAGCTCGGGATCCCGTCAGAACAATACGAGACTGGCATAAGCGGCGCCCATGGCGACCTCAGTGATTTGGGGCGAGCCATTAACGAGAGCCTGTACGCACAAAAGGCCAGCGCGCTCATCCATGAAAGCCTCTGCGCTTTCAGTGACATTGGCATTTACAGCATTCTGATGCCTTACCACCAGGAGCTCTGGATGCGTCAATTTTATAGCCGGGTTCTTCAGCCCATCAAAGACTATGATGAACGATACAATACACAGCTCTATGAAACGGCTCAAGCTTTTGTTGAGCAGGACGGTAAAATCCCTGAAACGGCAGAGTCCCTTTTTATGCATAAGAATACCATTCGCTATCGTATCGGAAAAATAAAAAGCCTGCTTCATATGGAGGACGCTGAAGGAAGCTTCTATGAACAGCTGTCTCTAGCCATAAAGCTGGACAGAATCTATTCGCTCTAAGTTTATCGACTCTATGCCACCCAACTCCGAAAGGGGCATCCACAGCATGATAGATATTTCTTTCTTTCAAGTCAAAAAAACATATTATCAGAAACCTATCCTTGAATCTGTCTCCTTCGACGTGATCTCCGGCTCAAAAATTGGCTTAATTGGCCGTAACGGCGCAGGAAAAACGACACTTTTCAAACTTATGATGAAGGATGAGCTGCCGGATGCAGGCCAAGTGAACCTTCGTAAAGGTCTGCGCCTCGGGTTTCTGGAACAATTGCCTGACCATAGACCGGGACTAACCGTCAAAAACTTATTGGAGGAAGGCTTCTCAGAACTTCATGAACTGAGAGCGTCGCTCTCTGAACTTGAGCTCAGAATGTCCGGGGAGCCTCAGAACACTTCATTGCTGAAAAGCTACGGGGAAAAGCTGACGCTTTTCGAAACACTGGGCGGCTACACGACCGAAGTCAAACTGAACGAGATCTGCCAGGCCTTGAAGCTGGTGCCGCTTCTTAATCAACCCTTTGAGTCCCTGTCCGGCGGCGAAAAGACCAGAACCCTATTTGGACGATTACTCCTCAAGGCGCCGGACGTTCTGCTTCTTGACGAACCCACCAACCACCTGGACAGCGATATGCTGGAGTGGCTTGAGCGCTATCTCAACCTATACGACGGCACGGTCATCATGATCTCCCATGACCGCTATTTTCTTGATCTGGTCGCCCAGTCCATCCTGGAGCTTGATCAGGGTTTTGTACGCCACTATGAAGGCAACTATTCCTGGTATGCGATTGAGAAGGAAAAACAAAATGAGCTTCAGCTTCAGCAGTATCTGCTCCAGCAAAAGAAAATTAAAGCCATTGAAGCGGCCATAAAGCGCTTCGAATTATGGGGCACCATGGGTGATAACGAAAAATTCTTCAAGAAAGCCAACCAGTTTAAAGCGCGCCTTGATAAAATGGATAAGGTCCTTCCGCCAGATCACGGCCAGCTGAACTATAAGCTCAGCCTGGACAGTACCTCCAAGTCATCAAAACAGCTGATCACACTTGAGAATCTGAAGCTGGGATACCCTGGCATGACCTTGCTTGAGCATGGCTATTTAAGTCTTTTTCGAGGCGAGCGCCTTTGCCTGATCGGTAAAAACGGCGCAGGAAAAACGACGCTGTTCAAATCGATTCTGGGACAATGCGAGGCTCTTGATGGTTCGGTCAGGGTTGGGGTATCTGCGACCATCGGCTACATCCCTCAAGATATTGAATTTGAAGATGCGGACCTCAGTCTGCACGACTGGTGTATTCAAACGCTTTCTCTAAGCAGCGGTGAGGCCAGAAATCTGCTGGCCCATTACGGATTCCGGGATCAGGAGGTTTTCAGACGGCTTTCTACGCTGTCCGGGGGTGAACGCAGCCGGCTGAAGCTCATTCAAATTTCGAAATCCCAGTCGACGCTGCTGCTTCTCGACGAACCGACCAATCATATGGATATCCCCTCACGGGAGCAGCTGGAAGCCATGCTGTCGGATTTTAAAGGGACTTTGCTGATGATCTCCCATGACCGCTACCTGATTGAAATGATTGCTACTGGGATGGTCTGGCTGCATGATCAGACCCTGGAGCGGATTGACGGGGGGTATGAGGATTATTTAATCGCGAGATCGCGGGTTCATCTGCTCGAGTCGAACACCATGCCCGAAAAATGTGTCAATGCTTCTGAGAAAGACGCGGCAGCCTCCAGCCAAAATCGAAAGGAACGTCCAAAGACCTTCCAAAAAGAGAAACTGCGGCTGCAACAGGTTGAAGCGGAAATTGCGTTGGCTGAAGACCAGCTCACCCTTATAGAGGAGGCCCTAAAGGCGCATGCAAGTGACTTCGAAAAGCTGACGGCACTCAGCTCAGAGCTGGCAGCGCTTAAGGAACACCATCATATCTTGCTGGAGGAATGGACTGAGCTTGCGGAAACTGTTGAATCAGGTGCTAAGGCTTGAAATAGGACATTTCGCCGAAGCATGTTATAATAAGACTACACATTAACGGAAATGAGGTTCCCAGCATGACGCAATTTAAAGATCTTGGCATTGAAGCCCCTATTCTGACCGCTATTGACGAGATGGGCTTTGAGACCCCTACAGAGGTTCAAATCAAAGCGGTACCAAAGATCCTCAATCAGGAGGACTTAATTATTATTTCTAAGACCGGCAGCGGCAAAACCGCTGCTTTCGGCATGCCTATTTTGCAACTGACGACGCCCGACACCAGCGCTACCCAGGCGCTGATTCTCACACCTACCCGAGAGCTGGCCATCCAGGTGGATCACGATATCATGCAAATGGCCAAGCACCTGAGCCACAAGACGACAGCCATCTATGGCCAGCACAACATCAACGTTGAGATCAAGGCCCTCAGCAAGTTTCCGGAGATTGTCACGGGTACGCCGGGCCGGGTATACGATCACATTCAAAGAGGCCAGCTCAAGCTGGATAAAGTGAAATTCCTCGTCATTGATGAAGCGGATCGCATGCTGGACATGGGCTTTATTGATCAGGTGGTTCGGATTATCAAAAAACTGCCTAAGGATCGTATCACTCTGCTCTTCTCCGCGACCATGCCGGAAGAAGTGCGCCGCATGTGCAAGGCATACATGAAGTCCCCTACGACCATTGAGATCGAATCCGAGACAAAAACGGTGGATCTGATCGAGCAATCCTATTACCGCGTGGAGCGCAACGAAAAGCGCACTCAGCTGGATAGGCTTCTCCAAATCAACCGGCCTGACAGCTGCATGATCTTCTGCAATACACGCCATGCGGTGGATCAGGTTCAGAGTTTCCTCCAACGCCAAGGCTACGCGTCCATGGCCCTCCACGGCGAAATCCCACAGAGCAAACGGCAATCCACCATAGAAAAATTTAAGAAGAGCGACTTCCACCTATTGGTCGCTACAGACGTTGCGGCACGTGGCATTCATATTGATGATCTCTCTTTGGTCATCAATTATGATGTCCCGGAGGACAAAGACAGCTATGTCCATAGAATCGGCCGCACGGGCAGAGCCGGCAACACAGGCCGCGCCATTTCCCTGGTTACAGGGGATGACGTGATGACCCTGTATGAAATCGAAGAGCATATCAACGCCATGATCTCCGAAGCGGATCTCCCTACAGACGCAGAAGTGAACGCTGAGAAGGATGCAGCTGCGGTCTGGAAAAAGACGAAATCGGTGCCATTCTCTCCGCCTGCGGATCCAACCCTAAAAGCCAGGGGCAGCCGACCGCCAAGACGTTCCGGGGCTGAGAAATCAGCTCATGAAAAGTCAGTTCAAGGAAAGCCGGCCCAAGGAAAGACCAGACCACAAAGTGAGAAAAAGTCAGAGCCTAAAAAGAGCAGACCTGCCGATGGTCGCGAAACCGGCTTCCGCTACGAAACCCGCGAGCCAAGCTTTGACAACCACCAAAAATCGACCCACGAGAACGCTCACCCAAAAAAGAAGCCTTACACCGGGTCCGGCCGCCAAGGCAACCCAAACCAGTATCACCCTCACCATCAAGAGCCAAAGACAAAAGCGACCAGCCCTGCTGCAGCACCGAGCGCTCCGGTCCCACCAAAGCCTCAGGCAGTTTCCACTCCGCCGAAAGAGAAGTCTGTATTGGCTAAAATTGTTGGGCGCTTGTTCGGGAAGAAGGGATGAAACTCGGTGTCAGACACCCAGTTTCATCTCGCACAAAAACCCAAAAGCGGCTCCAAGCAATAGAGAATCTTTCTCTTCTGCTTGGAGCCGCTTATTCTTAAGCAATTATTATTATTTAACGTTACTCAATTTGTCCATTCGACCTTGTATGATACCCCAGTTTCCTGGAAATCTTATCTGCTGCATCTGTTATCAATTTCGCGAAAAGATCCGTATCTTCCGGAAATCTAAACTTCGGACCTGACACGGACAGGCAGCCAATGACCTTTTGTGTCGAATCAAAAATTGGCGCCGCGACGCAGCCCACTTCGTAATCCTTTTCGCCAACGCTCACCGCGTAACCCTGCTGCCTGATTTTTTCAAGCTCCTGTATGAACGCCTCCGGGTCAGCCACTGTATATTCCGTCAGCTTCACCAGTTCTTTGGTCATTTCCACCCAGACGGAACGATCCATGAACGCCAGAATCGACCGCCCCGTCGCACCCGCCCAAATTGGGAATCTCTCGCCAATACGTACGGTGCGCTTGATAGCCATAGGGCTCTCCACCTGCTCAAAGCAGACGCGGTCGTGATAGTCCAGCAAATAAAGGTTCGTTGTCTCTCTCGTCTGGTGCGTGATGTTCTCCATGTGCGGCCGGCTGACGCTTCGAATGTCCATGCTTTCCTTGGCAATCAGTCCAAGATAATAGAGATCGAATCCCAATTTATAGTGGTTGGTCTTTGGATTCTTATAAATGAACCCTTCTTCTTCCAGCGCCGTGAGCAGCCGAAGCGTCGTCGACTTCGCCAGTGAAATTTTTTCGGAGATCTCCGTCAAATTCATCTCCCGCGCTTCCCAGGTGAATGCCTTTAAAATGGATAGCGCTCTGGAAAGCGTTCTGACCGAACTTTCGCTCTTTTCTGTTTTCATTTGCCCACCTCATGTTTATTTGCGCTGCCCAAAGTACGAGCTGCCGTCAAAATCCGTCACAGTGACGTTTCAGCCCTATCATACCACAGGATGGCACAACTTATCCATTTTTAAAATCAGAAGACCCAAAAAATTCAAAAATATAGCCGATAGTTCCCCTACCCACCACAATTACCAACCATTACCACATCTGAATGACACTCTGTACCAATAGAGAAGCTCCCGCGACCGCAATCCAGCAGCAAATTCCCAGGACCACAGGCTTCAGCCCTTGAGTCAAAAGCTTCTTGATCTTCGTATTGAGTCCAATGGCTGCCATAGCCATAACGATCAGAAACTTACCCACAGTCACCAAAACCGTAGACAGTGCTCCAAGCTCAAAAACCGTATTCACTACAGCCGCTGCCAAAAAACCAATGACAAACCACGGAAACACTTTTACAAATTTAAAATTCTCAATTTCAGAAAGTTCATTTCCTCCCTCACCAGTTCCAGCCAAAAGAGATTTCTTTCGGGCAGTGTAAATGGCAAGAAACAAAGTGATGGGCACAATCATCAGAGTACGGGTCAGCTTTACAATTGTAGCAAACGCCAAAGCTGTATCATTGCCAGCCGCACTGCTCCAAGCCGTCCCCGCCGCAACGACGGAGGACGTGTCATTGATGGCAGTGCCTGCCCACATGCCAAAACCCATATCGCTGAGACCCAGCAGTCGCCCGAAAGTTGGAAATATAAATACTGCCAGGACGTTAAAAAGAAATATGGTAGAGATCGCATGGGCGACCTCTTCGTCACTCGCCTCGATCACCGGTGCCGTCGCTGCAATCGCGGAGCCGCCGCAAATGGACGTTCCAACACCAATCAGTGTTGTCACTTTGCCGTCCAGACTCAAGGATTTTCCCACAAGATAGGACGTCACAAAGGACGCTGCTAAAGTCACCAGAATCACCATTATGGACTGGCTGCCGACCTTAAAGACATGGAATAAATTCATGCCGAAGCCTAACAATATGATTGACAACTGCAGCACCTTCTTGGAAGTCATTTTTATGCCCTTCTCAAGACCTCCGAAACGCCACTTTAATCCTGATAAATTAGGAAAAAACAGTGACAGCATCATCCCTGCAAGGATTCCAAAGACAGGGCTCCCCACCACAGGAAACACTTTGCCCAGAAACCATGCCGGCATGGCAATGATCAAACAAAGCAGAACTCCAGGTGAGGTTTCTCTAAAACTTTTCACAAAATGACACCCTTTCGCAAGGAAACTCGGTGTCTGACACCGAGTTTCACTTCTTTTTGAAACTCGGTGTCAGACACCGAGTTTCAACACCGAGTTTCACTCAAGTGCTCTATATTTTCTTAACGAACTCTGATTTGAGATTCATAGCGCCGAAGCCATCTATTTTACAGTCGATGTTGTGATCGCCTTCCACCAAGCGGATATTCTTGACTTTAGTGCCCATCTTAAGCGCGGACGAGCTGCCTTTTACTTTCAGATCCTTAATGATGGAGACGGTGTCACCATCAGACAACACATTGCCATTGGCATCCCGTACTTCAAAAACCTCATTGACTGCCTCAGCAGCTGAAGCATTCATACTCCATTCGTGGCCGCATTCCGGGCAGACAATCATCTGATCACTTTCGTAAGTATATTCTGAACTGCATTTTGGACAATTAGGCAAAGCCATAGTGCTTTCACTTCCTTTCAGGGGTTTAAAAGGCCAGTCAATGACCGTCACAAAGTTTATCACCTCATGAGCCTCAGTGTCAAGGCTGACCCTAAATCTCAACCCCTTCACACAACTTAACAACTTAAGCACTACTTAAGCAATTCAACCCTCTCAGACTATGCTAAAGTATAGACGTTAGCGTTCTTCTGACTTTGACCCTACATCTTGCAACTCTGCAGCCACTGCCACAGGCTCATCCTGACTCGATGCCTCAGGCACCTTCGGATTGCCCGCCGCCACCAAAATCCGGTCCAGAATCATACCAGCGCTGAGCAGCACAACCAGAGCACCCGTCACAATCATGATCCATTCTATCGCGATCCTGTCAGAGACCGGTCCAAAAAACATCATGCCGAGCGGCATCATTGCGCTGGACAGCATGCTCATGACGCCAAAGACTCTTCCCATATAATTTTCCTCAACGGTTTCCTGGATCAAGACCATAGACGGGGTGTTATAAGCAGGTATTGAAACGCCTATCAAAGCGAGAAACAGCGCGTATCCCCAAAAGGTCGGCACCACACCCAGAGCGAGCGTGCCAAAGCCAATAATGCCACCGGACAAAGCAATTGTATGAATTCTATTCTTCATGCCGCCCCAGGCCGCCATGATTCCGCCGCCTGCGAGCATACCTACGAAGAACACCACCTCAATTACCGTCAGATGCCAATAGGTGCCGCTAAAAGTCCGTGTGACCTGTAGCGGTGTCAAAAAAGCAGAAGGTGCAATCAGAAACATTATAATTGCGTAAAACACGAAAAAGTGAAGAATGAATCGATGCTGTCGAATATACGTGAACCCCAGCTTCAAATCCTCAAAATACCCAGACTCCTGCTTTTGAAGCGCTTTTTTGTGAGGCTTCACATGGAGAAAGAGCATGAGAATCGCAACGGCAACACCCGCCGTTACAATATCAATAAAAAGAAGATTCTGCAGACTGGTCATACTCATGAGCGCACCGCTCGCCACCGGCGCGACCAGCATTAATCCCGACTGCAAACTGTAATTGATGCCGTTGACTCTTGTCAATTTCTCCTGGGGCACCAACTGAGGCAGCAGCGCATTCACCGCCGGCGTCTGAATCCCGCTGCCCACTGAACGCACAGCGGACAGTACAAACATGAGCCAAAGCGCTTCAAAACCTGCCATCAGAAAAAAGGCCAGCACCAGCGTCGCGGCTGCAATCCCAATATCCGACAGGATGATCAGCTTCTTTCGATCATACCGGTCTGCCCAAACGCCTGCAAATGGAGACAATATAAAGGCTGGCAAAAATCCGCTGATGGCAGAGATGGTCACCATCAAGCCCGACTTGGTCTCCAGGGTGATGTACCATAGAATCGCATATTGTACCAACGAAGAACCAAACAACGTAAACATCTGGCTGGTCAAAAAGACGGCCGTCTCCCGGATCCACGCCCTTTGGCTGTCACTATGAGTTGACATAATTATTTTCCTTTCTGGGTATGACTAACGCAATCTCTCAGAAAACATTTCTTTCTATACCCCGGACAGCTCAAAACACGCATTTAAGTTAACCTTAGGACTTCCCAATTAAGATGTAAGAAATGTGTTCGGCAGAAATACCCCCGCTTATGTATAATTCTTTATAATTCCGGATATTTGTTCATTATGGTCTCGAACTTTGTCGAATAATTTGTTGCGATATAATTTTTTTTGAAATAGAATATTACTATCTGTAATCATTGTTACTTTGTACCAGAAAACGAACCATTGCCAACTTCCTTCGACCGGTCCATCCACTCTTTGCAGATGGCCCCATCCTGAGAAACCGGAGTTGAAGCTATGCTATATAATAAAATTGACTGGCTGAAAAATCGTATTTGTGAAATTGAAGCGCGCAGCGAGGAAATGATCGCGGCGCGTAAAAATCTAAACCCCGTCAAAGAAACCCTGGGAATTATTCTAAAGTATTTGGGGATCGGCATAATCTGGATTTTGTTTTCAGATTATATCCTTTCTCTTGTCATTCAGGATCCGGAACAGCTTAAAGATTTTCAGCTTTATAAAGGGTGGTTCTACGTTATCGTGTCCGGCGGTGTCTTCTACGCGATAATCCTCAAAAGAATAAAACTGTTTTCAAGCGCTATCACCCATATTTACGATGAGACAAAGCTGCTGACCGCCTACGACCAGCAGCTTGAGGAAATCACCACCATCCTGGAGCGGCAGCACGAGATTCTGGCGCATCAAAAAACCGCACTTGAAAACAGTGATCAGAGGTATCAGCTTACCTTGGAAGGTTCCAATGACGCCTTATGGGAATGGGATCTAGAAACAAATCACTATCATTCCTCGATCCTGTCAAAGCCTCAATATCACTTGTCTGAGCAGCCGCTGACCAATAATGTTGATGACTGGATTGCGCTTCTGCATCCTGAGGATCGGGATATTACCCAGAACGCACTTCACAGCTTCATCAAAAGCACCAATAACTTGTACGAGAACACATACCGCGTCTGTTCGGATACCGGGGAAACCAGATGGATCCACAGCCGGGCAGTCGCCTTCAGGGATGAAACGGGAAAGGCCAAAAAGATTGCCGGCTCACACACAGATATTACAGATAGTGTACTGATGAGCGACGCCATGCATCAGGAGAAAGAATTACTGGGGAGCATCCTGCTCAGAGCGCCGGTCATGATCCTGATGATGGATCCAAAAGGCAGCATTGTCCGCTTCAATCCCATGGCAGCGCTGATCACCGGCTATTCTGAAGAAGAAGCCATCGGCCGCCATGTTCTGGAGCTCCTCAGCCCTTCCGAAGATCTCGAACAAAATGCTTGCCTCATGAAAGCCATCCTCAGCGGAGAAAGAACTGAGCATGTCGATGTCACCATTGTGTGCAAAAGCGGCAGAAGAGCAGACATACTATGGCATAGCAGTGTGATCAGGGATCAGCAGGGCGAACTCAAGTATTTGTTGAGTGTAGGTCTTGATGATACGGAGAATCGAATCATGCTGGATCAGCTTCACGAGATGGCTTATCACGATACCCTCACACGACTTCCCAATCGCAGCTACTTCAGGCTCCAGGTCCAGCAGCACCTGGATGACGCCGTGAATCAGCACAAGCAGATCGCCATTGTCTACATGGACTTGGTGGATTTCAAACACATCAACGACAGCGTTGGGGTAGAAGCAGGGGATCAGCTGCTTCAGCTCTTTGCCGAAAAACTCAGGGGCATGTTTAACGAACCTGATTTGGTCTCACGGATTGGCGGAGATGAATTTGCCATCATGCTGGTGTCTGAGGATGACATAGCGACTATGGCAGACAAAATGCAACTTGCCGCTGAGCTGCTTAAATTCAAATGGACTTGTCACGAACAGGAATTCTTTGTTTCAGTCACCATGGGTATGGCGGTCTATCCAACCCATGGCTGTGACCTGAACACCCTGGAAATCAATGCCGATACCGCATTGTTCCACGCTAAAGAACACGCCCGAGGCAAATGCGTCCTCTTCAGGGATGAGATGCGCGATAATATTCTGAACACCATTCATATGAGCAGCCTCCTCAGAACTGCACTGGATCAGAATCAGTTTTCTCTGGTTTATCAGCCAATTATTGAACTGAGCACTATGACAGTCTCAGGTGTTGAAGCTCTAATCCGTTTGAAGGACGCCGAAGGGCACCCCGTCTCCCCTATGAGTTTCATCCCTTTTGCTGAACAGCACGGTTTCATAACAGGCATCAGCGAGTGGGTCATCAAAACGGCCGCAAAGCAAAAAGACGACTGGAACCACCTTGGCTTCAGTTCACTCACTATGTCCATCAACCTCTCCGGAAAATGCCTGACCAACAACCATATCTCAGAAACCCTGGAACGCTACATGAAAGTTTACAATATTATGCCGGAAGAATTTGATCTGGAAATCACGGAAACGGCAATAATTGAGGATATGGACAAAAGTTTCAAGATCCTGGATCAATTGAAGGAGATCGGATTTTCCATAGCACTTGACGACTTCGGTTCAGGTTACTCCTCATTAACTTATTTAAATAAGCTTCCCATTGATACTGTGAAAATCGACCGGGAATTTATCAGTCAGATTACAGAGGAAACGGCAGACCTTCATTTGCTCAGCGCCATCATTGACCTCTCACACCGTCTTGGACTCAGGGTTCTGGCAGAGGGCGTCGAAAACGAGTCACAGCTTCAGTATCTGCTGAAGCAGGGCTGCGATCTGGCCCAAGGCTATTATTTCTGCAGACCGCTGCCCGCCCCTGAGGCTGAACACTTTATTGCGTCACGAAATATTCAGTTGGAAATGGATATCTTCATAGAAAACACACAATAATTCTATATCCTATTTGTTGAAATCGCGACAAGAATTACACCCCAAATTGGAGACTTTTGCCTATGATTAAATCCAATCCTTTCATTCGGCGATTCAAAGTATGGACATGGATTTTACTTGTTCTTATTGTCCTGATTACTTATGTCACTCTGTTTCAGCCTTATCGGTCGGCTCTCGAAAAAATGACACTGGAGAATTATGTCCTGATTTCCAAGGCGTCAGTCAGCACTGTGGATCAATTCATATTGCGCAGCCATGAAAACGCCAACAATTTTTCCCATGCACTGATTGAGCACACACCTCTGGATGACTATTTGAACGGCAAGCTGACCTTGGACGAGCTCAAAAAGATCAGCGCCGATGGTTTCCTGTACGAAGCCTCAAAACAGCCCCATTTAATCGCCGGTGCCAGGCTGTTGTTCGGGAGTGTGAACGCGACTATCGGCAGCGAATATCTTCCTGCTCTCTTGAGCCAGCGAAACGACTACAATTCAAGCCATATTCAGACGGTATTTTTGACAGGTCGTGAAACGCCGGGGCTGTTTGTGGCAGTGCCGCTGATGACAGGCGGAATGATTTACGGTTACGATTTGATTCTGTACGATCTCGCCGCGTTGGCAGAACCGCTGAACCGAAACAATATGACCTTTTCTTTTATCGACCTGACACAGCAAAATTCATTGTTTGAAAAAGGGGCCAAACTGAAGGAGGCCGGCGGTGTCATGCTTTATGACAATGGCTGGTACACCGGTTTCGTCCTTCCCATTGACGGCACAAACCAGGCGCTGCATATGTCCACCTCAAATGAGGACCTCTACGAACGCGTGGATGACATTATCCTGATGAACCTTTTGGGATTTGCGTTGGCGGTTGGGGCTGTGCTGTTTCTCAGCAACCGGTTTATTGTGTTCCACATCCGGCATTTGATGGCTCACGCTGAAAAATCCAAGGAAAAATATATGGATATGGCGAACCGGGACCAACTGACAGGCACGTTTTCCAGACGCTACCTGGAGGAGTGGAAGATTTCGAACGCCCCCCTCAGCCTGCTCGAGTTGACGCACTATATATTGGCTATGGTGGACGTCAATGACCTCAAGGTGATCAATGATACCTATGGTCACAAAACCGGTGACCTCGCCCTGAAATATGTGGCAGATACCATGGGGCGGACGCTGCGCTCGGAGGATGTCATCATCCGCTACGGCGGGGACGAATTTCTCGTGATCCTGTCCTCATGCTCTTTGGATGAAGCAAATCATATTTTCAGCAGGATCAATCAGGCACTGCTTCTGGACCAACCTTTCGATTTTCCGCTGTCCATCTCTTATGGTACAGAATATTTGACGAAGGTGGAGCTTATGGATGAAGTCATCCATTCTGCAGACGAAAAGATGTATGCGTTGAAAATGAAGAACAGGGCAGTTTTTGCTTAAGCAACTCCAATAAGACTCAGAATGAGATCGGTGCGTTGCGCCAATTTCCTTTTTTGTTTTTACGGACGCCAACATTCCCGTTTTGCCACATGGAACGAGGGTATTCATTAGATGATGTCTTTTATTGAATACAGAACGCCACTAAAGCAAGGAGGCAGAAGGATGAAACGATTGGAAACCACCTGCGGCTACTGTGGGTGCGGCTGCGGCATCTACGTCAATGTGGCGGATGACGGTACCCTTCTCGGCATCACGCCAAGTTACAATCACGTGGTGAGTCAGGGCAAACTTTGCTCAAAAGGCTGGCACGGCTTTGGCTTCGTACGCGACTCCAGACGGCTGGTCAATCCCCTCGTAAGAAATGACGATGGCAGCTTCCGCGAAACCACTTGGGAAGATGCCTACGACAGAGTCGTTGCAGGCTTCAAGGCTGCCATGACCGGCGGGGACAATACGGAGACCATCGGCATGCTATCCTCTGCCCGGTGCACCAATGAGGAGAATTTCCTCATGGCCAAGTTCGCCAGAAAAGCCCTGCGAACCAGCAGCATCGACCACTGCGCCCGCCTCTGACACAGCCCAACGGTAGCCAGTCTGGCTATCTCCTTTGGCAGCGGCGCTATGACCAACACCATTGAAGAAATCGGCGACGCGGACTTGATTTTCGTCATTGGCTCCAATACCACCGAGCAGCACCCCCTCGTGGCCACCCGCATTTTTGAAGCCCTCGACAAAGGCGCCAAGCTCTACGTTGCAGACCCAAGGCGCATCCGTCTCACCGACTTTGCCCATGGCTACGCGCCTATCGAACCCGGCACCAACCTGGCCATGATCAATGCCATGATTCACGTCATCATCGAAGAAGGTCTCCAGGACCAAAAATTTATTGATGAACGCACCAACAGCTATGACATAATGAAAGCGTCTGTGGCGGACTGCACGCCGGAGTGGGCAGAGCCCATCACCAAAGTCCCGGCTGAGACCATTCGCGACTTCGCCCGGACCTACGCTGCCAGCGACAAGGCCATGATCCTCTATACTATGGGGGTCACCCAGCACGTGACCGCCACCCGCAGCATCTGTGCCCTGGCCAACCTGGCCATGCTGACCGGCCATGTGGGCCGTCCGTCCACCGGCATCAACCCGCTCAGAGGACAAAACAATGTCCAGGGCTCCGGTGACATGGCGACACTGCCGGACTATCTGCCAGGCTACCAGCGTCCGGAATGGCCGACTACCTGGGAGCGCTTTTCCAATGCGTGGGGCGACTTTTCATGCCTGCGCGGCAAAGTCATGTCTGAAATGTTCGATCTGATCGACGAAGGCAAGATGAAAGCCATGTACATAGTCGGCGAGAATCCCGTTCTTTCCGATCCGGACCAGAATCACACTATTCACGCTCTCAAGAAGCTGCCATTCCTGGTGGTTCAAGACCTCTTCCTGACGGAAACCGCCGAATACGCGGACGTCGTCCTGCCGGCCTCCAGCTGGCTGGAAAAAGACGGCACCTACACCAATACCGAGCGCCGGGTCCAGCTGATCCGCAAAGTCATCGAGCCTGTGGGCAACTCCAAGCCCGACTGGATCATTCTTAACGAACTCATGCAGCGCATGGGCCTGGACGTCGATTATAAATCCACTTCCGAAATTATGGACGAAATCAACCTCCTCGTCCCAACTTATGCCGGCATCACCCACGAGCGCATCCAGGAGGTCGGCATACAGTGGCCGTGTCCGGACAAGAACCACCCGGGTACTCCAATTCTCCACGTCGGCCAGTTCCGCCGCCAGGGCGGCAAAGGCCTCTTCACCATCAACAACTTTGAGCGCGAAGGTGAGCGCACCAGCGAAGAATTCCCGTTCATCATGACCACCGGCCGCGTCACCCACCAGTATCACACCGGCACCATGACCCGCAAGGTCTGGACCCTGCACCGGGAATACCCTCACGGCTTCGTTGAGATCAACGTCAAGGATGCTGAAGCGCTGGGCATCAAGGAGCACCAGATGGTCCGCGTTACCTCCGCCCGCGGCAGCATCACCGCCATGGCCGCAATCACCGACCGCATCAACGAAAAGACCATCTTTATGCCGTTCCACTTTGCTGAATCCCCCGTCAACCGACTGACCGGCCAGCATCTGGATCCGCTGATCAAGATCCCTGAGCTCAAGGTCACAGCCGTCAGAATCGAGGTGGAAAAATGAAGACCCCGCTGCTCTATCAACTGGAAAAATCGAATCTTGACCTCGTCCTGGGCCGCTGGAATCAGACCATTCCGGTTTACGTCCCTTCCGGCAAAGGCAAAGACATTTCCCTTTTGCCGATGGTCGACTTCCCCCGCACCGAAGCCTACATCAACCTCACCCTGCCCGTCAAAGAGATGATGTTCGAGCAGAAGGAAGCGCTTTTCCGGTGGGATCGGGATGCCGGCGGCGTGAAAGTGGAAAATCTCTCAAAGCAGCATGCCGGCGAAAGGATCCTGTATGGCGTCAGGGCTTGTGATACCTACGGCGTCGGGTATACTGACCACTTCTATATGAAAGAATTTGAGGACACCAACTACGCGTCGCGTCGCGACAAGGTCTATATTGTCGCTGTGAACTGCTTGAAGGCCGGCCCCCACTGCTTCTGTACGTCGGTGGGAACTGGGGTTTTCTCGACCATCGGCCACGACCTTGCTTTAACAGAGCTGGAAGGCTTCTACCTGGTGGAGTCCGCTACAACAAAAGGACAGCAGCTGATCGAAGCCGCGGCGGACTTTTTCGTGCCAGTGTCAGATGAGTTTGCCGGGGACGTCTCCCCCGGGATTTTGCTGAGCATGAAGGAACAGCTCCGGCAGAAGGTGGCGGACAGCTTCCCGCTGAAAATGGACCTGACGAACCTTCACGAGGATATGGCCAGGACCTTCAACGCGGACTTCTGGCTGGACGAGGCGAACGCCTGCATAGGCTGTACCGGCTGTACCAACGTCTGCCCGACCTGCACCTGTTTTAACGTCGTCGAGGAGAACCGGGACAAGGATCACGGCATGCGCGTCCGCTATTGGGATTCCTGTCAAAGCGACCACTTCACCCGCAATGCGGAGTTCCATAATCCGCGCAACGCTTTGTCCAGGACGCGGTACAGAGTCTACGACAAACTGAAGTATATTGAAGAGCGCTTCGGGTACAAGGGCTGCTCCGGCTGTGGCCGCTGCACAGATGTCTGCCCAACCTACATCAGCATTATAGATATCATCCACTCGATTCAGAAAGAGGCGAAGGAAAATCCGGAGCCCCCTGCGATTCACCAGATCACAGCCATGCGTCACGAAATCTTCGACCGCGAAATCAACGTGCGCAACGGACTCTTTACGCCGGATGTGGCGACGATCACGAAGATCGAGCTGGAGACCCCGGAGATCAAGCGGATCTACGTCAAATATGACGATCCGGCGCTGCACAAGAGTTTTAAGCTGAACGGCCAGTTCTTCCAGATCACGGTCTTTGGTGAAGGCGAGGTGCCGATCTCCATCCCATTCGGTCCTGAGGAAAGCGACGAGTTTGATTTCTGCTTCAAGAATGTGGGCACCGTCTCCAACATCCTGTACCATTTGAAAGTCGGCGACAAAGTGGGACTCCGGGGCCCTTACGGCAGACCGCTCCCGTATGAACCTCTCAAAGGGCGAAACCTGGTCTTTATTGGATCGGGCGTGGCCATGGCGCCGCTCAGAACTATTCTGGTGCAGGTCGTGGACAACCTGCAGGATTTTGGCAAGGTTGTCATCATGGCCAGCGCGCTGCAATATGACAAGGTCATCTATAAGGATGAACTGAAGCTTTGGTCAGAACTTGAGGGTGTCGAAGTGCATTACGCCCTTAAGGATCCAACGGATCAGGTCAAGGCCCACCAAGGCTATATCAATGACTTGCTGCCGGGCTTGGATCTGGACTGGAGCAACACTACAGCACTGGTCTGCGCGTCCCCTAAGCGGATCAAGGAAGTCTCAAAGGACCTCCTCGCCCTGGGGATTAAACCGACAGACATCCTGACCACCCTTGAAACCCACATGCGCTGCGGCGCAGGCAAATGCGGCCACTGCAAGGTGGGCAGCCATTACATGTGCGTCGACGGCCCGGTCTTCACTTATGAAGAGATGATGGCGCTGCCGCCGGAGTACTAGGAATCCCGCATAACAAGGACATGGTAAAACCCGCCTGAAGCTTGCGCTTCGGGCGGGTTTTTGGTTTAGAAACTCGGTGTCTGACACCGAGTTTCTGTCATTATCAATTGCCTTTATTCTTTCCATTGCCTTTGTTTGCAGAATTGCCTGGGGCAGGCGGTGTTTCCATGTCTTCTAATTCTTCGATGCGGTCTTCCAGATAATCGCGGATTGCTTCTTCATATTTCACTGCATCTTTCTTAAGAACACCATCAAACTCAGTGTTAGGACCCATTAATTTTGATACTTCGGAAATCAGGTTGGTGCCCATATAACGGTTGGATATGCCGAGTTCTTTGAGAATCTTGTTAGCGACGGCAGGGGCAGCAGGATAGTTATCCATGTCTTTGTTGTCATTGTCACCATTGTCGCCATTTTCATTTTCATCAAATATGACTTCAACAGTAATCTCATCTTCAAATTTTAATACATCGTCATCGTCGCCATCTTCATCAGGATTGATCCACGCAAAAACAGTAATCACAAACTCATCTTCCACGGAAAGGTTCCATTCAGCTTCAAAATTGAATTTGTCATTTGACAACATAACATATTCACTTGGCTGATCGATGAGTGTGATATACTGCGGTGCGCCATCCCCATCAATCTCAATTCGCAGGAATTTCAACACATCGCCTTCGTCTGCTTGAATCCAGCCTTTGATAAGTGTGTCATCACTCCAGTTGTCCACAACGATGTCTTTGCTTGGCTTCGTTAACTGCAAATCATAGTCTGTATCATAATCAAATTTAAATTCTACTGTCTTACTGTCTGATTCAGTTTGATCGCCAAGAGCTTGATCATCTGGTTCAATGCGAGTACTTACCTCAATGTTATAATCGTCGTTCACATTATCTTCAATATTAAAATCATCAGGATTAACGACAAATTTAAACGCAAACTTCTCGTTTTCCCAGTCTCCAATAACGTCATCGAAATCAATATCATCACTTTCAATTTCCAATTCCACGTCGTTGATGGTCAGTTTTATCCACTCAATGATGTCATCATCATTAGCCATGATATAACCTGTAACAAAGAACTTATCATCCTCATTAAGAAGCTTCAACTCATCGTCAGGGGTCTCAATAACAACTTTATACTCCCCTTCATCTACATAGGCAAATGCAAACGCTGACATCATCAAAATCAGCACGGTCGATAAGAACATTGCAATAAGTCGTTTCAAATCATCACGTCCTTTCAAACAAACGAGTGACATAACACTGTGTTTCTGCTTACATTATACCTCAAATACCTTAAAATATTCAAAAACACAAAAAAGTAACACACTTCTCAATTGAGGTTTTATTGCCAAAGTGGGTAAAAAGACACTATATCCTCAACATCCAGCCATTTCCCTACAAGGAGGTTTTAGTTATGATTGAAAGAATGTTTTGCTTTAAACCTCGCGCAACTCCATGTTTGAATACATCCAGAATGTTGTTGTTTGTGGTTGTGCTGATTACGACCATCGGCATGATCTCTGGGAGCTACGCCGCGGGTCCAACAGCCGGTCAGGAGCTGCGGGCCATGGGGCTGATTGAAGGCAAAGCCGGTGGTGACCTGGCGGAAAATGACTATCTGACCCGGACGGAAATGATGGTTGTCCTGGCCAGAATGCTGGGCGAATTCAATCAAGCCGCTGCGTGGCAGGCGCCTTCCACGTTTCTGGATGCCAGGAACCACTGGGGCGAGCCTTATGTGGCTTACGCACAGTACCGAGAGTGGACCTCAGGCATAGGCGGCAGCAGGTTTGGCTACGAACAGCGCCACACAGTTCAGGAGGCCAGTGTCTTCATGCTGAAGGCCCTTGGCTATACGACTCCGGAAGACTTTATTTGGGAGACTGCCTTCGACACAGCCCGAGAATTGGGACTCTTCAAAGGGTTGACCTTAACCCAGGAGCAAGACATCCTCAGGGGCGACCTGTTCAGGCTGATGATGAATACTCTTGAAACACCCACCAAGGGGCATCCTTACAGGCTTGGGGATCAGCTCGACGTCACGGTGGCACCTTCCTTTGCAGCAACCTTGGCCGCAGCCCGGGCGAATACGCCTATGGCCGCCGTCCGAATTGGCGACCGCTGGGGCTATATGACCTCGGATGGGAAGCTTGGGATCCGCTTCCTCTACAGTCAGGCCCAGGATTTTTCCGAAAATCTCGCCGCGGTGGCTCTGAATGGAAAATTCGGCTTCATTGACAAGGCTGGCACTATAATGATTCCATTCAATTATGAAGACGCAGGGCGCTTTGCCGATGGTCTGGCCCCCGCAAAATACAGCGGCAAATATGGCTTCATCGACAAAAACGCCAATTGGGTCATTGAACCTGCCTATGAGTTTGCTGACCAGTTCTCAGAGGGCTTGGCCCGCGTTGTCGTTGCCGGTAAGATTGGCTATATCGACAAAACCGGGACTATGATCATTCAGCCGTCTTTTACGGCCGCCAACAGCTTCAAAAACGGCATCGCCGCAATCCAGGAGAACGGCCTGATTGGCTATATCAACCGAGAAGGTACCAAGATAATCACACCAAAATATCTCGTCTCTGGCAACGGTGCTGATGGTATGATTCGCTTCAACTCAGGCACCTCCATAGGGTTCCTCAACACCAGCGGCGGAGTGGCACTGGCCGCGAATTATTTTTGGGCAGACAATTTCTCCGAAGGGCTGGCAGTTGTGGAGTCGGCTGTCAGCGGCGGTTTCGCCTTCCACTATATCAACACCGCGGGTACCCGTGTTTTCAGCCAAAGCTATCAAGACGCCTATCCTTTTTCCGATGGTCTCGCCTTCGTCCTATCCGGCGGGAAGTACGGCATCATTGACAAATCCGGCACCATGGTGGTCCAGCCTAAATTCAATTATGTCGATCAGGAAGGCTTCTCAAACGGCCTCGCCCGAATCCTATCGAAAGATCAAGTTGGATTTATCAACCGCAGCGGTACCGTGGTCATTGCGACACAGTTTGATGAAGCTCGGCGGTTTGTTAAGTGAAGTGAGACCGCCAAGTGAAAAAAAAGGTAAAAAAAGGATGAAACGGTTTTTGGGCCGTTTCATCCTTTTTTCTTGTTGGTAGGCGAAACTGGGTGTCAGACACCCGGTTTCCTAACTGATGGCCGCTCCCCCAGAACCGCGCCTCCAAGTATACATGCAGCGCCCGCGATCTGACCGGGCAGCATGGTTTCACCCAAAAATAAAACCGAAAAGACGACGGCCGACAGTGGCTCCAAATAGCCCGAGAGCGCCACGGTCTGAACTGGCAGGTGACCAATGGAGGAAAAGTATAAGTAACAGCCCACACCTGTGTTCAGCACGCCAAGAAGCAGTATCGGGATCCAGTCTTCACCTGAGACCTGAATCGTTAAGCCCTGCCTGAGTCCCACATAAACCGCGGCCGTCAAAAAACTGATGAACAATTGAACCACAGAATTCTCAAGGCCAGTGATGGGTTTAGCCAGTTTATTGAAAATGACCAGGACGGCAAGCGTGACAGCGGACATGCCCCCATAAAAGAGACCCAATATGTTTTTACCATCCTGAATCGCCCCGCCATTGACGAGTACAACACCGCACAGAACCACCAAAAATCCTGTTATTTTAGGCCAAGTCAGTTTTTCGTGGAACAGAAGCGGAGAAAGGACCATGACAATGACTGGGCCGCAGTAGTAGGCTAATGACGCAAGGCTGACGCCAATGAGCTGGTATGCTTCATAGAGAAACATCCAGCTTGCCCCCATGGCTATGCCGGACACCGCAATAAAAGCGAATTGCTTTTTGTATTGAAGAAAATTGATTTTTTGTTTCGAGAAAATAAAAATTAATATTAGAAGTGCACTGCCTATCGATGTCCTCAAGAGGACAATTTCATAGCTTGTGAGGGCAATGCGGCTGGCGACGATCCCATTTGAGCCGAATAGGAGCAGAGCGAGAACATATTTTAGGTAAGCGGATTTCATGGGATCACCTCTTGATCGACAAAAAAGTTATTTTTTTATTTGCCCCTGCACTTTAAGCCGGCTGAAGAGCGCCACACTCAAACCGCCGCTTATGGCTGTCAGCAGCGAGAAGATGATAACCATCCCCACGTCTTGGCCAAATCCATAAAGTGGTTTCAAAAGTTCTCCAATCGCAACCGATAGGCACAGCGTCAGCGTCTTGATCAGCGCCACCCCCGCCAGCAGGATCCCAAGCTTGGTATTTCTGACCAGCTGCCAAATCACGAAAGCAAACGCCGGAAAAACTATGCCCAAGTCGAATACAAAGACGCCGTATACTTCGCCCGGTGTTCTGCTGAACAGGTCGTCCTGCATTCTGAATAGCCACACAGGTATCAAGACCACCAGGATGAACAGCAAAAATCCCATTATGACCCGCCTGAGAGGCGTTGAAATTGGAATAACTGCATTTGAATGCTGTACTAAAGTTATAACACCGGCAATGACGCCATACAGCATGGATGAAAAAATGGCTAGATACACCAAATATAGTGACGTATATTGACCCTGTATGGTGTACAGACCATAACCGTAAAACAAATAAGATGCGAGTCCTGTCATAATCATCAGAGCCTTAACATTCAGCGAGTCCTGACGATGTCTTAATAATTTAACCGACAATACCGTCAACACGAGCGCGGCCGTCACAGTGATGAGATCCTGTACCATGGAACCAAAGCGAAGGAATGGCGTGATGGTTCCTGAATCGACAACTTCGAGGTAAATACGCGAGTTAAATAAGCTTATGACGGCCGCAAATAATGATAACAATCCGCCAATCAACATAAGTGTGCCAGTCCATTTGATGCTTTCTGAAATCTTGCTGCGTTGTAAGGATTCATTTTCAGAAACTGCGGGCACGACGCATTCCTCCATGTAAACATGTTGTGCATCTGAGATAATCTCGAATGCCATAAGGATATTACCCATCCTTTAGTAGGTTAAACAATGTAAAGAAGCGGAAAATGGTGTCAGACACGTTCTTCCATCTCTAAACAAAGGCAGCACTGTTCTTAAGCGAGCGAGCTCGCTCATGAACAGTGCCTCCTTTTCTTACAGATTACTTTTGACTTTCCAAATGTCTATCACATAGTCTCGTATCGTCCGATCTGACGAAAACTTGCCGGCACCGGCAATATTCATCCAGCACTTTCTCGCCCAGGCCATACGGTCCAGGTAGGCCTCGTTGATCTTCTGCTGCGCCTCTCTGTAACTCGCGAAGTCTTTTAAAATCATAAAGGCATCCGGCGAATGCCAATCCGCGCCCACCAGCAGCGCGTCATGAAGTTCCTTGAAAATGCCGGTGCCGCCATCATTGAAAGTGCCGTCCACAAGGGAATCCACCACCTTCTTCAAGCCCTTGGTCTTCCTGAATTCTCCCACAGGCTTATACGCAGCCTTAATTCGCTCGATTTCCTCAACTCTTAGGCCAAAGATGAAGTTGTTTTCTTCCCCTGCCTCCTCGACAATTTCAATGTTCGCGCCATCATAAGTGCCCAGGGTCGGCGCGCCGTTCAGCATGAATTTCATATTGCCGGTTCCGGACGCTTCCTTCCCTGCCGTTGAGGTCTGCTCAGACACATCCGCCGCCGGGAAGAGCATCTCACCATAGGAGACATCGTAATTCTCGACAAAGACAACCTTGAGCTTGCCCGCCATCTCCGGATCCCCATTGACAAGGGCCTTGACCTCCTGGATAAACTTGATGATGCCTTTAGCCCTCAAATAGCCCGGGGCTGCCTTGGCGCCAAAGATGAAGGTCCTCGGCACAATCTTCAAAGACTTATCCTTTTTAAGCCTGTAGTACAAATCCAGAATTTGAAACGCATTCAGAAGCTGTCGCTTGTACTCATGCAGCCGCTTGATCTGGACGTCATAAATGGAGTGAGGATCGATCTCAACACCCTCATGCTCCAGAATATAGGCCGCCAACTGATTTTTCTTCAGCTGCTTGATCGCTAAAAACCTCTCCAGCACTGCCGGATCATCCGCAAAGTCCGCCAGCTTCCTCAGTTCGTCCAGATGCGTGACCCAGCGGTCAGACCCGAGTAACTCAGTGATAAACTCCGAAAGCTCCGGATTCGCCTTCAGCAGCCACCGCCGCTGGGTAATCCCGTTGGTCTTGTTGTTAAACCTCTCTGGATACAGCTTATACCAATCCTTCAGCTCGCTGTGGATCAAGAGTCCTGTGTGAAGCTGGGCTACGCCGTTAACAGAAAACGAACCGTAAATCGACAAAAACGCCATTCGAATCCGTCTGTCATGGATAATCTCATACTTCGACATGTCCTCCAGCGGTACCCCTAGCCCTTTCAGCTCTCCGAGTAGCTGCTCGTTGATCTTCAGGATTATCCTGTAAACCGCCGGCAGCAACTTCTTGTAAAGCTTGATATCCCAGGTCTCGAGTGCCTCCGCCAAAATGGTGTGGTTGGTATAGGCAAACGTCTTGGTGACAATCCTCCAAGCCTTTTTCCACGACACCCCCTCCACCGACGTCAGCAGCCGCATCATCTCAGGAATTGCCACCGCCGGGTGGGTGTCGTTCAGCTGAAGGGCGTTCAGCTCTGCAAACCGTTCAAAATCCCCATATACGGTCTTATGCTTCAACATTAAATCCTGAAGTGACGCCGACACAAAGAAATATTGCTGCCTGAGCCTGAGCAGTTTGCCTTTGTCGTTGGAATCGTTGGGATAAAGGACTTTGGTGATGGTTTCTGCGCGATTCTTCTCCTTTACTGCGCGGTCGTAATTCTGCAGATTGAACTGTTCAAAGTCAAAGGGCTCCAGCGCCTCCGCCTTCCATAGACGCAAGGTATTGATCGTCTCCCCGCCATAACCCACTATGGGCGTGTCGTAGGGGATGGCTTTAACGTCACCATCGGCAAAACGCACTGTGACAGCTTCGTCTGCGCGGCGAATGGACCAGGGATCGCCGTATTCCAGCCAGTTGTCCGCCTCTTCGACCTGAAAGCCCTCCACAAACCGCTGCTTGAAAATGCCAAACTCATAGCGGATGCCATAGCCGTTCAGCGGATAGCCGTGGGTCGCCGCCGAATCGAGAAAGCATGCGGCGAGACGTCCCAGACCGCCATTGCCAAGCCCCGCGTCAGGCTCTGCCCGCTCGACGGCATTCAGATCAATTCCCAAGGCATCCAGCTGCGCGGCCACTTCCCCACGCTGTCTCAAATTGATCAGATTGTTGCCAAGGGCCCGCCCCATCAGATACTCCGCAGACAGATAGCTGGCATGCTTTGAACCCTCGAATGCCTTCTTTGAAGCCTGCCACCGAGGCACGAGATCTTCCATCAGCGCCTTCGACAGCGCGACGTATTGTTCTTTTGGTTGACACGACTCAAACGCCTTGCCAAAGGTGGTTAATGCCCAGGCAGAAGACCGCTCTCTCAAATTGTCCATAACCTACCGATCCCTCCCATAAAGCCGTGTCAGCCGGCGAATTCTTTCGGCCAGGGCCGGCGTCAGCGCGGATTCCTCCAGGCGCCAGGTCCAGTTGTTGCCGATGGTCGAGGGCACATTTATCCTCGCAGAATTATCTAGATCCAAAAAGTCCTGTATTGGCGCTATTGCAAGGTTCGCCGCAGAGCTCCAAGCGCCCCGGATCATGCCCCAGTTCAGACCTTCATCATAATTCAGCTTCAGATAATTGACCGCATTCAAAAATTCCTTCTTAGGGATCTTATCCAGCCATCCGGAAATGGTCTCGTTGTCGTGAGTCCCCGTGTAGACGACGGTATTTGGGGTGATGTGGTGCGGCAGATAAAAGCTTTCGACCTCCGGATCAAAGGCAAACTGCAGGACCTTCATGCCGGGATACCCCGTTGCTTCAATCAATTGCTTGACCTCAGGGGTGAGATAGCCAAGGTCCTCGGCTATTATGTCCAGTGGCCCCAGAGCTTTGTGAATCGCCTTGAACAGACTCAGACCCGGTCCTTTCACCCATTTGCCCGAAGCGGCAGTTTCCGCGCCATACTCGACCTCCCAATAGGCTTCAAAACCTCTGAAATGATCTATTCTGAGCGCGTCGAACCTGGTGAAGCTATGACGGATGCGCTCGATCCACCACTGGTAGCCCTCCTGCTTCATTTGCTTCCAATTGTAGATAGGATTTCCCCAAAGCTGTCCGGTCTCCGAAAAGGCATCCGGCGGGACGCCGGCCACGGTTAGAGGTTTATGGTCCGTTCCCAGCTTAAAATAGTCTGGTTTGGCCCAAACATCCGCACTGTCCTCAGCGACATAAATGGGGAGGTCACCAATAATGCGGACGCCCCTTTGATTGGCATAATGCTTCAGTCGCTGCCACTGCATCTCAAAGAAGTATTGAGTGAACACCCAAAACCTGATGTCCTCCTGGTGGGCCGCTTCAAACGCGAGGACTTCAGGCGAATCAATGTTTCTGTATTCCCGGTCCCAGTCTGACCAGGCTCTGTCGAACTGAAAATCCTTGATGGCCATATAGAGCGCGAAGTGTCGGAGCCACTCTCCTTGCGCCTTCAAATAGTCTGTCAGCGTCTCCTCCATGGTAATCCCGGCTCTTTTATAAGCCTTTCTAAGCAGCTCCATTTTAGCCTTGAACAGATGTCCGTAGTCAATGGGCTTTGACTCTTTTTTAAGACCGGCTTTGGAAATCTCGAATTTCGAGAGATACCCCAGCTCAATAAAGGTTTTTAGATCTATAAAATAGGGGTTTCCGGCAAAGGCCGACAGGCACTGGTAGGGAGAATCCCCGTAGCTTGTAACGCCGAGGGGCAGAATCTGCCAGTTCCTTTGACCCGCCGCTTCAAGAAAGTCGACGAAATTGTAGGCGGATTTTCCGAAGTCACCTATGCCATAAGGACCCGGCAGAGAGGCGATGGGTAACAATATGCCGCTGGAGCGCTGTGTCATGATGTTCACCCCTTGTGGATTGATTTGAGTTGACAGTTTGTTTAAAGCAAAGTCATGTTATTCATTTCTACCCAACTATTTGGAGGCGTCACAGATTCTGTGGCGTTGATAATTTATTGTCAACATTTAGAAATTTAAGGGTATACATAACCATCAGAATCTCATGGAAAGCGGTGACGAATGGTGACTATCGGCAAAATAAAAAATATCTTTTCGGACAGATTCTGCTGTATTCTTAACACAATTTTTGGGTATAATATTATTGTTGTTATCATTTCAATTTTGATTTTATTATATTTATTCTCATAAACCATAGAAAATCAAGGGGTGTTCCAGTTGAAGATGAAGAAATGGATTCTATCAGGCGTTGTAATAGTTGTCGCCGCATCCGCATTTGTATTATGGAATGGTCGAAGTGAGCCACTGATGGATTACTGGGTGGTACAGGAGCAGCCTTTTACGCAAACGGTGACGGCGTCAGGAAAGATTCTGGCTGCCCAAAAAATTGAAATTAAGTCAGAAGTGTCCGGTACTTTGAGCAATTTTTCGCTGAATGTCGGTGATGCCGTTGCAGAGGGGCAGACGCTTTTTACACTGGATGGCAGTGATGTCGAACGCAGCGTCCAGGAGCGTCAGGCAGCTTTAAGCGCGGCAAGGGCGCGCTACCGCGCCGTCACGGAGGTATCCCTCCCTACCGCCCAGGAGACTGTCAGACAGCTTGAGGCGGTGCTGGAACAGCTGAATAAGCAGCTCGAAGATACCAAGGTTCTATTTGAGAGCGGTGCCATGGCAAAAACTGCTGTGGATGATCTGGAACACCAAATTACCCTTCAAATGTCAAAGATTGCCTCAGCAAAAGCCTCTGCCAACGCTTACGCCTCCGGAGGCGCTTCAGTTTCGGAAGCCGCGGCCGGTGTCAGTCAAGCCCTTGAAGCCTTGGAGACCGCTAAAAATCAGCGTCTAAAATATGCTGTCGCTGCCCCGTTTTCCGGAACAGTCCTCGAGCGTCTTCGCGAGCCTGGCGAATATGTCCAGGCGGGTACGACACTTGTGACGTTGATTGACCCTTCCAGCTACTATGCCGAGATTGAGCTTGAGGAGCGAAAAGTGGGATTGATCGAGATTGGCCAGCGGGTCCTGGTGTGGCCTGAAAGTTATCCGTCCAAGGCTGTTGAGGCCTCCGTCTCAAAGATCCTGCCAAAAGTGGAGGACGCTACTGGAACCGTTAAGGTTCAGATCAAGCTGGCCTCGACTGCTGATTTTCTGATTGAGAATCTGTCCATCCAGACGGAAATTGTCATTCGTACTTTGCCAGCCGCCATTATACTTCCTGCCCAAGCTTTGTGGAATGCCGAGGCTTCAGAGGTGCTCGTCGAGCAGGATGGACGCGTTGTCAGCAAACCGGTGAATCTCGAGGCGGTTGGACTTTCGGATTATCTTGTACTTGAAGGTTTGAGTGTCGGTGAAGCTGTGCTGGATCCGGCTTCTGAGCTGGCACCAGGCGACGAAGTAATTTTAGCCGATGGTGGCGGCAAGAGCGCCACCGCTTCGGATGACAAGTCGGGTGAGACGCCATGATCTTCGAGCTGAAAATTGCCCTTCGCTTTCTCAAAGACGGGCGCGGACAGACGACTTTTATTCTGCTGGGCATAGCCATTGGGGTTGCCGTACAGATCTTTCTGGGCACCCTGATTAGCGGTCTTCAAAAGGACCTGGTCAATGGCACCGTAGGCTCGAGCCCCCACATGACGTTTTCAGCAGCTGAGACTGCTGAGGCCAGCGGTCTGGGTTCGACGAACGGCTTTGTCGCTGCCAGCGCAGGAAATTTTTCCAGACAGGAAAAGACACTGGACAATTGGCAGCCCCTTCTGACAACCTTGGACCAGGCGCCTGAGACGACAGCGGTTTCTCCCGTCGCTGAAGGCAGCGGTTTTGTTTTGAAGAGTGGGGAGCGTTGGCCTATTCTCGTTCGCGGCATTGAGCCCGAGCGTGCAAACGACATCTACGATTTAAAAAGTAAGCTGAGTGCAGGGACTTTTGTCGTCGAAGGGGATCAAGTGCTTATAGGGACGTCGTTAGCCGCAGAAGCGCTGCTTGAGGCAGGCGATACCTTTACCCTGGAACTCCCCGGTGGTCAACGCCAAAGTCTGACGGTGGCCGGAATCTTTGATCTTGGTAACAACAGCCTCAATGAGACCTGGCTGTTTATGTCGTTGTCCCGAGCTCAGAGACTTCTGGGCTTAGGGGATGACATCAGCCGCGTCGAGGTCCAGGTGGAGGATGTTTTCGCGGCAGACCTGCTTGCTGAGGGTTATGAGAAGCAATTTATAGGCATTAAGTCAGAGAACTGGAAGGTTCAGAACGCCAGCCTGTTGTCTGCCCTCACCAGCCAAAGCAGCTCGTCGCTGACGATTCAGGCCTTTGTTCTTTTAGCGATTACCCTTGGCATAGCCAGCGTTCTGGCGGTATCAGTTGTACAAAAATCAAAGCAGATTGGCATCCTCAAAGCCATGGGAACCTCAAGCGCCAGCGCCAGCAGAATCTTTTTGTTCCAGGGCGGCATACTGGGTCTGATCGGTTCCGTCATAGGCAGCGGCATGGGTTATGCCCTGACACAGGCCTTCCTTTGGGGCACATCCATTCAAACCGGGGAAGCGTTGTTTCCCCTGGAGTTTGACCCGGCTGCGGCAGGCGTGATCATCGCCATTGCCACCGTGGCCAGTATTGTGTCTGCGCTGTTTCCTGCGAGACGTTCGGCCAGTTTGAACCCTATAGACGTTATCAGGGGTTAATATAATAACCGCGTTCTACTCTGTACAGTAAAGGAGCGATTCCTATGGCATCTCCACTTCTCGAAGCCAGCGAATTGACAATGGTCTATGGCACGGTGGTTAAAACCCACGCCCTTAAAGGGGTTAACCTGACTATAAATTCCGGTGAGTTTTCAAGTATAATTGGCTACTCCGGTTCGGGAAAAACGACTCTGCTCAACATTCTGGGCACACTGGACCGGCCAACCAGCGGGACGCTGCGCCTCCTGGGTGAAGACATCACCAAGATGAGCGATGCGCAGCTGGCCGTTTTCAGAAACCGCAATTTAGGGTTCATCTTTCAGTTCCATCATTTGCTGCCGGAATTTACTGCCCTCGAAAACGTCCTCATGCCGACCTGGATCCAGTCCAGAAATGGCAGTATGAAAATGGCGTCACGGGCGAAAGAGCTATTGGAACTGGTTGGCCTCAAAGACCGCATCAACAACAAGGCCACGGCGCTATCCGGCGGCCAGCAGCAACGGGTCGCCATTGCACGGGCCCTGATTAATCAGCCCCAGCTGATCCTGGCAGACGAACCCACTGGCAATCTCGACTCTGAGACCACAGAGCAGGTTTACGATCTGATGCGCAATATCAATGCCAATTTGAAGTCGGCCTTTGTCGTCGTCACACATAACGACCACATTGCCGCCAAGTCCGACCGCATCATTGAGATGAAGGACGGTCTGATTACAAGGGATTATCCGGCAGCGGCCATGGACAACGACGCTGTTTGGAGCGAAATAGCACCAAAATATTGCCGTTACTGTAACCGCGAGCTGGAAACCGACGGCGCGACAGCGCTGCTGCTATGAAGCTACAGTCGCGGACAGACGTGTACCTCGCTCCGCTGCGCTGCGCTTCGGTCACGGGCCGCGCCCTATTCAAATAAATATGATGTCGTGGATCAGAGAGCAATCTCTGATTCACAACATCATATTTATTTGTGCACGCCTGTTAGCCTTCGCGCAAGTTGGGGACGCGGACGGTTTTCAACTTGGGGACTGACACTAACTTCACTTTAGGGGGGACGGTAATATTTCTGTAACATTTCAAAAGTCCTATTGTCACAGGCGTATTTCAGGCGTATGATTAATCCACAGGAAGTTGTCATTAACCCCGACTTTCTAGCGGAAAGGAGTTGTTACTATGTCAGAAAAAGACCTTGAAAAGATGAAGCAATTCCTCGAGGAAAAGAAAAAGAAAGAGCAGCACAGCAGCCATCAACATCCTGGGAAAACCCATGGACAACACGCCAACACAAAAGGCTTCCACAATACCAAATCCGGCGGTCCAATCAGCAAATAAAATTAGTGCCATTTAGCAATTCAGCACATCAGATCGACAAAAAAGACGACCCGAATTCAATCGGAGCCGTCTTTTTTTATTTGTCATTTATTAATATTCACTGTCCCGCCCTGCCTGTGGCGGCGCTTGTGGCAGCCCGGGCCGCACTGTACTTCATCTTTATCACAAAGTCTGTATTCGCCGCCTTCAATCCTCAATATGACACCATTGACCAGAGACTGCGCCAGCTTATGTCTCGCGCTGGTATAGATCCCCTGAACGGTTGTCCTTGCGACATTCATATGCTTAGCGCATTCCTCCTGAGTGAAACCAACCAGATCAATTAAACGAATCGTCTCATATTCATCTACAGTCATAATGACGACATCTTCCCGCTGATCAGAGTCCATTGGGCCAAAGCTTGTGTTCTCTGGCATACTGCAGACTTTTCTCCATTTCATTGGTCTTGGCATTTTTTCACCCCGGTTTTCATGATCTAAAACAGCATATTCCAATGCGTTTGCTTTTATTATTCTTGCATTTTTTTGTTGATGGCGTCAAGTTGTGCTTCTAGAATTTTCTTTTGTTCAGCTAAAATTTCTTTCTCTGAAGCTGCGAACGGCGGCTCATCTGTCCCATAATCCACAAAATATCTCCCTAAGCCTCTTCTGCAGCCTATCCCACGGCCCATGCCTCTGGCGAAACCAAAACCCTTGCCTCTTCCAAAGCCCATGCCTTTGCCAGCACCGGCAAAGCAGCCTCCAAAACCTCGTCCTGTCATTGGGCCTGCGCCCATTGGCCCTGTACCATCTCTTCCTGGCATTTTCATCTTCTCCTTTCAAAATAGTTTATGACATATGTTTCTTTGAATTCAATTATACCCATTTATCGACATATGTCAATTACATCAGTTTATTTAATACTTTAGTTCATTAAATAACCTTGAAAAAATCATAATGATTGATTAGAATATGAATGAGCGCTCATTCATATCGATTGAAAGGACTGTCCAAATGAAGAAAGATCTGATCGCTGACTCCGCTATCGAACTGTTGGCTGAAAAAGGCTACGCCAACACTACGACTCGCATGATCTCAGAAAAAGCCGAAATTGCGGTTGGCACCATCTATACCAACTTTAAAAACAAAGAGGGCATTCTGGATTATATCTTTCAGACAGAGTTTGATAAGCGTGATGCTTTTTTAAAAATACTCCTGTCAACCCATAGCTCTTATCTAGATAAATTAAATCATTTTCTGGATTTTCACTTCTATGAGCTCTCCAAAAATGAAACACTGGCACTTGTTTTGATTCAGGAAAGCAGTAATCCTGAGCTCTCACACTTGCCAGGCATTCAAAGCTTCCTGAAGCAGATTCCGGACTTCTTCAAGACCCTGTTAATTGAAGCCATGGCGCAAAATGAAGTCCGCCAGCTAGATCCGGGACTCACCGCGGAAATCATTTTCAGCACCATTAGAGGTACCGTTCTGAACGTCGCAGGCAAAAGAGCTTTAAATGACTCTGAAGGCACTCAGAAAGAATTGAAAGCCTTCATTACGCACGCCATCCAAAAAGTATAAACCCAAAAAAACAAGGAGGAATACCCCATGCACATTATCAGAATGAATGAAATTGAAGGCAAGAAAAATCCTAGAGGCGTTGTCGCAAAGCAACTGATCAGCCACGAACATACCCGCGTCATGAATCTTAACTTGAATCCCGGCGACGAAGTTTCCGCCCACAAAGTCCCAGTGGAAGTTTTCTTCTATGTAGTGTCAGGCACCGGAACAATTCAGATCGGTGATGAAAAAGCGGTCGTCAAAGCGACGGATATTGTCCTTTGTCCTGCGGAGACAATGATGGCACTTTGGGCAGATCAGGGCGAAGCTTTCAGCGTACTCAATGTTAAGACGCCAAACATAAAATAGGAATCTTAAAAGGAGTTTTCAGATGAATGTCAATATTAAATGGAGCGGTAAACAAAATTTCACAGGTGAAACTATAAATGGCCAGCTCATTCCAATCAGCCCGGATAAAAATGAAATTGAAATGATTTCACCGCCGGATCTGCTGCTGATGAGTCTTGGCAGCTGCACAGGTTTGTTTATACTGCCATCGGCAAAAGCAATGGGGATTGAGCTGGCTGACTTCGAAATCAGAGTCACAGGGGTCAAAGCAGAAACGCCACCAAAGCTATTTGATGAAATCAACATTTTCGTGAAATTTGTAGGGAATCTTAATTCAACCGAGGCAAACGCGATCTTAGAAAAAGCACATGAAAAGTGTTTTGTCCTCAAGAGCCTGAATCCGAACATAAAAATCAACAATTTTATTGAAATAGAATCGCCCCTTCAATTATAAAAAGCAAGAAAAAGTAAGAAAAGGCAAGAAAAAGTAAGACAGAGCCACAAAAAAGAGAGAGGAACGGTGCGGCTAAATGGAGCCCCCCGAATCCTCTCTCTCTTTTTTACCCAAGTCTCACTTCATTTTTCTGCATCTGCATGATTCCCAAACGCCCTCAAAATCCTATAAGCCCTCATTGTCAGCCATTTTGACGGCTTACCCTTCTTTTCTATGGTCACTCGCATCTTCCCATTGAAAGAGTTTTCCAGTTTCCAGAGACCATCGGCCATCTGTTTATCTTTGAGGATCCGGATCCCGTCGTCAAGTCGCGGATCATAGCACCGCAGCTCCGCGAAAAGGCCCAACAATTCAAACACGTCCGTCTGATACATCAGCGGAAATCCGGGCCTCAGCCAGCCAGGACGGGCGATCTGCCCCAGGTCATGACTCTTTTTGTAGAGATGATGCTTCAGGAAATACGCTTCCATAGCGACAAGCTGCCGGTCAACCGCCTCATTTCGACGATTCTCGGGAATCGCCGCCAGCGCCTTGAACGTCTTGGCCACCCCCATATGGCACGAATGGCTTCCCCAGCACATGTCGTAGCGGTCATAGGGTTTTCCCCTCGGCGGAGCGCCCTCAGCGTCATCCGTCCTCTGATAGCGGCAGATCCAGTCTATGGCGTGCTGAACTCGGGGATCCTCAAGATAGCCCAGTTTGATCAGCGCGTACACCATGTTGCCCGTCAGGCAGGGAACGACCCCGCTATAGAGGCCGTGGCCGGTTTTGGCGCTGCTGTCATAGGAAAAGCCGCCCTCTTCAGGCTCTTGTGACACATTGAGCACGAACTCGCACGCGCGCCTCACCCGTGGGTCCCCCGGATCCGCGCCAAGCTCGGCTATGAGCAGCAGCGACCAGACTGAGCCCCGGTATTTGTCTCTGTAAAATCGATTGATCTCACCCCATGAGCCGTCCTCATTCTGCTGCGCCAACAGCTCATGAACCGGCCCCGAGGCCATTACCGCAGCCCGTGCCTCGACGACCTCTGCCGCATCCGGCGCCAGCCCGAGCCAAGTCGTCAGCGTCATAAGTCTGACGGACGGATCCTTCTCTTCCAAAAGCCAATCGAGAACCTGCTTGTCCACTGAACACTCCCCCAATGCGTTACACCGGAATTACAGCTTAAGCCTGTAATAGTCCATGGTCGACGTCACCTCAAAGCCGCAGGACAGATAAAGCTTCAGCGCGTTTTCGTTAACCGCGTTCACCTGCAGATAGACCTCCTCCGCGCCTTCCTCCAGCAGGATCTCGATCCCGGAAAGCAGAAGCGCCCGTCCGTAACCTTTGTTTCGATGCTCCGGCAGGATCCCCAGTCCAAAAATCCCGCCCTGCCCAATCCTAAAATCCAAATGAATTTTGCCGATGGTCGTTTGATCCCCAACCTCCGCCAAATAGATCGTCATGCCCCGCTCTTCTTCCTCTTCGGGCAGGATGCGTCTCTCCGAAGCGGCTTCAGAGGTTTCCGAGGATGCAGGGTTCGTCCCCGTCTGTCCGTCTGACGCCTGCCCCTCCTGCACGAAATAAATCGCGTTTTGCCTTGCCACTTCATCCGCGTCCTGATTGGTCGCTTTTTGCAGCCGGATGCCCTTTTTCATGTCGTCCGTCAGGCTGATCTCCCACGGCAGTTTGAGGAACATTTCATATTCGGTATGATCCAGAACGGTCTCCTGTTTTTTAACAAAAGCTTGACCGGCGTTTGAGGCGCGATCCGTCAAAAGCAGCATAGAAGACACCTGACGTTTGGAAAGCTCCTGAATGACGAACCAGGTGAGCGCATCAAAAATACCCTGCCTTCGGTACGCCGGATCCACCATGCCGCTGACTTCAGGCTCTGAACCGGCAAAGCTCAACGCGCCTGCATAGCCAACCAAGCGGCTTTTGTCATAACAGAGGAACTCATTCATCTCTTCTCCTTGAAAGTTTAGACTTTTAGCCACGCTCAGCTTGTAATCCAGTTCAAGCTTTAAAGCTATTTGGTCGACATTGACGCAGTGTGCTTCAAGTGCCTTAACTTTCTCTGTTTCCAACTCTGAGAGGAACGGTTTTATAGTGAAGGTCAAATTCGATGGTTTTTCCACTGGCGTACCCCCGATATTAGGTTAGGTCATAAAAAACAGTGCGGCTGGGCTGTCCAAATCTCAAAATCTGACGTGAAGCAGATCAAAATGTGGGATAGGCGCCATCCCAAACAATGCTTCTGTAATTCTCTGGATCTGTGTCCCCTTCTGTGCTGATGATCAGGATTTTCGAGCTTTCATCCAGCTTCAGTTGTTTGGCCAGGTCTTTGTATGCCGGATCCTGAATCAGAAGACTCAGGACACCCATGCCTACTGCGCCGGATTCCCCGGAAATGACCTGAGGATCATTCTTCAGCGGGTTTCCAAGGATTCTCATCCCTTTGGCCGCAATGGCGTCGGGGCAGGACAGGTAACCATCGGCATAATCTCTGAGAACACCCCAGGCGACCAGGCTAGGTTCGCCGCAGGCCAGGCCGGCCATGATGGTAGGCATGTCCCCCGTGACCGCATGGGGCTCGCCGTCCGCGATCGTCATGGATTTAAACAGACAGGCCGCCTCGTCGGGCTCGACCACCACGGTGACGGGATAGTTGTCGCCAAAGGCTGAGACCAGATAGCCCAGAATGCTGCCGGCGAAGGAGCCGACGCCCGCCTGAAGGAAAACGTGAGTTGGCTGTTCGTGTCCCAGGGCCTTGATCTGCTCCACCGCCTCGTCCACCAGAGTCGCGTAGCCTTGCATGATCCAGGTCGGAATGTCCATATAGCCTTCCCAGGAGCTGTCCTGGACGAGGACGCCATTATGGTCCTCGGCATAGCGGTTTGCCAGTCGGACGGCGTCGTCGTAATTGAGGTCTGTGATGGAGGCCTCCGCGCCTTCGTTTCTTATGTTGTCGAGGCGGATTTGGGAAGAGCCCTTCGGCATGTAGACTACCGACTTCTGCCCCAGCTCTCTGGCAGCCCAGGCAATGCCGCGGCCGTGGTTGCCGTCTGTGGCTGTGACAAAGGTGATCTCCCCCATTTTTTCTTTCATTTCTTTGGATTTCAACTTTTCAAAGGACAGGTCTTCAAGGGGCGTATCAAGGCGCTCCGCGAGATATTTTCCTATAGCGTAGGCACCGCCCAGTACTTTAAAGGCATTGAGCCCAAAGCGATAGGATTCGTCCTTAACCCAGATGGCCTTGACGCCGTAGGCTTTTGCAAGGGCTTCCAGGTTTTGAAGAGGTGTTGGCTCATACTGAGGGAAGCTTTTATGAAAGTCGCGGACCTTGGCAGTGACTTCTGTGCCAATAAAGTCTGGGTTTGTTTTGTTGCTGCCTTTGATTCTTGCGTTTGGATTTTTAATAAAAGTCATTGAGAGCTTGCTCGCCATCATCATGCTCCTTTTGGGGTCGAATTTGGAGTTGCCGAGATGCGTTTGTTGTCAACATTCATTCGCTATCTTCATTATAACGGTAATTTGCTTTTCTTCAAACTATGTAGAATAACCTCAAATTTCCTTTACATTTTGGCAGTATGATGTTCTCAAGAAACAGAGCAACAGAGACACAGAGAAACACGCGAGTCAAAACTAAAAGGGCACAAGCTCAAGCACTAACATTGGAGGTTATTAAAATGACAACTAACAAGATGAAAAAAGTAATCCCTGCAGTCCTTTCCCTCTCTATGATTTTCTCGCCACTTTCCGCTTTCGCCGGCACCACTGACTTTGGTCATGTGGGCGCCGCCGCAGATCAGGACTACACGCTGGAAGACATGCTGAACTACGCCATTGAAGACGAGTATCTCGCCAAAGCTGAATACGAAAAGATCATGGCAGAATTTGATGTGACCAGACCCTTCTCCAATATCATGAAAGCCGAAACCCAACATATCAGCGCGCTGCTGCCTCTCTTCGAAAAATATGATATAGCGGTGCCTGCGAATACAGCTTCTGAGCATTTGGTTATTCCAGATACCCTGGCTGAAATCTACAGCATAGGGGTCGAGGCTGAAGTTGCCAATATAGCGATGTATGAAAAATTCCTGGCAGACCCAGACCTTCCTGCCGACGTCAAAGCCGTTTTCACTGCGCTGATGAAAGGCAGCGAGAACCATCTCAAAGCCTTTGAACGTGCGGATGAAAGAGTATCCAGCGGCGCAGCAGTTGGCGCAGCCTCCGGCTTGGCTGGCGCTCAAGCCAGAAATGGCAATGGCTTCAAAGGCGGCAACGCCGATTCTGAAACCGGTCGCGGCAATGGTCTTGACAGCGGCAATGCCTTTGGAAATGGCGCTTCAAATGGCCCAGGCGGACTCAATAAGAACATTGGCGGCTTCCGTGCCACAGGCGTGAGAAATGGCCTCGGTACAGGTCTTCAGGATGGCAGCTGTCTCGAATAATAAATTTGGGCGGAAGAAGGTGTCTGACACCGACTTCCGCCCATTTTTTTACAGCATCCTCTTTTCAATCTCGTCCAAACCTTGATCCAGTGCCTGCAGAGAGGGGAGATAAAAATCCGCCCCTAATTGATTCAGCGCCACCGCTTCACTTTCTACCGCACTGCCACCGACCATAATCTGAGGCCGCAAAACAGGATCTAAGGCTTTGATCGCTCTGATCAAGGCTTCACAGCTGTTGAGATGGCGGCTCAAGGTCACTGACAGAACAAGAAGCGAAACCTTCTTTTTCTTAAAGAAATCCTCCAAACTTGAAACAGGAATGCTCCTGCCAAGGTAGAAAGTCTTCCATCCATGATGCTTAAACACCTCGTCCGTCATCTTCAGCGGAAACTCGTGCTCTTCTGCGCCGGGCAGCATCAGGACGGCAGTAAAAGGTTTGGCTTCTAAAAGACCCTCCGTCTTATCAACTTCAAGCCGCGTCATCAGCTTATCAATCACAGATGAAATCATATGCTCTTCAGCGACACTCATATCTCCGGAAGCCCATAGCGCGCCCGTCGCTTCAAGGGTTGGCGCAAACACCTTTTCATAGTAGTCCAGCATAGTGACATCGCCACGGTAATTTAAAATCAATTCCGCTGCCTCATGCCAGTTGCCCTGTTTAAGGCACTCAAAGAATGTCTCTTGTAATGCCCTTAACGCCCGATCAGCCTCATTTAAAGATGCGGGTGGCCGATGGTCACGATCCATAAAAAAGGAACCAGAGACTTCTGTCGAAGCCTCTGGGGATACACTTGACGATTCCTCATCTGATCTTCCAAGGAGATAATCTAAACTGACATCCAACTGATCCGCAATATCTTTAAGCGCTGATGCCACAGGAAACCTAAAATTCTTTTCATAATTGGAGATGGTTGACTGTTCAACACCCAGAAGCCCGGCTAGATCTTTCTGCGTCATTTTTTTATTCTTTCTGGCAAGTTTGAGTCGGGTACCAAAATCAGTCATGTCATCAACCTCTTTGCTATTTCATTCTTTTTCTCATCATGCCTGCACCGGCTAATGTCATTATACCTGCGATGACAAATGGGGTCAAACCTGCGCTGCCGGTCTTAGGAATGTCATTGTGGTCTTCTACAGCCTGATAAGTGAAGTTTTGAGGGACAAGTACCGTGTCGATCACGTGGATGACGCCGTTTCCAGCTTCAATGTCCGCTGCGGTAACACCGCTTTGGTTGACTTTGACGCCGCTGCTGAGGTCGAATTTTACTTTTTCACCGTTCAGAGTTGCTGCTTCAAGTCCGTTGGAAAGATCTGTGCTCATGACTTTACCAGAAACCACGTGGTAGAGAAGGACTTTCGCAAGATCCGGCTGGTTGAGCAGATCTGATGCGCTGATGTTGAGGGCTGCGAGGAGCTTTTCAAAGGCTGCGTTCGTTGGCGCAAAGACGGTGAATGGGCCTTCACCTTGAAGGGCACTCACGAGATCCGCTTTTTGAAGGGCTGCGACCAGGATGCTGAAATCGCTGTTGGAAAGCGCTACATCAACTACGGTTGCAGGGACTGCTGGCTCAGGATTCAGTTTGAAAGTGGATGGCACCAGGACTGAATCGATAATGTGGATGACACCGTTGGTTGCCATGACGTCAGCTGTTGTAACACTGGAGCTGTTGATTTTGACGCCGCTTGAAAGATCAACTTTAATGTTTTCGCCGCTCAGGGTTGGGGCTGTCATACCGTTTGATAGATCCGTGCTGAGGACTTGACCTGAAACCACGTGGTAAAGGAGAACTTCTTTTAATTGTGGGTGATTCAAAAGGTCCTCTGCTGTAATGCCGAGCGAAGCGAGCAGTTTTTCAAAAGCTGCGTTGGTTGGCGCAAAGACTGTGAATGGGCCTTCGCCTTGAAGCGCTCCTACGAGCTCAGCCTTTTGAAGTGCCGCTACCAGAATGCTGAAGTCTTCATTGCCCACTGCAATTTCTACAATGTCCTGATCCGCTGAGAATGCCGGTAAGCCTATGCCGATCAATAGTACTAAACTCATTAGTAAACTCATTAGTTTTTTCATTTGAAATGCCTCCTATTTTATAAGTGTGTGTGATATTTATTTTTTGGTGTGCCTTTGATGTCTATAAAATATCACATATCGTGTTGTTTGTCAACTTCATTTTGAAAATAATTCTCATTTACTTGATTTTTATCTCGTTTTGTGATATTTTAATTTTGAGGTGATCCAGATGACTTCCTCTAATAAGAAGAAATTACTAAACGGGATTATAGCAGCAGCTATGCTCCTTCTGGCAGGTACAGCCTACGTCGCTTGGGAGCGGGCTCAGGCTCAAAACAACTATGAGCGCTTGTCAGAGCATAGAGCTGATCAACTGGTGCAAGAAGCATCAGCGGCACTTCCGCCACCGGCTTCAAGCGAGACCGACCCAACCGGTTCCGCCGAGGGCTCATCCAGCTCTGAATCCTCTTATGTTTACAAAGAAAATATCAATAAAAAGTGGCTTGATATTAATCCGGATTTCATGGGCTGGCTTCAAATCCCTGGTACCAACATTGATTATCCATTCGTACGCAGCAAGGACAACCAGGACTATCTCAAACGCGATTTCAACGGGAACTACAGCGAGGCGGGCACCTTGTTCATGGACTATAGAAACCTTGGCAATTTCAATGATCCCCACACGCTGATCTATGGTCATAATATGAAAAACAAATCCATGTTTCAAAATTTAACCTATTATCAGGATTTAGACTTCTTTTCTCAAAACCAGCATATTCAGCTATCCGGACTGTTTGAGACGAGAACTTACAAAATCTTTTCCGTTTATGAAATTTCAGCCGATGATTACGTCTTCACACTCCATTTTGAAAACGATACCGAATACCTGACTTACCTAAATGGCCTTGAAGACCTTTCCCTGCATCGTCAAGACCTGATACTGGAAACCGGCCAAAGGCTTCTAACTCTAGTGACTTGCAGCTATGGCGTCAACAACGGCAGAACCATTGTTCATGCGGTGGAGGTTTCTGAAGAGTAAAGAATAAAGAGTAAAAAGTATAATGCATGAAATAGAGAAAAAGCGGCACCAAACAGATGCGCATTGTCTCATCTGCTTGATGCCGCTTTTTCGTTTTGAGTTCAATGACAAGCGACACGATTATTGAAGCGCGATGTCGCCATTTTTGATTTTTTCAGACAGTGTTTTAACGTTTTCCTCGATCTTCTGAATAATGATCTTGAATTCATCATCGCTTTTGCCCGATGGATCATCCAGTCCCCAGTCCTCTTCGTGCTGGCTCGGAAGAAACGGACAGATCACGTTGCACCCCATCTTGATCACTATATCGACATCCGGAATATCTGTCAGGAGTTTTGGACTCTGAGTTTCCTCCATGTCAATTGAATAAATCTCTTTGATCAGTCTTACGGCATCCTGATTAATCTGAGGTCTCATTTCAGTGCCTGCCGAATAGCTATCAAAGACATCAGCGGCAAAATGCTTGCCCAATGCTTCTGCCATCTGACTTCTGCATGAATTGTGGACACAAATAAAGGCGACTTTTGGTTTCCTGCTCATTTTTTTCCTCCTCGAATTAGTGCCATATAAACACAAAAATAGGTTATAGTTTTATAATTCACAAGGCACTACGCTGATTTTTTCTCTGGAACAAACCAGCTTCTAGTATTGTTGGCAATTTTGACGAGTGTCAACATAACCGGTACCTCTACGAGCACACCGACTACTGTAACTATAGTCGCGCCGGATTGGAGACCGAAGAGAGAGATCGCTACCGCAACCGCAAGCTCAAAGAAGTTTGATGCGCCAATCATACCAGCAGGCGCCGCGACATTGTGAGGCAGTTTCCAAAACTTCGCCCAGAAATAAGCTATGAAAAATATTAAGAAGGTTTGTAGGATCAAAGGGACTGCAATCAGGACAATATTGATTGGATTATCGACAATGATTTGTCCCTGGAAGGAGAAGATAATGACCAAGGTCAGCAATAATCCAGCGACCGTGACATTGCTGAATTTTGGAATATAGACTTTTTCAAAATACTCAAGCCCTTTGTTTTTTGAAATGACTACCCTGGAAAACCAACCAGCGCCCAGTGGAATGACAACGAAGAGGACGACCGAAAGAAAAAGTGTGTCCCAAGGTACTGCGACGTTACTGATCCCAAGCAGGAAGGCGACAATCGGCACAAAAGCAACGAGGATGATGAGGTCGTTCGTTGCAACCTGTACAAGCGTATAGGCAGGATTCCCCTTTGTCAGATGGCTCCATACAAAGACCATAGCGGTACATGGCGCCGCGCCAAGAAGAACAGCTCCAGCCAAATACTCCTTGGCAAGTTCGTTTGATATCATGCCTTTGTAAAACACATAAAAGAATAGCGAGGCTATGCCAAACATGGTGAAGGGTTTGATCAGCCAGTTGGTGACCCAGGTGATAATGAGGCCTTTAGGGTTTTCGCCTACTTTTTTGATGCTGTGGAAGTCAACCTTGAGCATCATTGGGTAAATCATGAGCCAAATCAGGATCGCGACGGGAATGGACACGCTGGCGTACTCAAACTTGCTCAGCCAGGCTGGAACCTGAGGCAAATAGACGCCAATCAGAATACCTATGATCATGCAGGCCGCGACCCACACCGTCAAATACCTTTCAAAAAAACTGATGCCCTGGATTTGTTTCTTTTTCACTTTTGAATCCTCCCTGTAATTTTCTGCCATGATTTTAGCTGCGATTCACGTGATTCATAATGTAATTTTCAACCTTGCTTTTGTCGCTGGTTATATCCGAGCAGTTGTAATCGCTTTTTTTGTACACATTGCATTTCTTGAGATCTAGAACAAAAGGTTGTTCCTTACGAAATCCCTCTTTCAGATAAGTTGCCAGCTGCTCATGGTCGTCGAGAAACCTGTCATCAACTTTGTAGTGGACCCATTGGCCATCTTTAGAACCCGTGATGATTTTCTCTTTTCTCAAAACACCTAGGTGTCTGGAGACATTGGACTGACTGAGGCCAAGGACGACTTCGATTTCACAAACACACAGCTCGTAGTGCATTAGGAGATTCAATAATCTTAACCTGTTCTCGTCACACAAGCTTTTAAAAATCGCCAACATTAAATAATGTCACCTGCCCCTCGTCACTTATAAGTTAAATGGCAATTACAAAATTATATGATTATATTTGAATTCAATCATATATTAACATGAGAAACCCGTCTGTTCAATAGAGAAAATGTAAAACTTGTGTTAAATGCTTCTGAAATGAAGAAGAAACTCGGGGGTCATTTGGCACCAGCCACTGACACCGAGTTTCTCATGACGTGAAACACTATCTCTCCACAATAGTCACACTCACAGTATCCCCCGGCTGCTTGCCAATCTTTACCCGAATGTCTTTGCGAATGCCAATAATGTGACATGGTGTGCCCATTTTCACCAAGCTGCCATCATAAGGTTCGCCGTCGAAGGTCGCGTGAACCTTGACGCGGCCTTTGCCGTAGACCGCCTTGACGTCAAACGGAATTTCTACATAAGCGCCATCCAAATCAGGTACTTTCTGAATCACTGCGGTGAATTCAAATTGCTTAGTCTCTTCTGTCATAACATGCTACTCCCCTATGATCTTCACCAATACCCGCTTACTCCTCTTGCCGTCAAACTCCCCATAAAAGACTTGCTCCCAGGGTCCAAGATCCAGCTTGCCTGATGTCACCGCGACGACAACCTCACGTCCCATGATGGTTCGCTTGAGGTGAGCATCGGCATTATCTTCGTAGCCGTTGTGGTCATACTGATTGTAGGGCTTCTCGGGCGCCAGTTTTTCCAGCCAGCGCTCGAAGTCTCTGTGGAGACCGCTTTCATCATCATTGATAAAGACGCTGGCCGTGATGTGCATGGCGTTGCACAGCAGCAGGCCTTCTTGGATCCCGCTGTCTTTTAAACATTTCTGCAGGTCTCCGGTGATATTCACAAAGCCCCTGCGGGCGGGCACGTTAAACCAAAGTTCTTTTCTGAAATGCTTCATTTGACGACCTCCAGACTATTTGGAAGGTAAGAGAAACTCGGGAAACTCGGTGTCTGACACCAAGTTTCACCTCTGACACCAAGTTTCACCTTCAAGATAAACTCGGTGTCTGCGGCTTGCGCCTATCAACCCCGAGTTTCTCATCCTTAATTCTCCCGTTTATTCCGTTCAATCTCTTCATACCGCTCGTTAAGATAGGTCCAGCGCTCTATGGCCTCATCCAGCCGCTGTTCTAAGGCCGACTTTTCCTCTGTCAGCCGTCCAAGGGCTTCAAAATCTGACGAGGCTTCGAGCATCCGTTCCTCCAGCCCCTGCAGCTCCGCCTCCAGCCCGGCGATGACCGAATCGATCTGATCGAACTCCCGCTGCTCTTGGTACGAAAACTTCAGTGGCTTGGATTTCGCTTCATTGCTGGTGGTGGAGGTGTTGGATTTGGTGACCATCGGCCCACTGGATTTTTTTTGGCCCTTTTCTTTTTGAAGGGTCTCTTCCTCCTGGGTCTGGCGGTCCATGAACTGCCTGTAATCCGTATAGTCGCCTGCAAGCTGCCTGACACGGCCGCCACCCTCAAAGGAGAAGATGCTGGTCACAATGCGGTCGAGGAAATAGCGGTCGTGGGAGACCACCATGACGGCGCCCGGGAATTCGTCCAGGTAGTCCTCCAGGATGCCGAGGGTCTGGATGTCCAGGTCGTTGGTGGGTTCGTCCAGCATCAGGACATTGGGGGCACCCATGAGGATTCTGAGGAGGTACAGGCGGCGCTTTTCGCCGCCGGACAGCTTGGAAATGGGCGTCCACTGGGCACCGGGCGGGAACAGGAAGCGCTCCAGCATTTGAGAGGCGCTTTTGACGCCATCGTTGGTGGTGATGAATTCTGCCTGCTCGCGAATGTACTCAATGACCCGCAGCTGGGTGTCCATATCTTCGTTTTCCTGTGAGAAATAGCCAATTTTGACTGTATCCCCTATTGAGACCTTGCCGTGGTCCGGCAGCAGCCGTCCGGCGGCGATCTTCATCAGAGTGGACTTACCAATGCCGTTAGGACCAATGATCCCAATGCGGTCATCCCTCAGCAGCGTGTAGGTGAAGTCTTGAATCACCGGAAGCTCGCCATAGGTTTTGCTGATGTGGTCCATCTCAATGATCTTCTTGCCAAGCCTCGAAAAGCTGACCTGCATCTCCACATTGCCGACGCTGTCTGGGCCGCGCTGGGCAGTCAGCGCCTCGAAACGTTCTATGCGGGCTTTTTGCTTGGTGGACCTGGCCCGGGCACCGCGCTGGATCCATTCCAGCTCCGTCCGGATCAGGCTTTGGCGCTTGCGCTCCGAGGCCTGGGCCATGTCTTCCCGCTGGGCCTTGAGCTCCAGATAACCGGCGTAGTTGGCCTGGTAGCTGTAGAGGTTCCCATCCTCCAGCTCTAAGATGCGGTTTGAAATGCGGTCCAGCAGGTACCGGTCGTGGGTGACCATCAGGAGCGCGCCTTTGCGCTTCAGGAGGTATTTCTCCAGCCAGTCCACGGTATCGTTGTCAATGTGGTTGGTCGGCTCGTCCAGGATCAGCAGGTCCGCGGGGCTGATCAGCACGCTGGCCATAGCCACGCGCTTGCGCTGTCCGCCGGACAAGGTCGCCACGTCCGCCTGGAACGAGGTGATGCCCAGCTGCGTCAGAATGTTCTTCGCCTCGGCCTCCGTGGTCCAGGCCTCCATGTGATCCATCTTCTGGCTCAGGACGATCAGGTGCTTTTCCTTTTGGGCATCACCTGGGTGCGTCTGAACGTCCTCCAGTGCCTGCTCGTATTCCCGGATCAGCTTCATCACCGGCGAGTGGCCCTTAAAGACCTGCTCCAGCACCGTCGTGCCAGGCTCGAACTCCGGACTCTGAGGCAGGTATTCCACCTTCATACCGCTGCCGATGGTCACCTTCCCACCATCCGGCCCCTCCACACCTGCTATCACCTTCAAAAACGTGGACTTCCCCGTCCCGTTGATGCCGATCAGCGCGATGCGCTCCCCCTCATTTATGGCGACAGACACGTCCTCAAGCAGTCGTTTTTCGCTGTAGCTCTTTGTAATTTTATCTGCAACTAGAATGTTCATAATTTATAAGGCGCTCCTTTGCTGGAAGTTCATTTTATTATTTTATCACGTTTGCGGTGGACGAGATAGGAAAATGGTAGGAGGAAATATTACCGTCCGCGTCGGGGGTGCGGACGTTTTCTTGGACGGTTTAGGCTACTAGTCCTTTGCTTCGCCTGAACACCAACGGACTCATTCCACCCAGCGACATTTTGATTCTTTTTTCGTTATACCAGATTAAGTATTCATCTAATATATTCATAAACTCGTTCAGGCTAACACCGACCCATGAGCGATAATAAAACATTTCAACCTTGAGTCTGCCGAAGAAGCCCTCGCAGGCAGAGTTATCAGGTGAACAGCCTTTCTTTGACATTGATCTCACCAGGCCTGCATTGTCCATTCTGGATAGCCACCCTGGCCAACGGTAGTGGCATCCTCTATCCGAATGGACAATTGGACGCTGATCCTCTTGTAGCTTGTCTATGGCGCGATCAAGCATACTGTTAACCAGAGCTGCGTCGGGTCTTGTTCCAATTGACCAGCTCGTTATATAACCGTCATAGCAGTCTACTATTGGGGATAGGTATATCTTACCGGCGGGGATTGAAAACTCGGTTATATCCGTAAGCCATTTTGTATTTGGTGCGTCCGCATGGAAATCCCGATTAATCAGGTTGTCTGCTGCAGGTGCTATCTCACCTAAATAGGAACTGTACTTTCGCTTCTTTTTCCCGAAAACAACAAGTTTTAATGTTGACATGATACGTCTCACAATCTTCTCCGAAACACGAATGCCTTCCTGCTGAAGGAGTTCGTTAATCCGTCGATATCCAAATCTTCCGTGGTTTTCTTTAAAAAGATCAATAATTCGAAGCTTGATATTCTCGTATTTCTCAGGCATCAATGCAATCTGATGATGATAATGATAACTGCTTTTTGGTATATCAACATATTTCAATAATTCCTTAAGGGTATATTTATTTCTTAGGGCGTCGATCAATGTTGCTCTCACTTTGTTTGTCAATTTCTTCGGATCGACGCCCGGGTTCTTTTTTAGAATTATTGAGAGTTCTCCCATGAGTTCTTTTTCAATTTCCAATTTCCTGATTTGTTTTTTTAGCAATTCGATTTCAACCAAGAGAGCCTCTGTTCCTTCAGGGGGCTTGCCTTCATGGAGTTTATCATCAACTTTCAACATGATTATTGGATACTCCTTAGCGAGCAGAACACCGTTGTGTTTATAATTAGTTCTTCGGCCGACACTGTGCTTATCTCCGAGATCCGTCGCCCTGACACACGGCGTGTCGGGTTCTACGACGGCTTCCTTTTTCTGCGCTTGAGTGCATTGTATACTACTGACGTGCATTTTGCGATCATTTGGATTCAATTCATCACACCAGAGTCTTAATTTGCCCGTGGATGGATAGCCTAAAGCTCTTACTGTTCTTGAAAGATTTCTCCCGTGCGCCAGGTAATGATTAACGGCTACTTCCATTTGCTCTACTGAATACTTGACCTTTCTAGGTTTCCTCCCCCATTCGTCTCCGATTGATTGACCCCTTAGATAGTCTTTGTACCATCTCCGGATGACTCTACACGATGGAAAACCGAGCTCATTTGATACAGCGGCCGCAGACTTGTCGTACTTGATGTATAACTCGATTACTTTTTTCCTAACTTCCAACGAATACATACGGACAACTCCTGACTTTTTCATAGTCCAGGTTTTTGTCCGCACCCCGGTCCCCAAACGAGAAACCGTCCCCGACGCGGACGGTAATATATTCGTAATAATTGCCACCATTAAAAAGTCGGAAGCTGGCCGCGGCCAGCTTCCGACTACCTTTCCAAAATTACAGTTCTGCGTCTGATGTCACTTAATTCTTCTGACACTTTCCAAAAGCCCGTCCTCGCCGACATTCACAGCGTAAACTCTCGTTTCAGCCGCGGTTTCCGGCGCTTCCCATGGTCTGTAATACTGGAAAGTCAAGCGGACGCAGCCTTTCGCAAGGACCTTGAAGGTCCAAGTGTGCTGACCACCCGCGCCTACGACGTTGGCTGAAGTCTGGCTGCTCACAAAGGCATCGTGATCCAGTGCCAGGATGCCCTCCGGTGCCATAGTGTAGGCCCAGCTGTAGCCTGTGGTCGGATTCTCGTCCAGTGTCAGTGTCAGGGATGTCATTGAATCCGCCACAACCCATTCAGGCGGTATGACATCAAGGGCATGGATGACATTCATCAGCATGGCGGCTGCCTCTGCTCTGGTGACGAGGCGGTCCGGCTCAAACTTGCCATTGTCGCCGCAGATCAGGCCTAAGTTCTGGAGAGAGAGGATGTAGCCGCGACCATCGGCAGGAATCTTTTCGAAATCGCTGAAAGGCGGCGCCATGCCAGGTCCCGGCCCCTCAGATTTCTGAAGCTCCAACGCTTTGGCGAGCATGACCGCCAGCTGGTAACGGTTCAGTGGCGTCTGGCCGTAGGTCTGGCTCTGATTCATGATGCGGAGCGCCGTCTGATCGCGAAGGGCTTCCCTCGCCCACGTCGGAATGAGTGACCAGTCTATGTCCATATCCAACGCGGTGTAAGGCTCAATACCCTTGAGATCCCGAACCAGGTGGCTGGTCATAAGTACGCCTTCGAGGCCGGTGATGAGCCCCTGAGGATGAAATGTCCCATCCGGATAGCCACTCACAAGACCCCAAAGATAGGCCCAGCGAATGTGGTCTCTCGCCCAGTGGGTCTCTATGTCGGAGAAACATAGGCGATACTGGTTGGTATTTGCGGTCTGGGCTTCCGCCTGAGTTCGGAGCGCAGTCTCCAGCCGCTCCTGGAATTGCAGTTGGGCTTCGGTGCCGAGCTGAAGCTGGACCCTGAGCTGGCTTCTATGAGCTAGCTGAACCTCCGTTAAGAATTGAACGCGATCCTGGTCGCGCTTTTGAATCATAGGCTGAGTTTCACAACTCGTCATATCCTGAACTCTGTCGCGGTCCTGTACCGGTTCATTCGTACCTGCACCCGTTGTTTCAGCGGCAAAGGCTGGTGCTTGGGCCGTTATGATCGTCAGTGCCAGGGACAACATCAGGAATAGGCTTAATAATTTACGCATGATGTACACCTCCAAATCGGGTTCTTCCTCAAGTTGTGTCTGAGATCGAGAGAGATCCTTGTGGATTGCACATTATATATACCCATTATAAATAATAAATACACGCTTCTGCCGATGTTCACATGCCCAACCATCGGCTAAAACGCTCTGGGCGGGGGTATAAATATAGATAATCGAATGGATATAGTTTCTCGACAAACAGTCTATTTCTCTGAGGTAAAAAGCACCTCTCCAGATGAATCGAGGATTGTAATCCGTTCGCCTTGACCATAATCCCCGTTAAAACCGATTGAAGTGTCCAGGAAAAAACCGTTGACATAATAATTATAGATCAGTCCGTTGACATCCTCCATTACGGCCATCAACGCGTAGGTCTGACCTTTTTCGATGGCAATCTCCTCATTCAGTGGGATCATAATGTCGATGGCAAGGTCGGTTTCATGGCTTTTAACAGGTACACCGTCCAGCAGCTCCACGAGTTTAACACTTTTTACGTCTGTCTTGTACTTGTTAGGGTCAAGCGCAATATGGACTTCGCCCTGAAAACGCCATTTATTGGTGTTCGGTGAATTAGAAATATGCCCGTTGTAACTGGCACCCATGTTTGGGAGATAGTCGTAGCGCAGCGGACCGTATGTTATCAGAGTTTCGACTTCACGGCTGGTTTCTTTCTCGAAGATGATGGAAGTGTGGAGTTCCTCGAAAACGGAAACCTCAAGGGTACCTTTGAGAGCGTAGTCCGGCTCGTGGGTCATCTGCGCTGTCTGTCCGTTGATGACGAGCTTTACCATTGTCCCCTGTTCGAGGCGCTTTGGCATTACTGTGACCTGGACAGGCACTTTGAAGGTTACGGGATCCATGTCACCAAAATCGAGTTTGTGAGAGGACAGCAGGCTGGCTTGCTCATTGAGTTTTTGCTCGATCGTATAGGATATGCCATTTATCTGCGAATCCATACCCAGTAATTGGGACTGCAGTTGATTGCTCTGCTGGGTGAGACTCTGGTTCAGACTGCCCATTCTTAATATTGTGTAGGCGTTCAGGATCAAGGATAGGATGAGCAGCAGGGTTATATGTTTCGTCTTCATGGTTTTCTTGACCTCCAGTGCATATTTTCTTTCTGCAGCATGTGCATGATTTCTCGGACTGTTTTGTAAAAGCTCGCCCTTTGTCTTTACCCATTTGTTAATGCATTAACCTGGTTAGGAGGATTTATATGAACATGTCCGTTCAACGTGTCATTAAAATTGGGTTTACTTTTATTCTGTTTATTGCCATGATTTATGGCGTTATTGGCTGCGGACAGCGTGATGGTGAAGGAAAAAGCATAACGGGGACTAAATCTTCATTGCCTTTTGGATTGACTCCTGAAGAGCAAACAGTGTTTAAGTCAATAGATGCGGTCATTGCAATTCAAGAAGAAGGCGTTCGCGAAAAGGACAGCGCCATTTATTTGACGACCATAGACAGCAGTAATGCGACTTACTTGAACGAAGCGACCTATTTGGCTCACAGGCTGGCTTATGCAGATATATCCGACTTCAATATGAATCTTCTTGGGATCTCAATTGAGGAAGATGGAAGCGCAATTGCAGAGATCCAGCAGAGTTATAAATTGAATGACCAGCTAAACGCCGTCACCTACCATGAGCGATTTCTTAAGTCCGGATCGTCGTGGCTGGATCATGATGTCGCGTTTGATGAAAAAGAAGTTGGCGTCGTTAAAGTATTCTATATGCCTGAGGTTGGCAATCCCGAGAGCTTTATTGTTCTCATTGAAAAAAGTCTTGAAAACGTTGATGCAACCTTCCCTGATTCACTGACCGAAAATGTCGAAATCAAGCTCTATAGCGACAGAGAGCTGCTTCGCCAGAAGACAGACCTTGGAATCGCCTGGCTCTTCACAGGTTGGTCGGAAGAAGGCCATGCCATTAAAGCGTTTACCGGACGCGAGCCTGAATACAACTATGAGGCGCTGTTTACTCATGAACTGATTCATAGATTGACCATTTCGGTATCCAAAGGAAATATGCCCATCTGGTTCGCAGAAGGACTTGCAATCCATTACGGTACATTTAAAATCAAGGGGTCTACCTATATGGAAGAGGGTACGGTTTCAATGGACGCCTTGAAAATTCCAGTAGAGGAATTGTCAGAAACGCATCTTGAGCGCCTCACTGATCAAACTGAGATCCTCACCTATTATGCAACTGCTGGCATGGTGATCCGTTATCTCGCCGAAACATATGGTGATGATCAGGTATTCGCGCTTTATCAAGCTTTGGGTAATTATCCATTCAATGATATTGCCTCCGATCCCGCCTGGGGACAACATTCTGATGAGCGCCTGCGCGCCGTCCTCCAAGACATTTTAAACCTCGATATGACCGAGCTCAGCGAGGGCTAACTTGAGTGGATTGAACTTCAACCTGAAGGTGGTCAATAAGCCTCTTTTTACCTTGGGGACGCGGACAAGTTTCGAACTGGGGACGCGGACAGCTTCAACTTGGGGACCGTAATATATTAGTAACATTGTCAAAAGATAAGGGGAAACGGACACAACTTAAAGTTGTAACCGTTCCCCCTTTTTGCATCTCATAAATATTATTTTATATATTTTGAATCACTGCCTACACCCAATGCACCGGCCTGTCCAAAATCTCCGGCAGTCGAGTTTCCCTATCCCCTTTGGCCGAGTTGACTTGGGCCTGGGTCAGGTAAAGCGCACTAGCCAAATTTGCGCCTCTCAGATTGGCATCCCTGAGATCTGCGCCAATCAGCTCCGCACCGCTCAGATCCGAATGATTCAGGTCCGAAGCAATCAAAACAGCACCTCTTAAATTCGCGCCTTTAAGATTCATATCACTGAGCTTCGCCCCTGCCAGATCCGCATAACGTCCAAACTGCTGTCTAACAGTCTGAGGTGCAGCTTTACCATTTCCATAAGCACCTCTCACCTGCTCCCCGACTTCAATGAGCAGTGCGTTCGCCTTACCCCTCAGCGCATTTATATCAATCTTCGCCAAAGCCTCAGCATCCAAACAGGTTAAACCCTCGACTTCCTTCAAAGCCTCATGGAGGGCTCTCCGAAGCCGCTTGCCGTCGCATCGCTCCAGGCCTTCACTGAGATACCAAAGCAGCTCGTAGAGATGGCGCATCACGACGAAGGCCTCAAACATGGGGTGGGCAATCTTAGGCGCGGTCCTCCAACTCTGCGAAGGATAGGTCACTCCGGACACCCTTTGCCCTGCACCCAAACAGTCAAAGCCTATGCAGCCTTTATAACCCCGGGCCGCCAGCGAATCATGGACCTCACATTTGAAGTCCGTCATTAAATGCGGGCAGGGCTTTCCAGGTGCCTTGTCCAGCGGGAAGCCCTCTGAAGCCGAGAAGTGCAGCGCGACGCAGCACAGGCCATAGCACTCCGGACAATCCGACTTCAGAACCCGCAGCCGCCATTCTTTAAGTGCACCAATATTCCCAGCTTCCAGTGGAACAGGGATTATACCAGCATCTTTAACTTCAGTCATAGTTCACCTTCAAATCCTTTCACGTTCATATATAACCAGAGCAAGCATACAGCAATCCAACACACCTTACGCCTACACACAGCCGCGAGGCAGACCACAACGCCTATTTGTACCCTGCCGCTATGGCGTAGACATTCGAAATCGTCCGATCCGGTACTACCGGCTTCAAATAAAGGTCATACAGCCTGGACGGCGAATAATCCTCAGCCCGCGTGAAACCCTGATCCAGCAAAAATCTTTCAACCGCGTCCTGCTCTATTCCAGACAATACGGGCTCGTGAAAAACGAACTTCAACGAATTCATGTGCTGAATCACCTTGCTCTTGATCCGCCCGTCCAGTGCCCCAGCATAGACATAATCGAACAATACCCGGGATCCAGTACCGGCGTGCTGCACCACAAATCCCAAAGTCTCGCGCACTGCCGCCTCCGGGAGGTACATAACGACCCCCTCGAGGGTAAACATGGTGGGCAGCCCTGGGTTGTACCCGGCTTCAACCAGACAAAACAATAAATCATCCACCGTAAAATCCACGGGCACATAGGACACATAATCCGGTAGTGTGCCAAAAAGCTTTTCGACGCGCTCTTTTTTCACACCCTGCGACGCCGGATGGTCCACTTCAAAAATCCGCAATCCCGCAAGCTTCTCCCTGAACCGGTACGCCCTGGAATCCAGCCCCGCTCCGAAGATGATGTATTGGCGACAACCATCGGCGGCGCCTTTTAACACAAAATCGTCGAACAAGCGGGTCCGAACGGCCATATAGCCGGAAACGCCTGTGCCCTTCTTTTCAAACGCCCAGTCCATGAAGCGCGTCGGCAGCGGCTGGCAAAGCCTCGCCGTAAGACGCGCCCACCAAGCCATGAGCGGATAGGCCAATTCGTCAGAGCAAATGCGGGTTTCCACCGGCCGCTGAGACTCATAAAACCGCATGTAGGCAACGCCTTCCGCGGTGCCGCTTGACTGGTTCTTCATAATAAAGCCTCCAAATCACTTCACCGGAAACACCTTGTTCAGCAGCTTGATCATCAGATAAATCAAAAACACGATCGAAAAAATGCCTAACATCCCGCGCCACATGAGCTCGAGGGACATGAGAAACGTTTCATTCATGGAATCATCCCTTTCTCGGATTTGCCTGCACTACAGGCTCTGCACCAGCATTAGAATCAGGCCGCCGGCCAGCACCGACGCGATCTGCCCGCCCACGTTGGCCCCCACAGCATACATCAAAATGAAATTCTGGCTGTCCTCTTTCTGCGCCATTTTCTGGATCACCCGCGCGGACATTGGAAATGCGGAGATGCCGGCTGCGCCAATCATAGGGTTGATTTTCTCCTTACGGAAGAGGTTAATCAGCTTCGCAAAGAGGACTCCGCCGATGGTATCAAACACAAACGCAATAAGTCCCATACCAATGATTAGCCCGGTCTGAGGGGTCAGGAAGCGCTCGGCTTGCATGGTCGTGGAAATGGTCAGTCCAAGAAGTATCGTCACGATGTTGACGAGCTCGTTCTGAGCGGACTTTGCAAGCCTGTCGAGAACGCCGCACTCTCTCAAAAGGTTTCCGAACATGAGAAAGCCAATCAGCGGCACGGCATTTGGCGCCACCAGTCCTGTTAATATGGTAATGACAATTGGAAAGACAATGCGCGTCGCCTGTGAGACGTTTTCAGACTTATAATGCATTCGAATCTGGCGCTCTTCCTTGGTCGTGACCAACCGAATCGCTGGAGGTTGGATCACAGGTACCAGAGCCATATAGCTATAGGCCGCCACCGAAATGGGGCCCAACAGCTCCTTTGCAAACTGATTTGCGACGTAAATGGAGGTCGGGCCATCCGCCGCGCCTATAATGCCAATTGCCGCCGCTTCCTTGATGCTGAAACCGGCCAAAGTCGCCACGGCAACAGTGAAAAAGATGCCAAACTGCGCAGCTGCGCCAAAGAGCAGCATGAAGGGATTGTGTAAGATCGGCCCAAAATCAATCATGGCGCCAATCCCAATAAAAATCAGAAGCGGAAAGAGTTCCGTTGCAATGCCCATGTCAAACAGAACATTGAGCACGCCCTCTACGGCAGTGCCTTGCACCATTTGTGTAATGGCACCCGACATGGGCAGGTTGACCATAATGGCGCCAAAACCCATAGGCAGCAGAAGCGCGGGCTCAAAGTCTTTTGCGATCGCCAGATAAATCAGCGTGCCGGCGATAATCCACATTACGATTTGCTGAGGGGTCACGGCCATGAGGCCGCTTAAGAAAATGTCCATTGTCAGTCCTCCAGGTGGGTAAGATAGGAACGAGATAGGGCGAGATAAATGTTGGAAGGTAGGCGGTGTGAAGGAAGACGGTGTCAGACACCATCATCCTTCGACCCCATCTTCCACTTTTCGGGGTCAATAGGAGACAGCCGCTGACACCGAGTTTCACTGCACGACGTCGTAAGGCCAGTCTATGATGCCGCCAAGATCAAAGACATTCTGATAGCCCAACTCCACCATCATAGCCGTTGCAGCACCGCTGCGGCTTCCACTGCGGCAATAGACAAAATAAACAGCGTCTTTGTCAGGAAACACCTCCGCTGCGTTTTTTTGAATCTGATCTACCGGCAGAAGTACTGCGTCCTCGATGTGACCGCTGTCGAACTCCTCTTTGGTTCTGACGTCCACTAGGATGATTGCTTCATCTGAGTCCAACCGTTCCTTGGCCTCTTCCGGCGTGATGTCCTGCACTGTGGCTTTCGCCGGCTGTTCCACCTGTTCCCCGCCCGTTAGCGGCGCCGCAGGCGCAGACTCACCGGCACAGGCTGACAGCACCAAGCTCAGGGCAATGACTAACATAAAGGTCCAACGTTTCATAAAAGTCACTCCTCGATGTGGGTGTTATAGTTCACCCTGCAGAATTTGAACAGGGCCATTCAGCAACAAGTAATTCTTCAGTCGAACACTAAAAATGACACAGTTGTCCTGACTTAAAATTTCTTCCAGTTCAGGATGTCGCGCCCTGAACTGGACACGCATCTCTTCAAGAATTGGTTTTTCTATTTCGATAAATTCGCCATCAAAAGTCACTGAAGTAATGGGGCGTTTTGAACCCACCTCCAGCTGCTGGCGTGAATCTATGATCACGCTGACATTTTTATTTTCCTTCAGATTTTTATACTTTCTCGAGTTCATTGAAGTCAACAGGTAGATCATTTTCCTCTCTTCATCGAGAATATAGGTCATAAGTGAGCAATGGGGCATACCGTGACTTTCGGTGCATAAAACGCAGAGCTGATTTTCCATCAGCATTTTTTCAACCTTATCATGCATTGGAGCGCCTCCTTCATTGATCATTAGAATTTCAAAAATATGACTCGCATCAGCTCGTCTGCACATCAAAATCCTCGAGGTTAGTTTCCCTCAGAAGTTCCAGCGCAGCCTGTTCCTTCAAGGGTTTGCTGAACAGATAGCCCTGCATTAGATCGCAGCCATTTTCACTCAGATAATTATGCTGTTTTTGGGTTTCAACCCCTTCAGCTATAACTCTGAGTCCAATTTTATGCGCCATTGAGATGATATCCGCCGTAATCAAATCTGTATGCTCTCTCGAATCTATTCTATTGATGAACGAACGATCAATTTTGATGGTATGAACATTTAACTCCTGAAGCTTATAGAAAGAGGAATAGCCAGTCCCGAAATCATCCAGTGCAATGTCAATGTGATGATCACTGAGGACCTTTAGTTTTGTATTTATACCCTCAAAATTGAGAAGCAACATGGACTCTGTAATTTCCAGTTCCAATTCTGATGCTTTAGCGCCGGTCTCTCTGACAATTTTCAAGACATTTTCCACATATTGTTCCTGGAGCATTTCAACGCCTGAAACGTTGACCGCTATCCGGATCCCATTGAAGCCCAGTTGGTTCAGTCGCCTCGAGAATAGACAGGCTTCTTTAAGAATCAGCTTTCCAAGCGGGATGATCAACTGCTTTCTCTCGGCCACTGCAATAAATTCAACTGGTGAAATTTGTCCAAGTTCCGGATCCGTCATTCTTGCCAAAGCCTCAAATCCAGTGATCTTATCACTTCCAAAATCCTTTTGAGGCTGATATTCCAGATAGAGGGGACTTTCTCCATGCTCAGTCAACGCTGTACGAATGACTTTTTCGATCATTTCTTCCCTTTGAAGAACCTTTTCCATTTCTTTATTAAAGAAAATGTAATTTTTCTGACTGGACTCGCTAAGATCATTTAAGGAGATTGACACTTCCTTGATGATTTGTCCCACATCTGTATAACTGGAATTGATTTCGACGATTCCCATCTGAATTTCTATGTATTGCTTTGTGTTTTGGATGACCATCGGCTGATTCATTTTCTCACTGATTGATTCAGCCATAGCCACGAGAGCACCAGCATCCGTATAGGATTGGATATATAAAACGAAGCGATCCGCGGTAAATCTAAACAATTTGACGTTTTCGTTTTCGAGTTCGTATAGGATCCTGGCCAATTCCTTCAGGACTTCATCCCCATACTCATACCCTTTTGTCATATTGATGATCTTGAAGTTACTGCAGTTGAACAGCATGAGGGCTTTCGAACGGGTATCCCTGCAATCCAATTCCTTCTTCATGAATTCTTTAAGAAACTGTTTATTAGGCAGACCCGTTAAGGAATCAAAATAGGCCAGCTTAATTAAATTGTTGTTTTTTTTGTAGGTTGCTGTTACTACATAAAGGAGAAATAAGTAAACCATTAAAAGGGCGATCATGACAAACATGGAGACCTGGCGCACAGTGGCATTAGTCTCGCTTAGGGAATACTGAATGGCGAGGGCACTGACACCTTCAGTCCTTATGCCGGTAGACACTGGAACAAAAACTACAAAAGACTCATCTTTTTTTGACGTTGAATCCACATAGCTGAACTCCAGTTCTCTGGTGATATTCTCCAGCACCAAAGGGTCTTTGATTATTGTACCAACCCGCTGAGGATCAGTGCTCTCTGTAACGATAAAGGACTCATTAATAAAGCATATACGCAGGGCATCTTTTTCTTCTTTCATAACTGCAAGGAGTTGTTCTTTATCAAAACTATGTAAAAAACTTTGAATTTTGTCAGCAGAAACACCAAATTGAACTAAGCTGCCATCCTTATATTTCAAGTATCCATATTTGTAAAAGTTACCCGTAATGACATCCTGTCTGATGTCTTCAACTAAAAATTCTGCATTGCTTTTCAGAAACTTATCAATAGGATGGCCTTCATAGACTTTCCACCCAATGACTTCCTTAAGGTTAGAGAATTGCAGTTCACCCTGAGAATTGTAATAGTCAAGTTCATCCAATTCCAGAATTTCAGCCAGCTTTGAATATAAAGCGTTGCTCTGTTGCCCTTCATAAAGCAGCATAGTCTGACTGGCGACTCTTAACTTTTCTTCAAGCAGCTGATTGACTATTTCCTCTGCCTCTTCAGATTTCGAAATACTCGTGGCGTAGCTTCGCGCGACTTTTAGGGCCTCATCTGTTCTTAAATCATAATAGTGTTCCTTAATAAAATCAGTCATGTGGCTGTAGGATATGAAGAATATGATCATGATCACAAATAAAGGCACTATGAAAGTTCTCGCTTCAATAGCTTTGAACTTTTTGTTGAATTTTCGATTCAGTTTAAGGTCCATGGCTCCTCCACGACTGCATAATTTACTTCATCATACTGGCGCAATACTAAGCCCGCAGGCGAGCCATTATAAATTCATCCACATAGGTACCGCCGCGAATGGCCGCTTTTTTTCGGGTGCCCTCAATTTCAAACCCCATTTTCTTATAAAGCGCAATGGCGCGTTCATTGTCCGTGTAGACGGCAAGCTCCACGCGAATCAGCATCAGCCAGTTGTCTGCCAAATCAAGAAGCGCCTCCATCAGTTTTTTGCCAATGCCCTGATTCTGAAAGTCTTTGTGAATCATGATGCCAAGCATGGCCGTGTGGCGGAGTCTTGGATTTGCACCTATCACTATGCCCGCAGTGCCAACGACAATCTCTCTTCCCTCTTCATCAAGGACGGTCGCCACCAGCTGGTGGGAATTTGAATCCAAACCGGAAATAAACCCTTCACTGCGGTCTACACGCTCTGACGGCAGCCCGAGAATATTTTCAAACACCCCCGGCATGCGCCTGATGGCGTTGATCTCCCTGGCGTCTTTAACCTCTATAGGCCTTATGTTTACAATCATTGTAAAATCCCCCAGTTGAACTCATATGTAATAGACAAGGACATTTGCCGCTTCTGATTTTCTGGCTTCCTCTGCGAGCCTATCAATGGATGCCGAATCCAAGAGATTCATGACCGCTTCATCAATCTTCATCCAGAGCTGTTCCTTCAAACACCGTTCAATAGCGTTATTTTCCTCGTTCGCTGCTCCAGCGCGACCACTGACAATAGTAAGTTCTCCCTCCAGCGACCTCAAAACATCCCCTGCGGAAATTTCTGAAGCGGGCCTTGCCAGGATATACCCGCCGCCGGCCCCCTTGATGCTTTTCACGAGTCCTGCTTTTCTCAGGGCTGAAAAAACCTGCTCAAGGTAAAGAATGGATAGCCCCTGTCGTTCCGCAATGGTCCCCAGCGGCACATGCTGTTCCGTGGCATTCAAGGCGAGGTCCACCATGCAGCGTAGCCCATATCTTCCTTTTGTCGACAGTTTCATCATACCACCTCCTCGTATGTCTTCTTATAAACCTAGTAAACCGATCACTTTATTTAAATTCTATAGCGCTGCATTTCAATTGTCAATTCACGTTCAAGACAGCTTGAACCCTACCTAAAATAATAATACCATATTATTTTTATATGTTTTATATGTTTTTTGTTGACAAAGTCCTCGCTAGCCTCTATATTATAAACATAGTATTCATATATGTTTTAATATATTGTTTTAGGAGGTCTATCATGCCAATCATTCCCGTACTGATCAATCTGCTCATCATGCTTTCCCTAGTAGGCTTTTTAATCTACTTGAAGAAGAAAAAGGTTTCCTTCTCCAAACGGGTTTTTGCCGGCCTGGGACTTGGAATCCTCTACGGTCTCGCCCTACAAAATCTCTACGCTGACAATGTCGCCATTATCAAGACCTCCAATCAGTGGTTCAGCCTGATTGGGTCCGGCTACGTCAAGCTGCTGCAAATGATCGTTATGCCGCTGATTATGGTGTCGATCATCTCTGCTATTGTTCACCTGAAGCAATCGAAAAACCTGGGGAAATTGAGCGGACTTATTATAGCCGTACTGCTGCTGACCACGGCTTTGTCCGCCGGTATAGGCATTGCCTCAGCCCTCGGTTTCAATCTCAATGCGGACCAGATCATCCAAGGCGACGCCGAATTAGCCAGAGCGGAATATCTTACCACAAAGCTCGACGAAGTATCCAAACAGTCCGCACCTCAACGGATGCTCGAAATGCTCCCGGCAAACCCCTTCGCGGATATGACAGGCGCAAGAAGCTCTTCCACCATAGCTATTGTCATCTTCTCCGCCTTGATTGGGTTATCCGTTCTGGCGCTTAAGAAACGAAGCCCTGAACAGGCAAAAATTTTCATTGATGGCGTGGATGCCCTCCATGGTGTCATCACCCACTTGGTGAAAATGATTCTTAGGCTCACCCCTTACGGTATATTGGCCATTATGACCCGGACTGTAGCCGACACGAGTTTTGAAGCCATCCTTCAAATGGGCAAGTTCGTTCTGGCGAGCTATGTCGCCTTGATTGCCGTCTTTATACTCCATTTGGCAATTCTCACTCTCTTGAAATTGAGCCCAGCCATTTACCTTCGCAAAATACTCCCGGTTCTAAGCTTTGCATTTACCTCCCGCTCCAGCGCAGCGACCTTGCCGCTGACCATTGATACTCAAAAGAACAAACTGGGTGTCGAGGAAGGCATCGCCAACTTCTCTTCGACCTTGGGAACTGCAATTGGCCAAAACGGTTGCGCAGGTGTCTATCCCGCCATGCTGGCTGTCATGATTGCACCAACGGTAGGCCTTGATCCTACAGCGCCCGGCTTCATTTTGACACTGATCGGCATTGTCGCCATCAGCTCCTTTGGCATAGCGGGCGTTGGCGGTGGCGCGACATTTGCCGCTCTGATTGTCCTATCCTCCATGGGGCTGCCCGTCGGACTGGCCGGTCTCCTCATATCCGTTGAGCCTTTGATCGACATGGGACGAACCGCTGTCAACGTCAGCGGCTCCGTTACCTCGGGCCTTGTGACAGGCACCCTCCTGAAGGATCTGGATCGTGAAGTTTACTACAGGGACATCGAGGATTCGGCCGAACTTGCTGCAGCAAACGCTTAGAGTTAGGGCTGTGACCATCGGCAAAAACAAAAAATGAAATGGGGAAGTTGTGGCATAAGTCTATTTTGACCTATGGCGACAACTTCCCCATTTAATTTGTGGCTGTTCTTCCCCCAGCGCTGATTCAGGTCCCGCAAAAAGTCCGGTACGGCCGGGCGCTTTCAGGCGCGGGTGCCGCATAAGCGGCTTGGTCGGGGGTATGGGCAAAGGGTTTTTCAAGGACGGCAGTCAAGCGGTCTAAAACGCTGAAATCTCCCAAATTCACCGCTGCTTCAAGTGCCTCTTCCACCCGATGGTTCCGTGGAATCACCGCCGGATTCACGCCCTTCATCCGCTCCTGAACGTCACCCGCTGACTGCGTCTGCCTCAGAAGCCGTTCCTGCCACCGAACCCGCCACGCCTGAAAGTCGGATTGCTCGAACAGACCTCTCACTTCTGGGCGATCAAAGGTTAACGCCAAAAAAGTATTGGTATAATCTGCATGATGTTTATGCATAATCTCGAGCAGCGCTTCAATGAGACCCTCATCTTCAGGCTCATTATTGAAAAGTCCAAGTTTCACACTCATAGCGCCCAGCCAGCAGCTGCGGAAGAGGTCCGAAAACCCGGAAATGGCTTCCTGAGCCAGGGCGAAGGCCTTTTCCTCGTTGGTATCCAGCAGCGGCATCATGGTTTCAGCGAAGCGGGCCAGATTCCAGGCGGCAATGTAGGGCTGATTTCCAAAAGCGTAACGCCCGTGGGCATCAATGGAGCTGAAAACTGTGGCGGGATCATAGGCATCCATGAAGGCGCACGGACCGTAATCAATAGTTTCGCCGCTGATCGCCATATTATCCGTGTTCATGACGCCGTGAATGAAGCCAATACTTTGCCACTTCGCGATCAGCCGGGCTTGCCGGTGCATCACTGCGTTCAGAAAATCGTAATAAGGACGGTCTGAGCCGGATAGTTCGGGATCATGTCTGGCAATCGCGTAGTCTGTCAGCATTCTGAGGTCCTGGTCAGAGCCCCTGCTATAGGCGAACTGGAAAGTGCCAACCCTGAGATGGCTGGATGCGACACGTGTGAGAATTGCACCCGGCAGCGATGTCTCCCGGTAAACGGGCTCACCGGTGGAAACCACAGCAAGGCTGCGAGTCGTAGGTATTCCGAGGGCATTCATGGCTTCGCTGATCAGGTACTCTCTGAGCATAGGTCCCAGGGCCGCTCTTCCGTCTCCGCCACGTGAATAGGGCGTTCTTCCTGAGCCTTTCAGCTGCAGATCGAGGCGTTTGCCCTGTGTTGTCACTTGCTCCCCAAGGAGGATCGCGCGGCCATCCCCCAGCATGGTGAAGTGTCCGAACTGGTGACCGGCATAAGCTTGGGCGAGTGGCTCAGCGCCCTCCGGCATCCGGTTGCCAGCCAAATATTCAGTGCCTGCCTCGCTGTTCAGGGCATCCGGATCAAACCCCATCTCCTTTGCCAGAGCGCTGTTGAATCGAACCAGCTTGGGGAGTCTGACCGGGGTCGGCTCTAAGTGAGTGTACAACAGTTTAGGAAGGCTTGCGTAGGAGTTGTCGAAGTTCCAGCCAAAGTTGTTTTTTGCCATGAGATCACCGCTTTTCTATTAAGGATTGTTGTTTAATCCAAATCGTGAATGTTCATTTTCTCAAGTTCCTGCCTTTGTTTATCTTTGACTTTTGCACGACAAGCGAGATAGATCGCGAAATTTATGACGGCAGGGATCAGATAGAGCAGCAGTGCCATGATAATAGGGACCATGTCGCCGGTATAGATCATGGCACCTAAAGACAGGAAAAGCGCCAGCCCGACATAAATGACCGGCAGGATCAGTCCCAGCCATTTGTTTTTCTGAAGGGATAAAAAAATCTGAAGCGCGGTCAATAAAATGATGATTAGAATCAATACCGGCAAAACGATCAAGCTTCTAACTGCGTCTATATTCATTTCACTGAGACTCCTTTCGGGACTTCTTGTATTCGGATATCAAAATTTTCGCTGTGTCAAAATCCAGCTTTTCATTGACAGCCAGACGTTTGATCAGCGCGATATAGGGTTCGTTCGATGTACTCTCGCTGATTTGAATCTTTTGTATTAATCGATCCAGTCTTAACCTGACGGTTGGGTAAGTCACCCCATAAAGGGCAGCGACTTCTTTCAGCGAACCGGAGGCCAGCAGGAATTTCTTGATGAAGACCATTTCCTCATCGTCAAAATTACTCATCCAGTCCGGCATCACATTGACAGACATAACGTCACCTCCAAGGCAAAGCTTTCATGCCCTACGCTTTAATAATATTAATTTTATTCTTTAATATTATTAAAGTCAATAAACGTTAAAAAGTTTAATATAATTAAATAAAAACTTAATATTTATTTGAATTAAATGAACAAAAGACTGATCCTCAGGTTTATTCTCCCTGTGGATCAGCCCTGAATAATTGGCTGGAAGTATGACTTCTGTTTGTTTGTCCGTCTATCTGTCCTGTCGATGAAGCACTCCGAATGTCAGCATGGCATTCAGCTGCGCCGGATTACGCATTGACGGCGCCGTCAATGCACCGGAAATTTTATGAGCCGGTTTGTCACATTCACTGCATTCCAATGAACAATAAAGGTCGACTTCCTCTTCTCTGACCCATTTTTCAGTGACGAGACTTGCGCGTCCCATAAACCAGAATAATACGACAAAGAATATTAACAAAGCCACTAACATCAAGGTTTCCTCCCCAAATCAGAGTGTTAGTCTATGTAAGGGTGATTAAGGGGGATAATGCCTGTCAGGATCAAGTGACTCATGCTGTTCAGTTTATGTATAAGTGCCCTATCGTTTGAATGATTTTGAATTTGATTTCGGATTTGATTTTGATTATCATTCTTACACTTTAGTTTTATCACATACAGTTGCCTAAGTCAAACCTACAATATGACCGTAATTCAAGACAGGAAGAAGGGATTGACAGGCGCCAGCCGCTGGCACCTTCTTCCTGGTGTTATTTCAAATACCCGAGCAGATCCTCACTCTTGTCATTGATATATTTATAAGCGTCGTAGACGCCCTGGTTATACGCGTGGGGTGCTAAAGTCTCCAAAAAAAACTCAAAAATCATATAGGCCGCCAGATCCCCCAAATCCTCATCACGTTCTTTCAAGAAATAAGTCTTGATGGCTTGAATCATTTCCTTTTTCGCTTCCTCAGCAATGATAATCTTTCCTGCCAACTCAGAGCCCTCCGTTTCACTTAGCCAGGTTGAATTATGAATCCAGCCTCAGGCACACTCGCACTTCGCTCACACTTCATTTCACTTGTCTAAAGTATATCACGAAAAAACAGGCGCTCTATGGGATTCCCATTGAAGCGCCTGCTTAGATTGCCTTTTTCTTGAAATTCTACTCCATTTTTTCGATGAACGTGAGCACCAGTTGACCATCTGCATTTGGCTTATAGCCAAATTTGACGCGGTCGCCATCCTCCAGTCCCTCAAGCTGATCCTTCACCTCTGTGGTTCTAAACGCCACAATGTCCGTTGGGCTCATCTGGATCTCAATGGAATTGTTGTCAATCTGGCCATTGTAAACGCCTTCTGCATCCGTGGCCTCATCCGCGATTTTAGCGGATGGCGCCGGCAAGGTAACTTCCGGCGCTGGTGACGACACCTCAGGTGCTGGGGTTGATACTTCAGGTGCCGGCCCTGATACCGCAGGCCCATCTGGCTTGGCGCATCCGCCGAGCGCGCCAATCAGTACCGCTACCAGTGCCGTCATGGTTATAAGTTTCAAATTCAATGATTTTTTCATTTGTTTGACCTCCTTTGGAATGCTTGTTAGACGCATGCGAAGTCCTGAAGGTTCCCACGTGTTATTTACTTTAATATTATCGTCAACTATTACCGTCCGCGTCCCCAAATGAGAATCCGTCGCAGACGGTAATATAATTGTAACATTAAACAAAAGACCGCCCAAGCATCCCCTGAGCGGTCAAATTGAAAGCTATATGCTTATATACTTATATGCCCAACTCACCTTTTAACTTCTCCAGCTCATCTTCCACTGAAGCAGTACCTTTGGCAGCATACTTTTCTTCCAGTGCCTTGGCTTCGTCCACGGCTTCAGTATTAAGCTCCGCCATAGCGTTAGCTTCGTCAAGCATTCTGTTGGCTTTGTCTTCCATGCGGTTAAACGCGTCCATGGCCCCCTGGGTTTTTTCGGCAGACGTATTGACCTTATTGAGAGTCTCCTGAGTCTTGGCAACCGTAACTTTTGCTTTGATCATTTCACGGCGCGCCTTCAGCGCTTCAATGTCGGACACCAGTTTATCATGCATCTGCCGCATTTTAACGGCGTTCTCATGGGCAGCGGCAAAAGCCGTCATAAACCCTGCGCCAACGTTCTCCAGCTCCTGCTTTTTAGCGATAAAGGTACGCGCGTCGCCTTCATTGCCGGCAATCAGCGCTTTCTTCGCAAAATCAGCGTACTTCGCGACCTCAGCCTGATTATCATCCACCAGCCGCTTGGTGCGCGCTTCCTCTGCCATGACGCCTGCTGTGCTGCGTTTAACCTCAGCCAGATCCTCCATCATGTCGTTCAAATATTGATCGATCATCTTTGATGGATCTTCCATCTTATCGAGCAGCACATTGATGTTCGCCTTGATGATGTCGCTGAATCTTTCCAAAATTGCCATTTAAACTCCTCCTCAGTCGTTGGATAGCTCAGAGCTAACAGCTTATAACCTATAGCACTGCCCGCCACGGACAGAATGCTTTCTGCCGATGGTCAGCGCCCCTAAACCTCAGGTCCACTGTCCTTATTATTATTTCGATCCAGTTCCTGTTCTTCGTATTTCTTAGCCAAATCTTCAGCTTCCTTGTTTCCAAATTGATCCAGTGGCGTCTTCAAAACCTCTTCCATACGCTTGGCTTCAAGATTCTTCTGGTTCACGGAATGTCTCCACCAGACGAAGAGAACGCCTGACAGCATCAATACCCCAAAGATGGACAACACCGGAATCCAAGGCGACTTCGTCACGGTCATAATGCGGTCCGCCGCGTCACCGAAGGCCTCGCTGAAGAACTCCTCATCTGTCATGTTGCTGTCAAAATAGTACCTATCCAGATAGTCCAGCAGGATGTCCCCTGCCTCCATATCAATGACCGTCTTTGCCTGCGTACCCGCCACATACCGCGTCATATAACTGCTGTCATACTCGAAGAAAACCAGCAGTAAATGGGCTTCATCCGTAAACAGCTGATCATAGAGATTTCGTGCAAAACTGTCCAGTTGATCCATGGACGGCTGATTATCCCCATTGATGTTGTCGGTGATATAGAGAAATGGCTGAACACCTGTCTCTTGATAGAAGTGTCTCATTCCTGACAACAGCCGCGTTTCATTCCCAATCCAGTCGAGCTCATCTCTGTAATAGTCCGTCTCGTTTACAGACCCCTTTGGTAAGGCTTCACGTACTACGGTCGACGTCGTTACGCCCCCATCCCCGGAGTCTCCAACGCGAGCGCTGAATAACGCTGAAAACACAATAGCACCAAGGATTAACAAAACTACCAGAACTAAAATCGCAATGGCACACCCGCTGCAGCCGCCGCCACCGGAACCGCGCCCACCGCCTCCAGGAGATCCGCCGCCGGAAGGCCAATCGTCATTTCTGGTTCTTCGACCCATCATGTTTGGAAAAAACACCGGACCAAAGGACCCACCGGGACTGCTGCCGCTTCCGCCAAAAGGGCCCATGCCTCCGCCGCTTCGGCTGCTGCCGCCACCAAATATTCCGCCGCCACCGCCGCGGCTGCTGCCTCCGGAGAAGCCTCCAATGCGCCCGCCGCTACTGCGGCTTCCGCCAAAGGATCCTCCACCGCTTCGTCCTCCTCCTCCAAAACCACCGCTTCTGCCCAATTTCCAGACCTCCATCTCAGACTTTGAGCTCCAAAAACGCCCCTCGCGTTTAAATAGGATCGACTCATTCCAAAGCGTTACAAAATTAACTTAACATTCTGAACTCATTATATCCCTTTTTTAGCCAGGACGTTATTAAATAAATCTTAAAGATAGTGACGTGGAAGATGAGGTTGTCGAGACCATTGGCATAATAATTTATGAGGGTCAGCGTATTTAACGTACACAGCCTTACAGCGGCGTAGCCCTCCTGGTCACTGATCTCAGCCCCCAGCTTGCCTTTGAAGACAAGCTTGCCATCGCCGATGGTCTCCTGACCCGCAATAATCGCCCCATTAACATAGGGATGGTTTAAGTCTTCCTCCCATCTGTCCGTATTCCAATTCAGTCGGCGGCGGGCAGATTTCTCCGCCGCTGACTTAATGAATACCCACTAATGGCAGAATTTATCAGTTTTCATGACTTCTCTTGGTTTACGCCTTGTCCTGAATATACTTAAACCCATACTTCAGCGACAATTCTGCCGCCATCAGTTCCTTGCCCAAATAGGCCGCGTGGCTGAGCTCGCTGACCCAGCCGCCCTCCAGGATAGTCCAGTATAAGTCACGGGCATTTTCCCCCTGTACAATATGAAGCAGCTCATTTTGATTGCTGTAGTGTTCCACGAGGATGTGTCCGGTTTTATCCTTGGGTACAATGACGAAATAGCCCTTCTTGTCGAGTTTGACCTGATTGGGGTCTTTGTAAGTCGCGGTGAGGGGTTGTGGGACTTTTGCGGGTTGGGTAGGGGTGACCATCGGCAGAGTGTCTTTGAAGACGTTGGCGCTGGCATTGGTGTTCGCGAGGTTTGCCGCGCGCTGATCCTTTCGCGCCGCTATCTCATTGAGGATCACCGCTTCATCCAGGCAGCCAATTAAATTGACGGTTTGGACCTGGGCCTTGAAGGCTTCAACTTCATTCATTGAGACATTGGCCAGTACCGGTTTTCGGCCTATAGAGCCTATGACACGGCCGTTTTCATCCATACCATTACGCACCAGCGCTTCGAGGGTTTGCCCGGCGAAGTGCCCCTCTGAGTCTATGCCACAGAGGATCAACGTCCTAATGGAGGGTGCAGCCAGTGTATTTTGGATAATCTTTTCAATGCCTATATTCTCCGTCTCTGCTTTGCCTGCAATGCTGAGGCCCTCAGGTTTTAATTGGGACATGCGCTCGGCGAGTTCCGGCGAGGCCAGGGTCACGAGTGCCACGCTGGACTGCGGTTTCAATGAAATCACATGATAGTCTCCTATGGCTGGGAGCCCGGCGTCAAGGGCACTTGAGGGCAGTTCGGCCACAGAGTCGATAACATGGATACTGTTTAGGTCCTTAAAAACCTCATCAAAGGTATTGGTTATGTCTGCTGACCAGCAGTGAGCGCATCCTGGTCAGGTGTACTCTATGGGTGCCATAAGTCCAAGAGCTTGATCAACTTCGCGGAGAATCATGGTCGTATCATGGTTGCCCTCGGATTTCCCGGACACTGAAGCATCCATCAGCTGTCCTTGAATGGTCAACAGCGTCTCCTTCATGCAGCCGCACTTTCTGCATTTGACGGTGTCAATGGCAGTCTGGATCTGTGTCTGAAGCTGAAGGGCCGTTTTTGGGGATGTATTCGAAGATGAATTGGGTGTTGTATTGTGCGCTATATTCTTTTTATTCAAAATTAACATGTTGATATCACCTCATTAAATTAGATGCTTCTATTTTACACAAAAAAATTGAAAGCATCATCCTCACTCACAAGAATCTTCTTGACGAAGTCAAAATTATATAGTAAATTAACAATGATCATTATATTAACGTTGTTAATATTTAATATAAAAAAAGGAGGCACTTTGCCCATGACAACCATATATGACTGGCGTCCGCTCTACTTCATCGCGTTTGTATCCGCAATTTTTTTGATCCTCATCATCCCGTTACAAATCCTCATTTACTTCCTCTCCCCACCGCCCACAACCGCAGAAGGTTTTCTGGCGCTCTATGCTGTCAGCCCCTTGAAAGGCCTGCTCAGCCTGGATCTTCTCTATATCCTCAACAACGTTCTGATGATTCCTATCTATCTGGCCTTTTTCCAATCCCTGAAACCCCATCGGCCGGCGCTGATGACTCTGGCAACCGCCTTTGGGCTGGTTGGGCTGGCGGCCTACTTCCCATCCAATACCTCATTTGAGATGCTGACGCTGAGCCAGCGCTACGCCGCTGCGTCTAACCCGCTCCAGCAGCAAGGCCTCGTTTCCGCCGCAGAAACGCTCCTGGCCATCTACACCGGCACCGCTTTCAACGCGTACTATGTCCTGAACGCCCTCACCCTGCTGCTCATCAGCTGGGTCATGCTGAAAACTGACGTCTACAGCCGCGCCACGGCCTCTTGGGGGCTGGCCGCCGGACTCCTGATGGTGATCCCTTCCACCGCTGGCACCCTGGGCCTCGTTTTTTCCATCCTGTCCCTGATTCCCTGGATCGTGTTTTCCGCGAAGGTCGCCAAGACCTTCTTGAAGTTATAAGAATAAGGCCTTTGCCGATGGTGGTGGCAATATAAGCGACCATCGGCCAGGGCCTTTAATTATTAAACAATCACCCATTTTGAATTAGTTGGACGCTAAGCCCTTCTTTTCCGGAAGCAGCAGCGTAGACAAAACTGTGAGCGGGATCGGGACCATGAGGTACAGGCTGCCCGCTACCCATGACCATTCCCTCTTTGCCGATGGTCAGTGTCCACTACCCTCGGCGCTGCAGATAAATCTCTCAGCTGCGTTTGGTTGCGGCCAAGTGCTTTCGCCTTATACAGCTCGGCGTCCGCCAGCTCCATCATGCTGGCGACACTTCCAAACTCCTGCAGTGTTCCTACGGTCCCACCGACACTGATCGTTACCGGTTTTTTGCAGCCATTTTCAACGTAATACAGCCCGAGCTTTTCGACCGTATCTCTGATGGTGTGCCCAAGAACCTCTGCTGACTTATAACTGAGATTTGGGGCAAAAAAGACGAATTCTTCCCCGCCGTAGCGTCCAAAAAGATCGCCGCCCTCACGCTGAAGTTTCTTGATCCCGCCAGCAATTTGCTTGATACACCCATCCCCTTCTGAATGTCCCCAGTAATCATTGAATTTCTTGAAGTGATCGATATCCATCATGAACATAGCCATTGGCTGAGTAGATTCCAGGGTAGATTCCAGGGCGGATTCCATGAGCTCATTGAGATAAAGGTTAATGCTCCTTCTATTCGGTATGCCTGTAAGTTCATCCTCATAAGCCTTCTTTTCGAGGATCGCGTTGACTTCTTTTATTTTCTTAAGTTCATGCTGCTGATAAGCGATCTCTTTTTCGAGGCGCTCCTGGATCTGCTCAAACTTCCCGGCGACTTCGATATAGCGCAGCTCTATATTCAAAATTTCCAGCTTGCTGCCCAGTGTCGAGGCTGTTATTTCTTCATTGACACGACTGAATTCTTTAAAATAATCCAGAGCTGATCTATAATCGCCCTCCAGTTCGTAGTGCTCAGAAATTTTTCTGCTGAGGATCATGATCTTCTTTTTTGCGTTGATGCTCTCAGCATACCTGAGCGCCTTAACGTAATGGCTGAGCGCTGCGCTGAAGTCTCTGAGACCAATGAGCTGGCCGAGATTCATCAGCACATCTATGGCATAATACTTGTTGTCTATTGCGCTTAGACGTTCAAGGGCGCGCCTGAAAAAATTTTCCGCTTGTACAAGATTTCCAACCACAAAATAAATTTTTCCCAAACGGTGTTCCACATCTCCCAGGTTCACCATATCATTTTCTTCCATGAGGAGATCGTAGCTCTGATTGTAATAGGTGAGTGCCTCGTCATACTTCTTCTGAGAAAAAAATATTTCACCAATATTCCCCAGGATCGAAGCCTTGTTGAATCTGAAATTATTGGCGTCACTGACCTTCAGCGCCTGTTCAAAGTAGTCCAGCGCCTTATTATAGCTTGAGGACTCCCTGTAGACTTCACCAATATTGTTCAGAACGCAGCTCAGTAAAAAATCGTCCTGGTTATGCTTTAAAAGACTGATGACCTGAAGCAGAAATTTGAGTGACTGCTCGTACATGGCGCTGTAAAAGTAGGCTATCCCAATGAGATTTAATGCTCTGATCTGACCCTTCATCTCCTGATGCCGATCAAAAATTTCAAGGGCTTTGTAGGCGAGATCCAGCATTGGGCTTATATCTGATTTAGCGCGGCAGGCAAACGACATCCCTAGCAGCCCATAACCTTTCTCCAGCTCAAGTTGATGAGAAGTCGCCAACTCTAGTGCTTCTGCACTCATATCATAGGCTCGTTCCGGATAAATTGCAGCGATGGATTTTGCTTCTCTAAGTATGGAATGGATCTCGTTTGAGATCGTCTGAGTCATAGTTGGGTCCCTCTTCATCTATTGAGTATGGTCTTTGAACTTTATGGCGCTGAGTGAATGAAAGACTTTGCAAGGTCTTGAATCCCCTGCTACCATTCCACATCAGGATAATCCAAGTTGAGTCTGACCTCATCCGGTGTAATCCCCATAGCTTTTGCATAATCTTTGATTTCATGCCTGAGTCCCAGGTAATCCGGCCCGTCGAGCTCTGTCAGCCGCTTGGCCAAGACCGTCACAAATTTCAAGCGCTTCTCAGGATCCATTTCAAGAATTTCGACGTTTAACTCATCCAAATACTGGGTGACATAGCCGTTCATCCAGGGATAATCCTGGATTATGAGATTGAGCAGCCGCGTGACGGCCCTTGGCTCCAGTGCCCTTGACAGACAGTCAAGAATGGCGGATTGGAGCATTCTGATTTGCGCGATGTCTCTGTCCCATATAATTTTTTTGTGCAGCATAGGATCCAACATCTGCTTCGATTCTTTTCTGGCCCGCATCAAACAGAAGTCGTTGAGCGCCATGACTATAAACAGAATTTCGGGCATCAGAGTCTGGAATTCGTAATAGACATTGGTTGTATGAACTACTTTTCCTGTAAGCTTCATTTTTTCACGGGTCATGTTGTTGTCAATGACCTTTATGTCGCGATCACCCATATAGGCATGCCTGATGTCGTAGCAAAGTCCCAGAATCCTGATTCTCGCTGAAGTATAAGCCGGGTACTCGTCTTCGTCACCCAGGATTCGGATGAGTGCATCATATAAATGATCCAGATCCTCATAATCTCCCGCTATGGCGATTCCGGCATGTTTTGGAGTCAGTTCCGCCTTGATCATTGTGTGCCTCCCCTTGTTGCTTTCTTACTACTATAATATTGTATTTGGAGGCTTTAGGAAAGCAGAAAAAGGTGTCAGACACCTGCTTCCATGTGCGGGTGTCTGACACCTTCTTCTTGTTAAAGGCGCTACTTGGCATTGACGTCCGGCTGATGGATGCCAAAGATATTGCCTTCTGTGTCATGATAATAGCCCTGCCACGCCATGCCAGCAAGTGCAGCTTTCGGCATGGCAATTTTACCGCCGTTTTCAAGAATTTTCTGCTCGGTAAAATCATAATCTTCAACGCCCATGGTGCAGACAAAAGCACTGAGCGGCTGGCCTTCGACTGGTCCAGAACCCTGACGCAGCATTAGGGCACCATTGATCCCAGGTTCGGAAGGATCTCCGGCTTCGGCGCCCCAGTAGGCTAATCCTGCATAATCGCTCCAGTCCTGAAAAATCCAGCCAAAAACGTTGCCATAGAATCGTTTGGCGCGCTCCATGTCATCAACATGGATTTCGAAGTGGATGACTTTGCTCATTTTTGTCCTCCTTACAAGCTGTTAAGGAATAAGTAACTCAAGGTGATAAATAATTTACCCAAAACTATCTGATCTATATCATAATTCAAGAAAATCCTCTCGAGCGCAGAGTTATGACACGTTGAGTGAAATTGTACTTTGAAGATTTATCGATATTTTAAACCAATTATTAATTTTATTAATTTTTTAATTAATTTTATTGAATTGTTAATTGACTTCTAATTGAAATTGATATATTTTATAATCAGATAGATAATATTAATCCTAAAATCGAATTAATTAATTTAAGGTAGGGTAGGGGATGTAACTTGAACGTGATGGCATTACTTGACCAAGTAGAGCGAAAAGAGATAGCTGTTCCTGAAGCAGCCTCGAAAATAATGGCCTCACTCACTACCTCCAACACGACATTGACAACTCTTTCCAAATCTGAGTTTCCAGCAAAATGGCTGAAAATAAAAATTATTGACCCAGAGTCAAATTTCAGGATGAGTCTGCCGCCACTGCCCCTCAGACTCACGGGCAAACTCGCGTCGTTTATTCTCAAGGTCTCTGCAAAGTTTACCGAAGGTTCAGATATGAATCCTTTCGACTATGAAGACATCCGGCTAATCCTCGATACACTTAAAGAACTCCCGCCCGTCCAACTGGTTTCAGTGATGGACGATCGAGGGACACAAATCGACATCTATACCAAATAGCAGCCTTAACGCATTTGAATCCTTGTTCAACATTCCAACTGTATGAAAGAGGTGATCCCATGGCAAAAGAAGTCATAGGCCAATGTCCCATCTGTCAGGATAAACTGCGTGTCACTCAGTTGTCCTGCAAAACTTGCGGTACGCAAATCTCAGGAGAATTCGAGCTCTGCAAGTTCTGTCAGCTCGAAAAGAATCAGAAATATTTTGCGGAAATCTTCATCAAAAACCGGGGCAACATCAAAGAAATCGAAAAAGAAATGGGCATCTCCTATCCTACCGTGAGACGACTTCTGGATGAGGTCATTGAAGCGCTGGGGTATAAGGAAGAAGCAAAGAAAAACGCTGTCAACCAAGGTGAGATCCTGGAGCAGCTCAGCAGGGGCGAAATCACCTCCGAACAGGCGCTTAAACTGCTGAACGGCGAAACCGTATAAAAGTATAAAGAAGGAGGATCTAGAAATGAACGAAGAAAAACTCAAAATCCTGAAGATGATTGAAGATGGTATAATTACGGCGGATGAAGGCGCACAGCTTCTGAAGGCAGTGGATGACATTGCCCAGCCGCAGATGCAGGCGGCTGCAAAGACCATCGGCACAAGCAACGCCAAATGGCTAAGAGTCAAAGTCCTCAGCACAGAAAACGGCATCAAGACCAAAGTGAATGTCAACGTCCCAATCGCGCTGGTCGAAACAGGGCTTAAGATAGGAAAACACTTTGACAAGAATATTGAAGATTCCATCAAGGACATTGACCTGTCGGAAATTCTCGAGTTGATTAAGAATGGCGCTGAAGGCAAAATCGTCGAAGTAGAGTCTGACAACGGGGATATCGTTGAAGTCTACGTGGAGTAACGCGGCCCTGAAAACAGCAATTGTTAACTTTCTCTTAAATTCCACTCAGCACAAAAATTTTGCGCTATAATAATGCCGTAATCCATCCTACAGGAGGAGGCCCTTCATATGACCTATGATGAAATGAAGCTCAAAGCCAAAGAACATCTTAGCGGAAACTGGCCTGTCGTCATCATTACAGTCCTCATTTTCCTGGCATTGACACAGCTCTTCACAAACCAAGACCGCGTTGTGACCCTGTCAAACGGCGAAAGTATGGTCAGTCCCTCATCTGCGTTCTTCAATCTGCTCAGCTTTATTCTGACCGGCCCACTGACCTATGGACTCATGGTGTTTTTCAGGCGACTCAGGGAGCAAATCGCTGACATCAAGGACCTCTTTGAGGGCTTCAAGCGCTTTGGGGATACCTTCCTGCTGAATCTGTTGACCACTATTTTCGTGATCCTTTGGACACTCCTCCTGATCGTCCCCGGCATCATAGCCGCCATCCGCTATACCATGGCTTATCTGATCATGACGGAGAATCCTGACATGACTGCTCTCGAATCCATAACAGCTTCCAAAATGATGATGGAAGGTCACAAAATGGAGTTCTTCAGCTTTGCCCTCAGCTTTATTGGCTGGTTTTTCCTTGGCATAGTGACCTTCGGATTGGGCTTCCTCTACGTCATTCCTTACTATAATGCCTCAAAAGTTGAGTTTTACGAAAATCTTAAACGAGGCACCGTTTATTAGTACTGCTGAGAAAAAGTGAACGCCAATAAATAGAAAACGGGAAATGAGTGCCTTCTTATGGCTCCATTTCCCGTTTTTTTAACGATGAAACTCGGTGTCAGACACCAAGTTTCGTCTCACTCCGAGTTTCATTCACCCATCTTCACCAACGCTGTTTATAGCCCAGGCCCCAAGATCACCTCAACCCGATCCCCAGCTTCCAGTGCAGACTCCGTCACCAGGCAGTCCACGGCGATCACCTTTCCGCCTCGCTCTGAAAGCCTTCTGAGAGCAGCCCCAAACTCGGGGTGCATGGCATCATTCGGTTCGAAATGAAGGACCCCGTTCATCTGCACTATGAAAACCACAAGTGCCTCATACCCGTCTTCAAGACATGCCCTAAGTTCATTGAGGTGCTTGACCCCTCGCTCCGTCGGGGCATCCGGGAAGCGGACTACGCCGTCCTCCTCTAGGGTTACGCCCTTGACTTCGACAAATATTTTCCGTGTCTTCGTCTCAAGGTAAAAGTCAAAGCGGGAATTCCCATACTTCTGTTCCGCTTTAATCAGACGAAGCCCTTGAAAATAGCCGCTCGTCTCAGCCCACTCCTTGAAAACCTTATTTGGCGCCTGGCTGTCCATGTTGACGAGCCGCTCCCCTTTCCAAACCGAGATCAAATCAAACTTGGTTTTTCTTCCGGGATGGCTGCATTCCTGAACCAGTACCCTGGCCCCCTCCTTCAGCAGTTCCCTGCAACGGCCAGTATTCTTAACGTGACAAATCTCCACGTTCCCGTCGATCTCAATGAGGGCAATGAAACGGTTCGGCCGCTTGAGGAAAACGCCTTCCTTCATATTTGGATATCTCACTTGTGTTGTTGCCTCCCCCATGCCCAACCTGAGAGCAATATCATGGTATCATGTCCGTCTATAAGTCAGCGACCCTTCGCTGCGCTCATATCCCCAATAAAACATTACAGGGAGAAGACCCGTTCAGTACCCCGCTCACCCGCGACGCCCTTCCGTACCCTCTCCCCAGAATAATATCTTTAATTTCAATTACATCCCAGACTCAAATGCCTTTTGAATCGCTTCCTGGTGCTTGCTGTCCACCTTATTGGTAGAATGCGTCCGACTGTTCAGGAAGTGAATATCAAAGTGGCCATCCATGCCATTGCCTTTGACTGCATCCAGGTTTTGTCCCGTGCCAAAGCCGCCGCTGCGATTGCTGACCACCACGACCTCTGGTTTGTCATCCCTTCCGGCATGCGGCATTGCGGTCATGGACGCAGCAATTCTATACCCGTCGATCTCCACAATGACCGGACGCCGGGTCCAGTTCCAGCTGCCGCCCGCGATTTCCTTCAAAACAGCCGTGTCCTCTTTGGTCATCGTTTCTACATCCGCATGATTCCCACCGTATGTACGCTTAACTTGCATCTTCAAACCTGATTGAACGTCAATGACTGTAGCGACATCCCCTCTGGCGTAAATGCTTTTAACGTCGTCAAACCACGGCAATTTCAGAGCGCTATTCGTCGCGGCTGTTTCCGACCTTGAGACACCGCCCCTGGAAACTGGCTTTTCCGCGCTCAAAAGACCAGTAATTTTGCCGATGGTCTGCGCACCCGCAACCCCATCCGCCGTCAATCCGTAGGCTTTCTGAAAATTTGCAACCGAAGACTTCGTCACACTACCGAAATAACCGGTAATATCCACAGAAAAATACCCTAGTTGTTTCAAATCCCGCTGCAATTCAGCCACGTCAGTGCTTTGAATTCCCTGCTTCAACACTGACCCCTGCGTGTAGGCAAACCCGGCAGGCTGGAAAGCTGAAGTCGTGAAAGCCAGTGCTGCGACAAGCACAGCAATTTTCATTTTTGAAATCACTCGTGTTCCTCCTCTTTTAAGCTGACGAGGTTAGTTGACGGGTTAGGTAAAAGAGTTCACCCCACCGTTTGCACGGTTTCACCCCATGGTAGTTCGTCCCCCGCTCTTCAATTTCGAAGATTAAGCATCAGTAAGAGTATAACATAATATTTATTTGAAGCCTACCGCAAACCGTGTATTGAGCTTAAATTGTAATGTTCCACCTATTCCCTTTTCTCAATTTCAGTGACGCATTCCGTTTTGATTTTCTCTACCAGGAACTGAAGTCCATCAATGACATTCGGTCGAATATCTCCGCCAATCAGGACAAACATGATATCATCCCCGACCTCAAGCTCGCCTTCATTCAGCCACACCTTGATATAATAAATCCCTTCGAGCCGGCGCGCTGCTTCAATGGCTGCCTCCACTTTGTCCGCGTCATAGGAAAAGGTCATGCCCTTGACCTCAGTCCCATCATCTATGCCCTGTCGGACCAAAGCTTTGGGCGTTTCTCTGACGACCCCGTTGTGTACTAAAAACATCCCGACACGGGAGGCGTTTGGGTCCATCTTTGCTACTTGAAGCCACAGCTCCATGGACGGGGATGGTTTTTTGTCAGTCATTTGCATGGTCTACACTCCTTATTATTTTAGCCGATAGATTCGAAACTGCCCTCAAACCCAACTCTGACGCAATTCCTGCCCGCATGCTTCGCTTCGTACAGACAGCGGTCTGCATGATTAAGCACTGCATCGAAGCTAGCTCCGTTATCTCCTAGCTCAGAGACCCCAATGCTGATTGTCATCCTCAGTGTCTGCGCTTGAATGCAGAAACAGCTTGACTCAACGGCAGCTCTGAACCGCTCAGCTTTGGCAAACGCCGTCTCAGCATCCGTTTGGATCATGACAACTGCGAATTCCTCACCACCCGTGCGGCCCACCACATCCGTCCCGCGAAAAGTGGCAGACAGCATGTCTGAAAAATTGCGAATAACTGCATCCCCGACATGATGACCGTAAATGTCATTGATTTTCTTAAAAAAATCTATATCGAGCATGAGTACCGATAAAGGTTCCTTATAACGCAGTGCACGCTGAAAAGCCTCTTCCGCCCGCTCCATAAAGTGCCTGCGGTTGCTCAGTCCGCTGAGCACGTCCGTGTTGGCCATTTCCAGCAATTGACGCCTTAGTCGTTCACGCTCCGTCACATCTTCCATTGTGACGAGATACCCTATGGTCTCATCTTTGTTGAGAACCGGTTTGACATTGACATTCAGGTCCCGTGTTTCGTTCTCATTCTCGAACTGAAAGACTCTTTCACCCTTTTCTCTGATACAATCCATTAGTTCAGGGAAGTCCTTTAAGAGAATATCCAATTTCTCCTCTTTGAGTGGGGTGTGAAACCATTGAAAGAACGGAACGCAGGCAGCGTTAAAATCGACCACCCTGTAATGGCGATTCAGAAGAATGAGCCCTGACGAACTGTCCTCAAACACCCGCTCACGCGCTAAAACTTTTATGTCCAGAAAATTGTATCTTGTCAGCGCCAAATTGATCAGCAAGACGCAAGGCGGCAAAATCAGCGCTGTATAGTCGATCCCAATTCCGCCAATATTTAAGACGATCAGAACCAAAGACACATATGGCAATACTGAAGCCAGAAGCAGCAATTTGAATTGAATCCTCTCATCGCCTGAACTCTTTCTATAGCGCTGAAAATAGATCCCCGTACAAGCGATCAGTGTCAGCAGAACATAACCCATCTGAATTAAATACCAAGGCCCTTTGGTGAGCAGCATAATCTGAGCGCCGCCAATGTACTGCAGCTCGATGCGGCTGTAAAAGAGTTGATGCCAGTCGTTGGTCAGCCGCATAATAAACGTTAAAACAGGGACCGCAAATATCAACAAACTTCTTGCACCCTGCAAATACTTACTTTTTCCAGTATAGAGCATGCTGATAATGAGCCAAAGCGAAGGGAAAAAAGGGATTCCTAAATATTGGATCTGATTCCAAAAGATCATTTCCGTCAGGGTGCTCGCGTTAATCTCCATGAGATATCCGAGAAGATACACCTGAAGCGTCAGACTAAGCACACCAAGTACTTTAGCATAACTGGATTTCCCTCTTAAAAACGAATAGACAAACATAAAGGAAAGAAGCATGACACCTATGAACAGATACAAACTGATCCATTTTATCAGCAATTTTGTTCTCCTTCCCAGTCTGAAATCGACTTGCCGCATTGGTTAGAATCCTAACTTTCATTATAACTTCTGCAGGCACGCACCGGAAATGATTTTTGTGCCGCCGCCCAATTTTTATTGGTGACGCGGACAAGTTTCAAATGAGTGTCAGTCCCCAAGTCAACTTTGAGGACGGACAGTAACAATTCTGTAACATTGGCGGAAGCGACAGAAGACCATCGGCAAAGGTTTAAAGGCACTCTGCCGATGGTCTTCTCAAGTCACTTCACCACTATAACACAACCGAATTTAATCAATACCCCTTCGGACGCGGCCAATAAGTCGCACCGTGGGCAATAAACCTCGACATATCCAAGGATCTCGACCTGTGCAGCACAAACCACAGGGAGGCCATCAGATAAAACGCAAAGCCCGCCAGTAGATTGGTCCAATATCCAAAATACATGCCGAACAGAGTCGCGGCTGCCAGAACAATGACGAAGATTGCAGGAAACGGATGCCACGGCGCTATGTAACCACGATCAATAGAGCCAATTGGGTACATGCGCCTGAACTTGAACATCATATAAGCGGTCAGCAGGTAAACGAGCAGCGCTGAAAGGATTGAAAACGTGATGACTTGATCAAGCAGTCCCGTGAATCCGAAGGCTATGGAAATTGGCATCAGAAAAACGATGGCGCGGTACGGCGTTTTGTATTTGGGATGAATCGCTGAGAAGGCTTCCGGGATGAGGGTGTCCCGCGACATGGAATACCAGGCCCGGCTTGAATCCGCGATACAGCCATTGGCGCTGGCCAGGCACGCGAGAATGGTCCCGACAAAGAGAAGCTGAATGACAACAGGCTTTCCGGTCGCCACAGCGGCATCGAAAAGAGGATAGGTCGAAACACCCAGCAGGTCCGCAGGCACCAGGCCGGAGCTGACAAACCACGTAATAGTAGCACCTATAATCAGCGTTAGGAGGCCCACCACGGCGCCCACCGGAAGCGAGCGGCCCGTTGAACGGCATTCTTCCGCAGCAAGGGCAGTGCCTTCAATGCCAAGATAAAACCAACAGCCAAACTGAAAGGCCCCTAAAATTCCAATCCAGCCATAGGGCAGACCGTTGGTCATTTCACCGAGCTTGATCATGCTTTCTGAAGGCGAGTAAAATTTGGTGCTGAAAAGCAAAATTATAATCGTAATAAATGCGACGCCTGTCAGGACAATATTGAGATTGAGCGTGGCATGAACGCCACGGTAATTGAGCCAGGTCAAAAACAGAATACTGAGAATAATATATGGCAGCGCCTGTATGTCCGGGCTGATCGTCTTGAGAATCTCGCCTACGACCAGGGAATCCGCTGCGGCGAGCATGACATACTCGAAAACGAGCATCATTCCAATATTAAATGCAGCCAGCGGTCCCAGCAGATATTTGGCCATGCTATATTGTCCGCCTGCTTCCGGCATGACGGATCCCATTTCCGTGTTAAACATGATCAGAGAAATATAAAGTATGCCAATCACCCAGCACGCTATGATCGAGCCCAACGATCCGCCTTTGGCAATGGTAAAGTTCCAGCCCATAAATTGACCCACGAGAACAATGCCCACCCCAAGTGCCCAGATATGCATTGGCCCCAACACCTTGGACAGGTGAGAGCTCGAGGACGCTTCCTTCGATGCTTTCAGATCAGGCAAATGATCCATTTCAGTTCCACCTTTCAGCGAATTAGTCTTCTTTCTTGAAGCGGCCAAGCTCTACACGAATAAAATCTGAAAAGATCAAGTAAACGAGTACTGCCGATAGTCCCCAGGCTACATAGTTCATCATGCTCCAAAAGCTCATGGTTTACGCCTCCTTGATTTCTGTGGTCGTAGACTCAATATCACTGTACAGACGGTGTATCATAGATTTTAACTCTTTGTCAGATTGGAACAGGATATAAGTCAGATAAACAAATAAGCTTGTGATGACTACGCCAAGCGTCTTGAAGTTAATGCCATAACTGAGTTCACCGCCTGTATTTCCAGACATCAGCATAGCCGTCAACAAAGTAGCAAAACAAAGGATCATTATAAACATTGAGTCCGCAAGTTCAACCCAGAAGTTCGTCTTCTTTTTTGTCTTATCAATGAGTTCCATGATTTTCCTCCTCATAGGACAATAATTCCTCAATATACACTTGTCTTTGATTCTTTCTCAGGTGGATCAGAACGGCTGTCGACGACGCTATTCCAAAAGAGATAATCAAAGCCGCCGAAGTGATGATGACACCCCTAACGGCAAGATCTGGCGCCAAGGTCAAGACATTAAAAGTAATGTAGATGAGAAGCAGACAAAAGAGTACCAGAAAAACAATCATGGTGATCCAGTCCGTCGAATAGAGCTTTTGAATCTTTTTTTCCAAAACTACACCTCCTTAGATTTTAACTGTCAGGTTGATTCCTTCAAACGAGGGTACGCAAAACGAGAATTGTCCACCCAAATTCCAAAAACAAAAAATGAGGCATCAAGCCATCATAAAAATGATGGATTGAAAGCCTCATTGCTTTCGAAATCCGAATGCGCCGTTGCATTCGTCGTGTTCAGTTGAGATTATATTATCAGACTATTTCGTCAACGTCAAGAACCTCAAAGTCCATATGGTCTTAGCCCATGGCAATAATAATGGCCTCTGCGATCTCCTTCATGGTTTTTCTCTGGTCCATGCTCATAGTCCGGATCTTCTTGAATGCTGCCTCTTCATCCAGATTATAATGCTGCTGCAGAATGCCCTTTGCTTTCTCAATCTGCTTCCTGGATTGAAGCGCTTCATTTAAACTGTCGACTTCCTGAGCTAAAAGGCTGAACTCCTCGTAGCGAGAAACCGCAATATAACAGGCAGGAATGAGGTTCTGCTTATTGATGGGTTTAACGAGATAGGCAAGCACGCCCGCCTCTCTTGCCTCTTCCACCAGCTGTTTCTGGCTGTAGGCGGTCAACAGCATGACCGGCGCAATTTTTTCCTGATTGAGCAGTTTAGCGGCTTCTATCCCATTCATCCCCGGCATTTTTATATCCATCAGGATTAGATCCGGTTTCAACTTTCGGGCAAGCTCCACCGCGGTTTGACCATCTCCGCATTCGCCGATGGTTTTTATCTTAGCCTCCGCGAGCATCTCACGCAGATCCTTTCGCGTCACCGGTTCATCTTCAGCAATTATGACTCTCAACGACTTCACACGAAACACCCCGTTCACAAAACTTACTTTCAAGATAACACACTTTCAATCCTTTTGTTGCAAAAGCTTATCCAACTGGTTAACGCATAAGCGGGAACCGGATCACCGAAATCGTGCCATTGATTTGCCCATTAATCGAAAAAGTGCCTTTCAGTTTTTCCACCGTAATCATTTCAATGATTTCAAGACCAAGGCTGTTTCTGTTTTTCTTGCCACCAAAGCCAATCCCGTTATCCGTGATGGTGATCACCGCTTCACCTTCTACCTCGCTGATATCAACCTTGATAATACCCTTCTTCCGCATTTGAAAAGCATGCTCAACAGAATTTTGAATCAACTCCGTAATGCAAAGGGATAGACTGCTTGCCTTGTCAGCGTCCTGATAAATCTCTGAGCCGCTCAGCTCGCCCGTGATGTTTTTACCGGGAGGCACCATGCTCGAAAGCACCATTTCCATAATATTTGCGGTCGCCGACTTGATATTGATCTTATCAATGCCGCCCCGAGAAAGCTCCTCATGGATCAAAGCAATACTGGAGATGCGGTTGATGCTCTCGTTGAAGGCGTTCTCCACCTTCTTGGAATTGACCCGCCGCATCTGGAGTCGCAGCAGACTCGCAATGGTTTGGAGATTATTTTTAACCCGGTGATGGATTTCCTTAATCACGGCAGACTTTGGATCCTGTGTGTTGTCGGAAAGAATCACAAAATGCATAAGTCCTTCCTCGACACTTCGAATGGGAATGTTCACGGCAAGTAGTTGACGCTGGTGGATTTCAAGTTCCGAAACCTGCAGGGTCACTTCACTTGTTGACTCCGGATCGTTGAAGGTATGATCCATTAATTTCCCAATTGGTTCAGCCGAAACGCGTGCCACTTCTGTCATTGCCCCATTCATCCAGACGACTTGTCCTTGACTGTCCAGTAAACACTGGGCGCTGGGGATCAAAGCATCCGGATTTTCACTCAACCTCAGCTGCGCTGCCTGATCCAGGTAAGCCAGAAAAACTGACTTGTTGAATAGTCCTTCTCTTTCCACCGCAGAAAAGGTTCCAATGGATGCCCCATTCATCATAACCGATAGGTCGCAGCCGTTGTTTTCAGCCTGGCGATCTGTTTCTGGCGGTGAATCAGAGAGATGATCCGAAACAGAGGATGCCTCGAGAGGGATTGAAGACAAGACCATCGGCAAAGCGCCCTCAATCACCAGCCTCATTGATTTAAAGCAGCTTAAAAGCGGATGCCACCCATCCGTGATCAGGCGGGTTACGTCCTCACACAGCTGTCTGGACACTTCATATGTACTCGGCCTCACAAACTTCACCCTTACCTTTCTGACGTCAATGAATTTTGATCATGCTGCTTTGCGCTTCCATTTCCTCAGGTGCATCAAGCGCAATGTATTTTCTGCCAACTAAAAAATAGTATAGTATAGCGCCGCCCAAAAAAACGCCTATGAATTGCACACTGTCCGGCGTGCGCAGGCTAATAAAGGTAAGCGCGCTGAAAATGAGCGCAGAAAATATAACCAGTGCAGCGGCCTTGACTTTGGTCGTCCAGCCTGGCGATGTCTTGCGCGTCGATAATTTAATTTTAAGATAAGACAAAATGACCAGCAGGTACATCAGCAGCGCGGAAAAACCGGCGGCAAACACCAGAACTCTAGCCGTGCCAAACTGAGCCAGTAATATGCCGATGGTCCCCGGAAGGACTATGGCAAGATAAGGCGTCTTTGTGACTGGATGAATACGACTCATAATTTTAGGCAGATATCCCGCCCGCGAAAGGGCGAAGCTCTGTCTTGAAAATCCGTTGATCATGCCATGAAGACTCGCCAGCAGACTGCTGAGCGCAAGGGTCGTAAAAATGACCAGCCGCTTGCCGCCATTTGGGTTGACCAGATGCATGGCACTGGACAGCGGATAGTCATTCATCAGCAAATCCCGCCAATCTACGGTCGCAAGGCAGAAAATCAGGACACCAAAATTAAGCACCGCCACCGTAATAATGCTGGTTCCGAAGCCAATCCGCATGTCCGTCTTGGGATTGACGGTTTCCTCGGCCGCCAGCGCAATGCCTTCGAAGCAAAGGTAGAACCAAAGCGCATATGGAATTGCTACGATGATCCCTTTCGCCCCGCTGACGAAAGGCTCAATTTCAAACGTCCTGGAAAGGTTCACTGCGTCCGCTGTTCCAATAAAGAAAAGGATGAGTGCCCCAATCGCCACACTGGTGATAATCAGCTGAAAATTCGCCGACTGCTTGATCCCAATGACGTCAATCATAAGGAATAGCGCATAGACCCCCAGCGCGACGTACATCTTTGGAATAGAGGGGTAGACCCAGGAGACGTAGGAGGCAATGGAGATGGTCACCGCGGCAGAGGCGCAGATGAATTCCGCGATCGTCAGAACCCCCGTCAGATATCCCCCAAGCTTCCCCAGCCCCTTTCTGACATAGGCATAAGGTCCGCCGGCATAAGGGTATAATCCCGAAAGCTCAGAAAAGATAAAGGCGAGGACAAAATAGAAGCCGGTCACCACAAGTGTTGTAATAAAGAATCCCAGCGATCCAGACAGCTCCAGACCATAATTCCATCCAAAAAATGTGCCGGCAATGACCGTACCTACGCCAATCCCCCACAAATGAATCCCTGATAGGATGCGCTTCAAGCCAAATCTTTTTCTGTAATCATCAATTTGTTTTTTTGTTATCAGAATATCGTCTTCAAAATCGTCATTTTGATCAAGGGGCATCGTTTTTCACCTGCTTACCTGGTTGTGAACTTATCTTTGACTGTCAGTGATGTCTCGGCAGTGATCATGAGTAGCAGCGTCCAACCGAGCATGTAAGTGCCCCAGATTAGATTTTCCTTCCACAGTAAGAAACTCTTAAAATTAGGGTGGAAAATGGAGAAGGCAACAACCATGTCGCTTAAAAACAATACTATGCCAGCGGCGGCAATCCTCCAGGCAGCTTTTTTTTGAAAATAGCCGCGGTAGAGGGTCGATACCATAGTCATTCCCGTATAGCATAACACAATTCCCAAAACAACCGCTGCCCAAAACATGAATCCCACTGCGTACTCCATGAGCAGGTACAAGACAATCCCGAAGGTGATAACAAAGGGAACCTCTGTGACAATTTCTTTCTTCCCGATTCTGAAGTTTCTCTGAAAAGCGGCAATCAGAAACAGATAAGCTGCAATAAAGCCCAGCATGCCGTAAAGCTCACGATTAGGGAGGTCTGGATTCGTCGCTCTAAGAAATACAAAGAAGTAATCCGACAGAATGGTGCATAGGAAAGCCAGGATGAGAATCCTTTGTTCCCAGAATTTTTTACTAAGCACAATGACTGTTAAAAACATGGCGATCCGTACGCCAAATTTTAGATAGAGCGCGGGACTTTCTAGTGAAAACAGGGTTGTGAAGAGAAGAATCATAAGCGTCAAGGTCAAATATGTAGCAAGAATGGTTCGATTAGTGTTACTCATGGGGTCATCGCCTCCAAATGTCAAAAAAAGGGTTAGTTAATGAGTGCCGGTAATTTCACCTCTTTATTTGAAGTTCGGTTCTAATCACGACTTTTGAATTTCATCCATAACCGCGTGTGTCTCCTCAATACTAAATGACGCGAATAACCTTCTATTTTCCTGATCTAAAATCCTGTAATGATGAGACAATAGATTCTGCTGGATCCTGTAGCCATTCTTCTCTTGAACGGTCTTCCACCACACTCTTCCGCCCCAGGTTTTCGGGTAATCGACCTCCAAGTCTTTGAAAGCCACTGAAATAATCATGCCAGAGACATCACCTCCAAGAGTGTCACGCAGAAGTGTACTGTCTGAGAAAATGCTGGCCAATGCCACTGACCCTGTCCATCCCAGGCTCTTTCTTCCTTTCTCAATCTCGATCAGCGTCTTTTTTGAGATCCCGAGAATGACCGCCATTTTATCTTGAGTCAGCCCATATTCCGTTCTAATCAGTTTCATTTTTTCGTCCATGAGCTTTACAAATGTGGCTTTATCCATAAACATTACCCCTTAATTCACAGTTTGGTTATAGTGTAATTTTACACCTTTTGATTCTATTTTTCAATATTAGTACGTGGTTCTTTTGGACTAAAGAAATATATTACAGTCCGCGTCCCCAACTTACAAGTTGGGGACGCGGACCGTCATATTTATGTAACATTTGCCGCTATATTAAAAGTAAAAAAACAAGGTCAATTGGCACCTTATACACCAATTGACCTTTTTTCACACTGTCCTAATCTTCAATTTCAAAACTCGCTGTCACTATGGCAGTGATGGCTTTTTCTATAGACGACGTGTCATTGATCCCATAGTCCGATACTTCTGTTGAGTTAGCCGGCGTGATCTGCATGACGCCCATTTTCGCTGACCGCAGCTTTCCAATCTTGCCGCCAGTATTCACCGCGATTTGCTCTGCTCTGGCTTTGGCATCCTTCGTGGCTTCCGCAAGCATACTCACCTTCAAGTCCGCGATCTTGGTATAGAAATATTGGGGCTGCCAGGATTGAAACTCAATACCTTCATTAATGAGTTCAGTGACTTCTCTGGAAACTCTGGTCAACTTCTCGAGTTCTGTAGAGCTGATTTCCACCCGCATTTCCAGTCGATAAGCCATCACATTCATGGTATACATACCACTTGGCGTTACTTCATAAATTGGATTCGTGGAGATGGAGGAAAAAATCATCTGTTCCTCCGGAATGCCTTTGGAAGACAAAAACGCTTTTACCTTTTCCTGATCCGCGTTCAACTTTGCATAAGCCTCTTTAAGAATCGCTGACTGAGCGCTGAAGCTGCCAGTCCAAACCATGAGATCTGAAGTGATCTGCTGTCTGGCAGATCCGGAAACAGTGATAAAATTCGTTCCTTTGATCTCCACCAAGCTGTCTGCGACTTTATAAGTACTTGCCACAATGCCGCCCATGACAATTAAAGCTGCGAGTAAAATAGTCACCATACGTTTGTTTTCCAAGTGCCCTCACTCACCTTTCAGTTTTACCATACGCGTCAACGCAACAGATTAATCCTTATAAATCAGATCATGATACTCGCTGTTCTTTTCCATCTGCGCTTTGGCATAGGAACAAACCGGCGTAATTTTCAAATTCTCAGTCCTTGCCCAGTCCGTCAGTGCTTTCAGCAGCAACTTGCCAACGCCTTGGCCGTTAAGCGCTTCAGAGACATAGGTATGATCAATTGTAATCCGCTTCTCTCCAGATGGCACATAGGTCATAGTCGCTGACCAATGATCTTCGGATTCGCCAATATAAAAGCTGCGGTCACCTTGTTTTACTTCATGCATACTGTCACACCTCCGTAGTTTTCTAATTTGCAATTCAATTTTATCACATTTATTCAGTCATAACCAAAAATGAAAAATGATTTTGCCGATGGTCTATTTTTCCACAAATGACTGCTCCCACTGTTGGTATAAACCACTCCAATAGGTCAAGTGTTCTGACCAAGCCTGCGGTAAATTTCCCTTCAGCACTTCAATCCGGCTAATAGCCTCGCTGACTTGCGATTCATTCAATAACACCAGCGCCTGATCCCGGAATACTTCTGCAGAACGAAAACGATTAGTCGAACAATGCACTGCCATAGTCCCCCAGATAAAAGCCTCAACAGGATTCACTTCAACCCCCGTCCCGCTCAGATAATAACCGGCCAAATTGCACTGAGCACCCGGATTGCCATGGTCCGAGGCTTTCAGCCACCACTTGACTGCTTTTTCCGGATCATTTTCACAGGCATTGTGTTTCGGACGCACGATCGCATAAAAATTTCCAACCCCACATTCCGCACTCGGATAACCTTGTTCAGCAGCACTTCTATAGCATTTGAAGGATTCAACATAATCTCTTCTGACACCCATGTGGTCAAAATAGGCTATCCCGAGTGCACAAAGTGCTGGTGCATAACCATTGTCAGCCAGCCTCTTAATAGTCTTGATGCCCTTGGCATAACTTCGTTCCTCCGAATTTCCGTAAAACAAAGGGTATACAGCGCCAAATGCCTTTTTTTCTGCCTCTGTTCCCCACATTTCGAATGCCCCCTTCAACGCTGTCACCTATTTTCTAGTCCCAAGAATTTTCTCCTCCAAAACCGCCAGCTCAGCTCTGGTTTTTTGATCCAAACGCCCGAAAACTTCAGCACGGGATGTCAGCGATGCTGCTTCTCTGTTGCTGTTTGTTTTGTTTTGCAGCGTCTCTCTCCAATAGACCTTTTTATTTTTGATGTATAGGTCATAATCTACGATTCGCTCACCATCTGGAAGATGCTCCAGCCCAAGAAGAATTTGTTTGAAGACCTTCGGTTCAACGTAGGTCAAAAAGTTCACACTGTAAACTTCCACGGGAAAAAGAAATTTAGGATAGTCCTTTGACCAGCTCTCACCGATCACGATTCCCAGTTCAAGAGAATCCAGCACCTCAATCAACCGCTGATAGTGAAGCTGAAAAGCACCGTAAACGTCGTAAATCCGGATTTCAAATTCATGCCATTCCTTATTGTCCATACTGCTGTTCAAATATCTAAAAGCATCCATTGTCAGATCTCGGTGAAGCGTCGCGTAATCTTGGTCCAACCTTAAAAAATTGTGATGCATATCGCTGAACTTTGCACTTCTGCTGAGCGGCTTGTCCGTTAATCCAATAATGGTGGAAGCCGCATTGCCACTTTCGACACAATAACTAAATGACCCAATCTGACCGCCAAAATCCTTTTGAATATTGAGAAGCATTTTTTCCATATCGCCTATGGCTTTCATTAAGATGGTCTGAGGCGCTGGCCTGATCCCTTGTATCAAATTGGCGTTCGTCTCTTGAATCAACTGACACAGAACATGCGCGACATCTTTTCTGATTAACAATGCATCTTTCACGTCACTTTTGTTTACATTCGGTTTTAAGTCAGAAAACAAATAAATTATTGTGTTAAACTCATCCGACTTATCAAAAACGACATCCACATCCAAAATTTCAGCGCGAAATTTTTCGATTAAAAAATTTATAAATTCAAACCGCCTGGCAGTGCCAATATATAACATACGTGGTCCATTTCTCAGCAGAGATACCATTTTTTCACCTCCAACTCAGTTAAAGACGCATTCTCTTTCGATTCAATCTCGCGCTGTCAGTGCCACCGGGGTACGTGATCACAAAAACTTCTCCGGTGGATAGATCGATTAAATGCATTGCTTCAATGCCATTTAAGTAATACACGTCATTCGTCCTTTGGCTTCTGAGCGACAAGTCGTGACCGTAAAGATTGAAGTCGGATCTATTTGATTTTGACGATCTAAGCGCTGCTTCATGATAATGGGCGGCTGAAATTGTCAGGCCCTGAAAATTATCTGTAACCGCATCTTCATAAACTAAAGCGCGACCGGCATGTTCTCTGACGAGATCGAGATTATCATGATTTCCAAGGGTAAAAATTACTTTTTCCGCAGAGCTCCGATTCACGATCTGCATGAGTTTAATCAGCGCACTCTCATAATTTTTCAGTAAACTTGAGCGAAGCTGAAGCTTCAAATCATCTGCGAGATCCCCGGTATGAATGATGTAATTCGGTTTCAAAACGCCCAGCAGGCGGTTTAATTCAGGGTAAAAGGAGGTCGGCGTATCTGAAATATGAAGGATCGTTGGACCTTTTACCCGCAGGAGAGCTTTATCCAAAATCACACGCCCCAACATCTGCCAAAGCATTTTCTTGATCGTATTCATCACAGCCCTCCAAGCGTCGACCCAAGATTGAAAACTGTTAATCACAACATTATTTTACCACTTAATTGTTATTCATGCTTAAATCTGGTATTGAACAAGACAATCGACAAAAAAAGTATTTCTCTGCCGATGGTCACACAACACCATTTTTCACCTACAAAATATCCTTGCAGCATGCCCACAAGTCTTACTTTACAAGTCAAAAACCTCCGCCAAAGGCGCTTCAAGCCCCTCAAACACCAGAGAAGCCGCGACTTCATCCGCTTTATAGCTGATAAATTCTTCAACATCCAGGTTATTAAATCCATAGATCATAATAGTCTTTCGACCAGGATCCACCAGCCAGTATTCTTTAACGCCTGAGAGCATGTACGTATTCAGCTTTTTGACCATGTCCTTGGAGCGGGTGCCAGGAGACAGAATTTCAACCACCAATGCAGGCGTCCCCATATAGCGGCCCTTGTCGTTCAGGTTTTCCTCAATATCACAGGCGATGAGAAGGTCCGGCTGGCACACATCCGGATTTTTGATTTCAGGCTTAAAAAAATGAACATCAAAGGGCGCATAGACCACCTTGCACTTATTTCCCCTCAAAAATTGTGAGAACAGGATAAACAGGCGGCCTGAAATTTCTTGATGCTCCAAGCTGGGCGAGCCCATCAACACAATTTCTCCGTCAATGAACTCCATTCTCAGCTCACTCTTTTCATAGATCTCCATAAATTCCTCATAGGACACCTTCTTGCCGCCATATTGGTAGTCCAGCGCTTGTTCTCTGACCTGCATCTCGTTATACCGGTCATAATCAGACAAATAAGGTGTCATACGAACTGCTTTTTCACCGTTCTTGGTAATAACCACTTCATTGTTCTCATTAACATAGTCCAGATATTTTCCCAGATTCTTTTTGAATTCTGTCGCTGTTATGGTTTTGCTGAAGATCCTATCTTCGTTCATGAAATCACCCCGTACGATTTTATAGCGTTATCGTACGATAATCATACTATACCGCACTTCTTATTTCAACAAAATCGCGCGATTTAAGGTATCTATCGCACAGTAAATAATAAAAACTTATTTTGACCCTTGTCGAACGAATCCGGATTTATTTTAATCAACGGTTTACATAATACTATAACTATTTAACGCTCCCCTATTGCTTTTGTACCTCAAACCGTCATATAATGTTAATGTTCGTAACGAAAAAAACACATGCCTTTTATGCTGTTTTCGATTACAATCTAAGTAACATAACAACTAGGAGGTCACAAATGGATTCAACGACAATTTGGATTATAGTGGGTAGTATTCTTGTTGGCGCGGTTATTGGCGCTGTGGTGTATTACCGCAAAAAGACCAAAGAGATGCATGAAATGTTCAAGCACGTCCAGGAAACTGTCAAGCAGGTGCCAAAACAAAAAAAGCAGAGCTTCATTCTGTTCATGTTTAAGGAAAGTGTAAGGGCAGCCAAATCAAAAACCACGGTCAACCAAGGCCGTTTCAATGACCCAAGAATCCTTGAAGCGCAACTGATCCAAATGTCCGGTATTCTCAAAGACCGCTCTAAGGTCAGCGACAAAAAAATGAAACAAGCCCTTCAAATGTATGACAGTTATATCAATTGGGAAAAGAAAATTTCCTAATTTCAACGCTTCATAAAGCTAATAATAAAAACCTGAACCGCTCGAGTCAATTTGAGCGATTCAGGTTTTTTCTTTTGAAACAAAGATTTTTCAGGTAACCGATCAGCCCATTGAGCCGGATTTGCGGACGCCTAAAAAACAATCTCACCCGGTCTGTACCCGGCAGGCAGCGGCTCTTCGCTCAAAAACTCAAAACTTTCATCACGCAGGATCGGTAAAAACACCTCGTACGGTATCCGTGCAAACTCACAGGCATAATTGCTGGCACCAAACCACTTGCCTTCTTTAGCGCTCTGGTTCAAGCCTCTGGCAAATTTCGTGAAGTTCGAGCAATCGTGAACGGCCAGGTCCCAATTCTCCTCACTGGCAATTTTCATGAACTTCAGTGTGAGCTCCCTGCTCCAAACCGGTGAAATATAGCCATGCCGGGAGATATACATGTTTTCCCCGTTATAATTGTCAATGTTGTTCTCATTCAAATGCAGCTCCGCACAGTTGATGAAGTCCAGGCCAGTCCCTAAGATCGCCTGCTTCTTCTTGAAAAAGGCATCAAAAAACTCCGGTGTCATAGGAGTTTCAACACCTACGTTTTTAATATATTTTTTTGCCAGCCCAATAGCCTCAATGACTTTATCCGAGCAATGGGTCGCGCCCAGGTTGAACCGGATTTCATCCAGTCCGGCCTCCCCCAGCGCTTTCAAATTCTCCTCCGTACATAGGGTCCCATTGGTATACAAATGTTGATGAATCCACGCATCCCTAAATTTCTCAACCACCGGATAATATTTTTCAATTTCCATGAACGGCTCCAAATAGACGTAAGAAATCCCCGTTGGCTTTTGCTGGATGGATAGCAGAAGGTCCAGATCCTTCTCATAGAACTTGGTACCGCCAATTTCCCAGAGGCCTTCGCCAACCGGCGGGATGTTATCAAGCTCGCCGTAGTTGTAACAAAACTTGCACACAATGTTGCATTTATTCGTTTTTCTGATGGCACTGAGCCCAGTTCCCAGGAGGCACGAGCGGCAACCGTCCGGAAATTTGCTGTCACTCCCCACATAAAAGGTTCTATGCTCCAAAGTCTTCAAGTTCTTGATGTCTGCCAATAGCGCGTCCATATTGTGATCGACCGCAGCCTCAATTTGCGCAAAGGTCGCGTAAATAATTTCTTGCTGCTTGGTCATAATTTCTTCCTCTTCCGGCAAAATCGAAAAGAATTCGAACCAGTGCAGCGCGTCTTTTTTTGATATTTTCAAAATAACCTCTCCTCAAAAGCGCCTTGACGCTTAAATAACCATCGGCAAAAGCCTTAGAGATTTGCCGATGGTCTCGTAAACAATCACCTTCACTCCTCTATTAAACAATTATAATCATGATACAATGAAGTGTCGATACATTCACTATATACCGCCAATGTCATATTGTAATTCATTATTCCTGCAAGTCAATCCGTAACTTACTTGGGACGAAAGGGATGGAATCAAAATGATGTACGAGCTCAGGAAAATAAGCATTCGCGATATAAAATTCGGCGATGTGAGCAGCATCGATCACGGTGTGCTGACGGTAGCCTCACAGCAACTTATTGATTTAATCAAAGAGGACAAGCGGATTAAAAGCGTGGAGATTCATATTGCCAGACCTGGAGAATCGGTAAGAATCCTGCCTGTGAAGGATGTCATAGAACCCAGGGCCAAGCTGGATGGGACAACCTTTCCCGGGATCTGTGCAGGTATTGAAGAAGCCGGATCCGGCATTACCTGCGCCCTCAAAAATTGTGCCGTTGTGACCACAGGCCCCATTGTGGGATTTCAGGAAGGCCTGATTGATATGAGTGGTCCGGGCGCGGCATACAGCCTGTTTTCCAAATTGAACAATATCGTCATCCAAATCTTCAAAGAGGATTCTGTAGAGCCCCATGAGCACGAGGAAGTCGTCAGAGAAGCGGGCATAAAGGCTGCCCGAAAGATTGGAGAAATTGGTTTAGCCTGCGCGGATTATGAATCGGAAATCATCGAGTGGAAAAACATTGGAGAGCGCTACAACGCATATCCCGAACTGCCTAAAGTCGCTTATATTTACAACTGTATGGCTCAAGGGCTGCTTCATGATACCTATTATTATGGCAGAGACGCGAAATTGCTGGTGCCAACTCTAATCACCCCCGGGGAGGTTGCCGATGGTGCAGTGATCAGCGGCAACTGCGTTTCGCCAGGTTCAAAGACGACTACTTACCATCACCAAAACAACGCTGTCATCACTCAGTGCTTGAAACGACACGGCAATGAAATCAACTTTATGGGCATTATACTCAATCCCCTGATGGTGACTTTAAAAGAAAAATACAGGAACTGCATGCTGGCAGTGAAGTCTGCTGAAATGCTGGGTGCCGAAGGTGTCATCCTTTCACAGGAGGGCTTTGGAAATCCAACAACTGACCTGATGCTGACCTGCAAGGGCTTAGAGAACAGAGGCATAAAGACAGTTATTATCACCAACGAGGACGCCGGTGTCGATGGAATGTCCGAGTCCCTTCCGGACACTGTCTCTGAAGCTGATGCGATTATTTCAACGGGAAACAGCAATGCAACCATTATGCTTCCCAAGATGGATACTATCATAGGACAATTAGCTGAAATCGAACGGGTCACCGGTGGCAATTCTGACAGTCTACAAGCTGATGGCAGCCTGCTGGTTGAGATCCACGGCATTATGGGCAGTCATAATTTACAGGGCAATACCTTCTTAAGCGCCACAACGATTTAGCAAAGGGGATAGAAGGTTGAAGAAGATTCTGTTTTATACCAACCAATTTTTTGGCCAGATCGGCGGCGAAGATAAGGCATACGAAAAGCCTGTCATTAAGAAAGGTGCTGTTGGTCCTGCAGCCGGTCTTTTAGGCCGGCTTGACAACGCTGAAATTGCAGCGACGATCATCTGTGGGGATAATTATTACGTTGAAAATATGGACTTGGTCAAGTCCTTCATCAAAGAGCAATTGGATCATTATGAAATAGATTTGTTCATAAGCGGACCGGCTTTCAATGCGGGCAGATTCGGCATTGCCTGCGCAGACGCAAGCGCCTTTGTTAAAAAGGCCTTCGGCGTTGAGGCGTTGACGGCACTTTACCCGGAAAATCCCGCCGTAGAAATGTACAAAAGGGATCTTTATATTCTGGAGACGGGCAAGTCTGCGGCAACTATGAGAAAAGCGTTAGAAGATATAATTCGCTTTTCCAATAAACTTCTGTCCGGCGTCCCCCTGGGATCACCTAAAGAGGAAGGCTATTTCGCCATGGGTAAACGCGTCAATGTATTTAAAGATAAGAATGGCGCTGAACGGGCTATGGACATGCTGCTGAAAAAGTTGTCCGGCGAGCCTTTTGAGACCGAGCTTGAGCTCTCGACTTATGACGAAGTGGTGCCGGCGCTGGCTTTGAAAAATCTTTCATCGGCTAAAATTGCCCTCCTGACCACAGGCGGCATAGTACCATTCGGCAATCCGGATCGCATCCCCGCTGCAACGGCAAAAAAATGGGGGAAATATTCCATTGAGAGCATGGATCAGCTTGAAGAAGGCGTCTTTCAATCTGTCCACGCCGGATATGATCCTGTGTACGCAAATAAAGATCCAAACCGGGTTGTCCCCCTGGACATCCTGAGGCATTTTGAAAAAGAAGGCAAAATTGGTTCGCTTTATCCTTATTTGATGGTTACCACAGGGAACTCAACCTCCGTCGCAGATGCCGTCAGGATGGGTAAAGAAATGGCGGCCCAATTGTTGGAAGCTGGTGTTGACGGCGTTTTGATGACTTCGACATGAGGCACCTGCACCCGTTGCGGCGCAGCGATAGTCAAAGAGCTGGAAAAGGCGGGCATCCCCGCAGTCCACGTGTGTACGGTGACTCCAATTTCAAAGACGGTAGGTGCAGTCAGGATCTATGGGGCTCAGGCCATCCCGTACCCAACCGGAGACCCTTCTTTAAGTCCGGAAAAAGAAATGATACGCAGAAGAGACATTGTTGAGAACGCGCTGGCGTTGCTCTTAGAATAGGATCATCTGATTACACGAGACTTGAATTTAATCTTCATCATGTTTGAAACACCTCATTTTGCATAATGCCCGCTGTCAGATTGAATGACAGCGGGCATTTTTCTTATCTTGGGATTGAACAGATAGAAGTCTGTGTTCAAGCTTCCCACTGCATCTATCCGCGGTGTTATTTGTCATAAGGTTACTCGCGAATTTTTTTCCTCAATTTTGGCTTGATCAAGTCATAGCTCCTCTCGATCATGCGCATGATGTCATCCTCAGGCACATCTCCTCCAAGAGTCACGGTATTCCAGTGGGTTTTACTCATATGATAAGCCGGGGTCACATCCGCGAAGACCTTTCGCAGGAAGTCCGCTTCCATTGGTTCACATTTCAGGTTCACACATAGTTTGCCATGGCGCTCATAGATCAGCGCGAAGGATTTCTTGTTCCCTCGATGCCGCATCACCGTCCACGCATGGTCGTCCGTCATGTCGTCAAAGGGATAATCCTCATAGGCGGCGGGAAAGGTCAAACAGAAGTTGATGAGGTCACTGCGTGTCAAGGGCTTCACCTCCCGGATTGGGATCCAATTAAGTGATCTTGATTTGGGCGTAACAGTCAAATAACGACGTTTTCTATTCAAGCAATGACAACCACATCTGTTCAGATTCAGTCACCAACTTAGCAACAAACTTAAGAAAAGGATGATAATCCATTGTGGTATGGGCATGATCCAACACGTTATAATACTCTGCCCGATTTTCTTTCTTTATGATTATGGGTGTATATCCATTTTTCATAAGTTCAAAGTTCAGAAGCAATCTTGATGTTCTCCCATTACCATCAATGAATGGATGAATCTTTAAAAATTCGCCATGCAACAGTGTTGCTCTTAACACCGGGTGATAGGACTTCCATTCTTCATTATACTCTAGAATAAGATTTTGCATAAGCGAATAGATTTCATAGTGCTTAGGCGGAATATGAACCGCACCACCAATCACCACATTTTCCATCCTGTACCTGCCCGCATTCTGATTGTCTATTTCTTTAAGAATCAGGGCATGAATACTCTTTATATTCCATTCAGATAAAGGCTCATTATTATTAATCATTTCTTCCAAAAAAAGAATTGCCTCACGATGGTTGATTACCTCTAAATGTTCCACGACGCTTTTTCCGCCAATAGTTATTCCCTCAAGAACAATTTTCGTTTCTGATAAAGTTAACGTATTTCCTTCTATGGCATTACTATTATAGGTCCATTCAATGACCAGTTTTTCATGCAGCGAATTTGCCAATCGTTTAGAAAACGGTCTATGAAGGTCAATTTTTCTTTTCATATCATCAATTCTGCCAAAATCATAGGCAATGCCCTTGTATGTTTTATTTTGACTTATTCTGGCATCGGCAGGCTTTGTTGCGTCATATGGAATTGACCAGTTTCGCCCGAATTTTACAGCACCTTCTATTCGTCCTTCTTTGCAAAGTACACGTATTCTTCGGTCACTGATCTTCCACTTGATGCTGGCTTCTGAAATACTCATATACTTCATGGAGATCACCTCAAAAACATAATATACCGATATCGGAATATTGTAAACATCATTCCGATATCGGTATAAAACAAATCATCAAAGCTAATTTGAGATCCCAAAATTAAAAACGTTGAATTTACGCTGTTCTCAAAGGCGCATCCTGATTGGAATTTGGAACGACTTTGAATGAGACCATTCGTTTTGACTAGTACGCAGAACGGCGGAGTGAGGATTTTCTTTATGCGACCATCGGCAAAGCACTGGGCTCTGATTATGATCATCTCGCCTACCATGTGAATGTTTATGATGGAAAGAATTATTATTTTTCAGAGATGGTTCTGAACGAGTAAGGCTCAAGAGATGTTTCAATGGTTGTTTAATTCTGATGTTGTTAGTTAACCTCTTGGAATCATGCCTTGACAGGGGACGCCTACCTGGCATTTACCGCAGCCGTAGCGGATTCTCCGGTTTGGACCATGGGGATCCAGTCTCAGCTTTTCCAAATAGGCACTGCAGGCGGGATGATCTTTGCCGAATATTACACCTTTTTTGCACTCGATGGCATTTATTGGACAGGTTTGAGCGCACATTCCACACGTGGTGCAATTTTCAAAAGGTGTGGAATAGGGCCGGGAAGTCGGTTCAATATAAAGGTCCGTAACAATGCTGCCGAATCTTCCTGCAACTCCCCTTTCGGTGATCAAGCCTTTTGACAGGGAGAAGGTACCAAGACCGCTAATGTAGGCGATATGTCTTTCAGACCAGTTTGATTTAAATTGTTCCAGCATTTTAAAGCGGCTGTCACCGGAGGGATATATTGCATGATAGCCCTTTTCAGTCAATAGATCTATTAAGTGATCCGCAAGTAATCCAATCACGATTTGGCCTTCTATCCTCCCATGGAGCCATTCATCCGAGGGATAGAAATAACTCTGAGTATTGGAGTTCCTGATCTCTTCTGTGAAAGGCAGAAAGAAGGATATGACGCTTTCAGCATCAGCCAGCCAGTCTTTCGGCAGCATGACATTGGGGTGAATAATTGTAGGCTGTCTAAGCTCAATAAACATTGGGTCCTCAGCTGACGCCACTTTTATAAGGGGATCGTCGAAAATTTTCATGCCGACGAGGTCCGCTCTGATTGCATCGTCCTTATTGATATAATTCTCGGGGGCACGAGTTATAAATTCATGACAGGCCTTTATGATTTCATTAACATTCATTGTTTCACCACCTCGTATCTGTTATGGCTCCTGTAATTAATGAAATTTGTGCTTATTGAATATTTCGGTTGAGCAGTGCACCCTTCACGCTGATTTAGAGCAATCATATCGGTAAATCAGAGCAGGCATCACGACAAACAGAGCAACTCATCATTTCGACTTTATAATAGAAATATGCACACTTCGTTGTGTAAATTTTTGTTGGAGGTCGATAATTGTGGTGAATTATCGAGAAATCATCAGACTTAAATGCCAGCATCACAGTAACAGTCAGATTTCTTCAAGTGTTCGCAGCTCCAGGAACACGATCGCCGAAGTATGTTGCCTTGCTGAAGAAAAGGGTCTTTTAAAGTGGCCTTTACCTGAGGATCTGACAGACGGCGACATCAGAGGTATTCTTTATCCAGGTAGGATTAGCGAATCAGGCCGAAAGATACCAGATTATGCTTACATTCACAAAGAGATGGCTAAACCTGGTGTGACACTCACTTTACTATGGAGCGAGTATTGCGAACAATGCGAATCAGAAAAATCAATTCCATACCAATACACCCAGTTTTGCGATTATTACAAGGCATTCGTTTATAAAACGAAAGCAACAATGAGGATTAAACACAAGCCAGCTGAATTATTAGAAGTTGACTGGGCCGGAACCACCTTATCAATCATTGACGATATAACAGGTGAACCCCATAAAGCTTATGTGTTTGTTGCAACTTTGCCTTGTAGTTTGTACAGTTACGCTGAAGCCTTCACCTCAACAATTACAGAAAACTGGGTCACTGCCCACATGCATGCATATCAATTTTTCAGTGGAGTAACAAGAATACTTGTCCCTGATAATTTAAAAACTGGCGTTATTCAAAACACGCGAAACGAGTTAGTCCTCAACAGAGTTTATCAAGAAATGGCAGAGCATTATGGCACTGCAATTATTCCGGCTAGACCATATTCTCCAAAAGATAAGCCAAGTGCTGAAGGAGCTGTCGGCGTGATTTCAACTTGGATCATTGCAGCATTACGCAATAGAAAGTTCTTCAGCCTAAATGAATTAAATATTGCCATTGGAGAGAAACTTGAAGAATTCAACACAAAACCGTTTCAAAAAAAGAATGGAAGCAGGCTGACTGCATTTGTAGAGGAGGAACAATCCTATCTACTGCCATTACCTGCTTCCATGTATGAAATTGCTGTCTGGGCGAAAGCAACCATACAACCCGATTATCTCATAACTGTGGATGGAAACAAGTATTCAGTTCCATATGAGTTTATCGGAAAACAGGTGGACATCAGATATACAGGAAAAGCCATTGAAGCATTCTTCCACAACAATAGGATAGCCTCTCATACCAGAAAGTTTGGAATAAGTGATCCGGTTATACTGCCAGAACATATGCCTGAAGCTCACCGGCAATACCTTGCATACACTGCCACAAATTTTGTTGAATGGGCAAGTGAGGTTGGACATTCTACGGAAACCGTTATGAAAGCGCTCCTTGCAGCAAACAAAGTGGAAAGGCAATCTTACTCCTCATGTAAATCCTTAATGAAGCTTGCAGATAAGTATTCCGTGGAACGGATTGAAGATGCCTGTTTGCGCGCGCTTGCATATACACCAAGTCCCAGCCTTAAAAACATACAGATGATCCTTAAAACAGGACAGGATCGAGTAAAACCTGAAAAGGATAAACCAGCATCTAAACCAAGTGGTGGTCAATATGGCATTACAAGGGGTGCCGCATACTACGGAGGAGGTAAATCAAATGATTAACCAACCTACCGTTGAGAAACTCCATTTAATGCGGTTAAGCGCCATGGCAGATGCATTTGAAAATCAAAGCAGTGACCATTCCTACGACGGCCTGACTTTCAATGATCGTTTTGGAATGATTGTGGATGCAGAATATCAAAAAAGACGATCCAGTAAACTTCAAAGGGCAATAAGAACAGCATCTTTTCGTTTCCCAGATGCATGTGTAGAAAATATCGAATACCATGCGGATAGAGAACTGGTGAAATCTGAGATCCTTCAACTGTCAACTTGTCGCTACATATCTGATGGACATCATATCCTGTTGAAGGGTGCTGCCGGCAGCGGTAAGACGTATCTTGCATGTGCCTTAGGCAATGCAGCTTGCAGAAGCTTTTTTAAGGTCAAATATATCCGATTACCAGAACTGCTGAATGATCTGACCATTGCGAAGGGAGAAGGGACCTATAAGAAGTTGATCAAAGCTTACCAGAAGGTTGATTTGCTGATCCTTGATGAATGGCTGCTCAAACCGCTTTCAACCGATCAGGCTATGGAGTTGTTTGAAATCATTGAAGCAAGAACAAGAAATGGCTCAATGATTTTTTGTACTCAAATCGATCCGCCAGGGTGGTATGAACGAATTGGAACCTCAGAAGACGGTACTGTTTCTGAAGCGATTATAGACCGTATAAAGCATAACTCATATGAGATTTTCATCAAGGGTAAGATGTCAATGAGAGAGCGTCACGGTTTGAAATCCAACAGTATTGGAGGTTCCTACTAATGGATATAGAAAATTACAAAGCAAGATACGAAGAGCTTCATGAGATTTTTGATCAATTATTGTCTGCACACCAGCAAGTTTTGATTGAGATAGGAGAATTGCGGACTGAGAACGGGATTCTGAAAAGCATTTTGGATAAGCAGGGTATCGAGTTGCCAGCCAGATATGATGATTTTTAACCAATTCAATAAGTAATCGTGGGTATGCCACTTCGGTGGCATATCCATTAATAGTATGACCTGCTCTGTTCCCGAAATAGGTGCTCAAATTTACCGAGATGCCTGCTCTATTTCACCGTGATTCCTGCTCTACGCGAACGAAATATTCACTTATCACTTTTTTCTATGTATGATTCTCGTCAACTTCCAGAAAAAATGTGACTAAAACTCCTGCACAGTGATCGCTGTAGGAGTTTTTTGTTGTTTTCAGCCTATTCTTTTTCTTGATCAATTGGTTGTATAAATTGAAGGATTTGGTCATAGGATTTATCACTTTTCATTATGGCATTGATAAGTTCATCACGTTTTATCGCATCGCGTTTGTCCATCAAATCTTTTAATGTTGCAAGCGCCGCATCGTACTTCGCCTTTGCCTTCACCACATCCGATTGCGCCTTTTCAATCTTTTGTTCCAACGCATCCATTCCAACCGTTCTCGCCATGTTTCGCATCCTCTCTTATTTGTAATTTTTTTCTGCATTCATAAGCGCTTCACTTATTTCAGCAGCTTTGTACTTTACATATGAAACGTCAATTCCGAAGGCTTTAAGTATCGTCTTCTGAGTTGCTGTAACGGCATGGTCCAGTCTATAAACATTGTCCAGCTGTCTAACCATCTCAATTTTTTCAAGTTCTTTTATTGCCGCAGGGACCGTCATAAAGTTCGGCCTTTTATCTATTTTGTTCATTTCTTCTTTGAGACTTGTATAGATCTTGCTTCTGATGATCAGCGCAATAAATTCTATAAATATCTTCGCCGATGCCGATTCATCTGAGTGCACACGAAGACTCTTATTACCAAGATACGACTTATCACCCCGGAATAGCTTTTCTGAGACATCACGACTTTTGTAAAGATCAATAGCTTCTTTTGCAGTCATCTTTTCCGAGGTGATGATGCAGAAATATCCGCATAAATCAATCTCGCTTTCTATTACACCAGCCTTCTCAACAGGAAATAGAAACGTCTTCTTTTGTTCATCATAGTAGAGTTCAAAATACCTCTCAAATCCCGCACCAAATTCACGCATTTCATTGGCATGACGTTTCATGAATTTTGTCATCTCATCAATCCGATTTTCCAGTATATTGCGCTCAGCACTTTCCTTATCAATACTATGATAGATATGAAAATAGCGATCTTTTTCATCCGTAGCATACAGCTTTTTCTTTACTGTCATGCCATAAACTCTGTATTCACTGATATGATGGAGTCTCTTCTTCTCAAATGATCCTTTATGTTTCAGAATGAGCTGATTTACGAGGGATGCCATTCCCTTGACCATGATCACAAAGCTATAACCACACTGATCCATGTACTCAATATTTCTCTTGCCGAAGTAACCACGATCCAGTATAAAACCTATCTTCCTATAGCCGTATCCTTTTGCTTTATCCAGCATAAACTGAAGCTGTGACACGTCATTTATACTTCCTGGGTAAGCTTCATAAAAAAGTGGTTCTTTGTTTCTCGTGTCATAAGCTATTGAATAATTGAAAATTGGAGATCCTTGATCTACTTTGGCATTGCCATATTCAAGCATTTCAATATCTCCAGCCTGACAATTCTTATTTGTTGAATCATAGGAGATATAGATCTTTTCTCTGTGATCTTTTGATTCGTTCCATGAATTCAAAAATCCCACACTTTGATCATCTGTTATATTTTTTAAAAAATCCGAAACCTTGGAATCACTGAAAATCCTCATATCTGTGGTAAATAGTGCATGATTATAAGCATAATCTGGATAGTACTGGGCAGCGTTACTTTCAGTAATAATCGAATAGGCTGCCATGTCCAAGAACAACCCTACATCTTTTTTACTAAAATCTCGGCTGAGCATGTCCGGGATTCCGCTTTCTCTGATGAGTTTTTGGAGAATTATATAAGTCCCGACTCGCAAACAACTGCTTCTTAATGAACGATCCTTTTCTTCGGGAAGCTCTACTTCCGGGAAGAACTTCAGGTAGTTCTGGTTTGGCTGCATCATAAGATGATCAGCTTTGGACTGCTTCCCAATCATCGCTCTTTTTACGTTCGTAAATTTTCGCGTAGGATCATAGATCCTATCGTACTCATAGTAAACATAACAGGAGTCGTCTCGTTTTCTGTAGGTTATTTTACCTGTTACTTCTGGTATTTTGACTAGAAAATCGAGGTACATTTTCGTCCTCCTTTTTAGTAACATATGTGACTAAATACAGTATAACACTAAGCCCGTATCTTTGCAAGCAAATCCGCAGAAATACGGGCTTCAGCTGATTATTTTCTATTTAGTCACATTTTTTTATAGAAGTTGACAATTCTCTTTATCTCGATAAATATTATTATACCTGATATATTTATCAAGAACAAGCGTTCTATATTGGTTGTTTATCAAGTCGATATGTTTACACACACAAAGCCCCTTGAGCGCAAACTTCGCACTCAAGGGGCTTTATCCATTGATTTTACTCGCTTTTATCGTCTTTCGAACTTCACAACCGTCTCAACATGCGTTGAGTAGATAAAAATGATGTCGTGTGAATACACCGATTCCTTGGCGGAGGTGTATTTTTCTCGAAAACGGATTTATGAGATCCGTTTTTTTGAAAATCAGTCCTCATTCTTAGCAAATCAAATGATTTTTTTATTTTAGATAACAAAAGCGTGATACTTATTCCTAAAGTTCACTGATTAATATAGCAACCAGTATTGCGATTGCACCAATAACAATTCTAAGTGTAAATGCTTCGCCAAGAATAATCATTGCCAATATTGCACCAAATACAGCTTCCAAGCTTAGTATTATTGAAGTCGTAGTTGGACTTGCATATTTTTGACATAGAATTTGAAGATAATAGGCAATGGCAGTCCCTACAATGCCGAGGTAGGTTACAGAAAGACTGCTAATTGCAAAAAGATTCTTTCCAATAGATAAGAATGCAAAGTCGCCTATCCATAAGGCAGTTACAAAGGACAAACCACCCATGACTCCAAACTGAACGGTTGACATCACTGCTGGATTTTCTGATTTTACGAAATATCCAGCTATGACTATTTGAGCTGCAAAAAACAAACTGCTAACAATCGTCAGAAAATCTCCAAGTTCAATTTTAAAACCCGGTTGAAGAGAAATTAGAGCAATACCCATGAAGCAAATCACAGTTCCAAAGTAAACTTTTAAGCTTGGCTTGGTTTTAAATGTCATCCATGTTAAAAACGGGACTGCAATCACATATGCCCCACTCAAAAATGCTTGTTTGCCTGCATTGGTATAGAGCAGTCCATACGTTTGCAGAATAAACGCTAAGAAAAGAGAAATACCGCAAAGTATGCCGCCCCTTAAATCCCTTAACCTTATGCCAACGAACTTCTTTCTAAAAAAAGTGACCATTATTGTAAAAGCAAGCGTAAAACGAACTGCCATTAAACTGAGCGGTGTGAGTGCTTCTAATGCAATTTTGTTTGCTGTAAAAGTTGAACCCCATATGATCGCAACGACGAAAAGACCAATTATCGAGGCTAGTTTAGTCGTTCTATTTATTTTTGCTTCCACAAAAATCACTTCCAGTTCTCATCAAAGTATTTCTGTAGTCTTGATAAACCCTCATTTAATACATCGGTACTATTGGCGTATCCTACTCTCAGATAACCTTCCATGTCTAATGCACTACCAGGGACAAGCATGACGCCGGTTTTTTCAAGAATATCTTTACATAAGTCCTCTGATTTGATGTCTCTATCGTATTTTAAGAATGCTGTAGTCCCGCCTTTTGGTCTGATATATTCAACATATTTAGAATCGCTAATCCATTTATCAAGTATTTCTACATTGTTTCTAACGATTGATAGACTTCTTTCTAGTATCTTATGCTTATTTCTCAGTGCGATGGTTGCTAAATAATCATCTATCATACCACAACTGATAATATTGTAATCTCTGCGCTTATTAGAATTGACAATAAGGTCTTTTGGTCCAACTACCCATCCGATCCTTAAACCAGCTAAAGAATAAGTTTTAGATAGACTTCCAGTACTTATTCCTTTATCATACAAATCCACAATAGATGGGGTGAAACCTACCGTATGATCTAGACCCCTGTATACTTCATCACATAATACATATGCATCTATTGATTTAGCAATTTCAACAATTTTCATTAACAAGTCAGCATCCATAACTGCTCCCGTTGGGTTGTTAGGATTATTAATACTGATCATTTTTGTGTTCGGCTTTATCAAGGATTTGAGTTCTTGGATATCTGGCAAAAACTGATTTTCCCATCGGAGTGGCAATATATCCACTACTGCACCTAGTGATTCAGGAATCGAGTAGTGTTGTTGGTATGTTGGCAGAACGGAAATGACATGATCACCAGGTTCAACCAAGACATCATATACAAGTGAATTTGCCCCAATAGTGCCATGTGTCACAGTGATATTATCCAATTCCACAGACTGAAATAGTTTTGAGATTTCGCTTCTTAAATCGTTAGAACCTTCTATCGCACCATAAGTCATTTTCATTTGGCTAATTTTTTCGAAAGCCTCGGCCTTCATGTTTGCCATTTCTAAAAGTTCGTTCACCGTAATGGACGCAACACAAGTTTCTGCTATATTATAGACTGCCTCATTTTCGTATTTGGCCATCCACATTTCAACACCAAAATCACGGATTTTCATAAATCTTCCCCCATTAAAATTCTACTTGTGTGCTAATCGATAGTTGCTTAGCTTTGTTAATTGCTAAAAAGCCTACTGCAATATCTTGAAGACCGATACCAGTTGAATCATATACTGTAATGTCATCCTCAGAGCTTCTGATTGAATATTTGCCTGTCAGTACATCACCAATTTCGCATGCAATGTCTTCTTTGGTAATCACTTTAGATTTGATTCCAATCTCAAATTCACCAACGCTTACAGACTGATTAATATCATCCGTAACCAGTTTCGAAATCTTGAGGATTTCAGAATCAATTTCTTGTTTGCCTTCCATATCTGAACCCATACAACTAAAATGAGTACCTTTCTTCACCCATTCTTTCATGATGATTGGCTTTCTAGAGGGTGTGGCAGTGACGATAATATCAGAAATACCAACAGCACCTTCCAAGTTTTCAACTGGAATGTATTCAATTCCTTCTCTTTTATAACTAAAATCCTTCACAAATCTCGATGCATTTTCAAATAAAATGGGATCATGTATCATCACTTTTTTCAAATTTGGAAATACGGTTTGCATCGCGCGAATCTGATAAGCCGCTTGATGTCCAGCGCCCACCATTAACATCACTTCGGAATCCTTTCTGGCAAGGGCCTTTGCACCAATAGCACCTGCAGCACCTGTTCTCATCCCAGTCATATGCTCAGCATTAATGAGCCCTAAGGGTAGACCTGTTTCCCTATCAAAGATCATCACACTTCCAGATAATGCAGGTAAATTTTTCTTTTGATTTTCGCCGAACCATGATACCAATTTAAGGCCATAGACACCCATAGCATCAAGGGTTCCAGATTTAATATCCATGTCAGCAACCGTTCTTTCGAACTCATGAAATACTAATGGAAACACCTTTCCACTGCCTAAAGATTTTTCTTTGTAGACGTTCTCAACCGTTTCGATTACCTCTTCCATTTCTAATAGTGATTTTGTATCTTCTTCAGATAACACAAATATTTTATTCATCATTAAAACCTCCTTTTTCTATAGGATACGCTTATGTATTGTTTTTATCTTTATCCCACAAAATAAAAAAAGCCTAAGAAATTGTATTTTTACACAATAACTTAGGCCGATACTATTTCATAGATTTGTCGAATAAATCTAATAAGTAAATTTTGATTGCAGCTGAAGCATTCTCATAAAAGACATACTCATTGGCATTTGGATCTAATTTTTCTTTTAACTTATTCATACGATACCGAAAAGTATTTTCGTGGATATTTAGCTTTTTAGCAATGAGCTTGGTATTACCTTGGTTTGAAACAAACGCTATTAGAGTTTCTAACAAATCCTTTGACGATTCTGATGCATCCAATAAGAGTGGCTGTAAATATTTTTTCATATAATCAATCATGTACTTTGATTGATAGTGGGCGGAAATGATACTCCAAATACCCAGTTCATTATATCGCTTAATATTTTCATTTAGTAAATTGGCGACTTGGCAACTCCAAGCTGACTCTTTAATGGAAAAATCTAACTCAGAAGCTGAACAGTGTACGCTGCTTACCCCTACAACATATTCGTCTAAACCCAATCCCGCAAGCTCTAATACATCATTAAAGCCGTGTTTGAACTTCTTTTCATCATTGTCGTTAGCATTAAGCAACACCAAGTAATTTTGCTTGTACTTTAATAAAAAGCAGCTTTCCTTTCTGTAGCGATTTTTAGAAAAGGATTGAACAATCTGTTTCATTCGAGTTTGACTGATTACCATTTTAGGTTTTAGCCAGTACGCCATCAAGTAAGGTAACTTGCTTAGTCCCATATCTCTCGATATTCCTTCAACCTCATATCTAGACAGTTCGGTACCTAAAATTATACCGATTTGCTGCTCAACTTTATTTACCCAATCAGATAATTGCAGTAAATGATCAATATCATTAACTATATCTTCAAAGTAAATGGCATTATCAAATAGTACTAGTGGGAATGCGTTTTCATCACAAAATTTTTTCGCTTTTTCAGGTATCGTTGGGAAGAAAACATTTTTTATTGCCAATCCGCTAACGCCTAATTCCACTAGTTTTTTTAGCATTTGATATAATTTTTCTTCATCTCCATGGGTAAACAATAAACTTGAAATCAGAAAATCACCATATTGAAAAGATCTATTTTGATCTATAAAGCCCTCTATTGAAAACTCATAGTCAATAATTCCTGTTTTCAATACCTCATTCTCAATACCCTCTACCCCACAAAGTACAGGATATTTTCTTAAACAACTATTCTTAATCACTTCAGATACAGTTATCATAGAGTTCACCCTTTTCTGTTTATTGCGGAATTATGACTATGTCATCTATATTTCCGCCCTTTTTTAGGGGTCAAAAACGTCTTTTTTTTTGCTGTTTTTTGGTCCCAAAATCGGCTCAAAACCACTACATGTTGTGGTCAAGCTCTACTTTTCCGTGTCAGAACCACATTTCGTCATCAGAATCACCGCTTCAACGTGCGATACAAATTATCACAAAACACCAGACAGTTATATTTATGTCTCTGTAGACTTTGGGAATGAAGCGGGGGATGGTGCCGAATGATAGTTTAGTAATAAAATAAAAGAACAGTCAAAAACAAAAACTTAGAAGAAATTTAGTTATAATGTTCAATTCTTTTTACATAATATTCTATGTTTAAAATTTTAAAGTCATTTTGATGACTGTATTAATTAGTTACTGATAAAATAAGCTTTTCTGATTTGCTCATAACTTCGATAATCGACTTCTCATTCTGCTCATCAAAATTTCCCAACAGTCTATCTAAGATACTTACTGAATAAAAGTCTTTATATTCAAAGATAGAACTTAATGGAAGGTTTCCTACTTTGATGTCTTTAGTAGTTATGCTTATCTTGTTATTTTGTTTATCAATTTCAAGCATATTTATAACCAAAAGGTATCTTTTATTATTTGTGCTTTCAAAAATTATCCCACTTTTTATCTCGGATATTTGGATTCTCTTAGCTACGAACTTCAAATCACAACTGCCATCTAAACGTTCACTTTCTATTAAATACTTATTAGCTTCTAATATCGCATTTAGAAAATCCGTCACTTTATCTATACTTGAAATTATTTCTATATCACTTTCAATCATGTATAAGTTTCGCCTTACTATTTCATTATGGTTAATTAAATTTATTTCATTCTCATGCATTTTGTTATCAGCAACAAACAATTCCAACTCATCAATAACCTGATCAATTGACGGTCTATTAACTGGTAAATATTCTGTACCCCTCATAATTAAATTATTCAATCTTGAAAATGTTTTAATACCATCGTTTCTGAAAATTTCCATATTACAATTTAAATAACCCTTTGTCACATAACTATACTGATCAGCAAAAGCTCTATTCCTACCAAGTATGAGCATCCAAATTGTTTTAACAAAAGAATAAATATCAGCTTTGCTTGAGTGCTTTAAGTCTGGATTATCCTCTCTCATTTCTGGAGCAATCGTCTCTATTGCACCTACTTTCTCCCAATTATTTGTCTTAGGTTCAAAACTCGGATGCCAAACCAGCCCAAAATCAGCAAGCTTGATTTTACCTTCAACAATCAAAATATTATTAGGCTTAATATCTCTATGGCAGTAATTATGTTCGTGTATACTCTTAATTCCTTTTGCTATATCCACAAAATATGCTAACTTGGAATAAAAATCTATTTCTTCATTAATAAAAACCGCTGAAATAGTACTTCCTATTGGCATAAGATACCAATAAAATCCCTCATTTGAAATATTATAATCAATAATTGGCATTACGTATGGATTACCTAATAAACTCAAATCATTTAAAGCTTTTATCTCGTTTCTGAATCTAAATTTACGCTTTTCATCCCAATCATTCGTTCGACTTGTTAATAAGCATTTTAAAGCAAAAGTTGAACGATCGTGGTTCCTGATGACTTTGTAAACATTTCCATTTCCGCCTTTATCAATATACTCGCCGAGTTTGTAATTCTCCAAAAATTTTTTCCCAAGAGCAGCCTCGTTAATCATCATATTGGGCTCTCTCTTTTTCTAATACATAATCTCTATAAAAGCGTTCTGAAATTGAGTTTAGTAGCTTGTGACATTTAGGATATATCTTTGATTTTTGAGCATAATTTTCATATAGTGTTGCAAATTTTAAGAAATCTGAACCGTCCGAAATAGTCCTAACACCAATTTTATTGTTTATTTCTATCAAAAAGCCCCTAAATAACTCTTCATTAAAAACAGATTCGATCACTTTCTTAACAGACTCTTGAGGAAACTCGCCATCATTAACAATATTTGTATTCGCAAGGAAATGCCCCAAATATTGTGATCCTATTTTTTTCTGATCATTTTTAGTCACAGTCGAAATGAACTCATTACACCAATTTAATAAGTTATTATGATCTATCACACCTATTCCGTCATTAGTTGGTGAAAACTTTATTGAAAACAGAATTGAGTGAGATACTTCAGCTAAATGTTTATCATTGTCATCAAGCAATTTCTCATCATTATAATTTTCGCTCTTATAAGCATATTTAATTAATTCAGCTGATAAATTGGGATTCATGCTAAGATTATATCTTAAATATTTTATTTCATTCTTCATTGCCATAATTGGCAAAAAATATATTTCCAAGTTCATTACTTGTTGAGATATTTCTAATTTTGGAAAGGTGTCTTTATATATATTTTCAAAAATTCTTTCAATGTGGTAAGAAGTCATTTGGTTAGGACTAATTCGACTTTCTTTACAAATTTCAAGCACTTCAATAAGTTTATTAGTTGAAAAACTATATAGATTAGCTAATTCAACTAACGTTTTGGCGTTTCTGTATTTTATATAATTTTCGAGGGCATAGTCTTTAAAATCCTTTTTTATTCTATATGCACCATTATCAATACTCCAAAAAATATCTTTGTGTTCATCACTAAGTTTTTCCAAATATTCTATTGTATTTTTGTCTAAATTTATCCTACTAAACATTAGCTCAAGATACTGCTTTTCATTCAACTTAATGCTACTAATAAACGAATTTACTATATCCAAGCCAAAAGTTGAATACAGCGAGCCATAATATGCAACTAAGATTGAAACTTTATCATTAACTAAAGCTTGACTTATTTCTTCAATAAAAGCGATATCATATTTCACATCCGCCAAATAAATACCAATTGAATTTGATGAGTCTTTTGAAAATCTTCTAAGAAACTCACTCCAATTTATATTAAGCGCCGCTAGCTTTCTTATTGAAATTCTTTTTAGCTCATCCTCGAGTTTCTGATTTTCGCTAATTGAGTTTTGGGCATCTTCATACTCATAAACAACTGGATTAAGCAAAATATCATCATACGATTCAAAAATATGCTGGTATCTGTATGATTCATCCTGAAATTCGATTTTATAAAGTATTTCATTTTCGAGCTTTTTAATATTATCCTCTGAATGAGCCCATTCTGCAGTTCGAAAGTGTCGATTCCTTGAAATCAAGCTGTATATTTTTCTAAATAAAATGTATTTTTCTTCATCATTAAACTTATTAATCAATTCTAAGGTTGTAGCTTTTAAAGTTTCAAAAATTCCAAAATTAAAAAAAACTGAATCATCAAAAAAAACACATACATTATCAACATTTCCATTAATATTATTCAAAGCAATCTGATAATATTCATAGTAAGTATCAAATATTTGCTTCTTCAATTTCAATTCATCGCTTAGTAAATAAGGCATATATTTAGGCTTATTTAAGCTTGAAATCGTCTCAGTTCTATTTGAAGGTAAGAGTTTTTTAAGTAATTGCCAACCTTGTTCTCTATTTTCAACGATGTATTTTACGAATTCTATTTTTTCATCAATCGAATAAATATACTCATGATTCCAAGCAACTAAAGCATTATATAAGGTATTTAATGGTGAATTTGATATTTTATACTCGATATTAATATCCATTAATTTTGACAAAATTCTAATTGCTCTAAAAACATATTTTTTTGAATAAAGGGCTTTCTCTAATGTCCAAATAACATATGTATAGTAATTTCTACCTGTAAAGAAATCGTCAGATTTTTCAGTGAAAAGGTTTATCAACCCAGTATCAATTCTATCTAATTCTACTTCAAACTTGCTCAATACCGCATCGGGATTTATTTCAAAAATTGAAGGTAAAAATTCTGAAATAGAAAACCACTCTTTCTTAGTGTTAACCGCATCAAATATATCTTTAATCTTTTGTTTTATACTATAGCTAATAATTGATTCATCTCTAGATAGATAAATTAATGTCTCGATAAAACCATTTTTGAGTGTATTTGAAGATTGGGGGATATATCCTAATATATTTGCATAATAATGTTGTTCAATTGGCAATTCAAATTTTGGATCTATTTCACCAATAATTAAATCAATCATCGGCTCCAATTTAACAAATAATGAATCATCAATTAAACCACCAAAATAATCCCAAACATCTTCTGGATCTGATATCAAATACTTATTGTCATCGTACCAAGTTTTATGCACAACAAAAAAAGGATCTCGATTATCGTTTATTATATCAAGTTCTCTAATGTATTCGTCGTATCTCTTTCCATTATCAAGCAATAATTCGAAAAATACAGCATCCTTATCCTTCCATTGATTGATTATAATAGCTGGCAATAAAGTCTTATACATTTCGAGATTCGCCCATATAGGTATCTTCTGCTTCCCTAAAAAAAGTTTTCTCATTAGAACTGTATAGTTATTTCTTGAAGCTCTTGAAATATCATACGCTTCCTGATAATCAAAACCACATTGTTTAACCTTATCAATCAGATTTCTAAAAAACCTTTTATCCAATTCAATAAACTCTTTGGATTTAGAGTAATCATTTTTTCCATAAATAAATACACATTTGTTTTTTTCGATTATTTCCAAATTGTCATTGTTAATGAATCGATTTACAAATATATAATTAGAAAAATCGAACTTTCTTAACTTGTTCCAAGATTCTTCATCCTCAATAATTCTAAGTCTATCTTTATACTCATAAAATCTCTCATCATTTAAAAATAAATACGCGATATATGCTACAGTTTCAAAAACGTTTTCTCCCTTAATATTTACCGTGCTTTTACCTATTTGACTAAGAAATTCATTGGCGAATTCTCTGTTCTCATGGTTGAACAACTCTAATGTGCATTGATTTATAGTATTTGCAATGTACCATGCATTTAACTCTTCACATGTTATAGTATTTAGTCCGAACGTCTTAATTTCATCAATGTTTTTAATTATTTTCAATTCAGCTTGGTTAACAGATTCATCAATAATTGATACCATGGCTTTATATTTTGTACTTAATAATGATTCTCTAATCTCAATTAGCACTTCAAACAAATCTGAAAAATAATCTTCAAAGTCAATTGTTCTTTTTATAAGTGGATGTTTAAATTTATTTTTTTTCAAATTAACAAAATCAATAGCATCTTTAGCTATGCCTTTAGATAATGATTCATAATCATCATTTGTTGTTTTGTATGCATGAAATACTCGATCAATTATGGAATTGACAACATCGAGTTGTTGAAGGAATTCAACAAAGTAATTGCTGTCAACTTCCGTATCATCAAACTTTTTATTAAAAGTTGAAATTTTTCCCTCAATTTCATGAATTAGTTTCGCTTCCTCAAGATCACTTAGGCCTTTTGAAATCAAATAACCTGCGTAACTAGGAGCTATTATAGACCCTGATATAAAACCTAAAATACTCATTTGGTACCCCCTTTTGATAAACGCATTTAATTGTTGGCATATACTTTCATTATACTCCTAATTTGTCTACACTATCGTTCATCACAAAGTATTTAAATATTTCGTTTTAGCTGAATCAAAAATTATTCTCGTAAATATGTCTCTGCCACAATACCAAATGCTATCAAAATATTCAGTGGCTATATCCATTAATAATGCTAATTTTATCGTCTTTCGAGTTTTGAGTTTAACAATCACTTCATTTTCATATCAAATAATTCGATAAATGTTTAATTTATCCTGTATTGTATTTTGTCAAATAATATCGAATTCATTTATTTTGATTCCCTGTTCTAACCCTGCCTTCAAAACAGCAAGGCAGGGTTTTAAATTTCTCAAAAAGGAGGCCCCTCATGTATAATTCATTCAATGAAAGCCAGCTCAGACTGCCTGCCATCGCTGAACAAGAAGCCATATTAATCATCAGCATCATCACGGAATCATTTGCAGAAAAAAAAAAAAGAACTTCAACACTTTCTGAAATACCTATTCTATAATCACTCCATCCTGGATCACCATCAATGCGCCATCTATCTTAAGCTCATGAATGAATACATCGGTTTAGACCCGCCAGTCGACATTGGTTATTACATAATCACAGATCAGCATTCTGGTGCCTATTTTAACAGCTTCTTGACCAGCCTACTGACTGCAATTGAAGAAAAATCACGAGGTGATCATCCATGCAAGGTCATGTAATTGCCATAGCCAATCAAAAAGGCGGCGTTGGAAAGACAACGACGTGTGCAAATCTGGGCATTGGCATGGCAAATGAGGGTAAGAAGGTCTTGCTCGTAGATTGCGATCCCCAGGGTAGCCTGACTATCAGCCTTGGAACACACTAGCCAGATCAGTTGCCTGTGACACTATCAACGCTTCTTGGGAAGATGATTAATGATGTTGAGCTGACCCCCAAAGAAGGCATTCATCACCACCATGAGGGAGTGGATCTGCTTTCTGCAAATATTGAGTTGTCAGGTTTCGAGGTTTCCCTGGTCAATGCCATGAACCGTGAGAAGATCCTTAAGCAGTACCGGAGTTTGTCAAGGTAGTTGTCGCAAATCATCTTTAGAAATATTGACCGGATTAAGCCATACCTCACCGGGCAATGTCCAATCTCGGGTCTTACCTGACCATCTCTGTGGTGCCTTTGCTTTTGCTAGCTCATAAACCTTGCGGCGTGCTTCAAGAACGCTATCTGCTTTGCCGGAGTGCACTTGATTGGGTGTTAGAAATTTGATGCCACTATGGTGATGTTCGTGTCGATACCAGTGTACGAACTGGAGACACCATTTTCTGGAAGCTTCAAGTGACACGAATCCCTTTGTTGGATATTTGGGACAATATTTGCATGTTTTAAAAATTGATTCTGAATAAGGATTATCATTGCTTACGCGAGGTCTGCTCCTGGAGGGCGTGACACCCAATTCATATAGTGTTGCCAGCATCGTGGAACCTTTCATAGGACTGCCATTATCAGAATGTAGTATGAGGGGCGTTTGGTGGGCTCGTATGCCTTGAGACATTACCGCTTTACGAATCAGGTGGCTTGCGTGTTCTGCTGACTCGTCTTCCCATACCTCCCAGCCTACAATATCCCTGCTAAAAATGTCGATGATGAGATAAAGAAAGTAATACAGTCCTTTGATTGGTCCGGGCAGGTATGTGATATCCCAAGACCAAACCTGATTGGGCTTTGTAGCGCAGTGGCTTGCCTTAGGCTTGCCAGAAGGGCGCTCTGCACGTCCTCGATAGTGTTGCTCACCCGCACGGCGCATTACCCGGTAGAAACTTGATTCCGAAGCAATATACTCTCCGCGGTCAGCTAAAGCCGGCACAATTTGACTGGGTGGCTTGCTGGCGAACTCAGGCTTGTTGATCGTTTTGAGGATAAGGGCAACCTCGTCCGCCTTCAGTTTACGATCAGATTCATATTTGGTTCTCAAAGGGCGTTGATCTTCTTGATGTGCATGTGGATTTTTCCATCTTTGAAGCGTTCTTGTTGTTATGCCTAAACACTCGCAGGCTTTGAACTGGCTTGCTCCGGATTGTACTGCTTCGTCTACCAGCTGGATTATCATAGCGCGATCTGAGGGGCTGGTCATTCGTCCTCGTCTGATGTTCCCCAAATCGCTTCGGCTTTTTTTCTTAAGATCAGCAGCGCGGCGGCTTCCGCTAATGCGGATTCCTTACGCTGCAGTTCCTTACGTACTTGGCGCAACTCCTTCTGGAGTGCCTTGTCTTGTTGAACCAACTCAGCGACTTGGCTTGGTATGTTGCCATTGGCGCTCATACAGTTTTCCTGCCATTGCTTCACCTGTTCAGGATAAAGTCCCTTTTTCCGACAGTACTCCGATAACTCAACCTCATTAAGGTTCATCGTTTCCACTACGATTAGAAACTTGTCCTGGCTGCTCCACTGATCAGCCGGTTCTTCGTTGGCAGGAGCAGCATATCCGTTTGCTCTTAGTTCATTTCTCCATTTCTTGAGTGTAGCAGGTGCGACGCCAAGTGTTTCACTAATCTTGCTCAGTGCTACGTTCTCAGGCGGCAACATCATACGAATTGCTGTTTCCTTTACTCTTCTTGTGTAGGCCATTAGTAATCCCCCAATCGATTCTATTATAGGATACTTTTTTTAATGGTCTACGACAACTATTGTGACGCATAGGGGTACATTGACAGCGTCAAAGCTGATTATGATTTCATCCTGATTGACTGCACGCCATCCCTTGGTATGTTGACGATCAATACCCTGGCAGCAGCAGACAGCGTTCTCATTCCTGTACAGGCTCAGTATCTGTCCGCTAAAGGCTTGGAACAACTCCTCCAGACCATCGGCAAAGTCAAAAAACAGATTAATCCCAAGCTGAAGATTGATGGCATACTGCTGACCATGGTGGACAACAGGACGAACGATGCCAAAGAAATCAGTGCATTGATCCGGGAGACCTATGGAGCAAAGCTCAAAGTATTTGAAACCTCAATCCCCCACTCTGTTCGTGCAGTAGAGACTGCATCCTACGGGAAAAGTATCTTTGCCCATGACCCCAAGGGGAAAGTCGCTGACGCCTATAAGAATCTGACAAAGGAGGTGCTGAAGCTTGAAACCCAGCGGCAGAAATCTAAATCTGACCTCCTACGATGATCTCTTTCAAACGGATGAATCACGTCTGGCAGCACATCAGGAAAAGATTGTTGATATTCCTCTTTCAGAGCTTCATCCCTTCAAGAATCACCCTTTTAAGATCAAAGATGATGACGCCATGCTGGAAACTGCGGAAAGCATAAAACAACATGGTATTTTAGTTCCTGCCATTGTACGCCCTCGCGAAGAAGGCGGTTATGAGCTGATTTCCGGTCACCGGCGAAAGCGGGCCAGTGAGCTTGCAGGTAAGGAAACCCTGCCGGTAATCGTCCGAAATCTGGATGACGATGCTGCAACCATCATCATGGTTGACAGCAATATTCAAAGGGAAAATATCCTGCCAAGTGAGCGTGCTTTTGCCTATAAACTCAAGCTGGAAGCCCTTAAACATCAGGGACAACGTAATGATTTAACTTCGTCCCAAGTTGGGACGAAGTTAGCTGGGAAAAGAGCTGATCAAATACTCGCTGAACATGCTGGCGATAGTAGAAACCAAATCCAACGCTTCATCCGCCTCACCGAACTCATCCCAGACCTTCTGGATATGGTCGACGCGAAGAAGATCGCCTTCAATCCCGCTGTAGAGCTTTCCTACCTCAAGCCCCAAGAGCAGATCCAGCTGATCGAAGCCATGGACATGGAGCAGGCCACCCCATCGCTGTCGCAGGCCCAGCGCCTGAAGAAATTCAGTCAGGAAGGCAAGCTGACCTTTGACGTTATGACCGCCATCATGTCTGAAGAGAAAAAGGGTGATCTGGACAAGGTTACGCTTTCCGGCGACAAGCTTAAGAAATACTTCCCCAAATCCTATACCCCCCAGCAAATGGAAGCAACCATCATCAAGCTCCTGGAAAGCTGGGCGCATAAGCGTCATCAGTCACAGGAACGCTAATCCCCCGGAGTGCTTCACAGGAAGCGCTTTTTTTATTCCACCACTTGAAAGGAGTGCTGCCGATGGCTGTCTTTCGCGTCGAAAAAACCAAAGATTACACGGTTATGGCGAATCACCACCTGAAAAACAAAGGCCTGTCTCTAAAGTCCAAAGGTCTTCTGTCCCAGATGCTGTCACTCCCGGAAAACTGGGATTACACTCTCAAGGGACTTTCCATGATCAACAAAGAGAGCATTGATGCGATCCGGGAAGCTGTACGGGAACTGGAACGGGCTGGTTATATCATCCGGACCAGAGAACGCAATGCGCTTGGTCACCTCAAGGGGACGGACTACACAATCTTTGAAAAGCCTCAATGGACATCACTGGTTTCAGAGAATGATATGCCAAAATCGGACTTAACCACACTGGAAAAGCCTGCATTGGATAATCCCATCTTGGAAAAACCTACGCGGGAGAATCCAACGCAATTAAATACTAAGAAAACAAATATAGATCCATTAAGGACTTATGGATTAAGTAATGATCTATCTATCCCTGAAGTCTATTGGGAAGTTTTCGGGGTGATGGATGAGAATAATTTTGATATTCATTCAATAAAACAGGCCATCAAAAGGCGTATAGACTATGTATTTCTCGTTGAGCGCTACCCTAAGGTCCGACTGGATGAAATCGTTGACCTGATGGCAGAGACCTTTTGCTCTACGCGAGAGCTCCTCTCTGTTGCGGGTGATGAATACCCGGCTTCACTGGTTAAGGAACGACTTCTGCGAATCGACAGCACTCATATTGAATATATCTTTGAGTGCCTTGACAGTAGCTCTACTGCCATACGTAACATCAAGAAATATCTCCTGACGGCTTTGTTTAATGCACCGTCGACTATCGGCAGCTACTACAGAGCCTTGGCACATCATGATATATGCAAAACCGGTTCCCGCTTTTAAAATAGGGGGGCTTTTTTTATCAAGGCGGGGGACTGGACATGAAGAATCACGAATCACCAGGGAATCACCAGGGACGGTTCCTTTTGATTTGCGGAGGAATCACCAGGGACGGTTCCCTTTGATTCATGCCATCCATCAGTGGCAGGAACGAAGGGAGATCATTAAGTTTTTTGAAAGCCGTTACAATGAAGACTTTTCCGTAGTTCGAACTAATTATGGTTATAAGCGCAAAGAGTTTGAATTTACGCTGATCTCCAATACGCATTCTGAATTGGAATTCAGATCGACTTTGAATGAAACCACTCGTGTCAACAAATACGCGGAACGGCGGAGCAAGGATTTTCTTTATGCGACCATCGGCAAAGCACTGGGCTCTGATTATGATCCTCTCGTCTACCATGTGAATGTCTATGAGGATCTCTTTTCGCCAGGTCTGCTTGAGCCTGATCTTAACAAACGGTTGAGTCAAAACGAGTATACGATTGATTTTTCCTGGGACGCAGCCGCTATTGATGAGGAGAATGTGGACCAGATTCTTGAAGAAATCGCGCAAAAAATTGCCCACAGGCTGACAGCGCCTGTGGGAAGTATGAAACTCAGAGTGAGTATTTATGATGGGACGAATTATTATTTTTCAGAGGTGGTTTTGAACGAGTAGGACTCAAGTGATGGCTTTGTTGGGAAATCCGGGGCTTTAACCGCAGTGCCGAAACGCAGCACTGCCTAGGTTTATCCTATTCAGGACTCGAGGATGATCCAAAATCCGTACCCGGTACACTCAGTGAAATTGATGAAGTTGTTTTAGATAAGAGTTCTCCATTCTCCGTTGCAAGGCTTGTAAAAATGAAATCGCGAAGACCTATTGGTTCCTTAGCGGATACAACTTTTTTCACTCAAATATTTTCTATTCGTCTTTGCCAAACTCAAAGGCAGAAAATCTATCAAAATCACTTTCATAGAGCCTATCCTGAACAATACGATATTTTTCAAATTCTGTTTCTGCATGTAGTTTTGCTTCTTCAGTGCTGATTTTACCAGCTCCAACCAACAACTCATTACCATTAAACTCTAAAAAACCATCCACACGCTTCGCCCAATCCTCCATACTCATTGGGATTCTTCGCTCTACCTGTAATTCTGCATAATCAAGGTATAGTGTAACAATTCTCTCCAAGTAGGATATTTCCTTATCATTCAGATAATTCTTTGCGATTGCAACATCTGCTTTAACAATTTTTCCTTCCGGTGCAGACCCCCAAGTCGTCAGGCCCATGTGTTCTTTTTCAGCGTTTGCTTGTTCTACAATCAGTTCGGCTGCAGTATGCCTGTGAACCGCCCAATGCATTTTGTTTTGTACTGTTTGGAAAAACTGCCTTGTAGTCTTTGAATTCTTATCATAGTCAAAAGACGTCGCATAAAGATCAGTAATTTTTTGATAAAATTTGCGTTCAGAGAGTCGGATTTCTCGTATGTTTTGTAGTTGACGCTCAAAATACTCATCTGTAAACATATGACCTTTTTTCAACCGATCATTATCCATAGTCCATCCTTGAATTGTATAATCCTTGACAATTTGACCTGCCCATTTCCGGAAGCGAACCGCGCGGTCGTTGTTTATTTTAAAACCTACGGCAATAATTGCCTGCAGATTATAGTGTTTTGTATTATACTGTTTTCCATCTGCAGCAGTTATTAAGTATTTCTTAATAACTGAATTCTCATCAAGCTCTAAGTCATTGAAAATTGTTTTCAAATGCTGATTAATCGCCGGCACTGAAACGTCATATAATGCTGACATCATCTTTTGTGTCAGCCAAATATTCTCTTCTTCATAACGCATTTCCAAGCTTTCATTGCTATCTCCAACCGCTGCAATATAGGTTAAATATTCTGCAGCTGATGAATGTATCGTTACTTCATTCTTTTTTATCATTGACTTATCCTCTCTTCTTTTTTGATTATTTTACGAAACCTTTGATTAATTATTGAAATTTCCATCCCATTGATTTTCTTTTAGTATATCTCATCCACTATTAAAGAACAAGCGTTCGAGTCTTGTTGTATGATCTCTTAATATACAAAAGCCACCGAATGTCATCTAAACACTCAGCGGCTTCTAATCATTGATTTTACTTATTTCTAACGTCTTTCCAGCTTCACGACGCACTCAAGGGTGGTACTGGACATGAAATGATCACTTGTCAAAATCAGCGATGCATGGGGGGTAGTGATCTGGCAGAAAACGCTATGAATGCTACAAAATAATGCCGCAAGGCTTTCAAAGCTGGGTATAATCTCATCTGTATAGTCTTACTGTTTCGTACAATTCCAGGCAAGGAGGCCGCCATGAAAAAACGAGGTAAAACCATAGTTCTGGGGATTCTGGGGCTACTTGCTCTTGCGCTTCTTTCATTTGTGATCAATTTTTATATCGCGCTTTCAGGCAATCCCATCCATCAGTGGCAGGAACGAAGGGAGATCATTAAGTTTTTTGAAAGCCGGCACGATCAAGACTTTTCGGTAGTTCGTTCTGATTATGACTATAAGCGCCGCGAGTTTGAATTTACGCTGATCTCCAAGGCGAATCCTGATTTGGAATTCAGAACGACGTTGAATGAAACCAATCGTGTTGACAAATACGCGGAACGGCGGAGCGAGGATTTTCTTTATGCGACCATCGGCAAAGCACTGGGCTCTGATTATGATCATCTCGCCTACCATGTGAATGTCTATGAGGATCTCTTTTCGACTGGTCTGCTTGAGCCTGATCTTAACAAACGGTTGAGTCAGAACGACTACACGATTGATTTCTCCTGGGACGCTACAGCCATTGATGAGGGTCAAGTGGATCAGATTCTTGAAGAAATTGCGCAAAAAATTGCCCACAAGCTGACAACACCTGTGGGAAGTATGAAAATCAGAGTGAGTGTTTATGATGGGACGGATTATTATTTTTCAGAGGTGGTTCTGAATAAATAAAGTTGAGGAGCGATTTTATGGGGATTTTCGGGAAGAAGAAAAGTATAGTACCTGAGTGGGCGTCCTTTTTCAGTGACAAAGAATATGATGCTTTTGTGAAAGCCATTGATTTGTATTTCAGGGAGAAGCTGAAGCTGTCCTATGAACTGCGGGAGGGTGCCATTCTCGTCCCGGAAAACGAATATGGATTTCAGAAACTCGGGCTCGGCAATCTGGCTCAAATCTGCAGACAGAATAACGTTAATGAGTATCCTGTTATTGTGAATGCCCACTTTGACAGCACGGTTGAGTCACAACGCTTCCAAAATGAATTCAGCAAAATTGAAAAGGATTATGATCAGATTGAGCCATATCTCGCCGTGCGACTGTATGACGCCGAGTATCTCTCCGCCATTGGCACTGACGGGGTTGTTGGCAAACCGTTTTCCGGCGAGCTTCATGCAGTGCTGGTCTTTGGCTTTCCACATTCGGTCATCAACGTTCAGCCGGAACAGATTCTCCACTGGGGAAAGACCAAGGAAGCACTGATGGAAACCGGGCTTTCAAATGTACGTAAGAACTATGAGATTCACGTGGAAGCCGTTGAGCTTGGGCCTGAAAAGGACCGAATTTATCTTTGCGAATCCAATCATTTCTTTGCAGGCAATATCCTATTCGATCTTGACTCGAGGGATGGCTTTGTTGGAAAGTATGGGGCTTTAACCGCAGTGCCGAACCGCAGTACAGCCCTGGTTTATCCAATTGAGGATTCGAGGATGATCCAGGTTTTAAATCAGCTCTTTGGCGTCGTGCTGGGTATTTACAACGACCACCCTGGTTCGCTGTCCCGTGAGATTTACTGGTATCGTAACCAGCAGTTTATGCCGCTTCCCTACAGCATAGAGAACAGAAAGGTTCAGTTTTATCCTCCGGATGCATTTATTGAGTTGCTGAATACACTTGCTGGCACTGACAATAGTTGATGCACGCTGATTTTTAACAGCAATGTTTTTGATGACTGCCTTCTTTTCAGGGGGCAGTTTAATTGGCGAAACGTCCTTGTTGTCCGCGGTTCCCGAATTCATGAAGCCGTGAAAAACGACATTGCCATTGCTGAGTGCTATCGCATCCCGTCAACCACATTAAGTGGTATTCTGACTGTTAAAAACCACGGTCAGAAAAGCCCTACCAGATAACAGAAAAATCCATTCCTGATTTTGCGCATAACATTGGGAAAAAGGAATGTTACGTGCATATTTAAAAATAGACGTTTCTGAAATTGCACAAAACATTGGAAAAAAGGAATGTTTTGTGCAATAATAGAAACGGAGGTGCTGTGATGAAATATCTAGACAAGCTAATTGAGTTAGGTTGTTTTTCGCGACAAGATGTTGTTGAACTAATTGGAACCGAAAAAGCAGCACACTCAATACTAAATGATTATGTCAAAAAAGGATATATTGATCGTATTCGAAGAGATCTATATACAGCAATAAGCCTTGAAACGAAGCAACCTGTCGCAAATCGATTTTTGATAGCAACTCATATTGCTGAGGATGCTTATATTTCGCATCACAGTGCATTTGAATACTATGGTTATGCTAATCAAGTTTTTCATGAGTTATTTGTATCGACAACGAGCAGGTTCACTGACTTTTCTTATGATGGCATTACATTTACCAGGGTTTCTCCGAAAATTGATTCTGGAGTAATTACAACCAATACAGGCATTAGAATCACAGATCTTGAAAGGACTGTCATCGATAGTATCTATTCTTTTGAGAAAATTGGTGGTTTGGAAGAACTACTTCGTTGTCTGTTGCTGGTTCCTGCGCTACGAGCTGACAAGCTGATAACCTATCTTGATGAATATGGGCAGGCGAATTTGCATCAAAAATCCGGCTTCTTACTCACGGAATTTTCAGAACAGTTAGGTATTGCAAGCTCATTTTTTGATTACTGCAGAAGCAAAATCCCCAAATCAAAAAGTTATCTGTATTCCGAAAAAGATGCCCTTTCAAAGCACTTTGTCTTACATGAGGACTGGATGATTTTTGCCCCTGAGAATATTAGATCAATCCTCAGTAAGGGGGTTGATCTCAATGCCTGAGTGGAACAAGTTATTGTTGGGGAAACAAGCTAAAGAACTTGGTTTTGTCCGAGATACATATGAGAAAGTTTGCAGATTGACTGAAATACTGAAGTTTTTCGAAAATGACGCTTTGCTTGGAAACTCTTTGGCTCTAAAGGGCGGAACGGCCATAAACCTAACAATTTTCAATTTGCCAAGGTTGTCTGTCGATATTGATCTGGATTTCTCAGAAAATGTCACTCGAGATGAAATGATGACGACAAGATCAATCATCAATGACCGAATCGAAAAATTTATGAAAGCCAACGGCTATTTGTTGAGCCCCAAATCGAAGCAATATCATGCGCTTGATTCTTTTGTTTATGAATACTCAAATTCAGGAGGCATGAAGGATAATATTAAGGTTGAAATCAACTATATGCTTCGCTGTCATGTTCTTAAAATTGAGCAAAGACATTTTGAATCATCTTGGGAACCGACCGGAGTTTCTGTTCTTAGAGTGGCCCCTATCGAAATATTTGCAAGCAAAATCGTTGCTTTGATCAATCGAACGGCACCCCGAGACCTTTATGATATTTATAACCTGGTGAAACTTGGGTTGATTGATGAATCAGAGGAGCCCCTGCTCAGGAAGTGTGTTGTTTTTTACAGCGCGATAGGCGCGGAATCTCCGCCTTTTGAGTTCCAATTTAACACGATCGATCAAGTTACTCAGAATCGTATCAAGACAGACCTTTATCCTGTTTTACGGAACAAGGACAAATTTGATCTTAAGACTGCCCAGTTGCAAGTCAAAACCTGGCTTGAATCGCTTCTAAAGCTAGAGGACAACGAACAGGAATTCCTAAATGCCTTTAGGAATAAAATATATCAGCCGGAGCTGCTTTTTGAATCAACCGAAATAGTAGAACGTATTCGAAACCACCCTATGGCACTCTGGAAGTGCTCACAAAAATAAATACTGACTCAGGAATTCAAATATTGAAGCATCTTCATTCGGAAGGTGCTTTTTTAATGCAAATCAGTATAAGGAGATGAACTCAATGGACGTATTGATTGTTGAACCCGAAAAAGCGCCGCGCATGGCTAACATTACTGGCGATCTGAACTCCCTGCAGCAAGTGGTCGGTGGCTATATCGAAGCTGTCTATCCCTACGATGATCCGGTTGCCATTGTCTGCAATGAAGAAGGCAAACTCATTGGTCTTCCCCTTAACCGGAAGCTTGAGGACTATTACATCATCGCTGGAACCTTTGTGGTGTGTGGTCTCAGTGAGGATGATTTTGATTCCCTGACACCAGAACTGGCAGATAAGTATCGGGAGAAATTTGCCGATCCGGAGATCTTCATGAAGATGGGCAGCCATATTGTCGCCATTCCCATCAAGCTCAAGGATGAGCTACATGTGGCCAAGCCGAAGCAGAAATCCACCGAGCCTGAGCTCTAAATATTAAAACTCTTTTCGAGTTTACTTATTTCGCATAGTCCGCCTAACTAATATTACCAAATAAAAAGTTTATAATTTCCAAATTATTCAAAAAGGAATTTTGTGATTTGTGTCGAAATATAGCTATATCAAATATTTCGAGGTGAATCCATGAGTCTTTCATTTGAACAAATTATTCCTTACTACAGCGGCAAAGCCGGTTTAATTATTGGGATTTGTGAGCAGATCGGATTAGGCAAGATTTTCGATGAACACTTGACCTCGCATAACGGAAGGCCTACTGACATTCAATACGGACACCTCGCTCAGATGATGCTGGTGACGATGGCTGATGAGCATCACCCACTGTATCGGATTCGCGACTACTTTGAAAGAATTGATCTGGATTCCCTTTTTAATTGCTCTATAGATCGCAACAAACTCAACGATGACCGATTCGGCGGATTCTTGGACCTGATGCAGCAAGCAGGCGGTGCAAATCTCCTCTCAGCCATTGCAGTTCAAGCATTTAAACATTATGGCATACGGCTGGGCAGCGTCAACTTTGATACCACGTCTAAGGTGATGTGGGGCCAGTATGAAACTGAAGAAGGAACAGTTGGAGCGGTTGACATTACCTTCGGTTATTCAAAACAACATCGTCCTGACAAAAAACAAATCATGTATGGAATGGGCGTCACTCAAGGGATTTGCATTGATGGCCAGGTTTTTTCAGGCAATCTCAGCGACAAAACCTACAACGTAGACAACCTTGAACGTGCTGCACATTTGAGAGATCAGTTCGAAAGTGACGGGACACCATTTTTCTACATCGCGGACAGCGCAGCTTTTACGCGTGAATTCCTTGAAAAGGCCAAACGTCTTCAGATTGAGATCATCACACGTATGCCTGACAATGTCCTTGAGTGCAGGCGTGCGGTTGAAAAAGCGCTGGATCAGTTGGACACTTTGCCAGTTTACAAGTATGAAACCGCCACAGAGCCTTCCATCTACCGCATAATGTCGGAGTCATGCGTCTATCATGATGTTCCGATGAAGATGGCTGTGTGCTATTCCGAAAAGCTTGAGGCTTCAAAGCGTAAAACTGTCGAAAAGCGTATTACTAAAGAGCGCGAATCCTTGGAAACATTGGTGAAACGTTTAGGTAAACGAACTTTTGCCTGCCGGGAAGATGCACAGATTGAGATTGAGACGTTGATGAAGTCTGAGATCAGTAAAATCAAGTATCATGACATTGGTCTTGAAATCACGGAGGAAATCATCAAGCGTCCTGGGCGGCCCAGCAAGAATCCTGATGCAAATCCAACGCGAAGCATCTTCTCCGTCATTGTTTCGATTCGAGAGGATAAACAGAAGATCCAGCGGTGCATCAACAAGGAATGTATCTTTGTGGTGGTTTCTACAGACCAAAGCCTGTCAGGAGAAGCGATTCTTCGAGAATACAAGACGCAGGGCGGCGTCGAACGAAAGTTTCAATTCTTGAAGTCGCCACAGTTTGTCAATGCACTTTACGTGGACTCCCCAAGACGCGTTGAAGCCCTTGGGTACTTGATGCTGATCCTGATGCTTGTACTGAGTATTGCTGAACATGTTGTTCGAAGAGAAATGAAGAAAGAATCAGCAACCATTATGGGACCTGGAGATAAGAAGCTTACAAGGCCTTCCTTGATGGCTATTTTCCGTATCTTTTTTTCTGTTAAAACATCAGCGATACGAGTCAATGGAACCCTTCATCGTGGTTTCAACGAGCCGCTGCGCCCAAATGTCAAAGCCGTCATGAGGTATCTTGGAATACCAGAGGATATTTTTATCCGCGGTTAAAAATGGATAATATTAACTATAGAAAAACGTTAAACTATTCAGCGGACTATGCGTTATTTCATGTGCAAGATACGTATTTTTGTAAATCGAACTCACCTAACCATGAAAGGAGGAATTTTTCATGCAGGAAGAAGTCGAAAACAGGACCGTCGCCCTGGCCATCAGTACCACCCGAATGACCGGACGTGTTTTGAAGGCTGCCCTCATAAAGCTTTTGGCTGAAATGAAAAAGAGTCGGGACAGCCCGCCGAAGATTCCTCACGGCAAGCAAACAGTGAAGCAGCTCATCGGTCAGAATGCCGGGGTCTCCAACATTGAGATCACGGATAAGAACATCAAATCCTTCGAACAGGTCGCCAGAAAGTATGGCGTGGACTATGCCCTGAGGAAAGATACCACCGGTGAGAAGCCCAAATACCTGGTCTTTTTCAAAGCTCGAGACGCCGATGCCCTCACCGCCGCCTTCACGGAATACACCGCCAAGGTCCTTAAGAAGGACAAGCAGTCTTCCATCCTGGAGCAGCTTGCCAAGTTCAAGGCTCTGGTTCAGGCCAAGGTCACGGATCGGGTGAAAAACAAAGACAAGGAGTTGACGCGATGACAGGAAAAATCAAGCGACTGCTCCTTTTGAATATTCCCTGTGTTCTCATAGCGCTAGGAGCTACCAAGATTGGTGAAGCCTGGCGCTTTTCTTACGAAGTAGATCTTTCTCAGAAGATATTGCACCTGATGGATGGTTTTACTCTGGCATTTCAATCCCCTTGGCCAAGTCTCCGACTGGAAGATTTGATTCTCGGTGCTGCCATTGCTGTTGGCATCAAGCTCACCGTCTATGTGAAAGGCCGAAATGCCAAGAAGCACCGTAAAAACATTGAATACGGCTCAGCCCGCTGGGGCAGACCTGAGGACATCAAGCCCTTTATCGATCCCAACTTTCGCAACAACGTCATCCTCACGGAGACGGAGCGGCTGACTATGAACAACAGGCCCAAGGACCCACGACTGGCACGCAACAAAAATGTCCTGGTGGTGGGCGGTTCCGGATCTGGTAAGACGCGGTTCTGGCTTAAGCCGAACCTCATGCAGTGCCATTCCAGCTATGTGATCACCGATCCCAAGGGCAGCGTCGTGGTGGAATGCGGACAGCTTCTCCTGCGGGAAGGCTACAAGATCAAGATCCTCAACACCATCAACTTCAGTAAATCCATGCACTATAATCCCTTTGCCTACATCAAAAGCGAAAAGGATATCCTCAAGCTGGTGACGGCCCTCATTGCCAATACCAAGGGTGAAGGCAAAGCCGGGGATGATTTCTGGGTCAAGGCGGAAACCCTGCTCTATACCGCCCTCATGGGCTACATCCACTATGAAGCGCCGGAAAGCGAGCGGAACTTTACGACCCTCATCGAGCTCATCAATGCCTCAGAGGTCCGCGAGGACGACGAGGACTTCCAGAACCCGGTGGATCTCATGTTCGCCGCTCTGGAGGAACGAGACTCGGAGCATTTTGCAGTCCGGCAGTACAAGAAATACAAGCTGGCTGCCGGCAAGACCGCCAAATCCATCCTCATCAGCTGTGGGGCCCGTCTGGCGCCCTTTGATATCAAGGAGCTCAGTGACCTGACGGCCTACGACGAAATGGAACTGGATGCCCTGGGTGACCGGAAAACGGCGCTGTTCATTATCATCAGCGATACCGACGACACCTTCAACTTCCTGGTTTCCATGGCCTACACGCAGCTCTTCAATCTGCTGTGCGACAAGGCAGATGACGTCTATGGCGGACGTCTGCCTGTGCATGTGCGCTGTCTCATTGATGAGGCAGCGAATATCGGTCAAATTCCCAAGCTGGAGAAGCTCGTAGCCACCATCCGAAGCCGGGAGATCTCGGCCTGTCTGGTGCTGCAGGCTCAATCCCAGCTGAAGGCTCTCTACAAGGATCACTGCGACACCATCATCGGCAATATGGACAGCACGATCTTTCTGGGCGGAAAGGAGCGCACCACATTAAAGGAGCTTTCAGAAACTCTTGGGAAGGAGACCATCGACACCTTCAATACCGGGGAGAGCCGAGGCCGTGAGGTTTCCCACAGTCTAAACTACCAGAAACTCGGAAAGGAGCTGATGAGCATCGACGAACTGGCCGTTCTGGATGGCGGAAAATGCATTTTGCAGCTGCGCGGGGTACGGCCTTTTCTCTCAAGCAAGTACGACATCACCAAACACCCCAACTACAAGTACCTTTCCGATGCGGACCCGCGAAACGCCTTCAACATTGAGAAGTACCTGTCCACCCGTCTCAAGCCCAAGCTGGATGACATCTATGAGGTCTACCACATGGATCTGTCCACCGAACCCGAAGCCGCCGAATGAGCGGCTTTTTCATCTCAAAATTTAAAATAATGGAGGTCATTCAATGGAATTCTTTAACAGCGCAGTAGATGTACTTCAAACTCTCGTCGTCGCTCTCGGTGCGGGCCTTGCCATCTGGGGCGTCATCAACCTTCTCGAAGGCTACGGTAACGACAACCCCGGTGCCAAGTCCCAGGGCATGAAGCAGCTCATGGCAGGCGGCGGTGTCGCCCTCATCGGCATCGTGCTGGTGCCGCTGCTTTCCGGTCTGTTCGGTTAATCGGGTAGAAAGCGATGGATAGCATACTCGACAAAATCACCGAATGGCTGAAGACGATGCTTGTAGAAGGCATCATCACAAATTTGTCGGGGATGTTTGATAACGTCAACCAGCAGGTTGGCGAAATCGCAGGTGAAGTGGGACTGACGCCGGCGGCATGGAATGCCGGCGTCTTTTCCATGATTCGCAGCCTCTCCGAAAGTGTCATCATCCCCATCGCGGGTGTGATCCTTGCCTTTGTGATGACCTATGAGCTCATCCAAATGGTCATCGACCGGAATAATCTCCATGACATCGATACCTGGATCTTTTTCAAATGGATCTTTAAAACCTTTGTAGCTGTGCTGCTGGTCACCCATACCTTTGATATCGTCATGGGCATCTTCGACATGGGGCAGGCTGTGGTCAACAGCGCTTCCGGCGTCATCTCAGCGGACGCCTCGGTGGATCTGGCCACCACAGTAGCAGACCTTCAGACGCGGCTGACCGCCATGGAACTGGGGCCGCTCTTTGGCCTCTGGTTTCAAAGCCTGTTCATTGGCTTTACCATGCAAGCCCTGAGTATCTGTATATTCCTGGTCATCTATGGCCGTATGATCGAGATCTATCTGGTCACGTCTGTGGGGCCAATCCCCATGGCCACCATGGTCAACCGGGAATGGGGCGGTATGGGGCAGAACTATCTTCGTTCCCTCCTGGCCCTGGCCTTCCAGGCTTTTCTCATCATGGTCTGCGTCGGCATCTATGCTGTTCTGGTGCAGAACATTGCCACGGAAACCGACATCATCAAGGCAGTATGGACCACCCTGGGCTATACCGTTCTGCTCTGTTTCACCCTGTTCAAAACCGGAAGTCTTGCCAAATCCATCTTCAATGCCCATTAAGCGAAAAGACGAATGCTGATAATTCCAACTGAAAATACGCACATGAAAAAACGGCCAATGTACTTTGGCCGCAATGCTTGTGTAGTTTCGTTTGGACGCTTGGACAAAATCTTGTGGGATTTACTCATTGAGAACGTAGAAAAAACCTTCCCAGTCCCAAAAGGCATAGATGTACTTGTCCTCTGTATCGCCCTTTACAGAATAGAGACGAACTGTTGATCCATAGAACTTTGCCTTGCCTAAATACTTACCCTTATCAGCAATTGTAAAGTCAAGGCCATTGATCTGCCGATATTCTGTTTCTCCGATTGTGAGGACATCCCACTCTGCGCCAGTAATTTCACCGATGACCCGACGCTCTCGAGAAATATAAATAGCTGAAATTAAAACCAAGATCGCTAAACCAACTACAAAAGCAGTCTTTTTTCTCAACAGTACACCTCCCAACTATATTTTTAAATATCAGGATAAAAATCCTGGAAAAATTCATTGATATCAAATCAATTATATCATCAGCGCATTGCCCATCGTGAGCCATTTTTATCGAATTCAAATCACTCGACAGAAGTATATTCTCACCAAATCCATCTTCAACGCCCATTAAGCAAAAGGAGGAAAGCCTGTGGCCTATGTCCCTGTACCGAAGGATCTGACCAAGATCAAGACCAAGGTGATGCTTAATCTCACCAAGCGTCAACTGATCAGTTTTGGCAGCGGTGCGCTTTTAGGAGTCCCGCTGTTTTTTCTTGCCAAGCCCCATATGAGCGTCAGCACGGCAGCACTGCTCATGGTGCTGTCCATGCTGCCCTTTTTCCTACTGGCCATGTATGAACGAAATGGTCAGCCCCTGGAAAAGATCCTCCAGCAAGTCATTCAGACCAAATTTATCCGGCCTAAGAAACGGCTTTATAAGACCAATAACTTCTATGCCGCCGTAGAACGGCAAACCAAACTGGATAAGGAGGTAAAAGCGATTGTCCACGAAGAAAACCATACAACGAAAACTCAGCCGCGAGGAAAGAAATCGCATTGAAAGCGCCATCGCCAGAGCCAAGCGTGACAGCAAGGTTCCAGCAACCGCCCAGCAGACGATCCCTTACCTACGCATGCATCCAGACGGCATCTGTCAGGTAGTAGATGCCTTGTACACAAAGACTATCCAGTTTCAGGATATCAACTACCAGCTGGCTCAGAACGACGACAAAACAGCCATCTTTGACGGCTGGTGTGATTTCCTCAACTACTTTGACAGCGCTATCCACTTTCAGTTTTCCTTCCTGAATCTGAGCGCCAGCATCGAGGCGTTTGAGCAATCCATCCTGATCCCGGATCAAAATGATGATTTCGACGACATCCGTGAAGAGTACGCCAATATGCTCAGGGGTCAGCTGGCCAAGGGCAACAATGGCCTGTCCAAGACCAAGTTCATCACCTTTGGCATTGAAGCGGAGAATCTTCGCACGGCCAAGCCCAGACTGGAGCGCATCGAGAATGATCTCCTGAACAGCTTCAAGCGTCTTGGCGTCGCCGCCGAATCTTTGAGCGGCAAAGACCGCCTGATGCTGCTTCACAGCATCTACCATCTGGATGGACAGGAGCGCTTTCTCTTTGACTGGGACTGGCTGCCGTTATCTGGCCTGTCCACGAAGGATTATATTGCGCCTTCATCGTTTGATTTCTCAGAAACCCGAACCTTCCGCATGGGCAGGAAGCACAGCGCCGTATCCTTCCTGCAGATCCTGGCTCCGGAGCTCAATGACCGGATGCTGGCGGATTTTCTGTCCATGGACAACAGCCTGGTGGTGACGCTCCATATCCAGTCCATTGATCAGACCTCGGCCATCAAGACCATCAAACGCAAGATCACCGATCTGGACCGGATGAAGATCGAAGAACAGAAGAAGGCCGTCCGGTCCGGCTACGACATGGACATTATCCCGTCAGACCTTGCCACCTACGGCGGTGAAGCCAAAAAGCTGCTGCAGGATCTGCAGAGCCACAATGAGCGCATGTTCCTTGTGACCTTTCTGATCATGAATACTGCAGACGGCAAACAGACGCTGGACAACAACATCTTTCAGGCTCAGGGCATTGCCCAGAAATACAACTGTCAGCTGGTCCGGCTGGACTTTCAGCAGGAATCCGGTCTCAACTCATCCTTACCCCTTGGCCACAATCAGATCGAGATCCAGCGGGGCCTGACCACCTCCAGCACCGCCATCTTCGTGCCTTTCACCACCCAGGAACTGTTCCAGCGCGAAGGTGAGCCTCTCTATTACGGGCTCAATGCACTGTCCAATAACCTGATCATGGTGGACCGCAAGGCACTGAAGAATCCCAACGGCCTGATCCTGGGCACACCGGGCAGCGGTAAGTCTTTCTCAGCCAAGCGCGAGATTGCCAATGCCTTTCTCATCACCAAGGATGACATCACCATCTGTGATCCTGAGGGCGAGTATTACCCCCTGGTGGAGCGCTTAAATGGTCAGGTCATCAAGATCTCACCCACCAGCGGACATTACATCAATCCCATGGACATCAATCTGAACTACTCTGAGGACGAAAGTCCGCTGTCCCTGAAATCCGACTTTATCCTGTCCCTGTGTGAGCTCATCGTTGGTGGCAGAGAAGGCCTCCAGCCTATTGAAAAGACGGTCATCGACCGCTGCGTGCGCATAGTGTATCAGGCCTATCTCAATGAGCCAAGGCCGGAGAATGTCCCCATTCTGGGTGACCTGCACCGAATCCTTCTGGAGCAACCGGAAAAGGAAGCCCGGCTGATTGCGACGGCATTGGAGATTTACGTCAGCGGCTCACACAACGTCTTCAACCACAGGACTAATGTGAATATCCAGAACCGCCTGGTCTGCTTTGACATCAAGGAACTGGGCAAGCAGCTGAAGAAGCTGGGCATGCTCATCGTACAAGACCAGGTCTGGGGCCGCGTGACCGCCAACCGGGCTGAAGGCCGAAGCACCCGTTACTACATCGATGAATTCCATCTGCTGCTCAAGGAGGAGCAGACCGCCGAAAACTCTGTTTTTCGACGGCCTGGTATCTTCAGGATCTGATCCTGAGATTAAACTGTGTTTCTACATTATCCAACCGCTGGTTTGCCCAATTTGACACATCGACAAACTTCACACACCAAAAAAGCGTGCTTATAATCATTATAAGCACCTCACTCGGAGGTGATTGTACATGGAAAATATCAAGAGTTTATCCCAAAATACAGTCGAAGCGGCTCAGCCTCACAGCACAAACGCGCCATCGAAAACAAAATCCTATCAGGATTTCATCAACGTGCTCTCGAAAATTATCGAAAAGCATGGCGCCGAAGTGTTGAATGAACTAAACCGTGCTGAGTAAATGACTGTATTCATGTCATTGATGTTTTCCAATATTTATTGGAGGTTTGACCATGAATAGGAGTGGGAAAAAATGTGTGCTTTATCCCCGGGTTAGTACTGAAATGCAAGTGGATGGCTACAGCCTGGATGGACAGAAGAACAGCTTAAGGCGTTTTGCAGATAGAGAAGAAATGGAGATCGTCAATATTTATGAAGATGCCGGAAAATCCGGCAAATCCATTGACGGCAGACCTGCCTTTAAGCAAATGCTGGCTGATATTGAAAACGGTTTAGAGATTGAATATATCCTGGTGTACAAGCTGTCTCGCTTTGGCAGAAATGCCGCAGATATTTTAACTTCGTTGGAGCACGTTCAAGCTTTTGGCGTCAATTTGATCTGCATCGAGGAAGGTATAGATTCCTCACAAGCAAGTGGAAAACTTTTGATTTCTGTACTCTCTGCCGTTGCTGAAATTGAACGCGAAAATATCATTGAGCAGACCATGAACGGTCGAAAAGAAAAAGCGCGTCAAGGCGGCTGGAACGGCGGTTTTGCCCCTTATGGCTACTTTCTCAAAGATAAGCAGCTTTTTATCAAAGAGGATGAAGCTGAAGCTGTCCGCATGATCTTTGATAAGTTTCTAAATGAGAAGATGGGCTTTACCAAAATTGCCAGATATCTAAACTTGCAAGGGATTCAGAAAATACAGCGAAACAACGGTACGCTCTCCCTGTGGAGTACGCATTTTGTCAAAGCGATTATTGATAACCCAGTCTATTGCGGCAAAATCTCTTATGGCAGACGTGTCCGCGAAAAGGTAAAAGGAAGCAAGAACACCTACAAGCAGATCCCACAGGAAAATTACATCCTGGCAGAAGGTCAACATGAGGCCATTGTCAGCGAAGCGCTATGGAATGCAGCACATGAGAAGAGAGAACTGACAGGTGTTAAGTCCCAGTCTAAAATAGGTAGGGACAGAATCCACTTGCTAAGTGGCATTTTGAAGTGTCCGAATTGCGGCGGCCCAATGTATACCAGCAAACGCGCCTGGACCAATAAAGATGGGACCTCGAAAGAAATTTATTATTATATTTGCAGCAGAAGGCGGGCAGCAAGAGGGAAAACCTGTGACTATAACGCCCAGATCAGAAAGACAGACATTGAGCCTCTTGTTATTGAAGCGATCCGCGAAATGATCACGAATCAGGATTTTGCAGGAGAAGTCAAATCGAGAATTGGAAAAGAGATAGACATCTCTACCTTAAACAGAGAACTGAAAAACTATGAATCCAAGCTGAGGGAAGTGGAAATGAATAAATCCCGGCTTGAAAATGAAATAGACACCCTGCCTGAGGACACGCGTTTCAGGGAACGTAAACTCCATGACATGACCCTCAGACTTGATGGGCTCTATGACACCATAGTCGAGCTTGAAGATCAAATTGAAGATGTAAATCTGCGTAGAAAAGCCGTTGAGCAAGAGGCGATCACTTTAGAAAACATCTATACCCTGCTGTCGAACTTCGACAAAGTATACGATAAAATCAGCGATGAAGAGAAAAAATCTCTGATTTCTTCTCTCATCAAAGAAATAGAGATTTTTCCAAATAATACGGCTGAACAGCCTCTTAAGTCTATAAAGTTCAATTTTCCCGTCTATAAAGAACCTGATGATTTTTGTGATACAACTCGCGACAAAAGGACGCACGTCTCTACATGGCTCGAGAGGACAGAATGAATGTCATTTGAAGTTGCCCGTTCTCGGAAACATATCCACTACGTTTTTGGCACTGTCAGTAGACGGGAACATATCCACCAATCGTACCATTTACGAAAAGGGCACTCTTACTAGGAGCGCCCTCAATCATAAACATTGATGTCATTAATAGTCTTTTTTCTTTACTGGAATCCAGATTTCGCTTCGATACTTTGGATTTCCAGTGTCTGGACTCTCATTCCATAAAATTTCAGGACCTTCAACCGCCTCGTATCCTGAGGATGGAAACCACTCTGAGTATATCCTACCCCACACATTTTGAAGTGTTTCCGGAAATGGTCCAATCGATTCAAATATTGCCCAGGTACAAGCATCTATTTTCAATACATCAAATTCCGCTGTCTCATCACTTGATGTTGCCACCCCGATGTAATGATCCAGCTCACCCTTTTCTTCCATTCTTCCTTCCGAGAAATTAATAGATCCACTAATAATCCCTGTTGGTTCTACATTTGAAAGTGCTTTTAATTCTTTAATAACCTCAGGGGTTAAAAGTTCAGTCATTTTTGCAATATCTGGATTGACACCTTCAAACATAATTGGAACTCTCTTCTTAAATCCTACTAACTTAAAAGGTCCTTTCTCAACAATACGATAGTTCATTTCGCATCCTCCTTTAATTGATAATTGAAAGGTCATTCGAGGATAAGCTTTTAATTGTGTATTCTCACTCCTTGCCTCAGAAGGGAGAATGCCATGCAGGGAATGAAAAGCACGGGAAAATGAATCAGCCGAATTATAGCCATATTTGACGGCTACATCAATTATTCTCAAATCCCTATCTTTCAAATCAAGTGCAGCCAACGTCAGTCTTCTTCTCCGAATATATTCTGATAAACTTATGCCTGCTAAAAAAGAAAACATCCGCTTGAAATGATACTCTGAACAATAAGCGATTTTGGATACTTCAATATAATCAATTTCCTCTGTTAAGTGCTCTTCAATATATGTCAATGCATTATTCATACTTCTTAAAGAATCCATTGAACAACCTCCTTTCATCATCAATATTATCAAAGGGTGCGTTTACTCATCCGACATTCTGTGCACAGTTTAGTCGATTCTCTTTCATGTAATTAGTATCGTTAAACTGAATTTAACTTTGGGATGTTTACCACAGGAATCCTTTACTTTTCTTCAGTGTATCTTTCTTGCTGCAAAAATTCCTTTACCTCGCTAAGGCGTAAATCCCAATATTTTTGCAAAAGGTAAATGATTTTCTCATCTTCAACTTTGGCTTCCTTCAGAGCCGCAGTTGCCTTTTCAATCCCAATGACTCTTTCTTCAAAGGCAGCTTCATCTAGCCATGCATTGCTATCTTCTCTTATTCGTTCCAACAGTTCACTTCCAAATCCCGAAAGGGAATCTCTAATTGAACGTGCCATATCTATTCCTCCTCTAAATTCTAATTTATTGCACTATTGATAGACAAATTGGAATTTGTCAGTTACTTGTATTCACTCGGAACAGGAATATTAAATCTCTCGCACAATAGTTTTACATCATGCATATCATTTTCATCATACTCATAGCCCAGATGAAATAATACTTGATTTTCAGCATCAATACATCTAACCATTTTATCGCCTATTTTCCCAATGCCACTAAACACTTTTGGTGGATATGCTTCTCCTTCAAAAACAATGTATCCTTTTTCGTTGAAATTAAATATATGAAGATCAATTACCCTACCTTTAGTATCCTTCCAAACCGTGTGAGATGTGGTGGTATATGCTTCTGTAACTTCCGCAAAGCCTTTTTCTTTTATTATTTCAATAAACTTTTTACTATTACTTTCTTCCACAAATAAATCAATATCATTGTGTGCTCTTGTTTCTTCTTCTAATAGTGCATCTACTCCCCAACCGCCATCAATCCATAGGTTAATTCCATTTTCTTCAGCGTATGTTATTATCTCAATGGCATCAGTTTTACTTACCATGTAATCCCTCCGTTCAAATTAAATCTATAAGTGATAAATCTCAAAGCTATTTCTCCTAATAATATAATGTCTATTGTTCCAATCAAAGCTAAAGATGAAGCTTGCCTTCTTTAGCTCGCAATAATTAGAGCTAAATCGAGGTTCCAGCACCCCCTAGATTTAAGTTCCCTTTTGTGCCGTGGTAGAAAGGCCCCAAGTCTAGGAATTTTTCATGAATTGCTCTAACCCTGCTTTGGATGTTAACATTTCAAGATTATTAAATATTTCCTCTTCGCTCCAGTTCCACCATTGTAGCTTTAGCAAGAATTCAATCTTTTCGTCACTAAAGCGTTTTTTGATAAACTTAGCTGGATTCCCACCATATATTGTATATGGCTCAACACTTTTCACTACTGTTGAATTAGCGGCAATAATCGCACCATCACCAATTTTAGTACCCGGCATAATGGTAACATTTTGACCTATCCATACATCATTGCCAATCACTGTATCTCCCTTAAAAGGAAGTTGTTCAATTGTAGGAGTCACCTTTTCCCATCCATGGCCAAAGATATTAAAGGGATAGGTTGTAATTCCATCCATTCTATGATTTGCACCATTCATAATAAACTTAACACCCTCTGCAATTGCACAGAACTTTCCTATTATAAGTTTATCCCCTAGAAATTCGTAATGGTGCTCTATATTATCATAAAATTTCTCCGGTGTTTTTTTATTATCGCTATAATAGGTATATTCCCCAATCTCCACATTGGGTCTTTTAGGTAGATTGCTTATAAAACAAACCGTCTTTATATTTTCATTTGGATAAAGTTTTTTCTTATCTGGTCCTATCATAGGATATACCTCTCTTTCATACTTTTATATATTTCTATTGTGTTTTGTATGATTTATTATTTTGATACCACAGCAAAGCATCCTTTTCTAGTTGCTTTACAAATGCATCCTTACCAGCGCAGTAGCCTTCAATATTCTCCGGGAACCGATTAGCCAGTTTCATCTTTAATTCACCATACTCTAAAGCGATGTCAGGATGTGTACGCAGAAAGTTCCTTACTGCTATGTGCCTAGTAATATCTTTGTGATTGTTTTGCTCAAAAATATGAATTTGGTGTGTCCTGTTATCGCCGCCTTTACGGAAATATCTCCGCCCTTTAATACCAAACTCACCCATACACTCATATCCAATGGCTACAAATTCTTCGTTATGCTTATCAACCAAACTAATATTTGTCACTACGGACATTATATCTATGATTGGTTTAGCATGTAACCCTTTAACTGCTGTACTGCCAATATGGTAAATCTCCACCAATATGTCCTTCAAAATACTACTTATTTTCTGTGCTTCATTTTCATACGCCGCTTCCCAAAAAGAGTCGTATGGAACTACCTGTATAAACATTTCTAAACCCTCCAATCAGATATTCATATCTTATTTCAATACATTAGAAACTAGCTTTATAATGAAGCCGCTAGCCAGAACAGACTATACTGACCAGCGACTACCTTAAATTTAATGTTTCAGATTTATTTTCTTATCACTAATTTCATAAACCACATCAGCTACATTATCGAGTAGCCGTTTGTCATGGGTGATAAACACTATAGTCCCAGCATACTCCTTCATTAGTATTTCCAAAGCCTCTAAGCTTGGTATGTCAAGGAAGTTGCTTGGTTCATCCATTAGTAGGATGTTATATCTACCCATAAGCATTTTAGCTAACAATAATTTCATAATTTCACCGCCACTTAAAACAGCTAAGCTTTTTCCTATATCGTTTTGTTTAATTCCCATTGATGCTAGCACTGAGCGAATTTCTGAAACATTGTAATCACAATCCTCCTGCATAAACTCCAGGACTTTCTGATTACTGTTGTACTTATAACCATTTTGTGCAAAGTATCCTATTTTTGCCTTAGGTGAAATAGAAATGCCCTCTTCATAGTTTAAGATCATTTGGATTAAAGTTGTTTTTCCTGTTCCATTACCACCAGTTAGAGCCACTTTTGATCCTAGCGGAATTTGAAAAGATGCATTTTCAAACAGTACCTTATCCCCAAATATTTTAGTAATTTCCGTACCGACAATAGGATATGGATTGTGGAGCTCCAATGCTTTACTTTGTCTGAAACGAATCCTGCGAATGTCTTCTGGAGCTTCTACATTTCCTAAGGCCGCAATCCTATGTTCTATGGATTTAGCGGCATTATGCATCTTTTTTTCCTTACTTCCTATTGATTTTTGATGAGCTAAACGCCCTCCGCCTTCAGTACCTTTTTTCTTTGAAGCACCTTTTGCCTTCTGTTCTATTTTACAGGCCTGTTTTCGCTTTTCCTCCGCGGCTTTTTCCAATCGGGCACGTTCCGCAATAAATTGTTCGTATTCTGCAGCTTGGCTCTTACGTTCTTCCTCTTTCTGACGAAGATAATCAGAATAGTTCCCCCAATACTCAGTGATTTTGCCATCTTTCAGTTCCCATATTTTATCTACTATTTCATCAAGAAAATAGCGGTCATGGCTAATAACTAACAGTGCACCTGTAAAATATTTTAGCTGTCCAATTAGAAAATCAATTCCTTCACGGTCTAAATGACTGGTAGGTTCATCTGCTAAAATACCATGAACTTGTGCTGATAAAGCCTGTGCTATTTTAAGTCTTGTTTCTTCACCACCGCTCATGGTCTGTATATCTAATTGCTCAACACCCAGCTTGCCTACAAGTGCAAAATCTTTTTCCTCCCGCAAACTTACTTCATCCAACTGAGGGATATAGGAAAGTTCACCCAGACGATTAATTTTACATCCTTCTGGAGTTAATTCCCCTAAAAGCACCTTGAGTAAAGTGCTTTTCCCTGCACCATTTGCTCCTACTAAACCAATACGGTCATAATCATATACTTCTAATTCATCTATATCCAAAACATCTCGCCCTGTGAATTCCACACGAATGTCTTTTACTTTTAATATCAATTCCATCTTATTTCCTCCTGTCTATAATCGCATGCTTTCATTTGCTTGTACGCAGGGAAAACCCTGCGATTTTAGCAGGAAGAATTACATGAAAATAAGATACATAAATATCCCTCCAATATTATTTTATTTTAAATCTAATTTTCTAACCTCTGTTATCATGGGGCACACTATAGCAATGCCAATAATTAAAATACCTGATAGTAAAAACCAATGATTTACACCAATTCTATCAGCAAAGAATCCAGAAAGAATTAATCCAATTGGCATAGCAAATGACATAATACTTCCGGTCAAAGAAAATACACGTCCTAAATATTCAGGCTTAATCTTCTCCTGAAAAAGAGCTGTTTGCACACCGCTATAAAATGGCACCGAAAGCCCCATTACTGCACAGCAAGCTACAAATATAACAAATCCACTTGGAGGAAGTAATCCTGAAACGGCTAAACTGGCTCCCATTATAAAGAATGAACCTGTTATTAGTAATACACGCTTTTCAAAGTTCCCCAACCTTCCTAATAGTAGACCGCCTACTAGCATTCCAGATGCAAAAGCGATTTCGGTAATGGAAATATGCACAGGTGTTCCATTAAAGTATTCCATGCTAATTAAAGGAAATAGTGCATTAATTGGCATATACACAAACGTATATAGCGTTCCTAAGAGTAATAAGGCAAATAAGCCTTTGTTTTGTCTCAATGCGACAATTCCTTCTTTCATTTCTCTTAAGAAATTTGGTTTCAAACTTTGCACTTGATCGCCCAGCTTAGGAATACTTACAATTGCTACCGTAATAGATGCAATCACAGCGCCCAATACATCGATAGCAATAATTGCATTTAATTTCCAAACGGAGTATAACAATGCTGCAGCCGCCGGACTAATAATATAGCTTATCGACTGCACAGACTGACTATAACCTGCACATTTCGTAAGCTGTTCTTCTGGTACTAAAAGCGGCGTAACCGCATTGAGAGCCGGAGAATGAAAAGCCGTTCCAATGCTGCGGATAAACAATACTACCATAACCATCCATACAGATAACTCCGTATACAATGCAACAATAGCGAGCACTGCTCCAGCTGCTGCTATAATTAAATCAGCACCAATCATTATCTTCTTCCTATCATGACGATCCACTAATACACCAATGGCTGGTCCAAAGACCGCATAGGGTAAAAACCCTACTAGTGAAGCCATAGACAAGACCATCGCAGATCCTGTTTTTTCTGTAAGGTAGAAAATTATCGCCATTTGCAGGATGGCACTAGTGATTAAAGATACCGCCTGCCCTGCCCATATAGTATAAAACTTAAGTTTCCAATTTATATATTTTTCCATTTCTATTATCTCCTGCATATTATTTTTGCTTAAATTTCTATTTTAAATAGTATTCTAGGCAATAAAAAATGCAGGCCAAAATCCACAATGTGGCTTTGGTCTGCATAACATACAACATGGAAACATTCTTTAAAATGACATAGTTAAATAAAACTATAGTAAAATAGTTTAAACCTCACCTTAACTAATGAATGCTCAATATCGTATAAATAAGCACAACAAAAAAGCCTATCATCGGGATAGATTCTGCCTTTTTTATTGCCAGCTTATCTTAAACGTATTGATGCTGTCATAGTTTCGGTTCCTCCTAAACTCTTATTTGTGTCAGCGATTATTATAACATAACGAATTGATATAATCAATATTTAAAAGTGGAAAAACCGCCAAAGGGTGTTGGTTCCCTCTATTGGCGGCGGCTCAATATTCTATATCTCTTTGTCTATTTGTATTTCAATTCCGGACTTAAATTCAACTATAATGTGGTCGTCGTAAACCGTTATCTTTTCCAGGAGAGTCCTCACATAATCTTCTTCATAATCAATCAGCTCACAAGGCAGGTCGTTAAGAAAACGCATCAACTCATCAATTCGCTTTTTCAGATCCTGTCGGGATGCCTGCTCATTTTGAAGGGCCTGCTTCTCATCGCGCAGCCTCCTAATCTCCAGACCAAGCTCATCCCCGGTATTCTTTGAATTAACAGTTGCCATTAGTTCCTGCTGCATTGACTTCATTTGTTCATCAATCGCTGTAATCTGATTTGAGGTGACTTCCTCAAGGCTATTCTCGATATTCTCTCGCAAAAGCGGCAGGATTGCTTCCTTTTCACGGAACGCTTCGTTTATGGCCTTTATAACTACATCATGGAGCAGTCCCTCGTGAACAGTTCTTGCCGGGCAATCAGGACCATCTTTTTCAACCCTACTGACGCAGCGCCAAACTGTGGATTTACACCCACGATTGTTCCATTTAATTCTGCGGAAGATGTCGCCGCAGTGCGCGCAGAATACTATTCCAGATAAAGCGTAACGGCCACTATAGATTCGTTTGCGCTTTGTGGTGCCTTTAGTAAGATTTGCGCGTCTTGCGATTTCCTCCTGTACCTTTAGGAAGATATCCTTTGGAATAATAGCTTCATGGCTGTCCTCTACATAATACTTAGGAACCTGACCTTTATTAGCTTCACGCTTCTTTTCAAGGATATCCACCGTATAAGTTTTCTGAAGTAAAGCGTCTCCAATGTACTTCTCGTTTGTAAGTATCTGCTTTATATTACTTTCATGCCATTTTTCATTACCCGCACCGTTTAGAATACCTTCGGCCTCAAGAGACCTTTTTATCTGTAAGAAGCTCTTACCGGAAAGGTACTCTCTATAAATGCGCTTCACGACTTCGGCTTGCTCTGGATCAATGATGAGGTGACCGTCTGCATCTTTGGTATATCCCAAGAACCAGTTGTGATTGACCTGAACTTTTCCTTGTTGGTATCGGAACTGCAAGCCCAGACGAACGTTGGCCGACAATGACTCACTTTCTTGCTGTGCAAGAGAAGCCATAATTGTCATGAGCACTTCACCCTTAGTATCGAGCGTATTAATATTTTCTTTCTCGAAATAGACGCCAATGTTCTTATTCTTAAGGGCTCTGGTGTAATTCAGGCAATCCACCGTATTCCTTGCAAACCGGCTGATGGACTTGGTAATAACCATATCTATCTTGCCGTCATTGCAGTCGTTAATCATGCGCTGGAACTCATCACGCTTCTTCGTATTCATTCCAGAGATGCCATCATCGGCATAAATTCCGGCTAGTACCCAATCCGGATGACTTTCAATGTATGAGGTGTAATGCTGGATCTGGGCTTCATAGCTGGTTTCTTGCTCATCGCTGTCAGTACTGACACGACAGTATGCTGCGACTCTGGTTTTCTGCTTTTTGTCGGTTGCTTTCTGTGTCCCGATGGTTTTCTTTGCTGGAATAACCGTTACATTACTCGCTAAGGAGATCATACCTCCACCTCACTTTCTATCAAGCTGTAGATGTACTCCGCCTGCTTAAATGGGTCAATGAATATCTTTCCTGCCTTCGGCATAGTAAATTTTGTCGCTGGCTTGCATTCCTCTACCGGCTTATCCGCAAATACTCTACCAAGCCTACTTTGACGTTTGATTCGTTCTGCTTCAGCTCTATCAAAAGTCTCCTGATCGATGATCGCAGGATAGTATTTATCACCAAGGTAGCGTTTATTTTGTAGCATTTTCTTTACACCTGGATGTAGAAGCGTAAGCCCAGCGGCCTCTGCAGCAGCAACGTAGGCGAGGCCGGAAAGATAACCTTTGTAAATCATCCTAACCTGCTCGGCTTGAGCTTCATCTATAACAGCTTTGCCTTTCTCAATTTTGTACCCATATGGAATTGGCATAATCTCACAACCTTTCTCTCAGCGTTAATCCACACTTTAATACGAAACCTATTTCATATCTTTTGAAAACGATAATGTAATCAACATGCTCCTCAAATGCATCAACATCAAATTCAGAAAAAATCCTTGAGCTGTTGACGTACTTGATGAGTTTATTCAAAGCTTCAACATGCTCGTACTCATGATTCACCGAAGCATATAGGGCTTCTTTTTCATCACTTAAATTTTTAGCCTCAGCAAGAAGACCTGAATTCTGATCGTTGAAAACAGCTGGTTCTAAATATTCCTTTGCAAATAAATTCATAAGCTGCTGCCTTTTGTTGAAATTGGCCTCAAGAGCCGCTTCCAACTTATTAATTCGGGCGATTGCTGCTTCCTGGTTAATGGCTTTAAGACTTGCAAGTAGCGGCTGCAACAACACCTTCTTAGTAAATGCCAACTTATTGATCATATTCAAAAAAGCCACTTCAAAACTCTTTTCGCGTATAAACTGCATGCTACATTGGTCTTTTTTCTTAAGATGTGTGTTGCAAGCATAAGCGTAATATTTTATTTTCGATTCGCTATGAGTTCTCCTTTTCCATGTAGCACCACATTCGCCGCAAACAATTTTTCCAGAAAAGGGATAGCGGTTTTGATACTTTGCATCGCCTTGCTTGATTTTCATGTCTTTGGAGCGCTGGTCAATCATGGCCTGCGCCGCTTCAAAATCCTCAACACTGATTATCGCTTCGTGATGCTCAGTAACGTAGTACTGCGCCTTCTCACCATTATTGATATGCCTAACGAAAGTCTCATCGGTAAATGTTTTTTGAAAAAGCACATCACCTTTGTACTTTTCATTTCGAAGGATCGCATTTACTGTGCCCGGGGTCCATTCTCTTTTTCGCCTGGTTGGGATTCCTTTATCATTAAGATCTCTAGCAATAACATGACCGCCTTTACCCGCTAAGCATTCTGCAAAAATATACCTGACGACATCAACCTCGTCTTCATTGATTACCATCAAGCCATCTTCATTTTTGTATCCATATGGCGGATAAGCCACAATGTAGGTTCCGTTTTTGAATCTCTTTTCAATGGACCATTTTTCATTCTCCGAAATGGATATGGACTCGCTTTCCGCTAAACTGCTAAAAATTGTGAGCAGCAGCTCATTTTCCATATCGCCGGTGTTGATATTTTCTTTCTCGAAGTAAATGAACACTTTCAGCTTTATAAGCCTTCTAACCGCTTCAAGGCACTCTGTGGTGTTTCTGGCAAATCGGCTTATCGATTTGATAATGATGAAATCTATCTTACCCGCTTCGCAGTCATCAAGCATTTTGAGAAGCCCGTCGCGCTTGGCCATGCTTGTACCTGAGATGCCCTCATCGTAGTAAAGTCCAACATACTCCCAGTTGGGATTGCTTTTTATACAGGTTTCATAATGGCATCTTTGAGCATCCAAACTGACGAGTTGTTCGCGGCTATCTGTTGAAACACGAGCATAGGCAGCAACACGCAGTTTTTTAGGTGCTTTCTGCAGTTTCTCGTTTGCTTCAATTTTTGTTATCCGTTTCATTGTCTCAACCTCCTTTCTTGCAGTACTATACATCACTCAAAAAGCCTTATTTATCAAGTCTTTTATGTCAGTATCTCGGCTAAAAGCGGAGGAAAGGTTTTGCGGTTTTTGACCATAATCTTGTCGTATTCGTCTTGAGAAATAAGGCCCTTTTCTAAGAGTTTTTTTGTAAGCCTATCTGCTATCAAATAATCATGCTCATTCTGAAGCGCTGCTTCTGTGGGCTTCTCAGCCTTATATTGAATGGAATCAACATCATCCAATTTTGTTATTTTCATTTTATTGGCCTCCTTCCGAAATCATCACTACCTTCGAAGTAAGCCAGGAGCTGTAATGAAATCGGACGGTTTGGTCAACAAAAAAAGCCCATAGAACGGAGCTCTTGGCTTCGTTCTATGGGCTTAATACAAAATCCTGGTCAGTTATATTTGATGTAGCCGTCAAAACCAGCTAACTTGAGTTTATCGAGAGTTGCTTCAGCGTTACTCTTTACGGAATATGCACCGACTTGGACGCGATAGTACTTCTTTTTTGTTTCATTAGTATCAACTGAAGGTGTGGTTGACGCAAGCAGTTTCCCAACATCCGCACGAAATGTATCCATCGACTTGCCATGCCTCGGAAACCAGTGCATGACGTCGCCGTGGTTACTGGCAACGCCAAGTTTATAGCCTTCTGAGTGGCAGATGATATCCTTTTCGGTGAGCCCATATTGCTTGCAGAGATAGACGCAAAGCTCCACAGCTTCCATATAAACGGCATTAAAATACGAGGCATCAATCAGACCATCCTCGCAGATTTCAAATCCTATATGTGAATCGTTTGCTGCGCCTCCGGCATGCCAGCCTCTATGATTCCAAGGTAGTGTCTGATAGGTGGCAATGCTTCCATCAGCCAGTTTGCCGATGAAACCGTGAACGCAGACCTGTCTGCCATCGGGCTTGTCCTGATTCCAGTGGTTGTTGTATTGATTCTTTCCCAGGAGTCCGTCGTCTGGTCCAATATAGCGTTTTAGAAAGGGATTGTTTGCACCTGTAGAATGCACCATGATGCCCTTCGGCGATATAGTTCTGCCCGCCTTGAAACAGGCATTGTTTATCAGAATTAGCTTTCGAAGAATCATTTAGGAGTCCTCCTTGTTGCTTCGGTTATGAAATTGTTCCAGGATATCCTTTAGCTTTTGTGGCACTGGCAAGCCAATGTGTGCCGCATTCTCAAGAATGGAGACACCCTCGTTTGATAGGTAGAAAAAGATGACAGCCGTTCTAATAACTGAGCCGTCACCAATAACACTTTGGTCGACGATATTCCCAATGGCCACAAGCGAGAAGATAAGCACCTTCTTGAAAATGCCTCGAAATCCGACCTCGCTGGACAAATTCTTATCTAGCACTGCACACATCAGGCCAGTGACATAGTCGATGATTACGAAGGCTAAAAGAGCATACAAGAAGCCGTCCCATCCTCCGAGGAAATACCCAAGACCTCCGCCTGCAGCAGCAATTGCCGCCTGTGTCCAATTCCATAATTCTTTCATAGTAGTCCTCCTTTAGTTTTGCGTACAAAAAAGACGACCGTAATTTGCGGACGCCTCTAAAGCTGTTCAGAGATTGTTGATATATAAAGCCCGGATACCTCAGGGCACTATTTTATTCATAAACGCGGCTGCTGCTGGTCCGGTCTTTTGTGATCCTGCCGATGTAGTCGCTGAGTCTGCCCTTGCCGAGTTTGCCGCCACTGTCCACAGTAAAGTCGGTATAAAACCCGTCTTTCCCGAAACGGTGCGTAATCTCCGTGATCAGTCCAAGGCTGATGGAGCCTTCGCTGTTGACGATGACCGCCTCGTCGCCCAAGAGGAGCTGCGGCCTGAAAGGACCTGTAAAGCTTTCGATTTTTCCAACATACTGCAGGCTGTCGGCAATCTGGGTGGCGTAGCTCTCGGCATCCGTGAGTGTTGTTCCTTCCGGTACGTTGATGTAAAGAGTCTTGTTCGCTTGAAGATTCCATCCGGTATAGGTCTGGACATTCCGGTATACTTTGATGCTAAAATCCCGGTTGTGAACGCAGACCCGTCGGTAGGCTTCCTGATCGTCCCGGACGATGTTTCTGGTAAAGATGTCCTTGTCACGCTGAAAGACATAGCTTGAGTTACTTGCAAATCCAGCATAGGTTGAAGCGCCAATTACCACGGTTCCATCAACAAGTTCTTTGATTTGCCAGTTATCAAACGCTTTTAGAACTTCCATGACGCCATCAAGAAAGCTCATATTGGGGTCGAACATATAGCCAGCTGACAGAGAAGTGTTTTGCACCAACATTTCATCAGTGCTGATATTAGCCTTATCAAGGATATCCCTGATTGTCTGATGCAGAAGCTGGTAGGTGTAGGAGTTGTCTTCATCGAAGCTCTGATCGCCCAGTGCTTTACCGATAATGTTCCGGCCATCCACGCTGATACTTTCGCCGAGTAGTTCAAAATTGCTCCGGTCCACATAAAAGCTCCCCATTGGATAAGGCTCACTGTCACCAATGATGAACTCAAATACCACTTTACTGCCAGGAGAGAGAAGACTGGATTCTTCTGAAATGGCAACGTTGCCTTCGTATTCAGGGTTTTCGTTAATCGGGTTTTCAAGACTCAGCGTAAAGGATGTGATTGGGGTGTCCATTGAACATTTGATGCTACCCGAATCCAGATATCGGTCCATCTCGAACATGTACTCGTGGATGAGCAACTTCTGCGCATATGGAGTCCGAAAGCAGCCTACTATACCAAACCCAGAGAGTGATTTCAGTTCCAGATTGCTAAGGCCAGTATCATTTTGGGGACTGATGTACACCGTGTCCTGCCAAATCGGAGCTGAAAAATCACCATTTAAGCGATTGCTTGGTTTCCCGTAGAGTAGACCGTTATTGATGAAAAACAGCTGGCCTTCTGTTTTAGGGAATTGAATAAAATCAGGATAAGTGCCGTTCCCGACAATAGCATCATTTTCGAATGTCAGCTGCATGCTTTCACCTCCACTAACTCAGTCTTTCATTGCGTTGATTCTTCTTCCGGGACCACTTCTGCAGATTTCTTCGTGTCCGCTATTTCAACAATCGGAAGCTCTGACAGATCAATCGGTGCATCACACAAATAACAGTTGATGCTGTCCGATATAGACTTGATGGTTAAGACGGTGCCGCAACCGCTGCAGACGACCGTTCCTACGTGCCACATACTCATATCATTCATCTCCCTTCGTTTTTAGGATCACGTCCCGGATGTATGGACCGATTTCACTTTCAATATGGTCCTGTCTGCCCTGCAGCTTGAAGTGGGAGATGCCCACTTCGTATAATGCTTCAATCTGATCCATACCAAGACGCATCTTGAACCGGCCACCAGATTGGTTTTTACAGATGCAGACGTCCTCGTAGGATTTATCGAAGCGCTTCATTTGAAGTGATAACTGTCTGTAGTGCTGTCCACGCTCTGCACAGTTTTGGTAGCAGTTTTCGTTCACTAATATCTGCAGCTTGCGAAAACCAAGCCCTGCCAAGTCCTCCAGATGAGAATTGAAATCCGGGCTCACCGCATAAAAGTCGCAACCTTCTATCTTTGGCACCACTGCGGTAATCGATGAGGTGACCGCGAGCCCAGGATAATATTTCTTAATGTGGTCAAAGAGCTTTTGTTCTGAGAGAATTACGCCGTTCAAAGGGCTGACCGCTAATTTATCAAGCACTGCATTGCACTCGTAATCCATCAATTCATGATCTTCAACGATTCCAGAAAAGGTCGCATCTACACCGATCTCATTCGCATTGAAAAGCTTGATAACCCTGATAAAATCTTCAAATCCAGTGTCACGGTTAAAGGGTATCCGGCCACCGTTCCATAGCGACGTGAATGCCGCATCATAGACCTGCACTCGATACCCATTCTCCATCAAGAGCAGCGAATACTTCAGCAGTTCCTCCGGGTAAGACACTGCGCCGCCTAAATGCCAAGTAATCATACGCCCTCCGCATAACTGACCGAAAAGGTCACATCCAACACGAATTGGTCTGTCTTGTGGATACCTTCAGTTTTATAGGATGCTGTAACTGCCTCCGCGTCTGTTGGGGGTGTGGCTAGCACCACGAATACCTCCGAATCATCCACATAGAAGGTCCTGGCAGATCGGTCAATCCCGCAGTAGAATATTGGGCTGCCATCAGTGATGATGTTGTTTACACTCGTCACTGAATGCGAAATAGGTGACTGTGGCGCGTAGTACTCCACTCCATCCGGAAGTAGCTTGATGAATTTTGCGTTGGCGATGTTGGAATCGCTGATCAGGCAAAGACCCTCGCCAACCAGACCTCCGCCGTAAAGCGACATGGTATTGCCATATGTGCCTGAATAGGCCAAAGTGAATACGCCGCTTACCAGCTCGTAGATTTTGTAGTTGCCCGCAGCAAAGGTATATATTTTCCCGTTATACTCGCAGACTGCGATTTGATAAGTAGCGTCATTGATCTCCTGGGTAATCGTTTCGTTCACTGTGTCGATTGAGACTATGACCAAACCGTTGTAGCCTGAAAGAACTGCATGGTTGCCATCAGCTGTGATGAAATTATTTTGAAAGTTATTTCTACCAGAACCTCCAGCTTGCGATGTTCCCGCGCGGTAATACTTCCCATCGACTGCTTTCTTTGCAAGTCTGACATAACCAGCGCTGTTATCAGAGTAGATCAAAAACAAGTCGTCAGTTGTCATTACACCTGTAGAGGGTGTAATATCTCCAAATCTTGAGAGAGTTGATTTTGCAAGATCAGTTGAATAGTCAATCCATACATTTGCCGGAAGTACGCATACCTGTTCGGTGTTAAGGAAAATGGGCTGGCAAGATGATTTTGAACTGTACCACGGTTTGTCTGGAATTGATCCAACAGATGGGCTGAATGAGCCGTACTGTCTTAGAAAACCCCGGTGAACCTTGCCATATTGAATTTTGTACTCGCCATTACCAATCCACTTATTTCCCCAAGGTGTCGGATACACCACGCTGGGATAGGAACTAAATCCTGAACCACCGTTACCGTGATTGGTACCGCATGAAAGTGCCACCCTTGGCTTTTTCTCAAGGGTATGTGCGGTAGTGATTGAATTGACCTTCACATCGACCATCGGAGTTTCAACGTATGGACTTGGAATCAGGAACTTTGTTTTCACATTATTCCCTGTCCCGAGAGGAACGTTTTCATAGAGGACTTTCCCAATAATGGCGCTCTCCGGTACAATGATAGACGCTGTCTCTGCCACCTGAATTTCCTTGATGAATAGATTAGCATCAGCGATTTCAAAGCGGACCTTGTAGGATTCTGTGGCTGCTGTTACATCATAAGCAATCCGATTGGACGATTTCGAGGCTGCACTGGCATCACTGATCCCTGCCGCATTGATAGAGTCTGCATCGAGTGGTAGTGGATTTCGCCCTACCTTGATCGTCGATGTGATGTATCCATAATTCAAAATGTAATACGCCGCTCCATAGGACACCTGTGATTGGCTGAAGCCCAGCGGTGAAGTAACCGAAATCTTGCAGTAAAGGGTCGCGTAAATGGTGACGACGTCTGTATCGGTTTTCGTAAAACTGATTGGATTGCCTTCAGCATCCTTAAGTAGAGCGTGGGTCACCAGCCGGCTATACCCTCTGATGCCAACTTCAGTTATAGTCTCCCCAACAGCCGTGCTGGGTGAAAGCTCAATCTTCTCCTTAATGTAACCCGAGTCACTTGAATAGACTTCTTCCACACGGGTAGAGCTTACCTGGGCAATCTGAGAAAAGAGCGATGTTCTGGTTGGAGAAAGTTCTCCAGTTCCACGGCCGTAGCAGATATAGTCAAACGGACTTCTCCTGTCCGAGATGATCTGGGTCCACATTGCGCTGAGCACCATGTTATAGGCAGTGCCGATCAGGCGCTCTTTGCCCGTTTGCATGTCTTTGACATACACTTCAAATTTATTGTGAAGCTTGACGCTTGCGTTAAAATTCATAGTATCCCTCCTGAACTAAAGTGGATTTGTCCCGACCTTGATCAGATTAACCGAGGCGATGCTCAGGACGGCTGACACTTTCTCGTTTCCATAAAGACTTGAAAAAGTACACTGGATGAAGCTAATGCTTGTCAGACTCAAGGTCGGCTCGATGGTTTCTGAGACAGAAGGTGGTTCACCAGTTGCGAGTACAGAAAAGCTTCCAAACTCAGGCTTACAGCATTCAGAGTGGTAAGAGTTGATGCCACCAAGGCCGTTATAGGTAACCGTCCAGCTGCCAACACTGACCAGTGTATTTGCTGTCGTCAGCTGAAGTATTCTGCTCCCTGACTTAGCCACAGCCACAATCGTGTTGTTTGTGATGGTAAAACATTCAGGACAGTTTGGGACTTCATAAAGATCCGTGTCGTATTCAATTTCAATCAAATTGTCATCCATGCGTTTTGCGCGGACGATTGTAGGCACAAAACCGATGATCACATCAAACGGACAGAAGTTAACCTTGCCAAAGGTGATGCTCGAATCAACACGCTCTGTCTGTTTCAGATCGGTGTATATGATCGGGATCAGCTTTACTTCGTTCAGAGATAACGCTGCATGAACGTTCTCTGGGATGATGGCCATTCCCGACCAATTTCGCTGGGTGATGATCCATTGAATGTCCTTATTTGTCTTTTCAATGCTAAACCCGAGCCGGTAGTCATTGGTCAAAAACAGGTTTAAGTGTACTGCACCTGAAACAGAGGGAAGCACTCTGGCGATTTCCCAGATGACTGTGCCGTCAGCTTGTCTGCAGTAGTTGCGGTACCAGACAGTACCATCGGCCTTGATGTAACCGACGACAATTCCCTGATCAAGCTCGGAAGAATACTGATTTCGCCATGCCCGAATTGCCCGGACATAACTGACGCCAGTATCGAGCTGAGAGAGGGTAGATGAATCGTCCCAAAGCTGTCGCCACAAAATGCCGGAGGAGTCCACCCAAAATATCCACGGCTTTTCATCAGTCACCAAGCGCCATACTCCGCGATACCGCTGCCAGTTACCGTCAAAGGCAAGTGCTACAGATGAGCCACTGCCCAAGATGAACTGATCCTTCCAGCCCTCCTTGAAGGTGTCCGGATACTCCCGGATTGATGTTCCAACCACACCGTTATCAACATGAATTTCATAGATTCTATTGGGACGACCATAAGGTTTATATCGTCTGGGAGAAACGCTGACATCCCCAAGTCCAGTCTTTTGGCGGATGGTTTCAACGGTCCAATAATCCGAGTCCATGATAGTAGATCTGGCCCGGCTTACTTGGATGCTCATTTGTGGTGCAGCTTTATTGGCCGGTGTCTGCTGATCGCTTTTTAGCTTTTCTTCCATCAAGGAGTTAACGCTTCTCACAGCGCCACCTCCTCTTTAAGGATCATCCTGAGCTTGCCTTCAAGAAGGCTTTTATCCTTGTTTCCGTGGGCAAAGTTAATGCGTTTCCAGGCAATTTTATCCTCAATGTACACAAGATACTTCTTATCAAGAAAGATCAGCACCAGCGGTGTTCCCTGATCAATCAAGCTGTTTAGTTTTTCAGCCTGACTGAAGGTGGACACAATGGTGCCTTCCATGCTTTTAAGAGCGCTGCCGACAATTTGAACGTGATAGCTCCCGTCTAAAAGTCGGTTTACTTGCCTGTTTGAGGAGTGTTCAATCGGCGAGATTTCCTTAAGAATCCTCGACAAGATTTCGCCTGTATATGTTTCCAGTCGTATCATCAGATTCTCGCCTCCCTCCTGAACTGATCCATAATGATTTCAACAACGCCAGTGAGTTCTTTTTTGCTGTTTATTCCACGGACTTCAATGACACCGGTATGCTCGACAATTGATTTTGTAGCACTGGCTAGGCTGGACCCGCTACCTTTTATGTTGAAGTTTGTGTCCACGTTAAAGTCGGTTGGGATAGATGTTTGCATATCCTTTGAGACCTTGGTCATAATCTGGTCAAAGCCAACACCGATACCCGCCCCCATATTCTCGCCAATCCCTGCAAATACTGTGGAAGGTGAATGAATGCCGAGCAGGTCTTTTGCCCCATCAACGATGCCGGAAAAGAAGCCGCTGACTTTATCACTAATCCAAGTACCCATAGATTTGATGCCATCCCATAGGCCGGTAACGATGTTCTTGCCGATTTCAAATACAGCACCTACAGCTTTGCCCAGCCCAAGAACTAGAGCAGAGATGATTTGCGGTAATGACGCTACAAGCTGGGGTATGGCCTTGATTAAACCGGCCGCGAGCTGAACGGTTAGCTGTATACCCATGGAAATGATGGCAGGCAGGTTGTTGGTGATGAAATTGATGATGCTCGTAATAATTTGAGGCAGTGCAGCAATCAGCTCTGGCAGTGCGTTCAGTAATCCCTCTGCCAAGCCCTTGATAATTGCAAAGGCTGCCTCGAGGATTTTATCCATGTTGTCCAGCAGCACCTGAACGATCAGGAGAATTGCCTCAACGATGGAAGGAATTAGTTCTGGTAGAGCTTCTGCAATACCCAAAGCCAGAGTGACGATCATCTGAATCGCGGCTTCAATGATAGCAGGCAGATTATCGATGATGCCTTGCACCAGCGTAAGGACAAGCTGCAGAGCGCCTTCCGTGATGGCGGGCAGCGCCTCGATTAAACCTTGAAGTAGCGTCATGACGATAGAAGAAGCACAATCAACGATTGTTGGTAAGTTACTGGCGATTGAGCTTACGATGGCCATGACAATGTCCATACCAACCTGAATGATTCTTGGGAGGTTCTCCATAATCATGTCCACCAGACCGCCTACCGTATTTCCAATAACCTCGCTGATTTTATCGAAGTCATCGCCAGCTTCAACCAGTCCGGAGGTGAAGTTTCCGAGTAATGATACTCCGTCATCGGCGAGGGTTTGCAGCTGTGGCAGAAGTACAGTTCCCATCACTCGCTGTGCGGCTTCCGAACCCTGCTTCAGTCTCTGGACAGAATCATCAAAGGCACCGAGCTTTTCGATGCTTTCTTCGCTTAAGACAGCACCCATACGCTTTGCTTCCTCGGTTAGTGCGGCGATGCCAGCACTACCTTGAGCAATCAGAGGATTTAGCTCTTGCGCACTCTTACCAAAAATCTGCATAGCAAGAGCGTCTCGTTCGGTCTCGTTTGAGATTTTCCCAAGGGCATCGATGGTTTCCCAATATACCGTCTCGCTGTCCCTGAGTTGACCATTACTGTCTGCCACGGAGATGCCCAGCTTCGCATATGCATCAGCGAATTTCGCCGAGCCATCTCTGGCATTCGACATTGATTTTACCTGCTTAGCCATAGACCCGGTTAAGGTCTCCATGGAAACATCAACAAGGTCTGCGGCGTAGTTGTAGGCTTGCAGACTTTCTACGGACATACCGGTGACGGTGGATTGTGTCAGCATTTCGTCTGCATAAGCGGCCGCTTCTACCGTCATGTCGACGAGTGCTTTGCCCGCCCCAATGGCAGCTGTGCCGATAGCAGCGAAGGCCACACCCATAGCTGCCCCGACACCTTTGACTGCAGAGCCCAGCTTTTCAAATTTACCTCCGGCTGAGTCGGCATCTTTTCCTGTTTTATCAAGCTCATCGCCGAACTGGTCCGCTTGTTTTTCAGCTGCGTTAAACTCGTCGGCGACGCCATCCAGGGCTTTTTCATTGCCCTTTAGCTCACGCTCCATACCATTGAGTTCAGCTTGGGCATTATTGAGTTGGACTGCCCAGGCTTGAGTTCGGCGATCGTTTTCACCAAATGAGTCAGAGGCGTTCTGCAGAGCTTTACGCAAGGTTTCGATTTTGTCCTTCTGAGCATCGATCTGCTTGGTGAGCACCTCATTCTTGGAGGTGAGGGACTTGACGCTATTTTCGTTTTTGCCGAACTCAGACTCGACCAGTTTCATTTCAGAGCCGAGTACCTTGAAAGACTGATTGATATCAGTAAGAGCCCTTTTGAACTCTTTTTCACCCTCAACGCCTATTTTTAGGCCAAAGTTATCCGCCATGTTCCCATCACCTCCTTAGATGTCATTTGGTATGATTTCATCGATGTAATACTCACGGGCTGCCTTTGCGAGTCCGTTGAACTGCTTGTATACCTCCCACTGGTCGAGTAAATGTCCGATCGGCATCAGCAAAACTTCCTGCTCAGACCGATGAAGGAGGGATACACCATAAAAAATCAGTCGGGCAAACAACTCATCGTCGCTTACCCGACCTTTGCGTTTTTTGAGGGTTCATCCTCACTTTCAACATGGCGCTTCGTTCCTTTGTACATGGCGTCCATGATGGCGTTTTTGTACTCCGCGAGCTCGAAGGGAGAGGTGAGAAGTTCAACGATATCCTCAGTAAGCAGATCCCGTTTCTTCGATGGATTCTGCAAATTGTGAACCAGCACCGATTGATTGGCCAGCAGAGTGATAAGCCAAACCACCTCATCCAGCGCCATCTCAAAGTTCTCCGTTTTCATGAGCTTTTCACCCAAATTAGAAAGACCGCCATATCTCTTGGCGATCTCCTTAGTTGCTTTGGTCGTCAGGAGCATTTCATATTCCTGGCCGCCGATTGATATTCCTGAACTTCTTTCATTATCCATTTGCTATCCCTCCGTTAAGGCGTGACGGTGAAAACAGGCTCATAAACCTGCGTGTACCAGCCGGTGATAACGGAAGCTGGAACGCTCGTATCGTCCTCATTAACCTCTGATTTCCACGGATGCTTGCCGTTGCCATCAAGCTTATTTCTTCGCACCACAGTTCCTTCGATAGTCGGAGTTGAGAAGGTTATGCTGTCGCCCTTGGTGACGAGGTTGGTTGCCGGGATACCGAATACCACACGGTAAAGCCAGAAGTAACGATATTTGCCGTTTGACTTCTTAGCCCTGAAGCCAACAGCCACAGGAGAGCCACCATCTTCACTTCCAGACACGACGACGTTGTTATCATCAAGCGTTGCTCCGGTCAGATCCTCAGCAGCTGTCACGCCAATATCATCAATACCGAGGGAAAGGGTCCCGCTCTTAAATTCTTTCACGATTTCAGCAGGCCCATCATCGGCATACAGAGTCGCTTCAGCAAGCTCTACGGACAAATCCGCCTTCATCGCTTTTGCAAGCTGTATGGGGGTGCCATAGGTTTCATTGCCGCTCAAGTCCTCTGTGATTTTGGCATAGTACAATTTATCTAATCCGATTGTCGCCATTTGTTAATCCTCCAATTCGTAGTTTTTCGCCACATCAATGGCGTAATGGTGATAGCCGGTATCATCCTCATGTCCGATGTACCGGCGGTCGGTTATAATAAAATCCGCATCCAATAGAATGCGGACAATTTGGTTTTTGAGAGCCGTATAGCTTCCCTTGTCAAACAGGGATATCCGTGCCTCCTGGATTTCATGCCGGGGTTTATCGTCGGTGTATAGCTCGAACGTATCAACCATTGGCGTGATCACAGCATATCTATCTGGTGCGGGCTCTGAAAACACGCCCGTTTCCAGAGGAACGAGCGGTGAGATAAGGGTGTTCAATTCAGAAAGGAGGCTCATATTTTATCAACCTCCTCCTCAAACGTCCTGATCATCGCGTCCACACAGGCCTTTTTACCTGCCATTTTCGCAGGCTTCAGAAAAGGTTTAGGTGGCTGTCCATGTTTACCATACTCCAAAACCCCTGCAACCATAGCATTGCTTTTGCCATCCCTGCGTGGTTCGCTAAAGCCGACTTTGACGTTGAAGTTTCCGTCCCTGTCTTGTCTGACAGACGAGACTCCAAGAGCTGAAACGAGCTCGCCAGTGGATCTACTATCTTCCTTCGTCTCCTTGCCAATGACGCTTTGTAGGTTGCTTCTCACCTTTTCTTCAACGACCTCACCACCTGCCTTTAAAACAACAGGGATAATTTCATCTGTTTTCTCACCAAGTTTTGAGAGCTTCATCAGGAAGTCTTCTGGCATTTTAAATGTTGCTTTAGCCACTAGGTTTCACCTCCTTAGCAAGAACCTCAATGTACATGCCTCGACCCTTGACATCTTCCACCGAGGTGATTTCAAAGCGACCCTCTTTGTTCACCACAATCATCGCAGTCGTAATGGTCGCACCGGGTATGCGGCGAAAACGGAAAAGGTCGGTGGCTTCAGAGAAGCTGGCTCTGTTTGCCCATTTCTCATTGCCGTGCCGACCCTCCCGATACGCTTTGACAGAGGCGACGATGTTGTCGACCTCTGTCCTAAAACCCTCCGCATCTTTCGTTGTCACTTTTACCACGATGTCGATGAAGGTGTTCATCTTTCCATAGCTCATAATCACACCTTCCAATCTCGGTCCAGCCGGAGTAAAAGGTTGACCGTATTCCACACTTGCTGTCCAGCCTGGACATTATCCGCAAAAAAGCCGCCCGTGCTGCCGTCCCTTGATTCGTAGAAATGGGACGAAAGCATTATAACGGCTTGCTCTGTAGTGGGTGGCATTGCTTTTTCGGTATAGTTGTTTTCGGGCAGATGCTGATAGCTCTCGGCATAGCTGACGGCAGCGGTGATGTACAACTGCAAAAGCTCATCATCATTAGGGTGCTCAAGTATAAGGTTTGCCTTAACTTTTTCAAGCAGTGTCATACCGTCACCATCCTTTCATTGTTCTTAACTATCAGCTGCCATCAGGCCAGCAGTTTTTAGCTTTGCAAGCAGCGCATTAAAATCAACAACAAGTCCAGCTATAGTTGTAGCGGTTGAGTCTGACTGATTTTCAGCCAATGTAAACTGAGAAGGAAGCCCCGTTACAGAGGCTCCTTCCTTGATTTCAAGTGTTCCACCAATGACGGTTTTTTCACCGCCTTGCTCGGTATAGTTCTTTGCGTTATAGCTCATAGTGCACCTCCATTAAGCCTTCTGTTGAAGTACTTTGATGGCTTCTGGCAGAATCAGTTTTCCATCAACACGCTGAGTTGCGACAAAGCCTACCTGACCAGTAGCTGCATAGAGCTCATTGAGTCTTTTGAAAACACGTCCCTGACGATCAGCAACCCAGTAGTAACCGAAATCACCGAAGATGATAGACTTAGCTGATGCAGCGATGTTAGGGATATATGCTGAGGTGTAAACAGGTCTGTTCAGGATGGTATCCGGTGTACCTGCCTGCAGTGAAGGCTGCCAGATGTATTGTCCCTGACCGTCCTTCAGTTTGCGGATCGCCTTAACCGTGGCATCGTTCATGACGAACACCGCTTTATTTCTGTATGGTGCCTTAAGGGAATAGAACAGATCAAGCACCTCGTCGATGGTAATGGCCGTAGCACTTGCAGCAGTTACACCAATTTGTGCACCACCAGTAGCAGCAAGGAGACCCGTAGGCTTTCCAGAGCCGTCGCCGGTGAAGAAAGCATCCTCTTCCTTGTTCCCGATACGTCTGGCGAACTCTTTAGCGATGTAATTTTCAAGGTTGAATACGCTGTCGTTAAGCAGCTCCTCAGATACCTTGATCATGGTACCGAGTTTGTAAGCGCCAATGGAAACCTGACCGAAGCTGTCATCGCTTTCAGGAATTGCGCCTTCCTCGTCGATCCAAGAAGCGGTGCCTTTGGAGGCTACGACAGGGATTTTGCGATCACCAGAAGAGGTGGAGATGACGTTGGCCAGCTTTCTAAAGATATTTTCTTCATCCAGAGCTTCAATAAGAGTACGTTCGAATTCATCTGGTACAAGGTAGCCGCCTTCAGTGTCGGTTCCAATCTGAAGGGCATTTCTGATAACCGGATCGAGTCCTTCACCAGAACGTGTGCGCATGGCATTCCAGAACGCTTTTCTATAATCGTCGGAAGCTCTACCGCCTTTGGGCTCCATACTTAGAATATTAGGTCTACCGGTAAGTGGTGTGTTTAGTGGCTTTGAAAGCTCGCGGTCAAGAGCTTCCTGTTTTTCGAGACGATCAATTTCGTTGCCAAGGGCGACCACATCCGCTTCCATCTTGTCGTAAACGGCGGTATCCTCAGCTGAAACGATGCCATCCGCACCACGTTTGGTATCTAAAAATGCCTTAGCTGTTTCCCACGCCTTTGCGCGTTTCTCACGCAGTTCAAGAATTTTGTTCATAGTATTTTCCTCCTCAAAATTAGTGTTGAATTAAAGAGAGCCGCTTCTCCAGCGACTCAATCGGTGTACCCGTTTGTTGTTTAGGCAGTTTGGGCTTTACCTTGTCCAGCAGAGAGTTGGTAACGGCTCTGCGGCTGAAGGCATAGGTGAAATCCTCGGTCTGTGATCGCTTCTTTTCGTCCTCCAAGATGCCATCTGCAAAACCAAGCTCAATGGCCTTCTTAGCATTGAGCCAGGTTTCCGCATCCATCAGGTGTGATAGCTTTGCCCGTGACTGTCCTGTTTTGATCTCGTAGGCGTTAATGATACTTTCCTTAACCTCCGAGAGCATTGAGATGGCCTTTTGCATTTCCTCACTGTCACCAATGGCAACAGTCAGAGGGTTATGCACCATCATCAGTGCAGTCGGTGCCATCAACACGGTTGTTCCGGCCATTGCGATTACGGATGCAGCAGAGGCTGCAATACCATCGATCTTCACGGTAACCTTGCCTTTGTAATCCATGAGCATGGTGTAGATCTGACTTGCTGCAATGCAGTCGCCGCCGGGAGAGTTGAGCCAAATAACAAGGTCGCCCTCACCTGCCGTAAGTTCTGATTTAAATACCTTGGGGGTGACATCATCGTCAAACCATGACTCTTCGGCAATCACGCCGTCGAGGTAGAGTGTTCGGACACCGGAATTATCATCCCGTGCCCAGTTCCAGAATTTCTTCATTCGGTTTCCTCCGTTTCTTTTATATTTGCGAACGCACCCGCGTCCTGCAGTTTGGTCATTGCGCCGTTTATAAGGTAGAGGTCGCCACCAAGTTCTGCTGGGATGCGGTCCAGATTCTCAAGCTCCCGGATATCGTTGGCACTCATCCAGCCGTTCTGACGTGCGGTGGCGTAACCACTCATTCGACTCAAATAGTCGCCGCGTAGCAGTCCATCCACATTGAACTTAATGAATAGCTTCGGCTTTTCACTCTCCATGAGTAGGGCGCGACACATGGACTGCTCCCAGCGCACTACCCAAGGGTCAAGTGTGTATTTCACGAACTCAAGTGATTGCTGTTCGATGTTGGAGAAGGACGATTTTTCAAGGTCGGCCAGCATGTGAGGTGGCACCCTGAAGATTCGGGCGATCTCATTGATCTGGAACTTTCTTGTCTCCAGAAACTGCGCCTGTTCTGGTGAGATCCCGATGGGCTGATACTTCATGCCTTCTTCAAGAACGGCTACCCGGTGTGAATTTCCGCTGCCTTGATAGGCTGCATTCCAGGACTCTTTAATCTTCAGTGGGTCCTTGATGGTGCCGGGGTGTTCTAGCACGCCGCCTGGAGCCGCTCCGTTGGCGAAGAATTTCGCACCGTATTCCTCAGTGGCAATGGCCAGTCCCACGGCATTCTTCGCCATCGCAATGGGAGAGTAGCCAACCAGACCATCAAAGCCCAGTCCCGGAATATGAAGCACGTCCGAAGGAGACAGATATACCTGACTGTCCTTGCCAAGAGAGGGAGTGTCCTCGTTGCCGCGCTGGTACAAATAGAAAAGCCGACCGTTTGAATCACGATCGACTGTCATTTTGTTTGGCATCAGCGGATAAAGCGCAACGACCTCGCCACGGGCGTTTCTAATGATCTGCGCGTAGGCGTTTCCCCATAATAAAAGATGACTCATCAGCGTTTCTCTAAACGCAAAGGAAGTCATCTCAGGATTTGGTTCATCATGAAGCAGTTTATATAGTGGGTGTTTGAGGTGTTTTTCCTTGCCACCGGAAGCATTATATTGATATATGTGGAGCGGAAGCCCCGCCAGTGTTTCGGATAATATCCTCACGCAGCTGTACACTGCTGTCATTTGCATGGCCGTCTGCTCATTAACCGGTTTGCCCGCGCTGGTACTACCGAAAAAGAAGCTGTAGCGGCTACCACCGAGGGCATCTTTAGGCTTGTCGCGCGCCTTGAATATTCCTTGCAGTATTCCCATAGATATCACTCTCCTTAAAATGGGCATGAAAAAAGCACCTACCGGGAGATAGATGCCTTCAAATATTCTATTGATTAGATAACTTTATAACCTTCTCTTGATCGCTTATTTACAAGAGAAACATTGCCATAGATTCCAGATAAAACATCCTCGTAGAATTTTCGTGCAATTCTTGGAACAGAAGGCTCTGATCCGAAAAAATCTTTTATGAAATAAGTGCCTGGAGGCAATGTTTTCAATGCGACGATAAACTTGTTGTTATATTTTAGTTGTTCATTCGTATTTAATATCATTAATTATTCCTCCTCTCGTAAATAGAGCTGCACGTTTGAACTGTTTTTTCCAGCCGGTTTTACAGCTTTTACTTCGCCGTCGTTTCTTTTAACTAGATGGTAAAAATTACGTCCGAGTGATAGTTTTATACCGCGAGGGATATTATTCCAATCCGGAAACAGCGACATGACTGTAAACGGAATACCTAATGGTTGTTGCATGGCTTGATGTTTTAAATAATCGTAGCGTTCATCAAACTCGTCTCCCGCAATAGGGAATCTTTTAACATATTGTGCAACAGACAATCCTTTTTCTTCAGCTTTGATTTTAACATCTGTGTATTCTTTGTCTGTCAATGTAATTGATACAGTAACTGACATATTGATCACCACCTTTTCTGATTATATAATCTAATATTAGCACACATAATCAGACTAGGCAATAGTTTGTTTAAAAAACAAGTAGGCCACGATCGTCATAGACCGAAGCTCCACTTTCGTTGCCACAGCGAATCGCCCGGTCAAGGGCCATAATCGTGGCGACTGCGCCGTCGATCTTCTCGGTGGATTTCTCTTTGTCTGCTTTAATATTGCCTGCCGGGTCTGTGCGGATATAGATGTTGTCCATCATCCAGCGCAGGACCGGTTGACCGCCGTGAGCAAGCTTCTGTTCTAAGGTTAGCTTCATGAGCTCCTTGGTCGGCGGACTCATATCCTTGAAGCCCTGTCCGAAAGGAACGACTGTGAAGCCCATGCCCTCAAGGTTCTGGACCATCTGCACAGCACCCCAGCGGTCAAAAGCAATTTCCCTTATGTTGTATTTCGTGCCCAGCTCCTCAATAAAGCTCTCTATGAAGCCATAGTGGACCACATTGCCTTCGGTGGTTAACAGGTAGCCTTGCTTTTTCCAGACATCGTAATTCACATGGTCACGCCGCACACGCAAATCGATGTTGTCCTCCGGTATCCAGAAAAACGGGAGCACGACATATTTGTCATTCTCGTCCAGTGGCGGGAATACCAAAACAAAAGCAGTAATGTCGGTGGAGGAGGAAAGGTCAAGACCACCGTAGCAAACCCGGCCTCGTAAGGCTTCCGGGTCTACCGCAAAAGCGCAGGTATCCCATTTGTCCATCGGCATCCAGCGTACAGCTTGTTTGACCCATTGGTTCAAGCGGAGCTGCCTGAAGCTGTTCTCCTCGGCGGGATTCTGGCGGGCCGACTCAAAGGCTGCTTTGACTTTATCTAAGCCGACTGTAATACCGAGGGATGGATTGGCTTTTTTCCAAACCTTAGGATCAGTCCAGTCGTCCTCTTGTGCTGCACCATATATGACTGGATAGAAGGTCGAGTCGTTTTTTCTGCCGGCTATGATATCCAGTGCCTTCTGATGAACCTCCCAGCAGATGCTGTTCTGGTTGTCTCCTGCGGTTGTGATCAAAAAATAAAGCGGCTGCATTCTCGCATCACCGCTGCCTTTAGTCATAACGTCATAGAGCTTTCGGTTTGGTTGGGTATGAAGCTCGTCAAATACAACGCCATGTGTATTGAAACCGTGCTTGTTGCCGACGTCGGCAGATAGCACTTGATAAGTGCTCCCGGTTGGTAAATAAACAAGACGTTTCATGGAATCGAGAATTTTGACTCGTTTTGCTAGCGCTGGGCACATCCTGACCATATCCGCCGCAACGTTAAAGACGATTGATGCCTGATTGCGATCGGCAGCGCAGCCATAGACCTCGGCGCGTTCCTCATTGTCGCCACAGGTCAGTAGAAGCGCAACAGCAGCGGCGAGCTCTGATTTACCCATCTTCTTTGGGATTTCTACATACGCTGTGTTGAACTGCCGATAACCGTTTGGCTTGATGGTGCCAAAGATATCCCGAATAATTTGCTCCTGCCAGTCAATCAGCTCAAATCGTTTGCCAGCCCAAGTTCCTTTTGTATGTGAAAGGGATTCTATAAAGGCAACCGCATAGTCGGCCATATCCTTGTTATAGTGGGAATCCTTCGCCATATAAGCGGTAGGTTTATATTTTTTTAGTTTTCGCATCTATAATCAACTCCTAAAATGAGAAAAGCTTCTTTAAATTTGACATTTTGACTATAAAACCGCATACATAGTATGGATTTGATTGACTTTTTGAATACCATATATTACCATTTAATCATATATGTTTTGGAGGTCACCATGAAGTCTACGGGTATCGTTAGAAAACTCGATGAATTAGGTCGTGTTGTAATCCCAATTGAAGTCAGGAGAGTATTGAATATTGCAGAAAAAGATGGCTTAGAAATTTATACAGAAAATGAAACCATCATTCTAAAGAAGCACGCACCTCACTGTTCCATTTGTGGAGAAGCAAAAAACAACATCAAGTTTAAAGACAAGTTAATATGCATCGAGTGTATCAATGTAATAAAGGAAGCAGGCCGTTAATGAGAGCCTGCTTTTTTCATTCTATTTTAATTGATATCATTACTTGGTTATTTTTCGTTTCCGGCCAGGATAAAGTGTGCATATTCCTTGCGGTTTTCCTCGAGGTATACGACCAGCTCATAAAAACCCATGTCGTTTGCGATATGCTGCACCGTTACTACGTCAAACATATTCGTCAGGCCAGTATCGCAAATGGCCAAGATCTGTTTACGCACATTATCGGTCATCATCGCACCTCCGGCAAATGTCCTCGCCATAGACCACGTTTAGTCCGCTGCCATTGTCCCAGCTAACCATGATGCTTGCTGTGTCATCCACGCCGGTTACAGTGCCCTTGGTGCCGATGGGCGGAGCCTGCACATCATCCATGCGAAGAAGCTCCACGCGGCAACCAATCGGAAACTGGCGGCGAATACGCTCGACTATTTCTTTATTCGGAAATCTCATCGTTAGCCTCCTCCTTTTCACTTAGCAGGGCATTTACCGCTGGATCGTCAGTAGCTGCGTCCAAGTCCTCTGCACTAAAGCCTTTCTTGGCTCCCGTTCGAAATGCAGCGCTACCGTTCAGGTTCCGAAGAAGCGTCCGGCGCGTTTCCTTGAACTTATCGCCAATAAAACCGAGCCTTAAGAGGAAGCAGCGAAAGGTATATTTCTCATTGTCGGTTTCTTTTTCCTTGGCAGTCACACGCTTATGGTTCTTAGCTGCATCAAGTAAATGCCCAAGGAAATGAGAAGCTGCGCTGATGACCTCGGGCTCCGGAATGCGATCGAACCAAGGGAAGCGGATACGCTCCTCGGCGACCTCAATTTCCAAGCTGTCAGCACCGAGTGCCTTTTTAATAAGAGTTGCTTTGCTGTCCACCATTCTGCGCAGGTTGTCAATCGCTGCTTCGGTGGTGTCTTTCAGCGGGAGCTCGATGCAAAGCCCATCTGTGACTTCCTCGGTCTCAGCTTCAAAGCCCATTTCAGAGAGGCGCTCGATAAGCTGCTCACCCTCCCTGCGGTTGGTGTGGTCATCGAAGGAAAGAATGCAGTCTTTGCTGATAGTGAAGTTGTCCACCTGATAAGCACAGGTTGGAACACCGAGGTACTTGGCATCGCTTTCGAGAATTTGCGCGATGGCCTGTACCAGTCGCTTGCGGTCGGGTCCGGTTACGTTGTACTTGATTTCCATTTTCAAAACCTCCTATCGTTTTGGTATGTACATACATCACTCTAAAGGCACCATATAGCAAGTGTTTTTCGAGAAATATATGTGCCAAATCGAGTCAGAGGAAGATCTAGTTCATCATCAGCGGTGCTATCGTCAAGCCTTGCTATCTTCTATGGTTGTCACCTCTACATAGGAGTAGAGCAGACCATCGCGCTGGACAGAAACCTTGTCGATAGAGTCGACCTGTTCGATGTACCTTTTTACAATAACGTCGCAGAACTTCTCATCAAGCTCGATGGTATAGCAAGAGCGGTCAGACTGTTCACAGGCGATGAGCGTTGAACCGCTGCCACCAAAGGGATCAAGCACCAAGGTATTACTCATGCTGCTGTTCATAATTGGGTACGCCAAGAGCGGGACCGGCTTCATGGTCGGGTGATCGCCATTTTTCTTAGGCTTGTCGAACTCCCAGATAGTGGTTTCCTTCCGGCCGGTGTACCACTGATGCTTTCCGGTTTTCTTCCAACCGTAGAGCACAGGCTCATGCTGCCATTGGTATGGAGAGCGCCCCAGAACTAACGACTGCTTTTTCCAGATGCAGCAGCCGGACAAATAAAAACCGGCATCCACAAAGGCTCTCCTGAAATTCAGCCCTTCGGTGTCGGCGTGGAAAACATAGATGCTGGCGTCATCTGCCATGACTGCTTCGGTGTTTGTAAAGGCATCGAGCAGAAAGTGGTAGAAGGCGTCGTTACCCATGTTGTCGTTTTTGATTTTTCCGGCACTGCCTTCATAGTTGACGTTGTAAGGTGGGTCGGTGATCACGAGATTGGCTTTGGCTCCGGCCATCAGCAAATCAAAGGTGTCCTTCTTAGTGCTGTCACCACAGACCAGTCGGTGCCGACCAAGGTTCCAGAGGTCACCGAGCTTGGTGATTGGAGGTTCCTTTAGCTCTGCTTCTACATCAAAATCATCATCGTGGATGCCGTCTTTGATACTATCCTTAAACAGATCATCCAGTTCAGCAGGATCAAAGCCGGTGAGCGATACATCGAAGTCTGCACCCTGCAAATCTGCAATGAGCAGAGCCAACTTTTCTTTATCCCATTCGCCAGAAATCTTATTCAGTGCGATGTTGAGGGCTTTTTCCTTCTCGACATCCATTTCGACCACTACGCACTCGACTTCGGTGATGCCCATGTCGATGAGCACCTTTAAACGCTGATGCCCACCTACAACACAGCCGGTCACCTTATTCCAGATGACCGGCTCGACGTATCCGAACTGTTCAATTGATCGCTTCAGCTTATCATATTCTGAATCGCCGGGCCTTAAGTCCTTGCGGGGATTGTAGTCCGCAGGTAGAAGCTCGGCGGTTTTCTTTTTCTCAATCAGCATATTTTTTTTACCGCCTCTCGTAGTTCGTCATAACGGTCCAGCCATTCCCAACGAGAAAGCGTTCCGCTGAAATGGCCATAGGTTGCTGTATTTGCATAGATGGGATTTCTCAAACTCAGTGTTTCGATAATTGCCGCTGGACGGAGGTTAAAAACCTCAAGGACCGCTTTGCGAAGAATCTCATCAGAGACAGTACCCGTACCGAAGGTGTCAATCTCAACCGCAACAGGATCAGCCTTGCCGATAGCATAGGAGATGGCCACCTGACAGCGTTTGGCATAGCCGCAACGGACGAGGTTCTTTGCGATGGCCCTTGCCATGTAGGCACCGGAGCGGTCAACCTTCGTCGGGTCTTTTCCGGAGAAGGCACCACCGCCATGAGCAGCAAGGCCGCCGTAGCAATCAACCATAATCTTTCGACCAGTCAACCCAGTGTCAGCTGCAGGCCCACCTTCGACAAAACGTCCGGAGGGATTGATGAGGATTTGAGTGTCATCATCAAACGGAAATTTCTCGAACACCGGCCACAGTACTTGTGAGATGATCTCACTGCGGAGAATCTCTAAATCCTTATTAGCGCGGTGCTGTACAGAAACAATAATCGTTTTGATGCGCTTGGGCTTGTCATCTTCATACTCGACAGTGACCTGGGCTTTGCCATCAGGACCAATGCCTTTGATGATGCCGTTTTTCATGGTACTATCGAGCTTTTGACAAATGGCATGAGCAAATACGAGAGGGAGCGGAAGTTTTTCTAGCGTCTCATCTGTAGCATAGCCATAAACAGTGCCTTGATCGCCAGCGCCGAGCATGGAATACCATGAGGTATCTCCAGTGCGGGATTCCAGCGCCTGATTCACACCACCCGCGATATCCTTGCTTTGCTGGTGGACGAATACAAACACAATAAATTTCCAAGGGTTGTAGCCGACCTCCTCAAGAACTCTACGGACCACCCAGCGGATGTCTACTTTTTTCGAGCAGGTGATTTCGCCCGCTACGATGATTTTGCCTTTTGTCGCCATGACCTCGCAGGCCACGCGAGAAGTTTTATCTTTGCGAAGACACGCATCAAGAATGCTATCTGCTATCAGGTCGCAGAGTTTATCCGGGTGACCCTTGCAGACACTTTCAGAAGTTTTGTATTTTGTCATATCATTTTCCTTTCCGGGCGGTTAAGAGCCGCTCCATAACATCATCTTGTGGATTCACACCGCTGTACTCGCCGGTACAGTTTTCTTTTACGATCTGAAAAATCTCCATCCACAGGCGGTTTGTTTGGTTCATGTAGTTTTGACCCATCGCCACATAGGGGCTCTGAATTGCATTGCCTGTAGTGGGATGCTTTGCTAGAAAGCCGTATTCAGTGACTGCTTCCTCGCATTGAATCCACCTAGCCACGCTCATGGCGTAGCGCTCCAGAAGCTGCGGAGCTACAAGTACCGCACAGCCACGTTCGTTCAGCCAAGTCCAAGCGGATTTATAGATCTCGCTTGCGACAAGTGTCTTACCGTCTTTTTGTATGGCTTCGAGCATTTTGTTTGGTTCAGGCATTTCAAGGCCTTTGAGATCTGCAGCATCTTGAAATTCCATCACAGTCAGTTTCCTGCCGCCGGGATTGCCCTCGGCAATTTTGTCGGCTAGTGGCTTCTTTTTTGCGCCCGCTCCGATACGAGCACCGCCACGGTTGGTACCGTCTTTTGCCAAAAATATCACCTCACTTTGCAGGGCTGGGGCTATTCCCTCGTTTGAAAGCGCGTTTTTCAACACGAAGCCCCACGCCGCTGTCCGTTTTGAATAGTTTTAGAGATTTGACCGCCCCCACCGGTCACCGCTCTCTGCAGTAATTCGAGAATGACAGGATTTACATAGAGACATTAGATTACTCTTTTCATTGCCACCACCCTTAGAGAGCGGGATGATGTGGTGGACTTCTTCGGCAGGCGTTAGCTTGCCTTGCTTCTCGCACTCTTCACAAAGGGGATGCAACTTGATGTAGCGGTCGCGGATGCGCTTCCAGCTTCTGCCGTAGCGTTTGTTGGACTTTGGGTCGCGCTGGTAATGGTTGTATTGTTTGTCCACGACCTTTTGATGCTCGGCGCAGTATTGCTCACGCTCAGCGAGCCGACCGCAGCCGGGGAAGGCGCAGGGACGCTTTGGTTTGTATGGCATGGGTTCACCTCACTTTCGGGGCATAAGAAAAGCCCCCGCGGTTTTCCGCGAAGGCTCTTGATATAGCTTTTGATACTATTATTATACTATGCCTTTAGACAAATACTCCCTCAGAATTCCCTCATCTTTATGAGTGCTTCTTGCAGTATGCCTCGACTTTATCACCAAAGCTTCCGGACAGCTTATCCTGCCAATAAGGGACGGACAATTTTAATGATTTTAATGCATCCTGGTGTTTTTCCTCACCGAGTTCCTTTTTTATTTTTTCCATGTAATACTCAAGGTCCTGCATTTTCATGGTACGGGTGTTGGGTTCACCCTTGGCAAGGTTGGCGAGAATGTTCAGGTAGATAAACGCACTACCACGGTTCATCCCAGTTTTAGTGGACACCTCCGTGCTCATCCGATTGATTTCACCAGAGCCCTCAAGATGTCTTAAGAACGAACGCCAAACCTCCTCGACCATAACCGGGGTGATCTTATTATTGCTACGTGTGACCTGGATGGAGTCATAATCAATCGCCTCGTTTGAGTCCTCAGAAGCGTCAGGCTCTGCTTGACTTGAAACCGGAGCCGCCATCGTCATCGGTAAGCCCTTTTCTATTGCGACCCTCCTAAGAAAAATGTTGACTGCCATCTCCATATTCAGCCCAAGGGAGTGAAGGATCTTCTCCGCTTCATGTAAGGTTACATCCTCAATATTGATTTCTAGCTTTGCCATACTGAACACCTCCATAATTTACTATCGTTTTACTTGAATTTACTATATCGTTTTTACTTTTACTTGTAAATAGTATTTTTATAGTATTTTTGCTTTCGTTCAATTAATCGATAGTATTTGTAGATCAACAATATAGAAGGCTCCGAAGATGATTCAGGGCATTGGACCTTAAACGTTCAATGTGGCTTTCACTGTAGCTCAGTTCATCCATCAGGCGATAGGTCGCACCGGATTTCTGGTTTTCTGTCATGTAGAACTCGGTAAGGATGTGCTGCTCTGTGTCAGTCAAGCTGGACCACGCAGGCTCAAACCAAGTCATGTACTCAATGGCCTGGCTGTAGCGCTCCCGCAGAATATCCAGCTTATCAATCTGGGCCGCCAACTTGTCGGCTCCAGCCTGAGGGTTCCTTGCAGAGGGCATCCCGGATAGCTTTGGACCTCTTGGAGAAGCCATCTGGGAATACACATCCTTGATTTCCTGAGGAGTGTTGTTGATGATAAACCGCATGTTTTCGTAATCGCGGATGGCGGCTACAGTAGCGGCGTTTTTATTGATATATTTTAGTGCAATCATGTAACCGCCTCCTTCTTTAGGGTCGCCCTGACCGCATCAATCAGTGCGGACTGGGATTTATCTTTCATCCGTAGGGCTTTCATGACCTGTTCGTCAATTGTGCCCTTAGCAATGAGGTGATGGATTATTACCGTATCCTTTTGTCCTTGCCGCCAAAGCCTCGCATTCGTTTGCTGATAAAGTTCGAGACTCCAGGTCAACGAAAACCACACGAGGGTGGAACCTCCAGCCTGAAGATTTAGGCCATGTCCAGCTGAAGCAGGGTGAATAACCCCTAGCGGTAGTTCTCCGGCATTCCATCTGCAGATGCTTTCAGCTGTATCTAGACGCTCAGCAGGAAAGCGCTCGAGTATTCGCTCAAGATCATGCTTATACCAGTAGGCGATGAGCACCGGTTTACCGTTGGCCGCTTCGATCAGATCCTCAAGAGCATCAAGCTTTCGGTCATGCAGGTGGATGGCTTCGTGGTTTTCGTCATAGACCGCACCATTTGCCATCTGCAGCAGCTTCCCGGAAAGGGCTGCTGCATTTGCGGCATCAATCTCCTTGCCTTTAAGGGACAACACCATCTCGTCCTTCATGGTCAGGTAGTGTTGTTCCTCACTTGGCGACATCCGGACAGGGACTTCGTTCATCACCAGTTCCGGCAGCTTCAAATGGTCGCTGCCCTTCATGGATATCGTGATATCAGAGATCAGCCCGTATATGGCTTCTTCGGCACCGGGCTTTGGTTTATAGGAGAAAACCACCTGGGCATTTCGCTTGTCAGGGACAAAGAAGGTGGACCTATAATTCCCGATAAATCGGCCGAGCCGCTGGCCCATGTCCAGAAGCCTGAACTCTGACCACAGATCCATGAGACCGTTGCTGGAGGGTGTCCCCGTAAGTCCAACAATTCGCTTAACACCGGGCCGTACCTTCAGCAGGCTTTTAAACCGCTTAGCTTGATGGGATTTGAAGGAGGACAGCTCATCGACGACTATCATGTCATAGTCGAAAGGCAGCCCGCTCTTGGTGACCAGCCATTCAATGTTTTCTCGGTTGATGAGGTGCACCTGAGCTTTTTGCAGCAGCGCTGCTTTACGTTCCCGTTCACTGCCGACAGCAACAGCATATTTCAGACCCGAGATATGATCCCATTTCTCGATTTCAGCGGGCCAGGTATCCCGAGCCACACGAAGTGGAGCAATCACCAAAACCTTTCGAATCAGAAAGCTATCGAGGGTCAAATCAAAGATGGCCGTCAGGGTGATTACTGACTTGCCAAGACCCATATCTAACAGGATTGCAGCAATGGGATGCTGGAGGAGGTACTCTGTTGCATAAACCTGATAGTCATGTGGTTTGTAAATCATCAAGTATCCCTCCAATCTGCCTTTCATCGTCAAGGACATACACTAGAAAGCCCAAGGACCGTAACAGTTCATGCCTTCTAAGCTGCAAGGGACGTGGTTTACAGCCCTTGGCTTTAACCTCAACGAAGGCCATTTTTGAACCCGGAAAAAGTACAAGACGGTCGGGCATGCCATCAAAACCAGGCGAAACAAACTTCACAGCGATTCCACCAGCTGCTTTAACCACCCGGACCAACTTCTGTTCAATCAATTTTTCACGCATAAGTACCTCCTTGTGCCCATGTCCATGCCCAAGCGGTCTAAACTCTTACGCGCGTATACGCGCTTAAATGTGCCTATTACTCCTTTACTTCTTATAACTACAACCTTGAATAAATAAGGAATCGGCACAATGGGAACAAGCACTCCTAGAAGCCTACCAGCTGAAGGGCTTGCGACTTTGCCCAGACTGTGTGCCTTACCTTTAATGAGCAGCATTGGCATATGCCTGCACCTCACTTTCGGTTCGAATGAACACACGTTGAGGACCATAGAGCTGCACATGCTTTTTACCGGTCTTGTTGCCGGTGAATTTCGCCCAGCCGCCTATCTTACTTAGGATGCTCTCAATCTCATAGGAGTCGCCTTTCTTAACGGTCTCGCGACTCTTGCCAAAGCACTCACACCAAATTTCCATGACGCAGACCTGCTGCCTGCGCTGCGTTCCTATGCGGGTTTCGCCACCGAACTCACTGCCTGTGAGGAAGCTTCGCCGCTGATAAAGGTCCAGCTTATCCCAGCCTTCAGGTAGCAAGGTATCGAGATACTCCGCTACCAAACCTTCACGGTCGTCGCTTTCCATGGCATCCCGCTGCTGGGAGACTGCTTCCTCAGCCAGTGCACCTTTCAGGAATAGCTCCTCGCCAGCTTTATAACGTTCTATTGTCTCGGCCCATATTTGATCCACCTCGTTAAGATCCCAGGCATGGTATTTACCATGGCCCATAACACGCACTGGCCAGAAACGGCGATTGCCCGTAATGTCCCGAAGGAACCCACCATCAGAGTTGGTGGTACCAACAATGATGCAGGAACGCGGGTGACTTTCCACGGATACACCATAGGACTGGCGATACTTATCATCTGTCCTCGTAATGAACGACTTCACCGTTTCCACATCCAGTTTCTTAATGCCAGCAAGCTCTCCGAGCTCCAGTATCCAATAGCCCTGCAACTTCTCTGGTGCAGTCTTGTCTTTCATGTCAGAAATAGATAACGAATCGGAGTACCACTGGCCACCTAACCGAGCAAAGAGAGTGGATTTACCGATGCCTTGTGATCCATTGAGCACAAGAATGGAATCGAACTTCGTGCCCGGTCTGTAGATCCTGGCCACTGCCGCCACCATTGTTTTTCGTGTGACCGCACGGACATAGGGTGTATCTTCTGCACCCAGGTAATCGATGAGTAGCGTGTCAAGCCTTTGGGTACCATCCCATTTCAAGGTTCCAAGGTAGTCCTTGATCGGATGATAAAGTCGTTCCACCGATATCACGCCAAGCAGCGCATCTTTGAACTTGGTCGGTGACCAAATCCCATAGGTGCGCTCAAAATAGAGCTTGGCACAGGCCATGTCTGTATCACCCCAGCCAGGCTTCACCTGAGGCCAAGGCAGCTCACCTATCACATCGATTAGGTTCTTGAATTGGTTGAACACGATATACTGTAGTGCCGGATCAAACCTTAGGATGGTGGAAATATTGGACAAGGTATCCTTGATCTTACCGTTCTTTTCAAGCTCAAGCCGGCTTTGCCAATCCTCCTCGTCTGAAAACTCCTCGATGGTCTGGGCTTTTCGTTCCTGTGTAAACTCCGCCTTAACCCGAGCATCCTTAACAGCGAATTCAGACATCGCCTTAAAGGAGGCCTTTTCGTCAAGCTCAGGATATTTGTGAAGCCTAACAAGATCAAAGGCATTTAAGAGCTTCCCGCAGACCGGATCTGTGGCATGATGGGAATAAGCGAACTTGCCGCCGTAAATAACAACACCAGCGCTGGAGTCCGCGGGGATATAGTCAAAGCGGCCTTCCATCGCAGAAGGCTCATAAACAGTTGGCAAAAATACCTCGATGGCTTCTTCGATGGAGTAAGCCCTGCAGAACGCGCCAACCACACCGCTTTTTTCGAGCGGGTCCTTTTGCTGCTTGATGCTATGCTGAAGGACCTCCGACTGTCGTTTCGAGGTTGGCCACATTGAGGTATCCCGCCAATCGACATACCTCGAAAGATACACATCCGGATCAAGTAAGGTGCCATCCTTATCTTGATACACAAACCCACCATCCGAAGAGGTCGATGGCCAGTACATCAGGCGGGAGGGCTCATAGGTGGTGTCATCAAACATGTCGATACCGATTTCCTTGGCCACCATACGGCCAAGAGCAGGATACTCATCCTCACTGACCTCCCGGGCTAGTGGTATAACCAGACGAAGTCGCGGAGCCTCCGGGGTATGCTTATGAGTGGAATAGAGGCAACAGGCCCAATCGTAGAGAGACTCAAGCTGCGTCCAGGTATCCGGTGTTGCGTAGTCCATATCGAGGGTGAGCATGGACCGACAAAGCACATAACCGTTTCGTCGTTTGCCTTCTCGTAAGGCACCACCGACGAAGCCACCTATGTCTTTGATGGAATCCTGACGGGCCTTTGTCATCTTACGAAACTCGGATACCGTTTCGGTGGTGCGCCTGGTGGTGCGTACCATGTCCTTGAAAGCTGACCATGGGATGTCCTTGTTTTTCCATTTCTTATCCATACGGCTATTGCCGACAGCGATCTTCATTCAAATTCCTCCTCGCACACATCATTGAAACGCCTTATTGGAATACCGCGTTTTTTCGCCTTGGCTATTTCACGTGCCATGCCACTCGATATATGGCGGCCGAACACCCATAGCTCATCACACTTTCCGAGCCAGACCATCCCAAAGAAGAGCCCGAGCTCTCGTTCGGAGGGATCAGCTTCGTCCAGTACCTGAGGATAAAGCAAATGAGGAGCGAAAGGGATCGCGCCTCGCACCACTGCAAACCGCATGTATCGAAGGGCTCTTCTGGTGTTTCCTTCTATATCGCCGGCAAACGGCGAGCAAATGAACACACAGGGATTTCTTGCTTTCGCTTTTTCCTTCCGCTCCACAGCCGCCAAGGCATCGGCAGCCGTTGGATCGGGGTAGTGCTCCGCATTAAATCTGTCCATTGCTGCCACCTCCGCCGAGGAAGTAGTTGACGAAATACTGCTGGCCTTTTCCTGTCACCTTGGTGGTCTTAGAAATCGTGACATGGCCATCTGAATGGGTGATAGCCGTTTCCTTGACCTTGAACAGTTCCAGCTCCATTGCCCTCTGGGTAGGTGCATTGTAGTCGGTGCCCTTGCGTTTGATCAAAAATCCTTCCTGTCTAAGTTTTTCAAACAGGCGATTCTGACCGATTTCAATTCCGTTGCCCTTAAGGATTTTGGCAAGCTCGCCGATGAGGATGGTTCCATATGATACTGATACAGCATCAGCAAAAACGACTTTAGGCCTGTCGACCGTAGCTTGAAGCTGGAGTCGCTCCTTTGCCTGCCGTTCTTCTTTAAGTGCGGTCAGCACCTTGATCCAGGCATCGGGATCATTCATTATTTCTTCAAGCTTGTCCGAGGTAACATACGCTCCGTGCTTGCGGATGCTTGGTAGGATTTCGTGGGTGACCCAGCGCTTGAACCTGCGGGCTTCAGGCTTTCGTGAAAGCAGGATAACGTTGTATAGCCCGCTTTCACTAATAACCGTCAATTCTTGCTTCCCGCCAAGGGTGTCAACAATGCTTACACCCTTTTCGTCTTCATCCAAGCGTTCAGCCACCATACGACTATTGCTGAGTTCTAAGACCTCACACACATCCTTCAGCACCCACCAAGGCTCGCCACTTTCCTGGATTGTTCTGACTTCCTTCCCCTCGTAGGAGAAAACCTGTAAATTGTTCATATTAGAACCGTCCTTTCTGAAGGCCAGAGGATTTTGTTTGTTGCCTTCGCTTTAAGCCACGAGAAAGGGCGGTTTCGGACGGTCCTTTTCAAATTTCCTTAATCTTTTTTGTAAAATGGGCACACAAACCCATCGGCACGAAGTAAAAGCCCTTCAGCCCAAGGTGGAACCTGGCTCATTTGCTCACAAATTGCTTCCATCGACAAATGCGCGTCGGCTTCGATGACGAGCTCGTCATGGACATGCATTACAATTTCACAGTGCTGGAACCTATTAAGGGCGTGACAGAGAAGATCGCGGGATACGGCCTGGACGATGTTCTCCACCAGCTTTGGGCCATAGGTCTCGATGCGTTCCCATTTTTTCGTTGCGCCGACACCCTCATAGGTCACCGACTCATTTCCGAATCGGTTCTGACCAAGCTTCGGTTTCACATAGGAGAGCTGTCTGCCTGAAGGTAACCTCACGAAGAGCATCCCGCTTCTGCACTCAAACTGGATTCCGTGGGTGTTCGTAATCGTTCGTTCCTTAACAGTCGTCATGGCAGCCCGATCCACGTCCCACCAGAACCGTACAATGTTTGGATTGGCCGCACGCCATACATTGACCAGAGGCTGTAGCTCATCCTCTAAGACTCCCATATCAAGTGCGCCCATGGCTTTGAGCGCACCAACCGATCCGCCATAACCGAGGGCGAGCTCTGATATTTTGCCCTTTTGTCGCAAGGGGCTGCCCTTGGTGATTTCCTCAAGTGGGACATGAAACATCTGACTGGCCGACGCCTCATAGATCCGGCCGTGGGTGGCAAATACCTCATTTCGCCAGGTCTCACCGGCAAGCCATGCAATCACACGGGCTTCTATCGCTGAAAAGTCCGCCACGATAAATTGATGACCGTCTTTCGGAATAAAGGCAGTCCGGATGAGATCCGACAGCACCTCCGGCACCGTATCATAGAGTGCTTCTAGCATTTCGTACTGGCCAAGCTTGACGAGCTGCCTTGCTTGCTCCAAGTCAGGCAGGTGGTTTTGGGGTAAATTTTGGACCTGCACAAGCCTTCCGGCCCAGCGTCCCGTTCTGTTCGCGCCGTAAAACTGCAGTAAGCCACGAACTCTGCCATCTGAACAGACAGCATTTTTCATCGCCGTGTATTTCTTGACGCTGCTTTTGGCCAGAGACTGCCGCAACTCCAGCACCCTACAGAGTGGTTCAGGCGCTGTCTTCAGAAGCTCTTTCACAGCAGCCTTGCCCAGCGTGTCAGTCTCTATGCCTTGATCAGAAAGCCACGCCTTCATCTGGGCGACCGAGTTTGGATTATCCAGTTCAGTCATTTGCTGCATCAGATAGGTCAGTTCTTGTTTGGCTCGCTCATCAAAGCGAATGGCCTGCTCAACCAAGCCCATGTCCAGCTGAATACCCCGGTCATTTATCACTTGATCGAGGATATAGTTTTGCCATTCAGATTCCGGCACAGGAAACTTGTGAAGCTTCGCCTGGAGTTCAAGCTCCGTTTCAACATCGCGGGCGTTATAGGCTTTGTACTGCTCCCATTTATCGGGTGCGTCAGCTGGCAGGTTGCGTTCACGCCCGGCATTTACCTTTGATGGTTTACAAGGCATAGAGAAGTAGCGGATTAGGTCTTTGCCTTCCTTGAGCTTTTGTTTTTCAAGCCCGAGCACGACACCAGCGCTCTCTAGTGCGAGGGGTAAACCCATGTAGGCTGACCAAATCATTGAGCAGCGCCACGCTGACGGGCTCAGAAATTGGCTCTTTGGATTGTCTGGGTCAAGGGTTACTCCTATTCGCTTTAGCCAGCGTGAAAGGCAGACCCGCTCAAACTGACCATTAAAGGCCCACTTTATAACCGCAGCATCTGTCAAAGCATTTAGGATCTCCAGCGGCAGCGCTTCGCCACTGGCAAGATCAATGACCTGCACTTCACCGCCATCAACCGAATAGCCAAACAGTAGAATGTCGAAATCCGGTGACTCAGAATATTTGTAGACGCCGCATTTAGAAAGGTCGGCGCTCGAATACGTTTCAATATCAATGGATAGTGTTTTCATAAGCCCTCCGTATCAGAAAAGGGCGGCAAGATAACCTGCCGCCCAAATCGTCGTATTGTTGTTATGTCCTTAGCCAAGGAAGTCATCGCCATCATAGTCAGAGGTGAAATCATCAGCAGCGCTGGTCTTGCCACCGAGCGGTTCACCATCCTGAATCTTCTGAATGTTCCCAAGGCCACAGGCGACACCACGGTTTCCGTTGGAATTGAAGGCGTAGAAATTGATGCTGACCCTCGCATAGACACCCGAGTAAACCTCTGAACGGCTCATGATGGGATTCAGGGACTTGTCCACAATCTCCGGCGCAGAGTTGGAGTTGGCGTTCACAAAGTAACAGCCTGCATATGCCTCATCATCCGGGCGGTCAACATCGCCGTCGCGTAGCGGGAGCTTGAGTGCTGCCTTACTCGGAATCTTACCACCGAATTTTCCACGGCCTTCTTCAATGGCAGCGTCCACTGCTTTGTTGATCGCATCAATGGTCTTGGTATCGGTCTTGGGAATGATGAGCGAAACGCTGAATTTCTCTGTGCCTCCGTTGATGCTCTTTGGTTCCCAAACATTGGCGTAAGAGAGACGCACGACGCCTGTGACGACCTTTGTGGGATTAGCCTTTGTACCTGTGTTTGTTCTGTTTGCTGTGTTTGACATATTAAATTTCCTCCTTAAAATCCTGCTTTGCGGATGTATTAATTTCCGGCCGTTTGTCGGTTATAGGTACCAGTGCCGGCTTACCCGGCGGTTTTTCGATGAGGTCACCAAGTATTTCACTGAACTTTGGTTTGCCCATCAGTTTTTCCATTTCGGTAAGGGTGATCAAGGACTGTCTGAAGATATCGCGGTATCCGGCTGCCTTAGCTGCTTCTCCAACTGCAGCTTCATCCTTGAACCTTCTATTTGATCGGCCTTCAACTAGCTTGAACCCGCTCCAGCGTTTTCCGTGGTTGAGGGCTGCTTCCAGGGCATAGGACTTGATGTCATTGGCCCAAGACGAGAGGTCATCCAGCTTCATAAGAATTCCCTCGATATCGTCATCCGTGAGGATTGGCGGCAAGGAGAACTCAAATCGCGCAAGACTTAGCTTTTCCTCGGCCCGCGCCCTGCACTTGACTGCTGCCCGGCAAAACTGGCACCAGTCGCCGCAGCTATATTCGCCGCTGCCTTCAAAGGCTAGCTTTGCAGTTGGTACCAGGACTTCGTCTGCCCACTGATAAAGCGCTTCCTTAAACACCACGTAGGTACTAACATTCTCCCTGCGTGGTTGATAGATCGTCATAGCCACTTCGCTGATGTCATATATGACGTCGAAAAGATCTAAAGCACCAAGGGCATACAGTTTCATTTGTGGGTTGTCGTCAGCATGGACTAAAACACCTTGGCCGTACTTGAAGTCCACGATGTGAAGTGTCCCGTCACCGATTACCACACAGTCTCCTGTACCAAAGCCATCTGGCACGAAGCGGGTAAAGTCCAAGCGCTGCTCGATTAGGACCGTTGGATCAGAGCAGGCTTGCTTGAGACCCTCAATAATCTCCAGTACGAACTCAACATAGTCATCGGTGTAAATCTCCATTTCTTCTGAGTTGTACTGGGAGGTTGGCCGTTTCGAGCGCAGCTTGAGGGCTTTTCGCAGCTTGTGTTCTGCAAGAGCATGAGCAGCCGAACCCTCTGCAGCCGCCTCGCCGCTGTTGTCTGAAAACTCGCGCTCCAGCCTTGCTGATGGCGTGCAGTTCATCCAGCGATGCGCACCTGATGCGGATAGGATTGCGTGATTACTCATTTGAGTGCCTCCGCATCTGCCAGTAGTGCAGCGAAATTTGCTGGATCAATCTGACTTAGCTTCGGAGCACCATGCTTTTCTAAAAGCCCGCGCACCTCTGCGGTGAAGCCTGCCTGGCTCTTTTCAGCCAGCACAGCACGAACCTGCTCAAGCGAGACTGCTTTAGCCTTGGGTTTGGGCTCAGCGGCCGGAGGCTCCTGTGCTGCAGGTTGGGCAGGTTCATTGCCCGCCATCGCCTCTGCAGCAGCATGGATGCTGTCTGCCAGTGAACGCAGGTTATCGACCACCTCAAGTAACAGCTTTATTTTGCTCACCATTTTCACCTCCCTCCTCAACGATAGACATCGTCCTTACACTGTCGCCGGGGATGATAACCGTCAACCTTTGCTTGTCACCCAGTAGGAGACGAACCAGTCGTTCCCTCATGTTGACATGCCTACAGCCGACAATTCCTCCGCCCGGCGGTTCTTTTGAAACACTGATTTTGAGCGTGTGTCTCATGTGAATCACCTTTCCTTTATGAAGGCTGATTTTGTTTGTGCCTTCTGATGTATGCCAGGAGAAACAGCCGAATCGGACGGTCTTATTCCAGAAATTTTCTGAGTTTCTTTTTGGCGCGATCTACGGCATGACGGATGGCGGATTCGTCTTTGTCTTCTGCAGCAGCAAGGTCAGTGTATGTCCAGCCCTCTAGTAGACACTTGCGAATCAAGTACTGCTGGCGTTCATTCAAGCAGGACATGGCGTGGCTGATAACTTCGGATTCAATCAAGTCAGCAAGCAAGTCAGTACCATCGTTAAAAAATCGTATGTCCTCATATTCAAAAGTTGAAAGCTGGGTGTGACGATCAGGGCGTGAGTTTTTACGGTCGTTTTTCTTTTCAGCATCAATTGACTCAAGGTAGAAGGTACCGACTTCTTGGGACACTTCAAGGTCGAGTATTTTGCCATCTGCATCTTTATAATTGATTTTCATTGGTTGGCTCCTTTCAGGCAGGAGCCAAGCGTGAGATATGTAAAAGAGCCGAATAGTCACGAAATACAAAAAGCCGGATGGTCACGAATTTGAATTTCGTAACTCATCCGGCCATTTGGTAGCTCGCACTCGGCTCCGTTGCTCGGTATGACTTTATTGGGTTATTTTTTCTTTGGTGATGGTTTTGTCTGTGCCAGTGCACTCGCAGCCACAGACTTGGTCTTGGCACTGGTTCTACCATCTCTTAAAAGAGACGATGCCTTGCGCGCAACCGATGGGGATGTTTGTTTGCTGTTACTCTTAGCCATAAAATCACCTCCCTTCATCTGGTTTCAGGCTTTAGCTAGGAAGCCTTAATCTCTGAATCTTCATTACAGGGAACCGAGACGAACTTTCCGCACTGTGGACATTTAAGCATGACTTCGACTTCTTCTTTTGGAAGCTTGGAAATATCAAAGGCTCTTCGCCCGCAGTTTGGACACTTCATTTTTCTCATAGGCATTCTCCTTTCGCGTTCGCAATATCGCTGCTCCGCTTTTTAGCGAAGTTGTTGAGCAAAAAAAATGGTGCATTTAATAGAGGAGCATTTCCTAAAGAGGAATATGCCCCAATTCATTAAGTCTGATTTCAGCAGATTGTTTTGAAACCTGATAGAATGCAGCAATCTCCTCAATAATCCAACGTGTAGGTGGCATGAGATTCGCTGCAATAAAAGGATTTTCAAGGCTTTCAGCTAACAATCTCGCAAATACAACTCCTACTGTTTCCTTCGGCATAAGGATACGCGGTGCGATTCCATTAGCTTGCCATTCCATCCAGTCCTCATCGGTCCAATTGGTATTGTAACTCTCATTCTTGATATCCGTAGGGCATCGAAAAGCCACAGCGGTTTTTCCATCGTTGACACTTGCTATAATGTGGTAGTTCCGATGCTTGACCCAATGAACACATTCATGAGCAATTGTATTACGCTTACTGCCAAGATTACGGAGAGTAAGGGTATCTGGGTCGATAATCATTGTCCCAGGCTTAACCTTAACTTCTCTGTATTCATCGTTTTCACGATCGTAGATTTCAGCCAATCCACCAGTGAAACACATCTGTCCCAGAATGCTAAAATCTTCTGTAAGTCTGCTTTCGACAACTGTTAGCCCCAACTTCTTTCTCGCGATCTCTTCAATCGGCACTGCCATAGGAGACTCAAGAGCTTCTGGATAATAAGCTGATAGGAATTTAGTGGCCTCATCATCAAATTCAGCCTTACTTATACGAGGTACATAATCGTTTAGCTTTCCATTTGAAGGCATAGGCTCACTCCTTATCGTCCATTTCTTCAACAATCTTCTTCCAGAAATCGTCTCCAAGTTTTTTATCATTTGCTCTTCTCAAAGCAACTCTTACATGAGGAATATCCTCATCCATAATGTAACTCGGCAGGTCAGGAGCTGCTTCATTACGCTCGCGTCCGGCAAGATCAAACATCTCTGCTTTTTCTTCTGGAGATAGGTGAAGTACTGTAGCAATCTTCTCAAGCAATTTCATCTCAGGCGGATTTCGCCTCCCTTTTATAATGTCCGAGAGGTATGTTGCTGTCATTTCCATTGCTTTAGCAATATCTTTCAGCATGATATCTCCACCATCGGCGGCACGTCCTCTACGCTTTTCATCAATGAATTTTCCAAATTCACCAGCCATGATTCGAACCTCCTTTCATAAGTGAGCTTTTACGCTTATTCGCTACTTCGCTTTTTAGCGTATCATATTTAAAATGTCCTGTCAAGCATAAAAAAGCCGCACATTTTTCAGTGCGACTTTTGATGTCCCTTTAATAGATAATTACAGGGCTGAGGCTTTTAAGTAGATAAACGACTGCGGTGGATAATCAATTCCGTAATCTGAAAGCTTCCTAGGTTCGTCATAGGCTTCAACATTTTTTAGCCTATATGCAACTGCTTTCTTTTTTCCCTTATAGTAGGCCCGGAAAAAATTATAAGTTATCCCCGCATACTCTTTTGTCTGCCTCCAAACTTCATTGATATCATCTTCAATAATCTCATCAATTTCAGCTTCAGCTACTACCATTTTATGTGGAGCTGTCGCATATATAATGATCTTATCAACTTCAGGCTTACATCGTACTTTTCTAAATTCAAAGAGTTTTTTCCCGCTGAGGATGTTTTCAACATGCTCAGGATTAATCGATAATAACATTTGACACATCTATGTCGCCCTCCCTAAGTATTGCTTTGAATTCCTCAGGACTCAATTGAGTTTCTGCAGGATATTCATTTCCCTTGGTCCAATAATTGTTTCGATCAAGCCAATCCATGTTAACGTTATTTCCTTCGCCAAAATAACCATAGTAGAGCATCTCAATAATAACTAAATTACGATCGTTATCGTATTTAGTTCTCATTTCGCGTTCGTTGTAAACTGACTTATTACCTATAAGTGCTTTAAGCTCATCAAATGAAAGATGGCATCGATTATTTGTTTTTACCATTACTACATTGTTGACAATACAGTATGAGGTCACACATGATCTGTACCTAGGCTTCTGCCCATCTTGCTTTGTATGCCTGCGATAAATGAGTACAGGCTCTCCAGTTTGATAATGTGGGCGGGAATATTGTGCACCTACATATATTTTACATAATCCATTTGCTACAGCCAAGCCAACGCTTTCTTGTAAAGTCCTACTAACTTCAGAATATGGGAATAGTGTATCGTGATAAACGTCGTTCACAATCAAGTAACCGGCTTTGTTAAAAGTCGGATTAATAAAAGGAAATGACTTATAAGGATCACTATAATCAACAGAACCTCTGCTTTTTATGTAAACACGCTCGCCATTAGTGTTATAGCCAGCCAAAATAAATCCAAAGCGTTCAAAGAGTCCAATGAGTGTATCATGCTTTTCAAATACCGTAACATATATTTCTTCAGTCTTAGATCTTTGCCATTTCCAGAGGGCTAATCCAATTGCACCTTCACCAAGTCTCTGCCCTCGATATCTTTCCGCGAGTCGGAGTGTACTTATTTTAATTCTTGGGATGGCCGGGAGTACACCATCAGCCAGTTCAATCGGCTCATTCTCATCTTTAAGGCAAATAAAAGCTCCTAAGCCTTCTTCATCATCAAACACGAGTGCCGTTGAATCAGTGGTCGCTTTTCGTTGGAACCACCTTTCAAAGCCTATATTATGTTCATCTGCTGGATAATCTTCCTTGAGAGAATCGAAAAATGGGTCGTCTAAATCAATATCCGCAAACTTTTTGAACATGAATTTCCCTGCCATCATACTACCTCCCCATAATCACTCGAATAAAGTCGAGTATTTTGTCTAAATCATCCTCTCCTAAAGAAACAATAAAAGGTACTTTTAGCGTATTAGCGATCTCTGTCGCATACGTAATTTCCTCATTCTGAAATCTAGTGATATCTTCAATGCTGTGGTCCATACCATCGCGCTGCCTACGTCTTTCAGCAATTACATCTGGATTTGATGTAAGCAGGATGATTGCATCAGGTTGGAGTTTTAGGAAAGTATCGATCGGAATTCTTGTGATCTCTCCATGTGAATTAAGCAAGCAAAAATGTCCGTCAAGGATGTACTGACTTCCTAATGAATTCAGCTCATCGATTGCTAATAGTAGATATTGCTGATTTTCATCAATGTCGGGTATGAGTTTGTCATTGGAGAATTTCGCCTTTTTTCTTTCAGAAATCAGTCCACTAGCAGAGTATGTATTTATAGACATTTCTGATTCGGCTCTGCTACAAAAATATGATTTACCAACCCCGTGAACACCACCGATGAATATCATATTATTCCCTCCATATTATAACAGTAACATTTCAAACAGAGTAAATCAAGAGAAATGTATGCAAAATCAAGCGTTCGCTCGTTTTATTCTTGCTATTTCATTTTTTATTTGATATGCTTTTCCTGTACAGTCGGGTGCAATATGCTTCGATACTCTAAATGAGGTGAGCGAAATGGCAATTACTTATAAAAAATTATGGAAGCTACTTATTGATAAAGATCTTAAAAAAAAGGATCTTCAACAGCTTGCTGGTATCAGTTCGGCTTCAATCACCAAACTAGGAAAGAATGAAAATGTCAACACTGAAATCCTCGAGAAAATCTGCAAAGCCTTGAATTGCGATATTGCAGACATTATGGAAATAAGCGACGAATCTAAGAAATAGGTGGGGGTGATTCATTATGGATAGATATACGCCGCATCAGGCGAGGTATTTTGCTGAACAAATTATGTTGAAACGTCCTCAAGCTAGCATTGATGGACTTGCGTCAGCAATGTCAGGCGTTAAGGTAGACCTTAATCCCCATCAAGTTGATGCTGCATTATTTGCTTTGAAATCACCACTATCAAATGGAGCATTACTTGCTGATGAGGTTGGATTAGGAAAAACCATTGAAGCAGGATTGGTGCTTGCGCAGCATTGGTCAGAACGCAAGCGTAGAATATTGCTCATTGTTCCGGCTTCCCTTCGAACACAATGGAGAGCCGAACTTGAAGAGAAGTTTTACATAAAGTCCACAATACTCGAGTCATCCAATTTCAACAAAGCAAAAAAAGCAGGCGCCTTGAATCCGTTCGATCTCAAGGATGAAGTTGTTATCTGCTCTTATAACTTTGCTTCACTAAAGGCAAACGAAGTTCATGCTACACCCTGGGATCTAGTCATAATAGATGAGGCTCACCGACTTCGTAATGTTTATAAATCAGGTAATGTTACAGGAAGCCGACTAAAAATGGCGTTATCAAAGAAACGCAAACTACTTCTTACCGCGACCCCTCTTCAGAATAATCTGATGGAGTTATATGGCTTGGTAAGTATCATTGACGAGCATGTCTTTGGAGATGCTCGTACCTTCCGTGACATGTATGTTTCGGTTACAAATGAAGAACTGCGTAATCGAGCTTTAAAAATAAGGCTACAACAATTCTGCAAACGCACACTCCGGAAGCAAGTAACGGAGTATGTCAATTACACTAGCCGTATTGCTATTTTACAGGAATATACTCCAACAGCAGATGAAGAAAAACTCTATAATCTAGTGTCATCCTATCTACAAACTGAGCGATTATTTGCTCTTCCGCAAGGGCAACGAACCTTAATCACATTGGTATTAAGGAAATTATTAGCGTCTTCTACATTTGCAATATCAGGCACATTAAATTCATTGATTGAGAGGTTAGAGCTACTACTAAAGGGGCTTGATACTCAGCTTGAATTTAATGAAGATTACGATACCTTCGATGAACTAATCGAAGAACAAGAAGATGCAGAAGATCCGCTGCTTAATGGCCTTGAACAAGATCGAGCTGCCGTTTCAAATGAACTCAACATGTTGAGAGCGTACGCTGATTTAGCCAAGAGTATCACCAATAATGCCAAGGGTGAAAATTTGCTGGTTGCGCTTCAAAATGGATTTGATGAGACAGAAAAACGTGGTGGGCAAAGAAAAGCGGTCATCTTTACTGAATCTCGCCGAACACAAGATTATTTGTTGAACCTACTATCAAACAATGGGTTTCAAGATCAAATCGTTTTTTTGAATGGCTCAAACAACGACGATATCTCAAAACGAATTTATTCTGAATGGAAAGAGCGTCATAAAAATGATGGTATCATTTCTGGTTCCCGTCAAGCAGATATGAAAGCAGCCGTTGTCGAAGAGTTCCGTGATAGAGCGAGTATTTTGATTGGAACAGAAGCCGCTGCAGAAGGTATCAACCTTCAGTTTTGTAGTTTAATAGTAAATTATGACCTGCCATGGAATCCTCAACGGATTGAACAGCGCATAGGCCGCTGCCATCGTTATGGTCAGAAGAATGATGTTGTTGTAATAAACTTCCTGAATAAAAAGAATGCAGCTGACGTTCGAGTTTATGAGCTTTTAGATCAAAAATTTCGCTTGTTTAGCGGATTGTTCGGTTCATCAGATGAAGTGCTTGGATCAATCGAATCCGGCATTGATTTTGAAAAAAGAATTGCAGAAATTTATCAGACCTGTAAAACAACCGATGAAATTCAAAGAGAATTTGATGCATTACAAGAGGAACTCTCAGACCGTATTAATGAAAAAATGGTTGCGGCCCGTCAGTCTATCCTTGAAAACTTCGATGAAGAAGTCGCTGCTCGACTTAGGGGTTGTCAGATGGATACGCTTGCTGGCCTCGATAAATTTAGCCGTTGGCTCTGTAACTTTTTTATAATAAAAGGTGCGGAGAGAGTCCAACCGTTGGACCAATGGCGTTTTAAATACCAAGTAAATGGTTCAACAGAGACATATAATGTTCAGTGGAAAGATGCAGAGCGCCAAGGAGACATATTTTTACGACGTGATGATCCTATGTGCCAACAATGGCTCTCTGAGGCAGTAGAAGTTCCATTAACACCCGTAACAATACGTTTTGATCACACGAACGCTCTGGATCATCGTATTAGCTTTCTAGAAAGCCACCCTAATCTACGTGGAGTTCTTTCGATTGATAAACTCATATATAGCGGTTTTGATACTGAAGAACATTTGATTTTCTCAGTTGTAACCGAGGATGGAACTGATTTGGATGATGACTTAATAAATCGTATCATGGAATTACCCGCAGAGATAATACATGATTCTGGAACCGACGTGTCCATTCTAGATTCTCTCAGGCAGACAAATGCAGAAAAACAGAAGTCCGAGATTGAACGTACTAACAAAGAGTACTTCTTGGCTGAGTGTGCAAAATTAGATGCCTTTAGTGAGGACCTAAAAGACGGATTGCAACGAGAGCTTAAAGATTTGAACAAAGAAATAACTGAGAAGAAGCGCTTATTTAAAGCTAGTACAGATAAGCCATTATCAGAAATGCTTGACATGAAGGATGAAATCAATCGTCTTGAGGAAAAGCGAAAGAAGCTACGTCGCGAAATATATGACCGCGAAGATGAAATCGATGTCCAAAATGAGCGGTTACAGCTAGAAATCAGATCTAAACTTGAAGGTGCATCTACACTTGAACACATTATGACAATTTCATTTGAAGTTGTTTAGAATACGGAGGGATTCAAAATGCAAAAACTGGAACTAACTTGGATTGGCAAAGGAAATGAACCACAAGTGGAGCCTAGAATTCTATTGCACGATCCATCATACGATTATGGCGACCCTAATTCAGAAAATATGCTAATACATGGGGATAATTTACTTGCCTTAAAAGCTCTCGAGCAAAATTTTGCAGGTCAAGTAAAATGTATCTATATCGACCCTCCTTACAACACTGGATCTGCATTCGAACAGTATGACGACAATTTGGAGCATTCGACCTGGCTTTCATTGATGAAGCCGCGTATGCAAATTCTTCAAAACTTGTTAAGTGATGACGGTAGCATTTGGATAAGTATTGATGATGACGAAGGTCATTATCTTAAAGTACTGTGCGATGAAATATTTGGTCGTCAGAATTTCGTTAATACCGTAATTTGGGAAAAAAAGTTTTCGCCACAGAATGATGCAAAATGGCTTTCAGATAGTCACGACTTTATTTTGGTTTATGCAAAAAACAAACCAATGTGGAAACCTAATTTACTACCGAGAACAGAAAAAATGAATAGTCGATACAAAAATCCGGATAACGACCCGCGAGGGCCTTGGACTTCTGGCGATGTTTCAGTAAAAACCTACAATGCAAATACGGACTACCCAATAACAACCCCTAGCGGACGAATAGTAAACCCGCCTGCTGGATATTGTTGGAGATTTTCTAAGGAGAAGTTTGCAGAGCTCGTAGCAGATAATCGTATTTGGTTTGGTGAAAAAGGAGAAAATGTTCCCCGAATAAAACGGTTTTTGACTGATGTTAAGGATGGAATGACAGCAATGACCTTATGGAAACACACAGAGGTAGGTCACAATCAAGATGCTCGCAAAGAAGTCGTGGCTTTTAATTCTCAGTCAGTTTTTGCAACGCCGAAACCAGAGCGACTAATTGAGCGCATTCTTACTTTAGGCAGCAGTGAAGGTGATCTTATTCTTGATAGTTTTCTCGGCTCTGGAACAACTGCTGCCGTCGCACATAAGATGGGCCGTAAGTGGATTGGAATCGAGCTAGGTAACCACTGTTATACACATTGCTTACCGCGGATTAAATCTGTTATTGATGGAGAACAAGGAGGCATTTCAAAAGCTCTAGAATGGCAAGGAGGTGGAGGCTTCAAGTTTTATGAACTTGCACCAACACTTATAGTGACTGACTCTCACGGTCAACCTATTTTTAATGAGCAGTATAATGCGCAAATGTTGGTTTCAGCAATAGCAAAATTAAACGGATTTATTTATAGTCCAGACCCGGATGTCTTCTGGAAGCAAGGTATCAGTCAAGATAACAGCTTCATTTTTGTCACAACACAGTACTTAACAACTGCTCAGCTGGATGACATCTCGAGAGATCTCACAGAATACGAAAAATTGTTAATTTGTGCACCTGCGTTTGATGTTGGGCTTGGAAAACGTTATGAAAATATAGACGTACGTAAAATACCACAATCAATATTATTCAAATGTGAATATGGTGTTGATAACTATAACTTAAGCATTGTTAATCCGCCAGAAATTGATGAGGAGGAATGGGAAGATGCTGAATAGTAATGCAAAGTTCATTAATAATCGTCTTGCTCTACGTCCTCCTCAGAGAGAGAGTTTAGAGCGTTTTCAGCAAATAGTTGATATCTTATCACTATCGAAGACTCCAGATTTGGATGACGAATTGAACAAGATAAGAGAGCTTTATCCTACTCTCACAAGCTTTGAAAGGGAATTCCCTTCTGTGTGTTTTGCTCTTGCTACTGGTATTGGTAAAACAAGGCTAATGGGTGCTTTAATCGCTTATCTTCACTACGAGAAAGGTATAAAGAACTTCTTTGTGATGGCTCCCAACATAACGATTTATAAAAAACTGAAAACAGATCTTGGAGATTCTTCAAATCCCAAATACGTTTTTCGTGGCTTAGACAAATTTGTTAACCCGCCTAGAATAATTGATGGTGATAACTATGAAGACTTTAGACAACATACTTTTTTTGACTCTGGTATTATCATTAATGTATTTAATATTTCAAAACTCAACTCAGATTCTGGAAGAATGCGTCGGCTAAATGAAGTTCTTGGACAATCATACTTCAAATATCTTCAAGAGCTGCCCGACCTTTGCATATTTATGGATGAAAGTCATCATTATCATGCAGACAGAGGATTTGAGACGATTAATGAATTGAAACCTATTTTAGGAGTTGAATTGACAGCTACGCCACAAATACAAAATGGCGCGCGAAAAATTGATTTTAAGAACGTTGTTTACGAATACTCACTTGCACATGCGCTCAATGACGGTTTGTACGTTAAGGTCCCTGCTGTTTTTACTCGGAAAGATTTCAGGCCTGAAGAGTACACACCGATACAACTTGACCGAGAAAAATTAAACGATGGGATCAGGCTGCATGAAGAAACGAAAAGCAAATTAGACGTTTTTTCTCGTACTTATGGAAAACCTTTGGTCAAGCCATTTGTTCTTGTAGTAGCAAAAGATACTGATCATTCAAAGCAAATTAAAGAATATTTGACCTCTGATAGCTTTTTTCGCGGTTATTACCGTGATAAGGTACTTGAAATCAACTCCGCACAGCGAGGTGCAGAAAAAGATGAGAATATTGAGCGATTGTTGTCGTTAGAACAATCAGATAACAGAATTGAGATCGTTATCCATGTTAATATGCTGAAAGAAGGATGGGATGTTACAAATCTATATACAATTGTTCCTCTTCGTGCCTCAGCATCAGAGACTCTCACTGAACAAACAATCGGCCGCGGCCTTCGTCTACCATACGGTCAAAGAACTGGTGAAGATGAAGTTGACAGACTTTCTATTGTGAGTCATGATCGCTATGAAACTATCATAAATCTTGCTAATGATCCAAATTCATTAGTACGACGGGTATACTACATTGATCCATCAGAAATTAAAACCGATGACCAACGCGAGACAGTAGAGCTTCCATCAGTGTATGATCAAATTACATCATCAAAGAACTTTACAGAGCAATTAGCATTTACTCTCTGGGAAACAGCTAGGACATCTTACAAAGAAGAGAATTCACAAGAACAAACCATTCAGGTGGCACAGTTTGTAGCAAAGATGGCTTCAAAAACAGTGATGGAGCTTGGTAAACAAGTTAAAACTTTTGATGCTACAAAAGATGAAGAAACCAGAAGAATTGTTCATACAAGCATTGTGAATGAAACAATAAGGAATTTTCCCGTTCTCGGTTTGAAAAAAGAAGATTTAGATGTAGTTGTCGAACAAGCTATAGATACCTGTGTACAAGCATTAACCGACAATGTAATTCCCATTCCAATCGCTGTTGTGCAACCTTTTACTGAAGTGAAACGTGGTTTTTATCCTTTTAAACTCGATACTCGCAACATGGTCTGGCATCCATCTGACGATACACTTGTAGGAACCGAGTTGCAGGAAGGCGGGCAAACTTTCGAACTTACGACGAGTTTTAATTTGTTTTCCCAATCCGATACTGTAGAGAATGAAGTAGCTAGGCATATCATCGTCCATGATAACGTGGATTATACTACATGCGCCGATTTAATATATTCTCTTATTGCTGATGCTAAAAACCACTTTTTGTCGTACTTAAATTCTGAAGAAGCTGAAAAGGTTATGCGCGATCGTCAGAAATCTTTAGCAGAAATAATCTATGCACAAATGAATGAGCATTTCTATAAGGAGGAAACCAGCTATAAAGCCTCTAGCATGAGACCGTTCACTCGTATTGAAACTGGTTTTGGAGGTAAGTTTAAGTCGGATGATATTTTAGATTTACGTGCAACACTTCCATCATCAGAAGTAAAAACTAAGGTTTTCAAAGGCTTTAATAAAGCGTGTCATACTTTGTATAAATTTGATAGTGATACCGAACGTAGGTTTGCAATTGTATTAGAAAATGACACCTTTGTACTTCGTTGGATGCGCCCTTCTGCTAAACAGTTCAACATCTATTATGGTCCAGGTGGAATAAGTCGCTATGAACCGGATTTCATAGTAGAAACTGAAAATACCATCTATATGGTCGAGACAAAAGCTGCGGATGAAGTAAAAAAGGCTTTACAGAGTAAATCCGGAGATGTCTGGGAAAAGTCAATCGCAGGGCAAGAATACTGTCGTGCTGTTTCAGAATGGAATATGGCAAATGGCGGTAAATCTTGGGTTTACAAGATCATATCGCATGATGAGATTCGATTACAGTCAAGTTTTAACTACCTCGTGAATAATGCAGCACAGATGGAACAACTAGAGATTTGAAGTAAAAGGAAAGCAAAAAACAAACGTCCGAACTGATTACCAGTTAGGGCGTTTGTTTTTCATGTCCTTTAGAATTAATATTTGAGAAATCAAAATGTTACTTTAAATTTTTACTTATCCACCTTTTCAGTGAGATAATATTGTTGAATATATTCGTATTTGGAGGGGGTGACTTATAGAGGAGCTGTTTAGGTAATACATCCTTAATAACAGCTGCGCCAACCGATGTATTATTCCCTTCCTGAAATGTTAATAAAAAAAGTGGTACATTCAGCATCCGAGCGAGATCATAAACAGGTAACCAGGTATTATAATCGCCACCTCGATAGTTGTAATATTTTGCTGGATCATAATTTTCTATATTGAAAGTAGCAGTCACTCGCTTTTCTATAATCGCAAGCACTTGACTTGAGTCATGCCTTGATATAATGAATCCATCAATATTTCCGCCCCATTTAAGCTCATTGGACTCCAGAACATCGTCTATATAGCTATCATTTATTCGACCCTGCATTTCGTTATATCCTTTTGTTTGTATAGTACCTTTGTTTTCAGCCCACCATTGTATAAACTCGGCTGTGCTTTTTATTGACTGTGAAACCTCAACTACTTGACCATTATGTAATGCAACATTGTAGTAAGTAAAAAAATCAGTTTTCTCTTTATGTACAATAATATAGAATGGAACATTAATTTTTGATGCAAGGGTGCATTTTGCATGCAAAGAATCAATCGTAAATGCGTTCCTGTAATCGAACTCTTCATTTTCGTCTATATCAAAAGCCTCGATTGCCACAGTAAATTCGCTGTTTTTCCCTATTAGAAGGCCTTGTAAGTCGTACATATGCGAATTTTCATATATTCTGTTTGCTAATTCGTGTTCTCTTTCAGTATCACGTCTTTTCAATTCTTCGCCCCCCTCGATCTAAAAACGATTATTAGTGTACTATTAAATTTTACCAGATTGAGGTAATATTACACAATAAAAAAGTGACCGCTTTACTGTCAGTTACCGATTGCATAATAAAATGAATCTTTATTTTGAAAATGAATAATAAAAACTATTGTTCAACGATTCTTCAAATGTTTAACGATATACCTTTTAAGTGCACACCTCTATTAAAAGACAAACGATTTGAAGCAAAAAAAAACTATCATACACCATACTGTGACGTGAATCTGAACAGCAGACTTCAAAACAATGTAACAAGCCAGCCCCATAAAACTCTGGGGATAGCTTGTTTCAAGCCTTTTCAGGGCAAAATAAAACCATCAACCGATAAAATACTTTTATCAATTGATGGTATTACTTTTGATGGAGTCGAGGTGACAACTTCATTAATCCACGCTTTTTCTTTATTCTAGACCCTTTTCAACAACAGTTCTCTAGCTTCAACCTATCCTAAATACAGTAGTTCCCTTAACTCGCAGTGCAAAAAGCAGTTCTATAGCCCCAACCCAACCATTCTTTAAGACCTGCCCTACTTACAATAGATAAAAAAGAAAGGTTTCCAGCAATCGGCGATCATTACCGAAAGTCTGAAAACCTCTGATTTCAGCCCTTTTCTGGCCAATTATTTGTCTTTGCGTGACATCAATACTACCGTCTCAACATGCCCCGTCTCCCCAAAAAGATCCACCGGCTGCACCGCTGCCAGCTTATAGGCAGGTTCCTCCAGGCCCGACTCCCCGCCGCCGCACAGAATTTTCAGATCCCGCGCCAGCGTGGAAGGCTTGCAGGACACATAGACGATCTTCTCCGGCTTCATGTCCAGCAGTGTCCGAAGCACCTCCGGCTCACAGCCCTTACGAGGTGGATCCAGGACGACAACATCAGGCCGTATGCCCTGTTCCGCCAGTCGCGGCATGACATCCTCCGCTTTGCCAGCTATAAACTCCACATGCGCCACACCGGCGCGTCTGGCATTTTCAACTGCATCCTCCACCGCTGGTCTCACGCTTTCAATCCCGTAGACTTTCCGTGCTTTTCTTGACAGGCTAAGAGATATTGTTCCGATACCGGAATAAACGTCAAAAACGGTTTCGGTACCCTTCAAATCCGCAAACTCAATGGCTTTCTGATAGAGCACTTTCGTCTGCGCCGTATTGACCTGGAAAAAGGACAGCGGACTGATGCCAAACTCAAAGCCGTCTATTTCCCCATAAATCCGTTCAGTCCCAAACAACACCTTATTTTGTGGCCCCAGCACCTGACTGCCAGGCTTGGTGTTTGTATTGAGCACAAGGCTCTCGATCTCAGGGACTGCGCCCACAAGCCGGGCTACAAGTGCTGCTTCGCCGTGCATCGCTTTCACCGTCGCCACCAGCACCACCATGAGTCCGCCGGTGATGTTGGAATGCCGGATCATCAGATGACGCAGCACACCTTCCTGTGTCTTGGGATTGTATGTCGTCACACCGGTCTCCTGGATCCAGGTCTTGAGTGCCGCAACAACCCGCCCGTTGATCTCCGGCTGAATCAAGCAGTCCTTGATGTCAATGACCTCATGGGACCCCGCCTTAAAAAAACCAACCCGAACCTGCCCATTGACCTTCCGTATAGGGTATTGGCCGTTGTTTCTATAACGCAAAGGCGCATCCATCCCCAGCGTCAGCGGCACCTCGATCCCCTTAAACCCGCCAATCCGCTCCAGCGCGTCCTGAACCGTCACACGCTTGGCTTCCAGCTGCGCCGGATAGTCAAGGTGCTGCAGCTGACAACCGCCGCATTCCGGAAAATAGGGACAGGGTGGCGCAACACGAGCAGGTGATGCCGCCAGGATCTGCGTCAGCCGGCCTTTGGCATAGTTTTTCTTCTGCTCCACTAAAACGCATTCCACGATCTCCCCGGGCAGTGCTCCGGGCACAAATACCGCCATGCCGTCCAGACGGCCAATGCCCTCCCCTTCCTCGCTGAGCGCCGTGATTGTAACCTGCTGCGGTTTCATTGAAATATCGTCCATGGTAGTTCCTCCAATTAGTTCTAATTTGGGTATACATAATACCGAGAATTCTATTGCCTGCATTCATAGGTGGCAAAGCCCTTCATAATGAATTATAATGTAATTTAGAGCAAGTTCAAAGACTTCGATTGTTAGGAGGGGTAGCGTGTCAAAATTTCTATTTAATTTTGTGCTTTTGACCGTCATGTTTTTTACACTGACCACTATGCCCGTTAATAAAAAAATTCTGGATTTCAATTTTTCCTTTGAAGGTTTTTTGGAGTGGGAGCAGAGCAACCAGCCTGAAGTAGAGATACCAGGAATTGTGGCCGATGGTTCCGAGGACGCAGCCATGACCATCGGCACACCTTATCTTTTCCAGCCTGAGTCGCTGGTGATCCTGGTCGAGGGCACCGGCGAGGTGGTGGAGACGGCGGCGGCCATACGGGATCAGATGACGCTGACGATCAGCGACAAAGACCGACAGGTAAAGACCCTGACCGGTGCGCAGATTCCGTTTGGGGATGACCGGCTGATCGACAAGACTAAGGTTGAACTGACGGTAGATGTGGCAGCGCTGGCACTGGAAGCCGGTCACTACCAGCTGGACTTCAGCAGCACGAGTACCCATCTGGCTGCAGGCGCGAACTCCGTTTCCGCAGAGGTGTCCACTTTCGCGGGCAAGCGCTATGTGCCGGCTAAACAAGTGTCTCAAAATGGTTATGTGTCTATTCAAACCTATTACCCGGATGAGCAGCTGATGCATTTGATTCCGCTGTCCCAGGCGACGGCTAATGACAAGGTCCTGAGAAAAACGGCGAATGCCCTGGCAGCGCCGCCGCCTGCGGGCTTGGGGCTCCTGAACGAGGCGCCGGCCTTCCGTGTGCCGAACATTCAATACGCCCAGGGACTGGCGACTATGTACACAAGGTCCGCGGATCTCGCTCCGTTTTCGACGGGCAGCACACGTTCACTGATGGCCGTAGATGCGATCCGGTACTCTCTTTTCAATATTGATTATGTCCAGAAGATCAAGTTTTTTGTGGATGGAAAATCGACGGGCGCCTTCCTGCACGGCATGGACCTGGAAACCGTCTACGAGCGGGACAATACACCGACGGCATGGCTGGGCGTCAGAACTGGAGGCGAGCGACTGCTCCTCGGTCTTGTGAAGGTCTATCCAAAGCTTTCCACGCCGCACGAGGATGTCATGGCCCTGCTGAAGAGCGGCATTGCCCAAGAGGGTAACAGCGACGCGCTGATAGCGCCAATTCCAGCGAATGTCACTGTAGTCAGCACGACCCAGGAGGGCACCACTTTGAAGGTGGACCTTGGCATTGAGGGCGACCTGTACGGCGGCGACCAAGCTTTGGCCGCGTTCATGTTTGACGCTATGACCCAGTCACTGACCTCCATCTCAGGTGTGGATGGCGTCCTCTACACTTTGGGCGGCGCGCCGGTGACGGGACTCAATGGGCTTGATTTGACGGAAGTACAAAGACGAAAGGCATTGATCAACCCGCTTGAATAGCGGGTTGTTTTTTTGAAGATAAAGTGAAACTGGGTGTCTGACACCGAGTTTCACTTTGTTTGATTGGTGACCATCGGCATGTCCTTGTTCTTCCAGTTGAGAATTTGCTCTTTTGGGGGTGACATTATTATGTTAACTATGTTATCATGAAAAAAGGATTGCTCACAACATTCCCTTTAGCACAATCCAAAACTTACATAAGAAGAGGAAACCCTGACCTATGAGAAAACTTGGACGACTGCTGCTCACCCTGGTACTGATGGTGTCCTTAGTGGCACCTGTCACCTTTGCGTTTGAAGACACAGATCAGCATTGGGGCCGCGATTATATCGGGACCCTGGTTCAGTACGGCATTGTCAACGGCTACCCTGACGGCAGCTTCAAGCCGGATGCCCAGATCACGCGATCAGAATTCTTGGTCATGACGCTTAAGTCTCTGGGCGAGACTGTTCGGACAGCTTCATCGGGAGAATACTGGGGACAGCCTTATATTGACAAGGCGAAGGCTTTGGGCTTAATCCAAGCCTCAGATTTTGCGTCACTGACAGCTGCGACTTTCGACAGACCGATCCTGAGGGAAGAAATGGCCGGCATCGTTTCTGCGGCCTATTTAAGATCTAATGAGCACCCCGCGGCGTCCACGCTGGACATCGCGGCGGATAAAATCAGTGACCTGGACGCTGTCCGGGACTGTTATCAGGAACCGACACTGGTGGCCTACGCCGTCAAGCTGCTGAGCGGCTACACGGATGGCAGCTTCAGGCCTGCAGGCACCGCCACTCGAGCGGAATCCTCCGTGGTAAGCGCAAAGCTTCTGGCCGACAGGCTGGATCTGGGCGACATTGTCGTTTCAACTCCGCCGGTTTCATCCCCTACTTTTAAGGTCGCCGGCATCAGCATTGGCGATTCACTGGAGAAAGTGACTCAAACCCTCGGAACGCCGGTGCGCAAGGATCTCAGCGAGTATGGCTTTGAATGGTATGTTTATCACAAAAGTTTTAAGGACTATGTTATGATTGGCATTTCCTCAGGCAAAGTCGTGGGGCTGTTTACGCATTATGGGCCGTTTGAGTCGGCCATCGGCCTTAGAATGGGCAGTACCAGGAGTGATGTTCAGTCGAAGTACGGCACCGGCCTGACGAAAATCGACAAGGGCACCTTTACTTTCCTGATCCAGACAAGTGAGGAATTTGACACCTACAAGCTTCATGCTGGTTATGCCACGTTCTTTTATGACCTGGCGGACAGCAAGAAGGTAATGGCGTTTCAGCTGATCGCGCCTGTGACCGAAGAGGCGTTCAAAAGCCTGTATGGTCCTGCGAGTGCAGGGCTGCGGACGGCTTATGAGAAACAGACCTTTGATCTGGTCAACGTTTTCAGGATCGCCAAAGGTAAGTCCGTGGTCACTTACAGCGCCGCAGCGTCAAAAGTGGCCTACGCTCACAGTTTGGACATGTTGAACCGCAGCTTTTTCGATCATATAAATCCGGACGGGAAGTCACCGTTCGACAGGATGCAGGCAGCGGGGCTGAGTTTCTCAGCGGCGTCGGAGAACATCGCTGCGGGTTACATAAACGCAGTCACAACGCACATGGGGTGGGTCAACTCACCTGGCCATAGAGTGAACCTGCTCGGCAATTATACGCAGCTCGGGACCGGCGTGGCCTTTGGGGGCGAGTACAAACAATATTTTACGCAGAATTTTTTAACACCGCGGTAAGCGAGCGTATAAGTGAAAATAAGTTGGGGTCAGCGGCTTACGCCTGTTGGCCCCAACTTTTTTTGTCCCTAACTTTTTATTTAAACCTCATGAACGCATTAATTTCCTCTGCAACGCGCTCTGGCGATTCCCAGTACAGCAAATGTCCCAAACCTGAGAGAATTTTCAATTGAGCGTTCGGAATCACCTTTTCAAGCACTTCCTGATCTTCTCTGGCGGCTATAACATCCTGATCTCCCCATAGAATCAGCGTCTCAGATTTGATCTTTCCAAGAGATCCCGGAAATGGCTCATTCATAATACCTCGGATGGTTTCAATCCAGACCCTCGCCGGCGCTTTGAGGTTTTCTTTCAGCATGACTTCCAAAAAATCTGAAGGTATATTTCCGGTTTCAAGTCCCTGAGCAAACCTACGGACAAAATTTTCGTCCAAGGGATCTGTCAACAGGGAGATGACCTCATTCCAAACCTTTACAATGCCAGGCTTATCTCCAAGCGATGCAGGCGAGCCCAGCAGAATCAGCCCCTCTGTCCGCTCCGGATAGTCTGCAGCAAAGCTTCTGGCAGGAAATCCGCCGCTTGAAGCACCGAGCAGTACCGCTTTCTCGATGCCCATTTCATCAAACAACAAAACCAAATCCTCTTTAAAATTCATAGTTGAATACCCGGTCTCAGGTTTTCCTGCGTCGCCATGCCCTCTCAAAGTCACTGCCAATGATCGAAACTCATCTGATAGGAAAGGCAACATGGGCTCAAAAGCAACACAGGAATCTGCGACGCCATGCAGCATGACCAATACTTTTCCATTTCGGTTTCCTTGTTCGAGGAACGGAATGAGAAGATGATTGGGAAGCTCAACAACCTTTGGTTCCTGCCTCAAAATCATGCCTCCTTCAGCCTGTCGTCCTCGTACGCAGCCATCACCCTTAGTGCTCTCAGTGTATTGAATCTGCTTGGCGCGCCAGTTTTTTCCATTAAAAAATGTACCTTCCCAGGGTGCATCATCTGCACCGGCCATGTGCCGTCCTTGTTTCTCTTATACTGAAGAATCCTGAGGGCGTCTTCCATCCGCAGGTCATATGGCCTCCCCGCATCAGCGAAATAGACCAGCGCCCTGAGAATATCGTAACGCCATCTGGAAGGAAAGGACAGCATGCACCACCTTTTGTCAATGATCTCACCCGTCTTGTCCGACTTGAACAATTTGTGGTTCAGCAAGAAGCTTTCCGCTTGTTGCCTTGCCTGTTCAATCTCTTCTTTTCGGTAGTCGTGCCCGGCTTTAAGAAACTCCCATAGCCCCTCCAGCACGGAGATCGTGGTGTGCATGGAGCCGTGAGACGCGCCATACCTCTTGTAGTCACAATTATATCCTCCATCCGCCATTCTGCTGTCAAGGATAAAGTCAACAATGGACATCATCTCTGACTTCGGAATCCCAAAGAACGAAGCGTAATTCAGAAACATGCCGTTCACACAGAGATCGCCGGACGGGATCTTATTCGACTCGTTGATGCTGCCATCTGCTGATTTTCGGGTTCGCAGGATCAGGTTTAGAGTCTCCAGAATGGGTTCTGCCGGCTCTACCTCAAGGTGTCTGAGATCAAGCAGCGTGTAGTGGGAGCTGATCCACTTGACCTGGTAAAAATCCCGTCCCCAGTGGCCGGTGGGATTCCTGGCGGCGAGGAAGGCTTTTCCCCAACCATCGGCCGCTATCTTTTTTCTGAGCGCGACGAGTTCCGCCTCAGGACTATGGAGAAGGTATTTACTGGTCAAATACTGCAGGCTCACGTCGCCCGACATCAGCCAGTTAAACAATGGGTCCATGGGTGTCACCTCACTAAAATCGCATCTACCTGTTAGATACCCTGCGAGCTTCCTTTCAAAGATTTTTGTTGGCCGATGGTCGTGGGTCGCGCCGTAATTCGTAACACACACCGTCCTTGATACCAACTTTGGTATATTCAAAAAGAGAATAAAGACGTCCATTCGCATCTGGAATTGGACGTCTTTTCAATAGACCTCTCTGGAATCTGAATCATTATTTGCCTTCACCAATCAACACCACCATCAAATCATTGACGTTGGTTCCGGTTGGACCGGTCATAACCAAATCTTCGCTGACCTGAAGGGCATGGTAGGAATCGTTTTCAGCGAGAAACTGGCCAGGATTAAAGCCCGCGCTGCGAATTCGATCCAGGGTATAACCGTCAACCATGCCTCCTGCGGCATCTGTAGGACCATCTGTCCCATCAGAACCCACTGAGAAGATCACGACATGATCCAGGTCCTGAATGCCAACTGCCGCTGCTAACGCAGTTTCCTGGTTGCGGCCGCCTTTGCCTTTTCCCCTAAGATGAACAATTGTTTCGCCGCCCGCTACGAGTGCACATGGCGGACGCAGCTTATAGGGGCTTGACTTGCCCATCAGGATCTCTCGGGCAAATGATGCCAGCGTTCGACCTAGTTCAGAGGCTTCACCTGTCATCTCGGTTGACAGTATTATTGGAGCATATCCCAAAGCCTCACAGGCTGCTGCAGCCGTATCACAGAGGGTTGAAACACTTCCGGTTATAATGCTCTCGCAGAAGCCAAGTGATTTGGGCGTCTCCTTTTCGATCGCGGCTTTCACCTTGGCACTATAAGCAATCCCGAATTTATCAAGAACTGCAAAGGCTTCTGCCGATGTCGACGGATCCGGAAACGCCGGTCCCGACGCAATGACATCCAGCGGGTCACCAATGACATCTGACAGAACAATGACTAAAAGCTCCGTTTGGCCACAAGCCTCCGCGAACCTGCCGCCTTTGACTCTGGACAAATGCTTCCTAACAATGTTCATCTCCGTGATGTTAGCGCCTCTTGACAATAACTGGTCCGTGATTTCCATAATGTCGCTTAGATCCAATCCCAATTGAGGCAATTCAAACAGCGCGGAGCCCCCACCGGAAACCAAAAACAGAATCAAATCCTCATTTTCATCAGCGTCCGAAACCATGTCAAGAGCTCTTTCAGCACCTAAAACCGAATTCTCATCCGGAATTGGATGACCGGCTTCAATGATCTCGAATTTCGGCAAAGCCCCCTGAGAATGGCCGTACTTAGTTACGATCATCCCTTGTTTAATTTTTTCGCCCAGTACAGCGTATGACGCTTCCGCCATTCTCCAGGCAGCTTTCCCAATAGCAATGACTGTGACAGCCTTGGTGATGGCTCTATTCATCAAAGCAGCCTGAACTGCCGCTTCTGGAAGTACGGCCTCGATAGCTGCATCGATAATTGTTAGCGCATCCTGCCTAAGCGAAATCATTGCTGCCACCCGCCTATCTAAAACTCTCATCCACTTTCTTGAGCATACTCCGAATAGGCAAGTCATAAGGGCACCTCGTCTCGCAAATACCGCATTCGACACAATCGGCGGCTTTGAAAGCCATGGCGCCATACCGCTCTTCTGCCCATTCCTTAAGTCCATATCGCTTCAAATACCCCTCCATGAGGAACAGGGTTGGTATATCCAGATTTTGAGGGCACGGCAGACAGTACCCGCAGCGCCGGCAGAAATGCTCACCCATTTCCTGGCGCACAATCTCCATATTCTTTAGGTCTTCTTCAGTATAGTTGAGATCCGCACTGCCCATGGCCGCATTTTCTGAGACTTGCTGTGGGCTGTCCATACCTGGAATCGCCACAGAAATGTGTGGGTTGTTCAAAATGTACTTAAGGCTGAGAGGACCATTGGAAATGGCTCCCCCTGCCAACGGCTTCATGGCAATGACGCCTAACCCGAGCTCATGGGCACGCTGGAACAGCCGCTCGCCCTGATGCTCCACCAGGTTGTAGGGGAACTGAATGGTCTCAAACCGGCCATCCTCAATGATTTTTTCGAGAAGCTTATGGTCGTGACTCGTGATGCCAATGTGACCGATCAGCCCTTCACGTTTAGCCTCCAGCATGGCTTCATAACCACCTTGCTGAATCAGGGCATCATAAGCCTCTTGATTTCGGACAAAGTGCGCCTGGTATAACTCAATATAATCCGTTCTAAAGTTGATCAGGCTGATGCCAATGTCCCGTTTCATATCCTCATAGCTCTTCGCCATGGTTTTGGTAGCGAGGACGAAGCTGCCGCGATGGCCTTCAATGGCGGCGCCAATCATCTCTTCGCTGGTCGTATAGCCACGGGCGGTGTCAATGAAGGTGACTTCCCGGCGCAGGCATTCCTGCAGGATGGTTTTGACCGTTGGCGCGTCGACGCGTTGGATGGGTATACCGCCAAAGCCTACCTCGCTGACCATCAGTCCTGTCTTGCCCAAGAGACGTTTTCTCATGGATGCATCTCCTTTGCCTTGCTTATTGTGATCCTGTGACGGAAAGGGTAACCATCGGCCACAGCTTTATTCCTGGGTGTCTTGTGATGCTTTGACTTCCATGGCATCCTCAACGGCTTTGACGAAAGCCTTGTCGAGGCGGCTGACGCGCAGCGGGCGCATGGCTTTGTCGACGAAGGCATGAAGGGTCTGACCCTCGGCGAGCAGCTGACCGGTCTCCTTGTCCAGAAGCTGGTACAGAAACGCAATCTTGACGCCTTTGAAGGTTTCAATAAATGTGCGGATAATGACTTCCTGATCGTAGAGAATGGGCACACGGTAACGGCAGCTGCTCTCTACGACGGGCAGGATGATGCCCGCTTCTTCGAGGCCGCGGTAAGAGTAGCCCAGTGACCGCAGATACTCGCAGCGCCCGACCTCAAAGTAGCGGTAGTAGTTGCCATGGTAGACCACGCCCATCTGATCGGTTTCTTCGTATCGGGGGCGGATCTCGAAATCATAATAGTTCATAAGCCTTAGAGCATCCTGGTGCGGCCGGCATAGACTATGCCCTTGGTGGCGTCCACGGTGACGTTTGGCGCGCCTTTAAGCAGCTTGACTGCATCCGCCGCGCCGACGACCGTCGGGAGGCCGAGTGACAACGCGACTATTGCCGCGTGGCTGGTGTAGCCGCCTTCTTCGACAATCAGTCCGCTGGCTTTGGTGATGAACGGCATCATATCGCGGTCCGTCGTGCTGGACACCAAAATGTCCCCATCTTTGAAGCTGACCTGAGCCTCTTCAGGCGTATTGGCTATGCAGAAAGTCCCTGAAGCCATGCCTTTGCCTATGCCTGTACCTTTAATGAGTACCTCGCCCACCAAGTGCACCTTCATCATATTCGTCGCACCGGCAACGCCTACAGGTATGCCCGCTGTCAGGATGACCAGATCCCCCTGCTCGACGAGGCCCTCTTCCTGAGCGCTCTTCAGGGATTTCTCCATGATCTCGTCTGTGGAATCCGCCTTGCCCAGTGAAATGGACTCGACGCCCCAGACCAGCGACAGCTTGCGGCGCACCTGCTCTGAGGTGGTCGCGGCAATGATAGGCGCTTTTGGTCGGAACTTTGAGATTTTGCGTGCCGTAAAGCCGGAGGACGTCGCCGTCATGATGGCACTGGCTTCAAGCTCCAGAGCCGTCAGGCAGGTCGCGTGGCTCACAGCGAAGGTGACATTGTCATCTTCCTCTGACTTGTGCACGCCGCGCAGCAGGGCTTCATAATCGAGGCTTTCCTCTGCCGCCTTTGCAATGACCGCCATAGTTCGAACTGCCTCAAGGGGATACTTGCCTGCCGCGGTTTCACCGGACAGCATAATGGCATCCGTACCGTCAAAGATGGCATTTGCCACGTCTGTAGTCTCCGCCCGGGTCGGACGCGGGTTGCGGATCATGGAGTCCAGCATCTGTGTGGCGGTGATGACCGGCTTGCCCGCGCGGTTGCACAGCTTGATGAGCTCTTTTTGAACCAGCGGAATGCGCTCCGTTGGAATCTCGACGCCCAGATCGCCCCGGGCGACCATGATACCGTCAGAGACTTCGAGAATCTCACGCATGTTGTCCACGCCTTCCTGATTCTCAATCTTGGAGATGATGTGGACGTGGTGGCCGCTGTTTTCCTCGAGGACTTTGCGGATTTCGAGAACGTCCGCAGGCTTTCGGATAAAGGAAGCTGCTATAAAATCAATGCCGTTGTCGATGCCAAAAATAATGTCGCTGATGTCTTTTTCCGTAATCGCCGGCAGCTGAATGCTGACCCCCGGCACGTTGACGCCCTTGTTGCTCTTCACGGTTCCGCCGTTGAGCACCCGGCAGACAATATCCGTCTCGGTGACAGAGACAACTTCCATGCCCACCAGGCCGTCATCGATCAGAATAGTGGTGCCGGCAGACACGTCCTGCGGCAGCCCCGTATATGACACCTGGCACTTCTCCTGGTCGCCCAGATAATCCAGTGTGGTCAGCGTGAAAGTCTGACCTTCTTTTAACTCCACATCCTGAGCAAATTTACCTGTTCGGATCTCAGGACCCTTGGTGTCCAGCAGAATTGCCACTGGCTTTTCCAGCTCAGCGCGGACCTTTTTGATCATCAGAATGCGCGCGAGATGCTCCTCGTGGCTGCCGTGGGAAAAGTTGAGCCGTGCGACATCCAGGCCGCTTTCGACCAAAGTCTTGAAAACTTCCGGATTTTCGCTGGCGGGACCTATGGTACATACTATTTTAGTTTTTTTCATTGCATCATCTCTCCTAAGGGGGTGGCCTGATTATTGGCTGTGAACAGGTTTGACATCCTAACTGGCTAAATCCTGGCGTCTGGCGCGAACCTGTTTTGTAGTCGGCAAAACAGCGCCATCATTTCTTAATTTTATCACATATTCATTATAAACCTATTAAGTTAAGCTGCCTCAGCGAACTAAGGCATGCCGCTTAAAGCGATAAAAGCTCCGCCAGGTCATACTTGGCCTGATCGAACCGCTTCGGCTCATTCAGCGCCGCTTCAAGGTCCTGATCCATGATCTTGTTGTCCCGAATCCCGACAACGCGTCCAAACTTATTCTCCAGCAGCAGTTCCACAGCCCGCTGTCCAAACTGGGCGCCCAGGATGCGATCCGTAACGGAAGGTGTTCCGCCCCGCTGCAAATATCCGAGCACGGTGACGCGCACCTCCTGGTGTATGAGGGCCTCAAGCCGCTCCGCGATCTCGTAGGATTTTCCAACGCCTTCAGCGACAAGAACAATGCTGTGCAGTTTGCCCCGACGTCTTCCCTGCAGGATTTTCCGTGCTACGTCATCCAGGTCGAACTTACGCTCCGGAATCAGAATGTCCTCAACGCCGCCTGCAAGCCCCGCAAACAGCGCAATGTCTCCACAGTGCCGGCCCATGACCTCCACAATGCTGACCCGTCCATGAGAAGACGAGGTATCCCTGAGATTATTGATGGCCGAGACCACCGTACTGACCGCCGTGTCAAAGCCCAGCGTCAGATCCGTATAAGCGAGGTCATTATCAATAGTGCCCGGTATGCCGATGGTCGGGAACCCCATCTCCCACAAGCGCTTGGCACCCTTATAGGAGCCATCCCCGCCTATGACCACCAGAGCGTCGATCTCGAACATCCGCAGTACATCCAGTGCTCGCTTTTGTCCTGCTTCAGTCATAAATTCCTCAGACCTGGCAGTCAGAAGCTTGGTCCCGCCGCGGTTGATGATATCGCCAACATCGGCCAGCTCAAGGTTATCAATGTCTGCTTCGATCAAGCCCTGGAAGCCCCGGCGTATGCCGGAAACCTTCAGCCCGTTATAGAGCGCAATTCTCACTGTGGCACGGATCGCCGCGTTCATGCCAGGTGCGTCTCCGCCGCTGGTAAGCACGCCAATTCGCTTGATCCTTGGGATGGAATCCGCCATGGCTACGTCGTCCATATCTGGAACACTCATGCACATCACCTCATTCTCAGATCTTTCTAAGTCTATTTTCAGATCATTATTGGTCGGTTACTAAGTTGGTTTTTGGCTGGTTATTGGTTTGTTAAAAATAAAGCTCAACGCAGTCTCACTTCAGTTTAACTGAGTCGTGACCCAGTTCGACTCTAAGTTCCGTCAGAAGCCTTTCTGCAGGCTTCACCCATAGTTTTTCCTGGGTTCGGATAGTCTTCTTTTCCTTCTCAAGGTAAAGGATGACCTCTGTATCCCCTGCATAGTTCTGGAGGATCTTTTTAACCCGCTCCCATTGAGCGGCCTCCAGATGCGCCATTTTTAAGAAGAGCTTTGGATCCGGCACTTTCCTGAAGCGCTTGATGGTCTCAGTCGTCAAAGGATAGATGGCATCCGCCACGAGCTTTGGCGGCTCGTCCTCCCGAAGGCTGAGTCTGCCCTCCGCAATGATGAAACTGTCTTCATTCAGGTGCAGCTCATAGCGCGTCATTATCAGGGGGAAGACCAGCACCTCGATGGCGGCGTAGAGGTCCTCCAGGCTCAGGAAGCACATTCTGGAATTGTTTTTGGTGATCTTGTCCGTACGTTTGGCTATGAGGCCTGCGACGACGACACGCTCGCCGTCCGAGAAGACACCGGTGCCCTCCTCCCAACTTTCAAACAGGTCGCTGAGCCTTAGACTGGAGATGTTGTCCACGTCGTCCTTGTAGGCCGAAAGTGGGTGCCCGCTGAAATAGATGCCAAGGACTTCCTTCTCGAAGGCCAACAGGGTTCGGACGTCAAACTCGGGTACGTCCGGCAGCAGTTCGGGCGGTGCGGTATCCAGGCCAGACATGCCGGGTGGGGCTGAGGTTGCGGCACCGTGACCATCGGCTGAAGTATTAGTATTAGTATTAGTATTAGTATTAGTATTAGTATTTGTACCTGTACTTGAATTGACACCCGCCGCCATAGCCATGCCCAGGCCTGAAAACAGGCTGACCTGGCCTGCCGCGTTATTGCGCTTTTCTCGGTGAGCGCTGTCGACAATACGCTCATAGGAGGCCAGCAGCTGGGAGCGTCGAGCACCCATGCCGTCAAAGGCCCCGGCCTTAATCAAGCTTTCCACGGCCTTCTTGTTGAGTTCGCCGGCCGGAAGCCGGTCGCAGAATTCCGTAAAATTCCGGTACGGACCGTGTTGCTCGCGCTCCTCGACCAGAGCTCTGATGATGCCGCTTCCCACATTTTTGATGCCGAGAAGGCCATAGCGGATGGCGCTGCCCTCCACGGAAAACTGTTCAAGGCTGTGGTTGACGCTTGGCGCCAGGACTCTGAGGTTCATGCGCTGGCATTCGACTATGTAGACCGCCAGCTTGGTCTGGCTGCCCATGACGCTGGACATGAGGGCAGCCATAAATTCAATGGGATAATGGGCCTTCAGCCAGGCCGTCTGGAAGCTGACCAGCGCGTAGCCGGCGGCGTGACTTTTATTGAAGGCGTATTTGGCGAAGTCGATCATGTCGTCAAAAATGGCGTCCGCTGCCTCTTTGGACACGCCATTGCGCAGGCAGCCTGGGATTTCCACGTTGCCCTCGTCATCCAGCTTGCCGTGGATGAAATAGCGTCGCTCTTCTTCCATGACCGACATTTTTTTCTTGGACATGGCCCGCCGAACAAGGTCACTCCGGCCATAGGAATAGCCTCCCAGCTCGCGGACGATCTGCATAACCTGTTCCTGATAGACCAGGCAGCCGTAAGTCACGCCCAGAATCTCCTTCAGCTTTGGATCTGAATAGGTGATCAGCTGCGGGTTGTTTTTACTTTTGACATATCTGGGGATCGAATCCATAGGCCCTGGTCTGTAAAGGGAAATGCCCGCGATGATATCCTCCAGGCAAGTCGGCCTCAGCTCCCGCATGAACCGCGTCATGCCGGCGCTCTCCAGCTGGAAGATGCCCAGGGTCTGGCCGTTGCCAATCCCGACGTAGGTCTTTGGGTCGTCCGTTGAAATCTTTGAAAAATCTATGTCGAGGTCGTAGTTTTCCTTGATCAGCTCGACAGCCCGCTGAATCACCGTCAGCGTGCGCAGCCCCAGGAAATCCATTTTGAGGAGCCCCAGCTCTTCGAGCAGCAGCATGCCGAACTGCGTCGTGACGTTGCCGTCCTGAACCGTCAGCGGTACATAATGGTCCACAGGCGCTTTTGAGATCACGACGCCTGCAGCGTGAGTCGACGAGTGCCGAGGAAGCCCCTCGACCTTTTTGGCGAAATCAATCAGGCGCCGGGCTTCGGCGTCCGTGTCATAAAACCCCTTCAGCTTGGCGTTCATTTCCAGTGCTTTGCTGATGGTCATGCCCAGTATGGTAGGGATTTCTTTGGCAATCTTGTCCACGTCAGCATAGGGCTGGTTGAGAGCCCTCCCCACATCTCTGATGGCGGCCCTTGCGGCCATGGTGCCGAAGGTCACAATCTGCGCCACATGCTCCTTGCCGTACTTGAGTACAACGTAATCGATGACCTCCTGGCGCCGGTCGTCCTGGAAATCGATATCGATATCCGGCATGGTGACGCGCTCAGGATTCAGGAACCGTTCGAAAATCAGGTCATAGGCCAAGGGATCCACGTCTGTGATTTCAAGGCAGTACGCCACGAGCGAGCCTCCGACGCTGCCGCGCCCCGGCCCCACAAGGATCCCCTGCTCCTTGGCAAATTTGATAAAGTCCCACACTATGAGGAAGTAATCCTCGTAGCCCATGTCGTGGATGGTGCCAAGCTCGAATTCCAGGCGCCGGATGTGCTCCGGTGTCACGTGATAGCGCTTGTGAAGGCCGTCATAGCAGAGCTGCCTCAGGTAGACCTGGGCGGTCATGTCTTTGGGCAGGTCAAACTCCGGAAGGTGCAGACTGCTGAAATCAAAGTCAAAGTGGCAGCGCTGGGCGATCTTGACCGTGTTGGCCAAAGCCTCAGGGGCGTAGGGGAAGAGCCGCTGCATCTCGTCCGGGGATTTCAGGTAAAACTCCCTGGTCGGGAAGGTCATCCGGTCTTTATCCGCCAGGGTTTTGCCCGTCTGGATACACAGCAAGACGTCGTGGACCTCGTGATCGCCCGGCTCAATGTAATGGACATCATTGGTCGCGACGAGGGGAATGCCGGTCTCCTTGGACATTCGAATCAACTGAAGGTTGACCTTTTTCTGCAGCTCCATGCTGTGATCCTGAAGCTCCAGGTAATAGCGGTCCGGTCCAAAGATGTCGCTGAATTTTAGGGCGAGGGCTTTGGCCTCACCGTAGCGGTCTTCTGCGATCAGCACTTGAACGTCACCTGCCAGACAGGCGCTGAGACAGATCAGGCCTTCGCTGTGCTTTGCGAGCAGTTCCATGTCTATTCTGGGTTTATAATAATAGCCCTCGATGAATCCCCTGGAAACCAGATGGATGAGGTTTTCGTAGCCCTTCGCATTCTCTGCCAACAGCACCAGGTGCCCCCGGTTCTTGTCCATGGACGCATCTTTGTCGTGCATGGAACGGCTGGCCATATAAACTTCGCAGCCTATGATGGGCTTGACGCCTGCCGCTTTGGCAGCCTTGTAAAAATCCACCACGCCAAACATGACGCCGTGGTCTGTAATGGCCACCGCGTCCATGCCCTGTTCTTTCACCCGTTCGAACAAACGGTCTATGACCGTAAATCCGTCCAGCAGGCTGTACTCAGTATGAAGATGTAAATGGACAAATTTACTCATCAATCAACGCGCCTTTCCAGCGGAATCTGTTCTGGTTGTGTTGTTAAACTAATTGGTTGTCGCTTAGGTGACGTTCAGCTTGACTCTGAGGTCAGCCGCGATCTTCTCTATTTTTCTGAAGCGATGGTTAATGCCCGATTTGCCAACGGGCGGATCCATCATTTCCCCAATTTCCTTGAGGGTCGCCTCACGATTTTCAAGTCTCATTTCTGCGGCTTCTCGGAGATTGGCACCGAGGTAATCCAGTCCAACGCGCTCCATGATGAATTCAATGTCCTCAATCTGTCTATAGGAGGCATCCACGGTTTTGTTGAGGTTAGCCGTTTCACAGTTGACCAGACGGTTGACGTCATTGCGCATCTGTTTCACGATTCTGATGTTTTCAAATTCCAGCAGGATGGTGTGGGCACCGATAATGTTAAGGAAATCTACGATCTGATCCCCTTCCTTGATATAGACGATCCAGTGGTTTTTTCTCTGGATGATTTTAGGTGCCAAGTCATACCGCTCCATCAGACGGCTGAGGGCTTCCGCGTAGGTCTCGTCATTGGTGACAAACTCCAGGTGATACCCTTTCTCGGGGTCGCTGAGGCTGCCGCCGCCCAGAAAGACGCCCCTTAAGTACGCCCTCACACAGCATTCCTTAGTTGCGATGCCCTCCGGAATACCGTCTTCGAATTTATAAGTGCCATCACTGTGGTCAATGATTTTGAGTGCTATCAGGATTTCCTCAGCGCCTCGTACGACGATCAAATAAGTGTTGTGTTTCTTGAGCGTGGGATTTTGTTTGATCAGGATCTCTGCGCTCAGACCAAAGATGCGCTTAAATCCGGAGAAAATTCGCCTGGCAATGGCCGGGTTCTCTGTCGTCAGCGTTAGACTGAGCCCTTTTCCCCGAGCGTAGCCGATAGAGCCGCTGACCTTGATTAATGCAGAAAGCTCTGCAATCTGGCAGCAGCGATCCTCGCCCCGGATCTGGCAGAGCTCATTTTTGGTTGTGGATGAAAATGACATAGTCTCACCTGTCTTATTGGTTCTTGTTCCTGGACCTGCTTAATCCTTCTCAATACTTTCTTCCAGTCCAAGTACAGCTTTTCCCTTTCGCACCATTTCGCGTTCGTCACTATAGCGGAGGAAATTGTCAATCTCGCTGATATCGACGAACTTGCCGTCAATAAAGCCCTCTTCCTCGAGGGGAATGATTTCCGTGGTCATGGCAATCATGGCATACCAGTGAACCCGCTTGATGATCAGCTCCTGCTGACTCCAGATGTTTCTAAACCGATACCCGGTCTCGTCGAGATAGCCCAGAACCTGCGCTGTGATGCCAGTCTCCTCTGAAACTTCACGGGCTGCAGCATTTTCCGGGGACTCTTTGGGCTCAACTTTACCTTTAGGCAGCACCCAATCACCATTCATTTTTTTAAGGATCAGAACCCGCCGTCCATGAAAGACGACTCCGCCTGCGCTCGTCACATATTTCAAAGGTTTCACGCCCTTATGGTCAATACCAGAAATTTGAGTTGCGGTGAGGTGAATGGGACAATTTTGAATGCTTCTGGTCTAGAATTGTCCCTCTGTGCTTGAACACATAATTATCCTTTAGTATACCACAAAATGTGGTGCCCCATGCGGATCAATTGGATTTAGAGACTGGTGTCAGGGACAAAAATTATTACAGTGTCTGTCACCGAGTTGAGTTTGGGGACTGACACCGTAATGAAAACGAAATACAAAATCCGCGCTTCATTCATTATTAGTTTCCACGCCATTCCTATATCCTATCTATCATGGCCAACCCTTACACATTGATCCGTCACTATGTTAAACTAGTTATGTTATCACATTACCTATTACACAACTGGAGTGATTCTTGTGAATCAGTTTGACGCCGACTTTTATATTGCCATCCTCGAAGCCTCCCATGACGAAATTTACGTCACAGACGGCGACGGCTTTGCCGTTTACTGCAATAAAACCTTCGAGTCCAACTATGGTCTGACGCGCGAAGAAATCATGGGCAAGCATATCAGCTTCCTCCTCGATAACCAATATTGCGACCAATCCCCTTTGCCTATGGTCATTGAGCAAAAAAAAGAAATCAGCATCCGCCAGAAGACGAAGATGGGCAAAACCCTCCTGATTACGGCAACCCCCTCCTTTGACGCAAACGGGAATATCAACTTAATCGTCGAAAACTGCAGGGACGTCACTGAGATGGAAGCCATCAAAGCTGATCTTGAGCACACAAAAGAGCAAATGATTCGCTACAAAAATGAAATTGACGAACTCAGACGAAACGAGTTGAGAGAAACAGAGAACCTCATCATCAACAATTCCAAGATGAAATCCATTGTTGACATGATCGACCGCCTGTCATCCATTCACTCCACCATCCTGATCTCGGGAGAGTCCGGCACAGGAAAGAGCATCCTGGCGAAATACATCCATTCCAAAAGCACACGAAAGGACGGTCCCTTCATCACCATCAACTGCGCCGCCATTCCGCCCAACTTGCTGGAATCTGAACTCTTTGGTTATGTCGCCGGCGCGTTTACCGGAGCGGACAAAAAAGGAAAAGTCGGCTTAGTGGAACTGGCGAGCGGCGGCACGCTCTTCCTGGACGAAATTGGCGACGTGCCGCTGCCGCTGCAGGCCAAGTTCCTGGAGCTCATCCAGGACAAGCGGTTTATTCCTGTGGGATCCACCAAGTCCAAATCCATTGACGTTCGAATCATTTCAGCCACAAACGCAGACCTGATGGCCCTCGTCAAAGGAAAGAATTTTCGCGAGGATCTCTATTACCGCCTAAAAGTCGTCGACCTTCAGATTCCGCCGCTCCGTGACAGAAAAGAAGATTTGAAAGCCATGGCCACCCTTTTCCTGAACAAATACAACAGAGAATATAAACTAAATCGTGAAATGTCCAAGGACTGCCTGGAAATCCTCCAGAATTACCGCTGGCCGGGAAACGTCAGAGAGCTTCAGCACGTCATAGAACAGCTGGTCGTCACCGTCCCGGGAAAAGTCATTGAACCACATGATCTCCCAATGCACTTATTCCGGGACGCACTCGTGCCGCTGGACCCAGCTCAGTCAGAGCTTCCACCGCTGGACATCGCTCTCGAAGAGATTGAAAAAACTTTGATTTTGAAAGCCTTCGAGCATTTCGGAAGCTCCTACAAGGCCGCGAAAGCGCTTCACATTTCACAGAGCAAGGCAAGCCGGCTATACAGAAAATATATGGAATAAGTCAATCAGACCCCAATAGTATAAGGGAAGAGGAAGACGGGCCAAATCACACCCATCTTCCTCTTCCCTTATTTTGCTATCATTTATTCATTCAATTGCCTTGAGAACGCCTACTAAATATTCCCACGTCTTTATCATTGGCAGAATGTATGGAGAAGTTGGAAGAAGGTGTCAGACACCTTCTTCCACGTCCACCTGCTCTGTCTGAATACTCAAAGGCTGTCCGCAGCCTCGTTGCCGTGAATGCTCTCAGCTTTAGGACGTGCGGCATAAAACAGAAAGCCTGAGCCAATCATAAACACCAGCAGCGCATATTCCGCAGGCCATTGAAGGGCGCCTGGGCTGAATGGAAGCAGCATGGCAAGTGTGAGGAAGACCACCACGCCAATTCCCATGAAGTCGAGGATTTTTGCGTGGAAGGACTGTGGCTGACCATCGGCAGAACGCTTTCTGAGGTGATGGGCGGAAAATACAGTCGAGCCCCACAAAAGGATGTAGAAAAACGCAGCTAAGTTGACGAGAGCTGCAAATACCGCGCTTCCTACAAACGGGGTAATGGCAACGACAAGTGCAACAAACAGAATTGCATTGACCGGGGTCTTGTAAACAGGATGAACCGCGGCAAAGCACCGGGGAATCAGACCTGCCTTCCCCAGGGCATACAAGGACCGTACCGCACCAAAGAACATGCCGTTAAAAACGCCTATAATATTGAAAACAGCGGCTGACAGCAGGATGCCTTTAAAAGCAGGCACACCGGTAAGTCTAACCAAGCTGTCCGAAAAAGGAATGGACGTCGATGCCATCTCCTGCCAATGCATCAGCCCCGCCTGAAGGAACAGCAGCGCACCATACAATAAGGTGGAAATGAGGATTGACAGCATCATGGCCTGACCAATCCGCCTGACGCTGAGGCTCGCGCTGGCCTCCTCCACGCCTTTTGAGATGTTTTCCCAGCCGGCAATGGAGAAGGGCAGGAGTACCAGCAGTGAGATTGTACCGTCAAACGTCGACTTGACAGCCAGAGGTGATAAATTATTAGGATCAAAGAAAAGCATACCAGCAATAAAGGCTCCAACCACCATGGTTATGACGATCGCTATAAGGACGACTTGAGCCCTCGAAAAAAATTTTGTGCCTCGATACTGCATCCATGCGATACCAAAGACAAGGGCGACTCCGATCAGGACAGCCCAAAGCGTTACCGGCTGGCCGCCAACAGCATACAGGACATTTTGGCCTTCAAGCACCGGAAAGAGTACATAGAGCATTTTGAATATAGCCAGTGTCTGCCAGGCGCAGATCACGCCGTTGACAAGAAACCCGCACCATCCCGCGACGAGCGCTATGCGAGCGCCAAAAGCCCGGCCGGCGTAATGCATCTCTCCCCCGCCTTCCGGAAACATTGGCATGATCCTGGTATAAGAAGAAGCCATAACCAGAAGCATCAAAAGGCCAAGGATAAAGGCCAGCAGCGCGTTGACCGGTCCACCGGACGCCGTCATCCAGATCCCGGTCATCAGCAGCCAGGAGGAGCCAAACACACAGCCTATGCCCATGCCCAGAAATCCGGCGAAGCTGATGGAGCGTTCAAGTTTTATGGGTGCTGAATTATTTTGCACGTGACTTCCTCCCCGATCCTCTATTGGCGGATCTCTATCTTACAGTTTCTGAAGTGACTCATTATATTAATAAGCAATTTCTATGCCAAACTATAAATGTAATTTTATGACATTATCTATGATAACTCACTCATAATCGGCAAATGAAGATCTGAAATTGTCAAAGTTAGAGGCAACACTCACTGCTTACTCAAGATATTCAATATTCAAAATATAATTCAAGTCAATTTCAACTCATTTCCCAAGTAATCCAACACCTTGATATTGCTCAATTATGCGCCAGTTCCCTTTAAAGCGAGTTATAAACGACTTATTTTCAATGACAGAACTATATAGAGAGCCTCACAACTGACGTCAACCTGCTTAAAAAACTCAGTTCTCAAGATGGTGAGACCATTATTTTCAAAACAGTCCCACTTTAAAATAAGTCATTTGTAACTCATTTCATTAAAATTTACCAGATTCAAGGTCTCTACCCCCCCTCAATTTTAACGATCATCCAACAAAAAAAAGCCGGCGCCCAACTATAGGCACCGACTCAAACTTCACAAAATCACCATGGAATCACTTACTCTCCATGATGGTAAATCTTAATATCCACCAGAGCTTCCAAGCGCTGCGCGACTTTTAGCGCATCGTGGCGTATGTAGCCCTTCACCACTTCAACAAAGTCGTCCAGCAAAATCTCTATGCCCCGATCCTCAAAATAAGCCTTGTCCGTGGCAGTCATCCGAACCGGTGAAGCCCGCTCTGCTTCATACCGTGCGACTATGGACTCATCAATGATGGCATTGTTGAACAGCACGTGAGTCACAAGACCCGGACCGGCGTGGGCCTCAAGGGCTTTATAGTAATCGGACAAGCCATAGCCATCCGTCTCGCCTCTTTGGGACATTAGGTTGACCACAAAAACTTTCGGCGCGCCAGTCTTTCGAATAGCCTCCGAAACGCCATCTACCAACAGATTTGGCAAAATACTGGTGTAGAGACTCCCTGGCCCCATCACAATGACATCCGCTTCGGCTATGCTCGTCAGCACCTCATCCAGCGCTTTTGGTTTTTCCGGCACCATGGAAATCCGCTCAATCCTGAGGCCCGCCGCGGCGGACTGAATCGGAATCTTCGATTCCCCCTCCACCACGGAACCATCCGACAGCATCGCCTTCAAGCGCACGTCCTCCAGCGTCACCGGGAGGACGCGGCCTGTCACGGCAAATATCTCGTGGATCAGCCGGATCGCTTCCTCAAAGCTGTTGGAAATGTCACTCAAGGCTGCAATCATCAGGTTCCCCAGGTTCTGGCCGCTGAGGTTGCCTTCTTTGAAGCGGTAATTGAGCAAGTCCAACAGGACCGGCTCCTGGTTGGCCAGCGCGACAATACAGCTTCGGATATCACCCGGCGGCAGCATGCCCAGATCCTCCCGAAGGACGCCGGAACCGCCGCCGTCATCCGACATGGCGACGACCGCCACGACGTCCCGCGTCACTTGCTTGAGTCCCCGCAGCAAAATCGAGAGCCCGCTGCCGCCCCCGATCGCCACGATTTTGAGGTCTGATCGCGGAACCATCGGCTCAATTTTTTTAATCTCTGGCGCCCTGATCATTGACCGCTCAGCTCCCGATGGTACACTGCCACCGTTCTGCCGCGCTCTTTTAGCGTATGCGCCAGCAAGTTTCCAAAGGTCACAGAGCGGTGCTGGCCGCCGGTGCAGCCAATCGCCACCACGAGCTGAGCCCGCTTCTCCTTGATGCACAGCGGAATAAGGAACTCGACCATGTCGAGAAGCCGCTCGTAATAGGACAGACTGTCCTGAAATTTCATGACGTAGTTCTGAACCTCGGCGTCATTGCCCGTCAGGTTCCGGAGCTCGGCAATGTAAAAAGGATTCGGCAGCATTCGCACGTCAAAGACCAGGTCGGCGTCCAGGGGGATCCCGCGCTTGAAGCCAAAAGTCTGAATCGAGATGCTCATGCTGTCCTCGATCTCCTCCGGCTCAAAGGCCTTCTGAATCTCAGTCCTGAACTGGCCTATGGTCTTCTGCGTCGTATCGATGATCTTATCTGCACTGGCGCGAATCGCCTCCAGGCGCTCCCGTTCCATTTCTATGCCGGCCGCGATACTCCCAGTTGGATTGATGGGATGCGTGCGCCGGGTTTCCTTGAACCGCTTGATCAGCTCCGCCGTCGAAGCCTCCAAAAAGAGGATCTGCACGGAGGCCCCGGTCTGTCTGAGGCCCTCAATTCCATTTTCGAGATCGTCAAAAAAGCGCCCGCCCCGTATGTCCGCGACCAGGGCCGCTCGCTCAATTGGCTCCGACTGGTTCTTCACCAGCTCCGCGAACTGCGGGATCAGCGCAGGCGGCATATTGTCAACACAGTACCAGCCCATGTCCTCAAAAGCCTTCATGGCCTGACTGCGGCCGGCCCCGGACAAGCCTGTGACTATGACGTAGCGCATAGCAGCGCCTGGATTCACCGCCATAAGACCTCACCCGCCTTTTCCAATCCTTTAACACCCTCAGGCGCTTCGGCTTTGACTTCGTCTTCGTCTTCTGACTTGAGGCAATTTATAATCCTACTGCACGGAATCTTCGCCCTGAGCGCCCGCTCTATGGCCGGCTCGAAGCGCCCGATCATTTCAGGGCGGTGGGCATCCGAATTGATAGCGAACAGACAAGCGCTGCTTCGCAGCAGCAGCAAATCTTCAAGAGTCAGATGTCCGTGGCGGTTCGCATTGATTTCCAGCGCCGTATGGGTTGCAATGGCCGCCTCCGCCACAGACATGATCTCAATAGCCCCTTTGGCGCCCGGGTGGGTCAGGATCTTGATGTCGTAGTTATGCATAGCCTTGATCATGGCCTTGGTGTTCAGTTCTTTGGCCTTCTGCGCCGCTTTGCTGGACAGCCGTCCCTCAAAGTTGAGCCTGTGAAGGGCGCTGGTGCCCTTGAGATCGCCGCTGAGACTCCCAAAGTGATAGCCCGCGAGCAGCACGTCCGCCATGCGCAGCATGCCCTCGTCCACGTCCAGCCGCCCGTCCGCGTCCATGATATTGGCCTCTAGACCAAGCATTGTCTGGATCATGGGATACTTGGCATTCATTTCGTCAATGATTCCCCGCATCTCCGCATATTTTTTCCGTTTGATGCCATAGGTCAGATGCTGGGGTCCGTGGTCGCTGATGGCCAGGATTTTGAGTCCCCTTGCCACAGCCGCCCGCACGTTGTCCTCAATGGAGCCCTTGCCGTCGCTGTAAGTGGTGTGTGTATGATAATCTGCGTAAATTCTGATCACGTTCAGTCCCTCCTCATGAGGCGACAATGCGGTTTCCAGGCTATTTCCAAAGAATTTTGCCGATGGTTCCACAGTCCACCACTCACCCTAAACCGGAATTTCTGGAACTTCCGGAAATTCCGGAATAATGCGTACCTCTGGTTCAAGCTCGACCCCATAGGTATCCCGCACCGTTTTCCGGACCACATTGATGAGATGGAGCACTTGCTCTGCCGTCGCGCCACCGTTATTGACAATAAACCCGCAGTGCTTTGGACTCACCTGAGCCTTTCCGTAGGAAAGCCCTCTCAGACCAGCGTCCTCAATGAGTTTTCCCGCGAAATATCCCGCCGGCCGTTTAAACGTACTGCCAGCACTTGCTTTTTCGAGAGGCTGCTTTGAGGTTCTCTTTTCGGTCAGATCGTCCGTCTTCGCCTTGATATCCTTATACATACCCCGGTTAAGCTCAAGACCAACACGCAGGACAATCCCGCCGGCCTCCATAATTCGGCTGTGACGGTAAGAAAAACCCAGTTCAGCATTGGTCAGTCTTTCGACCTTCCCATCAGGCATCAGCACTTCTGCCCACGCCACCACATCTTTCATTTCACCATCATAGGCGCCGGCGTTCATATAGACCGCGCCGCCCAGGGTGCCTGGTATGCCGGAAGCAAATTCGAAGCCCGCGAGTTCTTTGTCCAGCAGCTGATTGGCCAGCTTTGAAAGCAGAATCCCCGCCTCAGCGGTCACCTGTGTGTCCTCAATCTCAACGTTTGTCAGATTGTCTGCGATTCTAAGTATTGCCCCGCGATACCCGTTGTCCGAGAACAGGAGATTGCTCCCGTTGCCAATGACCATGAAGGGGAATGCATCTTTTTTCAAAAGCTCAAGGGCAGCGGCGACAGCCTCTAATGAAGCCGGCTCTATCAAGAGATCCGCCGGGCCGCCAATTTTAAAGCTCGTGAGTTCACACAGATTCGCCATGGTTCTGACCTCCTGTGTGTCCAGCTTTTCCAGCAGCTTGCCTGTCATTTCCGCGGCCCGGTTTTCGTAGTAGTCAAGATTCTTATTATATTCAGTCATGTTGACCTCCAGATCTAAAGAGATAATTTTGCCGGTTTAATTTTACCATAGGTTGAGCTATGTACGCCAATAAAAAGGAATGAAGGCAAATCGGGTATCAAACACCCAGTTTCACTCAAAAAAACAGGGCTCCCGCCCTGTTCAGTATTATAGTTTTTTAAGCCCTTCCATCTCAACGGTAATATCATCGCCCGCTTTAACGTCCCCTGCCTCAAGCACCCTGCAGAAGATCCCTTCCCGCGGCATGACGCAGTCTCCAACTTTATTACGGATTTCGCATCCCGCGTGGCATTCCTTGCCAATCTGGGTGACCTCCATGAGCGTCTGACCAATTCTTAGCTTGGTACCAATGGGCAGGGTATGGAGGACAATGCCCTCCGTCGTCAGATTTTCGGCGAAATCGCCGGCTTTCAGCTCAGGCAGACCCATCTTTCTGACCTTTTCAATGCTCTCTTCAGCCAAAAGACTGACCATTCTGTGCCATGAACCACTGTGCGCGTCGCCCACCAGTCCCAGGTTGAGCTCGAAACGTCCAGATTCAATGCGCGTTTTGATTGTGCCCTTCTTTTCGCTGATGTTGACAGATCTGATTTTCGCCATGTTATCCTCCTATTTTATACATGCCGCGAACAATTGGCACATAATCACTTTCTTCCATGTGATGCTTTTCCGGTTTGAGCCCGACGGCCTCTCGGATGATTGGAACAAGGTCCTCACCGGCACGCAGCGCCGCGAGTAAATCAATCTCTTTATCAGAATGCAGGCAAGGCTTAATTTTGCCGTCTGCCGTCAAACGGATGCGGTCACAGTCCGCACAGAAGTTGCAGGAAATGGGCTGAATCAAGCCAATTCGACCACTTGCCCCCGGTAATCTGAAATAGCGCGCCGGTCCGTCATGGGCCTTTGCTATGTCCGGTACCAATTCAGGGAGGATCTCCAGAACCCGGTCCGTGGAAATAAAATGCTCTTCCGTCCAGGCTGCGGCTTCGCCTATAGGCATCAGTTCAATGAACCGGACGTCATAGCCTTTGCTTCGTGTGAGCTCAGCCATTTCCCGAATCTCGGACTCGTTCTCTCCGCCAATCAGGACACTGTTGACGCGGATGGGCCATATGCCTACGCGCTCAGCCTCTTCGAGACCTTTCAGTACCCGGGCGAGGTCGCCGCCACGGGTCATTTCTTTGAAGCGCTCAGGGTTCAGCGTATCCAGCGACACGTTGATGCGCCGCAGGCCTGCTGCCTTCAGCGGTTCTGCCATAGTGTCCAGCATCACGGCGTTGGTCGTCATGGCCAGGTCCTTAATGCCTGGTATGGCCGCGAGCTCCGCCACCAGCTCGACAATGCCTTTTCTGACCAGAGGTTCCCCACCTGTCAAACGGATCTTGTCGATGCCAAGACTTGCCGCTACGCGGGCCACTTCGACAATTTCCTCGTTCCTTAAGATTTTATCATGGTCCAGCTTCGCCGGCATCCCCGATGGAGGCATACAATAACGGCAGCGCAAATTACAGCGGTCCGTCACCGATATCCTCAAATAGCGTATAGTCCTTCCATAAGCGTCCTGCACGGGACACCTCCCATCTGATTACTCCGGTGGTCAAGCCGCCAAATTCGACCGGTTAAAGCCATTAAAGTAAAAACACCTTGACCTGCTCTCCAGCCTCAACCGTACCTCCATCCAGCGGCGCTATGACATAGCCATCCGCGTTGGCAATGTAGGTGATCAGACCGGATTTCCCCCTGAGCGGCATGGCCGTCATTGCCCCCTCACCTTCGGTGAGTCTGACCATGTGAAAGGTCGTCCGCCCGTCTTCCGGGCCGATGGACTCTTTCAGTCCAGCGTAGCAAAAGGGATGCTGAATGTCAAAGCCAAACTGATTGATCAGCTCACTGACAAGCACAATGAATCCGACGACCGTAGAGACAGGATTCCCGGGGAGCAAGACGATTGGCTTCCCATTCATTGCGGCGACGCCAATAGGTTTTCCGGGCTTGATATTCATGCCGTGAAAGAGCAGTCCCTCATCCGACAAGTTTTCAACGACCGCCGGGATGTAGTCCTTCTTGCCAACGCTGCTGCCGCCGGAGGTGATCAAAAGATCGCATTGGTCGATTTCGCTCTTGATGTAATTCTCAACCGCTTCGTAGGTATCTTCGAGGCGTGTCAGCTTTACCGGCCCAAGTCCCCACTCCCGGGCTATACCTGCGAGTACCGTGCCGTTGATATCCCTGATTTTTCCCGGGCTGAGAGGGGCATCAATGTCCACCAGCTCATCGCCGGTTGTGGCGATGGACAGGCTCGGCGGCACGATGACCTCAACTTCGTTGAAGCCCAGCATGCCAAGTACGCCAAGATCATAGCGGGTCAGTCGCCTGCCGCGTTTGATGATTTTTTCGCCACCCCTGACATCTTCGCCTTTTCGGATAATGTTGCTGCCGGGTTGAAGGGAGAGTAAATGGAAAGTATTCGGCTGATCCGTTTTTATAATGTTTTTGAAAAGTATTCGGTCACCATGTTGGATGGTCTCTTCAATCTTAACTACCGCGTCATAACCATCGGGCAAAAAACCTCCTGTCGGGATGTAGACACAGTTATCTTCTTCAGTATTATTAGGCAGTTTCGCTTCAGCACCCATCATGACTTCGCCAATCAGTTTGAGAGACGGCATGCCTTCTATAAGAGTATACCGGTCTCCAGACTGCTGTGCGAGCACTTCAGTTTTAACCGCATAGCCATCTACTGTAGATTTATCGAACGGCGGCATGTCCTGATCCGCAACCAAATCGCTTGCGAGATACCGGCCCAACGCCTCAAACAAGGTGACGCGTTCTGTTTTGACCGGGCGCTCAGAAAAACATTTGCGTATGATAGCCTTAGCTTCTTCAATTTCGATCAGCGGACGAATGGGCTTCACAGTGAGAACCTCCTTATACATTTGATGTTAACGGAGGTCAAAGGCATCAGCCGCAGACATCCGAATTTTTTTAATAGAATTATATTAATCTAGTTCAACTTTAATAGAATTTTATTATAGGTACGCGAGAATGTAAAGGCGTTATTCTCCAAATAATATAGCGATCACTTATGTACAGTTGACAAACTGTTCAACGATAACCTTTGAGCCACGTTCACCGACCATATAATTTACTTAAAAAACTTGGACAACGTAAGGTATAATAGACATGAAATTAAATTATCTATTCGCTCAAAATAAACCATATCGCTTTTCACCTTTTAAGGAGGCTTTTTATGTCTACAAAAACCGCATACCGCATAGCTGTTCTGACCGCCAGCGACAAAGGCGCCAAGGGTGAACGTGAAGACGCCAGCGGCGACCTGATCCGCACCACTATGCAGACAGAAGGCTACGAGATTGCGAAGTCCATCCTTGTGGCAGATGAACGGGATGAAATCGCGGCACATTTGAGACACCTCAGTGATTCAGGGGAGATCGACCTCATCCTGACCACCGGCGGCACCGGCTTTTCGCCAAGAGATTTTACACCTGAGGCGACAAAAGATGTTATTGACAGGGAAGTCCCAGGCATCCCTGAAGCCATGCGCCGACGCAGCATGGAGATCACGCCACGCGGTATGCTCTCTCGCGCTGCCGCCGGAATCAGAGGAAGAACGCTGATTGTCAACCTTCCCGGAAGCCCAAAAGCCGTGGCTGAGAATCTCGAGGTTCTGCTTCAGTCCCTTGAGCACGCCCTTGATATTCTGGTGGGCACAGCCCGCGACTGCGCCAGAGATCGGGATCATGAAGACAAGCATGATCATGCGCATGACCACCATGAGATAAAGCACCCGCATTAATGACAAAAGGGCCAAATTCGGCCCTTTTTCTTTTTTTTGGGGACGCGGACAGTTTCAAAAATGGTGCCAGAGCTTCAGAAACTCGGTGTCAGACACCTAGTTACACCTCAAACGCGACCATTGCTTCGCTCGGTCGCGGGCTGCGCCCTATCGTAAGATACCTCCTCACTCTACCCGACGTGCACCTCGCGGCTGGCGCCTATTGCTTCGCCCACAGCCACACTCCGTGTGGCCGCAGGCTGCGCTTCGGTATCGGGCTCCGCCCTATCGTAAGATACCTCCTTACTCTACCCGACGTGCACCTCGCTTCGCCCACAGCCACACTCCGTGTGGCCGCAGGCTGCGCTTCGGTATCGGGCTCCGCCCTATACAAACAAAAGTGGTCCCGCCCGGCAGAGAGCAAGCTCTCTGTCAGGCGGGACCACTTTTGTTTGTGCACGTCACAGCTTTACATTATTTCCCCATGCGTCTCATGATCTGTGATCTCGCTAATGGCATTCTTGTCATTGACGAAGACGACAGACGGCTTAAAAGTCTTCGCTTCCTCCGCATCAATCCAGCAGTAAGCTATAATAATCACATTATCGCCCACGTGAACATGTCTTGCAGCGGCGCCATTCAGGCAGATAACACCGGAACCGGCCTCACCTTCAATGACATAAGTCTCCAGGCGCGCGCCATTATTGTTGTTCACGATCTGAACGCGCTCGCCAGGCAAAATACCGGACGCCTTCAGAAGAAGCTTGTCTATGGTGATACTTCCAACATAATTCAGGTTGGCCTCCGTGACCGTTGCCCTGTGAATTTTTGCTTTGAACATATTAAGCATCATTTTAGTTCACCTCAATCTGAAGGTTGTCTATCAACCTGGGTTTTCCTACCTTGACCGCCAGCGCAATCAGGATTTTCCCTGACATGACGTCCACCGGCGCCAAGGTCATTGCATCCACTATCTCGATGTAATCAATGACCGCAGAAGACACAGCTCCAATACGATCCGCTATTGCCCTGCGGATGGCTTCAGCGCTGCGTTCTCCGGAAGCAATCATATCTCGGGCCATAAACAGGCTTTGAGACAACACCAAAGCATCCACACGCTCAGCCTCGCTGAGATAGACATTTCGGGAGCTGAGGGCAAGGCCATCCGCTTCTCGAACGATTGGGCAAGCCACAATTTCAAGATCAAAATTGAGGTCCATGGCCATGCGCCTGATAACTGCGACCTGCTGGGCATCCTTGATTCCAAAATAAGCGCGTTCTGGTGCAACAATATTAAACAGTTTACTGACCACCGTTGCGACGCCGCGAAAATGTCCCGGTCTGCTGGCCCCGCAAAGTCTGCCCGTCAGTTCACCTTCCACATCCACATAAGTGGCATACCCGTGTGAATACATATCGTGAATCTCCGGCGCGAAAATATAATCCACCCCCGCCTCATCTAGCAGTGACGAATCCCTTTCAAAATCCCTCGGATAGCTAGCCAGATCCTCATTGGGTCCAAATTGTGTCGGATTCACAAAGATGCTGACAACAACGATCTCATTATTGCGGCGCGCCTCCCGCACCAAGGACAAATGACCTTCGTGCAGGTAGCCCATTGTAGGCACCAGCCCAACCGATTTTCCCTCTTTTTTCAGCGTCTTCAGGGTTTGCGTCAAGACGCGGGGGTTTTTAACCACTTCCATTTTGGCATTCCTCCAATTTAAAGGGCCCATCCGGCCTGAATTTCAATTTGCTTCGACTTTTGAGATCTACAACCATCGGAAAAAGCCTTGGGACTCCTAATAGAGCTTCTCAAGCACCTCGTCATCCATGCCAAAGGTGTGCTCCGGCCCCGGGAACGCGCCGCTGTTGATCTCGCGAATATAAGCCTCAGCCGCCGCCTCAATCTGCTCGCCGACACCGGCAAACCGCTTCACAAACTTCGGCGTAAAGGTCTTGAACATCCCAATCATGTCCTGGATGACCAGCACCTGGCCGTCGCAGTCCGGGCCGGCGCCAATGCCAATCGTTGGAATTTCAAGCTTTTCGCTTATTACCTTTGCCAACTTTGCAGGGATGCATTCCAGCACAATCGCGCACGCCCCCGCTTCCTGAACCGCCAGCGCGTCCTCAATTAGCTTTTTCGCCTGATCGAGGCTCTTGCCCTGGACCTTGAAACCTCCAAAAACGTTCACCGACTGCGGTGTCAGCCCAATATGCGCGACGACCGGAATCTGAGCTCTGACAATTGCCCTGATGGTCTCCGCCATCTCAACGCCGCCCTCGACTTTCACCGCGTCCACCAAAGCCTCCCGAACAAAGCGCCCGGCATTTCGAACCGCCTCTTCAACCGTGACGTGATAGGAGAGAAACGGCATGTCCGCAATAAGAAAGGCGTTTTTCGTTCCTCTGCGCACGGCCTTGGTGTGATGGATCATGTCCTCCATAGTCACTTGAAGGGTATTTTCGTAGCCCAGCATGGTCATGCCCAGAGAGTCCCCCACCAGCAAGCTGTCTACGCCGGCATCATCCAACAGTTTGGCCATGCTGTAATCATAGGCAGTCAGCATAGCGATTTTCTCGCCGCGGGCTTTAAAAGCTTTGAGATCACTCACTGTAAATTTTTTATCCTTCACGCTTGGTATCCTCCTTCGCGAGCAAGGCCTTCAGCTCGGCCGCCGCCCCTGGGTCCTTGGTCAGTTTATATCGCATTGCCAGCGACAGCGTTGCCCTGGAAAGGGACTTATAGAGCGCTGCCGCGTCCGGCAAAACTCCGCTGTCCAGGTCATCCAGGGCACCCAGCGCCTCCAGATGCTTAGCCACCGTGGCGACATCCCCTCTGGCGACTGGTCCCGTCAGCGCCCTCTCCGCGCCTGAGCGCGCCACATTTTCCACGCTCCCGTACACCAGCGGCATCAGTCCGCGTCTGGCCTCTTCCTCGGTAAAACCAATCTGTTCAAACAATTGAATCGCTGCGTCCAGCACTGTCACCACAAAATTTGAGGCAAATACCGCCCCGGCATGATACAGCGCTTTGTTTCCCGCCTCAATCCTAACAAAGCTTATGCCGATGGTCGCCAGCCAACCCTCAAAGCTGCCTCCCGGAGTTATTTCAGCCGTAAAGAGCGAATCACCAAAGGCGTTTCTGGCACGCTCAATTTCAGATACCGACTGCAGCGGATGCAGCGTCGCCGTTTCAAAACCGGCGGCCGCCAGCGGTTCAAGGGCCATGACACTATGGGCGCCGCTCATATGGACGAAGATAGGATAATAAGGAGCCGTAGGAGCGGCTTTCAAAGCGCTTTTGACAACCTTTGCCGCCAGCGCCGCTGCCAGCGGTTCTATCTGATCGTCCACCACCGTGAGAAAAATGAGTTCCGAGTTTCGGATCAGTTCCAAAGGATCCAGGAAAGGCTTGCTGCCCGTCAGCGCAGCGGCTTCGCAGGCTGAACTGTAAGTCCTGCTGGCATAGCCCGTGATGGTCTCACCCCGGTCTTTTAAGAAAAGACCAAAGGACGTCCCGACCTTGCCTGCACCTATGATCCCGATTCTCATGGAAACACTCATCCTTTCAACGTGCGGAAGATGGTGTCTGACACCAATTTCCTAAAAGTGAAACCGGGGGTCGATAGGCCTAAGGCCGCTGACACCGAGTTTCTTAACTCATTCTTACCCAAAAACACAAAAATGACCCGCCCCAGAACAGGACGAGCCGCACGCCAAAAAGGCGATTGAATCACGATGTCTGTCTCTGGCCGCGCTGGCTCTGAGCAGTTTTAAGGTCTTTCCAGCATTTCAGGTCTTTCATAAAAGGTATGGCGCACGCAGGCTGCCATCCAAAGAAATTTTATCACAGAAATTTTGAATGTAAAGTTTTTTCTATGTCGACGCCCGCCCTTCAAAGGACCTCCACAAAGAAAATTTTGCCTTTAACCGCATTTTTTCGACTTAATCCGCATTTCTTCTGTTTTCTTCAGGTCTGAACCACAGATAAAACCCTATCATGAGCAGTGCTGCCAGCATTGCCATGCCTGCACCAAAATAAAACGGCGCCTGGTTGTCCACGCGATCATAGAGATAGCCTGCGATCAGACTTGCCGGCAGCAGCGTGATCCCAACCAGGCTGTTGTAAAGTCCCAGACCCGTACCACGGACGTCTCGCTTGACAAGATCTGAAACCATTGCCTTCTGTGTCCCATCCGTTAAGGCGCTATAGAGCCCATAGAGCGCAAAAAGCATCACGACTGAAGGAACCTTGACCACCTGGCCAAATCCAAAATAAATCCCCGAATAAAGCAAATAACCGGCAATGATCAATCGCTCTCTGCCAATTCGGTCCGAGAGAATTCCGGCCGGCACTGAAAAAACCACCGAGACACCGTTAAAGGCCAAGTAAAGCATTGGGATCCAGCCCGCCTGGACGCCTACGTCGCCTGCCTTGACGAGGAGCAGGGCATCCGTGGAATTACCCAGTGTAAAGATAAAGACAATGCTCAAGAACATGTAATAGCGCCCTGAAAAATCCCGCAGATGAATCATGCCCAGTTTCTGCACTTCCATCTGCCGGCACTCCTTAACGAAGACCAGGATGGAGACCACGCCAAAGGCCGCTGGAATTGCAGCGAATACGAAGACTTTGCGATAATCCCCCGGAAACAGGAGCAGCACCCCTGCCGCAAGAAGCGGACCAAGGATCGCGCCACTGTTGTCCATAGCCTTATGAAAACCGAAGCCCTTTCCCCGCCCGCCCTCCTCTGAGGAGGCTGCGATCAGGCTGTCTCTCGGTGCAGTGCGAATGCCCTTGCCTACCCGTTCGGCGAAGCGGATGCCAAGCACATGAAACGGTGAGGACGCAAAGGCGAAAAGCGGGGATAAGGCCGCAGTGAACAAATAGCCCACAAGCATAAAGGGCTTGTTTTTTCTGATTTTGTCACTCCACCAGCCTGACAGAGCTTTCAGGACAGACGCGGTGCTCTCTGCGATCCCTTCAATGAGGGACAATTCGATTTTGGTGGCGCCCAGTGACAACAAGAACAGCGGCATGACCGCATAGATCATTTTGGTCGTCGTATCCGTGAGAAAGCTGGTAAGTCCAATAAAAAAGATATTTCTTTCAAGTCCAAAGATGGACTTTTGCTTGGGTGGAGGATTGGGAACCATCGGCTAAACCGCCTTTCCTTGAATGATTATTTAAGCAAATGACTATTGCATCCATTTAACCAGTCATGACATAATGGGATTGACTCCTTTGCGTCGGAATCCAGCCGAACCGGCCCTCCAACTGCTGGTCTGATGACTACAGTTTATCACACTTAGGACTCAAGTACACACCGACACAGCGCCTCAAACACCGCCACACAAGAGGTAAAAAAAGAGGCGATTCTAAAACGCAAACGCGACAAATTAAGTTTTCTGAGGAGGTGCCCGCTCTGGAACGATACGAAATCAAGGAGTTACTTCTTTTTGCTTCTCTGGCGGGTCGAGTCCTGCTTGAGAACGGTGCGGAGACCTATCGGGCCGAAAGCACCGTTGAGCACATACTCAGTTCCAGGGGGATCAGCAACGTTCAGGCCTTTGTGATTCCTACCGCAATTTTCTTATCCATAGAATACGAGAACGAGCTTTATAGCCATATTGAAAGAAATAAGCGCATCGGGATAGACCTGATGAGAATCACCAGAGTAAATGAGTTGAGCCGGGAATTCTCATCCGGCGACATGAGTGTAACCGAGGCTAAGATCAAGCTGAACGACATTAAAAAATCCTCACAGTATAATTTGTGGACCAGACTTTTGTTCGCCGGGGTGAGCAGCAGCTTTTTCACACTGATGTATAATGGCGGGTTCGTCGAATTCGGAGGCGCAATGATCGCTTCTGTCATCACCGCCGCGGTCACCGAGTTCCTGTTCGCCCTCGACGCGAGCCTGTTTATGCGCAATATTTTCGGCGGCGTGGTGGCAGCTGCCGCTTCTATAGCATTTTCCGTGCTTTGCGTCCTCCTGGGGATTGAGGTAGATATGAACATCATAATCATAGGCGCCATCATGACCATGGTTCCGGGCGTCGCCATCACAAACGCCGTCAGAGATTCCATTTCTGGCGATTACGTTTCAGGGATGTCGCGAACCTCTGAGGCCATTGTCATTTCGGTAGCGCTGGTCCTGGGTGTCGCCGTCACGCTCAACGCTTCGAGATTGCTGCTTGGAGGGTTGATGCCATGACACTGTTTACCAGCGGTTTGACTTCCTTTCTGGCCACCTTGGGCTTCGCGGTCATCTTCAACATCCCGAGGCGGCATCTGCTGACAGCCAGCTTAAACGGCGCGCTGGGCTGGATGCTTTATACGCTGATCATGCAGCTCGGCGGCACCATTATTTTCGCAAACTTTGCCGGCGCAGTCACCGTCGGTCTGATCGGCGAGCTCCTCGCAAACCATTTCCGGAAACCAGCCACCATATTCATCATTCCGGGCATCATCCCGTTTGTGCCCGGGTATGGGATTTTCTACACCATGGAGTCGATCATGCTGCAGAATTTTTCCGAAGCGGTGTCCAAGGGCTCAGAGTCGTTCATGATTGCAGTCGCTATAGCCAGCGGGCTCATCGTCTCCTCGACCGTAGGTAAATATGTCAGAACTTATGCACGACGAAGAAAAGCGACCTGAAGCTGCACAAAATTATGGCGGGATCACCCGTGGAGACCTTGATCAATAAAGGTTTCCACGGGTTTTTATTTTCATTTTTGATACCTGATACTAATATCTATCATTGACTTTTAACAACTTTTATCCTATATTAAGAGTTGGAAACTGAAATCGTCTACATGCAGGGTCGGCAACCGCTGATCCTTTTTTTATAAGGAGTGTGATTATATTGAATCTGCCAACCCTGAAAATTGGGGATCTCGAAGCACGCCTGCCTGTCATTCAGGGCGGTATGGGCATTGGCGTTTCCATGTCCAGACTGGCGGCTGCCGTAGCGAACGCCGGAGGCGTCGGCGTCATCTCCGGCGCGCAGCCTGGGTTCCGAGAGCCTGATTTTTGGACCAACCCTTTGGAAGCCAACCTCAGAGGGATTCGTAACGAAATCAGAAAAGCAAGAGACATGAGCCCGCACGGGATCATCGGCATCAATTTCCTGACAGCGACGCGTGAGTATACAGATTTTGTGAAGGAAGCCGTCAAAGAAGGCATCGATCTCGTCATTTCAGGCGCGGGTCTGCCTAAGAACCTTCCTGAATTTGTTCAGGGCACAAAGACCAAGTTCGCGCCCATAGTCTCCTCCGGCAAAGCCGCAGAGACGCTGCTCAAGTTATGGGACCGACGCTATCAGGTCGTTCCGGACGCCATCATCGTGGAAGGTCCTCTCGCTGGCGGTCACCTCGGGTTCTCCCGTGAAGAACTGGAAGGCACGGCCAAAGACCTTTACACCTTAGTTGATGAAGTATTGGCAGCCGTCAAATCCTTTGCGGACCGTTATCAAAAACCTATTCCCGTAATAGCCGCAGGCGGCATCTTCAGCGGCGCCGACATCAAAAAAGCCTTGGATCTTGGCGCTGCCGGTGTTCAGATCTCCACGCGCTTCGTCGCTACAGAAGAATGCGACGCGGATGACGCCTTTAAACAGATGTACCTGGATGCTACGGAAGAAGATGTGGTCATTATTCAGAGTCCTGTTGGACTCCCCGGCCGCGCGATCCGCAACGACATGACGCGCAGCCTCGAAGCCGGGCGCATTCCAGTCACCGCCTGCACCCGCTGCCTCAGCCACTGTGATCCCGGCACAACACCATTCTGCATCACTAAAAAACTGATTGAAGCCGTCACAGGTGAAGTCGACAAAGGCCTGGTCTTTGCAGGTCACAACGCCTTCAAGCTGGATAAAATCTCAACGGTACAGGCCGTCATGGATGAGCTCGTCTCAGAGTATGAAGAGGCTTGTCAGGCGTAGCGCATGCGCCAAGGATAAGAACATAAAAAAGCGTTCTCTTTTCGGTCAACTTAACTGCCGAAAAGAGAACGCTTTATTTATTGCTTTAATTCTTCACAACCAATCGGGCTTCTAAAGCCGCGATACATAGTCCTCGAACCCGAAGGTCCTGTGAACCCTGATCCCGTCAGTCTCATTGTAAGACGCAATGGACGGAAGGTTAACGCCATTGAACGTGTTGTTCTTAACCATGGTGTAATGGGCCATGTCCATGAAGACTAACCGGTCACCAGGCTTTAAAGGCGCATCAAAAGAATAATCCCCAATCACGTCACCGGACAGGCAGGTATTGCCGCCCAGGCGGTACGCGTAAGGCTTCTCACCAGGTTTTCCCGCACCAATGATGTTAGGGCGGTACGGCATCTCAAGGACGTCCGGCATATGGCAGGCCGCCGAAGCGTCAAGAATGGCCAAATCCATGCCGTTCTTGACGACATCCAGCACCGTAGACACCAGATAGCCCGTGTTGAGTGCAATGGCTTCCCCCGGCTCAAGATAAATCTTAAGGTTGTACTTGTTTTTCATAAACAGGATGGATTCCACCAGGGACTCAATGTCATAATCCTCGCGGGTGATGTGATGCCCCCCGCCAAAATTGAGCCATTTCATCTGCGACAGATAAGGCCCGAACTTCTCATCCACAACCGGAATAGTTCTGGCAAGGGCGTCCGAATTTTGCTCGCAAAGCGTGTGGAAATGGAGTCCGTCAATGCCTTCCAGCATCTCCGGATGGAAATTGTCCAGCGTAATCCCCATGCGGGAATTTGGCGCGCACGGATTGTAAAGCTCCACTTCAATTTCAGAATACTCCGGATTGACGCGAAGGCCACATTCGATCTTCTTGCCCGTGTAGGCTTTCACCCTGTCCCGATATTTCTCCCATTGAACGAAGGAGTTGAAGACCAGATGGTCACAATACCCCATCAGCTCTTCGAATTCATGTTCAATGAATGCCGGCGCATAAGCGTGGACTTCCTTGCCCATGTAGTCATGGCCAAGGCGCGCTTCATGAAGCGAGCTGGCGGTGATTCCCGCCAGGTATTCCCCGACAACGGGCAGCATGGACGCCATGGAAAACCCCTTTAGTGCCAGAAGAATTGAAGCGCCTGTGCGCTTTTGAACCGAATCCAGGATCTCCAGATTTCTTCTGAGAAGCCGCTCATCCACCACGTAGCACGGACTTGGAACGCTGTTAAAATCAATATTTTTCAATCTCTGCACCTCTGTCAGTCATTCAAGATCAGTCGAGCAGGACCGGCTCAAAGCTTTCATGCCATGGCAGCCCCTGCTTATTGAGCTCTTCCATGAACGGATCCGGATCGAACTCTTCGACGTTGTAGACGCCCGGCTTCTTCCAAAGCCCTTTCAGAATCATCATGGCACCAATCATGGCAGGAACGCCTGTCGTATAGGAAATGGCCTGTGAACCTACTTCCCTGTAAGCTTCCTGGTGGTCGCACATGTTGTAAACATAGTACGTACGCGGCTGACCGTCTTTAATGCCTTGAATGACGCAGCCGATGTTCGTCTTGCCCTTCGTTCTTGGTCCAAGGGACGCAGGATCCGGAAGGAGCGCCTTCAGGAATTGAAGCGGCACAATCTCTCTGCCCTCATACATCATAGGCTCTATAGACGTCATGCCAACATTTTCAAGAACTTTGAGGTGAGTCAGGTAGTTTTGAGAGAACGTCATCCAGAAACGGATCTTCTTGATGCCTTTGATATTGAGCGCAAGGGATTCCAGCTCCTCATGATAGAGGAGATAGATGTCTTTTTCCCCAATGCCGTCAAAGTTGTAAACCTTCTTGACGGAGAGCGGCGGCGTCTCGATGAACTCGCCCTTCTCCCAATAACGGCCATTCGCTGTGATTTCACGGATGTTGATCTCCGGATTGAAGTTCGTGGCAAATGGATAGCCATGGTCTCCGCCGTTTGCATCCAGAATATCAATAGTGTGAATCTCGTCAAAGTAGTGCTTCTGAGCGTAAGCGCAGAAGACGCCGGAAACACCCGGATCAAAACCGCTGCCGAGCAGTGCAGTGATCCCTGCCTTTTCAAAGCGCTCTCTGTAAGCCCACTGCCATTTATATTCGAATTTCGCCGTATCGAGCGGCTCATAGTTCGCGGTATCCAGGTAGTCGACGCCTGTAGCGAGACATGCGTCCATGATGGTCAGATCCTGGTACGGCAGCGCAACGTTGATAACAATATCCGGACCGAACTGTTTAATAAGCTCAATCACTTCTTCAGTTTTATCCGCGTCGACTTGAGCCGTCTGAATTTTGGTCTTTCCGCCGTCGAGCTTCTCTTTTAAAGCGTCGCATTTTGACTTGGTTCTGCTTGCTATGCAGATTTCCTCGAATACGTCAGGATTTTGACAACATTTGTGAACAACGACTTGGGCGACACCACCAGCTCCGATGATAAGGGCCTTGGCCATTTTTCAACCTCCTTTGAATAGTTAATCTTCCGGGACAATTATAGTAAAAACTTCACTATAAGTCGAGTGTTTTTGCTTTTTATTAAACGACTTGAAGTGAAAAAATTTACATCCGCCTGCTGTCTATGCCAGATTTCCTGAAAAATAGGTACAGTGGAGGACACATAGTCGTTTATACCCCGCTAAATCTGAATTAAATCGCGTATGGGAATTCTCCTTGAGCAGGTGTTCACCGTATCAAGCCAGACCTTTGATGTTTGTGGCTTTGTTACAGAAGGAGCAGTGTTATGATAAGATTGTATAGAAGATCTCACGCATTCCTAAAGGAGGCACATCATGTTCACCCTTTTTGACCCCAACCGCCAAAAACTCCCTATAAAAGTCTGGCTCGATAATGCCGGAGAACTGGAACCCGTCTGTCTGGAACAGGCCAGAAATCTCTCAAATCTGCCCTTTGCCCATGGTTGGATTGCCTTAATGCCGGATACCCACAGCGGTTATGGCATGCCTATTGGCGGTGTACTGGCTGCGCGGGAGGTCATTATCCCGAATGCGGTTGGCGTCGATATAGGCTGTGGTGTAGTTTTTGAACAAACCTCCGTCAAAGTTGCTGAAGTTTTTAAGGACAGCACAGACACTCGACTTTTGGAAGTCATCGTCAACGAAATCCTGCGGGCGATTCCTACCGGCTTTGAACATCATAAGCATAAGCAGCCTTGTCAGGCAGCGGACAGATTTGAGAAAGTCCTCTCAGGTATTAAAATCCAAGACTTTGAACAAGTATTAGTTCAGGAACTCGAGCGGGCTTGCTTTCAGGTCGGGACTTTAGGCGGAGGCAACCATTTTATTGAACTGCAGGAAGATGACGAGGGCTATCTTTGCCTGATGGTTCATTCGGGTTCCAGAAATGTGGGCCATACGTTGTGTACCCACTACAACAAACTGGCAAAATCATTGAGCGGCCGATTGCAGCCGTCCATTCCCTCAAAGTGGGATCTGGCCTATCTCCCTGTTGACACTCCGGAAGGTCAGGCTTACATCCGCTGGATGCAGTTTGCCCTTGACTTCGCCCACGAAAACCGCGAAGTTATGATGGAAAGGGTCTGCGGCATCGTTGAAAAGGCGCTGGCGCCGCGCTTGTCAAAGCACACATTTGAGATTCTGGCGCACCACCATTGTCATCACAATTACGCCAGCCACGAACGCCATGATGGTCAAGCGCTCTGGGTCCACCGGAAAGGCGCTATTCGGGTTATGAAGGACGAAACAGGCATCATCCCCGGCGCCATGGGCAGCTATTCCTATCTGGTCCGCGGAAAAGGCAGCACCGAGAGCTTTAATTCCTGTTCTCACGGCGCCGGGCGCAGGATGAGCCGCCATGAAGCGAAGAAGCGATATTCACTTCAGGAGACGCTGAAAGATTTGGAACATCAAAATGTTGTCCTCGGAAAAGTCAAAAAAGGGGATCTCGGCGAGGAGTCCCGGCTGGCTTATAAGGACATAGATGATGTCATAAAAAATGAGCTCGATCTGATCGAACCCGTCAAGAGAATGAAAACCCTGGCCGTAGTAAAAGGCTGAAACATCTCAAAAAACACCAAACGCCTTTGTCATGATAAGCGACAAAGGCGTTTAACTTCTGGGGCCAGATTGGCACATTTTAATTTTCCATCTCCTTGTAACCGTAGAGACCAGCATAATCATTGTCGATTTCGTGATCGCATGCGTCACAAACACCAAAACGATTGACTTTCTTTTCATCTCCACAGCGCTTGCAAGTTTCTACTTTCCATTGATCTTTGCTGATGTACTTCTCCATATTGTTTTCCTCCCTTATCGAATAATTGTATACAATTATTCTCTTTGTGATTATTATATGAGGTAATCTTTCATTTTACAACCCCTTTTTTCAGTGAAAGCTCAATTTTACTATGTATTTTTGCAAATACATAACGTTTAACTTGCATTTTTAACTCCAAAAAGAATCTTGTTTTGCAAGCTATACATTTTATAAAATAAAAAATGCGCCCCGGTCGACTTTTTCTTCGACGAGGGCGCTCAGTTTCTGGGCTCAGGCTGAATCATTTTAGTTTTCCATCTCCTTGTAACCGTAGAGACCAGCATAATCATTATCGATTTCGTGCTCACATGAATCGCAAACACCAAAACGATTGACTTTCTTCTCATCTCCGCAGCGCTTGCAGGTTTCTAATGTCCATTGATCTTTGCTTATATATTTCTCCATATTTTTTCCTCCTAGTCAATGATTATGATCTATTAGTTTTCCATCTCTTTGTAGCCGTAGATCCCTGCATAATCGTTATCAATTTCATGATCGCAAGTTTCGCATACACCAAAGCGGTTAACTTTCTTTTCATCTCCACAACGTTTGCATACTTCCACGTTCCATTGATCTTTGCTTAAGTATTTATCCATAATGCCCTCCTTAAGTTTTTTATGTATTGCTTAACCTCTTGTGATTATTATAAGGGATGATCTTTCATTTTGCAATACTTTTTTTGATATTAATTTATATTTTTTATCTATTTTTGCAAGTTTGCATTTTACAACTTTCATTTTGCGAAAACAAATGAAATATATTTTTCTTTTATCTAAATAAAGATTTCAAACCAGTCATTATAAAACAAGTTATATTATTCGTATTTTTGTTTTTTTATACCTGTGCTGTTTTTCCTGGATCTTTCGAACCCTTGCATTCACCAGCTTACAAGTGATTCAGCACATTATGCCAGACTGCTTCATCCCAGCACCAAACCCATTCAGACCTGACGCCATTCTCAGTTATGAATCTCTACCTGTATATTCCTGCAAACCTGTTTTTGTTTTAGTTCATCATCCCTGAGTTGTTTTTGATATCACATTGGTATGTCTCGAACTATTAATGAATATTATAATCACCAAACTTTCATTTTGCAACCCCAAATTCCATTGAATTAGCCATTTATCAATGTTTTTTTACAAGTACAAAACAGAAATCTTGCATCCTCGTTTTCTTCTTGCAAGTTTACGTCCCATTAAATATATTTTATAAAATAAAATGCCGCCTCCGAAAACGAAGGCGACATTTGTATAACTTGTATAGTTATTTATTTGATCACTTTTAACATAAACTCATCGAGTTGCGACAGCGATTATGGCCGGACTCTCCGATGTATACTCCGATCCGTCAAAACCGCCTAGGAGTTTGATAGTCTTAAATCCAGCCGCTTCAAGAGCGCCTGCGAGATCCTTTGAAACAATTGGCAAAAGAATCGTCGAGGCTTCGAGTTTTCCCTCACCTTCAATTTCCAGCTGCCCGTTAAAAACAATATGCGCATCTTTAATTTCATAAGACCTGTGGAATCGCACGCGGCCTTCCTGTCGGTCAATCAACGGCAGCGAAAGTTCATTACGGTCCAGTACGCGGTCATAATTGACCGTTTGAATGACAACCGAGCCCCCGTCATTAAGTTTTTCATAGCAATCCTTCATCAGCTTATTGACTTCGTCAAGCGTATCCAGATGAACAATGGTGTTTCCTATGGAATAAATCAGGTCAAAAGCGCCAACATTCAGATCCGACAAGCGCCGCATATCATAGACCAACGCTCTGGGAGGCTTATCATCATTTTCCGTTTTCGAGACCAGCTGTTCGACCATAGGTGAGTCGGTATCAAATGCACACACCTCATATCCAAGTCTTGCGAGCGGAATCGCATAAGTACCCGTTGCACAACCCACATCCAGAACCCGGCCACGCTCAGGCAGCATGCTTTTTAGGTAAGTTAAATGCTTCTCATTGGTCGGGAAGATCACATCATAATATCGTCCAAGCATCTCATAAAAGTCCACAGGATCACCTCATCCAATTCTTCATTAGGGCTCAGCCCAGTCGTCGTTCATTACTGCCGTGACCTCAGTCGCCTATCGCTGACCTTCGTATTATACCCTTCAACGGCTTTTTATAATCTCCCATACCTCTTCACTCGCAAAATCCACAGACCATAAACCCAACCCCGGAAGTTTGTATTGTTCCATTAGATCAAGCCTCATAGTCAAAGAGGTTTCATCTTCCAGCCAAACTTTAAACTTCGAAGCACCGGCCAGATATTCAACAAAATTTTGTCCCGTCTTAGGGTCGTACACCGGCGTTAAATTTTTATTCATCAGCCATTCCTCCGACCTCAGATAACTCAATGTTGATGAGCTCACCTTCTTCGAAGCGCCTGACTCTTCCCAGATGCGGGTATACAGCGGCATGCCCAAGATCAGCTTCTCCCGCGGGATCAGAGCGAGACTTTTTTCAATGCCCGTCACAACCCAGTCGCGGGAAGCCACAGAGCCTGCCTTTGAACTGGACGCCCAGTGTTCGTCGTAAGCCATCAAGAACATATAATCGACCGCTCCAGACAGCGCCTCACGATCGTAAACCTTGGACCATTGGTCGCTCCCCTCCGGTACAGTGACATCAACGGAAACCCATTTCCCAACCCGCTTCAGCGCATCAGACAATTTTTCCACATAAGCTGTGAAAAGGTCCTGATCCTTCAAATACATATTTTCGAAGTCTATGTTGATCCCATCCAGCCCGAACGCCACAGAATAGGCGACCACATGGGCGATGGTCCGATCCGTCAAAGCTTCACTCCGCAGCATTTCAGAGGTCCACGCGGGGCTGAAATGGTTGGCGTAGAGGCCCCAGACCTGCCAGCCTGCCTCTTGTGCGCTGAGGACATAGGCCATATCCGTCAGGTTCAGCACAATACCGTCGACATTCAGGTCGAACCAGGTTGGCATGATCACATTACCGACACCAGAACCATCGGCCGCATTGAAGTTGAAATTGTGGTCATAACGATGTACCTGGTCCCAGGCCGCGATGATTCTCTCCAGAACGATTCGGTCACCCGGCGCCGCCACCTGGGGAAGCACATCTGCCTCCAGAATACTCGACACCGCAGAGGCATCGATAAGCCCAATTCGACCGTCCGGATGAACCACACTTAAATGCCCATCATCTGACTTCACGGCAGTCAGATTCTCATTTGTCATAATTTCAAAGGTTTTAACGCCATCCAAAGTCGCAAAGGTCTTCTTCGCCACCTTCACGTTCACCACTTCAGCGCGATGGGTCACAATATTAATAATCCCCGTTTCGAGGTTGCGCGTCCAGTACATCCGAAACAAACGGGACAACGCTTCCAGTTCGATATAGTTTTGATCTTCCGCCGCATAGATTGGAAGACTCAGCGTCTCCAGGGATTTGCTCAGAAAAAGGTCCGTCGCCGGATCCCCCGACTTGAACCCGAGCGCGTCAAATTTCAGGTAAAGGCGTTCTCCCGAGGGGCTGACATAAGCGCCCTCATCCAGCCAGCCCTGCACGATTCTGATATCCAGAAACAGCCGCCCCTCATGCTCAAGATAGGTCATGCCGCTTGGAATGACTTGATCGTCCACCGTCACAAGGGATCGATAAAACGTCTCCGCATAGCGTCCGGAGAGCTCATTGTACTTGAAATACCAATAACCCGCTGCCGAGGACGACACCAAGAGCAGCAAGATTATAATCACCATCACCCAACGTTTCATACACCACGCCTCCAACACTTAGCCCATCAGTCCATAAAACACGGCCCCGAGCAGCCCCGAAATGCCCATCACCCATGTAACTTTGACCTTCACGCGAGTCAGCAGCAGAAAAGCTATTGCGCCGATGGTCACTGAACGAAAGTCCCATTCCACCGTCACTCCCGTAGAAACCGCTGCGCTGAGAATCAGCGCGATCACAATGGGACGAAGGGCGCCAAAGACACTTCGAATCAGACGGTGCTCCCTGTACGGGTAGAGCCTTCCCGCCAGCAGGATTGACAAGGTGATGCAGGCAACGACCACTGCAATGGTTGCCGCCATCGATCCAGGCAGGCCACCCATTTTATACCCGACATAAGTCGAGGTATTGATGGCGACCGGCCCCGGTGTCACCTGTGAGATGGACAAAATATTAAGAAATTCACGATCTGTCAGCCAGTGATGAATCCCGACCACCTCATGCCGGATCACAGGCAGGATGGCGTATCCACCGCCAAAGCTGAAAGCGCCAATTTTAAGAAAGGTCAGCGTCATTTGCAAAATCAAAGTCAGATTCACTTGCTGCCCCCCCTGTCTTCAACACCCAGCACACCGACTTGTTTTTTGTCAGTGTTTACAGCAGCAGGCGGGCTGTCAAAAGGCTGAAACATGCGGTTGAAAAACAGTCCAACGGCTATCCCGCCGGCGATGACGAGGATCGGATGAACGCCGGCGACAATCAGCAAAACAGCCGCCAGCCCGAATATTACCTTGTTCCGCCTTGTCCACCATACCTTTGTCCCTAGCCGGTAAGCCGAAATCAGGATCATAACCGCGATGGCAGGCATCAGCCCGCTGAAGACCGGTTCGATCTTGTCAGCGATGTTCGCATTAATCAGCAAGTGCGCTATGATCACAATAATCAGAAAAGACGGCAGAATAACGCCCAATGAGGCCATGAGCGCGCCACGCAGATTCCTGAGTCTGTATCCAATAAAAGCAGCCATATTGACAGCAATTGGTCCTGGCAGGCTCTGGGCAACGCTGATGATATCCATAATTTCTTCATCCGTCATCCAAGCCTTTTTCCGGACGATTTCCTCCTCAATCAGTGGAATCATGGCGTAACCGCCGCCAAAAGTGAATAATCCAATTTTAAAAAATGTCGTCAGCAGCGATCTAACCATTATTGATCCTCCGAATAACACGCGTTTAACAATCTTAAATCTTATTGTATCATATCCGACCATCGGCGTGGGCTTGAAGTTAAAACTCAGTGAAGAGGAAATTGGTGTCAGACACCTTTTTCCATCTACAAAAACGGATGCCCCGTTTACCAGAGCATCCGTCATGTGAGTCGTTTCGGTGTGATCAAAATTTACTTCAAATTCTCAGGATTCAGCACTTCCAAATCCGCTGCTATGAAACGGCCATCTTTACGAACCAATTCGCCGTCGAAATACATTTCCCCGCCACCATATTCAGGAGTTTGAATGCAGACCAAATCCCAGTGAATGGCGGAGGCATTGCCGTTGGAAGCGTCCTCATAAGCCCTGCCCGGTGTAAAGTGGAAGCTGCCCATGATTTTTTCGTCAAACAAAGTGTCTTTCATAGGTTTGAGGATATACGGATTGACCCCGATCGCAAATTCACCCACATAGCGGGCGCCTTCATCCGTATCAAAGACTTGATTGATCTTTTCAGTGTCATTGGCGGTCGCCTCGACAATTTTTCCATTTTCAAACCTGAGGATAATGTTTTCATAAGTGAATCCATTGTAGACGGCAGGGCAATTGTAAGATATAACGCCGTTGACCGAGTCTTTAACAGGCGCCGTAAAGACTTCTCCGTCCGGTATGTTGTTTTCGCCGGCACATTTAATAACAGGGATTTCACCGATTGAAAAGGACAAATCCGTTCCCTGACCAACTATTCTGATTTCACGGGTCTTATCAAGCCGTTCAACCAAAGCATCCATCGCTTTAGACATCTTCCCATAATCGAGATTGCAGACGTCGAAATAAAATGCTTCGAATTGCTCAAGACTCGTTGAGGCAAGTTGGGCCATTGAGCTGTTCGGATAGCGCAGCACAACCCATTTGGTATTGTTGACGCGTTCATTGGTCAGATTTGAGAGATATTTTTCCATATAGAGGCGCATTTTCGCACTTGGCACATCTGCCATTTCATTCACGTTATCCGCGCCGGAGATCCCAATATAGGCATCCATCTGGCGCATTTTATAGAGATCGACCTCTTCCCAGAGTTTGTAGAGCGCTTCGTCGCCCTGCATGACTATTTCACGGGTGAGGACAGGATCCTTGAGCTCCACAAAAGGATGTCCGCCTGCTGCGTATACCTCACGAACCAAGGCTCTGACCAAAGGCTTGGGACTTTCTCCTACACTTTGGATCAGCACCTTTTCTCCAGGTTGTACATGGCAGGAATACTGCACAAGATTTTTCGCCAATTGATCAATTCTGGGATCCATAATATCCTCCTCATAGTCCATTAGTGTACTGCGAACGGCCATCGGTTATTTTCGCTTTCATTATATACAAATAATTTATACGTCGCAATAATTTTATACGGCTTAAAATATTGATTTTTTGTAATCCGATTTTTTGTAATCTGACTTTTTCGATCTGAGACCATTGTTTATCCTTCACCGATCAGATTGATCAGCGCTTCACGCAGCCCAACGGCACTTTCAATTCTCGACGCTGACTCGATCCGCGTGCACCGGCGCATCACGTCGTAGAAACCGGGGCTGAAGGAGTGAGGCTCAAGGGCTGCGATTTCCAAAAACATCCGCCCGAAACTGTATAAATCCACCGCAGCATCACAACTTTCCGGAAACAGCTTAGCTTCAGGCGGGGCATAGCCCTTGGTGCCTTTGATCCCGGTACCTTCCCCAATCCTTTCCGCATCAGCCTTTGCCGTAGAAACCTTACGCCCCACCGTCACCAGTGGCCTGGCTGAGTCGAAATCAATCAGCACAGCGTCTTCAAAGTGGTCAATAATGACATTCTCAGGCTTGAGATCATGGTGAATAAAACCATAGATTCCATGGAGACGACTAAGGGTTGTCGCGAGCTGAATCGACCACTTCATGGCATTCAAAACAGCCATATGGGGTGTCGCGGACATAATCGCCCTCAGGGTCATCCCCTCAATCCATTCTTCTTCGACCAGGAGTTCTTCCCCAAGATGTCCCGAAACCGACCAATGAAACACCACCGGCACATTCATACCTCTTGGCGCCCGCATCAAATCCAGCAGTTTCAAATAAGTCTGACTCACCGGCTTGTCATACCTCTTAATACAGCGCTTGCCGCGTCCTTCCAAGCTGCGTACGCAGTATACACTGCAGCTGCTCCCTTTCGCAACATCCTCCTGGACAGGCACAGGTTTGTTCATCAGGCGTAAATCCTTATTTTTTTTCAAACAGCGGTACCTCCAATATACAATGTGCGCAGGCTTCGTAGCCTTGAAGCTCTGCCTCGTCCTGCAATAGTTCACGACGGGATTTTCTGAGATGAAAGCAGTCTGCTTCATGGTATTTCGATCCAGTGTTGGTGACGAAGACTAAAGCTGACACTTTATTTGAGCTCTCGCTGGCACCGGGTCGGTCGTTCGCCTTGTAAATTGAACGCCCGGTCTTTTCAAAGCTGGTCACCACATAGCCAATGATCGGAACCCGGCGTACCCAGTAAAGTTTTGCTACAAAATTCCCCTTGTCATCCTCACGAAGGTAAAGATATTGAAGCTCCACCTTATAATCAACCGCCGCCAGATTGGCAGCCATAGCAAGACTCGTGCCCCCAGGCGAGTGAAGCGCAGCCGGATCCTGGACTGAAATCTGCATACAGGTGTTATGAAACGCCTGCCGGGTAACCTCTGCCGCTCTGAGATGTCCCAGATACTGAGCGAGTCCCAACCCCATCATCAACAGCAGGGGAATCGCAATGGAGGCTTCAACTGTCAGCACCCCTTTGCGGTTAAGTCCACGGTAGAGCACGCGGTTAAACACGCAGTTAAGCCCGCGATTAAGCCAACAGTCCGGCCAGCGGTCACGCCACCCCTTAATCCAATCCATAGCCATCTTCCCAGATCACCCCCGGAAGTCCGCCATCCGGTTCAACATGGATGGCAAACCTCGTCGCCCTGCGACTGAGGTCGATCCCATTCTCGCCATCTCCAATCAAAATCAAGTCCATGACCCGCAGCACATGGCTTGTTGTTGCTTTTGCCGCAAGCAGAGCGATTAAGTGGTCTCCATAGTCTGCCAGGGTCGGGTCATCTTGCTTCAGCGCGTCACGAGTGGCAGCGGCCGCCTCGTCGCCGCCATCACCAAACCGGGTGCGCCAAGCTTCATCTGTGACATGCACCCAAGGCAGCATTTCGCCGTTTAGCAGCCGCAAAAAATCACTCCTGCTCTCTGCCATACCCCAAGTCAGAGCGAGTGCCGATGAGGTAATCAGAGCCGGAACGCCTGTGACAGCATTAACCGCCCCCGCCACTGCTCCGATCACTTCCTGTTTTTCACTGCAGGCGGAGACATGGGCCACATTGCCCGCCAGCCGCATTAAGTAAATCTCGGAAAAAGCTCTGGCCTTATTGAAGGCCTCATCATCATAACCATATAGGATGTACTCCAGCTCAGCCTTGAAGAATGACGGCTGCGGCGTCGTGATATAAAAGGCAGCCCGACTGTCAGCAACCCAATGCCTGAAGTGATGGGCGACATAGAAAAGAAATGGCACGCGGTCTGAAGGCGACAAGGCCGCTCTTGGACCAAGGTAATCGCGACTGACCAGTTTAGCCTGCAATTCCGACTCCATTGTTTGATCCTGAGTTTGGTCCTGAGTTTGGTCCTGGTCCTGGTCCTGGTTCTGAGGATCTTGAACCCCTCCGGCTTCTTCAGTATTTCCAATTTTTCGGATCCACCGGATGCCTTTAGCTGCAAGTTCTCGCTCCGCCTGTGTCGCTTCCGTCAATTTCTCCGGCTCTTTAGTCACTTCTGACTCGTCACTATCATCAGCGTTGGATCTCTCTTCCTCTGTGCCACTCAAATGCGCTTCAAAATTGGCACCTGAAGTATTTTCCTCCAAAAGCCCCTCTTCGCTCTTCCCCAACACCGGAACTCCCGAAAGCCCTCCAACAAAACCGTTCAGCACCTCATCCGCAACGCCCGCCGCAACCGCCTGCCGCACTGCCTCTATAAAATATGCCGGCTGATCAAGGCTGCGGCGCGGCTCAAAGGTCCACCTTCTTCCCGGCCGTTTCCAACTCAGATTCGGTCCGGAAGGCCCAGAGAGGTAGGCCGATGGTTCCACACATTCAAGATCCACCGCCAACAAACTGTAGGCCTCCAATAGACGCCGGTCGTAAGTATGAAGAATCGACTGCCCCGTCAGTTCCAGCGTCCTGAGCATTTCCGCATGCCTCGTCTGTTTAGTCCCAAAAGAAACCAATGCTGCAAAGAGCATGGTGAGCGTCATGGTCATTAGCAGCACAAACAAAGTTACGGCACCCTTTTCCCCTAATGAAATAGCCGGATCGCAGTGCCGCCTGTTTTGACAGTTAAGACTTCGCTTGTGATTTTGTATTTGAGCGTTGGCCATGCCTTTCCCCCATTCAAACCAGGATGATCAGTATAACCTATCCGAAATTGCCTTATTCTTCCGACTTCATGTCAGGTTGTAGTTGATACATCCCATAGACCAACAGATTCACCGGCAATCTGAGGTGAAAGGACCGGACCTTGATAGGTCTCAGTTTCTTCAGCCAGCGTTGGTCCGGATCCAAAATCGCATTTAACTTTAAAGTGCGAATTCCAGCCACGCCTTCCACTTCAAATGACGGACTCATTTCAACGGATCCAGCCACTTTCAGACCATTTTTCAAGTCCAAACGCTGCGTCTCCACCTCATGAATTTCGATAATCCCGTATTGGTGCACGCCTGCCACCATTAAGATCGACTGGAACTCAAAAAGCATCACCATAATAATCAATATTGACAGTATTAATGCTGTGGGAATAAGGATCGCTGCCTCAACCGTCAGCATCCCACTATTACCGGAAACGCCGGTCATGATCCTTTTATAAAGAGAATGGATGGATTCGGTCACTGAAATCGCCTGCTTTCTCAAGAATGGTAATTTCATCACTTATTTACATTTTATACCTTTTGTCGTACTATTAGATTACCATATTTTATCATTTCGTCAAGAACTTTCTAATCAGTTAGTGTTGCAGTCTAATGTCACTTCCGCCTCATTAATTTTTAGGTGATGCTTAAAACTAAATATTGTATTTTGTATTTTTTATTCATTTTTTTGATCAGAATCAATTGACATCCTACCTTACTTTCGGTATAGTATCACATGTGCCCAACACACCCCCGCCCGTAGGGGTATGGGATGCTAAAATTAATCAAACAGACATCAAAGATAAGACGGAGGTAAATCAGCATGGTCCAAAAAGTCATTCCATTTAAGCAGCCTACAGCAAGCACTCCAAAAGAATCCCATCATAAACCAAAGAAGAAATCTCATATGGCATGGTCCTGGATCATCATGATAGTCTTTCTTGCGCTCTCTGTCCTTGATCTGCGTTTCGGCCTCGGTGCCGTTCTTTGCATGACCGTCCCTATGATCCACGCCTTAAGGGGTCATGGTAAAATTCACTGCTCTCATTATTGCCCTCGAGGTTCACTCTTCGGGAAATTTCTTCAGCGTGTCAGCTTGAGGAATTCACTGCCGGTGTTCATGCGTACCACAATGTTTAAAAACGCCTTATTAAGTCTCATGGTCATTATGCTCACTATATCCCTCTCCCATAACCATGACTCTATACAAGCCATCGGCATGGCACTGTTTCGCTTTATGGCGGCATCCCTTGCGGTTGGACTCATGCTTGGCCTTTTCTATCAACCCCGCAGCTGGTGTCAAGTCTGCCCAATGGGCCATGCGACCAGCATTATAGCCAATTATCAGAAGAAAGTTGCCGCTTAGAAGCAATAAAGAGATGTGGAAGGCGGTGTCAGACCCCCGTTTCCTTCCCAGGAAGCGGGGGTCTGACACCGCCTTCCACAATCCATATTTTCCCACACGAAAGCCAAAAAGGCCTGCTGAAGAATGACTTATCACTCATTCTTCAGCAGGCCTTTTATCATTATTCAATTCATTCAAATCGCCGAAAGCTTACACCGCAATAACTTCGTCCATTCCTGCAGCCGGCACAACCGGCAGCGACTTCTGAGAAACAGGATGACACTGACCAAGTTTAAGAGCGCGTATCAAGTCTCTCTCCGAATGCACTGCTGCCTCCACTTGCGTCGCATAAGCGCCTACTTCACCAGGCACATGGGCATCGCTGCCACCCGTGACAGGCAAACCGAGCTTCATGGCCGCTTCAAACGCCTTAGCATTGTGCTCGAATAGTGTTCGCCCATTGTAGCCTTCAATGGCTGTTAAGCCAGAAAGTTCAAACATTGAATTTCCCAGCCCACGCCCGTTATCACGAAACGGATGCGCAGCTATGGTCGCCCCGCCGTGATCATTCACATAATCAATAAGGACCTGAGGATCCAACTTGTTGGATCCCTCCGCTGGAGGCAATTCATCCACGCCAAACACCAGGATATCGCCCCGTGATGTAGACACCTCGACACCGACAAAAATCATCAAGTCATGACGGGCACTTAAAAATCTGGCTTGAGACCGCAGCCCCAAAACATCGTGGTCCGTAACCGCGATGCCATCCAGTCCATGTGCTTTAGCCTCCAGAACAATTTGTTCGAGATCCAGCCGACTGTCTTTACTATGTTTTGATTCATGTATATGCAAGTCGAATTTCATACAATGCTCACCCCTGCTAAACGAAAACGTCCGGCACCTATGCCGGACGCCTGTTAACAGTATAACCCGGAACTCGTGATTTCCGGCATTGAAATTTCTTATCCATTCTTATAAACGATAATGATTTTAAATCATGGGCGCCAGCGTAAAAAACAGGCGTCACCGCACAAAGGCATCCACGTGCCAACACGCAGTTACTCCCCAGGCGGCAGGACACCTGCGACCACAATCAGGATAAACCCTGCACCAAAGCCAAAGGTCAGCAGCGCAAGACGAACATAACCGGACAATCCCAGTCTGGATGTCACAACCGAAATGAGGATCGTCAGCAGGATCAGGATGAGCCCCGCTTTCTTGAAAGCCCTCGGATTCAACATCAATAAACCGCCTCGCTCCCAATCGCCGCAATATTTTCGTGAACATACTCACGAAGCCAGCGCACCACATCTATATTGTCGAGGGGTACGTCGTCCCCCAGCATCCGCCTGATTTCTCTGGTGCTGAGCGAAAATTTCTGGTCATCCACGTAATGCGTCAGAATGAGGTCCGTCTTTGGACTTCCGAGGGCTATGGTGACTATGGTGTCCGTCAGGTTGCCCAATGGCACCCGGTCAATGTGGCTGAGCCTGAAGTTTGCGATCAGCTCTGTGCCGACTCCCAGTTCAGATTTCAGCTCGAATGAACCGTCGCACCCCTCTGCGTTCAGTTTAAACATAGGAATTCCAAGACCAACCTTGCGTGTGGTTCTCGTCGTATAAAACGGATCGACGACTTTGCAGACCGTTTCCTCATCCATCCCGCGACCATCGTCCTTAATCTTGATGGTCAGCCGGTCCTCTTTTCTCGCCTCGATAATGACAATCCTGAGGGTTGCCGCTTCTGCGACTATTGAGTTCTGCGCGATATCCAGAATGTGCAGCGAAAGCTCTCGCATAAATGTTACTCCTTTTTCATCAGTGGGGTAGACAAGGTGTCAATCAAGCAGTCCAAAGTCCGTTCTCGAAGCTCAATGACGTTTTCTCGCTCTGAAAGATCGATCAGCTGGTGCGCGTCCGAATTCCTCAAAATTCTAAAGGCGGCCAGTTCCGGGTGTGCTTCAAGAAATTGATCACCTTTTGATCCTGCTGTGACTTCCAGGGTCGTGAAAGCTTCTCCCTGAGGGATAAAGCCCAGGTTGGACAACAGGCTGTTGGAGCTTCGGTTTACATGAGCCGGGACGGGCACTCCGCCCAACCGTCTGACATGTGCCACGGCGTCGCTGAGGCTGAGCTGACAGGAGGTGATCAAGGTATGGGCCACTTCTCCGACCGGCTCATCCTGAGCATCCAAGAGCAGCTGATGACCGAAGCGCTCTGGGCGATTTGGCAATTTCAGCATGGCACCGTCTACGATTTCAAAAAACGCCTCCAGATCCTCCACCCGCCGAAACAAACAGAGCACATGAACGTCTTCCAAAGTCTGGAGCTCCATGGCCGGCACCAGCAGCATGTCGCGCTTGGCAGCGACTACCATAGCCGAGCGAACGTTGCCGCAGTGGTTGTGATCTGCGATCGCCAAAATATCGAGGCCTTTGATCATGGCCATGTTGACGACGTTGTTCGGCGTCATTTCCTCTTCACCGCACGGCGACAGGCACGTATGCATGTGCAGGTCATAGTACAGCAGCATTATCTTAGACCGGCTTCGTAAAGCACCTTAAAGATGCCGTAAGCATCCAGGTCCGACCCCACAACTGCGATGTTTTCTTCAACTGCTTTATCAAGTACTGCTTGTTCCATGGTCAGTCCATCCGGAAGGATAATGCATGAAAATTCAAGCAAAGAAGCCACAGCGAGGACATTCTGATGCGTCTGTACTGTAATCCATGCATTGCCCGCTTTGCCCTTCGCCATTACCCAGCTGAGCAGATCACTGCAATACAGCCCCGTGATCACTTGAGATTCGTCGCCCACAGCATAGACCCGAAAACCTTCAATTTTTTCAAGTTCTGAGATTTTCAAAAAAGTCACCTCTCCTCTGTCAAATTATATTTTCGTTCATTGTTCTTACGAACGACACAATCGGCTAAATCTGCCCTGCCCATAACAATATCTTCTGCAAGTGCCCGGCAAGTCGGTGCGCCGCATGCGCCGCAGTCAATTCCCGGCAGCATGTGATACAGCGCCTCAATGCGCGACAACTTCTCAAGCGCGGTTTTGAAGTCCGCGTCCAGCTTCATGACCGGGAGTGGCTCAATTTCCTCATCCCACTCCAGCATGTCTTCCGTGATCTCACCAAATGCCTCCATCGAGACCTCTTGAGGATATTTGGCCGATAGTCTTCTGATCCGGCCCTTCGCAATAAAAGGATTCTCGGGATTCAGCGGCCCACCGACACAACCTGTGACGCAGGCGTACCCCTCGAAGAAGTCGATGTCGTTCAACTTTCCAAGCTCCAGCTGCTCCAGGACTTTGATGACTTCGTCAATCCCGTCGACCGCAAGATAGTCCTCGGCACCCATCGCATAACTCTGACCGCCCACCATGCCCCAGCCGACCCCTTTGCCGCTGCACTTCGAAATCTGCTGAACGACCTCAATGTCGTCATACATCCGCAGTATTTTTGTATAAATCGCTTCCAGGGAGATGGCGCCATTGATCTGAGACTTTTCAATGCCGATGGGCTTTCGAATACTCGTAATCTTAGCCGGACATTCCGTCAGGTAAAAGACACCAATGTCCTCCTGGGCAAGACCCGTCATTTCTTCAATTTTCTTTCTGGCAATCCTCGCGGCGACTTCACTTGGCGATTCCAACTGGCTGATGTGATCGATCAGGGTTGGAAAACGCATTTGAATCAGGCGTATGACGGCCGGACAATAAACAGATATCAACGGCTTGACATGCCCGTCCTCTTCTACGCGCTTCTTCTGAATCTGAGTGATCAAATCCGCGGCGTAGGCAACGTCAAAGACAAAGTCAAAACCGAGCTGATAGAAACCATTCAGCACCTTGTTCATGTCGTATTCCAAACCAAACTGGCCGTAGATCGAAATGGCCGGTAAGGCGACATTGTATTTGAATTTCTTAAGCATCTCAAGCGAGTCGGATTGCGCGCCTTTGGCATGGTAAGGACAGACTTTGATACACATGCCGCAGTCAATACAGCGTTCCGTCATGATCTCCGCTTTGCCGTCGCGCACTCGGATTGCTTGAGTGGGGCACCTGTCGAGACAATACGTGCAGCCATTGCAGTAATCCCGCTCCAGTATGACGGAGTGCAAAAACTTCTCCATAGTTACCTCCAGCCCTAAAGTCGAATGACCATTTTAATGCGCGTCGACTCACCTTTTGCCGACTCGATGACGAACTCGTCGCAGCATTTTTTCATGTTCGGAAGTCCCATTCCGGCGCCAAAGCCCATTTCACGGGCAGATGTTTTGGCTGTGGAATAGCCCGCCGTCATGGCAAGTTCCACATCTTCAATCCCCGGACCTTTATCCACGGCCCATATTTCAATCCGGTCACTCATCAGCATCACCGTGATGACGCCGCCCTCTGAGTGGATGACAATGTTAATTTCTGCTTCATAAGTCATAACCGCGATGCGGCGGATGATTTCTTTATCCAGGCCGATCTCACGACACTTTTTTTTGATATCACTCGATGCCGAGCCGGCATGGGCAAAATCTTCTTTCATCACATCGTAATCATAGGCCATTACTGCCGAGGCACGGTCCATTTCCAAGGCTTTGCTCATAGCGTCTCACCTCACTGGTTGATGCGCGCTTGTACTGAGTATGTAGAACTACCGGTTTACAGAGGTACGCCTTCGAGCCCCTGGCCATACAATATGCCAGATGTAGCGTATAAGGTGTGGGGTGTTGAGATCAAAACCATGTCATTTTCCTCGGCGAGCTCGACCACTTCCATCGGCGGGCACTTGCCTCTGACGAAAACGATTGCGCTCAAATCGAGCATTTCTGCGGTACGTATGACCTGGTTGTTCGTGAGTCCGGTCAGCAGGACACAGTCCTGTGCGTGTTCCGACACAAAGGCGAGTACGTCGCTCATCAAGTCGGAACTGAAGGCGAAATCGATTTTTTTGTCTGAATATTGTTCTCCGACAATGATCTTGCCGCCCAGCAATTCTACCAATGTTCCGATCTGCATAAGAACCTCCTGGTCGTATGTCCTGAAGCGCTGCTTCAACAGCTTTGAAGGCGCTGTCAACTATTCACCTGCCCGTTGTGGGATAAGAAAGTTAACTTTTTAACGATCGGTTTTATTATATCATGATTTGTTGCTTTTTTCACGGTTTCTAATCCTGTTTCATCAAATTGTCCAAGAGATTTTTCACGTCTTCGAAAACGGCTTCGATGGGCCTTGAAGCGTCCACCTCGATCATCCGCTCTGAGTGCTCTGACAGCATAATCCTGTAGCCTTCCCGCACTTTGACGTGAAATTCGGCTGCTTCGAGGTCCAACCGGTTGATCTCCCGGCCGGAGTCCCCATAGACGCGCTTCAGGCCCTCAGCGGGGTCGATATCCAGATAGATGGTCAAGTCCGGCAGAAAATCCTCAGTGGCAAAGCGATTGAGCTCGTACACCTCATCCATGCCGATCCCCCGCACATAGCCTTGGTAGACAACGGAGGAGTCTACGAAGCGGTCGAAGAGTACCAGGTCCCGCCTGCCCAGTTCCGGCAACACCTTCTGAGTCAGATGCTGGCGCCTGGCCGCTGCGTAAAGCAGCGCTTCGGTCCTCACGTCCATTTCAGTGTGTTCTATGTCGAGGATGATCTCTCGGATCTTTTCGGCAATTCTGACGCCGCCGGGTTCTCTGGTGATCATGACGTCCTTGCCTGTCTTTGTATAGTAATCCTGAAGCATGGCGAGAAGCGTCGTTTTTCCCGAGCCCTCTCCGCCTTCAAGACTGACCGTTTTTGTTCTTTTGGTGACAGTTTGTGCGCCCGGGGTTCTCAGGACGTCGTAATAGAGTCTCTCGACTTCCTGAATACCGACTCGCTCATACCTTGTGGTTTTCCCATTCAGATCCACAACTTCGAGAATTGGCTCTTTGTCACAGTCTCCCATACAGCTCGTCTGAACGATTTGAATATGGGTGTTGCGATCCTGCGCCATGAGATCCAAAAGCCTGGTCAGCGTCTGTCTCGCGCCTGCCGTAATACCACAAGTCGCCATGCCAATCCTGACCAGGATTTTTTTGTCATCCCGGGATTGGTCCAGCGCCGCGGCGCGAATTTTCGTCAATTCATCCAACGATTTCAAAATAAAGACCTCCTATTTGGTTGGTGCCTGTCCCAAAATTCTTTTTAGTGCCTGTCACCAGTTTATTTTTTGTCCGCGTCCCCGGTTATATTACTGTCCGCGTCCCCGGTTTAAAATTGGGGACGCGGACAACTTTCATTTCAGTGCCAGAGCTTCGCACAATTTAGACTCAATTCTCTTCGGTCTCCTGGCGTTCTGGGGTGCCATGAAAATAATCATACACCTTTTCCGCCGTCCGGCGGTTCATGCCGTCGACCTTGGCCAGCTCCTCCACCGAGGCATCCCGAATTTTATCAATGCTCTTAAAATACTGCATCAGCTTCAATCGCCGCTTTTCGCCAACGCCTTCAATTTCGTTCAGCAAAGACTGTGTCATATTTTTGCTGCGCAGCGTCTTGTGATACTCAAGTGCGAATCGGTGCACTTCCTCCTGGATCCCTGCCAGGAAGCGGTACAGTTCCGGCTGGGTCCGGATCGCGTAAAACTGACCGCGGTAATAGAGCTGATCCGTCCTGTGATAGTCATCCTTAACGAGACCGGCAATCTCAAGTTCAAGCCCAAGGGCGTTCATGACGTCCAGTACGGCAGAGACGTGGCCCTTGCCACCGTCGATCAGGATCAAATCCGGGAATTGGGAGAACTTCGAGTTCGCGCTGCTGCCAGCGCCCCATCGGCGGCCAGCCTTGCCCATATAAGGCCCCGCAGACTCAGCTGCTGCTGCAGCTGATGCCGCTTCCTCTCCCATTTCAAAAGCATCCGGCGCCGCAGTCAACGCGCTTCCATCCAGGCCAACACCAGTCTCTGACCCATCCCATAAGCCGTCCTCCGCCGCAAGGATTCCCCCGTCATCCTGAGACTCGATCAGCGCATTGAAGGCAGCCTGCTCCTCAAGGCCCCGCCTGAACCTTCGGAACAAAATTTCCTGCATGGAGCCGTAATCATTCGCGCCCTCAATGGTCTTGACCTTGAAGCGCCTGTAATCCCTGGGTTTCTTCTTTCCATCTTCATAAACCACCATGGAGCCCACCGAAAGCACCCCATAAATATTCGATATATCATAGGCTTCAATCCTGCGGATTCGCCCTTTCAGCCCCAGCATCTCCCGCAGTGCCGTTTCGATCTGATCCGACTTCTCTCGCTCGCGCAGGATTCGTTCCTCGAACTTCTCAAGGTACTCCCGGGCATTTTCGCGCACGAGATCAAGCAGCTTAATCTTGTCGCCCCGCTGCGGCGCCGTCAGCTTAATTTTGAAAGAAGCCTTCTTCGCGAGAAACGCCTCCAGTAACTCGAAATCCTCCGGCAGTCGTTCCACGACGATCTCCTTTGGAAATTCCGTGACATTCGCGTAATACTGAAGAATAAAGTCATCCATAAGCGCTTCCGGATCCTGAAGGTATTCCTCTTCAAAGACATACTCCTCTTTGCCAATCATCTTCCCGCCCCGCACCGTAAAAATCATGACGCAGATCCGGTTTTCCGTCGCGAAGCTGCCAATCACGTCCTGGGAGACGTCCGACTCATAGACCACCTTCTGACGCTCCATCAGCTGATCGATGGCCATAACCTGATTCCTAAGCGCCGCCGCCTTCTCAAACTCCAGCGCCGCTGCGGCCGTCTTCATCTCCGCTGTCAGCTTCTCCCTCAAGAAATCCGTCTTACCGCCCAGAAACTTGAGGATCTCCTCAATCATAGCCCGGTACGCCTCCTGATGAACGGTACCCTGACACGGCCCCAGACACTTTCTGATATGAAAATTCAGACACGGCCGTTCATCCATTTTTTCCAGCCGCCGGTTGCACTTCCGAATAGGGTAAATCTCCTGCAAAGCCTCAATCGTCCTGCGCACCGCCTCAGCGCTGGTGTAGGGTCCAAAATACCGGGCCTTGTCCCGGGACAGCTGCCGCGTCATGATCAGCCGCGGGAATGCCTCATCCACCGTCACTTTGATATACGGATACTGCTTGTCATCCCTCAGCAGAATATTGAATTTGGGCTTATATTGCTTGATCAGCGTCTGTTCGAGAATCAGCGCCTCCATCTCAGAATCCGTGAGAATGTACTCGAACTCCTCGACCACCGCGACCATGCTGCGCACCTTTGGCGCATGGGAATTCAGCGCCCTGAAATAGGAGGACACCCTCTGCTTCAGCCGCTTCGCCTTGCCCACGTAGATCACGTTGCCCCATTTATCCTTCATCAGATAGACACCGGGCGTCTCCGGCACCTTCTTCACTTGCGCCTTGATGGTTTCCATGCGCGTCATAACCAAACTCCGTTTCGTATTTAAAATGACCATCGGCAAAAACAAAAATAAAAACAGGCTGCCGATGGTTCCACAACCCCAATCCTTCTCAATTCCATAAACAATTCTACCATATTTTCTGTTTTGATTGGTGAAAATCGCCCCACGTTGGGTAATAGGTTAACATTACAATAGGAGGTGTTTTCATGAGTCTTTACGATCTTGCCGTCAAAATGGAAATGGACGGTGAACAGTATTACCTCGAACTCGCCAAAAACGCTGTGAACCCGGGCATCAAGGCTGTCTTTGAATTGATGGCAGCAGACGAACACAAGCACTATGAAATCGTCAGCAATATTATATCCGGCAGTGTCCGCTTTATGGAAGGGACCAGTCTGGAAACCCTCAAAAGCGTCTTCGCCAAGGCACTCGAAAACAAAGAGTCCCTTGAGATGCCGGAGCACGCCTTTGAAGCTTACATGAAAGCCGCCGACATGGAACGCAGCTCAATCGAATTCTATAAAGACGCCTATGAGCGCACTAATTCCGACCACGAGAAAAAAATTCTGATCGAGCTGCAGGAAGAAGAAAATCGCCATCTCATGATCGTCGAAAACCTCGCTGAATATGTCAGACGGCCTGAAGAGTGGGTTGAATCTGCGGAGTTTAACCACATGATGGAGTACTAAGTCTAGAAACAAAGGACAATCCAAAATTCGCCGCGCGAATTCCGGATTGTCCTTTGTTTTTTTGAGTACATGTGGTGGAAATGGGTGGTTGTAACCGGGTGTCAGACACCCGGTTTCTCCAATACCATTTATACATTTTATTTAATAGGCGCTACACACGGCGAATCAGCTTCGCCTGCTGCAAGTAAGCGCACACGGGCTCTGCCAGATTTTCAGGGAGCCGCAGACACAAGCGGCCGCCCGTTCCCGCAAGCCTCAAAGTAAGGCGTTCACCAACCAGCGTGAAGGACTCAAATTCCTCGTATTGATAAATGCCGCTCGTCGTCATGGCCTTGCTCGACATGCCATAGTGCTTTCGAAAATTCAATCCTCTTACCAGGATGATGTCGTGTTGAAAATCAGCCCTGGCAAAGCGGCTGCTGATCAGAAGCAATGCTTCTGTTATCACAATCCACGCCACAACACTGGCCACTACGAGACGCGGCTCAATCCGATCGAGCTGAAACAGTGGCACCATGCCTGTCAAAGCCATGCCCGCGACGGTGAGAATTCGATCATAGAGCGGCGTTTCAGCAGTTTTAAGGGAAAACCTGAATTTATAAAGATCCGCGACCTGTCGACTCAGCGCTTCGTTGATAGTCATATAAACCAACGGCTGGAAGACCAGAAAAGCAAACAAAGCAAAATTCCAGGCTGTCAGCCTGTTATTCTCAAAGGGCTCAGGCACCAGTATAAAAGACCCAAGCACGAAAAAGAAAGCGGCAATAAAGCTGAACGTCGCTAAAAAACTACGGCTCAGTCGTCTCATGAAGTCTTCGCCCTCGCTTTTCTCTTTGGCTTATCTGATTCTGGAGCCTTCGGCGTCGCGGCTTTCGACGCTGCGACTGTCGATTCCGCGTCAGGTGACGCTGTTTCTTTAGCCGCTGCCGTCTTTTTCTCTTTGAGTTTCTTCGTTCTTACCTCTTTCTTGGATTCCTCGAGCGGTACCACGTCCCACAGATGTTCCTTTTCCAGGATGGGCCGCAGATACTGTCCGGTATAGGAGGCCTCACAGCGCGCCACCTGCTCAGGCGTCCCGACCGCCACGACCCCGCCGCCTTTGTCTCCGCCGTCCGGTCCAAGGTCGATCAGATAATCCGCAGACTTGATGACATCGATATTGTGCTCGATGATGACCACGGTGTTGCCGCCCTGAACCAGTCGGTCCAATACTTTGATCAGATGGTGGACGTCGGCGATATGAAGGCCCGTCGTTGGCTCGTCGAGGATATAAAGCGTCCTGCCTGTGCTGACCTTGCTCAGTTCTGTAGCAAGCTTGACCCTCTGGGCTTCACCCCCGGAAAGCTCAGTCGATGGCTGGCCCAGTTTAATATAGTCCAATCCGACTTCGTGCAGGGCTTTGATTTTCCTTTTGATCTTTGGAATGCTGTCAAAAAAGTCGAGGGCCTCCTCGACGTTCATATCTAGAACATCGGCAATACTCTTGCCCTTGTATTTGACCTCCAGGGTCTCACGGTTATAGCGCTTGCCCTTACAGACATCACACTGAACGTAGACGTCAGGCAGGAAGTGCATTTCAATTTTCAGGATGCCGTCCCCGCGGCAGGCTTCGCAGCGGCCGCCCTTGACGTTGAAGCTGAAGCGGCCCTTTTGATAGCCCCTGATTTTCGCTTCAGGGACCCTGGCGAAAAGATCCCGGATTGGATCAAAGACGCCAGAATAAGTCGCCGGATTAGAGCGCGGTGTTCGCCCGATTGGCGACTGGTCAATATCAATAATCTTGTCTATTTCTTCGAGGCCTTCAATCCCAAGATGACGGCCCGGCTTGACCCGGGTGCCATTGATGCGCACCGCAGCACTTTTGTAGAGAATTTCATTGATCAGCGTGCTCTTCCCCGAACCGGAAACCCCGGTGATACAGGTCATGACGCCTCTGGGAATTGCGACGTCAATGTTTTGGAGATTGTTTTCAGCCGCCCCTAGAATCCGGATCCACTGACCATTGGGACTTCTTCGCGCTTTGGGCAGTTCTACCTTCTTACGACCGGAAAGGTACTGGCCGGTGAGAGAGGTCTCGCTCACCATCAACTCAGGCACCTTGCCGGAAAAGATAACTTCACCGCCATGTACCCCCGCGCCTGGACCCATATCAATGACGTGATCCGCCGCCATGATGGTCTCCTCGTCATGCTCGACCACCAGCAGCGTGTTGCCGAGCTCTGTGAGGTTTCTCAGGGTTTTCAGCAGTTTGCTGTTGTCTTTTTGATGCAGACCAATCGATGGTTCATCCAGGATGTAAAGCACCCCTACCAGGCCGGACCCAATCTGAGTCGCAAGGCGGATCCGCTGGGACTCGCCGCCGGATAAAGTGCCGGCTGTCCTGGACAAGGTTAAATAATCCAAGCCGACATCCTTAAGGAAGTTGAGACGGCCGGAAATTTCCCTGACAATGGGTTCAGAAATGGCCGTTTTCATTGTGTCCAGCTGTACCCTGTTAAAGAAGTCTACAAGATCTCGAACGGCCATTTCCGTCATTTGATGGATGTTGACACCGCCAAAGTGAACGGCCAGTACTTCGTCCTTCAGCCGCGCGCCATGGCATTTTTCACAAGGCTCAAGGCTCATGAACTCGCTGAACCACTCCCGCATATTGTCGGATTGGCTCTCGTTGTACCGGCGCTGAATATTGGGAATGATGCCCTCGAAAGTCGCTTTGTATTTCTTATAACCTCCAAAGCGGCTGTCGAAGAAAATCTCAAACTCCTGAGTCCCCGATCCATATAGGATGGCATTCAGGGTTTCTGGTTTCAGCTGCTCAATGGCTGTTTCATCCGACTCTTCAAAATGATCCAGGATCGCCTTGATCATCTGCGGGAAAAAGGTCTCTTGTCCGCTGTTGGCCACCGGTGCCACCGCGCCGTCCTTGATGGAGAGATGCTGGTTTGGGATGATTAGGTCCGGGTCAATTTTTTGAAGGTACCCAATCCCCTTGCAGTGCTCGCAGGCACCGTAAGGCGCGTTGAAAGAGAAGATGCGGGGCTCCATTTCCGTAATGCCGAGCCCGTGTTCCGGGCAGGCAAACTGGGTGTTGAAGACGAGATCCTCTCCCTCCAGAATGTTGACCACCACCAGGTCACCCGTCAGTTTGAGCGCCGTTTCCACGGAGTCTGACAGCCTTTGCTGTATGCCTTCACGCACGATCAGTCGGTCTATGACCACTTCAATCAGGTGCTTCTGAGTCTTGTTGAGTACGATTTCCTCAGAAGCCTCCCTGATCTCGCCGTCAATCCGCAGCCGGACAAAGCCCTCTTTGCGGACGGACTCGAGCTCCTTTTTGTGCTCGCCCTTTTTGCCGCGAACAACCGGCGCCAGAACCTGGACCTTGGTCCCTTCCGGCAGTCCCATGACGCGGTCGACAATCTGGTCCACGGTCTGCTGGGAGATTTCGATGCCGCAGACCGGACAATGGGGCGTCCCGGCTCTGGCGTACAGCAGTCTCAGGTAATCATAGATTTCCGTCACTGTGCCAACGGTAGACCGAGGATTTCGGCTGGTGGTTTTCTGATCTATGGAAATCGCCGGCGACAAGCCGCTGATGGACTCTACGTTGGGTTTTTCCATCTGTCCGAGAAACTGCCGGGCATACGCAGACAAACTTTCCACATAACGCCGCTGGCCTTCCGCGTAGATGGTGTCAAAGGCCAGAGAGGACTTTCCTGATCCGCTTAGCCCGGTGATGACGACCAGCTCGTCCCGGGGTATGTCTATATCGATGTTCTTCAGGTTGTGCTCCTTTGCACCCCTGATTTCCAGTTGATTCTTGCTCACCTTGTGTCACCTCAATTTTTTCTTAAGCGCATGAATTCGGTCCCGCAGCACAGCCGCCTTCTCAAATTCCAAATTGGCTGAAGCCACATACATTTCGTTTTCCAGGTCCTCGATCATCCGCTCGAGATCCGCGTAGTCCAGCACCAAGGCCGCAATTTCTGGATCCAGCCCTTCCTCGGCAACTTCGGTTGCTTCAATGATCGACCGGATGGATTTCACGATGCCCTTCGGTGTAATATTGTGCTCCAGATTGTACGCATGCTGAATCTCTCGCCTGCGGTTGGTTTCGTCAATGGCCTTCTGCATGGACGCCGTAAAGACATCCGCGTACATGATCACCCGACCGTCAATATTTCTCGCCGCTCTGCCGATGGTCTGGATCAGCGACGTCTCAGACCGCAGGAAACCTTCCTTGTCTGCGTCCAATATGGCAATCAATGAAACCTCAGGCAAATCCAGACCTTCTCTGAGAAGGTTGATCCCGATCAGCACGTCAAATTCTCCCACCCTGAGCCCGCGAATGATCTTATTCCGGTCCAGCGTCTCAACCTCGGAGTGCATATACCTGACCTTGATATCCATCTTTTTAAAGTAATCCGTCAAATCCTCTGCCATTTTTTTCGTCAGCGTCGTCACCAGGACCCGTTCCTTGCGGGCGACGCGCACCATAATTTCAGAATACAGATCGTCAATCTGACCTTTGACCGGACGCACTTCGATGTGCGGATCCAGAAGCCCTGTCGGACGGATGATCTGCTGAACCACCTGGCCGCTTCTGTTCAGTTCATAAGCCGATGGTGTCGCGCTGACATACAGGATCTTGTCCAGCACTTTCTCAAACTCGTCAAAGCTAAGCGGTCGGTTGTCTAGAGCGGACGGCAGGCGAAAACCGTAATCTACCAGCGTATGCTTTCTCGATTGGTCACCGCCGTACATACCGCGCACTTGGGGCAGGGTGACATGGGATTCGTCTATGACCATTAAAAAATCATCCGGGAAGTAGTCAATCAGTGTAAAAGGGCGGCTCCCCGGAGGTCTTCCGGACAAGATCCTCGAATAGTTTTCAATGCCCTGACAAAATCCCATCTCCCGAAGCATCTCAATGTCGTACCGGGTACGCTGTTCAATGCGCTGAGCCTCCAGGAATTTGCCCTCATCCTTGTAGAATTTGAGCCGATCTTCCAGTTCCTGCTCAATGACGCTGATTGCCGCCTCAATTTTTTCTTTGCTCGTGACATAGTGGGACCTCGGAAAAATGGAGATGTGTTTTCTATAGCCCAAGATCTCGCCTGTCAGGACGTTGACTTCAGCGATCCTCTCAATTTCGTCCCCGAACAGCTCCACCCGGATCGCGCTTTCCTCCGAGGCAGCGGGAAAGATTTCGACGACGTCGCCTCTCACCCTGAAGGTGCCGCGGGTAAAGGCAATGTCGTTTCGGACATATTGGATTTCCACCAGCTTAGACAAAATCTCTTCGCGGGTTTTCACCATGCCGGGACGCAGCGACAGCACCATGCTGTTGTAATCGATGGGATCACCGAGGCCATAGATACAGGAAACCGACGCGACTATGATCACATCTTCACGTTCAAACAGCGCCGCTGTGGCCGAGTGCCGCAGCTTGTCGATTTCATCATTGATCGATGAGTCTTTTTCAATAAATGTATCGCTGTGTACCACATAGGCTTCCGGCTGATAGTAATCATAGTAACTCACAAAGTACTCGACGGCATTGTTCGGGAAGAACTCCCGAAACTCACTGCACAGCTGAGCTGCCAGTGTCTTATTGTGGGCCAGAACCAAGGTCGGTTTCTGGATCTTTTCAATTAAATTGGCTACTGTAAACGTCTTGCCCGAGCCGGTTACCCCCAGCAGAACCTGCTCCTTCATTCCTGATGTGTAGCCGCTCACCAGTTTCTCTATTGCCTCGGGCTGATCCCCCGTAGGCTTAAATTCTGATACGACTTGAAAGGTCATGCGATCACCTCTATTTCCCAAACGTTTGTTCCCTATCCATTATACTCCCCTATTATATACCCCGTCAATCAATGTAAGCAACGCGGACAAGTTTCGATCGAGTGACGCGGACGAGTTTCAATTTAGTGCCAGAGCTTGCGATAACATTTCTCAATATCAGCCCTTTGATCCTGTCAAGATAGAAAAGACCCCGGCACTCGCCGGGGTCACAACTACGAAATCACAATACCCTTTTCCTCTAGCCGGCGATCCACATGACGCCTGTAATAATTTCTAATGACCGCTGCCGTCGGCACAGCCAAAAACATCCCCAGAAGCCCAAACAAACCGCCGCCCAGCAAAATCGCCAAGATAATCATAAACGGCTTGACCCCCACTGAATCTCCGAGAATCTTCGGTCCCAGAATGTACCCGTCAAACTGCTGCAGCACAAAGATGAACAGCAGCACCCACAAAGACTGGATCGGGCTGTAGAACAGCGTGATCAGCACCGCTGGCACCGCACCAATAAAAGGTCCGAAGTAGGGAATCATATTCGTGACCCCAACGATCAGCGCGAGCAGAATCGGATAGCGAATGTCCATGAATACAAAGCCAAAATAGGCAATGATGCCAATAATCAGCGAGTCAATTATCTTTCCAATGATAAACTTCGTGAACATGCGGTCACTTTCAGAAACCAATCCACATAACCCATCTGCCGTCTCCCGGTCAAAATGTGCATAAGCAGACTTCTTAATACTGGACATAAACTTTTCTTTGTCCTTCAGCATGTAAATAGAAAGGATCAATCCAATCGCGAACTTTAAAATACTGTTCGCAAATCCAAGCACGCCAAAGAACATGGCGCTGACTGCCGTGTCCAGATTTTCGCTGATGGTGCCCAGCATATTGTCGAGGCTCCAGCGCTCCAAAAATTTCTCAAGATCAAAAACCTCAAAGCTTTCAATCCTGGCGGAGGCATTCAGCAAGAAATTCCTAAGAGACTCAAGGTAAGTCGGCCCATTGTCGATGATGTCCCGGATACTGGCGGCGATACTCGGCACAATGCCCGTCATAGCCAGATACACCAGCCAGATGGCAAAGGCATAAGTCACGGCTAAACTTAGTGTCCTCGGCAGGCGCAGATATTTCTCCAAAATTTTCATGAGCGGATTCAGAATATAAGCAATGCCAAAGCCCCACACAAACGGCATTAAAAGTCCGACAAGCAGTTTTACGAACGACCAGACACTGACATAATTCTCAATCACTTTAAACAGGACCAAAGCAATAAACAGAACTGGCAACCACTCAAGATGCATGACGCGAAGCAAATGTTTTTTCAATTCGAGGCCCCCTGAACCGACGCATTGACAGACTCTTGAATTGATCCCTTCATAACCTCAACCGCTTTGTCGAGCTGGACATCCAACGTTTCATCCTCGGATGGTTCCACAACGATATCCGGAGTTATGCCAACCTTGTGGATGTTGGTCCCATCCGGGGTAAAATACTGGGACGTCGTCAACTTAAACGCTGTGTCGTCGCGAAGTTCGATCACCGACTGGACCAGGCCTTTGCCAAAAGTCTGCGTTCCAATGACAACACCAGCTTCTTCATCCTGAACAGCACCCGTCAAAATCTCCGAAGCGCTGGCAGAACCGCCGTCGACGAGCACCACCAGCGGTAAGTCGACCTTATTCTTGTCCGATCTGTAATACGTTTTTTCACCGGCACGGTCCTCCATGTAGACAATCACTTGTTCCCCCAGCAGATAGTCCGCGATCTGGGTGCATTCCGTGAGAGATCCGCCAGGATTTCCACGCAGATCAAGTATCAAACCCTTAATATTTTGTCTCTGTAAATCTGACAATTCAGCTTTGAATTCCTTATAAGCATCCTCGTCAAAAGAAGTCAGCCTCAAATAACCGATCTGATCCTCGAGGATTTCCGTCTTCACGACCTGAACTTTGATTTGCTCCCTGACAATTTCAAATTCCAGGATTTCAGAGACGCCAATCCTGCGAATGGTCAGTTTGACCGCCTCGCCTGGTTTGCCGCGAATCATGCTGACCGCCTCTTCATACATGTCCATATCCACATCTGTGTCATCCACCGTCAGTATGATGTCCCCGGATTTGAGCCCTGCTTTCTCAGCGGGGGTGTCGTCTATTGGTGACACGACTTCAATATAACCGTTCTCATTCGGACTGACCACGACGCCAATCCCGCCGTATTCGCCTGTCGTCGATATATTGAAGCTCTCGTAGTCCGATGCGTTCATATAAATGGAGTAGGGATCTTCGAGGGATGAAAACAGTCCCTTTAATAATCCGTCCTCAAAATCCACCTCTGCGACATCTTTATAAAAATACTGATCAATATAACCCTTCAATTCCTCAACTTTACTGTAACGTCGATCCAGATCCTGATAATACTCAAGATCTGCCTTTGGCAAAATGACTTTATCCCCAATTCGAAGCTGCAACAGGTTGCTGACAAAAAAAGTACCAACTGAACTTAGAATCATCACAAACAGGCAAAGCAGTGCTGCGCTGCGTTTTTTCAATTGACCACATCCTATGGTTGTCTATTGTGTAAATCCTCACCGGGTTATTTGGACACCCATGGGACCGGATCGACATACTTACCGTTCTGCCGCACCTCAAAATGCAAGTGCGCGCCTGTTGAAACCCCTGTGGTTCCAACCTTCGCCACAGTCTGACCTTTGGTGACCTTGGTCCCGGACTTCACAACCAGCGAGGAGCAATGGGCATACAGCGTCACAATGCCGCCGCCGTGATCGACCATAATTACCTTGCCGTAACCGCCGAACCAATCCGAGTAAATGACCGTCCCATCCAATGCCGCAACAATTTTGGCCCCTGACGGCGCCGCAATGTCAATCCCCGTATGCATCTTGTAGGTTTTGTAAACCGGGTGCAGCCGGTTGCCAAATGGCGACGTGATCCTCGTATACCCCGGTGTCGGGAACATCATCTTGCCGCCGACATACTTCTCGGTCGTCTTCAGGCTGGCAATCAAACTGGTAATTTTCTTGGCGTCCTCGTTCAACCGGTCTTCCTGGGCTTCCAGCGCCTTAATATCCTTCTTCAAATTCTGCTGCTCGGCATCCAGACTGACAAGATCCCCCGAGAGTTTGACCTGCTTGCTGGATAAATTGGTTTTCAAGGATACCAGTGACGCTTTTTGCTCTTCGAGAGATTTCTTTTTCTCCTCGACCAGATCTCTCTGCTGCTGCATGTATTCAAGCAGTGTGGTGTCATGCTCATAAATTTTCTGCAGCATGTCCATTCGGCTCAGCATGTCTTCAAAATTAAAAGAACCCAGCAGCACCTCGAGATAACCAACATGGCCGGTTTTATACATGACGCGAAGGCGCTGGTTCAGCGTGTCCTTCTTATCGACGATTTTCGATTCCGCGTTAGCCAGCTCCATCAGGGTGGTGTTCAACGTGCCTTCCGTCATCCTGATCTGTTCAGTAATGTTCTCCATCTCAGCTTCGACCGAGCGGATGCTGTCCTCAATACTGCCGATCTTCTTCACCACTGACTTCTGGCTGCTGGTCAGTTTTCGCTGCTGTTCATCTATTCTCTTCATGTCAGACTGGAGCTTTTTGAGCTGCTCCTGGTACTTTTTCAAATCCTGGCTGCTGGCCCAGCTCTCCGTGCCGACCGCACCAAACACCAGCGCCACAGCAATCAGGACGGCGATCCATTTCTTCAAAGGGTGACCTCCTTTCAGCGAGAAGATTTTGTGGCCGATGGTCACTTTAACTCACCATCGGCAAAAAATCTTTGCCTCACATCAAACATCCAGATATTTCTTCATTGACAAAATACTGCCCAATATACCTATTCCCGATCCAATGACAACAAACAAAATCAAAATATCCCTCATGACCGATTCAACGCTCACCAGATAAGCGGCAATCAGCACATAGAACTGGCTGCTCAGAATGGTATGCAGATAGTGATAGAGGGCGTAAATCACGCCTGCCGAAATCAGCGCGCCAATCAGGCCGAGTACAGTACCCTCCACGAGAAACGGCCAACGGACAAACCAGTTTGTCGCCCCGACGTATTTCATGATGTTGATCTCACGACGCCGGGCGTTGACTGCTAATTTGACCGTATTATTGATAATGAACGTACTGAGCGCCACCAGGGTAAACATGACCGCCAGCCCCACCGTTCGAATCATGTCCGCGATATTCATCATTCGCTCAATAATTTCCTGATAATATTTGACCTCTTCAACGCCCTCGAACTTCTCAACATTCCGCACCACATAATTCGCAAAGCCAATGTCGTTGAGCGTTATGATAAAGCTGTCCGGAAGCGGATTAGACTCAAGACCGTCCAGCAGATAGCCATTTTCCTGCCACTGCGCTTTCATCTTCTCCATGGCTTCTTCCTTGGTCTCATAAGTGACCTCTCTCACGCCTTCCAGCGCAAAGATGTCTTGGCCGATGGTTTCGATCCTGGATGTTTCCAGTCCATCGACAAGATAGACTTGAACGGTATCGAACTGCTCCTTCGCACCTTGCGCAAGGGAATTGATATTGACGATCAGAATAAAAATTATCCCAAGGATCAGGAGTGTCGCGGCCACCGAAGTCAAGGACGCCAGACTCATCATCCGGTTTCTCCACAGGTTTTTCATGCTTTCTTTTAGTGTGTACCGTATCGACCTAATCTTCACAGCCGTAGCAACCTCCCAATTCATCCCTGACGATCACGCCGTTATTAAGCGCTATAACGCGCTGCTGCATGACGTCAACGATAGTCTTGTCGTGAGTTGCCATGAGGATTGTCGTTCCCCTCTGGTTGATCTGCCTGAGAAGCTTCATGATTTCCCAGGAGGTGTCCGGGTCCAGGTTCCCCGTAGGTTCATCCGCTATAAGAATGGGCGGATTGTTGATCATGGCCCGCGCGATGGAAACGCGCTGCTGCTCACCGCCAGACAGCTGATGCGGGTATAGCTTGTGCTTGTCCGCCAATCCAACAATGCTGAGGATCATGGGCACCTGCCTGCGGATATCTCGGTCTTTAGCCTCGATGATCTCCATAGCGAAAGCGACATTCTCATACACCGTCTTGTTGGGCAGCAGCCTGAAATCCTGGAACACTACGCCGAGCTGACGTCTCAGAAACGGCACCTTCCTCCGGTGCATGTTGGAGACGCGTTGCCCGCAAACGTAAATTTTCCCGGCAGTCGCATCATACTCCTTTAACAACAACTTAATAAATGTCGATTTACCGGCACCTGATGGACCCACGACGAAAATAAACTCTCCCTTTTGGACATCCAGATCAATGTCCTTCAGCGCCTCATGCCCATTATCAAAACGGACCGTGACACCTTCCAGGCGAATCTGCGGAAGATCTTCCGGCAAGCGATCCGCAAAATGCATGGTTCATCACCCCTCATTGACTCGTAGACGCCACTTTCATTACTTACAGCGCACTCATTCACATTTACATCACTACTATTCTATCTTAATCATAGAGATAAGAAAAGCGAACATTAAAAAAAACCATATGAAGCCGAGGTTACAGTTCAATGACACCCTCATTATGATAGACAATAAAAGTCAACCCTTGCCAATTCACCCGGGAATGCCTATGATGGAGTTAAGACATTCAAATAAGGAGGATTCCCATGGATAAACAAACACTGCGCGCGGATATTCTTACGCGACGAGGCAGTCTTTCTGAAGCAGAGCTTGACGCCAAGAGCGCTCAAATACTCGATCAGCTGATTCACACGCCACTGCTGGACAACGCCAAAATTGTCATGATCTTCATGGATTTCAAAGATGAAGTCCGCACTGCAGGCATAATTGAGCACTTGTGGAAAACCGGCAAAACACCGGTGGTTCCTAGAGTCAACAAAAAGGCGGATCGTTTGGATTTATATTCCATTAAGTCCTTCGACGACTTGGTCCGCTCCTCTTTCGGCATTCTTGAGCCGCCAAAAGACCGAATGCCAGATATCGAACCCATAGATCTGGATCTTATTTTGTCACCGGGTGTCGTTTTTGATGTCATGGGCAACCGGATCGGGTATGGGGCCGGTTATTATGACAAGCTTCTCCCACATGTTCGCACGGAATGTGTTGTCTGCGGCATTGCCTATGACCTGCAGATTGTCCCCAACGGACTTATCCCTGTTGAACCCCATGACATTCCGCTGGACTACCTGATCACAGAGCACAGAATCATCAGAACGCCAAACGCTGATCTAAAGGGCAAGTAGAGCCAAGAGAAACAGCAGAGAAAATGGGTGGAAATCCCAATTTCTCTGCTGTTTGTTTTTGTGTCAGTTTTAATAACCTCTGTATCCCCAGCTTCAGACTTGCCGTCCCCCAATTTAATTAGAAGGACTTGTCCTCTTCGCCCTCTTCATCTTCATCTTCCACAGGCTCTTCAATGGGCAGCTGACCCGGAATTGGTCCGGAGTCTTCTTCTCCGTCTTTTTCAATGTCATCTTCACCGACGACCGGATCATTGTCCTTTCCATTTTCTTGGGTTTCTTTTTCTTCCTCCTCTGCTTTTATAGCCTTGGATACCCTAAGAGCTTCAAGCTCCGCCGGTGACGGTTTGATCAGCTCCTGCAGCTTCCGGTTGACGCGATCATACACGGAATCCTTTGTATAAGAGCCATCCGGATACATGGTGCCTGCTTGAATTCCCGTCAGGATCTCAATGCCTTCATCGATGTTATGCACAGAATAGATATGGAAAGTCCCTGCTTTGACTGCATCAATGATTTCTTCTGAAAGCATCAGATTCTTAACATTCTGGTGAGGGATGATGACGCCCTGTTCACCATTTAAGCCTTTCAACTTGCACACTTTGAAGTAACCGTGAATTTTCTCGTTAACCCCGCCAATGGGTTGAATTTCCCCGCGCTGGTTTACCGAACCTGTAACGGCAATAGATTGCCGTATAGGGATTTCAGACAAACTGGACAGCAGGGCATACAATTCCGTACTGGAGGCAGAATCGCCGTCAATGCCCGAATACAGCTGTTCAAAGACGATACTGGCAGTCAGAGCCAATGGCTTATCCTGGGCGAACTTATGGCCAAGATAACCCGATATGATCATAACCCCTTTGTCATGGATCGCGCCGCTGGTTCGCGCTTCGCGTTCAATATTGATGATCCCCGCTCTCCCGCGGTAAGTTGAAACTGTAATTTTGGTTGGCTTTCCGAACTGATACTGGCCGGAGCCGGTGACTGCCAAGCCATTGATCTCGCCAATCTTCTCGCCGGAGACATCCAGGAGATAATCCCCATTCTCAAACATTTCCAGAACCTTTTCTTCAATTTTGTTGTTGCGCTTCTCAATCATTTCCAGCGCAATATCGACGTGCTTTGACTCAACAATCTCTGCGCCGTCCTCATCAGCCCAGCTGTCTGCTTCGTAAATTAAGTCCACCAGCTTATTCAGATGTGAGCTCAGTTTATTCTGATCATCCGCCAGCCTCGAGCTCTGCTCAATGACACGTCCTACCGCGCACCTGCTGAAATGCCTGAGTTCGTCTTCATGACAATGCTTTGCGATAAACCGAGCGATTTTATCAATATTGTCCTCATTTCGGTCCATTTCAATATCAAAATCTGCCATGACCTTAAACAGTTTTCTAAATTCCTCATCATAATAATACAGCAGCTGGTAGGTATACTGATCCCCAATGAGTATGATCTTGACATCCAGCGGGATAGGCTGAGGTTTCAAGGTCGTCGAGACAATAGCGCCCATTTGGCTTCCCAGGGACTCAATGGTGATTTCGTCGTCCAGGAGCGCTCTCATCAGTCCCTTCCAAGCGTAAGGCATAGTCAAAATGTCCTTGGCCAGAACGATGAGGTACCCCCCATTCGCTTCGTGCAGCAGACCCGGTTTGATCATGGTAAAGTCCGTTTTTAAAACGCCGAGCTCATTTTTATATTCAATGCCTCCAAGCAGGTTGTAGTATGTCGGATTCGAAGCAAAGACGACCGGAGCGTGCTCTTTGCCGTCATTGTTCACAAATTGGTTGATGGCATAGCGATCAAAAAAGGACTCACTGCTCCTTGGCATAAGCGCCGCCAGAGGTCCCGTTGCCTGCTCCTCGCCGCCATCATTTTTGAACCTTTCCAGATTCTCCACAATATCATCAATCAAAAAATTCAAATACTGCACAATGGCGTCGTTATCGCGATATTTGTCAAACATCTCAGACAGGTGAAAAGTCGCGATCCCTCTCCCGGTTTTGGCGTCGAGGTCCAGCATTTTCTGACGGAACTGCTCTTCTGCGCCTCTCAGCCGGTTGAAGAGGTCTGAGGTTTCAATGCTCAGCCTTGCAGACTCGGATTTCAGTTTCTCAAAATCCTCTTCTGTCAAATTTCTATACTCTTCCTCAGTCATAGGCTCGTTATTTTTTAACGGGATGCTGATCAGACCCCGTTCATTCTGCGCAAAGCGAAAACCATATTTCTCTCCGATCTCATTGAGCTCATCAATAATGACCTGTGTATCCTCCGAGTATTCCTGAAGCAATCCAGCACGGTCATTTTCATAGTCTTTCCCAGAAAAGGCGTTGGAGATTTCCTTTTTGAGAAAACTGATTATAAACCCCATGCTTTTAATGAATTCTTTTCCTTCGCCAGGCGGCAAACCAATGGCGATTGGCGTGCGTGCCACCTTGAAATTGTTGACATACAGCCAATCCTTTGGCGGTGTTCTAAGTTTGGCAGCCGCGTCGGAGAGATGGCGGACAAGGCTGTTTCTTCCTGTACCCCAGCTTCCACCCACATAAATGTTGTAGCCTTTTCTCTTCATTTTGAGTCCAAATTTAACGGCCTCCACTGCGCGGTCCTGACCCATTATAGCTTTTAACGGTTCAAGTTCCTCCGTTGTCTCAAAAGGCAGACAATTTAAATCACAGGCTCTGGTCAATTGGTGCGGTTCCAATTCGTATTTTTTCATCACTTGTTCCTCCTTCCTTGACATGGTCGTTTATACCCTGCAAAAAAAGACTATAACCTCAAATATATATGAAAAAAGAAGTTGACTCGCCGGGGATCGAACTTCATCAACCCGGCTGCGTCAACTTCTCAATAATGATTAAACTACTATTTCAAAAAATCTTTAAATTTGTCGCCGAACAGGTCACCCAGCGTTGAAGTTGCGCTTGGTGTCTCTTCCTCTTCTTCAACGTATGCGGCATAAGCATCCTCTTCGTTGTCCTGAGCGGCTTTTATGCTCAGCGAGATGCGCTGCTGCTCTGCATCAATGCCAAGTATTTTAACTTTGACCTCTTGACCAACGGTCAGAACATCAGAAGGTTTTTCCACCCGGGCGTCTGAAATCTGAGAAACATGCACCAGGCCTTCGAGACCATCTGCGAGCTCCACAAAAGCGCCGAATGGCTGAAGTCTTCTGACGACACCTGTTACGATCTCATCTACATGGTAATGCTCATTGACTGAGCTCCACGGATTGTTGACATAATCAGCCAAACGAAGCGAAATTCTGTGCTTTTCCGGATCGACATTGAGGACAGTGACTTTGACTCGATCTCCAACAGACACGACTTCAGAGGCACTCTTAACGCGCTTCCAGGAAAGCTCGCTCAAATGTACGAGTCCGTCCACGCCGCCAATATCAACGAACGCGCCAAAATCCGCAAGTCGTCTGACAACACCCTCTACTGTTTCTCCAGGTTGAAGGGTTTTATAGATGTCTTCTTCTTTGAGTGCGCGCTGGGCTTCGAGGTACTTTCTGCCCGAAACCACAAAATCTTTTTTGCTTCTTACTTCAATAGCCACAACATCCATGGTCTCACCGACCACTTGATTCAGATCTTCAACGCGTTCCAGGCGAACCTGCGATGCCGGCATGAAGAATCGAACACCTTTAAATTTGCCGACGACGCCGCCTTTCACCACTTCGGTGACCTTTACATGAAGCGGCAGTCCGCTTTCGAGGGACTGGTTGATTTCTTCCCAGACATCGAGCGCTACCGCGCGTTTTCTTGAAAGGACGACATTGCCTTGCCCGTCATCTTCCTTAAGCACGACGAACTGCATTTTGGTGCCGACCTGGACGCTCTCAATGGACGAACCATCTTCAAAATCCATTTCACTCTTTGGCATCACGCCGTCTGTCATAAGCTCCAGATTGACGACCAGTTCTTCTCCATTGTTGGACATGACTGTGCCCTCAACGCAATCACCCTGGTTCAGACGCGTCATCGATTTATCGATATCGCCCATGAGCTCTTCCATTGTCATCTCATTTTCCGTCATCAGTTCCACCCCTTGTATCATTCAGAATACTCTTATTATACAGGACTTACCCGAATCGGTCAAACGCCCCCACCGGAGCACAGGCATATTATTCCATTTTTAAAGAAAAAAGGAGCAGGGATTCAGAGAATCCCCACCCCAACTATTGACTTAGAGCCAGAAAAAAGAAAGTGCCGCAGTGATGCCGGATTACCCGACACCCCCCCTGTGACACTTAACTTCTAATTATGCCTTCAATCCTTTTGCCTTTTCAACTTCAAATTAAAGACTGCCGGCAGGTGGTGCCAGATCCGCTTCTTCCCAGTCTTCAATGGAGTCCGAGATGGACTTGCCAGGCGGGATGATTGGAAGAACATTGATGTTGGAATTCAGTTCAACGACAATCAAATTGGCAACCGAATCTAAAGCAGCTGCATCCAAGGCCTCCGAAAATGCCTCCGTGGTATACACCACTTTTCCCTTCAACCCGAAAGCGCCGGCCAGTTTTTCGAAGTCAATGATGTCCTTAATGTCCGTTTCACTGTAAACACCACTCTGGAACATTTTCTGCCATTGACGGACCATGCCGAGAGCATTGTTTTTGAAGAGAATAATGTCTACCTTAATACCATGCTCCGCCAGGGACGCAAGCTCATTCATGTTCATCCTGAAACTGCCGTCACCGGTAATCAGATAAACTTTTTTGTGAGGACAGGCTACTTTGGCACCGATCGCGGCACCCAGTCCAAAGCCCATAGTGCCGAGTCCGCCTGAGGTGACCCAGTTTCTGATGCCCTGAAACTCAAGATACTGTGCTGCCCACATTTGATGCTGACCGACATCTGTCGCAAAGAGCGTATTTTCATCCATGCGCTCATTCAGTGCGCCAAAGACGCTTTGCGGCGTCAGCGCATATTTATTCTTGAATGCCGGCTTTTCGTAATTCGAGATTTCCTGCAGCCAAATTTCATGACGTCGTTCGCCAAGTCGTTCTGCGATCTGGCGGATCATGGTTTTGACATCTCCAACCAGCGACAGTGCCACAGGAATATTTTTATCAATTTCAGTCTTGTCGACGTCCAGATGAATTATTTTTGCCTGCTGCGCAAACTTGGACGGATCTCCGATCACCCGGTCGCTGAATCTCGCGCCTATAGTCAGGATCACATCCGCTTCATTCATCATCCGATTGGCGATCTTAGAACCGTGCATGCCGGCAAGGCCAAAGGAAAGCCTATGGTTTCTCGGAAAGTTTCCAAGGCCCATCAACGTATTGAGCACAGGCGCATCAAGGGATTCCGCCAGTAATTTTAACTCCGGCTCACTGCCTGACAATCTGACACCTCCGCCGGCGTAGATCAGCGGACGCTGGGCTTTTTCAAACAATGCGGCAACCTGATCAAGCTGAGCTTCATCCAGGCCGTGCAATGTTTCATGGGTTTTTCGAATTTCTCTGGACATTTCCGGTGTCCACTCCGAAAGGAAGAAATCTTTCGGAATATCGACGAGCACCGGGCCAGGTCTGCCGGAAACCGCAATTTCCATGGCTTCGATTAAAGTTGGGATCAGGTCTTTCATGGAGCGCACCAGCACATTGTGCTTGGTGATGGACATGGTTATGCCGGTGATGTCGATTTCCTGGAAGGAATCAAGTCCCAGCAGTCCGCTTGGTACCTGCCCTGCGAGAACGACAAGCGGAATGGAATCGATAAAAGCTGTGGCGATTCCCGTGACGGTATTTGTCGCGCCTGGTCCCGATGTCACAAAGCAGACGCCCACCTTTCCGGTGGCTCTGGCATAACCATCGGCCGCGTGAACGACATGCTGCTCGTGGGTGAGACGGACATGACGAATCTGATCCTGATATTTATACAGCTCGTGATAGAGCGGTATGACGGCGCCGCCGGGATAACCGAAGACCGTTCCCACGCCAGCGTCTATGAGTGTTTTGATAATTGCTTCCGCGCCATTCACAAGCAGTTCCTCCTAACGGCAAATCGCGCCCTTGGATGCAGAGGTGACGCTTGCCCTGTATTTTTTGAGATATCCGGTGACCGGTTTTTCAGGAGCGGACCAGTTGCCCTTTCGCGCCTCCCAAATTTCAGGCTCGACGTCGACATTCAAGGTGCCCTTGTCGAGGTCAAAAGAGATGGTATCGCCTTCAGCGACAAAAGCGATTGGACCGCCTTCGTAGGCTTCAGGTGAAATATGGCCAATAGCGCCGCCGCGGGTTGCGCCGGAGAAGCGGCCATCCGTCAGCAGTGCCACATGCTCGTCCAGACCAAGACCACTGAGGGTCGACGTAGGCGCAAGCATTTCACGCATGCCCGGGCCGCCCTTAGGACCTTCATAGCGAATGACGACTATGTCGCCTTTTTCAATCTTGCCTGAAAGCAGTGCCGCTGTAGCGTTTTCCTCGGATTCGAAAACTCTGGCACGCCCTTCAAATTTTCTCATTTTTGGAGAGACTGCCGATTGTTTGACAACTGCACCCTCCGGTGCAATGTTGCCAAAGAGGATTTTTATGCCGCCCTGCTCAGAATAAGGCGCGTCAGTTTTAGCGATGACCTTCCCATCCGGCAATTTGGCTCTTGCGACTCTTGTTTCAAAGGTACCATCCACGGTTTGCTGGGATAGGTCAAAACGGCCAATTGCCCCAAGGGCCTTGATCACCGTGCTGATGCCGCCTGCATCGTGAAGGTCTTCGATATGGTAAGGGCCTGCAGGGCTCAATCTGCAGAGGTTTGGTGTTGTTTTGCTGATCTCGTCCACACGCCGGAGATCAAGAACGAAATCAAATTCTGCCGCGATTGCAGTCAAGTGGAGAATAGTGTTGCTGGAACCGCCAAGGGCCATATCGACTGCAAGGGCATTTTCAAAGGCTTGCGGTGTCATGATCTGGCTCGGAGTCTTATTCTCCTGGAACAGTTTCATGACCGCTGCGCCAGCCATTTTCGCAAGTCGCGTGCGATCTGCGTAGACCGCAGGAATAGTGCCATTGCCAGGGAGACCCATACCCAGCGCCTCTGTGAGGCAGTTCATGGAGTTCGCGGTAAACATGCCTGAGCAAGAGCCACAGGTCGGGCAGGCGCTGTTCTCAAGATCGTCGATCTCCTCATCGCTCATGCCGCCTTGGGCGTGTCGGCCAACACCTTCGAAAACGGTCGTCAAGTCAGTCACTTTGTCCTTGGTCTTGCCGGCAAGCATTGCGCCGCCGCTGACAATGACAGTTGGAATATCAAGTCTCGCCGCAGCCATCAGTGCAGCGGGAACTGTCTTGTCGCAGTTTGGAATAATGACAAGGGCATCAAAGGCATGGGCGATCACCATGGTCTCAATGGAGTCAGCAATCAGTTCGCGGCTAGGCAGGCTGTATCTCATGCCTCTGTGACCCATGGCTATACCGTCGCATACAGCGATGAACGGCGCAGCAATAGGCATGCCGCCGTTCATCAGAACGCCTTCTTTGACCGCCAGAACCAGCTTGTCGAGATGTGTATGTCCAGGAACGATTTCGTTATGGCCATGAAGAATGCCGACGAGCGGACGCTCGATCTGCTCGTTGGTGAGGCCAAGGGCTTTGAGAAGAGAGCGGTGTGGCGCTCTCTCCACACCGCTCTTCATAGCGGAGCTCTTCACTTTATTTCACCTCCGACTGTCTGATCCACGACATCATAGACCGCAGATTCTTGCCTGTTTCGACAATCGGGTGCTCAAGTTCAGCAGCTTTAATTTTATTGAAAATTGGACGGCCTTTTTCGTTTTCTTCGATCCAAGCTTTTGCGAATTGGCCGCTTTGGATTTCAGCGAGAACTTTCTTCATTTCCGCGCGAGTTGCGTCGTTGATAATACGCTTGCCAATCATGTAATCGCCATACTCAGCCGTGTCGCTGACGCTGAAACGCATATTTTCAAAGCCGCCTTCATAAAGAAGGTCAACAATGAGCTTGAGTTCATGGAGACACTCGAAGTATGCAATTTCCTTTTGATAACCAGCTTCGACAAGGGTGTCAAATCCGGCTTTGACGAGTTCTGTCGCGCCACCGCAAAGAACTGCCTGCTCACCAAAGAGGTCCGTTTCAGTTTCTTCTTTGAAAGTCGTCTCAAGAACGCCTGCTCTTGCAGCACCAATACCTGCAGCATAAGCAAGGGCTTTGTCGAGAGCTTTGCCGGTTGCATTCTGATGAACTGCGACGAGCGCTGGAACGCCGCGGCCTTCTTCATAGACTCTTCTGACCAGGTGGCCCGGGCCTTTAGGAGCGATCATGAATACATCGACATCTGCCGGTGGCACAATTTGTCCAAAGTGGATGCTGAAGCCGTGAGCGAAAACGAGAGATTTCCCTGATGTAATATGCTGCGCGATATGCTCGTCATAAACCTTTTTCTGGCGCTCGTCAGGAACGAGAATCATGACGACATTTGCGACACGTGCTGCTTCTGAAACACTGACAGCTTTTAGCCCATCTGCCTCAGCGCGCTTGACGGACGGGCTTCCTTCATAGAGACCCACCACGACATCAAATCCGCTCTCTTTTAGGTTCATGGCATGAGCGCGGCCTTGGCTTCCATAACCAATGACGGCGACAGTTTGACCTGCGAGTGCTTCTTTGGAAATTTCGTTTTCGTAATACATCTTTGCCATTTTAATATTTCCTCCTTTTTATCGAACCCAGCGGACGTCATGGACGCCATAGAGTTTTCTGACATGTTCGAGCGCGCGGTCAGTTGTTTGGTCCGGCGCATCCAGTGTGATCCAAAGGGCACCTTCGTGCTCCTCCATTTCGACGCCGACGACGTCGAACTCTCTTCTTCTCAATGTACTAAGGACGCGAATGAGTCCATCTACACCATGATCGACTTTGGCATGAAGTTTCTTCGTCATTTTAATAACCTCCTGTCTTATTTTCGTCGGCGTTCCGGGTATAAAAAAAGACCCTCCACCACCACGAGCTCAATCAGCTCGTAGAGATGGGGGATTCCCCATGGTACCACTCTACTTTACGGTTTAAAACCGCCTCTTCGAATCGGCGCACGACGTCGCGAATTCCAGTCTTTTAACGGGGACAGCCGTACCGGTCTACTGTTAGTTCGAACCGGAAGCTCCGGAGCGATGTTCCACCGGCGACCCTTACCCGTCTCACACCAAGTGACGGACTCTCTGAAAGGACCTTGCCGCTGAAGCTCTCCTTCAACGCTCTTATCAGGTATTAAATGGATTATACTGAATGAACAATTGATTGTCAACACAAGAAAGACGACTTTTTTACATAATCGTCATAATTTTTTATAAAATTAGAAAAAAAGTATGAAGATCGCGAAATGCGGAAGAGGGTGTCATACGGAAGAGGGTGTCAGACACCGCCTTCCACATTCTTAAAGAAAAAGGAAAGAAACGGGAATCATCTTCCGCTTCTCTCCTTATCAAAGATCTTGTATCGTCCTAATACCGCTTTACTTCAAATTTTTCAAGACGACCTCAACAATATGATCTGAAGTGAGACCATACTTTTTCATGAGCGCTTCCGGCGTACCGGATTCGCCAAAGGTGTCCATAATGCCAAGACGAACCACTTTGACCGGACAGCCCTCTGCTGTCACCTCAGCGACAGCGGATCCAAGTCCTCCAATGATGCTGTGCTCTTCTGCCGTTACAATCAATTGAGTCTCAGCCGCTGCTTTCAGGATCGCCTCAGAGTCAATAGGCTTCAGGGTATGCACGTCAAGAACCCGGACTGTGATGTTCTTCTCAGCCAAGATTTCCGCAGCCTTCATGGCCTCATTGACCATAATACCTGTCGCAATCAGCGCGACATCGAAACCGTCGCGCAGCATCATAGCCTTGCCAATCTCAAAAGCCGTATCCGCTGTGTAGAGCATTGGTACCGCCGCACGACCGAGTCGCACATAAACCGGACCTTTGACCTCCAGGCTGGCTTCAATCAGTGCTTTAGCAGAAACGCCGTCTGAGGGTTGGATCACTGTCATATTTGGCAGCGCACGCATCAGTGCGAGATCTTCAATAGCCTGATGAGAGGCCCCATCTTCCCCGACAGTAATCCCAGCGTGAGTCGCGCAAATGCGCACGTTCAAATTTGGATAACAAATGGAATTGCGAATGATCTCAAAAGCACGTCCCGCCGCAAACATGGCAAAAGTACTCGCGAACGGTTTCAGACCGGCAGCAGCCATTCCGGCAGCAACACCCATCATGTTCTGCTCCGCTATGCCCATGTCAAAAAAACGATCCGGAAACTTCTTGGCAAAAACATCTGTTTTAGTAGATTTTGAAAGATCCGCGTCCAGCGCGACAACCTCAGGGTATTTTTCGCCAAGCTCTGCCAGAATTTCTCCATAGGCTTCACGTGTGGCCATTTTTTTCTGTGCTGAAGGATTAGACATGATCAGCACCTCCTAACTCTTCAATTGCGCGTGCTTTTTCCTCGGCGGATGGCGCTTTTCCGTGCCAGCCGACCTGGTTTTCCATAAATGAGACACCCTTTCCCTTAACAGTCGTCGCCAGAATGACCGTAGGGGCGTTCTCGCAAGTCTTCGCCTCAGCAAAGACGCGTTTCAAATCATCAAAATCGTGGCCGTCAGCGGTCAGTACATTCCATCCAAAGCTCTTGAATTTCTGATCCACAGGTGATACAGCCATGACCTCGTCGTTGGTGCCATCAATTTGAAGACCATTGAAATCAAGAATAGCCACCAGGTTGGAGAGCTTATAGTGAGCTCCGGCCATAGCCGCTTCCCAAATCAGACCTTCATTGAGTTCCCCGTCTCCAAGCAGCGCGTAAACACGGCTCTTAGAGCCGGTGACTCTTGTCGATAATGCCATGCCAACCGCAGTTGAGAAGCCTTGTCCGAGGGATCCAGTAGACATTTCGACGCCTGGGATATTCTTCATGTCAGGATGTCCTTGAAGTTTCGAGCCAAGCTGTCTTAGTGTGATGAGTTCCTCCGGATTAAAATAGCCCCGTCTGGCCAGCGCAGCGTAGAGTACAGGTGCCGCGTGTCCCTTGGAAAGGACAAACAGATCCCTGTTCGCAAGTTTTGGCTCAGCTGGATCGATCTTCATTTCATCAAAATAGAGCGTCGTCAGGATTTCTACGGCAGATAAAGATCCGCCAGGGTGTCCCGATTTGGCGGCATGCGTCATCTCAATTATATCCCTGCGGATCTGACGCGCAGTCGTTTCAAGTGCAATGTTGCGGTGCGACACTTCAGTACCTCCTGTTTTTCAGTTATTGTGTATAGACTATCAATTGCTGGCGTGTTTATCCGGAGAAGCCGAAACTGATGCTTCCGAATTCCCGCCATTGATACCTTCTTCACCTTTAGGCGCATAATCCTTGCTGAAATCTCTGCTTAAAAGAACTTTAAACATGAACTTTGGAAGCGCCATCATCCGGCCAACCCGGCTCGGATTTTTTATCAGACGGTAGAGCCATTCCAAATTGGCCTTTTGGTAAAAGACCGGAGCGCGCTTGGCCGTTCCCGCCCAGACATCCACACTGCCCCCGACACCCATGGCGACTTTAACATTGAGGATTTTTCTGTGCTTGTAGATCCATTTCTCCTGTTTGGGCGCACCCATGGCAACAAAGAGAATGTCTGGCTTAAGCTCATTGATTCGATCGATGATTTTCAATTCATTCTCCGGCTTGAAATAACCATCCTGGTATCCCTTTGACTCAATACTCGGGTAAACCTTCAGGATCGCTTCCATAGCGCGCTCAGCCACCCCAGGTTTACCGCCCAGTATGTAGATGGAACGCTTCGTGGTATGACAATACTTAAGAATACGCTCCATGAGGTCAATCCCTGTCACGCGTTCATCCAGCCCGAGGTTATGAAGCTTGGAGGCATAGACCAGGCCAATTCCATCCGGTACTACGAGGTCCGCCTCACGCAGAATTGATCGCAGAGCCTTATCCTGCTGCGCCATCATGACAATCTCAGTATTGGGCGTAAAAATCATAGACATGGTATGACTGTCCATCAAATGTAAAAACCGGTTATAGGCTTCCACCGGATTGACCTTATCTACGCGTACCCCAAGAATCTTGATCGATTCACTAGTCATTCGCTTACTTCCCTCCCAGCAATTTCACAAGTTCGCGCTCGTTAATGTCAAGCCTGGACTTCAGGTCCTCAACAGCCGAGATGAGAGTCGCGCGATCTGTTTCCGTGTTGTCAAGTTTTTCCAAAATTCCCCGAGTCAACTGCTCAGGTTCAAAATCCTTTACTGCACCAAAGGTCGACTGCCCTATCGCTTTCATAAAGTAGTCAATCTTAGGATCGTAAGATAATGCAATAAGAGGGGTCCCCGCGACTGCCGAAAATATTAAAGCATGGAGTCTGACCCCGACCAGCAGATCCATGGTATGGATCACACTCAGTATTTCCTGAATGGAATGACGCTCGACCAAGGCATGGATTCGTCCTCCAAAGTTCGCCTCCAGGCGCTGAATTACTTCCAGGTCCTCCGAAAAATGAAAAGGCAGCATTATTACAGCACATTGTTTATCCAATAAGATTTCTACCACACTGCATAGGGCATCAAAAGCTTGCTGATCTCTGAAATCCTTCGATCTCAAAGCAAAGGCGACACGCTTTTCAGGAGACTTCAAATCAAGTCCGGCCTTTTCGAGAATAGTCTCTCCAATACCTGTACCCGGGCAATCCATGTCAATGACGGGATCCGCCGTCACAAAAAGGCGCTCCGGCCGTATCCCCATTTGAATCAAATCCGTCTTTGAGTTCTCTTCCCTTACAGTGATGACATCCGCTCGATTCAAAATCCATTTTGTCAGAAAGCGATTCAATGGCTTCTGGATCGGCCCTATCCCCTGACTATAGACCATGACGCGTTTTCCAAGCAAGCTGGCAGCCAGGAGAATCATCAGATAATAATGGATGCTCAGTCTGCCGGTAACATCCTGGATCAGGCTGCCGCCGCCACTGATCAGGGTATCACATTTGAAGACAGCACTGAGTACCTTCAAAGGATGTGCGCGTTTGACAGCTTTTATGCCGTATAAAGTCTGAGTCCGCTCCGGGTTGGCAGATAAGACCGTGATCTGTGCTTCAGGTACCGCGTTTTGGATTCTTTTCAGCATAGTATCCAAAATAGCCTCATCACCAATATTTCCAAATCCATAATAACCTGAAATCAGAAGATTATGCCTGGTCATTTTCACGGCCCCTTTGCCACTTTGCATATAACCCTTCCACCAGCCACTTGTCCAGAATCAAAAGGATGATCACAGCCACAACGCCAAGCACAAGACCCAGGCCAAGGGCATAAAGTTCTCTAACTGTGGACAAATAGAGCGGCGACCTCAGATGCGAAAAGGTATTGACGACAGAGGAATAGCCAAGAGACGCAATGAGAACCAGCGGCAAAATCAGCGCTTTGCGTTTCTTGGCAGCCATTGCAGCCACCATCATCACTGCCGGAAATGCCATGAGGAATTCCTTCGTTCTTGGTCGGGCGAGGAGCATTTGTTCTAATGTATTTCTAAAAATCATTTCGAGAGTTGAAGGCTGAAGGTCAGTCTCATGGCCGGATCGCGCAATATAGACATAGGCGACGACTGCCGCTGCGCCGAGGATGGCCAAATGCTTCATTTTTATGCTGGCATCCAGGAGACTCAGCAAATCTTTCCAGTAGACGGTACCATTCTTTTCATTAGCAGCCCCGTGATCTGCCTTGCGGCCATAACCAAATTTGAGGATATAGAATATTGCAGCCGCAGCAACTGGCGCGCCAAGTGACAGTTTGACGCCTCTGAAATACTCCATTTCGAGAAGATAGGAAGAGGATGAGAGAAATCCGCCTATATAGTACCCGCCTGCCAATGACACGAAGAATGTCACAGCTAAAAGGACGACCGCTCTTTTGATGATGTCCGTGTTGCTCATGGACGCCTTCTTATCGAATATTTTTTTTAGCTGATCCAATAAAATATAGACGGACAGAGCAGGAAAGATAAGGCTTGATGTCAGCCCCAGAAGCGCTGTCGCCAAATTTGGCGCGACAAACAGAGCGCCTGCGACACCCAGAGTGCCGAGTCCGGCCAGTGCCGCACCAACAGGCAGTGTGAGTCTCACCATCTGAGAGAGAAGCCATACCGCGGCTGCGACCAGGCCCATGCCTGAAATCAGTTTCAAAGACAGAGAAGGCGTATTAAAGCCCATTACGCCCGCATCACCGAAAGATAGTCCATGAGCCGCAATGCGCGTCTCAAGTGAAGTGAACATTCTCTCATATTCATTGCGATCCGTCAGATAAACACGATCATTTTCCAAAAATGGCCTCATATAGATACTTCGTATGTTGCGCTCTGTTATCGCGCGGTAAAGCGTATTTTCAATCTCTTCAGAGCCATTATAATTGTAAATGCCAATTCTTTTTTGAATATAACGGACGACTGGGAACACTCGAACCGCCTTATAATGGCTGTTCTCAGCTACATACTCTCCGCCGCGCGTCTCAACGTGCCCGAGCTGATTCCCGGCCTCAATCAGGCTGGTGGACAATCCGAGTCTGTCCAGAGTCTGAATCAGACGATCCAGGGACATCACCTCTTCCCCATTGTAGCCAATGACTTCCTGACCGCTGTAAATGATATAGGTCGTCTCAAAGCCATAACTCAAAAAATCCTCTTCAAAGGCCTCCAGAGCCAGATTTGGATTCAGTGGATTATTGATGGGGCGAGGCAAAACCTCGAGCCCGCCCGCGCGCACTGCTTCAATTTTCACAGGATCAAAGCCAATGCCGATTCGGTCGAGAAGACTGTTTGTATAGACATCCGGCCGCTCAACGACTTTGCCGTCTGCGCCGGTCATGATCCTGCCTGTTTCAAACAGCGCCTGCTCTACAGTGCCATCAATGACAAACCAGGTAGTTTCCGGACTGCTGTAGGTTTCATAAAAATCTTTTCCCACTCTTGATCTCAAACCAGTTTCAATAAAGTTTGCAGTCTCCGGATCGGATGTCTCCACTACTAGATCGTATTGATCTGCCTGACTGCCGGCGAGGTCTGATACCAGCTGCGACGGTAAGCCCTGGTCCCAATGGCTCTCAGAAACAAACTCCAGCTGTGTGGCGTAAGAGATTGCCCGACCCTGAGCTTTCAAGCTCTTAAGCGTTTCTTCATTCAATGCCACATGCCGCACGCCTTGTTCTGCGAAAAATGTCATCCAGTTTTCAAACGACATCCCGGACTGATTGGCCATCTCATAAAATTCATCGTAATCCAGAACTAAATCCACGGTCCTGGCCTGACGTTCTGCTTTTGCTCTGGACACGTCGAGAAGGCCCGTCGCGATCATGCTCAGGGCCATCATAATCAACACTATTTTCTTCAAAGTTTTATCCATTTTACCGTACGCTCCTCATCTGGCGGTTAGTTCTTTCCACTTAATTCAGCAACCAATGTCGAAGTTACTGAGCCGCCTTAGTGACGGTATATTGTCCTGCAATCATTAGCCAGGCTCTATCTACAATTTTCATGCCGCGGCCGTCATTTTTAGGGATGATGATCAGGTGATTCAGCGGCACCTTAGTGCCTAGCCCGAGACCTGTGCCACCGGTAACGTCAGGCAGATCATTCTCTGCAGCAATGGCCGTCGCAGCGCCGCCCCTTAAGATGACTTGGGTGTTTTCCCCGAAAGTCACCAGATCCCCATCCGCAAGCTCTATGACTACAAAAGCGGGCGGTGCGCCTGGCGCTGCCGGACCTGTGCCGGAGCCCGATTCAACGACGGCTTCAACGCGATCGCTCAATTGCTCAAGTTTTCTATCAAACACAGCTGAGATTTCAGACAGTCTTTTTTCCACGTAGCTCTTTGTTACAACCGGATCCGTAGATGTACCTGGATCACCGGAAGTTGCGACTGAAACCGCTCCAAAAAGCGCAAGCGCCATAATAGCGCCAAGTGCCATGTGACCCAGATTTTTTATCACTTTGTTCAATTTTTTACCTCCTACAACCCTTGTACCGGCTTGGCCCTACAAATGGTTGAGATTCCCATATTTAAAATCTCAATGTGAGAGGCCTCCAGCTAACGCCGGACGCCTCCGCCAAGATCATATAGTCCTAAGCTGACCAATAAAGCCACATCTATCTTCTCCATAACTTCAGGACTCAACGCCCCGAGCTTTTGGATCAGTCTCTTCTTGTCAATGGTACGGATCTGTTCAAGAAGAACAACAGAATCCTTGACGAGGCCCAGCTCATCTTTTGAAATTTCCACGTGGGTTGGCAGCTTTGCTTTGCTGATTTTGCCCGTGATGGCAGAAATAATTACCGTTGGGCTGTATTTGTTTCCCACGTCGTTCTGAATGATCAGTACAGGTCTTTGCCCCCCTTGCTCGGACCCTACGACTGGACTCAAATCAGCGAAAAATACATCACCGCGTTTAACATTAGAAAAAGGCATCTTCGTCCTCTTCTACTTCAAGCATGTGTTCGTAACGCTCATAGGTACAATTGTCACAACGGAAGCCGACTTCACAGTAGTCCAGATTAAAGCTGGCCATAGTCTGATAACCGCTTTCGAGTTCAAAAACCTTCTCTTCGAGCAGCTTTCGCAGACTTTCTACACGTGAGTCAAAGCATACGACAAAGTCGTTTTCATAATAGCATTTGATGTCCGGATCATTCTTGATATCATCCATGATATCTTCCGGGTACTCAAGCCTTGTAAGGCAATGACTCTTGCCATGCATGCCCATGACCTCTTCGCCCATTCTGAACACCTCCTGTCTGACCTGGGGGATCGATTCAATTTATTTTACACCATCCGGACGTGTTCGTAAAGTCCAGTGCCATGTAAACACAACTACCATGTGAAATGTGAATTCTGAAACTGCAACATCCTGTAAGAAAAAAATCCTAATCAATCATAGAAACATAGTCTTTAACCGCTGTGATCTCGCCGCTTCGGACATAAACTCTCGGTACCCGTTTGTCAATCATACAGACCATTTCGTAATTGATAGTACCCAGCTTGTCTGCGAGGGATTCCACAGGCAGCACGTTTCCCTCTCCGTCTTCGCCAAAGAGTATGGCCACATCCCCAGGCTTGGCGCCAAGACCAGTCACTTCAAACATGCACTGGTCCATGCAAATTCGGCCGGTGAGAGGTCTAAGCTGCCCTTTAAAAAGAACTTCGCCCTTTCCGCTGAGCATACGCGTGTAACCATCGGCATAACCGAGAGGCATTGTGGCGATTTCCTCAGTGCCCTGAGTGATGTATTTCAGTCCATAACTGATCCCGCTGCCGGCCTCGAGGGTCTTGACATGGGAGAGGCAGGCTTTCAGGCTCATGACCGGCTTCAGGACAACACGGTCTTTAATCACATCCTGTGACGGATAGAGGCCGTAGAGCATGATCCCCGCCCGCACCATGTTGTAGTTGAGTTCAGGCAAATCAATGATGGCAGCACTGTTTGACACATGATGGATCGGAATCATGAGACCGCCAGCTTCCAGCCCTTTCACCACAAAATTATATTTTTCGACTTGCTTCATGGTATAGGCTTTATCCACCTCATCCGCGACGGCAAAGTGCGTGAAGATCCCTTCAATCACAAGACCCGGCAGCTTTGAAATCTCCAGAATTTCTCGGATCGTCTCCTCATTGGCAGGCATCCCGATTCGGTGCATGCCCGTGTCGAGCTTGATATGCACCCGAATTTCTACGCCATTTCTGACAGCAGCTTCTGAGAGCGGTTTAGCGTGGGACATGCTGTAAATGGTCTGAATGATACGGTTGGCAGCCACCTGATCATATAGATGCGGCGGCGTGTAGCCCAGCACCATGATGTCAGTTTCCGGAAACGCCTGGCGCAGCTGCAGTGCTTCATTGAGAACCGCAACAGCGAGTCGGTCTGCGCCGGCTGCGAGCAGCGTACGTGAGGATTCAACCGCGCCGTGGCCATAGGCGTCCGCCTTGACGACCGCCATGACCATGGCATCCTTCCTGGTCAGCCGTCTGACTTCAGTCAAGTTGTGCGACAGGTGCTCCAGGTTGATTTCCGCCCAAACGGGTCTTGGAATTTGAGTCAAATCGATCATATTAATGCCTCCATCACATTGGAATGAGCAAAACTGGGCAGCATCGCAATTGACGACAACGCAGTCATGCGAAATTTCATTCTGTATTCAGTCTGGTTTTTGTTTTGCCGGACACTAAGTCTCCACCAATTCACGAATGGCTTTGGTCAATCCAAATACCAAATCGCCTGCAAGCAGTCCATGCTCACCGCGCTCAGCCACCATGAGGTCCCCGGCCCGGCCATGCAGATAGACGCCAATCACTGCGGCACCCACAGGGTCGAGTCCCTGGGCGATCATGCTGGTGATGACGCCGGTCAGCACATCGCCGCTTCCGGCAGTGGCCATGCCCGAATTGCCATTGATATTGACATACACTTCACCCTCCGGTGTTGCGATGACCGTGCGCGCACCTTTGAGTACAGTTACAGTTTTCCAGGTCTTTGAAAACTGAACTGCTGTCCCGATGGGATCCGCGTTGATCTCCTCTGCACTGAGTCCGGTCAGACGGCACATTTCTCCGACATGTGGTGTAAGTACCACCGGGCATTTTTTGTTTTCCAGCCAGTGAAGGCTCTTTGAAAGTGCGTTGAGGCCGTCTGCGTCAATGACCATCGGCACACTGGTTTCGTTCAGGAGGCGCTTTATAAGCTCTGAAATCTCGGCATTGACGCCGCATCCGGGACCAATGGCGATGACGTCCGGCCAGCAGGTATCTTCAATAATTTTTTGGAAATTACTGATCCCTATGACCCCGCGTCGAACTTCGGACATTGGCACAGTAATGACTTCAGGAACGCTGGTCGTGATCAGCGTATTTAAACTTTCAGGGATATAGAGCTTCAGCAGCCCCATGCCGGACCTGAGCGCCGCCCGACAAGCCAATATTGCCGCGCCGGCCATGCCGATGGATCCTGCGATGATCTGCCCCTTACCATAGTCCCCTTTGTGAGAGTTGCGCTTTCGATGTGGAATCAGCGGTGTGATGATGTCGCTTGTAATCAAATTATATTTGATGCCGACCTTTTCGATAATGACATCCGGTACGCCAATGCCTTTGATAATGACTTCGCCATTGTAATCTGACCCCGGAAACATAATATTTCCGACCTTGGAAATGACCAGTGCAACAGTCTTGTCCGCGTCAATGGCCGTACCCAAAACGTGGCCTGTATTGCCGTCAATACCGGAAGGCAGGTCGACAGACAGGACTTGATGAGCCATCTCGTTAATGGCATCAATGGTGCGTTCGTAAATGCCCTCTACTCTTCTCGTCATCCCCGTTCCAAATATGGCATCGATAATCAGGTTTCCGGGTCTTAGAAAACGCTCAAATGCCAGGATGCTGGCGTCATCTTTAATTTCGTCTATTTGAAACTCAAGCTTTTTGAGAATGGAATAATTCAGCATGGAGTCGTGATTCAGTTCAGACACTTTTCCGACCACAAAGACTTTGACGGGTACATTCAGATTGAAGAGGTGGCGCGCAATGACGAAGCCGTCGCCGCCGTTGTTCCCGGGACCACAGACAATAACAGCCTTCTGGAACTCATGTCTCATTTTCATTATTTCATCTACGACGACCTTACCGGCATTCTCCATGAGGACAATGCTGGGGATTCCGTATTCTTCTATAGCTTTTCGGTCAATCTGCTGCATCTGATGATTCATGGCGAGTCTCATAATTCTATATTACCTCCTTTGACCTGTTGCGAAAGCCAGAGCTTGTGTTTTTGAATGGGAAAGCGAAATCAGAATCTCTTCGATTTCCAGTTGCTCGGCGAGGTCAGCCGCAGAACCTGAAAGCCTGACATAGGGCTTTCCGGACATCTCTCTCAGGATCTCAATATCCTTCCATGACAGTCCTGTAATGCCCGTTCCCAAAACCTTCAGTACAGCTTCTTTGCCGGCAAAATTCGCAGCAATACTGGCCATGTCCATGCCCCGGCTCTCGAAAAGATCAAGTTCATTCCTTGTAAAAACCCGTTCCAAAAACCGGCTGTGACGCGAGATTGCACGCCGGATTCTATCTATTTCAATTATATCAGTACCAATGCCAGTCAGCATATTATTCCTCCCGCAGTCACTTCTGCAGTTTGAAGCAGTCGCATTTTTGCCACCTATAGTATAATCTTTTTTATATTATTTGTATATCCATACTTCGTAAGAGGAAATGGTGATCGATAAGCGTGACAGGCGTCAGTCGCAATAGGCATCAGTCGCAATAGGCATCAGTCGCAATAGGCATCAGTCGCGATAGGCATCAGTCGCGATAGGCGTCAGCCGCGATAGGCGTCAGCCGCGATAGGCGTCAGCTGCTGACACCAACTCCCACCCAATCAAGACCGTCGCCTCCCATCAATAAAAAGGCCCCCGGAACAATGTCCCGGAGACCTTTGGCTTACTGGCTTTCTGGCTTTCATACTAATAACCCGTTCTCAATTCAATGTTGACACCCGGAATGTCACGCTCCAGCTGAGCCTTCCAGGCTTCCAGCGTCCCCATGGGCGGAGACGCAAGGGTCTCCTCCTCAGGAATCGATGGTGCTGGCTTATAAGCCTGCAGTACCCATTTCCCTGCTCCCGCGACGCGAACCCCAATCCGCCGGACTTCTTCGTAATCATGCAGCGGAAAGACCACCGTTGTCCTGAATTCGTGAGCCACCGTTGAGCTCATCAGCAGATCCATGCTCCGCTCCACTGCAGCCCGATCCCCCGCTTTGCCGCCGGTTACCCGCTCATGTCGGTCCGCAGAGCTTTTCACGTCCATGGCCACATAATCCAGCAGCCCCCTGTCCAGCAGGCGTTTCAGCACCTCCGGCCGAGTGCCGTTGGTATCCAGTTTAACCTTGTACCCCAGGTTTCGGATCTCTACAACTGCCGCTTCAAGTCCCGGCTGCAGCGTAGGCTCCCCGCCGCTGATTACCACGCCGTCACAAAGCCCAGCCCGTTTCTCGAGGTGTGCCATGACAGTGCCTTTGGTCAGCGTCTCGGCAGATGGCAAAATCAGCGGCCGGTTATGACAATAGGGACAATTGAAATTGCATCCCGTTGCGAAGAGTACCGTGGCGACTTCGCCCGGAAAGTCGATCAGTGTCGTCTTGATGAGTCCCCCGATCGCCATGGTTTCCATTAGTTCGCCACCTCAAACTCGACGCGCTCCTCGTACTCCTGCTGCTTGCCGTCGTTCCAGTTCTGAACCGGTCTGTGATAACCAACGACGCGCGACCAGACTTCCGTGACCTCGCCGCATTCCGGACAGGTTTTCTGCTCGCCGCGAAGGTATTTGTGCGTCGGGCAAATACTGAAAGTCGGCGTGATGGTGAAATATGGCAGCCTGTACCGACTTGACACCTTGTGAATCAGGGACTTGAGCGCTTCTTTTGAGTCGATCTTCTCAGGGATAAAGGCGTGGAACACCGTCCCACCGGTATAGCGCGTCTGAAGGCTGTCCTGGTGGTCCAGCGCGTCGAACAGATCCGGCGTGTAGCCTACAGGGAGCTGTGTGCTGTTGGTGTAATACGGCACGTCTTTGCCGGCCGTCATGATTTCCGGATACTTCGCGGTGTCGAGTCTCGCAAATCTGTAAGCCGTTCCCTCTGCAGGGCTGGCCTCCAGGTTGTAAAGATGCCCCGTCGAAACCTGGAACCGCACCAGCACTTCGTTCATGAAGTCCAGTACCCGCTCAGCCATCGCTCGTCCGGCTTCCGTCGTAATGTCCTCCCTGCCTTTGGTGAAGTTCTGAATGCACTCATTCATCCCATTTGGGCCGATGGTCGCAAAATGGTTAAACCAATACGCGCCATGTCCCTCGTAAATGTCCTGAAGATAGTACCTGGAATAAGGATACAGGCCTCGCTTCATATTGATCTCAAGAATGTCCCGCTTCAATTCCAGCGACGACTTCGCGATCTCCATCAGGCGCTCCAGGCGCTCGCAGAGCTCATCAAAATCTCTGGAAAGGTAGCCCAGTCTCGCCATATTGATGGTGACGACACCAATGGAACCCGTTTTTGGATTGGCGCCGAACAAGCCGCCGCCGCGTCGCCTCAGCTCGGTATTGTCCAGTCTGAGCCGGCAGCACATGGACCGCACGTCTTCCGGATCGAGATCTGAGTTGACGAAGTTGCTGAAGTACGGAATGCCAAACTTGCCCGTCATCTCCATGATTTTGTCCGTGACCGGATTTGACCAATCCCAGGACCGGGTAATGTTGTAAGTTGGAATTGGAAAGGTGAAGACGCGTCCCTTGGCGTCGCCTTCCATCATGACCTCGCAGAACGCCATATTGATCATGTCCATTTCTGCCTGAAACTCGCCGTAGGCCTTGTCAAAGTGGTGCTTCCCGCCAATGATGACCGGTAGGTCCTTATGAGTGGAAGGTACCTCTTTATCCATGGTAATGTTGAAAAACGGCGTCTGGAAACCCACGCGCGTCGCGATGTTCATATTGAAGACAAAGGCCTGCATAGCCTGATAGACGTCGTCATAACTCAGGTTGTCATGGCGTACGAACGGTGCCAGCAGCGTATCAAAGTTGGAAATGGCCTGAGCACCCGCTGCTTCACCCTGAAGTGTATAGATAAAGTTGACCACTTGCATCAGCGCCGACTCAAAATGGTTTGGCGGTCCTGACTCAACTTTGCCTGGAACGCCGCCGAAGCCCCTCAGCAGCAGGTCTTCGAGACTCCACCCGCAGCAATAGGTCGACACGAGACCAAGGTCATGAATGTGCAGATCCCCGTTCTCGTGGGCATTTCGAATGGTCTCGTCATAGACGTGGTGCAGCCAGAAGATCTGGGAGGCCTTGGCGATAATATGGTTGTTCAGCCCTTGCAGGCTGTAGCTCATGTTGGAATTCTCCCGGACCATCCAGTCGCTTTTTCCTATGTAATCGTCAAACATATTGAGTATATCCTTGACCGACTGCCGCTCCTCGCGAATCTTCTTGTGTTCATAACGGTATTTGATGTAGGTGCGCGCCGTATCATGCTCGCCTATAGACATCAGCGTGTTTTCAACGAGATCCTGAACTTCTTCAACTTTTGGAATCCCGCCTTCAAAAGCACGACTCCCTGCAGCCTCTACCACATAGTCCGTCACGACCTCTGACAGCTTCTTCAGACTGCTCCTCGATCTTTGGGGATGCGTGGCGACCAGCGCCTTTAAGACTGCCTGTTCAATCTTGGATCGATCAAAGAAAACGATCTCTCCGTTGCGCTTTTCAATACTCGTCATCATAGTCTTGGCAAGCCTCCCAACACAATATGTAGAATGTTTTTAGAACGTATACACTAGATATAGAACATCAAAGCCGAAAAAATCCCCCACCCTGTTCAAGCGGGAGTGCGGTGACCGTTTGATCTTTGAACTTATCCTACCAAATTAAGGCTGTAAAATCAAGGTCATCAAAACGTCCATATTGCCCTCTCAAACCTGTGGACAAGTCCCTTGAGACCTTATTATTGGCTGGCCAAATTGTGGAAATCCTTAACGCTTGCCTCGAAAAAAAATTATGCCGATGGTCATTTGAACGACCATCGGCACAAGCTCTTGCTTTATACGCCCAGCAGACTCCGGATCAAACTGGCCAGCAGCACTGTCGCCACGCCGGTCAACCCCATGGAGAGGCCGCTCGCCGCTCCGGCTTCGCTGCTGATCTCAATAGCCTTGGCAGTACCGACCCCATGGGAAGCCGCCCCAAGGGCAATCCCCTTGGCAGTATCATTGTGAATACGCGCTGTCCTGAAGACCGCAGTGGAAACAGAAGCACCAAAAACCCCGGTGATAATCACTGAAGCCACGGTTATGGCGGGGATCCCCCCAAACATCTTGGTTACCTCAATAGCCATGGGATTGGTAATGGACTTTGGCATCAGCGAGACGATCAACTCCGGCGACAGACCAAAGGCTTTGGAAAGCCCATAGACCGTCCCTGCGGAAATCGCAATGCCCGACGCGATACCCGCCGAAATTGGCAGGAAATGCGTCATCAGGGTTTTGCGGCTCTGATAGAGGGGAACCGCCAGCATGACCACCACCGGTCCCAGGAACCAGGTCACCGTCTTGCCCGCCTGATCATAAGGTTCATAGGGAAGCCGAAACATCAAGATCCCGCCAATCACCAGCGAAGTTCCAATCAGGAAAGGATTGAGCAGAGACAGACGGACGCGTCCGCTCACCCACCATCCAAAGGCATAGGCCGCCAGCGTCACGCCCCAGACTATGGCCACAATGGGAAACTCAGATAAAATCTCTGTCACGAGCGCACCTTCTCTCTTTTCGCCAGCCACTGCACGATCCAGCCGACGCCTGTCATCACTGCCAGGTTGGACAGGATCAGCAGAAACGTCATCTTCATCCAAATAGGTGCGATCAAATCCACCGCCCCGAGAAATCCGACACCCAGCGGAATAAAGAAAAAGCTCATATGTTTCAGGAACACACCTGTCACTGGGGTGAGCCATTCCATTTTCACCAAGCCCGTCAACAGCAGCACAAACAGCATCAGCATCCCGAGAATGCTCCCGGGAATTAAAATTATTGGTTCGATCAGACGACTCAGCGCGTTTCCGGCTTCAAACATCAGCCAAATCAGCCCGAACGCCATGAAATATTTCAAACGATACACCTCCAAATTCCAATAATGACCGGTATAAACCGGCCTTTCAAACAGAAGAAACGGCCGCCATCACTTGGAAGCCGTTTCCTATGATACCTCAAGTTCTGTTTACTTGGCAAGGTAAGCGAGGATTCGATCCGCCACTTTGTCCGGGGTAAATCCAAAATGAGCCATAACAGCCTCTCCCGGTCCGGACTCTCCGAAACGGTCAATGCCTATAGTCAGGCCCCCTAGGCCTGTAAAGCGCTCCCAGCCCAGCGTTCTGCCCATCTCAATGGTAACCCGCTTCTCAACCGCCTTTGGAAGCACGGTTTCAATATAAGCAGGGCTCTGCTCAAGAAACTGCTCCACACAAGGCATGCTGACAACTCTCGGATCCTTTCCCAGCGCCCTGAGCTTCAGAGCCGTCTTAACGGCCAACTCCACTTCAGAGCCCGTCGCCATCAAAATCAGCTCCGGTTTCTCACCCTCTTCAGACAAGATCACGTAGGCCCCCCGATCGACCTGCGGGTCGCGCTCCCCGAGGCTGCCCAGGTTCTGCCGCGTCAAAATCAGCGCAGAAGGTCCTTCAACGCGTTTCAAAATCTCGATCCAGCTCGCAGCGGTCTCGATCCCGTCCGCCGGCCGATAGACAAATAAATTCGGAATAGACCTGAGGAGCAGCAGATGCTCGATTGGCTGGTGCGTCGGCCCGTCCTCCCCAACGGCGATGCTGTCATGAGTGAAGACGTAAACCACCGGAACGCCCATGATCGCGGACAGGCGGATTGAAGGCTTCATATAATCGGCAAAGACCAGGAATGTGGAACCAAAGACCCGCAGCCCCCCATGAAGCGCCATGCCATTCAGGATCGCGCCCATGGCATGCTCCCTGACACCAAAATTAATATTCGCGCCACCGCGGTTCATGCGGCTAAAGTCGCCCTTGCCCTTCAGATAGGTCTTCGTGGAGCTGCCCAGGTCCGCTGAGCCCCCCATCAGGTTTGGCGCCAGCCTGACCAGCGCGTTCATAACCTCTCCGCCTATGTTGCGCGTCGCGTCCGCTTTATCAAATAGCCTGAAGAAGGACGCTGCGTCAAAGCTGTCATGCATCAGTTCATAGTCAAACCACTGCTTCCACTTCGCCGCCTTTTCGGGATAATTTTGAATATAGGACTCGACTTTTTCCTCCCACATGAACCGGTCGATCTCCCGACGGTCAATAATGTCATTCATGTGGGCGAGCACCGCTTCAGGTACATTGAAAAACTCATCCGGATCCGCCTCCATGTGCAGCTTCGTCATGGCGAGCTCCTCAGTGCCGAGCGGCGCGCCGTGGGCAGCGGATTTTCCAGCCTTATTCGGACTGCCGTAGCCGATGGTCGTCTTTACCGAAATCAGCGACGGCCTCGACGTATCCAGCCTCGCCTCTCGAATCGCATCATGAATGGCCCTCAAGTCATTGCCGTCCTCGACCTTTGAAACGTGCCATCCATAAGCATCAAAGCGCTTTTGGACATCCTCCGTAAAAGCGATTTCCGTACCGCCGTCAATGGTAATTCCATTGTCGTCATAGAGAACAATGAGTTTTCCGAGCCTCAGATGCCCGGCAAGGGAAGCCGCTTCAGAGGCAACCCCCTCCATCAGGTCGCCGTCACCTGCCAATACATAGGTGTAGTGGTCCACCAGATTAAAATCCTGGGTATTGAATTCCTCAGCCAGCCTCATCTCAGCAATGGCCATGCCGACGGCATTGCCAAAACCCTGACCCAGGGGTCCGGTGGTCGTTTCAACCCCCGGTGTCACATCGAACTCAGGATGGCCTGGGGTGATGCTCCCAATCTGACGAAATTTTTTAAGATCCTCCAGGGTGACCTGATAGCCAAACAGGTGAAGCAGACTGTAAATCAGAGCGGAGCCGTGCCCCGCGGAGAGTACAAATCGATCGCGATCAGCCCAATGGGGGTCTGTGGCGCTGCCTTTCAAAAAGTCCTTCCAGAGAACATAGGCCATAGGCGCCGCGCCCATAGGAAGCCCGGGATGTCCTGAATTTGCTTTTTCAACCGCATCCGCTGACAACAGGCGAATGGTTTTAATGACTTCTTGGTCCATTGAATACATAGTGACACCTCCCAATGAATCTGTTTTATATATACACCATCTCAGAACTTTGAAACTTCATCTGAAAGGCGTATAATGAAATGGTTGGGACATTCAGACAACCTTTTGGGAGGCGTCATGTCATGAAACTCTATGAAGCCATTCACACCATCATGAAGGCACATCAAGGTCAGATCCGCAAGCTGGATGGGGATCCCTACGCAGTTCACCCCATAGAAGTCTCTCTAATGGTTTCTAAGTGGGGCGCTGATGAAAGTGTTGTTATTGCCGCCTTGCTGCATGATGTCGTCGAAGACACACTATGGACGCTTGACGAAGTGGCCGCGCAGTTTGGCTCAGACGTCGCGGCCTTGGTCGCCTTTTGCTCAGAGTATGATAAATCGCAGACCTGGAGTGTCCGAAAACAAGCTATGATTGAAAAGGTCAGTCAGCCCGGCAATCTGGATGCAAAGCTCATTATTCTGGCGGATAAATTATGCAACCTGAAAAGTATAGCCCGCAGCCTTGAGGAAATGGATGAAAGCGATGTGTGGTCGAGCTTTAATGCGCCAAAAGAGGATCAGTACTGGTACTACAGGGAGATGACCCACGCCCTGAAAGCCCTTGAGTCCAATCCCCTGTGCAGGGAGGATTACGGCTTGCTGACACGCATGATAGAAAAAATCTTCAATACACCACTTTAAGTGCAGTGCTCATGTTCACATGTATAGTCAATTTGCTCAAACAAACAGGGACTGCCGCAGACTGATCTCAAATCATGTCGCGGCAGTCCCTTAAATTTTGAGCCAAAGTGGAAGCGGGTGTCTGACACCGCCTTCCGCCTTCCACCTTCCGACAGGCGCAAGCCGTTGGCACACCCCTCCGCCCGTCACCCACTTCTGAAACTTATAACTCGTTCACCGGACCAAGCGCTTTAGCGATCTCCGCTGCCAGCTTCGCATTATTCAGCACTAAGGCAATGTTGGATTCAAGGCTCTGACCCTCCGTCAAAGCCTTGACTTTGGCAAGCAGGAATGGGGTAGACTCTTTGCCCCGGATGTGGTTTGCGGCAGCCTCTTCCAGCGCTGTCTCGATGGCGTCGTTGATCAGGTCCTCATCCATGGCAAAGGCTTCCGGAATTGGATTGGCAATGACGACGCCCCCGTTGAGTCCCAGAGCCCATTTCGTCCTTAAAATTTCCGCTGCATCTTCCGGAGACTCCAGCTTTGCATCCACGCGATAACCGCTGGTTCGCGTATAGAAAGCAGGAAAATCCTCTGTTTTATAACCCAGTACCGGCACGCCCATGGTCTCCAGATATTCAAGGGTGAGGCCAATGTCCAGAATGGACTTTGCTCCGGCACAAACCACGGCCACATTAGTTTTCCCGAGCTCCTGTAAATCCGCAGAAATGTCAAAGCTCTCGGAGGCACCCCTGTGGACACCGCCAATACCACCGGTGGCGAAAACTCTGATCCCTGCCATTTCAGCCAGGATCATAGTCGTGGCAACGGTTGTAGCGCCATTCAACTTTCTGGCCACTACGGTTGCCAGGTCTCTTCGGGAAACCTTGACCACATCGTCAGACTTTCCGAATTCTTCGATTTCCTCTGGCGTCAGACCAATCTTAAGCTTACCGCCCATGATGCCGATGGTCGCAGGAATCGCCCCCGCCTCCCTGACCTGCTCTTCAACTTCCAGGGCAGTCTGGACGTTCTGTGGATAAGGCATCCCATGCGAAATGATGGTGGACTCGAGAGCGACAACTGGAAGTCCCAGTGCAAGGGCTTCCGCCACCTCAGGATGGATCTCAGGTATTAGTTTCATAATTTTAGTTGCTCCTTTCTCTACTCGGCAGAGACATTCACAGTCTTATGCCGGTCACAGGTTTTCACTTACAGTCGATCTTCGATTTTATGGGTATTGAGTCGGTTCATCAGCAAATTTTCATTCAAATTCTGAGCAATGGCATCCACACTTTCAAGGGTCAATTCTGCCATGGACATGGCGCAATCCATTGCGGCGCGGTCATCAAACTTGTTGATGGCACTGTAGATGAGCCCCGCCATAAAGGCGTCACCTGCACCTGTGGCATTCGCTGATTTTACAGGCAGTGACTTGAAAAATTGAACTGTCTCACGGGTCGCGAACAGTGCACCTTGAGCTCCAATGCTGACGACGACTCGCCGAATACCGCTTTCGCACAAGACCTTCGCCGCTTTCTTCGCCTCGTCTAGGGTGTCCGTCTTCATTCCGGACAGCGCCTCCAATTCTTTTTGATTGGGTTTCAGTGTATCTATACCCTCCAGCGCGCCTTTAAGCCGCTCGGATTTTGGGGCGGATACCGGATCGACGTAAATAGGGATATGGCGATATTGTGACATCAGGTAGGTCAGCGTCTTTTCCGGCAGATTTGTATCCGCTATGATGGCCGCCGCCCCGCTGAGCAGCGCGTCCTCCCGGCGCAGCGCTTCCACATCCAGCTGATCCATGACCGCCATACTCGAAAGCGCCAGCTTCATCTCCCCATCCGGTTCTATCATGGCCAGATAAAGAGAAGTGGACGCTCCGGGAATTTTCAAAGTCGAGCGTGTGTCAATGCCTGCCTCTCTGCAGCGCTCCAACAGCTGCTGGCCATAGAGGTCCTGACCGACCGCCGTCATAAGATGAACTTCCAAGCCCAAACGGGCCAGGTTTTCAGCGATATTGCGCCCCACACCGCCAGGCGACAGCAGCGTCCGTCCCGGGTTGGATTCTCCGTCCAAAAAGGTTCGGTCCGAGAATCCCATCAGATCCATTGTCGCACCGCCGATCACCACCACATAATCACCGGTATTCAGGATGTAGCCCTTACCGGCGATCCAGCCTTTCTTGATCAGGTTCGAAATGTGTACCGCCACAGAGGACCGTTGAATCCCGAGTCGGTCTGCAATCTCCTGCTGGGAGACCATAGGATTTTCGCGGATGAGTTGGTAGATTTCCTGTTCTCTCTGAGTCATGCTTCACCTGCTTTCATGAATTGCTTTAGAGCAAAGCTCGTAATCATTTGTTTACTTCGTAATCATTTGTTTATTTTATTATATGAACCTCTTTCCGATTTGTCAATACCTTAAACAATAAAAATCGAATAAGACATTGGAAGAAGGTGTCAGACACCCGCTTCCTTATGTTCAAAAAAAACCAGCCCAAATGTCGTCATTCCGACATTTGGGCTGAGCAATAATTGACCGATTTGACTCTTCCGCCTTTTATTCCAATCGATTCTCCGGTCGATTCAAAATCAAAAATCCATTGTCATTCTTGATCTTCTTTGTGTTGTACTTGAATAGCGTGTGATCGAGCTGCCTGAAATAGCCTCCCGCCTCAGTCACGATCAGATCCACAGGTGCCGTGTCCCACACCATGGTGTGACCGAAATTATAATAGATATCATAGTCTCCGCGGGCGATCAGGCAGCCTTTATAAGCGCTCCCCATCCTGTGAATGACTAGAATGCGCTCTGAGTGTTTTGCCAGAAGCTCAGCATAGCGAATGGTTTCATGGGATCTGGATTTCAATGCGTACAGGTCGACCAATCTCTCGGACACGTGAAGGCGGGTTAACTGTCCCTCTTTTTCCATATATGCCCCTTCTCCACGAATTGCGAAAAACAGTTCTTCCTTGACCGGCGCGTAGACGATCCCCATGACGATCTCACGGTCTTTGGCCAATGCGATATTGATCGTAAATTCACCATTTTTCTTGATAAATTCCTTAGTGCCGTCCAGCGGATCTACAATCCAGCAATATTCCTTTTCCAGTCGGATTGGATCATCAATGGATTCCTCCGAAAGGAAGCCGTGATGCGGAAACGCGTGAATCAACCGATCCAAAATCAGCGCGTTGGAAGCGTAATCCGCTCTTGTCACAGGCGTATCATCACTTTTCAGAACAACTTCAATCTCTTCAAAGTAGACCTCAAGAATAGCGCGTCCCGCTTCCAAAGCCGCCTGTCTGGCGACTTCCAATTCATAGTCATACGCCATAACATCACATCCAAACCGTTAGTTTCAGACCATCAGTTCACTACAACCTGAACCCGGGTGCCCGAGACACCAGGCTCAGCAGGTGTCACATCAAGCCTGACCGGGACCCTGGCTTTAAGCGCTTCTACATGGGAGATCAGTCCTACGCTGAGCTGATCGCCAATCAACGTCTCAAGGGAATGCATCACGACATCGAGAAGCGCCGCGTCCAGACTGCCAAAACCCTCGTCCAGCAAAAAAGTCTCCAACCGAATCTTGCCTCTGAGCTGCAGCCTGGAGGACATGGCCAGTGCCAGTGCCAGAGACGCCATAAAGGTCTCTCCGCCGGACAGAGATCTCAGATCCCTGCTGACACCGCCTTGATGATGGTCCGATATCCTAAAGTTACCCCGTGAATCCACTTCTAAACGATAACGATTCGCGGTCATGATCATAAGCCTTCTCGAGGCTTCCTTCAAAATGTAATCCAATTGGTTCATAGCCAAAAACTCAACAAATCTGTTGCCCCTCAGGAGTTTTTGAAGTACTTCAAAATAACCGGCTTCCTGTTTCAAGTCGGTCAACTGTTTTTCTACGCCCCGCTTTTGTTCGAGGGATAAAGTCATCACCTTTAAGGATTCCACGGCTGTACTTCTGGCCTCCAAAGCGCGTGTCCATGCCTCCTGGACTTCAATCGACGCCGTGGCTGCGCTCGCAATGGCATCTTCAGTGATCACAGAAGCTCCAGAAAGGTCCTGATACTCTTCCATTTTTTCCTTCAGTGTCCGCCCCTGCACTTCATAATCTTGAATCCACTTATTCAGGCTCTCTGCCTCATCAGAATTGAGCAATGCCGCCCGCCATTCAAGTACATCCAAAAATCCTGCACCTTTCCACTTTTCCTCAAAACTCTGGCGGCTATCCTCAAGCTGATTCCCACCGGCTTTCAGAGCAGCTTCTGCAGAGATCCAAACGTTTTTAAGCCGCTCACTTTCTGCCTGTAAGACACTTTGCTTCGATTTCTCCAGCGGATATTCAGACTCAGTGACTTCAATCTGTCTGCATAAACGCTTATAAGTTTTTTCCAGCTCCTCTGCGTCCGTTGCTGCTCCGACCTCTGAAGTCAAGCGGTCCAGCTCTGCTTCAATTTGCTTCAGTGCGCTGTCCAGTCGTTCCTTTTCAAGAGTTGAAGCATTAACGTTCTGGAGCTGTATCATCTTCTTTTCATTCTCGCGTTCGCGTTCAGCCTGAATCCTTTGAATTTCGGTCAGCCGCAATTCCGAGTGCAGCTTCTTCTCAGCAAGTGTATCGAAAAACTGCTCGAGTTCTGCATCGGCCAAAGACGCTGACTCTATCCTGCCATGCCATGTCTCCAAATAAGTCTGAATCGCCTTCTCCAACTGTATGAGTGATTCCAGTGTCATGTCCCTTTTGGACTCCAGTACTGCCTTTACCTGTTTCTGAGCTGATAATTGTGCCAGATCCCTATCCGCCTGATCTCTATGTGCCTTAACCTGACTTTGATGAGCAGCCTGGTCTTTTTTCAGGGCTTCCAGCCTTGATTCGCACACAGCGCGTTCCTTTTGCTGCAGCTCCTGTGACAGTGCAAGCGCTTTGACCTCGGCTTCGAGGGCCGCAAGACGTCCCTGTCCTCTGTCACCCTCGACCGCCATCAGTACCTGACGTTTAGTCAGGCTCTCCACCAGTCGGAGCTCTTGGTGTCTTAGGACCGCAATTGCCTGGTCCTCTTCTTCAAACCGGCGCAGCCACGCGTAATCCGCTTCGTCGTGGAAGTCAGTCTCATGAGCGCTATAAAGGTGTCCACACACAGGACAAGGATCGCCCTCATTTAAAGTCGTTCTGAGTCTGGCTGCCAGCGACGCGTTGTATTGATCCCGGCTTTCCTCCAGCCGCTTGGCTCTTTCGCTCAGATCTGACCTCAGCGCTTCCAAAGCCTTTTCTTCATCCATTTGATCGCGCAAATGACCTTTCAGTGTCTCCAGATCAGAAGCGAGGGCCAAACTCTGCCGCTGCATTTTTTCCTGTTGATCTCTGGACTGATCACGCTGAACAGATAATGTCTCAAACTCATCTATGACAGCCTGCAGCTTTGCTTCACTGTCTTTGACCTTCCCCTGAGACTCACCCAGTGTTTGCTCAAATTGCGCCAATACCTTCTGGCTCTCTTCAAGGGATCCTTCGACCGCCTTCAAGCTTTTCATTTCCTCTGCCCGTTTTTCCCACTTGCTTTGTACTGCCAAAAAGGCTTCCGTCGATTTCGACGACATACCCTCTTTTTCCTGAAGCTCAGTCAAATCCTCCAGCTTCCTAGAACACTCTGTCAAGGTTTGATCCAGCGCCTCAAGTTTATGGCGTTCCCCTACCAAATCAAATCGCTGAGCTTCAACCAAAGTTATAAGTTTCTCGCGTTCCAGCTTAAGCTGAGCCACAGCCTGCCCTTGTATCCATTTGTTTTTGGCCAAAGCAGCTTCATGCTTCATAAGCGGCAGGTTTAAAAAGGCTTGCTCCAGATTCTTAAACGCCATACCGTGGGACTCAAAGGCGTCCTTCGCAGCCGCATAATCAGCAGCGGCAGACATCTCCACCCTATGACTCTCCTCAAAAAGCTTTTCACTTTGTCTGAAGTGCCGCTCTGCTTCCGTTGCCGCGGCTGCTTTCCCATAAAGCTCCAGCCGGCCTTTTTTATTCAGATAGTCACTCCTGGCCTCTTCATGGCGCAGGGCTGCCTCCTTCAATGCCTGCAGCCGCTTCTGGCGGTCATATTGCTGCGACAGCGCATCATAAACCGCCTTCAGACGCTGAACCTCACCCTCCAGCTGCAAAGTCTGCCTGTCCCAGTGTGCAGCCTTATCCTTCAGGAGCATCAGCTTGCTCTGATCCACATCAGCATAAGCCGCCAGCTGACCTTCAAGCTGATCCCTCTGGGACTGAAGCTTGCCGAGTACCTTTTTTAACCGCTCAAGCAGCTTGTCACCATAGATCTCCAGCCCAAAAAGATATTGCAGCATATTTCGTCGGTCCTTGGGATCCAGTTGTATGAACTCGCTGAATTTCCCCTGGGGCAGCACCACCATCTTCAAAAATTCGCTGTCGCTCAGACCCAGGATATCCTGAATCCTGTGATTCACTTCATTTTGCTTGTCTTCAATCTGAAGAATCTCTCCCTCGAGGGTCCGCACCACCAGCCGCGACTGATGGGACCTATAGCCTTCCCCCGACCTTCGAAACACTCTTCGGATCTCAATTTCCCTGACAATGCCCTCCAATGCCGTTCGAAACACGAATTCCAGCTCCGCCTGGTCACATTCCGTATTGATAAAATCTTTTGTGCCCCTCGGCATGCTGCCTGGCCCATAGAGGCTCATTACAATCCCGTCAATGATCGTCGATTTCCCGGACCCCGTCGGGCCGAATATCCCAAAGAGGCCCTTTGAAGACAGTGATTCAAAATCAATTGTCTGAGTGGACTCAAAGCTGTTGAGTCCGCCGATGGTCAGCCTGACCGGCCTCATAAAGCCTCACCACCCTTTGTCTCTCCCTCTGACTCTGCCTCTGTATCTTCTGACCTCAGCAGAGACGCAAAGCGGACCATCAGCTCCGGATCCGGCAGTGCGCCATACTCACGCTCATAATAGCGCCTGAACAGCTCATGAACATCCATGCTCTCCAGGGATACTTCACTGGCAACGCTTCCTGTCTGATCCGGGAAGATAGGTTCAATACTCAGCAAATCCGGGTAGAGGGTTTTTAACCTCCTGATTTCACCATTGGTCAACGGTTGTCCTGTCTCAATTTCGAGATAAACCCAGGCTTTCCTGTCCGCCTGGCGGATCAGGCAGTCCTCAGCCTCCTCAAAGGATCCGGCATGCCAGATTTCAATGGGTTTGAACAGCGGAATAAAATGCTCCTGAAACTCCACCGGCAGTTCAGCCTTGGTGTCAATCAGCGTCACCGACTTGGCATAGCCTGTTTCGCTGCGGCTGTACTGGAGAGGCGAACCGCTGTAACGTCCGCGGCCCCTCAGACCTGCCACTGATTGGGGCTTATGGAGATGTCCCAGCGCGACGTAGTTGGCCGAAGCCGGAAACGCATCGCCAAATACTGTATAAGCGCCGCCCCATTGGAGCGTCCGCTCAGAGTCTGACAGCTCCCCGCCGCTCACAAATAAATGCGAGACAACTGCGCCAAAAGTCTCATCGGTAAAGTGAGCGGAGCGTTCCTGAAGCAGCAGTTTGACGCGGTCAGAGTAAGACAGTTGCAGCTCTTCTTCTTTTCCGGAGGTCGACAGCAGCTCCCCAAGTCTGCTTTCACTGGGAAAAGGCAACAGCGCGAGATCAAGTGCGTCGTCCCCTACAGAGACGGTGAGAGCTCCAGGCCCTTTGCCTGCAACGTGGAACCGGCCAATCTGCTGATCCTCCCACTGATCTGTGACGTCCGTGCACAAGATGATCCCGTGCTCCGCTGCCCAGGAGGCCGCCGCGCCCAGGCGTACCGGCTGGTCGTGGTTGCCGGAGACAATGACGATGAGTCTTTGACCACCATCGGCCAGCTTTTTGACTTTCTCAAAAAATAAGCGCTCTGCCCGCGCCGGGGGGTTATAGGTGTCATAAACGTCGCCCGCGACCAGGACCACGTCGACAGATTCCCGCTCTGCAATGTCTATGAGTGATTCCAAAAAGGCAGCCTGCTCCTCCAGACGGGGCTGAGTTTCGATCAGCCTGCCGAGGTGCCAGTCGGAGGTATGAAGTATTTTCAAGAGCGTTCCTCCTTTTCACGACCTGTAATTTCTATGTTGATCCATTGTCTTAAGTGGGCTGCGTAAAGCCACGCGGCTTCCACCCGTCGCCCGGTCAATTTTTCCAGTGCCTCGGCGTACAGTCCAAGCTGCGTGCTGTAGCGCTGTTTCAGAAATGTCTCTGCCTCAGGACCGCCGACTCTGTCTGTTTTATAATCCACCAGTACCAGACCATGCTCATCCTCAAAGTAGAGGTCCACGACGCCCTGAATCAGGCTGAACTCATTTCCTGAGCCGCGTTTCAAGACAAAGGCTTTCTCTCGTTCCAGCACCTGAGCGTCAAGAAGCCGATAAAAGAGCGGGTGGTCGAAAAAACCGGCCAGCGCCGACCATTCAAGATCGTCCGCAAGCGTCTGATCCAGCCTGCCTTCCGCGACGAGCCTCTGCTTTTCTTCATTGAAAACCGCTTCTCGTTCTGCCGGAGTTCTATGTCCCATTTTTGAAAAGTCCATAAACTGAAGTACCGTATGGAACGCACTGCCTCTCGCAGCGCCCATAGCCGCTCTGCTTTCCTGTGCCATAAATCTTGGCGTTTCTGTCAGCTCAGGCTTATAGAGGACCTCTAACGTCATGGCGCGATTCAGCTCAGTCTGCCCCAGAGCTTCGAGCGTTTTAAGATCTGAAACACTTACCTTGGAAGGCAGCACGGAAGACTGGGCGTCAATTTGGTCCCCATGTGCTTCCAGTGGTCGACCGCTGTCCAAACGACGAAGAACAGAGGGATCGAGGGCATGGTCTCTGGCCAGCGCCAAAAGGTCGTCCAAGGCACGGTCAGAAGCTGCTTCAAAAATTTGGGCGCGGATCTGATCCTCAGCGCGGATCAAATTGAAACCCCAGCGGGCAGCGTCTGAGACCTCCTCGCCTGCAGCGTAAGCCCCCATCCAGTCCAGCAAACACTTTGCCTGGCGCATGGCAAAGGCAAGACAGCCTCTGCCATAGTTGCTGAGGGCTTTGTCGACAAATTTAGTCGACCCGGTGACGTATAAGCGGTCCACCGCCCTGGTCAAGGCAACATAAAGTATTCTAAGTTCTTCTGAAAGTGCTTCACGCTCAATAGCTTTCTGAATCGCCAGCTGAGGCAGCGACGTTCTGTAGGTTCGCTTCTGTGCATCGATTTCCTTGAGGGCAATGCCGAGATCCTTGTGAAGCAGCAAATCACCATAAGTATCTCGCATATTGAATTTCTTTCCTGTATCCGCCAGGAAGACAATAGGAAATTCAAGGCCCTTACTTTTATGGATACTCATGATGCGGATGAAGTCCTCATCCTCCGAGAGTGTTTTGGGTACCTCTGCGCTAAACTCCGAGGCATCTCCCTCTTCGAGGACTTTGATAAAGCCGGATAAATCTCCCCTGAGTGCCGCTTCGTAGTCTCCAGCGCGCTCAACGAGCTTCATCAGCTGATTTGCGCGGAGTTCTCCTTCCGGCATGGCGCGGGCGTAGTCCAGGAGACCTGTCTCAATCATCAAGCGCCAGACAAAATCGCCGATGCGCTCATAAGTGGCGTAGCCCGACCAAACTTCAAGGCGTGAAAGAAAGTCCCGCAGCTTGGAGGACGTGCCAGGCTCCGCCCCGGAGCCCTCTTCCGAAAACAGCGTTACAGCATCTCTGAAGGTTCCCTGGGTCGAGAAGGCCCGTATGGCCGCCAGTTCATCCGTACTAAAGCCGCCTATAGGCGACCTGAGCACTGTAAGCAGATCGAGATCCAGGCGGCTGTTGTCGAGGACCTTGAGTAGACTCAAGGCAGCCTGCATCTCAAAAGAAGAGATTCTGGCCCCCACGCCATCTGCCCGCACAGGCAGACCATACTGGCTCAGTACCTGAACATAGGTTTCAGCGGCAGCTTTGGGTGAGCGCATGAGGATGACAACATCTCTGAAAGCCGGCTTTCTATACCGGCCCAATTTTGGATCGTAAATATCCGTTTTCAAAGTGCCCTTGATCAAATCCGCAACGACATGAGCTTCCAGTTCGGCATTCTTCATGTAGGACAATGCCTCTTCAAGCTCGGGATCGGTTTCATCCGCATCGGGCTCAGACACCGCAGTCGCCGAGGTAGACTCTGACACATCCGCGGATCCGACTACTGCCATAACCTCTGCCTCACTCCCGGATTTTGCTTTGCCTGTATCAATCAACGTCAACGACAAAGAGGGAAACGCTTCCGCCGGAAATGACAATCCCGGGTTAAGACGGGCATGGTGGTCATAGACCACTTCGCCCAGGGACAGGTTCATGACCTTCTCAAAAAAGCCGTTGACTCTCTCAATCAGCTCCGGCCTGGTACGGAAATTGGCGCTGAGATCAATAATCCTGTTCCTTGCCCCTTCCTCCCTGGAATAGCTGTTAAGTTTATCCATAAACAGGGTCGGATCTGCCAGCCTGAACTTGTAAATGCTTTGCTTGACGTCGCCGACCAGAAAAACATTGTCTTCCCTGGCAATCGCCCGGACCACCGTCTCCTGGACCAGGTTTGAATCCTGGTACTCATCCAGAAACAGGTGGTCGAACTTGTCTCTGTACATGCCGGCAATTTCCTCATCCTTGAGTATTTCAATGGCAAGGTGCTCGAGGTCGTAAAAATCTATGACCCCGGCTTCTTTCTTCAGCAAGCCGTAATTTTCCTCCAGCGAAATTACCAATTCAGAGAGCGCGCGGGTACCAGGCAGCAGTCTGCGTATGGATTGATCCAGCGCGTCAGGGGATTGTGAGAAAAAGTGCTTTCCAAGGCGCTTGACATAATCCTTAACCAGGTCTCTGCGCTCCAGGACAGCTTCTTTCAGCGCCGGGTCCACCTGTTCGGCGTCCGCCCCTCGAATGGGCTTAAGTTTGTCAAACTTGAGATCTGCAAGCGCCTCATAAGCGGCGGCGTAGCCTGCTTCCAACCTGTCCATGAGACTTTCCAGCAGCCCGAGATCCGATTGGATTGCAGGGAGATAAGCCATGGGTCCCGACGGATCCATACAGAGCCGCTCCGTTTCCCTGTGGGAATCCATCAACCCCTCCAGTTCCTCAGAAATCATCTGCAGCAATGCCTTCAGCCAAAGGCTGTTCTGCGCTTCGCAAACCTCCAAAGCCTCTGTCTGGCTCACCAGCCAGGCTTTCGGCGCCGGTTGGGATTGAATAAAACCGTGGACGTTCCACAAAAGGGCTTCAATTTTTTCATCTGTGCGGTTGCCCGAAAACGCTTCAATGAATTGGCTAAAGTCAGGCGTCATTGCCTCGTAAGCCGCCTCCAAAGTCATCATTGCCGCCTCTTCGCGCAGGGATTTGAGCAAAGTCGCGTCTCCGACTCTGAAGGCAGGATCCATGTCCACTTTATAGAAGTGCTTCCGGACCAGATCATTGCAGAAGGCGTGCAGCGTCATGATGTAGGCGCTGCCGGCGCGCTCAAGCTGTTCTCTCAGCCACAGCGCGTCTGCGCCCGGCTCCTTCAGTTTTGCGGACAGGGCTCTGATAATCCGGGTGCGCATTTCCCCTGCTGCGGCGTTGGTGAAGGTCACAATAAGCATGTTCCTGATAGGGATTCTGTCTTCTGCGATCAGCTGCAGGATACGTTCGACCAGCACAGCGGTTTTTCCCGAACCTGCAGCAGCTGAAACCAGGAGATTCGCATTTCTGGAGCGGATCGCGCTGTCCTGATCCGGGGTCCACTTGACTTCTGTCCGGGTTGTGGAAGGAACGACACTTTGGACTTCGGACCGAGGTGAAGCCTGAACGCCTGACAGGTCTTTCGCATTTGGAGTTTCTGCTGAATAACTCATGACTTCACCTCCTCTTCCCGGTTATCTAGCTCGACCAGGTTGCTATCCTCCCCGGACTGGCTCTCCCCGCCCCTATAGTCATCCATCCACTGGGTGCCTTTTAGCTTCTTAAGATTTCTGTAGTGGTTGCCTCCGTAAGTCAGGTCAAACTGGCAGATGCCCATGAGATCACAATAATCACAGGCGGTTTTCGATCCGAACCTGTAAGGCGCCACATCTATATCCCCTTTTAAGATCTCAGTGCCAAGGGCTGCGATTTTGTCCCGAACATACCGTCTGAGACTTTCGAAGGTCGAGGTTTCAAGCACGCCGGAACCTGCAGTTGGAGTCCCGTCTCGTTTAAGTTCAAATGGAATTCTGACGGATTTCGTCTCAGACTCCAAAGTCTGATCGAGGCGCTTCGCCATATCCGAGCCGCCTATAACCAGACCGTTGAGCCTTAGTTTTTTCAAAAGCTCCCGCTCGACATCCTCTTCCCTGACACTTTCGAGATCCACCATAGGGTCGTCTATTTTGAAGTAAAAGAGACCCCCGGGGTAAATCTGAGGCATGTCTGTCAGAATCGACGGATCGTTGAGAACTGCATCCATGTAGGCGACCAGCTGGAGCTGGAGGCCATGGTGAATTTTGGAAAGATCCAGGGTCTCCGAGCCGGATTTATAATCGACTATTTGAACAAAGGCCACGCCATCATCTGTTTCACACAAATCGATCCTGTCGATCCGCCCTTCCAGCAATAGCCGCTGTCCGTCAGCCAGCTCAATCAGAATGGGCGGCAGGCTGTCAGGTCGGTTTGAGGAAAAAGCGAGCTCAAAAGCTTTTGGCTTAAAATGGCTGTGCGCCAGGTGATCCAAAATGGTCATTGCCGCCCTCGTCCCGGTGCGTTTGACGCGCCTCAGGACATAGCGATTCCGTTCTGAGTCAGCAAAAACGGACTTGCCATGGCGTTCGACACTTTCGTCCACGATTTGACCAATCAGAGCTGCGACCTCTTCCTGGGTTTGAGGGGCGTTCTCGTGACCATCGGCCAAAGCACTGAGGGCAAATCGCTCGACCGCGCTGTGGAACAGTCGGCCTACCTCCGGAAGATCCACCTCATAGGGGACCACCCGGGCAGGTCTGAGGCCAAAATCCACAAAGTGCTTGAACGGACAGGCGGCAAAGCGCTCCAGCCTGGAAATACTGGTGGTCAGCGGCATGCCGAAAAGAGATTCCGTCGCGGCTTGAGAGAGGGGTTTTGGCCGATTGTTGTGGTGAAAGGCCTGTCTCAGCTGACGCGCGCGTGCTTCAAAGGCAGGTTGGGATTCGAAATGACGCAGCATGGCGGCCCATTCCAATTCCGGACGGGACTGTCTGCCATCCAGCCACTCACGAATCTGCCTGGTTATAGGCGCGATCACCGCATTGTAGTTGGACGCGCGTGCAGAAGGCGACAACTCATCCAGCCGCACGTGCTCAATTTTGATTTGGGGAAACAAACTGTCGAGTCTGTCGAGCAGAAAGGAAGGGCGCAGACTCCGTCCCATGCCATCCGCGAACGCACAGCTTACGTATAATGCCTCTGAAGGCTTCGCCATGGCCAGATGAATCGAGAAGGACTCATTCATAGACAGATAGTCGCTGATGGATTTCAAATCCAGCTGGCACGCGCGGAGGCTCAGTTTTTCATCCTCGGTGAGAAGCCCGCTGCCATCCCGGTTGGAGGGCAGAATACCATCTGCCGCGCCTACGAGAAAAAGCGCCTTGATAGGGTGGCTTCTGGAGTGCTCCACTTTTCCAATCAAAACTGTATCAAAGTCCTGAGGCAGCATCCCCGTTTCGTAGGCGGCAAAACCAGCCTCCAGGATCGCCCTGTAGTCGCCCAGTTTCATGGTGGCTTCAGGTGACACCGACACGATCTGGTCAAGGAGGTCGGAAATCATGTTCCACCCCTGAATGAGCTCGAAGGCTGCTTCAAAACCACTATGAGATCTAATTTCTCCCATGAGGACTTCGTAGCGCTCCCGGATGCCGGCATTGACGAGCCATTTAAAGAGGGCTGTGCTGTATCCTGCTGCGGAATCCGTTTCTTTAAAGGCCGACTCGAACTCACCAATAATGTTCGCAAGCTTTTCCCTGAGGGGTTCCAACTGGGCATCCTCAACCGGACGTTTCCACCGCTTGCCCCGGATCCCATTCTCAATGGCAAAGATCTCCAGCCGTTCCCATTCCTCTTTTTTGAGGTCTGTGAGACCTGTTTTGAGGCCCCGGAACAATGGTTCGAGTCTGAAATCCTTCTGATAAGCCTCAAGCATGGCAAGGATCAGCCTGGCAAGGGGGTTGCCTGCAATATCCCGCCGATTGTCATGGAAGGTTGGAATCTGATACTGATTGAATACACGCGTCAGGAGATCGTCATAAATCTCAGGGGCATTGCTGACAACAGCGACATCCGAATAGCGCCAGCCCTGTTCAGCGACCAGCCTTCCAATTTCCAGCGCCACAAATTCCGCCTCGTCCCAGGTGGTATCGAAGGTCATGAGGTGAATCCCGTCCGGGACCCCTTCATAGAGGACTTGCGGGAACTCAAAGAGCTGCTGTTCTATATGACGAAGGGGATTTTCAGGCTCAAGGGGCGTTGGCCTATGTGTGGATGTAAATCCGCAGCCAGTGTCCTGAGCAATGGTTTCAAGCCGCTTATAGGTTTCTGCCGTCGCCAAAAAAATCCCAGACTGTGTCAGATGCTCTGGGTCCAACGTCAAGGCTGTCCGCAAGCAATTACAGGTTCTGGCGAGGCTCTCGATCAGTTTGAACTCCTGACCTGTAAAGCCGGAAAACCCGTCGATGCAAACCGTGGAACCGGCAAGCCCCGCCAGAGTTGAAAGGCGTTCAGCCGCCAGGTCATAGCGGTCCTCCTCATCAATCAGCGCGCCGGCCTTGAGCGCTTCAAACTGCTCAAAGACGAGTGCAATATCGCTGATTTTGGCGGCGGTCAGCCTGGGAAGACCCTCACCTGCATCCCGAAGCTTTGCCGGTCCTATGCCTGACCGCTTGAGCTCAGCAAGAAAGTCCCCCATCATAGTTATAAATCCGGGTTTTCGGTGGGCTGAGCGGTACGCTTCCAGACGATCGGCAGACTCCAGCAGAATGCGTTTGAGCAGCATGTGCCTTCCAAGCTCGTCCAAATACAGTTGCTGACTGGCCTGAGTGGAGTCGAGCACCCTGTCCACCAGTTTTCTAAAGCTGAGCACCTGCACCCTGAGCAGGCCTTCCAGGTTCTGATAGCTGATCAGCTCCCGTTCCGCCTGCAGCGTGAACTGCTCCGGTACGATCAGCCAAACTGTAATGCCAGGATCCCCCGCAATACTCGATTCACGTTCCAATTGAGCGAGAAACTCATAGATGCCTTTGGTTTTACCGCTGCCTGAGCGGCCTGTTACCACCTGAATCAATTGCCGCACCTCACTTTTCAATCCTGTGTTACAGGTGAAAGAAGCCAGGAGGAAGACGGCGACAAAAGGAAGCCCGGAGAGCGGCTTCCACTGCACGATCTTCCTCCCGTTTTGCTACGCTCGCTTAAAACGCCCTGCGCTTCAAGCGCCTTAAAAAAATGGTGCCGATGGTCGCCATTACAACATTCAAACCAATATAAAGTCCGAAGATCCGAATGGCAATATCCACAAAAAATTGTTCTTGAAGAATCACAATCAGCAAATCCGTTTTGGGATTGAGAAGCCACAAATCATTGTCAAAAAAGAGTTCATGAAACAACGTAAAGTATTTCGTGAAATCAATGGTGATCAACAGCAATAAAAATCCGGCTGCTGCTATACCCAGCAGACCGGCGCCAATCATACCCCGGTAAAGCAGGCCGCGGTCCCTGCTGAGCTGCAGGGCGACAAAGGCAGCCAGGGCAAAAGCCGAAATGGCGATCATTTTGATTCTGTCATTCAGCTGAAAGAGCACCAAAACATCCACCATATGGGTCTGCTCCCGCTCATTGAAGAGCTGGACCTGCTTCCCGTTTCTTTCAACTTCAAATTGAAACTCAGGTTCCTGCCCTTTGAGATAACCTATGATCATGTCCGAGACGCCGCCCAGTTCTTCCGCCGTCAAACCGGTAAGTTCGGTTGTGCCGAGTTTTTCAAACTCCTGGTCATAGTAGCTGCGACTCATGGAAAAAACATCAATGCTCAGGCTCAAGATAAATAAATTTGCTGCGACGGCCATAATCAGAACGAGAAGCCATTTTGCCGCACTTGGTAATTTAACTGCAGGAACCTGCTGTGGTACCGATGCTATTTTCATTGAGTTTTCATTGCCTCCAATACTTGTTCAGCGTGTCCCGCCGCTTTCACGCCTCTGAAGACATGGATCAGTTTTCCGGATTCGTCAAAGACGAACGTGGATCGTTCGACGCCCACGACGTCCTTGCCGTACATCTTTTTCGCCTTCATGACATCAAAATAGTTGTGAGCGGTCTGATCAGGGTCGCTTAGAAGTATAAAATTCAAGTCCTGCTTTTCTATAAATTTTAGGTGAGATTTGACGGAGTCCCTGCTGATCCCCACAACCTCTGCATTCAAAGCCTCAAAAGCTTCTTTCAGTGCCCGAAACTCGAGCGCTTCCTGCGTTCAGCCAGAGGTGCTGTCTTTGGGATAGAAAAAGAGCACCAGTTTTTTCCCTTTGGCTGCATAGTCAGACAGTCTGACGGCTTCGCCGCCACTGCCTTCAAGCACTAGTTCAGGCACCGCTGCACCGATCTCGATCATAAAATTGCCTCCTTCATATGGATGACGCCAGACACACCGTGAATGAAACGGGCGTCTGACGTCATCTTGCCGTGATCCGTTTTATTTGTTGAGCACTTTGTCAACTCTTGGTGCCCTGAGACGGTGTGCTTGCTCAAAGCCTGAGCCAATCAAAGGTCTCAGATAATATTTAAAATCGTCAGTGACGTGGTTGCCGGCGAGGTTGATGTAAGCATCCGGCATCAGACGGGTCTTGGCTGCTACGGTTTCAAGCGGTACCAATTTGTAGTCCACAGAGTAGAACCCCGTTCTCTCAATGGCGATTGAACCGTCGACGCGGTTCCAGATCGCAAATTGAGCAGCTTTCTCGCCGACTTCGCGCGCTTCTCTCTGGTCGACATCTGAAACGCAGCCCAAGAAGGACCTTTGCAGGTAACCAAAGGTATCTGCCCTGACGCGGCTGATATTCAGGCGTGTTTTGATAAGATCCGCCAGGTAATCGCCCAAGACGCCGGATCCGGAGAGCTGAACATTGCCATGAGCGTCGAACTCCTGCTTCATGCCGGAATGCTGGCTGATCGGTTTGCCGTTTGCGTCCACAACCCCTTCCGAGATCGCGATAATGCAGCGGCCATACTTATCATAAGTCTCCTTGACGTCTTTCAGGAAGTTATCAATGTCAAAGGTGCGTTCCGGCAAATAGATGAGGTGTGGACCATCATCCGGATATTTCTGCGCCAGAGAGGCTGCAGCTGTCAGGAAGCCTGCTGACCGGCCCATGACAACGCCTATGTAGACACCGCCCATGGCGCGGTTATCCAGGTTGACCCCTGAAAAGGCGCTGGCGACATAGCGGGCAGCTGATCCATAGCCAGGCGTGTGGTCGTTCATCATCAGATCGTTGTCGATTGTTTTTGGAATGTGAATTGCCCGGAATTCATAATTGGCAATTTCTGCGTATTGATTGACAATCCGGACTGTATCGCTTGAATCATTGCCGCCAATGTAGAAGAAATAGCGGATGTCATGAGCTTTCATAGTTTCAAACATTTCACGGCAGAATTTTTCGTCAGGCTTGATGCGCGTTGACAAAAGCGCTGAGGAAGGTGTCTTGGCGACCTGCTCCAGGTTATGTGTTGTCTCCTGTGTCAGATCGAGAAAATTCTCGTTGACGATCCCTTCCACACCATGCTCCGCACCGTAAACCTTCGTGACCTGGCTAAATTTTCTGCTTTCAAGAACAGCGCCTACCAAGGATTGGTTGATGACAGCCGTAGGGCCGCCGCCTTGAGCGACTAAGACTTTGCCTCTTAATTCCATAAATGATCGCCTCCTAAAATGACATTTGAAATATTGATACCCGAAAAGCCATTAGATTGACATTCTCAGGAAAACTTTATTGCTGCGTTTCAGCGGCACTTTTATCCTAGATCATAGCGTTCCTTATATTTCGTTTTCAGATCCTGGATGTAGTATTGGGGATTAAAAGTTGTCCCGGTAGCTGCCTCTATGAGCTGCTCCGGCTTTAACCGCTTGCCGTGGCTATGCACATGAAGTGTCAGCCACTCCAAAATATCGCCAAAGTCCAAAGATCTCAGCGCCCGTTCCACATCGACCTCCTGCTTCATGAAATGCAGAAGCTGCGACGCGTAGGCATTTCCCAAGGCGTAGGATGGAAAATAGCCTATAAGACCGGCTGCCCAATGGACATCCTGAAGCACCCCTTCTCCGTGATGGGCAGGCTCCACACCAAGGTAGTCTCTCATCAAGCGATTCCAAGCCTCCGGCAGATCCTCAACTTCCAGCGTCCCTTCGAAAATGGCTTTCTCAAGTTCATAGCGCACCATGATATGCAGCGAATACGTCAACTCATCCGCTTCAATCCTAATCAATGTCGATTCGACACGATTGATTGCTTCTATAAACGTGTCCAGCGGTATGTCATCCAGCACCGGGCTGAATTCTGCCTGCATGTCACCATATAGTTTTGTCCAAAAAAATTTGTTTCTGCCAAAAGCATTTTCAAACATTCTCGACTGAGACTCATGGACCGCCGAGGACGCGCCTCCGTCCAAACCTGTATTGGCAAGCACCCTGTCAAAATTTTGCTCATAGATGCCATGCCCGCCTTCGTGAAGGACGCTGAAAATGGAGGAAACGAACTCATGCTCATAGTAATGGGTGGTCATTCGAACATCATCAATAGACATAGCATTTGTAAACGGATGCTCACTTTCTTTCAGAAAACCGCGGTTCAGGTCAAAACCTATGACCGCCAGCAATCGTTTGGAAAATGCCTCCTGTTTCTTCTTTGGAATCGCCCTCGAAAGAAAGTCATAGCTCTGAGGATTTTCGGAAATTTTCTCCCTGATTTCGCTGAGCAGCGGTACTATTTCCGCGCGAAGCTCGCCAAAAAAGCGGTCCAGTTTTTTGACCGTCATTCCCGGTTCAAACATTTCGATCCAGGCATCATAAGGATGTTGATCATACCCTATGTAATCCGAGAATTTCCTCGCGGTATCAAAAATGATTTTGTAGTGGGACTTAAATCCCTTAAAATCACCTGTCCGTTTCGCCTCTTCCCATTCCACTTCTGATTTCGAAAGGAAAGTCATGAACTCGGTGTAGTCATCTTTAGGAATTTTTTCGATTCGCTTGAGTTCAATCAGCCATTCCCTGGCTATGTCGCCTTCAAGGGTTCCTGTCTCCCGAGAAAATGCTTCCAGCAGCGCCCTGAATTCCGGGGCCGTGAGGTAGCGGTAATGTTCCCGTGTCAAGACACCATACCCTTTGCTCCTGAAGCCCACACCTGCGATTGGTGCGCCACTCACCGTCTGATCCCAATTAATGGTGTTCATGGCCAGCCGGTAGGCAGACAAAATTTCAAGAAACTCAAACAGTTTCTCCTGACTGGTCCGGCGTTCTTCAGTTGAGCACCAGAGCTCTTGGACGGTCAGGCTGTCGGTTCTATGATCAGTGCAGCACCCAGGTCTGTCCATCCGATCAGCGCTCCAGTCTCACACAAACCTTATCCCGCGTGATTTCGCCGATGGTCCCGGCACCCGTCATCAGCATAGCCTCAGTCAATTCTGCCTTAAGTTTATTTAAATATAGTCCGACACCCTCTTCAGCCCCGCCATAAATGGCGTAGGCGAACGGCCTGCCGATCAAGACGCCCTGCGCACCTAAAGCAATGGCTTTGAAAACATCCAATCCTGTACGGAATCCCCCGTCGACCAGGATCGTCATTTTTCCGCCGACTGCCTTTACAATATCCGGCAGCACTTCAATAGTCGACGGCGTCTCATCCAACACACGCCCGCCGTGATTGGAGACAATAATGCCGCTGGCGCCGGCTTCGAGCGCTTTCTTTGCGCCTTCAACTGTCATGATCCCTTTCAGGATAAAGGGTACTTTGATCTGCGCAATAATTTTTGAAAGAGTTTCGACCGACATAGGTGCCACCGGTTTGCCCTGAGCTGCCAAAATAGCAAGGCCGGCAGCATCGATATCCATAGCTACAGCGAGCGCGCCCGAGGCTTCGGCCATCTTCGCCTTGTTGAGGACCTCTGCATAACTCCAAGGCTTGATTGTGGGAATGCCCCAGCCTTCGAGTTCGTAGATGGCTTCAATGGTCCCCTGAAACACTTCATCCTTTACGCCGTCTCCCGTGAATGCCACTGTTCCAGCAGAGTGACAGCCCCTCAGCAAGGCGCTGGAATAGGACAGATCGTCATACAGGTCACTGTAGTGAAGGCCAACTGCGCCAATAGGCGCCGCATAAACCGGCAGTTCCACCGTCTTTCCAAAAAGCGTCGTCTGGGTGGATACCGTTTTGGGTTCATAGATGGTATCCATTTGCAGCCGAACTTTTTTTAAGTCCTGGTAACTTCTGATGAATCCAAGTCCTGAGCCTTTCCCTCCCGGCCCAGGGATCATGCCCCTGCATGCGATGCCGTTGCATTCGGGACAAACTTTGCAATAAGGACCAATATTCTGCTTTGCATTGTTCAACACTTCCTGATAATTCATTACTCAGTCACTCCTTAGGTTAGACTCTCAAGAGGAACGATGCCCTTGTTCTAATCAATAAAAGTATACCAAATTCTACGACAGGAAGACATAGGAGGATAATATTGGCTCCACCTCATCTCCTACATTTTCACGTTGCTTCTGTTCTAAGATGTAAAGGTATGATATAATGTCAAGCGGTTAAGCTCGAAAGACAGACGCCATCTGGCGAAATTAAGCAAGACATTGAAGGGAGTTTTAAGCTTGAAATTATACGAAGCATGGGAAGCACTCGCCGCACAAGAACGCAGCGAAAAGGAGCATCAGTCCTTCTGGCAGGGGTACCTCCTCAAGGAGCAGCACAACTACGAAAAAATGCTGGGTGAAAAGAATACCAAGCTCACAGGCACTATTTCAGAACTCGCAGAAGCATATGACATGGATGCTGTTACTTTTGCCGGCTTCCTGGACGGGATCAATACGAGTCTCATCGAGGCAGTGACTTTGGAAGACCTGGAAGAAACCACTGCTATTGATGCAGAAGTGGATTTTGAAAAACTCTATTTCAATATGCTCGACGCAAAGGCAGAATGGCTCTATAACTTGCCTGCCTGGGAAGACATCTTTTCTGAAGAGAAGCGCAAGGAGATCAAAAAAGAGTTCAACAAGTCGAAGACCGTGGTCAAAGATGCCAAAATTGGCAGGAATGATCCATGCCCATGCGGCAGCGGCAAGAAATACAAAAAGTGCTGCGGCGCCTAGGTATTAGAAAGAAAAAGGGACCAAGTCATTAGCGGAAAAGCCGTTAATGACTTGGTCCCTTTATGTTTACTTAGCCTCAACCATCTCCATATAGACACTGAGACTCGGAAATGCCGGCGATGTGCCGACTTCTTTCATGATCTTCATAACATTCAGCTGAATCCTCTCCCTGATTTCAAAGAAGAGGGCCAGATCATTGGTGTTGATGAAGCAGTTCACTAAAACATCCAGGCTGCTGGCGCCAAATTGATCGAAGCGAACGATCTGGCCATCCGGCAATACCATGTCCTCAGTGTCAAAATAGCTGAGGATTTTATCTCTGAGGTTTTCAAGATCCTCAGGCCCTGCATCGTAAGTCACACCCAAAGTAAACCGGAGGCGTCGAATTCCCCTGCGTGTGAAGTTTGAGATTGGATTGTTGGCCATAATGGAATTGGGCACCACGACAACCTCTTTCGTCGCCGTTCTGATTCTCGTACTTCGAAAAGACAATTCCTCAACTTCACCTTCTACGCCGCTGCAGGAGATCCATTCCCCAATGTCATATGGCCGGTCCATAATCAGCGTCATTCCCGCGATCATGTTGCCCAGTGTATCTTTGGCCGCCATGGCAAAGGCAAGGCCCGCTATGCCCAGTCCGGCGATAAAGCCGTTGACGTCAAAGAACTCACTTGCTGCCATGCCAATGGCAAGTACCATGATCAGCGTTCGAATCACTTTGACCGTCAGCTGCTTCACGAGCACGGTCGATCCAAGATTCAAACGATCGTCCAACTTGAAGAGCACGCTCGAGTACACCCTGTCCAGATTGTAGAAGCCCGTCGCCATAGTTAATATCACGACCACGCGCATAAGCTTGTCCACGAATCCGGAAGCCGCTGCCAGCGGGAGATACTGGATCATCAAATACTTGTAAGCCAGGTAGAGGCCTAAAAAAGCAAACAGATACTTTAACGGTTTTTCAAATGCTTTTACAATCGACTCATAAACTTCGCTATTCATTTTTTTCGCCACAACGCGTAAAATTTTGAACAGCAGTTTCTCAAGGAGCCTGTGACCTGCCACAAAAACGAAGACAATACCCGCAGCGATCAGCGCGTTCCACCCTATTGAGGATAGATCCGTACCCATGCCAAACGCGGCAGATAAAGCAGCTGCGACTTCAATCATGCTTACTCTTCCTCCCCTACTGCATAAGATGGCTTATAGACTCTCCTGTAATCAATGGATTGAACCCCATCGCTGAAAGTCCCCGGCGCAATGCCGTCGATTGCCTTAGCCATGTCATACATGCGCGCATCGATCATATCCAGATAATGGAGCAGCTCCCCTTCGGGAATACTCGGCTTTTTAGGGCTTCCATACTCCGGCTCGTAGTGGTGGGTCAGAATTAAATGCTGAAGCAGCAGTGAAATCTCACGCTCCAAACCAATTTCCTCAGCGACAGCATCTATTTTCTTGATGCCCATGATAATGTGTCCCAGCACTTGACCTTCAAAGGAATAGGCACTGACAATCCCGAGCTCATCCGCTTCCATTTCGTTGATCTTCTCAATGTCATGCAGAATTACGCCAGCATACAGAAGATCCTTATCCAGATTTCCATAGATCCCGCTTAGAACTTTAGCGCTTCTAAGCATTCTTAGCACATGATACAGCAGTCCCGAACGAATGGAATGATGATGTTTCTTTGCGGCAGGATAAATTTCAAACTTGTCCGCATACAGCCCTATAATTCGCTCCACCAGTTCGCGCAGCTTCTCTTTTTCAATTTCAGCTATATAGCCCCTAAGCTCCAGCATCATGGACGCACTGGATTCAGGCGCGCTCTGGACGAGCATTTCTACCTTAACTTCATCAGCCGGCTCGCTGAGCCGCATCTTGGTCACTTTCATCTGAAGAGAATTCTGCCAGCTCGTTACGGTGCCACGAATTTTGACGACATCCCCGACCTTGAACATTCCGACCAAATCATCCGGCAAGTCCCAGTACTTAGAGTTGATTTCTCCCGAGTTGTCAGAAATTGTAAAATCAAGATATTTTTTATTGTTGGTCGACGTCTTCAGATTCAGGCTCCTAATTAGGAAAAATCCCTGGACTTCTTCACCGGCCTCGAAGTTTCTAATCGTTTTTTCTCCCATTACTGTCCTCCCGGATCATTAAACAAACGTTTGGAACCCCTGTGGTCGACAGGGGTTCCGCAAGTGGTCTATTTTCGCTCTATAGGATAAGATGCCTTGAGCGCGTTCACATGATTCATGTAAACACTGGACTGCTTTCTCATGACCAATTCACGGTGAAGGTCATCTCTGACCTCTTCAAGTGACATTCTGCCCACTTCGTCACGCTCTGTCACTTCGATCAAATGGTATCCAAATTGAGTTTGAACCGGCGAACTCAGTTCACCAATGGCAAGCGTAAATGCAGCGTCTTCGAACTCAGGCACCATTTGACCCTTGCCAAACTTGCCAAGGTCCCCGCCTTGTTCTTTGGAAGGACACATGGAGTGCGCTTTTGCCGCCTCTGCAAAATCTTGTCCGTTCTTAATGGATGCTGCAATTTCCTCAGCTGATTCAAGTGACGGAACGAGGATATGTCTCGCGCGAACGCCGCCCTCAGTCTCAAATGCCTTTGGATTCTCATTGTAAAATGCTTGAAGCTCCTCTTCGCTCACTTCAACGGCATCCAGGAGATTCCGAATGGCGAAGCGCTTTAAAAGGTTGACTTTTTCGCGCTCGACGTCTTCCAGAAACGCCGGTGACTGGTCAAGCTTTTGATTCAAAGCTTCTGCATAGAACAGCTCCTGGTGAATCAATTCGTCCACTAGGCGTGCTTCACCTTCAGGTCCTTGAAAATTTGCGGCCTGCGGTCCAATTTGCATTTTGAGATCTTCTACGTCCTGACGCGTGATTTCACGTCCGGCTACGATGGCGAGTACTTCATTTTGCATGATGAATCTCCTTCTATGTAAATGAATTTGTCGTGTCGACTACTTTTGGAGCATTTCCTTTAACTTGGCGAACAGGAATTCCTTGAGGGGCGCGCCCTCAATTTCAGGGCCATTTCCGTCAATCACGCCTGCAATTTTGAAAAAGTTGACATAGAGATGATTCCCAGCTTTATACGCCGTATCAATGTGACCCGGAAGAAAGACCACATCTAACTGCTCAATATTCTCTTCGGTTTCCAGAGCCGGAATTAAATAATCCAGATTCAGCGTTTTCACAGATGCCGTCATAGCCTCCATTACGCCAGGATCTTCCATCATCCACATTTGGTTGTTCCAGAAGCGGCCTTCTGCTTTGGTTTCCGGTTTGAAAATCTCTCGGTTGGAAATGGCGCTGAGAACCTTTCTGGCGCTCTCTTCTGTAAAATCACTGCCATACAGGGGCTTCATCAGCGGACTGGAAACCGTTGCAATAATGAAGGGCTCACCAACTTTTTGTTTTTCACTGGTCGCTTTCCAATAATAGATCATGCTCTCTATCATTTCAAGATTGATTTTAATAGACTGAATCACTCAGATCACTCCTCGATTTTATTATCTGATGACTATTATATCCATTTTTTTATAAGATGTGAACGTTAAAAGCAAAGATTAGACAAAGTTTGTGAAAATCACAACCAAAATTTGCAATATTTTTGGCAATCTCCTTTACAAGAGATGAACTAACATTGTATAATTATGAAAATTTGAATCGATTAAACAGATAGTGCGTGCCAGAGGCCGCGGTGAACAAGAGTACGGAAAACGCCATTGAACGCGGATCCGGAAAGGGAACACTGCCGAAGCGTCCTTGCTGGGGTCATGCTGAATAAGCATGGCACTGTCTGTCGGAAGCAACCCGGCTTCCGGCAGGCGAGCTGACACGCGCGGGGTAAAAGTATCGTCATGCGCATAATTCGCAGCCGAGTCTTTTACTCTGGCTGTTTTTTTTGTACCCTGAACTATATATGAGGAGGACCATCATGAGACTACTGGGGACCATGCGCATCAACGACATGGACAATCTGGAAATTGGCGGCTGTGATGCCGTCATTCTGGCTAAAAAGTACGGTACACCGCTCTATGTGTTTGATACCGCACTGATTCGCAGCAACTGCGAGACTTATCTGAAAACCTTTAAATCCTCAAAGACAGAAACTGAGGTCATTTACGCCTCCAAGGCATTTCTGACTCTGGCTATGTGTCGCCTGATCAAAGAAGCAGGCCTCTCCCTGGATGTCGTGTCCGGGGGCGAGCTCTTCACAGCCATGAAAGCTGAATTTCCGCCGGAAAGACTCTACTTTCATGGAAATGGCAAAACCGTCGAGGAATTGATCACCGCCCTTCAATACAACGTGGGCACAATTGTCGTCGACAACGAATTTGAAATTGAAATGCTTCAATATCTCTGCGCAGAACTGGACAAGCGTGTCAAGGTCCTCCTCAGAGTCAATCCCGGGATTGAGGCACATACCCATGCCTATATCCAAACGGCAAATAACGACTCAAAATTTGGCGTTTCCATATTTTCTGAGAACATTTACGATCTCATCCGCGCCATTCATGAAAGCTATTATCTCGACCTTCGCGGCTTCCACTACCACATTGGATCACAAATCCTGGATCATACCAGCTTTGTCAAGGCAATCGAGTCCATGGTTGGATTTATCGACAAGGTCCGCACTGACAGCGGTTACGAGACCAAAGAGCTCAACATGGGCGGCGGCTTTGGCGTCTACTACTCTGAGCACGACAACGATCTTGATCTTCAGCAGACACTGACCGCTATGGTGGAAGCTGTTGAGACGGAGTGCAAATCCCGGCGGTTCCCTATTCCGAAGCTGCTGATCGAGCCCGGCCGCAGCATTGTCGCCAACGCCGGAACAACGCTTTATAAAGTCACAGCGACCAAGGAAACCTACGGCGGCAGAAAATTTGTCTTTGTTGATGGCGGCATGACTGACAACCCACGAACCGCTCTATACGACGCGGTCTATGAAGCATCCCTGGCCAACCGTATGAAAGACGAGCCGGACACGACTTTTACAATTGGAGGCAAATGCTGCGAATCCGGCGACATATTGATCAAATCCATCCAGCTGCCTTATCCAAAGCAGAACGATATCCTTGCGGTTGCTTCTACGGGCGCCTATAATTACAGCATGGCCAGCAATTATAACCGGATCAGAAAGCCGGCAGTCGTCTTCGTCGAAAACGGAAAGTCCAAGGTTGTCGTCAAGCGCGAAACCTACGAGGACATACTCAGAAATGACCTATGATAAGGAGTGTCGACCAAATGAATCCTTATGTATTGAAATATGGCGGTACCTCCGTCGAAACAATAGACCAGATCAAGGCAGTTGCGAAGCGTCTTGCTGAAAGAAAAAAACTGGGACAGGATCTCGTTGTCGTTTTGTCAGCCATGGGACAAACCACGGATCAGCTCTTGGAAATGGCTTCATCCATCAGCGAAACCCCAGACCGAAGAGAAGTGGATCTGCTCCTCGCCACCGGTGAACAGGTGTCGGTCGCTCTCCTCAGTATTGCCCTAAAATCGCTGGGGGTCAGCTCAGTAGGCCTAACCGGCCGTCAGGCAGGTATTTTCACGGATGACGTGCACACCAAAGCCCGCATTTCCCGCATAGAAACCGACCGGATCCGCCAGCACCTTGACGCAGGCGAGATCGTCGTCGTTGCTGGCTTCCAGGGTGTCAACGAGAATGGCGACATCACTACCCTCGGACGCGGAGGTTCGGATACAAGCGCGGTTTCACTTGCTGCGGCCCTCGGCTGCACTTGTGAACTCTTTACAGACGTCGACGGCATTTATACCGTTGACCCGCGAATTTTGCCGGAAGCCAGAAAGCTTCAAAGTATTTCTTATGAGGAAATGCTGGAGATGGCCAGCCGAGGCGCGAAAGTCATAGAGACGCGCGCTGTTGAATTCGCCCACAAATACAAAGTGCCTGTCATTGTCGGCCTAAGCACCGGTGACTATCCCGGCACACTGATAAAGGAGTTGGATGAATCCATGGAAAAACGCGTGGTAACGGGAATCTCAGTGGATGAGGACTGTCTCATGGTCACAGTCAATACAGTCCCTTTCGAGTCTAAAAATATCGCCAAAATCTTTGCCGCAATCTCCGGTGAGAACATAATGGTCGACATGATCAGCCAGACGGCACCTTACAACAGCTTTGTCAATTTGACTTTTACATCTAAGATTCAGGACAGGTTCCAAATCAAAGGGATTTTGGAAAAACTGAAACTTGAATTCCCAACGATCGACTATGTCATTGACGATTCCGTGATCAAACTCTCAGTCGTCGGCATAGGCATGGTCAGCCAGGCCGGCGTCGCCTCCGCCCTCTTCAGCCTCTTCGCAGAGAACGACATTGACTTCTATCAGGTCACGACTTCAGAGATCAGTATATCCTATACCTTGAACGCCTATGACCGCGACAAAGCGGTTCAGATGATCGCATCAGCTTTTGATTTGTAGTAGCATCCAAGAAACAGAAGAAGGTGTCAGACACCAATTTCCCCGGAAATTAGTGTCTGACACCTTCTTTTTGTTTTACAAAAAAACTCGCCACCCTTTGCTTAAACTTCCAACGATGACTTCCATTCCTTGATTTCAACCGTTCTTGATCCGTGAAGACAGACCGGATCCTGCATGACATAGCCCGACGCCGCTTCAAAATCAGATGCTTTGTAAATAATCAAGCCGCCGCTGTGATCCGTGAATGGTCCCTTCGCGACAATGACGCCATCATCCATCAATTTGTAAATGTAGTCGAGATGTGCCTGTCTAATTTCTTCATCCAGCGCAGTATTCACCGTTTTGAAATATGCAGAGTAAAGAATCATAAGCCGCCTCCTAAGTGTTTTTCACAGTGTAGCACAATCCCTTTCAAGATGCATTCACTAATAACTCCAATTCGTCCATCAATTCAGACCAGTGAAAGAAAAAACTTTTGTAGATCTCTTCCGATTCAAAGTCAAAGCCGGCTTCAGCCATGAGCGCTGCGCCGCTGGCAGAGCCGCCGGCCGTCATCAGGCGCGTCCAGTTTTCAGCAGCCCCAGTCTGACCAGTTAAAAGTCCCCGGGCCAAAGGTGCCCCCGCCACGATCCCGGTTGCATACTTGTACATATAAAAATCCCAGTAAAGATGGGGATAGGACACCCAGTCATAGCCGTCAATCTCAGTGATTTCATAGGCTGGTCCCATATACTTCGCCGTCAGGTTTCGCCACAGATCCTTGAGCGATTCACCGCTCAAATCTTCACCAGCCTGCGCCAGCCTGTGCGACTCAATTTCGAATTCCGTCGCAAGCATCTGATCGAAATAGGTCGACGACAGGAAATCCAAATAATTCGCCAGTGCCGCTATTTTGTCTTCCCGCGTCTCGGCGCGACTAACGCGGTCCTCGTGATAGAGAATTTCCGTCACTGAGGCTGCCCATTCAGAGGCGGCAACATCCGCATAATAGGTGTCAAAAGGCTGATTCTGGGCACTGAGGGTCATATGCACCGCGTGTCCAAGCTCATGGGCCAATTCTTCGAGACTGTCCGAATTCCCGGTAAAATTAAGGAGCAGGTATGGATGGGACTCATAAGCCCCGTAAGTATACGCCCCGTCGTATTTATCCGCCCTGGGATAAAAATCGATCCACGCCTCGTCAAATGCCCGCTTCACAACGGTTTGCCCGGTGTCCGGCAGCACAGAAAAAATGCGCTGCATATACTGGCTCGCCTGATCGACGCCAATCTCGACCTCAGTCTCATCCGACCCCTGCGGCAAGTCCATAAATAAATCCGAAAAACGCATAGCCCCATCCAGTCCCAGCAGCTCTGCCTTGAGGGCGATCCAGCGGTGATTCAATATCAGATGCTGCTCCGTCACGGACATGAGCTGCTTGAACGCCTCAGGCGAAAACTCATCCATAGCCAAATACGCCTCCGAAGCCTGATTTTCCCCGTACATGAGCGCCAAATAATTGTTGAATCCGACCTTACCCTCATAAATATCTGCAAAGACTTCTGCCGATGGTTCCTGCAGCGCCACCCATTTCCGAAACGCCTTATAGCGGCGGTCCGCATTTTCGCTGAACAAGTCAGGATCTTCACCAAATTCAACGCCGTAACTATGACTAAAGCTCTGATAAATACGTTCGTAGGCACCGGAAAGTTCAAAAATGGACGGTCCGCTCTCACTGACCAACGCACTTTGACTGAGACGCGTCACTTTGTTGACCAAAGTGTCCACCGAAGTTTGAAACGCCTTTGCTTCCGCACTGCCCAAATCCGCGTCGCGCATCAGAGTGGCGTAAACTTGAAGTCGCTCCGCCGTCCTCATGAACCGGTCCAGAGATGCCTCATCTGCGGAAGTTTCGCCATTCAGCATCAGGCTTACCTCGCCTTGAAGTTTAGCCAACACCTCTTCCGCCTCTTCCAGACCACTATAGACGGGGGATAAGTCCCACGTGGGCTCGGTGTCTTCCAGGACGAATGATGCGCCTGGCTGGGTTTTGGCATGAAACCATCGGCTAAAAGCACCTCCGGATAGAACGCCGGCCACCGCTCCCGCCGTTATGGCGAGGACCAGAATCCAGGCAACACGTTTTAAACGCTTGGCTCGCCGAACTTTGAGCGCTTCCAGTTCTTCCTCATCACCCACTGCCGCCTGAAATTCCCCCTCAGACGGGTCTTCCAGGTCTCTGAGGTCACCATCTGCGCCTGTGTCTGATTCTGCATCTGCGCCTACTTTTTCGCCTTTCAGCGAAGGCTCTTCATTTTCTATCCGCATGGGACCATCCTCCCGCGACAGTTCTTCTTCTCTATTCACCGGACATCCCCCTATTCTTTGTCATTCTAATACCTGGTTGTCCCCTGCGTCAACCGAATAAAGCAGTCATTCGGGTCGCAGGTGAAAATTCGGGAAAAACAGCTTGAACACCCGCAGGTTCAGAGACCAAACCCCTTTCCTACTTCCTGTCAAAAAAAACATACGGCCCGCAAAAAATTCGCTGCGGGCCAAAAGGGTTGGGAGTGAAGATTGTCAAGTAAAGGGGGATTCATTTGACACTTCCATGATACCCATTCACTGTTAAGGTTGTGTTTAAAATTCCTTAAATTTTCATTAAAGAAAGAGGAAGACAGGGCAGTTCGGGCATCAACATCTCGCTCCCGTTCCACGCGTCTTCCTCAGGCCTTCTTTTTCGCTACAAAATCACGCGGATATGTTCTATCGTATCGTCCGCCAGGTCGGTCAGCAGAGTGTTCTGACCTTTCAAAAATTCAATGTAATCAATCATTTCCGAGGTGATCAGCTCTCCCGGCGTCACAATTGGAATGCCTGGAGGATAGGCCATCAGAGACTCCCCGCTTATTTTTCCAACGGCGTCGCGCAGTTTGACAGAAACTTTCTGGCTGTAGAACGCGTCGCGCGGCGTCAGCACTGTTTGCGGCACCGTCATTGGGATGTTGACAAAGCTGAGCGGATTGCCGGTGTAGAAACGGCTGCTCAGATCCCTGAGGGCATCCACAACAGCATCAACGTGTTCCTGGGTGTCACCAAGGCTCATGATGCCGAGAATATTATTGGCATCTCCGAGCTCCATCTGGATATTGTACTCATCTCTCAAGAGATCATAAACTTCGAAGCCTGTCAGGCCGAGGCCGGTCACCTTGACCGTGAGCTTTGTGTCGTCAAAATTAAACACGCCCGGTGTCCCAATCAACTCCGAACCAAAGGCATAGCAGCCATCGATTTCATTGATGCGGCGCTTGGCATCCTTCGCCATTTCGAGCACGTTGCCAAGAATAGCCGGACCATTCAGCACCAGGTTGCGGCGGGCCATATCCAGGCTGGTCATCAGCAGATAGGACGCGCTGGTGGTCTGTGTCAGGTTAATCATGGTTCGAACCGTTTGACGGTCGATCCGGCCTTCGTTAATCAAAAGCGCTGAGCTCTGAGTCAATGATCCGCCCGTTTTGTGCACGCTGATGGCTGCAAGGTCCGCACCCAAGCTCGCCGCAGACGCCGGCAGTTCCTGATGGAAGTGAAAGTGCGCGCCGTGGGCTTCGTCCACCACTACCATTTTTCCGAGGCCATGGGCATAATCAATGATGGCTTTCAGCTCAGAGGCAGCCCCAAAGTAAGTGGGATTAATGACAAAGACACCCTTGGCCTCCGGATGGCGCTCAAAGCCCTCCTGAACCGCTTTCAGGGTAACACCCATAGCTATCCCCAGCTCGACGTTGATCTCCGGCTGTATGAAGGCTGGGACAGCCCCAGTCAGTATAATCGCATTGATCGCAGACTTATGGGCGTTTCTCGGAAGCAAAAACTTCTCCCCAGGCTTGCACATGCTCATGACCATGGCCTGAACCGCAGAACTGGTGCCGTTGACCATAAAAAAACCATAATCGACGCCGTAGGCGTCCGCGAGAAGCTCTTCAGCATCCCGGATCACTCCGGATGGGTGGGAAAGGTTGTCGAGGCACTTCATGGAATTGACGTCGAGCTGGAGGACCTTCTCCCCAAAATACTCACCAAACGCCTGGAGCCCGCGACCGTGTTTGTGTCCCGGCACGTCAAACGGAATGACCTGCCTTTCATGATAATCTTTCAGAGCCTCAAACAGAGGCACTGCATGATGGTTCATCTGCTCCACTCCTTTACAACATTAATAGCGCCATTTCACGGACCAGCTTGCACGCCACAGCTGTGGATACACCACTGTGATCATAGTGAGGCGCCAGCTCAACCGCGTCAGCCGCGACAATATTCAATCCCTTCATGGCCTTCAGTGCTTCAATCAGCGCGTTGAAGGACAGACCTCCCGGCTCAGGTGTACCGGTACCGGAAAATATCGAAGGATCCAAAACATCTAAATCTATGGTTAAATAAACCGGACGCTGGCCAATGCGCTTCACCATCTCCGGAAGTGTGTCCGCAGTAAATTTTTCTAGATAAGTATGAGATTTCGCCCATTCGAATTCCGCTTTCAACCCCGAACGAATGCCGAACTGGTAGATCGAAGCATCACCCACGTGATCCCAGATCCGCTTGATGACCGAAGCGTGAGACAGCTTCTCGCCCATATAGTCTTCTCTTAAATCCGTATGGGCATCCAAATGGATGATCGCCAGGTCAGGATATTTCTCAAAAACGGCTTTAAAAACAGGATAGGTGACCAAATGCTCTCCGCCGATGGAAAAGATCTTTTTCCCATCCTGTGCTATTGGCCGTACGAAACTTTCAATGGTCTCCATCACACGGCCGGCGTTGCCGAAGGGCAGCTCGATATCACCAAGATCGCACAGTTTGTAGTCCTCAAGATCCTGATCAAAATAAGGACTGTAGGTTTCTATGCCAAAGGAATCCTGACGAACCGCCGGAGGACCGAAGCGCGTTCCGGGACGAAACGAGGTTGTGCCGTCATAGGGTATTCCGAACAACACCAACTCGGCATCTTCAAAAGTTGATTCGAATGCAATAAACTTATCCATCTCTTACTCCTCTAAAAGTTTTTTAACATACGTCGGCAGCATAAATGCGCCGGCATGCAGTTCCGTATTGTAGTAATGCATGTCCAGATTCAGCGCTTCAAATCTCTCCGGCTGCATATCCAGCACCGGATCCAACCCTTTTGAAGAAAATCCGAAAGACCAGAGCGATGAAGGATAGATGCCGATATAAAACGTATAGACTCTGGACAGGTCAAAGATTTCCCGTGTCTTTTCCGCAGCTTTAATCATGTTTTGCCGGTAGATTTCATAAAAAGGACTTTCGTTTTGATTGATCAGAATCCCATGTTCGGTAAGCGCTTTATAACAATCGGCATAAAACGCCTTTGTAAACAGACCTTCGCCCGGACCAATAGGATCGGTGGAGTCAACTAAGATGAGGTCATAAGCCGCTTCCTTTTCCTTCACGAACTCAATGCCGTCTCTAAAGTATAAAGTGACGCGCGGATCATCCAGCGCGCAGGACATAGTCGGCAAATACTTTCTTGAAACTTCAACGACCAGCTGGTCAATTTCAACCATATCTATTTTTTCAATAGTTTTATAGCGGGTAAGCTCGCGGACGGTACCGCCGTCACCGCCGCCTATGACCAAAACCCGTTTTGCGTCCGGAAATACAGTCATAGGCACATGAACCATCATTTCATGGTAGGTATGCTCCTCTTTTTCGCTGCACATGATCAAACCGTCCAGCAGCAGCGTCTTTCCAAATTCGACAGTGTCGATGACATCCACTTTCTGATGTTCACTCTCACCTGAAAATAAATGTGCCTGGACTTTAAGGCTGAACCTGACGTTAGGTGTATGTTCCTCAGTAAACCAAAGTTCCATGGAGAACCTCCTTGTGGGATGCCACTTGGTTGATTTATACCTGATTTTTTCTTCTATAAGTAGTTACCCACCGCCAGACGTTTTAAAAGGACCGCCTGCCACTGGAGAAGATTTATTAAAAAAAGAGCACTTTTAAAAATATTTCAAGAAATAACGGCATAAAAAATGAGCTTTTTCAAGCATTTTGAGATTTCCTCAAAATTGCCAAGCCCTTTAGAACGCGAAGTTCTTATCGATTTGTTTAGTATGAGTAAACTTGAAAGCAACGTTTACTAGGTCAATTCGTTTTGATTAGAACTATTAACCTTATAGTTTACTAATACTAAATATACACAACGTGCACCGTATGTCAACGGCTTTTTAGAAAGGAAATGTCCAATTATTTACATCAATTACAGCGATTGATGCGACGAATGACTTTTTAAGCCTTTTGCAGGGCGGGAAATTTCCAATGGATTTCACAAAAAATCATAAAAAAAATGCATTCAACCCACGCTCCCAAGCGGTTTTGACCTTCCTTCCCACCTCTTCTCCAAAGGAAGAGCTATCCAGATTTCCCGATCCTCAACGATTCGGCATCAAGGCACTGGACAATCCCATGATCTTGAGCCTTGCGCCACAGCTGCGAAAAAAGGAAGCTGGCACCCGCAAGTCTGAATCCGACCTCCGGCGCGCCAGCTTCCTAAATAAATTCTGAAAAGGCGGTTACTATGATAATGAAAAGCCTTCGTTTGGAAGAATTAAACTGCAGCTGTTATTTTCAGCATAGACAATTTTTTGATCTGTCTTATCAACTTCATGACCAATATATCCGCCGTTGAGTGCTTCTACCTGAGAACGGAAATCCGTCAGGCTGAGAGTGATCAGTTTGCTGTATTCAGCACACACTTCTTCCTGCAGGTCCCTGTGAAGTATGAATCTCCATTTCCCATCGCTGTTATCAGGCATTTGGCCATACTTCTTTTTCAAACCTTTGACTTTCAGTTCTGCCGACATGACGTTGGCAAGACTGAAAACATTTTTTGGAGAAACGGTTGAAAACACGTGATAATATCCTTTTTCTTTAATAAGCTCAACCGCAAAATCAAGTGTCATTTTTTGAAGCTTGTTACCTCTGAAGTCCGGATGAACGACTGTGGTTTCCAAATTGGCGGAATGCAGCAACACTTCAGGAGGCATCCCGAGATCCAGTCCAAGGTTCTTCTCGGTTAAGCCCGGGAAGCTGACATACCGGTAGGAGATCAATTCATTGTCGACGTAGACGCCGAGAACAAATCCGCCCTGCTTCATGTCCTTGAGGTAGTCTTCTTTGGTATCTGTTGCAAAAATGTCCTTATCACGAAGATTCGAGTAGATCAGATCCTGAAGCTTCATGACGTCGTCCAGTTTCGAGTCATCCAGCATCAGCATCTGATATTCTTTTTCCTTTTTCTGCCCCTCTGCTCTTGAAACGAGCTTTCCGAAATCGATCAACTTCACGATTGTCACCATCCTTTATTGGTTTAAAAATTACTCATATTAGTTGTTCTTCAGTTCCCTCTGATGAAAAACCAGCCATGGGATGCATCCTCAGCAAGATTGAGTGAAGGTCGCATTTTGGCCGGAGTAGGGTTTAATGGATTCTATCACGGTTTCATTTTCGTTGTCAATATTCAGTCATTCGCATTTTTTAATTCACGATTGTAATTTCTTTGTTTCTATTTATATCTAAAAACCGCTGTGTCCCTCCAGGCTACTGCATTTGAATTTCTTATACCCAAATAACCAAACGCCATAAACGCCTTTATTTTGGCTAATTATTAAATTTCTCTTAAGCACTTTTAGAGCACACCATAAGTTTTAGTGATACGCGAAATTCTTTTGTAACTTTTGCGATTTGAATACTCACGACTCAAAACTTGCATCTTCATGTTTTTTTTACTCCCAAAACGAAAAAGAAAAAGCGCAAAGTTGCATTTTCATGCAACCTGCACTTTTATAATTGATTTCACCTTATTTTGTCGCTTCAAACTGCTCTCTGACATAATTGAGGGATTGCTCCATGGTCTCATAAGACATCATGCCAGCCACATAACCAATAACCCTCTGGTCTGGCGTCACAAAGTAGGAGGATGGCATTCCTGTCACATTGTACTGCCCCGCAATTTCACCTTTTTTGTCCAGCACCGTCAGCATAGTCAGATTCTTCTTCTCAAGATAAGCTTTAATTTCGTCTTCGCCTTCCTGCACATTTACCAGTAAGACGACGAGATCATCACCATATTTATCCTGCAAAGCCTGAAGGTCCGGCATCTCCTGATCGCAGTACGTACACCAGGTCGCCCAAAAATTAATCAGGACAAACTTTCCTTCAAAGTCTGCTATGGACACCAGGTTGCCTTCCAAATCCGGAAGCTCAAAAGGGATCACTTTGTTGTAGGGTTCGTCAGCCGAATCCGAAGGCTCAGCCACCCCGCCTTGACCATCACCTGCAATCGACTCAGGAGTCTCTGCAGGTTCTTCCTGAGGTGCGCAGCCGGCAAATGCAAGAACCAGAATTAATAACAGACTCAGGAACATTAGTGAGCCCGGTCGCCGTAAATTTTTCAATCTTATAATCACATTTCTTCCTCCTTGTCTGTATTCCGTTTAATCCTTATGAAACTAAACCAGCAGGCCGCCAATTTTGACGATATAGCCCGTCGCGACCAAAATACCAAAGAGAATTAATATAAAGCCCGCGATCTTTGTAATTTTTTCTGCGCCTCTCTCAAATTTCGATATCCAGGCGCTGATTTCAGTAAGAAATATGGCAGAAACCAGAAACGGAATCGCCATACCAAGGGAATAAACCAGTAGGAGAATAAATCCCTTCGCAACCGTACCACTTGCACCGGCGTACAGCAATATAGAAGCGAGCACAGGTCCAAAGCAAGGCGTCCAACCCGCTGCAAAGGCCAACCCAAGAACAAATGCCCCCGAGTAGGAATTCTCCTTTGCGTGCGTCCTGAATCTGCTGACCTTCGCCAGTCCGGAGAATTTTAAGATTCCAACGAGATTCAAACCAAATAGAATGATGACCACACCGCTGATTCTCTGGATCCATACGCGGTTTCTGGCAAAAAAGGTTCCCAGAAAGCTGGCACTCGTTCCCATAATCAAGAAAATCACCGTAAATCCCGCCACGAAAACCAGTGTTTTTAGAAAGGCGTGACGACGTGTCACCTGATTTCCACTGTCAAGCTGGCTACCGGTTATATACATTAGATACGCCGGAATCATTGGAATGATGCACGGTGAAAAGAAAGACAGAAGGCCTGCTATAAACGCCACACCATAAGACACATCCGGGGCCAGATTAATCACGCCCGCACCTCCTATCGATATTTCGCGCGTTCATACTGCTTTGGCCAAACGACCTCGTCACCAAGATTTCGAGCAGCTGCCAACGGCCAATAAGGATTCCTCAGCAGCTCTCTGCCAAAAAAGACAAGATCAATGCCCGGCAATGCCAGGACATCCTCCGCATGGATCGGATCCGTCATGCGCCCGCCAGTGATGACTGGGAGTCCCGTTACAGTACCTATAATCCGGGCAAATTCAAGCTGGTATCCCGGAAAATCCTGTACGGTTGTGGCGACGACACCGCCTGAACTGACGTGCAGCAGATCCACGCCCAGATCTTTGAGATTGGCGTCCAGAATCCCTCGGGCAAGATCTTCCGCATGTAAACCGCCCTCTGAATATTCTTCAGCAGAAATTCGGACACTCAAAGGCAGTTTCTCCGGCCAGAACCTTCGCACCGACCTGACCACTTCAATCAAAAGTCTGAACCTATTCTCTTCGTTTCCACCATAGTGATCCAACCTGAAGTTCGTCAGTGGCGAGAGGAATTGATTGATCAAATAACCGTGCGCCCCGTGGATCTCAACGAGGTCAAAACCTGCCTTAAGCGCACGTAAAGCGGCCTGCCCGTAGGCGTCGACGACCTCGTCGATCTGCTCTGGAGTCATAGCCTCAGGCACAGGAAATTCCTCATTGAAACGCACCGGCGACGGCGCGTGAAGCGGGCCGCCTGTCACAGTTGACTTGCGTCCGGCGTGAATGAGCTGAATACCAATTTTTGCACCGGCAGCATGAACGCGTTCCACCACTCTTGCAAGGGCATCCCCTTGCTCATCATGCCACAGTCCCAGGCAGTGGTCCGAAATTCTTCCCTGAGGAAGGACGCCGGTGGCCTCGACAATAATCAAGCCCGCGCCGCCCATAGCTCTTGTGGTGTAGTGTGTTTCATGAAACGCGTTTGCAACGCCATTTTTCGCACTGTACATGCACATTGGCGGCATGACGATTCTGTTTTTTAGTTGTAATGACTTAAGTTCAAAGGGCTTGAACAACCTTCCCATAGCAGTTCCTCCTGATAATTGATCTGTTTCAGATATTTCTTTTTGAGATATATTCTCATTTAATTATGCCCTATTTCGTCCTAAATGAACAGAGCATTTTGGGAAAACGAGAAAATAATTCCCCCGGGAGGGGTAGGGGGTATTCTGAACGTTAATTAAAGTATGATATAATTTGATTATTAAGATGAGTTATATGACCTATCCATTTCTGTGAGGTGCCCACCAATGCCAAAGACGAAATCCGTCATGCCAAATACGCCCCCCTCCTTACTCCAAGCCCTTCCGGAGGCAGTTTTATCCGAGTGGACCAGCACCGGCACTGCCCATTATGTCAAATTTGATGAAGGCGCGCTGATTTATCTCGCAGGCGATCCCTGCACTGCAGTCGACGTGGTTGTGGAGGGTCAGATCGCGGTTGAAAAAATGGACGAAGAAGGCCGGCTGACGAGAATCAGCCAATTTGGAACAGGTGACGTTTTTGGTGCTAATTTGATTTTTTCAGGCTTGAAGGTTTTCCCCTTCGGTGTGTCTGCGCTAAAACCTTCAAAGCTGCTGCGCATAGAGCCCGAAGCCCTGATCCGGTTAGCCATGGCAAACCGCGAAGTATTGCTTTCCCTTCTAATGGCTATCTCTATCAAATCTTTCGCACTATCACAAGGTATAGACTATTTAACCGGCAGAACCATTGAAGACAAGGTGTTGATCTATCTCAGACAAAACCTTCAGAGTGGACAGATCCGGCTCCAGCTGGCGATCTCCAAGAAGGCCCTTGCAGAATATTTGGATATATCCAGAACCTCGCTCTCCAGGACACTGAGACAAATGAAAAGTGGCGGCCTGATCGACTATGACCGGTCGAGCATCACCCTTTTAAAGCCTTAATCAGCGGTTCACAACACCGCTGCCTGAATCAAAAAAGCCTGTTCCCCCTTCCGAAAATTCAGAAAGAGGAGCAGGCTTTATAAATGAGAACTGTGCACTACATTTCTTGGAGCTTTGCTTCCAAAGTTTCCAGAAGCAGCACATATTTTTCACGTGACGCAGTTGCCTCTTCAGTCGCTTCAAAGGCATCATAGCGGGCCTCAATGGCTTCTTTTGCTTCAGGAGACAACTCACGGTCAGCAAAAGTAAAGACGACGCCATCCTCTTTATCGATATGGCGATGCAGCAAGTAAGTGTAACCCATAGCGTTGGAAATCAGGTCCAGCTTGGAAGCCTCGTCGCCGGCCTCCACTTTTTTCAGAGCCGCCTCCATGTCCGCAAGCAGAAGTCTCCCGAGGTCATGCTCCACCAGCATCCCCATCTTGACCAGTTTCTCTGCAAGCAGGCCAAGCTCATCCATCATATAGCCAAAGAAGATGTCCTCTTCTTTGCCATGGTGGTGCTTGTCCGCGTAATTGCGAACGAAGTCAATCATGCTGTGAAAATCTGCAAGTGCCACCTCTTCGCCTCTGAGGACCTTTTGGCAGTACCCCCGCATGACGCCCAGCATTCTTTTAATGTAGCGGTGTTCTTCATTCATCAGAAGTACAGAAGGCATCATGTTAAGCACTCTTCCTTTCGATCCATCTCAATTGATCAGCACTTGCGCCAAATTCATATTGATCCGAGGCACCGGAGACAAAGCCTTTAATCCACTCGTGGCGGAGTGTATAGAAGAGTTCCACATCACCGCCAACGGCATCCCAAACCGGTTTGTGAACGCACTGCATCATTTTCCAGACAAACTTGTGCGACTCGCTTGAAACGATCTGATTCACGCGGTCACATGGCATGCCGTCGAGAATATAATCGTTGAGACCGTTAAACAGGCTTTCAGGGCTGGACGTATTGCCCTCATAGCTGCGTCCTGCGGTCAGACCGTGCTCGTGGAACAGCTTTTTAAGATCCTCTGATACGTCAGTCGACTGAGAAGTCAAGCGCGTCAGGAAAGCTGCCTGTCTGGATTCAGCACGGGTGATGCGCTCCTGGAGCCATCCGTGGATATTGCTTTGATCGATGATCTCTTCCAGAGGGCGTCCGCCGGTAGATGCGCCGTACAGGGCTTCGAATTCCCGCTTCCAGTCCTGGGCTGGGATCCCGCGACCATCGGCATAAACAGCAATGGCGTCCTCAAGGTGTTCGAACCAAAGAATTTTATTGTAGAGCCAAAAGTGAACTTTTCCTAAAAATAAACTCATAGAAGTCATCCTCCAATTTATATCCTACTGTTTTACTCGTATTTGCTAAGGACATACTAACACACTAAAGCAACCCAAATCAGTAACCCAGGTTACGCGCGAAAAAAAAGAGGAGATCAGGGATCCAAAAGTCGATATCCGGCTTTTGAATGACCTCATTTCCTCTTTGATTTCCTGATGGTTTTATTGCCGTGCGCCGACCTGACGCTCCTTGATGCGAATCAAATGATAAAGCATACGGTTGTAGGGCAGGTCAATACCCAGCTCCTCCCCCATTTTCAGCATATGTCCGGAAAACAGCTCAACCTCAGTCGGGCGGCCGGCCTCGATATCCTGATGCATGGAGGTCTTGCCCTTTGGATCATGTTTTTTGACGCTGCTCAGATATTCATCAATGGCACTTTCTGACAAATTGATCCCCTTGAGCTGCGCAAGGCCGACGACCTCTTCCATAACTGCCCGAAGCAGCGCCTTCAGATCCTCATCCTCCTGGAAATACTCGTAATTGAGTTCCAGAACCGCAGATAGCTGATTACCGGAAACGTTGATCATGAATTTCTTCCACATCATGGCGAGGACGTCTTGAGGCACTTCATAGGGGATGCCCGCTTCCTCAAGAATTTGTTGAGCCTTGAGCACCCGAGGATCCTCTGGCCCCTGAGGCACCGCCCCAAATACAATTCTGCCTATATTTCTGTAGTCGACCCTGTCACCGTGTTTGACCGTGTCAATCCCCATACAGAAAGAATGAAGCACCCGCGCCTCACCCAGGATCTCAATAGCTGAGATTTCACTCAAGAGACCGTTTAATACCGTCATGACCAAGGTTTCTTCGCCAGTGAACTGACGCGCGACCTCAAGTGCGTCATCAAGTGCCGGATATTTGCAGGCAATAATCATCAGATCCGCCGGTCCCTCAAAGGCCCCTTCCCTGTTGGAGGGCGACGCCGCCTTGAAATGAAAGGGCTCGCCGTTTACTTCAATGATTTTATCCTTATAAACAGAATACCTCGAATCGTCCACCAGCACGCGGATCTCAGTGTTTCCGAGCTTTGACGCCACCGCACCGTAAGCGGCACCAATTGCGCCCAGCCCAATTATATCCACTTTAAACATGAATAAAGCCTCCCTAACTTGATCCGACGCCATCCGAAAGTTTACAACCTCGGTTCACCGGATTCCACCTTAATTTCCTCTGTGACAATACTGATCACTTCAAACCGGCCGTCCCTGTCCAGTCCTCTCAGTGCCGTCTCCCGTAACTCAGTCGCGTGATGAAGCGTACTTGAAATCGCTGTCAACCCAAGAATACCGAGATTCAACGTCCCATCCGGACTGAGGTCCGCCGCTGCCAAGTGATTTGCTTTGCCGATGGTCGCAGTCAGGCTCTGCATCACCCGTCTTCGATCCTTCAAACTATAAGACTCAGCTATAACCATTTTAACTTCTGCGCAAGCTAGAAACATCCTCGGACCCCCTCCCAAAGGGCACTCAAAATTTCACACTTCCTTAACTTTTCGATAAGAAACATTTGAGATAATAGTAACATAGAACACATAAGTTTAGACAGGAGGTTTGCCAAATGTTTAAAAAAAGTCTGCTCATCTGTGTCATGATTGCAGCCATCCTCGTCGCCGCCGGGTGTAATAAAACAGAAGCGCCCGCTGATTTGCAGAGCGAAATTGATACTTTGAAAGCCCAGGTCATTGAGTTGTCAGAGGAAAACGAAACATTAAAGGCTGAGTTGACCTCCCTTCAGGGTTCAGACACTGAAAGCCTGCTTGAACTGCGCAACACCCTGGACAGCAATCTTTACGGCACACTGAATGCCCTTATTCGAGGTGAGCACGCCGCAGCCCTGCAATCCTTTACCTCCTCCGTTGAAGTCAAAGACGACAATGTGGTCAGCCTCTACGGCAAAGGGACTGTTGAATTCACCATTCCTGAGCGCCCCATGAATTTGAGACAGCGCGCCTTCTGGCAGGACGGTACCTCTTATAACGCGATCTACGAGATCTTTGATGCCGGCTATGATCAGCCGGACGAGCGCCTCAACACATTAAACGTCCTCTATTTGAAGCAAGATGGTGTTTGGAAAATCGATGCGATATTTATTGACGAATAAACCGTTGCCGTATAAACATTAAGATAATTGGAGACAGAAAAAAAACAGAAGGAGATTGGCGCAGCAGTCACCGGCAAAAGCCGGCCGTACATAAGCGTCAATGTCCTTCTATTTCAATTTCCCATTATTCATCCGGGTCACAGAATTTCTTTAACTTTCCCCAATCTGCTGATATAAAAGCTGCGCAGCGTGACAGCCAGGACAACGATCAGACCACCCAGCAGTGCAAGTGCGCCAGGCTTCTCCCCTGTCGCGAGGAAGACCCAGATAGGATTCAGGATAGGTTCAATTACAGGAATCAATATAGCCTCTAGGGCGCTCACATGACGAACTGCCAGTGAAAATAAAATGTAGGAAATCCCGAGCTGAAACACACCTAACAGAAGGAGGCCTACTATGCTCTTAATATCAGGGGTAACTTTGAGAATAAACGGAATACCTACCAAAAAAGTCATGATGTTGCCCAGCAGTGTCATTTCTATTTGTGAGCCGTCTTTCTGAAGCCTCAGAAAAATGACAGTCAGCGCCAGAAACAAACCCGACAGTACAGAGAGCAGATTTCCCGCTAGAGCACCGCCTCCCAAATCCCCAATAAAGAACATCACCATACCGGCCATGACCGCGAAGATAGCGAGCCAGTCGGCACGAAGCGTCTTTTCTTTCAGGATCCAGGTGCCAAGTACAGCCACCCATATTGGAGCGGTATACTGCAACAGTATTGCGTTTGCAGCAGTGGTCAATTTGTTGGCTGTGACGAAAAGTATGACTGTTGACATATAAAAGGCCGCACCCGCGAACTGGGTTTTGGACTTAGTAAACTTTGGCTTTCTGACAAACGCGAGCATCACCAATGCTGCAATGCCGCTCCTGGTGCCTGCTATTGCGACAGGATTCCAGTCGACCAGCTTGATCAGCATACCTCCTGTACTCCACAGCACGGAGGCAATCACCAGATACAAAATGGCTTTAGCTCTGGGTGTTTTGACGAGTGATAAAACGTTCAAATTTTCCTACCTGCTTTCATTATTGGCTATTGTATGTTGTTATTGTTTTAAAATTTACATAGCACTAGAATCATACAATATTTGTAATTCTAAAACAACTAAAATTCTCTGTTTGAAGCCACTCTGTAATGAGTAAGAAAACAAACAGAGGAACAGACTTTTATTTCGCCTGTAAGCTTTTGTCATAGATTGCCCACGAGGAGGTTCTTACATGAAAAGAATTACGCTTACTCTTTTGATCCTTTTAATCATGCTTACTCTAACCGCCTGCCTGCCCGGGGATGGCAGTTATACCGCGGATCATCCGGCCGGCTTCCTGTCAGGGATCTGGCACGGCTGGCTCGCCCCGCTGTCCATGCTCCTTGGGTTCATTCGCGGCGGCTACAGAATTTACGAGGTCAACAACACCGGGCTTGCCTATGATTTCGCGTTTTATATTGCCATTATTGGTGGATTTGGGAGCTTCTCATTATTCAGAGGAAGGAAAAAGGACAAATAACATGGTATAATAGAACATCTCAATTTTGATCAAGTGGAGGTTGACGCATGATTCTTCTGCGAAATTTGACCAACAACCTGGGCTACGTCGTCCTTCTCGCCTTTTGGCTTTCAAGACTGTCACTCTTTAAGAAAATTATGCTTAAAGAAAAATTTTCATTTAAGGAAAAACTGATCTTGGCGTTTATTTTTGGCGCCTTTGGCATTTTAGGCACTTATATTGGTACAGAAATTCAAGGTGCCATTGCAAATACGCGGCTCATAGGCGTCATGGTCGGCGGGATATTGGCCGGTCCCTTTGTTGGCATTACAGCAGGGATCATCGCAGGGCTCCACAGACTGACTATGCAGGTGGGGTCACTGACAGCAGTACCATGTGCAATTGCGACCATCGGCGCAGGCATTGCTGCTTCCTTTATCTATCATAAGTCCACCAGAAAAAACAAATGGATGCTGGGACTCGCTGGCGGCTTTGTCATGGAAACCTTCGAAATGCTGCTGATTCTTCTGATGTCAAAACCTTTTCCGGCAGCCCTTGCTGTGGTTAAGAGCATTTATCTGCCCATGAGCATGACCAACGGCATTGGAATCAGCATCTTGATCTTAATTATTCAGAACCTCTTTGACGAGAAAGAGAATATTGCGGCACGTCAGGCCAAGACGGCTATGGATGTGGCCAACCAGACACTGCCTTATTTCAGGGACATCACGCCTGAATCTATTGAGAAAATCTGTCAGATCATCCAAGCTTCTATTCAGGCGGACGCGGTATCAATTACTGATCGTGATACGATTCTTTCTCACGTCGGCCTTGGCGCGGATCATCATGAAAGCGGCAGCCCCATTGGAACAGAGGCGACTCGCATGGTCATCGATTCAGGTGAGATTTTGTTTCTGAACAAGAAAACGGACATTCAATGTGATTTCGAGAACTGCCCACTGAAATCCGCAGTAATAGTCCCTATTTTTGAAGGCGAACAGGTCATGGGAACACTTAAAATATATTATGGCAAAGAGGGTATGATTTCAGAAAGTACGGCACAGCTTGCCATTGGACTGTCTCAGATCATATCGACACAGCTGGAGATCAGCAAAATACACAAATTGGAGGAACTGGCGACACAATCTGAAATTAGAGCCCTTCAGTCTCAGATTAACCCGCATTTTCTCTTCAATGCACTCAACACCATAACCGCATTCACACGAGATGAGCCCGAAAAGGCGCGACAGTTGATTGTCGATCTTTCCACTTATTTAAGATACAATTTAGAATCTGCGGATCGATTGGTGAGCATCAGCCGTGAGATCGAACAGGTAAAAGCCTATGTGGATATTGAACGTGCCCGTTTTGGTGACAAGCTTAAAGTTGAATACATCATAGATTCGGATCTCGAACTCTCCATCCCTTCCCTCATCATTCAGCCACTTGTTGAAAACGCTGTCAAACACGGGATCATGGAAGGTATTGGCCGAGGCACGATCCAACTCATAATTCAAAAGACAGGAGAAGGTACGGCAAAAATCACGGTGGAAGATGACGGAAGAGGCATTGATCCTGACCTGATTTCGCAAATTGAACAAGGGACACTGCCTAGCCATCACATTGGACTATCCAATGTGCAAAATCGACTTCGTTTGATTTATGGCAGCGGTTTAATAATAGAACGCCTGAACAAAGGCACTCGCATATCCTTTGAAATTCCAAGCCAGACGAAAGGTGTGGTCGCTTGAATTGTATCATTGTAGATGACGAAATGCCCGCGCGCAAGGAGCTTGCTTATCTGATTGAACAAAACAGCGACATCACAATACTTGAGGATTTTGACGACGCACCGGAGGCTTTGGAATACGTCCGTCAGACAAAACCCGACCTCGTCTTTCTGGACATCAGCATGCCGCAGCTGGATGGTATGAGCTTCGCCAGACAGCTCAGACAATGGGGGGTGGACTCGCGGGTCATTTTTGTGACTGCTCACAGGGAATACGCCGTGGAAGCCTTTGAACTTGAAGCGTTTGACTATCTGCTGAAACCTTTTTCTGAAGACAGGCTGGAACTGCTTCTCAATAAACTGAGCGCACTGGATCCCGTCGAGATTTCATATCCCGAAAAGCTGACCCTTTGGAAGTCAGAAAAAATGAGAGTGGTACCTGTCACTGAGTTGTGTTATATTGAGGTTCGCGAGCGAGAAGTTCATATTTTTACCAAGGAAGATGCCTTCGTAGTCGTCTCAAGTATCAGCAGTTTTCAAAAGAAGCTGGATCCAAAAAAATTTTTCAGATGTCACAGATCCTTCGTCGTTAATCTGGACAAGATTGAGGAAATAATCCCATGGTTCAACCACACTTATCAATTGAAACTGAAAGATATCGAAAATCCAATCCCTGTCAGCCGGCATTACCTGTCGGAGTTCAAACAAATTATGGGATCATTTTGACGCTTCATGCAGAATTCACGTCATTTCATACCTAAAAACGCCTCAGGCGTTTTTTTTATTGTACACTTGGACCTGTAAGCAAACGCGAACTCATACATAGTAAAAGGAGGACTCAAATGATTTCTTTTCTTCTGTCTATTGTCGCTCTGGTCGCAGGCTACTTCATCTATGGCAAGATCGTCGAGTCGAAGTTCGGCGCAGATGAAAGCCTGACTACGCCAGCCGTTGTCATGAACGACGGCGTTGATTACGTTCCGCTTCCGGGATGGAAAATCTTCATGATTCAATTCTTGAATATCGCCGGTCTTGGCCCGATCTTCGGTGCCATAGCGGGTGCCCTGTGGGGTCCAGTCGCCTTCCTCTGGATTGTACTTGGCTCAATCTTTGCAGGCGGCGTCCACGACTATTTCTCAGGAATGCTTTCTGTCCGACACAACGGTGCGAGTATTCCAGAAGTTGTCGGCCATTATCTTGGCCCTGGCCTTAAGAATTTCATGCGCGGCTTCTCAATCATTGTACTTATTCTGGTAGGCGTCGTCTTCATTACCGGCCCTGCTGCCTTGCTTTCCGGCATCACCCCGCCGACCTTCAATAAGGTCTTCTGGATTTATGCCATTTTCGCTTATTATGTTATTGCAACCATGTTGCCTATCGATCAATTGATTGGTAAAATTTATCCCCTCTTTGGCGCAACCTTGTTGATTATGGCGGTTGGCGTCACTGGCGGAATTCTGTTCGGCGGTTACCAAATTCCCGAAATCCAGCTGGCCAACTTACACCCAAGCAACCTCCCGATTTGGCCGCTTATGTTCATTACGATTGCCTGCGGCGCAATCAGCGGCTTCCACTCCACTCAGTCTCCTATGATGGCAAGATGCATCACCAATGAACGGCAAGGTCGAAAAGTCTTTTACGGCGCTATGATCGCAGAAGGAATCGTTGCTTTGATCTGGGCTGCGGCAGCTATGGCCTTCTTTGGCAGCACTGGTGAGCTCGGTGCTCAGATGAGCGCGAACGGCGGACAAGCTTGGGTCGTCAATACGATTTCCAATACGCTTCTGGGCAAAGTCGGCGGTGTCCTCGCAATTCTCGGCGTTGTCGCTTGCCCGGTAACTTCAGGCGACACTGCCTTCAGAAGCGCGAGACTCACCATAGCTGATATGCTCAAGTACAAGCAAGGTCCAATCAAGAACCGTCTGATGATTTCGGTTCCACTCTTTGTCATCGGCTTCGCGCTGACTAAAATCGACTTTAACATCGTATGGCGTTACTTCGCATGGTCCAACCAAACCTTGGCTATGATCGTTCTTTGGGCAGCAGCGATGTATCTCTACCTCAAAAACCAGGTCCACTGGATCGCAACGGTTCCTGCAACCTTCATGAGTGCCGTTTCCATAACTTATATCCTAATCGCACCTGAAGGCTTTAAACTCCCGGCTTCCTTCGCGTACCCTGTCGGTATAGCTGTCGCAGCTGCTTTCCTTGTCCTGTTTCTCAACACGGCCAGCAGAAAAAAGCGTGCCGCTACAATAAAGCAAAACGCGGAGAATGCTGCTTAATCCTTTGAAATGAACCGGTACAGAAGTCTGCACATCACCATCGGCAGAGCTCTATACCGGTTTTTTATTAAGAACGCATAATCAAAACAAGTCCAACTTGTATCGATACAATTTGAACTTTAAATCTTTTAATTGGCGTTAATGGGGGTATATATGGAAAAACCGGAGGAAACAAAGGAGGTGTCATCATGAACAAACTGTTACTTCCAGTTGATGGCGCGAAACTCAGCGAAAGAACCCTTGATTACGTCAAAGAGTTTTCCACCTCTCAAGGCTATGAAGTTACCGTATTGCACGTCATGGCTTACGAGGAAGCTCTGTCTCACCCTCATCTTGCGACAGTATTCGGACTCCACGGCGAAACATTTGAACATGTCGCCAACGAAATGGTTGCCAAGATCGCTCAGCAATTAAAGGACGCCGGCATTGAGAACGTTAAAACCAAAGTGCTTAAAGGCAATCCCGCTGCTGAGATTGTGGCCCTTGCAGAAGGCGAAGAATTCCGTATCGTTCTTATGAACACCCATGGTTTCGACGCAGCAAAACGCCTGATGATCGGCAGTGTGACGAATAAAGTGGTTCATAACTGTTATGTGCCAGTTCTCGTTATTCAGTAGCCACATGAACTTTACGGTCGCGCGCACCGATTCCTATAGGTATATTGACGATAAAGCAGTTGAGAGCCTAAAGTCTGCAATGTCCTCCGGGATTGCAGATTAAGGCTCTCCATAATACATTTAAGGAGGTCTGGACAATGAGAAAGCTTCTTCTTCCAATTGACTCATCCAATGTTCCTGACAGACTCAAAGAGTATCTCAAGGATTTCGTGTCTTGCCTCGATTATGAAGTGACACTTCTCAATATCATTCCGCTTGACAGAAACCTTGTTCATGGCGACCTGATTGGTGTCTACGACTTAAACCGCGAAAAATTTGAAGAGACCGCGCAAGAGATGCTTAATTTAGCTGAGGCTTCACTTCGCGAAGCAGGCATCACTAATATTAAAAAAATGCATGTTACCGGTGATCCTGCTCAAATGATCGTACGCATTGCAGAGACTGAGGACTATCACATGATCATGATGTGCACCCATGGCATGGGCGCAGCCAAACGTCTCCTGATTGGCTCTGTTACAAACAAGGTTGTTCACCATTCAGAAATCCCTGTTGTCGTCATTCGCTGACAACAACATGACAGACAACCCAAAAACTGAGAAGATCCGCCGACCAAGCCGTATGACTTGATCCGCGGATCTTTTTTCGTAATATTATTCAGGCTTTTTCCGATGGTCAGAGGAGCTACTCCACGACAACCGCCGTACCAGATGCGGTCACCATCAACATGTTCCCAGCCTGTCCGAGCACCTCATAATCGATGTCCACACCTACAATTGCGTTGGCGCCAAGCGCGCCGGCCCTGCGTTCCAATTCCTGCATAGCCTGATTTCTCGCATCTATAAGCTCGCCTTCATAGGATCCGGATCGTCCGCCAAAGAAATTGGTCAGCCCTGCCGCAAAATCTTTGATAAAGTCTACCCCTGAGATGACCTCTCCAAAGACTACACCTTTGTAAGCGATTATTTTTTTTCCTTCTATACTTGGGGTCGTGGTCACAATCACTGACGCTCAGCCTCCTTATTGTACTTTACTCGACAGTTACACTCTTGGCGAGATTGCGTGGTTTGTCCACATCATTGCCTCTCGCTGCCGAAACATAATAAGCCAACAGTTGAAGCGGAATAATGGACAATAGCGGTGCAAGTTCATCCATGGTGTGCGGAATATAGAACACTTCACTGGCGTACTTCTCAATCTCCGTGCGGCCTTCCTGAGCAATCGCCACAACGTGTGCGCCTCGGGCTTTGACTTCGAGCATATTGGAGCACATTTTCTCAAAGAGGCGTTCTTGAGTCGCGAGTGCCATGACCAGCGTTCCCTCTTCGATAAGCGCGATCGTGCCATGCTTCAGCTCACCTGCTGCGATGGCGACGGAGTTGATATAAGAAATTTCCTTGTATTTGAGGGAGCCCTCAAACGAAGTTTCAACATCCACACCGCGGCCCATAAAGAAAACCGACGTATTGTCCTTTTGAAGCTGTGCCATAGCTTTGCAGACATCCGCATTTTTAAGTACGGCCTCAACTTTCTTGTCCATGACCTTCAGTTCATCCAGAATTTCGTGATATATAGGGTCAGTCATTTTTCCGGTCAGTCTGGCCATATACAATGCGATCAGGTAGAACGCGATCAACTGGGTGGTGTATGCTTTAGTCGACGCGACCCCTATCTCAGGTCCTGCCCATGTGTACAGCACATCATGGCTCTCACGCGTCACAGAGCTGCCCACAACGTTGACAATGCTCAGAATCCTGGCGCCTTTTCTCTTGGCTTCCCTGAGCGCTGCCAGTGTATCCAAGGTCTCCCCTGACTGTGATACTGCAATGAACAGTGTTTTGTCATCAATAAACGGATCTCTGTATCTGAACTCCGAAGCGACTTCCACGCTCACCGGAATGCCCGCAAAGCGCTCAATGGCGAATCTTCCAACCAAACCCGCGTGATAAGCGGTGCCGCACGCCACAATATAGACGCGGTCAAAAGCTTCAATTTGCTCTTTTGAAAGCTTGATCCCGTCGAGCACGATGCCATCTTCCTTGTCCAGTCTCGGAAACAGGGTGTCGCGAATAGCCTTTGGCTGCTCGAAGATCTCTTTAAGCGTAAAGTGCTCAAAGCCTTCTTTTTCAGCAGAGTCAATGTCCCAGGTGACCTGATAGATGTCGCGCTTGACCTCGTCGCCCTTTTCATCCCAAATAGTCACCTTGTCTTTTGTTAAAAGTACCGTTTCGCCATTCTCGATCAGGTAGATGTTGCGGGTGTACTTCAGAAGCGCCGGGATATCCGAAGCTATGAAATTCGCATCCGTTCCAAGCCCAACGATTAAAGGGCTGTCCTTTCTCACAGCGACAATTTTATCCGGCTCAAACTGGCAGATGACGCCCAATGCATAGGCGCCCTCCATGACTTCCACCGCTTTGTTGACAGCTTTCAGAATATCTCCGTCATAGTAAAAATCGATCAGGTGCGCTATAACTTCTGTATCCGTTTCAGACTTAAATTCATAACCTTTTTCCTGTATAAGCCATTCTTTAATCTTCATGTAGTTTTCAAGAATCCCATTGTGAATGACAGAAATAGTTCCGCTTTGGTTCAAATGCGGATGGGCATTTGGAACTGTTGGCGCCCCATGGGTAGCCCAGCGGGTATGACCAATGCCCACATGCGCAGAAATGGGATCTTCATTCATCAGGTTTTTCAGCCCTTCAAGACGGCCTTTGATCTTCCTGACTTTGAGTCCCTCACCGTCAATGACTGACAGCCCTGCGGAGTCATAACCTCGATATTCCAGTCGCTCCAGGCCGTCCAGCAAAAAAGGGACTGCCTCCTGACTTCCAATATAACCTACGATCCCACACATAATTTTATTCTCCTTTTTTATGTTTTTGGCATCGCGCAAAAAGAAACAGGACACTGCGACTGAGTCCCAATAGGCTTCATTACATACCGTCCCATTCCATTTGTCCCCAGGATCACTCCTAAGCTTTGGGAATGTTTTCGGTCACGGCTGACCGCGGGGGCATCCGCCGAAATTTCGATAAACCCCGTCCTCGTCAACTGCCAGTCGAATAAGTTATGGCAGTTCTGGCGCTTTGCTTTTACATCGCAGTTCTATCCAATTAACGGCTTTCCACCCCTCCTTATGGCCGCTTCTTTTTGTGTCAATAGCCTTTTACATTATATCATTGTTCTCCAGCGGATGTGTAACAAATTAGGAAATAAGTAAATCATCACAGCGGTACCAAAATTTTGCCGCCTATCTCCCGATTCCATATTGAATATTTCGTTCGCGTAGAGCAGGAATCACGGTGAAATAGAGCAGGCATCTCGGTAAATTTGAGCACCTATTTCGGGAACAGAGCAGGTCATACTATTAATGGATATGCCACCGAAGTGGCATACCCACGATTACTTATTGAATTGGTTAAAAATCATCATATCTGGCTGGCAACTCGATACCCTGCTTATCCAAAATGCTTTTCAGAATCCCGTTCTCAGTCCGCAATTCTCCTATCTCAATCAAAACTTGCTGGTGTGCAGACAATAATTGATCAAAAATCTCATGAAGCTCTTCGTATCTTGCTTTGTAATTTTCTATATCCATTAGTAGGAACCTCCAATACTGTTGGATTTCAAACCGTGACGCTCTCTCATTGACATCTTACCCTTGATGAAAATCTCATATGAGTTATGCTTTATACGGTCTATAATCGCTTCAGAAACAGTACCGTCTTCTGAGGTTCCAATTCGTTCATACCACCCTGGCGGATCGATTTGAGTACAAAAAATCATTGAGCCATTTCTTGTTCTTGCTTCAATGATTTCAAACAACTCCATAGCCTGATCGGTTGAAAGCGGTTTGAGCAGCCATTCATCAAGGATCAGCAAATCAACCTTCTGGTAAGCTTTGATCAACTTCTTATAGGTCCCTTCTCCCTTCGCAATGGTCAGATCATTCAGCAGTTCTGGTAATCGGATATATTTGACCTTAAAAAAGCTTCTGCAAGCTGCATTGCCTAAGGCACATGCAAGATACGTCTTACCGCTGCCGGCAGCACCCTTCAACAGGATATGATGTCCATCAGATATGTAGCGACAAGTTGACAGTTGAAGGATCTCAGATTTCACCAGTTCTCTATCCGCATGGTATTCGATATTTTCTACACATGCATCTGGGAAACGAAAAGATGCTGTTCTTATTGCCCTTTGAAGTTTACTGGATCGTCTTTTTTGATATTCTGCATCCACAATCATTCCAAAACGATCATTGAAAGTCAGGCCGTCGTAGGAATGGTCACTGCTTTGATTTTCAAATGCATCTGCCATGGCGCTTAACCGCATTAAATGGAGTTTCTCAACGGTAGGTTGGTTAATCATTTGATTTACCTCCTCCGTAGTATGCGGCACCCCTTGTAATGCCATATTGACCACCACTTGGTTTAGATGCTGGTTTATCCTTTTCAGGTTTTACTCGATCCTGTCCTGTTTTAAGGATCATCTGTATGTTTTTAAGGCTGGGACTTGGTGTATATGCAAGCGCGCGCAAACAGGCATCTTCAATCCGTTCCACGGAATACTTATCTGCAAGCTTCATTAAGGATTTACATGAGGAGTAAGATTGCCTTTCCACTTTGTTTGCTGCAAGGAGCGCTTTCATAACGGTTTCCGTAGAATGTCCAACCTCACTTGCCCATTCAACAAAATTTGTGGCAGTGTATGCAAGGTATTGCCGGTGAGCTTCAGGCATATGTTCTGGCAGTATAACCGGATCACTTATTCCAAACTTTCTGGTATGAGAGGCTATCCTATTGTTGTGGAAGAATGCTTCAATGGCTTTTCCTGTATATCTGATGTCCACCTGTTTTCCGATAAACTCATATGGAACTGAATACTTGTTTCCATCCACAGTTATGAGATAATCGGGTTGTATGGTTGCTTTCGCCCAGACAGCAATTTCATACATGGAAGCAGGTAATGGCAGTAGATAGGATTGTTCCTCCTCTACAAATGCAGTCAGCCTGCTTCCATTCTTTTTTTGAAACGGTTTTGTGTTGAATTCTTCAAGTTTCTCTCCAATGGCAATATTTAATTCATTTAGGCTGAAGAACTTTCTATTGCGTAATGCTGCAATGATCCAAGTTGAAATCACGCCGACAGCTCCTTCAGCACTTGGCTTATCTTTTGGAGAATATGGTCTAGCCGGAATAATTGCAGTGCCATAATGCTCTGCCATTTCTTGATAAACTCTGTTGAGGACTAACTCGTTTCGCGTGTTTTGAATAACGCCAGTTTTTAAATTATCAGGGACAAGTATTCTTGTTACTCCACTGAAAAATTGATATGCATGCATGTGGGCAGTGACCCAGTTTTCTGTAATTGTTGAGGTGAAGGCTTCAGCGTAACTGTACAAACTACAAGGCAAAGTTGCAACAAACACATAAGCTTTATGGGGTTCACCTGTTATATCGTCAATGATTGATAAGGTGGTTCCGGCCCAGTCAACTTCTAATAATTCAGCTGGCTTGTGTTTAATCCTCATTGTTGCTTTCGTTTTATAAACGAATGCCTTGTAATAATCGCAAAACTGGGTGTATTGGTATGGAATTGATTTTTCTGATTCGCATTGTTCGCAATACTCGCTCCATAGTAAAGTGAGTGTCACACCAGGTTTAGCCATCTCTTTGTGAATGTAAGCATAATCTGGTATCTTTCGGCCTGATTCGCTAATCCTACCTGGATAAAGAATACCTCTGATGTCGCCGTCTGTCAGATCCTCAGGTAAAGGCCACTTTAAAAGACCCTTTTCTTCAGCAAGGCAACATACTTCGGCGATCGTGTTCCTGGAGCTGCGAACACTTGAAGAAATCTGACTGTTACTGTGATGCTGGCATTTAAGTCTGATGATTTCTCGATAATTCACCACAATTATCGACCTCCAACAAAAATTTACACAACGAAGTGTGCATATTTCTATTATAAAGTCGAAATGATGAGTTGCTCTGTTTGTCGTGATGCCTGCTCTGATTTACCGATATGATTGCTCTAAATCAGCGTGAAGGGTGCACTGCTCAACCGAAATATTCACATATAAAGGAAAAGCAGCGCTTCAGTTTCAAGCGCCGCTTTAAATGAGCTTTTTTATGCCGATGGTTATGATTCAGCTAAAGCCGTGCATCCGCGAAGGCTAACAGACGTGCACAAACAAAAGTGATCCCGTACAGAAGAGAGCTTGCTCTCTGATGAACGGGATCACTTTTGTTTGTATAGGGCGCAGCCCGCGACCAGAGTGAAGCGAAGCGGAACTCTGGGGCACGTCTTTAAGCTTGAGGTGAAAAATTGGATCCACTCACAGAAGAGAGCTTGCTCTCTGATGAACGGGATCACTTTTGTTTGTATAGGGCGCAGCCCGCGACCAGAGTGAAGCGAAGCGGAACTCTGGGGCACGTCTTTAAGCTTGAGGTGATATATTGTACACTGCCCACACCACTTTTATCCTAAACCCTGTGCCATATGACATAATTAAGAGTTCTAAGCTTTCCCCAGCCTGGATTCAATTAGGCCGACCAGCTCAGCGGCATATTTTTCAAGCAGCGCCTGATCGTCGCCCTCAATCATAACGCGCACCAGCGGCTCAGTCCCCGAAGGTCTGATCAGCACACGACCCCTTCCGTGAAACGCAGCCTCAACCTCTGCGATTCTCGCTGCAATTACAGCGTCTTCCATGTAAGTATGCTTAAACTCGTTTTTGATCTTAGCGTTTTTTAGTACCTGAGGGTAGACCTGCATGACGCCTGCCAGCTCTGACATTTTCTGTCCGCTTTTCTTGAGCGCTGCCAATAACTTAACGGCCGTCATCAACCCATCACCAGTCGTGTTGTGATTCAGGAAAATGATATGTCCAGACTGCTCGCCGCCGAGCACGTATCCGTTTTCTCGCATGGCTTCCAGGACATAACGGTCTCCCACCTTTGCGCGAAGCGCCTTCATGCCGCGTTTCTCCAGCGCTTCTTCAAATCCGATGTTGCTCATGACCGTACTGACCACCGTCTGGTCTTTCAGCATATTGGCTTTCTGCAGCTCAATTGCACATATGGCCATGATTTTGTCGCCGTCCACCAAAATACCATTTTCGTCCACAGCAAGGCAGCGGTCCGCGTCCCCATCAAATGCGAGGCCAGCGTCATAGCCCCCGTTTCTGACGATTTCACCAATGACCTCCGTATGCGTTGACCCGCAGTTCTTGTTGATATTGATGCCGTCTGGTATATGATGAAATGCATCTACCTTCGCGCCTAAAGCTCTCAACGTCGTTACCGCAACTTCGGATGAAGCCCCATTGGCGCAGTCGATCGCAATGTGAAGACCTTCCAGATCGGTGTCGATCGTCGAGGCAACGAACTCAGAATAGAGATCATTGGCCTTGTACACTTCAGTCTTTCTCCCAATTTTTAGTCCGCTTGGCTCAATTTCAATATCTTTGCCGTTCAGAATATAATTCTCAATTTCCTCTTCTATTTCGTCAGAGAGCTTGAATCCTTCAGAGTTAAAAAATTTGATGCCATTATATTCTGCCGGGTTATGTGACGCAGAGATCATAACGCCGGAATCCAGCTTCAAATGTCTGACTAAGTAAGCAATCGCCGGCGTTGGAACTACGCCCACTTTAATGACATCACAGCCTGCGGATAAGATTCCAGCTATCAAAGCCGACTCAAGCATATCGCCAGACACTCTGGGATCTTTGCCTATGATAAGCCTCGACTTCGCATGATGATTCTGCTTTGTGAGGACATAGGCTCCAACTCGTCCAAGCTTATAGGCAAGCTCATTGGTCAACTCCACATTTGCGATTCCTCTAACACCATCTGTACCAAATAGTTTTCCCATAAAACGCTCCTTACAGTTTTTTTAGTCCAAAGCTGCTGTCCCTGGCTTCAATAGCCTTCTTATAATCCTGATACTGATCAAATTCTCCAAGCGGTGTTCCGAACACAATTCGCTCAAGGCTTCCACGGACGCTGGAGAAGATGTCTTTGGTGCTGTTCCCAAAATCATCCGGATGATCGGCATAAAAGCGGTTGAGCATATTGAGGATGCCTCGCGCTTTTTGTCGGTCATAGGAACGGTCAAGGAGTTTTTCGATATCTCTGAGACTCTTTGTATTGATCTCAATATGCTCTTCTGCCTGTTCCAGAATCAACTTCATATAGCCAACCAGACACGCGTCACCTATGCAAGTACTGCAAGCGGCTTCACCCTTGCAAAGAAGCTCGACTTCGTTTCTGAGTGTTCCGGCAAAGATTTTGAGCGCCTCGGCCCTTCTTTGAAACTGTGTTTTCTCTATTGTGGCGAGTTTGCGTTGGAACGTAATTATTCTAAAGTAAGACAAGATGGCTATGCCAAGAATCAATGGCATCCAAAAACTCCACGTCCAGGCTGATGTCAGCGGGCTCACGAAGAGCTTCTGCAGGCCAAAGAACATGAACACTGCAAATGCACCCATTTTTAAATAGAGCTCTTTGATTTTGTCCCCAAGCTTAATCCCGACGAGAATGCCAATCAGACTCGTCAACACCATGCCCGTCACTGTCCCTGCCAAGATCACCAAAGGCCACTGAGCCCCTGCCGATAGTGTCAGCGCCGTCAGCTGTGTCTTATCACCAAGCTCACCTAAAAAAAACGCCAGAGAGACGGTCAGAACCGGACCATAGGCAGCCTTGACCTCCTCTTCCTCGGACTCTTCTGCTTGCAGAGACCAAAAGGCAAAAAAAACAAAGAGCAACCCTGCGACTAACTGCAGCCAATCCATGGGCAAATAGCGGCTGAGCAAAGTGCCAAAAGCTATGGCAAGGCCATGATTCAGCGCTGCACCCAACGCCACCCCTATCAGGATCTGGCGAATTTTAAACTTCGTGGCGAACGCCATGGACAAAATCTGAGTTTTGTCGCCCATTTCAGCTATGAAAATCAGCGCCGCCGCCTGAAAATACTCAGCAAACAAAAAAATTCCCCCAACGTTCATATTCACTAAACTTCATTATACCACAAATGCTGGAAAGGAAGAAGGGGCATTGGGTGCGGCCCCAGAATCCTTCTTATGTCCGTTGGCGCCGCCTTACATCCTGTATCATGTACCTTCGCCAATTTAAACAGCCCGGGGATCCCCGGGCTGCACACAACACAACTATTATGCTCTAAGTGACTTGATGAATGCCGCACCGCGCTCAAGGGCCTCTTTGTTGAGCGGTACCAAATGCGCTTTGCTTTCTCCGAATACCTTCTTAAAAGCCTCAAGAATGCTGCCAGTTTCAACAGGCTTCGCCAATTCGAGATAAGCGCCCAGCATCACCATGTTGGCAATTCTAGGATTTCCGAGTTCGTTGGCTATTTCATTTGCCGGTATATAGTAAGCGCGAACGTCCTCGCGCATGACCTTCTTTGTGATCAATGAGCTATTTACCAGGATCATGCCGCCCGCCTGAACGTGGCTCTCAAATTTGTCTAGAGAAGGCAAATTCATGACAATTGCAGCCGTGGCATCGTTGGTTATAACTGGTGAACCAATCATTTGCTCAGAGACGATCACATTGCAGTTTGCTGTACCGCCGCGCATTTCCGGACCGTAAGACGGAAGCCAGGAGACCTCTTTATTTTCAAGCATGCCTGCATAAGTCATAAGCTGGCCCATAGACATGACGCCCTGTCCTCCGAAACCTGCGCAAATTACTTTTTCGTTAATCATCCTACTTTGCCTCCTCTGGTTTTCTGAAGTTGCCAAGCGGATAGTAAGGAATCATGTTCGCCTGGAGCCATGCGAGGGAATCCACAGGTGTCATGCCCCAGTTTGTAGGGCAAGTTGACAGGACCTCAACAATTGAAAAACCTTTGCCTTCAATTTGACACTTGAAGGCTTCGAGGATCGCTTTCTTCGCTTTTCTGACGTTGGCAGGCGTATCCACAGAGACGCGCTCAACAAATGCAGCCCCGGGGATTGTGGCCATCATTTCAGCGACCTTGAGCGGAAATCCGCAGGTATCAGCGTCTCTGCCATAAGGCGAGGTGGTGGATTTTTGCCCGACCAGCGTTGTCGGTGCCATTTGTCCGCCCGTCATGCCATAAATAGCATTGTTGACAAAGATCGTGGTGATCTTTTCCCCGCGGTGTGCCGCGTGAATGATCTCCGCTGTGCCGATAGAAGCCAAATCGCCATCCCCCTGGTAAGTCCAAACGACATTATTAGGGTGAACGCGTTTTACTCCGGTCGCGACCGCAGGCGCCCTGCCATGGGAAGCCTGATGCATATCGCAGTTGAAATAGTCATAGGCAAGCGCAGAACAGCCGACTGGGCAAACCCCAATCGAGTCATCGAGAACGCCAAGTTCTTCAAGGGCTTCAGCGACTAGTCTGTGAATTATTCCATGAGTACATCCCGGACAGTAATGCGTCTGAACGTCTGTTAAACCACGCGTCTTCTGAAATACAACCGCCATTACTTGACACCTCCAAGCATTTCCTTGATCTTGTCTGCTATTGCATCCGGTTCAGGGATCATACCGCCAGCTCTGCCATAGAACTCTACCGGAAGTCTACAGCTGGTTGCCAGCTTAACGTCATCAATCATCTGTCCCATTGACATTTCAACGACCAGAAGACCTTTACAGGATTCAGGCAATGACTCAAATGCGCGATCTGGGAACGGCCACAGGGTTTGAGGCCGGATCAGGCCTACTTCAATCCCCTCTTTTTTAAGAGACTCTATAGCGTTCTTGGCTATGCGGGAGGTTGTACCATAGGCGACAATGACAAGTTGTGCTTTATCCATATTGTATAACTCAGCACGCGCCTCGTTTTCCTTGATAGCTTTATATTTTGCCTGCAGTTTCACATTGTGGTCTTCGAGCTTGGCAGGGTCGAGGAACAAGGAGTTGATGATATTCGGCCCACGCTTCCCTTTTGTACCATCCGTAGCCCAGGTTTTTTCAGCGAGTTCATATTTAGACACATAAGGTTTAAATTCAACCGGTTCCATCATTTGACCAATCATGCCGTCGCCCACAACCAATACCGGGTTCCTGTAGTAATCCGCAGCATCGAAGGCTTCCTGAACCATATCTACCATTTCCTGAAGGTTTGCCGGAGCATATACCAGCAGCTTATAATCACCGTTGCCGCCGCCGCGTGTCGACTGGTTGTAATCTGACTGAGCAGGCTGGATTCCGCCGAGACCAGGACCGCCGCGCATGATGTTGACTATGACGCAAGGCAGCTCCGCACCGGCGATATATGTAATCCCCTCTTGCTTCAGTGCGATGCCCGGAGAGGAAGACGATGTCATAACCCTCGCGCCCGCGCCGGAAGCCCCATATACCATATTGATAGCCGCAACTTCGCTTTCAGCTTGAACAAAAACTCCGCCAGCCTTCGGCAATTCTCTGGACATATATTCAGGCACTTCATTCTGCGGTGTGATCGGATAGCCGAAGAAATATCTGCAGCCCGCATTAATAGCCGCCGCTCCGATTGCTTCGTTGCCCTTCATCAAAACTTTTGCCATGATGGATCCCTCCTTGGTAGATTAGACCATTTCCCTCTCAACAGTAATGACCAGATCCGGACAAATCGTTGCACAATTCGCGCACCCTATACATTTATCCATCTCTGCCACAGATGCCGGATAATAGCCCTTGACGTTGATTCTGGTTCGATCAAGTGCAATGATTTTGACAGGACAGACTTCAACACACAATCCACAGCCTTTGCAGATATTTTCGTTGAACTCTACGTGTCCTTTAGCTTTTGCCACGCTGATTCCTCCTCGTTATCCTGTTCCATTTAGCCTGCATATTGACCTACATCCAAGCTTCTCTCATGTATAGTTCAAGCGGTAAGATGGTCCCCGCCAAAGACTTGGGCAGTTGCTCTGCCACGGTCGCTATCGCGCTGACATATCGAATTGGCAGTCCGGTATACGCCGAAACCTCCAGGACCAACGCCTGACCATACATCACATCCTGAACAGTCGTTTCCCTCAACATGTGTGTATTGTTGATGAGTCCAGTGACCTTTGCGCCGATGGTCGCTTCAATCCCACCAATATGGTCCATAACACCCTGAAGATCTTTCGTCTGTTCACGATTTCTATTGATCACGCAATACATGTCATATTGTCCCGGTTTTAAGTGATGCCTGAATTGTGCGACCGCCCTCGCTCCAATCGAATCCCCTCCGACATCCAGTACCACATGCGTGCTTAAATTTTCGAGCGGCGCGAAAATTTCAGCTGAAATCATCGGGATATCAATATTCGCGTTGTGGCCCCTTGAACTGCTGATGACATGGATCCCATGCTGTTCCAGCATTTCTGCTTTCTCTCTGGATCTGAAGTAAGGATTGACAATGTCGAGATCCGCCAGCGAAGTCTTCAATCCAGCCTGGGACATTGCCAAAGCATAATTAACCGAGAACTCCGTCTTGCCGCTTCCATAATGACCAATGATGACCCGGATTCTGCGATCCGCCAGTAGAGCATTCTGCAATTCTGTCACATCCTTCACATTAAAGGTATTGCTTTGGCTCTTCTTCCCCATTCAGAATCCTCAGTGCGCCTTCAACAAGGGCCGTCATTTCGTCTTCACCAGGATATTTCTTAACTGGCGCTATGAATTGAACTCTCTTTTCGATCCAATTGACAAACCTTTTATCATAAGCAATTCCACCCGTGATGAGAATCGCATCCACCTCACCCTTCAGAACTGCTGCACAGCTTCCAATTTCCTTGGCCACCTGATAGGCCATAGCCTGATAAATCAGTTCCGCTTCCTGATCCCCTGCGTCAATGCGTTCAGAGACTTCCTTCGCATTATTGGTTCCCAGATAAGCGACCAGGCCGCCATTTCCTGTGATTCTTTTCTTAATTTCACTCTGAGTCATTTTTCCTGAAAAACAGAGTTTAATCAAGTCCCCAACCGGAAGACTGCCGGATCTTTCAGGCGAAAACGGTCCCTCTCCATCCAAAGCATTATTCACATCAATGACACGACCTTGTTTATGGGCGCCTACTGAAATCCCACCGCCAAGGTGCGCGACAATCAGGTTGAGCGAATGGTAGTCGCGGCCCATTTCCTTCGCCGCCCTGCGTGCAACGGCTTTCTGATTGAGCGCATGGAAGATTGAAATCCGCTTAATTTCAGGGATGCCAGAGATTCGCGCAATGTCGTCAAGTTCATCTACCACGACTGGATCCACTATATATGACGGAATGTTGAGCTTTGACGCAATTTCATAAGCCAAAACACCGCCGAGGTTTGAGGCATGCTCACCCAGGACGCCCTGCTTGAGATCCTGCAGCATATTGTCCGACACTAGGTAAGTGCCGCCTTCAATTGGTTTAAGAAGTCCGCCGCGGCCGACGACCGAGCTCAGTTTCGTTAAATTGATTTCCTTTTCATTTAATACATCGAGAATGACATTTTTTCTGAATTCATATTGGTCAAAAATGTGCGCGTATTTGGAAATTTCCTCATTTGAGTGTCGAAGTGTCGTTTCAAACAAGCACTTTTCATTTTCGAAAATGGCAATCTTTGTAGACGTTGAACCCGGATTGATTGCTAAAACTCTATAAGTTGACATCAAATCACCTCTATTTCAAAGCTGCCATCAACACACCCAGTGCGATGGAGTTTAATTTTGAATCATCATCATCCGCACGGGAAGTTAACACAACCGGGGCTTTCGCACCTACAATAATGCCGGCACTTCTTGCCCCTGCCAAGAATGTAAGTGCCTTGTACAAGACATTTCCGGCTTCAATGGTCGGACACATCAAAATATCGACTTTACCACCCATTGGATCCTTGATGCCTTTAATCCTTGCAGCCTCCTCAGAAACCGCATTGTCAAGCGCGAACGGACCACCCACTTTACAGCCTTTAATGATGCCCTCTTGATTCATTCTGACCAGTTCAGCCGCGTCTACCGTCGCAGGCATTTTGTCATTGACCTTTTCTTTGGCGCAAATCACACCCACATTTGGGAGCTCGATGTCCAGCGCTTTCGCAACATCCAATGAGTTTTCTATAATCATCCGCTTAGTCTCAACATCCGGCGCAATATTCATTGCGGCGTCGGTCACAAACAAAAGCCTTGGGAAATTCGGAACATCAAATACAGCCACATGGCTCAAAGCGTTGCCGGTTCGAAGCCCGACTTCTTTGTTCAAAACAGCTTTTAATATGATGGCAGTGTCCACCAGACCCTTCATGACAAGGTGAGCCTTACCACAGGATACCAGCTCTACCGCTCTCAAAGAAGCTTCCGCCAAATCCTGAATGTCTTCAATTTGATAATGCTTTAAATCAATGTTTTGTCGACTGGCTATAGCTTCAATTTCTGATTTGTTTCCAACGAGGATTGCCTCAGCGATTCCTGCTTTTCTGGCGTTTTCTACTGCCAGCAATACATCCTCATCCTGAGCACAGGCAACGGCCAAAGTTTTAGGTCCTCTCAGCTTCGCAGCCTCAATAACTTCATCAAAGTTTTTAATCACCTAGTTCACCTCGTTTTCATATAGTTTCGCAGTCTCAATATCATTCAAAACTCTGAGTGCACTTTCATTTAAGGCCGTCATTTCGTCCTCACCCGGCTTTATGACGACCGGTGCTATGAATTCCACATGGGAAGAGATTAAGTCTGTCAGGTACTTAGAATACGCCACACCACCCGTTAATAGGATTGCGTCCACACGTCCTTCAAGAACTGCGGCCATGGCGCCAATTTCTTTCGCGATTTGATAGCCCATGGCATCAAAAATCAATTTTGCCTGAAGATCACCCGCTTCAATACGCTTCATGACCTCTCGGGCGTCATTGGTACCCAGATAACCTACCAATCCCCCTTTACTGTTGATCTTTGTTTTCAATTCCTTTTCTGTATAGGCGCCTGAGAAACACATTTTAACTACATCCCCAACCGGCAAGGTACCTGCTCTCTCGGGTGAAAAAGGCCCCATTTCATTGGCATTATTGACATCTACAATTTTTCCCTTGGTCATAGGCGCGACAGAAATGCCCCCGCCAATGTGCACCACAATCAAGTTCATGTCTTTTAGGTCCTTCTCTTGCTCTTTCTCATATCGATGCGCAGTAGCCTTAATATTCAATGCGTGAACCAACGATTTGCGTTTTATTTCCGGTATTCCTGATATTCGAGCCACTTCATCAAATTCATCCACAGCGACCGGATCCGAAATATAGGCCTTAACGCCCGCTTTCTTCGCAATCAAGTCAGCAATCAGACCTCCTAGATTTGATGCGTGCTGTCCTTGAATTCCAATTTTAAGGTCTTCCATCATAGCCTCTGTGACTTCATAAATACCGCTTGGCATAGGCTTTAACAACCCGCCGCGGCCGATGACTGCTTTAAGGGCGTTAAGACTGTAACCCGAGTTTTGATACCAGGTAAGTATCAACTCCGTCCTAAAATCAAACTGATCTGCAATTTGTTCGTATTTTGACAACGCCTCAGCTGAGTGAGTCAAATTCTCTTGAATAATCAAATCATTCTCTTTAAAAACAGCAACTTTTGTCGAAGTAGATCCCGGATTAATTACTAATACGAATTCTTTTGTCAAACGCAGTACCTCCCCTTTGGCATACACAAATACAATACGCAATTCCCATGCCAAAAATTAATAAAAAGCCAGTTGGACCATACTTTTGAAAGTACTGGTATCCCTGGCTTTCAGGCATTACTCTAGTCTTATTTTTGCTCGTTAAATGTGCATTGCACACGAATGCAAATATTAGCATGCAACTTTTTGCAACATCTGATTTTAAGTGCAAGTTATTGCACTTGTCTCCTTTTGCTCCGTTCCCATTTTGCATTAAATCTGATATTTTTGGATCTTGTAATAAAGAGTTCTTAATGATATATCCAGCAGTTTGGCGGTGTGCTCACGATTGCCACCCGTTGCCTCGAGTGCTTCCGAGATCGCTTGCTTCTCTGCCTTTTCCACAATGTCTGACAATGTGGTCGTCTGAAAATTCGAGGCGATTTGAATTTCTTCCACTGCAGCCGAGTGAACATCCGGGCCAGAGAACTCAAGGTTTGGCAAATGACGCTTCAAAATTACAGTCTCTGTGATTTTCATATTAATCAATGCACGACCTATGAAATTCTCAAGTTCACGCACGTTCCCTGGCCAATCATAATCCAGCATCACTTTAATGGCTTCATTAGACAGATCGCTGACATTTCTTCCAAATTCCTGATTATATTTCACTATGAAAAATTCAGCAAGCTCCCTTACGTCTTCTTTATGATCCTTCAAGGGAGGGATCGAAATTGGGAATACATGAATCCTATAATATAAATCCTTCCTGAATCGCCCTTGCTCCACCGCTTTCTCCAAATCGAGGTTTGTAGCTGAAATCACTCTGACATCAATTGGAATGGCTTTTGTCCCACCAACTCGTACAATTTCTTTTTCCTGAAGGACCCGCAGAAGTTTTGTCTGCATGCTCAGGCTTATTTCACCAATTTCATCAAGAAATAGTGTCCCACCATGCGCGCGTTCAAACAGACCTTTCTTTCCACCTTTACTTGCACCAGTGAACGCGCCCTCATCATATCCAAATAATTCGCTCTCTAAAATTGTTTCGCTTATAGCAGCACAATTCACCCTCACAAATTGAGAATACCGTCGGTCACTCGCATTATGAATAGCGTGGGCAAACAATTCTTTTCCCGTCCCACTCTCACCCCGCAGAACAACTGTCGCAGGCGTAACCGCAGCGAGCTTCGCTTTTTCTATAGCATTCAGGATCGTACTATGCTTTCCCTTAATATCAGAAAACGTATATTTGGCTTCCAGATTCCGTATGAGTTGCTTTGCTTGATCGAGTTCCAATATCAGTCTGTTTATTTCTGACAGGTCATGAATTACTGCAACACTGCCGCGAAGTGCTTCCCCTACCATAATTGGAGCAGCTTCCACCAAAACCTCTTTTCGGTTGACACCCACTTTCAGTCGGGCGCCTTTCACGGCTTTACCTGTTGCCAAAACTTTTAAATGCACGCTTTCGCCCTCGCTGAAGTCGACAGTGCACATTTTTCCAATGACATCTTTACTCGTGTAGCCGGTAATATGCGTATAAGCCGGATTAATCATGACGCCGATGCCATTTTGATCCACCACCGAAATGGCATCTTGAGTTGAATTGAAGATCGCTTCAAGCATCCCACGGATTTCTTTCAGATTTGTAATTTCCTCAGCCAATTCTTGAACTTCAGTAATATCCCTGAAAACTGCAATCGCTCCAACAACCTCCCCACGTTCATTCATCACCGGCATCCGGTTTGTAATGATTGTGATATCGCCCAGCGGCTGCTTCTGATTCAACTCGCTTAACCCCGTTCTGAGAATCCAGGGTAAACGTGTATTCTCAATGATTTCATCAACCGGCTTTCCAATGGCATTTAAAGGATTCTTTTGAGTCAGCAAACCGGCCGCCTTATTGAATAATGTAATTCTGCCCACTCTATCTACCGCGATCATGGCATCGTGAGTGGAGTCGAGTATCATTTCAATTTCACGTTCCATGATTTTATTCATCACCTCCGGGTGACTCGAACCAACAGCGTATCAGGGGAAAGTTCCACTGAATCATGCGATCCCTCTGAAAAATATTTCAAAGGCAGCCGATGGTCACCTTCTTCCACACCATCCGCATCTACAGAAATTTTAAAATTCTCCTTGTTCAATCCTTCGATAACGCTCTCGACATCACGAACATAAGCTACATACACATTGCTCGCTGGACTGAGCACCTCATAAGCCATTTCAGGATCCAAATTATCAATAACGATTTCATCTGAATTGAATTCCAACGACCCTACCATTATGGGTTCAATATGGAACTTAATATTGATTGATTCTTCAGCAAAAGGCGCCGATACGCCCTCCGGCAACTTCAGGACGACTTCCCTTTCAAATGTTTCAGTCATACCTGATATATCAATCTCTTCCGTACTAACTTTCTCAATGGTTGAAATCAGAGCATCTTCGCCACGTATAGTCACCAGCGCTGGAAGAACTTCTGTCTTAACTAGTTTGTAGCCATTTGCCACCACTCCACGTAGCATGACCTCAACTGGAACATTGGAAAGTTTAAAAATTCCAAGTTGAACGGTTACGTAACTTCTGCCAAGCTCAACACCATTAACAGGATTGCCTTCCAGATCAATGGCTGTAACAGGGATTTCTTTAATCAATTGATCAGAAACCTCTGTAAGATCCAATTCACCACGGAGTGAAGAGATATTATTTACGAGACTTTCTGGCCCCTTGACCAGGATCTCTTCCGGTGCTATGGATAAATCACCGGTAGTGTAGTTCTCAGCAATGGTGCCCACATAATCTATCTTCACTTTTTTCGCAACTTCGACAATTCGATCCAATGAAATTTTAATTGAATTCATTGATAGACTTTCAATAGTAACATTGGCTACAAATATTTTTGAACTCAGCATAACATTATTCGTTCCCTTTTTAAAACCTTCAAGATCTGCAGTTACCAGCAGATCGTTTGATGTTACCTTTATGACCTCGCTGCGACGCCCTTTAAGCTTTACATCTACATAGAATTCTTTCTCGCCCATCATGACTAAACCTTCATTCTGTGCATTCTCTATATTCAATAACTCAACTTTAACGTCGGGAATAGTCTTGATCATTTCAGGATTTACCTGATCCATGACATAGAGCCAAAATAAAACAGCAAATAGGATTGCCAATAGTTTTGGGGTTATATTCCTCTGAAACTTGGAATATTTGGGGCTCTGTTTCCAACCATCAATTCTTTTTAATAAGTTCATGATTTAACCTCCAGCGCCGCTTCATAATAGCTGGCTGTTCTTCTTCAGAATATGCTTTCTTAATAACGCTGGTTAAAGTATTGGCGTCCAAGTATCGTGATAATTTCCCGTTCAGAGCGACAGAAATGGTGCCTGTTTCTTCTGACACTATGACTACCAAAGCATCCGACTGTTCAGCAATGCCCAGAGCAGCTCTATGGCGAGTTCCAAGCTCCTTGCTGATCGTTTGATTGGCAGACAGCGGCAAAAAGCAACCTGCTGCGAGAATCCTGTCCTTTCTGATTATAACGGAGCCGTCATGCAGAGGTGTGTTTGGAATAAATATATTAATTAAAAGTCCACTTGTGATCTCCGCATCAATTTTTACACCTGTCGAAGCGATTTCATTTAACCCTGTTTGTCTTTCCATTACAATTAAGGCACCAATCTGTTCTCTGGAAAGGCTGACAACTGCGCTTACAAGTTCATGAATAGTGCGGTTAAGGGCCTCCTCCTGCTCTTCGGCCATTTTGGCAAAGAATATTTTGTTCCTTCCAATATATTCTAACGCGCGTCTTAACTCAGGCTGGAAAACAATAATCAATGCGATTAGTCCCAGCGTCATAGTATTCAATAAAATAAAATGGACGACATACAATTTTGCCCATTCTGATAACTTCATGATGACCAGCAGTACTACCAAGCCTTTAATTAACTGTTCCGCCCTAGTCTCCCTTATTAACATAAATATTTTATAAAAAACATAGGCTACTATGGCAATATCTATAACGTCCATAATTCGCATGCTCGCGAATATATTGATGATTGAATCCATAAAGGGTCACCTCACTTTGTTTACATTACTTCTAGTATACAATAGTTTTAGCAACTTTCAAAAAAATAAAAAAAACTGGGACAAACCCAGTTTTAATAAATTGTGGTGCCCAGAGCCGGAATCGAACCAGCGACACGAGGATTTTCAGTCCTCTGCTCTACCGACTGAGCTATCTGGGCATATGGTGGGCCATCAGGGACTCGAACCCCGGACCTGCCGGTTATGAGCCGGATGCTCTAACCAATTGAGCTAATGGCCCACAATCTATGCATTTCGCAATGAAACGCATCTATTTAAAAATGGTGCGTCCGGAGGGATTCGAACCCCCGACCCACGGCTTAGAAGGCCGTTGCTCTATCCAACTGAGCTACGAACGCAAATGGAGCGGAAGACGAGATTCGAACTCGCGACCCTCGCCTTGGCAAGGCGATGCTCTACCTCTGAGCCACTTCCGCATAGGGTGTTACTTGGTGCGGGTGGAGGGACTTGAACCCCCACGTACTGGACACTAGATCCTAAGTCTAGCGCGTCTGCCAATTCCGCCACACCCGCATGTGCAGCATTATATTTCCTTAAATACTTTAAAAGGTACTTTGGTGGGGGCTACAGGACTTGAACCTGTGACCACCTGCACGTCAAGCAGGTGCTCTACCAGCTGAGCTAAGCTCCCATAATGTGAGAAAGTATTTTTTATTCTTCGTAGAAAAACCGTTTTTACCTCAGCGGCTAGTGCCCCGCATTCGCTAAAAAAACAACTTGGTGACCCCTAGGGGAATCGAACCCCTGTTACCGCCGTGAAAGGGCGGTGTCTTGACCGCTTGACCAAGGGGCCAAAATTTGATGGCTCCAAGGGTGGGGCTCGAACCCACAACCTACCGGTTAACAGCCGGTTGCTCCACCATTGAGCTACCTTGGAACGTGAGTTACCAGAAGTAACGTTTTAGCGTTTTAGCTGCAAATCTTGGAGTTTCTGATTGAAGACCGAAGTCTTCAATCAGATTCACCATTTACCCGGCGACGACTTACTCTCCCAGGGGGCTGCCCCCCAAGTACCATCAGCGATGAAAGGCTTAACTTCTGTGTTCGAGATGGGAACAGGTGTGGCCCTTTCTCTATAGTCACCAGGTTAGCGACGAGAGGCAGCACAGCTCTGCTGCGCGTTCGAGGAGCGGTTTTTCACCAAAGGTGAAAAAAACTTCCTTGATCTCTTGTCTCACATTGAAAGTATGATTCACACCTTCAAAACCGCATACGGAAGATTACTCTAATATCGATTTGTAAACCTTGATCAAGCCCTCGACCTATTAGTATCTGTCAGCTGAAAGCGTTACCGCTCTTACACCTCAGACCTATCAACCTGTTAGTCTATCAGGGGTCTTACTTCTTTCGAATGGGAAATCTCATCTTGAGGGGGGCTTCGCGCTTAGATGCCTTCAGCGCTTATCCCTGCCGCACATAGCTACTCGGCCGTGCTCCTGGCGGAACAACCGATACACCAGCGGTGCGTCCATCCCGGTCCTCTCGTACTAAGGACAGCGCCTCTCAAATTTCCTGCGCCCACAGCGGATAGGGACCGAACTGTCTCACGACGTTCTGAACCCAGCTCGCGTGCCTCTTTAATGGGCGAACAGCCCAACCCTTGGGACCTACTTCAGCCCCAGGATGAGACGAGCCGACATCGAGGTGCCAAACCTCCCCGTCGATGTGGACTCTTGGGGGAGATAAGCCTGTTATCCCCGGGGTAGCTTTTATCCGTTGAGCGACGGCCCTTCCATTCGGTACCGCCGGATCACTAAGTCCTACTTTCGTACTTGCTCGACTTGTCTGTCTCGCAATCAAGCTCCCTTTTGCCTTTGCACTCTTCGCGCGATTTCCAACCGCACTGAGGGAACCTTTGAGCGCCTCCGTTACATTTTGGGAGGCGACCGCCCCAGTCAAACTGCCCACCTGGCAGTGTCCCCAAGCCGGATCACGGCTTCGGGTTAGAACAGCGATATTGAAAGGGTGGTATCCCAACGTCGACTCCGCACAGACTGGCGTCCATGCCTCTTAGTCTCCCACCTATCCTGTACATCCAATACCAATGTTCAGTGCCAAGCTACAGTAAAGCTCCACGGGGTCTTTCCGTCCTGCTGCGGGTAATGGGCATCTTTACCCATACTACAATTTCACCGAGTCCATTGTTGAGACAGTGCCCAAATCGTTACGCCTTTCGTGCGGGTCGGAACTTACCCGACAAGGAATTTCGCTACCTTAGGACCGTTATAGTTACGGCCGCCGTTTACTGGGGCTTCAATTCAGTGCTTCGATCGCTCTGACACTTCCTCTTAACCTTCCAGCACCGGGCAGGCGTCAGCCCCTATACATCATCTTTCGATTTAGCAGAGACCTGTGTTTTTGTTAAACAGTCGCTTGGGCCTGTTTTCTGCGGCCCCAGTCGGCTTTGACACCGTCTGGGGCACCCCTTCTCCCGAAGTTACGGGGTTATTTTGCCGAGTTCCTTAACAATGGTTCTCTCGCTCGCCTTAGTATTCTCTACTCATCTACCTGTGTCGGATTGCGGTACAGGCGCCTTATAACTCGATAGAAGCTTTTCTTGTCAGTCTGAAATCAGCAGCTTCGTTACTTAGTTTCACTCCCCATCAAGCGTCATCCTTATACAGGGGGATTTGCCTCCCCGTACAGACTTCGCCCTTGGACGCACTCTTCCAACCGTGCGCTCTGCCTATCCTCCTGCGTCACTCCATCTCTCAAACGCTATTTGGCGGTACAGGACTCTTCACCTGTTGTCCATCGCCTACGACTTTCGTCCTCAGCTTAGGTCCTGACTTACCCTGGGCGGACGAACCTTCCCCAGGAAACCTTAGATTTTCGGCGGGCAGGATTCTCACCTGCCTCTCGCTACTCATGCCAACATTCTCTCTTGTGTAATGTCCAGCACGCCTTTCGGTATACCTTCTGCCCTTACACAATGCTCCCCTACCCCTGATGCATAGCATCAAGCCGTAGCTTCGGTAGCAGGTTTTAGCCCCGGACATTTTCGGCGCAGAACCACTCGACTAGTGAGCTATTACGCACTCTTTAAATGTATGGCTGCTTCTAAGCCAACATCCTAGTTGTCTGTGCAATTCCACATCCTTTTCCACTTAACCTGCATTTTGGGACCTTAGCTGACGGTCTGGGCTGTTTCCCTTTCGACCATGAATCTTATCACACATGGTCTGACTCCTAAAGTTAAGATCACGGCATTCGGAGTTTGATAAGCTTCGGTAGCCGGTGAAAGCCCCTAGGCCATTCAGTGCTCTACCTCCGTGTCTCATTCTTTAAGGCTAGCCCTAAAGCTATTTCGGGGAGAACCAGCTATCTCCGAGTTCGATTGGAATTTCTCCGCTATCCACAAGTCATCCCAGCCTTTTTCAACAGACATGGGTTCGAGCCTCCACAAAATTTTACTTTTGCTTCACTCTGCTCATGGATAGGTCACCCGGTTTCGGGTCTACGTCACACAACTTTCGCCCTATTCAGACTCGCTTTCGCTTCGGCTCCGTACCTTAAGCACTTAACCTTGCTGCGTAACGTAACTCGTTGGCCCGTTCTACAAAAAGTACGTGGTCGCGCATCTTCAGGCGCTTCCACTGCTTGTAAACATAGGGTTTCAGGTTCTATTTCACTCCCCTCCCGGGGTTCTTTTCACCTTTCCCTCACGGTACTATGCGCTATCGGTCACCAGATCGTATTTAGCCTTGGGAGATGGTCCTCCCTGCTTCCCACAGGATTTCACGTGTCCCGTGGTACTCTGGATCGAGCTCTTTCAGTCTTCACCTTTCGTCTACGGGGCTATCACCCTCTACGGCAGCGCTTTCCAGCACTCTTTGACTAGGTTACCTCTTACTCTATGGCTCGTCCGCAACCCCGACGCCCGTAGGCCTCGGTTTGGGCTGTTTCCCTTTCGCTCGCCGCTACTCAGAAAATCGATACTTTCTTTCTCTTCCTTCGGGTACTTAGATGTTTCAGTTCCCCGAGTCTCCCTTCCGCACACTATGTATTCATGTACGGATATCTGCCCACTACGGCAGATGGGTTTCCCCATTCGGACATCTGCGGATCAAGGTTTGCTTGCAACTCCCCGCAGCTTTTCGCAGCTTACCACGTCCTTCATCGGCGTCTGGTGCCAAGGCATCCACCCTATGCTCTTTATTGCTTGATCATATGACGATCTCTCGTCATGGGTTTATCCTCGATATTTCTTCGTTTTCTTCCATATGCAGTTTTCAAGGTGCGAGGCGCAAAAGCTTCACTCTTCGCCGCTTCGTTAGTATTTTGCGAAGCGAGGTATTAATCGCTGAGTAAAATACGTTTTTTCACCTTAGGTGAAAAAAACTATCTAACCAGTGGCTCCTCCTGAACTTTTGCTTTGTGGCTGCATAAGCAACCGTTTTTTAGACCATACAATCTTTATTAAAGAAGTGCATGGTAGTTTTTTTCACCTGGCGGTGAAAAACCGCTTTTTGCTCAGCGCTTAATGCCGCGCATTCGCAAAAAGCTAACTTGGTGGGCATGGATGGACTCGAACCATCGACCTCACGCTTATCAGGCGTGCGCTCTAACCACCTGAGCTACACGCCCAAGATATCGCAAAACCAGTTGTCTCGAACACTGAATTAACGGCGCTCTCCTCATCAAGTTTGCTTCAATATGATGTTTTCAAGAAATTGATTTTCATCAATCCCTCAAAACTAAACAGTGTACCCCAATTTTCTCCTTAGAAAGGAGGTGATCCAGCCGCACCTTCCGATACGGCTACCTTGTTACGACTTCACCCCAGTCATTGGTTTTACCTTCGACAGCTTCCTCCTTGCGGTTGGATCACTGGCTTCGGGTCCCCCCAACTTCCATGGTGTGACGGGCGGTGTGTACAAGACCCGGGAACGCATTCACCACGGCATGCTGATCCGCGATTACTAGCAACTCCAACTTCATGCAGGCGAGTTTCAGCCTGCAATCCGAACTGGGACCGGCTTTAAAAGATTTGCTTCACCTCGCGGTTTCGCTTCTCGTTGTACCGGCCATTGTAGCACGTGTGTAGCCCAGATCATAAGGGGCATGATGATTTGACGTCATCCCCACCTTCCTCCGGTTTGTCACCGGCAGTCCCTCTAGAGTGCCCACCATAATGTGCTGGCAACTAAAGGCAAGGGTTGCGCTCGTTGCGGGACTTAACCCAACATCTCACGACACGAGCTGACGACAACCATGCACCACCTGTCTCCTCTGTCCCGAAAGACCTGCGCTGCTAAGCGCCATTCAGAGGGATGTCAAGACCTGGTAAGGTTCTTCGCGTTGCTTCGAATTAAACCACATGCTCCGCTGCTTGTGCGGGTCCCCGTCAATTCCTTTGAGTTTCAGTCTTGCGACCGTACTCCCCAGGCGGAATACTTAATGCGTTAGCTGCGGCACCGGGCTTTGACCCCCGACACCTAGTATTCATCGTTTACAGCGTGGACTACCAGGGTATCTAATCCTGTTTGCTCCCCACGCTTTCGTGCCTCAGCGTCAGTTACAGTCCAGAAAGCCGCCTTCGCCACGGGTGTTCCTCCTAATATCTACGCATTTCACCGCTACACTAGGAATTCCGCTTTCCTCTCCTGCACTCAAGCTGACCAGTTCCAAAGGCTTACAATAGTTAAGCTATTGCCTTTCACCCCTGGCTTGATCAGCCGCCTACGCACCCTTTACGCCCAGTGATTCCGGATAACGCTTGCCCCCTACGTATTACCGCGGCTGCTGGCACGTAGTTAGCCGGGGCTTCCTCCTAAGGTACCGTCACTTCTTCTTCCCTTAGGACAGAGTTTTACGACCCGAAGGCCTTCTTCACTCACGCGGCGTTGCTGCATCAGGCTTGCGCCCATTGTGCAATATTCCCCACTGCTGCCTCCCGTAGGAGTCTGGACCGTGTCTCAGTTCCAGTGTGGCCGTTCACCCTCTCAGGTCGGCTACTGATCGTCGCCTTGGTGAGCCGTTACCTCACCAACTAGCTAATCAGACGCGAGCCCATCCTGTACCGCTTGTGGCTTTGCCCATTGGACCATGCGGTCCTTTGGGGTTATGGGGTATTAATCACCGTTTCCAGTGGCTATCCCCCTGTACAGGGCAGGTTGCTCACGCGTTACTCACCCGTCCGCCGCTTTCATAGTCTTCCCTTTGGCCGAAGCCTCCAGTCCAACTAATCGCGCTCGACTTGCATGTGTTAGGCACGCCGCCAGCGTTCATCCTGAGCCAGGATCAAACTCTTAATCATAATCCTTAAACTGCAGTTGTAACACTGACTTCCGTTATTTCCATAATCAGAAATCACTTCGCCGGTTCCAAGCAGAACCGACTTTTTATTTCAGAATTTTGGGTTGTACACTGTTTAGTTTTCAAGGATCGAATTAAATTTTGTTAAATGGTCGGGGCGGCAGGATTTGAACCCGCGACCCTCTGATCCCAAATCAGATGCGCTACCAAGCTGCGCTACACCCCGACATTGCATTTTTTACTAACATACAATTAACAATCATTTAATGTCAGCTTAAACAATATATCATACTTTAGGACCATTTGTAAAGATCAAAATGGCTGAAATCATTGAAAATGTTAACTTGCTGGTTTGTCATCACGTGACGACATTTGCTATTATATATCGCGTGTTAAGACAATGCAAGTCTTTTTAAAGATAAATTTTGTTATTTTTGTTGTTTTTTTGCTTCTACAATCACGTCACATATTGCATAGTAACTATACTAAGGAAATAAAGAGAAAATGTCAGATCCTGATAGAGAATCTGACATTTTTCAATTTTGGAGCCGGTGATGGGACTCGAACCCGCAACCTACTGATTACAAGTTCGGTACAACGGCCTAATTGAAAAATGACATAGGCCTATTATATGCTGTCTATTCCGTGTTTGCAATGCTTTTATTGCTTTTTAGAACTGTTATGTTTTGCCATTAATTGAGCCTTATTTTTTGACTTGTTAGAAGAATGTTAGAAGCCTTCCTTTTAATATCACTATTTTTGTTTAAGATCAGATGTGAACATTACAATAATTACAAACCATACATCAATCAAGTATGCTCCGGATACTCATCAGTATCCGAGATCTCATCAAATATTACTACAGTCTTAAAAATAGCAAAATCATAACAACCGGTAGCCGGTAGCCGCCAGCCCTGCCAAAGTAACAACGTCGTCAGGGTCGTGCCAGAATGTTATGATTTTTTCATCTATCATCTGACTTATCAGAGATTCGCCACAGCGAATGGTTTGACAACTCAAGCAACGTATTTCATACCAAGCATCCGACACAGGATCACCACCTGATCTTCTATAATCTTCAAAAGGTTTTCACTTGAATTCAGCAAGGCTTCATCCTAGGTAATTGAATGAAAACTAGATTCAACCAAGAAGGTATGCTTGCATACGGCAGCGGCTGCCGCTGGGATTACAACATAGTAATCTTAGCCGGGACTTATCATAGATCCTTTGGTTAAAACTCCACGGTTAAGATTCCCACTCTAACGAAATTTGAATTTCAGGATTTCAAAGCGTTGACTTTACTTCGTTTCGTATTTTTATTATTGCTACTGTTTTGTTTAAATCTACTTATAAAAATTCGGCGTATCATTTTTATATCATATAACCTATGGGAATTATCAAATACACATATCGTTTGGAGAACTTATGGTCCAGCATTTCCAATGCCTAGTTGTCATTTGCATATTACACGTCTGTTACCGACGGTTTATATTATACTGTCACGCAGTAATAACTTATTGCAAACGTCCAATATTTGATTAATATAGATAAATCATAAGAGTAATGATCTCAAATATTCTTTGCATTCCATTGTTTTTGTGTCCTTAGGATTTATAAATAAAATATGTTCAGCAACACCTATTAAATGAGGTAGGTAGTTACTTCTTTCCTCATTAATTTTTTCAATATGAGATTCAAGACCATATTTTTTAATGTAGTAAACTTCCTGTCGTAGTTTATTTCTTTTTTCTCGAGACACTTGTAGTTTAGTATTCACTACTATACCCGTAACACTCTGTCTCCTGTTTTGTTTTAAAATTCTTGTTTTTGACTTATTCAATTCAAAGCCTTCTTCAAATAGAATAATTTTTATGTTTCTAAGTAAAGTATCCGGATAAATTTCACCAGAAAAAGTGATGTCATCAGCATATCTTGTATATCTTAGACTATACATTTTTGCTTGTTCGCTCAATTTTTTGTCAGCATTCCTAAATATGATATTACTTAATGCTGGACTTGTTGGTGCCCCTTGTGGTAAAGATTGCTTTAAACAACAAAGATTGCCAATGAAAGTTGCAACCTCTAATGTATATCCCAAATTCTTAAATACTTCGATTACCATATACAACGAAATTGAAGGAAAAAAATTCTTTATGTCTGTTGTTAATACAAATTTTTGACCACGATGAAACCTTGCATTATCTTTGATTGAACGATTTTGAATATATGCTTTTGCATAAGGACTGACTTCAATCTTATATAGAATTTCATTTAGTATCCACTTCTGAATACTCTTCAAGTCCGGTAAAGGTTCATCAATTTTTCTTTTACCGCCACTCTTCTTATCTATGGTGAAACTTCTATAAAAATGTGAAGGTGAGTTTGACATTCTATGTACATATTCTTCATCATACTTCACTAATAAACAAAAATGTTCTTGATCGTAAATAATTGGCAGGTCTTTTTCATATAAATTTCTTGCATAAATCAAATTCCGGTTTATGTAGTCTTCATTCTTCCCAAGAACTTTCGCACTTTGAATAAATTGCTTTTTATACATCTCCCATTTCATCATTCTACCATCCTATATAATTATCAGCAGTTCCTACACCATATTACTTGTACCATCCCATACATCCTGTGCTCACATCGCAAAGCGATGTGTGTGCAGGATGTGTGTACGCGACATTGCGAAGCAATGTAAGTTGTGTAAGACGTATGAGGCAAAACTCCTGTTTTGGCGAAGAAGTCTTACACAGGGCTTGAAAATCGGTTCATCTAAGGTTGATGACTCATCAACCCACACAATAAAGTGTTTAGTCTAACATGAGTGTAGAAACTGCTGAAATTAACTACTTGCGTGGTAAATATACATCAAATTTCGTTATACCATCTACTTTATATTCTTCTTGAGGACTTATCCAAGAACTCGAATTGTTTCTATTAAGTTTTTTATTAATGACATTAAATTTCTCATTTCCTTCATCTGAAAGCTTTAGTAATCCATTATCATTAATTACCCAACCATCAATAATAAGTTGTTTAATAAAATTGGCTATTTGAGTATAACTATAGCCTCGTCTGACAATACTCTCAATAGATCCATTATTCTTAACTAATTGTAACATTAAAATCAATGTACTTTCTCTCATATAATCATCCTCGTCTTGCAAACGGTACCACTGGTACCCGCTTGCTTTCTAACCAGAAAACAGGAAATGTATTATTTGGAGTCCTAGTCATTGTAACCAATGCTTCTGAATGTTTGTAGCCATACTTATACTCTGGAAAAACACCAATCTGTTCTTCAATAGTATCCATTACCCTAAACATTTCTGAAGCATTTTCATCAGTGTAGTAATCAGAAATGCCTTTTTTCCTCAATTTTGAGTAATATACTTCCACATCTAAACCAATGATTTTCTGGTATCCATCTTCTTGAGAAACGAGCGTCGCAACCGTCAATTTCTTTCTTTCTATCCCTTTTCCCTCTAAGTACAATATTGCAGATTCAGCCGTATCTCCAGTTCCAACATAATCATCAACTAAAAGTATTTTAGTTTTTTTGAGTTTATCAATGTTATCAATAATATAATCGTAATTATCCTGAATCACAATCTTCTTGCCTTCAAACATTTTCTCTAAAAAGACGACGAATCCTTTAATCATATATGTTAATGAAATAGAGCTTTTTGCTTTACCAATATCTTTTTCTGCTACTAATGGAATGACAAATATTGTTTTAATATTAGTATGCTCTTTAGATTGATCTTCAGAAATTGTTTTAAATAGTGACGTAATGTGCTGAAAATAGTTTTGCACCCCTACCCAAAGATAATTTTTAGTGAGTTCAAGTATTAATTCCTGTTGCTCTTCATTATACATATTTAACATTTTACAAAAATCATTAAATATGCCATTTGTGTATTCATCCTCAGAAATTTCCCAAGAATTTTGTTCAAATATTGATATCAATTTTCCAATATTATTGGTATCTATCGATTTTGTATTGGCTTTATTTTGAAATTTTTTCATATAACTACCTGCACTTACTTATAATCTATAATATTTTTATATTATCATATTATTATTACATTTAAAACGTTAATAAGTCTTTTGGCATCATTGTATTCAATACATGAAATAATATCCTATCCTAGTATACTTTAACTTACAAATAGCATCAAAACAATAGCAATAGAGCTACTTTATTCAATCTTCATGTCCCTATTTATTACCAGATTATAGTTGTTCAAAAACTACATTTCACTAATTATTCTGGCTCTGTGTCAATAAAGACACCTCTAATCGAGGTGTCCTGTTTTTTAAATTAGCGCTTGGAGAACTGTGGCTATTTGAAAACACTGTATTTCAAGCATTTTTATATATTACGAGTGTATTCCGTTCACATTCTTACAGGTTCTCACAAACACTTTCCTTCTATTATATGTGTACAATTAGCGCAATAAAAAAAAGACCCCTCTCGGGGTCTCAGTAATGATCCGGATCAGCGGCAGGTTCCGCGATTTCATCAAATGTCACCGTAGTCTTTTTAACAGCAAAGTCATACCCGCCCGTGGCCGTAAGCGTCAACAGCAGCGCATTGATCAGCGTGAGCGCAATCGCCTCCAACACTAACTCAGGTCGGACAAAGACCATCAGATGTACCAAGGCGATAATAAACACCAGGTACTTCGTCGGCAGCTTACTGATCAGCGGCAGCTCTTTCACAAACTGCGTGATCAGCATGATCACAACAATAGATCCGAGGTATGAAGTGACATAGTCCACACTTAAAAAATCGTTGAATTCCATCTATTTTGCCTCCTTCATATTTGTATAGACTGCAGCTAGTTCTGCCCAGGTTACAACGTCGTCAGGATCATGCCAGGATCCAATGACTCTATCATTCATCATCTGACGTATCAGTGGTTCGCCCCAGTGAGCGGCTTTGACGACTTCAGCGACGTATTTCACGCCTAGCATCTGGCACAGAATTGCCGCCTGAACTTCTGCCAGCTTCTTTAGGTTTTCGCTGGATTTTAACCAGGCTTCATCTTGAGGATTCGAATGGTAGCCAGATTCGACCAGGAAGATATGCGGGCATCCGGCAGTGGCTGCCGCCCGGATCACGCCATAATAATCTTGGCCAGGACTTGCCGCAGATCCTTTTGTGAGTGCGCCACGGTTCGGATTACCCATGAGCTGCGCGGACTGGATCGCGATCTCAGCAGCCCATTTCTTGTTGTTTGGCCGGAGCGCCGAATAATATACCTCGCATCCTCTGGCCGATGCCGCACCGGCGTTTGAGTGCTGGCTAATGAAGCAATCATAGCCTTTGGCCATAGCGCCTCTGGCTGTTGTACCCGGATAAGCATCCTCCGTCCTAGTAAGTGCCGCAGTGATGCCGCAGCGGATCAGCGCTGCCTGAAGGTGCTTTGATAGGACCCACATGCCGATGTGCTCATAATATCCGGTTGGGCCTTTGTTTACGTTTCCAGGACCGTGCCCTGGATCAATTAATACTTTTGCCATTAATTCACGTCCTCTCTAAGAGGGTAGTCAGATCGGAGATCCATATTACCAAGCTCCTGCATCTTCATCCGTCGGAAGTTTGTTTACGCACTCAACCAGATGCGTCACAGTGCCATTGCCACCAAGATCATGGTATCGATTATATAGGTTATTGATGTTATCTCTGTCGTGGATCGGACAGAAGCCTTCTCTCATACAATAATTATGTGCCTGAATGATCCGGTCCCGTAGAAGTGCCTGGACGCCAAGTTTTATAGCTTCATCCTCTTTAGCTTTAGCTGCAGCTTCTGCTTTTCTATCTTTACGTTCTTTCATTATTGCCTTGTATAATAGTCCGAACCCTAGTGCGATCAGCCCAAAGACGTATTTAATCCAGTATTCTATGACCCATTCAGGCACATTAGTCACCTCGCTAATATAATCGCTTAATACTGCTGCTCTGACCTTTACTGCTTACTTTCTCGATCAGATCCCGCAGCTGTGGTTTGCCTATGACGCCAGCGCTATCGACAGTGAAGCTAGTCGTAAATCCACCGGCGCCAAAACTGTGATTGACGGTAGTGATCAGACCAAGCAGATGCGTACCATCATCCGCGACGATCTCAGCTTCATCGCCCGGGATGATATGCGGCCTAAACGGTCCCGAGAATTGCTCAACAATCCCGGAGTATGCCATTCTGGATGCCAGCGCATCGGCAAGATCTTGAAGCTCAGTGAGTACTGTATCATCTGGCGCTGTTAGATAAATCGTTTTATTTGGTGCATATGCCCACTCGAACGCATGGAGTACATTTGCATAGGCTCTTATGATTGTCTCTGGCGTTGTCTCCGTAACCGATTGTTTCGACTGATAACAAACTCGGCTGTATACGTCATTATCATCTCTGGTCACACCTCGGCTGAATAAATCGGATCCCCTGTTGAAGGTATACTTGCTGTTAAGATCTATGATCGGCTGATAGGTCACGGTTGATCCGGCGATAATCTGGCCGTCAAGTGTTTCTCTTGCGACCCAGTTTACTGAGTTTTGAATCATACCAAGAAACGCAGTCAACTTATCCATATCCGGCGAAAACTCAAAACCAGGCGACCAGGGATCTTCTCCCACCGATGGCTGTACATCATAATCAGTAATCCCAGCAGCGGTAAGATATGCTTCGAGCACATCACTGAATGGCAATGGCAAGTAAGTGTTATCTTCATCCAGCGTCTGATCTTTAAGCAGCTTCCCACTAATGTTGCGGCAGTCCACCGTGATGGTTTCGCCAGCTGCTGTCATGTCGATACGATCACAATAAAAAACGCCCATTGGATAATCCGCACTGTCTCCAGCAGTGAAGAACAACTCAATCTTATTGCCTGGCGTCATTCGGCTGTTTGTCTCTCCGCTTAGATGCTGAGATGGATTCTTGAAGGTAAAGCTGGCGCTGGCCACAATGTTATCCAGGTCCATCCGAATCTCACCGGATTCGAGATAGTTAGTGATATCATTGAGCGCGTCCCATATCGCAAAGCGCTGCCGCTCCGGCGTAATGACTGTCTCACCATCCATTACAGCGTCCTGATGCCAGGCACCAAACATGCCGACGCGCGGGACGTTTTTCATGCGATAAAGGTTTAGCGACTTATCCCTTGTGGCGATGAACGCATCACCAAAGACCGGCGTCGCCCATGGCACATCGCCCGGATCTGGCGTCCATTTCTGTGCTTTTAGTCTGCCACCATCAACTGCAAACAGATAAACGCTGTTATCAGGCAAATGAATAGCAGCGGGATTTACCCCGCTGCCTAAGTTGGCGTTGTATTCAAATGACAGTTCCATCTTGAGCCACCTCGCTTTGAGGTTCTTCAATAAATTCTGGTTCACATGGTTCTACTTCGACGATATGACCACACAAGTAGTGCGTTATCGTATTTTCCGTTGTCCAATACTCGAATTCGTTGTTACAATGCGGACAAAGTCCTTTTTTCAACTCTATCATTCTTGCACCCCTCCCCACTGTACCTGTGTTTGAACATCAAGAACGTAATTGGATGTTTTATTAATATAGTCAATGGAAAAGTCTGCTGTAATCGGAGCTGTGCTTGCTGGCGGTGTATTGAAAACGATGTTTTTCGTTGCCGGTTGGGTAGCGTAGACTCTAAAATATGCGAATCTATTGGCGTCGTAACTCGTTGAGGTCAATATGACCTTCATATATTTGTATTTTTTTGGCGTAGGTAAAGTTATGTCTATAACTTGATTCCCCGCCCAAGAACCGCTTCCAATAGCGTCAAAATTAACGCCGTCCTCGCTCATTTCAATATTGTATGCTGTATAACCATAAGATCCTGTTGAAGAATAATTCTTAAATTCAACTCTTGTAATTGTAGCGGCTCCTGCGGTGAAATGCGCTCCGCTTGGTTGAGGAAGTTCAACAATTTCATTTACTTCCTGTCTTGGATAAAGGTCGTCACTTCCGACAATGTCAATAATTTTTTGAACGTCAGATTTGTGTCCGTAATGAATTGTGTAGTCAATGCCTCGCGTTTTGGCCACACCACCCACATAAATGGTCTCGCTTTCTGGCTTTGCTAAGCTAACTGGTAAGTCAAACTCAGTCTGCACGCCATCTCCTGTCCCGACGGAAACTCCCGAATAAGTTTGACCACCGTAAAGTCCTTCACACGGAATAGTTGTTGCACCAACGAAGTAATATGGTCCTTTTGCATATTGCCTTGTAGTGGCGTGAATCACGCCGCGTATAGGGAAGTTAGCTTGGCTTACTGTAAATCTGTAAGTCGGAAATGTATGCAAAAAAGTTGTATTGTTTATTGTTGGGCCAAAATTAGCTGTATAAGCATAACACAATCCGAGTAACGAAGGTTCACCGTTAAGACATCGCAAAGTTGTCAACGCATACATTGAGTTATAGCCGGTCAAGGAGGGTTTAAGCGAAGACCCATACCCATAAGCAATAGCCCTGAGAATCGCGCTCCTACTGCCGCCCAACATTTTGAAATGACCAGACGGAGGGGAAACTAACTCGCAATAGACGGTTGCGTATATGGTAACAATCATCGTGTTAGTCTTCGGAATTGTAATCGGATTGCCTTCACTATCTTTTAACATTGCATGAGTGTTCATATAATCAGTTGCAAAAGTATAAGATGCAAGCCCGACTTCTGTCCAGGAATAACCATTACCTTTTGTTTCGTCGAATACGGCTTTAACTTTTCGGTGCATAAGGACATCTGAGTCAAAAACGATTTCAACATTTGACGCCCCTGCAAAAGTTAATGGAGTGAACAGCGATGCTCTTGTTTTGCTCAAAGTTCCAGTTCCACGTCCGACGTAAATACTTCCCATAACATATTCAGGAAAGCTTACGTCCGACCAAAAACATTTATTTAATACAATATTTTCTGCGAATGCGTATTTTGTTTCACCCGTTTTCTTATCGTAAATTTCAATTTCGAACTTATTGTGCAATTTAACTTTGTTCATTATATGTCCCCACCTCCCAGCTTCGTTACTACAATAGATGTAAAACCTTTGAATGTGCCATTTAAATATTCGCTTTCACTGTTGTGTGAAGCGTAAACTATAGCTGTATCCATAAATTTTACAAAGGATGTTTTAGCGTTTAAATACTCGGTATGATACGGGATAGGAATCAAACCATTCGCAACAATGCTGAAAGGCGCAACATCCATAATTATCGACAGCGTAGCAAATACTGTGACTATACCAACTTGTTGACAAGCGAGCTTCATGTTGTTAAGAACGTTGAATTCATTTGCTGTTGTTATTGTTAGCTTGTTCTGAGGGGAAACCACAATGGATGAAATCTCGTAGAATTGCGTTTCAGCCTCATTTGATAAGCGCAGATAATCTTTTATACGTCCAGTGAAACCTGTTAAATTGCCACTAAATTCAAGTGTTACAGTTTTGTTGTCAATAATTGTAGCCGAAATCGCCGTAGGCTTCGGAGTGCTATCAAGGCCTATACCAATGATAGGCATAAAATACTGCCCTGTCATGTATTCATCTGAAGCATTTTGTTCAATGTACTCAATTTCAGTAACGTCAATTAATGATACAAATGCTTGTCCTGTTAATAACTCAGGCTCGAAACTCATACCCGCCCAGTTGCGAGATGTTAAAAGCCAATACATAACCCCGCCAGTAGAAATCATAAAACCGATTCTAAAGTCATTTGTCCGGAATAAAGCCAAATCTGTGCAAGTAGTCAGTATCTCAGCCACATTCCGCTCCACTTCCCAGAGCTTCCCGCCGCCCACCTGGATACAGTACGACCGGTAATAAACCAGCCCATCCGTCTTGATGTAAGCCACAATCAGCCCCTGGTCATTCGACTGATCCCCATTCGCCGGCAGCCATCCCCGTATCGCGCAGACCTTCACCACATCCGTCGCCAGCGTGATCTCTGCTTCTTCCCAGTACTTGGCGTATAGCGTCTCGCCCTGGACGTAGAACAACCACGGGTATTCTTCCGTGACAAAGTTAAACCGCCGCGTCACATAATCACGGTCCCAGTACCCGTCAAACTCAATCGCCACCGCAGTCGCACTCAGAGCCACCGTCATTCTGTCCACCCACGGGATCTGATCATCATACGGCAGCGGTTTCGACTTCACCTGAGCCACCCCGCCATTGATCGCCAGCGCGAACGCCTCCGCCGGTTCAGCCGATGTATCCGTGCGCTTCACCGTCACATCCACATCCGTCAGCTCCGCGCCCTCCTGGATGGTAAACACCTGGAACATTTCATTGATAAATCCCCGGCTCAAATAAACCTTCATGGCAGGATCTGAATTCTCAGCCGGCACCTGCCATTTCTTTTTCACCCGCTCAAGCAGCTCCGATGGTATCGCGCGCATCAGACCACCGCCTCGATGCTCAGCGTCAGCGTCGTCTGATAGTGCCCGCGTTGCATCTTCGACCAGTCGCCCTTCTCAAGGATCCTACCGGAGTACTCGTTACCTTCTTCATCCTCCACCGTCACAAGCCCGCCAGAAGCGTCCAGCTCGTCGATCATCTCCCGCCCCATCAAATCCACCGCCAGCTCAATTGCCAGCCGCGTGACCTCCGTGCCGATGATTTGTACATGCTCCGACCCATCCAGCAGCGTTCTCACAACCTTACGAGGCGTCTTCTGCCGAACGACGCGCAGGTATCTGGTGATTAAGGTCGATCCATCAAATAATCCCGTCATCTCCTGCGCGCCTCCCTTCTCAGCTGCTCCATAACAATATCAGCGACGCCAACCAATTGGTTTTTGTAATTAATCCCTTCAACGCGGATCGTGCCAGAGTGCATCATGGATCCGGCACCCACTCCGGCAGTCGCGACGCTTCCCATGCTGTTCGAAACAGATGACAAAGCACGCTTAGTGCTTTCCAGACCTTTGATCAAACCTTCTCCCGTGTACTCACCAAGCCCCTCCATAACTCTCGAAGGAGATTGAATTTTAAGCGCTTTTTTTATACCTTCGGTGATCGTTTCAGCTATGTTGCCGATGGTTTCTTTAACTTTCGCGATCATAGCTTTTACACCGTTGATCAGTCCGCTGATGATGTTTTTTCCAATCTCAAACAAATTGATTTTCTTCAGAGTATCAATGGCATTCATGATCGGATTTACAATTGAATCCCTAGTTTTGGCAAAGCTCGCTTTGATGTTCTCATACATCGCAGCGGCTTTTTCTTTGATTGCGTCCATATTCTTATTGAATAGCACGAAAATTGCAATCACAGCGACAACGGCGGCTATTACAATTCCAAACGGTCCGGTAATGAACGCGAGCGCACCGCCTAGTACTGGCAAAATGCCGATAAGCGCGCCAATACCCACAGACATTTGACCGATAAAGATGAGTAGCGGACCAATAGCTGCTACAATACCGAGTATGATTAAAATGAATTTCTTCGTCTCCGGGCTCATGTTTCTCACGGCTTCTAAGAGACCGCTGAGCATCTTTACAAGGTCTTGCAATAAAGGCATAAGTATTTCCGCAAACTCAGCACCTAGCGCTTGACCTGTTCCTGATACAACGGCTTTCGTCTTGTCGATCTCATCATTGAAAGCGTTCAATTTATCAAGATCAGTTTGAGACAGCACAAGGCCCATCTCTTCCCATTCTTTTGCGTACTTCTTAAGATCTTCAGCTCCGCCCATAATGAGAGGATTGAGATCTGTTGCGGACTTTCCGAACAACTCCATAGCCATTCTGTCGCGTTCTGTCTCATTCTCAACTTCACCCAGAGCGTCAATCAACTCATAAAAAACCTCTGAATTGTCCCTTAGCTTGCCGGTGCCGTCATCCCAAGCCACGCCAAGTTCATCAAATACACCAATCGTCGCTTTAGATCCATCTTTGGCACGGCCCATTGCTTTAGTGAGTTTTGGAAGAGATCCAGCTATGGTTTCAAGCGGTACGTCAATTAAGTCTGCAGCATAACTGAATTTTTGCAGTTCTTCAGTAGACATTCCCGTTTGTTTTGATAAAGTGTTTAGTTCATCCGCGGCAGCTGCGGAATTTACAGCAAGAGCGACAACACCACCAATAGCGGCACCAGCTGCAGCTGATACCGGCATTATTTTATTTCCGGCGTCACTAACTTTTGACCCAAAATCAGACATAGAGTCAACTGCTTTTTTTGCCTTAGAATTGAAATCAGATTGAGCTTTTTCGAGCCCTCTGAGCTTCTGCTCCGTCTCAATGATCTCACGCTGCAGATGCCTGTATTGTTCTTCTGAAACCTTTCCACCTGCAGCCATTGTTTTATCTGCATCAGCTTTGGCATCTTTGAATTTCTGAAGTGCTTCTCTGGTATGATCAACAGAATCAGTCAATAGCTTCTGTTTTTGCGCTAATAGTTCTGTATTCTTTGGATCAAACTTCAGTAGACGCTCAACTTTTCTGAGTTCGTCCTGGAATTCTTTAGATCTAGAAGCAACACTTTTTACTGCGTTGTTAAGTTTTCTGGCATCGCCATCCAATTCGATGGTGATCCCTTTGATCTTATCTGCCATTTGGTTTCACCACCTCTTAGAAAGCATCAAAGTGTGATTGCTGTGCCTCAATTACTGCTGATTTCATTTGTTCATCTGAGATATTCAAATTGTCATATTCAATAAAATAGTCCAGCAGCATGCCTACTGTGAGTATTTCAAAATCTCGTAATGAAAGGCCCCTCTCAAGCGCGCGGACCATAATCAGTTCGGTTGTTAGCTCAAGAGAGGCCTGATTGCTTGATTCGCCCGTAATTATTTTTTTTTTGAACTTCTGATGCACTTTTCAAAGAGTTCCATGAGCTCGGGCATAATCTCATCCATGATTGGGAATTCACCAAATGAATCCAGCCATTCAAACGGCAGCGGTATAGACGGGTCGGCGGTCTTGGCTAAAGTCCAAGCCATATTATAGAACACTTCAAGATCAAACTCGTCTATATTGCTGACTTCATAACGTTCATCTTCTGAAGTGGTTTTATCCGCATCTTCTTTTTCTTTGACTGCTTTTTCAAGCCTAACAAGATCCTTAAGAGCATCCCGGCCAAACTGTGCCTTGTATCTAAGAAGAAAGGCGCCGGTGCTTTTAAACGGCACCTGACGCCCATCAATGATCAATACTTTTTCCATCTTTTTTCAGCCCCTAGACTGTTACTGTGATTACTTTAGTTCCTACCACAGATCCGGTAATCGTTGTTGCGGTAACCGTAACTGTGCCAGCTGTGACTCCTGTCAGCACGCCGGTGAGTGGATTAATTGTCGCCACGCCCGCGGAAAGCGTCGCCACGGACCAGAGCACGCGTGGATCAGAAGCGTTCGTTGGAGCAATTGTTGCAATCATTGCCAGGGTACTATCTTCAGCGACTGTGTCGACAGCGCCTGCACCAGCCACCGTTACTCCAGTAACCGGAACAAACGTGTTGTCCGGAGTCTGAACCGCATAATACCAGTTTGCATAAGTCGTAGGATCAGTCGTTGCAGTAGAAGAACCCTTAACATCAGCTGTGCCAGGAAGCGGCCTAGACTTAAATGAAAAGGTCTCTGTCTTAATTTCTTTGGACTCAGTCTTTGTCGCGCCTTCAACGCTTGGTCGTGCAGCGTGACAGTAATAGAGCGCATGCCTTTTGGCATTCACATCAGTCGCAAACTCGAACAGCAGCGCAAACTTCGAACCTCTTTGCGAGGATCTTTCCACCTGGACACCATTAGCGTCGAGAACTTCGCCCAAAACATCTCTTCTAAAAGAGTCCGGAACAAGTGCAATCTCGAGGTCGCCATCATATCCATTATTTACTTCTTCTCCGAAGTAAAGCTCATCATCGGCATAAAACTCAACCGAATCACCGACAGGCGCCATCGTTAAATTGACCACGCCCGGAAGTCTTACCGGTGTGCCAAAGCTGATCACGCCATCTGCCTCGACGATCGGCGCATAGTGCGCGTTTTTCAAACCATATTTGACTTTCGCCATTAGTTTCACCCCTTGTTAAATTTGGATTTCATAGATCATCATGAAAAGGTTTTCAGTTTCAATATAACTTTCGTCCTTGTCCCAGTAGATTTCGTTTGAGTCAAGGACGTTTTCTATTTTGATCTCACTCGCTAGGTCACGATCTCGTGAATAGAGCTCAATCACATAATTCTCATTTTTGGCATAAACGACGTTATCGGCTCCAAAGTTGTCCGTACCAACAAAGTAATAAGTGATATAAGGCGGCGTCTGAGCTTTTTTAAATTTTCGATACGCGACCGGAATGCCGGTGGATTTTAGCGCTGTGTGTAGTTCATCGACGCCCATTCTTGATCACCTCTTTGGTCGCTTCAATGTACTCATTGACCATCTTTTCCTCAACTTCCTTGATGTGGGGCTGTGCTTTAGTCCGTTTTGATCCGCCCTCGATTACATGACCATGCTCCAGAAGGTGCGTCAGTCTATAATGATCTTTATTGTGAACTGTGAACCTGGTAGGAGCATTGCCGAATACCTTTTCTTTATATGTCCAGCTCTTCGCATAGTCACCGCCTTTAGGACGCTTGGGGCTGACTTGCTTCAGCTCCTTTACACCTCTTTTGGTGATGACTTTTGCTCGCTCGTTGATATCCGCGATGACCTCTCTGGTATACTCCTGCAGCTGTCGCTTGATCTCTTTGGTGAAATCATATGATTTTATGCTCAAAGTATTTCACCTCACGATCCGACAATGTCGCCGCAAACGAGCTCAATTTCTTCGCTAGAAACCGGATAAGTCCTGATCACTTTTAGCGTTTGGCCAAGATACTCAACTTCCTTTTGCCCGCTATACTCGAACCGATGAATGATCAGTGTAATCTCAGGACGGATCCCAGCCTGAGCTCCGGCATAGAATTCACTGTACTTGATTGCTTTTTCGGAGCAAAGCAAAGTAGTGTAAACCGGCGCTGACTCAATTTGCTGACCAATGCTGTCGTATGTGGTTGTTCTCGCTATGAGCTTCACTTCGTTGTCATAGGTCATTCGGTTGTCACCTGCCCGGCTTTCTTCATCATCAAATTATGGAGTCTGAATTGCAGGTGCCGCGGCATTCCAGAATTAGAGTCCCTGCTCTCGTACCGCCACACTGAAAAATCCACGACGAACATAAGGTGATAAGGACTGGCACTATCAAGTACCAGCCCTTTTTCCGTCTCAAGTTCATCGAGGATTCCGTCTATGATGGCGGTCAAATAGGGGTCTCGGACCGTCGTACTGATGCCTAACCTGGCTTTGACCAGGCTTAGTATTATGGTCTTATCCATATGACCGCCTCACTCCTTATGTGGTCTTCGTGACGGTTACAGTGTAAGTCTTAGTTGTTGTGCCGTATTTCACTGTAACTACCACTGTGTTCTCGCCTTCTTCCCATGTCGCAGTTTCTCCGCTGACATGAGCATCGCCATTGACAGTAATGGTTACTACTGCGCCTGACTTGGCTGCCGTCGCTGTTACGGCATTAGTGGCGTTGGTAGTATCTACCGCATAGGTAGTTACTGCGCCGCTAAATACTGGTGTTAAAGTCAGCGTACCAATCTTCAGCTCAGACAGGTACGCGTCTAAAAATTTGCAGAGTCTGTCGCGAAGGATGCCGTAGTTGTTGGAGCAGTGTTTGCAATGTTGACAGCGACAAACGCTTCACCAAAGACAGGTCGGCCATCATAGCGCGCGGTGCCTTTGAATACGGTTTGATCTTCGATGAATTTCACGTGTTCAGATGCAGAGAGTGAAGCGCCGGCTCTTTCTGCGAGCAGATAAAGATCGCCAAAGCCACCAACGATGTCATTATCAGCCATGAATTCAAGTTCAATGATTTCGCCACCAATTATTGGCATCTGGTTGTTCACGCCGGCAACAATGGCGCCAGCTGCGTTAAATGCAATCGCATTGGTGATGATCTTCATTTTTGTCTTTCTATTCATAACCCAGAACGCTTCGCCATTTGAGTAATTTGGTTTTGCTACCCCAAGATCTTCGACAAGTGCAGCAAAGAATTCAATTGCTGTCATGCTGGTTGGATCGAATTTGAGGAGGTTAGAAGTGTGAAGGTCTGACCAAGCCTGCTCATTAGATCCCCAGTAAGAAGGTTCTGCTGTCTCAGCAAGTCTTGTCATAATGCCAACCGGCATCTTTGCTCCGGTACCAAAGACGATCGCTTTATCAAGCGCAAACCCGATTGCCTGGCCAAGGGCATCCATGATTTCATCAACCAAGTTGAGGTCGCTGTCTTCGAGTGTGGAATTTGCGACAGGTACAAAACCTCCGACTTTATATCCATCGATTTCGATCATGCCATATGAAAGCGCAAGCTCATTAAGTTTACCAACCGCTTCAGTCCAAACGCCCTCAGGAATTGACCCTGCAACGATTTGTCTGGTTTTACCGTTGACGCGCTTGAGGTTAATCTTTCCGATCAATTTCGAATATCTGTGAAGGTTGTCTCTAAGGACTTCCAGCATGATCTCCGGAATCGCAAGCTCGGCACCTGTTACTGAACGCTTTTCTGTGATGAAGCTTCTTACGCGAACCGCAAAATCTTTTACTTCGTCGCGAGCCATGATGGATTCACGGGTCTCAAGTGGCATGTTTCTGAAAAACTTGAATTTGCTCATTCTGGTTTCCCCCTCAATTGGTTTTGATCTGTTTTGGTCTTCTTGCTTTGAATCTGTATTTGGTTTTGGTTCATTATTTCTTAGATCCTCGAGCTCACGCTCGATCTCGGCAATCTCGCCCTCAAGCTTACTCTTTTCAGATTCGATCGTTTGAGCATCTGCTTCGATAGAAGCGATTTCAGCATCAAGCGCAGCCATTTCTTCATCAGTTGAAGCCTCTGCAATCGAAGCCTCAACTTCTGCCTCGCGTCTATTAATTGCTTCGCGTCTTGTCACAAGCGCCGATAGCTCGGTACGCTTTTGTTCTAGTTTTCTTCTAAGCATGAGTTGCTTTAACATTGGCAAGTTTCCCCCTTAGTTCATTTTTTCGAGCCACAAGAAGGCGCTCTTTTTCAACTTCATAATCAGCCTGTCTGGCTGTTACCGCGGTGTCCTGATAGGCCGGGAAGGTGCAAACACTGACCTCATGGAGATCAACCTTTTTCAGCGTCCATTCAATGGATCCATCATCTAGGAATTCGGTAGACTCTTCGATGATATTAAAACCGAATGAACACTGATCGACGTCTCCGCGCTTCACACGCTCATAAAGATTGACAGCGTCTGTGTCGTTTGGATTGATGGTGATCCGTCCCCAAAGGCCTCTTGAATCCGTCTTAAGCTCCAGCGTACCTGACTTGTTCCGTCCAAGCACAAACATTGTGTCATGGTTCGTAAGCGCCCTGATGTCATTGCTTAAGCTTTCATTGAATGCAGCTGGATCCACTTTCTCAAATACACCTGGCCAAAGCTGAGTGCGTTTGTTGAACACTGAAAAATAACCCTCAATGAACATGTCTTGCTGTTCACCATCGGCCCTGAGTTCACTCATTATGCTGACAGCTTGTCTTATCATTTTTCTTCACCACCTTGAACCAGTTTTTTCTGATCTCCAATCATGCCTGCAGGAATGTAATTTTCCAGAATGACACGTTCTGAAAGTCCTTCCAGCGGCGAAATCCCCATCCAGTCCCTAACTTCATTGCCTGTCATAATCCCGCGGACGTACATGTTCCCACCTACATCAGCTAGTTCTTTTAGATCATAAGCATAAAGGCTGCGTGGATTAAACTTGAAATAGAGATCAGGACTGTATAGGAGTTTTCGAGTGAGTTCCTGCTCAATCCCTTTGGCGATCGGCATCAACGTAGAATTTACAAACGCATTGTACTCGTCTTTGTTATAATTTCCGACACCAAGGAAAAACGCAGGTACGCCGAAAATACCGGCAATGGTTCGCTTATCAATCTGTACCGCGTCATTTATGGCTAGATCATTTAGGCTGAGAGGTTTGACCTGCTCAACTTTCATGAGTTCTCCAGGAATAATCCACGGCTTACCGCCACCTGTTTCGCTGATGTACTTTTTCATGATGGCATCGCGGCCTTCTTCGCTGGAAAGCTCTTCCGTGAGTGCATCGACAGCAATAATAATTGACGGTTTATATTTGTCGCTCATGAAAGACTTCTTTGTTGCCGTGGCTTGCTTTAGGTTGTCAGCAATATCTCGAAGGACTACTTTGTATCCGGTCCCTTGATACGGCTTTTCTGGATCTGGATTGATCATGAAGTGAAGCACTTCATCATAATCGTAGGTAGATTTGTTGTTATAAATGATTTTGTAAGCATCTCCGAACGGCTTAATTCTGACAAGCGACGGTCGTAGTGGCATAAGTTCGCTTATAAAATCGCCATCAAATTTTGGATAAACGAATGCGTTCCCATCTCCACTGACAAGCATTGTATAGACGATGTTATAAATCCACGCTTTCTTGGTCATGAGAGAGTATGGATTGATGTCAATCTTCCTGGATAATTGGTTCTTCTCTCGCACGTCGCCGTCATCAGTGTTTTTCATGAGATGGATGGTCATCAAGCTGATTAAGTCTGCGATCTTTCCAGCTGAAATCTTTACCTCTGGATTATCCGAAAGTCTGGTATAGCCAGTCACACAAAGCGTGTCAGAAGCAGAATCAGTCATGAACCAACCAACGACCGGATCCTCTCTGGTCTTAAATTTCCGTTTGAACATTTGCATCAGTCCCAAATCATGATCCCCCTTTCAGCCAACTTAAGGCCGCATTACTTTTTTCCATGTTTTCAAGCATCCGGACAGACGAGAAAACCGATGCATCAAACAGGTCGATTCTATGTTCCGGCATGACCTTCTCGTACTGAATCATGTCGTCTGTCTTCTCGATTGCCCTCACGTTTTGTAGGCAGTATTCATAGGCCTGTGAGTGCAAATAATAAAAATTGCCGTCCTTAGCCTTTTGCTCGATACGTCTAAAGCCCTGGCTTTTCTTGTAAAAGTACTGAGGCTCATCAACGATATTGAAGCCCGCCTTTTTCATTCCGAGAAAGAATTCAGCGCCAAACTTTCTGTCAAAGCCGACCTGCTTGACTTTGAAACCTCTCTTCTTCATTGTGATGAACCAATTGATGATGTCAGAGTAATTGACCGTTGGCGTGTTGCACATTGTCAGCCAGCCATCGTCCTGCCAACCAAACAGTGGAATGCTGTCTTCTTCTGCCTTGAGGTGCGCGTTCACAATCGGGAAAAAGGCATGAGTGATGGCAATGTCGACGTCTTTATACGTCCCATAGAGAGCAGCAGCTGTTAAGTCGTGCATCCTGGATAGGTCAGCGCCGCCGTACCATTCAATTGGCAGCTTGATCAATTCATCGATGGTCCAGTTATACTTGCTGTCAGACCTCCTAAATTCATCAAGATTGAAGTATGCTCTCATGGCCGATGTGTAGATGTTGAGTGATTTCGCCAGGAAGTCTTTGCGCTGCTGCGGATCATTCTGCGCCTGGAGTGCATCGCTCATGATGTCATCAGGCCTGATAGACACGCCGTAAGCCGGATTTGCTTTTTGTTGTGTGAGTGGGTTTGTATAGTCCACATTTCCGTTTTCATCTTCGTCAGCTTTGGCAATGAAGACAAAATACTTTTCATCCGTGACAGTGCCGTCCAAGATCTTTTTGCAATATTGAAGCCGCCGATAACAGAATGTGTTCATGTCATCGCCGGCTGTTGTAATGCCAATCACCAGTTTGTTAGTATATGCCTTTGTCGCTTCCTTCAGGACGTTGTATTGCTTTGGCGTCTTATAGGCATGCATCTCATCAGCAATGACGATGTTGCAGTTGAATGAGTCTTGCTTATCCGGGTTGGATGCCAGGGCGTTAATGTAAATTGACCCATCGGAGAAGCTTGCAGATACACTGTGCTCATGGTTGTTATCCAGGATCCTAAACGAATCAGACTCACCCATCTGTTCAATGTTGAATTTGATGAAGTTGAAGCTCTCAAGTGTCTGCTTTAGAGAAGCTGCCACAATGTAGCATTTCGACCCTGAACGACGGTAATAGATGCCAAGCGCCCAGGAGAGTGCTGCGGCAAATGATGTCTTAATGTTTTTCCTTGGAATAAAAATGAACGCCTCTTTGAAGCGGCGCTCATTGGTTCCTTTCAGGAAAAAGCCCATTAAGTTATAAACCTGGTATTTATGAAAAGGCTCAAGAAGAAACGGTTCTCCTCTCAGAGGTGTTCCGTCCAGCTTTTCGCCTTGCTGGTGGACAAAGGTGCGTTCAATGATGCTGATAATGACCTCGGCTTCCCTGGGTCTTAATTCATATGCTGGATTTTTCAGATCGCGAAGGAAGCGCTCGCATCCCTGGATCTGTTCTTTGTTCGCCGGGATCGCTCCGGAGGCAACTCCGTTCGCATAGTCCATGACGAGCTTAAAATTTGCATAATGTTTCATGAAAGCTCACTCAGAAGCTTCGATAATTTTGAGGTTTTTGTGTTCTCAGTTGTGACGGATTCGAGCGCTTTTGGATTAAGGCAAAGCCGGTCGGCATAGGTCGCAATATCTCTTCTTAGACTCTCCATTGCCATATAAAGAGGCACCTTTCTTTCGTTAGTTGCCCCCGCTTTATTGGTATATTCTTCAGTAATTTTATAGCCAGATTCCTCAAATTGTTCTTCAAACTCTGAATACTGATGGAGCATCCCGGCAAAAATCAGAATCATGCTGGAGTATTCCGGTTTGTAGACTCCAAGGCTTTTCATCTTCTTAATTATGTCTCGTTCCATCGCCTTTTTTGTCTTCACAGCCACCTCCAGCACCCCCTTTTTGAAAACTTCATGCACTCACACGAGATTCCCCACCCCGTTCCCCGTCTAAGTGTGTTGGTATTGCTTAGGTGGGGGGGATGTGTTTGTAACACGTCAGTTGTTTTGTGTATATTTATTTATTTTCTTTGTATTTATTCGTTCTTTCAATAAGCGCGAGACCTTTACTCGTGAGCTGGTCTGTTGTTCTGTCATGCATTTCATTGTGACACTTATTGCAAAGGCTGATCAGGTTTGAATCTGCATAGGCCCGCTCAGGATGAGACTCAACCGGGCAGATATGATGTACCGGTGAAGCAGCTACAGACTTACCATAGCGCCTACACTCCTGGCAAAGGTATTCATCGCGCCTAAGTATGGCAGCGCGCTTTCTTTCCCAGCGCGTTGATTTGTGACTGAAGCTCACCTATGTACCACGCCCCTTAAGCTGCTATTGTTGTATCCAGGCTTCCACCTAGACGACAGCTGCCTATACTCTGACTCAGTAAGAATGCGCCTGGCTGCCTCTCTGAAATAAGGATCCTTTGGCACTTTACCTTTGCAGATAAGTTTCACCAAAGAATCACAACCTGATCTGTAGTTGAAATGTCCATGCTCTCCCCTGCCTTTTACGCATATGATCCAACCGTCATGAACCTTCTTGATGTCGAATTGATGTGGCTTCAACTCTCCACCCCTTTCGCCAAATGGCGAGGCCGGTGATTGGCGCATGCGTCAAGTTGCACCGGCCTGTATTTCATCAAGTCTAAGGCCCAGGAGTCCATCTAAGTATCAGCCGCGTCTTAGACTTTGATAGCATTATAATGGCCGCCTGGCGAAAGGAGGTGTTTTCGATCGCTGGCGGCCCGGAAGATTGTGTATAGTTTTTCACAATTTGAGCATAGCACTATATTTAGTACCACGCACCCCCTAAATACCCTACAATTTGTGTTTGATGTCAAGACTAGCTGAAACCTTCTCAATCCATTTGATACTATAACCAAGCTCTTCAGCTATCGCCTGTAAGGTTTTCCCTTCAACCAGTCTCTTATATGCCACCTGACTATGGAGACAATCACTCGACCCAAGGATACAATCAATTGCCTCCTTAGCCTCTGCCTTATCAATGAGTATTTCCTCAAGAATAAGTAAGTCTTGCTCATTATCAATGTACTGATTTACAAGCCGTTCAAATGACATTTGAGTGGATCCTTTCGGACCCGTATCATATCTTTGAGCGCTTATTTCCTTTGGTCCGCCCATGAATTTTTTTAGCGTCTCATTTTGCCGCTTAAGCTCAGCTATCCTTGCTTCAATGATTGCAATTTCATCAAGTAGTTTTTTGTACGTCCTGTACGCTATCATGGCCAACCCCCATCTTAACGTCCAAAAGAATCCAACCCTTTACACTCCAACCGCGACCCATCAACTTGTCAACATGCGTCCGGATCGCCTCCGGTACATCCTCACCAGTTGCCTCTATCGTGCCAATACACACCTGGATCAGATCCAGCAGCTCACTGTTCAGCCGCTTGGCATCCCCATTCCCGACAATCATGTCGTGAAGTTCCTCGCAAACTTCTGTATACTCCTCAGACAGTTTCTTAAGATGTTTCCCCCATGTTTCACGCTTCCACAAGATCGGCATTGAGGCTTTCATTTGCAACCTCCTTGTCATGGCATTCGTTGCAAAGATAGATCTGCCGATAGTTATCATGCCACACACCAGCCTTAGACATAGGCTGTTTCTTGCAGATATCGCACGTTGGTGGGTACTTCAGATAAACATGCTGCATCATCCAAGATCAACTCCCATCAATTCGGCAGCCTTCTCAAATCCTTCAAGCCAGATGTTCAGTTCTTCCTGGCGCTGGAGCAGCTCTTTCTCAATTCTCAAGCAATCATCTATGTTAAGACTAAGCTTTTGATAATCTGCCACTTTATGCGCATAAGCGTCGAATACCTTTTGATCACATGCTGTTTTCTTTTCTGCTTCCATACTTGCCTGAAGCTCTTCTTTGTCAACATGCACACCAATCGTCTCGATAACCTCACGTAGACTTTTTTCAGCGACATTCAAATCATTATTTACTTCGGGCGTTGCAGATAATTCTAATGGTGCGTCAGCTGTGACTGTCATAACCTCCGGAACCGGATGGACTGCGGCAATTTCCTCCTCAAACCGTTCCTCAGACACATCCTTGATTGGTTTAATCATTCTCGAACGCAATATCTCAAGGTTAGCGGCTGCCTTCTGTATATTTTTATATTCATGTAAAGTAGGGACTCCAAGCTTATCAGCAAGGCCAGTCATGCCGCCAATTGGACCATAAATTGTCTTTTCATATTTCTTGAGCTTCTTAGACATCGCTGACCATGCCGGTACATGCTCGGTGATGCCAACTTCCTCCATGAAATTTTTAACCGCCTCTATAACTTCATTTGCATCATAAATTTTCGCCATTTCGTCATCATCCTTTTTCTTTAAATTTCGTACATTGATCAGCGATCCAATTTTCTTACCGGATCCTTTACAGGCACCGTAGCGCTTTTCTATTTCATCTGGCGTCAGCTTGTAGGTTTTAACCTCATTGCAATCGGCCAGGTGCTTCGTTTCATACTCTGCTTCTCTCTCTAAATCTCGCCTCTCGAATTTAAAATTGTTGTAAGTCACGCTATCACCTCTCTAAAATGGCACTTCGTCATCATCTTGATAGCTGCCGCTGAAATCGCCCGGATCATACATGCCTTGATCCTGATCAGCTGCCGATTGTTGGCCGCTCGCCTTCTCAATAAACTCAATTTGATTGGCGGTGACTTCTGTTGTGTACCTAGTTTCTCCATCGTTCGTTTTAAATGATCCAGTTGTTATTTGACCTTCTATGGCGACCCTTCGACCTTTACTTAAATATTGAGCTGCAACTTCAGCCCTTTGTCCCCAGACATTAACTCTTATGAAGTCAGCTGTCGAAATACCCTTCTGCTGATATTCTGCCTTTTTATCCTTGCTCAGCTGCCGATCCACAGCCAGCGTGAAATTACAAACTGCCCTTCCAGTTGATGCTATGTGTCTAAGTTCTGGATCCTTGGTCAATCTTCCGATCAGTACGACTTTATTCATGCTCATTCTCCTTCTGGTTCGTCATTGGGGACAATTCTGCATTAAGCAATTCTGGATTTTCATAGATATTGCCGATTACCTCGCACTCAACCGGAAGGTCTTCCAAAACTTCAAATAGCCCATCGTTTATCCCTCTAACATTGGAATTTTGCTTTTTTCTGAGCCCTGATACAAAATTGTGTGGTGGGACATCACTTGTGGCGATTTCTAAAACATAATTTTCTCCGGGGTAATTTTTGAATTCGAGTATATCCCCCTCATAAATCTCAGTTCCATCAATGTCTTTGAGGCCTGTGTATTGTTCAAATACACAGCCTTCAGCTTCGTGATCATACACATTCATAATTTGTTGTTTTAGACACTCAAAGACAATTTCTAAATCAGTAAAATATTTTTTAGTTATTGCGTCCCACATTCTAAATTTTATTTCTCTCAAGTTCGCACTCCCTTTCTATTGTCTAGTAAGCAGCTCAGGATCATCGTAGATATTGCCAATAACTTCAAAACTAGACACTGCTTTTAAATAACTCAATCCATTCACGCTATCTACGAAATCACCCGCAACATCAAACGCTGGATAATCTTCATCTCCGAAATATTTGACCGCTGCTCTAAATTCTCCCGATTCAATGATGTCGCCCTCATAGACCTTATATCCCTCAGAGTCTAGCAATCCAGTCCATTGACCCACCGTCTCCGGATCTACCTTGATCGGCGCACCAACCTTAAATGGCGTGATATAGACAACTCCTTTAGGACTTTTTGTGTAATAGCCATAGACCCACTCACCGCTCTCAAGCGACTTGCCCCTAAACTTAATTGGTCTCATCCACAATCTCCTCCATTCCAAACACCTGTTGAAGTTGCTTAAGACTCAGCCGGCCAGATTTCTGCATTCGCTTCGCCAAGCAGTAGATCTGATTGTCCACCAGTTCCACTGCTGCCGGATCATCCAGCAGTTCCGTCACATCTGTCGAGATCCAGAGCCGCTCACCTCTGGCTGACTTAACCCTGGAACCAAGGCTGTTAATCCAGGCAGCCACATCAGACGTCCGCCGGAGCTCGATGTACTTCAGGAATACCGCCTCTGTTTCATTCACCGGTTCCCGGCTGAGCACGCCTTTGAGCCTGTGGTAAAACTCAACCTGGTCCTCTAATGATTTCAGTGTTACCTGATGCTTTCTTGCCACCTTTTCACCGCCCTGAGGATGTCTTATCGTAATATTTTGGGAACTTCGACAAACTGCCTCAAATCAAAGTAATTCCAACCGCTAAACCATATTTGTATTTTCAGCGACATTCCCGCTGTCTCATTAAGACACTATTTATAGCTAAAATTAAAAACAGCATCATCAATTGCGTCCTGCTCGATGCCAATATAAACCAAAGTAACTCTGGGCGTTGAATGATTAAGCAGTTTCTGTAGCGTCACGACGTCGCCTGTCTGCTTGTAGTAGTGATAGCCAAAGGTTTTCCTCATGGTGTGTGTCCCGACGCTCTCAAGGCCAGCCAGACGCCCTGCACGATTGATTACCTCGTATGCTCTTCGCCTGACAATGGGTTTATTCTTCCCCTGCCTGGACTTAATCAGATAATCTTCAGGGCTCTTCCCGGCGCAGTACCGGTTGAGCTCCTTAGCCAGGATACTGTTGATCCGAAAGCGCTTTGCCTTCTTGGTCTTCTTCTCCCTGATATCAATGTGATCACGGCCATACACATCCTTAACCTTCAGCTGCAGTATGTCGCTTATCCTTAGGCCTGAGTAGATTCCCATCAGAAACATGATCCGGTACTTTTCATCCCATGCCCCAAGGATCTGCTCGACCTCATCAATCTTGGCTTTTAACTTAATAGGCTGCACTTTATTCATAACTGACTCACCTTCCCCCGGCTCTTATTGCGTAGCACCGCATCCAGATCCGTTGGGTCACGCTCCGCATTGAAGTTGTGGAAGCCATTCTTTTTCACGCCATGGCCTTTAGCTGGCCTGTTGTCATAATTGCCCTCAAGGATCTTCACAAAATTGTGTTGCGTCATAATCCAGTCAAAGTCCGCCTTCCATGTGCCCGTTCGATTAGTCAGGAAGTCCGACTTCTCCACCCGGTCAAGAAATGCCTGGTAATCAATCACGTCACCTTTCAGATCCGCCCATCTGGCTTTCAACGTCCTTCGCCTTTTATCCGTCATACTTTTGATCTTAGGCAGCGAAGGGCACCTCTCATGGAACAGATCAATCATTTTCTGATATGGCACCTCATCTTGTATTGGATTCGGATTCAGATTCGGATTGGATTCGGATTGGATTGGATTGGATTCTCGGGTGCAAGTGATTTCATCTGATTTCAATTGATTTCCGTTGATATCAATTGAAATCAATTTGCTATTATGTGTTGGTGGGTCTGGATATTTCGACCGTCTTGCCCTCATTTGCTGATGATCTTCCCACTTAGTCAGAAACAGATATTGCCGGCCTTCATTTTCATACATGACCACAAGTCCAACCTTCACCAGCTTGCTCAAATACATGGAACAATCCTCCGTGCCGATGGTCTCATTAATCGGAAACAGCTTAGCCTTGAGCATCTGCGGCCTGGCATCACACCGGCCAAAGTCGTCGCAATTGACGATCAGGCGGTAAAAGAAGATCTCTTCCATGGGCTCCAACTTCGCAATATCCTCACTGCTGCAGATGCTCTCTTTTATGATTCTGTTTGGCAAATTCTATTCACCTCTTTTCATGTCTGTGGTATAATGGCCATGGTTGAATTTATTTGGAGGGCCTTGATCTGTGCGAGATCAGGCTCTCCTTTTTTGTGCGCCAAATTCGTTTTCATATAATTTGCACGCCTCCATGCCATCGAGCCTTCCGGATTTAACTCTCATCTGTGCAATGGCCGCATTCACCTCGTTGCGCTCTTTTATTCTGCCTTCCTCGATACCGACAATTCGGCCCCGCTCAAAGTCGTCCTTGCTGCCGATCCGCGCGCCAGTCAAAACTGCTATGGCCAACATAGCCACCAATAGGATCATTCCGTACTCTTCCATGATTTTCTCCCCTCCACTATGATTGTTTCGATATCATCATCTTCAGCTGTTGCCCATGGAATGACACTGACTTCCATGATGTCGTCATCCAGCCTGATAATCACGCCCTCAGCGTTCGGAAAGGCCGACATGATGGCCTTTTTTATTTTCTGAATCTTGTTGTTCATTCCTGGACCTCCCTGGCCATGGCCTTGAATTTCTGCCTGGTATTTGACCATTCGCGATTTTTCCAGAGCCACTTGATGCAACGAAGATAATAACCAATCATGCTTATAACCTCCCAAATTCATAGTCATCAGCTGACCACTTAGCAATAAAGTGATCAGATCCGATCAGCAGCGTGTGTGTCTTTCTAACGTCCAGATCTTCATCAATTTCTTTCATTTCAACATCAGCGATATCCGGATCAATGAGCCTAAGAGCAATCAAGGCTGTCTTTAACTCTCTCCTGGTCATATCAGATCATCCTCCTCGCCACTTACACACCACTCAGGATTCACAACTAAGGTCTTGCCTTTATAGTGGATCGTGTCTATCAGTCCACCCACAGCAACGAATTTGACGCCGTTCATATGGTTCACCAGGTCAATCGGAAGTGCTGAAAAACCTACTGTGTCATATATTTTCATAGCTGAAATGATGTAGTACTTTCCGGCTTCAAACATCAGCATCGTCTCCCAGTAATTACTGTCGTTTTATTTGCCACATCCCGGCATGCAGCGCACGTCTTAGGATGCCGCCAAGGACACTTTTCACAATCACACATCAGAAATACCTCCACTTCACCATCATCAGTCCAAACATGACGCACATCGTCAGAAACGCTATGGCCATAGCTGATCCGCACATTGGGCCAAAATTATCAACGACTTTGATTACCGCATACCCGCCGCCCATAATGGCCATGACAACCGCGGAAGCTATCAATAAAAACTGAATTGTGATCATCATTTAGCCTCCCATGCCTTCGTGCCCCTGGTGACGATCATCCAGTTTTTATTTGGATAAATGCTGCACATATACATGCCACATCTCTGACATTTAAAGTCATAGACAGGCCGCTGACCATCCCAGCTCGTACCTTCATTTATCTCAGAGACAAAGTTGCACTCAGGACATTCGATCATGTACCGCTGTGACTTCTCATAGTCAATAATCACGTTAAGCCCCTCCAGTCTATCCAATCACCCGCATCAGCTGCGTCACTTCCTCAGCCGATAGTGTCGCAATGTCCTGCTCTCCATTCTCATCCGTCGCGATCTTGACGATGATGCAGTCACCGGCGATAAAGTCCGCCCCGTAGCTTCGATGCATATGAGTGGAGGCTTTTTCGTTGTGCGGCAGCCGCATGAGCTTGCCTTCTTCATTGACGATCAACTGGTAATCGAATGGCAGCCTGATCCTTGGGCTGATCGTCTCGATAAATCCACCAACCTGAGCCTGGAGCCATCCCAGGATAGATCCGTTATTCTCCTGCGGTGTCACAGTATTCACGCTGCCATCAGCGCCAACTTTAATCGCATACATCCGGATCAAGCTCCTCTCTGTCGTCATTGCATGAATCCAAGTATTCTTCCAGCCACTCTTCTTTAACTCTGTAGATCTTTCCGCCAACCTTCTTGGATCTGATCCGTCCGGTCCTTAATAGTTCGTAAACTGTGCTTTTGCCAATCATTAAGCGCTCTTGTATGTCATAAGCAGTCAGTAACATGTTGCATCCTCCTTTTTTCGACAGTATTCGAAGTTTTGCCGATGGTTTCAAAATGGTATGGTTGAGGTGAAGGGTGGTGATGATGATGGATAAAGAAAAGATTGAAAAAATTTGCGAAGATATTCACGCTGAACTTTTCGAAAAATTTAAAAATGATGTTGTAGAAAGCTTTAGAGAAATTGAAAAAACTCACTTAGCAAAAGATAATTCTAATACATCCGAATTTTTGTTAGAGTTAATGATCGTAGCTGTTAACAAAACAGCAAATTTTGCAACTTATTACACTACAGACGTTGTCTCTGCTCTTTTATCAGATGAGAATTAACACAGTCACAAGCAAAACGAGTGATTTTTTCAAAGTCCGCAGTCTCGCTCGCTGCAGACACACTTACTAATTCATCTTCCATATCCTCATCGCACATCATCGTGATCTCAGAAAAAACGCCATTTTTATCGCCATTGACAATACACTGCACGACATCAATCTTTTTAACCTTCAATGTGTTTTCACCAGGACTACTCGGAAGCCAATATTCGAAATAGATTTCAGCATCGCCAGGCATACACTCGAGCGCTCTAATCATTTCGCTTGCTTTCATAGTTTGTTCCTCCTAATTTTTTATTCATCTGATCCTACATAGTTCACAAACAACCGCCCAATAAACTCCGCCCGCTCCTTCTCATTCGTCGCCGAATAAAATTCATCCAGGTGGCCATGATCCGTCAGCCAGCGGTCGATCTTCTTAATGCATTTGTCCGGATTGTATTTGTAATTCGTCCTGCCATAGCCGTCGTACCGGTCATCCGTCTCCGCAAAGCCCTCGTCAATCATCACCCGGTATGGTACAGACTGCTTCGACTTCGCCTGGCAGATCCCAACGACCCTAAGCAATTTCCCAAGCACCTTCGGCCCAATCGAAACCTGATACTTCAGCCCCAGATCCGTCAGCGCCACAAACCCAAACTTACTCTCCGTGACCCGGTGCCTGGCGATCTCCAGTTCCAGCTGCTTCTTCTGCTCCAGCTTCGCCTGCTCCAGCTCGATCTGATTCGCCCTCGACAGCTGAAGTGCTTCCGCAGCGTTTGCGTTCGCCTCCTGGACGATCTTTGCCACGATCTGCATATTGAGCGCGCTCAGTTGCTCGACCGTCAGGCTGTTGAGGTTTATGGTTGCTAGTTCGTTACTCATCATGAATCACCTCATAATCACTCTCCATAATGTTCATCACGACATCATAATCCGGAAGCATCTCATTCATCTCATCCACCCACCTCTGAACCGCGCCGATGGTCTCAGCAACATTCTTCATCACCACCGGTTCTTTCTTGACCAAGCTCATGTATGGCGCGAATTTGATTGGGGCAAGCTCCAGAGCAATGAATCTTTCGATCTTGCTCGACAGTCCGGCGACTTCTTTCATCATCAGGAACTCACCCCTGACAGAGTCACGTTCTTTTGTGAGGCTTTCAATATCGCGTTTGATCACTTCGTACTTAGTGGCATCCGACTCGTAAAGATTTGCTTTGCGTTCGTAAAGATTTTTTTGCTCTTCGACTTGCTTGATCTGTTCTTCGAGTTCTTTCGCCTTGGCTTCCATTTCGGCCAGGCGTCGCTTGGATGAGAAGTAGTCCACTGGTGTAGTCTGTTTTTCAACAACCTTCTCAATGATCTCAGGCTCTTTGTTCTTCAGATCTTCAAGCTCTTTTTCAAGACGCTTTTTATCTGCGATGGCTGCCTTTAATTCTCTGGTGGTCATGTCATCAACCGGATTGGATTCGATGAAGTCTTGGCGCTGGTCTTCTGGGAGATCTAGAAGGGCGAATATCTTAGTTGTGCCCAAATACGACATCGATGTCGTATTTGAAAATTCCTTCGAAGCTTTCATAAATCTTTGAGCTGTTCTTTCTGTAAATTCAACTTCATTTTCAAGCCAAGGCAACCATTCGCCATGTGAAAGTAATTCTTTGGCTTCAATCAACCGTTTTCCAATTTCAATAATGTTCTGAGCTGTTTGCTGCTTGTAGACAAGAATTTCTGATGTTAACTTGGTTATTTTATTGATATCTAGTTCGTTCATTAGCATCATCCTTTTTCCAGTGAATTTAATTCACGTTATCGCTAAAAAAAATATCATCTCTTTCCTTGCTGGTGAGTCTTAAAATTTTACTAATCTTCGCGATCTCAGAGCCTTTAAATTCTGTCTCACCATTCAGCTTGTTATACAGTCCTTCACGAGTAATACCAATAGTATTTGCAATGAATGTAATACTCACGCCTCGCTGAATGATAGTTTCTTTGAGTCTAACTGTGTTTGTCATGATAAGCTCCTTTCTGTTGAATTTAATTCACACCCAAATAATAACATCAACCGTGAACCTGTGTCAACATCATTTTTCAAATTCGTTGATTTATTTTCACGTTGGTGGTAATATTTAACTCATAAAGGTGGTGTAATGATGCTCGATCTCTATTTGAATATTAAATTAAGACGCATGGAGCTGGGTATGTCACAAGAGGACTTAGCATTCAAAGTAGGTTATAAAGATAGAACATCGATTGCAAAAATCGAAGCTGGAAAAGTTGATTTGTCACAATCAAAAATCAAAATGTTCGCTGACGCATTATCTACAACTCCAGGATGGCTTATGGGTTGGCACGATGAAGACAAACATTATGAAAAAGAACACCATCCTGAAGAAGAAATTAAAATCACCAACATACCCATCCTCGGCACGATCCGCGCTGGCAAAACCATCCCCGTCTCCGATGATTACGAAGGCTACCTGGATCTCGAAGAAGAATGCCAGGCTGACTTTGCGCTGCGCGTCGTTGGCGACTCCATGAGCTGGGCCGGTATCCACGATGGCGACACCGCCCTGGTGATCCACAGCCGCGAACCTCATCACGGCGACATCGTAGCTGCTGGTAAAGCTGATGGCGACTGGTCAGCCACCCTCAAATTTTACATAGCAAATAACGGCACCCCATGCCTTAGAGCCGCTAATCCAGATTACCCGGACATCCCGCTATCTGAAGGCTGGACCATCGTCGGCGTCGTACATCAGATAATAAAAAAAGCCCCCGGTATCAGTAGATACCAGGAGCTTTCATTGGTCAAAGAAGAGCACGATTCAAAATGGAATACAGTCATTGAAACAGCGACAGAATATGGACTTGATGCTTCATCACTTAACGGATTTATCAGCGCGATGCATATGATGATCAAAGCGGCTAAAAAGTAAAATTCAAGGAGGATAGGATATTGTCTACATTTGAATTTTTCTATAATGTTTTTAAAGAATATGAAAGTTCAAAGCGCAATTCAATATTTTTGGTTTGCTTATCAGCTATATATCCAGCTTTGACTTTTATTATTTTTCATGATCATCAGTTGTTTATTGATAATTCACTACCAAAACTGATAGTTCTATCTTTAATCATCAACATCGAAATGTTATTCACTCTAATAATGATAAATTTTCTTCCAGTACTATTGATTAATTTTCTTCAGAAGATACTCAGAAATTTGAATGATAAATTTCTTAAATCATTATTTAAAGAACACAAAGTTGAATTTGATATTGATGATGATCATTCTTCTTTGCAATTAATGTCAGAGAATGGTTATTCTGAAATGCATAAGTTCTACATAAAATATGACGAATTCTCCTCATCAAATTTTTCAAAATATACAACTCCATTTTTGTTTTTATGTTTCATGTATGTTGTTATTATAACATTCGCAGTAACGTTTCCGGAGCCTTTTGGCTTTACTGGTGCATTTGAATTTTTTGGTAAATTCAATCGGTTTTCATCATACATTACAATAGGATTTTTAGGATCATACTTATCATATTCTATTGGATTATTCATTGGTGTAAGAACTAGAATTAAGGAATTTTCAAAAGAAATTCAAACCGAAAAATTATTGGCTAATAAAACAACTCCTATAAAGGCTAATTAGTACATTCAAATTTTATACCATACAAAATATACTCTCTTCTTGAACCGAAAGGAGACATGACATCATGAACAAACTGGACTTCATCCACTCTAAAGTGATGGCCGAGAAAGCAATCAATAACTTCCTTGGCATACTGGAAGGCGTAACGGCTGATGGCAAGATAGAAGATGATGAAATTCGCGCCATGGATCAGTGGCTCACTGAAAATGCCTGGTTCGCTGAAGTGCCTCAGATTTGTGATATGACGTATATGATCTCGAACGCCTTAAAGGATGGCGTCATTACAGATGAAGAGCGGCAGGACATCCTATGGCTGGCTAAGAACATGCCATTGAGTTATGACTGCGTCTCTACAGGTATCCAGGCACTGCATGGCGTCATGGAAGGTGCGCTGATCGACGGCGTGCTCGGTGATGACGAGATCCGGAACATAAACACTTGGCTGCAGGATCATGACGAGCTTACTGGGCTATATCCATATGACGAGCTGCAGGCCATGATGTCCTCTATTCTCAAAGATGGCGTCATTGATGAGACTGAGCGCAAAACTTTAATGCGCTTCTTTATCGACTTTTCTAATGAGAACGTCACTAATCTTACGGAAGAGCAGATCAACGAGCTAAAATCTGAGATCAGGATTGAAGGTATCTGCGCAATTGGACCTGATATTATCTTTGAAGATAAGTCCTTTTGCTTCACCGGCGAATCAGCAAAGACGAACCGTGAAGGCTTCAAGAACATCATTGAATCACTGAACTGTAAGTTTTCAAAAGCGATCTCTAAGAAGGTTGACTACCTGGTCGTTGGAAATGACGGCAGCCCTTACTGGAAGTTCTCCTGCTATGGACGTAAGATCCAGGATGCTATCGATCTTAGAAAGGAAGGTCATAAGATTCAGATCGTGAACGAGCTGGACTTCTGGGATGCGTTGAATGATATTTGAATAAAATTTTGACGAGAAATGTAATTACAAATTGAAAAGGAGATTGTGAAATGGACGATTCTATTAGTGTGATAGAAATAATTGATGATTATTCAATAATTATTAATTATGGGTACAACGATGGTGCAGTTGTTGGCGAACGTGCGCGAATTATTGCAAAAGGACCTGATGTTATAAATCCGATTACAGGTGAAAATTTAGGTTCATTTTATGCGATAAAGGCTGTATTAACAATTGATACTGTTTACGAAAAATTTTCAGTATGTAAAGATATTGAGGTAAAGAAACAAAACGTATTAATTAATCCGCTATCAAAATTTGAAACAACTACAAAAAATGTAAAGCCATTAAATATCGAATCTAAAAGTAAAACAAACAAAAGGCCTCCTGATGATAATATTATACGAGTGGGAGACCCAGTTGAAATATTAGAACACACCATTGACTAAGTGAATATTGAAAGTTATAATGTAACTAAGATAACTGGCTGATACTTAAATGGACAGCTCTGAAAAATCCCTGTTGCATTATTGCAACGGGGTTTTTTGGTTTTATGAATATTAATATTAGGAGCCAGCGTATGGACAAACCTTTTCTTACTTTTGATGAACAAATCGATAAGTTGAAAAATGATTACGATCTAGTCATTAATGATAATTCATTTGCTACGGAAGCGTTGTCTTCTATCTCATATTACGATCTAGTTAATGGCTATAAAGCAATCTATATGATTGATGGTAAATATTCTCCTGGTATCACAATTGAACAACTATTTCAAACGCATACATACAACAAAAATGTACAGGGTGTTTTAATGAAGTATTCAACTTATGTGGAAAACTCATTTAAAACGATATTTTCATATGTAATCGCTAAAAACTATTCAGAAATACATCATGAGTATTTAAAAATTCAAAACTATCATAAATCTAGACATTCGAACGAACGAGTCAAATTAAAGACTCTAATCTCAAAGTTGAATGATCTATGGTTGAAATGTGAGGATAACCCAACAAAACATTACAGAACTACAAAAGATCATACCCCACCATGGATACTATTTAGAAATGTCACATTTTCCGATATTACTGATTTATTTAACAACCTAAAACCAAGTTGCAAAAGTGAGCTGATCGATTATTTTAAAATATTTGATTCAAGCAATCTGCCATATGATGAAAAAGTAGACATAATCTTAACTTCGCTTAGGCAAGTTCGACGATTTAGAAACAAAATTGCACATAATCTTGATTTCATGTCTTACCGCAAATCTTTTCTGAATACCTGCGCATACAAACTTTTTGACAAATCATTGATTCATTCTAGTGAACACAACAGGCCATCAAATGATGTATGGAGTTACATTTTATCTATAGTCATCCTCTTGAATAACAAATACCTTATACAAAACTTTTTAGCTGAATTAAATTCGTTTTTAGATGATGATTCTGGAATGGATAATATTTATTGTTCTTTTACTGGAATTCCAATAGATTATAAAGATAGAATTATAAAATATCTAAAAACCATTGATTTATAAATTTCATATTACAACGTTCATATCAATATCGGAGGAATGCTCATGCGTGGCTCCATCGTTAAAAAAGGCAAGAAGTATTACATCGTCTTGGATCTCGACCGCGAACCTGGTGAAAAGCGCAATCAGAAATGGATCTCCGGCTTTGATCGACGTAAAGACGCAGAAGACGCGCTCCCTGGCGTCCTGATTGAATATCAGAATGGATTCTTGCAGGCTTCGGAACCAAAGATCACCGTAAAAAAGTATCTGACTGACTGGATCGACGCTCATGAAGACAAGCTGGCCAAGAGCACAGCCAAAAGTTATCGCGAGACCATCAATAATTATCTGATCCCAAACATCGGATCAATCAAGCTGCGTAATCTCGCGCCGGCATCGATCCAGAAGCTCTACAAACATCTTTTGAAAGACCTTAGCCCTACAACCGTCCTTTACGTCCACCGGATCCTGAAAGGCGCTCTAAAGCAAGCAGTGTTCCTGAAACTCATACCTTATAACCCAGCTGATGCAGTAAAGCCTCCAAGAAAAGCAGACCCAAAGGACAACACTTTAAAAATTGATGATGTCCCAAAGATTCTTGAGGCACTGACAGAACCACTATATACATGTGTGCTCATAGCGCTCACAACAGGCCTCAGACGAGGAGAAATATGCGCGCTGACTTGGGATATGGTTGACACTAAAAGCGCGAGAATCTATGTCAGCGAGTCCGTCAGGGATATAAAAGGCGAGATGGTAATCACCAAGACTAAAACAGGAAAAGGCCGGACTGTCGTCATCATGAACGAACTTGTCCGGCACCTGGAGAAGATCCAGCGGCAACAGAAAGAAGATCGGCTCTTCTTTGGATCTGAATACACAACTGATTCAAATTATGTCGTCAGATGGGAAGATGGCCGCCGCGTGAAGCCGGACTATATCTCTTCAGCGTTTCACAATGCAATGATCAAGCTTGGATTTCCAGATGTCAGATTTCACGACCTGAGACACACGCACGCGACTATGCTGCTGGTCTCCGGTACCAATCCAAAGATCGTCCAGGAACGCCTTGGCCATGCCTCAATCACAACGACGCTGAACACTTATTCCCATGTCATTCCGGACATGCAGTCCGAGTCCGTGAGCAAGCTGGAACTAGATCTGTTTAAGAAGGTTGAGTAGTATTTTTTAGTCCGTTAGAAGCACGTTAGAAGTTTGCTATAATATGTAAATAAAATGAACCGCTTCAATCGCTGAAGCGGTTCATTTTACTGAGTTTTAAATGGAGCCGGTGATGGGACTCGAACCCGCAACCTACTGATTACAAGTCAGTTGCTCTGCCAATTGAGCTACACCGGCAAATATGGCGACCTGGAAGGGACTCGAACCCTCGACCTCTAGCGTGACAGGCTAGCGTTCTAACCGACTGAACTACCAGGCCATGGTAGTATTGCATAAATTCAAGGTAGACATTCTCTCCTTCGGAGAGAATTCACTATTTTAGAAAGCGGATCAATTCCGCTTTCTAAAATAGCTACCTTGGTGGGGGCTACAGGACTCGAACCTGTGGCCACCTGCACGTCAAGCAGGTGCTCTACCAGCTGAGCTAAGCTCCCATATTGTGGTGACCCCTAGGGGAATCGAACCCCTGTTACCGCCGTGAAAGGGCGGTGTCTTGACCGCTTGACCAAGGGGCCATGATTGAAATCCGGCGACGACTTACTCTCCCAGGGGGCTGCCCCCCAAGTACCATCAGCGATGAAAGGCTTAACTTCTGTGTTCGAGATGGGAACAGGTGTGGCCCTTTCTCTATAGTCACCGGATCGTTAGCTTCAAGAGGCGGCAAACTTGCCTTGCGCTCTGATCTAACCAAGTCTGAAAGTATGATTCACACCTTCAAAACCGCATACGGAAGATTACTCTAATATCGATTTGTAAACCTTGATCAAGCCCTCGACCTATTAGTATCTGTCAGCTGAAAGCGTTACCGCTCTTACACCTCAGACCTATCAACCTGTTAGTCTATCAGGGGTCTTACTTCTTTCGAATGGGAAATCTCATCTTGAGGGGGGCTTCGCGCTTAGATGCCTTCAGCGCTTATCCCTGCCGCACATAGCTACTCGGCCGTGCTCCTGGCGGAACAACCGATACACCAGCGGTGCGTCCATCCCGGTCCTCTCGTACTAAGGACAGCGCCTCTCAAATTTCCTGCGCCCACAGCGGATAGGGACCGAACTGTCTCACGACGTTCTGAACCCAGCTCGCGTGCCTCTTTAATGGGCGAACAGCCCAACCCTTGGGACCTACTTCAGCCCCAGGATGAGACGAGCCGACATCGAGGTGCCAAACCTCCCCGTCGATGTGGACTCTTGGGGGAGATAAGCCTGTTATCCCCGGGGTAGCTTTTATCCGTTGAGCGACGGCCCTTCCATTCGGTACCGCCGGATCACTAAGTCCTACTTTCGTACTTGCTCGACTTGTCTGTCTCGCAATCAAGCTCCCTTTTGCCTTTGCACTCTTCGCGCGATTTCCAACCGCACTGAGGGAACCTTTGAGCGCCTCCGTTACATTTTGGGAGGCGACCGCCCCAGTCAAACTGCCCACCTGGCAGTGTCCCCAAGCCGGATCACGGCTTCGGGTTAGAACAGCGATATTGAAAGGGTGGTATCCCAACGTCGACTCCGCACAGACTGGCGTCCATGCCTCTTAGTCTCCCACCTATCCTGTACATCCAATACCAATGTTCAGTGCCAAGCTACAGTAAAGCTCCACGGGGTCTTTCCGTCCTGCTGCGGGTAATGGGCATCTTTACCCATACTACAATTTCACCGAGTCCATTGTTGAGACAGTGCCCAAATCGTTACGCCTTTCGTGCGGGTCGGAACTTACCCGACAAGGAATTTCGCTACCTTAGGACCGTTATAGTTACGGCCGCCGTTTACTGGGGCTTCAATTCAGTGCTTCGATCGCTCTGACACTTCCTCTTAACCTTCCAGCACCGGGCAGGCGTCAGCCCCTATACATCATCTTTCGATTTAGCAGAGACCTGTGTTTTTGTTAAACAGTCGCTTGGGCCTGTTTTCTGCGGCCCCAGTCGGCTTTGACACCGTCTGGGGCACCCCTTCTCCCGAAGTTACGGGGTTATTTTGCCGAGTTCCTTAACAATGGTTCTCTCGCTCGCCTTAGTATTCTCTACTCATCTACCTGTGTCGGATTGCGGTACAGGCGCCTTATAACTCGATAGAAGCTTTTCTTGTCAGTCTGAAATCAGCAGCTTCGTTACTTAGTTTCACTCCCCATCAAGCGTCATCCTTATACAGGGGGATTTGCCTCCCCGTACAGACTTCGCCCTTGGACGCACTCTTCCAACCGTGCGCTCTGCCTATCCTCCTGCGTCACTCCATCTCTCAAACGCTATTTGGCGGTACAGGACTCTTCACCTGTTGTCCATCGCCTACGACTTTCGTCCTCAGCTTAGGTCCTGACTTACCCTGGGCGGACGAACCTTCCCCAGGAAACCTTAGATTTTCGGCGGGCAGGATTCTCACCTGCCTCTCGCTACTCATGCCAACATTCTCTCTTGTGTAATGTCCAGCACGCCTTTCGGTATACCTTCTGCCCTTACACAATGCTCCCCTACCCCTGATGCATAGCATCAAGCCGTAGCTTCGGTAGCAGGTTTTAGCCCCGGACATTTTCGGCGCAGAACCACTCGACTAGTGAGCTATTACGCACTCTTTAAATGTATGGCTGCTTCTAAGCCAACATCCTAGTTGTCTGTGCAATTCCACATCCTTTTCCACTTAACCTGCATTTTGGGACCTTAGCTGACGGTCTGGGCTGTTTCCCTTTCGACCATGAATCTTATCACACATGGTCTGACTCCTAAAGTTAAGATCACGGCATTCGGAGTTTGATAAGCTTCGGTAGCCGGTGAAAGCCCCTAGGCCATTCAGTGCTCTACCTCCGTGTCTCATTCTTTAAGGCTAGCCCTAAAGCTATTTCGGGGAGAACCAGCTATCTCCGAGTTCGATTGGAATTTCTCCGCTATCCACAAGTCATCCCAGCCTTTTTCAACAGACATGGGTTCGAGCCTCCACAAAATTTTACTTTTGCTTCACTCTGCTCATGGATAGGTCACCCGGTTTCGGGTCTACGTCACACAACTTTCGCCCTATTCAGACTCGCTTTCGCTTCGGCTCCGTACCTTAAGCACTTAACCTTGCTGCGTAACGTAACTCGTTGGCCCGTTCTACAAAAAGTACGTGGTCGCGCATCTTCAGGCGCTTCCACTGCTTGTAAACATAGGGTTTCAGGTTCTATTTCACTCCCCTCCCGGGGTTCTTTTCACCTTTCCCTCACGGTACTATGCGCTATCGGTCACCAGATCGTATTTAGCCTTGGGAGATGGTCCTCCCTGCTTCCCACAGGATTTCACGTGTCCCGTGGTACTCTGGATCGAGCTCTTTCAGTCTTCACCTTTCGTCTACGGGGCTATCACCCTCTACGGCAGCGCTTTCCAGCACTCTTTGACTAGGTTACCTCTTACTCTATGGCTCGTCCGCAACCCCGACGCCCGTAGGCCTCGGTTTGGGCTGTTTCCCTTTCGCTCGCCGCTACTCAGAAAATCGATACTTTCTTTCTCTTCCTTCGGGTACTTAGATGTTTCAGTTCCCCGAGTCTCCCTTCCGCACACTATGTATTCATGTACGGATATCTGCCCACTACGGCAGATGGGTTTCCCCATTCGGACATCTGCGGATCAAGGTTTGCTTGCAACTCCCCGCAGCTTTTCGCAGCTTACCACGTCCTTCATCGGCGTCTGGTGCCAAGGCATCCACCCTATGCTCTTTATTGCTTGATCATATGACGATCTCTCGTCATGGGTTTATCCTCGATATTTCTTCGTTTTCTTCCATATGCAGTTTTCAAGGTGCGAGCAGCATTTTACCCCCTGAGTCAACAAAACACCTCAAGCTACAAGGTGCGACTTCGTTAACGTCGAAGGCGTTTCCATTATAAAATGGAAATGGTGGAGGATAAGAGGATCGAACTCTTGACCCCCTGCGTGCAAGGCAGGTGCTCTCCCAGCTGAGCTAATCCCCCACAAATCGCAAAAGTTATCGCTTCGATCGTGGCCTTACGGCGCTCTCAGCGCGAACTTTTGTCTGTTGATGATGCAAAGTTACCAATGTAACCTTACGCCAACAACTCAATATGATGTTTTTAAGAAATTGATTTTCATCAATCCCTCAAAACTAAACAGTGTACCCCAATTTTCTCCTTAGAAAGGAGGTGATCCAGCCGCACCTTCCGATACGGCTACCTTGTTACGACTTCACCCCAGTCATTGGTTTTACCTTCGACAGCTTCCTCCTTACGGTTGGATCACTGGCTTCGGGTCCCCCCAACTTCCATGGTGTGACGGGCGGTGTGTACAAGACCCGGGAACGCATTCACCACGGCATGCTGATCCGCGATTACTAGCAACTCCAACTTCATGCAGGCGAGTTTCAGCCTGCAATCCGAACTGGGACCGGCTTTAAAAGATTTGCTTCACCTCGCGGTTTCGCTTCTCGTTGTACCGGCCATTGTAGCACGTGTGTAGCCCAGATCATAAGGGGCATGATGATTTGACGTCATCCCCACCTTCCTCCGGTTTGTCACCGGCAGTCCCTCTAGAGTGCCCACCATAATGTGCTGGCAACTAAAGGCAAGGGTTGCGCTCGTTGCGGGACTTAACCCAACATCTCACGACACGAGCTGACGACAACCATGCACCACCTGTCTCCTCTGTCCCGAAAGACCTGCGCTGCTAAGCGCCATTCAGAGGGATGTCAAGACCTGGTAAGGTTCTTCGCGTTGCTTCGAATTAAACCACATGCTCCGCTGCTTGTGCGGGTCCCCGTCAATTCCTTTGAGTTTCAGTCTTGCGACCGTACTCCCCAGGCGGAATACTTAATGCGTTAGCTGCGGCACCGGGCTTTGACCCCCGACACCTAGTATTCATCGTTTACAGCGTGGACTACCAGGGTATCTAATCCTGTTTGCTCCCCACGCTTTCGTGCCTCAGCGTCAGTTACAGTCCAGAAAGCCGCCTTCGCCACGGGTGTTCCTCCTAATATCTACGCATTTCACCGCTACACTAGGAATTCCGCTTTCCTCTCCTGCACTCAAGCTGACCAGTTCCAAAGGCTTACAATAGTTAAGCTATTGCCTTTCACCCCTGGCTTGATCAGCCGCCTACGCACCCTTTACGCCCAGTGATTCCGGATAACGCTTGCCCCCTACGTATTACCGCGGCTGCTGGCACGTAGTTAGCCGGGGCTTCCTCCTAAGGTACCGTCACTTCTTCTTCCCTTAGGACAGAGTTTTACGACCCGAAGGCCTTCTTCACTCACGCGGCGTTGCTGCATCAGGCTTGCGCCCATTGTGCAATATTCCCCACTGCTGCCTCCCGTAGGAGTCTGGACCGTGTCTCAGTTCCAGTGTGGCCGTTCACCCTCTCAGGTCGGCTACTGATCGTCGCCTTGGTGAGCCGTTACCTCACCAACTAGCTAATCAGACGCGAGCCCATCCTGTACCGCTTGTGGCTTTGCCCATTGGACCATGCGGTCCTTTGGGGTTATGGGGTATTAATCACCGTTTCCAGTGGCTATCCCCCTGTACAGGGCAGGTTGCTCACGCGTTACTCACCCGTCCGCCGCTTTCATAGTCTTCCCTTTGGCCGAAGCCTCCAGTCCAACTAATCGCGCTCGACTTGCATGTGTTAGGCACGCCGCCAGCGTTCATCCTGAGCCAGGATCAAACTCTTAATCATAATCCTTAAACTGCAGTTGTAACACTGACTTCCGTTATTTCCATAATCAGAAATCACTTTGCCGGTTCCAAGCAGAACCGACTTTTTATTTCAGAATTTTGGGTTGTACACTGTTTAGTTTTCAAGGATCGAATGTGTCGCTTTTAATGAAGTTTTTCAACCCGGCATCTCAAGGGACTGTTACAGTTTAACACTGTGGTTTCAAGTCGTCAAGAGTTTTTTTAAATTCTTTTGGATCTTTTCAGATCCGTCTATTTACCAAGTTTTTTTGAAGCGTTGCGATAAACGTTCAACGTTCAGCGACTTGATCAGTTTAGCATCTCAATAAGCGTTCGTCAACTAGGTTTTTCAAAAAAAACGAATCTTTTTTCCCACCTTTTTTCCTTCCTTAAAGGCGATAGTGATACTCAAAAATCAGCTGTGATTTTTCAGGATCTTTCCGAGAAGGAATGGTTCAGAACTAAAATACCCTCTGCCAAAACACCGAAAGTTTCAGCAGAGGGTTAAACGAACGTAACTGGGAAGCAGGGCTGGAGTTAAATGTCCATCGGCAAATATTTCTTTAATCCTTCGAGAACCTCCGGCGCGCACATTGGATTCACGAGATTCCCTGTACCAACAGCGACAGCTGCCGCTCCAGCCAGCATATATTCGAAGGCATCCTCTGCGGTCACGATCCCGCCCATACCAATAATTGGGATACTCACGACGGAAGCCGCTTCATAAACCATACGCACGCCGACCGGTTTAACTGCGGGACCTGACAGTCCCCCAATCCGGTTGGCAATAATCGGACGGCGCGTCTTCAGATCAAAAGCCATGCCGGTGATGGTATTAATCATGGACAGACAGTTCGCACCAGAAACCTCCGCAGCTTTAGCGATGGTCCGAATGTCAGTCACATTCGGGCTTAGCTTGACAATCATATGCTTCGTGGTGACGTTTCGCACTGCCGCTGTTACTTTTGAAGCCATGAGTGGATCCGTGCCAAAAGCCATGCCACCACTCTTGACATTTGGGCAGGAAATATTAACCTCTATGGAGTCGACATCTTCCTGATCAAGTATTTTCGCCATCTCTACATACTCTTCCAAAGTATTGCCATTGATATTCGCAATTATTTTCGTGTCAAATTTTCGCAGGAACGGGATCTCGTCGCGAATAAACGCTTCAACACCCGGGTTTTGCAGGCCGACGCTGTTGATCATGCCCATCGGGGTTTCAGCCAGCCGCGGTACGGGATTGCCTTCTCTCGGCTTGAGGGTAAGTCCTTTCACCGAAATTGCGCCGAGCAGCCCCAAATTGTAAAAGTCGGCGAACTCTCTGCCGAATCCAAAAGTGCCAGATGCCACCGTGACGGGGTTTTTGAGGATCAGGCCGTTTAAATCGACATTATTCATTTGCATTGAATACGACCTCCTCGGCTTTGAATACGGGACCTTCGATACAGGTTCTCAGCATGTGGACTTCGCCGTCCTGCTCAATGGGTTTTGCGCAGGTCAAACAAGCGCCTATGCCGCATGCCATGCGCTCTTCCGTGAGGAGATGTCCCTTCTGTCCCCTCGACTTCAGCGAGAGTTGAACCATGTGCAGCATCGCGTCAGGGCCGCAGCTGTAGACATGGCGCTGCGTATCGCCAGATTCCTGGTTCATCCAGTACTCGACGACGTTGCCGTGATATAGACCGTCTACGGGTTCCATGGTGGCGACGAAAAGACCATCGGCCACTGCTTTGAAAGCCTCAATGAGATAGGGCTCATTCAGATATCCAAGGTAAACGTTCACTTTACTGCCTGCAGCAGACAAGGCCTCTGCAAGTGCCAATAACGGCGCAGTGCCAATGCCCCCGCCCAGGAGAGTAGCTGCCGATGGGAGCGCTTCCAAATCAAAACCGTTGCCGAGAGGGCCTACCGCAGAGACCCACTCACCTGACTTGGCAGAACAAAGGAGTTCCGTGCCTTTTCCTACTCTTCTAATTACAAAAGTCATGGTTTGGTCATCCCAAGTGGACAAGCTGATAGGACGTTTTAGAAGTGGCAGTTCTCTCGACTTCAAAGCTAAATTGAAAAACTGACCCGGTTTGAGATCCCCAAAATCCGGATGGCGTTCAAGTACAAGCGCAAAAATGCCGCTGGCAATTTCAGTTGTTGAAATTAGTTTCAGATCGCGAATGGACTTCATGCACTATGCCTCCCAATAGGCCTTGCCGGCCCGCTCCAGAGCTGCGTTCAAATCGTCTCTGGATTTTTGTGCAGCGTCCGCTATTTGAGTGCAATAGTCGGCCTCTTCATTAAAGGCATAGATGACGCCTCTTGAGGAATTGACAACCGCACCCAGGCCGCGTTCATCAAAGCCTTGCGTAGCATCGTCCGCACTGCCGCCTTGCGCGCCGTATCCAGGAATCAGGAAAAAGCTGCCCTCCAGCGATAACCTGAGCTGATGGAGTTCTTCGGGATGGGTGGCCCCAACTACTGCGCCGAGCGGAGTATATCCATACTCACCCTTGACCGCATAGGGACTGCCCTTCAGCATGTCTCCCACCACATCAAATACATAGCGCTCTCCAACCTTTTGGTTCTGCAACTGGCTTGAGGTCTTGTTTGAGGTCTTGACCAGGAGGAACGTCATCCCCTCTTCTTTAACCGCCCACTGGCTGAAGGCATGGTTAGAGTCATCGCCGAGATAGGGATTGATCGTAACGGCGTCTGATTCGAACGCACGTCTCTTCTCGCCAAGAATATCCGTGTATCCTAAATGCGCTTGGGCATATGCCTCTGATGTTGTTCCAATATCGCCGCGCTTTATGTCCGCAATCACATAAAGATCAAGCTTCTTTGCGTACTCAATGGTCTTTCTATACGCCTCGAGCCCCGGCACCCCAAGCGCCTCGTAAAAAGCGACTTGCGGTTTGACTACAGCAGTATACGGCGCGACCGCATCCAGTACGACTGTGTTGAATTTATAAACCGCTACCGCCGCAGCCTCAAGGGTCTTCCCCTGCTTTTCTATTTCCTGTTTCAGAACCTCGGGTAATTTATCAATAACCGGGTCGAGTCCTACACAAAGCACACTCTTCTTTTCCAAAATCTTTTTTATTAATCGATCAGCCGACATTTGTTTCACCACTCCTGTATAGTATTTGATCTCCCAGAATCAGGCACTTCACCACGCCAGTCAATTCATATCCAATGTAAGGGCAGTTTTTACCTTTTGAGACAAGGTCTCCCTCTTGTATGGTTAGTTTCTCATCCAAATTGACAAAGACAAGATCTGCAGATCTCTGATTTTCAATTATGTTTTCCTCTCTGCCAATCAGAGTCCTAGGCGCAAAGCTCATCAGTTTCACCAGCGTTCTGAGGCTGATACCGTTGGCCCTCAGGGCAGTGTGCGCTGCCGAAAAAGAATATTCCAGACTGCTGAAACCATAACTTCCCTCCCCATACGGGCAGTGCTTACTCTCTATTTCATGGGGTGCGTGATCAGACGCAATCATATCCACTGTGCCATCTTTAATGCCTTCGATCAGGGCTGCTATGTGACGGGCGCCCCGCAACGGCGGATTAACCTTATAAAAAGCCGTTGAAAAACTGACCCGGTCTGAGTCGAGCAGCAAGTGATGCGGCGCGACTTCAGAAGTCACCTTAACCCCCTCCGCTTTTGCACTTCTAACGAGTTCTATACTCTCCCTGGTGCTGAGATGCGCCAGGTGCAGCCTTGTATTTGTCTCTGCTGCCAGTTGGATATCGCGTTTTACCATATTCCACTCGCCTTCCGGTGGGTATGGGCCATCTTTATATTGAGCAGTCAGATCGTGGTCCTCGCAGTGGGTGACTACCAGCCCTCCCACCTGTTCTACCCTGAGTAGTGCTTCTTTAAACCGTTCAGGCGACTGAACTTCACGTCCGTCCTCGGAGAAGAGCTTGATGTTCCTGGCGGCCATCCCCTCCACATCGACAACCGTATCGCCTTTCTGTCCCAGAGTCACTGCCGAAAACTGCAGGAACTCTACCTGCGAAAGTCCTTTTGCTTTCGCCATCAGCGCCTCAATCCGTTCGCAGGAATCCAGAGGTGGTTTCGTGTTCGGCATAGCAGCGACCAATGAGAACCCGCCTTTGGCAGCTGCCCTTAAGCCGGTTTCCAGCGTTTCTTTCACTTCAAAACCCGGTTCTCTGAAATGCACATGCAGGTCCGCAAAAGCGGGAATTCCAATCCACCCGTTCGCATCAACCACTTCATCCGCTTCAGTCATCAGCTTTTCGCATTCATTTATGCCGATGGTCTTCAGCACGCCATCCTCAATCAAAAGCGGCCCCTTGTCCCAATCCAGATTAGCGCCTTTCAAATAAGTCGCATTCACGATCAAACGTTTCATCCTCTTACCTCCTAAATCAAAAAACCCCTTGCAGTTGTCTGCAAGGGGAAGGATTCCGGCATCCGCGCCGGATCATTCTCGTCAGTTCGACCTTACAGGCATCTCGTACCTGGTTAAAGGTGCTTTATTTTTAATGTTTACATGGCTCTGGTTTTATTCCGATTAATTTATGGCTCTATACAAATTATCATATGGTGACATAGATGTCAATCTGATTCTTATGGAGCGTTAAATATTTATGTTTTTCTCTGTATGGAATTACATTGTCTAATCTTACTCAAAACGTTTGACACTACAAATAAAATTATGATAGTATTAGGCGAATTAAATACAGCCTTTAACTCAGTCCGAGAGATTGGGAAGGCGCAACGTCGCTTCAGGTGCACACGCACCAAAGTATGATGCCATTGTGGCCTTTTTCCTCTGGGAAAAAGGTCTTTTATTTTGTCCACTGTCCAACACCTGACCAAAAGGAGGCGCTCTAATGTCACAAGTCCGACACCTGATCGAACCTGAAGATTTTACACTTGAAGAATTGATGCAACTCGTCGACACCGGACTCTCGATTTATGAGAACCCATCACAATACAGAAAAGTCTGTGATGGAAAGATAATGGCTTCACTCTTCTTTGAGCCGAGCACCCGCACCAAGCTGAGCTTTGATTCCGCCATGATGCGCCTCGGCGGCCAGGTTCTTGGCTTCAGCGATGCAAATACCAGTTCCACAGCCAAGGGAGAATCCCTCGCGGATACCATCAAGGTCGTCAATGATTATTCTGATTTGATCGTTATGCGCCACCCAAAAGAGGGTGCACCTAAACTGGCGACACAGTTTGCCACCATTCCCGTCATAAACGGCGGCGACGGAGGGCACCAACATCCTACCCAAACCTTGACAGACCTTATTACCATTAAGCGATTCAAGGGTCGGCTGGATAACATGAAGATCGGATTCTGCGGTGACCTTAAGTTTGGCAGAACCGTGCACAGCCTTATCAGAACATTGGCTAGATTTGGCAATAAGGAATTCTACCTGATCTCGCCAGATGAACTGACACTGCCCGTCTCCCTCAAGCGCCAACTGGAGAAACAAGGTGTCAAGCTGATCGAGGTGCGCTATCTCGAAGACGTAGTCGAAGAGCTGGACATGCTCTACATGACACGAATTCAAAAAGAGCGTTTCTTCAATGAAGAAGACTACGTCAGATTGAAAAATACTTATATTCTTAACCGTGACAAAATAAGGACTGCAAAGGAAGATTTAATCATTTTGCACCCACTTCCAAGAGTCAATGAAATTGCCATAGAAGTGGACGCGGATCCGAGAGCCGCCTATTTTGAGCAGTCGAAAATGGGCGTTTACGTCAGAATGGCACTAATCTGCAAATTGCTGGAGGTGGGTCCTTATGCTAGAGGTTAAAGGCATACAAAACGGCATCGTCATTGATCACATAAAAGCGGGCAACGGACTTAAGATATTCAACAAGCTCCTCGCCGAGCATATTGACACACCGGTTGTACTGCTTATGAATGTAGACAGCAAAGCCCTCGGCAAAAAGGACATCATCAAGATCGCGGATGTCTTTGATATTGATCTGGATATTTTAGGCCTGATCGACCATAACATCACCGTTAACATTGTGAGAGATTCAAAGATTACGGATAAGCGAAAAGCCAACATCCCTGAAGAAGTTACTGGCCTCTTCAACTGCATCAATCCGCGCTGCATCACGAATTCGGATGCCTATGCAGTTCCAAAGTTCACGCTCTATGAGATGAATGGTTCGGCAGAGTATATTTGCAGTTACTGCGAGGAAATCACCAAGTATCGTTTGTAAGAAAGACATGATAATAAACAGTTTTTCAGCAAATGAGCGGGAGACGGCAAATGCCGTTTTCTGCTCTTTTGCTTTCTGCTTCAGACTCACATAAAAACAACCTTTCCGGCACTGGAAAGGTTGTTTGCTTTGTTACACAATTTTCTACAGTTTTTTGGAGAAGAGCGCCAGAACTGCGATCATAGCCAAACCAAAAATCATGAGCCCCTTTTGAGAAATGGACAAGATACCAGATACAGCGATCACCGCGATAACAACTGGAATGACATACTTGATCAGATTGTGCCAAACTTCAAACAACGCGAAGCTAACTGTCCCGCCATTAGTAAGTTCTTGTCTGAGAACTTCCTTATCCACGAACCAACCGGTGAAGATCGCGAGGAACATACCGCCAATTGCGAGGAAGATTTTATCTGTCAATATGTCAAAGAAATCAAACGCGCCAACACCTAAGAAGGTAACGCCTGACATTGAACCGAGTGACAATGATGCCAAAACGCACATAGCGGTCATAATTGCAGATGAAATGTAAACTGCTTTCTTTCGAGGCCAGTGTCTTTCATCCATCAGATAAGCAACGACGACTTCCAGAAGCGATACTGATGAGGTAAGTGCGGCGACGACCAGCGCTACGAAGAAGAAGGCGGAGAGAACTGGTCCTAAAGCGCCGAGTTGGGCAAAGATGGACGGTACAACGACAAAGACGAGACCCGGTCCCGCAGTCGGCTCAAAGCCAAAAGCGAACATAGCCGGGAACATAGCCAAGCCAGCTAGTAGTGCCGCTGAAGTATCCATTGCGGTAACGATGGCAGCATTTTGCGGCAGATTCTCTGACTTGTTCAAGTAACTTCCGTAGGTAATCATACAGCCCATGCCAAGTGAAAGCGAGAAGAACGCCTGACCAAGGGCTGCCAGGAATGTCTGTCCAGTGACTTTTGAGAAATCAGGCTTGAACAGGAATTCAAGTCCCTTGCTTGCGCCTTCAAGTGTTAGGCCGCGAATCGCAATTAAGATCAGAATGAAGAACAGCATCGGAAGAAGGATTTTGCCTGCAGCTTCAATTCCTTTCGTAACACCACGAGCGACGATCAAGACGTTCAACACTATGAAGATTATCATCCATAACAAAGGTTCAGTGGTACTGGTGATAAATGCGCCGAACGTATCTCCAATGGCTTCCGGAGTTGTCAGCAGGCCTGTAACTGATTTGAAAATGTAAGCTAACGCCCAGCCGCCAACGACCGGATAGAAGCCCATTATCAAAAATCCGCTGAGAACGCCGATAACCCCGGCAAACGTCCAATTTCTGCTTGTAGACTTGTAGGCGCCAACTGCAGCTTTGCCCGTATTTCTACCAATAGCGAATTCTGCAAGCATGACGCTGAGGCAAATGACGAAGACGAAGAAAAGATAAATTAAAATAAATGCACTGCCACCATTCATACCGGTAAGATACGGAAAACGCCAAATATTTCCGAGACCGATTGCGGAGCCTGCGGCAGCCATTAAAAAGCCAATCCGCGAACCCCAGTTTTCTCTCTTTTGTCCTGTTTGATCCACTAACTACGCCTCCTTTTTGAATGAAAATAAAATTATGATGCATCTATGATCCAACCGCATAGTTATGGAAGATTTATGCGGTGAAACATCATGGAGAGCCAAAAGGACAAGTTGGGGAAAAATCCCCCAAATATTAAATGCGTACAAACAACGTCCGAGCGATGATTTATACGCATTAATGACTTGAAAACAGCGATACAGAGTCAACCCATCAAAAGTACTGAGTATTACGAAACTGTAACATAGTGTTTATAATCATAACATGTTTAGTATTGGTCTACAAGATAGATTTTCTGCTTTTCAATTTAGGTCATAACGTTCAGGAAGGCTTGCAAATGAAGGACCCTCACTGATTTGTTGAATTTTTTTAATATTCACAATTATTTTAGCATACTAGCCTTATCATTTCAATTATATTGCCAATATTCTGTCTGCTAAACAATAAAGTGGCTTTTTTCAGCGGATTCCAAAGTGTGCTTTATACATTTTTTCAAAATTTGTTTCAATCATACGAAACCAGCAGCTCAGGCCGACTGCGCGTCAATAGTTGCTCTGCTACGCGAATCCCGTCAATTGCAGAGGAGGTAATCCCGCCTGCGTATCCCGCGCCTTCACCACATGGATATAGACCTGGGTGTGAAATGGATTCAAGCGTTGCTTCATTTCGCAATATACGTATAGGGGACGAACTGCGGGTTTCAAATGCGGTGAGAATGCCGTCACCATCGGCAAAAGCTTTCATTTTTTGACCCATCTGAATCAAGCCTTCCTGAAGCGCTTCAAGCAAGAACGGCGGCATGGCTGTTCTGAAGTCCGCTTTGACCGGATGGGGTCGATAAGTCGGCTTAATCTTTCCGGTTTCGTCTGAGGCGTTAAAAGGCCGGTGTCCCAAAAATTCACCCACTGTCATATACGGTGCGCAATAAGTTCTGCCTCCAAGTTCATACGCTGCTGCTTCCAAGGCGCGCTGAAATTCGATTCCAGAGAGCAAGTGATTCGAGTTAAAATCCTCCGGTGTCACTGATACCAGCAAAGCGCTGTTGGCATTTTCCATATCCCTCGCCCGTCTGCTCATGCCATTGGTGACTACGCCCCCAGGCTCTGACGATGCTGCGACGACCTCTCCGCCCGGACACATGCAAAACGTATAAACACCACGTCCGCTGGAGGTCGCAGCTGTCAGTTTGTACTCCGACGCGCCGTAGCGCTTCTTTAAAGCCCCAAGATGCTCCCCGTATTGCTGCAGGTCGATGTCAGACTGCCGGTGCTCAATGCGGACGCCTACGGCAAACGGTTTCTGACGAAGCTCGACACCCTGTTCATGGAGCATTTCAAAAGTGTCTCTGGCGCTGTGCCCAACGGCAAGGACGACCACGTCCGACTTCATTGTCATGCCATTTGATAATTCCAACTCAAAAAGTCCATCAGGCAAACGTTTTATCGAACAGACTTTTGTATCAAACAAGAATTTGCCGCCCTGTGCTTCGATTCTGAGTCGCATGGCTTTTGCCACATGCCTGAGGACGTCCGTGCCAATGTGGGGTTTTTGCCTGTAACGTATGTCTTCAGGTGCACCGAGTTCCGCAAGAAGGTCCAACACCTGCTGACCTCTTGGATCCTTGCTTCGCGAAGTCAGTTTTCCGTCCGAAAAGGTGCCCGCGCCGCCTTCTCCGAATTGAACATTGGATTCCGGATTAAGGACACCAGATGACCAAAATGTTTCAATGTCTTCTACGCGCTTTTCCACCCGACTTCCCCGTTCAATGACGACCGGATTAAAACCATGGCGGCTGAGAAGTTCTGCCGCAAACATTCCGGCAGGTCCAAAACCAATTATAACCGGTGGAAATTGAAGGACATTTCCCTTTGATCCAGGCTCGTTTAAGTGCGCCTGGTTTATTGCCTCTAAAAGCTCGGCATCTTTCCCGAGTTTCTTGAGCAGCTTGGGTTCGCGGTCACCGGCGGATAGATCTATACTGTAAACCACCCTTGCAGGCTGACCTTTTCTCAAATCGAGGGATTCCCGGGCTATACGCCAGGAAAGGGGCTCCGTCGCCCCTATTCCTAGCTTTTTTCTCAATTGAAGTTCAATCTCCCTGTCACTATGCTCAATTTCCATTTTGATCTGATGAATGCGCAGCATGCTGTATTATCCTCTTCTGAGTTGAAGCGATGAAGATAATGCCTTAATGAGAACCGGCACCACCAAGAGCTGCAGCGCCATGCCCGGAAGGCCCGTCAATATTGCGCCTTTCATGTACATCACCGGATTTAATTGAACAGCGAAAACTGATGTGGTCACTACCGCAGCAAGGCCAAGTACAACGCGCCCAACCAGCATAGAGGCGACAAGTGCTGCATATACATTCATTCGTCGCTTGTTGATCAGCCAGGACATAGTCCAGCCATATGCAGCGAGTTCAAAGGACATGAGAAAAGCGATTGGGAAGAGTGGCGGCATACCGGTGGCAATGGAACTCGTCAGTGGTGTGAGCGCACCCGCGATTAAGGCGATCCAAGGATTGACGAAAGCTGCACCTACGAGGATAGGTAAATGCATTGGCAGAAAAATCGATCCGCTGACGGATGTGAGATGAAAAACAGTTGGTACAAGAAGTCCCAACGCTACGATCAGCGCTCCGCGGATCAAGGATTTCGTTTCGTTCATAGTTAAGTCCTCCAATTACTATTTTTTGGGGTTATTATTTCATAAATCAATTAAATATTCAGCATCCGTTCTCTATTCCACTTCCTCTTGTTCTTCTTGTTCTTCTTGTTCTTCTTCTGCCTCTTCTTTTCCAAACCAGAGTGTCAGTTCTTCTCTGGCTTCTTCAAGGCTCGAAGATCCATGGACTGCATTGAGCTGGACGCTGTCTCCATAAAGGTACCGGATTGTGCACACTCTGGCTTTTGCCGGGTCTGTAGCACCATTAATTTCTCTGACTACCTCAACAGCATTTTCTCCGGTCAGCTTCATGACAAATACTCTGTCAGAAGTCATGAATCGCACAAGAGCGGCATAAAAGTTCTTGTCTTTATGCGCTTTATAGTGCTTTTCTACCAGTTCCAGCTCAGGTACACACATATAGGCTTCCTCGAGAACCAAACCGTGGGCTTCGTAAAGCGACAATATTGCACCAATTTTTTGTTTCTTGACTGCGTCCGGTTTAATAATAACCAAGGTCGATTCTTTCATGAATAACACCTCACCTCTAATGAATGACGTCCTGCACGATCTTAGATCGCTCCAATACGCGTCAGAAAATGACGAATTTCCTCCATCATGGCCTCAAACCAGCGTGATTCTTCAGCCATGGTTTTTAAGGCTATGGTCTCAACCGGACAGAATCCGGTGCCTTCCCTGTTTTGGATATGGTCTACCAATGCAGCGTGCTGCACCTCAATACCTACGGAGTTCAGATACCTTTTAGCCGGTTCGCTCATCACAAGCGCCCACACTTTTGCAATGCCCATTTCTGCTGCGATTCTGGCAGCCCCGAGGCCTATAACTCTGTCGATCAGAACCGCCCCGCTCGCAAAACGGTTCCCCTCGGTGTAAATCACGTACAAGGGTTTAATACCCCGTTCTCTGGAGGAATGCACAATGTCTCCCTCTGCAAGGATCATCATGCTTAAGGACTGGTCCTTTAATATTTGAACACCTTCGTCAAATGTCATTCTAAAATCTCCTGTCACCCTAACTTTATACGTGCCGCTCAACTGTAAACCTGTGAATCCGGTACGACTCATGTTCTTTAATACCAGCCTTGTTTAACGCAATTCTTACTTGGTCCTCAACTGTATCAATGCCCTCAAGGTCAGGCAAGAGTAACCCGCGTCTGAAATCTGATTCCACAATGACACCATAGATCTTCGGATCGAGCGCTTCAATGCCAGATACCAGCTCACCTTTCGAAAGAACATCCACAGAAATAGTAAGGTGTTCAAGTTCCCAAGGCTCAATCTCCGGAAACCTTGGATCCTCAGTTGCAGCCTGGATAGCATTGTGAATAATCTCGTCCGCTAAAGAGCGCTGTGTGCCGATAGTCGTCCCTATACAACCCCGCAGCCCCCCGGAGCTCTTGATTGAGACGAACACGCCCTTGGACGGGCCCTCAAGCTCCGACGCCTTAAGTTCGTCAGGCAGGCTGACACGTTTTTGTTCTCGAATATAATCTTCAATTGCCAGTCTGGCCAGCCTTACAAAATTATCTTCTCTGTTTCGTCTAGTAAGTCTTCTGCTCAAAACGCCTTGGACGACTTCATCAAATCTCTTGGCATAATCTGAGGGTTTTGGATCCGTCAGTGCAACAACGCCGTAACCTACGCCAAACGGGCCTTCATAAGACAATACTTTCGAAGTGATCTCAAGACCATCAAGGGCTCCAATCATAATATCCAGAGACTTCTTACCGCATTCTCCGGCGCCTTCGCAAAGCGCTTCGTCCGCTGTGACGACTTTAACCAAGTCATTGTTTTCAAAGGCATTTACGATCCATTCGTCAAACTTTGGGCCGCGGGCATCAAAATGATAGGGTCCCGTGTCTTTGAGCTTATGGGATAAATCACCACTTGCAATTATAATTGCGCGAAGGTCCAAATCATCTATACAAGCCGACAGCAATTGACCAAACCTGTACAATTCATCCGTTGACAACAAGCCATATGTGATTTCTGCCAGTTCATAGTTCGTATAATGGGATTCTACGAAGGAGAGCGGGACAATAACACCATGATCCAAGTCACCGGAAACGTCAAATCGTCTGGCAAGCGCATGATCAAATATGACCGCCGGCAGATTGTTGTCAGCTGCCAGATCCGCAAGCGCTTGGGTGAGCAACACCGCATTATTCTTTTTCAAATGAATTTCAGGTGCTCCAAATGCGCCTAAATTGCCCTCAAGACAACTTTCTCCGCGAATTGCAATAGCATCACTGAAAAGAGGTCCATGAGGCGAAATTACAACGATGACCTCAGGCTCAAGCCGGGCGATCTGTCTACCGACCTCGTCCATGGATCTGGCCGTTGCGGCAACGACCTTTGACTGTTCGTGTCCAACTGCCGGTATCACGACAGGCGGATGTGGCATTAGATAAGCAGCGAGTATCGTCATCTCGATCACTCCTCAGATCCTTTTAGATATCCTTTTCTCATAAGTTTTTCAATGTGTTCAGATACTTTTTCGTCAATATCTATCTGATAGGTCTCCTCAAGAACAAACATCATGGAAACAGCAACTTGTGCAACATCCAACAACTCAAGGCTGATCCTTTCTACAACCTCCTTGGGACCCATATCAACGTTCTCACCGTTTAGACCTCTGAATTTACCAATTAATTGTGCCAGCTCTCCAGCCTCCTCCATAAGCTTCAGACATGTGGATTCGAGACCCGGCTGAAGATTATTCAGTTTTGGGAGACTGATCTGTTTATATTCATTCATGATTTTACACCCTTTCAGATGGCTTTTAAATATTATAGCACAAAATGGCCTACAGGAATTTCTTGTGGTCCTGAAATGATAAAAAGGGCAGGCGGTGTCCTCACTTTCTATAATTATGAAAAAAGACACCCCAAAATGAGGTGTCTTTGATAGATAAATTATCGCTTGGAGAACTGTGGTGCTCTTCTCGCAGCTTTGAGTCCGTATTTTTTTCTTTCCTTCATGCGGGAATCACGCGTGAGGAAACCCTCTTTTTTAAGAATGGCACGATACTCGTCATCTACTTTAAGAAGGGCTCTGGAAACACCGTGGCGAACTGCGCCAGCCTGACCAGTAAAACCGCCGCCTTCAACAATTACAAAGACGTCGAATTTGCCAAGCGTATTGGTGAGAACCAGAGGACGCTTAATCTCATTGCGAAGTGTTTCAAAGTTGAAGTAGTCTTCAACTGTACGACCATTGATCTTGAATTCACCATTGCCCGGTACGAGACGTACACGCGCAGTGGAGCTTTTTCGTCTTCCTGTGCCTTGATACTGCATAGTCATCATGAATTCCCTCCTTCGTGGTTATACTTCGAGCGCTTCAGGCTTCTGTGCTTCGTGGTTGTGCTGATCGCCGCTGTATACTTTCAGCTTCTTCAGCATGTCTCTTCCAAGGGAGTTCTTTGGAAGCATGCCTTTGATGGCATGTGTAACAACCGTCTCAGGCTTCTTAGCCATCATTTCACGATAGCTGCGCTCTCTCAGGTGGCCCGTGTAGCCAGTGTGCCATCTGAATTTCTTCTGATCAAGTTTTTTACCTGTCAGAACCACTTTCTCAGCGTTGATGATGATCACATAATCACCGCAGTCGACGTGAGGGGTGTAGGTTGGCTTATGTTTGCCTCTAAGGATTGTAGCAACTTCAGTGGAAAGTCTGCCGAGGGTCTTTCCTTCAGCATTGATGACATACCATTTTCTCTCTATTTCATTGGGTTTAGCAACGAAAGATTTCATGAGTTCCCTCCTAACATTAATATTTCACCGTTTTTTATTAAATAAAAAAACCCGGGGCAGGATTTTTTTAGTTCGCCTCAAAATGAGCCAAACTCATTTTATAATAGCAAACACTTAGAGTCAACTACTTTTTTGTTAGTTTGCTATTTAAAATCCAATATAATTTGTATGATTTTAATCGTCAAGTTCGATCATAGCCACTTATTAATAAATGACTTTCGTTAAGTACAAGCCTTGCGGCGGCGCCGTCCACGGCGCCTTGGTGCGTTCCTTGGCCGCCAGGAGCCTTCCTGCGTCTGATGGTTCGAGACTTCCTTTGCCAATCAAGACCAACACCGCTGTCATGATCCGAACCATATTATATAAAAACCCATTTCCTATGAAAGTTATTGTCACAAGTGTTCCCTCTTCGTGAAACTCTATGGCTTCAATGCGTCGGACAGTTGTCTTCGCTGAGCTCCCCTGGGATCTGAAGGTGGCAAAATCGTGCTCGCCTTTCCAATAGGCCGACGCTTCTTTCATTTTGTCAAGATTCAGAGGTTCAGGCACATGCCAAACCAAGTATGATTTTAACGGATCTCTATTGATAGAGTTGTCAATTTTGTATTGATAGATTTTGCCTCGTGCAGAATATCTCGGATGAAAGTCCATTTCCACATCTTCTGCACATAGAATCAGGATATCATCAGGAAGATGATAATTTAGAACATAGCATAATCTTGTCGTTGGAAATGAAGAATGGTGCACAAAAGACGCCACTTGAGCAAGTGCATGCACGCCGGCATCCGTACGGCCTGACGCTGTTAATTCGATTTTTTCGCTTAAGAGATTGCTGAGCAATTTCTCAACAGTCTCCTGAATCGATTTAAATCGCTTCTGACGCTGCCAACCTTGATATTGAGTACCTTGATAGGCTATTGTCAATTTGACGCGCCGCGGAGCTTTTCTGTGCTTCAAGCGGTCCACATCCTGACTGCAATGAGGCCGCCCCAGTACAATACAAAAACGAATACTCCAATCAAATCCAAATGAGTGAACTGGAGGACTTTCATTCTTGTTCTATTTTCTCCGCCTCTATAGCATCTGGCTTCCATTGCCATAGCTAATTCATCTGCTCTTCTAAAAGCACTTATGAAAAGCGGGACGAGCAATGGAATAAGGCTTTTTGCCCGCTTGATTAGATTGCCGCTTTCAAAATCAGCGCCTCGCGCCATTTGTGCCTTCATGATTTTGTCCGTCTCTTCCAGCAACGTAGGAATGAAACGAAGCGCAATAGTCATCATCATTGCTAACTCGTGTGCTGGAAGTCCAAGCTTTTTAAAAGGATTAAGGAGCCTTTCCAAACCATCTGTCAACTCAATAGGGGACGTTGTCAAAGTCAGCATGGAAGTTCCTATGATCAGCAGAATTAAACGGCTGGCCATAAAAAAAGCTTGTCTCACACCTTCATGCGTTATTTTGAGGATCCCAAAACGAAAGAGTTCCGTACCAGGCGTCAGGAAGATATTTATGCCAAATGCGAAGATGATAATCATTAAAACAGGCTTAAGTCCTCTGAGTAAGTATTTATAGGGTATTTTGGAGACCGCTATGGTCAGTGCCAGGAACGCCAGCACAACGCCATAACCTATAAAAGAACTGATAAAAAAGAGTGATACTATATACAGCATTGAAGCTACCAGCTTAAATCTCGGATCCATCCGATGCACAGGTGATGAGAGTGGCAAATACTGACCAACGGTGATATCACGAAGCATGGCTTTTCCTCCTTATAAGTTCAAGCAGACGCATCGCTGCATTCTCAACCGTATAGAGTGTCGGATCGATGTCAATGCCTTTCGAAGCCAGTGCTTTGGCAACATAAGTCACCTGTGGCGCTGCCAATCCAATGGCCTCCAACTGTTCTACATGGCTAAAGACCTCTGCCGGATCGCCAGCCAGGACCAGACTCCCTCCGTCCATTACAAAGATCTTTCTAACGTACCTTGCGATATCCTCCATACTATGAGAAACCAAAATTACTGTAATACCCTGCTTAGCATGAAGTGCCAGAATTTGCTCAAGAATTTCATCCCTGCCCTTCGGATCCAGTCCGGCTGTGGGTTCATCCAAGATCAGAACCTCGGGTTTCATGGCAATGACACCAGCTATCGCAACGCGTCTTTTCTGCCCACCGCTGAGTTCAAAGGGTGATTTGCCGCGAATTTCTTCGTAGTCAAGACCCACCATCTCCAATGATTCTTTGACGCGTCGATTGACTTCTTCAGGCTCAATGCCCAAATTATTCGGGCCAAACGCAACATCCTTCTCCACCGTTTCTTCAAACAACTGATACTCGGGATATTGAAAGACCAAGCCCACTTTTTTTCTGATTTCGTTCAATTTTGCCTTTGAAGAAGTTATATCAAACCCGTTGATCAAAATCTTGCCGGACGTTGGCTTCAGCAAACCGTTCATATGCTGAATCAATGTAGACTTGCCTGAACCGGTATGTCCAATCAAACCAACAAAATCACCCGTTTCGATCTGGAGAGAAATGCTGTTTAGCGCATTCGTCTCGAAAGGGCTTCCAATATCATAAATGTGGTTAAGTTTCTCTATAATAATGGACATAACTCTTCCACCAACTCTTCTACAGTAATGATATCATCCGGAATGTCCACGCCTTGTTCCCTCAGCTGATGTGCTAAAAGTGTGACTTGTGGGACATCCAGGCCCATTGCTTGAAGCTGTTCGACTTTGGAAAACACAGTTTTTGGCGTACCTTCCAGCAGCTTTGAACCTTCTTCCATAACAATGACGCGATCACAATGGACAGCCTCATCCATGAAATGCGTGATGTGAACAATAGTAATGCCTTCCTCCTTGTTCAAACGCCTAATCGTTTCCATAACTTCTTTACGACCTGAAGGATCCAGCATGGCTGTTGGCTCATCCAAAATAATGCATTTCGGCTTCATTGCCAATATGCCGGCAATGGCTATGCGCTGCTTTTGACCGCCAGACAAAAGATGCGGCGGCTTGCGTCGATGTTCATACATACCAACACTATTCAAAGCTTCATCAACACGAATTCTTATTTCTGGCGGTGAAATTCCTAGATTTTCAGGACCGAATGCCACATCTTCTTCAACAACCGTCGCAACAATCTGGTTGTCCGGATTTTGGAAAACCATACCTGCAGTTTTTCGAATCTCCCAGATTTGGTCATAATTACTGGTGTCCATGCCATCAATTAAAATGGTGCCTTCAGTGGGATGCATAATACCATTGCAAAGCTTGGCGAATGTCGACTTGCCCGAACCATTATGGCCGATTATAACGACAAATTCACCACTGGCAATATCAATATTCAATTCTTTGAGCGCGGGTGTGACTTCTGCTTCATTGTAATAATAAGTAACGCTCTTCGCTTGAATCATGCTATTCCTTCTTCCATCTGACTTTGCCACTCTATTATACACCTCAAAAAAGCGCCTTACAAATGATCTTTTAGATCAAGTCCCACGCCGGCTTCTTACAAAGAAAAAAGATAAAGGGACTAAGCTATAGTCCTTAGTCCCTCTTAACGATCTTATACCAACTCGATTAAGACCATTGGCGCTGCGTCGCCTCGTCTAGGTCCAAGCTTATAAATTCTGGTATAGCCGCCGCTCTTGTCAGCGTACTTAGGCGCAATTTCTTCGAAAAGCGTCTTTACAACAGCTTCTTCAGTAATGAAGGCCATTGCCTGACGTCTTGCGTGAAGGTCGCCGCGCTTGCCGAGCGAGATCATCTTTTCAGCGATCTTGCGAGCTTCCTTGGCTCTCGTTTCAGTGGTCTCGATACGGCCGTTCTTGATCAGGCTTGTAACCAGATTGCGAAGCATCAGGTTACGGTGCGCTGTTGGACGCCCGAGTTTACGATAACCCGCCATGGATTCCCCTCCTTTTTTTCCTATTCTTCTTCAGATTTCAGGCCTAGCCCAAGCTCTTCGAGCTTTTGCTTGACTTCTTCAAGTGATTTTTTACCGAGGTTTCTGACTTTCATCATGTCGTCTTCCGTTTTCTCGGTCAATTCCTCAACGGTATTGATCCCGGCGCGCTTCAAACAGTTGTATGAGCGCACGGAGAGATCGAGCTCCTCGATTGTCATTTCAAGAACTTTTTCTTTCTTGTCTTCTTCTTTTTCCACCATGATTTCAACACCGTTGGTGCTGTCAGTCATTTCGATAAAAAGCTTCAGATGTTCCGCCATGATTTTAGCTCCGATTGACGTCGCTTCATCCGGCTTAATTGTTCCATCCGTCCAGACTTCCATGACGAGCTTGTCATAGTCCGCGACTTGCCCTACACGTGTATTGTCAACACTGAAGTTCACCTTTTTTACAGGAGTAAATATGGAATCCACAGGAATGATGCCAATGGACATACCCGGATCCTTGTTAAGATCTGCGGATACATAGCCACGGCCTTTTGCAAGGGCAATTTCCATGTTCAGAGTTGAGTGATCATCGAGGGTCGCGATATGAAGATCTGTATTCAGGATTTCGACATCTGAATCACAAATGATATCGCCTGAAGTGATCGGACCAGCCTCAGTCGCTTCAATTCTTAAAATCTTGACTTCGTCATCCGAATGAATTTTGGCAGCAAGGTTTTTCAGGTTGAGAATAATGTCTACGACATCTTCTTTGACACCCTGAATCGTGGAAAATTCGTGAAGTACATTATCGATTTTTATCCACTTTACCGCTGTACCTGGAAGAGAAGACAATAAAATGCGTCTTAAACTATTCCCGAGTGTAATGCCATACCCGCGCTCAAGAGGCTCGACAACAAATTTTCCATAAGTTGCCGATTCGTTCATTTCAACACACTCGATACTCGGCTTTTCAATCTCTATCACTGCACAAACCCTCCTTCATTTATAGGATGTGAGGGTAACATTACGTTACGACGACTACTTAGAGTAGAGCTCGATGATCAGGTGCTCTTCGATCGGAAGATCGATATCTTGTCTTGCCGGCGCCGAAACGATCTTACCGCTCATTTTCTCCGGTTCAGCAACAAGCCAAGTTGGCGTTGCCTGACCCTTTTCCATAATCGCCTTGAATTTATCAGAAGCTTTACTGCGCTCCTTGACTTCAATGACGTCGCCGACTTTAAGCGTCATGGACGGGATATCGGCTTTGTTGCCGTTCACTTTGAAGTGTCCGTGCGTAACGAGTTGTCGTGCTTCTTTTCTGGAATTCGCAAAACCAAGTCTATAAACGACATTGTCCATGCGAAGCTCTAAAAGCTGGAGAAGGTTTTCGCCTGCGATGCCCTTCATCTTGTCAGCTCTATTATATGTCTCACGGAATTGGGTTTCGAGGATACCATAGTATCTCTTAACCTTTTGTTTTTCTCTCAGCTGTACGCCGTAGCCGGAAAGCTTACCTCTTCTGGCGCCATGCTGCCCTGGAGCGTTCTCTCTTTTGTTGAGAGCACACTTGTCGGAATAACAGCGATCACCTTTAAGATAAAGTTTCTGTGCTTCTCGGCGACAAAGTCTGCAAGAAGGTCCCGTATATCTAGCCATTTACTACACCTCCTATAATATCAAACTCTTCTGCGTTTCGGCGGTCTGCAGCCGTTGTGAGGGATCGGCGTTACGTCAACGATCGAAGAAATCTCGAGGCCTGCAGCCTGAAGAGAACGGATCGCTGCTTCACGACCAGCGCCTGGTCCTTTTACGAAAACCTGAACCTGTTTAAGTCCATGTTCCATAGCGTTTTTAGCTGCAGATTCTGCCGCCATTTGCGCAGCAAAAGGCGTAGACTTTCTGGATCCTTTGAAACCGAGCCCGCCTGCACTTGCCCATGCAATTGTATTGCCGGCTGTGTCAGTCAGCGTCACAATCGTATTATTGAATGTTGATTGTACATGCGCCTGGCCACGGTCAATATTTTTACGTTCGCGTTTTTTCTTACCGCGAGCCACTGTAGTTTTACGTACTTTTTTTGCTACCATGCTTCACCCTCCTTTACTTCTTCTTCTTGCGTCCGACCGTTTTCTTAGGTCCCTTGCGCGTACGAGCATTGGTTTTCGTTCTCTGTCCGCGGACAGGAAGTCCTTTTCTGTGCCGGATGCCTCTAAAGCAGCCGATTTCACGGAGACGTTTGATGTTGAGGGCTACTTCACGTCGAAGATCACCTTCGACGACATAATCAGTTTCGATGACCGCTCTGAGTTTGTTAACCTCTTCTTCTGTCAGGTCTTTGATACGAGTATCTTCACTGACACCGGCCTTGGAAAGAATTTGAATAGATCTTGGCTTACCAATGCCATAGATGTAAGTGAGTCCGATGACGGCTCTCTTTTCCCTAGGCAGGTCGACGCCTGCAATTCTTGCCATTAATGTACACCTCCTGCTTTCGTAAAATGCCAGATTACCGCTATATGTCTAAATCTGACGCTTGGAATCCTTAAGGACAGCCGCGTCCCCACGCCAGATTCTTTCAATGGTTAACCTTGCTTCTGTTTGTGTTTAGGGTTTTCGCAAATGACCATTACTCTGCCTTTGCGCTTAATAATTTTGCATTTTTCGCAAATCGGTTTCACCGATGGTCTGACTTTCATGCGTTATACCTCCTTATCACTTGCCGCGCCAGGTAATTCTTCCACGAGTCAGATCATATGGAGATAATTCCATAGTCACTTTGTCGCCCGGCAGAATTCGGATAAAATTCATTCTGAGTTTGCCGGAAACATGAGCCAACACTTCATGATCGTTTTCCAGCCGGACACGGAACATCGCGTTTGGCAACGCTTCAATAACGGTTCCGACGACTTCGATCGCATCGCTTTTTGCCATAAATTCTCTTACCTCCCCGTGCTTGAATCAGACTTGCTGGAGTTTATCAATTTCACGTTTCACCAGGCTGTCATCAGGTTTGATACCTGCTTCGAGCGCTTCTGAAAAGGCAGTGCTGATTTGATTGATTTTAACCAAATGGCGTACCTTTTTTAGTTTCGGCGAATCGATTTTTCTTAAATTCCCATCTACTAATAATACGAAATTTTCATCAATGATGTCAAGAATCAAAAATAACCTATCGTGATCACGACCTGCCTTTGATTTGACAAATTGACCAACAACCAATCCTTTTGTTGATTCCACGCTCCACACCTCGCTTATTGATCCGTGGTAAGGATAATAGGATCCTCATCTGTTATGGCTATGGTATGTTCGTAATGGGCGGATAAACTGCCATCTGCAGTCACTACAGTCCAATTGTCCCCTAGCACTCTGACTGAAAATCGTCCCGCATTGATCATTGGCTCAATAGCCAATACCATACCGGTCGACAACCTGGGTCCTTTTCCGGCTGGGCCGTAATTAGGGATCTGAGGGTCTTCGTGCAGTGAAGCGCCAATGCCGTGCCCCACATAATCTCGAACAACAGAAAATCCTTCCGCTTCAACATGCATTTGTATGGCATGTGAGACGTCTGAGAGTCTGTAACCAACTTTGCAGAATTTAAGCCCTTCATAAAAGCTTTCCCGCGTAACGCGGATCAGCTTCTCCGCTTTTGCACTGATTTTTCCTACGGGATAGGTTTTGGCGCTGTCTCCGTAATAGCCGTTTTTGAGTGCGCCTACGTCAATACTGATGATATCGCCCTCGCGCAACATCCGGTCTCCCGGAATGCCATGGACGACTTCCTCATTCACAGAGGCGCAAATGGTAGCCGGAAAGCCACCATAGCCTTTGAACGCCGGCAGCGCCCCATGTTCGAGAATAATGCGCTCTGCGATTTCATCGAGTTCCTTCGTTGTGATCCCAGGTTTGATCATGTCTTTAAGGACCGAATGGACCTCTGCCACGATCTTCCCTGACTCACGCATATACTCAATCTCCGTACTGGATTTAACAAGAATCATTACTGAGTTCTCCCAATTGCTTTGAGAATATCATCAAAGACCTTGTCAATGTCTTGTTGACCGTCGACATTGATCAAGTTTCCTTTAACTCGATAATATTCAATTAGCGGGGAAGTCTCGTCCATATACACCCGGATGCGGTTCGTGACTGTATCAGCATTGTCATCAGATCTTTGGTAAAGTTCGCCTGAGCACTTGTCGCAAACACTTTCCTCTTTTGGCGGATTGTATTTAATGTGATAAGTGCTTCCGCAATCTCTGCAGATTCTTCTTCCGACAGCTCTTTCAACAAGGAGTTCTGGATCTACTACGACGTTTACTACATAATCCAGTCCTGCGCCCATATTTTCGAGTACTTTATCCAGCGCTTCTGCCTGAAATACAGTCCTCGGAAAACCGTCGAGCAGAAAACCTGATTTACAATCTTCTGCCTTGAGCCGATCTTCTACGATCTCTACGACCAGTGTATCCGGAACGAGTTCGCCCCGGTCCATATATTCTTTCGCTTTCTTCCCAAGCTCTGTACCTTCTTTGATATTTTTTCTGAAAATATCACCGGTTGAAATATGTGGGATACTGAAAGTTTCGATAATGTTTGCTGCCTGAGTACCTTTACCGGCTCCCGGAGGGCCTAATAGGATCAGTTTCATCACCATCATCTCCTGACTACTTCAAGAAGCCCTGATAATGCCTCATGACCATCTGAGCTTCAATCTGCTTCATTGTTTCAAGCGAAACACCGACAGCGATCAACAGTGAAGTGCCGCCAAATGCCAGGTTCAAAGATCCAAAACCAAGTATGATATTTGGCAGTACCGCGATAAACGCAAGGAATATTGCACCTGCAATCGTTATGCGGCTCATGGTTCTTTCCAAATATTCTGATGTCGGTTTTCCTGGTCTGATCCCAGGGATAAACCCGCCATTTCTCTTCATATTGTCTGCTACTTCAATTGGATTAAAGATAACGGACGTATAGAAATAAGTGAAGAAGATAATCAAAAGAGCGTAAAGTATGTTGTAGATAATGCTCGATTGACCAAAATTTAGTCTTAAAAATTCGTAAAATTTGCTGTCTGGGAAAAATTGCGCGATCGTCATAGGGAACATCAGCAGCGATACGGCAAAGATTATTGGAATAACGCCGGACTGATTGACTTTCATCGGAATGTAGGAGGTCTGACCGCCATACATTTTTCTGCCAACAACTCGCTTGGCATACTGAACCGGTATTTTGCGCGTTCCTTCCTGGATGTAGATAATTCCGACAATGATCAGCAGCGCAATGACAACAAAGAGAATTATGCTGAAGATTGAAAGCTGACCATCAAGGAATCTAAGCACTGTAGTGACAACACTTTCCGGAACTCTAGCAAGAATTCCGGCAAAGATGAAGAGCGAGATACCATTTCCTATACCGTTTTCGGTGATCTTTTCACCGAGATACATCAGGAATGCTGTACCAGCAGTCAGTACAATGACTGAAATTGCAATGCTTAACGGTGTATCATTGATATACGCTGGTCTGAAAAGACCGATACTCCAACCAGTTGCCTGAATCAACGCGAGAACAACAGTGCCATAGCGCGTATATTGAGCAAGCTTCTTCTTGCCTTCCTCTCCTTCTTTTGCCATTGCACCAATCGAATCAGGAAAGGCAATTTGAAGAAGGTTGACAATAATGGAAGCGGTAATATACGGAGAAATACCGAGCGCGAAAATCGTAAAGTTCTTAAAAGCGCCGCCTGAAATCAGGTTGAAGAACCCAAGGAATCCTGAGTCATTCGCAAAAAGTGAGGCAAGCTGAGTTTTATCGATTCCCGGAACTGGAATGGCCGACCCGAGACGAAAAACGACCAACATCATTAAAGTGTAAAGTATTCGTTTTTTTAAGTCTGGAATCTTCCATGCGTTGACAAGTGTTGAAAGCAACTAGATCACCTCTGCCTTTCCTCCAGCAGCTTCGATCTTTTCAATCGCTGACTGAGTGAATTTGTGGGCTTTAACCGTGATTTCCTTGTTCAGTGAGCCGTCCCCGAGGACTTTAAGGCCATAGCTGAATTTTTTTACGATGCCACTTTCAATCAGAAGTTCTGGAGTTACGACAGTTCCGTTTTCGAACGCATTAAGCGTTTCAACATTAACAGTTGTCCAATCGATGCGGTTTCTATTTTTAAAGCCGCGCTTCGGAATACGACGGAAGAGTGGAAGCTGTCCGCCCTCAAAACCCGGACGAACACCGCCGCCGGATCTTGCGTTTTGTCCGTTCATACCGCGGCCGCCTGTTTTACCTTGGCCAGTCGCTGTTCCGCGACCTCTGCGCTTTCGGTTCTTATTGGTGCCCTGTGATGGCGCTAATTCATTAAGCTTCATAATCACACCTCCTTCGTTTAAGCTTCGACGATCTTAACCAGGTGGCTGACCTGCTGGATCATCCCTCGCATTTGAGGATTGTCTTGCTTTTCGACGATTTGGCCGATCTTTCTGAGACCTAAAGCCTCAACCGTCTTCTTGTGTTTCGGAATCGCACCAATCGTGCTCTTCACCAATTTAACCTTGATTGTATTTGCCACGCTTGTGCACCTCCTAACCAAGAATTTCTTCTACGGATCTGCCTCTTAATTTAGCGACACTTTCAACAGTCTTCATCTTAGTAAGACCATCGATAGTCGCGTTGACGACGTTACGTGGATTATCACTGCCAAGAGATTTCGCGCGAACGTCTTTAACGCCAGCGAGCTCAAGAACAGCTCGGACAGGTCCGCCGGCGATTACGCCAGTACCTTCGAAAGCTGGCATTATCAAAACAGCACCTGCGCCATACTCACCACGAATTGGATGAGGTACAGACGTACCTACACGCGGAACGTAAATCAAATGCTTTTTAGCATCTTCGATAGCCTTGCGGATCGCTTCAGGAACCTCCTGGGCTTTGCCTGTGCCAACACCGACATGGCCATTTTCATCTCCGACGACAACCAGCGCAGCAAAGCGGAAGTTTCGACCACCTTTAACTACTTTGGTAACGCGATTTATGTTGATAACTTGTTCTTTAAGTTCAAGTTTACTCGCATCGATCATTGTGCGGTTCATTCGTTAACCTCCTTTGCTAAAATTCTAAGCCGGCTTCTCTGGCACCATCTGCCAGCTCTTTAACACGTCCGTGATACAGGTATCCGGCACGGTCAAAGACGACTTGTTGAATACCCTTCTCAATCGCTCTTTTTGCGACGAGTTCGCCGACAGCCTTCGCGGCAAGCTTGTTGCCGGAATGCGCAAATTTTCCTTTGAGTTCCGCCTCAAGTGACGAAGCGGAGACAATCGTGACGCCAGCGACGTCATCGATAATTTGGGCATAGATGTTGTTAAGGCTTCTATAGACATTCAGTCTAGGACGCTGAGCAGTACCCGCGACTTTCTTGCGAGTTCTGACTTGGCGAGCTTTTCTGTTTGTATTTTTACCAATTTTGTTAATCATGCCGCTTCACTCCTTTCCCGATTATTTCTTACCGGTTTTGCCCTCTTTACGGCGGACATTTTCGTTTTCATAACGGACACCTTTGCCTTTGTATGGCTCAGGACGTCTCCAATCGCGGATCTTGGCAGCATAGTTTCCTACGAGCTGCTTGTTGATCCCTTTAATGATGATTTCAGTTTGAACCGGAACTTCAGTCGTGATCCCGTCCGGATCTTCCATCGCTACAGGATGAGAAAAACCGAGAGAAAGCTCAAGCTTATTTCCGTTCTTAATGGCTCTGTAACCGACACCAACAATTTTAAGCTTTTTAGAGTAGCCTTGGGATACACCCACGACCATATTGTTGATAAGCGTACGGCTAAGGCCGTGAAGCGCTCTGTGTGTTTTATTGTCAGAAGGACGTTCGACTATTAAAACACCATTGTCGATTGTAACCTTCAGATCTTTGTTGATTTGCTCTTTTAACTCCCCTAATGGACCCTTGACCGTTACCAAGTTCGTCTCGTCGACGTTGACAGTCACGCCACCAGGAATCGTAATAGGCAATCTACCAATTCTAGACATTATTGCACCTCCTACTCTATTCCTTTAAATTACCAAACGTAACAGATGACTTCGCCGCCAACGCCGAGTTTGCGAGCTTCCTTATCTGTGATAATGCCATTAGATGTCGAAATGATGGCAATACCAAGGCCGCCAAGGACTTTCGGAATGTCCGTCTTCTTTGCGTATACTCTGAGGCCTGGTTTTGAAATACGTTTAAGGCCGGAAATGACCTTTTCTTTATTGTCTCCATATTTAAGTTCGACTCGAATAATTCCCTGGTGATCGTCTGCAATCATGCTGAAGTTCTTAATGAAACCTTCTGCCATCAAAATCTCAGCAATTCTCTTTTTAACGTTCGACGACGGGATGTCGACGACAGTATGCTTTACCATATTGGCATTTCGAATGCGTGTCAGCATATCTGCAATTGGATCTGTAGTCATAGTCATGGACAATACCTCCTTTCCTTATTACCAGCTGGCTTTACGCACACCTGGAATTTGACCTTTATATGCCAATTCTCTGAAGCAAATACGGCAAATGCCGAATTTGCGGATGTATGCGTGTGGTCTTCCGCAAAGCTTGCAGCGCGAATATTCTTGTGTAGAATATTTTTGCGTGCGAGCCTGTTTAACTTTAAGCGATGTTTTCGCCACTTGATACCCCTCCTTATTTGCTGAATGGCATCCCCATAAGCGTGAGAAGCTCACGAGCTTCTTCGTCTGTCTTCGCAGTTGTTACGAAGGTGATGTCCATTCCTCGGACTTTGTCAATCTTATCATATTCGATTTCCGGGAAAATCAATTGCTCTTTGACGCCAAGCGTATAGTTGCCTCTGCCGTCGAAAGCATTTGGATTGACGCCTTTAAAGTCTCGAACACGCGGAAGCGCGATTGAGATCAGACGATCGAGGAATTCGTACATGATTTCGCCGCGAAGCGTAAGCTTAGCGCCGACCGGCATGCCTTCACGAACTTTAAAGTTCGCGACTGACTTTTTCGCTTTTGTGACAACAGGTTGCTGACCTGTGATTTTAGCGAGCTCTGCAACCGCTACCTGGATCTCTTTAGGATTTTCCTTTGAGTCACCAAGTCCCATGTTGACCACTACTTTTTCAATTTTAGGAATCTCCATGACGTTGCTGTATTGGAATTTTTCCATCATAGCTTTAGTAACGTCATTAAGATATTTATCTTTAAATCTAGCCATTGGTTAACCCTCCTTCCCGACCGTTAGTCAATGACTTCGCCAGATTTTGCGGCGACTCTGACTTTTTTGCCACTGTCGAGTACTTTGTATGAAACCCTCGTACCCGTTTTGACCTTAGGGTCGAGAAGCATGACGTTCGAAACATGGATTGGCGCCTCCTGATGGATGATGCCAGCCTGCTTGACTTGTTGTGTAGCTTTTTGGTGTTTAGTCACCATATTGACACCTTCAACGATAACGCGCTCTTTCTTAGGAAGCGCTTGAAGGACTTTGCCTTTTTTGCCCTTATCCTTGCCGGAAATTACGACAACCGTATCGCCTTTTTTAATACGCATCTATTTCCACCTCCCACTCTCTTATAGGACTTCTGGAGCCAGGGAAACGATTTTGGTAAATTTCTTATCCCTTAATTCTCGAGCAACCGGTCCAAAAATACGGGTACCGACTGGAGACAAATCTTCTTTGATGATGACTGCTGCGTTATCATCGAATTTAAGGTAGCTACCGTCGTTTCTTCTAACGCCGCTGACGGATCTTACGATGACTGCTTTAACAACATCACCTTTTTTAACAACTCCGCCTGGTGTTGCATTTTTAACGGCACAGACGATAACGTCGCCGATGTTGCCGTACTTTCTCTTTGAACCGCCTAGTACGCGGATGCACAATAACTCTTTGGCACCAGAATTGTCCGCGACTTTCAACCGGGTTTCCTGTTGGATCATGCTTGCAACCTCCTTCCAATCAGCAAGAATTACTTCGCCTTCTCGATAATTTCTACGAGTCTCCAGCGCTTATCGCGGCTGAGAGGGCGAGTTTCCATAATTCGAACTCTATCGCCGATACCACAGGCGTTCTGTTCGTCGTGTGCTTTGAATTTCGTCGTTCTCTTGACGCGTTTGCCATAGAGAGGATGACGAATGAAATCTTCTACTTTTACAACAATTGTCTTATCCATTTTGTCGGAGACAACTGTACCAGTTCTAACTTTTCTGTTAGCTCTTTCCAATTTCCTTACCTCCTTCGCGATTAAGCCTTAATATCCAGTTCCCTGAGGATCGTCTTGACTCTGGCAATGTCTTTTTTGACATTTTTGATCTTCATTGGGTTATCGAGTTGACCTGTGGCCAACTGGAATCTAAGGTTGAACAATTCGCTCTTAAGGTCATTCAGCTTTACTGTAAGCTCATCCGGAGTAAGATCTCGGAGTTTGTTACTATTCATTAGATTCACCACCCTTTTCAAGCACTTCTTCGCGCTTCATGAACTTGCACTGAATAGGCAGTTTGTTAGCAGCAAGACGCATCGCTTCACGAGCAGTGTCTTCATTAACACCAGCAAGCTCGAACAGGATACGGCCCGGCTTGACAACGGCTACCCAGTACTCCGGTGAACCTTTACCGGCACCCATGCGGGTCTCAGCAGGCTTCTTAGTGACCGGTTTGTGAGGGAAAACTTTGATCCAAACTTTACCGCCTCTTTTAATGTAACGGTTGATCGCAATCCTCGATGCTTCTATCTGATTCGCTGTGATCCACGCTGGCTCCATAGCTACCAGTGCGTAATCTCCGTACGAAATTTCATTGCCTTTCTGCGCAGTGCCTTTCATTCTGCCGCGATGTACTCTGCGTCGCTTGACTCTTTTAGGCATTAACATGGCGTACAGCCTCCTTCCATGAACTTCTCTATCCGATTAAGGAACTATCTTGCGTCTTTTTCATTTCTGCCTTGTCTAGGCTTGCCAGTTCTGCCCGGTCTCTTGTTATCTCTCTGACCGCCGCCTTGACCTTGGCCTGGTGTTCTTGCTTTCTTAGGCTCTTTGCGTGTCAGCATGCTTTCGCCATTTGCTTTAGGAAGTATTTCACCTTTGCAAATCCAAACCTTAACGCCAATTTTTCCGTAAGTGGTGTTCGCTTCAGCAAAGCCGTAGTCAATGTCTGCGCGAAGCGTTGAAAGTGGTACATTGCCTTCGCTGTAGTTTTCAGATCTAGCGATTTCCGCTCCGCCAAGACGACCGGAAGTCATAATCTTAATACCCTCTACAGCACCGGAACGCATGGTTCTGGTGATGGAACCTTTCATAGCGCGTCTGAAAGCAATACGTCTTTCGAGCTGCGACGCTATGTTTTCAGCGACGAGTTGTGCATCCATATCTGCATTTTCAACTTCAGAAATGTCGAGCTGAACAGTTTTACCAGTCATAGCCTGGATCTGCTCTCTCAATTTCTTGATGTTTTCTCCGCCGCGGCCGACAATCATGCCAGGCTTTGCGGTGAAAATGTTGATGTGGATTCTGTTGTTCGCTGCGCGATCGATATAAATTCTGGAAATGCCGGAAGTGTAAAGTTCCTTTTTAAGAAGTTTTCTGATATTAAAATCTTCAACGAGCAACTCGGAGAAGTTTTTCTTGTTAGCGTACCATTTTGAGTCCCAATCTTTAATAATACCGACTCTAAGTCCGTGTGGGCTTACTTTTTGACCCATCCGCTATTCCCTCCTTACTATTCTCTTTCGGATACCGCGACGCCTACATGGCTGCTTCTCTTAAGAATTGGATTTGCTCTGCCGTGAGAACCCGCTCTGAAACGCTTCATGACAGGTCCCTGGTTAGCATAGATTTCAGCGACAATCAGCTTGTCAACATCCATGTGGTTGTTGTTTTCTGCGTTGGCGATTGCCGACTCAAGTACTTTAAGGAAGATTCTTGCGCCTTTACGCGGAATAAACTTCAAAATCGCTTTTGCTTCTTTGGCGTTCTTGCCTCTGACCAAGTTTGCGATTGGTTTCATCTTTCTTGAGGAAATACGAACGTATTTCGCTTCAGCTCTTACTACGGATTTCATTGTGTGACCTCCTTCCGATCTAAAATGGCCTTATTTACCGCTCTTCTTATCGCCCGCGTGGCCTTTGAAAGTTCTCGTAGGGGCGAATTCTCCGAGCTTGTGGCCGATCATGTCTTCTGTCACATAAACAGGCACATGTTTTTTGCCGTCGTGAACTGCGATCGTGTGTCCAACCATTTGAGGGAAAATCGTCGAAGATCTCGACCAAGACTTGATGACTTTTTTATCTCCTGCTGCGTTCATTTCTTCAATTTTCCGGATAAGTCCTTTATGGATAAAAGGTCCTTTTTTAAGCGATCTGCTCATCCTTGCATTTCCTCCCTTCGTGCTTTGCCCGTCGAGGCCGTGGCGAACGCTCGTCCGCCACTAAGCCTGTATATTACTTCTTTCTGCTTGATACGATCATGCTGCTGGAAGCCTTCTTCTTGTTACGAGTTTTGTAACCGAGTGCAGGCTTGCCCCAAGGTGTAACTGGCGCAGGGCGTCCGATAGGGGAACGGCCTTCGCCACCACCGTGAGGGTGGTCGTTAGGGTTCATGACGGAACCACGGACAGTAGGTCTGATGCCCATATGGCGTGTACGGCCAGCTTTACCGATCGTGATGTTCTCATGGTCGATATTGCCAACTTGGCCGATAGTCGCGCGGCATTCAATTCTGACATAACGCGTTTCGCCAGAAGGAAGTCTGAGAAGCGCAAGTTTGCCTTCTTTAGCCATCAACTGAGCAGCGTTTCCTGCAGAACGAACGAGCTGAGCACCTTTGCCAGGTTTAAGCTCAATATTATGGATCATGGTACCGAGCGGGATATTGCTCAGTGGCATAGCATTGCCAATCTTGATGTCATGGCCTTCACCGGAAATGATGACGTCCCCGACAGCAATTTTGTGAGGTGCTACGATGTAACGTTTTTCACCGTCAGCATAGTGAAGAAGTGCGATGTTTGCCGAACGATTTGGATCATATTCGATAGAGGCAACAGTTGCAGGAACGTTGTCCTTGTTGCGCTTGAAATCGATCATACGATATTTGACTCTAGTACCGCCGCCTCTGTGGCGAACAGTGATTTTACCTTGATTATTACGACCTGAATTCTTCTTGATCGAAACAGTCAGGGCCTTTTCAGGTGTGAACTTTGTGATTTCCTCAAAAGTCGACACCGTCATCTGTCTGATCGCAGGCGAAGTGGGTTTAAACCCTCTGATACCCATGTTTTTTCCCTCCTTCAGTAATTAAATGCCTTCGAAGAACTCGATGTCTTTGCTGCCTGGAGCCAATTTGACAATGGCTTTTTTCCAGCTGGAAGTCTTGCCGACATATTTGCCTTGTCGCTTAACTTTTCCATCGACGTTCATGGTGTTGACCTTTTCAACTTTGACACCGAAAATAGTCTCTACCGCCTGGCGGATTTCCGTTTTGTTGGCGTCCTTATGGACTTCGAAAGTATATTTCTTCTCAGAAGTACCCATCATGCTCTTCTCAGTCACAATTGGGCGAATAATAACGTCATAAGCTGTTTTCATTACGCGTATACCTCCTCGAGTTTCTCGACAGCAGCTTTAGTGATGATGAAGCTGTTGTGGTTGAGGATCTCGTAAACGTTGAGCTGACCAACGAAGGATGTCTTGACGCCAGGAATATTGCTGGCGGAAAGAACTACGTTGTCATTCTTGTCAAGGGTGACAATAAGTGCTTTCTTGTCAGCGTTGATATTTTTAAGAACGCTGATCATTTCTTTGGTCTTTGGCGCCTCGAATGCGAGGTCCTCAAGGACGACAATCTCACCGTTTTGAACTTTTGAGCTCAGCGCAGACTTGAGTGCAAGTCTCTTGATTTTCTTTGGCAGAACATAGCTGTAATCTCTTGGCTTCGGTGCGAATACCACGCCGCCGCCTACAAAATGAGGCGCTCTGATGGTACCTTGACGAGCGTTGCCAGTGCCCTTCTGACGGAACGGCTTACGGCCGCCGCCGCGAACTTCGGCTCTTGTCTTTGCAGACTGTGTGCCTTGTCTTTGATTGGCGAGATAGTTGACAACAACCTGGTGAAGAACTTGTTTGTTGACCTCAACGCCGAAAATACTATCACTCAGTTGAATTTCTCCAACTTTTTCACCGGACATGTTTAAAACATCTAATTTAGCCACGTTGCTTCCTCCTTTCCTTTACTCGAATCACTATTTGCCAGACTTGACCGTTGGTTTAATGGTCAACAGGCAGCCTTTAGGTCCCGGAACCGAGCCTTTAAGAAGGATCAGGTTGCGGTCTGCTTCTACACGGACAACGTCGATATTTTGAATCGTGATCTTTTCACGGCCCATACGACCTGCCATTGGCATACCTTTAACAACTTTACCCGGGAAAGTGCCGGCACCGATTGAGCCTGCAAGCCTGTGGCTTTTGGAACCGTGAGTCATAGGACCGCGTGAATGGTTCCAACGCTTGATGTTGCCTTGAGTACCTTTACCTTTGGAAATACCGGAAACATCCACAGCTGCGCCTTCAGCGAAGAGATCTGCTTTAATTTCCTGGCCGACTGTAAATGCAGACGCATCTTCTACCGTGAATTCGCGAACATACTTCTTGATTTCAACGCCAGCTTTTGCGAAATGACCTTTAGTCGGTTTGTTGGCTCTGTTTGCTTTCGTATCACCGAATGCCACCTGGATAGCTGAGTAGCCGTCCGTTTCAACCGTTTTGACTTGTGTGACATGCATAGGGCCTGCTTCAACAACAGTGACTGGAACGACATTGCCGTTTGCGTCAAATACCTGTGTCATGCCGATTTTTTTACCTAAAATACCTAACATTGAGTTTACACCTCCCGATAATCTTACAGCGGATTGCTCCAGCAATCATACTAAGCTTGAGGGTTGAATCTATTCAAACCAATCTCTTAGTAACGACAGTAGGGTATTACAGTTTGATTTCAATATCCACACCAGCTGGAAGATCAAGTCTCATGAGAGAATCAACCGTCTTTGGCGTTGGATTGAGAATGTCGATCAAACGCTTGTGCGTTCTGAGTTCGAACTGCTCTCTGGAATCCTTGTACTTGTGAACTGCGCGAAGAATTGTGATGATTTCCTTTTTAGTAGGAAGCGGAATTGGACCCGCTACATCAGCACCAGTTCTTTTTGCGGTCTCGACGATCTTTTGTGCTGAGCTGTCGAGAACTTTGTGATCGAACGACTTGAGTTTGATTCTGATTTTCTGTCCTTTGTTAGCCATGTGTTTTACCTCCTTGAAATAAATGCGCGTGATTTTAAACACACGACTGGGTCTATGCACACCTTGCCTGGCGTATCGCATTTTAAGGCACACAAATCCCGGTCGCCCAATTCAATGATTGGACCGTTCTCAATAGAAATTTTTCCGAGCCAGATCGGTAACCTTCTATCTCATCGCTTGTAAACACGCTTTATCATTATACTACCATCTAATCAGATATGCAACACTTTTCACACTTAAAAGTGGGCCTGTTTTTCACAGGCCCACTTCACCAAGCTTTATGCTTATATTACTTAATGATCTTGATAACGGAACCAGCGCCAACCGTACGGCCGCCCTCACGAATGGAGAACTTGAGGCCTTCTTCAACAGCGATAGGTGAGATCAAAGTGATCGTCATCTCGATGTTGTCGCCAGGCATACACATTTCTACGCCTGCAGGAAGGTGTGCAGAACCGGTAACGTCTGTCGTTCTGAAGAAGAACTGCGGTCTGTAGCCGTTAAAGAACGGTGTATGTCTGCCGCCTTCTTCTTTCTTAAGGACGTAAACTTGCGCTTCGAACTCAGTGTGTGGGTTGACTGAACCCGGCTTTGCAAGAACCTGACCGCGCTCGATCTCTGTTCTCTGTACGCCGCGAAGCAGTGCGCCGATGTTGTCGCCCGCACGACCTTCGTCGAGGAGCTTCTTGAACATCTCTACGCCTGTAACGACAACTTTGCGTTTCTCTTCTGCAAGGCCGACGATTTCAACTTCTTCCTGAACCTTGATAATACCACGTTCGATACGGCCTGTTGCGACTGTACCGCGGCCAGTGATGGAGAAAACGTCCTCGACAGGCATCAGGAACGGCTTGTCGACGTCGCGCTGTGGCTCTGGAATGTAAGTGTCGATGACTTCGAACATTTCGACGATCTTCTCTGCCCATGAAGAAGTTGGATCTTCAAGTGCAAGCAGCGCGCTGCCGCGGATGATCGGTGTGTCGTCGCCAGGGAACTCATACAGGTTGAGAAGGTCGCGAACTTCCATCTCGACGAGCTCGAGGAGCTCTTCGTCATCAACCATGTCGCACTTGTTGAGGAAGACGACAATGTATGGTACGCCTACCTGACGTGCAAGCAGGATGTGCTCGCGCGTTTGCGGCATTGGGCCGTCTGCTGCGGATACAACCAGGATGGAACCGTCCATTTGCGCTGCGCCTGTGATCATGTTCTTGACATAGTCGGCGTGGCCTGGGCAGTCAACGTGAGCGTAGTGACGGTTAGGCGTCTCGTACTCAACGTGAGCAGTTGAAATTGTGATGCCGCGCTCTCTCTCTTCTGGTGCTTTGTCGATGTTGTCGAATGCGACTTCTTCGCCAAGGCCATATTTTGTAAAGAGAACTTTTGTGATTGCTGCAGTCAGCGTCGTCTTACCGTGGTCAACGTGACCAATTGTTCCGATGTTGACGTGCGGCTTGTTTCTAAGAAACTTTTGCTTACCCATTTTCGGAGTTCCTCCCTTTAAGTCGGCTTCTGCCGACGGAATTAGTCTTAATTACTTCTTGCCCATAACCTTTTCGGCAATACTGTTTGGAACCTGCTCATAGTGGCTGAAGACCATGACATAGTTGCCTCGGCCCTGAGATGCTGAACGCAGGTCAGTTGCATAACCGAACATTTCAGAAAGTGGAACATGCGCTCTGATGACTTGGTTGCCATGAACCATTTCCATGCCTTCAAGTTTACCACGGCGAGAGTTGAGGTCACCCATAACGTCGCCAAGATATTCTTCAGGAACTGTAACTTCAACCTTCATATATGGCTCAAGCAGGATCGGATTAGCTTTCCTGAGTGCTTCCTTGACAGCCATGGAACCGGCAATCTTAAACGCCATTTCCGAGGAGTCAACTTCATGGTAAGAACCGTCATACAATTCAACATGAATGTCGACGACTTCGAAGCCGGCGAGAACGCCGTTGGAAAGTGAACCTTGAATACCCTGGTTGACCGGCTCAACGTATTCTTTAGGAATAGTACCGCCGGTAATGGTGCTTTCAAAGGTGTAGCCAACTGCTGGCTGGTTAGGACGAACACGGATTTTAACGTGACCGTACTGACCACGACCGCCGGATTGCTTGGAGTATTTGTGGTCAATATCAGCAGAACCGGAAATGGTTTCTTTGTAAGCAACCTGCGGCGCACCAATATTGGCTTCAACTTTAAACTCTCTGAGAAGTCGGTCGACGATGATTTCGAGGTGGAGTTCACCCATGCCCGCGATAATTGTCTGACCGGTTTCTTCATCTGTATAAGTTTTGAAAGTAGGGTCTTCTTCAGCAAGCTTTGAAAGCGCAATGCCCATCTTTTCCTGTCCAGCCTTTGTTTTAGGCTCGATAGCAACACGGATAACCGGATCCGGGAAGTCCATGGACTCAAGAATGATTGGCTTGCTCTCGTCGCAAAGTGTGTCGCCAGTCGTTGTGAACTTGAGACCGACAGCAGCAGCAATGTCTCCTGAATAAACCATTTCAATCTCTTCACGCTTGTTGGCATGCATTTGCAGAATACGGCTGATACGCTCTTTTTTGCCCTTTGTTGAGTTATAGACATAAGAGCCGGACTGGAGTGTACCGGAGTAAACGCGGAAGAATGACAGTCTGCCTACATAAGGATCCGTCATGATCTTAAATGCAAGCGCAGAAAACGGCTCGCTGTCAGACGCAGGACGTGAGTCCTCTTCGCCGTCCATATCAACGCCTTTGATAGCAGCGATATCGAGCGGAGATGGGAGGAAGTCGACAACAGCATCCAGCATCAGCTGTACGCCCTTGTTCTTATAGGAAGAACCGCAGAGGACTGGAACGACGAGGTTGTTGATCGTCGCAAGACGAAGGCCTCTCATGATCTCCTCGTGGGTAAATTCTTCACCCTCAAGGTATTTCATCATGAGTTCTTCGTCACCTTCAGCAACAGCTTCAACGACTTTCAGTCTGGCTTCAACAGCCATATCCATGTACTCAGCCGGAATCTCAATGATGTCGACTTCTGTACCAAGGTCGTCCTTGTAGATGTGCGCTTTCATGTCGATCAGCGTGATGATGCCTGTGAATTTGTCTTCAGCGCCAATAGGAAGCTGAATAGGTACCGCATTGGCGTGAAGTCTGTCATGCATCATGCCGACAACACGCTCAAAGTTAGCGCCTGTGATATCCATTTTGTTGATGTAGGCAATTCTAGGTACACCATAACGCACTGCCTGACGCCATACAGTTTCAGATTGTGGTTCTACGCCGCCTTTTGCACAGAAAACCGCAACGGTTCCGTCCAGAACGCGAAGTGAACGCTCAACCTCGACTGTAAAGTCAACGTGTCCCGGTGTATCAATAACGTTTATACGATGGTCTCTCCATTGGCAAGTCGTCGCTGCGGAAGTAATAGTAATTCCGCGCTCCTGTTCTTGTTCCATCCAGTCCATAGTAGCGCCGCCGTCATGAACTTCGCCGATTTTGTGCGTCTTTCCTGTATAGTAAAGAATACGCTCCGTCGTCGTTGTTTTTCCTGCGTCAATATGGGCCATGATGCCAATGTTTCTAGTCATTTCAAGAGTAAAATCTCTTGGCATATGAGTCCTCCTTCACCAAGGTGGTGCAAATCCAATCCAATAAGGGAAGGTGTTTGCGTATTACCAACGGTAATGCGCAAACGCCTTATTAGCTTCAGCCATTTTGTGAGTGTCTTCTCTCTTCTTGACAGATGCGCCGGTATTGCTCGCAGCATCAAGAAGCTCTTTAGCGAGTTTGTCCGTCATGGTCTTTTCGCCGCGCTTGCGGGAATAAGTGATCAACCATCTGAGGCCAAGTGTCTGTCTTCTTTCCGGACGAACTTCAACCGGCACCTGATAGTTGGAACCGCCGACACGTCGAGCTCTGACTTCGAGGACCGGCATAATGTTTCCGAGCGCCTCTTCGAAGACTTCGAGTGCATTCCGGCCAGTTTTCTCCGCTACGATCTCAAATGCATCATAGACGATACGCTGTGCAGTGCCGCGCTTACCGTCATACATGATGGTGTTGATGAGTTTCGTGACGACCTTGCTGCCGTATACTGGATCAGGCAACACTTCTCTTTTTGGTACATTTCCTTTTCTAGGCACGATACTTCCCTCCTTAAAATAATTCTTTCATCGGTACTCGACATAATTAATATGCCGTTGTGCGCTAATCGACTTATATAAAGCCTCTCCCGAGTCGGAAGAGGCATCTTTGGTCGTCAATGATTAGCTTTTCTTCTTAGGTCTCTTTGCACCGTATTTGGATCTCGACTGCTGACGATTTGCAACGCCAGATGTATCGAGAACGCCACGGACGATATGGTAACGCACACCTGGCAGGTCTTTTACCCTACCGCCTCTGATGAGGACAACACTGTGCTCTTGCAGGTTGTGACCGACACCAGGGATGTAGGCAGTAACCTCCATACCATTGGAAAGTCTGACCCTCGCAACTTTTCTGAGCGCTGAGTTAGGTTTCTTAGGCGTTACAGTCTTAACAGATGTACAAACGCCGCGCTTTTGTGGCGAACTTTGCTCAACAGCCGCTTTTCTAAGGGTGTTGAACGTTCTTTGAAGCGCAGGCGAAGTAGATTTGTATTCAACTTTCTCTCTGCCCTTACGGATTAATTGGTTAATTGTTGGCATTCTTGCACCTCCTTCCAGAATTATGATTCTTGATTCATTAAAACTGCTGTCGCAGCACCAACGTCAATTTTACACGCTTTTCCAAGTTCTTTCATTGTATCGATATATTCGATCGGAACTGAAAACTGAGCTGCCAATTCAACCAAGGGCCGAATGACATGCTGTTCAGCATCTTTGGCAATATACAACACGACTGCCTTTCCGCTGGTAACGGCTTTATATGACTGTTTGACGCCGACACGCAGGTTGTAACCTGAGGCAATCTCCAGCATGAGGGTGGCCTCCCATTCTAGTCTTTGGGAACTCGCTCACATGCGCACTCAATCATTTTAACACCGAGTACAGACACTGTCAACTATTTATCGTGAGTTGACAGGTCTGTCGCGGTGAAAGATTCTGCTAAAAATCCATGTCGTCAGCAGCGTCTTCATTTAAAATGGGTGGCTGGATCGCGATTTCGCGGTATTTTTTCATGCCTGTACCTGCCGGGATCAGCTTGCCAATAATGACATTTTCCTTCAGTCCTATTAATCGATCTTCTTTTCCGTTAATAGCCGCTTCAGTCAGAACACGCGTCGTCTCCTGGAAGGAGGCTGCGGACAAGAAGGATTCAGTTGCCAGGGAAGCTTTGGTAATACCAAGCAGTGTGCGGCTTCCGGTTGCAGGTGTGCCACCCGCTGCCTCGATTTTCTCGTTTTCATCGAGAAAATCACGATAGCTGCTGACGCCGCCCGGCAACAGGAGTGAGTCACCCGGATCATCTATCTTGACTTTTGAAAGCATCTGCTTAACTATGATCTCAATGTGTTTGTCGTTGATATCAACGCCCTGCAGACGGTAAACTCTTTGTACTTCCTTAGTAATGTATTCCTGAACGCCACGAACACCTACGACTCTAAGCAGGTCGTGTGGGTTGATAGAGCCTTCCGTAATCAGATCTCCGGCTACGACTCTGTCGCCTTCCTTGACTTTTATGCGTGATCCAAAGACGATTTGAGAGATGCTTTGCTCACCATCTTCACGCGTAATAACAACTTCACGTTTCTTTTTGGATTCTCTGAAAGCAACAACCCCGTCGACCTCGGCAATAACCGCCTGGCCTTTCGGCTTTCTGGCTTCAAATAATTCCTCAACACGCGGGAGACCTTGTGTAATGTCGCCGCCGGCAACGCCGCCGGTATGGAAGGTTCTCATTGTCAGCTGCGTACCCGGCTCACCAATCGACTGGGCTGCGATAATACCTACCGCTTCGCCGACGTTGACCGATTTTCCTGTCGCCAGGTTGATGCCGTAGCACTTGCTGCAAACGCCATAAGGCGTTTCACAGGTCAGGACTGTTCTTACATAGACCTTGTCAAGAGCGGCTTTGACAATCATTTCCGCGTGCTCATCCTGAATCATGGTGTCCGCAGAAACGAGGAGCTCACCTGTTTCTGGGTGAAGAATATCCACTGCCGGATATCTGCCCATGACGCGTTCTTCAAGTGATTCAATCACTTCATTGCCATCCTTGAAGGCCGTGACCCAAATGCCGGAAGTTGTCCCGCAATCGATATCCCGTACAATGACATCCTGGCTGACGTCGACAAGCCGCCGGGTCAGGTATCCGGAGTCCGCCGTACGAAGTGCTGTATCCGCAAGACCTTTACGAGCACCGGTCGTGGAAATAAAGTACTCAAGTACCGTCAGACCTTCACGGAAGTTAGAAACAATCGGAATCTCAACCGTACGGCCGAGAGCATTGGCCATCAGACCACGCATACCCGCAAGCTGTCGGATCTGGTTTTTACTTCCGCGGGCACCGGAGTGCGCCATGATTTTAACGTTGTTGAGACGGTCAAGACTGTCCATCAGGACTTCTGTAACATCGTCCGTAGTCTTGGTCCAAGTCTCGATGACTTTCTCATAGCGTTCTTCATCCGAAATCAGTCCGCGTCTGTAAGCTTTCTGATATTTATCAACCATGACTCTGGCTTCGTTGACGAGTTCCCACTTCTCCTTAGGAATGTCCATATCAGAAACCGAAATGGTAATCGCACCCTTTGTTGAGTATCTGAAGCCCATTTCTTTCATGTGGTCGAGAATGTTGGCGGTGATTGTATTGCCATGTTTTTTAAAGCATTTGCCGATGATCTCTTCGAGTTTCTTCTTGGTACAGAGGAAATCGATTTCAAGGGCATTTGGATCCTGGGCACGGTTTACAAATCCGAGATCCTGAGGGACCTTCTCGTTAAAGATAAATCGGCCGACTGTACTTTCGATCAGAATCGGCTCTCCGGTAATCGCGTCAAACCTGCGAAGTCTGACCTTCGCGTGAAGGCTGACAGCTTTATTCTCGTAAGCCAGCATCATCTCGTCAAAATCTTTGTAAACGGACCCTTCGCCTTTATCGCCATCGATGTCTACAGTGAGATAGTAAGCACCGAGAACCATGTCCTGGGTAGGCGTCGTAATAGGTGATCCGTCTTTTGGAGCCAGAATATTGTTGACAGACAGCATCAGGAATCTTGCTTCAGCTTGAGCCTCAACAGACAGCGGTACGTGAACTGCCATTTGGTCGCCGTCAAAGTCAGCGTTATACGCCGTACAAACAAGCGGATGAAGTCTGATCGCCTTGCCTTCAACAAGGACCGGCTCAAACGCTTGAATACCAAGTCTGTGCAGCGTCGGTGCGCGGTTCAGAAGAACCGGATGATCTTTGATGACATCTTCGACAATGTCCCAAACTTCCGGACGTATTCTTTCTACCATACGCTTGGCGCTCTTGATGTTATGGACGTACCCTTCCTTGACAAGGCGCTTCATGACAAAAGGCTTGAACAATTCGAGGGCCATTTTCTTTGGCAGGCCGCACTGATAGAACTTGAGTTCCGGACCGACGACGATAACCGAACGGCCTGAATAGTCAACACGCTTGCCGAGCAGGTTCTGACGGAATCGTCCCTGTTTGCCCTTCAGCATGTCAGACAGAGACTTAAGCGGACGGTTGCCGGGACCGGTGACTGGTCTGCCCCTTCTGCCGTTGTCGATCAGCGCATCGACCGCTTCCTGAAGCATGCGTTTTTCATTTCGTACGATAATGTCCGGAGCGCCGAGTTCCAGGAGGCGCTTCAGACGATTGTTTCTGTTTATGACCCGACGGTAAAGGTCGTTCAGGTCGGACGTTGCAAATCTGCCGCCGTCGAGCTGAACCATAGGCCGAAGATCCGGCGGGATGACAGGGATGACATCCAGAATCATCCATGTAGGATCATTGCCGGACTTTCTAAAGGCTTCGACAACTTCAAGACGTCGGATGGCGCGGATGCGCTTTTGGCCCGTGCTGTCTTCAAGTCTGGCGCGAAGCTCTTTGCTGAGCTCAACCAAGTCGATCTTCATGAGAATTTCCTGTATCGCTTCAGCTCCCATTGCCGCTTTGAAGAGATTTCCGAACTTGTCGCGGTTTTCCTGATACTCGCGCTCTGAGAGCAGCTGCTTATAGGCCAGCCCGGACTCACCCGGATCCGTTACTATATAAGACGCAAAGTAAAGTACTTTTTCCAGGGAACGCGGAGACATGTCAAGCAGAATCCCCATTTTCGAAGGAATTCCTTTGAAGTACCAGATATGGGAAACAGGCGCCGCGAGTTCAATGTGGCCCATTCTCTCGCGTCTGACCTTCGCTTTTGTAACTTCGACGCCACAGCGGTCACAGACGACACCCTTGTAACGAACGCGCTTATATTTGCCGCAATGACATTCCCAGTCTTTTGTAGGTCCAAATATTTTCTCACAGAACAGCCCCTCTTTTTCAGGCTTTAAGGTTCTGTAGTTAATCGTTTCCGGTTTTTTGACCTCACCCTTGGACCAAGAACGGATCTTGTCCGGTGAAGCCAGCCCAATTTTGATTGAATCAAAATTCGTAAACTCTAGCAAGGGCATTCCTCTCCCTTCGGATATCAGTCTTCGTTGTCAAAGAGATCTTCGTCCTGCGTGCCGAGATCTTCATCCTCATCATCGTAAATCGAAGCTTCGCTGTAGCCTTCGCTCACTTCGCGCTGCGCATCCTCGCGGATGTAGAGATCATGCTGCGGCAACTCATCTTCAAGCAGCTCGCTGTGAAGCATCATGCCGTCGTCATCATCTTCGCGGATTTCAATTTCACCGGCATCGTCTCTCAGCACCTTCACATCGAGCGCCAGGGACTGGAGCTCTTTGATAAGTACTTTGAAGGACTCTGGAATACCCGGTTCAGGAATGTTCTCACCTTTAACAATGGCCTCGTATGCTTTGACACGTCCTACGACGTCGTCTGACTTGACCGTGAGGATCTCCTGAAGTGTGTGTGCTGCGCCATAGGCTTCGAGTGCCCAAACTTCCATTTCACCAAATCGCTGGCCGCCAAACTGTGCTTTACCACCAAGCGGCTGCTGTGTGACGAGTGAGTAAGGACCTGTGCTTCTGGCGTGGATCTTGTCGTCGACAAGGTGGTGAAGTTTAAGCATATACATGTAGCCAACGGTGACGCTGTTGTCGAAGAAGTCGCCTGTACGTCCGTCTCTCACGCGCAGTTTGCCGTCGCGCGGATAGTTGGCTTGCTCGAGAATATCCATGATCTGAATCTCGTTGGCACCGTCGAACACTGCAGTAGCAATCTTCCAACCGAGTTTCTTAGCGGCAAGACCCAAGTGAATTTCAAGGACCTGGCCGATATTCATACGTGAAGGTACACCGAGGGGATTAAGGACAACCTGGAGCGGTGTGCCATCTTCGAGGAAAGGCATATCTTCTTCAGGCAGAATTCTTGAAATAACACCCTTGTTGCCGTGACGGCCGGCCATTTTATCACCGACGCTGATCTTTCTCTTCTTGGCAATATAGACTCTGACGAGAATATTGACACCCGGAGGCAGCTCGTCCCCATTTTCACGGGTAAAGACTTTAACGTCGACAATAATGCCAGACTCGCCATGCGGAACGCGCAGAGATGTATCCCGGACTTCACGTGCCTTTTCTCCAAAGATCGCTCTGAGGAGACGTTCCTCAGCCGTCAATTCCGTTTCACCTTTTGGTGTCACTTTGCCGACGAGGATGTCCCCGGAAATGACCTCAGCCCCAATCCGGATAATACCGCGCTCATCCAGATTTTTAAGTGCATCATCACTGACATTTGGAATGTCTCTGGTGATCTCTTCTGGGCCCAGCTTCGTATCCCTGGCTTCTGCTTCATATTCTTCAATATGAATGGAAGAAAGAACATCATACTTGACGAGTTCTTCGCTAAGCAAAATAGCATCCTCGTAGTTATAACCTTCCCATGTCATAAATCCAATCAGAAGGTTTGCGCCAAGCGCTATCTCGCCTTCGTCCGTAGACGGGCCATCTGCGATTATGTCTCCGGCCTGAACGCGCGCACCCTTCATAACCAACGGCTTTTGATTGATGCAGGTGCCTTGGTTGGAACGCTTGAATTTGAGAAGCTTGTGTTTTTCTTTCGAGCCGTCATCACACTTAATGATGATCTCATCCGCGGACACGAACTGTACCATGCCATCTTTTTGAGCGATTTCAACGACGCCTGAATCCTTCGCCGCGATATACTCAATGCCCGTACCAATGATAGGCGCCTGTGTCACGACAAGCGGTACTGCCTGACGCTGCATGTTGGAACCCATCAGGGCCCGGTTGGCGTCGTCGTTCTCAAGGAATGGAATCATAGCCGTTGCGACAGAAACCATTTGCTGTGCCGAAACTTCCATTAAATCTACTTCCGTTGAAGGGAAGAGTTTAATGTCCGCTTTTCTGCGGCAAACGACGGACGTGTTCTCAAAAAAGCTGTTCTCATTCAGTCTTTCATTTGCCGGAGCTATGATGAACTTTTCTTCAGTATCCGCTGTAAAATAAACCACCTCTTGCGTGACAACATTGTTCTCTTTGTCGATTATGCGATAAGGCGATTCAATAAAACCATACTCATTTATACGCGCATACGTGCTTAAGGAACCGATCAGGCCTATGTTCGGACCTTCCGGCGTCTCGATTGGGCACATGCGGCCGTAATGAGAGTGGTGGACGTCCCGGACTTCGAAGCCTGCACGTTCTCTGGAGAGACCGCCAGGGCCCAGAGCAGACAGTCTGCGCTTGTGAGTCAGTTCTGCAAGCGGGTTCGTTTGGTCCATGAACTGAGAGAGCTGTGAACTGCCGAAAAACTCTTTAATGGAAGCGACTACAGGACGAATATTGATCAGTGCCTGCGGTGTAATGGTCTCCATATCCTGAATGGTCATTCTCTCGCGAACGACGCGCTCCATCCTGGACAAGCCAATTCTGAACTGGTTCTGCAAGAGCTCGCCAACTGAACGAATTCTGCGGTTGCCCAAGTGGTCGATATCATCTACATCACCGATACCATGTGCCACATTCAGAATGTAGCTGATGGACGCGAGAATGTCATCTACAATGATATGTTTTGGAGACAGTTCTTTAAGTCTCTCACGGACAGCTTCCATAATTTCGTTTTCAGTAGATGCCTGATTGAGGATATCCATTAAGACCGGGTAATAAACCTTGTCTGGTACATTAATGCCTGTAATGTTAGGCACAAACGCTTTAAGATCAACAAATCGGTTGCCGACGACTCGGACGATTTTATCATCTTCAGCGTACACGTCCACAAAACGGATGCCTGAATTTTCAATGGCAAATGCCTTTTGTCGACTGATTTTCTGATCTTTTTCCAGCAATAGCTCGCCGGTGTTCGGATCAATGATATCGTGGGCGGCAATGGCCCCTTCTATACGATTGCTGATTCCGAGTTTTTTATTAAACTTATATCTGCCAACTTTTGCAAGATCATATCGCTTGTCATCAAAGAACAAGGACTGAATCAGGCTTCTGGCACTGTCCACGGTTGGCGGTTCACCCGGACGGAGTTTCTTGTAAATTTCGAGCAGCGCTTCTTCCTCTGAGCGCGTGCTGTCCTTATCCAATGTCTTGAGAAGTCTTTCATCCTCTCCAAACATGGAAATGATTTCCTGGTCCGTAATATAACCTAATGCCCTGATCAGAATTGTCATAGGAAGTTTTCTGGTGCGGTCGATTCTGACCGAGAGAACATCATTGGAATCCGTTTCGTATTCCAGCCATGCGCCGCGGTTAGGAATCACCGTTGTGGAATACAGTTTTGTACCCACTTTATCCAGCTTCATATCGTAATAAGTTCCCGGAGATCTGACGAGCTGGCTAACAATGACACGTTCCGCGCCATTGATAATAAACGTACCTTTGTCTGTCATGAGTGGGAAATCGCCCATAAAGACTTTCTGCTCTTTAACTTCTCCGGTTTCCTTGTTGACGAAACGGACCTGGACTTTGAGCGGAACCGCATAGTTTACGTCCCGTTCCTTACATTCCTCTACGTCATACTTGGATTCTTTTTCCAACTCGTAATCAATAAATTCCAGAACGAGATTCCCGGTGTAATCCTGGATTGGAGAAATATCCTCAAAGGCCTCCATAAGGCCTTCTTCGAGGAACCACTGAAATGACTTCTTTTGAATCTCAATCAGATTCGGAATGTCAATCAGCTTGCCAATCGTAGAAAAACTCATTCTCGTCTTGCTCCCGAGTTGTATAGGCTGTGGCATCAAGTCTTCACCCCTCATTAATAGTCAGACAGAATACAATGGATAACAACGTTTTATAAGCTAAATCTGGCGTTTAACAAAAAATAACGATAAAACGCCATCTTAACAATGACATTTTACTTACATACTTATGGCATTATAAAATAATAGCACAGTGAATTATCGAAGTCAACAACAGAATAGTCCGCAGAGGAAATTTTTGCGCTGTCTTTTGTTCGAAGCCACCTAAGCTGCTCAAAAACAAACCGCCGAATCTGATACACGGTGTTGATCCCGGTACCATCGGCAAGCCGGCAGTGTTTTTCAACTGCTTCAAGCGAAAACAAGGGATCGTCCGGCCGCACAAACGAGCAGGACAATCCCTTGATGACTCTAGCTTTATTACTTGAGTTCGACAGTAGCGCCAGCGCCTTCGAGGGCAGCTTTAACTTTGTCAGCTTCTTCTTTAGGAAGTTGCTCTTTAACTGGCTTTGGAGCGTTGTCGACAAGGTCTTTTGCTTCCTTGAGACCAAGGCCTGTAAGTTCGCGGACAACTTTGATAACTTCGATTTTCTTTGCGCCTGCAGCAGCAAGAATGACGTCAAACTCAGTCTTCTCTTCTACAACAGGACCAGCAGCAGCAGCACCGACAACAACTGGAGCAGATGCAGAAACGCCGAATTCTTCTTCACATGCTTTGACAAGCTCGTTAAGTTCGAGCACAGTCATACCTTTGATTGCTTCAATAATTTGCTCTTTAGTTACCATTTAGGTACACCTCCATAGATTAATGTTTCAGGATGCGGCCGGGAATCTCCGGCCAGGTTTTGGATTAAGCAGACTTGCCTTCTTGCTTGTCGATAATGTTCTGCAAGAGGTAAGCAAAATTGGAAACAGGCGATTTGATACTGCCAAGGAATTTCGCGATGAGCACTTCGCGTGATGGGATATCAGCGATAGCCTTAATACCGTCGAGATCATAGTAAGTGCTCTCAATGACACCTGACTTAAGCTCAAGATTCTTATGATCTTTTGCGAAATCTTTCAGAATCTTCGCTGGAACAACCGGATCACCATAGCCGAATGCAATAGCGTTCGGGCCTGTGAGATCATTCGCCAGCGTTTCGAAAGCAGTACCTTCGAGCGCGAGCTTAACAAGGTTGTTTTTGTAAATTTTATAATCGACGCCAGCTTCTCTGAAAATTTTTCTAAGCTCAGTTGCTTCCTCAACTTTGAGGCCGCGGTAGTCAACTATGACGACCGATTTAGCTTGTTCAAATTTTTCTTTGATTTCCTCGACGATTATCTTCTTTTTGTCAAAGTTATTAGACATCAGTCCACCTCCTCTGTGACTTATCTGGAACAAAAAACCTCTCTTCCGTAGACAAGAGAGGTTAAAAGCAAAACTGAGCTGCTCTATAATTGACCTCGGTAGGATATTAAGCGCTAAGGCACCTACTGTCTACGGTGGATATTCGATTGGTTGTCCGGTACTGAGTCCTCGGGTATTGTATCACTTGAAAAGTGATCCGTCAACCCCAAGATTACAGCTTCGCAGCGTTGATGCGAATGCCCGGGCTCATAGTGCTTGCAACCGTGACACTGCGCAGGTAAGTACCTTTGGCAGCTGCTGGCTTCGCTTTAATCAGCGCATCCATAATAACACGGAAGTTTTCGACGAGTTTCTCGTCTTCGAATGAAATTTTACCGATGACAACGTGAACAATGTTCGTCTTGTCAAGTCGATACTCAACTTTACCAGCTTTGATCTCGTTGACAGCGCGAGCGATGTCAAAAGAGACGGTGCCGGATTTAGGGTTTGGCATGAGTCCTTTAGGACCGAGCACACGGCCAAGACGGCCGACGAGACCCATCATGTCAGGTGTTGCAACCATGACATCAAAGTCAAACCAGTTTTCATTCTGAATTTTGTTGATCATGTCTTCAGCACCGACGAAATCAGCACCGGCATTCTCAGCCTCGACTGCCTTTTCGCCTTTTGCAATGACAAGGACTTTCTTAGTTTTACCGATACCGTGCGGCAGTACTACTGCGCCACGAACCTGTTGGTCCGCGTGACGGCCGTCAACACCAAGCTTGACGTGAACTTCAACAGTCTCATCGAATTTAGCGCGAGCGAGCTTTTTGACGAGTGAAATAGACTCATCCACATCATAAAGCTTGCCAGCTTCGATCAACTTTGCAGCCTCGGCATAATGTTTTCCAACTTTAGCCATTCTTTTTCCTCCTCGTGGTTTTAGCGGATATCCTCCCACTGATTGTCAGGGATTACTCCTCGACAACGACGCCCATGCTTCGGGCAGTACCCATGACCATGCTCATTGCAGCTTCTATGCTGCCGGCAGTGAGGTCTGGCATTTTCTGCTCAGCGATTTGACGAACCTGGTCCTTGGAAATCTTCGCAACTTTTGTTTTGTTAGGTACACCTGAGCCACTTTCGATATTGCATGCCTTTTTGATGAGGACAGCAGCCGGCGGTGTTTTAGTGATGAAAGAGTAAGATCTGTCTTGGTAAATCGTGATTACAACCGGGATAATAAGACCCGCTTGATCAGCAGTTCTTGCGTTGAAGTCCTTACAGAACTGCATGATGTTGACGCCGTGCTGACCAAGCGCCGGACCAACTGGCGGAGCCGGGGTTGCTTTAGCTGCAGGAATCTGAAGTTTGACCATACCTGTTACTTTTTTAGCCATCTTGATTACACCTCCTTGATGAAAAGATGTCAGTTCATGAACTGGATGAAATCACCAGCCGCATAAAGTTTCTGACGATCCATCTTATATAAAAAGCCGGTTAAAGCTTTTCAATCTGATCGAATTCGAGTTCAACCGGTGTTTCACGGCCAAACATCTCAATTCTCACTTTGACGGTCTGCTTTTCAGGATGAATTTCCTCTATGGCGCCGGAGAAATTCTGGAACGGACCATAAATCACCTGAACCACATCACCTTTTTTATAGTCCACTTGAACGACTCTGTGTTTTTCGATCCCCATTTTCCTGACTTCATCTTCCGTCAGCGGGATAGGCTTCGAGCCCGGACCCACAAATCCGGTAACGCCGCGTGTATTTCTCACGACATACCATGATTCATCCGTCATGAACATTTTCACGAGGACATATCCGGGGAAAATCTTACGGGACTTCGTCTTTCTCTTGCCATTTTTGATCTCAGTAATGTCTTCGGTTGGAACGGCGACTTCGAGGATTATGTCATCCATGCCGCGGTTTTCAACGATTTTTTCGATATTGGCCTTAACTTTGTTTTCGTGTCCCGAATACGTATGGACAACGTACCACTTTGCTCTTTCAGACATAATACGACCGGTTGTCTTTAAACAACCTCTGCCCCCCTTCCTTCAACTTATCCTTCCAAGATCCTAGAGGAACAGATTCAGTCCGGAAGTAAACACTGAGTCGACTGCCCAAAGAAACACAGCCATCAATATACACATGACTACTACCACTGAAGTATAGGAGATCATGTCTTTTCGATTTGGCCAGTTGACCTTCTTCAATTCCGCCTTGACACCTTTGAAGAATGCAGAGCTCTTCTTCGCTGTAGGATTTGATTGTGTTGTCATCTAATCACACCTTCACGTTTATAATCGAAGCGAAGCATTACTTCGTTTCCTTGTGTGCCGTGTGTTTCTTGCAGAACTTGCAGTACTTTTTGATTTCAAGTCTGTCCGGATCATTCTTCTTGTTCTTGGACGTATTGTAGTTACGCTGTTTACAATCTGTGCAAGCCAAAGTAATATTGAGTCTCACCTAAAACACCTCCTATAGGTTTGTTTATTATATTTAAGAGCGCACTCTTCTCCAGTGTAGCAGTACTGAATTAATCTATCACAGTTTAAATTCTGTGTCAACCTTAAAACGAGAAGCACGACAAAGAAAGAGCCTTTGAATCGGCTCCGAAGTTCCCTGAGAATTTGAAAGAGCCAGGTAGCCTGGCTCTTTCCGCATGACCCTATTTTATCTTTTAGGTTTCTTAATTACTTAATGATCTTGATAACGGAACCAGCGCCAACCGTACGGCCGCCCTCACGAATGGAGAACTTGAGGCCTTCTTCAACAGCGATAGGTGAGATCAAAGTGATCGTCATCTCGATGTTGTCGCCAGGCATACACATTTCTACGCCTGCAGGAAGGTGTGCAGAACCGGTAACGTCTGTCGTTCTGAAGAAGAACTGCGGTCTGTAGCCGTTAAAGAACGGTGTATGTCTGCCGCCTTCTTCTTTCTTAAGGACGTAAACTTGCGCTTCGAACTCAGTGTGTGGGTTGACTGAACCCGGCTTTGCAAGAACCTGACCGCGCTCGATCTCTGTTCTCTGTACGCCGCGAAGCAGTGCGCCGATGTTGTCGCCCGCACGACCTTCGTCGAGGAGCTTCTTGAACATCTCTACGCCTGTAACGACAACTTTGCGTTTCTCTTCTGCAAGGCCGACGATTTCAACTTCTTCCTGAACCTTGATAATACCACGTTCGATACGGCCTGTTGCGACTGTACCGCGGCCAGTGATGGAGAAAACGTCCTCGACAGGCATCAGGAACGGCTTGTCGACGTCGCGCTGTGGCTCTGGAATGTAAGTGTCGATGACTTCGAACATTTCGACGATCTTCTCTGCCCATGAAGAAGTTGGATCTTCAAGTGCAAGCAGCGCGCTGCCGCGGATGATCGGTGTGTCGTCGCCAGGGAACTCATACAGGTTGAGAAGGTCGCGAACTTCCATCTCGACGAGCTCGAGGAGCTCTTCGTCATCAACCATGTCGCACTTGTTGAGGAAGACGACAATGTATGGTACGCCTACCTGACGTGCAAGCAGGATGTGCTCGCGCGTTTGCGGCATTGGGCCGTCTGCTGCGGATACAACCAGGATGGAACCGTCCATTTGCGCTGCGCCTGTGATCATGTTCTTGACATAGTCGGCGTGGCCTGGGCAGTCAACGTGAGCGTAGTGACGGTTAGGCGTCTCGTACTCAACGTGTGCAGTTGAAATTGTGATGCCGCGCTCTCTCTCTTCTGGTGCTTTGTCGATGTTGTCGAATGCGACTTCTTCGCCAAGGCCATATTTTGTAAAGAGAACTTTTGTGATTGCTGCAGTCAGCGTCGTCTTACCGTGGTCAACGTGACCAATTGTTCCGATGTTGACGTGCGGCTTGTTTCTAAGAAACTTTTGCTTACCCATTTACGGAGTTCCTCCTTTTTGTATGCATTCACAGTTTAGATGACTTTAAACAACAACGCGATTCATTGGTGACTTAAACTATTGTGGAGCCCACGAGCGGACTTGAACCGCCGACCTCCGCCTTACCAAGGCGACACTCTACCTCCTGAGCTACATGGGCACGAAAGATCACCAATAAATCGTTTTGAGAGACTAGGAAACTAATTCTTTTCTTCCTGAAGAAACTTTTCAAGTTTGCGTTTCACTCTCTGTAAAGCATTATCTATGGATTTGACATGTCTGTCAAGGTCTTCCGCAATTTCTTGATAGGATTTTCCTTGAAGATAAAACATGAGGACTTGCCATTCAAGCTCGCTGAGGACCTCGCCAATTTTCGCCTCAATACTGTCGAACTCTTCCCTTGAGATCAATAATTCCTCAGGATTTGAAATGACTTTACCTGACAGAACATCCAGCAGCGTGCGCTCAGATTCCTCATCATAGATGGGTTTATTCAGGGAAACGTAACTGTTCAGCGGAATGTGCTTCTGCCGCGTCGCAGTTTTGATGGCAGTAATAATCTGCCTTGTAATGCATAATTCGGCAAATGCACGGAAGGATGACATTCTGCCCGGCCTGTAGTCACGAGTGGCTTTAAACAGTCCAATCATGCCTTCCTGGATAATGTCTTCCCGATCCGCACCTATTAAAAAATAAGTTCGGGCTTTGGCGCGGACAAAGTTCTTGTACTTCTTGATCAGATATTCCTGGGCTTTGGCATCACCAGTTCTGGCAAGCGCCACAATATCTTCCTCATGGCAGCTGTCCAGGTCGGACACCTCTTCAAACCGAGAATAGATCTCCATAAACTTTGCCCCCTGCAATATGCCGTCTTTTTCATTATACCTGATCCAGAATTGTCACGTCAAGATTTATTCCCTTTTCGAATGGTATCCAAAAGTGCTTTTGCTTCGCCGGAAAGCTGCGCCTCTATAGAATCCCCTGTTTTAACCTGCTTGGGCAGACGTTCCTGGATTGCCTGCCGTACCCGTTCCAGTTCAAAGCAGAACTCGCGCGGCGTCATTCTGACCGCACCGCTTCCCATGACCACCTGCTGTTCAGCCCAGTCCGAAGTGACTACGCGAACAAGATGCTTGGGGTCTTGAACTAAACGTTCCACTTCCGATTCAATATAGCTGTCAGCCGTTTGATGCTCCTTAGTATAGATCACAACAACCCCTTTGAACATCTCACGTTTGATCTTTTTGCCCTTGGAGGTGTATGCATCAAAGACAACCACCACAGCATCTCCAGTGAACGCCTGGTAATCGACAAGATCATCCAGAAGGGCGTAGCGGGCAGATTCAAGAGACGCCCTGGACAGCGATTTGTAGCGTTCTACAGCGTGAATGACGTTGTAGCCATCCAGCATTAAGAATTTATTTCTCCCTATCAGCCTTTTGTTTTGTCTTGGTAACTTAGGTCTGTTTTCCATAGCGCTGTCTGAACACTTCATACATCAGAATGGAAGCAGCCACAGAGGCATTCAGCGAAGAGACTTTTCCCTTCATGGGAATTTGCACGAGAAAATCACAGTGAGACTTAACCAGGCGGCTGATGCCCTGACCTTCACTGCCTATGACAAGGGCAATGCTTCCTGTCAAATCCGCGTCGAAATGGGCAACACTGCCCTCCATTTCAGCAGCCGCGATCCACAGCCCTCTCTTTTTGAGCATCTCAATGCTCTGGCTTAAATTTGTCACTCTGCAAACCGGCACATATTCAAGTGCACCTGCACTGGTCTTGGCGACTACCGCCGTCAAGCCAACGGAGCGCCGTTTTGGAATTACAACGCAATGAGCGCCAACCGCGTCCGCAGTCCGAATAATCGACCCGAGATTGTGAGGGTCTGTAATCTCATCGCATAAAATCACAAAAGGCTTCTCACCCCGTGCTTCGACCTGATCGAGGACTGTTTCAAGATCCGAATAATCATAGGCAGCGACATAAGCGATCACACCCTGATGACTGTCCGAAGTCGAGATCTGATCCAGTTTAGCCCGCGCGACTTTCTGAATAATAATATTCTTTTCACTCGCCATGGCGAGAATTTTTTTGACAGAGCCTTCTGCTGCGCCTTCAGCGACCAGAATCTTGTCAATTTCCCTGCCTGCCTTTAATGCCTCTATGACCGGATTGCGGCCCTCAATAATATCGCTCATAGCGCCTCCAACTTACAATTGTTTAAATTTTTCGCGAATTTCCACTATTTTCCCACAGGTCATGACGCCCTCTGAACAAGGTCCGCTGGCACAAGCCGGTCCAGCACTCGCAAAGACATTTGGCGCCACTTGTTTCACCAGGCGAAGCATTTCTGTAGCCAGCGCCCTGATTTCCCACTGTGCGCGCTCACAGCAGCGATGCCTGAAGAAGTTCATCAGACTCCTGGCGTTCATAGTCACGACAATTTTTGTCTCACAGGCATTGGGAAAGACGAACCGCGCATCCTCAATAGCTGCTTTCTCAGCGTTTAATGCCGCCTTTTTCGGAGAAACCCCTTCAGCGAGCATCCTGGCCTCAATTTTGGGCTTCAAGATCTCAACCAGCTCGTCATAAGCCTTTTGAGCCGACGTCATGGACGCCTGGAACAACCTGGTGGCCGCTTCATCCTGCGCAATTTCCGGCGGTGTAATGTACTCAAAATGATCGAGCCGGACGTAGCGCTGGGACTGCTGGGAGTAAGACGCGATCCTGTGCCTGACCAGCTGATGGGTCAGCACCCGGCTGACGCCTTCAACGGCAAAGGTAAAGGACATGTGTTCAATTGGGGATTCGTGACCGAGTTCTCCAAGAATTGTCAAAAACTTCGAAATCGACTCCGGATCGAGGGTTCCCGCCAAATCAGACGCGCCGGTTCTCGAGTAACACAGTTTGGCCGCCGCCGCAACAACCCTTTCAGGCTCCGGCGTATGCGCCAAAAGTTCAACATGCATTATGGATTTCCTCCCGTCTGGATGGTTTTAATGGCAATATAGTCACCATAGGGCATAACCCCGAACAGATATTTCCTGAATTTTCCTTTGTAAGCTGGCTGACCTTCAGAGACGATCTCCTCAAACTTGACCATCCTCACGATTTTTAGCGGAGGCACCTCGAGAGAGTCTATGGTTTCCTGCCTGAAGGCCTCCACCTCGGGCGACTGAAGCGCAACAGAATCCAAAAAAGCGGACTTGACGACCAGCAGCGCCAGAGAAACTGCCAAAAGGAGGAACAACATCTTTTCATAACGTGTCAGAGTTTTTTTCATGCCTACCGCTCCTCATCAGCTGCTTCAGCACCGTGCGTCGCCTTGGCAGACTGAACCGAGCACTGGTCGATAATTTCCATGGATTTAGCCACGACCTCTTCCAGCCGCTTTGAGTCCTTTCTGAGGCTCAGATAACCAATCAGCGTCTCAAAGCCGGTCGCAAGACGGTAATCTGAGGTCTGCGTATTTTTAGGTGCGCTGTGCCCCTTCTGGTTGCGCCCCTTTCGAATCATGTCGCGTTCCTCTTCCGTCAAAAAATTCTCCAGATTCTTGACAACATACGCCTGCGCCGTTGCACGCACATAGCGCGTTGACTGACGGTGAAGCAGATGAAGGCCGCCTTTGGTCTTATGAATCACGGCCATGCGGACATAGTGTTCATAGACCGCGTCCCCAATAAACGCCAGTACCAGGGGATTAGCCATCTTTAAATCCCGCATTTCCTTTTCGGTAATGCCCATCAACCCCAAAAACCGTTTCATGCTGCCGATGGTTTCCATTACCCCAGCCTCGTTTCCCACTTCATACAGATTTTCGACCGTCTGCCGGGCAGGATTCCCGGCAGACTCGCTTTTATTTCTCATCATTTGACTTTTGACCATTTTACACCTTGAGGTGTATCCTCGAGCACAATGCCCATAGCTTTAAGTTCATCCCTGATCTCATCAGATCTGGAGAAATTCTTGTTCCTTCTGGCTTCCTGACGCTCGGCGATCATGGACTCCACCTGTGCGTCAAGGCCGCCCTTTTCCCTGCCAAGAATCCCCAGAACACCTGACAGTTCCATCAGAAGTTTATAGGCATTCTCAGCGAAAGTACGGGTAGGTGCATCCTGAAGGTTGGTGTTGATGTCCCGCACGAGTTCGAAGATCGCCGAAATGCCGTCTGCAGTATTGAGGTCGTCATCCATAGCTTCAATAAAGCGCTCCTTGTGGCGTCTGAGGCCGGAGAGAATCTCGATCTCTGTGACTGTCAAAGGTGCCTCGCCGCCGGTTTCCATGGCATAGAGCAGATTCTCCTTGGCATTGTAAAGGCGCTCAAGGCCGCTTGAAGCCTGCATGATGAGTTCTTCGCTGAAATTGATTGGGTTTCTGTACTGCGCCGAGAGGATGAAAAATCTGAGAACTTCAGCTTCATACTGCGCCAGAATATCCCTGACCGTGAAGAAATTCCCTTTGGATTTGGACATTTTTTCGTTGTTGATATTGATATAGCCGTTATGCATCCAGTAATGGGCGAAAGGCTTGTCCGAATAAGCTTCGCTCTGGGCGATCTCGTTCTCATGATGAGGAAAGATCAAGTCCTGACCCCCGGCATGAATGTCAATGGTTTCACCTAAAAATTTTGTGCTCATGACGGAGCATTCAATATGCCAGCCGGGACGCCCTTCACCCCAAGGGCTGAGCCAGCTCGGTTCACCGGGCTTTTTGGCCTTCCAGAGCACAAAGTCGGCTGGATGCTTTTTTTGCTCATTTACTTCAATTCGCGCGCCTGCCTCCAGATCATCAAGGCTCTGACCGGAAAGCTTGCCGTAAGTCTCGAACGTCGACGTGTCATAGTACACATCTCCGCCCGAAACGTAGGCATTGCCTTTTTCAATCAGCTTTTCAACATAAGCGATTATGTCCGGAATGGTATCAGTCACCTTTGGATGATGTGTAGCCCTTCGAATGCCCAGCGCATCAGCGTCCTTGAAGTATTCTTCAATGTATTTCTCACTGATTTCCAGACTCTCCAGACCTTCTTCCTGAGCGCGTCTGATGATTTTATCATCTACATCTGTAAAATTCTGAACATAATTGACCTCATAACCCCTGTATTCCATATAGCGTCTGAACGTGTCGAAAATCAGGAATGGTCGCGCGTTGCCAATATGAAAAAAGTTATAGACCGTTGGTCCACAGACGTACATGCGGATTTTGCCTTCTTCAATGGGGACAAACTCTTCCTTTTTTCGGGTAAGGCTGTTGTACAGCTTCATCTGATCTTCACCCCTTTACGAAAGTCTTGCAATGGCGTCTTCAACCCTTGAAATCAGGCGCTTTTTCCCAAGGATCGTCATCAGATCCACCATTTCCGGTCCATGAAGCTGTCCGGAAATCGCGGCGCGGATTGGCATGAAGAGCGCCTTTCCTTTAAAGCCGGTCGCCGTCTGGACATCCTTGAAAACTTGTTTGGCAAACACAGGATCCACTGTATCAGCGGCTTCAACCAGACCTTTGAAGACACCCAGCATCTCCACCACATGTGGCTGCTTCAACATTTCAAGTGTTTCCTCGTCTTCCGGCTCAACCGTTTTAGCCCTGAACAGCGGCACAAGATCCGTGCTCTGCGCCAGGTAATTCATGGAATCCTTCGAAATACGTACGATGTCAGCCGCAAAAGCACGACCGTGCTCGCAGCCCGGATCGACATAACCCTTTTCTATAAAGTATGGCATACAATAATCTACCAGAGTCTCCAGCGGCATTTCCTTAATATAGAGACTATTCATCCAGTTCAGTTTTTGGACATCAAAGACAGCGCCGGATTTGGACACGCGCTCTAAAGAAAACTTCTCGACCATTTCAGCCATGGACATCTTTTCTTCGTTGCCCTCCGGACTCCAGCCCAGGAGAGCGATGTAGTTGACCAGAGCTTCCGGGAGATAACCCTTACGCTGGAAGTCCTCTACGGCGACGTCGCCCTGGCGTTTGCTCAGCTTCTTCTTGTCGGGATTAAGAATGTTTGGAAGGTGAACGTGTTCCGGCGCTTTCCATCCGAATGCTTCATACAGGAAGATGTGCTTAGGCGTGGACGGCAGCCATTCCTCACCGCGTATGACATGCGTGATCCCCATATTGTGATCATCTATGACAACCGCCATGTGGTAGGTCGGAAAACCATCGGCTTTCATAAGCACTTGATCGTCCATGTCATTCGTGTTCACGGTCACACGGCCGCGTACGATGTCTTCAAAGGAAATATCGAGATCCGCCGGAAGCTTGAGACGGATGACGTGCGACTCGCCGTTTTCAATTCTGCGGCGGGCTTCCTCCAATGGAACGGAGCGGCAAAGGCCGTCATAGCGCGTGATCTTGCCCTCGATCTTTTGGGTTTCTCTGAGATCATCCAGCCTCTCCTTGCTGCAGAAGCATGGGTAAGCATGGCCGTTGTCGAGCAGCGTCTCAACATGTTGCCTGTAAATGTGAAGACGTTCAGACTGGACGTACGGACCGAACTCGCCCTTCTGAACCACCGAGCCTGCCTCGAGGAACGGACCTTCATCATGATGGAGCCCAGCCCAGTCCATAGCGGTCAGCATCCCTTCGACAGCGCCCTCAACCAGACGAGTCTGGTCGGTATCCTCAATTCTGAGAATATATTTGCCGCCGCTCTTTTTTGCAAACATAAAATTATACAGCGCAGTTCTAAGACTGCCAATATGGACATAGCCTGTCGGGCTTGGCGCGAAGCGCACTCTTACCGTCATGGTCATCCCTCCTGATTTTATCTGATTTCGATTTCTTAATCATATCATAATTAGAGGTCTTCCGGCAGCATTTTCGCGCCTTCCATGACCAGACCCATCTTTTCCATAATCCTGTCATAGCTGTCCGGTCCGTGTGGGACTGAACAGTTGGTGCAATCCTTGATGCCGTTCTTGAGATATCTGAAATTCCCGCCGCACTGATCTTTCAACAGATAAAGCGGACAAAAGCAAAACAGACAGTTATAAGTCTCTTCGGGCACACCTTTATGACAGGGAAAGAATTCACAGCTGCGATGCGTCACACGCCGGTAGTTCTGAGTTTCCAGGCCACCCCTTAGACCTTTTGAGCCCCCGTCCATTTTAATACGCCTTAGCTACGTAGACCATGTGCTTCGCCGGTTTGCCGCAGAAGTGGCAGACGGCTCCAAGGTCTTCCTGTTCAAACGGCATGCAGCGAATGGTCGCCGCCGTATCCGCCTTGATTTTGTCCTCGCATTCGCGCTCACCGCACCACATGCCCTTCGCGAAGCCGGCTGTGGTCGCCATGCGGCTTTTGAATTCTTCATAATCCTCCACGACAAAGGTCATACTGTCGCGATGATTTTTCGCCTTTTCAAACATGTCATTGTGGATAGTGTCCAGCATACCAACGACGTTGTCCGCAAATCCATCCAGAGAAATTGGCGCTTTTTCGAGGGTGTCACGTCTGGCAGCCATAGCCTGGTTGTTTTGGATGTCTCTTGGACCAATCTCGATACGAAGCGGCACGCCCTTCATTTCGTATTCATTGAACTTCCAGCCCGGTGTATAGTTGGTGTCGTCATTCAACTCAACGCGAATCCCGCGCTCAACCAGCGCCGCTTTGAGTTCATAGGCCTTGTCGAGGACACCTGGCTTGTTTTGGGCAATAGGAATGATCACAACTTGAGTTGGCGCCACACGCGGCGGCATGACCAGGCCGCGGTTGTCGCCGTGAACCATAATCAAGCCTCCGATCAGGCGCGTCGATACGCCCCAGGAGGTGTGGAACGGAAACTCCAGCTCCCCGCCTCTGCCCAGGTACTGAATTTCAAAAGCTTTAGTGAAGTGCTGACCCAAGTTGTGGGAGGTTCCGGATTGAAGGGCTTTGCCATCGTGCATCAATGCTTCAATGGTATAAGTGGCATAAGCGCCGGCGAATTTTTCCTTTTCGCTTTTTCGGCCTGATACCATTGGAATCGCGAGAAGCTCTTCCGCCATTTGTCGATAGATGTTCAGCATTTGAATCGTCTCGTCCTGTGCCTCTTCATAGGTCTCGTGAAGGGTATGACCTTCCTGCCAGAGGAACTCGGAGGTTCTCAGGAACGGCCGAGTCGACTTTTCCCAGCGGACGACGGAGCACCATTGGTTGTAGAGGTAAGGCAGGTCTCTGTAAGACTGCAGCCATTTGGAATACATTGAGCAAATAATGGTCTCTGAAGTCGGGCGCACACAAAGCCGCTCAGCGAGCTCTTCCTTGCCGCCGTGGGTCACCCAGGCAACCTCCGGCGCAAAGCCTTCGACGTGCTCTTTTTCACGGTTCAGGAGACTCTCTGGGATCAGCAGCGGGAAGTACATATTTTTGTGGCCGGTATCCTTAAACCGTTTGTCCAGGAATGCCTGGATGTTCTCCCAGATCTCGTAGCCGTAGGGGCGGATGACCATAAAGCCTTTGACCGGAGAATAATCCACCAGTTCCGTTTTCAGAATAACATCTGTATACCACTGGGCGAAGTCGTCCTCCATGCGTGTAATTTCTTTTACAAATTCCATCTCTTTCTTTGCCATGATGAGCCTCCTATGAATCTTTGTCAAAAAATTAAAAAACCGCCTCTTAAGCTAGAGGCGGAATCCGCGGTACCACTCTAATTAACACAGCCGTCATGCAGGCTCACAGGCCCCGGCGTGTTCACTTGTCCCGGCTGTAACGCGCCGGCCGCGTGCTTTTCAAGAGCATGGCTCCAAGACAGGTTCAAAGCGCCGGCCGGAGTCTTTTCACCAAGCAGACTCTCTCTGTGCAGCATAGCCATCTTTTACTGGTTCTCTTCAACACCTTATCATTATATTCCTGACATACACTATATAATAGAAAAATTGAAGCTGTCAACGGAAATTTTAGGGGGTTATCCCGTCTGCTTTTCCAATAGACAAACCGCCGTCACCGAGATGCCTTCTTCCCGGCCCTCAAAGCCGAGCCGCTCCGTCGTGGTCGCTTTGAGATTCAAATCCTCTGCCTCAAGTTGAAGGATTGGGCCCAGCGCCGACTTCATGAGCGCCATAAATGGCAGCAGTTTTGGCCGCTGCGCCGCAATAACAGCATCGACGTTGCCCACGGTGTAACCCGTCTCCCGGATCAGCGCCATGACGTGCTCAAGAAGTTTAAGACTTGAGATCCCCTTATAAGCTGGATCTGTATCCGGGAAATGCCTGCCAATGTCACCCAGCCCCGCAGCGCCCAGGAGCGCGTCCATAATGGCGTGGGTCAGCACGTCGGCATCTGAGTGGCCAAGGAGGCCTACTTCGTGGGGAATTTCCACACCGCCCAGAATCAGTTTCCTGTCCGGTACCAGCTGGTGGACGTCGTAACCAATGCCTACTTTGATCTTCAAACCGTTCCCCCCTGCTCCTTTGAAGTGCTTTTGCCGATGGTAGGGGCAATCGCCGCCAAAATCGCTTCCGCCATGACCATGTCTTCCGGCGTGGTGATCTTCAGATTGAAATAATTGCCTTTCACAAGGTGCACCCGGTGCCCCAGGCGCTCAATCAGCGCACTGTCATCCGTAGCGTCCCACCCGTTTTCCTCAGCGAGTCGATGCGCCTGTTCGAGCCAATCCCGTCTGAAGACCTGGGGAGTCTGGACGAGAAACAATCGGCTGCGGTCCGGTGTGGATTCTACCACGCCGTCTGCCGCTGCGACCTTGATAGTGTCCTTAGCCGCCACTGCCGCCACCGCCGCGCCGGTTTCAGCTGCTTTCCCGACGCAGGCACGGATGGTATCCAGACTGACAAAGGGCCTTGCGCCGTCGTGGATCAAAACAAGTGCGGCTTCTTTGGAAAGCTTCTCAAGACCCCTTCGAATCGAAGCCATGCGGTTCTCACCGCCTTCCACGCATTGAATGGGAACACCTTCCTCATTGTGAAGCTGCCTGACAAGGTCTATGTATAGCGACAATTCTCCCGCCGGAACGACGACAACGCACTCAGAGATCATGCCTGAGGCACACAGCCGCTCCACTGCATGCGCAAGAATCGTCTTGCCGCCAAGGAGCATCCTCTGTTTACTGATCCCGGCACCCATTCTGGTACCCATTCCGGCTGCCGCTACTATTGCTGCTGTTTTGAGATCCGCTTTACTCACTTCATTCACCCCATTAGAGAGGTTTGACAAAAATCATACGCCCGGCTGCGGTTTGCAGCACGCTGGTCACAAGAACCTCAAGGGTCTCGTTGATGTGGCGCTTGCCGCCCTCGACTACGATCATAGTGCCATCATCGAGATAGGCGATGCCCTGATTGGACTCCTTGCCCTCTTTGATGACGTGGACGACCATTTCCTCACCCGGCAGGACCACCGGTTTGATGGCGTTCGCCAATTCATTGATGTTCAAAACCCGAACATCCTGCAGCTCAGCGACCTTGTTTAAATTATAGTCATTGGTAACGACAAAGCCATTGATCAGTTTGGCTAGTTTGAGCAGCTTGATGTCGACTTCACTGACATCCTCAAAATTGGTTGAGACAATCTTGACCTCAATGTTGATTTCTTTTTGGATGACCTTCAGGATATCCAGGCCTCTTCTGCCGCGGTTTCGCTTCAGACTGTCCGATGAATCAGCAATATGACGCAGTTCTTCAAGAACGAACTCTGGAATGATAATGGGACCTTCGACAAACCCGGTCTTGCAAATGTCAGCAATTCGCCCGTCAATTATGACACTGGTATCCAATATTTTAGGCTTCGCCCCCCCTTGGTCTTTGGACCCGGTCGACTTGGAACCGGTGCGGCGAAACATGTCTGGCAGCCTCGAAAGATCTGCCATATTTTTTGTGGCGAGTCTGGCGCCAAGGTAGCCCAGGAAAATATACGCCAAAATAGACAAGAATCCGCTGACAAAAGGAATGGGGATAATGTTGATTGCTCCGTTGATCAGATAGGCGATCATGAGGCCCAGAATGAGTCCCACTGAACCAAAGAGCATCTGGTTCGCCGGAATTTTTTCCAGCTCTTTTTCAGTGTGCTTGGCGACGCCCATAAATCTGCGGATCAGGTAAGGCGATAGCATATAAAGGATAAAACCGATTATAAGTGCGACAACCGTTGAAAATATGACCTTAAAAGCCATATCAGACGGATTGTAATTAAAAGCGGCCCGCAGCCATTCAAAATTAAGCATTAATACGCCAAGCGCGTAACCACCGGAGACACCAAGCAGCGTCAGGGCAGCTCGAATTATTCTTTTAAGCATTTCCAACCTCCTCTCTTGTTTTTTGATTTTGAAACAAAAATCGAATAAGCTTGATTTATACTAACATATCCGTTCTTAGTCCCACTATTTGTTTTTCAGATTGTAACGAAACTTTAACATATTTTAACAAACTTCGCTATCCGAAGTTGGGTGTCAAATTTTTGAGTGCCACGAGCATGAGCTGAAGACGTGGAAAAGCGCCCCCTTTATGGCGACGCCCTAGGCAGCTCTATGTGATTAATGCACCGAGGTCTCGATCATTTTCTCAATAGCCTTTTCATCCTGCTCCATGACCAGCACAATTTCGCTGATGAGAATCTGTTTCGTATTGTTCAGCATCTTTCTTTCTCCGGTGGATAATCCTTTTTCCCGCTCCATGTGAATCAGATCCCTGACGACCATGGCAACCTCAAAAATGTCACCGGATTTCACTTTCTCCATGTTGTTCCTGTAGCGCCTGTTCCAGTTTTGCTGGAGCTCAACGCCCTCTTCTCTCAAAACGCTGAAAACCTCGTCAATAGCGTCATCCTGAATGATTTCCCGGAGGCCGATGGTTTCGACATTGTCGACCGGCAGCATGACCTTCATATTTTTGAGCGGCAATCTCAGTATAAAATACTTGCGCTTTTCACCCAAGATTTCTTTTTCCTCTACGCCCTCAATAATACCGGCGCCATGCATTGGATAAACGACCTTATCGCCAATTCTGAACATTTTTCCACCCCCCGGATCTGTGACCCTAAGGCTATTATACAACATAATACGAGTTGCGGTCAATTGAATTTAATATTCTATCATAGGGACAAAGCCAATGTCAATTACAGGATTTTAATATTTATATAGAATGTCACCAGAATGTCACCTTTCCAGTGACGGTGTGGATAGGCAGGCGACCATCGGCAGCATGGGGTCCGGGAAACAGTTCCCATTTTAGTTTTACTATGTCGGCGACCTGTGCTAGAATTGAATCAAACCAACCAACAGGTGCAGAATATTGAGGTGATCCGCATGAGCGACATTATTTATGATCAGTTTCAGAATACCGTTCAGGAAGTTCTGATCCGTCACAACAGCTTGCTTGACATCATTACGAAGCTGGATGAGTCAGGCGCGCGCGTCAACCGCGCTGCCGTTAAAACCATTACATCCTGCGGCTGTCTGAAGCTTCACGCCGAGAAACAGGATCTCCCCGAGGATGCCGATTATCTGGATATCAAGAATTATGCCGGCACTGAGCTCTCAGGCGAAATTTGCCCGGTCTGCCGCGACAAAATTGACCAGGAGATTGGCTCACACCTCTTCTACCTGGCTGCGCTGTGCAACCATTTGAACATCAGCCTTTATGATGCTTTTCTCAACGAATATAACCGCATCAAGACACTCGGGCCGTACAGCCTGTATTAAAAGAAACGTCAAAAGAAGGTACCCCAGCCCCCGGTCGTCCCCGACCGGCAGCTGCGGCACCTTCTTTTTTCCTTTGGAAGCACCGCCCAACCATCACCTCAGCGTCGCGTCCAGCGCTTCCTCAACCGTCCTGACGCCCACGATCCGAACACCCGGCGCCGGTTTTTCAAGGCCATCTAGATTTCCGGCGGGAATGACAAAGGTCTTGAACCCAAGCTTCTGACCCTCCGAAATCCTGCTTTGCACGTGGGCGACATTGCGAACCTCGCCGGTCAGGCCGACCTCGCCAAAAAACATCATCTCCGGATCGATCACAATATTCTTGAAGCTCGACGCCAGCGCAATGATGATGCCCAGATCCGCAGCGGGCTCGTCGATGCGGATGCCGCCCACCACATTGATATAACTGTCCTGGTCCTGAAGCTGCATGCCAATTTTCTTCTCGAGTACCGCAATCAGCATGATCACCTTGTTGTAATCGACGCCTATAGCCGTTCTGCGAGGGGCGGAGAAGCCGGAGTGGCAAACGAGGGCCTGGATTTCCACAAGCATGGGCCGTGTCCCCTCCATGGTGCCTACGACTACGGAGCCTGAGGCTTCATCCCGTTTTTCCGAAATAAAAAGCTTCGAGGGATTGGAGACGCCAATCAGTCCCTGATTCGTCATTTCGAAGACGCCTATTTCGTTCGTCGAGCCAAAGCGGTTCTTGACGGAGCGCAGCAGCCTGTAAGTGTTGAAGCGCTCGCCCTCGAAGTAGAGGACCGTGTCCACCATGTGCTCCAGGACCTTTGGCCCCGCTATGGCGCCTGACTTGGTGACATGTCCCACAATAAAGGTGGAGAGTCCCTCGCGTTTCGCAGTCTTCATCAGAGACGCGGTGCACTCCCTGACCTGGGAGACGCTGCCTGGTGCTGACTGAATGTCCGAGCGGAACATGGTCTGAATGGAGTCCACGATCAGCACATCCGGTCTCAGGGTATCCACGGTGTTCATGATGGCTTCAAGATCGTTTTCCGAGATAATGTAGAGGGATTCTGAAGCAACACCCGTCCGGTCTGCCCTCAGCTTGGTCTGCTTGACGCTCTCTTCTCCGGAGACATAGAGAACTTTTTTCTTTGTAAAGGCAATTCTGTCTGCCATTTGAATCAACATGGTCGACTTCCCAATGCCGGGATCTCCGCCCACCAGGACGAGGGAACCCCGGACCACGCCGCCGCCCAGCACATTGTCCAGCTCCCGGATGCCGGTCGTATAACGGTCTTCCCGGTCCACAGACACATCGATCAGCCTGATGGGCTTCGCGGAATCAGAAATGCGCCCCTGTGCAGTGGTTTTTGGCGATTCTGCTCTGACATACTCTTCCACATAGCTGTTCCAGGCGCCGCACTCCGTGCAGCGTCCGACCCACTTCGGAGACTGCGCGCCGCAATTTTGACAGACATGGATGGTTTTATTTTTAGACATAGGTTCCTCCCAGGGCGGGCTTGACTGAGAGACCCGCCTCTTACATTATAACCTGCCGGGCGGCGAAAAATAAAGCGGGATCCAGATTAAGGGACCCCGCTTTTGACTTTTGTCGACGGTCTTTATGGTTTGTCTCTTAGTGATTGTTCTTTTCGGCTTTGGATTCCTCGACAATCTTGATGGCCAGCTGCATAGGCACTTCCTCATAGCGGTTGAACTCCATGCTGAAATAGCCGCGTGCCTGGGTCATGGATCTGAGGTCAGTGGCGTACTTGAACATTTCCGCTTCAGGCGCTTCCGCATAGACCTTTTGGTAGCCCATTTCGTCCGGCTCCATGCCGAGAATGCGTCCGCGGCGTTTGTTCATGTCGCCCATGATGTCACCCATGTATTCATCCGGCACAAAGATGGTGATGCGCATGATTGGCTCAAGGAGAATTGGCTGGGCGATCTCCATGCCCTTTTTGAAGGCGATGTGGGCCGCGAGCTTAAAGGCCATTTCGTTGGAGTCGACCGGGTGGTAGGAGCCGTCAACCAGCGTTGCTTTGATGTTGACGACCGGGAAACCGGCCAGGATGCCTTTTTCCATTGCCTCCCGGAGGCCCTTCTCAACAGCCGGTACATAGTTCTTCGGCACTGATCCGCCGAAGATTTTCTCTTCAAAGATGAACGGCTCGGTAGAGTGCTCAAACTTGATGTGGACGTCGCCAAACTGACCGGCGCCGCCTGTCTGCTTCTTGTGTCGGCCCTGAACGGTGACATTGCCTTTAATGGTTTCTCTGTAAGGAATCTTCTGGTCGATCATGTTGACGTCGACGCCAAAGGTGTTCTTGAGCTTGTTGACGATAATGCCGAGCTGCATGTTGCCCTGACCGCCAATCAGCAGCTGCTTCGTCTCGTTGTTCCTGCTGACGAGGAAGGACGGATCCTCCTCAGAAAGGCGCTGCAAGGACGCGCTGATCTTTTCTTCGTCGCCTTGAGCCTTCGGCTCTACCGCCATAAACAGACACGGCTTAGGCAGATTGATGCCGGTGTATTTGATAGGCTGAGTCTTGTCGCAAAGGGTATCGCCAGACTCCGTCAATGTCAGCTTCGCGGTTGCCCCAATATCACCGGCATTGATGTGATCGACTTCCAGCTGGCTTTTGCCTCTCATCAGGAAGACAGGACCTATTTTCTCAGTCTCTTCCTTGTTGGCGTTGAGGAGTTCAAGGTCGCGCTTAAGTTTGCCGGAATAGACTTTGAACAGAGAAATCTTGCCCACAAACGGGTCGACAATGGTTTTGAAGACGAATGCAGATACCGGCTCAGCGTCATCCACTTTACGGGAGACTTCCTCTCCTGTCAAAGGATTGACGCCCACTGTAACGCCCCCATCCATATCTTTTGGCGTCGGAAGGTAGTCATAGATCATGTTGAGCAATGTATGAATACCGATTCTGTTTTCAGCAGAACCAATCAGAACCGGGACGATTTCGTTGTTAATGACGCCTTTTCTGAGGCCGGCGTGAATCTCTTCCGTGGTGAATTCGTCACCGCCGAAATATTTTTCCATGAGCGCTTCATCACTTTCAGCGACGGATTCGATGATCATATCGCGAAATGGCTTGATGCGCGGTTCCATGTCAGCCGGCACCGATATGTCGATACACTCTTTTCCAGTGTATTCTCTGCCGATCAGATCGACGACGTTGACGAAGCCTTTGAATTCATTTTGCTCGCCTAACGGAATACAGAACGGCGCGATTTTCTTTCCAAATTTATCCTTGAGATCTCGGATCAATTTGACATAATCAATATTTTCTTTGTCCATTTTGTTGATGAAGATGATCTTTGGCATATTGCGTTTCTCTGTGAACGTCCAGGCTTTTTCTGTGCCGACTTCAATGCCGGAGCCCGCGTCCATAACGATCACCGCGCCGCCCGCAACTCTCAGCGCGCTGAACTGGTCGCCGACAAAATCAAAGTATCCCGGCGTGTCCAGGAAATTATACTTCGACTCATTCCATTCTACAGGAATGACACTGGTACCAATTGAAAACTGACGAGAGATTTCTTCTTTGTCAAAATCTGAAACAGTATTGCCTTCCGTGACTTTTCCCATGCGTTTGGTAACGCCTAGTGAAAAAAGAATCGCTTCCGTCAAAGTCGTTTTGCCACAGCCGCCGTGGCCGAGCAACGCAACGTTGCGAATTCTGTCAACACTGTAATTCTTCATGTGATTCTCCCCGCTTTCTGATGTGTTGGATTTTGTGCGTCCGTGTTAAATTCTACATTACATCTCAAATTCCTTTTTTTCATCAATTCATTTTTTTAATATTGTGATAATTGTAAAAAATCAGTATGCACTGTCTATACCCAATTTTGTGATCCCTACCAACAAACTTTCACCAATGTTATAATGATAAAAATGTTTGAAGATGGAGGAGAGCTATGAGGCGCTTTGACGAACGCGATATCCCTTTTGCCCGCTTTAACTACGAACAGGATTCCGAGGTCTTTGACGACTACTACCGCAGACACCCTGAGAAACTTGAACGGGATCTGCGAATCCGCTCGCTCCCCCAGTTATGCTCAGAAGGGACTATGACTTGGAATCCGCTGATGAGTCCGGTCGCAGACGCTATTTTTAAATTTTTGGGCGACCTCAATCCGCTGTCTGAACAGCCAGTGCGCCGGGAAACCCCATTGCCGGTCGATCCGGCACTTCTGACAAAAAAGGTCAAGGCGCTCGCAAAGCATTTGGGCGTGCAGGATGTCGGAATGACGTGTCTGAAAGACGAACACCTCTATTCGCACCGCGGCAGAAAGGCAGAGCACTACGGTGAGCCCGTCGTTCTCGATCACACTTATGCCATTGCCTTTACTATCGAGATGAATGAAGATATGATTGACCGATCCCCTCAGCTTGAGGAGGTCATCGAAACCAGTACCGGCTATCTCAAGGCCGGCATTGCCGGCATGATCCTCTCCTACTGGCTGAGAGAACTCGGTTACGACGCCCGCAACCACATGGACGGCAACTATCTGCTGGTGGCGCCGCTGGTGGCCGTAGAGTCAGGACTGGGCGAAATTGGACGAATGGGACTTCTGACGACTCGAAAGAGCGGGCCCCGAGTCCGGCTGGGCATTGTCACGACGAACGCCGAGTTAGTCCCTGATGCACCGGACACCTTTGGACTTGATGCATTCTGCGAAATTTGCGGAAAGTGCCAGATGACTTGCCCGGGTAAAGCCATTCCCCTAGAAAAGAATGCGGTCTACGAAGGGCAGGCCTACTGGAAGATCGACCACGATAATTGTTATGAGCGCTGGAGGAGCCTGGGAACCGACTGCGGCATCTGCCTGTCGACATGCCCGTTCAGCCATGGCATTGAATTTCCGGACAGCGGCAGTTTTGAAGGGCGTCCGGAGGCGATTCGGGAGGCGCTGGCAGCCTCTCAGGAAAAATACGGCATGCGCCGCTATATCCGGGAACCTCTTGAGCTCATGAAGTAAGTGCTTAAAAAAGGCGCGAACGCGGATTGTCCTGTCCCTTGACAATCTGCGTTCGCGCCTTCGTTCTTCAGTTAATATTCAAGAGGAAATCTCTCTGAATCTGCTCGGCAGCAAACGTCCTTACTCTGCATCCACCAAGGCTTGCAGCGCCGTTTTAACCGTTTCAAAGTCCAGGTCCTGCTCCGTGCAGAAGGTCTTGATGACCGTCAGAGGATTTGGCATTTCTGACCCAAGAGCCCGTTCAAGATCCGCTTCGCTGACGCCGGCGTCAAGCACTTCTCTGAAAGTGGTTTTTCCTTTGATCAGCAAATCTGCTGCTGCAGCGTTGCCATCAGCCTCACCAGAAATCGGCGTTTCTACAGTGCTTTGTTCAGCGCTCTCTTCAGTCGTGACACTGCCAGCTTCGACAGCCGGAATCTCGACCGCAATCGACTTAAGCGCTTCCGCTGCTTCTCCCGCAACTTTTCCTTCCTCGATCAGAAGCGCCACTGCCGGCTGAGGCAGATAGACTTCTTCAGTAAGTTCATAGGGCAGTCCGGTGTATAAGGCTACAAAATATCGAACAGAGCCCGTTCCCACCTCAGTTCCCGCCTCAGCGAGAGCTTCATACATAGTTTCCAGTGATTTCAGCTGGAAACCCTCAGATTCCGCCGGATCGACGCCAAAAGCCTCTGCCAATATCTCAGACTCGATATCAAACGCCGCTTCCACATCCCCAAAGCTGTAAGACCCGCGGATATCCGCTGGATCTGCCTCGCCTGCGAATTCTCCGGTTGAAATCACAGCCGGCGTTTTCGTACTCTCTGTTTGCCAATAGCCAAGGGCGTCAGAGATCAAAACCGACCCAAACATAATGCCCACCGCGACAACGCCAAGCATCCAGGCTCTCATCTTCATTTCGCGTCACCACCCAACACCTTGAGCTCTACCGTCGCAGGCACCGGGCAGTGATATTCCGATGTACACTCCAGGCAGGAAATACACTGATGGTCTTTGACGACTTCCATCCCAGATACTCTGATCCCCATCGGACAAGCCCTGTCACAAGCTCCGCAGTCAATGCAGGTGGAGGTTGCCCGGCGAATCCTGAAAATCCGGATCTTGTTGGAAAGCCCCAAAACTGCGCCGTATGGGCAGGCATATTTGCACCAAGGCCGCTCCGTGATCAGAGACAGGAGCGCCGTCGCTCCGAGCACTGCGAGAGCCGCCGGCGCGAGCTCCTCCGACCAGAGGTTGAAGAGCGCGTAATAGGGATCCACATCCTGAAAAATAAGTTTTCCGGTGACCGCTGTTTGATAGATCACCCAGGCCAGAACCGCATAGCGGAAGTATCGCAGAACACCGTCCACCTCAGAAGGTATGTATTTGCCAAACCGTTTACCGGTCAGCTTTCTTCCAAGCTTTGAAATCCACTCCTGAAACGTCCCCAGCGGACAAATCCAGCCACAGAGTACCGGACCGGCCAGAACTGCCAGCACGAACGCCGCCGCCATCAGCACAAAAGCAGACTCGTGAATCTTTTGAACGAAGGTACCCACTGCGAAAAACTGGTAAAGTGAAACGACGCCGCCAAAAGGGCAGATCGCGTGCAGTGACGCCTGAGGCCAGAAGGGGATCGACTTTCCGCTTTCCTCAAGCAGGTGGTTGAGACTGGTGATCAGAACAAAGATGAAAAAAAATCCCTGAATCCATGGCCGAACTTTAACCGCCTTGTTCCGGCTTGCTGCGTTGTTGGTATGCACAGACATGGGAATGCCTCCTCACAAGTTGTCAAACAAGGCCCGCTTTGGATGCAGCCTCGTAAACCTTACTATGACTTTACGCCACAATTGTGAAGAAAAAATGAAAATTGACCGCCGTCTCCATAAATTTTACAACATAATGTGTTAAGTGCCGCGTCCATCGGCAAAAGGTCTTAAAAACGTTCTGCCGATGGTCGCCTGAGCTTCAAACCGCCAGAATCCCAGCCATGGTGACAACCTCCAGCCCCATGCGCCTCCAGGCCTCCGCGATCTTGCGAAGTCCAATAGAGTCCGACGCCATGTGCCCAGCGATAATCACATTGCCGTAGCCCTGTTCCTCAACCGCCTTCTTGACGTCCTCTGGCATGTGCATTGCAATAATCGTCCCCACGCCGGCATCGAAGTAGGCCTTGTAAACCTCTGCCCCGCCGTTCGTGCCGCCTGCCATCAGAACGGCGATTTTTCCGGCATAATCCTTTTCGGAACCCACTCGGATCACCGGTCCGGCCGGCGCGTTGGCGTATGCCTCCATCCCTTTGAGAAAATCCATCACCTCTCCAAGGGTCGCCTTGGGCTCGCTGCCGAAGCGCTGGTCCAGCATGGTCTGGACTTCGTTCTCAGTCATCAGATCCGCGGGCATATGCACATTGAAGTAGGCCAGATCGAGAAGCCTCGCCGCACTGGCAGTGCGGTCGTAGTTGCTGACCTGCATGCCTATATCCACGCTGAGCTGCTTTTTCCTGAGTGCCTTTTGCGCCCGGTTGATAGGCACACCAAAGCTTACCATTTTGTCAATCTGAATCTCCATGACCTTGGCAAAATCGATCATGGCACTGCCCGCATGGGGATGATGGCTCACGACGCAGTCGAAGCCCAAATGCTTTGCCAGCAGCAGCTCCTGGGTTTCCATATCTATGCCGAACAGCACCCGGCGGACATCGTCGCCAGCTGTGATGATTTGAGAGTCGCAGGGCAATGCCTCAAGGCCTGCGAGCTCGAGGGCTTTTTGAACAAGATCCTGGGTTGTAATGGTCGCTTTCTGCATTTGATATTCCTCCTCGTGGTAGTCGCTAAAAAAATCCCCCGACAACCGCTTGTCAGGGGGAAAGGATTTATAAAAAGAGAGGTGTTAGCGAACCGGACACGCGCCGCTCTCACAGCCATCTGTGCCAATGTCAAAGACAGTTTCCTGCTTTTCATATTTGGCGATCAGAGATGGCCTAAACGGCTGCATGGCTTGTACACGGCGGTCGAATTCATTTTCTTCGATTGCTTCATAAGGAAGCAGCTCGTAGAAGTTGTCCTCCAGGGACAGGAACGACAGCGCCATGACGTCGTCCCAATTGTTCCAGACCCATTCCTCAACCGCTTCCCACTCATGGTTTCGGACGTGAATTGTGATGGAACAGTTGTGGTCGACATAGTTTTCCATAAAGAGTTTATAAATCTCAAGTTGCTCAAGGGCCGAAACCTCATACTTGGTTTTGCCGATAGGCGCCTTGACCGGAAACTCAATGACTTTCGTCGAACATGTCTCCAGATCCTGGCCAACCTCCGGGAATACCGGATAATTGAGCTCCTCGCAAACTTTAACCAACGGATCATCCGCACTGATCCGAACGCGACGGATATAGTACGGCGAGTGAGAGAAGTGAACGCCACTGGAGACTGTAGGCAGCTGGCTCAAAGTCCCTTCCGGCTTGATGGTCGTCACCAGGATTGGCACACGTCCGCCAAGTTCAACCGCGTAAACTTCAACTTCTTTCTTTGCCACCGAGCGGAGTTTGCGAAGAAGATCCGCTTGCTGCTCGACTGTCATCTGGGTCGCGTTGACCATGTCCTGCCAGCCTGTAAGCGAGCAGCCGACGAGTTTGTCTCTCTGCTGTACCGCGTCCCAGGTTGGGATTTCGAGCTCAACGCAAGTCATTCTGTAACCCGCCTTCGCCGACAGTCGCTGGGCTTTGAACAGACCGTTGTAATCCAGTGTGCCGTCAGGCCGTACAAACGCAAATACGTTGACCGTCGTGAGATTACATAAGCCCTTGTTGTCCAGCAGGATCTCCCCGCACGGGTTGACCCCGTTGAAGTTTGGTCTGCGCTTGGCGCCCGCTTCCGCGTTTACCCAGCCCGGTTCACCGGAATATCGCATGCGGTCGATTTGCCATCTGAGGCGCTCACGGCTCGGTTTTCTCGTATAGTAGATTGAGTTATTGCTCATTTGCCTATGGATAATATCCTTGTCCACAACCCACTGACCGTCAATCTGCTTGTAAAGGTTGGATTTGGCATCGATACATTCCTCGTCATCCTGATCGATCAACAGAATTTCCGCTGTTCTTCTGACACCGCCGACCACGACATTCTCACCGATGATATTGGCAATATCCAGGCAATCCAGCGGCTTGAGCTTGACGCGCTTTCTTTCATCCAGCGCTCCGTCGCGAAGTCCAGCCTTCTTGATGGCTTTGTTGATTTTCTCAAACATATTCTTCAGGCTGATATGGCCGCTTGCCGTACCGCCGAAACTCTTGAGCTTCTCGCCTTTAGGCCGCACATGGTCATAGTCGATGATAATCGTCTTAATGTTGCGGTACTCATTGCTGTACAAAATCTTGAAGAAATAGTCGATCGACTGAACCCAGCCTTCCTTGCTGTCACCCACTGTAATTTTGACTGTGTGGTTGTAGAAATACTCAAGGCTGGTGGAATCTTCGCGCTCTGACATTGAGATCGCGCTGTAGTCTTTGTGGATCAATTCAAAGTCCGTGCGAACCTTTGGAAGCTGTGCGATATCCTCTTTTAGAATTCTAACCCCTACGCCGGAGCCAATCATGAGAAGGTAGAAAACATCCCTGAACGCCTCAAAGCTGTCGATAATCTGGAAGGAACAGTTGAAGTTCGCCATAGGATAATTCTTGGCAACGCTTGTGTTCCCCACCCAGAAGGTTCTGCCTGATAAAAACTGACGCAGGTAAAAGATGTTGTCGAAGAGCTCTTCCGCTTCCGCCCGGGTCGTCGGGACCAGGCTGCAGTTGTATTCTACAGAGCGTCGTACCGTTTCCCACCAGTACTCACGACGTTTTTCCTCCGGCAGCCATCTGGAATAAGTCCGGTAGTAAACGAAGCTGCCCAGCTGATTCATAGGGCTGTCAAGGTGCTTGTAGCGGCTGATGAATTCATCCGTGAGCAAGCGGCTGTCCGTCTTGCGGATCTCCCTGGTCTTGCTCTGCTCGTTTCTGTAAATAATATACTGCTTGGCGACGTCCTTGCGAGGACTATCCATCAAGTATGTTTCCACCAAATCCTGAATCTCTTCTACTTCCATAGGGAGACCGCTGCCAGCAGCAACCGCCTCTATGCGCTTGGCGATTTCAAGGCTTAGTTCGGAGTCAATGCCGAGTTCAGTCTCCTTCATAGCCATCTCAATTGCCCTTTGGATCTTTTCAGGCTTGAACTCAACCACCGCTTTGTTCCGCTTCATTACTTTTGTCACGTCTGGTTCCTCCCTATGAGCTGCAGGTATTATTTTGTCTATATATTGTATAATTATTTGCTTTTGTTGCTTCTAGACACTAGATATTGTACCACTCCAAGATGGCGAGCGCAATATTCAGATGCTCAGCATCTCCATTATTTCTCTCGCCGTATCCAAAACATAGCCCCCTGCCCGATAGTCCCGCATCATCACAATGCGTTTAAGCTGGTCCTCGCTCTGCTCCAAGTCCCGGATGACTTTTGGCCTTTCCACAAAAACCCCCAAAGGATTACCCTGATCATCCAGCGGCACAATGGTGGGGATTCGCGCCTTGATGCCATCACCGAGACCTATAATCACTTCTTCATTGCCATCCCTTGGCTGCACCCTGACTTCCAATATTTTTACCTGTTTCATTATGCCCGCAAGCGCTGCGGCATTGATGACGCAGTCAGGACACCACAGCTCTCCAAAAAACAGAATGCGCATTGGCATCTCAGGTGTCTCAATCCAGGTGAAATCTGTTTTTTCCAGTATATCAAGGATTGTTTTTCTCTGATCCGCGTCTGCGCTTTGAAGAAATTTATCGAAAGAAAGTCCGTGTTCGAACAGGTTTTCCAAAGAGGTTTCAAACTCATGCGAATGTGTCACAGCAAGCCCTCCCACTATATATTGTATCTACTCGTCTATCATATCACTATATGCGGTGATCCACAATAGAAAAGACTGAAGAAAGGAGCGAAACTGGGTGTCTGACACCGAGTTTCTTTTTGAGGAAACTGGGTGTTTGACACCGAGTTTCGTCCTGTTATGCAATAAAAAACGGACATCTGCGTAATGCAAATGTCCGTTTTTTGTTACCCGGCGACGACTTACTCTCCCAGGGGGCTGCCCCCCAAGTACCATCAGCGATGAAAGGCTTAACTTCTGTGTTCGAGATGGGAACAGGTGTGGCCCTTTCTCTATAGTCACCGGATCGTTAGCTTCAAGAGGCGGCAAACTTGCCTTGCGCTCTGATCTAACCAAGTCTGAAAGTATGATTCACACCTTCAAAACCGCATACGGAAGATTACTCTAATATCGATTTGTAAACCTTGATCAAGCCCTCGACCTATTAGTATCTGTCAGCTGAAAGCGTTACCGCTCTTACACCTCAGACCTATCAACCTGTTAGTCTATCAGGGGTCTTACTTCTTTCGAATGGGAAATCTCATCTTGAGGGGGGCTTCGCGCTTAGATGCCTTCAGCGCTTATCCCTGCCGCACATAGCTACTCGGCCGTGCTCCTGGCGGAACAACCGATACACCAGCGGTGCGTCCATCCCGGTCCTCTCGTACTAAGGACAGCGCCTCTCAAATTTCCTGCGCCCACAGCGGATAGGGACCGAACTGTCTCACGACGTTCTGAACCCAGCTCGCGTGCCTCTTTAATGGGCGAACAGCCCAACCCTTGGGACCTACTTCAGCCCCAGGATGAGACGAGCCGACATCGAGGTGCCAAACCTCCCCGTCGATGTGGACTCTTGGGGGAGATAAGCCTGTTATCCCCGGGGTAGCTTTTATCCGTTGAGCGACGGCCCTTCCATTCGGTACCGCCGGATCACTAAGTCCTACTTTCGTACTTGCTCGACTTGTCTGTCTCGCAATCAAGCTCCCTTTTGCCTTTGCACTCTTCGCGCGATTTCCAACCGCACTGAGGGAACCTTTGAGCGCCTCCGTTACATTTTGGGAGGCGACCGCCCCAGTCAAACTGCCCACCTGGCAGTGTCCCCAAGCCGGATCACGGCTTCGGGTTAGAACAGCGATATTGAAAGGGTGGTATCCCAACGTCGACTCCGCACAGACTGGCGTCCATGCCTCTTAGTCTCCCACCTATCCTGTACATCCAATACCAATGTTCAGTGCCAAGCTACAGTAAAGCTCCACGGGGTCTTTCCGTCCTGCTGCGGGTAATGGGCATCTTTACCCATACTACAATTTCACCGAGTCCATTGTTGAGACAGTGCCCAAATCGTTACGCCTTTCGTGCGGGTCGGAACTTACCCGACAAGGAATTTCGCTACCTTAGGACCGTTATAGTTACGGCCGCCGTTTACTGGGGCTTCAATTCAGTGCTTCGATCGCTCTGACACTTCCTCTTAACCTTCCAGCACCGGGCAGGCGTCAGCCCCTATACATCATCTTTCGATTTAGCAGAGACCTGTGTTTTTGTTAAACAGTCGCTTGGGCCTGTTTTCTGCGGCCCCAGTCGGCTTTGACACCGTCTGGGGCACCCCTTCTCCCGAAGTTACGGGGTTATTTTGCCGAGTTCCTTAACAATGGTTCTCTCGCTCGCCTTAGTATTCTCTACTCATCTACCTGTGTCGGATTGCGGTACAGGCGCCTTATAACTCGATAGAAGCTTTTCTTGTCAGTCTGAAATCAGCAGCTTCGTTACTTAGTTTCACTCCCCATCAAGCGTCATCCTTATACAGGGGGATTTGCCTCCCCGTACAGACTTCGCCCTTGGACGCACTCTTCCAACCGTGCGCTCTGCCTATCCTCCTGCGTCACTCCATCTCTCAAACGCTATTTGGCGGTACAGGACTCTTCACCTGTTGTCCATCGCCTACGACTTTCGTCCTCAGCTTAGGTCCTGACTTACCCTGGGCGGACGAACCTTCCCCAGGAAACCTTAGATTTTCGGCGGGCAGGATTCTCACCTGCCTCTCGCTACTCATGCCAACATTCTCTCTTGTGTAATGTCCAGCACGCCTTTCGGTATACCTTCTGCCCTTACACAATGCTCCCCTACCCCTGATGCATAGCATCAAGCCGTAGCTTCGGTAGCAGGTTTTAGCCCCGGACATTTTCGGCGCAGAACCACTCGACTAGTGAGCTATTACGCACTCTTTAAATGTATGGCTGCTTCTAAGCCAACATCCTAGTTGTCTGTGCAATTCCACATCCTTTTCCACTTAACCTGCATTTTGGGACCTTAGCTGACGGTCTGGGCTGTTTCCCTTTCGACCATGAATCTTATCACACATGGTCTGACTCCTAAAGTTAAGATCACGGCATTCGGAGTTTGATAAGCTTCGGTAGCCGGTGAAAGCCCCTAGGCCATTCAGTGCTCTACCTCCGTGTCTCATTCTTTAAGGCTAGCCCTAAAGCTATTTCGGGGAGAACCAGCTATCTCCGAGTTCGATTGGAATTTCTCCGCTATCCACAAGTCATCCCAGCCTTTTTCAACAGACATGGGTTCGAGCCTCCACAAAATTTTACTTTTGCTTCACTCTGCTCATGGATAGGTCACCCGGTTTCGGGTCTACGTCACACAACTTTCGCCCTATTCAGACTCGCTTTCGCTTCGGCTCCGTACCTTAAGCACTTAACCTTGCTGCGTAACGTAACTCGTTGGCCCGTTCTACAAAAAGTACGTGGTCGCGCATCTTCAGGCGCTTCCACTGCTTGTAAACATAGGGTTTCAGGTTCTATTTCACTCCCCTCCCGGGGTTCTTTTCACCTTTCCCTCACGGTACTATGCGCTATCGGTCACCAGATCGTATTTAGCCTTGGGAGATGGTCCTCCCTGCTTCCCACAGGATTTCACGTGTCCCGTGGTACTCTGGATCGAGCTCTTTCAGTCTTCACCTTTCGTCTACGGGGCTATCACCCTCTACGGCAGCGCTTTCCAGCACTCTTTGACTAGGTTACCTCTTACTCTATGGCTCGTCCGCAACCCCGACGCCCGTAGGCCTCGGTTTGGGCTGTTTCCCTTTCGCTCGCCGCTACTCAGAAAATCGATACTTTCTTTCTCTTCCTTCGGGTACTTAGATGTTTCAGTTCCCCGAGTCTCCCTTCCGCACACTATGTATTCATGTACGGATATCTGCCCACTACGGCAGATGGGTTTCCCCATTCGGACATCTGCGGATCAAGGTTTGCTTGCAACTCCCCGCAGCTTTTCGCAGCTTACCACGTCCTTCATCGGCGTCTGGTGCCAAGGCATCCACCCTATGCTCTTTATTGCTTGATCATATGACGATCTCTCGTCATGGGTTTATCCTCGATATTTCTTCGTTTTCTTCCATATGCAGTTTTCAAGGTGCGAGGCGCAAAAGCTCGCAAGTCGATCGCCGACCTTACGGCGCTCTCCTTTCGACTTTTGCTCTGTTGATGATGCAAAGTTACCAAGTAACCTTACGCCAACAACTCAATATGATGTTTTTAAGAAATTGACTTTCATCAATCCCTCAAAACTAAACAGTGTACCCCAATTTTCTCCTTAGAAAGGAGGTGATCCAGCCGCACCTTCCGATACGGCTACCTTGTTACGACTTCACCCCAGTCATTGGTTTTACCTTCGACAGCTTCCTCCTTGCGGTTGGATCACTGGCTTCGGGTCCCCCCAACTTCCATGGTGTGACGGGCGGTGTGTACAAGACCCGGGAACGCATTCACCACGGCATGCTGATCCGCGATTACTAGCAACTCCAACTTCATGCAGGCGAGTTTCAGCCTGCAATCCGAACTGGGACCGGCTTTAAAAGATTTGCTTCACCTCGCGGTTTCGCTTCTCGTTGTACCGGCCATTGTAGCACGTGTGTAGCCCAGATCATAAGGGGCATGATGATTTGACGTCATCCCCACCTTCCTCCGGTTTGTCACCGGCAGTCCCTCTAGAGTGCCCACCATAATGTGCTGGCAACTAAAGGCAAGGGTTGCGCTCGTTGCGGGACTTAACCCAACATCTCACGACACGAGCTGACGACAACCATGCACCACCTGTCTCCTCTGTCCCGAAAGACCTGCGCTGCTAAGCGCCATTCAGAGGGATGTCAAGACCTGGTAAGGTTCTTCGCGTTGCTTCGAATTAAACCACATGCTCCGCTGCTTGTGCGGGTCCCCGTCAATTCCTTTGAGTTTCAGTCTTGCGACCGTACTCCCCAGGCGGAATACTTAATGCGTTAGCTGCGGCACCGGGCTTTGACCCCCGACACCTAGTATTCATCGTTTACAGCGTGGACTACCAGGGTATCTAATCCTGTTTGCTCCCCACGCTTTCGTGCCTCAGCGTCAGTTACAGTCCAGAAAGCCGCCTTCGCCACGGGTGTTCCTCCTAATATCTACGCATTTCACCGCTACACTAGGAATTCCGCTTTCCTCTCCTGCACTCAAGCTGACCAGTTCCAAAGGCTTACAATAGTTAAGCTATTGCCTTTCACCCCTGGCTTGATCAGCCGCCTACGCACCCTTTACGCCCAGTGATTCCGGATAACGCTTGCCCCCTACGTATTACCGCGGCTGCTGGCACGTAGTTAGCCGGGGCTTCCTCCTAAGGTACCGTCACTTCTTCTTCCCTTAGGACAGAGTTTTACGACCCGAAGGCCTTCTTCACTCACGCGGCGTTGCTGCATCAGGCTTGCGCCCATTGTGCAATATTCCCCACTGCTGCCTCCCGTAGGAGTCTGGACCGTGTCTCAGTTCCAGTGTGGCCGTTCACCCTCTCAGGTCGGCTACTGATCGTCGCCTTGGTGAGCCGTTACCTCACCAACTAGCTAATCAGACGCGAGCCCATCCTGTACCGCTTGTGGCTTTGCCCATTGGACCATGCGGTCCTTTGGGGTTATGGGGTATTAATCACCGTTTCCAGTGGCTATCCCCCTGTACAGGGCAGGTTGCTCACGCGTTACTCACCCGTCCGCCGCTTTCATAGTCTTCCCTTTGGCCGAAGCCTCCAGTCCAACTAATCGCGCTCGACTTGCATGTGTTAGGCACGCCGCCAGCGTTCATCCTGAGCCAGGATCAAACTCTTAATCATAATCCTTAAACTGCAGTTGTAACACTGACTTCCGTTATTTCCATAATCAGAAATCACTTCGCCGGTTCCAAGCAGAACCGACTTTTTATTTCAGAATTTTGGGTTGTACACTGTTTAGTTTTCAAGGATCGAATGTGTCTTGCCTGTCTTGCGTTTGCTCACCTTTGAATCGGCGACTTTTTAATTATATCTATGTCCTACCCCCGCGTCAACACTTTTTTCAAGTTTTTTCGAACTAAATTCATCAAATCGCCGCACGCCTTCAAATGACTGGGTTTCACCAACCCTCGATTTCGCTGTTGATTTACATAACTTTTTCAAACATTACAATTTTCAACTGGGAAACTACTTCATGATGTGATAATATGGTAAAAATTTAATAAACGAAAGGTGTGAGTTTAATGAACTATATAGTGGTGTCTCCAAGCTTTCCCGCCAATTTCATTCCGTTCTCGGTCGCGCTTAAAAACGAAGGGGTCAATGTCTTAGGTATAGGGGAAGATGCTTACGATACGCTTCCTGCGGACTTAAAAACAGCACTGACCGAGTACTACCGGGTAGATTCTATGGAAGATTATAATCAGATGTTCAAAGCTGTAGCCTTTTTCTCTCACAAGTATGGAAAAATTGACAGACTTGAATCCCATATCGAGCACTGGCTGGAGTCAGATGCCCGATTGAGGACCGACTTCAACATACCGGGCCTCAAAACAGAAGACATGAGCCGGGTCAAATATAAATCCGGCATGAAAAAGGTCTTTAAGAAAGCTGGTCTGGAAGTTGCACCAAGCACTTTGATTGGTACTATGAAAGACGCCGAGAAGTTTATCAAGAAGCACGGTTACCCCGTTATTGTGAAACCGGACCGGGGCGTTGGCGCCATGGGCACTTTCAAAATTGACTCCCCTTAGAAACTCGAAGCCTTCATGTCTCAGAAAGAAGCGCTTCAGGATCAGGCCATCTATATTATGGAAGCCTTTGTTAATGGCAATATTTATTCTTTTGACGGTTTAACTGACCAGGAGGGCGAAATCGTCTTCCACTCCTCACTGGTTTATGGCGCCGGTGTCATGGAGTCTGTCAACGACGGGAATGATACAGATTTCTACATACCAAAAGAACTGAATGCGAAGGTTGTCGAAATGGGCACCAAAGCCATCCAAGCTTTTAAATTGAAAGAGCGATTCTTCCATTTAGAGCTGTTCGTCCTCCCGGAGGGCGAAATCGTCGCCCTCGAATTGAACGCACGGCTTCCAGGTGGTAAAATTGTGGATATGTTCAATTATGCCAATGACATTAACATTTTCGAACAGTATGCCAAAGTTGTGACAAAAAATGTCTTTGACGCAGAGCTGACACGCCCTTACAGCTGCTTCTATGTTGGAAGAAAGGACAGTTTAAACTATAAGCGTCCTTTGGAAGACATCCTTGAAACTTACAAAGATGAGATCGTGCATCACTATAAAGTTGAAAAGATATTCTCCCTTGCTATTGGAGACTACGGGATCATCTTTAGGACTAAGGACCATGAGAAGGGACTTGAGATTCGACGTGAAATGATCGCCAAGCAGGCGTAAACTACAAAAGCTGTAAGATAGACTGATGGTTTTGAATTAATGACCATCGGCAGCAATCTTTAATAAGGTGAGGGACCCGCTATGAACGACTTTTCACAGCAAGATTGTACTTTCCTGCACCGGTTTTACTCCAGGGCTCTTGACAACTTCAGATCACTTTATATTTATTTGCCGCCTTCTTACAGACTCGAAGACCAGCGACATTATCCGGTCCTCTACATGCACGACGGGCAAAATATCTTCACCGGGGAAGCTTCCTACTCCGGCATGGGCTGGGAAATACATCAGACGGCAGACGAGCTGATCCGGGGTGGGGCAATGGAGGAAATAATCATTGTGGGCATAGCCAATATAGGCGAGGCGCGCCTGAGCGAATATGCCCACTATGACTACCACTCCTTTGGGAAGAACGTACCGGGCCGCGGCGCACTTTATGAACGCTTTGTGCTGGAGGATGTCATGCCGTTTATCGAAGCCAATTTCAGGGTGATGACAGGCCCTGAGAATACGGGGCTCATGGGGTCTTCCATGGGCGGGCTGATCACGTTTATGATAGGGACCCATCGGCCGGATGTCTTTGGTAAGCTTGGCATTGTCTCACCCTCATTTTGGTGGAGCCCCAAGGATCTGCTGCCCTACGTGGAAAGCCTGGATCCTGCAGGCATGCCTGAGAAACTTTGGATCGACATGGGCGATGCTGAGGGCGGGCTAAAAGAGGGTTTTGACGTGATTCTGGGCCGTCTGCTAGAACTGCGGGACAAACCCAACGCCAACTTTGAAATGGAAGCTTGGATCGTGCCCGGCGGGAAACACAGCGAATATGACTGGCAAATGCGCGCCCATTGTCCGCTGCTGTACCTCTTTGGCGACATTGGCAAGCCTGTCAGCCTCGAGCTGCATGCACCGGAGACAATCGTCCAAGGGGACCTGGCTCATTACCTGAGACCTGTCCTGGCCTACGACAGCGGCTTCTGTGTGACACCCTTTGAAGCCACATGCTGGTCAGCCTCACCGGAACTGTTAAGCCTGGGCTGGGACCTGCAGCTTTATCCCAACGCCGTCGGCACAGCCGTCTTGCATGGGTCCATCGATCAGTTGAAGGCTGCCTGTAAATGCACCGTCTTATCGCCTAAAAAATCCAAGCGTGAAGCTGGACGGCAGCGTGCCCGGTAAAATCGTCCGCAGCCACGCGCAGGGACCTTTCTGATGACTGCCACGTCTTGACCACACTACTGGTGGCGACATGAATCAAGCTTTGCGTTTCCAAACCACAAAAAAGCCGCTCATTGCCAACGAAATCGCTGGAAATGAGCGGCTTAACACTTTGCCTTTTAGTGATCCAATTTTGCGCTTACATGAAACTAAGCTTCTTCTTCCTCTGACGCTTCAGCGCTCTGCTTCTTACTTCCCGGTTCTTGTTTTCCGATAGGCTTCATAGTCGGGAATAGAATAACGTCGCGAATGGAGGCCGCGTTCGTCAGGAGCATTACCATGCGGTCAATGCCAATACCGAGGCCGCCGGTCGGCGGAAGTCCGACTTCCAGGGCATTGAGGAAATCTTCATCCATCATGTGCGCCTCTTCGTCGCCGCCTTCACGGGCATTGACCTGCTCTTCAAAGCGCTCGCGCTGATCGATTGGATCGTTGAGCTCAGAGAAAGCATTCGCAATTTCCCACGTGTTGGCAAAAGCTTCGAAGCGATTGGTGATCATTGGGTTATCAGGATTGCGCTTTGCCAGAGGAGACACCTCAACCGGGTGATGCGTAATAAAGGTCGGTTGAATGAGATGCTCTTCGCAGAAAGTTTCAAAAGCCTCGTTGATGACGTGGCCTTTTTTCATGCTGCTGTCAACGTCAAGACCAAGCTTTTTGCCCAACTCACGTGCCTCTTCATCCGTCTTGGCTGCATCAAAGTCAGCGCCGGCATAAAGTTTGACCGCTTCTGTCATAGGCAGCCTTCTCCAAGGGGGCGCAAAGTCGATCTCAACACCCTGATAATTGACCTTGGTTGTGCCATTTGCCTGGACGCAGCAGTGCGCGACCAAGTTTTCCGTCAGCTCCATAATATATTGGAAGTCTTCGTAGGCTGCGTAAACTTCGATTGCAGTATACTCCGGATTATGCTTGATAGACATGCCTTCATTCCTGAACATTCTGCCCATTTCATAAACCTTATCAAAACCACCCACAATGAGTCGCTTCAAATAAAGTTCGTTGGCGATTCTCATGTACATATCTATGTCCAGGGTATTGTGGTGCGTGATAAATGGTCTTGCCACAGCGCCGCCTGCAATTGTTCCAAGGATTGGCGTGTCGACCTCGAGGAAACCTTCATTGTCAAGGTACTCCCTGACCGCTCTCAAAATTTTATTTCGTTGAAGGAACGTCTTCTTGACCTCAGGATTGACGATCAAATCCACGTATCGCTGACGATAACGCGTATCCGTATCTTTCAGACCATGGAATTTTTCCGGCAGGATCTGAAGGGATTTGCTGAGCAGCAGGATTTCTGACACGCGGACAGAATCCTCGTTCTTCTTGGTCTTGAACACAGTGCCGACAATGCCGACTATGTCCCCTATATCATAAGTAGAGACAATCTCATATTCCGCTTCGCCTATGGCATCTTCACGAATATAAGATTGAATTCTTCCGTCCATATCCTGAATATCAAAGAACGATGCACGTCCCATGGTTCTCTTCGCCATAATACGGCCGGCCATGCGTACTTCTTTGCCTTCAAACGCTTCGAAATCATTGTGAATTTCTGCACTCATAGCAGTTCTAACAAACTTCTCGTGGATAAAAGGGTCTCTGCCCATTTCGCGGAGCTTTGCGAGCTTATCCCGTCTTACCTGCAGTACCTCGCTTAAACTCAGTTCCTCACTCACGTTCTGCCACCTCCGACTATCTTCCGATCTTCATGATCTGGAATTTTGCGAACCCATCCGGAACCTGAACCTCGATCGTTTCGCCAACACGTTTGCCGATCAGAGCTTTCCCGACAGGAGACTCATTGGAAATTTTATTTTCATATGGGTCTGCTTCTGTAGGCCCTACAATGGAATACTCCATCACTTCATCAAATTCAATATCTTTGACAGTGACCGTAGAGCCTACGCTGACCTCATCCTTTTTAATCTCTGATTCATCGATGAGCTTGACGTTGCCAACGATGCCCTCGAGCTTCATTATACGCTTTTCAAGCTCAGCCTGTTCATTTTTTGCCTCATCATACTCAGCATTTTCACTGATATCTCCGAAGGCGAGCGCGGCCTTAATCTTCTCCGCAATTTCTCTACGTCGGACGGATTTAAGATGATCGAGTTCTTCTTCTATTTTTCTGAGCCCGTCTGGTGTCATGAGCACTTCTTTAGACATCATCGCAAGTCACACCTCTCCATGAATTGATTCTCTACAGAGAAAAAAGCACCGAATGTTCAGTGCAGTTGAAGTAAAAAGCTCTTAAACCTTTGTTATTTCAAGCATTCAGCCTAATTTGAGCGAATGTTCGCAATAACTTATTTCACTATTATATTGAAGAAGACATTTTATGTCAAGGATTGCTTCTTTTTATTGCGCGGTTCTGCGATTGCGATTGCCTTACGATTTCCGTCAGGTCGTGGCATGGCTGAACATTACCCAGCGGGTTCTATTCACCCGGTGCGCTTCTGAGAAGCTGAATCACTCGATCCGGATCTTTCTCTACATTAATCAGTGTTCTCAGTTTTGCGGCGCCGTGGATGCCTTTCAGATACCACGCCGCGTGCTTACGCATTTCAAGGACAGCAACATGCTCTCCCTTTTCCTCGATTAACCCTAAGAAATGTCGAACAGCTGTTTCTATACGCGCTTTCTCAGAAGGCAGCTCCGGCACTGGCCGGCCAAGCAATGCTGCTTCCGCCTGGCCCAACAGCCAAGGATTTCCCTGAACGCCCCGCGCCGCCATGACCGCGTCCACGCCTGTCTGCGCCACCATACGGAGTGCGTCTTGATAGACAAAGATGTCCCCATTTCCAATCACAGGTACCCTAACCGCTTCTTTAACTTCCCGAATGATTTCCCAGTCGGCTGTTCCGGTATAAAACTGGTCTCTGGTTCTGCCGTGGACTGTAATTGCCGCAGCGCCTGCGGCTTCCATGCGCTTTGCGAATTCTACCGCGTTGATTTCTGCAGTGTTCCAACCCTTTCTGAATTTAACCGTGACAGGCTTGGATGAATGTCGTACCATGGTCCTGACAATGGCTTCAGCCAGCTCCGGATCTCTCATCAAAGCAGAGCCTTCACTGTTCCCAACAATTTTGGGCGCAGGACACCCCATATTAAAATCGATCACAGAACAGGGATGATCCTGAAGTGCGATAACAGCTTCTCCAAGTGTTTCCGGATCTGACCCAAACAGCTGAATCGACAGCGGCAGTTCCTCAGGAACGGTCACCAGCATCTGAGCAGTCTTCTTGTCCTTGAAGCTCATGGCCTTTGCGCTGATCATTTCAGAAACCATCAATCCCTTAAATTGTTCTCTGCAGATTTTTCTGAAAGCGAGGTCTGTGATCCCGGCCATTGGTCCGAGAATCACTGGGCTTTCGATTTCAAATGTACCAATTTTCAACAAAGCTTCCCCCGTTAATTCTTGTCCGTATTTAAGTGGTAGATCATATTGAGCCCTTCCAGTGTCAGAAATTTGTCGACCGTCTCGATCCACTTCGACTCGGTCGCAATGAGAGAGGCAAGACCACCCGTCGCGATCACCCGCGGATTTTTCCATTTCATCTCAAGTTTTATCCGCTCAACAATGTAATCCACAGAACCAACATAACCATAAATGATGCCGGATTGAATGCTCTCGGCTGTATTCCTGCAGACAACCGTCTCCGGTTTGATCAGCTCAACCCGCATCAGCTTCGCTGTCTTCTCAAAGAGGGCATCGCTCGAAATTTTGATCCCGGGCATGATCGTCCCACCGAGATACTCTCTGTTTTCCGTGATGGCACAAAAAGTCGTGGCGGTTCCAAAATCCACGACAATGGCCGGTCCGCCGTACTTCTCAATGGCTGCAACGGCATTGACAATACGGTCCGCACCGACTTGTTTCGGATTGTCATACTTAATGTTGAGACTGGTCCTGATGCCGGGACCAACCACCATAGCCTCAGTATTGCAATATTTTATCGCCATATGCTGAAGTGAATACATTATTGTTGGAACGACGGAAGAAATAATAACCGCCTTAACATCCGCCAGCGATAATTTTTCATATTTAAATAACTGATCGACAAATATGCCAATCTCATCCGCGGATCTCCCTTTGTCTGTGGACATGCGCCAATGGGTAAGCAGCTGATGATCTTTAAATACACCTAAAACAATATTTGTATTGCCTACGTCAAATGCCAGCAACATGGCTTTAACCACCTTTATGCGTAAAAGTCAAGGCCTCTGACCGAGACCTCGCCAAAATGTATGAGTTCGCGTTCTCCATCCGGATAGACAACCAACAGTTCGCCTTCCTTTGTGATGTCAATAACGCGTGCTGTTCGATTCTGTTTGCCCACCAGGCGAACTTCTTTCCCTAGTGTGGCAGATTTTAAGCGATACACTTGATGCATGCTCTCCAGCGCTTCATTGTCTGTCAGCGCGCTGAGATAGCCGCCAAATCGAGAGACCACTTCGGCAAGCAGTTTCTGGCGGTCAATGCGCCTGCCCGCCAAGAGCTGAAGCGATGCCGCTTTTTCCTTGATGTCATCCGGAAACAGCGCTTGATTCACATTGATGCCAATACCAACTACCAGATAGTTGACTGCCGTCATCTCTGCACTTAACTCTGCCAGAATGCCGCACACTTTCTTCCCCCGAATGACAAGATCGTTAGGCCATTTGATTTGTGTCTCCAGACCTGTTGCGGCTTCAACTGCTTCAGCGGCAGCTACTGCTGCGATCTGCGTAACCCGTGATGCTCTGGAAGGCTCAATGTCTGGCCGGATCAGCAAACTCAAGTAAAGACCTGTCCCCCGCTCAGACAACCACTGCCTTCCAAGGCGGCCGCGACCCGCTGTCTGCTCCTCCGCGACAAAGAGTGCCGATTTCTTAGGATGCTCCTCCGCAAACCGCTTGGCTTCAGAGTTCGTCGAATCAATTTGGTGAAAAAAGAAACCCACATCCAGATAGTCTGAACTCGCGGCAATCGAGGCTACCCCGGTCGGACCCAGAGCATCCGGTTCTTCTGCCAACTCATAGCCCAGTCTGGGACTCGAGCGTATGATATAACCCTCTGCTCTCAGTGCCTCAATGGCTTTCCAGACTGCAGTCCTGGAAACGCCAAACCGACCGGATATGTCCTGACCGGAAAGCGCCTTTCCCTTATGCTGTCTGAGAAGCTCAAGAAGTTTACCTTTCAATTGATCACCCACTTTGTTCATACTGCTAACAATAGTACACTGTTTCGTTCAAAATTTCAATGGATGTCAAAAGGACCGCCGCGGAATGAATCCATTCATTTCGCAGCAGTCCTAAAGGTTCAATTCATAACGCTTCAATTATTGGAACAGTGTCAGCAATATGCCGGCCGCAACCGCAGAGCCTATGACGCCTGCGACGTTTGGACCCATGGCGTGCATCAGAAGGAAGTTGCTTGGATTCTCTTTCTGACCGACTACCTGGGAAACACGCGCTGCCATTGGTACTGCAGATACACCCGCAGAACCAATGAGCGGATTGATTTTCCCGCCGGAAAGCTTACACATCACTTTGCCGAGGAGGACACCGCCCGCGGTACCAAAACCGAACGCTACAACACCCAGGATTACAATCGCAATAGTCTGAAGGTTGATGAATTTCTCAGCGGTTGTAGTAGCGCCAACAGAGACACCGAGGAAGATAACGACTATGTTCATCATGGCATTCTGAGAGGTATCAGAGAGACGCGGCACAACGCCAGACTCTCTGAACAGATTACCCAGCATCAGCATGCCGACAAGCGGTGCAGCTGGCGGGACAATCATGGAAACGAAGACCGCGACGAAAACCGGAAACACAATCTTTTCCATCTTGGAAACCGGACGAAGCTGTTCCATCTTAATCATGCGCTCTTCTTTAGTAGTGAGGAGCTTCATGATCGGCGGCTGGATGATTGGCACCAGCGCCATGTAAGAGTAAGCCGCGACTGCTATTGGGCCAAGGAGGTGCGGTGCCAGCTTCGTTGTCAGGAAGATCGCTGTTGGGCCGTCCGCGCCGCCGATGATGGCAATGGAGGCTGCTTCTTGAGCATTGAACATTCCCGACGCGATCGCGCCAATAAAGGTGATAAAGATTCCGAACTGAGCTGCCGCGCCAAGGAGCAATGATTTAGGATTCGCGATGAGCGGACCAAAGTCCGTCATGGCGCCTACGCCAAGGAAAATCAAAGGAGGGAAGAGACCCAGTTTGACACCCTGATACATGTAATAGAGCAGTCCGCCAACTTGACCATCTTTTCCCGGATTCATCATATCCGCCAAAGGCAGGTTCGTCAGCAGCATACCGAAAGCAATTGGTACCAGCAGCAAAGGCTCAAAGCCCTTTTTGATCGCCAGATAAAGAAATACAAAGGCGATACCCATCATGACCAACTGCTGCCATGTGATGGCAACAAAGCCGGTACTCTGCAAAAATTCAATTACCGCATTAAACATTTAGTCATCTCCTTCCAAAGGGATTCTTTCGTTACGCGATGACGATCATAACGTCTCCGGAATTCACGGAAGCTCCCTTTGAAACGCTGATTTGAGCAACTTTACCTGCAACTGGAGCCATGATCTCATTTTCCATCTTCATGGCTTCAAGAATCATCAATACATCATTGACTTTAACTGTATCGCCTACTGCGACCTTAATGTCGAGAACGGTTCCAGGCATTGGAGCGCTGATGGTGGAGCCGCCCGCTACAGGTTCTGCTGCTGGCGCTGCAGGTGCCGGAGCTGCTGCAGGTGCCGGAGCTGGAGCAGGTGCCGCTTTAGGGGCTGCAGGTGCTGCTGCCGCCACAGGGCGCACCGGCATGGCCGCAGCCACGCCTCCGATTTCTTCTACCTCTACTTCATAAGCCTTGCCATTGACCGTGATATTAAACTTTCTCATGAAAGATCCTCCTCGGCTATTATTCATTCTTTTTGTAATTCAGGTTTTTCTTTGCTTCAAGCGCGTCACGCGGGTTTCTTAGAACCTGCTGCCCATCTGCTCTGTACGGCCGGCGCGCGACCATGTCGGCGTCTGATCCGGGAGCTGTCTGACATTCCTGACGACGATATTATGCATGGAGGTGTTCAGCGACGCTGCAATTGCCGCGGTCAAAATCGCGATGAGGTTTTCATCTTCCTGAGGCTCTGCAGCTGAGGCTGCAGGGGCAGCAGGAGCAGGGGCAGCAGAAGGCTTTGAAACCTCTACCGTAGAAGCCTGCGCGATCTTGTTCTTGTTCTCAATGCCCATGATGATTTTTGACATCAGTACCGTCATGCCCCAGATGGCAATCAGCGCGACAAAGGTTATGCCCATGCCGAGCAGCGTGACAAAAAGTGACGTGATGATTTTTTCACCAAGACCTATGGCGCCGATGGTCTCCGGATTAACAAAGTTTTCAAAATTACCCATTCATATCACTCCTCGCTGGATTAAAGCGGAATGTTTCCATGTTTCTTCGCAGGGCGGGTTTCACGCTTGGAAGACAGCATATTCAGTGCATCCGCGATACGAGGACGCGTTGCAGCCGGTTCGATGACATCATCGACAAAGCCGCGCTCTGCTGCCTTGTATGGTGTCGCGAACTCATCTGTGTATTCCTGTACCTTTTTAGCGCGCTCTGCTGCTGCATCCGCTGCTTCTGAGATCTCCTTGCGGAAGATGATGTTGGCTGCGCCCTGAGGACCCATAACCGCGATTTCAGCTGTAGGCCATGCGAGCACCAGGTCGGCCCCAAGATCTTTGGAACACATAGCCAGGTAAGCGCCGCCGTAAGCTTTTCTGACAATCAGGGTAATCTTAGGCACAGTCGCTTCGCTGTAGGCATACAGCATTTTAGCGCCGTGGCGGATAATGCCGCCGTACTCCTGATTCGTTCCCGGAAGGAAGCCGGGGACGTCGACTATATTGAGAAGCGGAATGTTAAACGCGTCACAAGTGCGGATAAAGCGGCCGGACTTGTCTGATGCGTTGATATCAAGGCAGCCTGCCAGGAACTTTGGCTGGTTGGCAATGATACCAATGGATTGGCCGCCAACTCTGGCAAAGCCGGTAAGTATGTTTTTAGCATAGTGCGGCATGTATTCCATGAAATCGCCATTGTCGACGACCTGACGGATGATGTCGTGCATGTCGTAAGCCTTGTTAGGATTGTCCGGCATCAAGGTATTGAGAGCTTCAGCCAATGTGTTGACATCCTCACCGGACTCAAACACCGGAGGGTTCTCCATGTTGTTGGACGGTAGGAAGTCCAGGAGTCTGCGAATCTCTGCGATACAGACTTCGTCATTAGCTGACATGAAGTGTGCGACACCGGAGATGCTGTTGTGGGTCATGGCGCCGCCGAGGGCTTCTGCGCTGACTTCTTCGCCGGTGACTGTCTTGATGACCTGAGGACCTGTGATAAACATCTGGGACGTCTGATCCACCATGAACGTAAAGTCTGTCAGTGCGGGTGAATAGACCGCGCCGCCGGCGCATGGGCCCATGATGGCTGTGATCTGAGGAATGACGCCGGATGCCAGTGTATTCTTGAAGAAGATTTTGCCGTATCCGGAAAGTGCGTCTACCGCTTCCTGAATACGAGCGCCGCCGGAATCATTGAGTCCAACCACAGGCGCGCCAACTTTGAGGGCGTTGTCCATGACCTTGCAAATTTTTGCGGCGTGCATTTCGCCAAGGGAACCGCCAACCACTGTAAAGTCTTGAGCATAGGCGTAAACCAGTCTGCCGTCGACATAGCCGTAGCCCGTGACAACGCCTTCAGCCGGAGCGTCGACCAGTTCCATGCCAAAATTGGTGCAGCGGTGCTTCATAAAGGCATCAAGCTCAACAAAAGTGTTCTCGTCAAACAGGAGGAGCATGCGCTCGCGCGCAGTCAGTTTACCGCTTTCGTGCTGTTTCTCGACGCGTTTTTTGCCGCCTGCTTCGATGATCTTTGCTTTTCTTTGGCGCAGATCCTCTATCTTATTGATGGACATACCGTATAACCTCCAGTCGATTTTTACTCGTTGCGTTCGCTGAGTTCAATCAGAACACGGCCTGTGCTCTTAGGATGCATAAACGCGATTTTCGCGCCGCCGGCACCGTAACGCGGTGACTCGTCGATCATTTTGAGACCTTTGTCTTTCATGGCCTGGATTGCCTCTTCAATGTTCTCGACTTTGAACGCGATATGCTGAATGCCTTCTCCGTTCTTCTCGATAAATTTTGCGATTGGGCCATCCGGGGATGTAGATTCAAGGAGCTCCACTTCAGTGTCGCCTACAGGAAGAAATGCGACCCTAACCTTTTGCTCTTCGACAACTTCTGTTCCTGCAAGTTCAAGACCAAGCACTTCTGTGTAAACCTTAACCGCTTCGTCAAGATTGCTGACAGCTATGCCAATGTGGTCAACTTTTAAAGCCTTCATGCCTGTTACCTCCAATTCAACATTTTCAAGCTGGTTTACTTTCTATAAAATCTTAACCCGTTATGTTTAGAGCACACTCTGAATCAACTCTTCTACTGCTGTCAACGGATCGACGATGCGCGTCGCAACGTCCATAGCCAACTTTTCGACGCGCTCTGCCTTGACATCATGATTCAGCAGCTGCTCGACAACACGGGATTTTACCATTTCCAGAAGTTCATTTCTGGCATTTTCAGCCCTTCTCAGCATGAATTTGCCGTCTTCCATCATGTAATGCCGATGGTCTTCAATAGCAGCGAACAATTCCTCAATACCTTTGCTGTCCACCGCAACAACCATTTTAACCGGCGGTCTCCAGTCGGCGTGAGAAAAATCGAGCATCATTTCAATTTCTCTCGCTGTTCGGTTCGCACCGTCACGGTCCGCTTTATTGACCGCAAAAACGTCTCCAATTTCCATGACGCCGGCTTTTATTGCCTGTATGTCATCCCCGAGACCCGGCACACTGACCATAACGGTCGTGTCGGAGTTCTTGACAATATCCACTTCAGACTGACCTACACCTACGGTTTCAATGAAAATATATTCTGCACCATAAATGTCCAGTATTTTCACCGCGGCGCTGGTAGCCTCGGAGATCCCGCCAAGATGTCCTCTGGCACCCATGCTTCTCACAAAGACACCGGGATCTGTCGCCAGATCCGACATGCGAACCCGGTCGCCAAGAATAGCGCCTCCGGTAAAGGGACTGGTTGGATCCACTGCTATGACGCCAACCTTAGCGCCAGTTTTTCGAACATGCTTGACGAGTTTGTCCGTCAAAGTACTTTTGCCAGCGCCTGGCGGCCCCGTAATCCCAATCACGTAGGCCTTCCCGCTCTGGCTGTACAATTGACGCATGATCTCTTGAGATTCCGGATCCTTGTTTTCCACCATGGAGATCAGGCGCGCTGCCGCGCGCCTGTCTCCCATGAGCAGCCTTTCAGCAAGTTCCATGTCATCACCGCTTATCGCTTGATGTTGTTTCGAATGAATTGAATAGTCACATCTGTAGGCGTACCCGGCGTAAAGACTTCAGCAACGCCGTGCTCTTTAAGAAAAGGAATATCTTCTTGCGGAATAACACCGCCTGCGACGAGCAGGACATCATCAGCGCCTTCTTTTCTAAGAAGTTCCGCAATTTTAGGTATCAAAGTGCCATGTGCACCTGAAAGAATGCTGACCGCAACACAGTCGACGTCTTCCTGAATGGCAGCGTTTGTAATTTGCTCAGGCGTTTGTCTGAGGCCGGTGTATATAACCTCCATACCTGCATCTCTAAGTGCTCTCGCAATAACCTTGGCACCGCGGTCATGTCCGTCAAGGCCAGGCTTTGAAACCAATACTCTAATAGGTCTATCCATGATTGATCCTCCCATTCCCTTCGATTACAGATTTACGCTTTGCTGATATTCGCCAAAGACTTCACGCATTACACCACAAATTTCTCCGAGCGTTGCATAAACGCGAACCGCGTCGAGAATGAAAGGCATGACATTTACTGTGCCCTCGCAAGCAGTCTTGAGCGCTGCAAGAGTTGCTTCAACCGCTGCATTGTCACGCTTGGCACGAAGCTCAGCGAGTCTTGCTTTTTGGTTTTCGCCAACAGAAAGGTCAACGCGAAGCAGGCCTTGCGGCGCAGCTTCTTCGACTTGGTATTTGTTCATGCCTACGACAATGCGCTGGCTGGATTCAACTTCTTTTTGGTATTTATAAGACGCATCCATGATTTCCTGCTGGATATAGCCGAGATCGATAGCACGCGGCGCGCCGCCGAGTTCGTCGATCTTGCGGATGTATGCCATAGCTTGTTCTTCAATTTCTGAAGTTTTAGCTTCAATATAGTAAGAGCCTGCAAGCGGGTCTACTGTGCTTGTAACGCCGCTTTCATAACCGACGATCTGCTGTGTTCTGAGTGCAACTTGAACGGAAGCTTCGGTTGGGAGCGCCAGGGCTTCGTCTTTTGAGTTTGTGTGGAGGGACTGCGTGCCGCCGAGGACAGCTGCCAAAGTCTGGATTGCAACGCGGACGATATTGTTGTCAGGCTGTTGAGCTGTCAGCGTAGAACCACCTGTTTGCGTGTGGAATTTAAGTGCCATGGATTTTGGATCTTTTGCGCCAAAGCGATCTTTCATGATTTTAGCCCAGAGTCTTCTTGCTGCTCTGAACTTAGCCACTTCTTCGAGAAGATCGTTGTGGGCGTTAAAGAAGAAGGAAAGTCTTGGTGCGAAGCTGTCCACGTCGAGGCCAGCTTTGATTGCCGCTTCAACGTAGGCAATGCCGTCAGCGAGTGTGAAACCGACTTCCTGAGCTGCTGTGGAGCCCGCTTCACGAATGTGATAACCGGAGATGGAGATAGTGTTCCACTGCGGGACCTCTTTGGAGCAGAATTCGAAAATGTCTGTAATCAGTCTCATGGACGGATCAGTTGGGAAAATGTAAGTGCCGCGTGCAATGTACTCCTTGAGGATGTCATTCTGAATTGTACCGCGGAGTTTTTCTGCAGATACGCCTTGCTTTTCGCCTACAGCGATGTACATTGCAAGGAGGACAGAAGCAGGCGCGTTGATAGTCATAGAGGTGGAAACCTTGTCAAGCGGAATGCCGTCGAAGAGTATTTCCATATCCGCAAGTGAGTCAATAGCGACGCCAACCTTGCCAACTTCACCCTCTGAAAGAGAGTGGTCTGAATCATAGCCAATCTGAGTAGGAAGGTCAAATGCGACAGAAAGTCCGCTTGAACCTTGCTCTACGAGGAACTTGTAACGCTTATTGGACTCTTCTGCAGTCGCAAAGCCAGCGTACATACGCATAGTCCAAAGCTGACCGCGGTACATGGTCGGCTGAACGCCGCGTGTATACGGGAATTGGCCAGGAATGCCAAGATCTGTCTCGTAATTGAGGCCCTCTACATCAACCGGTGTATAAAGTCTGTTGACTGGTTCGCCAGAACCCGTTTCGAAGACCTTATAGCGTTCAGGACGCTTGGCGAGGGAAGCTTCTGTCTTTTCATTGTAAGCATTGACTTTCGCTTTTAGTGCGTCAATCTTTTCCTTTTCGTACATGCAAAATTTCCTCCTCTTGATTGCTCGGTTTTTAGAATATCAGATCTTACAGTTTCGTCAAAGTCATGAAGCATGGAATTCAGGCTGAGTCGGTTTAATAACAACGCCACTTCCTGCGCTTGGCTTAATTTATTTAGCCGATGCTCCCGACTTGAAACAGACACGCTTTTCAGAATGATCCTCGGAGCATTCCTCCCTTTATTATGTAATCTGGAAACGTATAGATTAGTGACAATAAAAAAAGTTAGATTCCAAAAAAAGCTACAATAAAGCATAGCCAATCGGTCATCTAACTGGTGATCCTCAGGGTGTGAGCAGAAGGTCATTCTGCCCAATTGAAAATCAAGTTAAATTTCCAGGCGTCTCTGAATTAGGATTCGCTGAGGACCTGCCTGTACTTCTCGTATGCAATTTTAATTGCAGAAATTAACGCTTTTCGGGCTGACCCAAAATATCTTAGCGTTAGGGCTTCTTCAATTTCTGTGATGTGATCCAGCGACTTCCCAACCAGCAATTCTTTTATGAACTTTTTGGCGAGATCTGTGACTAAAGAGCACTCAGCGTCCAAAATCAGCCCGGTATTTCTGTCGACAATCATTCCGACGACCATGACAGTGTACATCTCTTCAGCTGTGATACCTTGTGGCAATCTGGCATATCCCGAGACGAAAATTTCGGATGTTTTCATGCGCGCACCCACCAAAAATGAAATCTTACTTTCATATTAACATGAGGTTTTGATTTTGTAAATTTAATAACAAGGATTTCAGGACAAAATAATAAAAAAAATCCGCATATTTCAACGCTTGTATACAATTATACCCGTATAATTAGAAAAAAGGCACATTTGCAGCCAAATTTGCAGGATGACTTTATGTTATCCTTCAGCAAAATGAATGCCTGTGCCTTTTTTAATGATTTTGTGCTGCCGATGGTCTCTTGCCCTCCTTACAGAGCCTAATCCACCATCGGCATCCTATCTTGCAACGCCGCTGTCGGCCGCAGCCTTACGCACAGCATCTGCAACATTTTTTGCAACCTGAGGATCAAATGCTTTTGGAAGGACGTATTCCGGGGTCAGAAGATCCTCGTCCACGGTCGCCGCAATGGCTTCCGCAGCAGCAATCTTCATGGCCATGTTGATATCGCGGGCCCTTACATCCAGCGCACCTCTGAAGATGCCCGGAAAAGCGAGTACGTTGTTGACCTGGTTCGCAAAATCAGAACGGCCGGTACCAACGATATAAGCCCCTGCTTTGAGTGCCTCATCCGGCATAATTTCCGGGATAGGATTGGCCATAGCGAGTACGATCGCTTTGTCCGCCATGGCAGCAACCGCTTCCCCATTTAGGATATTAGGACCGGAAACGCCAATAAACACGTCCTTGCCGCTGAGAACCTCCGCCAGCGAGCCTTGCTCGTCGCGCTTGTTCAGACGAGGCATGAGCTGGCGCTGGGCACCGTTGGCATGATCGCTGAGGCTCGAGAGTGCGCCGCGGCGATCACACACTACAATATTGCCCACGCCGCGTTCGAGAAGGAGCTCTGCAATGGCAAGTCCAGCTGATCCAGCGCCGCTGATGACAACATCCAGCTCAGAAAACTTTTTGCCGGTGAGTTTGCAGGCGTTGATCAATGCGCCAAGAACGACTATAGCCGTGCCGTGCTGGTCATCGTGGAAAACCGGAATATCCAGTTCTTCTTTGAGTCTGCGCTCGATCTCAAAGCAGCGCGGCGCGGAGATGTCCTCCAGATTGATGCCGCCAAACACCGGCTCAAGCAGCTTGACCGCGTGTACGATCTCGTCCACGTCTTTGGTTGCCAGACAGATTGGAAAAGCGTCGACATTCCCAAAAGTTTTAAACAGAATCGCTTTGCCTTCCATGACCGGAAGCGCAGCTTCCGGACCAATGTCGCCCAGGCCAAGGACCGCTGTCCCGTCAGTCACCACCGCTACGAGATTGCCTTTGCTGGTATAACGGTACACTGCTTCTTTATTTTCAGCAATTTTTCTGCACGGCTCAGCCACACCAGGCGTGTATGCCACGGATAAGTCAACGCTGTCCGCAACGTCTACTTTGGACACCACTGCAATTTTCCCTTGATGTTTCTCATGTAATTCCAATGCCATTTGATTATAATCCATCATTTAGCCACCTTTCTCTTCTGAAAACCTTATGAAAACCTTATCTCATTCATATTATGATTGATTATGCAACCCGTCAAGCGCTTGCGCTTTGTTTTTTTGATGGGATGGAAGCTGGAGTCTGACACCGACTTCCACATTGACATCGACTTCCATCTTAATTTAACTCAAAATCACAAAAAAGAAAAAGGCAACCCGCTCACAAGCGGTGCCTTCTTCAAATAGTAAATTAACGCTGCGTTTTAGCTCTGTTCATCTTCCGTCTTATCCGTTGTCACCGCTTGAGCAGTTTCGGACGTCTGATGCTCTGACGCCGCTTCGGACTTTGGCTTCGAATTCGCCTGGGGTTGGTCCGCTTGCTTTTGTGCCTCTTCGCGCGCAGCCTTCAACCGATTCTGCTCCGCTTCATAAACAGCGATATCCTTCAGACGATCCGCCTCAATTTGCTTCTCTTCGTGCTCTTTCTTCTCCTTGAGTGCTTCAAATCCGGACTCGAGTGCAATGCTGAACTCTTCGCCGTTAATGGTTTCGTACTCGAGAAGCGCATTCGCGACTTCATGAAGCTTGTCTATATTCTCGCTCATTATACGCATTGCCTCGTCATAAGCGTCATCCACCAACCGTCTGACTTCGCGGTCAATATCCGCCGCTACCTGCTCAGAGAAGTTGCGGCGCGTTGTCATGTCACGGCCGAGGAAAACCTCTTCTTCGCTGCCATAAGACATGGAGCCGAGGTTTTCGCTCATGGCGTATTTCGTCACCATAGCCCGGGCAATGTCACTGACCCTGGAAAGATCGTTTTGAGCCCCGGTGCTGATGTCATGCAGGATGAGCCTTTCAGCGACGCGGCCGCCCAGCAGAACGATCAATTCATTTTCCATATGGCGCTTGGTCATATAGTTTCGGTCTTCCTGCGGCAGCTGCATTGTAAAGCCACCCGCCCGGCCATGCGGAATGATTGTAATCTGCTGCACGGGATCCATTTCAGGGATGATCGCTGCAAGTATAGCATGCCCCGCCTCATGGTAGGCTGTGAGGCGACGTTCTTTTTCACTGATGACGCGGGATTTCTTCTCAACGCCCGCAATGACCTTGGTAGTCGCTTCTTCAATAGTTCTCATTCTTATTTTACGTTCGCTCTTTCTGGCTGTGAGAATAGCGGCTTCATTCAAAAGATTCTCAATATCCGCCGGCGTAAAACCAGGGGTTGCCTTTGCCAGTGTCTTGAAGTCAACGTCATCAGCGACAGGCTTGTTTCTTGCGTGAACGCGGATGATCTCCTCGCGTTCCTTCACATCAGGCCGCCCTACTGTGATCTCCCTGTCAAAGCGGCCCGGTCTGAGAAGCGCCGGATCCAGGATGTCAGGCCTGTTTGTGGCAGCCATCAGAATAATACCCTCGTTCTCACTGAAGCCGTCCATCTCAACAAGAAGCTGATTGAGGGTCTGCTCGCGTTCATCATGGCCGCCGCCGAGACCGGCGCCGCGCTTACGTCCAACCGCGTCAATTTCATCAATGAAAATAATGCACGGCGAATTTTTCTTTGCATTTTCGAAGAGATCTCGAACACGGCTGGCGCCGACGCCTACAAACATCTCGACAAAATCCGAACCGCTGATGCTGAAGAACGGTACCCCGGCTTCACCGGCGATCGCTCTTGAAAGATAGGTCTTACCGGTACCCGGAGGTCCAATCAGCAAAATACCTTTTGGGATCCGCGCGCCAAGCTCAATATACTTCTTGGGATTCTTAAGGAAGTCCACCACTTCGTACAGCTCTTCCTTTTCTTCCTTAAGTCCCGCGACATCTGCAAACGTAATCCTCTTGGAGTTATCCTCCTTGATCATTTTCGCACGGCTTTTTCCAAAGGACATAACTTTGTTGCCGCCGCCCTGGGAATTTTGCATGAACACAAACCAGAGTACGACTAAAATCAACACGCCAAAGATCATAGGCAGCAGAGACAGAATCCATGGCTCCTGCGCCGGTGCTGTACCGGTAACCTCGAGCCCCGCCCTGGTCATGGCGTCAAACAAATACTTTCCAACATCTTCAGTCATGACGGAAGGAATGTACGAATAGAAGACCGCGTCATCCTGAAGTGTGCCCTGGACACTGTTGTTCTCAACCAGATTGATGGTTTTAACTTTTCCTTCTTCAATACTGCTAACCAGTTCCGTCAGCGTCAGATTCACAATTTCCGGTTCGGTCGTTGGAATCACCTGTCTCGCGATCATCAGGATCAACAGAAAGACAAATATATAAAACGCTGCGTTTTTAAACATCTTTCGCATATAATTCCTCCTAGAGCTTTAGTGCATACTCGTCATTCTAACATATTTTCAACAAGGGAACAACTCAGACTGCCACTCAAAAATTGAGCTTTATTCCACCCGCCTGAGCGTCAGCCAGCCGATTCTGACTGTCGACTGTCCAACTCGGACTTCTTCAGACATACGATACCCGTATACCCAAATGATCCGGTTCTCATCACATACCAGAGGAATTTTATGTCTCTTTGCCTCAGGAATTTTTTCATCAATCATAAAACGTTTGAGTTTTTTGCTTTCCTTCATGCCAAAAGGCTTGAAACGGTCTCCCGCTTCACGGTACCGGACCCGCAGAGTTCCTTGAATCAGATCAAGATCCACGGCAATCCCATTCGAATTGCCCCGCCTCATCAACCATTGCTCATGGGTGATAGGCTCCACAAGCACTTCCCACACCAGCGGGCTTTCGACGCACTGTGTGCACTTCAGTCCCGGCGCCGCTTCAGAATCATCCAGATGCTCCGCGCCTAGCCTGCGCATCCACAGGACGTCATAGACCCGCTCGGCCTCCACGACACCAAGCTGAAGAGATTTGCTCCCCTCATGAAGCATTGCCAGCTCCAGAACCGCGTCCGTGTGTGCCTGGCTGAAATCCGTCAGGACCCCGCCGCAGGCCTCTCTGGCAAGATGCCGGATCAGCCTTCGTTTCAGCGCGGGTTCATAAGCCGAAAATGTCTTCAGGGACATACCAGCTTCATGCGCTGACGCACCGGCTGAAGGCAGCCTGATCAACTCATACGCCTCCTGAGTCACGCGATCCAGAAGCCGTTCGTCTTCCCTGAACAGCTCTGCGGTTCTGGCCAAAGTGTCTGCCAGTCTTGGATTAAAATGCGATTCCAAAAGGGGAATGACCTCCAGTCGAATTCGGTTCCGTTCGTAATCCGCCTCCATATTAGTGTGATCCACTCTCGGCTCTAACTCATTCAGGCTGCAATAAGCCTCAATAGCCGTCCGCGGAACCTCGATCAGCGGACGTATAATGCGTCCGTCTCTGACTGGCAGGATGCCGCCGAGTCCTTTGAGCCCGGAGCCTCTGAAGAGCCGCATCAGCACCGTCTCGCACTGGTCGTTCAGGTTCTGGGCCACGGCAATTTTGGCGCAGCCCTCTTCCAGTGCGACCTGATCGAACGCCTCATAGCGAAACTTTCGTCCTTCCATCTCAAAGGAGGTGCCGGATGCCTTGGCCAAAGCACTGATATCCGCCTCGAACAGGTAAAAAGGCACTTCGTGATTCAGACAGAAAAGCCGTACAAAAGCGGCATCCGCATCTGCCGCAGCGCCGCGGAGACCATGGTGAACGTGAACAGCCACAAGTCTCAGACCCCAGCTTTCCCTGAGCGTCAGCAGCGCATGCAGGAGCGCCAGCGAATCCGGCCCTCCGGATACCCCGACTACGATACTATCTCCCTGTTCAAACATCTGATAGCGCTGATTCGTCTTGATCAGCTGAGCTACCAAATCGACCCTTAAGACCTCACTATCGACCAACGTCGCTTTCACCTCTGCACACAACTCATTCCACAATCCACTTCATCTTACCATGTCCCGTCAACTTTTTCAGGCTATCCTTCAAGATTTCACCAAATCTTAAGGAATTGCACCGGAAGCGCTTCATTTAACGCTAAGGGCCCCGGCCTCAGCTGCCTGAAATCGAAAGGACACCCACATCCAGCGACGGAGCGCCAAAGGCGCTGCTCCCGCCAACGGATTCAAATTTCAGATCGTCCGCCGCCGCGCGGATCCCTTTAAGCAGTTCAAAAAAATTGCCTGCTGCCGTAATCTGCGTCACCGGTGCGCCTATGCGGCCGTCCTCTATTCTAAAGCCCCTCGCCGAGAGGGAAAAGTCCCCAGAGATGGCGTTCAGCCCAGCATGAAGTCCGTCAAACGCCGTAATCAGAAGGCCGTCACCAATGCTTTTCAAGAGACCATCGGCAGAGATTCGTCCTGGCTCAATATAAAAATTGGTGGGCGCAATCCCCACACTGGACTTGTAAGAACCCCGAAAACCGTTCCCCGTAGGCGCCACGCCGGATTTCGCAGCCGTGCGCAGATTATGGAAATAAGTCGTCAGAACGCCCCGATCCACCACACGCTTGAGCTGTGTCGGCACACCCTCGCTGTCAAAAGGCGCACTGGCCGGACCATCTTTTAGATGGGGATTTTCAACAATGGACAGGCAGTTCGAGGCAATTTGCTCGCCCAGCTTGCCCTTCAGCGCTGAGAGCCCCTTATCCACCGCTTCCGCAGAAAAAATCGACACCATAGCTTCAAATAGGCTGACTGCTGCATCATAACGGAGCGCCGTCCTGTATTCGCCGCTCGCCACAGACGCCGCACCCAGCATGGCTACGGAAGCTTCTGCTGCCTCCACTGCCACCGATCTAAGCAGATCCCGGTCAAAATGGCGCATAAGTGCAAATTTGTGTTCGTTCCTGGTCTCCTCGCCCTGCCGAACAATGGGTGCAAAGACTGTATAAGCCAGATCGCTCTCATGTGCAAGATCCAGCCCCAGCGTGTTCCGGATCGCCACACGCCCGCAGCCTTCGCTGTAAAGATTGTAGCTGACCTTGCTGATCTGCGGATACTGAGCCATGACCTCTGCCTCGAGCTCGATCAAAGCCCGGGTTTTTTCGGCCGGCGGTGTGTCAAAAAATGTCGAAGGGGTCGTCTCAACCACTGCGTAGGACGTGTTGGCCGATGGTCGGTAAAGCACCGGCTCAAGCTCACTCTCATTGAGCGCGGCATTATCACTGCAGCTTTTTAAGAGCGTCTCCAGATCCGCCTCTGTCTCCAGAATTTCCGTAAAGGCGTAGCCCATCTTGCCGTCTCGAATGCCCCGGACGGATACTCCGGCAGAACTTGCCAAATTAAAAGTATCAATCTCTCCCTCGAACACTTTCACACTGAAGTGGCTCCCGCTCTCGCTATAGACTTCAAGGGCTTCAAAGCCGAAATCAGCAGCTCTTCGAAGCGCTTCTTCCATCCAGAATGTCTTCACTTGCTCTCGCCTCCATTTCTGCCACCCACAGTAATTTCGCTGACCCGGATGGCCGGCTGGCCGACAATGGCCGGAATGGAACCGCTGGACGAGCCGCACATGCCATAACCGTAAGCGAGGTTGTCCCCCACTCGGTCAATTTTTTTGAGAATCTCGCTGCCCGTGCCAATCAGCGTCGCGCCTTTGACCGGCTCGGCCAGCTTCCCGCCACGGATCATATAAGCTTCATTGACCGAAAAATTGAATTCGCCAGTCGCAGGATTGACGGAGCCGCCCCCCATACTGCTGGCGTAGAGACCATAATCTGTCTCCGAGATCATGGTCTCAAGCTTTGAGGTTCCAGGCGCTATAAAGGTATTGCTCATCCGGCTTGTCGCGGCGAATTTGTAGGATTGTCTGCGGCCAGCGCCGTTTGACGGCAACCCCAGCTTCTTGCCGTTGAAGCGGTCCACCAGAAAGGATTTTAGAATCCCGTTTTCAATTAAGACCGTTCTCTGAGTTGGGGTTCCCTCGTCATCCACGTGACCGCTGCCCCATCCATTCAAAAGTGTACCGTCATCAATGGCGGTAAGGAGCTCTGAAGCGATTTGTTCCCCCATTTTTCCCGTATAAACCGACGTGCCTTTGGCAATAAACGCCGCTTCCAGACCGTGACCGCAAGCTTCATGGAAAATGACGCCGCCAAAGCCGTTGTCAATAATGACAGGCAGACGACCACTCGGCGCGTGTTTGGCTTTCGCCATGGTCACCGCGATTTGAGCCGCCTTCAGGGCCAGCTCGTCCGGATTTACATCATTGTAAAGCTCAAAGCCGGAAAGCCCTCCCAGATTGTGGCCGCCGGACTGCATTTCGCCTTCATGCTCGGCGACACAATTCACCGACGTTCGGGTACGCACCCGGCGATCCTGGGTCAGCAAGCCCTCAGAGTTTGCAATTTGGATGGTTTGGTCCTCATCCATATAGGTGACGACCGTTTGCCGAATCATGGGATCATAGGCAGCAGCCCTAGACGAGAGGTCTCTGATCCACTGAAGTTTTTCATTGGCATCAACCGCTGAGGGCAAAATCCTGAAATGATGACGCGGCTCATAATTCCGTTGACTCAGTTTTACCGCGGCTTTTAAGTCATTTTGACCGGCCATGGCAGACAGGCTCCTTGCAAACTGAATCAAAGCAGCCTCCTCTGTGTCTGAGGTATAAGCATAAAAGCTGTTGATGCCTGTGACAATCCTGAGTCCGAGGCCGTACTCACGTCCCCCCAGGGCATTTTCAAGTTTGCCGCCAATCATTTCAAAATGGGTTCTGCTTTTATCTTCCGCAAAAAGTTCCGCGAACTCTCCACCTCTGGAAAGCGCGGATTCAAGTATTCGTTCGAGCAGCGTTTGCTGAAGCAATTTGAATCCTCCTCAAGTCTTATGGTAATCTTTTTTTTCACATTACTCTATTCCAATTCAATCCCATTTGCTTCTATGGTATAATTGTAACACAAAAAACCAACCTGCGAGGAGGGTGAATCCACTTGAGCAACGAGGTAAATAACGGCAGTGATTTCACCTGCGAGACTTTCACCATCCGGGAGCGGGTCGATCAGCTGAATAACCAGGCTGAATTCATTGAACGGACGACGCCTGCCGAGACGTTGAGATTATCCCAAAAAGCGCTCCAAATGGCCGCTTCTATTCATTATCCGAGCGGTATCGCCAAAAGCCTTTATCTGATTGGCAGAGGCCATCTGCGGCTCGGAAGTCTGTCTGATTCTGAAGAATTTCTTAAAAGAGCTTACAATCAGGTTAAGATACTGAATGAACCCAGTCTGGAAGCGGATATTTTAAACGCACTGGGGATCGTGAACCTCTACTTTAAAGTCTATGATCTAAGCTTCAAGTACTTTCAACATGCCTTAACACTGTGTAAAAAAATCGAGAATCCCTCCATTGAAGCCCGGGTTCTAAACAACATTGGAGAAATTTACAGGGAGTTGAAGGATTACACAAAAGCCTTGGAATATTACCAGCTCAGCCAATCCGTCCACCTCGAAGTGAGCAGTCCCATCAACAAATCTGTGGCGGTTTCCAATCTCGCAGGACTTTATCTTGAAATGGAGGACTACGACAACGCCACGCTTTACATAGACAATGCGATTCAACTTGCCAAAGATGAAGAGAATCTCATGATTGAATCTGCCTGTTACCATTACGCGGGCATAGTTGCAAGAAAAAAAGGAAATTACGAGGTGTCTCTGACCCTGTTGAAAAAAGCCTTGCAATTGAATCAATCCACCATGGAGATGATTCACGAAGCTGAGGTTTTGATTGATCTACATAGAACGCTGTTTGAAAAGGGTGAGCGAAGCCGGTCGCTTAAAGTACTGTTTGATGCACTTAAAATCGCTCAGAAACTTAACTCCGAAACACTGCTCCTTCAGGTTTACAACGAAATGATCCCCGCCTGTGAGACCCTCGGCAAACTGGAAGACGCATTAGCCTATTCCAAAAAGCGCCACGACTGCATCCAGGCTATCGAAAAGATCGAGTTGGAGCAGCGACTGCGCGGACTCACCATTCAATTGGAGGCTGATACTTCTTACCAGGAGAAGGAAGCCTACCGCAAACTCAGTCAGGAACTCGAACAGAAGGCCAAGGAATTGGAAGATCGTTCCAACGAGCTTCAGGATGCCTATCACACGCTGCAGGTCATCAGCGAGATTGGAAAACAGATCACCGCGGTCCTGAGTCTGGAAAATATTTTTACAATCATACATCAGCATATATCCGACCTCATGACTGCGGATCTCTTTGGCATAGGCCTCTATAACAGCGAAACGGATGCCATCCACTATGACTACCTCATCGAAGACGGCATCAGACTGCACAATGTTCAAATTCCAATGTCCAGAGAAAACAGCTTTGCTGTTTGGTGTTATAAGAACCGCAAAGAAATCATGGTTAATTCCGACGCCGGCGTCCTACCGGACTCCGTGAGCAAGTTTTCCTCAAGCTTTGGCTCTCTGATGCCCGCCATTATGTTTCATCCCCTGATTGTCGAGGACCAGATCATTGGGATTATCACAGTCCAAAGCCGAACCTGCAACGTCTTTACCAGACAGACGCTTGAAACCCTCAGCACCTTGTCCGCTTACCTTTCGGTCGCTATACAGAACGCTCAGAAGTCCGAGCGCTTACACCTGGAAATTCAGCAGCGCGAAGCGGCACAGCAAGAACTTTCACAGCTCAATCAAGAACTGTCTGCACTGTCTGAAATGGATGGCTTGACTGGGATCGCCAACCGACGTCGCTTTGATGAGTTCTACCTGCAGGAATGGGGTCGAGCCAATCGGGCAAAAGAGCCTCTGTCGCTGCTTATGATCGACATTGACTTCTTCAAGCAATATAACGATACTTATGGTCATATCACCGGTGATGAAATGATTATTCGCATTGCATCCCTCATCAGCCAAAACGTGAAGCGCACCAGCGACTTGGTCGCTCGGTATGGGGGCGACGAGTTCATCGTCTTGCTCAGCAACACAGACGAACATGGCGCCCTCAAAGTCGCCAGCGAGATCCGCAGTACGCTGTCCGCCGCAAGTCTTCCTCATGAACGCTCTCCACTTGGCGGGGTCGCGACACTGAGCATTGGCATGTCGACGTGTATTCCCGGCGCTTCTTTGTCCATTGCCGAGCATATCCAGTCTGTTGACGCCGCGCTTTATGAAGCCAAGCAAGCCGGCAGAAACCGAATCGTGGCGTGCAGCATGACCGAAAAACGTTTTACGGAATATGCCTCCTAGACAAAGGGATCATGGGGATCACAGCGAAGCGCCTCCCCTCGGCATTTTAATCACCTGACCATTCACCATGTAATTTTTACCAGTCAAATTTATTATTATTCAAGCCCGGTTCGCGGTTGACGCTGACCGGGCTTTCTATTATACTTACTCATTATTAAATGATTTTTCAGATCGATCAATGACACACCCGCGAGGGTGAAAGCCAAATTGTTCTTGATAGCCTGAGAGTGGTGGGTCATCCGACAACGGGGGACCTCTCACTCTTTTTTTGTTGGAAATCAACAATCCAGGTGATGTTTCCAACTCAATTATATTAAAGGGAGGCTTATTCAAATGACAACCAAGTACATCTTTGTCACAGGCGGTGTGGTCTCATCCATCGGCAAAGGGATCACTGCAGCGTCGCTGGGAAGGCTTCTGAAGTCCAGAGGCATTCGAGTCGCCATTCAGAAGTTTGATCCCTATCTCAACATGGATCCCGGTACCATGAGCCCCTACCAGCACGGCGAGGTCTTTGTCACTGAGGACGGCGCCGAGACCGACTTGGATCTGGGACACTACGAGCGTTTCATAGACCTCAATCTGACCAGAAACTCCAACGTGACCACCGGCAGGATTTATTGGTCTGTCATTTCCAAGGAACGCCGGGGTGAATATTTGGGGGCAACCGTTCAGGTCATTCCCCACATCACGAACGAGATCAAATCCTGGGCTTACCGGATTGCTGAGGACACCGCGCCGGAAGTGGTTATAACAGAAATCGGCGGCACCGTGGGTGACATCGAGAGCCTCCCCTTCCTCGAAGCCATTCGCCAAATTCGATATGACCTCGGCCGTGAAAATGTGATGTACATCCACGTGACCCTGGTCCCCTATCTGGAAAAGTCCGGCGAGCTTAAGACGAAGCCTACCCAGCATAGCGTCAAGGAGCTGAGAGAGATCGGCATACAGCCGGACATGATCGTTTGCCGGACAAGCGTCCCATTGTCAAGTGAAATCAAAGAAAAGATCGCCTTGTTCTGCAATGTTGGCTCAAAGGACGTCATACAGAATCTCGACGCCGAGACCTTGTACGAGGTGCCATTGAAGCTGGAAGAAGAAGGACTGGCGGATAAGGTCTGCCAGCGTCTGGCCTTGTCCTGCTCTGAGCCGGATTTGTCAGAATGGCGGGCCATGGTCGACGCAGAGAAGACAGCCAGCCAGCATCTGCGTATCGCATTGGTCGGGAAATACGTCGAGCTCCACGACGCCTACCTTTCCGTGGCAGAAGCGCTAAAGCACGCCGGTATTGCCAACCAGACCAAGGTCGAGATCAACTGGATCCACTCCGAGCTGGTAGATGACGAGAACGTCAGGGAAAAGCTGGCTGATGCCGATGGTATCCTTATCCCAGGCGGCTTCGGCGATCGGGGAATAGAGGGAAAAATCACCGCGATCCGCTTCGCGCGCGAAAACAACATCCCCTTCTTCGGCATTTGCCTCGGGATGCAGCTCGCCGTCATCGAATTCAGCCGGAATGTTCTTGCACTCAAGGACGCCAACTCCTCCGAACTGAATCCGTTGACGCAGCACCCTGTCATTGATCTGATGCCGGATCAGCACGGCATCATTGACAAGGGCGGGACTATGCGACTGGGACGTTACCCCTGCGTCGTCAAGGAAGGCACACAAGCTTTCGCCGCCTATGGCAGCAACTTGATTCACGAACGCCACCGGCATCGATATGAGGTCAACAACAACTATCGGCCGCAGCTGGAATCCCACGGTATGGTCTTCAGCGGCTTGTCCCCGGACGGCCGGCTCGTCGAGATGATCGAGCTGCCGGACCACCCTTGGTTTGTCGCAGGCCAGTTTCATCCGGAGTTCGTCTCAAGGCCGACCAGGCCTCAGCCGCTGTTTCGGGATTTTATCAAAGCCGCCAAAGCACTGCGGTTTCAGAAGCGTTAGACTTCGGATTAAAAAAGCATTAAGTTTGCCGGATAGCCATTGCAGAAAATATAGTTTCGTCAGATACTGAGGGTATAAAGACCAAGACAAAGGAAGGGATCCACGGTGAAAAAACTGGCACCCATTGTCATTACAGCTATCCTCATTGGTTATCTCGCCTTCTATCTTTGGATTCCGTTCAATTTAACCCTCGGGCCGGAGCCGTGGTTTGGCAAGATCATAGCTGCCGCTGTAGGTGCCGGCGCTGTTGGCATGATGACTGCCGCAGTTTACACGCTCATCATTCGTCTCAAAGAAATAGACAAAGAGGAGAAGGATAAAGATGATCTTAGTAAATACTGATTTCATTACGGGAAAAGAGCTTGAAACCCTCTCTATCGTCAAAGGGTCCACCATCATGTCCAAACATTTGGGAAAAGACATCATGAGCGGACTGAAAACGCTGGTTGGCGGGGAACTGACAGAGTACAACGACATGATGAACGAAGCCCGGGCACTGGCTACCAAACGCATGGTCGAAGAAGCGACTGAGATGAGAGCAGACGCTGTCATCAATATCCGCTACGCCTCCAGTGCAGTAATGCAGGGCGCAGCAGAAGTTATTGCCTATGGCACGGCAGTCAGATTCAAATGATGAATCAGAATGCGCAATTTACATAAAACAAAAGGAAGAAGGCCGCGGCCTTCTTCCTTTTGTTTTAATTTTGGCTTGCTGAACAGCATAAAATCAATTTACGACAGCTAAGTACTTGATTCGTATTTCAAGATTTAGATATTGATTCATTCATTTGCAGTATGTGTTAATAGTTCTGTACTTGAAGCGCAGGCCGTTCTTTTCGTTAACTTCTTCACAACAACCAAGTTAAGGACGATGCCCACCAGGCACATCAGAATGGCAATAATAAATGCGGGTGAATAATCACCTTGATTCATAATTTTTATAACAGCAGCCATACGCGGCCCTATAAAGGCTGCAAATCCATAAGCCAGGAACATGATACCAAAATTGATGGGCAGGTTTTTTGATCCAAACGTATCTGCAGTTAAAGAGGCGATCATTGACATAAAACCGCCATAGCAAGTGCCAATGAACATAACCATCACTACAAAAAGATACTGCCCCGTAAAGTAAATCAATCCTAACAATGCGAGGGCTGTAATAGCATATAAAAAATAAATCGTTTTTAGTCGGCCAATCCTGTCAGAAGTCCATCCCCAGAACAGTCTGCCAAGTGTATTACACAGCGCCAGGAATCCAAGCATAGCCGCTGCTTTCTGCGGCGTAAAATTCATGATTTCCTGAAACATTGGAGAGGCGTGTCCAATAATCATGACGCCGGAGGTTGTACCTGTTGTAAAGATCCCTGCCATTAAATAGAATATCGGATCTTTCAGCATAGCCTTCCAATCCTTATCTGCTCCAGTTAAGGTCTCTGTGGTTTTCTTGGGTATCCATCCCTTTGGAGCGTAGTCTTGCGGTGCGGTGTCAATGAGTAACGAAAGCCCGCAAATAATTAATATGAAGGCAATGCCAATAATCCTAAAACTAGGCATAACACCAAAATTCGAGATCAGCGCTGCAGCCAGCGGGGCAAGGATGACCGCGCCGCTTCCCATGCCAGCAGCCATGGCACCAGAACAAAATCCGCGTTTATCCGGAAAAAATCTGACCATGTTGGACAGACTTCCTGAATAAACAATACCAACACCCAGTCCAACACCTACGCCATAAACTAAATATAACTGAGCAAGGGACTGGATTGATCCAGAAAAATATACTGAACCACCCAAAAGAAGGCCTCCTGTGAAAACAAGAACACGCGGTGATATATAGGCTTGTGCCATACCAACCAATGCCATGGGCAAAGCGGAGACCCCCATAACCAAAGTGTACGCCAGAGACGCCTGAATCGCGTTCCATCCAAACTGCTGCATCAAGGGGTTTTGGAAGACACTCCATGCATAGCCAAAGCCTGCACAAATATTTATGATAATACCAGCGACCAACAGGATCCACCGTTTAGATTCATTATTCATGATTATAGCCTCCTGATTAATTATGTAGCCATTGATAAATAGGGATTTTTAAACAGATCACCATGTATTTATGGCAGACTGGTTCTAAATTGTATTTCAAATAATTATTTGAAGATAAAATTGGGACATAAGCGCGGTCTATCCTATTCAAATCGAAAAAAGCCAAAAAAGTACTGCAGTTTTGGGTTCTCCATAAACTGCAGCAGCCTTCTGAATCAACTTGCTTCAACCTCTTTCAGCAAGTCCTGAATCAGTTTCTCTCTTCATCTTACATTGCTGCCAGCTCTTTAAACAATTCCACCGCGGTTTCGATGATGTCATCATTGAAGTCATAGTTAAAGGAGTGGACGTTAGGGTAATCCATTCCATTTCCAATGTAACAAATCGCACCTTTAGTCTGCTTAAGATAATGGCCAAAATCCTCCGACCCCCGGAATGCCTCCGGCATTTCCACAACTTCAAAGCCTTTGTTGAAAGCTGCTTTTCGAATCTGATCCGAGCTCTCTTTGTGATTAAAAGTCTCCGGGAAGTAATCCTGATAGGTGAAGGCGACCGTCATCCCCTGGTCTTCTGCCAGTGAGGATGCCAGATTCTCAAGATTTTGCTGCAGCCGGTCCATTTCTGCCTCATAAAGCGCGCGGATCGTCAGCAGAAGTTCGCCTCTGCTGGCATTGACACCGAAAGCCTTCTCCCCCACATCAACTTGGATCACGGTACAAAGCACCATGCCCTTGTTTTTTTCCGGCGCAATAAAGTCAGGAATAGCATCGATAATTTTCGCAAATGCAAAGGCAGGATTGACCCCCTTCTCAGGCTCGCTGGCATGAGAAGGTTTCCCTTCCATCCGAATGATCATCCCTTTTGAGGCGCAGTTGCTCGCGCCATCTATGACATTTATGGATTTGAAGGCCATGCCGCTCATGTTGTGGTACGCAAAGATTTCTTCAATGTCGTTTTCTTTTATGAACACAGCACACTCCGCCGCGCCATCGCCGGTTTCTTCCGCGTGTTGAAAGAGAAAGAAGATATTCTTGTCGGCGCCCTTTTGATCAATTTCCAGCGCAAAGCCCGCCAGCGAGGCAGAATGACCGTCATGACCGCATTTATGAGAAACGCCGGGAAAGACGGAAGCATGAGGCAGCTCAATGCCCTCGTTCATCTTTATGGCATCGAAGTCCGCGCGGAAGGCTATGTTCTTCTTGTTCTCTCCCGCACGATACACGCCGTAAAACCATCGGCCGCGGTCAATGATCTCCAGCTTTGTATTGGCTTTGAGAAAATCGATCAAGTGCTGCTTCGTCCATGTTTCATGATTGGAAAGCTCTGGGTGCTGATGAAGCTTGCGGCGCAGCTCTATCGCCAGCGCCAGGTTCTGTTGTTCCAAAATGTCCAACTCCTTTATCTTCGCAAATCGTCTTTTGACCGGAATAATTTGTGTGCCTTTGTTTGATGCTAAGTAATGCAATATCGATGCCAAAATGGAACTATTATTCCAAGACTACTCACTTGCGAAAGACAAGGCCTGCCATTTGTTGGCCCGCACCTGCCGGGTGTTCTGAATTTACCCGTGTGACAGATTCTATGAAACCCCAAAATTTTCAGACAACTTTAATTCATGTTGAGAATCAAAAACGATATTAAACAGAAACCTCTCGACCAGCTAAAGCACATTGTAAAAATGACTGTGCAGATCGTAAATTTATTTTTACACCTCACATACTAAAACGCTTTCAGATCACAGCGCAATTTATCCAACACGCGGACCGTCAGCGTACTGCCTCAACTCACAAAAAACTGAATCCATCAATTTGGACTCAGTTTTTTTATCCCCTATTGCGGCTCTTATACCAGCGGGTCCCTCTTCTCCACAAACCTGACCCTGGCTTTCATGAACCGCCTGATGATGTGCCGCTCCTCATTGAATTCCCTGGATTCTATGAACAAGTTCGAGAAGGTTTCCCACATGAAGACCCATCCCCCAACAAACAGCCCGTCCTCCATGATTCGGACCGCCAGCGTATCTGCCTTAAATGGCCCCATATAAGCAATGATAAAAAACAAAATACCAAGCGCAAAGTATTTCGCGGCTTCAAGCCGTTCCTTCTGCAGCTTCTTCTCATTGCGAATCTCCATATAGTCAAAATGGTGCATCAGGGCACTGACTAAAATCTGCTCTTTCTGTACGTTTTTAAGCGCCGCAGGAATGAAAAATTCGAAAATGATGTCTTCTCGCTTTGGTATGTCTTCCACTGAATCCCACAAAAAGTCGAGAAATTCATCCTCAATATCCCTCATTTTAAACGGTGAAGGATCCCAGTCATCAAAAACGTCATCATAGCTGTCCAGCCAGATTGGAATGATATAGGCGTCCGTTTCCCGATCTCTATAATAGTTTTCAGTGAGCTTCTTCTTTTTCTTCTTAAAGTTCATCCGGATCACTCCATTCACCTCCCCCAGCGACCTGTTTCATTCATACATACCCACTGAGATTCAGACATACCCGTTCGTTTGCAGTTTATGGCAAATAAAAGACCACCGCCCGCAGGATAACCCCAAATGGGCTTAAACTGCGTATCGATGGTCAAAAGGGGAACAAGTTATTGTGCGGTCGCAATCCCGGCTGTGAACAATTTTGCGTTCACAATCTGCCGCTCGACCTCAGTATATGACGTACCGCCAAAACTATTCCTATTGGCGATGCAATTTTCCACACTGAACTGGGATAAATTTTCGAGTTCAACCGGGAATTCGACAAGATCCAAATCCGCTTTCCCAACCTCTGCGAAAGTCATTTTCCTGTTTTCACAGTATTTGACCAACCGACCGACGATCTCATGGGCCTCCCTGAATGGGATCTGCTGCATGACCAGAAATTCCGCGAGGTCTGTCGCTTCAATGAAACCTTTTTTCAGCTGCTCTCTGAGCACATCTTCATTGAAGGTGATATGTTCAAGCATTCTTGCGAAGATGAATAACGTTCGGTCAAGCGTATGGATACTGTCGAACAGCGCTTCCTTGTCCTCCTGATAATCCTTGTTGAGTGTCAGAAAAGTGCCCTTTAGCACTGTCAGCAAGGTGACAAGATTTCCAATCGCTCTTCCGGCCTTGCCTCTGACAAGCTCCGCAATATCTGGATTTTTCTTCTGCGGCATAATACTGCTGCCCGTGCAGAAGCTGTCATCAATGGTAATAAAATTGAACTCTTGAGAATTGAAAACGATTATTTCTTCGGCGAAGCCGCTCAAGTGCGCCATGCAAAGCGCTGCATTAAACAGATATTCCGAAATGCTGTCCCGGTTCGCGACAGTATCCATAGCGTTTTCTGAGGCTGCCGAGAACCCCAGGAGCCTCGTGGTGACCATACGATCCGTCGGCAGCGTCGTTCCCGCCATGGCACAGGCACCAAGAGGATTGACATCCAGACGTCTCAAGGTGTCTTGAAACCTCTCCACATCCCGCTTCAGCCCCTGAAAATGGGCCATATAGTAGAATCCCGCTGTAATGGGCTGAGCGTGCTGCAAATGCGTAAAGCCAGGCATAATCTTATGAGCTTCTTCCTCAGCCTTGACAGTAATGACTTCCAGCAAATCTTTAAGATGTTCAATCGTCTTCTTCACAGCATCCCTTAAAAACAGCGTTTCATCCACAGCATTCTGATCATTTCGGCTTCTGGCAGTATGCAGATACTTGCCCGCATCGCCAATCTCCTTAATAAGTTCCTTTTCAATGATCATCATAATATCTTCATCAATGAGGCTGAATTCAATCTCATTATGATCCAGTTTATTTTCGACCACTGACAGTCCGCGCAGAATCTCGTCCCGGACCTCCATACTGACAATACCCTGTTCTGCCAGCATCCTGACATGGGCTGCGCTCCCCATTATGCTGTATTTGTAGAGTTTGTGATCAAAGCTGATGGATTCGTTATAATCTGCCGTAAAATGCGCCATTTGCTTTGAGAACCGTCCGCCCCAAAGGTTAGACATAAAAGTTCGCCTCCCTGGACGATCCTTTTGATCGCCCGTCAACTGTGCCGCTTAGGAACTATGCTTCGCGGCTGATAGCTTCAAGCGGATCGACAAAAGGAATGCCATGCTTATCCGCTGTTTCTTTCAGCGTCAGCAGCCCTTTGTAGGTCGTCAGTCCACGCCTCAAATGAGGGTCTTTCTTCAGCGCCTCGACAATGCCTCGATTCGCGATCTCCAGTGCATAAGGCAGCGTTGACGCAGACAGCATTTGTGATGCGGTCTCGGCGAAGCCGGAAGGAATATTGTCCACGGCATAATGAAGAATGCCTTCTTCAAAATAGACAGGATCGTCGTGAGAGGTGCTTCTGCAGGTTTCAACAGCACCGGCGTCGTCACAGGCTACATCTACAATCATAGCGCCATTTTTCATCATCTTTAAATCTTCCCGGAAAACCAAATGATCTTTGCGAGTTTTAGGCCATAGGATGCAGTTAATGAGCACATCCGAACGCTTAAGGCAAGTCTCTAAATTTTCCCTGTTTGAATACAACAGTTCAACGTTGACCGGCAGCTTGGCCCTGGCGTTTTCCATTGCCTTTTTACTGATATCCAGCATGGTCACCTTGTTTCCAAAGGCAGCGGCGAGCTCAGCAGCGCCTATACCCGACCATCCACAACCAATTATGGTGATCTCCGGCGTTGGAACACCCACCACTCTACTGAGCAAAAGTCCCCTGCCTCCATGGACGCTTTGAGAAAAATGAAGGGCCGCCAAAAAACCGCCTTTCCCCGCAAGGATACTCATGGGTGCCAGCATTGGAAATTCGCCATGTTCGTCATCTACATCCTCATAGCACAGTCCGGTAACGTTTCGTTTTAACAGTTCTTCCGTCATTTCCCTGTGTGCGTTTGAGTGGAGATAGGACAGCACAATCTGATTTTCGTGAAGCATTTCATATTCCGAAGCTTCAATTTCTTTAACCTTGTACAGCAGATCGCAGCGCTCATACAGCGCCTCTCTAGGCGTAATCTGGGCGCCCGCCCTGACATATGCCTCGTCAGGATACCCGCTGCCCGCACCGGCATCAGGTTCCACCAGCACTATGTGGCCATTTTTTACAAACGATGCTGCCGCTGAAGGTATCGCGGCAACGCGGCACTCATTTTTTTTGATTTCCTTGGGTATGCCGATGATCATGTTATCGCTCTCCCGTCTCAAATCATCTTTTCAGTCCCGCATGATGACTCGCCAATTCTATCTTCCGTTGACAACATAACAAGCCACAAAATGCTCAGGCGCCGTCTCAACAAAATCAGGATCGCGCTGTGAACACTCAGGAACCGCATAGTCACACCGGGAGGCGAATCGACAGCCAGGTTTTACATTTACAGGACTGGACACTTCCCCTTTAATCAACTGGAATTCCTTATTGCGCATCCGGATATCAGGCTTTGGAATAGCTGCCAGCAGCGCTTTAGTGTATGGGTGCTGCGGGTTTGCAAACAGCTCGTCCGAAGTCGCTCTTTCGACACATTTCCCGAGATACATGACCATAATATCATTGGAAATGTGTTTGACCACAGACAGGTCATGGGTCACAAACATATAAGCCAGGCCAAGTTCATCCTGAATGTCCATCAAAAGATTCAGGTTTTGCGCTTGTACGGAAACATCCAGAGCTGAAACCGGTTCATCGCAAACAATGAATTTCGGATTGAGCGACAACGCCCTGGCTATGCCTATGCGCTGACGGCGTCCGCCATCAAGCTCATGGGGATAAGAGTTCGCGTATCGCCTGGCCAGACCGACCATGTCCATAAGGCCAGCAGCTTTATTAAAGGTATCGACCCTGGATTTGTAGAGTTTATGAATAAACATATACTCCGAGATGATCTCTATGACGGATTTCCTTGGATCTATACACGAATAGGGATCCTGAAAAATGATTTGCATATCCTTGCGTACGGGCCTCATCTTGCTGACTGAGTATTTTGTTATGTCATTTCCTTCAAAAAGAATCTGACCGGAGGTCGGCTCAAGTAATTTCAGGATGGTTCTTCCAAGCGTAGATTTTCCGCAGCCGGATTCTCCAACGACACCCAAAGTTTTTCCTGCATAGATCTTCATATTGATGCCGTCCACCGCGTGGAGATGCGAACCACCTTTTAACTTAAACAGCTTGCGAAGCTCAATGGTTTCAAGTAATGGTTTGGGTTGATTGTCACTGGGCATTTAGATCTACACCTGCCTTTGAATTGCCTGATGCTTCAGAAAATAAATAGCACCTGATCTTGTGAGTCCCCTGTTCAAAAACATCCGGACGTGCTTCCAGGCAGATCTCCATGCGGTGCTCACAACGCGGCGCAAAGACACACCCTTTTGGAAGATTTGTCGGGTCAGGCATAAGACCAGCTATTGGACTGAGCCTCTCGGATTTCACATCAAGATTCGGGATTGAATTAAATAATCCAATTGTGTAAGGATGATGCTTATCCCCTAAAAAGATGTCTTCCGCCGAACCTGCTTCGATTATGATGCCTGAATACATGACCGCGACATCATCACAGGTTTGAGCTACGATGCCTAAATCGTGAGTGATCATCAGCATGGAAGTCCCAAGTCTGTCCCGCAGCTCCCGGATCATGGTTAAAACCTGAGCCTGTATTGTAACATCCAGCGCGGTGGTCGGTTCATCTGCTATCAAAAGTTCCGGCTCGCAGGAAAGTGCCATGGCAATGACCACGCGCTGCTTCATCCCGCCTGAAAACTGATGCGGGTAATCTCCGCTGCGAGAAGGCATGATCCCAACCATATTCAGAGTAAAGGCAACTCTATCATCCACCTCTTGCTTCGTCATTTGAGGATTATGCAGCTGAACCGCTTCCGCGATTTGATCTCCTACGGTCAGAACCGGATTCAAGCTTGTCATAGGATCTTGGAAAACCATTGAAATTCGGTTTCCTCTAATGGTTTGCATGTCGTGCTCACTTTTCTTGATAATGTCCTCGCCATCAAAATAGATCTCACCTTGCAAGATCCGTCCGGTGATGGAAGGTAAAAGTTTGAGGATCGACAGCGCTGTTGTCGTTTTACCCGCGCCCGTTTCACCGACCAGACCCAGTGTCTTTCCTTTTCCGATTTTCAGGTCCAGACCATTGACAGCTTCAACTACCTCCAGATCGGTTTTGTATATAACCTTGAGGTCTCGTATTTCAAGTATGTTTTGGGTTTCTGTGTGCGCCATGAACAAACCTCCCGGCTATGATTTCAGATGAGGATCCAACGCGTCGCGCAGGCCATCTCCCATTAAGTTGATCGAGGCAGCGGTGATGACGATGGCTGCAGATGGAAACAGCATCAGCCACGGTGCCGTTCGCATGAATTCACGCGCCTCAGAAAGCATCAAACCCCATTCAGGCTGCGGCGGAGGCATGCCAAGTCCAAGGAAACTCAGCGTTGACTCATATAGAATGATTTTGGCAACATTCAGAGTCGTATTGACGATGATAACACCCACTGCATTCGGTATGATGTGCGATAAAATAATCCTCGCGCTCCCCGAGCCACCCGCACGGGCTGCTTCAACGTAGTCCTGCTCCGCGAGATTCAGCACCTGAGAACGCACCAGCCGCACGTAATTGGTAAAATAGGCCAAAGTGAGGGCGAATAAAAGGTTGGTGAAGTTCGCGCCCAGCGCATAGACTACAGCCATGGTAAAGAGAATGTCCGGTACCGACATAAAGATGTCCAGGCTTCGCATGATAAAGCTGTCGACTTTCCCGCCAAAAAATCCCGATATAGCACCAAGCGCACTTCCTAGAACCGCTGAAGTGAACGTGGCAATCAGCGCGATACTGAGTGATGTCCGACCACCATGAAGCAGCCGCGCGAAAGCATCCCGGCCGTAGCCATCCGTACCGAAGAAATGTTCACGCGAAGGCGCGGCTAATTGTTGGGAGAAATCCTGTTTTATGGCGGCTTCGTATGGCACGATAAAATCAGCTGCCAGCAGCATTACAGCAATAATTGAAAATAGGACAAATCCAATTACCGCGCCCTTGCTCTTGCTGAACCTCCTCCAAATCTCTTTGGTTTGGCTGGGACGTTTGAAGCTATCCACTGTCGTGGACTGGACCTTTTGAGGGCTCATTTTAATTTCCACGATAGTCTACCCCTTTGTATTGGAATATTTCGCACGAATGCGAGGATCAATAAAAGCATAAATGATGTCTACAAGCAGCATGACAAGTGTGAAGCATATGGAGATGAGGATTGTCCCTGCGATGATGACCGGTTCATCCTTGTAAGCGATGCGGTCGACGATCAGGCTTCCAATACCGGGTATTGAAAATATTTTTTCCGCCACAACCGCGCCTGCGATCAAAACGCCCAGGCTCAGGCCAATCTGTGTCACAACCGGAAGCAATGCGTTCCTCAGCGCGTGTTTCCATACGACCGTCCGCTCCGCAGCGCCTTTGGCCCTCGCCGTCCGGACATAATCCTGACGAATTGCTTCAAGCATGGAGGATTTTGTGAATCTCATATTTTGTGCCGCAGGCGGGATGGATATGGCGAGAGCGGGCATTATGTAATGTTCAAACGAGCCAATACCGTAAGACGGCAATAAGTTCAATTTCAAAGAGAAATAGTACAAAAATAACAGTCCGAGTACAAAAGAAGGGAATGCTGCCATAAAAAAGGCTACCAGAGAAGGAATCGTATCCCACAGGGAATACTGCTTAACGGCAGCATAAATTCCAAAGGGGATCCCAACCGAGGCGGCAATAAAGACGCCCAAGAATGCCAACTTAAGTGTTTCAAGGAATCTCGGCCAGATTTCATCAAAAACAGGCTGTTTTGTCAGGTATGAAAATCCAAAATCCTGTTCAAAGACCATGGCCTTCACGTAATTGAGATACTTGATTGGAAACGGGAGATTATATCCCAGCGCTGCATTATAGGCATCTACATCAGCCTGTAAGGCGCTTGTTCCCAGCATCGCTCGGCCGGGATCACCGGGGGTGATGCTCATGACGGCATAAATAATCAGCGTGACACCCAATATTGTCGGAATAAGAAACAGGAGTCTCTTAATGACATATCTGTACATAATCGAATCTCCTTTATAAAGTATGGCATCCCCACACCTCAAACACGGGAATGCCATACTTGTCGATGATAGTCTGTATTACCTCTGCTGACTAATTAGATTATTGAACCCATTTAAAATTGTAAATGTGGTAGTAAGTAGGTGATAATCCACCCGGATCCAGCTTGGATGACCATGCGATCCCAACCGGATTGTGGTACAAAGGAAGAATAGTAGCAGAATCCATGACCATAGACCAGAGTTCTGTGTAATAGCCGAGGCGTTCCTCGGTATCAGCAGTGGATACACCAAGCGCTACCAACTCTTCGAGTCGCTTATAATCCAGCGGACTCTTGTCATCAGCGTATTTGACTACATACATGCCTGTAGACTCTGAATGGACCTGTTGTCGGATGTTATTGAAGTCATAGTTTCCGCTGTCTCCGAAAATACACATGTCATAATCTTGCGCATAGAGCTTAGGCGTGACTTGTGCTGCTTCAGCAACATAAATCTCACATTTCAAACCGACTTCTGCAAGATTTGCCTGAATAACTTGGGCTGCCTTGGCTTTTTCCGCAGTAGCTGCGCCGTAAGTCATCAGGGTGCCGACATCAATGCCCTCTGCGATTTGCGCATCCGTAAACCCAGCTTCTTTAAGCATGGATTTTGCTTTTTCAGGATCATAGTCATAAATCTTGAATCCGCCGTCTTCATAGGATGGTGATGTTGCTACATATTCATGAGGCATATATTCGTAAGCTGGCGCTCCGTAGCCGCTGGCTGCAGCTGCATTAATGTTGTCTTTGTTGATTGCATAGAATATTGCTTCGCGAACTTTCAAATTCCCAAGAATATTGTTGTTCGTTGGTGAGAGATAATTGATCGCCATGAAGCGAATGTTGTTGCCTTTTGTAAGTGAGTTATTTTCGCCCGAAGCAGCTACCAAAGAATCCCACTCGGAAAGCGGCGCATCCGGCAAGTATTCAAGTTCGTCGTTCTCAAACGCAATAACCGCAGCAGCATCATCTGAAATGACGATGTACTCGACATTCTTAATATTAGGTACGCCTTTCCAATAATTTTCATTAGCTTTTAACTTTAGGCCGGATGCGACATCATACTCTGTGATGATGTAAGGACCCGTCGCTGCAGTATGAGGGACCGTACCAAATTTGTCGCCTTGCTCTGTGACTTCTCTTTCGCTAGAGATCTTGATAGACCAGAAGGTGTGTGAAATTGCGGAGTAAGGATAGTCAAGCGTGAAAACAACGGTCTTGTCATCCGCTGCTTCAACAGATTTGATCATAGAGGTAACGTAGTTGAAGCGGGAGTTTTCCATAGCGCGTTTGTAACTGAAGACAACGTCAGAAGCTTTTAAAGGATCTCCATTTTGGAATGTGGCATCTACTAATGTGACTGTGTAGGTCAAGCCGTCCTCGCTGATGGCCACTTCTTTTGCAAGCTGGTTCTGATAACCGCCGGCTGCTTCATCAATAGTATAGAGACTTTCAAAAACCTGTACCCACATGATCTGCATGTCAAAGGTGTTGGTAGTTGCCTCCCAGTCTGTGGATTGAAGTGAGGCTGTTTTCCTGATGGTCAGAACCTCTTCATCAGGATTCACGGCCGGTGTTTCAGTTCCGCCTGGCTCTTCAGCCGGTTCAGGCTTCTGTCCGCAGCCTGCGAGAACAGACACCATCATCAAGAGCATAAGTAAAAGTGAAAGTAAGCGCTTTTTGTTCATTTGTTTTCCCCCTTTAATTATGATCAACATCCGTGATGGTTATCATCACGTTGTTAATTCAAACAGTAACAGATCTCGCACCTCAGCTTCAGAAATGTCAAATGATGCTGTTTTCCCAACCTTCTCAAGAATCTCTTTTTAGGAACGCGGTCATGCAATGTACAGAGCCTTTGCCTTTGTTGAGCTCCGACAAATCCAACACATCGACTTTGACACCGGCCTGTTCCAGCAGTTCAACTGTTCTCGGCGAGCCCACAGAAGTCACAACGTGACCGGGCTCGATTGCGACAAAGTTCACGGAGTAACCATATTTCGCTTCAGTCTGCGAAGGCGTCTCGATAATTCTATACCCTTTTTTCTTGAGGGTATCCACGACCGTGTAAGGAACCTGGCTGGCATGGATTACGGCTGCCTCGGTTGAAGCCAGATTGAGCAGTCCATCAATATGAGCGTGCCCATAAGGGATCTGCATTGGAATAATCTCTTTAACACCCTGACGCCTGAGTTCATATTCCATTTGGTCATAGCCTTCGCGATTGGCACGGACACTAAGTGAAAGAATACAGGTTTCACGGTCGACCCACATGGCATTGGCACCTTCAAAAATCCCTCTGCCGGAAATCGTCCTGACAATTGGTACGCCAATGCGGCCCAGCGCCTCTGAAACGTAGCGCTCTTCTCCCCGTCGTTCTGCCATAGCCAGTCTGCAGACAATAGCGCCTTCTGGTGTCATAAACAGCTTGTCGCGGCAGAATACCGCGTTAGGTCTGTCTTCTCGAACCTTTTCCGTGTAGTACACCTTCACACCTTGAGATCTGTAGTATTCCGCCAGCATATCATGCTGTGCCTGAAACTTGACAGGATCAACGGGCTCCCTAAAGCGGACCTTATCATAGTCAAAGCTGTTCAATTCGCTTCCCGGCCTGTGCAGAAGCACCGCCCTAAGCCGGTTGTACTCTGATGCACAGCCCCAGTCGCCGCCCCAGTATGGCACCATGTCTTCCTCGGAACTTGTGTCGAGCGCAAACCAGCGCTCACCTCTGACAGCCTGTAGATCCGGCAGCGGTTTTCCTTCTTTGATGAGTTGGTCGAAATCCAAAACCCTATCGCTCATGACAGCCTCCTCAATATTTTTTACACTAGCTGGCTAGATCTCTGTGAAATTTTTTGAACGTGAGCTGGTTGCGTTTGGCGCAAAATCCAGCTTCCTATCTTGAATGCCCAGAATTTTTTCTGGCTGGATCCAGGGCTTGCCCTGAATTGCAGATGTTTCTTCGTGAGTCAGATAGCCTTTATAGGCAGTAAGACTCCTCCTATAGTAGCCATCCGCCACACACGTTTCTTCGACACCATTATTCAAAATGCTGAGAATCAATGGCAGCATGATGGCTGCATACGAGACAGATGTACTGTATGCGACTGCGCCTGGTATATTCGAAACGCAGTAGTGGACGACGCCATTTTCAACATATCTAGGATTGTCATGATGGGTCTCGTGGCTGCTCTCTATAGCGCCCGGATCGTCATTGCTGATGTCAACCAATACAGAGCCCGGTTCCATGAGTTTCAGCATTTCTCTTGTGATGAGGAAGTCTTTGCGCTGCTTAGGCCATTTGACACAATTAAGCACCATATCCGTCTGAGGGAGGACAGAAGCAATGGTTTCCTGATTACAAAACATGGTATTGATTTTACCGCTATATTTCGCAGAAGTGGAACGGAGCACACCCACATTGATGTCCATGACCGTACAGTTGGCACCAAGTGCGTATAAAACTTCCAGAGCGCCCTGCCCAACAATTCCGGCACCCATGATCAGAACGTTCATGCCGGGCGCGCCAACGAAGCCCCCAACATACTTGCCCTTTCCGCCATTGATCGTCAGCATCGATTCCAGGCCGAATAGGGCACCTTGCTTACCGGCAGCTTCACAATTTGGCGAGCCATAACGGTGCGAATCCTCAGCAGTAAAGGCGATGCAGCCACTTTTCAAAATAGCGTCGACCTCTTCAGGGTGGCCCGCTGGATGGATGCAGCCCAGGAGAATTTGATCTTTTCTGATCAAATCAAATTCAACCGGTTCAAACTCTTTAACCTTTGCCACCATATCACAGCGTATGTACATCTCTTCCATAGTTTCAACAATCTCCGCGCCTGCTTCTATGTATTGCTGATCAGTAAAATTGGAACCTAATCCGCAATTTTTCTGCGCCAGCACTTTGTGACCAGCTGCAATGATGCTGCGAACTTCTATTGGCGTGCAAATGACTCTGTTTTCACCTTCCTTTATATCCTTAAGAATGCCGAATATCATAGTAACCCTCCCGAATATTTAAGTGATGATTCCACAATTGACTGACGGTTTTGTATTTTCAGATTATTTAACGACGATTACTATTAAAGCAATTATCATGCCATGCAATAATACACGTTTTTTTGAGTTTTTTTGTATTTTAATAGGTTTATATGGCTTTATTTAAACCTATTAAACCTATTTAAGAGCCTTTGACTAAACCGACACATTAGCTCAAAAAACCATTCAGCGCATCCCGGCAAAGGGATGCGCTGTTTCTTATACCTCATAAAGGTCTGGCACCAACCTGACAATAATACTGCGTAGTCTTAGGACCGCGAAACGTGCTTCAAGCGCTTAATGTCCTCGAGCAGCTCACTTCCCGCCGCCGTCATCCGGCTGCCTCCCCTGCCTTTGGCTGATTTGATGTAACCCATGTCACTCAGCAGCCGCAGCCCGTTTCGAATCTCGGTTTCAGTAAACTCAAAACCGCGAACAGCGAGTGCCTCTTCCAGACGAATCCTGCCCCATCTCTGATGCTTGTCAAGATCTGTGCCCAGTACTGTGAGAATCCCTTCAAACAGCTCAAACTTTCGGCCTTCTCTCAGCAGGAACTTCAAATTGGTTTGGTATTCCCCCATCTCTGGCTGGGATGCATAGCGGTGGTCGGACATTGTGTTCTTGACCTGGTGAATGTAATCCGGAAGATCCTGAATATCGACAAACCGCTTATCCAGACTGCACAGGAATTCCGCCGCATTTCTAAGTTCTCTGACGTTGCCTGGCCAGTTATAACCGCAAAACATTTCAAGGGCTTTTGGAGAATACTTCCAATCCCCATGCATGGCTGCCATAAAATGATTCAGCAGGACCGGGATGTCCTCCTTGCGCTCCCTAAGACTAGGGGTCTGAAGGGGGAGCACATTCAAACGGTAGTAGAGGTCTTCCCTCATCTTTTTTTCACTGATCATGTCCTTGAGATTCCTGTTGGTCGCCGCTATGACTCTGGTATCCACGTCGATCAGCTTCAGAGATCCAATCCTTGAGACTTTTTTCTCTTCAAGAACCCTGAGGAGCTTACTCTGTAGCGGCAGCGGCATTTCACCGATTTCATCCAGAAATATCGTGCCCTTGTGGGCGAGTTCAAACAAGCCGGCTTTTCCACCCTTTTTTGCACCGGTAAACGCGCCTTCCTCGTAACCGAACATTTCACTTTCCAGGAGATTTTCCGGTATGGCGGAGCAGTTCAGCGCCACGAAACTGTAGCGGCTCCGAGTCGAAGCGTTGTGGATGCTTTGCGCGAAGACCTCTTTTCCGGTACCGCTCTCACCCGTGATCAGCACCGCGGCATCCGATCTGGCGATACGCCTGGCGCTTTCAATAACTTCGATAATCTTCGGACTGATGCCCTTGATATCTTCAAAGACATATTTTGCCTCGTGTCGCGTCCCCGAAATTCGGGAACGGATCGAGTGCTGCTGGTCTTCCAGTTCATCAAAGCTTCTCAGCGTAATGATGTTGCCCCGTTTGGTCTTATCTGAAAAAATGGGGGATACTTTGATGACCAGATTGACGCCGCCTACCGAAATCAGTTTTTCCGAAGCCTTCAGGCGCCTGGAATCGTCCCCCATCCGCAGTTCCGGAAGAATATCCGAAATCCCGAAGCCCTCAATGAATTCCGACCGGTTTCTGAGCATGGACTTCGCCTTCTGGTTGGCAAGATAGATCTGACTCATCAAATCTGTGAGAATGATGCCGTCATCCATCAGCTCCATCAGTGCTTTAATCTGATCCAGAAGATTTTCGTTTTCACCCAGCAGTTTCGTGACACCGCCAGAGGTCAGCACCGCACTGCTGCGCGCGTTTCTGGCTTCTTCCGAATTGAAAATGCCGTCAATCTGCATCTTTTCAGCGAGCTCAATCACGCTTTCCACGTCCAAAACCCGCTCACCAAAGTTGATGACCTGTTCCATCCCAGGCGGCATCAGCTGCATTTCGTTTGGCGTAATGGCCACTCTGATGCTCATGTCTCTGGTACTTTCATCCCCATAGTACGGCACTAAATCTAAATTTTTGTAGCCCGCTTCATAGATTTGTGTGATAACTTCCATGCACTTCCTGTTGTCAATATTGACCAGCAGAATCTTCTCTCCGGAGGGCAGATCCTTCAGCATGTCAATCTGCGCTTTGCTCATGGTGAACCGCAGCGCTTGCAGCACCGAGGACTCTTTGATCTTGTCATAGATCAGCTTGAACACCGTAAACCCCGAGATCGCGATATATTTTTCCCGGATATATGGCATGCTGTCAACGGCCTCCGCGGAGTAGGCGTTGATTTTCGCCTGATTTCCAAAATAGACTGTCAGACACTCTTTTATGAAATCAGCGTAACTTTGCTCATTCGCAACGACGGCTATTTCTTTCATACCCATAAATTCCTTTCATTTATGATGCCATTCACCTAATCTGACTTTTTTGTGATTACCTGGCAACTGTCCCTTTAACTCCGGCCAGTACCTGAGCACTTTAGCCGATGGTCACGTTTCCAACCATCGGCCGAATCCCGCCAGCCTTGTACCGACAAGAAATTCCGCCAAGTCTTACTTTCTCAAAATTTTGTCCATGGTTTTCCCTTTGGCCAGCTCGTCGATCAGCTTATCCAGATAACGCACTTCCCTCATGACGGGATCCTCAATATCTTCCACTCTGACACCGCAAATCACACCTTTGATATGAGCCCGGGAAGGATTCATCAGCGGCGCCTTGGCAAAGAACGTCTCAAAATCTGTCTGCTGATCCATCAGCGCCACAAGCTCTTCCTGGCTGTATCCCGTCAGCCAGCGGATGATCTCATCAACTTCCGCCTTCGTGCGCCCTTTTTTCTCCGCCTTCGCGACATATAAAGGATAGACACTGCCCACGCGCATTGCATAAACGCGGTTTTTATCCATGATCCAGCCTCACTTTCCATGATAATTTCGGTATTTCATCTCACTTCATCCATGCTGCTGTTTCTTTATATTTATTATAGCAGATTAGAGTGGTTTCCCGTCAAACTATAGAAAAAACGAAAAAATGCCAGATTCTCAACTCGTGAGAATCTGGCATTTCCAATGGTTTGAAGTGGAGCCGGCAATGGGACTCGAACCCGCGACCTGCTGATTACGATTCAGCTGCTCTACCAATTGAGCTATGCCGGCATGATCAAAGAAATCAAAAATGTGGTAGCGGTGGGCGGATTCGAACCACCGACCTTCCGGGTATGAACCGGACGCTCTAGCCAACTAAGCTACACCGCCAAGGCCAGGATTTGAAGCCATGCTCCAGGCACCCTGTAAACACATACATTATATTACACGATCCCTTAGACCACGTCAAGCCAGTATTTTACCATTTTTATGCCCACCGAAACCCTGCCGCCCCGGCTCGATCTCATACTGTGCTGGATTTTAACCACTTCACAGTTTAAGATAACCCCTCGACACCAGCAGACCTTCAAGATTGTCATAGTCACTGACCTCATAACCAGTCATGTCAAATGCCTTCAAAATCGTCTCCAGCACCAGCGCCCCGGCAATAATGATATCCGCCCGCTTAGGCTGCAGCCCGGGCACCTCGCGCCGCGCCTCGAGCGTCATTCCCGACAGTCTGAGGATCATGTGATCCAGAGCCGAAGCGGAGATTTCAAAGCCTTGAATGCGTTCACGGTCATAATCTTTCATTCCAAGCGCAATTGCGCCAAGCGTCGTCGCCGTTCCGCCAATCCCCACGGCTGACTCCGGCTTATATCCAAGCACGAGCTCCCGCCATGTCTTCAGCTGTGTCAGCGCGTCTGCCCTAAGCGCATCCAGCTCCGCCTCTGCAGGTGGATCACTCATAAGCCACCGCTCAGTCATCCTCACTGCCCCAAGTGGCAGAGAAACCTTATGTGCGATACCCTCAAAATCCCCCAGAATGAGTTCTGCGCTTCCGCCGCCAATATCTATGACAAGCACCCGGCCAGGATGCACCATGCCGGCTAAGACCCCTTGGAAGCCCAGTACAGCCTCCTCATCACCGCTGACAATTTCAACCGGTACATCCGTCTCAAGCTCAACGCGTCTTGCGAAGTCCTGACCATTGCCCGCTTCACGAACTGCGCTTGTTGCAAAAGCGCCTAAAAGCCGGGATCCGCGACCATCGGCCAAAGCCTTGAACGCTTGGACCGCTTCAACGGTCTCATCCATGGACGTCTGCCGGAGCAGCCCGGTCTGGTCCACACCCGCGCCCAATCGCGTCATGCTGAGCAGCTTCTCAGCACCGACCAGCTTTTCGCCTTCCAACTCTGCCATAAGGAGACGAATAGAATTACTCCCCATATCAATGACCGAGATTTTCTCCACCCTGTTCCACCTCTTCTTCAATTATAAAAAAAATCGCCGGTCCAGGCCGGCGAATTGTACTACTTTGTTTTCGTGCTGAAGCCGTTGCCTCTGCGGCTCGACTTGGCATTCTTTTTAATGCCTTTAAGTTTGTCATCCGAGTCTTTCATAAAGCTCGTCAGCATATCTTCAAAGCCACCGCCCGAACTAGGCCGATCGGATCTAAAATTCTGAGGCTTTGGTGAAAAATATGGTGCCGGACTTGAAGGACGATTACCTGGACGCTGATCTCTTCCTGATTCAGAAGATCTCGGCGCGTAGCCCTGTGATCTCGGCGCGTTACCCTGTGGTCTTGGCCCGTTGCCATGTGGTCTTGGCGAGCCGCCTTGAGGTCTTCCCTGATAACCTTGGCTTGGGGCGGAAGCCGGAGCGTTTTCCGGTTTAGGCATAGCCTGGCGAATTGACAGACTGACCTTGCCTTTATCATCAATGTTGATGATCTTGACCTTGACCGGTTGTGATTCCTTCAGGAAATCAGAAACATTCTTTACGTAACTGTCAGCAATTTCTGAGATGTGACACAGTCCTGTTTTTCCATCCGGAAGCTGAATAAATGCTCCAAAGCTGGTAATTCCGGTGACAACCCCATCAACGATTTTTCCGATTTCAACAGCGGACATAGTAATCAATCATTCCTCCTAAATGTTTTGTTCCTTCCAATTATAGTGAAAGCAGGTCGGACTGTCAACCTCGGCAGTCCTGTATTTTGTAAATTTTGTTCACGAATCAGCCTATTCCTGGATCACGTAGATAATCTCGTTTGGCATAACCATCTTCAGTTTTGACCTCGCAATTTTTTCTATGTTGTCCAGGCTTTGCGACTCTTTCAAGTCATTCTCAAGTTTCTCTTTTTCCTCGCTAAGCCGCTCGATTTCCTGGTTCAGCCGCACCTCTTCAACCCTCAGGTCCCTTAGCCTGATCTCCTGGTTGATGATAGTGACGACAAAGTAGATCGAAAATGCAATGATGAACAGGACGAGGAATTTATGCCTGAGCAGCGGATTCTTTTTTTTGACCGGCTTCATGGGATCTCCCCCCTGCAATGATCTTTACCAAAATGTTTTGTGCAATGTCCTAATTCTCGTCTAAAATGCGATACATCTCTTTGGCGCTGTCCTTGGTGACATGCTCCGTCAGCGCCAGAACCTCGACCGTTATGTAACTCTCACCAAGTCTCAAGGTGACCTTGTCTCCCACAGCGACATTGGCGCTGGGCTTAACCTGTTTGCCGTTGATCTCAATGCGGCTCTGCTCGCAAGCATCCTTGGCCACCGTACGGCGCTTGATCAGGCGGCTGTTCTTTAAATACTTGTCAATTCTCATTTTCTTCAGGTGCCTCCATGCTCTTGGTAAAAAAAAAGCAGCTTGCCAGCTGCTTTTTCTTATAGTGACTACAGATTGACTAATTCTTTAAGCGCTTTACCGGCTTTAAATACAGGTGCCTTCGATGCTGGGATCGCAATCACTTCTTCTGGATTTCTTGGGTTTCTGCCTTTTCTTGCTTTACGCTCTCTGACGTCAAACGTGCCAAAGCCGACGAGCTGTACCTTATCGTCTTTCGCAAGCGCTTCCTCGACGCTCTTCATGAATGCGTTTAAAGCAGCCTCAGCGTCTTTTTTAGTCAAACCGGACTTTTCTGCCATGCTTGTTACCAATTCAGCCTTGTTCACTAAAAACCCTCCTCATCTAAGTATTTCGGCTCGTTATAAGCTATTACTATCTTATCCTGTAAGTACCTGTCATTTCAAGACATTTTTTAGGATTTTGCCTACAAATCGTTGATTTTTGCACGATTCCAGAGGTTATCCATCTCTGATAAGGATAAATTTTCCAATCCTCGGGCTTTTGCGGGCTCACTTTCCTCAATCACTTGGAAACGCCGGATAAATTTCTCAATGGTTTTGTTGAGCGCAAGCTCCGGATTGACCTTCAAAAAACGGCTGACATTGATCACCGCGAACAACAAATCGCCAACCTCACCGGAGAGTTTCGACTCATCGCGCTCTTCAGCATGCATTTCCTCCAGCAGCTCATCGATTTCCTCATGGATTTTCTCAAAGGCACCCTGGACATCCGGCCAGTCAAAGCCCACACCGGCGGCTTTTTTCTGTGCCTTGTAAGCCCTCAGTGTAGACGGCAGCGCCATAGACAGTTGCTTCATGGCCTCCGTCACTGACTCAATGGCCTTTTCTTCTCGCTTGATTTGCTCCCAGTTGGTGACGACTTCCTCCGCGTCCTCCACAGAAAGGGCCCCAAAGACATGTGGGTGCCGATGGATGAGTTTCCTGCAAATACCCGAAATAACATCCGTGACATCAAAATACCCGTTCTCGGCGGCGATCTCACTATGGAAAACCACTTGCAGCAGGACGTCGCCGAGTTCCTCTTCCAGAGCTGGCAAATCGTCATTGTCTATGGTGTCCACGACCTCATAGGCCTCTTCAATCAAGTATTGACGCAGGGACTGGTGTGTCTGCTTGCGATCCCAGGGACAGCCATTCACGTCCCGGAGTCTCTTCATGATAGCAACCAGCTCGCTGAACCTATAGCGATGATCCACCTTGGTGTCGATTCTCGGGATCCACAGCGAGGTCAAATGATCCAGGGCATCCAGATGTTCCGCCCTATCCAGCTGGTACAGGGGGATCCGCGTGACTTTTTCTTCCCCAGGTATCCCCGCTGCTCTGACTATGAGTATATCATGGTCATCCGGATAAAAATCCATAAGCCTCAGTTTGACCATGGAGCCAATCGCCTGGTCGTAAACTTGGAGAATCAGCAAATCCATAGTTTGCACAATTTCCGTGGCTTCGATCTTGAAGGCGTCCAGAATGGAAAGTCCGGAGACCGGATCTAGTTTTAAAGTATGGATCATGGCATCCAGAAAACTGGTCCCATGAACAAAGTCGAGCTCAATGCCTTGAACGGTTGCCTGTTCAATCAACCGCTCCACAGTATTTTCCGCTACAAAGGGGCTCCCTGGCACCGCATACACAATGTCTTCCAGCATGGCGCGCTTCAGCAAATCCGAGGCGATTGCCTCATAAACCTCATCAAAGGTCTCGTACTGCTCATAATAATCATCATAGGACACAAACCGGCAACCCAGGTCCTCCAGCGGCTTGACCACCGGATGCCGGGCTGTTCGCAGCCTCACTACGGGCGCATTCTTCAAGGTTTCAAGACTTTTAATGGTCATAAAATCCAGCGTTCCGGGGCCCATGCCCACTACGGTAATCTTCGCCATAATCAGGACCTCCCGCCTTTGCGGAGGCGCAGCTTCGCGCCGAGCTTCTTAAGCTTTGCGCCGCCGGGCATCATGTCCATGTCCTCATCCGTAATAGTTTCCGTCACGAAAAGCATGATCAGATAGACAAAACCACCCAGCAAAATGGAAGCGACAGTCGCCAGGCGCCCTGGTATAAATTGCGTGAACAGGGCAAAGGAAGCCACAACCACTATACCCATAACCACCGTATCGATGATTGGACGTGTAAATACCTTGGATATGTTGAGATTGATTTCCTTACGGGTCATGATATAGACGACATTGAGGACGGCCGCCACAGCAAAGGCCGTTACGGTCGCAATGGCTGCGCCAAGAACATTCAGGCTTGGAATGCTGACCAGCGTATAGTTCAGCACAAGTTTAAAAACTGCGCCTGCCATGAGAAAAATTGCCGGCAGGACAGGCTTTCCAAAACCTTGAATAATTCCGGTCGTGATCTGGTACAGCGACAAGAAGATAATCCCCCAACCATATACCGCCAGGATTTTTCCCGTGGTCACCCAGACATCCGGCTGATTGAAATAGAGCAGACGTATAATGGGCTCCGCCAGGAGGGAGATGCCCGCAGCAGCAGGCAGTCCAATAATCATGGCAAGACGCATGCCTGTCTCCACATTGTGGGTCAGACCCTTGTTGTCGCCTAAAGTTTTAAGGTTCGCAATAGCAGGCACTATGCTGATCTGTACGGCAGCGGTGATGACCTGCGGCAAATTGACAATGGACTGCGCAAAGCCAGAGAGCTGCCCATAGAGGGATTCTGCATCTGCGCCGCTGAAGCCGATCTCCTTGAGTCTGACAATGACAATGGAGGCGTCAAACAAGCCCATAATGGGCATGACCGAAGCGCCGATGGTGATAGGAATGGCAATCATGAGAATCTCGCCGAGAACTTTCCAGAACGACTCATGCTCGCCGGTACCCTGATTAAAATCAACCCCGCTGGTTTTGACAAATTTTCTGTACATGTAATAGACCGCCGCAAACCCAATAACGGCACCCGTGGTGGCGCCAAAGGTAGCGCCGGCCGCAGCAAATTCAAAGCCGGACTGAAGAAAGACAATAGCGAGTCCAAGGCCACCGACAACTCTGAACAGCTGCTCGATGACTTGGGAAATGGCGAAAGGTTCCATCATCTGACGACCTTGGAAGTAGCCGCGGTAAACAGCCATCATAGACACAAAGAACAGCGCCGGGGCAAGAGCGCGCATGGACATCAGCGAACCGTAGTTTTCGTTGGCTTCCGTGATCCAAGGCGCGAAAATGAACAACAGAAGAGCAGAAGCCGCACCTATGACGAGCATGAGGATATTGGAGACTCTCACAATGCTCATGGCCCCTCGTTCATTGCCTTTGGCCAGACGTTCTGAGACAATTTTGGCTATGGCGGTCGGAATACCGGCTGTGGAAGCCGTCAACAACATAATGTAATAGGCGTAAGCGCCCTGATAGTAGCTCATTCCCTTGTCGCCAATGATATTCCCAAGAGGAATCCTGAAGAAAGCGCCAAGGATTTTTACAAGAATCGCTGCAGCGCCGAGAATCGCGGCCCCGCGTATAAAGGTGGACGAACTGTTTTTCTTACTGTCGGGTGTAGGCATGTTGATCCCTCCGTAGATTTGCTGTGACTATTATATCACGAAAAAGGGATTGAATAGTCGGCCTAGTCAATCCCTCAGGTCTTTCAATTCAAAGTGCTGTGTTTGTTTTTCCTGTGACCGCTGCTGATCTTCCGGACTATTTAATGCGCTCAGGGAAAGTGTCCACCGTGGCTTCAGCTCTTAGGGCGTCAATCTTCGCCTGGTAGGCATCTTGTGCGATATTGCTGAGCAGCGCCGATTTCTGAATCTCAATCTCCTGCTCTGAGGCGCCGTTCGCTTTCATGGTGTTGAGCGTTTGCACGTCATGCACCTTAATGATGTGATATCCGAACTGCGACTGGATGACTTCGCTGACCTCACCTGCTTTTAAAGCAAAGGCTGCTTTTTCGAACTCTTCAACCATAGTACCTCTTCCGAACAGTCCAAGCGCGCCGCCGGTTTGAGCTGATCCTGTGTCAACAGAATACTGTTTTGCCAGTTCAGCGAAGTCTTCACCCGCGGCAATTTTTCCTTTGATTTCATCTGCCAGAGCGGCTTCCGCGACCAGGATATGGCTTGCATCGACTTGTAGCGGGTAGGTATCGTACAGACTTTCAAGATTGGCAGTGTCGCTTTCTACTTCCGTATAAACCTGGCGCTCGAATTCTTCCGTATAGAGCTTAGATTCTATTTGGGATTTTATATAAGCTTCATCAATGCCGTTTGCCTCATAAAACGCTGTCAGATCCGCATCCTCTGCTGCCGTTTCCATAAACGCAGTATAGGCCTCTTCAACCTCTTCTTCACTGAGTTTATAATCCGTGGAAGAGACATGCCCAATAATGAGTTTTTCAACAACCATAGCTTCAAGAATTCGCTCGCGGATCATGTCTCTGACCGTCTGACCCTGAATTTCCTGTGTCCATATGGTATCTCCGTAAAGCTCATTATAGCTGCGCTCTACCATGGCAAACGCCTTGTTGAATGTCTCGAGATCCATAACCTCACCGTTGACAACAGCAACCGCGTTTTCAGGAACCACCGCACCGTTGCTGTCTTTTTTCTGGCAACCCCCTAGTGAAAGCGCCAATACCAATATCAGAGCCAGTGTCAGGCTCAATGATCGCTTGATGGTTTTCAAAATTTACACACTCCCTCATTATGTTGACTCGAACTCGATTATATAACAAATCAGTTCGTGTTCATAGAGATTATTTTTAACAATAAGGTTTCAAGTTCTCTAGCTTTGTCTTCTTTTGTCAGCTTTGGCTGGCTGAACTTATACTTGAAATAAGGCTTTCCGCTCATGTTGAAGGCAATTCTGCGTCCATAGACCGCCGTGGTTTCCGCCACTACCTGAATCCCCATCCGCTCATTGTGCTGGAAGTTCGCGATCACATGATCTTCTCCTTCGCGGATCAGCCGGATACCCAGCTTTTGAGCCATGGCTTTGACGTGGGCGATCGCAAGAAGGTTATACACGGGCTTTGGCAGGGTGCCGAACCGGTCTTCAATCTCTTCCTCAATGTTAAAGCGATCCCTCTGATCCCGAATGGCTGCGATCTTCTTATACAGCTCAAGCTTATGGTCACTGTTGGCCACATAGTCATCAGGGATAAAGGCATTGATGGAAAACTCAATTGTGGTCTCAAACTGTTCTTCCACGGTTTCGCCCTTGATCTTCCGAACATGCTCTTCGAGGAGCTTGCTGTACATTTCATAACCAACCTGGGACATATGGCCATGCTGGTCCGATCCCAAAAGGTTGCCCGCGCCTCGAATTTCGAGATCCTTCATGGCTATTTTAAAACCCGCGCCCAGCTCAGTAAATTCCTTGATTGCTTTGAGTCGTTTTTCCGCCACTTCGGTCAGTACTTTGTCCTTTTGATACATCAGATAGGCATAGGCTATTCTGTTGCTTCTGCCCACCCTGCCTCTCAATTGGTAGAGCTGGGACAGTCCCATTTTATCCGCGTCATTGATCAGGATGGTGTTGACGTTGGACATGTCCAGTCCCGTCTCAATGATAGTCGTACTCACCAGCACATCGAACTCATGGTTCATGAAGGAGACCATCAAATTCTCAAGCTTATGCTCCGGCATCTGGCCATGGGCGTAGTCAAAACGAACCTCGGGCATCATCTCTGACAGCCGGGCCGTTACGCGGTCAATATCCTGCACGCGGTTGTGAACGAAGAAGACCTGCCCGCCTCTGTCAACTTCTCTTAGAATCCATTCCCGAATCAGACTCGCGTCATATTCCACCACATAGGTCTGAATAGGGTAACGGTCCTCCGGCGGATCTTCGATTAAGCTCATATCGCGGATCCCAGAAAGGGACATATGAAGCGTTCTCGGTATAGGTGTTGCGGTCAGGGTAAGAACATCGATCTGAGCCTTGAGTTTTTTTATGGATTCCTTGTGGCGCACGCCAAAGCGCTGCTCCTCATCGACCACCAGGAGCCCAAGGTCTTTGTAGACAACATCCTTGGACAGTATTCTGTGCGTGCCCACGACAACATCCAAAAGTCCCGTTCTGAGATCATCAACGATTTTATCCTGCTGCTTTTTCGTCCTAAAACGACTGAGCATCTCCACTTTGACGGGATACTTTGAAAACCTGTTTTGCATGGTGTTGAAATGCTGCTGGGCCAGAATGGTGGTCGGCACCAAAAAGGCGACCTGCTTACCATCCATCACCGCCTTAAAGACAGCTCTGATGGCCACTTCCGTTTTCCCATAGCCAACGTCGCCGCAAAGAAGCCGCTCCATGGGCTTCGGCATCTCCATGTCCCGCTTGATCTCCTCAATACAGCGGAGCTGGTCCGGCGTCTCCTCATAAGGGAACATGTCTTCAAAGTTTTTTTGCCAGTCGTTGTCCTCCGCGAAAGCATAGCCCACCGCTTTGCTTCTGGCGGCGTAAAGAGCCACGAGTTCTTCCGTCATATCCTCAATAGCTTTCCTGACCTTAGCCTTAGCCTTGGACCACTCTGCAGTTCCCAGCCTGGAAAGCTTGACGCTGGCCTCTTCAGCACCTACATAATTTTGGAGGGTGTCCATATTTTCCACCGGCACATAAAGAAAGTCATCTCCGGAATACCCTATTTTAATGTAATCCCGCTTGAGGCCATCCACTGTAAGCTGATCCACGCCAATATAGCGTCCTATGCCGTGAGACTCGTGCACGACGAGACTCCCGACAGTGAGCTCGTTAAAGCTCTTGATCATCTGGCCCTTTGACTTCGATTTGGTCGTGCGGCGTTTCTGCGGCGCACCGAAAATTTCTCTGTCTGTCAGCAGTGTCACCCTGGCGCTCATCAGTTGAAAACCGGCCGCTACAGTACCCAGACAGACCGAAGCCCGCCCTGTTATTAGCTCAGGAGCCCCAGTCCGATAAACATCAACTGAAAGCCCTGCATTTTGCAGCTCCTTTGCGACATTGTCGCGCCTGGACTCACTGGACAGCGCCAGCAGAACACTTTGTCCATGCCCAAGCCAGCGTTCCAAATCTGCGATCAGCAGTTCCATCTTACCGTAATAAGGCGCGCTCTCCATAGTCTCAAATTTGACGCGTTCACCTGCGACAAAATCCGGGGTGCGCTTAATGAGGGCATCCACCGTTAAAAGCCGGGTATGGCGCATATGATCAAACATCTGATTAAGTGCCGGGATCCGCTCAGCCATTTCAGGGAGCGTTCTGCCGGATTCCAGATAATTTTTAAAATTCTCAAGAAAACCTTCATAGGTCATTTTATAGCGGTCGTGAACTCTGGCGTCGTCGAGGATGATAATCAAATCCTCACGTCCAAAATAATCCATTAAGGTTGAATACGCCGCTTCGAAAGCGAGCGGATAATACTTGTCGTGATCATCAGAGGCATATCCCTGTGAAATGGCTTCCCTCACCTCTTCAAGATGAGCTAAATATTTTTCATCCAAATTCTTCTTTTTAATTCTTTTGTCCAGTTTTTTTATTATGGCATCCGCAATCTGCGCATTGAGAACGAATTCAGTCGCAGGCCTCAGCCTTACGCCGCTCAGTTTTTCAACGGAGCGCTGGGACTCTGGGTCAAAAGAGCGGATCGAGTCAATTTCATCGTCAAAAAACTCGATGCGCACCGGTTCTGCACGATCCACCGGATAAACATCAAGGATTCCACCGCGCACAGAGAACGCGGCCGGACTCTCGACGATCTCCTCTCTCGTATAACCGAGGCGGCCAAGCTCTTGAACCAGCATTGAAATTTCCATGGTCTGACCGACTTCAAGCTTGATTAATCCTGCGGCAAAAACCTCCGGCGGTGCCAGTTTGGTCGACAACGCTTCGACCGGCGCGACATAGACCTTGCCATCTTCATGGTCCAGCAAACTGCATAAAGCAGCAACCCTTTGGTCAATGACGCTTCTCGAATGGGCGAAGGAATCGAATAAGGCCAGCTCTCTCGCCGGGATATAGACCGCATCCTCGGAGAAGCCGGCGTACTGGTCCAAGAATTCCCTGGCCTCACTGTCATTGGGCGCTATGACGAGCATCCTGCCCCTCAAATCCTGACGCAGTGTCGCTACCAGAGCACCCATAGCCCGGCTGTTCAGTCCGTCCACCGAAATAGTCCGGACTTCTCTGCCATAAGCGTCCATGAGTGTGCGGTATTCTTTTGTACTGGCAAAAGCCTGCAGTAATGCCTTCACTTAAATCCCTCTTATCCTTTGATATTATGGCGGTTCATGGCCAGGTCAACGCCGCTGTCGACGATGCAGAGCGCGGCGTCTGCGGCGCTTTTAACAGCTTCTATCACTACAGGCACCTGCTCTTTATCAAATCTGGACAACACAAAATCCGCCATAATCCATCCCGGACCAGGGCGGCCGATGCCAATTCTTATACGCGGAAAGCTTTCATCTGTCAGTCTGTAGATGATGTGCTTCATCCCATTGTGTGAGCCAGCGCTGCCGCTCTTTCGAATGCGGATTTTCCCGATCTCAGTGTCAAAATCATCATAGATGACGATGAGATTAGAAACAGGAATGCCATAATACCGCATCATGTCGTGTACCGCTTCGCCGCTTAGGTTCATGAAGGTCTGGGGCTTTGCCAGGATCACCTTATGACCTTTATACACCGTTTCGCCTATCAAGGCTTTGAACTTGATTTTGGATACCTTAACGGACAATCGGTCAGCGAGGACATCAATGGCATCAAAGCCTACGTTGTGCCGTGTCGCGTCATATTTCTTCCCCGGATTGCCAAGGCCTACGATCAGATACACTTTTATTCCTCCTACTTATAAGACAGATTCATTATAACAAAAAAATGGCCGGAAAAAGAAGTCCGGCCCAATTGTTGTCCTATTGAGTTGCAATTAATTTTAGTCAAACAGCTTTGACACCGAATCATTGTTGAAAATTCTGCGGATAGATTCCGCGAATATGCCCGCTACAGAGAGTTGGACCAGATTGTCGAGCTTGTCGCGATCTTTCTGGTAAATAGTGTCAAGCACAACCAACTCATCAATACCAGAATCTTTAATGCGCTCAATGGCAGGTCCGGACAAAACAGCATGGGTGCAGCACGCGTAAACGTCTTTCGCACCAAGGCCTTTCAGCGCTTTAGCCGCATTGACTATGGTTCCGGCGGTATCAATCATGTCGTCGATCAGAATGACATTCTTGCCGGCGACATCACCAATAACGTTCATAATTTCACTCATGTTCGCTTTTGGACGACGCTTGTCAATAATGGCTATTGGTGCATCCAGCATTTCCGCAAACTTTCTGGAACGCGCAACGCTGCCAAGGTCAGGCGATACAATGACAAGGTCTTCAATCTGTTTGTTTGAGAAGTAATCCGCCAATATAGGGCCGCCTACAAGATGATCCACAGGAATGTCAAAATAGCCCTGAATCTGAGCCGCGTGAAGGTCCATGGTCAGAACACGGTCCGCGCCTGCCGCTGTCAAAAGGTTGGCGACGAGTTTTGCGCTGATTGGATCGCGGGCTTTGGCCTTTCTGTCCTGGCGAGCATAACCGTAATAAGGAATGACTGCGGTGATTCTGCCTGCCGACGCGCGTTTGCAGGCATCGATCATGATCAGAAGCTCCATGAGAAAATTGTTGACGTTGGGAATACTGGTGGACTGAATGATAAAAACATCCACGCCGCGAACTGTCTCGTTGATATTGACAGCGATTTCACCGTCACTGAAGCTGGTAACCTCAGCGTCTCCCAGCGGAAGACCGATTTCCGCGCAAATATTTCTCGCAAGCTCAGGATTTGAGTTGCCTGAAAATATCTTGATCTTTTTGCCTTTCGTGTGCATGTTGACCCTCCAGTCAGTCTTTTTGCCTTCCGGATCTCACTGTTTCCGGAAAATGGTTTATTTTAGGTTGTTCGCTCAACGGTTTTTTCGTTTGACCCAGCCTTCAATGTTTTTTTGCTTATCTCTGGCTATGGCGAGCGAACCACTTGGAACATCTTTGGTAATGGTGCTTCCTGCAGCGACATAGGCGCCTTCACCCACAGTCACAGGAGAAATCAAATTGACATTGCAGCCGACAAACGCGTCATTTTCCACTACAGTTCGGTGTTTCTTTTTACCGTCATAGTTGACGAAGACTACACCGCATCCAAGGTTGACATTTTCTCCGACGTCGCCGTCTCCAACATAAGTAAGGTGGGAGATTTTTGCATCATCCCCAATATTGGAATTCTTGATCTCGACGAAGTCGCCTACCTTAACGCGCTGACCGAGGACAGAGCCCGGCCTCAAATAGGCGTATGGCCCGACGGTTGAATCATCTCCCACAGTACTCTCAATGCCTGTGGAGTCTTTGAAGGTAACGCCATTTCCAATATGGCAGTGCTTCAGTCTCGCATTAGGCCCAATTTCACAGTCTTCCCCAATAACCGTGCCCTTTTCGATAATACAGCCCGGATAAACCACCGTATCACGTCCTACGACAACGTCCGCGTCCACATAGACTGAAGATGGATCAATCATGGTCACACCCTCAAGCATCAAAGCTTTATTAATGCGCTGGCGCAGCAGCGTTTCACATTCACTGAGCTGAACTCTGGAATTGACGCCGCTTATTTCTGCAGCATCTTGCGTTTTATAGGCGCCGACTCTCTCACCGGACTCACGCGCCAACTTGATTAAATCTGTCAAATAATATTCACCTTGGGCATTGTCATTTGTAATCCTCGGAATTTCCGCAAGCAGCGTGTCGCGTTTGACGACATAGACACCGGAGTTGATCTCTTTAATGCATTTTTCTTCAGCAGATGCGTCCTTTTCCTCGACGATGCCGAGTACATTGCCTTCTGAATCTCTCAGAATCCTGCCGTAACCATATGGCGATTCGAGTTCGGCGGTCAGCACGGTGCAGCCCGCACCAGATTTTTCATGATGCTGAACAAGCGCTTCCAAGGTCATTGATGACAGGAGCGGCGTGTCACCGCAGAGAATCAGAACGTGGGCCTCGTCACCTAACGCTTCCAGAGCGATGGAGACCGCATGGCCTGTTCCCAATCGCTCAGTCTGATGGGCATAAAAAATTTCACGCCCGCTGAGGGCCGCTTCGACCGCTGACTTGCCGCTGCCTACGACCAGTATGGTCCGGTCTGAACCGACTTTTGCCGCGGCATCCATAACGTGCTCCACCATAGCTTTCCCTGCAACGCGGTGCAGTACTTTGGGGAGTTTTGACTTCATTCTCGTCCCCTCTCCGGCTGCGAGAATAATTGATGCTAAACTCATGCCTTTCGACTCCTTATATCTTAAATTATGATTTTTTGATCCGTTTGATCGCTTTTCAAAGGGATTATACCATATTTTTAACAAACCAAGGTAACAGAAGAAATAAATCCTGAGGCGCATAGATAAAAAAATACTGAAGCAGGGCTCATGTTCGCCCGTGCTTCAGCACAGTCCGTTCCATCCTGAGCCGCAGACACCACGTCAACTCATATCCTCGGAACGCTTAAAGGTCGGTCAGTTCTTCCGCTTCGTCAAATTCTCCGATGGTCTTCGCGCGGTCGTACTCCGCAAAGATCACATCCTGAAGCATTCTACGCGTCTCCTGGTTGATAGGATGCGCAATGTCACGGTAGTCGCCCTCGCCGACTTTTCTGCTCGGCATGGCGACGAATAAGCCACTCTGGCCTTCAATGATCTTGATGTCGTGAACGACAAAGACATCATCCAGTGTCACCGACACGACGGCCTTCATTTTGCCTTCATCCCGCAGTTTGCGAATCCTGACGTCAGTTATTTTCATCCTCTCGAACCTGCCTTTCGCTCTGTCTGAGTTAACGCGAGTAACAGATACTAATTCAACACCGACACCAGAAATCCTTCATTAATAAAAATTTTTTCGAAATATTTTAAATATTGTGTTACATTTTTTGCCGATGGTTCCTCAGTCGACCATTATTGTTTCAGCCTGACAACGATTTCCTCTCTGGAAACCCGGTCCAGCGTCAGCAGCGCCGTATAATCGCTCACCATTTTATTTTCAGGCTCCGCAGTTTCAAGCAGTACACCAACGCCTTCCACCACACTGCCCAGCTCGTGGACCAGGTCAATCAGACCAAGTACCGTACCGCCGGCACGCATAAAGTCGTCAATAATTAATACTTTGGATCCAGGTTTAATAGCGTTTTTAGAAACATACATGGTTTGAATCTGTCCTGTCGAGCCCGAGACATAATTTATGCTGATGGTTGCACCTTCTGTGACACGGTTTTCGTTGCGCGCGACAACCAGCGGACAGTTCAGCCCGTTTGCCGTCATCATGGCCAGCGGGATGCCCTTGGTCTCCACAGTCAGGACGTAGTCGATCCCTCTGTAAGAAAACATTTCTGCAAAAATCTCCCCGACATCCTTCATAAAATACGGATCATAAAGCAAATCACCTATATAAAGAAATCCACCAGGAATAATCCTTTTTGGATCGCGCATTTTATCTGCAATCTGCTCGAGTATTTTTGTCCTGCGCTCCGGCACAACCACCGGGATGTATTTGACTCCGCCCGCTGCGCCTGCGATGGTTTCAACACGACCAAAAGACATGGTCTCCATGATTTTTTTGACGATGACAAGATCTTCACTGATCGTCGACTTTGCTGCATTAAAAAGCTCCGTAAAATAACCCAGGGTGAAGATCCTGTTTGGTCTGTCGCAAAGTACTTTGACTATAGCCCCTATCCGTTCATTGCGTTTCAGCTTATTGTCCATGAACGCCCTCCATCCGAATGTTATAAAGATTTATCTTTAGTTTATTCGCTTTTTTCTAGGATTTCAAGAAGGATTTTAGTTGAATCTTCGTATTTTCGGATTATCGGGCGGATTTTTTGTTTTTTTAAAGCTTCCACCTCAGGCCACTGATGTATTATCTCAGAATTATGTTGACCTCGATTTAATACTATATATTCTTTCCGGTTATTTATGGTATAATGTCTTCTGACCTTTTATTGATTAAACCACCAAATGTACCCGCGGCTTCAGTCAAGGGTAACCGGTGCCTGATGTATAGTGCTGTATTTAATTGTCCAAAATGAGGAGAATCGATATGCTGGAATTGAATCCTTTCAATAAAAAGTACCATCTGATCGGAATTGGCGGCGTTGGCGTCAGTGCTATTGCAGAAATTCTGCACAACCGCGGCTACCAGGTCTCCGGTTCTGATCTGAAGCACAGTACACTCACTGACAATCTGGAGCAGAAAGGCATTAAAATTTACTTCACCCACGAGGCCTCTCATGTGGATGATGTGGATGTCGTCGTCTATACGACCGCTGTTGGTGCTGACAATCCAGAACTGGCACGCGCCATTGAGCGCGGCATCCCGTGCATTACCAGAGCAGATATGCTCGGCATCATTATGCGGGAATTCAAGCAAAGTCTGGCCATTTCAGGCTCGCACGGCAAAACGACCACGACCTCTATGGTCTCTGTTGTCCTCAGTCAGAGCGATCTGGATCCGACGCTCCTCATTGGCGGAGAAGTTAAAGAAATTGGCAGTAATGCCCGCGTTGGCCATGGAGATATTATCGTCACTGAAGCCTGCGAATATAAAGAGAGTTTTCTGAGCTTCAAGCCTAAGATTTCCGTTGTCCTCAACATAGAAGCAGACCATTTGGATTACTTCAGGGATCTTAACCACATCAAGGATTCCTTCAGACGCTATATTTCCGACACACCTGCAGACGGTGTTCTTATTTTGAACGGTGATGATCCCAATTGTCTCGAAGTTGCGGATGCCGCCAAGTGTCGTGTCATAACTTTCGGACTTTCTGACACGTGCGAGTACCAGGCGACTGACATTGATTTCACTTCGTCCGGATTCCCGCGCTTCAACATCAGCCACAAAGGAAAAATCCTCGCCGCGCTTCACCTTGAAGTCCCCGGAAGGCACAATATCTACAACGCTTTGGCCGCGTTCATAGGCTCCACCTATGTGGGCATTCCGGCGGAGGAAGCTGCCTTGGCGCTCTCCAGATTTAAGGGCGCTGTCCGCCGTTTTGACCATTTAGGCGAAAGGGATGGCGTCAAAATTATAGACGACTATGCCCATCATCCTTCAGAAGTCAAAGCTACCCTCAACGCAGCGAAGAATGTGCCTCACAATAAGATTTTCTGCGTATTCCAGCCCCATACCTATACTCGGACTCACGAGCTGCTGAACGATTTTTCAACAGCCTTCGACCAGGCTGACGTCGTGATTATTACAGATATCTACGCTGCCAGAGAAAAGGATACCGGCCTGATCCACTCAAGGGATCTCGCAGAAATGATTAGGACTTCAGGCAAAGAAGCCTACTATATTTCATCCTTTGAAGAAATCGCCTCCTATCTGAAAGACCACACTGCTTCCGGCGACTTGGTCTTCACCATGGGTGCGGGCAATATCAACGAGCTTGGAAAGTTAATACTTGAATAGATGGTTCGAAAAGGGGTCCTGTGCCAATTTCAAACGAAATTGGCACAGGACCCCTTCTTCATTCGGGATATTAAATATCAAACTTAAACGGATGCCCACTTACGGAGCACCCGTTTATTGCGTTAATTTGTATTATCTTCACTTTCAGCGCCAGCTTCCGCTTCAGCAGCTGCCGCTGCTTCCGCCGCAGCATCACTCTCCGGCGTGCGTTCGTAAATGCCTTTCATTAACTCATAAGTCTGCTCGGGATCGTGGAACAGGTAGGATCCGCCATTTTTCATGCCGACCTCCCCTGGAATAGTCGTGGACTCGAGCTTCGAAAAGTCGACGCCAATACCCACAGAAGCCAGGTAAACCATATCCCCCAGGTTCATGTCTGTTTCAAGGTAATCAAAAACCGTTTTGATGACCATAGGCAGTTTAAGGCCAATAGCTTTCTTGGCGAGCGTCACGACAAATTCCTGCTGACGTCCAATTCTTGGCAAATCGCCCTGGCCCTCAGAGCCGTTGTTTTTACGCCACCTGAGATATTCGACCGCTTCCTCGCCGTTTAAGGTCTGCAAACCCTTGTCGAAATGAATGTGCAGCGGCGGATCCGCGTAAGGATCGTCATAGTTCATGTCGAAAGGCACGTCAATTTCGATGCCCTTAACGACGTCAACGACCGCCTCAACGGCTTCATAGTCGAGTTTCACGTAATGATGTACCGGCACGCCCAGGATGGCGCTGACTGCCTTGGCTACACCAGGGGCACCGCCGTCGTCTCCTTTAAAGCCGTAAACCGCGTTGATCTTTCTTAAATCTGCTGCGTCTTTGCCTTCAATGTGAAAATAGGTATCTCGGGGTACTGAAACAATATTCCCAAGCTTATTTTTCGGATCAAAGGAAAGCAGCATCAGCGTATCACTTCGACCACCGTCCACACCTACCAGAAGCACATTGATCCGCTTACCGTCTTTGACCATTCTCTCCAGTTCATTGGAGGGTTCCTGCTCAGCTGGATCGCCTGGATTCAACGGATCGACATCACTTCCTCCGCCCAGGGTATAGAATTTTTGATAGGCAAAAATTCCACCGGCAAATAGGAGTGAAAACGCGATAAACGCGATAAAAAATACTTTGACATAGTATCTCATTGAATTCCCCTTCCACGGCTCAAGGCAGAAACTGAGACCGCCAAAAAATCACTATTCATATCATACCACAGAATTATTTTTCGACTAGGGGCCAGCCAAAAATTAATTCTTTCTTAAGAATATTACTTTGCACTGTAGTCGTAGAAGCCCTTTCCGGACTTTCTGCCCAGCAGGCCGCCACGCACCATTTTTCTCAGAAGCGGATGCGGCCGGTACTTGGAGTCCCCAAACTCATTGTAGAGGACTTCCATGATGGCCAGATTCACGTCATTGCCAATCAGATCTGCCAGTGCCAGAGGCCCGATGGGGTGATTGGCGCCCAGCATCATTGCTTTGTCAATGTCCTGAGGTTCTGCTACGCCATCTGCCAGCACGCCTATGGCTTCGTTGATCATAGGGATCAGGATCCGATTGACGACAAAACCCGGTGCCTCTTCGACACGGACCGGTTCCTTGCCCATGCGCTCGGACAGCGCTTTTATAGCCTCGTAGGTCTCAGGGGAGGTTGCAATGCCGCAAATGATCTCAACAAGTTTCATCAGCGGTACCGGATTAAAAAAGTGCATGCCTATGACCTTATCCGGTCTGTTCGTCGCAGAAGAAATTTCCGTGATGCTGAGAGATGACGTGTTGGTAGCTAAAATAGCGCTTGGCTTAACTACACGATCCAGAGCAGCGAAAATCTCCTTCTTGATCTTCATGTTCTCAACGGCAGCTTCGATAATCAGGTCACAATCGGCAAGATCTTCATCCTCTGTGGTCCCGAATATTTTATGGAGCAAGATGTCCATTTGCGTCTGATCCATTTTTCCCTTTTCAACGAGCTTTGAAAAGGTTTTGTTAAGCGTCGAAAACGCCTGATCCAGCAGCTCATCATTAAGCCCCTTCACGACAACGCGCTCGACGTCGCTCATTGCGACAGCCTGAACAATCCCGAGGCCCATAGTGCCAGTTCCAATAATCCCTATTGTTTTCATGCTTGTCTCCCCCTAGCGGTGCTTGGCTGTGTATTTTGACTTATCGACAAATGCCTTCATGGCGCCCTTTTGATCTTCGGAAGAGAAGGTCAGGCCAAAGACAGCGCTTTCGTAAGCGCAGCCCTGACCTATTTCAAGATCCAGACTTTGACGCATGGCTTTCTTGGCGTACTTGACCGCCACCCACGGGTTGGCAGCGATTTTCTCAGCGAGTGCCAAAGCCTGTTCCATTAGCGCCTCATCCTCGTAGACATGGCTCACCAGCCCAATTCTCAGAGCTTCCTCAGCTTTGATTAAAGAACCCGTCAATATCAGTTCCATGGCTGACGCCATACCCACCAGCCGCGGCAGCCGCTGGGACGCGCCAAAACCGGGCGTGATTCCCAAAGTCACCTCAGGCTGCCCCATCTTAGCGGACTTGCCGGCAAGGCGCAGATCACACGCCATTGCGAGTTCGCATCCACCACCTATGGCGAAGCCATTGATTGCAGCTATGACAGGCTTTTCAAGGGTTTCAATCCGAGTCATCACCTTCATGCCCAGTTCGGAGAAGCGCTGCCCCTCTTCAGGCGACATGACGGACATGGCCTGAATGTCCGCGCCCGCTACAAAAGCTCTGCCTGCCCCTGTCAAGATCACTGCTCTGGTCTCAAGTGCCGAGTTAAGCTGCTCCATACACTCGTAAAGTTCCACAAGCACAGCTTCATTAAGCGCGTTCAGCACCTCAGGCCGATTCAGCGAAACAACCGCAACGGCATTTTTCTGTTCGACTTTCAAATAATCGTATGACATAGTGCCCCCTCCTCTTACAGTGATCTATTCAAAGCTTCGAGCAAAAACCCGAAGACAATGGCCGTAATCCCAAGCAGCCCCGGCAATACCCCAAAGGACTCATAAGTTTTGGCATTTTTGGGTTTTGCGCTGTCTGAATCATACTCCATCTTCATGTAGTATTCAAACCGCTTTCTCGGTGTTCCCACCAGCATGGCCGACGCGTAAAGCAGACAAAGTACGCCCACTGAAAATAAAACGACATAAATGCCCTGCAGCAGTTTCAGTTCCGTCAGAAGCGCCGCCAAAATGCCGATTATCACCGACGCACCCAGCATAATGCCTGTAAATTTAAGATAAGACTGCAAGAACGCCATTCGCACAACTCCTTCACAATACCATCGGCAAAAGCCTGTAATGGCCTGTCTATCACATTATACACCACTTCCGAGCCGACCGCGAGGGAATCTTGACGGCCTCTTAAAGGGCTTATTTGACAAGTTGCATTCGCGGATCCCAATCTGTGAAATTGTATAACTGCTAACAGAAACCTTTGCCGATAGTCATTAAAAGTTAGAATTTTCTGGACTCTGACATTGCATTTCGTGAAGCGATTTTGTATGATAGTTAAAATGTGTTTCCGCGGGTTGCCCTAAGCCGACTTCAGCGGACATAATATACAGATTGCAGGAGGTTTTTTTATGAGTAACTCATTCAGCATGGTCGCGCCGCATTCAAAGCGCCCCGTCGTTCCTGACGTCATTTTCGGCACCGGCCGAGAGGCCCAGGACGCTGAAGCAAAGTACGGTTTTGAAAAAGTGATCAATTCCACCTTGGGTGTTCTGATGGACGACAGTGGTCAGCTGGCGTTTCTTCCAACGGTCATGGAGCGGTTTCACGCCTTGCCGGATGCCGAACTGGGTGCCTATGCCCCCATCGCCGGACTTCCGGATTATTTGAGTGCCGTTCAGGACGCGTGCTTCAGAGGTCATAAGCCGAATGCTTATTCTGAGGCGGTTGCGACGCCGGGCGGCACAGGGGCCATCAAGCATGCCGTCTGGAACTACACGGAAATGGGCGATGAGATTCTGATCGCCAACTGGTACTGGGCACCTTATAAGACCATTGCCGAAGAGCACGGTCGCCGGGTCAGGACTTTCGATTATTTTAAAGGAGACGGCATGAACGTCGACTCGTTTAAAGCCGCAGCGTCAGAGCTGATCGCCGCCCAGGAACGCGTCCTGATCATCCTGAACACACCTGCTCACAATCCGACAGGCTATTCCATCTCCGACGGAGAATGGCAGGACATCATGGGCTTCCTCAGGGAAAAGGCAGCGGATCCTTCCAAGAAAATCATCCTCATGGTGGACGTCGCCTATATTGATTTCGCTGGCAGCATTGACAGTTCCAGAGACTTTTTCAAGCACTTCGGCGACCTGCCGCAGAACTTGCTGATTCTGACGGCCTTCAGCCTTTCAAAGGGTTACACCATGTACGGCATGCGGGGCGGCGCCATTATCTGCCTGGCGGCTACACAGGATTTGGCTGCGGAATTCAAAGACGTCTGCGCCTACTCCAACCGCGCGGCTTGGTCGAATGGCACACGGGCCGCCATGCGGATCCTGGCGGATATTTATAAGGACCCTGCGCTGTTTAACAAGGTCGAAGAAGAGCGCCAGGTCTTTAAGGCGATGCTGGACCGCAGAAATGCAGTTTTCATGGAAGAAGCCCAAAAGGTCGGCCTTGAAACCTGTCCCTTCAGAGATGGCTTTTTTATCACCATTCCGTGCAAGGACCCGGCTTCGGTTTCAAACGCGCTTAAAAAAGAGAACCTGTTCGCGATTCCGCTTCAAGGGGGACTCAGATTCGCACCGTGCGCGGTTTCTGAGGAAAAGTGCCGCATAGCGCCGGCCATGATTAAGAAGTACGTCTAAGGCTAAAGCCTGAAGCAGGGACTGTTTCCAATTTCACTCACTATCCAAGTATGAAAGAAGCGGGCCGCGGCCCGCTTCTTATTTGTTGAATTCATGACATTGGAATCGAAAACTTGAGGATCACAATGAGCAGCTTTGCCCAACGTGGAAATTGGTGTCAGACACCTATTTCCTTTTTCAAAAATCAAGCGCTTTCCCATCTACAATCACATAGAGCATCAACGCAATGGTCCCCACCGTAATAAAAATGTCCGCTACATTAAAGACCGCGAAATTGATCAACGTGAAGTCGAAGAAGTCGACCACGTAATTGTAGCGCATCCGGTCGATCAGATTGCCTAAGGCGCCGCCTATGATCATGGCAAGCGACAGCAGGAGAAGTACTGAACTTCCGCTCTTGATCTGACGGTACAGCAGCCCAATCATGAACAGGATCACCAGCGAAGTGAAGATGATCAGGATCAGCTGTTTATCTCTCAAAATACTGAACGCCGCGCCGGTATTGCGCGTAAACGTCAAATGAAACACATCCGGTATCAGTTCAATGGAACGCACCGGCAACAACTTGCTGATCGCCAGTTGCTTCGACCACTGGTCTATGGCAATAATAGCGATAATCAAACCCCAATAAATCATGTTTCCCTCCTTGTTTGCTATTGCAACGGCGATACCAGCCTGCCGACAGCTTCCAGCAATTTTCTGCGGAACGGCCGTTTCTTGAATGCGTCGTAGTCCAGCAAGCTGCTGTCCTCCATGTCCCTGTAAAAATCCTCTTCCAGCCTGCGCACCACTTCAGGATCGTAAATAAAGGCGTTCACCTCAAAGTTCATCTCCAGGCTGCGAATGTCCAGGTTGGCTGTGCCAACTGAAGCCGCCACGCCGTCCATGAGCAGCACCTTGCTGTGAATAAAGCCGTTCTGGTACTCGTAGACTTTGACGCCGGCCTCCAAAAGCTCCTCAATATTATCCTGCGTTGACCAGAAGACAAAGAAATGGTCCGGCTTGGATGGGATTATAATTCTAACGTCGATCCCGCTGAGCGCCGCGGTGATCAGCCCCATTTTCAGGCTTTCCTCCGGCACCAGATAGGGCGAAGTGATCCAGATCCTGTCCTCTGCCGATGAGATCATGGCAAAATACGCCTGCAGAATCGTCTTCCAGTTTGAATCCGGCCCGCTGGAGATGACTTGAGTCATGGTCTCACCGTAATTGAAAAGCTTCGGAAACATCCCCTCCGGCTTGACATCCATCCCAGAGACAAACGCCCAGTCGTTTAGAAAAATGTCCTGGAGCGAGTAGACGGATTCGCCCTCCATCATGATGTGCGTATCCCTCCAAAAGCCCAGTTGCTTTTTGCCCAGATACTCATCCCCGACATTGTGGCCGCCCAGGAAGCCCGTATGGCCATCCACAATGACAATTTTCCTGTGATTCCTGTAATTCAGCTCCCTCGACAACACGGGAAAGGTCACCGGAAAGAACGGACAGACCTCACAGCCATTGTCCTTCAAATCTTGAACGTACCCTTTTCCCAGCTTCCAGCACCCGACGCTGTCATAGATGAGGCGAACGCGGACGCCTTCCCTGGCCTTTCGGATCAAAAGCGCCTTAAACTGGTTGCCCAGAATGTCGTTTCTTATGATGAAAAACTCGACATGAACGTGGTCTCTGGCCTGTTCTATGCGCTCGAAGATGCGCTCAAAAGTTGCCTCTCCGTTGGTCAGAACCTCGACCCTATTATTGATGGTAAAAGGCGAGTTGGAATTTCGAAGCAGCAGATTGATCATCCGGTTATTGACCGTGTCCGCTTCACCTCGAAACAACTCAATGTAGTCTATGATTTCCTTCTGAATCTCAGCGGCATTTTCCATATTGGACCGCGGATAGTCGCCGCTGCGCTTTTGCCTCACCCTGTAACGGTCGCGGTAGTGCCCGCCAAAGAGGATATAGAAGACAAATCCCACAAAGGGCAGCAAATAGAGCACCAACAGCCAGGAAATGGTCTTGGATGGATTCTTGTTCTCAATCAATATAACAGTACCCACCAAAAAAATATAGATGGCAAACCCCCAGTTGATAAAGGTTTTGAGCCCCGCTAAAAAAGCCTGTTCAAAGAAGGCGCTCTGCATCAGAAGGACATACGCTTCAAAGATCAAAGCGCCGACGGCAATCAACACCAAAGCGACGATGCTTCTTCTCAGGATTTTATCCATGTCTTATCGCAGCTCCTTCCCCAGAATTTACAGCTGTTATTTCAGAGACTTGAGGCTGATCTCCACATAGTGGATGGGCATGCCCAGTCTGGTGAAACGATCCTCATACTCCGTCGTGATGATGCCCTCCGGTGCGCTTCGCTCGAACTTTCCCCGCGGCAGAATGCCGTGTAAATCGAGGGACAGGTTTCTGAGCTTGAGGTCGAGATCGAAGCACTGATTGAGGGTGAATTCGAAAAGGTCGCGGTTGTCGGTTTTGACGTGCACCCAACCATCGGCAGACAAAATCTTTGAATAGCTCTTAAGGAACCTGTGATGGGTCAGGCGGCGCTTGTCGTGACGGCCTTTTGGCCACGGATCGCTGAAATTCAGATAGAGATGCGACACCTCATCGGTTGCGAACCAAGTGTCAAGTTCTCGGATATTGCCGTGGATAAACCTGATATTGGAAAGGCCCTGAGCCTCCGCGCGCTCTATGGCCTGCAGGATGACTTCACCCTTGATTTCCACCGCCACAAAATTAAGGTTGGGGTAACGGGCTGCGAGCCCCGTCACAAACTGGCCTTTGCCGCACCCCAGTTCAAGGTGGACAGGCATATCATTTGAAAAGACCTTATGCCAACGGCCTTTAAATTCTTCCGGCTTTCTGATCAGCAACTCGCCTTTGACCGACAGCTTCTCGTCCGTCCCGGGCTTTTTTCTCATACGCATGTTGAATCCCTCCAGAGAGATTATACCACAACCCTTTGACAGGTAACACCTTGGCGCTTTTAACTTCAAGGGCACTTATTTCAGACCTTATTTCAGACGCCGCTCAAAGCAAAAGGAGCGCGCCCGCGCTCCCTGCAAATACTTATTAATTCGAGATCTTCAGGCACTGCCAAGGAGCGCCCTTTAATCTTCCGTAAAAATCCTCGGATTATCGCTGAACTGCGCAAGCCGCTCTGCCTCTTCCCGGGTCAGTTTCCCCTGGTCGCGGAGCAGCTCCAGCAGTGTCGGATAATCCGTCAGTGTCTCATAAGGCATGTTGCGCTCTGCCAATCTGAGCTTCATGGACTCAAAGCCGTAGTTGAAAATGCCGTAGATCTTAAGCACCTCCAGGCCTTCCGCCTCCAGCGCCTCCACGCATTTCAGCGAGCTGCCGCCGGTGGAAAGGAGGTCTTCTACGAGGAGCACGCGCTGCCCGGCCTTGTAGGGCCCTTCGATCTGATTGCCCTTGCCGTGCTCTTTCTGGCTTGAACGGACATAGACCATGGGTTTCTCCAGAATGTCGCTGACCCACGCGCCATGAGGAATGCCGGCAGTTGCCGTCGCGGCGACGAGGTCAAACTCCGCCCCGAAGTCTTCCGTCATCTTCTGGGCAATGCCTCGGGCTATGCTCTTTCTGATGTCCGGGTAACCAATGACCAGCCTGTTGTCACAATAAATTGGGGACTTGATCCCGGATGCCCAGGTAAACAAAGCGTCCTCTCCCCGAATGCTGACAGCGCCTATGGAAAGCAGCATCTCCGCGTAATCCTTGCCTGATTTTATGTCCATTTCCATCCCTCCACGTGATTCATTCTTTTTAAAACTTTGCCGATAGTCGCAAATTCAAACTTTCTCGCGCCACCCTAAAAGCAAATCATCATTTCAACGCGCCAGACGTATAACTGTTGCCTGCGTTCCAAAGGAGATATTCATCCACCCCGTTTGCCTTCAGCGCCTCAATTTGGGCTCTGAGTTCAGCTTCACCGTAACGGATGTGACCTCTGACCCAAGTGGCGGTAAAGTCCTGAATCCACGGGCGGAGCGTTCCAGGCGTTTCAATGTTGAGGTTGCGGTCCATGGAATCCTTGATCCCCTTGTCAATGACGCCATACGGGTTGGCATCCGGAACGGCATAGCCGTAATTGCCCGGACCATAGTGGCTTGGATACATCATTGGACACAGATAATCTACGACATTTGAGATGGCTTCCCAGTGCTGTCCTATGCCGACGTCATTCTGGGAGGATGCCGCCCAGCCAAAGACGTCAGCTGCTGTATAGACACCAAGCGGGCTCAGCCGTTCATGGGCATAGACAAGAAATTTCTGAATGGCTGCGGTCTTGGTCTCATTTTCTGGATTTCTGTAGTCCAGGGAAGCGTCAAGCTTGCCGCCGTTCGACGCCGGAAAGCGCACGTAATCGAACTGGATTTCGTCAAAGCCGAGTCTAGCCGCTTCTTCTGCCACAGAGACGTTATAATCCCACAGCATGCGGTCATGAGGAGATACCCAAAGGATTTTATCATTGCCTACATAGGGCTGACCGGTAGCGCGGACCGTGATCGCACGCTCCGGATGTGTCTTAGCGAATTTAGGCGATTTAAAGGTGACAATTCTTGCGATCAAATAGATGTCCTTTTCCTTCAGTCGCTTAATGAAGGCGTCCATGTCCTTGATATAAACTTTGTCGTTGACACCAGGAACGAATTCTTCTGCCTTCTCGCTCTTAAAAAGAAGGTGACCGTTGTCGTCCAGCACGTCGATGACAAAAGCATTGATATCTGTTGTGTCCGCCAGATGGATCAACTGCTCAAGCTTAGCGCCTGCCGCCGAATGTCCTGTGACGTAGACGCCTTTGACCTTAACCCTTGGATTTTCGGGATATTCATAGGGCCTTACAAACGCCTCATAGTCCGCACCCGCGTATGGCGACTGGATCAGCTCTGACCTGGAAGCCGCGAGTCCGTTTGAATCCATCCATCCCAGGGCTGCGGCATCCTCATAAGTCCGCTTCACTTGAAGCAGCTCACCTGACCCATTAGCCGCGGATTTCCTGCTCACCACGTAGAAGGACGTACCTTTCCTAAAGGTGCCTGCAGCGGGCTCTGCCAAGCTTTCAGCGGTGTAGACCGACTTGCTTTCGGCTTTGACATAAACTGTATTTTTTAAGATCTCTTCCCTCAGCCTCGCCTCGAGAACGGCACGGCCTTTTTGTATGGCATCTCTGATGTTAAGGTTGCTCGCGATTAAGGCGTGATCCGCGGTTGTTATGATCTGGCCGGATTTAAAGGCATCCCCAAAGCCGTTCACCGTCTCCTGTGCCGGACTCGCGCTGCATGCGCCCAGTGTCAGGATGGCAAGTGCACCTGCCACAATGCCGACTGCGCGTCGACCATGGCGCTTTGGTGCGTATGACTTTCTTTTTTCAATAATAAACTTAAACACAGGCCACCTCATTCTCGACTGCAAAACTGAAGACAGGAATCACTTTTCAGGCTTCCTGCCTTCAGACATAACAGTTCGATTTCTTTATGTCGTTGCTGGCATGATCCACTTTAAACCATTATCAAAAGGTTTGGCACTAACTCCGCCAATCCACTGTTTCGTTTAAATTTTATCATACCCATCCCATTTCTGTCGATGGTCATTCGCTTGTTGGTTTTACATAATCTTTTTATCAGAGGTTCTCTTTCTCTCTCGAGCTTTTCCGCAAGCACTTATTGCCACGTTATTCAATGACGATGACAGACGCTTCACCAATACTGATCCAGTCATACAGGAATTTCGCGTGGCTGGTGTAGTTCCTCACACATTTGTGGGATCTCGGAACTGTCCCAAGTCCTGACGAGAATTCGATCATGCCGGGATCCTTGTAATCGACGATTCTGACCGCCGTCACCGCAGGGGTCACAACATTGCCCGCAGCGTCGTAGACCGCAGGAGAGATGACCACGCGCTGTCTGACCAAGGTATAGTTGACCGGCACGCCGTGAATGAAGGCCCCGCCATTGAAGCGGATGGCATATGGCGCGTAACCGGCAAGTTCTTTGGTTTCGTCGTCCAGATAAAGGAACTTGTCTCGGGTATAAATCGCCATAAAGTCCCCAAGATCTGTTGGATAGCGATACTTGTCCTGGGCGCCTGTCGTCGCGTAGACATAGGAGATCAAATGCCATTTGCCGTCGATTTTCTCAAAGACGCCTTCATTTTGATTTTTTCTGTCAATGACGATTGTCTGCTTTAATTCCTGAATCGAATTTCTTTCAGTGATATACTTCTTAGGAATATAAAAGGTTTCCCTAAGGTCAATGACGTTGACTTTGTAGAAGTTGCCGGACTCACCCAAAATGTCCACCAATCGTCCGTCCTGGATATACCTGAAGGTCGACGAAGTGTTTGGCTCCTTATAGCCGGGAGCGGCTTGATAGCGCTCGATACCGTAGTTGTCCTGGGCATATTGGCCCTGGAACAGCGGCGGTGCACCGTTTACATTTCTGAAATTGTCAATATAGCCGGTTCTCTTACCATTGACGTTCTTTTCAAGGTGCAGCAGTTCAGCGACCATTTTGTCAAATTGGAATTCCCTCTTCGTCGCAAGATCCGCCGTGATGAAGCCAAAACGGTTTATGCCGTTGATATCTTTCCAGTACACGCGGTACCAGTAAGGGCTGCTGGTGCTGCTCCACTTGCGGCCTTCCACCTTTTGGATGACTGCAAGCTTTTCGTTAAGTTGAGCTTTTTTGATGACTTTCCCGTCAAGTCCGGGTTTACTGCGGATGTTGGTCGTTCCATTCAACATCACAACATAGTGCTCCGGCGCAGGGTATCTGTCATATTTGAGTGTCACTGACAGGTCTTCGGGCAGTTGAGAGTAATAGGTTTCAAGGATGGTATAAGGTTTCCCTGCATCAATGTCAACACCATAGGCATAGGTGCTGCTGATCGCCATGGTCAATAATAACATGGCTGTGATCAGGATTTTTGGCAGTTTATGCGTGTGCCGTTCTGATGCGGTGGTCTTCTTTCGACTCCAGGTCATCATAGCAGCAATCCTCCTTTTGCCTGTCTTCCCGAGACACCAAACAGACTCTGCGACAGATTGTTTTCAGCCTGCAGAATATCCAGTTTTTGGGTTGCATGGTGTTAAGCTCTAAAACTTGTAACAGCCTGCGATCCAGTAGTCTCCAGGAATCATAGCTTTTTCAGCGCACTGCGTTTCACCGACAAGCCAGCTTCCGGAAAAACCCTTGCTCTTCATGGCGCTGTCCAGATAGAGCATAGCAATTCCGGCGTCGATCAGACCTGTGTGCGCTTCGAGAGTTTCGTTGCGCTTCATGGCCAAAATCAGCCTGTCTGATTGTAAGACGAATCTCCACGGCTGTAGGTTCCCCCAAGATGGTGCAAAACGCATATAGAAAAATACTTCTTCGAAGCCGAGCTGCTCGATTTCTGTCAGCGACATGACATTGCCAAAAGTTTTGTTGAAAACTATTTCGCTGATTGACATCCGATCACTGTGAGATTCATCCTTGTAGGAAGCGTCAATGTACGGATAGCCAAATTTTGTCAAAGCAGATGCTGAGTGGTCTCCAGAAGCGTCATAAATTCTCGAAAGTCTGGTGCCGCCTTTTGGCTCGCCAAAAGCGAGTATGGATGCTACCACAAGGTCGCTCTGAATGCCGAGTTTCTCTTTGACGAGATCACTTTTAGCCGCCGTCTGAAGCCAGCAGCTGCCCAGGTCAATCTTGGTAAGCTCAAGGCTCAGCCACTCTCCTGCATGACCTGCCGCAATGAAGTTCTCTTCACGGTCTTCACACATCATGACGAGGTAATGAGGTGCTTTAATCATGATACCATGATACCCGACAGTGCCGTCTAAAGCCTTAAAAACACTGCTTCCATCCTGAAGCACGCCAATTTCGACGCTGGCTGTCTCCGTGAGTGGGGGTATGCTTGTGATGGTCTCCCGGACGTGATTCATTATATTGGCGGAAAGTGCTGCGTCTTTGTACTCTCGGGTCGTTTTGCGTTTTTCCATGACTTTGATCATTTTCAACTGGATCACCTCATTAAAGTATTCATACACTGTACAAAATTATACCATAGTCCTAAAGTCTGGTGTGAAAATGTTCCTCTGAAGACTCAAAAACGGGAATTTCTCTGTGTACTGGGTATAACAGTTAGAGTAATCCTGAGTTTCGAGATTTTTGTGTTGTAATTTATAATCTACCCAAATAAAACTAAATTATTGATTCGAATTTTGAAAGGGGCGTTTACGTTGAACATCAGATTTTTAGGCGCAGCCGGGCAGGTCACTGGCTCAGGTTGTTTGCTTGAAGGTGCGGGCCATAAGTTTCTTGTCGATTTCGGACAGTTCCAAGGGGATGAGGTTATTGTTCGACAGAATTACCAGCCACTGGATTTCAAAGCTTCAGAAATCGATTTTGTCATTCTGACCCATGCCCACATCGACCACTCCGGACGCCTGCCTCTCCTTTATAAGCAGGGGTTTCGCGGCAAGATCTTCTGTACCTATCCCACGGCAGCGCTTGCAGAAATTCTCATGAAGGACAGCGGAAAAATTCACGAGGAAGAAAACGAATGGGAAAACAGAAAGCGGATGCGCGCCGGTCTTGACGCGGTCGAACCGCTGTATTCCTTTGAAGACGCGGAGGAAACTGTTCCCTATTTGTACCCTATGCCTTACAGAAAAAAACACCAGGTCTCTGAATCCCTGTCCTTTGAATATTTCGATGCCGGTCATCTCCTGGGCTCATCCTCTGTCAGGATCGAATGGTTCGAAGACGGTTTGTTGAAATCCATTCTCTTTTCGGGTGATCTTGGCTCAGGCAATAATCCTATGCTCCCTGCCGCGGACCATCCCGAGCCGGCTCAGGCCGTCGTCATTGAGTCCACTTATGGTCTGGAATACCACCACAATATGCGGCGCAGAGCTTCTCAGCTGGCGGAAATCATTGAAGAAACCATGGAGAAGGGCGGCACAGTCCTGATCCCATCTTTCGCAGTAGGAAGAACTCAGGAAATCATTTTCGAGTTGAAAGCCCACTATGTCAGTCTAGATCGGCTGGATGACTTTTACGACATCCCCATCTACGTGGACAGTCCGTTGGCCATTCATGCGACCGGGATCTACGAGAAGTTCGCCGACTATTACAGACCGGAAATTGCAGCCAAAGTCAAGAGTCCTGAAAATCCTTTTGATGCACCTAATGTCACCTATGTCTCCGAGCATGAAGCCTCCATGGCGCTGGACCGCTCACCCAAACCCAAAGTGATCATCTCCGCCAGCGGCATGTGTGAGGCCGGCAGAATCCGTCACCATTTGAAGCATTATCTTTGGAAGAGAGAGACCACACTGGTGTTCATTGGCTTCCAAGCCGAAGGGACTCTGGGCCGTGCGCTGAAGGATGGCCTGAAGGATATCCACCTCTTCAATGATCCTATAAAGGTCAATGCCCGCATCGAATTCGTCGAGGGTTACTCAGGACACGCGGATCAAGCCGCTCTGGACAGTTGGCTGGAACCCCTCGAGCCGCATTTGAGCCATTTGATCATCAACCATGGCGAAGCGCCTAGAAGCCATGCTTTTGCGGAGGTGATGGAAACAAGACTACCTGATGTCAAAGTGATCGTTGCAGATATGAATGAACAATATTTATTATAACGCATAGTCCGCCTAACTAATATTACCAAATAAAAAGTTTATAATTTCCAAATTATTCAAAAAGGAATTTTGTGATTTGTGTCGAAATATAGCTATATCAAATATTTCGAGGTGAATCCATGAGTCTTTCATTTGAACAAATTATTCCTTACTACAGCGGCAAAGCCGGTTTAATTATTGGGATTTGTGAGCAGATCGGATTAGGCAAGATTTTCGATGAACACTTGACCTCGCATAACGGAAGGCCTACTGACATTCAATACGGACACCTCGCTCAGATGATGCTGGTGACGATGGCTGATGAGCATCACCCACTGTATCGGATTCGCGACTACTTTGAAAGAATTGATCTGGATTCCCTTTTTAATTGCTCTATAGATCGCAACAAACTCAACGATGACCGATTCGGCGGATTCTTGGACCTGATGCAGCAAGCAGGCGGTGCAAATCTCCTCTCAGCCATTGCAGTTCAAGCATTTAAACATTATGGCATACGGCTGGGCAGCGTCAACTTTGATACCACGTCTAAGGTGATGTGGGGCCAGTATGAAACTGAAGAAGGAACAGTTGGAGCGGTTGACATTACCTTCGGTTATTCAAAACAACATCGTCCTGACAAAAAACAAATCATGTATGGAATGGGCGTCACTCAAGGGATTTGCATTGATGGCCAGGTTTTTTCAGGCAATCTCAGCGACAAAACCTACAACGTAGACAACCTTGAACGTGCTGCACATTTGAGAGATCAGTTCGAAAGTGACGGGACACCATTTTTCTACATCGCGGACAGCGCAGCTTTTACGCGTGAATTCCTTGAAAAGGCCAAACGTCTTCAGATTGAGATCATCACACGTATGCCTGACAATGTCCTTGAGTGCAGGCGTGCGGTTGAAAAAGCGCTGGATCAGTTGGACACTTTGCCAGTTTACAAGTATGAAACCGCCACAGAGCCTTCCATCTACCGCATAATGTCGGAGTCATGCGTCTATCATGATGTTCCGATGAAGATGGCTGTGTGCTATTCCGAAAAGCTTGAGGCTTCAAAGCGTAAAACTGTCGAAAAGCGTATTACTAAAGAGCGCGAATCCTTGGAAACATTGGTGAAACGTTTAGGTAAACGAACTTTTGCCTGCCGGGAAGATGCACAGATTGAGATTGAGACGTTGATGAAGTCTGAGATCAGTAAAATCAAGTATCATGACATTGGTCTTGAAATCACGGAGGAAATCATCAAGCGTCCTGGGCGGCCCAGCAAGAATCCTGATGCAAATCCAACGCGAAGCATCTTCTCCGTCATTGTTTCGATTCGAGAGGATAAACAGAAGATCCAGCGGTGCATCAACAAGGAATGTATCTTTGTGGTGGTTTCTACAGACCAAAGCCTGTCAGGAGAAGCGATTCTTCGAGAATACAAGACGCAGGGCGGCGTCGAACGAAAGTTTCAATTCTTGAAGTCGCCACAGTTTGTCAATGCACTTTACGTGGACTCCCCAAGACGCGTTGAAGCCCTTGGGTACTTGATGCTGATCCTGATGCTTGTACTGAGTATTGCTGAACATGTTGTTCGAAGAGAAATGAAGAAAGAATCAGCAACCATTATGGGACCTGGAGATAAGAAGCTTACAAGGCCTTCCTTGATGGCTATTTTCCGTATCTTTTTTTCTGTTAAAACATCAGCGATACGAGTCAATGGAACCCTTCATCGTGGTTTCAACGAGCCGCTGCGCCCAAATGTCAAAGCCGTCATGAGGTATCTTGGAATACCAGAGGATATTTTTATCCGCGGTTAAAAATGGATAATATTAACTATAGAAAAACGTTAAACTATTCAGCGGACTATGCGTTATAACTTTTAATCTGGGGGTTATAATATTGATAAGCGAAAGCGCGAGCTCGCCAGTAGGTATTCCTTCTGGCGAGCTCGCGCATTAATTTTATAATCTATGCCGCTTGACTTGTGATTCTCGAAGGATCATCAGCAAGCTTCATCATGGTTATGCCTGTCCAACCATAAAAAATCGAAATTAGCGGATTTATAATGTTAAGGAAGCAAAAAGGCACATATGCCCAAGGTGTCAGTCCAAGAGTTGCAATCATCATTGCCCCACAAGTACTCCATGGAATCAATGGCGAAGTCAGAGTTCCAGAATCCTCCAAACATCTCGACAGATTTCTCGGGGCAAGACCTTGCTCTTCAAATGCTTTTTTATACATGCGACCCGGTATAACAATGGCGAGGTACTGTTCTCCTGCCAAGGCATTCAGAGCAAAGCAGCTGAGTATAGTCGCCGTCACAAGACCACCGACGCCTTTAGCAATTGTAAGGATCCCCTTAGCAATGGCTTCCAGCATACCCGACTTCTCCATGACCCCTCCAAAGACCATAGCGCACAGGATCAGACTGACAGTCCACAGCATTGAGTCCATGCCGCCTCGGCTCAACAGACCATCTATCATAGCGTTGCCGGTTTCTGAAGTATATCCATAATGGAAAGATGTGAGGACGTCGACCAGCGATGCGCCCTGAAGCACGATAGCAAATATGGCACCAATCATAACACCACCGAACAAGCCAGGCAATGCTGGTACTTTAAGAACCACTAATGCTATAACCAAAATTGGACCCAATAAAAGTACTGGACTTAAACTGGAGAATTGTGAAGCTAAGCCGCTTTGAAGCATCTCTATTTGAGATGCATCCATTTGATTTGACCCAAATTTAAAGCCTAGGATAGCGAAGAGCACTAGAGAAATCAGGAAAGACGGACCCGTCGTATAGATCATGTGTCGGATATGATCGAACAATTTCGCACCTGCCATAGCAGGCGCCAGGTTCGTCGTATCTGAAAGCGGACTCATCTTATCACCAAAATAAGCTCCTGAAATAACCGCACCACCTGTCATTTCCGCAGGTATTCCTAATCCTGCTCCAATGCCCATTAGCGCTATTCCTACAGTACCCGCGGTACCCCAGGAGGATCCTGTGGCAATTGAGACTATTGAGCTTATAATGAGTGATGCAACCAAAAAGAATTTAGGATTCATAATTTTAAGTCCATAATAAATCATAGATGGCACAATGCCAGAGATCATCCAAGTTCCAATCAGCATGCCAATAACCAGCATGATCAGAATGGCAGGCATCGCCATTTTGATTGTGTCAACGACACCCTCTTCCAGAGTATTCCAAGAGTATCCAAGTTTCCAGATCGCAATAGCCGCTGCAAACATTGCTGCCAAGAATAGTGGGATATGTGGTTCCAAACTTATATCATCGAGTCCAATTATTTCCTCTATAGGCAAAACAGAGAACATTAAAAGAATGATAACAAAAATTACAGGAATAATCGCCAATTTGATACTCGTTTCTTTGATGGCTTTTGTTTTCAATTCATATCCCTCCAAATTCTTAATAATGATTCAATCAAGCCTACCTGTATCGTCAATATATACTACGCCCTCACTGGTTATGACCACTTCTGCAGAAATAAAGTTTCGGGATCCTACTCCGACATTAATCACTCCGCCCGGCTGATAAACTTCAATTTTCCGATCCCGGTGGTTCATCGACAAATGAGCTCCAAGCGAGTAACTCCCTGAACCACACGCCCGCTCAAACACTTTGCTTCCACTGTCCCTGACATAGACGAATGGTTTTATTTCAAATTTATCCGTTGCATATTGTCTGTAGGGTATGATACCAATGGCTTCAGATGAGGTTACGTCAATCAACTCTGACAATAATTCATCATAAAGATGCAATTCCAACTCACAATCAGCAACATAATGACTTATGCCGTTCAAATCAACCAAACTTCCTTCGAGCGAGCCAAACGATCCTGAGATGCTAAATTTCTCAATACCTACCGGATCCGGCATTTCACCAGTTACAACATAGCGGTTTGGGGAAACAGATTTCGTCTCGCACCACAGCGACGATTCAACACCAGATGAGTCCATATAAAACGAGCCAATTGGGCATATTCCCTTGTAGGTTCCATATGCTGCAGCAGATAAAAGCGCATTGCCGCAGAACTCGCCACCCGCCATTTCTATACGGATATTAGACAATTGGTGTGTAGGTTTAACGATAAAACCAACTTGTTCGGCATTTAAGGAATCATAGCTCATCACTGATTTAGAAACCTTCTTATAGTCTTTTGGATCGACATAATCTGTAATCAGAATCGTCATATTCTGCGCTGGACTGATTTTGACATAGTTCAGCTTCATTAAGTTCCTCCCCAGTATTCAATTATTCTTAAATAATTAGTGAATGATACGTTTATTTCAGGCGCCCTGTGTCAATTATTATATTCACAGTATTCTAAATTGTCAATTATATTGTACAAAAATCCAGTCAAATTTATTCTTATTTATTCTTTTTAGACTTTTAGAAAATTTTATAAAAACGCTTATATATTCTAATGTATAACTTTGATCCACTTCGAAGCTCTTCAACAGACACTTTTCTAGATTGCCCATTTTCAATCGCCATTTAATTGATCTGTACACTTTAGTTGACTCTATTTACAACACAACTCACTTACAACTCACTTACTTCTAACTTATTTGTAAATTTTTTTTAACTGTTGTATACTGTAATTTAGCAAATTGGTATGCTAGTAATTTGGGAACGGTGGTGCTATATGCAGATCGGAAAATATTTAAAAAAAATTCGAACAGAAAAAGGCGCCTCCATCAGAGAGATCGCCAATAAAATTGATTTATCACCAGCAGCATTGAGTAATATTGAAAGAGATGTCAACAGTCCAACTTTATCCACACTTTCAAAAATTTGCGAGGCACTGGGCATACACATTGTCGATCTGCTTCAACAATGCGACAATCACGAGTCCGAAAAAATAATCTTCAGGAAAACGGAAAGAAAACCCATCGACATTGCAGGTGAGAACGGCGCACATTATGAACTTGTTTCGGTTCCAAATCATAAATTTCAAATTTTGAGTGTCACTCTGGATGTGAAATGCGATTATGGCTATGTGTCAAAAAAGTTTCCTCATGATGAGATTGCAATGGTATTGCGAGGTACGCTTCAATTGCAAATCGGTGAAGACACCTTTCTGCTCGAAGAAGGAGATACCATCTATCTGAAAGCCGGACTTGAATATAAATATCGAAATCCTACGGATTCTCCATGTGAAACCATATGGGCAATTCAAGGGATCAACCAGCTTGAAGGCAGTGAAGATGAAATTTATTAGAACCTCTGTTGCAGGATTCATCTTGGCAATATTTGATTTGAATCTTAAAGGAGGTGTATGATCATCAACCAGAATGAAAGACAACAAATGCTTGCGAACGCATCCATCGGAAAACTGCTTTTAAAGCTTTCCGTTCCTGCGACTTTGGCTATGATCGTCAATGCGCTATATAACATTGTGGACGCCATCTACATTGGTCAAGGCGTCGGCTTTCTGGGAATGGCCGGTCTGACTGTGGCTTTTCCCATTCAGATGTTTATCCTTGCCGTCGGTCAGATGGTCGGTATTGGCGGCGGCGCGCTGGCGTCCATCAGCCTTGGGGAGGGAGACAGCGAGAAGGCGGACAACGTCGCCGGCAACGCCTACGTGCTCATCGTGATCCTTGGCGTACTCATCATGATCACGGGTTCACTCCTCCTTGACCCTATTTTAAAGCTTTTCGGCGCTTCCGCTGACGTCCTGCCCTACGCGAGAGACTATATGTCCGTCATCTTCTACGGTGCTGTATTCTTCAGCTTTTCAGTGGTCGGCAACAACATCGTCCGCTCCGAAGGCAACGCCATGGTCGCCATGATTTCCATGATGATCGGCGCCGGTCTGAATATTATCCTGGACCCCATCTTTATCTTCGCATTGGACATGGGGATCCGCGGCGCCGCAATCGCCACAATACTCTCTCAGTTTGTCTCCTTCATCTACCTCCTGATCTACATGTACAGCGGAAAGAGCATTTTCGCGATTAAACCCCACCACCTCAGACCTCACGCCGCTTATATGTCCGAGATCCTTCAGCTGGGTTTCCCGGCGTTTTCCCGTCAGGTTGGGGGGAGCATTCTTGCAATCTTTCTGAACACTTCCATTGTCCAGTATGGCGGCGACATTGCGCTTTCTGCCTTCGGTGCCATAAACCGCATCATCGCCTTTCTGTTCATGCCCATGTTCGGCGTTCTTCAGGGCTTCCAGCCTATTGCCGGCTTCAACTACGGCGCCAGACGCTTTGACCGCGTCCGGGAGTCCATCCGAATCGCTCAAATTGTACTCATTGCAATGGCCAGCTTTGGCTGGCTCATAGCCCAGCTCTTCCCGGCGCTCATCATGAGGCTCTTTACCCCAGAGCTGGAGGTCATTGACATTGGGGCAAAAGCGCTCCGCATCATAATCTCCGCAATCCCATTCGTCTCTATTCAGATCATGAGCGCCTCAGTCTATCAGGCCCTCGGAAAAGCGAAGCCTGCGCTGTTCCTGTCGCTGCTCAGGCAGTTCATCCTCTTTATCCCTTTGATGTACATTATCCCTGCTGTAACGGGACTTGGCCTGACGGGCGTCTGGCTGACCTATCCTGCAGCGGATGTCATCTCTACCATTGTCAGTATCTTTATGCTGTCCAAGCTCTACAAGCAGATGAATGCAGCTCAAGCTTCCCAGGAAGAGGCATTGCCGCCGCAGACGTAAATTCGGTGGATCGAACCTGCCTCTGTCATCAGCCGCTGAACTTAAAAAAACTACCCATTATTTGGGTAGTTTTTATGTTTTTTGAGATTAGTGTCCAATGAGTTCTTAAACTATAGCATAGTACAGCGGTAAAATTTCACAGATCAAGGCGGAGAAATGAGCGATACAAAGCAGTATCGCGATTGACGACAACGCAGTAATGTGAAATTTCAACCTTTAGTATGCCTAGTTTGAGTGTTTACTGGACACTAGTCCTGATCTTGATTGTCGCTGCTTTTCCTGGCTGGTTCTTTGTTAGTGCGACCTTTCCCAGGCTGACCGTAGACCACCCTTTCCAGGTAGAGGCCGTGAGCCGGCGCGAGCTCGCTCGAAAGGCTGCGGTCTCCTGTCTCCAGCATAACTTTTGCCTGTTCGTACGGAATCCGGCCAAGGCCAATTTCAATCAGCGTACCGGTTATCTTGCGGGCCATGTTGTGAAGAAAGCCATTCGCCGTGATTCTGATCTCGACGCTTTTGTCCAGGGTATGGGCCGTTGCAGAATTCAGAGCTTGATCTGCCACCAAAGGCTTGGCTATGATCTCAAGGCGCTCAATCCGGCGAATCATGGATTTCTTCTTCGACTTAGCCGTAGTGAAGGCCGTAAAGTCATGCTCCCCCACGAACAGCTCCGCGGCGCGGATCATGGCCGCCACATCCAGTGACTCTTCCAGATACAGGCTGTACCGGTGGCTGAAGGGATCCGGAATCTCTGTGTTGAGAATCTTGTACAGATAAGTCTTTGAGACCGCAGAGTAGCGTGCGTGGAAGCTCGGATGAACCGCCTCCAGCTTCAGCACGGCCATATCCTCCGGCAGATAAAAATTCAGATCCTTCAGGACCTCCTTCACATCAAACGCTTTCTCAGCTGAAAAAGTCGCGACCTGGCCCAGCGCGTGAACCCCAGCGTCCGTCCTGCCGGCACCTTCAATTTCAATTGTTTCAACCAGAATTCTGGACAGCGCCGTTTCAAGCTTCCCTTGAATAGTCTCTGCTTTCAAATCCTCTCCAAGCCGCTGCCAGCCTTTGTAGCGTTTGCCGTCATAAGCCAGGTCCATTCTGTATCTTTGTGTCATAGTCATACTCCTTTTTCAGTTGTGGAGGGTTGATTGCGCCGCCCGTGACGGCTTCCAAGGATCAAGGCGTAAATTGCCGTGACCAGTGGGAACAAATACAAGAGAAAACTGTATTTGGCATATAAAACCGGCGTGATGCCTGTCAAGCCGACTATGATGATAGTGTTGACGTTCCAAAACTGAAGCGGCGCCATGATCACGCCTGTGTCTGAAACTGTCCTCGCGAGATCCGCAATGGTCAGACCGCGGGATTCAAAGGTGCTGCGGAGCGATTTGATGGGCAAGAGGATAGGCAGCGTCTGATCACAGGACACACTCAGGAAAAGTATGCTCAGCAGCCCAGTCTTGAAAGTAAGCCTGCCAGGACCGTCCTGTTCCGAAATGACCTTGTTCATCATGGGTGCCAGCGCGTCCGTCCGCTCCAGGATTCCGCTGAAAGCAACCGCACAGAGCACGATCAAAAGCACCTCCATCATAGGCGCAATCCCGCCGCCCTTCAGTATATCCGCAAGAAGCGGCGCGCTATCAGGTGACAACCTATAACCTTTTGCCAGCCAGGTGATGAGCTCAGTCACCCCAGCCCCCTGTACCAGGATCGCGGTGAGACTGCCAATCAAAATACACACAAGCATGCCCACGTGAATTTTAAATCCTTTAAAGGTCAAGCCAATAAGGATGGCCGGAATGAGGAACAACAGCGGACTCATGACGTATTGCCCAGCCAAGGCAGTCCGGAGCGTCTGTGTCTCCACCGCAGCGGAAACGGTTTCAGCCGCGCTTCCAATCCAGGAATACAAGAAGATACAGAGCAGAATTACCGGCAAGGTGGTTTTCAGAGACGCCCTGGCATAGACCTTATAAGGCAGCTTAGCCACACCCAGCATCAGATTGACCAGCCCATTCACCGGGGACAGCTTGTCTGCGATATAGGACCCTGACAAAATCGCGCCCAGGACCAAAGGCGGCTCGAAACCAAAGCCTCTGCCAATACCCATAAGCGCTATGCCGATGGTACTGAGCGTACCCAGTCCTGTCCCCATAATCATGGCGACGATTAAAGTGATCAGAAAGGCTGCTGTTAGAAATGTCTCCTTCGCGAACCAGTCAAGCCCGTAATAAATTATGGCAGGTATGACGCCGGACGCAATCCAGACCGCTATGGAAACACCCATTAGGAGAATAACGACATACACTACCGTACATCCCCGCACCGCAACAAGGGCTGCCTCCGCCATGGACTTTACAGAAAAGCCCTTTTTGCTGAAAAAGATTAAAAGTAATAAGATTGCCGTCGCAAACCCAAAAAAGAGTGAAATCTTCAGGAGGATTGCGCTGACAATGCATAAGACCACCATAGACAAGGTGATCAGACTGTCGTGAAATGTCAGCATGGCGGCCTACTCTCTCAGGGTTGCAACTAATCGCTTTGGATTTTCAAGGGTTTCCAGAACATCAAAGATGTCCGTAAAGAGCAGGTCCGCATCCATCAGTGCTCGTCGCGCAAGGCCTTCTGCACCAATGACCGCAATCCCCAGGATGGATTCCTTCAGCATCAGGCTGTCATTGTTGCCGTTTCCGACTGCAATGGTTCGGTCAGTGCCCAGTTTTCTAAGGAATTCGAGTTTCTCCTGTGTTCCGTGCTCACTTGCCAGAATATGAACGTCAATGCGCATACCTTCAAATGCTTTTTTGACTGTACCATAAGTATCCGCAGTGAGAATGTGAATCTTTACCGTATGAGACAGCTTCTGAAGGCGCTCCATGACGCCCTCGATGAGCGCGCCATCCTTTGCTACCGTGCCGTTGTAGTCGAACACTACATTTTTAAAGACGAGTTTTCCATAAGATGGAATATCTACTTCCAGCATATAGGACCTCCGTTTCTTTGAATTATTGAAATTTACAGGCCATTTAATGCCCTGCTCGCGCCACATTGACTCAAATACTGCTTAATTCTTTAAAAAAAAGGTATAAATAAGGGAGGAGGTGATCAGAATGTCAGACCTTTCACTGGGCCCCAAAAAAGAATCCACGCCGTCACTTGAAGTCAGTAAGGATCGAAGCCGCAGCGCTGTCAAAGGAAAAGTTCTGGCTGTGATCAGCACCGCCCGGAATCTGACTTTGTCAGACGGGACCTCCGTCTCTTGCGGTTATCATCTGTGTGAACTTGCAGACCTGCATAAAGCATTGATCGACGCCGGATATCAAGTTATGTTTGCCACGCCTGACGGCGACACGCCACTGGCTGATGCTGCGGGTGTCGCCTCCTTGAAGCCCGAAGAGCGCAAGGATTATGAACGCTATGTAGACGGACTGACGGAACTGCTGATCCCTTATAAACTTTCAGATATCACTGAAGAAATGCTCCTTCACCTTCATGGACTGTTTCTTCCAGGCGGAAAAGGCGCTCTGGCTGATCTTCCTAACCAAAAGGACTTGAAACGCATTTTGAAACACATGAAAGCGCATATGAAGCCTATTGTTGCCATTGGTCACGGCACTGCGGGACTGATTCAGGCGCCGGATCCGGATGAAGCATGGCTCTTCTACGACTACGAAATGACTTGCTTTCCAAAAGCTTTGGAAGAACGGCTCGCCAAGCGTCAGGCCTTGGCGGCACCTGCTTTCAACCTTGAGGAAGCACTGGATGAAATGGGTGCAGAGCTTCGATTTCACCGTCATTATTCCCGCGAATTCATCGTAGAATTCAAAGAGCTTTTAACTGCTCAAAACAGCGCCTCCGTCATGAGTTTAGCCAAGCTGGCCATTTGTCATCTTAACAGAAATCTTAAGACGCGAATAGAGCTGAATCACTAATCCCTGAAGTTCTATTAATTTCGATTTATCAGCACCGCCAGACGATCACGCCTGGCGGCTTTTTTCTGCACAAACCACGAACGACCTAGACGCGGCTTTTCAACAGTACACCGCGGTTCAAGTCACGGTCTTCAATAACCCAGTCACCATTGACACATTGTCTGAGGGACTCAAGTCGCTGCTTCCAAAAGTCAAGGGCCGACTTCCTCCATGACTCGACTGCCTCATGATCAAGTTCGGCCGCAGCACCCATTGTCAGTCCAAACCTCGCAGTATTCGGATGCACCATCAGATGAATCTCTGTACAGTACTGAGTTCTCGCGGCACAAGGCATCAAATGGAAAACAACAGCATCTTTGAAGGTATTGCCCTGATCATCAGCGAAACTCCAAAAGCACTCGACTTTTTCGCGGGGCTCAACGCCAGCGATCTCAAGCTGAGTCATGTCGTCCTTCAGCCATTTGACCAAGAAGTCCTCATGAGTCAGCCAGCGCTGAGCCCTATGGAGCTCGCAGAACAAGCGAATACGGGTATGTACGAACATGGTCAGCCATCCTTCCGGTTTCTTTTTGCCTCTCATTAGTGTAACATAGTTGCGTAAGAACATTCAAAAAATCTACGCTCTAACGCTGTAAATTCGAGACCCACAGTATATTTTAAAGGAACCTTTGAAAGGAGACGCCGCCATGACCTTCAAAAATCTGATCTTTGATCTCGACGGCACACTCATTGAGCCCAAGACCGGCATCACACGTGCGATTGTCTACGCGCTCAAACACTACGGCATCGAGATCCCCGAATCTGACTACGACTCTTTGACACCATTCATTGGTCCGCCGCTGACTGAATCCTTCTCGCGCTACTTTGGCTTTGATGACGCCAAATCCAGGGAGGCGGTCGAAAAGTACCGGGAATACTACGCTGTTACCGGATTGTTTGAATGCAGTGTTTATCCGGGAATCCCACAACTCTTATTGCAGCTTCAACAGGCCGGCGTCCCCGTTTACCTGGCTACTTCAAAGCCCCAGGTTTTTGCAGAAACCCTGCTCAAGCACCTCGAACTGGATCACTATTTTACTTTAATTGCCGGAAGTACCCTGGATCACACTCGAGACCAAAAGTCTCAGGTCCTGAATTGGCTGCTGTGCCAGGAGCAGCTGAAACCAGAGGACTGCCTGATGATTGGAGACAGACATTATGATGTGGAGGGTGCTAGAGCCTGTGGCATCGATACCGTCGCCGTAGGCTATGGGTATGGCAGCCGGGAGGAATTCGACCTTTGTGCGCCTGCTTACCGGGCAGAGACTGTTGAAGCCCTTGCCGAACTGCTCCAGCGACTGACCTAGGAAACACAAGATAGAAGGTGGCGTCAGCGGCTAGCGCCTATCAACACCGCCTTCCATCTTGTGTTTAAGCCGCTTACTTCATGATTGTTAAAAAACCCATCCCGGAACGCTCCGGGATGGGTTTATTCGTTGAATCATCTTTCAAACGGAAGCTGGATTAAAACTCCATCTTCGCCATACGGACGTAGCCGTCATAGCGATCTTTAGCTTCTTTTGCAGCTGTCTCGAAGAGCTTGTCAGCAACTTCTGGGAACTGGCTCTTGAGGGAAGTGTATCTGACTTCGCCATTGAGGAACTCCTGGAATGCAACAGTTGGTGCCTTAGAGTCGAGGATGAACGGATTCTTTCCTGCTTCTTTGAGGCGTGGGTCAAATCTCCAGAGGTGCCAGTAGCCTGCGTCTACCGCTTCCTTCATTCTGTTTTGCGTCTTGCCCATGCCAGCCTTGATACCGTGGTTGATACATGGTGCGTAAGCAATGATGAGGGATGGTCCGTCGTAGCTTTCAGCTTCGATGAGGGCTTTCATGAACTGGTTCTTGTCAGCGCCCATTGCGACCTGCGCGACATAAACATAGCCATAAGTCGCTGCGATCATGCCAAGGTCTTTCTTCTTCACGCGCTTGCCGGCTGCGGCAAACTTTGCGATAGAAGCTGTCGGGGAAGCTTTGGAAGCCTGACCGCCTGTATTGGAGTAAACTTCTGTATCAAAGACGAGAACGTTGACGTTTTCGCCGGAAGCCAGAACGTGGTCGAGGCCGCCGAAGCCGATGTCATATGCCCAGCCGTCGCCGCCGAGAATCCACTGGCTGCGCTTGATCAGGAAGTCTTTATGTGTCTCGAAGAACTCGAGGATTTCTTTTGCTTTTGCGTCTGTTACGCTGTTGTCATTGAGGATTTGGAGAATGCCGACAGCAGCTTCTTTTGAAGCTTTAGCGTCTTCCATACCCTCAACCCAAGCTGCGAAAGGTGCCTTGACAGCGTCGTCGACATTCACGCCGGCGAACTCAAGCGCTTTGTCTTTCATGAGCGTGCGGACTGCAGTATTGCCAAGAACCATACCCATACCGAACTCAGCGTTGTCTTCGAAGAGGGAGTTTGCCCAGGATGGGCCTTTGCCTTCTTCGTTTTTGCAGTATGGCGTGGAAGGCGCGGAGCCGCCCCAGATGGATGAACAACCTGTAGCGTTCGCGATAGACATTCTGTCGCCGTAAAGCTGAGTGACAACCTTGATGTAAGGTGTCTCGCCGCAGCCTGCGCAAGCGCCTGAGAACTCGAAGAGCGGTTGTGCAAACTGGCTGCCCTTAACTGTGTTGGTTGCCATGAGATCATCCTTGACAGGAAGCTTGACAGCATAATTCCAGTTCGGAATTTCCTTGTTGACTTGTGTATCGAGAGGCTTCATGACAAGGGCCTTGTTCTTGGAAGGACAGACGTCGGCACAGTTGCCGCAGCCCGTACAGTCCATAGTGGAGACCTGAATCTTGTACTGAAGCTCTTCAAAGCCCTTACCCATTGCTTTGATGGTCTCAAAGCCTTCAGGCGCGTTGGCTTTCTCTTCTGCAGTCAGAAGGAACGGTCTGATTACCGCGTGAGGACAGACGAAAGAACACTGGTTACATTGGATACAGTTAGCTGCCTGCCACTCAGGAACCGTGACTGCGATGCCGCGCTTCTCATAAGCAGCGCTGCCCGCTTCAAAGGTACCGTCTTCAGCGCCGACAAAGGTGCTGACAGGGAGGTTGTCGCCTTCCTGGCGGTTCATAGGAATCAGGATGTCTTTAATGAAGCGCGGAAGCTCTTCGCCTGCGCCTTCTGCTGCATCCTTGGCATCTTTGAAGGACTCTGGAATCTCAAATTTGACGAGCTTCTCAATACCAGCATCAACAGCTTTGTCGTTCATAGCGACGATCTTCTCGCCCTTGCTGCCGTAGCTCTTGACATTGGCTTCTTTAAGGTAACTCACAGCATCCTCGACAGGAATGACGTTTGCGAGCTTGAAGAACGCGGATTGCATGACCATGTTGATGCGGTTGCCAAGGCCGATTTCTTCCGCAATTGAAGTTGCGTCGATAGTATAGAAATTGATCTTCTTCTCATAGAGGTAGCGCTTCATAGCCGCAGGGAGATTGGCTTCAACTTCGTCGCCGGTCCACATGCAGTTGAGGACAAAGTTGCCGCCCTCTTTAAGGCCTTTGAGGAGATCATACTGATAGACATACGCTTGGTTGTGGCACGCAATGTAGTCTGCTTCGTCGATCAGGTAAGTGGAGCGGATTGGCTCCTTGCCGAAACGAAGGTGGGAAATCGTGACACCGCCGGATTTCTTGGAGTCATAAGAGAAATAACCCTGTGCATAAAGATCAGTCTTGTCGCCGATGATCTTGATAGCGTTCTTGTTCGCGCCAACCGTACCGTCAGAACCAAGACCCCAGAACTTGCAGCGCACTGTGCTTGGAGACTCTGTGACGATGCTCTCTTTGCACTCTAGGGACAGGAACGTCACATCGTCATTGATGCCAATTGTGAAGTTGTTCTTAGGCGCGTCGCTCTTGAGGTTTTCGTAAACAGACTTGATTTGGGAAGGCGTCGTGTCCTTGGAACCCAGACCATAACGGCCGCCGACGATTTCCGGCGCATTCTCAGTGTTGTAGAACGCGTTGCGGATATCGAGGTATAGAGGCTCGCCAAGGGAACCCGGCTCTTTTGTTCTGTCGAGAACCGCAATTTTCTTGACGGTCTTTGGCAGGACTTTCATCATGTATTCAGGTGCGAACGGTCTGTAAAGTCTGACTTTAATGAGGCCGACTTTCTCGCCGCGGGCATTTAAGTAATCAATGGTTTCTTCGATGGTCTGCGTGACAGAACCCATTGCGACGATGACGCGGTCTGCATCTGGTGCGCCATAGTAATCGAAGAGATTGTATGTTCTTCCTGTGACCTTGCTGATTTCTTTCATGTAATCTTCAACAATGCCCGGGATCGCTGTATAGAACTTGTTGGACGCTTCTTTTGCCTGGAAGAAGATATCAGGGTTTTGAGCTGTTCCGCGTGTGACTGGGTTTTCAGGATTGAGCGCTTTCTTTCTGAACTCTGCAACCGCTTCTTTGTCGAGCAGTCTGTCAAAGTCAGCGTAGTCGATCATTTCAACTTTCTGAACTTCGTGTGAAGTTCTGAAACCGTCAAAGAAGTGGAGGAATGGCACTCTTGACTTGATGGCGCTAAGGTGCGCAATGCCGCCAAGATCAACGACTTCTTGAACCGAACCTGACGCGAGAAGCGCGAAGCCCGTCTGGCGTGCTGCCATAACGTCTGAATGGTCGCCGAAGATGGAGAGCGCATGGCCTGCAAGTGCACGTGCACTGACGTGGAATACGCAAGGAAGAAGCTCGCCGGCAATTTTGTACATATTCGGGATCATCAGGAGTAAACCTTGTGATGCTGTGAAGGTCGTCGTCAGCGCACCGGCCTGGAGTGAACCGTGTACGGCGCCAGCGGCACCAGCCTCAGACTGCATTTCAGTAACTTGAACGCGCTGTCCGAAGATGTTTCTCATATCATGGGCTGCCCATTCATCTACGAGCTCTGCCATGGTTGAAGATGGCGTGATTGGATAAATGGCCGCAACTTCAGTAAACGCATATGCGACATATGAAGCCGCGGTGTTGCCGTCCATGGTTTTCATGACTTTCTTACTCATCGACAACTTGCCTCCTAACTATTTGTGTGAAAAGTTTTGGTTTTCATAATCCAGTATAGTATACAATATACACTCTGTCAACGCCGTTTGTTAAATTGTATACAATTATTCACATCGTTGAAACCCTGTAATTACAACGCTTCCAAAATTTCAAGCCCTTAAACGAAATAAAATTTTAGATTTTTGTATACAGTATACACATAGTTCTTTTGCCCGTTATTTACTGGACACTTTCGCACCGGGTTCTAAGATAGGTTTTACCCAGTCCAAAGGTTCTCTCAAAAGCGTCTACCTCACTCCAGTCCGCCGTCGACAGCGGGCTCTTGTCCTCATCTCCTTTTTGGCCGCGGCGGGTCGCTCTCAGAAGAAGGTTTTTCGGCGTATGTGTCATATCGATAAATTCCAGGATCTGAACCTCGTATCCGAGGGTTTCCATGACCATGGCACGATAAGCGTCTGTCACAATCCCCGTCATCCGCTCACGCAAAATACCGTGTTTGAGTATTGGCTCGAGGGCGTCATTCTGAAGTCTGTCGTGAAGCTCATGCTGGCAGCAGGGTACGCTGAGCAGCGCCGCGACTTTCCATCCTATACTTTTGACAATGGCTTCATCCGTAGCCGTATCACAGGCGTGCAGCGTCACAACCAAATCCACCTCGCCCTGCTCAGCATGGTCCCGGATGTCTCCGACTTCAAAACGCAGGCCCTTGTAGCCCAGCGACTCCGCAGTCTTATTGCAGAAAGCGACGACATCCGCTTTGAGATCCAGGCCAATTATGGACACTTCAAGCCCAAGTCTGCGTGTAAAAAAATCGTACATGGCAAACGTCAGATAAGCCTTTCCACATCCAAAATCGACAATTCTCAGCGGTCTGTCCCTTTTAGGCAGAACCTTGAGGAGATCCTCCACATATTCGAGAAATCGATTGATCTGTCTGAATTTGTCATACCTGCTCTTGACGACTTTTCCTTCAGCCGTTTGAACACCCAGATGGACGAGATAATCCACCGGAATGCCTTCCTCCAAAATGTAGTTTTTTTGCCGATTGTGACTCAAATCCACAACGCGCTCGCCCTCCCGGTCGTCCAGCTTTTTCACCAGGACGCGGCAATCAGCAGCCGAATTGGAAAACAACTTGACATCTGCTCTTGCAGTTTTCAGATCCAGCTGTTTAAACCTTGTCTGCATCAGCACCTCAATCTCTTCAAGCGCTTCCGAACGATTGAGATTCTTATGGACCACCTTGTTTTTTTCATGATACTCAAATTGAAATTTTATTCCGGCTTTGATTTTGACCGGCTTGACTATGACCTTGACAACTTCCGAGCTGGTTTTTTTCCCACTCAGCGTTCCTTTGACCAGCGCCTCCTCCCGGACCCACTCTTCCAGTGCCGCTCTTAACTTATTCACCTTGTGCCACCCCGTTTTCCCGTATCTATGCCGTTGTTTCATGCCAACCTCTGTCTGGGGTCAGCTTTTTCTTCAATAAATGCATCTCGAAACCTCAGGTACAATTATATCATAATCCAACAGTAAGAATGTTTTAATCGTTTTTGTAATGGATATATATGGCCTATACAGCATCATGAGGGGGGTTCGTCTTTGTCGGAGATTCTTGGAATAAAATTTATGAAACAGCCAATGATGCGTAAAGTCCTGTACGCGTTGGCACCGATCATTCTGGCATCGGTCTATTTTTTTGGGTGGCGCTCACTTCTGCTGATTTTGGTCAGCATCCTTTTCGGAACACTGGCAGAATGGACTTTTAAACGCAACTCCAAAAAACCGGTTACCGAAGCCGTATTCGTCACCGCAGTCCTCTATTCACTCACACTGCCGCCCGCGACGCCATTTTGGGTTGCAGCGGTCGGCATCATCTTCGGCGTTGTTTTTGGCAAGGAAGCTTTTGGCGGTTTTGGCCGCAACGTCTTTAACCCGGCGTTGGTGGGACGGGCCTTCGTCTATGTCTCCTTTCCAAAATTCCTGACAACCGAGTGGAACATGCCGGCCACCGGGCTTCTTGGAGGTTTTGGCACTTACTTGACACCGCCTGTGGATGCACTCAGTACCGCTACACCTCTGATCACCTTCAGATCTACCGGTCAGCTTGCCGAATATTTTGATATCGCTTTTGGGAGCGTCAGCGGATCTCTCGGCGAAACCAGTGCCATTCTCATCATTCTGGCGGGCATCTACCTGATCTATACCAAAACTGCCTCCAAAGAAACCATGGGCGGCGTACTTCTCGGCTATCTGGCTATGAGTACAGCCTTCTTTACCATGGGCGTCTCACAAGTCCCCCATCCGCTATTTGGTCTTTTTTCAGGAGGTCTGCTCTTCGGTACGGTCTTCATGGCCACTGATCCCATCTCAAGTCCAAAAACCAATGAGGCCAAATGGATCTATGGTATTTTAATCGGCGCAGTCACAGTTATTATCAGAGGCTTCGCCCTCTTCGCCGGCGGCATCATGTTTGCCATTCTGATAGGCAATACCTTCGCGCCAATCCTGGATGAGCTCGTCAAATATCTGAAGAGCAGAAAATCCGCCAAGGCCGGAAACGGGGGCGAGAAAGTTGGCTAAAAAGAAAAAGAACAACAAGCAGATTCTTTATCCTACACTGGCTATGATTGCACTGACAGCCGTCCTGACTCTGGCGCTCGCTCTGATGAACGACGCCACCAAAGAACGCATCGCAGATCTCGAAGCACTCAAGGTACAGCGCACCATTCTATACGTTTTGGATGTGGAAGTGGATCCGGAGGACGACAACGCCGTCGTCAGCACTTATGATGCCATGATATCCCCAGTGTCTCTCGGCGATCTTGAGTATTATGAGGCGCGGCAAGGCGACACCCTGATAGGGTATGTCTTTCCAATGAATGGCGCAGCACTTTGGGGCAGCGTCAAAGGCTATATTGCAGTTTCACCCGAGTATGACAAAATCCTGGGTGTGGATTTTGTGTCCCATTCGGAAACGCCGGGACTCGGCGGTCGGATCGACGAAAGCTGGTATAAGGAACAGTTCAGAGAGCTGCCCATTCCTGAGGCCGGCGGCCGCGTCGTGATCTACAAACCTGCAGACGGCGGCAACGCAGATGCCATCTCCGGTGCCACACTGACTTCCGACGCGATCCGAAAACTTATAGACAGCACCATCGAACGCATTCTCCAGGCAGAAAGGAGCGGTGCATAATATGGCTTCAAATGTCAAGAAACTAGCAATTTTGGGCATGTGGAAAGACAATCCGGTCTTTCGCCAGATCCTCGGCATCTGTTCCTCCCTGGCTGTCACCAACCTGATGATGAACTCCCTGATCATGGGTCTGGGCCTGATGTTCGTCACCGCCTTCTCCTCTTTGACTGTATCCTTGATTCGTCAGTTTACGCCAAAGCATATCCGCATGATGGTGCAGACCTTCATCATTGCGGTTTACGTTATTATAGTCGACATTTTCCTGAAAGCTTACCAGCCTGACATCAGCGCCGCCCTCGGCCCTTATGTCGGACTGATCATCACCAACTGCATCATCATGGGCCGCTGTGAGGCCTATGCGCAAAATAACCCGCCTCACCTCTCCTTCCTGGATGGGCTGTTTATGGGCGCAGGTTACGCGGTTGTGCTTCTGGTCATCGCTTTCTTCCGCGAACTTCTGGGCTTCGGTTCTCTGTTTGGCATCGAAATCCTGGGCAGCTGGTGGGTGGACTGGACGCTCATGATCATGCCTCCGGGCGCATTCTTCATGCTGGGCATTCTGATCTGGATTACAAAGAATATGTTCCCTGATACAAATAAGGATGCAAAAGCCACAGAAAAAGGAGGCGCAAAAGCATGAGTGAAATCAATCCTATCGTCATCTTTTTCGCCGCTATTTTTACCAACAACATGATTCTCTCCAATTTCCTCGGCATGTGCTCCTTCATTGCGGTCTCCAGCGAGATCAAGACCTCCCTGAGTCTGGGGCAGGCCGTGACCTTCGTTCTGACCTTCACGACCCTGCTCAACTGGATGGTCTACCACTGGCTCCTCGTGCCACTTGGCCTGGAGTACCTGAGGTTTATCATTTTCATCATCGTGATCGCCGCCTTTACGCAGCTGGTTGAAATGATCATAGACCGGTATTTCCAGTCTTTGTATTATGCTCTGGGCATCTTCCTGCCGCTGATTACAGTCAACTGCGCGATTCTGGGCGTGTCGCTCTTTATGGTCATCCGCGACTATACGCTTCTGCAGTCCATGGCTTTCGGCGTAGGTTCAGGACTTGGCTGGACGCTGGCTATTGTCACCCTCGCGGGCATTAAGCAAAAAATTAAAAACAACCCACTGCCGAAAGGCCTGGAAGGTGCTGGGATCACCTTGATCATAACCGGGATCATGGCGCTGGCCTTTATCGGTTTTTCGGGTATCGTTCAAATTCAATAGAAGGGAGGCGCTTCCAACATGAATGAAATTATTATCAGCGTCCTCTCGGTCAGTGGCATCTCAGGGGCGCTCGCACTGCTGCTCTCAATAGCAAATAAGACCATCGGCAACTATGGTGAAATGACTTTGATTATTAACGACGAAAAAGAATACAAAGTGGATGGCGGCAGTTCGTTATTGTCGACCCTGGTGGATGAGGAGATCTTTATTCCTTCTGCCTGCGGCGGCAAAGGGAGCTGTGGTTACTGCAAAGTTGAGGTTTTGGAAGGCGGCGGACAATTTCTTCCCACCGAAGCCGGCTATGTCACGCCCGCAGAGCAAAAGAAAGGGATCCGGCTGGCGTGCCAGTGCAAGGTCAAGGAAAACATCAAAATTAAGATTCCCGAGGAACTCTTCAATGTCCGCCAGTATGACTATAAGGTCGACATGCTGAAGCTTCTGACACCAACCATCATGCATGTGGGTCTTACGCTGCCCGAGGAGAATGAAATCAATTTTAAACCGGGTCAGTATATCCAGATCCTGACGCCTATCTACAAAGAAAGTGACGAAGAAGTTTACAGGGCTTACTCTATCGCTTCGAGTCCTGTGGACAAGCACAAGGTGGAACTGTTCCTGGGTTATATTCAGGATGGCAAGTGCAGTACTTTTATCCACAAATATCTGAAGGAAGGCGACAAACTGACCGTTGTTGGACCTTTCGGAGATTTCCACTATCATGAAAGTGACCGGGAGATCGTCCTGGCAGCGATCGGGACCGGTATGGCGCCCATCATGTCCATTCTGAAGCACATGGTGGAAATCAAGAGCGAGCGCAAAGCGACCTTCTACTTTGGGGCGAGAACGGGCGAAGACCTTTTCATGATGGACGAGCTCAGGGAAATTGAGACTCAGCTGCCTAATTTCACATTTATGCCGTGCTTGTCCAGGCCTCGGCCTGAGGATAATTGGACCGGCGAAAAGGGCCGCGTCACCGACCTCATCGAGAAGTACATTTCGGACGCCAGCAACATGGAAGCCTATCTGTGCGGCAGTCCGGTCATGATCGACGGCGTGGTGGATCTGCTCAGACAGAAGAAAATGGCGAAAGAGCATATCTATTACGACAAGTTTGAATAGGAGATCATCGCAGACATTACAGCAGCCCCGAAACAAAAAGTGGTATAATAAACTCGGCAGCGGCCAGTCCGCCTGCCGAGTTCTTTCATCTAAAAACCTGAATTGGGAGGGCTTTGTCCATGCAGCAATTCGATCCACTCATAGACGACATGAAAGAAGAACTGATCAAGACGACCCAGGAATTAATCCGTTTCAAGAGCGTCAAGATGCCCGAAGAACCCCACATGCCCTTTGGCCCCGGAATTGATGCCTGCCTGACCCACGCCCTTGAAAAGGCGAATAGCATGGGCTTTGCAACCCGCAATGTAGACCATTACGCGGGCTATGCAGAAATGGGACAGGGCAGCGACATGGTCGGCATCCTCGTCCATCTGGACGTCGTGCCTGAAGGCGACGGCTGGACCCACGACCCCTATAGCGGCGACATTGCAGACGGCCGAATTTACGGCCGCGGCATCAATGACAACAAAGGTCCCGCCGCGGCAGCTTTATATGCCATGAAAGCCGTCAGGGACTCAGGCCTGCCCCTTTCAAAACGCGTCCGCCTCATTTTTGGAACGGATGAAGAGAGCGGCTGGGGCTGTATGGACTACTATAAACAACATGAAGAAGCCCCTACCATTGCGTTTTCTCCGGATGCGGATTTTCCTGCGATTCATGGTGAAATGGGCATTCTCATCTTCGATCTGGTCAAGACTTTCAAAGAGCACCTCAGCGATGGCGGAATGCGCCTCGTCAGCCTGAGCGGCGGCAACCGTCCCAATATGGTGCCCGACTACGCTGAGGCAGTCCTTGAAAATTACAAGCCTTCTGAAGACCTCCTGAATGCCTGGAATACAGACTCCGGCGCTCACGTCACCCTGGAAACCAGTGCAGACGGAACTACTGCCACCGTCAAAGCCTACGGCACCTCGGCCCACGGCAGCACCCCTTGGAAAGGGCGTAATGCCATCTCTGACTTGCTTGGATTCCTGGATTGTCTGGATCTGGAAATTGGGGATCTGACCAATTTTGTCAGATTTTACGCGGCACAGATTGGCAGCGATCTCCACGGTGAGCGCATGGGCTGCGCCTTCGAGGATGAGGCTTCCGGAAAACTCGTCTTCAATGTGGGCATAGCGGCATTGGACGAAAGGTTCGGTTCAGGCTCACTGACGATCAATATCAGATACCCAATTACGGCAGAGGGCGACGCTGTCCTTCAAGGCGTGCGTGAAGCTGCCGGCCTATGGGGCTTTGACCTTGTGAATCTAGAGCATCAGAAGCCGCTCTATGTACCAAAGGATCATCCCCTCGTGACCACATTGATGAAGGTCTATCAGGCTTATACAGGCGATGAGGCGGATGCCATAACCATCGGCGGGGGTACTTATGCCCGTGCCTTTGAAAATGCGGTCGCCTTCGGACCCATGTTCCCGGGCATGGAAGAAACCGCCCACCAAAAGGATGAGTTCTACGGTGTAGACGATTTGGTTTTGATAACGAAAATTTACGCGGCTGCCATTTACGAGCTGGCGCGGTGAGATAAACTGGAGGGAAAAAGACATCGCCGGCACAGTACCAAACGCCAACGGCAGCAAACTGTGCTACCACACAAAGCAGAGGAAGACGGCACTGATGCCGTCTTCCTCTGCTTTGTGTTATTATAAGCTCTCACCGAGACTCTTGAGATAATCCCGGAACCGATCCTTCACTTCGCTGTGGCGCAGCCCCATTTCCACGGTGGCTTTCAGGTAACCCAGCTTATCTCCGGTGTCGTAGCGCGTCCCCTCAAAATTATGGGCTACAATGCCCTGGTCCTCGAGCAGACCTCTCAGCGCGTCCGTCAACTGAATTTCGCCATTTTTGCCCGGCTTGGTGTTCTGAAGCTTGTCGAATATTTCCGGCGTCAATAAATAACGGCCCAATATGGCGTAGTTGGATGGCGCTTCATCCAGCGCCGGTTTCTCTACGAGGCCTCTGACACGGAGGTCCCGGTCCTTGATCTCTTCAACTTCCACGATCCCGTACTTATCCACCTGGGACCAGTCCACAGGCTGGACGCCCACGACGGAACACTGATACGTCTCAAAGGCATCTATCAGCTGCTTGGTGCAGGGAATGTCGCTGTCGACTATGTCGTCTCCCAGCATAACTACGAAGGGCTCATTGCCCACAAAAGTTTTCGCGCAAAGTACGGCGTGGCCAAGACCAAGGGCTTCTTTCTGGCGGACATAGTGAACATTCGCCAGATTGGAGACATCCTGAACAATCTTGAGGAGTTCTGCCTTGCCCTGCTTTTCAAGCACTGCCTCAAGCTCAGGGGTATTGTCGAAATGGTCCTGGATCATGTCTTTGCCACGACCTGTGATAATCAGAATGTCTTCTATTCCGGCAGCAACGGCCTCTTCAACAATAATCTGAATGGCCGGCTTGTCCACTATGGTCAGCATCTCTTTTGGCATGGACTTGGTCGCTGGAAGAAACCGCGTGCCGTAGCCCGCAGCGGGAATTATTGCCTTTTTAACTTTCAATGGAATAACCTCCGATATGAAGTGTGATGGTGTGCCGCGTCTATAAGTATAACGCTTTCACTAGGGTTTTCAACCCCAAATTGGTTAATCCTTCCTGTGCGGTCGTCAACCTGCTTTGACTACATTTCAGAAGGTTTGCCCGCGTTGTCTTTAAGCTGCCCCTCCGATAAGCACTCCAGATAAACCTGTTCCGTGCGTTCTGCTGTCGCCGCCCAGCTGAAAGATGTCTCGACATAGCGAATGCAGGCTTGCTGCATCTTTTCTTTAACCGACCCGTCCAAACTCAGGATTTCCACAATTCTTTCCGCTAAGGCAAGGGGATCGTCCACCGGTACCAGGCGTCCAACTTCCTTGGTAATGATGTCGTCAAGTCCTCCCGCAGACGTCCCCACCACTGGCAGCCCGCAGGCCATGGCTTCTAGTGCCGCGAGGCCAAAGGGCTCTGATCTGGACGGCATGGCAAAGACGTCGCTGATACTATAGAGCTCGGCCAACTTTTCCTGAGTCTGGTGTCCCACAAATCGGATCCCCTTCAAACCCAGTATTTCTGCCTGAGCCAGCAAAGCCGGCTTCAATACCCCATCACCGGCAATAATGGTAGCTACTTGTCCCTCAAAGCTCTGTTCATACCTGGCAGCCGCCGCCAGCAGGACATCCACGCCCTTGAAGGCCACCAGCTTCCCGGCGAAGCAGACGACGTGCCGAGGAGGCATATGAAAACCGAACCCAGACAGCAAGCCCACTCCCGAGCGGGCCTTCTTATGAAAGACGCCCGTATCGCAGCCGCTGTAGATCAATGTCCGGCGCTTCGCATCCAGACCAAAGACCGACTGAAAATCCGCATCTGCCTGCCGTGAAATGGTGATGATCCGGCAGGCGCCTTTTTCAGCAGCTGCGGCGTTTTTCCGAAACCGCTCATCCCGGCTGTAGCCCATCAGATCCGTTCCGTGGGAGGTTATCACATAAGGCCTGCCCGTTTCCCGGACCAGATCCGCCAACACCCAGACGTGCCCTGCATGGATCACCTCAGGTTCAAAAGTCTCCAGAATCTCAGAAAGCCGCCCTCTGAAGGCACCTCTGTAGGCTTCGATCTGCCCCTGGTCCATGTCGTAAAAGGTGAAGTGGCTTCTGGGATGCGTCGTAAAGCATGGAAAAGGAAAGTTAAGTACCGGTACCAGTGTTGCCGATGGTTCCCTCTCCGCCCCAGTCTCCTCAAACAGCACCGTATGGGTGATGAATCCCTCGCGGGTGGTATCCACTGACTTATATTCCGGCACCAGCACCTGGACCTCGTGCCCCCTCTCAACCAAAGCTTTGGCGAGATTCCGGGTATAGACGCCGCTGCCGGAACCTTCCAGTGGAAAATGGTTAATCAGGAGCAGTTTCATGGGCTTCCATGTCCTTAAAACAGACGTCATAACTTTGCGCCTCCTGCCCCTGCTTTCTCCTCATGCCGCAGCCGCCAGGCGCCCTCTACCGCTTTGTGCCAAAGCTGCTGAAGAGACTTGTAGGCTTCCAGGGCAGCTGGCAGCTGTTCAATTGCTGCCTTCGCCGCCTCCGGCAGCTTCAAAAACCTGTCATCCCCAAAATAGGCTGCCGCTGCGTCAACACTGCGCGCCAGACATTCAATCTGGCGGCTTGAAATAGCTGCGGCATCCTTACCGTCTAGGGCATTAAGAATGGGATTCCGGCCGATCCATCCCAGACAAGTCGTATAAAAACGGTCCCGAATCCCTTCGTCACTTATGAGATCAGGGATCTCCGGGAAATTGTCAAACGTGTCGTGAAACAGCCTCAGATCAATGTCAACGACTTTCCATTTTCCATCAGCCGCCAAAGATTTCCCCAGCAGCGTATCCTCGCCGCGGGTGAGCCACCATGTCCCCTCAAAGTTATAGGCCGTCGAAAAAAACGGCAGACACTCTCTGAAAATCTCAAGCCGCATGGCGACGTTGCCTCCGAGGATCTTGTCCGTAGAAAAAGGGCGCCTGGCCGCTCCGGCATCAAAGGTCAGCGCGTGGTGATGACCTGAGTGCCTTACAAAATCCAGAGCGCCCTCCTTTTGGAGGCCTTCCAGGAAAATGTCGAGGCCCTCGAAGGTCATGGGCGGAATTATGTAGTAGCCCGAGTAATCGCTGGTGGTGACTCCGACCATCGGCAAAACCGGATCTGTTAAAGCCGCCAAGTGGCTGCCAAACACATCCGCCTCTTCGAAAAAATGCTGGTGTGGCGTACCGCTGAGAAGCACTGGCGACACATCCGAATCCGCGAAGAACAGAACGTCCCCGCCTGCTTTAACGGCTGCGAGAATCACGCCGTTGCGGTTTGGGCCGTAAGGCATGCGGCCGCTGAGTTCGTAGACGGCATGAGCGAACAGGGCCGACGCTTCAGCCTCTGTCAGGCCAAACTCGACCAGCTCCGCCATTCTGGCTGCAGGTCGGTTCAGGTCGATCACCTCCAGGGGCGCGTGGGATTCAATGGCGCGGACCGCAGCGGGGTCGATCTCGCCCGACACGGAGACAATGACGCGTTCAATCTTTCGCTGATGGCGAGCGGCGTTGCTGAGAAAAGCGACTACGGGACCGGGATCTGTGAGCTGGCGGGCGATCATGCCAAAGATGATTTTCAATGTGAACGAGCCTCCTTGTTGTGGGGGATGGGCGGCATAAGAGGACAGCCGGGGTGTTTAAACAGGCAGCGTCAAGGACTCAGCCGCTGCAGAAGAAGATGGGGTCAATAGGCATAGCCGCAGACGCCCGCTTCCATGATATAATGAAATTGGTTTAACGTTAAGCCCGAGATGCAAACTCACCGTCAAGGAGGTGCTTTCATGTCAAACGCTGCCATCATCAAGATTTCCGTCCGGGAACTCGTCGAGTTCACCCTGCGCAGCGGCGACCTGGACGCCTCTTTTAAGTCCAGCATACGCGCCCAGGAAGGCACCCGCCTTCACCAGAAGGTGCAAAGGAGCAGGGACGCGGATTATCAGGCGGAGGTTCCCCTCGCTGTCAACCTGACCCGGGATGGCATTGAGCTAAGGCTGGAAGGCCGTGCCGATGGGATCTTCGAAGAAAACGGCATCACCTTTGTCGAGGAGATCAAAAGTACTCTGACGCCGCTGGACAGACTGAAAGAAGATGACAAGCCCCTGCACTGGGCGCAGGCTCAGTGCTATGCCTACATCATTTCTGCGGAAGGCCCGTCCTATGGCAGCCTCGGCCTGGGCATCCGGCTGACCTATATCCACGCCGAAACCGAGGAAATCCTTCAATTTGACAAGCGTCTGACCAGTCAGGAGCTTTCAGACTTCATGGAGGACCTGATACAGCGCTACCTGAAGTGGATCAAATGGCAGCGCGCCTGGCGCGTAGAGAGGAATGCCTCCATAGCCGCTTCAGCTTTCCCGTATCCGGCTTACAGAACCGGCCAGAGAGAACTTGCGGTTCGAATTTATAAGACTATTCTATCAGGTGGAAGAATGTTTGTCCAAGCGCCGACCGGCACTGGGAAAACCATGTCCACCCTGTTTCCGACCATCAAAGCCCTGGGGCTGAACCACGCAGACAAGCTCTTCTATCTCACCGCCCGCACCACGACTCAGGCCGTAGCAGCCGACGCCCTTTCGCTGCTCAGCTCCGGCGGCCTCAGACTCAAATCTGTGGTCCTGACAGCCAAGGAGAAAATCTGCTTTCTGGACAAGCCCTCCTGCAAACCCGAGGACTGCCTTTACGCCAAAGGCCACTTCGACCGAATCAACAACGCCCTTATGGAAGCCCTGGAAAGCCATGACATCCTGTCCCGGGAGTCCGTAAGCCATATAGCCGAGAAGCACCGGGTCTGCCCCTTTGAAATGGCCCTGGATCTGACGCTTTGGGCAGATCTCGTGCTCTGCGACTATAACTACGTCTTTGATCCCCGCGTCAGCCTCAAACGGTTCTTCGACGTGGACCTGGGCGCCAGCTATGTCTTTCTGGTGGACGAAGCGCATCACCTGGTGGACCGGGCCAGAGAGATGTTTTCCGCGAGCCTTCAAAAGACTGCCGTCATGGATCTTAAAAAGCGACTGAAGAAGCCGGCGCCCACTGTCAGCCGGGCAATGGATAAAATCAACACCCAGCTGGTCGCCCTCAAAAAAGAGGCGAAAGACCGGCGCTATACCACCTATGAGCACATGCCCGAACCGCTTCTGGCCAGCCTGAGACGTTTCGAAGAGGCCACCCAGAAGTTCCTGGCAAAATCTGAAAAAAGCGGCATAGATCCCGAGCTCAAAGACGAACTGCTCGATTTTTACTTTGAAGTCCTAGGCTTTCTCAGAATTTCCGAGCTTTACGGCCCGGATTTCATCACCTATACCGAGTCCTTTAAGAACGAGCTCCAAATCAAGCTCTTCTGTCTGCACCCTAAGCGCCTTCTGAATGACGCCCTCTCAAAGGGGAAAGCCGCCGTGCTGTTCTCAGCGACACTTCATCCGCTGCCCTATTTTCGGGATGTTTCCGGGGGAAGCAGGGAGGATCTTTGCCTGCGGCTGCCCTCCCCTTTTGAGCAGTCGCATCTGGGGCTCTACGTGTACAGCGCCCTGTCGACCCGCTATAAAGACCGACATCAGACGACTGCAGGCCTGGCAGAACTCATTCAAACCGTCGCTGCCGCCGGACGACCGGGGCACTATCTCGTCTTCTTCCCTTCCTATGAGTACCTGCGGCTGGTCCTTTCCGACTTCCGGACTTTGCTCCAAGAGCTTAGCGCGGGCACAAATCCGGATACAGGCCTCACGGTGGACGTTCAGCAGCAGTCAATGAACGACGCCGAGCGCGAGGCCTTTATCAAGAGTTTTGACGTGCTGCCCCGGCAGAGCCGCGTCGTCTTCGCAGTCCTCGGGGGCCTGTTCTCCGAAGGCATTGACCTCACCGGCGACAGGCTCAGCGGCGTTATTGTGGTGGGCGTCGGTCTTCCGCAGCTGCATTATGAAAACGATTTGCTGAGAGACTTTTACGAAGTGAACACCGGTGACGGCTACGGGTTCGCCTATCAGTTCCCCGGTATGAACAAGGTTCTCCAGGCCGCCGGCAGAGTTATTCGCACGGAGTCGGACCGCGGTGTCGTTCTTCTCGTCGACGACCGCTTCACCCATTCCAGGTATCGCAAACTGTTCCCGCCGGAATGGTCCCACGCGGTGACCCTGCATTCTCCTGATGCATTGGCCGCGGCGCTGGAGACTTTTTGGAGCAATGAATGACTCCAAAAAAGAATTGTTTGCCAATGGTCATCCTGCCCACAATGGGATGGGATTTTCGGAATGTGACCATCGGCAGCCCTCTTTCATAGAGAGCTTTTTCTGAAGCTGTCTCCAGAACGCAAAAATCCCCTGTCCACGCCGACGTTAAAAGTCGCTGCCACAGGGGATTTTTTTGTATGCGCTTGATGTACACGAAAGTACACAGAGGACCGTTGCTAATCGTTGAACGCAACGTATTTGGCTTCAAGTTTCAGGACTTTTTTGGAATAGCCCGTCGCGTAAGTCCCATTGCGCTGAAAGTAACGCGCCAGGTTATACGGTCCGCGGTTGTATTCCGAAAGGATGCGGTGGAAGTTCTCACCGTAGGAATCCTTCAGAAACGCCAAATAAGTCGCTGCCAGTCCTATGTTGTATTCTGGTTCAAAAATTCTCTTTGGGTTGTATTCAAGTCCGATCGCGTGGCCCATATCTTTGGCCAGCCACTTTTCCGTGGATGGGATGATTTGCATCAGCCCCCGGTCTTGATGGGTTCCTACCTCAGTGGGGTTAAAATTGCTTTCTGTCTCGATGATTGCCAGAATCAGGGATGGCTTCAGACCGAACTGCTTCGCGTAGTCGACAACGACTTGCGAAGTTTCAAGGTCCAGCGGTGTCTGTTCTGCAATCGCCTCTGCCTTTTGCTGTAATTTTTTTAAGGTAAGCGTCTCAGGATCCTCGAATTGAATAGCCTCATCAACCTGATTCGCCATGACCGCATAGAGGCGGTTGGCGGCTTCAAAATCGACTGCATCAAGATTGGATGCGGCTTCAATTTGGGTTTCCTGTGCCGAAGTTGTCAACAAAGATCCCAGAATACGTCCCTCGTTATTCAGATGGGCAGGCCCACCTGTCAGCGCCGCAGACCACGTGATCATAAGACCAAGCGCGGAGGCGAACACCTCTCTATAACCAGACATGTATTGGTTCAACACCTTTCAAACATATGAAATATCTATGATCAACATCAAACCCGGGTCATCTTCCAAGATGCACACTCGGATTTAACAGTGACCCGATTATATCACACTGTTACTTTTTATCAACCGTGTGACATTAGGTGTCAACTGGGAAAAACTAGGTTTTTTGTGGTAAATACATTAAACAGCATACAAATATTAGTAATATTTGTTATTTTATTACTTTTTTCTTCTTGTTTAGATCAGTAATTTTGTATTTATATTTTGTCCTCCATTCCACGTTTTTAGCGGTTTATGGGGCCATATTACCCACTCGCCTGCCAAAAACCTCGAATTTTGTCGTATCACACGCCCACTTCACTAAATTGGTCATTTTGGATCATACGTCCGCCCTTTTAACCCATTATTTTACATTTCTAAATGGCAAAACCGCGCGCCTTATGTCCGTTTTTCCATTATATGTCATTCTTTTTATAGAATACTTACAACACTGTTTGATGGAAGACGGTGTCTGACACCCGCTTCCATCACCCCTGTCACCTTGCGGTATACTCAAAAGGCAATTGGCACCTTCGCGCCAATTGCCTTTCCAGCTTTATGACTATTTATTTTCCGCCCGATGCGCCTCAGGCAGGAACAAGGTGCCCAGATGCTCGCCGGCCATAATTCTGTTGAGCACTTTATCCGTTGATCCGTTGGCAATAATCATATACGCGCCACCCTCCAGGGCAATTTCTGCTGCCCTCAGCTTGGTCGCCATGCCGCCGGTAGCCAGGTCAGAGCCTGCGCCTTTGGCGAGAGCCTTCAGGTCATCATCAATGCGCGTCACTGTCTGGATGAGCGCCGCGTCTTCATTGGCACGCGGGTCGTCGTTGTAAAGTCCGTCTATGTCTGAGAGGAGGATCAGAAGATCCGCGTCAATATTGCGACAAACGTAGGCCGACAAGGTGTCGTTATCCCCCACTCTGATCTCGTCGACAACGACGGCGTCATTCTCGTTGACAATTGGAATCACCTGCATGCCGAGAAGCGTATTGAAGGAGTTCCGGGCATGCTGTCTGTGATTTTCATTCTGAAAGTCCACGTTGGTCACCAGGATCTGACCAATGATCTTTCCATACTCGCTGAAGAACTTCTCATAGAGGTGCATCAGCACCCCTTGGCCGACTGCCGCAGCAGCCTGCTTTTCAGGAATCGTCTTTGGCTTTTCCTTGAGGTTAAGTTTGCCTACGCCGGCACCAATCGCACCAGAAGTCACGAGAATGACCTCATAACCCTGATTCTGCATATCCGCCAGCTGGCGCGCAAGCAAATCGATCTGATTAAAGTTCATATGACCTGTAGGGTGTGTCAGCGTCGAAGTCCCCACCTTGACGACTACGCGCTTGACCCTTTTTAACATTTCCATTCTTTCCATAATTTCCACCTCTGCCTTTTCACTTGGATGTCTGTGTCTTCGAAAACTCAATTCGCAGCGGTTCGACGTGCATTGCCCTGTAGAGCCGCCTTTTCTCACCCGCCCGGAGATGGTAGAGTTTGGCCCGGTCTGTGAGATTCAGGATCATGGGCATCACATCCCCCGCGGTAATCCTTAAACCGCCAAGACCGCAGGCGACTTCATCAAAGGCGTTTCCCAGATCGCGACGCGTCATGGTTCCCAGGAACACCACCGGCACGGATTCGCCGGAGTGAATCAGGCTGCCGCTGCTGGCGGTGCTGTGATCCCCCGTGACAATATACAGATAGTCTTCACTGGCGTGCAGCGCCGCAAAAGCATGATCCAGCGCTTCGAGGACACGGACTTTTTCTTCCGGTCTTTTGGTATGGGCCGCCGTATCCGGGGCCTTAGTATGAACGTGAATGTAATCGTAATCGAGCTGATGGCTCAACTTGACCGCCTCATGATAGTCCCCGCACTCGTAGTAATCCATTTGCAGGGACGCCGCGACGCCTTTCAGCAGCTTGCTCGACGCAATGACGGCACCGCGCATGCCGTTTCTTAGCTGGAATGCTTCCGGCAGATCAAGTCGTCCGGCCCATTTAGTGAGCATGAAGTTGGCGGGGAGCTGGCTGTCAGACATGCGCTTAAGGTTGAGCGCGTGCGTACTCAGTCGCCTGTGAACCTCTATGAGATACCGGTTGATCCAGTCTGCCAGTGCCGCCGCTTTTTCAGAGGCAGTTTCGAAAGGCTTGCATGCCATCACCTGCTGCCCCTCATAAAAGGGATCCGTATCCGAAATCTGTGGGTCGAAGCGGGCAGCGCAGTCCCTGAGAATCAGAAATCCATGACTGTCGTGGGAGAAATACCACTCCGCTCGAATGTCCTCAAACATCTCCGGCAGCGTCGACGCAAAGCTTTCCGCCGACTGCCGGTCGATCCCGGGCGTAAATCGTTCCTGAATGACAAAACAATTATACCCCTCACGGGGTGGTTCATCTGCCATGCCTGGGCGTTTCAAAGCCGCACCTTGGCGCTCCTCAGCCGTACCATAGCGTTTTTCAGCTGCAGCTTGGCGCTCCTCAGCCGCATCTTGGCGCTCCCGGGCTGCACCCGGGTCCACAGTGGCCCAGGAGGTCCTGAGGACAATATCCCCTGGAGAAAGCTCAAGACCTTCGCCGATGGTATCTATAACCGCCCGCCCCGGATAGTCTTCCGACTGGTAGCCAAAGAGCAAATAGTGGGCGTGATCCGTCCCCAGTGGGATTCCCGGCCGAAGAGGCACCATTAAACCCGTTTCGCCCGCCTTGGCAATTCGGTCCAGATTAGGCAGCCGCGCCGCCTGCAGGGGGGTCAGTCCGCCCAAGGTTGGCTGGCCCCGGTCGCCGACGCCGTCCAGCAAAAACATTATGGTTTTAATCATGGATTGAAAATCCCCTTTACGGCATCTTCCAGCGCTCGCCGGTCATAGTCGAAGCCCGTGCCGAGGGCCTTGGCCACCAAACGGTGCACAGGACCGAGATAGTCCGCCAAAAATGTCTCAAGCGCAGTCGGGTCATAGTCCACGCGGCCGTCTGCCAGCTTGTAGTTGCTGCTGAAGGTGCACTCCGGATGGTTGACGCCTTCCTTCCACGCCCAACCTATCATGGTCTCTACAGCATCCCCGTCAGACAGTTCCCGAATGGGCTGAAGGAGCTGTACGCCTTCAGCCCTGATCGCACTGCTTAAAAAATCCAGAACCTGGGGCAGCTGATTCAGTTTGACCCGTCCGTCGTGGCTCTCGCGTTCGCCGGAGATGATGACTTTGCCGAGGCGCTTCGCGAAGGGCAGCTTCAGCAGATGAAAATAGGCGTGGCAGCCTATGCAGGGCGTATAAAAGCCAAAATCGCGGGTGAGCTGCGCCACATGTCGCCCGTTGATCAGGCCCCAAAGAAAGGGATCACTGTAAAAGATCAATTCGCCGATGGTTTTGGCACCCCCATAGCGAGTTTTGATCTCCGTTCGAAGGTGAGCGTGATTTTCCAGCAGGTCCCGGGTATCGCCATATTCAGTGCCCGCAAAACTGGCCACGGGCAGCACAAAGTCACAGGCGTCGCGTTCAAACGCCGCTATAATGGCTGCAACGCTGTCGCGCCCGGAAAATTCGCCAATCCAGGCGTTGGCTGGCGCGGACTGGATCGCCGCTTCAATGATTTCAGGTTTGCTGTTGAAATAAATCACCCGGACCACCTCTTTCTATTCAACTATCATACCGCATTGAAGGCGCCTCGAAAATACTTTAATGCCTGAAAATTCAATTTTCTGACGCATTTGGGCATTGAAGCCTTCCTTAATGGACATTTAAGCATTGAACATGACGCGCTCAGAGTTGAACATTTTTCTTATGACAGCGACCAATATTGCCAGAAAAACCAGGGAAACCGCCGTGTTCAGAGCCAGCATCTGCCAGGTCATCTCGTAGGACAGCGACATTTTCATGAGCATGATGTTGCCATAGATAGGGATTCCAAATACCCAAGGGGCTGGCTGACCGGTACTGAAGGTCGTCAGGACCCCCAGCAGCATGACCAGCATGTAGATTGGTGTGATATACGTTCCGGCTTCCTTGACATTTCGAGCGTAAACGCTGACCAGGCTGATCAGCGCCACGTAGATCATGGTCAGCACAATGGAGATGAAGAGCAAAGCAGCGATGTAACCGGGAGAGATCATGAAGCCAGCTGCAGCTGCTGCTCCTTCGCTTTCTGCTTCAGGACTGCTGAACAAAAAAGTCGCGAAAGGCGCTGACGCGATCATACCTATCATGGTGGATATGCTGCTGAGAAACGCCACCACCCCCAGGCTGAGAAGCTTGCCAAAGGCAATGGCCTCACGCCGCACCGGCGTCACCAGCATGGTCGCCATGGTGCCCCGCTCTTTTTCTCCGGCAATGGCATCGAGTCCCACGCCCATGCCGCCTGCGAAGAGGAAAATAGAGAGCAGCAGCGGCAGGAAGCTGCCTATGCCTTTTCCGGCAACTTTCTTGGGATCTGCCACGACCTCGTCCGAAGTCTCAAAGGCAGTCAGGTAGTTCGCGTCTCCAAACCTGGCGGTCAGAACACCGGCTTCGTAGTCCTTCAGGAGTCCGGTCATCAGCCTGCTTCTTGCATCCACCGAATAATCCTCCGCAGCGTTGTAGTAAATTTTGATACCGGGCTGCTTTGTCTCAGTTTTATAGTGGATGAGCTGCGTGTCAAAGCCTTTGTCGAAGGCTAAAATAGCGTCGAGCTCTCCTGTGAAGAGAAGGCCCTTGAGTTCCGGCAAGCGTTCCGCCTCCACCAGCTGAAGAGTCATGTCCTCCTGGGGATGACGTTCAGAGTAAGCGGCAAACGAGGCTGGCGCGTCGATCACGGCGATTTCCGTCTGGTGTTCCTGACGGTCTTCGACCATGCGCGTGATCATGACCCCCATGACACCATACAGCAGCGCGATGGTCAGCGCCGGCATAATAAATGCGGAGATGACGAGTCTGCGGTCTGTAAAGACACGGGCCAGTTCCTTTCGCAGAATGGTTAGAATTTCGCGGTTCATGACATCACCTCATCGGCATGGCCTTTCTCTTCCTGGCGCTGATAAAACCTGAAAAAGGCGTCCTCGAGATCCAGGATTGTTTCAGAGACTTGATTCCGGGTGTTTACGGCGGCTTTCAGAACCTCCTCCAGCGTGCCCTGGGCGACGATCTTGCCACCGAGGATCACGGCGAATCTGTCACAAAGTTTTTCAGCGACGGACATAATGTGCGTCGACACAATAATTGTTTTTCCTTCCGACTTTAAACTGAGCAAATAGTCTGTGACGGTTCGGGCAGTGATAATATCGAGCCCATTGGTGGGTTCGTCGAAGATGACAACTTCAGGATCGTGAATCAGACTTACGGCAATGGAGAGCTTTTGCTTCATTCCAGTGGATAGGTCGTCGATTTTGGTATCCTGGAAGCCTTCGATGCCAAAGGTTTTGAAGAGCGAGGCAGCCCTGGCTTCAATTTCTTCCGACGCCATATTGTAGAGGCTCCCAAAATAACGGATAGTGTAGCGCGGCGTGAAATGGCCGTCCAGCTTGAGCTCATTGGTGAGAAATGCAATGCGCTTTCTAACCTCGACGCCCTGAGTGGCTGTATCAAAACCGCAAACACGAATGTCTCCCTCCGATGGAGACAGAAGCGTCGAAACACACCGCAGTGTTGTAGTCTTCCCAGCGCCGTTTGGCCCCAGCAGTCCAAAGATTTCACCAGGCCTGGCCTCAAAAGTGATGCCGTCGACCGCGATTTTGACATTGTCTCTCTCTTTGCGCTGTCGCATTTGCCGCTTCGTCAGCTTATATATTTTCACGAGTCCATTGACCTCAATCATGTTGGATCCTCCCAAATGAGATAAGGATAGATTGCATTTTTGATCGTTCTAAGTCCATCATAGACCCCTTTGAGAAGGATTTCAAGTTTGGGGACGCGGACGGTTTCTGAATTGGTGACGCGGACAACTTTGACTTTGGGGACGGGGGTAATATAATTGTAACATTGCGAGAGCGGGCTCTCTGCTGAATCGGGATCAAGCTACAACTCACACATCAGACGTGCACCTCGCTTCGCCTATCGCCTCGCTGCACTCGGTGACAGGCTGCGCTTCGGTCACGGGCTGCGCCCTATATAAACCTTCAACTCACGCCACCAGACATGCACCTCGCTTCGCTTTCAGCCTCGCTTCGCTCGGTTGAAAGCTGCGCTTCGGTCACGGGCTGCGCCCTATATAAATAAAGACAAAACCGCCTGGTCGAGAGCAAGCTCTCGACCAGGCGGCTTTGTCTTTATTTATGCATGTCTTTGCTTTCGCGAATTTTAATCACCCGGTACGTACGGGTTCTCAATCTTCGCATCTTTCAGATCTTGAATCGTCTTTTCTATAGTCGCTTTCATCTCATCGGTGACGCCGTCTGCCCATTGGACGTCCAGGACACCATCGGCCCAGCCAAGGGATTTTCCAGTGGCTGTCAGTTTACCGTCAAGGAAATCTTGAACCGCAACTTTGAAGAGGCCCGGAGTGTTGTAAGTGATACTCGAAATAACGGTGCCAGGCGCGACTTCATTTTGAGGGGAGATATAGCCAATCGCTTTGACGCCCTTTGTCTTAGCCGCGTCAATTGAGCCGAGGCCAACCTGGTTAGCCGAGCAGAACACGAGATCCGAGCCTGCTTCAATCATAGCAAGGGCAGTTTCCTTACCCTTTTGGATATCATCCCAAGAGTTGACATAAGTCTTGGTGACTTTGATCGCCGGATCCACTGCCATGGCAGCAGCTTCAAACGCGTCAAGGGTTCCCTCGATAACAGGGAATGGGAACGAGCCAATCGCGCCCATTTGCTTGCTGGTGGTGTTCATAGCTGCGAGAGTTCCGGCAACATAGCCGCCTTCCCACTCACGGATGCCAATGCCGCCAACGTTCGGCTCAACGCCCTCTTCAGAGTTGATGACCATGAAGAATGTGTCCGGATACTGAGGACCAATGGCTTTAGCTGCATCAAAGAATTGAGTGCCGTGCGCGAAAACGAGATCATAGCCTTTTTCGCCGTAATCTCTGAAGGTTGACTCAAAGTCTGCCTGCTGAACGCTCTCAACGTATTCCATGGTCACGCCGAGATCTTTTTCAACGAGTTTCAGGCCTTCATAAGCTGTCGCGTTCCAACCTTGGTCGTTGATCGGTCCAGGAAGGATCAGGACGATTTTTGGAGCTTCTTCTGCTGGTGTTTCTGCGCCCGGTGCTGGTTCTGCCGGCGCTGCTGGTTCTGCTTTTGGAGCGCAGCCTGCGAGACTGGCCATGACGAGCACTGCGACCATGAGCCAAACCAACCACTTCTTGTTCACCATTGCTTCATTCCCCCTTGAATTTTTTTGCGCGCTACGCGCACCCGTAAGCGCACTATTTTGCATAGGCTTTTCCCAAAGCCTTTGGTGCCACTGTCTTGCCCACAATCCCCGTCAACGCCACTACCGTCAGGAGATAAGGGAACATCAGAAGAAACTGGTATGGAATCCCGATGCCGGCCGTTTGGAGCCGGATCTGCAGAGCGTCCGCCACGCCGAAAATCAGCGAGGCAATCAGGATGCCTTTGGGGTTCCATCGGCCAAATATAACTGCTGCGACGGCGATAAAGCCGCGCCCGGAAATCATGTTGTCGACGAACATATTAAACTGCCCCAGGGACAGGAACGCGCCGCCAAGGCCGGCTAGGGCACCGCTGGCCAGCACGCACAGGGTGCGGACTCGGTTCACCGGAATGCCCACGGTGTCCGCGGCGGTCGGATGTTCCCCGACAGTACGGATGCTCAAACCCCAGGAGGTCTTATAAAGGATGAACCAGGACACCGGTACCAGCAAGAAAGCTATGTAGACCAGCGCGGTCTGGGAGAACAGGACCTCCCCCACAAATGGCAGCGTAGACAGCCCAGGAAGTGACACCGGCGAAAAGGCGTTAACCGTAATAGGCGTCGTGGTGATGCCAAACAGCGCCCGGAAGAAGAAGCTGGTCAGGCCCACCGCCAACAGGTTAATGGCAATGCCGCTGACGATCTGGTTGATCTGAACCTTCACCGTGATCAGCGCGAACAGCGCCGCGAGGGCGATCCCGCTCAGCATAGCCACTAAAGCGCCCAGCCACTGGCTGCCGGTAAAGTAGGAGCCTACGACGCCGGCAAAAGCGCCGGTGAGCATAATCCCTTCAAGTCCAATATTGACAACCCCGGAACGCTCAGAAAACATGCCCCCGAGTGCCGCAAACAGAATGGGGACTGAAAGTCTCAGCGCTGCAGACAGCAAAGCGACGAAAAAAGCTGCGTTCATGATGTCATTCATGCGTCGATCCCTCCCTCTTGATGCCCCTGGCTCTCTTGGCGCGCTTCGCGCTCTTCGCGCTCCTGGCGCTTGACCTTCAATCTCAATTCAAGCTTCGGCCGCATCATGTTTCCGGCGAGCACCAGAATAATAATCAGCGCCTGGATAATGCTCACAATGTTGGCCGGCACCCCGACCCCGCGCTGCATGGCGCTGGCGCCGGTCTGCAGCATCCCCAGCAGAATTGAGGACACGAAGACTCCGCCCGGAGTCGCGCCGCCGAGCAGTGACGCCGCAATGCCGTCAAAGCCGACATTTCTGGAGAAGTTGTCCATCATCCGGTGATGGATGCCGTTGATCTCCGTAAAGCCGGCCACACCCGCCAAAGCCCCGGAAATGACCATGGCCAGGATCATGTTGCGCCGGATGTTGATGCCGGCGTATTCCGCGCCGTCCGGGTTGTAGCCCACCGCCCGCAGCCTGAAGCCCAGCGGTGTCTTCCAGAGAACGACATAGACCAAAATGCTGAGAATAATGGCAACGACGAGGCCAATATGAAGACGTGTGTTCTGAATCAGAAATGGCAGGAACGCGTTTTCGCCAATCATGTCCGTCTGCGGGTAAAAGCCTGCTGCTTCCCGGAGGGGCTTATCCACCAAAAAGCTCAGCAGATACACCGCCACGTAGTTGAACATGATGGTGACAATAATCTCACTGGACCCAAACACGCCCTTGAGGACGCCCGGGATGAAGCCCCAGATGCCCCCCGCCACAATAGCCGCCGCCAGGCAAAGTCCAATGGTCACAAAAGGAGGCAGATGCCCCGTCTTCAGTCCCACGAAGACCGCCGCCATGGCGCCCGCGAACATCTGTCCCTCGCCGCCAATATTGAATAGCCCAGTCCGGAACGCGAAGGTAAACGCCAGGCCCGTGAGCGCAATTGGCGTCGCCTTGACCAGCACCTCCGCAATGTTATAAGTGTTGCTGAAATTGGAAAAGATCAGATACCAGTACGCCTCCAGGGGGTTGATGCCAATAAACAGCAGCAGCACGCTGCCCAGCACCAGCGCCAAAAGGACGGAGACAATGGGCACCAGCAGCGAGTAGACGCTCCACCGCCGCGCGCCCGGTTTCAAAAAGGCGTCTCTAATGCGTTTGTCCAGCGCGCTCATGCGTTCACCTGCTCTTTCGTGGATTCTGCGATTTGGGCGGACCCATGACCATCGGCTAAAACCGTACTTGCTTTAATCCCTTGGCCCGTCTCTTGGCCCGTCTCTTGGCCCGTCTCTTGCCTCGAAACCTGGCCAGTCCCACGGGTCGCCGCCATGGCCTTTTCATAGGTCATCCCGGCCATCATCAGGCCAATCAGGCTCTCCTCGAAGGCCTCATGCGGAATCTCGCCCATGATCTGCCCCTTGTAAATCACCGCGATCCGATCCGACAGCTGATTGATCTCCGACAGCTCCGTCGAAATCAGAAGAACCGCCGTGCCATTTTCCTTCGCCTTCAAAATCTGCTTATGAATGAATTCCGTAGCGCCTATGTCCACGCCCCGGGTCGGCTGCACCGCGATCAGCAGCTTCGGCCCCTTGTCCACTTCCCGGGCCACGACGATCTTCTGCTGGTTGCCTCCGGACAGCTTGCGCGCCTCGGATTCCCGCCCCGCCGCCGACGTCTTGATGGAGTACTTCTTGATCATGTCGTCCGCGTGGCCGTGAATCTTCCCGAAGTCGAACAGCCCGCCCTTCGTAAATGGCTTCTTATTAAAATCCTTAAGGATCAGGTTTTCGCCGATGGTAAAGTCAAGCACCAACCCGCGCTTGTGTCGATCCTCCGGTATGTACCCAATGCCTTTGCCGATGATCTCCAGAATCGACTTCCCCGCAATTTCCTCTCCGCTCAGGAAGATGCGCCCGCTCTTCAAGGCACGCAGCCCCACGACAATCTCAGCGAGCTCCTTCTGTCCGTTGCCGTCGACGCCAGCAATCCCCAGAATCTCACCTGCACACACCGAAAGCGATACATTGTCCAAGGTGTGGTTGCCCATTTCCCCTTCGCAGATCACGTGATCCAGCTCCAGGACCTGCTGTTCCCCGCAGCAGCGGCCTTCCCGGCACGCCGGCGACAGCTCCCGTCCAATCATGAAGCGGGTCAGCTCGTACTCGCTGGAGTCCCTGGTCATGACTGTGTTGGTGACCTTGCCGTCCCTCAGCACCGTGACCCGGTTGGAAACCGACATGACCTCGTTCAATTTGTGGGTGATGAGGATGATGGACATGCCCTCATCCGACATGCGCCGGAGGGTTTTGAACAACTCTTCTGTTTCCTGAGGGGTCAGAACGGCGGTTGGCTCGTCCATGATCAGGAGTTTGGTACCGCGGAACAGCGCCTTGACTATTTCGACGCGCTGCTGCTCTCCCACCGACAGCTCAGCGACGAGAGCCCGGGGATTGATTTCCATGCCGTAGCGCGCCGCGATCTCGAGCACTTCTTTTTCGAGCTGGGCTTCCTTGACAAGAAATCCTTTTTCTTTTCCCATGCCCATGATGATGTTTTCTAGCACTGTATGTACCGGGACCAGCATAAAGTGCTGATGGATCATGCCAATCCCCGACAGGATCGCATCCCTGGATGACGCAAAGTGCCTCGTCTGCCCGTCAAACCAGATTTCGCCCTTATCCGGCCTGTATAGACCGTAGAGCACATTCATTAAAGTCGACTTGCCCGCCCCGTTTTCACCCAAGAGCGCATGGATTTCACCGGGCAAAACATCAAAATCGACACCCTCATTAGCCGCGAAGGTGCCAAAGTACTTGCTGATGCCTGTCATTCTCAATATTGGATCCATGAAAGTCCTCCTGACACGATTAGGTACCACCGCTGGACGAATTGTCGAAATAGGTTGAAAATTCGTAGAGTTAAGATTCTACAAAACACGAACGTTCGCCTTTGTTAGTTTAACATAAATTACTTTGGTTTTGAGCAACAAAAAATAATGTATTTTTATGTTTTTTTCTAAAAAAAAGTGCCTGACACCGATTTCCGAAAAGGAAATTGGTGTCAGGCACCTTCTTCTCACCTTACTTCAACACAATCCTGTGATAAATCTTCTTGCCCTTGCGGATCATCAGCGCACCATCCTCAAAGCGCTCAGCCCCGACGACCAGCTCGTGACTCTCCACAACCTCGCCGCCAAGCGTGACACCCTTCTGGGCGATCAGTCTTCTGCCCTCGCCCTTGGACGGGATGAGTCCGGCAGCCATGAGCAAATCAATAATGTTCATGCCCTTGCCATCAGCGAAATCAGCGGCTGCCATCTCCGTCGTCGGCATCTCAGCCAAATCCCCGGAATTGCCAAAGAGTGCGCGGGCCGCAGCCAAAGCCTTGTCCGCCTCATCCCTGCCGTGGATGATATTCGTAATCTCATAAGCCAGAATTTCCTTCGCCTTGTTGATCTCGGAGCCTTCAACTTTCACGAGAGCCTCGATCTCTTCAAGCGGCAGGAAAGTCAGGAGCTTGAGACAGTTCTCGACGTCCGCGTCCTCGACATTTCTGAAGTACTGGAACAGCTCGTACGGCGATGTCTTCTCCGGATCGATCCAGATGGCGCCCGCTTCGGTTTTGCCCATTTTGCGGCCATCGGAGGTCGTCAGCAGTTTAAACGTCAGGCCGAACACCTCGCCCTGATCCGCCTTGCGCACGAGCTCGACGCCCGCCAGGATATTGGACCACTGGTCGTTGCCGCCCAGCTGCATTTTGCAGTTGTAGCGTCTGTAGAGCTCAAGGAAGTCGTAAGCCTGCATGATCATGTAGTTGAACTCCAGGAACGACAGGCCCCGTTCCAGCCGCGACTTGAAGCACTCCGCCGACAGCATGCGGTTGACCGAGAACTTCGAGCCCACATCCCGCAGGAACTCAATGTAGTTCAGGTGATCCAGCCACTTGGCGTTGTTGTCCATGAAGCCCGTGACGCCATCAATGGTCAGGTGATTCTGCAGCTGGCGCTTGATCTTGGCCGCGTTCGCGTTGATCGTGTCATAGACCAGCATTTGCCGCATCTCCGTTTTGCCGGACGGATCCCCAACCTTGACCGTGCCGTCTCCAACCAAAGCAATAGGCTTGTGGCCGTGGCGCTGCATGTGCATCATGACCATGATCTGGATGAAGTGACCAATGTGCAGGCTGTCCGCCGTTGGATCAAATCCAATGTAGAACGTGACTGATTCCTTGCCCAGAAGCGCTCTGAGCTCCTCTTCATGCGTGGCCTGCTCAATGAAGCCCCGCGCCTTTAGTACATCAAAAACGTTTTGCATGTTAATGTGAACCTCCCTCACAAAATTGACTGATTTTAACTGTCTCTGCTTCAAAAACAACAAAAAACCCTCCCGTCCTGGTTAAGGACGAGAGGGCTCGTGGTACCACCTTAATTCATACCATCCTTCTGCCGCAAAGACCTTAAAACACAAAGCCCCTGCCGATGGTATCTTGAAGACGTCTTAACGCGCGTCCGCGCAGCCCGGCTTTAACTCCGCCCCCGCTGTACAGCGGCGAAAAAAAACCGTTCTGAAGCTCGGAAAACCGTAATTCATCCTATACCTTCGTCAGGTCTCGCACCACCGACCTGCTCTCTGAACCCCGCGTACCGGACTACTTTGTTTCGTCATAGCTCTATGCACTCTAGAATAACTATGTCCCTATCCTAGCCGTTTTGCAGCCGGCTGTCAAGATGTTACTCATAGTCATCTTCAAGAACAAGGGCCTGACGTGAGAGATGCTCCTCAATTTCGCGGATCAGCTCCTCAGGGATAAACTCGATCAGCACCCGGGTCTCATAGCCCATGGCAGTCTGCCGCACGCTTACAACCTTGGCGACGACGCTGTGCACGTCCTCCTCCAAAATCATTTCAAATCCTATCACAGATCTGGGTTCTGCGCGCCTGGAGAGCACCACAGTCACAAAATTATCAAACAATGACGTCATATCGATATAAACGGGTCGTTCCACATCTGCCATCTGGCCGTTGTAGAAAATCTTCCGCGCGCCGTCACTATAAATTTCAGGAGCCTGGGACTTTTTGCCTTGTAATGTCATAGTAATCCCACCTTTTCTGTCGTTTCTGATATTTATTTACCCAGACGGAGGCGAATCATGCAGAGAAATTTGATGTGAGAAATGTGGGTGTTAATGAGGGGGGGGCGGGGTCAGCAGGCAAAATCGCAGACGACCTCTTCCGTCGGTGTTGGAACCGGATATTTGTGGCAAGTGCCCACTGCCCCCGTCTTCACCTTTCTTTTGAAAAACCCCCGCAAGCTGCCGCCTGCGAGGGTTCAAAATATTGTCATACCTACACCTAAGATTTTCGCCCCGCACCGCTGACTGCCCTCAGCAGAATGACTACACCCACAAGAATCAGCACCACAGGCAATCCATAGAGCGCCAGTGCCTCGCGGGAGATCCAGTGATTCTCTGCCACAAAAGTCAGCGCCGCAATGGCCAGCAGAATGGCTCCAACCAAAAGAGCCCAGTGGGCGGTTTTGGGACCGAGGACTGAACTGATCACATAGATCACCACAAAGGACAGACCAATAAAGACAAGAGGCGCCATACTCTCGAGTGACCTGGGCAGCAGATTCAGCGACTGCACCAAATCATTGAAGCCCAGGAATAAAAGGATGGAACCCGGAATCAAAAATCCAATGTTGCGGCTTCCATTCTTCTGAACCCCAAAATAGGCGGCCAGAAACAGTCCGCCCAGCACAAACAGCGTCACATCGAAATCAAATCTGAACACGTTCTTTAAGAGCAGCAGCGCGCCTATGACAATGAACGCCATGCCCATCCATTTGCCTTTCATGGATCCATGCACCTCACAGTTTTTTCAGGATCGTGCGCATTTTTAAGATCTGTTTATCTTTTCTAAACAGGGCAATTCCGACATAGGAAAACACAAGAAAAATGAAGCCTGTCAGGATTCCAACCAGCTCGGGATTCGCCGGCACAAAACCCGCGAACACCTGCATGCCCAGGACCACGCCCAGAATAAAGACCACCAGTGGAAGTGTGTACATTATCATAGTCGATTGGATGATCGCGTGCTCCGGCGCCTCGAGGACAACAAAGTCCCCTTGTTTTGCCTGAAGCGCGTTGTCCACCTCTACCACCAGAGGCGGTGTACTGCATCCTCCTGCGCAGGTCGCGCATTTGTCTCCGCAGCTCGACATGCGTGCTATTTCTATGATAGCCTTACTCCCCCGGAGTCCGACAACAAGTCCGTTTTTTTCCATTTTCAAAGCCTCCTGATTCAGGTTGATTGTTCAAGAACCCCCTATATACGGGGCCCTATTTAAATTATACCCCTTTTCAGGAAAAAGTGTGACTTTTTTTGAGATTGGTTCTCAAACCACCCCATGCTTTTCACTCTTTTTTCACTCACTTTTCACTCACCAACAAATGATAAAGCCTTTGTCTCAGTGCATGAAGCGCTGGGTCAAACATGGTTCTGCCAACCTTGGCCAGAGGCACTTCCAAGACCTCCACAACCCGCAGCGGCGGCCCGCTGACCACGACAATAGTGTCCGCGGTCAGGAGCGCCTCGTCGAGGTCGTGGGTCACCAGGACCGCCGTCACCTCCGACTGTGACATAATCAGCCCGAAGTCCTCCATCAGCTCAAGCTTAAGCTCCAGGTCGAGACCTTTAAAAGGTTCATCAAGCAGCATCAGACGCCGGCCGGTCGCCAGCGCCCGCGCCAGATCAATCCGGCTCGCCTGGCCGCCGCTGAGTGCGTTTGGAAGACGCCGCCTGAGGGCGGATAACCGTGTCAGATTCAGACTTTCGTCAATCGCCTTCACCCTCCGCTCTACCGTCCAGTCCTCCGGTAACGCAAAGGCCACGTTCTCCTCCACATTCAACCAGGGAATGACGCGGTGATCCTGGAAGACAAAAGCTGGCCCCGTTTCAGGAAGACCCTCCAACCGGCCTTGATCCGGCAGATCCATTCCCGCCAGCAGCCTCAGCAGCGTCGTCTTTCCGCTGCCGGAAGGCCCGAGAAGTGCTGTGACCTGCCCAGACCGGACCCCGAGGGAAAAGCCATCCAGTATAACGGTTCCTCCCTTTTGCTTCCTCAATTGCTCCATTCGGATCATACCGGTTCCCTCCTCTTCCAGCGCCGCTTCAAGAGATATTTCAACCATACCTCAAAAAGCAGGCTCAGCAGCAGGATCACCACAGTCCAGGCATAAGCCGCTTCTGATTCCAAGACCAGCTTGCTGACATACATCTGGTACCCTATGGCGTACTTGGGACTCGTCAGAACCTCCGCGGCCACCGTCACCTTGAAGCCAAGGCCCAGGCATGTAAAGAGCGCAGCGTTCAGGTAAGGCCAGACCGACCGCAGGTAAAGCTGCTTCCATACCCTCTTGCGGCCAACGCCATAAAGCGATGCCATCTCCACCAGCCGCTCATCCACCGCGCCCAGTCCTTGAAGGACGTTGCCCCAGACCACGGGCAGGCACATCAGCAGCGAAATCAGCACCGGCAAATAGTCCGAGGTGGTCCAAAGCATTGCCAGAACTATGAACGACACCACCGGCGCGCTGCGAATGGCCAGCATCGCCGGCGAAATCAGTCTGCGAAGGAGCGGAGACACGAAAGACAGCGCCCCCAGAATCACCCCTAACCCCACGGCAATAAACAGGCTCAGGATGACCCTGTAGACCGACCACGCCACCGATAGTGCGAAGTCCCGCTCAAAGATCAACTTTGAAAGCCTTGAAAACACCGCGAGAGGCGATGGCAAAGCAAACGACGAATCCACCAAAATAGCGCTTAGCTGCCAGAATCCAAGCCAAAACACTGCCACTCCAAGTCCGCCCGCGATCCGGCTCACCCGCTTGCCGGCCGACATGTTTACTTCACCGTTGAAAGATCAGCAGGCGCGAACAACGCATCATCCGGCATAGCCCCGCCGATGGTCTTAGGATCATACGCCATCATAATCTCAAAAAATGACATCAGGAACGACTTTGAATCCTCTGCATTGATAAAGACGATGTTGGACATTGGAATAGCCTTCTCGGCAATGGCCGCCTTTGGCAAAATCCCGAACTGCTCCACCAGCACCGACGCCGCCTTCGGATCCGCGTTGACCTGCTCAACCGAAACCGCGTAGTCCGTCAAAAAGCGCTGTACTGCCTCTGGGTTCGCTTCCAAATAGTCCGTTCTCACAATCATGCCTCCGGTAGGCAGCACTGCGTCCTTGCCTTCCACTTCCGCCCAAGCCGCTGTCAAGTCAATGGCTATCTTAATATTTTCGTTTGCCATCATAGCTGTTGTCACAAAAGGCTGCGGCAGTACCGCTATGTCAATTTTTCCCGCCGTCAGCATGGTTGCCAAATCCGCGTGCTGAAGAGAAAAGTCCAGGGTGACATCTTGTTCAGGATCAATGCCATTTTCGGTAAGCAGGTGTCTGAAAATGAACTCTGCCGTAGTGCCAAGCCCGCTGATGCCAATGGTCTTGCCCCTCAGCGCCTCAAAGCTGTCAATTTCCGGATCGGTGGTCAGCACGTAGTTGACGCCCAGGGTGTTCGTGGCAATATAGCGCACGCCGCCCTCCGTCTTTTTGTACAAAGTCGCCGCGAGATTGGTCGGCACTGCCGCCATATCGACTTCACCGCTGACAATTTTGCCGACGAGCTCGTCAGGCGCGCCGAACAGGCTGAATTCATATGGTCTTGACTCATCCGGTCCGCCCATGAGGTAAACGAGTCCCATGCCCGTCGGACCTCTCAGCGCCGCTACCTTGATTGGCGTTTCAATGGCTGCCGGTTCTGCAGGCGCAGGTGCCGGAGCCGGAGCCGCTTCCGGAGTTTCAGCCTTAGGGGCGCAGCCCGTAAGTAAGCCAAGTGTCAGGATAAAGACTATTGATAAAGCAAAAAATCTGCGTGTTCCGTTAAATTGTTTGTGAATAGATTTGAAAGTCATAATGCACCGCCTTATTATATTTGCCCATCAGGGCTTTTCTTACAGAAAAAACGCCGCGCAGGCACGTGCAGGGCGTTTGTCTGGCAGAAGCAGCTTGAGTTTGTTTCACTTCTAGTCGACCGGCTTCAGGTAAAACGCCGCCAGAACCCCCGGTCCGGTGTGAGCGCCTATGACCGCGCCGACCTCACCAATGATGAACGATTCTACCCCATAGGCCTCCCGGATCAGTTCCTGCAGTTTATGAGCCGCTTCAAGATCGTCCCCGTGATAGATGAACACCGTCTGCCCTTTAAGGTTGCCTCCCGTACGCTCCCCCATCAACTCGCTGATCCGCTTGACGGATTTCAGCCGCCCGCGGGTCTTCTCAAGGGGCGTCAGCTTGCCCTCAGCTACTGTCAGGATTGGCTTTATGTTCAATAGCCCGCCTATGAGGGCGGAGGAACGTGACAATCGGCCACCCCTAAAGAGATATTCCAGGTCGTCCACCGTAAACAGGTGCTCGCTCCGCGCAATCAGGGTCTCTGCATAGGCCAGGAGCTCTTCAAAATCAGCGCCTGACTTGGCGTGCTTCGCGACTTCATAGACGATCAGACCAAACGCTCCGGACGCCGCCTGGGTGTCCAGAATCTCAATTCTCGCTTTGCCGCCCTCCTCCCTGTAGAGGTCCCGGGCGATCAGGCCGGAGTTGTAAGTGCCGGACAGACCCGAAGAGAACGCCAGATACAGGACTTCGTCCTCGTCTGAAAATGATTTAAAGATTTCCAGGAAGGATTCCGGCGTCGCTTGGGAGGTTTTGAAGCTCTGGCCCCCTCGCATGCGGTCGTAAACCGTTTTCGGCTGAATGTCCACCGCGTCCCGGTACTGGCGCTCGTCATCATGGACCAGAAGCGGCGCGACGCTGAGATTATATTCCGCGATCAGGTCATGGGACAGGTCGGAAGCACTGTCCGTTACAAGTCGAATCATATGATCGTCTCCTCTCAAAAATAAATTTTAGCCGATGGTCACCCCACCCACACCTTTCAGGCGGAGACTCAATTTCTCAATTTCAAGGTATTATAAATCCACCATCACCTACCATGTTAACCATTTGTCAGGTTTTTTTCAATATCTGACAGGCAGGTTTCAAGGATTAAGTTTTTGAACCGCTCCGCTTTGGGTAAGAATTAACAAAAGACAAAAGGAGGCATGATTATGCTTAGCTCTGTAAAATATAGCGTACAAACGGACAAGACACCTGCCGAAGCTATTGAGGCCCTTAAGGCGGAACTCGCCAAGCAAAGCTTCGGGGTACTTTGGGAGCTGGACTTCAAAGAGAAACTGAAAGAAAAAGGCGTCGACGCGGACATTGAGTTCCACCTTCTCGAGGTTTGCAATCCTAAAAAGGCAAAAGTGGCTCTTGAGGAAGATATTGAAACCGGCTATTTCCTGCCTTGCCGCGCGGTGGTCTATGTCAAGGAAGGCAAGACCCGGATGGGGCTTCTCAAACCGACAATCCTTCTGATGGAAGCTGCCAGCCCGGCTTTGATGGCTGTGGCCCATGAAGTTGAAGCGGTGCTTGAGGACGCCTTGGTGAAGGCAAGATAAAAAAATTAAAATATTTTATAATAAACCGTTGACACATCGCCCGTTTTGCTTTAACATTAGTTTTGTTCTGATTTGCGGGCGAGAGTGGCGAAACTGGCAGACGCACTATCTTGAGGGGGTAGCGGGCTAATGCTCGTGCGGGTTCAAATCCCGCCTCTCGCACCAAACTGAAAAATGGAAAAGCGATCCTGAGGGATCGCTTTTTTATTTGTAAGAATGCGAATGTTACAAAATTATTACCGTCCGTCACGGGGGTGCGGACGTTTTCTTGGACGGTTTAGGCTACTAGTCCTTTGCTTCGCCTGAACACCAACGGACTCATTCCACCCAGCGACATTTTGATTCTTTTTTCGTTATACCAGATTAAGTATTCATCTAATATATTCATAAACTCGTTCAGGCTAACACCGACCCATGAGCGATAATAAAACATTTCAACCTTGAGTCTGCCGAAGAAGCCCTCGCAGGCAGAGTTATCAGGTGAACAGCCTTTCTTTGACATTGATCTCACCAGGCCTGCATTGTCCATTCTGGATAGCCACCCTGGCCAACGGTAGTGGCATCCTCTATCCGAATGGACAATTGGACGCTGATCCTCTTGTAGCTTGTCTATGGCGCGATCAAGCATACTGTTAACCAGAGCTGCGTCGGGTCTTGTTCCAATTGACCAGCTCGTTATATAACCGTCATAGCAGTCTACTATTGGGGATAGGTATATCTTACCGGCGGGGATTGAAAACTCGGTTATATCCGTAAGCCATTTTGTATTTGGTGCGTCCGCATGGAAATCCCGATTAATCAGGTTGTCTGCTGCAGGTGCTATCTCACCTAAATAGGAACTGTACTTTCGCTTCTTTTTCCCGAAAACAACAAGTTTTAATGTTGACATGATACGTCTCACAATCTTCTCCGAAACACGAATGCCTTCCTGCTGAAGGAGTTCGTTAATCCGTCGATATCCAAATCTTCCGTGGTTTTCTTTAAAAAGATCAATAATTCGAAGCTTGATATTCTCGTATTTCTCAGGCATCAATGCAATCTGATGATGATAATGATAACTGCTTTTTGGTATATCAACATATTTCAATAATTCCTTAAGGGTATATTTATTTCTTAGGGCGTCGATCAATGTTGCTCTCACTTTGTTTGTCAATTTCTTCGGATCGACGCCCGGGTTCTTTTTTAGAATTATTGAGAGTTCTCCCATGAGTTCTTTTTCAATTTCCAATTTCCTGATTTGTTTTTTTAGCAATTCGATTTCAACCAAGAGAGCCTCTGTTCCTTCAGGGGGCTTGCCTTCATGGAGTTTATCATCAACTTTCAACATGATTATTGGATACTCCTTAGCGAGCAGAACACCGTTGTGTTTATAATTAGTTCTTCGGCCGACACTGTGCTTATCTCCGAGATCCGTCGCCCTGACACACGGCGTGTCGGGTTCTACGACGGCTTCCTTTTTCTGCGCTTGAGTGCATTGTATACTACTGACGTGCATTTTGCGATCATTTGGATTCAATTCATCACACCAGAGTCTTAATTTGCCCGTGGATGGATAGCCTAAAGCTCTTACTGTTCTTGAAAGATTTCTCCCGTGCGCCAGGTAATGATTAACGGCTACTTCCATTTGCTCTACTGAATACTTGACCTTTCTAGGTTTCCTCCCCCATTCGTCTCCGATTGATTGACCCCTTAGATAGTCTTTGTACCATCTCCGGATGACTCTACACGATGGAAAACCGAGCTCATTTGATACAGCGGCCGCAGACTTGTCGTACTTGATGTATAACTCGATTACTTTTTTCCTAACTTCCAACGAATACATACGGACAACTCCTGACTTTTTCATAGTCCAGGTTTTTGTCCGCACCCCCCACCAAGTTGAAAGTTGTCCGCGTCACCAACCTTAAACTTTGTCCTAATAGCTTAAAAACGTGAAATACTCGGTCAAAAAACAACGAAAAATGTGTTTTGAACGCGGTGATTTAGATAGAAAAATGTGTTTTTTTTGATTAAAAAAGCTAGAAAATGCGGAAAGCTTGTTATATCAATGGATTCACCAGCCCTCCGAACTTCACTTCCGAACAAGTATGATTACCCCTCACAAAACACGAAAGAGGCGCCCGCGGGCGCCTCTTTTCCTTTTGGTTATTCAGTTTTCCTAAAGCGCCGCACTCTCCGCCGCCAGAATCATGTCCGCATCGCTTTCTCCGAGACCCAGTCTTCGGAGCTGCCAGTAGATGCCCTGTTGCGCCAGAAGCTGGTCTTCGGTGCCCTCTTCCGCGATTTTGCCCTGATCCAGGACTATGATCCGGTCAGAGCTGCGGAGGGTCGATAGACGATGGGCTATGATGATGGCAGTGCGACCATCGGCTAAAGCTTCTAAAGAGCGCTGGACAATGGCTTCATTCTCATTATCCAGGGCGCTGGTGGCCTCGTCGAGGATCAGAATCTCGGGATTCTTCAGGAAGAGGCGGGCAATGGAGAGGCGCTGCTTCTGGCCGCCGGAGAGCATGATGCCGCGCTCGCCCACAATGGTCTCGTAGCCCTTGTCCAGGGAGAGGATGAAGTTGTGGATGTTGGCGCGCCTTGCGGCCTCGTAAACCTCATCGTCGGTGGCGTTCGGGCGGCCATAGAGAATGTTCTCCTTGATGGTGCCGTAGAAAATCAGGACGTCCTGGCTGACTATGCCAATCTTGTCCCGCAGGGCGCTGAGCTTGATGTTTCTGATGTCCTTGCCGTCCAGACGGATCGCGCCCTCCTGTATCTCGTAAAATCTAGGAACGAGTTGGGCGATGGTCGTCTTGCCCACCCCCGAAGCCCCCACCAGGGCTACTTTCTCGCCGGGCCTGATCTTCAGGGTAAAGTCCTTCAGGACGTCGTTGTCCTCCTGGTTATAACGGAAGGAGACGCTGTCGAATTCGATCTCGCCATTGATGTCTCCCAGGTCGACGGCATCGGGCGCGTCGACGATCTCAGGGTCGGTGTCCATGATTTCCGCGAAGCGCTCAAGACCCGAAAGGCCAAGCTGCAGCTGCTGGGTGAATTCCATCAGGCGGCGGACCGGCTTCAGCATGAAGCTGACGTATAGGATGTAGGCCAACAGGTCTCCCAGGTTGATCCAGCCCCTGAAGACGAAGTAACCGCCTACGGCGATCACGGCCAGATTGAGAAGGTCGGTGAGGAAGCCGTTGACCATCATGAAGATGCTCATTTGGAAGAAGGATTGACCCTTGGACTCGTAGTACTGGCGGTTGTAATATTCGAACCGGTCCTGCTCGTAGCCCTCGTTGGAGAAGGCTTTGGCCAGGCGGATGCCGGTGACGCTGTTCTCAAGCTTGGAGTTGAGGTCGGCGTGACGGGCTTTCTGGGCCCGGAAAGCCTTCAGCATGGCGACCCGGCGCCAGAGGGTGAAGATGATGAGGATCGCAATGAAAGAAAAGACGATCAGGGTCAGCGGCACGTTGATGGTCAGCAGGATGAAGAAGCTGCCCAGCAGCATGACGGCGGAGATGAAGAGATCCTCCGGACCGTGGTGGGCCAGCTCCGCGACTTCGAACAGGTCGCCGGTGAAGCGGTTCATGATCTGGCCGGTCCGGTTCTTGTCGAAGAACTTGTGGTGGAGCTTCTGCATATGGGTGAAGAGGTCCCGCTTCATGTCGACCTCGATCCTGGCGCCCATGATGTGGCCCCAGTAGCCTACGACGTAGGAGCTGAACATCCGGATCACAAAGAGGCCGAGAGCGATCAGCGAGTAGTTGATCAGCATGGTCAGGTTTTGGTTGGGGATGAAGTCGTTGACGATCTGACGGGACAGGACTGGGAACACCAGGTCAATGGCCGCGATCAGAAACGCGAAGACCATGTCGAGAATGAATAAATGAAGGTGCGGCCGGAAATATCCGGCAAACCGTTTTATCATATTTGAGTCTCCTTATATTACAAAATTATAACCCGTCCCCAAATTGGTTTTTGTCCGCGTCACCAAGTTGAAAGCCGTCCGCGTCACCAAAGCAATATTTATCGCCCCAGCGCCGCCATGACCGTTGGGATCAGCCCATAAAAGCTGACGAACAGTTTGAAACCAAAGTAAATCACGATAGCGCCGCAGACCAGGTTCACTATTTTGAGTACCTTCAGGTCAATCAGCTTGTGAAAATGGTTAGTCAGCAGTGACAGCACCGTGAACCAGGCGAAAGACGCCGCGCAGACGCCAAAGAGAAACAGGTTCCCTTGAGCTGCAGTCAAAGTGGCCTTCATGCCGCCGAGGAGGAGTGACCCGTCAATCAATGCCTGCGGGTTCATCCATGTGACGACAAAGCAGGTCAGCGCAATGGCTTTGATCGTCTTTGGAGCCCGGTCCGTTTCCAGCTTTGGCGTCGACCGCATGATGCTCACGCCAATGCTGACGACCATGACCCCGCCCACGAGAAGAAACGCCGCGCGGATCAGGTCATTGGCCCCTACAAGGGTGCCCACACCCAGAAAACACACCACCGCCAGGGAAATGTCAAAGAGGACTGTGATCCAGGCGACCATGAGCGCCCGCCACCGGTCCATAGTCAGAGCGGAATTGATGACATTGAGATTCTGCATGCCAATGGGCGCCACATAGGCCAGCCCCAGCAGGAAGCCCTGAACTGCGCTACTCATCTTGATCGCCTCCCAAGAAAATTTCTGTCTCGTCAGAAGTGCCGGCTTCCAACCAACTCTTCGGCACCCTTTCCTCATAAGCGTCCAGGAAGGAATGCTTGGCGCCGTCCTTGCGCCAGCCCAGGACCATCCCCATATCCACGTTTTCCGCCGCGTGGAAGAGGCACTTCTCCACGTCTGGATTCATGGCTTTCAGAGTCTCCAGCAACGCCTTCAGCTCGTAGCGCCTGTTCGAGGTCCGCTTGGCGGCTACCATGCAGGCACAGTTCAGCGGCCAGATACCTGAGGACTGGGTGAACCGCAGGATGTCCTTTTCGCGGATGTAGTACATGGGTCTAATCAGCTCAATACCGGGATAATTGGTGGATTTCAGCTTAGGCATCATGGTCCCGAAGGTCCCCTGGAAGAACAGGTTCAGCAGGGTCGTCTCAATGACGTCGTCGTGGTGATGCCCCAGCGCCACCTTGTTGCATCCCAGCTCACGGGCTTTCTTATAGAGAATCCCCCGGCGCATCTTGGCACAGAGGTAACAGGGATAGTCTGACGCGAGTTTTTCAATGGATTCAAAGACCTTCTTATCAAAGATCTCCAGCTGAATCCCAAGGTGTCGGCAGTTCTCCTCCATCAATTTTCGGATCTCCGGATGATACCCCGGATCCATGGAGATGAATTCCACCTCAAAGGGGAACTTCTGATGCCGCTTCAGCTCCTGGAACAGCTTCGCCATCAGCATGCTGTCCTTGCCGCCGGAAATGGCCACCGCCACCTTGTCTCCGGGTCTAAGCATGTCATAGTCGTTGATGGCCTGTACAAACTTCGACCACAGGTCCTTCTTGTAGGTCTTCGTCAGGCTGCGTTCAATCTCGCGCAGCGACTTCAGCGGCCCCTCCGGCTCTATGATCTCACAGCCTGTCCCGGACAGCCCAGGCCCCGCGATAACGGATCCGGAAGATCCGGCATCCGCCTCGTTTGTTAGGTCGGTGTCTGACACCAAGTTTATTTCAGGGACTGACCCCGCTTGTCCATGTTGTTCGATTTCCTTCAACCTCTTCACCTCATAAAATGCCATATCTCACGACGCCAAGACGCGGCACCGGACTCAAAGATTGGCCCGGCACCGCGCGGCAGTAAAAACACTTCTCATCTTTTCAATGTTACCTGATCTCGCGCCCAAGATCAAATGCTTTCAGGTTCAGCGCCAGCGTCTTTTCCGGCACATGAGCCTCTATGGCTTTGCGCCAGCAGTCCAGTGATATGTCCTCCAGTACAGCAGATAGCATGCCCATAGTCACCATATTCACAACTTTTAAATTTCCCAGCTTCCGGGCCTCTTCCAGCGCGTTGATAGCCCGGACGTCGACCTCTCTCTGGCCATCCCCCGCAATCAACCCTTCGATGTCCTCCGGATATGCCGCTTTCTCCGTAATCACCGGCACCGGCGGAATCTTCGCTGTGTTCAGGATCACGACGCCGCCTGCCCTCACATAACCGCTCCACCGCAGTCCTTCCAGCGCCTCCAGCGCCAGCAGCACATCCGCGCGGCCAGGGGCGATGTTGGGCGAAAAGACCTCTTCCCCATAGCGCACGCTGCCCCAGACCTTGCCGCCCCGTTGAGAGAGCCCAATTACGTCGTTCGTCTTGACATCAAAGCCCGCCAGGAAAGCAGCTTCGCTGATAATGGCCGTCGTCATGACGAGCCCCTGGCCGCCGACGCCGCCCAGCATAATGTTTCGTACCATCACTGCTTCCCCCCTTCTGACGGAGTCTTGTTCTCGGTCAGGGTCGTGTCCGGCTTCGAGACCGCTTTTGCCACCCTGCCTTTGTCCCCGACCCGCGAAATCGCACTGACCGGACACACCTGCGAGCACACCGAGCAGCCCACGCAAAGGTCCGGGTCAATGGAAGACTTGAGTTTTTCAATGCCTTCATACTGTTTCATGATAATGGGCGGACAATTGGTTTTGACGCAGCTGCGGCAGCCTATACAAATTTGTGGATCCACGACAAAATACGGCTCGCGGATCTTGAAATTCAGCGCACACGGCCGGGTCGTCATCACGATAGACAGCCCCTCGAACTTCAGCTCCTCCTCAATGGCCGCCTTGGCCCCCTTGTAGTCAAATTGGTCCACGACCCTGACCCTCGGGAAGCCCATGGCCTTCAGCAGCTCCGGGATGGAGGTATTCATGTCCCAGTCCTTCGTGTAGCTGCCGGAGGTGGCGGTCATCTGGCCGCCCGTCATAGCCGTGGTGCCGTTGTTTAAGATTATCAGCGTCAGGTTGGCATTCGAATCCAATTGGTGCAGCAGATTCAGCGCCCCCGTCATACCCGAGTGAAAAAACGTGCCGTCCCCAATCACGCTGACCAGAGGCTCCGCCTTGCCGCTGAGGGAAAGCGCCTTGCTCATGCCTTTCATAATGCCGATGGTCGCCCCCATACTAATAATCGTATTCAGCATATGCAGCGGCTCCAGCACCGCCAGGGAGTAGCAGCCAATATCGCCAATCACACTGATTTTGTTCTTCTTCAGTATGTCAAACACTGGCCGGTGTGGACATCCCGCGCAGAACATGGAAATTCGCGCGACTGTATCCACCTCTCCGGCGGTCTCATACTTCGCCGACCCCAGAACACCGGCTTTCACCAGTCCCGCCTCGATCAGCTCTGTATGCAGTTCTCCGGTAAAGCTGAAATATTTCTTCCCTTCACATTGAATGCCATGGCTTTTGAGTTCATTCTCAATGAAAGGGGTCAGCTCCTCCAGCACCAGCACCTGCTCGTAATCCTCCACCAGGGACCGGAGCGCTTCAATTGGCAGCGGATACACCATGCCCAGCTTGTAGATGTCGACAGGTGCCTCCAGCTCTTTAAGGTTGTAGTACAACAGCCCCGAGGTGATGATCAGGGTTTTGGGTGGGAAGAAGGGGTCGCTAGGCGCAAGCCACTGCACCGTCTGTCTCCCATTTATTGGATGGAAGGGGGTGTCTGACACCTTCTTCCTCTCATCTTCCTCCCAAACCTCCAGGAAGTTGATGTCCCAACCAGAAGCATCCTCTGTCAAGCGCTCGATGCGCTTTTTCATCTCAAACTGTTTGGGAAACGTGTTGGGCGGCACCATGCCAAAATCCTCCGGGATCTTGGAAAAGCCCGCGATGTCTCGAACTTCCCGCTCCAATTCTTCAACCGGCCCCCGGCTGTGGCAGACACGGCTCGTCATTCGGAGCATGACCGGCAGACCATAATCCTCGCTGAGAGAAAATCCGAGTTTGGCAAAGTCCTTGGCTTCCTGAGAAGACCCCGGATCCAAAATCGCCATATTGGCGAATTTCCCAAGCACACGGTTATCCTGCTCATTCTGAGAAGACATCATTCCGGGATCCTCCCCGGAGACAAGCAAAAATCCACCCTGAATAGGCGTTTGCGTAAACGTCATCAGCGGATCCATGGCTATGTTGACCCCCACGTGCTTCATGGACACCATGGCCCTGGCCCCCGTAAAGGACGCGCCTATGCCGACCTCCAGCGCCACCTTCTCATTGACGGAAAACTCTGCATAGACTTCCGGCGCATAGGCCCGGACCGCCTCCAGCAGTTCTACCGTCGGTGACCCCGGATAACTCGACGCCACCAGACCGCCAGCCTCGTAAAAGCCTCGAGCCGCCGCCTCATTCCCTGTCATCAGCTTGACTTCCAAGAAGATCCCTCCCTAAGACTTGTCGCGAAAGTTTCTTACCCTCTGTCAAAGTAAGGGCTTTTCCCCTTGACCGACAGCGGCATTCCATAAGCGATCTTGACCTCTGACTCAAAAAGACCCAGCTCGATCGCTGCCTTCCCAACAGAAAACATCACCCGGTTGTCCACCCGTCGATCCGCCGCCAGAGACACCGCCGACCCCACCGCAATGCCCAAATCCGTCACATCAAAGGTGCAGATCCCGCCCGCAGCCTTGCTCGCCCCACAGTCCCTATACCCGCACATCCCGCAGAGGGGCACCCCGCGCTGAGACAGTGTTGTGCCTATGAGTACCACCGCCTCCGAGTTCAGAACGTTGGCAGCATCCCGGACAAAAAACGCCGCACCGCCCTCTTCGCCAATCGCCTTCATGCGCTCAGCCAGCGGCCCCAAAGCCTCCGTCCGCGACAAGACCACCGTTTCAATATGATCCACGCCGCGCCCCTTTGGCGCTGTCTTAGCCGCTACACACATGTCTTGAGCGGTTCTCAACACCGCATCACTGTAAACATTGTTGTTTTTCACTGTTAGCCCTCCCGATTTTCGAAGACCAACCCTATGGCCTTCCTACTCTGTTCACTTCATAGCTTCAGCCGATGGTCACCTAGCCCAGCTGCCCTGAAAATTTGACATTCCACTAAAACTTACAGCCCATAGAAAAACGGCACCAACACCGGCACCAGGGCAGACAGCACCACCCCGCTGAAAAACGCCATGATGGCTGCCTCAGGATCCGTATACCTCGAAATCACCGGCAGCGTCGAGTCCATGGCCGTCGCTCCAGACGGGGCAATCGCCGTATAATGATTCATATACTTCGCTAAAAAAGGTATGCTTATAATAGCCATGAGCTCCCTGAAGATATTGGTCATGAACGCCACCGCCCCAGTCTGCGCATTGTCCAGCGTCGTCAGCAGAATCCCGGACAGACTGTACCAGCCGTATCCTGCCGCAATGGCAAGCCCAGTAGATGCCGGCTGGCCAAACACCTGACTCGACACGTAGCCCCCCAGAGCGCTGCCGGCGATGATCCCCAGTGGAATCGCCACCAGCATGGTCCCGTGCTTTCGAATCTCCTTAAACACTGAGAGGTTCTGGCCCACCTCGATGCCAATCATCAGAATCAAAAAATTCAGCGCCCACAGGGTGAGCTCTCCAATCAGACCTCCCGCCTCAGGCGGCAAGGCGATGTATCCCACTCCTATCCCCGCTGCAATTGCGCCAATCAGCATCCAAATCATTTGTGGCGCACCTCCCGCACGAGCACCCGGCTGAGTCCGTAGACCACCAGGATACTGAACACGCTGGTCAGAGCTGCGTAAGTAAACGCCTGCAGCCCGAGAGCACGAAGGTTCCCCAGAATCTCCTCATTGAGGCCTATGGACAGCCCCATGGAAAACAGCAGCAGGACGACGCCCATTTGCTGAAGTCTTCCAACCCACTTCTTCTGCCGCTCCCCAAACTTAACTACTGCGCCGATGGTCACGCCCACCGCCAAAAACACCAAAATTCTCCACATGTCAAACTTTCTCCCTATAGTTGAATTGTTACTTCTATTCTACACGAAAATTTGAACAGCGGCTTTGGAAATTTGAAGGATTTAACAACCATCGGCAAAGTCTTTGAAAAGTCTTTGAAAAGGAGGGGAAAAACGGGGCTTCTGCGCTGAAATCACCAGTTGACAGCCGCCGGGAGTCGTATATAATCTTATAGGATGCTACTTAAGAGAAAATTTCCCCAGGGCGGATGTCGCAGCGGGGGTGCACTGAGAGGGCGGAAGTCCTCCATGATAAAGGAGTTTGAGCATGAGTATTTTGAATGTCAGAAACCTGAGCCACGGGTTTGGCGACCGCGCCATCTTCCAGGACGTCTCGTTCCGGCTGCTGAAGGGCGACCACATTGGGCTGATCGGGGCCAACGGCGAGGGCAAATCCACGTTTATGAACATCATCACGAATAAGCTGATGCCGGACGAGGGTAATATTGAATGGTCAAAGCGCGTCCGCGTCGGGTATCTCGACCAGCACACGTCCCTGAGCCCGGACCTGACCATCCGGGACGTGCTGAACAAGGCGTTCCAGTATCTCTTTGACCTGGAAGCGGAGATGCACAGCCTCTTCGAGGCTATGGCGGATGTGGAACCGGACGAGCTGGAGGACATCCTCGAGGATACAGGCACCATTCAGGACCTGCTGGACCACAATGACTTTTACAACATCGACTCCAAGGTGGAGGAGGTTGCCCGCGCGCTGGGGCTGTCAGAGATCGGTCTCGAAAAGAGTGTCGCGGACCTGAGCGGCGGTCAGCGGACCAAGGTGCTGCTCGCTAAGCTGTTGCTGGAGAAGCCGGACATCCTGCTCCTGGACGAGCCGACCAACTACCTGGACGAGCCCCATATCGAATGGCTCAAGCGCTACCTGAACAACTACGAGAACGCGTTCATCCTGATCACCCACGACATTCCGTTCCTGAACTCGGTGGTCAACCTGATCTATCATATGGAAAACCAGAAGCTGGATCGATACGTGGGCCAGTATGACGACTTCATGGCGGTTTACGAGATGAAGAAGAGCCAGCTGGAGTCTGCCTACAAGCGACAACAGCAGGAAATTTCAGAGCTGGAGGACTTCGTCCAGCGGAACAAGGCCCGTGTAGCCACCCGCAACATGGCTATGTCCCGTCAGAAAAAGCTGGATAAGATCGACCGGATCGAGCTGGCCAAGGACAAACCAAAGCCGGAGTTCAATTTTAAGGAAGCCAGGGCATCCGCCAAGGTCGTCTTCAAGACCACGGATCTGGTGATCGGTTACGACACCCCGCTGTCGAGACCTCTGAACCTGCAGCTGGAACGGGGCCAGAAAATCGCCCTGACCGGTGCCAACGGCCTCGGCAAGACAACGCTGCTGCGTAGTATTTTGGGGCTGATCCCATCCATCAGCGGCACGGTGGAGCTGGGGGATTATCTGTCGATTGGGTATTTCGAGCAAGAGATCAAAGAAGCCAACTACAACACCTGCATCGAGGAAATCTGGCAGACCTTCCCGTCCTACAACCAGTTTGAAGTGCGCTCCGCCCTTGCCAAATGCGGCCTGACCACCAAGCACATCGAGAGTAAGGTGCTGGTCCTCAGCGGGGGCGAACAGGCCAAGGTGCGCCTGTGCAAGCTGATCAACCGCGAATCCAACCTTCTCGTCCTGGACGAGCCGACCAACCATCTGGATGTGGACGCCAAAGAAGAGCTCAAGCGGGCTCTCAAAGCTTACAAAGGCAGCGTCCTCCTCATCAGCCACGAACCGGAGTTTTACCGCGAAGTCGCGACCGAGGTTTGGAATTGTGAGGACTGGACGACGAAGATTTTTTAATCGTTATTATTATAACTTGGTGACGCGGACAAAAACAAAACTGGTGACGCGGACGGATTTCAACTTGGGGCCAGAGCTTAGTGTAAATTTACACTTCCATCGGCTAATTGCTGTTTTTCAAGTCACTGGCAATACCCTAAAGCCAAAAAGCTACTTCCTGCACGAGCGCCTTGCCTTGGCGCATCCTGAGGAAGTAGCTTTTTTACGGATCAGAGGTGGCTCCGAGTTCGAGAACGACTATACGAAACCACACGCTTTTGGTCACTGATTACTCTTATACAAATTTAATGAACACTGGTTTAATATATATCATTCTCCCAAACCCGCTGATACTCATGACTGACCACCAGATACACTGCATCCAGATCTTCGAAGGCCAGGCTTCGAAAATTGCTATAGTTAAACCTGGCGCAGACGCCGCAGCTGGAGCTGATCATTCTCGGAACTGGCAGAAGCTTGCATGCCTCATTCAAAGCCTTGAGCTTTCGCTCAAATTTCAAAGCGCCTGCATGGGTATGAAAAGTGGCTACAAAATAGGTTTCCGCCATTGTCAGGCCACCTATTTGCTCGCGCGAATCAGCGTATCTTCGCCATTCGGACTGGCATCCACGTTCTTGAAGCCCGCGCTTTTCAGAAAACGCGTCACATTGCCCAGCGCGGCGGCGTTGTCAACGAGGACTTCCACTGTTGAAGTGGACGCAGAACCCGCCACAGCCTTTTTCGTCATAAGCACAGGCTGTGGGCAGGACATGCCACGGGTATCGATGATCGACATATTACATCGCCTCCTTGAGTTCTTTGGCTTTTTCGGTGACCATCGGCAAATTCATGATAGAGATGACCGCCACCACTATTAAAAGCAGCAGCACAGACAATTGGCCATTCGCCGTCACGCCCTTGGCGCTGGAAGCCAGACCAAAGTTGTGTGAAATCGCCGCACCTACGATCAGACCAAACACCGTCACCGCCGAGTCGGAGTTGCCCTCCCCCGAGAGGATCAGCTGGCGAAGCGGGCACCCGCCAAGGAGCACGCTGCCCCAGCCCGTCAAGAACAGGCCAAGGAAGTTCCAAAGACCATCCGTATGGGCAATAGGCTGACTTTCAAAGCCTAGAGCAAATGTTCCCATCGCCAGATTTCCTATTAAGGCGGTCACGAGAATGGCGCCAACGCCCATCAGCAGGTAGAAGTCCTTGAACAGAATCGCGTCCCGAATCCCGCCCATAGTGCAAAGCCGGGTCCGCTGTGCCGCCACGCCGGCGATTACGCCAGCGCCCAAAGAAATCAGCAACGGCGCGTGCAGGGATCCAGGCCCCTCAACGCTGAAGAAAACAAATGCCGGCGCTATGACGAGCAGCGCCAAAAGTCCTATCATTACCACAGGCAGCAAACTGCCTTCAAAAGCATTCTGCTTATAATTCCGCTTCAGGGAAAAGCCTTTGTTCAAGAAGACAATCCCCATGCCAATGCCGCCCGCAAAGCCGGCGAGGCCCACCAGCGCGTTCAGATCGCCGGCAGATAGGCGAAGGATCATGCGCAGCGGACATCCCAAGAACACAAGCGCCCCAATCATGACCGCAATGGCCAAGACAAACCGGGTCAGCGGCGATGATCCCCCGCGCGCAGAAAACTCCTTGAAGTACATGGCCGACCCCATAGCGCCAATTACAAGACCAATAACTTCCGGCCGGATATACTGCACCACTTCCGCCCTATGTAATCCCAGTGCCCCGGCAGTGTCCCTGAGAAAGCACGCAATACACAAGCCCATATTGGCAGGGTTCCCGAACTTGACCAGCGCAACTGACATCAGTCCAATCAGCGCCCCGGCCACAATAATACTGCTTTTCTTCATGACTTCTAAGCTCCTCTCATTTCCTCAATTTATTTAGTTCATATTGTTCACAGTTGCCATAATATCGCAATTCCCAATTCGCATCCAATCGCAAATATAGATCGAGAATCATTCTCGATAAAATAGTTCTATAGCAACCATCGGCAAAAATCCAGTATTCTAGAAGTAGATTAAAGAGGAGGACACACCCATGCATTATTTCGACAACGGCGCAACATCTTTTCCGAAAGCACCGGGCGTTGCCGCAGCCGTCGCAGATTATATCGAAAATATTGGCGTCAACGTCGGACGCGGTTTTTATTCCGAAGCCCTTGGCGCTGCGGGCGTCATGCTGGACTGCCGCGAAAAGCTGCAGCGGCTCTTTAACGCCCCGGAGGGCTACGAAACTGTCTTCACTATGAACATCACCGAGGCCCTCAACCTGATCCTCAAGGGTTATCTCAAGCCCGGGGACCACGTCATTGTCTCCAGCCTCGAGCACAATGCAGTCATGCGGCCTGTGGTCTCCCTCGAGCGACACGGCATTACCTTCACCCGCGCGCCATTCGACGAGGAAGGTGAGCTCATCGCCGAAGCACTGCCAGGCCTGATCCGACCAGACACCAAGCTGATCCTGGTTACCCATGCGTCCAACGTCTGCGGCACGGTCAATGACATTAACCGCATAGGCGAAATTGCCCAGGCCCATGGGATTCCTCTCGTGGTCGACGCGGCCCAAACCGCCGGCGTCATCCCCATTGACCTGCAAAAAAATAAGGCCAAGGCCATCTGCTTCACCGGGCACAAAAGTCTGCTCGGGCCGCAGGGCGTTGGCGGGATGGTGATCGACAAGGCGTTCGCTGCGCTGGTCGACCCCCTGATCGAAGGCGGTACCGGCAGCCGCTCGGATTCTGAGGAGCAGCCGTCCATGCTGCCGGACAAGTTCGAGTCCGGCACCCAGAACCTGCCGGGGATCTACGGTTTGAACGCCGCCCTCGACTATCTGGCCAAGACGGGCATTGACAATATTCACGCCAAAGAGATGATCCTGACAGAGCGCTTTATGGCGGGCGTAAAAGACCTCGTCGGCGTCCGGCTAGTCGGCCGGCGAGGGGTCGAAAACCGCACGGCTGTGGTCTCCATTGATTTTGAGCTGCACGACAATGCCGACATTGCTTATGTCCTCGACAGCGAGTATGACATCAAAACCCGGGTAGGTATGCACTGCGCGCCGGCCGCCCACAAAGCCCTCGGCACGTTCCCGCAGGGCACCGTCCGCTTCAGCTTTTCGTACTTCAACACGGAGGAAGAGATCGATTATTTGATCGAGGCGCTGAGGAAGATTTTGGCGTAAAGCGCCCCGGTGTGTCTGATGTGCTGGTGTGGCTGATGTGGCTGGTGCAAACCAATGAAATACAAAAAAATTAACCCTTGCCGATGGTTGGCCGTACCACAACCATCGGCAAGGGTTTTTAGTTTTATGAGCGCTTCACAGTTTTAGCCCTTTCCACCGCATCCCGGATCCCTTCGTATCCGGTGCAGCGGCACAAGTTGGCGGAGAGCCACTCCCGCTGAACCGCCTCATCCGCCTCCGGATGGGCTTCCAGCATAGCCCAGGCGTTGACCAGAAAGCCGGAGGTACAGTAGCCGCACTGGAAGCCGCCGCACTCGACAAAGGCCTGCTGAATCGCCGTATTCCCCAGCCCTTCCACGGTCATGACTGCTCTTCCCTCTGCCTCCACCGCCAGCATCAGGCAGGATTTCACCGGCCTTCCCTCCAGCAGCACCGTGCAGGCCCCGCAGTCCCCGTTCTCGCACCCCGGCTTGGCGCCGGTATGGCCCGCCGCCTGCCTGAGCACATTCAAAAGTGTTTCGGATGGCCGCACTGCCATAGTCCTCAGTTTGCCATTGATCTCGACAGCTATTTCGGTCAGCCCAGAATAGCGCGAGGCTTCCGCCAACTTACCAGCCTTGGCTTTGAGCGAATGTCCTTCAAAGCTTCCCCCATCCTGAACCTGCTCTCCTGCTTCACCGCCGGCTCCAGCGTCAGCCGGATCTCCAGTTACACGCGAATGCCCAGATTCAGCGAAATCCCGACGCTCACCTGGATCCTCCAGCTTCGAAAACGCCTCGACCAGATCCCGCTTCAGGAGTCCTAACTTATACGCCTTGGACGCTCTTAAATCATCCACTGCCAGTTCCTCAAGCCGCTCCCAGATGACCATGGCCTGGTCCTGCGGCAACGCCCCCGCCTCAATTCGCGCCGAGGTCTTCTCCCCGAACCAGACATAGGCTGAAACGCCGCTGACCGCGACGCTGTAAGACTCTCCCCGCCGCGTCACCACGGTGTGACAGATGGGATAATCAGTTTCCGTCTGCTTTTGGCGTCGGCGCCTGAAAAACCGCGTCTCTGCCAGCGCCGCCGGCGCCAGCTCAAACCCCAGCAAAAACTCGCCGGCCTTCAGCTCCAGCCGTTTGTGGAACACCTCCGCCATAGGCCGCTTCACAAGCCCTTCCGGCCCATAGAGCACAACTGCGGCCCCCAGCGTCAGCAGCCCCAGCGCCATTTCCCTGTAAGGCAGACGCCCACAGAGGTTCCCGCCGATGGTCAGCGTATTTCTCACCGTATGATCCGCAATGCCTCGGGCAACTTCTGACAGCAGGGTCCCTGGCATTGCTTCCTCAAGAGCCCCCAGTGCCGCACCGCCACCGATCCAAAGTGCGTCAGTCGACACCGGACTTTTTCCTACCCCCAGCGTCTTATAGGCCTCAATGCCCTTTAAGTCAATTACGACCTCCGCTTTGACGGTTCCTTTACGCATGGCAGTCACCACTTCTGTGCCGCCGCTGAAATAGATAGGTTTTTTACCTGCCTCTACGGCCTGTGCCCACAACTTGTAGGCAGCCTCCGCTGTGACCGGGCGTTCAAAGATAAAATCAAAGGCGATCATTCGAGGTCACCTGCCTTCTCTGTTAGTTCTACTTCTTCATTGTTTGTGTTGGAAGCGTTGTGGGGGGATCGGTAACCATCGGCAGAATTCTCTTTTTGTTCTTTATTGCTGAAGTCTGTGTCACCCTCCATAGCCAGCCAAATGGACTCTGGCGTCAGCGGCAAATGGTTCAGAGGCACGCCGGCCGCCCTGGACAAAGCGTTGGCAAGGGCGCCGGGCATGCCTATCACAGCCTGCTCGCCAAGCCCCCTGGCCCCGTACGGCCCATCCTTCTGCGGCGTTTCCAGAAACTCAATGTGATAGGTCGGCGCGTCGCCATAGCGCATGATCTTGAAGTCCCTGAGATCGTCATTCAGCACCTGTCCCCGGCTGTTGAACCGGAAGCCCTCGCAGGCAGCGTAGCCCAGTCCCATGGCCATGGCACCGGCGATCTGGCCTCTGGCTAAGGCCGGGTTGATGACTTTGCCGGCGTCCAGGCAGCAGGCCGCATTCAGGATCCTGTAGGTGCCATCCTGGGGATCCAAGAGGACTTCCACCCCTTGGGCGGCGAGGGTCCATTCCAGATCCGGGTGGCCCGCGCCGGTCTCAGGGTCGATCCCAGTCAGCCGTCTGGAGATGTAGCGACCTCGGCCAATCACTTGGCCTTCAATGGCATTGCCGTTTGGATAGGTGTACCCAAGCGCCACGTCTTTGAGGGGCAGCCCCACATGCGGCTCCCCGTCTAAGTAAATCCTGCCGCCGGATGCCATCAGATCCTCAGGCGGCACCCGGAGCACAATGGAAGCTGTTCTCTTTAGCTGGTTCAGCGCATCTTCACAGGCGTCAAATGCTGCCCGGCCGGCCATGAACAAGCCGCGGCTGGCGGCGGTTGCCCAGTCGTGGGGCGCCACCCTGGCATCTGCGGTCATCTGGACATGCACCTTTGCCGGTTCCAAGCCGAGGCGCTCCGCGACAATTTGCGCAAGGCCGGTCTTGGTCCCCTGTCCGAGCTCGACAATACCCGTCTGAAGATTGACTGAGCCGTCGCCATTGAAGGTCAGGATCGCGCCTGCGTCCGTGTTGGTCGGCATGGCAGGCGCTTTCCAGAGGCAGGTCACGGCTTTGGCAAGAATTCGTCCGTCCTCCAGCACCCGCCTGCTTCCCTCGTCCCAGCGCAGCGACTGGGCCACTTGGCGAATGCAGCCTTTCAGGTCGCCGGTGCTCTCATCCAGCACACTTTGAACCGGTGTCGTGTCGCCGGCGGTGACTGCGTTTCGCAGGCGGAGTTCTACAGGGTCCATCCCCAGAGCGTCTGCCAAAGTTTCCATAGCCCGCTCAACCGCGAAGGAGGCCTCCACGTGGCCAAAGCCACGGTAAGCCGTCGCGAAAGGATGGTTGGTATAGACGCACAGGGAGTCGCAGCTCACGTTTGGAATTCTGTATGGTCCGGTGCAGGAAATTGCCGCCGCCCGGCTGATGTTGACCGCGTAATCCGCGTAGGCGCCGCTGTCGAATAGAAATTCCAGCTCCGCGGCTAAAAGGGTGCCATCTCTGGCCGCGCCCAGCTTGACCCTGGCTTCCAGGCCCATGTTGCCCGGGGAGCTGAGGAGATCCTGTTCTCGGGTGTTGACCAGGCGTACAGGACGGCCGCCTACAGATTTAGACAGCAGATAAGCCAGACCCTCCAGCTGAATGCCGGCTTTGCCTCCAAAGCCTCCGCCTATGGGCGGCGCGATCACGTTGATCAGACCTTCCTCGATGCCAAAGAAGACGCTCATGAGCCCCTTGACCACAAAGGGCGCCTGAGTCGTGGAGTGGATTTCCACCTCTCCGCTGCCGTGAATGCGGACCAGCGCCGCCCTCGGTTCCATGGCCACATGGTCGCCAGGCGGGAAAGAGGTAGAGACTTCAACTATGGTTTCCGCTGCCTTGAACGCCTCAACGGCGTTGCCTTTGCGAATCTTCGTTCGGTTGGCCACGTTTGTCCCGGGCTCCGGCAGGATCGCGGGGATGTGAACGTAATCCGCCATCTCGGGATGGAGGAGCGGGGCGCCTGGTGCCAGTGATTCGGAGGGTCTGCTGACCATCGGCAAAATCTCATATGTGACCTCGATCTGGTTCACAGCAGCCTGAGCCTGACGCAGGGTGTCTGCCACCACCGCAGCCACGGGCTCGCCGTGATGGCGTACCACGCCTCTGGCGAGAGGCGGCTTGTCCCCGAGATAAAGACCAATATTTTGGGCATGGTACTCACCGGTCAGCACAGAGTGGACCCCGGGCATGGAGAGCGCTTTTTCGACATTGATTGAGAGAATTTTGGCGTGGGCGTGTGGACTGATCTTGACGGCGGCGTGAAGAACACCGGCTTCCGAATAATCTCCCAGGTACTTTTGGCGCCCCGAGACCTTGTTCTGACTTTCCTTGCGCGGGATTGACCTGCCTATTGCGTGATGCCTGTTTGCGTCGACTTGCTTGTCGTTCACTTCTCTGGCCCCTTCCACAAATGAGAATAATTTTCGCATGCTCTGGCACAAAATTTATTTCTGTCCGCGTCACCAAATCAAAACCTGTCCGCGTCACCAAACTAAAACTGGTGACGCGGACTGTAACACCCCTACCCCAGCACCATCAGCCAGTGCAGGCCGCCAATCAACACCAGCATCCCAAAGAACGCCATTTCCACGTCGGGCACAAAACGCCCCAGCCGCACCGCCCAAGGGGGCTTGTCCTTGAGGAGAAACCAGTAAACCAACAGCGCCGCCCCCATATAGCTCAGATAGGTTAAAACCTCAGAAGACAGCTTGTAAAGAGGATCCAGCCCCAGGGAAACAACCTCCAGCGGATAAAGCACCACCACCAGCACACTCATAAGGCCTATGGCAAAGGCCTTCCCGCCAAAGAGCTTCATCTCCTTTTCCTTAGGCCCGAACAGCATGGCAATCCACTTCGAGAAGGATACAGCCGTCCCGAGGTTAATAAAAGTTAGAGCAAGCGTTACCAACCTCACAACCCCTGGCGTTAAAGGTCCGCCAGCGACGCTGTATTTGATCAAAGTCTTGCCCACACTGCCAATCATCCACGGCGCGCCGCTGATCGCCAAAACCCCGACCAGCACAGCCACACCCAGAAACGGATTCGATCGCATGACGCCGTGAATCCGGGTCAGGTTTCGGGTGCCGTACATGCGGGCCAGCGCCCCCGCCGTCAGAAAGAGCAGGCTCTTGAACATAAAATGGTTGAACGCGTGGACCATACCGCCCAGCCCGCCATCCGCCAGATACATGGCAAGTCCAATCACCATCAGCCCCACCTGGGACACCGTATGGAAGGCAAGCATGCGCTTAATGTCCGTCTGAAACATAGCCCGCGCCACCCCGTAAAGGGCTGCGCACAGCCCCAGGACCAGCGTAATCCCATATACCATGGAAGACCCAAACGGCGCAATGACATTGATATAGAGAAAGAGCCCCGACTTCACCACAAGTCCAGAAAGCAGCGCAGAGATAAAAGTCGGCGCATAGCCATGTGCCACGGGCAGCCAGCCGCCCACCGGAAAAGAAGCGGTCTTGACGGCAAAAGTCGTCATAAAACAGGCCAGGGCAAACCGCGCCCGAACAGACAGCGCCACCCCCGCGGCGGCCTCCGCCCCAAACCACGCGTGAATCCCCGTCAGGTTGAGGGTCCCCACCTCTGTATACAGTGCAATGACACCAATCAAAAAGATCAGCATCCCCACGCTGTTAAAAATCAAATAATAAAGCCCGGCCCGCACCGACACCGCATCCCGCTCGTAGAGAATCAGAATGCTGGCCAGAATCGTGACCACCTCAATCATCAGATACATGGTGAAAAGATCCCGCGTCAGATACAGCGCATAGAGCGCCCCCTGCAGCATCCCCAAAAAGAGAAACAGCTTATGGTCTTCCTGATGCTGATGCCAAAGATAGCTGTAAACATACATGAACGCCACAGCCGTCATGATCAAAAAGAGCTGCCCGAAACCCCCGGACGCCAGCTCAATGCCTATGCCTTCCGGCCAGCCGCCCAGGACGAGGCTGACCTCGCCTTGCCGTAGAAGCAAAAAAACTAACACGCCAAGCAGCACCTGCTCCCCAAACACAGTCCGCGTGAAGCCCACCCGGTCCACCAAAAAAATCAGCAGCCCCCAGAGAAACGGCAGGAAAATCAGAGTCAGCATGAGCGCTTCCATCAGTCTGTCCTCTCAAAGGTGTCTTTGTGGAAGATGGCACGCCAGTCGAGACTCCCATAATAGTGGAACAGTTTGCCTGACATGAACAGCCCCAGCGCCGTCACCGACGCCCCTATCACAATGGCCGTGATCATCATGGCCTGAGGCAGCGGATCCACCATGCCCCCAGTGCCCATGCCGATGATTGGGATCGCCGAACCCGTTTGGCTGGCCAGGCTCAAAAGCAGAAGGATCACCGCCGTCTGAACCAGATTCATACACAGGATGGTTTTGACCACCTGCCGGGAGGTCACTATGCCGTACAACCCAATTAAAATGACCAGGCATGCCGTCACCGTCACAAACATCATAAGCTTCCCTCCTCGAAAAACATGGTGATGATGCCGCTCATCCCAAGGGCGACCTTGGCCCCAATCAACATATTGAAAGCAATCAGAATGATGCGCTTGAGCAGCATGGCCTCCGGTGTCACCAGTGACGCCAGAGCGCCGGAAAAGAAAAGAAGATGAACGATGCCGGCGACAATCAAAGCGAAAAAGAGCACTTTTTCGATTCGGATCAATCGGCTGAGCTCTACGGTCTTTTGCTCTGAAATAAAATAAACCAGAATGTAAGCCGTAGCCAGGACGACACCGCCCTGAAAACCGCCGCCTGGAGACAGGTCTCCATTGAACACAATGTAGAGGCCAAACATGAGCATGAAAGGCAGCAGCAGGAGGCTGATCACCTTCAGCAAATCGTAGCTCTGGTTGATTCTGGGTCTCAATGAATTTAACGGACTCACGGCCTCTTCATCTCCTTTCTGTCAGTTCAGCCAGCTCAACTCAGGGGTCCGGCCGCTGTATAATCAGGTTTCTCCCACAATAATTTCAAAGCCGGCAAGTCTGCAGCCTCGCGAACTGGAGGTTCCATCACCGCCACCCCCGCCACGATCACCATCAGGCATCAGCGGATCTCTTCATCCTTCCTGCCCATGAATAGAATCCCCGCCGTCACCACGAACAGCGTCGCAGCCTCAAACAGCGAGTCAAACAGCCGGTAGCTCAGATAAATGCCGGTAACAAGATTCTGTGACCCCGTCTCTGGCAGCGTCTCACTGATAAAATAATCCATGCTGAAGCGGCCATACGCCGGCGCATTCAGGACGAACGCCTCTAACAGGCCGTTCCCCACAAAGCCTATGGCCGCCAGGATCATCAGCCCCTTGATTCTCTCACGGGTTCTCATCTTTCACCACCTCCACCGCAGTGCCGTATGACCATTTGTGTTCGTGCTTGATCGTTTTAAGGGTTCTCATCTACAGGCCCCTCCTGCTGGGTTTAGCCGATGGTCACCTGCTAAAACCCATACCGTCCAAGATTTTTAGACTTCCCACACTCTTATGCGTCTTCTTCCTCATTCTCCGACACCCCAACCCCCACGAACGCCACACCGGGCGTCTGTTTCAGCCAGCGCTCCAAAGACTCAATCAGACTGTTGTTCTCGTTGCCTTCAACGCAAATGAGGTCCCGAACAGGATCATAGTCAATCAAGAGATCCGGGCTGCTCGGCCGAAAAATGCCGGCCACCGTCGTCACTTTGCCCTCCAGCCCTCCGACCAGCTTGGCTTCAAGACCGTACAGGTCACAGAAACGTCCAATCTCCTCCATAAAAGCCTCCAGCCGCTCCGGATTCATGTAGCAGTCGTATTGCTCCGAGCCGGCACACTTGACGACCACATTCAGGGTGGTCTGCTTCATGACCGCAATGGTATAAATCAGCGGCACAAAAGCGCAGCCCACGGCAATTTCTGCAAGGGCTATGTCCGGGGCGTGCAGGAGCATATAGAGCCCCGCCGCTGTCAACGAAAACGCCGCGAAGTAGAGAATCAGCCTGAAGTTGTTTTCCGTGATCAGCGTCATGAGCGCCGCGATCAGGAGCGCCACACTCAGGACTGCCATCAGTATCATCAGCGGATCCACGGATGGATTCCCCCTTTCTCAGGAAGCAGCCCACCGCGGTACGCAGAAGCCGCGATCATCTGATTGGACACCGGATTGGTCGCCAGATAAAACACCAGAAGGATCAGCAGCCGCAGGGTCATGGGACTGAAACCCAAGCGGAGCATTAGGGAGATAATGACGGTCAGCACCACCACAGAGTCAATTTTACTGCTGCTGAGCAGGGTCTCATAAACGCCTTCCAGGCGAAATATGCCCGCAACGCCAAACCCCAGGAAGATCCAGGCCAAAACGAGAAGCAGATCTGCGATCATTTCAGCCGCCCTCCCTTCAGGACAAAACGCGTCAGGACAATAACTGTCATAAATCCAATAATACTGTAGGTCAAGGTGATATCCAGCAGCTCGCTTTGACCGGAATAGACTGCATACACAGTCATAATCAGGGCAATTTTAACTGCGATCAGATTCAGCGCAACCAGACGTTCGTAAATGGTTTTGGCCAGCGTCAGCTGATAAAGCAGAAACAAAACAGCGACACCAATGAGGACCATGGTCATCTCAAGCATGAGACCGACCTCCCCCCAGTACCTGCTCATAACGGGTGTGAATTTGACTCCGGAACGCCTCAACCTCTTCCTCGCCGTCTACGAAAGCCAGTACGGTCAGCTCTGAGCCATTGACCTCCACCGTCATGCTGCCCGGCGTCAAGGTAATGGCATTGGCGATCAGCGCGATCAGCATAGGTTCCTCCAGAGACAGCTTCAGAGTGAACATCTCCGGTGAAGGCGACCCATACACCACCCGTTTCATATGCGCCCAGGCTGAGACAAAGATGTCCTGACCCACTCGTACCGCGAAGCTCAGGATTCTGAAAAGTCCCGTTGCCGCCACCGGCTCGAGATTGAAGTAGTTCAGGAACCGCCGGTAAAAGCTCAGCGTGATCCCGACGGAAAGGATGCCGGTCACCGCCATGCGAAGACTAAAGGCACCAGTCAGGAGCAGCCAGAACACAAACAAGGCGCCCGCCAGCGGCAGTCCGCCGTGCTTCAGAGCCCCATGCCTCCCTTTATCAGACTTGTCTTCCACCCCTTGCCTCACCTCCCCGTATACTTTGATCAAAAGCGAATTACCCTATTTGCCCGCTTGTAAAAAAACACGCCAGATCACAGCCGCAGTAAAGTTTCTCTCAACTTACCGTCACTGAACATGGCGTGCCTTACATTTTATTGTGTTACATCAGACATGCCTTCATGACGTCAATGACCGTATCGATGTCCTCTTTTTCAATGCCGTAATGAGTTACAAATCTGTATTCCCCATCCTCCATGCCATTGGACTTGATCCCTGCGTCCATGAGCTTTTGAAGAAATGCCGCTTCCTTGATCAGGCCTTCCTCAATCTTGAAGAAGACCATGTTGATGTCTCTGCGGTGCTTCATAATTTCTATCCCCGGAATCTCCGCCAGGCGGGCAGCCAGGTAAACCGCGTTCTGGTGATCCTCTTTCAGACGGTCCACCATGTGGGTCAGCGCGTAAAGCCCAGCCGCTGCCAGATAGCCCGTTTGCCTCATGCCGCCGCCCATGCGCTTTCTATTCTTGCGCGCTCTGAGAATAAAGTCCTTGCTTCCCAGCAGTAGCGAGCCAATAGGCGCCGCAAGGCCTTTTGAAAGACAAATATTGACGGTGTCCGCCTGAGCCGCGACTGTCTTCGCCGAAACCCCGAGGGCCAGCGCCGCATTGAACAGCCTGGCGCCGTCCAGGTGCACCGGAATATTGTGAAGATACGCCAGTCTGTAAATTTCCTTCATATTATCCAGCGTCAGCACGCAGCCGTTGCCCAGGGCGTTTTCAATGCAGATCAGCGCTGTTTCCGGATAGTGGACATCATTCAGGTCGCGGATGGCACGACGAACATCCAGCGCCTCAATCTGGTTCAGGTGCACCGGCACCGTCTTCAGCTGAACCCCTGCCAGGGCAGCAGCCGCGCCCACTTCATGAGCCTGGATATGCGCGTCCTGCCCTATGATGATCTCATCCCCGCGCCGGGTGTGGGTCATGATGGCCAGCTGATTGGCAAAGGTGCCGCTCGGCACGAAAAGCGCCGCGTCCTTTCCCAGAAGCTCTGCCGCGAAGCGCTCGAGTTCCGCCGTCGCCGGATCGTCCTCATAGACGTCATCACCGACCTGCGCCTCAAACATGGCGCGTTTCATTTCCTCCGGCTGCAAAGTCACCGTGTCGCTTCTCAAGTCAATCCAACGCTTCGTCATAGTGCGCTCTCCTCCAAGTCATGGTCAGTTGAAATTTGGTTGTCAGTATGGCTTAATTTGGGGGTGGTTTGACCATCGGCAAACACCCGCCTTGGTCTATCACCGCTTTAAGTCATGCCAGCGTATAATGGTAGATGCCGTCGATCAGGGTCCTGTTCAGCCGGCCCCGCAGGTGCAGATACTCCAGGTGGGCCATGGCCTCGGAGGACGCGAACCACTTCTGGGCTTTGGGAAACTCGTCCCAGCCCGCCGCGCGCAGCTCCCAGTGCATCCTCGCTGCGATGTCGCGTACCGTCTCATGACCCTGCCCCACAATTTCAAAAACTTCTTTCAGCCGATGGTCATGATGAACCATCAGCTCATCAATCCGGCGCTCCGGATCATCAATCACGTTGCGGTGGGCGCTGTAGACACGCTTCAGCTTCATGGCTCTCGCCTTTTCCAGCATCTCGAGATAAACGCCCAGACTGTCGAAGCCTTCCTGCCAGTAGCTTATATTCGGCGTAATCTTGTCGAGGATGTGATCCGCACCAAAGAGACAGCCCCGCGCGCGGCAGTAGAGACCAATCAGCCCCGGCGTATGACCCGGAAGGTCGACCACCTCCAGGCTGAAGCGGCCCATCTCAATCCGGTCGCCTTCTGTCACGGTCTCGAGCTCCGGCGTGGACTGCGGGGCGTATTTGTAACCCGGATTGTCATAATAGTGAATGCCGTCGCGCTCGAGGTCAAAGCGCTGGATGAGGGTCTGGAATCCACTCGCCATTTCCTCTGTACGCAGTCTACGGATCCACCAGCTCTCGGTTTGTCCGGCAATGATTTTGGCGCCGCGCTCGTGGAGCTCTCCTGCCAGGCCAGTGTGATCCGAATGAAGGTGGGTCAGCACGACGGTCAGCTTGTCAAAGGAGACGCCGAGTGCATCCAAGGCTCCGTAAACCGCTTCCCTGCAGGCCTCCATGGCAAAGCCGGTGTCAATCATTACTGCGCCGTCATCACCCAAAATGATGTAGCCGTTTAAGGCTTTCAACGGGTTATTGGGCAAGGGAATGGGAAAGGTATAGAACCCTTCTTCTAGCTGATGCATGTCTATTTCCTCCAAGTATCTTAAGATCGCGCTTCAGAGTCTTTGGCCGGTTCCGTTCGCGCTATTCGTCTTTCTCGCTCTTGTCGTTCCAGCAGCCTTCCCTGATCTTATATCTGTTTTTAGGCCGTCCGACTTTGCCGTATTCCAGCTCAATTTCAAGCTTGTCTTCTTTTTCCATGTAGTCGAGATAGCGGCGCGCCGTGATTCTCGAGACACCTATTTTTTTGGCCACCAGCTGCGCCGTGAAAGTTTGGGTGCCGAAGCCGCGGATGCACTCACACACCTTGTCATAGGTCAGCTGACTGAAGCCTTTGGTATCGATCATTTCATGATCTTCGTCTTCCTCGCGCCCGCTATTGCCGCCTTCCCGCATGACCAACTGGTCGATCAGATCCTGCTCTACGTTCTCCGACTGCATTAGATTTCTCCTGCGCAGGCGAAACTGGGATAAGGTTTCCTCAAAGCGCTTGAATTTGAAAGGTTTGATCAGGTAATCCACCGCGCCGTAGCGCAGGGCTTCCTCCACGGTTTCGACAGAGCGGTCCGCGGTGATCATGATGACGTCCGAACGCATGCCCTCCCAACGAATCCAGCGCAGAAGGTCGACGCCCTTCCCTTGAGGGAAAAACACGTCCAGCAGAACCAGGTCCGGCTCTGCAATCTTCATCAGCTCCTTGGCCCGGTCCAGGGTGGAGACGCTGTCTAGCAGTGTATAGCCTTCAATTTTAGCCAAAAACCGTTCATTGATTTCTCTGACCATGGGATCGTCTTCAACGATGAGCACTTTAATCATAATCCAGTGCCCGCCCCCCTTCATAGGGTATTGTGATGCGCCATTCAGCGCCCAGTTCATTATCCAGCTCTATGACGCCGCCCGCCTCATCAATGATTTCCTTGACAATAGTCAGCCCAAAGCCGCGGCTGCCCGTTTTAGTCGTCACGCCTCGCTCAAATATTTTGTCCGCAATGTCCTCGCGAATGCCCGGACCGTTGTCGGAAATCACCACATCCAGCGTTTCCTCACCGGAAGTGATGCAGACGTAAATTTGGCCTCCTTCGATCTTGACCAGCTCTTCAATTGCATTCTCTATGAGATTGCCCAGTACCGAGCAGAGCTCGTCTTCTGAAATTCTGTCCGGCAGCCGGTTCAAGTAAGAGGCAGGATCGATTTCCATGTCTATTTTGGCTTCAGTTGCACGATTGTATTTTGCCAGCAAAATAGCGGAGACGTGGGTATTTTCAATCCGGTCATTGATGATGCCGGAGAGGCGCTCGCGCTGGTCTGAAACCACGGAAATATAGTCCACTGCTTCCTCATAAGCCTCTAACTGAATCAGCCCCGAAATGGTATGAAGCTTGTTCATGAACTCATGATTCTGGGCTCTCAGAGCATTGGTCATTTTCTGATAGCCCGTCAGTTCCTCCGCCATGAGCTTGACCTGAGTTAAGTCCTGAATGTTGGACACGACGCCTATAAATTCTCCCCTGTGATCCCTCAGCGGCGTGTGGCTGCATAGAATGGTCTTACCGGGACTGAGTCGGATTTCCTGGTTCAGGATGGTCTCTTTAGTCTCGAGGGTCCGCAGCATTTGATGCGCGTAAAGATCGCTGTAATCCGACAAGGGCTTGCCGACGTCTTCAGGATTGAGGCCGAGAATTTCCCTGGCCAGTTTATTGAACAGAAGAATTTTTCCGCTGCTGTCTATGGTCAGAACCCCGTTGTTGAGACTCTGAAGGATGATGTCCCTCTGCCCAAGGAGCAGGGCGATTTCTTTAGGTTCCAGCCCAAAGATGGTCCGTTTGATGTTGAGGCTGAGGATCGCGGCCCCCAGGATTCCCACCAGCAGCCAAACCACCAGTGTCGTCTCGAGATTCCTGATCTGTGTGCCGACTTCTTTGTAGACCGTGTCCGTCAGGAGGCCGACCAGGACGGCGCCAACCTGGACGCCGTTCTCATACACTGGTGCAAAGGCCCTTATGGCAGAGATCAGCTCGTTTCGGTCCGCGGAGACGTAGGCCTCGCCAGTAGTTAAAACCTGTTCCTCGCCCCCGTTGCGATACCTCTGCCCCAGCAGATTTTCCGATGGATACGAGTACTGAATCCCCTCCATATCCATGACGATAATATATTGAAAACGCGTCTGCTTCCTGAAATCCTCCACCAGTGTCTGAACGGTTTTGTCTTCATTCTGGTCTGCAAGCGCATGCTTGATCTCCGGTATGGCCGCTACCGTCACCGCTAGGTCCATGGCGTTGTTGCCCATCTGAGTCTCAATGGTCCGCTCCAAATAGCCAAAGGTCATAAAACCAATGCCTCCAACGACGAGGACCAGCATCACCGACAGAAAGAGCGCGATTTTGAATTGAAGTTTCAAGGCACGTCCCCCTCATGTCCGTTAGTTGGTGTCTTCAGTGTCTTCGGTGTCTTCACCACCGGACTCCGGTTCAGCCGCATCCACAGACGTAATCAGGGCCTTGTCCAGTCCGTCCCGGATCGCTTTGATCAGCGCCGTACTGGTCATAGTCGCGCCGGACACCACGTCCACCTCGGTAGAGTTGTTGCGCCGGACCCGTTCCGGAATGGTCTCGTAGACAATGTCAACCACTTCTCCCAGCACTTGCTTTTCGTGCTCCTCAATGATGACAATGGACTCAATGTCCATGGCGTTGGTTGTTACTACCACACGGATTGGACCATGGTACCCCTCAGAAACACCTTCATAACTGCCAGGCACATAAATCTCCTTTTGGATCTCGCAGGCAGACAGCCCCAGAATCAGCAATGCGGCAACTGCGAGCAGTGCCGCCCCACGCCTGATAAACGCATAGATGCCGATGGTTTCACAGCCTTCAACCTCGCTTTCAAACATAACCGGCACCCCCTGCCACCAAAAGTGTAAACCTAACAATATTTTACCACATCTTATGAACAAAATAGCAGAAAATTCTACATCCTTTGGCATTACTTGTTGGCAGCCTTACTCGACGGCATCACGCCGTCTAGTTTCTGGCACCATTTTCGCTGTTCCGTACCTGGCACCGTTTTTGGAACGCCGACGTGCAAATCATTTGAAAAGATTGATAATGCTAGATTTTAGATAATTCTATTTCATTATCTTCTTCGCCGGTGCCTGGTACAGGAATGGAAGTTCTGCCTTCCCGGCAGAAAAAAACAGGGCGCCTCTGGCGCCCTGCGGGTAATCATTCCGCCTCTTCATCTACCTACACACACTCGGATTCCGCTGCGCTTCATCCTTCGCGAGTGACCCTAACAGGCTCTGCCTGTTCTTTTTTCTGCCTTACCGGCAGAAAAAAACAGGGCGCCTCTGGCGCCCTGCGGGTAATCATTCCGCCTCTTCATCTACCTACACACACTCGGATTCCGCTGCGCTTCATCCTTCGCGAGTGACCCTAACAGGCTCTGCCTGTTCTTTTTTCTGCCTTACCGGCAGAAAAAAACAGGGCGCCTCTGGCGCCCTGCGGGTAATCATTCCGCCTCTTCATCTACCTACACACACTCGGATTCCGCTGCGCTTCATCCTTCGCGAGTGACCCTAACAGGCTCTGCCTGTTCTTTTTTCTGCCTTACCGGCAGAAAAAAACAGGGCGCCTCTGGCGCCCTGCGGGTAATCATTCCGCCTCTTCATCTACCTACACACACTCGGATTCCGCTGCGCTTCATCCTTCGCGAGTGACCCTAACAGGCTCTGCCTGTTCTTTTTTCTGCCTTACCGGCAGAAAAAAACAGGGCGCCTCTGGCGCCCTGCGGGTCTCTCTCGCTAATGATCTCTTCCAATCAACTGATTCGTCAGCCTTCTCAGCGTCTCTTTTGCCTCATGCTCCGGCAGGGCCTCAATTCTGGCCATAGCTCTTGAAGTATAGCGGTCTGCCAGCTTCTTGGCACGGCCTACACCGCCGCTTGACCTGACCAGGGCCAGGAGGTCATCCACATCATGCTCAGACAAGGTGCTGCTCAGCTTAGTCTCAATAGCCTCACCCAGTGGGGTCTCTAAAGCGTACAGCAGCGGCAGAGTATAGAAGCCTCTTTGCAGATCCCTCTGCGCGCTCTTCCCAAGCTTTTCGGAATCACCGTTGTAGTCCAGCAGATCATCCACCACTTGAAACGCCATGCCAATATCATGGCCAATTCTGCCCAGGGCTTTGCACAGCTTCGGATCACAGCCCGCTTCAAAGGCGCCGGCGTAGAAGCTCATAGCAAACAGTGCCGCGGTCTTGCCAGAAATGACCTTCAGGTAGTTCTTGAAGGACATGTGGGCATTATAGCGGAAGTTGAACTGGCGGATTTCGCCCATGCAAATCTTCATGATGGCCTTCGAGATGTCCTGAAGATTCTCCCGGGTGTAGTCGTGGGAGGACAGCATCATGAAGCACTGACAGAATAGCCAGTCGCCCAGGTAAACCGCGTAATCCTTGCCATACTTCGACTGTACGGTTTCAATTCCGCGTCGGAGCCTGGAATCATCCACAATATCATCATGGACCAAGGTCGCCATATGCAGCATCTCAATGACGGCAGCAAGCGTCCGGATTTTCTGCGGCTCCACCTCGCCAAATCTGGACGAGAGCAGCAGGAACGCCGGGCGCAGCATTTTTCCGCCGCTGCCGACCATCTCCGTCAGCGCCTCTTCGAATCCCGCGTCCGGTGACTGACTATGCTTTAGGATCAAGCCCCTGACCAGCTGAAGCTCATTATTCAATTCGGGGAAGTCTTTCCAGAAAGCGCTCATAGCTTCTCCTTACGATCTTAATCTTAATCTCAATTAATTGTTAGCTTTGGCTTATGATTTTATCTCTGTTAAATAACCCGTCCGGGTTTTGCCTTCAATCCCTCTCAGCTGTTCTGAAACAGCTTCGTTGCCTTCAGCGCTTTGAGCAGATATTGTACCGTGAGTCCGACAGCTATACCGGTAGCGATGGCGGCCAGCATGAGCATCGGCAAATACCCTAAAATAAAAGCGTTCTGAATAATAAACGCCGCCATGAGCAGTTGTCCCAGGTTATGAGCCACCGCGCCCACAACGCTGATGCCGATGGTTCCGAGATTCTTAAAATCCAGGTAAACCAGCAGGGCCATGATGAAGTAGCTCAGATAACCGCCGGCCAGGCTGTACAGGAACGAAGAAAAAGAACCGACGATAAACGCCGTCATCAAAATCCTGAGGGTCACCACCAGAAAGGACTGCCTAAAGGGCAGCATGTAGATCGCCGTCAGTGTCACGATATTCGCAAGGCCAAGCTTCGCGCCGGGCACGTTGAAATTGAATGGAATCATGCGCTCCACCAAACTCAGGACAATAGCCTGGGCTACCAGGACCGCGATAAGGACCATAGTTCTCGTTTTGGAATGCTTACTGCGCAACGGCATCCAGCCCCCCTTCAGAAGACCCTTTAATCTGCACGATGACCTCATGAGGCAGGCAGACAATGGTGTCTCCCGGCTGAGTCGCAGGTACTGTATTGACGCAGATCTGATCCCTGCAGTCCGCTTCGAACATCAGGATTTGGCCTTCTTCGATTTTGAGAAAATTGTACCCTTTCTCAGTCCGGATTTCAATAACCTGAGGCTCAGATAGATTCACAGTTTCAAACAGCTCGCCTTCGACGACGATCTCTGCCTCAATCACATCCGCAGACTCTGCCGCTCTGGCCTGTAGGAGCCTCATTATGCCGAGGGATCCAAGGGCCACCACGGCGAGCACAACGATCAGGATGATGTCCGTCTTTTTCATGATAAAAACTCCTGTCTTAAGGAACGTTGACATAACGAAATGTCCCTTCAAAGCAAAGGCAAACTTCAAAAGGACATTTCATGTCAGGCGTCAACTAATGCTATTCGGTGTATAGATAATATTTTTTAACGAAACCGATCTTCTTCCAGATCTTCTTGAGGAATGGAAGGACATAGTAATCCATGCCAAAGGTGCTTCCGGATCCGCCGATCAGCGCAACGCCGCCAGCCATATACCAGAGCATCTCAAGAGGAGCCATGCCGGAAGCCCAGATCATGCCGCCCATAGCGATAGTCGCGATGGAAGACAGAGCCGTGAAGAGACCCGCCATAAGCGCGAGGCCGAAGAGGACCTCGCCAATAACCATACCGGTCTGGAACACCGACGCCAGCGTCGTAAAGCCGCCGTCCGCCGTGTAGAAAAACGCGTCCATAGACCATTGTACCATAGAAGAGATGAAATCAGGAACAGGAAGTGCTTCGCCCCATGCAGACGCCGTTTCAGCAGCAGCGCCAGCTGTTGCAGATGCAGCCGTAGCAGCGTCAGCCACTGTCGCGACCACGTTGCCGCCGCCATTCCAGGCAGGAGATGCGGTCGTGCCGCCGTCGATGACCTTCGCAGGAATCAGGAAGATCTTGGACGGATCTGCAAGGACGCCGGGAAGCTTGTGCCAGCCCTGCTCAAACCATTTCCAGCCCACAAAGAGGCGCAGCGGAACGAGCCAGAAGTTTGGAGACGCTTTAGCGAAGTGACCGCCGACGAAGCTGCGGTTGTCTTTGACGTGGAAGACTTCATGAAGCAGGTACGTCCAGCACTTGTTGAAGCCGGCGACCTGGATAAAGTAAACGAGGTTGATGAAGTGCTTGACGAACATAGCGAAGAATCCGGTGAGACCGAAGAACTTGCCAGGCATGCCAAGGTGTGCGACGCCGGTGCGGCCGCCAATACATACCATAGCGCCGTGGAAGGCAGGCTTGTAGCTTTCCTTTGTGCCGCCCTTCAGGTCAGCAGTGATGTTATGGGCAACCGTTGCAGCGGAATGCTCCGCGTTTTCGACCATCTGCGGCACCGGTCTCTGCTCGCCTTCAACAATGTAGAAAATGTTGTCGCCAGCGACGTAAACGTTTTCATGCTCAACGGATTGAAGTTTGTCATTGGTGACAATGCGGTTTCTGCCTTCGCGCTTGACTTCGAGGTTCGCCATAACATCAGCGCCTTCAACGCCCGCAGCCCAGATGACTGTGTCCGCTTCCAGAGTGCCCTTCTCGCCGAGTCGGACAAAGCCTTTGCCCACTTCAGTGATAGAGGAACCGGTGAGAATCTCAACGCCAAGCTTGACGAGGATTTTCTCCGCTTTCTGAATCAAGTTGTCAGGGAAGATAGGCAAAATCTTAGGCAGCATATCCACTGCGTATAGCTTGACTTCGGAAGGATCCACATAGAAATCCTTGCAGAGTCTGTCCTTCCACTCGCCGAGCTCGCCGATCATCTCGACGCCCGTAAAGCCGCAGCCTACGACGACAAATGTCAGCATCTTCTTGCGCTTTTCAGGATTCTTTTCTTTGACTGCTTCGCGGAACATTTTGAGGATGTGCTCATGGATGCCTACCGCATCTTCAAATGTCCAGAGCTGGAACGCGTTTTCCTTCGCGCCTGGTACGCCAAAAAACGTCGGCTTGGAGCCCGCCGCCATGACGAGGTAGTCGTAAGGATAGCTGGCATCCTCTGATTTCAGAACTTTGCCGTTAAAATCAATGTCTTTGATGTCATCCAGAACGACGTTGACATTTCTTCCGGCGAATATCTTTTTAAGGTTGATCCGGATCGCGTCCTCAGGAACACGGCCGGCAGCTACTTCGTGGAGCTCCGTCAGCATAGTGTGGTACGGCTTTTTGTCGATCAGCGAGATTTCGACCTCTTCGCTTTTCTTGAACTTTCTGGCAAGCTTCTTGGCTGTCAAAATGCCAGCGTAGCCGCCGCCCAGAATGACGATGCGTTTCTTGTCGCTCATGGTATTCCTCCCAGATCTTTTTGGTATGACCTATTATGATAAATAATTGCTAAACAACCATTTGATAAAACATTATCATACCTGTAGAAAAAATCCATAGTTTTGCCGCTTTTGTTCATTAAAATGGTTTTTGTCCATATTGTTTTTGATTTAATGAAACCGGGTGTCTGACACCGAGTTTCCAAAAGATGTAACCGGGTGTCTGACACCGAGTTTCCAAAATCAAAACTACCCGCTTAGCGGGTAGTTTGCTCAGCCCTATAAGGGCTTGTTACTCGCTTGAGCCTTAAGGCTCTTCGAAAAAGTCTGCCAACTGCTTTTATTCTCGGGCTGCTGCTAAAGCAGCCTATTTTTTGCCCTTTTTCACCTGCTCACCCGTAAACGGGTCAACATACTCCTCTATACTTATCTGGTCATGTGCTATGTCCTCATCTAATTGATTTCTTACGTACTCTCTTATTTGCTTTTCATTACGTCCCACTGTATCCACATAATATCCTCTGCACCAGAAATGCCGGTTTCCGTACTTGTACTTTAAGTTGGCATGCCGGTCAAATATCATGAGCGAACTTTTTCCTTTCAGGTATCCCATAATACTCGCTACACTGTACTTTGGCGGTATTGCAATTACCATATGAATATGATCTGAGCACGCTGTTGCTTCAAGTATTTCGATACCTTTTTGCTCACACAGTTTCCGTAAAATCCTCCCAATATCATTCTTATTTTTCCGTAAATCACTTGTCGGCGATACTTGGGAGCAAATACTACGTGATATTTGCAGTTCCGTTTTGTATGTGCTAAACTATTCTTATCCATTTCAGGATACCTCCTTTTGTTTATTAAGCTGGTTGGCAGACCATCTTTATTCTAACAAAAGGAGGTATCTGAATTAAATACTCAAAGCTAAAGCTCTTTAGAACCCCCGGTAGAACCGGGGGTTTTCGTTTTATAAGAATTTGGCCGATGGTTACCATCGGCCACTGCTTTGTTATTCAACGATGTGGAAATTATTATCCGTCAGCTCAAAGAATGCCTTCGCGCCCTCAGTCATGGTGATGGACTTGTCCTCCATGACGAAGATGGCATCGATGCCGTCAATGGACTCCACCAGCGCTTTGCCCTTTTCTGGTCCCAGGGAGAAGACCGCCGTGGAGAGGGCATCCGCGTCCATGGAGATATCAGCGATAATGGAGACGCCCACAAGGCCATTTTCGACCGGGTAGCCATTCGTGGTGTCGAGGATATGGTGATAGCGCTTGCCGCCCTCCTCAAAATACCGCTCATAGACGCCCGAGGTCACAATGGTCTTGTCGGTGATGGTGGCAATGCCCAGGTATTCGCCGCGCTCGGAGTATGGATTTTGGACGCCTATACGCCACGGTGAACCATCTGGCTTTTCGCCCATGACCAGGACGTTGCCGCCCAGATTGACAATGGCGCTGCGGACGCCGTAATCATACAGGATCCCAGAAACCACGTCCGCGCCAAAGCCCTTGGCTATGCCGCCCAGATCTATAAGCATGCCTTTTTCCTTGAGGAAAACCGTCTTCTCCGCTTCGTTCAGCTCAATTTTCGTATAGTCCACAAGGGGCAGACGCGCGTCGATTTCTTCTTTAGCCGGAATCGCGGCATAATCTGTGCCAATATTCCAGAGCTTGACCAGGACGCCGACGCTGGGGTCGAAGCGGCCATCGGAGAGTTCGCTGTAACGGACAGCGTTCCTGATGACCTCAAAAGTGTCCTCAGAGACCTTCACCGGAGCGATGCCCGCATTTTCGTTAATCTGCATGACTTCGCTTTCCGCTGGATTCGCGTCGTTGATGGTCATGCGGCGCTCAATGTCCCGCAGGGCATTAAAGCTGTCAAGGAAATAGGCTTCCTCCGCATAGTCGAAAAGCTTGAGAGAAATTATGGTGCCGAGGATGAAGTCATTTTGCTCCACAGGCTCGGCAAGTGGGGTTGGAAGGTCTGTGCCCGGCTGTTCGGCGCCAGGCTGCTCAGGCGCGGGGGCCGGCTCTGAATTCTGACAGCCGGTGAAAGCCAGCAGTGTCAGGGAAAGTAAAATCAAAATTATAATTGCCGATGGTTGTCTGTAACTTTTTTTCATATTTGGATGCCTCCGTCAATTGCGGCGTAAACGTAAAACAAGACTCAAGGTGCGTCCCTTGAGTCTTGTTCGGTTAACGTGTTTGGGGTGAACTATTACTTCGCAGTTGCGAGCGCTTCAGCAGCGAGTGTGAAGAAGTCGCCTACAGAGATGGAAACGCCAGCAATGGCATCAGTTTTGCCTTCTGCGTTGAGCGTCACTGAAGCAGGATCTTGGGATTCGAGAAGGACTGCTTCCGTAGCAGCAGCCTGCTCATGCCAAGGTGCTTTCGCGCCTGCAACGGTCATGTCGTAACGACCGTCAGCAGATTGGACTTTTTTGGTGTCGCCGCCATCCTTGTGGATGCCGTCCCAGTTAGCTGCAACGATGTAGCCGTTGATGACCGTAAGGTCTACAGTTGATTTCCAGCCGCTGTTAGCGTCGAACTCAGCGCCTTCAGCATGGTAAGCGCCGTCTTTGTATTGGCCAGCGCCAACCGGACCAGCAGCAAGTGCTTTTTCAACAAGTGTGAAGTACTCGATGACGTGGATGGAAACGCCAGCGATTGCATCCGTATGACCTTCAGCGTCAGTGTACTCGATCATAGTAGGATCTTGTTTCTCGAGAAGGTAGGCTTCAGTAGCAGCAGCCTGCTCGTGCCATTCAGCCTGAGCGCCGCCCTTTGCGACCATACCGTAAGTGCCGTCAGTGGAGAGTGTGATCTTGTCAGGACCAGCGTTTTTGTTGGCGCCGTTCCAAACTGCAGATGTGATTGCGCCGTCTTTAACTTCGACAGTGACCATGTACTTCCAGCCGTTTTCTGCGAAGCCGTCTTCTTGAGCGAAGTAGATGCCGTCAGCGTATTTAGCTTCTGCCGGAGTTTCAGCTGGCGTTTCAGCGGGCGCTGGAGTCTCAGCTGGCTTGGAACAACCTGCGAAAAGGCTGATGGCGAGCACGGACACGAGGCCGAGCGCTAAAAGTTTTTTCTTCATTTTGGTAATCCCCCTTGATTTTAGTTTCATCCTGAGTATAAATTCCTGATAAAATAATGTCAATCATTAGGGGTAATTTGTTCATTTAGGTCACAAAAGTGACAAATTGTTTTTTATTTATTTTTTGTACAGCCCATGTTTTTCAAAGGATGCGAGCATTGATTGAATTTTCTAAAATCGAAATTGTAATTATTTCAATTGTTACTTCGCCCGCACCCACGCTAAATCCTCGTCCACGAAGCGGTGCTTTTGGCCTTTGACGTCAAATTTGACCAGCTTGAAAACGTTTTGGACGGCACAGCCAATACCAACCGCCGTCAGCACCGTGCCAATGCCTATGGAGCCGCCCAGGAAATAGCCTACGGCCAGCACGCAGAGCTCGATGCCGCTGCGGATCAGCCCGACCGGCTTGCCGGTCTTTTTCGTTAGCGCCACCATCAATCCGTCCCGGGGACCCGAGCCCATGCCACAGCCCAAATAGACGTAGGACGCGATGCCTATGGTGTACATCCCAGCAAAGAGCTGAATCACCCTGAGTGGGACGGATTCCAGAGACGGCAGCAGCCCGCTGCCGAACAGGAGGTCCAGGAATACCCCAATAAAAATCATGTTGCCTATGGTCCCCCAGCCAACCCGCTCACCCAGTTTGACGTTGAGGGCGACAATGATGATGCCCACGCCAATGCTGGCCGTGCCAAAGGTAATCCCCAGGGTCTGGGACAGCCCCTGATGCAAGACGTCCCAGGGCGCAAGGCCAAGATTGGCGTCCACCGTCAGCGCAATGCCAAGCGCGTAGAGAAAATACCCAAACATCAGCCTGGGCAGCCGCTTTACATAGGTTATTACCGGATTTGATGTCTGTTCCAAAGAGATGACTTCCTTTCATTCGTGAGGTTGGGGCAATAGGCCATCGGCCACGCGGACGGTTTTCACATTGGTGACGCGGACAACTTTTAATTCAGTGCCAGAGCATGCGATAACGTTTCTCAACCGACTACAATACCGTCTCCCCGTTTAGCAGCACCTTCTCCACCGACGCGGAGCCCGTCGAATACAGCATTGCCGGGTAGCTGAGGTCAAATTCCAAAACATCCCCCACCACAGGCCGCGCTTCCGGGGCTAGATCCGTCACGTCCAAAATCAAATGATCGCTGCTGCTGCCAATCAGCCGCAGCCCCTCATTCCTGACCAGCAGCTTCTCATGGGATCCAATATCCTGCTTTCCTACAGCGGCAATCGCCCGAACGCGGACGCCCTCATCCACATACACCGGCACCTCGCCAAAAGCATCCACAAAGATCTCCCCAATGGGATAACTCGGTTTCTCCTTGACTTCCACGACCTGCGCCTTCAGCGTGAACGCGTCCGCCACCACACCCGGGAATGGCGTATTCCAGAACACCATCAGATCCCGGCCGTTCAAAATGCCCTCTCCAACCCGCAGATGGTTGATCCCCTCCGGCACGCCGCCTTTCAGCAGCAACGGCAGCGTCGTAGTCGCGCCCCCAGACACATACCGGAGCTTCCGCCCCAGCCGCGCCTCAATCGCCCTCGCCAGTTCCACCAGCTCCGTCAAATTCTCCGTGGTCGGACTGATCGACCCATAGCACCCTAGATTCGTACCAATACCCTCCAGCACCACGTGCGGCATCCTGAACTCAATCTCCTCCGCCAGCGCCATCATGGCTTCAAAATCCCGAAAACCCTCGCGAAGATCCCCCAGGTCCGCCATCAGGATCACGCCGTGCTGTTTTCCCAACCGACCACAAACCTCTTCAATTTTGCCGATGGTCACTTCTTCCGAATTCAGACTGAGATCTGACAACAGAACCATGTCCTCAATCTCGGACAGCATAGGAAGCCTAAGGAGCCACGTCTGCGCACCCGGCACCGCCTCGCGGATCCGCCTCATCTGATCCATCCGCGACGTCGCAAGGCCGGTACACCCGCCCTTCAGCATGGCCTTTCCCGCCTCAACTATAGAATTGCAGCCCTTGATCACACCCGTGATCTCAATCCCGCGCTCGCGGGCATAAGTCGTAACGCAAGCCGCATTGCTCGCCAGTTTCTGAAGATCTATTTCCAGTCTCGGATAATGATTAGGTGTAGTCATAAATTTCCCTCCAACTTCAAAGGCTTTCCAGCAGAAAGCCAAATCTTTTTTCCATTTTACATTATTTAAAAGCCCCGGGCAAAAAAATCGAAATTTTTGTGAAAAAGGCGTCGAAAAAGGTCGAAATTTTGCGAAAAAAGGTGAAAACCGCCCTATTTCTCGTTATAATCAGAATAGTCCACCCTTTTTGTAAGCCTGCCACAATTTCTTGTTGCCTGACACGCCAAACGGGGGATACATAAGACAACCAAATTTCCGCACCAACCCCTGAGGAGGTGGCGTCATGCACTGGCAGTTCAAGCGTATACTGATTCTGGTGTCCTCCCTGGTGTTATTGCTGCTTACCGGGACTATGGGCTACATGGTCTTGGAAGACATTCCAGCGTTAGACGCCTTCTACATGACGGTCATCACGCTGTCCACCGTAGGTTTCAAGGAAGTCGTATCGCTGTCAAACGCCGGCAAGATTTTCACGATCCTGATGATCTTCGGCGGGATCAGCTTCGTGGCCTACACCTTGACCTACGTCGCCGCGTTCGTCTTTGGCGGCGAATTCACCGAAATTATGAGGAGGCGCGCCATGGAACACGACATTGACAACCTCAGAGACCACTACATCCTCTGCGGCGCAGGCTACACGGGGATGAGCGTCATCAAGCGTTTCCTTAAAAGCAACGTCAGCTACATAGCCATAGAAAAAAGTGAGGAGCGAGCCAACGCCTTGCTGGAGGAAGGCATCATGGTCCTCCACGGCGACGCCACCCAGGAAGACGTGCTGGAAAAGGCCGGTATTCACCACTCCAAAGGTCTGGTCAGCTGCCTCTCCACCGACGCGGACAACGTCTTTACCGTGCTGACTGCCCGGGGCATGAATCCGGATCTGCATATTGTCTCCCGCGCCATCGATCCAAACGCCCATAAAAAACTATTCCACGCCGGCGCCAACAACACCCTGTCCCCCAACGAGCTGGGCGGCGACCGCATGGCCACCATGTTGCTCAGACCCGCCGTCATGTCCTTCCTGGAAATCACGACCCACATAGGAGACATCATCTTTGACATAGAAGAAGTCGAAATTCCAGACGGCTGTATATTCGCGTGGCAAACCCTGAGAGAATCCGGCTTCAGAAGAAAGACCGGGCTCAATGTCCTGGCCACCAAAAAGCACACCGAGGACTTTGTCCGCCCCAACCCAGATCCGAGTTTTCTGGTCGAGCCCGGCGACAAGCTGCTGGTCCTTGGGCAGCTGGAGCAGATCGACAACATTAAAAAGCTGCTCAAACAGCCCCGTTCCTATTAGTTTCGCTAATTTAAGCCGTCACTGCTAAAATCCACAAGTAAAAGAATCCCCACGAAAAAGGTCTAACAATTTGCCATCCAAGGAGTGTCGATGCTTCAATGACAAAGCCTAACCCGACTGAACAGACCGAGACAGCATTCAAAGCGCATAAGGACCCTAACTCAGACAACCCCCGCGACGCCGCCGTTGCCGGCAACGGCCTGAAGTACGAAAAAATCTATCAGAGTATTGCCGACGCCGTCTTCATCATCAAAGTCGAAGAGGGCCCCACTTTCCGTTACATAGACAGCAACCTCTACCACGAACAGATGACAGGACTCCTGCGGGACCACCTCAAAGGCAAAACGCCCCAAGAACTGCTGCCGGCGCCGCTTGCCATCACGGTTGAAAAAAACTACCGTCGCTGCTGGGATCTGAAAAGCACCATAGTTTACGAAGAAACCCTGAACCTCCCAAGAGACACCCGAACCTGGCAGACTACGCTGACACCTCTGATGGAAGCCGGGGAGGTCCGCTACATCATAGGCTCCGCCATGGACATTTCCGGACAGAAGTCCGTTGAGCTCGCCTTCCAGGAGACCCACGAGCAGTTCGAGAGCTTTTTCAGCCTGTCCCCGGACCTGCTGTGCATTGCCAACAGCCACGGCCGGATCATGAAGGCCAACAAAGCCTGGAAACTCCTGATGGGATATGAGCCTGCTGACCTCCAGGACGCCATTTTTTTTGAGTTCGTCCATGCAGAGGATGTCGAAAAATCCATCAACGCCCTCAACACACTTAACCGCGGCGAGCCCCTCATGGGCTTCGTCATCCGAATGAAAACCAGCTCCGGCGAATTCCGCTACATCGAGTGGAACGCCGAGCCGTCCGGTGCCCACATCTTCGCGGCCGCCCGGGATATCACCGAACGCAAGGAAACCGAGGACCGGCTCATGTACCTCAACTTCCACGACCCGCTCACCGGCCTTTATAACCGCGCCTATTTCGAGGACGCCCTGAAGCGCATGGACGTCCCCCGCAATCTGCCCATCAGCGTCATCACCGCCGACCTGAACGGCCTTAAGCTCGTCAACGACACCTTTGGCCATGCGGAAGGCGACGAGCTCCTGAAAATGGCGGCCGAAGTCATGAAGTCCGCCTGCCGGGCAGATGATATCATTGCCAGAGTCGGCGGCGACGAGTTCTCCCTGCTCCTCCCGAAAACAGACGCCGAAACCGCCGCCCACATCACCCAGCGCATCCAGTCCCTGGCTCAGGCCGCCAACACCGGCACCGTGATGCTGAGCCTCTCCATGGGCGAGGCCACCAAGTCCGCTGAGCATCAGATCATGAACCGCGTCCTCAAGGACAGCGAGGCCACCATGTACCACAACAAGCTCCTCGAAAGCCGCTGGGCCAAGAACGCCCTGATCGAATCCATAGCCACCGTCATGGAAAGCCAGTCCGCCCGCACCATGGAGCACTGCCGCCGCGTTCAGAGGCTCTGCGAAGCCTTTGGCACCCGCCTGGGCCTGACCCCGGAGCGCATCGAGGACCTCAGCCTTCTGGCCCTGATGCACGACATCGGCATCATGAGCGTGCCCCGGGAAGTCGTTGAAAAGCGCGGCCAGCTGGACAGCCAGGAGCGTGTCCAGGTCCAAAAGCACGCGGAAAGCGGCTACCGCATTGCCGTTTCCAGCCCAGACTTCACCCGCATCTCCGAGGACATCCTCAGCCACCACGAGCGCTGGGACGGCGAGGGCTACCCACGGGGCCTCTCCCGTCGGGACATCCCCCTCCACGCCCGCATTGTCGCCCTGATCGAGGCCTACGACACCATGCGCCACGACCAGGTCTACCGCTCCCGCCTCTCCCCCGACCAAATCCAAAAAGAATTAGCCGATGGTGCCGGCACCCAATTCGACCCGCATCTGACACGGCTGTTTTTAAGTGAATTTTTGGTGGAAGAGTTGGGGTAGAAACTCTGTGTCAGAAACTCGGTGTCAGACACCGAGTTTCACGCCTAAAAACAAATCGACCCCCTTCGTGTTCAACTTCCACGAAAGGGGTCGAAATTTTTTGGGCGTGTATTGTTGTCATCTTTTGTCGGCATCTGCTCTAAACACTGACCACATTCAAATTGGATTTCTTTTCTGTCTTCCGCCGATTTTTCTCCTCATACATCTTAAGATCGATTTCCATCAGCGCCTGCTCCACTTCCTCAGGGGTTTTATACACAAAAGTGTCATAGCCCATGCTGACCTCCAATTTCCAAGCATCACCTGATGTCTCATTGTACACCGCAAAGGCCTCCTGAATACGTTCCACCGCCTTTAGAAGCGCCATGCGGTCCTCAACCTCCATGACCACCAGAAATTCATCTCCCGCATACCGTGCGACAAAATCCGTCTTGCGCAGGCTCCCCCTAATGAGCTCCGCCGTCCGCTTGATGGCCAGATCCCCAGCAGAGTGACCATACAAATCATTGATCACCTTGAGATTGTCAATATCCAGCATCATGCCCGCATAGAGCACATCTCGCCGATTGTCTCCCATAGCCTTCACCAGCAGATCTATACTCCGCCGGTTCTCCAACCCTGTCAGCGGATCTATAAAGATCATAGCCCTCTGGACATTGATATAAATCAAGAGAAGAGCGATGGTCTTAAAGCTCAACGTAGCCGTAGTGCCATAAAATAAAGTCTGAATCACAACTCCTGCGACAGGCAGCAGCGGGAACAGCACCAGCGACCACAGCATCACCGGATTAAGCCTTCGCCGGTTTAACAGAAGTGTCAAATAAGCCTGTCCTGCTAAGAGGACATTAAGCATCACCTGGATCATAAACCAAGGCCCGCGAACGTAAACGTTGCCCTCTTCGAGTCGAAACAAAATCCCGGTGTAGAAGTTTGCCAGGACCATGAGCATTATGACAGCGACCAACGCGCCGCGTAGGGCCACCCTATACCTGCAGGCCACAAGGTCTGTGACAAACAAATTTTCAATGTAATCCACCCAAAGGTAAAGCGTAACCGGCGCCAGCGCAAACAGCAGCGTGTTGCTGATGTAGCCGGCAGCATACATCCACGACTCCGGACGCCCGTCCAAGGCAAAGGTCACAATTTCAACAAAAGTACTGATCAACATCAAAAAGGTCAATCTGGAAAAAAGGTCTGTTGATTTGTTTCTTAGCCCCATGCTCTTTCTCGTATTGATGAACATAGCAAGTAGTATCACGAACGCCAGTATATCAACATCAAGCTGAATAAACAGGTCCATCCAAAACCTCCAGGCTGCGCCTTTAATGATGTGTCTAAGGTCATTATACAATTTTGTAATGCTTAAGAACAGAATATTAAACCAAAAAAGGAAAATTTTTTACAAACAAAAAGATCCTGAGTGGCGGCGAATCAGTCAGCGCTTAGGGGAAGCCGCGGGGCCTTCTCTCCTTACGCACTACTTTCGCGTTTGACTCAGGATCCATGGACATATTAATTAGACCTAAACCTAGACCTCTTTAAGCTTCTCCTCAGCGGCTGCTTTGACATCTGCAACCTTCTCTTCCGCTGCCTCTTTTGCTTCTTCAACTTTTTCCTCAGCCGCTTCTTTAGCCTCTTCCACTGCGGCCTGGGCTTCTACTTTGACATCTTCAGCCTTTTCTTTTGCTTCCTCAGCCACAGCCTCAGCCTTTTCTTTGGCTTCTCCAGCCGCAGTTTCCGCTTGTTCCTTGACTTCTTCGACTTTATTTTCTGCTTGATCCTTCAGACCTTCAACTTTTTCTTTCGCTTCTTCCAATTTATCCTCTGCCTTGTCCTTAAGCGCTTCAGCCTTGACTTTCGCGTCCTCAAGGACGTCCTCTGCTTTGTCTTTCAAGACCTCTGCTTTTTCTTTCATTTCACCAGCCAAGTCCTCTGCTTTGTCCTTTAAAACCTCAGCTTTTTCCTTGACCTCGCCTGCCAAATCCTCAGCCTTGTCCTTGACCTTTTCAGCTGTCTCTTTGGATTTGTGGAACAGTTTGTCTAGAAATCCCATGATAATCCTCCTTTAAACTATTGGTTTCCGCGTGCCCTATGTGCAGCATGTGATGTCACGATCTAAATATTTAGTCTTTCGGTTTATACCCTTATTTCAGGAAGGATTTCAATAATTTTGAGAAAGTTATGGTTGTCGGCAAATAGCAGTCTTAAAAAGAGGATTTTGCCGATGGTTCCCCTCCCCCCAAAAATTGCATATCGTTTGAAAAATTAATAATCGTTCATTATTATATGGACATAAATTTACAGAGTCGTTTTATGTGTTATGTAAACCTATTTGTATTTATATACGTCTTGTTGTTTTAATTGTGAACATTATTACACAAGTTAAAATATTTGATTTTAAACACAAATAGCATAAATTGAACAGCCATAAATTTTGATTATTATTCAATTGTATTAATATTTTTTATTATTTTGGGTATAATATAAACGACTTTCCAAGGCTAACAATTCCCTGCCAACGCATAAACGCCAAGTTTATGCATCCTTGAAAATTGAATAAATTGGCGGAAGCAATGAAAACCGGATCCTGAATGGACGCCCTGATCCGGTTGGAGCCAAAGGCGTAACCGACCCTTAGTTTTTGTGGGTCGTATTTTGTTTTTTGGAGCACGAGGAGGTATGCCTATGAAGAATCAGGCGGCATGCCGGCAGATCAGCGCACTACATAAATAACGGATCAGACAATTCAAGGCAGAGATAGGACAAGCAGTTGATCGAGGGGGATATGTGCCTGCAGAAGACACCGCCCTTCGAATTATGGATAGAGTCAGAGCAAGGAAGCATCCAATTTCACAAGAGCTCCCGGCCAACCACTGAGGCTGCTGGCGATAACAAATCAAGAGGGAATGACGGATCTGAAAAGGATCTGTGATTCTGATTTGTGTTGTGTTTTGAATGGGAGCGATGAAGTCCGGCTATCAGATGGACGCCTTATGCCGGGCTGAGCCAGTGGCGTAACCGACCTGTGAGGGTCGGTTTTTGATTGACTCGACTTTGAAAATTTGTTTCTCTCCTAAACTTAGAGAATTTAAGGAGTGAGAACGATGTTAGGATACCCGACCGCTAGGAGGAGCGTGACGAGGCTTCTCTTAGCATCGATGTTGATTTTTACACTCATCATCTCTACTATTCCAACGGCAAGTTTTGCCGCACCAGCACTAAGCGCGACACTTTATGGTTATTCAGTGGATTATAATAATACTGAAACCAAAATTGACGATATGCGATGGCAAAACTCCAACTTAGGCAGCGCTTGGGCTGAAGGCGAATGGGTCCCATATCAGTTTGTCATCAGCAATATCAGCAACTTTAACAAAGAAATGGCCAAAACCATCGTTGCCTATGAGTTTATTAAAAAGACGCCATATAACAACCGCTTTGTCGACTTGGTCCGTGGCTTCCAGGTCAGATATACAACAGATCCAGCTGAAAATATTATGCTGAAAAATCCTACCAAAACCAGTTATGGTGACCAAGGCTGGCCACACGTCACCAGCGCGGATCCAATTGAACCGAATGATGTCGCTCAAATGGAAGCTGCTCAGAACTGGCCAGTACTTGAAGATCTCTGGGCTGGCTTTACTGAGATGACTGTACCAACCACCCAAATCAATCTTGGTCCTCCAAATGGTTCAGGTGGATTTTATCCACTGAATCCTAATGGCAACTATACCATCGGTGGAAAAGCTGTTCATGATCCAAGTGCGTATTTCTATTTTACTGGTGATCAGTTGGTTGCAGCGGCAGGTGAAGGCATAAGAAACGCCAAAACAATTGTCGTCTATTTCCAACTCCACTTGTCCCGCACTTCACTTTGGAACAGCGGTCTCTACCAAGGCTATGCAGATCCATCAGTACCCGCCTTTAACTGGGGTGGATGGGTCTATGGAGAACCTCGTTTTGACGACGCTTCCGGTAAACCTCTTACAAAACTCGGTTCCTTCTTTAACCCTGGTTCCTCCGGCGACGCACGTCTCGTTACTGTTGGGGACAGAACCGTTTCCATTCCGGTTCCAAAACAACCTGTCGTCCGTGTTGAAGGTTACAAATGGCACGACCGAGACGGTGATCATACCCTGGATACCGGCGAGGAATTCCTTGCCAACTGGCCAGTTTATGTATCCGCTGAAATAGATGGTATGGCCTTCGTATTGGGTACAAAAACGGATGCCACAGGTAAATATGTTTTTCCAACTTTAACTTATGGTACACGTTATATTACCGAAGGAGAAACACGCTTGGGTGAATCCGATTGGAGTCAGACTACACCGCCTGGCGGTCTGGCCATTACCTCCGGTGAGGCTGATTTATTTGATGTTGATTCAGCATTTACTTCAGATTCATTGGGTCTATTTGGTTCTTATCAACTCTACTTTGATGCTCTTGATGCTTCAGGTAAATTGATGTACATTCCGTCAAGCAGCATTGCCTCTGAAGTTCCTGATCCTCCAGTTTTAGCCCAATATGGCTATGAAATTTTGTTGAGCTCAGCCAGCGGCACCATCACTTCTGTTGATGGCGTTACGGTAAGACTCGTGGATGACTTGAACTTTGGTAACATGTTCTTTGATGCTAGAATCAGCATTACGCCTGATGGAACCAACGAAGTCGGCGACGACCACATCTTTACTGCTCACCTTGAAGTCAATTATGGCTCAGGTTGGGTGGATGCGCCTGCCGGTGTTGAAATTGACTTCACAAACGACTTTGGTTTACCTGCTTCCGGTACGGTTTTGACCGACGCCAACGGCGAAGCTCAATTCACCATCAGTTCTGATGAAGCCGGTTTATCGACGGTCAGCGCAAATGCGACTTTCGATTTAGGCAGCAGAATGTTCTATGTTGAAACCGATGGCACTGCTGAGAACAGCGAACCTGCTGAGAAAACTTGGGTCGACGCTAGAATCAGCATTGCCGCAGACGATACCAACGAAGTTGGCGACGACCACACCTTTACCGCTCTCTTAGAAGTTAACGACGGCTCCGGTTGGGCCGACGCGCCTGCCGGTGTTGAAATTGACTTCACAAACGACTTTGGTTTACCTGCTTCCGGTACGGTTTTGACCGACGCCAACGGCGAAGCTCAATTCACCATCAGTTCTGATGAAGCCGGTTTATCCACGGTCAGCGCTTCTGCTACCGTAACCGTCGGTGGAATTGAACTCTATCGTGAAACCAACGGCTTAGCTGGCAACAGCGATCCCGCTGAGAAAACTTGGGTCGACGCTAGAATCAGCATTGCCGCCGACGACACCAACGAAGTCGGCGACGACCACACCTTTACCGCTCTCTTAGAAGTTAACGACGGCTCCGGTTGGGCCGATGCGCCTGCCGGTGTTGAAATTGACTTCACAAACGATTTTGGTTCACCTCTTTCCGATACTGTTTTGACCGATGCCAACGGCGAAGCCCAGTTCACCATCAGTTCTGACGAAGCCGGTTTGTCCACGGTCAGCGCTTCTGCTACAGTCTTAGTTGGCGGCGTTTCACTCTATCGTGAAACCGACGGCTTGGCTGGCAACAGCGATCCTGCTGAGAAAACTTGGGTCGACGCTAGAATCAGCATTGCCGCCGACGACACCAACGAAGTCGGCGACGACCACACCTTTACCGCTCTCTTAGAAGTTAACGACGGCTCCGGTTGGGCAGACGCGCCTGCTGGTGTTGAAATTGACTTCACAAACGACTTTGGTTTACCTGCTTCCGGTACGGTTTTGACCGACGCCAACGGCGAAGCTCAATTCACCATCAGTTCTGATGAAGCCGGTTTATCCACGGTCAGCGCTTCTGCTACAGTCTTAGTTGGCGGCATTTCACTCTATCGTGAAACCGACGGCTTGGCTGGCAACAGCGATCCTGCTGAGAAAACTTGGGTCGACGCTAGAATCAGCATTGCTGCCGACGATACTAACGAAGTCGGCGACGACCACACCTTTACCGCTCTCTTAGAAGTTAACGACGGCTCCGGTTGGGCCGATGCGCCTGCCGGTGTTGAAATTGACTTCACAAACGACTTTGGTTCACCGCTTTCCGATACTGTTTTGACCGATGCCAACGGCGAAGCCCAGTTCACCATCAGTTCTGATGAAGCCGGTTTATCCACGGTCAGCGCTTCTGCTACCGTAACCGTCGGTAGAATTGAACTCTATCGTGAAACCAACGGCTTAGCTGGCAACAGCGATCCCGCTGAGAAAACTTGGGTCGACGCTAGAATCAGCATTGCCGCCGACGACACCAACGAAGTCGGCGACGACCACACCTTTACCGCTCTCTTAGAAGTTAACGACGGCTCCGGTTGGGCCGATGCGCCTGCCGGTGTTGAAATTGACTTCACAAACGATTTTGGTTCACCTCTTTCCGATACTGTTTTGACCGATGCCAACGGCGAAGCCCAGTTCACCATCAGTTCTGACGAAGCCGGTTTGTCCACGGTCAGCGCTTCTGCTACAGTCTTAGTTGGCGGCGTTTCACTCTATCGTGAAACCGACGGCTTGGCTGGCAACAGCGATCCTGCTGAGAAAACTTGGGTCGACGCTAGAATCAGCATTGCTGCCGACGATACCAACGAAGTCGGCGACGACCACACCTTTACCGCTCTCTTAGAAGTTAACGACGGCTCCGGTTGGGCCGATGCGCCTGCCGGTGTTGAAATTGACTTCACAAACGACTTTGGTTCACCTGCTTCCGGTACGGTTTTGACCGATGCCAACGGCGAAGCTCAATTCACCATCAGTTCTGATGAAGCCGGTTTATCCACGGTCAGCGCTTCTGCTACTGTAACCGTCGGTGGAATTGAACTCTATCGTGAAACCGACGGCTTAGCTGGCAACAGCGATCCTGCTGAGAAAACTTGGGTCGACGCCTATATCACCATCAATCCACCATTAGATACCAATATGATAGGAGATCCTCACCTCTTCACTGCAACATTAATGGTCAATTACGGCGATGGTAATGGTTTTGTCAGTGCACCTGACGGAACTACTATTTACTTCAACATCGTATCCGGACCTGGTTCTCTCGATGCGCCTAGCGCCGCCACAACCGATGGCCAAGCTTCAGTTACCTTGACATCCTATGTGGCTGGCACGACAATCGTCAGCGCAAACTCAACCGTTAATGTAAGCGGCGTAGATCTCTACCGTGAAACCGATGGTAATGCACCTAACAGCGGTCCTGCAACTAAGATTTGGGAAGAACCTGAATATGAAACTGCTTGGGCTGCCCATAGTCCAGGGGTCTACCGTTACACGCCAACTGGCAGCTGGGCAACTTATATCAGCTACGCTGAATTGATTGACAGGAAAGCTAATATTTACTCTGGACAAACCACTTATGTCGGCACCGTTGAATTTGTACCTAGCGGTTCCGGTGTACAATTGATCATCACTCTTGAAGACTGGACCTTCGGATCTAGTTCAATAGTATCTGTACAAGGCTATGATACAGCGCCTATCGGTATGTCCTCTGCACCAGGTCAGTTTGAGTACCATTTCAACGCATCAGAAAACACTTTCACATCTCCTGAAATTCCAATCTACAACTTCTATGGTATTCACATTAATGTCTACGAAGAATTTCATTGATGGCACTCAGGTTTCCCTCACTCACCTGATAGAATATCCAATGCAGCGATGGTAAATAATTTCGAAGAGTTTGTAATCACTTGTTTTTAGCAAAAACAACTTCTTCAACTTCACTCGCGATGACAGTTAAAGTAATGAAAAGCGCCTCCAGAGCTTTATCCGGGGGCGCTTTTCAATCCTAGCGAGTGGGATTAGTGGGGGCTAAAACCATCGACATATTTATTTTCTAACCATTTTCATTTCCTTCGGGGTATAAATAAAAGGTATAAAATTTAGAGACGTGTACTCAAACAATAGTTCCACTCAAGAAAGAGGTGCATCCCAAAATGAAAGGCAAGCTCACCCAAATTGTCCTCAGCGCCCTCCTCCTGCTGCTCCTCCTGGGCGGCGCCGTCTTCGCCGTCATGCGCGTGCCGGTCTTCATCGACGGTGACAAGCTCGTCAGTGATGTCGAGCCCCAAATCATCAACGGCAGGACCATGGTGCCGATGGCCGTGATCGCCAACACCTTCGGCGGCGAAGTCAAATGGATTGAAACGACGAAGACCGTCGAAATCACCTCCCCTGCGCAGAAATTCATGGATAGCTACGGCGAAAAGAACATGTACATCACCAATGCCACTTCCATGAAAACCGCCTTCGAAGCAGGAAAAGCGGTCATCCTGGACGTCAGACCGGATCCAGTCAGGGCACAGGGCTACATCGAGGGCTCCTTACATATTCCAATGACCGAGCTTCTCGACCGCATGGGCGAGCTGCCTAAGGACAAGATCATTGGTGTCTACTGCGTCAAAAACATCAACGCCGCCTACGCCGTAGCCATGCTCAACATGCGGGGCTATGACGCCTACATCCTCGAAAACGGCACCACCGCCTGGAAAGCCGCTGGCGGGATCATCACCATAGACGCCTCCTGTTTGCCATGAGGCTCAAAATAGTGGCAGGCTGCCACAAAAATAAAACGGCGAAACCCGCGTCAACCATAGGCCTATGGCCGTTGGCGCCAGTTTCACCGTTTTTTTCTTTCTATATATATGCTAAGTGCTCACATTGCGAGCAGCTTCCACCCTACGTCATCTCCATGTCCGCCGCCAGTCGCCGCTCCATCTTCCGCCGCTTCTTCTCCTGATACATCAGGTCATCTATGCGGCGCATGGCATGATCCACAGACTCCGCAGACTCATACCGGAAGGTGTCATAGCCAATGCTGACATTGATTTCCCAAGGCTCACCGGACGCTCGGTTGTAATCGTAAAAGGCCTTCTGAATTCGCTCCACCGCCCTGGTAAGGGCCTGGGCCTCCGCCACTTCAATCACAACAAAAAACTCATCCCCGGCATAGCGGGCGACAAAGTCGCCTTTTCGCAGCGAGCACTTGATGATCTCCGCAGCCAGTTTGATAGCGAGGTCGCCAGTGGCGTGGCCGTAAACATCATTGATTTCCTTCAAATTGTCGAGATCCAGCATCATGCCCCCATAGAGCACATCCCTGCGCCGCTCGCTCATGGAATCGATCAGATTGTCCACGCTTCGCCGGTTGTCGATCCCCGTCAAGCTGTCCACCAGCAGCAGTGACTTCTGGACATTCAGGAAGATCAGCAGCAGGGCCAGGGTCATATTGCTCCAGATCATAGTGGTGCCGTAGAAGGTGAGCTGGATGAGGACACCGACCATCGGCAGAAGGGGGAAGGCTGCGAGGGAGATCAGCTTGGCCGTATCAAGGCTGCGGCGGTTGCGGTACAGGGTCACATAGGCCTGGGCGACAATGACGGCATTGAGCAGGATCTGGTGCACAAACAGCGGGCCGCGCTCGTAAATGTTACCGGGCAGGATCCTAAAGAGGTAGCCGCTCGCCGGGTTGGTAAGCACCAGCACGAGGATGACCAGGATGGGTACCGCCCGGATCAGCCGCCTGGTCTTCAGGTCGGGGACATCCCGGAGGAGATAATGCTCGACATATTCCGCCCAGAGGCTGATGGCAAAGGGCGCGAGCAGATAGAGTATCAGGTTGCTGAGGTAATTCAGCGTCGGCATCATGGCGCCCGGCCGCAGATCCACCGCAAAGCTGATGATCTCGGATAGGGTGAGGATCAGAACCAGCGCTGTGAGCCGGCTGAAAATGAGATTGGTCTTTGTGCTCATTCCGGTTGAGACCTTGCCGTTTAAGAGCAGAATCAACAGAATCAGCGCGGCGAAAATATTTATATCCAGACGGACAAACAGATCCATGCAAGGCCTCCTTTAGGCGGTTTTGCCGATGGTTTCTTCTATTATACCTTGATTTGGAATGGAATCAAGATGGTGAAGAGTGCAAATTGGGGATGGGGTTTTGTGGGGCTTTTTTGAGGGTCAGGTAAGTATCTGGTGAGTATCTGGCGATCACTGTTGATTTATTATCGAATGATGCTATATGGATGTGTCATCGCCGCCTGGTTAAATAATGAACAAACGAATTTCGAATAACATTATTCAAATTTTGTTTACATAATGTAATTACTTTTTGATTACATGGGTATATTTAGGAATGACTTCGCACTTCCAATATTTGAGCGGAGTGGACACGCGCCTACTAGCGAAGGCGTGGTACGTTCATTACAATACGCTAAAGTAAATTGGTGGTGGCAATGAATTCCGGGTCCAGTGTGGACGCCCATGATCCGGAAGGAGCCAAAGGCGTAACCGACCCCAGTATTTTTGTGGGTCGGATTTTGTTTTTTAAGGATTTAAAGGAGGGATGCCGATGGTCAGTCAAGAGGCATGCCGGCAGTTCAATTGACCTTCCAATAATCACAGATTATTTGACGCATAGACAGAGCACAGACGCAATTAATCATAGGGTGACCACCTGATCTGCACAGAAGCAGACAGCACCCATTGAATCATAGAGAGGCAGCAACAAGGAAGCATCCAAATAAAATAATGCTCCTGGCTGGTGATTGAATAGGCTGGCGGAAATCGCATGTGCGGAATGGCGGATCCTCGAGGGTCTGTGATTCTGCATTGTCTTGTAATTTTTAAGGGAGCGATGAAGTCCGGCTATAGATGGACGCCTTATGCCGGGCTGAGCGAGTGGCGTAACCGACCTGTGCAGGGTCGGTTTTTTGATTTCGAAATCAAGAAAATGTGAAATTCACTCAATGACTTTGATGAATCAAAGGAGTGAGAAATATGTTAGGTTATCCCACCTCCAAAGGGAGGGTGAGGAAGTATCTTTGGATTTTGACACTTTTGTTATTGTTGATCCCGTTTGGTTCGGGGGTGTCGGTTGCTGCGTCTGAAAGCTTAACCGATGATGAAGTTGTTACAATGTATGCTGCTGATATGCCTGCAACACCAATTGATAATCCGATTGCACCAAAAACTTTAAGTGGAGCATTATGGGATTATTTCCCCGGTACAGAATCTAGCGGCACCGGCGTATTCAACACTTATTTGGCAATTCAAAACAATCTAGTTGAGAGAGGTTTTAACTCAGGTGGTAAAGTTGCTGATTATGATGAAGGCGATTCAAAGACCAGTGCTCTCCCGATGACTAGTGTTCCGTTAGTAGAAATTAATGGAATATGGTATAGAGAATTTGCAGTTGACATTAACCAAGTCTCAGGAATTCCAAGCCAATACTTGAGCACAGAAGTTCTTCAGATTTGGCAGACTAGCTCATCGAATCTGGAAGGGTTATACGATATGACGACATATTCGTTTGACACACCTCCGGGCGGTAGCATAGATCTGATTTATGATCTGGATACTGAAAAAAACTATACGGTTGTATTGGACTACGGTGTAAATACTGGTAGTGGTAAACCAGACTATAAAGTTTTTGTTCCTGCTGACTGGTTTGATGACAATACAGGTTATGCCGTTATGGTTGTTGTACACGGAAATCTAAACCCTGCCAACGCTGGTTTTGAGGAGTGGGGGGTAAGAAAAGCAACCATTATTCCAATGCCTGCTCTGACCATCGTAAAATCAGCTTCTCCTTCCACTTATGATGCGGTTGGGGATATTATCAACTACAGTTATGTAGTCACCAATACAGGAAACATCACTCTTTACGATGTTTACGTAGTCGATGACAAAGCCACCACAAGCCCTGCTTCTGTAGCTTCCCTCGCTCCTGGCGCTACGGCCAATTTCACGGCCAGTTACACCATCACTCAGCCCGACCTGGATGCAGGATTCGTTACAAATACAGCGTACGCTACGGATGGGACGACTGAGTCGGATCCGGATAGTGAGACAGTGACTGCGGATCAGAATCCTGAACTCACCCTCGTCAAATCTGCATCTCCTTCCACTTATGACGCGGTTGACGATGTCATCAGTTACACTTACAAGCTGACCAACTCCGGCAACGTCACGCTGACGGGTCCTTTCACCGTTGATGATGACAAAGCCACTGTCACCATGACGACCAGCCCGGCTCCAGATTCCCTGGCTCCTGGTGAATTCGTCGAGTTCTCAGCTTCTTACACCATCACACAGGCCGACCTCGACTCAGGTTCTGTCAAAAACACCGCTATGGGCCACGGCTTCTTCGGTACAACTCCGGTTGATTCCAACGAAGATGATGAGACCGTGACTGCGGATCAGAATCCTGAACTCACCCTCGTCAAATCCGCATCTCCTTCCACTTATGACGCGGTTGACGATGTCATCAGTTACACTTACAAGCTGACCAACTCCGGCAACGTCACGCTGACGGGTCCTTTCACCGTTGATGATGACAAAGCCACTGTCACCATGACGACCAGCCCGGCTCCAGATTCCCTGGCTCCTGGTGAATTCGTTGAGTTCTCAGCTTCTTACATCATCACACAGGCCGACCTCGACTCAGGTTCTGTCAAGAACACCGCTATGGGCCACGGCTTCTTCGGTACAACTCCGGTTGATTCCAACGAAGATGATGAGACCGTGACTGCGGATCAGAATCCTGAACTCACCCTCGTCAAATCCGCATCTCCTTCCACTTATGACGCGGTTGACGATGTCATCAGCTACACTTACAAGCTGACCAACTCCGGCAACGTCACGCTGACGGGTCCTTTCACCGTTGATGATGACAAAGCCACTGTCACCATGACGACCAGCCCGGCTCCAGATTCCCTGGCTCCTGGTGAATTCGTTGAGTTCTCAGCTTCTTACATCATCACACAGGCCGACCTCGACTCAGGTTCTGTCAAGAACACCGCTATGGGCCACGGCTTCTTCGGTACAACTCCGGTTGATTCCAACGAAGATGATGAGACCGTGACTGCGGATCAGAATCCTGAACTCACCCTCGTCAAATCCGCATCTCCTTCCACTTATGACGCGGTTGACGATGTCATCAGCTACACTTACAAGCTGACCAACTCCGGCAACGTCACGCTGACGGGTCCTTTCACCGTTGATGATGACAAAGCCACTGTCACCATGACGACCAGCCCGGCTCCAGATTCCCTGGCTCCTGGTGAATTCGTCGAGTTCTCAGCTTCTTACACCATCACACAGGCCGACCTCGACTCAGGTTCTGTCAAGAACACCGCTATGGGCCACGGCTTCTTCGGTACAACTCCGGTTGATTCCAACGAAGATGATGAGACCGTGACTGCGGATCAGAATCCTGAACTCACCCTCGTCAAATCCGCATCTCCTTCCACTTATGACGCGGTTGACGATGTCATCAGCTACACTTACAAGCTGACCAACTCCGGCAACGTCACGCTGACGGGTCCTTTCACCGTTGATGATGACAAAGCCACTGTCACCATGACGACCAGCCCGGCTCCAGATTCCCTGGCTCCTGGTGAATTCGTCGAGTTCTCAGCTTCTTACACCATCACACAGGCCGACCTCGACTCAGGTTCTGTCAAAAACACCGCTATGGGCCACGGCTTCTTCGGTACAACTCCGGTTGATTCCAACGAAGATGATGAGACCGTGACTGCGGATCAGAATCCTGAACTCACCCTCGTCAAATCTGCATCTCCTTCCACTTATGACGCGGTTGACGATGTCATCAGTTACACTTACAAGCTGACCAACTCCGGCAACGTCACGCTGACGGGTCCTTTCACCGTTGATGATGACAAAGCCACTGTCACCATGACGACCAGCCCGGCTCCAGATTCCCTGGCTCCTGGTGAATTCGTTGAGTTCTCAGCTTCTTACATCATCACACAGGCCGACCTCGACTCAGGTTCTGTCAAGAACACCGCTATGGGCCACGGCTTCTTCGGTACAACTCCGGTTGATTCCAACGAAGATGATGAGACCGTGACTGCGGATCAGAATCCTGAACTCACCCTCGTCAAATCCGCATCTCCTTCCACTTATGACGCGGTTGACGATGTCATCAGCTACACTTACAAGCTGACCAACTCCGGCAACGTCACGCTGACGGGTCCTTTCACCGTTGATGATGACAAAGCCACTGTCACCATGACGACCAGCCCGGCTCCAGATTCCCTGGCTCCTGGTGAATTCGTCGAGTTCTCAGCTTCTTACACCATCACACAGGCCGACCTCGACTCAGGTTCTGTCAAAAACACCGCTATGGGCCACGGCTTCTTCGGTACAACTCCGGTTGATTCCAACGAAGATGATGAGACCGTGACTGCGGATCAGAATCCTGAACTCACCCTCGTCAAATCCGCATCTCCTTCCACTTATGACGCGGTTGACGATGTCATCAGCTACACTTACAAGCTGACCAACTCCGGCAACGTCACGCTGACGGGTCCTTTCACCGTTGATGATGACAAAGCCACTGTCACCATGACGACCAGCCCGGCTCCAGATTCCCTGGCTCCTGGTGAATTCGTCGAGTTCTCAGCTTCTTACACCATCACACAGGCCGACCTCGACTCAGGTTCTGTCAAGAACACCGCTATGGGCCACGGCTTCTTCGGTACAACTCCGGTTGATTCCAACGAAGATGATGAGACCGTGACTGCGGATCAGAATCCTGAACTCACCCTCGTCAAATCTGCATCTCCTTTCACTTATGACGCGGTTGACGATGTCATCAGTTACACTTACAAGCTGACCAACTCCGGCAACGTCACGCTGACGGGTCCTTTCACCGTTGATGATGACAAAGCCACTGTCACCATGACGACCAGCCCGGCTCCAGATTCCCTGGCTCCTGGTGAATTCGTCGAGTTCTCAGCTTCTTACACCATCACACAGGCCGACCTCGACTCAGGTTCTGTCAAAAACACCGCTATGGGCCACGGCTTCTTCGGTACAACTCCGGTTGATTCCAACGAAGATGATGAGACCGTGACTGCGGATCAGAATCCTGAACTCACCCTCGTCAAATCCGCATCTCCTTCCACTTATGACGCGGTTGACGATGTCATCAGCTACACTTACAAGCTGACCAACTCCGGCAACGTCACGCTGACGGGTCCTTTCACCGTTGATGATGACAAAGCCACTGTCACCATGACGACCAGCCCGGCTCCAGATTCCCTGGCTCCTGGTGAATTCGTCGAGTTCTCAGCTTCTTACACCATCACACAGGCCGACCTCGACTCAGGTTCTGTCAAGAACACCGCTATGGGCCACGGCTTCTTCGGTACAACTCCGGTTGATTCCAACGAAGATGATGAGACCGTGACTGCGGATCAGAATCCTGAACTCACCCTCGTCAAATCCGCATCTCCTTCCACTTATGACGCGGTTGACGATGTCATCAGCTACACTTACAAGCTGACCAACTCCGGCAACGTCACGCTGACGGGTCCTTTCACCGTTGATGATGACAAAGCCACTGTCACCATGACGACCAGCCCGGCTCCAGATTCCCTGGCTCCTGGTGAATTCGTCGAGTTCTCAGCTTCTTACACCATCACACAGGCCGACCTCGACTCAGGTTCTGTCAAAAACACCGCTATGGGCCACGGCTTCTTCGGTACAACTCCGGTTGATTCCAACGAAGATGATGAGACCGTGACTGCGGATCAGAATCCTGAACTCACCCTCGTCAAATCTGCATCTCCTTTCACTTATGACGCGGTTGACGATGTCATCAGTTACACTTACAAGCTGACCAACTCCGGCAACGTCACGCTGACGGGTCCTTTCACCGTTGATGATGACAAAGCCACTGTCACCATGACGACCAGCCCGGCTCCAGATTCCCTGGCTCCTGGTGAATTCGTCGAGTTCTCAGCTTCTTACACCATCACACAGGCCGACCTCGACTCAGGTTCTGTCAAAAACACCGCTATGGGCCACGGCTTCTTCGGTACAACTCCGGTTGATTCCAACGAAGATGATGAGACCGTGACTGCGGATCAGAATCCTGAACTCACCCTCGTCAAATCCGCATCTCCTTCCACTTATGACGCGGTTGACGATGTCATCAGTTACACTTACAAGCTGACCAACTCCGGCAACGTCACGCTGACGGGTCCTTTCACCGTTGATGATGACAAAGCCACTGTCACCATGACGACCAGCCCGGCTCCAGATTCCCTGGCTCCTGGTGAATTCGTTGAGTTCTCAGCTTCTTACACCATCACACAGGCCGACCTCGACTCAGGTTCTGTCAAGAACACCGCTATGGGCCACGGCTTCTTCGGTACAACTCCGGTTGATTCCAACGAAGATGATGAGACCGTGACTGCGGATCAGAATCCTGAACTCACCCTCGTCAAATCTGCATCTCCTTCCACTTATGACGCGGTTGACGATGTCATCAGTTACACTTACAAGCTGACCAACTCCGGCAACGTCACGCTGACGGGTCCTTTCACCGTTGATGATGACAAAGCCACTGTCACCATGACGACCAGCCCGGCTCCAGATTCCCTGGCTCCTGGTGAATTCGTCGAGTTCTCAGCTTCTTACACCATCACACAGGCCGACCTCGACTCAGGTTCTGTCAAAAACACCGCTATGGGCCACGGCTTCTTCGGTACAACTCCGGTTGATTCCAACGAAGATGATGAGACCGTGACTGCGGATCAGATGCCTTCAATAGACATCGAAAAGTACATCTGGGACGGAGACTCTTGGGAAGATGCTGACGAAGCTACTGGCCCTTATCTGATGGCTGATCCGATCTTCAAATTCATCATCAAAAATGATGGAAATGTCACCTTGACCGATTTAACCCTCAGCGACATGCCTGTCATCGCTAACTTCTTCTCCAATGTCGAACTCACCACTCCATTTGTTCTCCCAAGTACACTAGCACCTGGTGAAGAGTTGACCGCTTATGGTTCTCTTCCTTGGGCTGCCGGTCAGCAAACAGACACCGCTACAGCTACTGGCGACTTTGACGGAGAAACTTACACTGATTCAGATGACGCCAATTATTATGGGCAGGTTATGTACCATGACGAAACTGCATGGGGTCGTTCAATCACTCGTAATATTCCATTCACCGATTTAGGCTTATCCAATTGGGGCTGGACAAACGGTACATTCTCAAGAGGAGCTTCTGACACCTTAATTCTATATGCAGGCGCTGGAGGTAACAAAATTGATGATTCTAAAATTGTTGGTACTGTTGATGTGACATATTCTACTGATGGTGTTGTCACAATCAAATATAATATCAACGACGGTATCGTTTTAAGAGAAACTCATTTCTGGGTTGGTAGTACTCCATTACCAATGGTAAAAGGAAAATACACCAACGCTCCAGGTCAATTTAAAGAATTAACTAATTTCACCTACGATGCAACAACCGGGATCTTCACGTCTAAAAAACCTTTCAGCGGCACTATTTATATCGCCGCGCATGCTGTTGTTGGTATCCCCTATGTTATGATGCCATAACCCCCGTACCCACATCCGTATCTGGTACACCCAGCGAAGTTGATGAAGTTGTTTGCTGTTGGATATAGATTTTTGAATACTTTCAGCGACTGACTTTTGAAAACCGAGCATTTATGTACCAGATACAGAAAAAAGAAATAAGTGAAATTGATTCACAATTCGACGGCAACTCACAACAAGCGCCTCCGGATCTCTCTTCGGGGGCGCTTTTCCATGTCATTAGATTTTCTCATTTCAGAATTAATCCACACCCCCGTATCTGGCACGTTTTTCGGAACAATGACGTTCACGCACCCCCGTACCTGGCACGTTTTTCGGAACGATGACGTCAAAGTATTTTGAAAAGATTGATACTGCTAGTTTTCAGTAAAAACATCTTCTTCAACTTCGTTCGGAGTGCCAGGTACAGAAAAAGAAATAAGTGAAATTGATCCAAAATTTACCTCAAACCTTCACCAAGCGCCTCCGGAGCTCTTTCCGGGGGCGCTTTTCCATGTCCCTAGTTTTTCTCTTGTCAGAATTAATCCAAACCCCAATCTGCGCGTTACCGCTGCACCATTGATAGTCTCTGACGTCAAGAGAAAAGCCACCTGGTCCTTTGATTTTCATCCGCACCCATTGCTCTGATGTTTACTCTGCGAGGATTGAGGGGTGGGTGACCATCGGCAAAAGCTTTAAAAATGAAAGCAAAAAAGCCACCACAATATGTGATGGCATCAATAATAAGGCTTTATCAAAATTCATAATGTGTCCACATGCTGACGATCATGATCACTTTTTCTTCCTCGAGGACTCGGTAAACCAACCTATGTTGTCGGTTGATTCTTCTGGAGTAAAGACCTTTCATGTTACCTATCAACATTTCATACGGAGGGGGATTTTGATAAGGATTTGATTGAATTATTTCAAGCAGTTTCTCAACATTTCCTTTCAAAGCAGGATACTGTTTTATCTTTTCTTTGTCCTTTTCTGCCTGTTTCAATATGACGACTCTGTATGTCACCATTTGAACTCCTCGCAGTCCTCAAGTGTTGCATTAAGGCCATCCGTCAAGCGTTCTTTCATCCCAGGCACTGAACAGAGATACAGCGTTTCCATTAAACCATTATATTCTTGCTCGCTTAATATGACTGCATTTCCTTTTTTTGTATTGACTTTAATGATATCATTGAAATCAATGGCTGAGTTCAAATAATCAAAGAGATGTTTTCTTAAATTAGTTGCATTCGTAGTACTCATAAACACACCTCCCTATTTATGTACATCATAGCGTACATTTTCTAATTTGTCAATTCAGCAACTGATGCAGATCGTGGATATACCCCCACGTACCTGGCACGATTTCCGGAACGCTGACGTTCAAATGATTTGAAAAGATTGATGCTGTTAGTTTTCAGCAAAACATCTTCTTCAACTTCGCTGGCGGGGGCGATAGGCGCCAGCCGCAGGTACAGAAAAAGAAATAAGTGAAATTGATCTAAAATTTACCTCAAACCTTCACCAAGCGCCTCCGGAGCTCTCTTCGGGGGCGCTTTTCCATGTCCTCAGCTTTTCTCTCGTCAAGATACCCTCCATCAGCCATTTCGTCATTTCCAAAGGTACCATCATGCGCCCTTTCACAATTGAGAAAAGCCTCCTGGTCATTTGATCTTCATCTGACTCTACCGCTATATTGTTTACTCCGGATGGGTGGAGAGATGGGCGACCATCGGCAGAGGTCTTTGGGAAATGCGGCGTTTAGTATTAGTGATACGAATGCCAATACAAGGACTTTAACCCGCTGATATTTTATCGTACCCACCCCCGTACCTGGCACGTTTTTCGGAACGATGACGTTAAAGTATTTTGAAAAGATTGATGCTGCTAGTTTTCAGCAAAAACATCTTCTTCAACTTCGTTTGGAGTGCCAGGTACAGAAAAAGAAATAAGTGAAATTGATCTAAAATTTACCTCAAACCTTCACCAAGCGCCTCCGGAGCTCTACCCGGAGGCGCTTTTCCATGTCCTTAGCTTTTCTCATGTCAGTATTAATCCGATGCCCAATCTGAACATTTTCTTTGCACCATTAAAAGCCTCTCACGTCAAGAGAAAAGCCACCTGGTCAATTGATCTTAATCTGACTCTACCACAATATTGTTTACTCCGGATGGGTGGAGAGATGGGCGACCATCGGCAGAGGTCTTTGGGAAATGCGGCGTTGAGTATTCGTGATACGAATGCCAATACAAGGACTTTAACCCGCTGATATTTTATCGCAATACACTTCGACGAATTTTATTTCGATAAAATTGCAAGATTAATTGTTTCGTGTTATAGTTATCGTAACAAGATACGACGTATTACGTTGCGAGGAGGTCGTTACATGTTTATTGGCAGAGAACTTGAGCTACAAGAGCTTGAGCGGCGATATGAATCCAGCGGATTTCAGCTGTTTGTTCTATACGGGCGGCGGCGAGTGGGAAAGACGCGGCTGATTCAGGAGTTCTGTAAGAATAAGGCTGCCCTCTTCCACGTCGGTATACAACAGGAGGCAAACGGGGCGCTGCGGGCTTTTTCCAGAGATGTTTTAACAGCACTGCCTTCAGAGGTCTCTGCCTATATAGACCATTTCAACTCCTGGGAGGAGGCTTTTCATTATGCGGCGGCTCAGGCGAATGGCAAGCGTCTGGTGCTGATCATAGATGAATATCCTTATTTGGCGCAATCGGATCCATCGATTTCCTCGGTGCTTCAGAAGGTGATCGATCATGTGTGGAAGGATACGGACTTGTTTGTGATCCTATGCGGCTCTTCCATGAGTTTCATGGAAAATCAGGTGCTCGGCTACCAAAGTCCGCTTTACGGCAGGCGTACGGCTCAAATGAAAATACTGCCGCTGCAGTACCGGGAAAGTTTTGAGTTCTTCAAAGGCTGGAGCTGGGAGGACCGCTACTACGGGTATGGGGTCTGCGGCGGCATTCCTCAATATCTGGAGTATTTTTCAGCTTATGAAGACTTTCCATCTGCTGTGAAAGGCGAGCTTTTATCGCTGAGCGGCCACCTGCTCGAGGAGCCCATGAATTTGATGAAGCAGGAGATGAGGGAGCCGGCGCTCTATAATTCCATCATCGAAGCCGTTGCTAACGGCGCCTCCAGGCAAAATGAAATCGCCACAGCGACCAAGAAAGACGCGCGAGATATAACCGCCTATTTAAAGGCCTTGATCGATCTCGGCGTTCTGGAGAAGCAGCAACCTATCGAAGAGAAAAATCAGAAAAAGACGATTTACAGGCTGGCAGACCAGCTCTATCGTTTCTGGTACCGCTTCATGCCATCCTGCCTGTCACTCATCAGCTTGGGAATGAGCGACAATGCCTGGAAAGACGTTATTCAACCTGGATTAGATGCACATATGGGGGTTACTTACGAAAACATCTGCCTTCAATACATCCAGCGGGAAGTCAGGGAGGGTCATATCAAACCAACTTATCTGACTTATGGCCGATGGTGGGGGAACAATCCCGATCGGAAACGGGAGGAAGAAGTGGATGTCGTCGCTGTGACTTCTAGTCACATTTTGGTTGGGGAATGCAAGTGGCGAAACGAATCCATGGGTACGGAGACCCTGGAAGTGTTGAAAGCACGGGGCGAGTTGATCAGAAAGGGCCGGGAAATTCAATATGTTCTGTTCTCAAAATACGTTTTTAGCGACGCGTTAATTAAGCAGGCTAAGAAGGATCACGTGCTGCTGCTAAGGGCGGAGGAGTTGGTTTAGAGGGTGGAGGAGTTGGTACATGCATCCCCAAGGCACCCCCGCACCCCCACCCCCGTACCCACCCCCGTACCTGGCACGTTTTTCGGAACGATGACGTTCAAATGATTTGAAAAGATTGATACTGCCTCTTTTCAACAAAAACAACTTCATCAACTTCGTTTGCAGTGCCAGGTACAGAAAAGTGCGTTAGCCGCAGGTACAGATAAAAGAAATTGGTGAAATTGACTCACAATTTAACTTACACTACCACCAAGCGCCTCCGAACCTCTTTCCGGGGGCGCTTTTTCATGTCTTTAGCTTTTCTCTTACATGATAATCGTCCAATGATCACTGGTCACCAAGGATTGACGCAAACTATTCTGATGATATAATGATGATTAGAACGATTAGAACGATTAGAATCATCAGAATCATAATCGGAATGCGAGGGGATCTTGTGTTCACAGAAAGCAAAACGATTGAACTGAAACGCGATTACACTGAAGATATTAGAAAAAGCGTCACTGCCTTTGCCAATACTGATGGCGGAAAAATATACATTGGCATCCAGGATAATGGCAGCGTCGTGGGCATCACTCAAAAAGATGATTTAATGACGCGTGTGTCAAACATGATTCGCGATTCAATTCGGCCAGATGTTACATTGTTTACTGATATTTCTATTGAGCAGTTTGATCGTAAAAACGTCCTTGTCATTCACGTCCAACGGGGCACCGCTCGCCCATATTACCTACATGGAAAGGGGATTCGGCCTGAAGGCGTCTACATCCGCCAAGGCGCATCCTCTGTCCCTGCAACCGAGGCTGCCATATTGAATATGATCAAAGAAACCAGCGGCGATAGCTTCGAGAACGCCCGGTCATTAAATCAGCAATTGACCTTTAACGGTGCAGCGGCCTATTTCGAAAAAATGGGTGTCGAATTTCTTGACACTCAAAAAAAGACGCTGCACTTGATTGATCAAGATGGGATGTTTACCAATCTCGGGCTGCTTTTTTCAGATCAGGCAATGCATACGATTAAACTGGCAGTATTTGAAGGTGACAAAAAAACCATATTTAAAGAACGGAGGGAATTCACCGGATCAATATTACTTCAGCTTGAGGAAGCCTATGACTTTATAGATCGCTATAACAAAACAAGGTCTGAGTTCAAAGGCTTAGAGCGAATGGATCAGCGAGACTACCCTATTGAAGCCATTCGAGAGGCCTTGCTTAATGCAGTTGTTCACAGAGATTATGCTTACAGCGGCAGCATTCTGATCAGCCTATATGATAACCGTTTGGAAATTGTGACCATCGGTGGACTGGTCAAAGGCATTTCTCTCAATGACATAATGCTGGGCGTCTCGGTACTGCGCAATCAGCATTTGGCTAATATCTTCTATCGATTAAAGCTGATTGAGGCATACGGCACCGGCATACCAAAAATGATGGCTGCCTATAACGATTATGAGGTTAAACCAATGATCGAAGTATCTGATCACGCCTTTAAAATAACACTGCCAAATACAAATTATAAATATAGCGCTATGAAAGAACGTTTATCTTCTGGGTTAAGCCAAAGAGAGCAGCAGATCTTAACATTGCTTCAACTCAATAAAGTGGTCGGACGAAAAGAGGTAGAGCTTGAGGTTGGCATTTCTCAAGCTACAGCGGTAGTAACATTGAGAAATATGCTGAAAAAAGGGTTAATCGAAAAAGTTGGATCAGGCAAGAATATAAAGTACAAAATCAGTCACTGAACTCCCTGTACCTATCCCCTTCCCTGGTATACCCTGCAAAGTTGATGCAGGCGGAAGCGATGCCTGGCACAATTTCGAGACCGCAAACGTTCACGCCCCCGTACCCACGCCCCCGCACGCCCCCGTACCTGGCACGTTTTTCGGAACGACGACGTTCAAATGATTTGAAAAGATTCATGCTGCTGTTTTTCAGCAAAAACATCTTCTTCAACTTCGTTTGCGGTGCCAGGTACAGAAAAAGAAATAAGTGAAATTGATTCACAATTTGATGGCAACTCACACCAAGCGCCTCCGGAGTTCTCTCCAGGGGCGCTTTTCATGTCCCTGGATTTTCTCTTGAAATATTCCATCCATCTGCCATTTCATCATTTCCAATGATACTATCATGCGCCCTTTCACACTCGATAAACGCCTCCTGGTCCTTTGATGTTCATCACCACCATTGCTCTTATAGTTACTTTGTGAGGGTTGGTGGTGAGGTGACCATCGGCGGAATGTCTTAAAAACGGACGGTAAAAAGCCATCACAGCAACTGTGATGGCTATACATAATGATCCCAATCAAAGAAGTTCATCATAATTTCTCTGACTGTATAAAATTCGTCGAATTTCAACTATTTTCTCTGAAATGGAAGATTCGCATTCACCATTAACAGACTCATCTATGACTACATAAAAATCAGTGAATATTTAATATAATCCAGGATCTCAACAAAGTCTTGGTAAAATAACGGTAAATATTGAACAGTATATTTATTTGCCATTAACACGCCTCCGAAGTTGTTTGAAGACGTCATCATGTGAATATCGCTTATCATCCAGAGCAGCTTGTTTATCTGCCTCATCCAGTTTCATTTCAATATCATTTGTTAAATCCGCAAAGGTTTCCAGACTCATCACGACCATGCTGCCATAGCCGTTTTTAGTCAAATAGACCGGTTCACCTTCTTTAACAATTTTCTCTAATTCAGTGAATTTATTTCTCAAATCTGAAATTGGTCTAATTTGAATCATAGGAACCTTCCTCCTATTCGGTGTTGTTTGTCTATCATAATTTTATCTCAACTTTATCATTTGATCAACGATTATCTTTATACATCCACGTACCGCACCCCCGTACCTGGCACGTTTTTCGGAACGATGACGTTAAAGTATTTTGAAAAGATTGATGCTGCTAGTTTTCAGCAAAAACATCTTCTTCAACTTCGTTCGTGGTATCAGGTACAGGTAAAGAAATAAGTGACATTGGTTCACAATTTGATGGCAACTCACACCAAGCGCCTCCGGATCTCACTCCGAGGGGCGCTTTTCCATGCATCTGACGCGAATGAAAAACCATCGGCTAGTACCCTTTTAAAAGCATTTTAAAGCTTTTAGAAAGCTCTGCCGATGGTCTCAAAACACATCATCTCACACAAATTTTACCGTCTACTTCCCACAGCACTTCTTATATTTCTTACCGCTCCCGCATGGGCACGGATCATTCCGTCCAATTTTTGGTTTTTTAGGTGCGATTTCTTGAATCTTAGATGGCTCTGACTTGCTGTCAAAATATTTTCTGAAATTTTCAGTGAAACAGAACCAGTCGTCCATCTCCAAGATCGTGTCATCAATAAATTGTAAATGAATTTTCTGTTTTGAAGCTTCAAGCCTGGCACTTTTTCCAACAAACATGTCCTCTTCAACTGAATCGATGTCAATAATTTGTCTATCATTCAATTTCAGTTTGAAAATTTCCTTAATGTCCTCATACACGTCTTCCGGATAGAGATCACAGCACGTAATGATTAGAAGAGAAAGCAATTCCGGCCTTTTTCGAACACCTGGGTCCAGAAGCAGCTGACGGTAATAAGCCATAACGGACGACCGTTCGAGCTCGCCTTGCAGCACCAGTACAGCTAAGGCCTTGACGGCCTGGATCCTCATAAAATCATCCGCCATGCTGTTTTCCGCCAGAGCTTTGATCAGGCTCAAGTCTCCATGACAAACAGACGCTAGCAACCTGCCGCCGACTTCAGTAATGCCGTCCCCAAATACTTCATGGGACAACTCCCCGGGAAGGCTCATTAATTCCACCAAGATGGGATAGGCTTCTTTAACCCTGAACTGTGCCAATAAATGGGCCGCATACAAATGGGCCATATAGGCTTTCTCCTTGGAATATTTTACTGGTGACTCGTTGACCATTTTCAACACCTTCAGAAGTTCCGGGATCGCCTCCTCTTTTCGACGAATCAGCGTTTCCAGGATATCTCGCGGAAAGTAGCCGTTGTTATAAGCGATTTTTTCCAGCAGGACGCCAATGGGCTCATTGGAATAATCTGACCCGTCGTTAAACTCTACGCCCACACAGCTGTCCTCAACCAAAGCGCTGAGTTTTTTCTCATAGAGCGACTCATCAAATTTCCTGCCTTCGGTCATCACGGAAAACATTTCCTCAATCAGAACCGCAGCCATCCTCTCTTTTGCAGCTTTCTTTGAGATTCCGGCAGCGATCAGCCTGTCAAATGTCCTTTTGACGCATTTAGGATCATTCATTTCTATCTGGTTGTCGATCGCAGAAAGCATTTCGTTTTTCAATCTCTGGTTTTCCATTGTTAAGTTCATCCTTTCGGAGATTTAAAGTTTTGGGAACTATATCGTTTCGGATTACATAGTTCTGAACTGAGAGATCAGGCTCATCATATTTTTTAAATTCTATAATATTTCCAGCACCCATTTCAAGGATTTCTGCCGATGGTCATTTCTCCTCCCCTCTCACCAACCACCACCAAAAGCGTGGATCCGCCAACGAAAAATCTTGTCACAAACCGTGACAAGATTTGTCATTGACAAATGGTTTGGCATCATAGATTCCAGCAGTACAGTTTATTATACTTTTGGCATAAGTCCCTTTTCGATTTTTACTTTAATGCTATACAAGGAGGTCCCGAATGAGACAAAAGCTGATATCATTATTTACACTCTTAGCAATGATCCTGCCATCAATTGCTCTCTCCTCAACTGTGGTATATGCTCAGCCACCTGAATTCACTTGTATGATTGTGGAAAGCGCCGTGGAATACGCCACATTAGACGCAGCCCTAATGGCTGTGACTAACGGACAAACCATTAAACTGCTCGATAACATTATCCATACGAATACCATTGAAGCAAACAATAAAGCTTTGTCTATTGATCTCAACGGCTTCGATCTCACAGTTAAAGACGTTGCCGGCAATGCGCTCCATGCAACGAATAACGGGACCCTTAATATTTCTGATCCCGATGATGATGGTTTGTTGATGGTGACCTCTGCAGGCCCTGAAAAATCAGCCGCCTATGCAACTGATGGCGGTGTAATCAACATTGAAGGAGATTTGCACGCTGTCTATCCCGGCGGCTTAAACAATCAAAATATTTTTGGCGCTTTAGCTACCGGCACCGGAAGTCAAATTAACATCGTTGGAAACTCAACTGGGTACACCGCTGGTGTGTACGCCATAAATTCCGCGACTATAACCGTTTCCGGCAACGTAACCGGTTCATATTATGGCGGATTTTCCGCATATAATGGCTTAATTGATATCACAGGTGATCTTTCAGGTTCCTACGCTTTGACGGTTGAATACGGCGGATTGGCTGATGTTGTCGGTAATATCACTGGCGGAACTGCAGTCTATGTCAGAAACGGCATTGGTCATAACGCACCAGCCGCAACTATAACCGGTAATGTCATCAGCACCGGAGATAGCGCTTTAAGTATTAGCAATAGTTCCGACATCCTCATCAATGGCAATGTTAATGGGAATATCTATCTGGCTGAAGCTGACGTTGAAACACCTTCATTGACCATCAATGGAAATGTCACTGTAACTCATGGCCCTGGCGCCAGCGTCAATTATGGCGGTATGGTGATTATCAACGGTTCAATCATTGGAGCATCTCCATATCTGCAGCTTGACAACAAGGATATTTCAGAAGACGATTATGTTCTTTCCAGCGATTATCGCGTGTATTCAAAATCAACATACGACGAATACACTCCAGTCTATCTGGCCAACACGGTGAAAGTAATGCAAATTGAGCCATCGGCTGAACAAGTTTCAATTACTGGGACTCCATCAGTCGGGGCAGAATTATCAGGAATATACGAATATTCCTCCCCCGCAAATATCGAAGAGGGGGACACCACTTTCAGATGGTTAAGAGTGTCCTCCACGCCTTCACTTCTTGGTGAGGACTATTTGCTGTATTCAACCAACAACACAGGCGGAGTGACAAGTTCTCCAGGTGGCCCAACCACTCCAGCGTCATTTATAGTAACAGATCCAACCTATATTGAAAAAATTAGCAATTATCATTATGCTACTTCAGACACTCCTGGAACAATTTCATTACACGAGTCTGGAGGTGCAGTTTATGGACCTTGGGATGCAGTTCTGGAGGGTTACTGGAGAGTCTATCCAAAAATCACTATCCCTGCTGGAACCTACACTATCATAGATTCAAAGCCTGATTCATGGTCTTATAATAGCGAATCCGGCTATGCCGGCATGACTGAAGTTGTTGGTTACACTGAAATTTCAGGTGCTGTTGAACAAGGCTATACACTTCAACGAAACGATGCCAACAAATCCATTATTTTCGAGGCCACGCCTGTAGACATTAATGGGCATATTGGCCTCCCAGAAATGAGCGACCCTTTTGGATCTGTAGCCTATTTGTCATCCAACAACGCTGATCTTAAGGCTTTATCTATTTCACCCGTTGCTCTTTCACCTGTATTTAACAGCTCTGTCATGGAATACACCGCGACAGTCCCACATTCTACAACATTTGTAACTGTTGATACTTCAGCATCAGATGCTCTGGCGAAAATATTTATTAATTCAGTTGAAAGTAAGAAAAACAACATTGAACTTAACATCGGAATTAATCTAATCTCAATTCTTGTGGCCGCAGAAGATGGATTGACGACAAAAACCTACACCCTTTCCATCACCCGCGAAGCCGCACCTGAGGATCCAGTCGATCCGGTTGATCCTGTCGACCGAGACCGTGATCATAATGATGACAAGCCTGCGACGCCGGTTGTGGTGACTGCGACCATCGGCAAAAGCACTTGGAATACTGTGACGGCGGCGCCAAAAATTGAAGACGGGGTCGACACAGTCTTGATCACGACAGCCATGACCGAGGCGCTGTTGGAAAAAGCGGCGGACACCGAGGGGACGGACGCGCCGGACGTCCTGAATGTGGCGGTGACTTCCGGGACGGCGACTGAGCCATCAGAGCTCGAGGTCAGCCTGTTCCAGAGCAATCTGAAGAAGATCGTCGACCAGAGCGACGCGAGCCTGCAAATCACAGCGCCGTGGATTGCCATGACTTTTGACGCCAAAGCCCTAGAAACCATTCACGCGGCAAATGACGGCGGCGAGATCACCTTTTCTGCCAGTACCATAGATCCGGACCTGTTGAACGCGGCGGACCAAGCGCGCGTTGAGGGACGTCCGGTGTACGACCTGACTGTGAAAAACGGCAGCGAAGTCGTTTCCGAATTCGGCGGCGGCTATGCGACGGTTCGGGTTCCGTATGAACTGAAAGACGGCGAGTCACCGGAAAGCATCGTCATCTTCATCCTAATGGACGACAGCAGCCTTGAAGCCGTTCGCGGCTATTACGAGGCGGCGGAGGGTATGGTGGTGTTCAAGACGCCGCACTTCTCGAAGTTTGTAATCTCCCACAATCCGGTCGCGTTCCGGGATGTGGCCGCCGGCGCCTGGTATCGTGAAGCGGTTTCCTTCATTGCCGCCCGAGGAATCACCTCAGGCATTGCCGATGGTCTCTTCGCCCCACAAGAGTCCCTAACCCGCGCGCAATTTGTGGATATGCTGCTGAAGGCTTACGGGATTGAGGCGGAGGACGCGGCGGAAGCTGGGGCTTCGACTCTAATTGTCAACTTCACAGACGCTGGCAATACTTACTATACGAACGCGCTGTACACCGCGAAGGCGCTTGGCATAGCCAAGGGTATTGGCAGCAATCTCTTCGCGCCAGACAGGAGCATTTCCCGTGAGGAAATGCTGGTGCTGCTTCACAATGCGCTGACAGTTATGAATGAGATGCCAGCGGTTGACGACAGCAGTGCCAGACCGGCTCTGGAGAGCTTCGCAGATGCAGTGTTGGTTTCCGAGTGGGCGAAACCTGGGATTTCAGAGATGATCCGAAACGGTGTCATCTCGGGGGCAGATAACAGGATTATGCCAAAAGATATGACCACCAGGGCTGAGATGGCTCAAGTGCTGTATCAGCTGCTTGGGAGGTAAGATTTAATAGAAGTGGAAGTGGGTGTCTGATTGAAGCAGGTGTCAGACACCCACTTTCACATTTTTGTATCCCAAATACACGAAGATGGCTAATTTTGAAGCCTTCAAGTGTTGCACATCACATAAATAAACAAAATTAATTTCCATTTTTTATTAATTTTTGTTAACATAACGCTATATTTAATTAATAATTGGGTATCTTATGGTTACGTAAATATGTTGCGAAGTGGAATGGTCTCTGACAATCAGCGAGATCAGAGCCGGAACACTTTAATACTTGGTGGACGCGATGAAGACCGGATTCTAATGGACGCAAATAATCCGGCTGGAGCAGAAGGCGTAACCGACCCCAGGAGACTAGGGTCGTTTTTGTTTTTGAGGAGGGTTGCCTATGATGAGGAATCACTGACCTCCAGCGATTGATAAACGTTTAATGAAACATCCAGAGAATATAGAGATCGCCAGGACCGTCCCGCCGGGTCTGCGTGAGGTGGATGAAACCACGGGCATAGCAGGGCCCCTAAAGACTGGACCAGATTCTGACATACATAATAATAATCCCACTGCGAATGCGGCTATGTTTGACAATCCGCTGGATTTCACGCGCGCGTCATCTGCTGAGAAGCCTTTTTCAGCCGATGGTCCGCTGCCAAACTCCATTTTTTGTGATGGACGCGATGAAATCCGGTTACAGTTGGACGCCTTAAACCGGATGGAGCCAGTGGCGTAACCGGCCTTGACTTGGGTCGGTTTTTGTTTTTTACGCGTTATAAGATTGAGGATTAAAAACGTTGAAAATGCGTTTGAATGAACTTACTTCAAATACATTTCACTCAGGGATCTTAAGTCCATTGATGGACAAAGGAGTGAGGAAAATGTTGAAGGGTCCCACCGTGAAGAGAAAGGTGACTAAGTCACTCAATGATCCTAAGTTGTTTATTGAAATGAGAAAAAAACATATTTTCAAAATGTTTCTTTCATTGTTAATGTTACTGACACTGATTATTGCATTACCTGCACAGATGACTTTTGCTGTGGGTGGAAGTTATAGTATTAATTGGTCTGCAGCTGATGCTAAAATAAATAACGCTCCTTATCTTCCGACCTACGAAAAAATTCCACCAGAAGCCATAGATTACGAGGCAATTGGCGGAAGAGCTAATGATCCGCTAAGCAATGCAGTGTTTGGCGACCCAAAAGATGCCGTAGAATCGCTTATGCCAAGCGACATGGCTCTAGGTCAAATTGTCCCATTTGAGGTTTTGATAACTGTTTCTGGGAGTAGTGCTCCTGAAAATGGGATCATTACAATTGAACCCTATTGGTTAACAAAAGTTACAAATGGCGACGATTTTGGTTTTGACCCAAGCTATGGTGTTATAGCTGCGTTTATTGATCATGGTGATGCTGCTACAATAGAATATACAACTGATACAGCAGCATCGTTCACTTGGACAGTTTCAAATGTAGGTACAAGCAATGAACAAATTAATGGCAAAATTACTGTATCAGGCTTGGAAGATGGCGAACAAGTTGTACTAGAAATCTGGGTAGTTCTCAAAGATACTATCGCAGAAGGGGTAGGCGGAAACGTACAGACAGGCCTAACTCGCGCTTACACGGGTACATCTTCAGAGACTGGCGATACCATCAACATCGGTAAACAGACTGTGCCACTTTTACAAGTTGGTACTTTCACTTCAAACGATGCTGACTTATCTATTATTAAAACCGATGCTCCTGATCCAGTTAATCTTGAAGGTACATTAACCTACACATTAACTATTACCAACCACTCCCCTGACATCTATGCAAATGGTATAATCGTTACAGATACGCTGGATACCAATACAACATTTGTGTCAGCAAGTCCTACTGAAACATCAAGAGATGGACAATTGGTAACTTGGAATGTTGGCGCTCTTGCTCCAGGTGCTTCGAAAATTATCGAAGTCACCGTTACAGTCAATGCAACTGCTCCTACAGAGTATCCTGGAGAAGATGCTATTGCCGGCGGTTACAGTTTACTTGAATCTTACGACTTGCTGAATACCACACGAGTTATATCTACAATTAGTGATGATCCTAACACTGCTAACGATACTTATTATCAACCAACGAATGTGTTGTCGGAACCTGAACTCACCCTCGTCAAATCCGCATCTCCTGCCACTTATAATGCGGTTGGCGATATCATCACCTACACTTACACGCTGACCAACTCTGGCAACGTCACGCTGACGGTTCCTTTCAGCGTTACTGATGATAAGGCTACCGTCGCAGTTACACAACCTGCCGATGGTATGTTAAGTCCTTTGGAATACTGTACTGGTACGGCTAGTTACACTATCACACAAGCCGATATCGAATCAGGTTCTGTTATGAACATTGCACAAGGTCATGGCTTCTTTGGGTCAACTGTGGTTGATTCTAACGTTGACGACGAGACCGTAACCGCTGTTCAATCACCGGCTCTGACCATCGTCAAGACGGCAACACCTGCCACTTACGATGCAGTCGGCGATACCATCAGCTACAGCTACGCGGTCACCAACACCGGTAACGTCACGCTTTACAACGTTTCCGTTGTCGATGACAAAGCCACTACCAGCCCTGCTTCCCTCGCTTCCCTCGCTCCTGGCGCTACGGCCGATTTCACGGCCAGCTACACCATCACGCAGGCTGAACTGGACGCAGGTTCCGTTACCAACACCGCTTACGCGACGGATGGCACAACGTCTTCCGAACCGGACAGCGAAACCGTCACGGCTGTTCCAATGCCGGCTCTGACCATCGTCAAGACGGCAACACCTGCCACTTACGATGCAGTCGGCGATACTATCAGCTACAGCTACGCGGTCACCAACACCGGTAACGTCACGCTTTACAACGTTTCCGTTGTCGATGACAAAGCCACTACCAGCCCTGCTTCCCTCGCTTCCCTCGCTCCTGGCGCTACGGCCGATTTCACGGCCAGCTACACCATCACGCAGGCTGACCTGGACGCAGGTTCCGTTACCAACACCGCTTACGCGACGGATGGCACAACGTCTTCCGAACCGGACAGCGAAACCGTCACGGCTGTTCCAATGCCGGCTCTGACCATCGTCAAGACGGCAACACCTGCCACTTACGATGCAGTCGGCGATACTATCAGCTACAGCTACGCGGTCACCAACACCGGTAACGTCACGCTTTACAACGTTTCCGTTGTCGATGACAAAGCCACTACCAGCCCTGCTTCCCTCGCTTCCCTCGCTCCTGGCGCTACGGCCGATTTCACGGCCAGCTACACCATCACGCAGGCTGACCTGGACGCAGGTTCCGTTACCAACACCGCTTACGCGACGGATGGCACAACGTCTTCCGAACCGGACAGCGAAACCGTTACGGCTGTTCCAATGCCGGCTCTGACCATCGTCAAGACGGCAACACCTGCCACTTACGATGCAGTCGGCGATACTATCAGCTACAGCTACGCGGTCACCAACACCGGTAACGTCACGCTTTACAACGTTTCCGTTGTCGATGACAAAGCCACTACCAGCCCTGCTTCCCTCGCTTCCCTCGCTCCTGGCGCTACAGCCGATTTCACGGCCAGCTACACCATCACGCAGGCTGACCTGGACGCAGGTTCCGTTACCAACACCGCTTACGCGACGGATGGCACAACGTCTTCCGAACCGGACAGCGAAACCGTCACGGCTGTTCCAATGCCGGCTCTGACCATCGTCAAGACGGCAACACCTGCCACTTACGATGCAGTCGGCGATACTATCAGCTACAGCTACGCGGTCACCAACACCGGTAACGTCACGCTTTACAACGTTTCCGTTGTCGATGACAAAGCCACTACCAGCCCTGCTTCCCTCGCTTCCCTCGCTCCTGGCGCTACAGCCGATTTCACGGCCAGCTACACCATCACGCAGGCTGAACTGGACGCAGGTTCCGTTACCAACACCGCTTACGCGACGGATGGCACAACGTCTTCCGAACCGGACAGCGAAACCGTCACGGCTGTTCCAATGCCGGCTCTGACCATCGTCAAGACGGCAACACCTGCCACTTACGATGCAGTCGGCGATACTATCAGCTACAGCTACGCGGTCACCAACACCGGTAACGTCACGCTTTACAACGTTTCCGTTGTCGATGACAAAGCCACTACCAGCCCTGCTTCCCTCGCTTCCCTCGCTCCTGGCGCTACGGCCGATTTCACGGCCAGCTACACCATCACGCAGGCTGAACTGGACGCAGGTTCCGTTACCAACACCGCTTACGCGACGGATGGCACAACGTCTTCCGAACCGGACAGCGAAACCGTCACGGCTGTTCCAATGCCGGCTCTGACCATCGTCAAGACGGCAACACCTGCCACTTACGATGCAGTCGGCGATACTATCAGCTACAGCTACGTGGTCACCAACACCGGTAACGTCACGCTTTACAACGTTTCCGTTGTCGATGACAAAGCCACTACCAGCCCTGCTTCCCTCGCTTCCCTCGCTCCTGGCGCTACGGCCGATTTCACGGCCAGCTACACCATCACGCAGGCTGACCTGGACGCAGGTTCCGTTACCAACACCGCTTACGCGACGGATGGCACAACGTCTTCCGAACCGGACAGCGAAACCGTTACGGCTGTTCCAATGCCGGCTCTGACCATCGTCAAGACGGCAACACCTGCCACTTACGATGCAGTCGGCGATACTATCAGCTACAGCTACGTGGTCACCAACACCGGTAACGTCACGCTTTACAACGTTTCCGTTGTCGATGACAAAGCCACTACCAGCCCTGCTTCCCTCGCTTCCCTCGCTCCTGGCGCTACGGCCGATTTCACGGCCAGCTACACCATCACGCAGGCTGACCTGGACGCAGGTTCCGTTACCAACACCGCTTACGCGACGGATGGCACAACGTCTTCCGAACCGGACAGCGAAACCGTCACGGCTGTTCCAATGCCGGCTCTGACCATCGTCAAGACGGCAACACCTGCCACTTACGATGCAGTCGGCGATACTATCAGCTACAGCTACGTGGTCACCAACACCGGTAACGTCACGCTTTACAACGTTTCCGTTGTCGATGACAAAGCCACTACCAGCCCTGCTTCCCTCGCTTCCCTCGCTCCTGGCGCTACGGCCGATTTCACGGCCAGCTACACCATCACGCAGGCTGATTTGGATAATCTCTTTGTCACCAACACAGCATATGCAACTGATGGTAAAACAAAGTCCGAACCTGACGAAGAGACTGTCTATCGCCAAACCGGAGCACTTCTGCCAACTCAAACTACAGTTCGAGATTATGTCAACGGAACCTATACAATGTATGACGCTTTCTACTACAATATTGATAAGAAAACGAAAACAGTCCTTAGTATAGCTCCAGGTGTCATCTTCTACTACAATAGTATTATTGCTCCAAGTGAAGATTTCACCGTTGAAATCAATCAATTTAATGATAATAGTTGGCCTGCTATGACTGTTCAATCATCAGACCAAGCCTATATTTACGATTTTGAATTTAATCGATTAACGGCGCCTCTAGTAACAACTACAGTTGATCCAGTCGCCGGAAAAGTCACATTCGTATTTGAAGGAGCATCAGAAGGTGCGATTTACTATATTGGCATCAAGTACACACCAGACAGTCTAGTTGGCGCACCTATGAGTAGTGCTGATGTTAATTATACCTTCTTTACTGCTATTGATGGTAACGAAGAAATCGGAAGTTACGCATCAATTCCTGTAATTTACAAGAAAAAATAATTCCGCTACCCACCCCCGTACCTGGGAAGGCTCCGAAAAACTACTGCTTGATTGAAAAAAGCTAAATTTCGATCGCTATAAGCGTTGGAATTGCTATGCTCAAAATTTTTAATAATTGCCTATTTCAAAAAATGGTGACTTTTTCGGAGCCTTCCCTGGCACGTTTTTCGGAACGCTGACGTTCAAATGTTTTGAAAAGATTGATGCTGCTAGTTTTCAGCAAAAACAACTTCATGAACTTCACTTTAGGTGACAGGTACAGGAAAAGAAATAAGTTAAATTGATCTACAATTTACTGCAACCAACACCAAGCGCCTCCGTAGCTTTTTCCGGGGGCGCTTTTCCATGTCCTCAGCTTTTCTCTTGTCAAGATTTCATCCATCTGCCATTTCGCCATTTCCTATGGTACCATCATGCGTCAATTCACACTCGAGAAAAGCCTCCTGGTCCTTTGATGTTCATCGCCCCCTATTGCTTTGATGTTTGCCTTGTGTGGTTGAGGGAGGGTGACCATCGGCAGAGGCATTTGAAGGTGCACTTCTAGCAGACCTTTCCGAAACAGTCCAAAAGCAGGTGATTTAGATGACGCATACACCTCGTATAATCAAATTAATCATGTTGGATTATACGAGGTTTTGTGTTATTCTATTTATAAAATTATAGGAGGTGCCCTGTATGGCCTGGATTGAAAGAACGATCACAGATTACCTGGTGAAAACCATCAATACCTTTCCGGCGGTTTTGATCACCGGCCCCCGACAGGTTGGAAAGTCGTCTCTGCTTCAAACCGTTGTTGAAAGCTACGACTACATCACTTTTGACAATCCGCTTCTATTACAGCAGGCGAAAGAGGATCCGGTGCTGTTTTTCATGAACCATTCTGAAAAGATGATACTTGACGAAATCCAGTACGCGCCAGAATTATTTCCATATATGAAAATAAAGATCGACGAGATGAGATTAGCAGCCCTGAAGGGCAATCGATCGGAACAGTGCTTGTTTTTATTATCGGGTTCTCAGGCCTACCACTTAATGCAGAATGTCAGTGAATCCCTGGCCGGCAGATTGGCCATTCTCCCTCTTCAGGGGATTTCTTACCGAGAGCAGAAAAACGTCAAATGCGCACTACCTTTCGTGCCAAATGATGACTATTTGTCGGTTCGAAAAAAAGAGAGCCTCGATACAAGCAATCTCTGGTCTATAATTCATGGAGGTTCCATGCCTGGGCTTGTCGCTTCGCATGAAGATTGGGAGACCTTCTATTCAAGTTATGTCATGACTTATATTGAGCGAGATGTGAATCAACTTACTAAGATTTCGGATCAAGGTGACTTTATGCGCTTCATGGCTGCTGTCGCTGCACGGAGTGGTGAACTCCTGAATTATGACAGTATTGCCAAGGATACAGGGGTTTCCGCGACAACGGTAAAGCGCTGGATTCAAATTCTGGAGAGCTCAGGTCTTATTCTTCAACTGTATCCTTATCACAATAACCATTTGAAACGCATGATCAAGACACCGAAACTTTTCTTTATGGATACAGGTCTGATGGCTTGGCTGACAAGATGGCTAACACCCGAAACCATTCAACATGGCGCGAAAGCCGGTCAATTCTTTGAAACTTGGGTGTTTTCTGAAATCGTCAAGTCCTTTCTCAATGCAGGAAAATCTGTTCGTGATCTTTATTATTACAGAGACGCAGACCAAAGGGAAATCGACTTGGTTATGGAAGTTGGCAGAACGGTTTATCCGATTGAAATCAAAATGACAGGCAAACCTGATAAAAAGATGGCACAAGCATTCCAGCTGCTGGAGCCTATAGCGAAAGCAGGAGATCTGGAGCTTGGGGATGGCGCTATCATAAACCAGTATCCGCATCTGATGTTTCTTGATAAAGGGCTTCGGGCAATTCCGGTTGGGTATTTGTGAAGAACTCATTGCTCACCCCCGTACCTGGCACGTTTTTCGGAACGCCGTACCTGGTACACCCAGCGAAGTTGATGAAGTTGTTTGATGTTGGATATAGTTATTCCAAAGCTTTCAGCGACTGACTTTTGAAAACCGAGCCTTTCGGTACCAGGTACAGAAAAAGAAATAAGTGAAATTGATCTAATATTTACCGCAACCTACAACAAGCGCCTCCGGGGCTCTATCCGGGGGCGCTTTTCCATGTCCTCAGCTTTTCTCTTGTCAACATACCATTCATCTGCCATTCCTCACATTCCAATGCTTACATCATTCGCCCTTTCTCACTCGAGAAAAGCCTCCTGGTCCTTTGATCTTCACCGGCCCCCATTGCTTTGATGTTTACTTTGTGAGGATTGGTGGTGAGGTGACCATCGGTAAAAGTCCTCTTCTCGAAAGCCTTAAAAGACCTTTCAAGGAAGCTCTGCCGATGGTTATCAAATGCAAAACGCAGCATTAAGAGGCACCGTCTTCGTCATGTCCTCAAGCCTTAACTCAGGATCTCCCGCAAAATAGCCTCTATATGCACCTGCGTCGTGTCGATCAGCACCGTGTCGAGATCGCCTTCTTTGATAATAAGGGGCAGCTCCGTGCAGCCCAGGACAAGGGCGTCCGCCTGATGCGCCACGAGCATTTTGTTCGCGATGCCCAGCATGGCCGCCTTTTCTTCCTCCAGGACAATCCCGGCCTCCAGGTTCGGGAAGATGATGTTGTGGATGATCGCCTGATCCTCTTTGCTCGGCACAATGGCCTGGGTGCCGAACTTGGCGCAGGCTTTTTCATACATGCCGCTTTCCATGGTGAACCCTGTCCCGAACACGATCAGCTTGTTCAAGCCCTTGGCGTGGGCGAACTTACAGGTCTCATCGACAATGCCAATGACAGGAATGGGCGAGCCGGCCTGGATTTCATCAAACACAATATGCGCGGTGTTGGCGGCTATGGCGGCAAACTCAGCGCCCGCCCCATGCAGCCTTTGAATAGAGGCAATCAGCCACTCGGACAAGGTGTTCCAGTCTTTGCGCGACACCAGATCGTAGGCGACGGCCAAGTCCAGGCTGTCAATGACCATGGGCGGATTGCTGGCGCAAACGCCGGTCGTCTCTACTTTTTCACGGTATAAGTCGTGGATGCTCTTGTAATACTCAAGGGTGGAGATTGGGCCGAGGCCGCCGACGAGTCCGAACTTTTTCATGGGGACACTCCTTTGTCATTCAAATGATGAAATCTCGAACATGCTTATAATGAATGGTTTCCTTTGTCTGCAACTTCATATTATGCGAATCCTGAGTGGATGTAAAGTCAGGGTGGTTTGGTGTGGGTGGGTGACCATCGGCAGAAGTTTTGCTTTTAGGGCCCTGAAAATGGGTAAATCCTAACCAGCTGCTCACACCTTCTCAATTATGAGATCCAGAGGGTGAGCAGGTCTATGCCAGTGAAATCTTCGCCTGGGGCACGGCGGCAGACATAAAACCAATCTTTTTCAAAACCCGCAAACTTTCCCGGCACCTCGGTCGTCTAAGGTATGTAGCGCTACAATTAAGAAGCAAAGTGAGGACGCCACATTGAACAGTCGACAGATCGCGGATTATGTCACCGAAAACAGAGAACGCCACTACCGGCTTGCCTATAGTTATGTCAAGAACCCTGACGACGCCCTGGATGTGGTCCAGGAGTCGATCTGCAAGGCGATTCACGGCGCCCACACGCTGAAGTCGCCTGAGTTCATCAAGACCTGGTTCTATCGGATCGTGGTCAACACGGCCCTGGACATCCTGCGAAAGCAAAAAAAGCTCGTCCTGGCAGATGATGAGGCCTTCGAAGCTCTCCACACGGTAGTGGACGACCCCATGGAGGATTACGACCTGCAGCAGGCGCTGGAGCGGCTGCCGGGGCATTACCGTACCGTTGTGGTGCTGAGGTTTTTTGAGGACCTGCCTCTGAACGACATTGCCGATGTCACCGGCCTCCCCCTCAGCACGGTTAAAACGCGTCTCTACAAATCCCTAAAAATGCTGCGTCTCGAGCTGGAATCGGAATCAGAATCAGAATCGGAATCGGACGAGAAAGGCGGAAACACCTATGGATCCTAAAATCGAAAAACTTCGGAAAGCATATGACAGCATTCCCATCCCCGACGAGTTGGAAGCTCTGGTAAACCAGACCCTGAGCCATGCTATGGGAGATTCTGGGCGACAAGGGTCATGGGCACGCAAGCGCCGGGTCCTCCTGGTTACCGCGGCTTCATTGGCAGCTGCCTTCGTCCTCTTTGTGGCAGGCATCAATTTGAGCCCCGCTTTCGCAGAAAAAGCAGGACGTCTGCCGATGGTCGGTCAACTAGTCAAGGTTTTCCTATTGAGGGAATACATCCATCAAGCAGACGCTTATGACGCGAGCCTTCAGTCGCCGGGCATCGAAGGGCTCGAAAACCAAGACCTCGAGGCCTTCCTTAATGCCAAATACCTGTCGGAAAATAAAGCCCTCTATGAGACCTTCATGGCGGATATGGCTGCTTTGAAAGAGGCGGGCGGCGGACATCTGGGCGTGGACAGCGGGTACCTGGTTCTGACGGACACAGCGGAGATCCTGTCTATAGGCAGATATGTGGTGAATACGGTGGGCTCGTCATCAACGGTCTTCAAATATGACACCATTGATAAAGTGAATGAGATCCTCATTACCTTGCCGAGCATGTTTAAGGATGACCGCTACATTGACTTCATCAGTGAAGAGATCAAGGGCCAGATGGTGGCCCAGCACCAGGCTGATCCGAACCGTTTCTTCTGGGTGGAGGGGATTGAGCAGACGGTGGACATGCCGCTGTTCGAACGCATTGCCGGTGATCAGAGTTTTTATATCAGCGCGGAGGGCGAACTGGTCATCTCCTTTGACAAGTATGAAGTTGCGCCGGGCTATATGGGGGTTTTGACGTTCACCATACCAACTGAGGTACTGGAGGAGGTGCTGGTGAGCCGGGCGTATTTGAGGTAGGCCCGTACCTGGCACGATTTTCGGAACGCTGACGTTTAATTAATTTGAAAAGACTGCTGTTGCATGTTTTCATCAAAAACAACTTCATGAACTTCAATTATGGTGCCAGGTACAGAAAAGTGAAAAAAGTTATGAAGAAAGAGGCGAGCTATATGAGACTAGGCAAGGCTTTCCCTATGTCCTTTTTAATTCCGACCTTTATTGTTGCCGCGAGTCTGTCGCTGGCGGGTTGTGCCCCATTGTCTGCAGAGGCAGCGACACCACCGGAAAGCGGGTCAAAGGATGTGGATCAGCCCGTTGAAGTGCAGCTTGAGGATCCAGTGAATGAAGATGGCTATGTGCTCGTGACGCAAGTTTATGAAGAGATGGACAAGCGCATTAAAATTGCCTATCCCCAAATTTCGGGGTTTAAAGGCGAGCTGCTCCAGGATTATATGAACCAGAGTCTGAGAGAACCTGTCGAAACCTTGACGTCGGACACCTTTTATACCGACCTTGACTTGGATTACAGGGTTACCCTGAAAACCCAGGAGATGCTCAGTGTTATTCTGATTGGAACTGGCCAGTTAGAGGGCGGGCGTAATTTCAATTATCTGGACAGCGTCACTTTGGATCTGAAGTCTTCAAACGAGATCACCTTTGAGAACTTTATCAAGGACGATCCTGCCTCCAGGGATGCCTTTATGAAGCTTCTTGATCTTAAGGCCAAAGAAGCAGGGTGTCCGGAAGGCGCTGACTATGAAGGACTGAGACTCTTCTTCAGACCTGACGAAGTCGTGTTCTTCTACATGCCTCCTGATGACAGCGCTGAGGCGTTCGTTCAGATCGGCGTGCCAAAGGTTGAGCTTGATGGGCTTGTAGAGGTCGAGTTTGGGGAGAAGCCGGCGAGTTGATCTTGGGCTCAAGACCTTGGGGGTCACCCCTATTCGGGATGATACTTAGCTTGTGTGACAGGTTCACTTGTTAGCAGACTCGAAAAATCTCGTATGACCCACTTTATTAGGTTGGATTGTACGAGATTTTTTAGCAATATCTTTATAGCTAGATCAATATTGAGTAGACACCAAACTCCTCCTTTTATATCTCATTTTTGAAGGTATTGTTTCATTGATGATAAAATGACCATCGGCAATAGCATTTAAGGTTGCACTTTCGTGAATGAAAATTAATGACTTTGACAGAAACACGCACTTAACGTACAATATATTTAACAATATTTCGTACAACTCAAGGAGGTGTTCCTAATGTTGGCAGTCAATTATTCTACTTTGAGAAATCATCTCAAAGACTATTGCGACAAAGTCAGTGACGACTACGAGACAGTTATTGTTACTAGAAAAGACGAGAAAAATGTTGTCATCATAAGTCTTGAAGCCTACAACAATATGGTTGAAAACTTGTTTATAATGAGCAATCAAAAATATTATGACCGGTTGTTAGAGAGCCGTCGTCAAATTGAGCGTGGAGAAACTGTCGAAAAATCTATGACAGAGCTTGAGGCGGCTGAGGATGAATAAAAAATTCTCAAAATATGCTTGGGATGATTTTATGGCATGGACTGTCGAAGATCGTAAAGTTGTGAAAAAAATTAATGTGTTGTTGAAAGATATCGAGAGTAATGGAAATGAAGGCATGGGGAAACCAGAGCCTCTTAAACACGGGCTTAGCGGGTATTGGAGCCGTCGAATCACAGATAGGGACCGCTTAATCTACAGAATTGATGAGGACACCATTTATATCATTGGGTGCAAGGGACACTATGAGTGAGACAGTTATAGGCACTATTGCCTGGAACTGCATTGAAAATAACGAAAAATATAAATGCTTCTAAAACGCCCCCGGACTCACTCCAGGGGCGCTTCTTCGTTTCCGAATCTTTTCCCACATGGTATAATCTAACTAATCAGCCCCACTCTCACCCAACCAATTTCACCTATTGGAGGTCCTCCACCATGAGAAAATCATCCCGGGCTTTGCCCCGACTTCGAACTTTATCCCTGGTCTTAATCTTTGCCCTCCTCTTCACCGCCCTCCCACTTTCTGCGCCGTCCACCGCCGCCACCCGCTTCACGGATGTTCCGAGCGGTCACTGGTCGGAAACCTTTGTCAACAAAGCCAGTGACTACGGTCTGATGAAAGGCATAGGCGATGGCCTCTTCGGTTTTAATCGCAGCATCACCAAAGCGGAATTCGCCACCATCCTCTGCCAGATGTTCGGTTGGGAGCTGTTGAACCCCGCTGTACCAACCTTCACTGACGTCGCTGAATCCCAGTGGTATTACACCTATGTCGAAACTGCCCTGGCCAACAACGTCGTAGATAAGACTGCGACCTTCAGCCCGAATCAGCCCATCCTAAGGGAGGACATGGCCGCCATGCTCGTAAGAGCTTTGGGCTACAATACCCTCGCGGGAAAAGCCGCCCAATATGGCCATCCCTTCAAGGATGTGACGGAGAAAGCCGGCTATATTGCCATTGCTTATGACATTGGCATGATTAAAGGCACCAGCGCCACCACCTTTGCGCCAAAAGCTACAGCTACCCGCGAGGAAGCTGCCACTATGCTGGTGCAAGTCTATGAGAAATACATCAGCGAGATCGACTGGGTTCATGCTTTCTATGCCCTCAAATCCTACAGCCAACTGGGCCTCACCACCCAGATGGACGCCGTCTCCGCAGGCTGGAGCCGCATGAGCTATAGTATGACCACCGGCGTCTACCTGAACACCTCTGGCCAAAACAGCAATGAATGGCAGGTGCCAAGCGGTTATGAGCTGGTCACCGGATTCCTGGACACAAATCGAAAGCCCCTGAACCTCAGCGTCTACCTGGATACCTCCGTCACTTTCACCCAGGCGGATGGTACATCTACCAATACTGCAAGAGCCATTATGCTCGATCCCGTACAGAGAACTCAGGCGGTTCAGGCTATTCTGAATGAGCTGACCCGCACTTACGACCTCCTCGGAAAGAATCCGTATAGTGGCGTGACTATTGATTTTGAAGGCTTCCGGGGTGCTGAGATGAAGGCGGGGCTAAATGCTTTTTTGGAAGAGCTGAATGGGGGACTAGAGACTATCGGCAAAAACCTTTATGTAATGGTGCAGCCGGCGGTGTGGAGTTCTGCCTACTTTGACGGTTACGATTACCGGACTATTGGGCGATTGGCGGACCGGGTGATTTTGATGGCCCACGATTATCAGCCGACAAATCTCAGAGGCTTTGAAGGGACGACGTTTCATAGAAATGCAGCGCTGACGCCGCTGGAGCAGGTGTATTATTCGCTCAGGGCGGTGACAGATCCGGTAACGGGCGTGGCGGTCCAGGACCGGAGCAAGCTGGCGCTGGCCATCAGCTTCACGAATGTGGCCTGGACGACATCCGGTGGACTGCTGTCCAGCCCGACGCCGCTAAAGCCGGAAACGTCGACGGTGTATGCGCGGATGACGTCGCCAAGCGCGGTTATGGGCTACTCTGAAGTTTACCGGAACCCATATCTGACCTATACCACCGAGACCGGCGAGGAGATTTTCCTCTGGTATGAGGATGCCCGCAGCGTGGCGGACAAGCTAGCGCTGGCGAAGCTGTTCGGCATCCGCGGTGTGTCCCTGTGGCGGCTGGGCCAAGTCCCGGCGTATGGGGATGCGGGGCTTGAGTTTGATGTGATGAAGGTACTGCGATAGTTAACAGACGTAGGTGAAACTCGGTGTCTGACACCGAGTTTCTTTGCATGAGGGTGTTGTGGATGGGCGACCATCGGCAGCACCCTCTCTTTATTTTATAAAATATTTTGATTTGGTTTAATTTACAATCGAATTTTTCGATGCCCAACATATTATAAAATGTGGTATTCTGTTACCGTTGCATTCCAATACCACAAGATCAGGAGGAAATTTTACATGTTAAGAAAGCTTTTTGCAGCACTTTTAGTCCTCACCCTTGCCGCAGCGGCGACTGCCTGCTCATCCGGAACCGCAGAAGCACCTGCTCCGGCTCCGGCAGCGGCAGAAACGCCAGCGCCTGCGGCATCTGCGCCGGCGGCTGAGGAGAAAACTTATCAGTACTATACGGCGGACCAGACCAAGGCTGCCATTGAAAACAAAGAGGACATCATCCTTCTTGACATCCAGGTCGAGGACGAGTGGAACGCCCACCACATCGAGGGCGCGGTTCCGACCTATGCTTATCCGGTGAAAACGCCTGAAGATGAGGCGAAGCTCGCGGCAATTCTGCCGGATCTTGCCGGGGAACAACCGATTATCGTCATCTGCCCGGGCGGTGCCGGCGGCGCGACGAGATCCATTGATTATCTCACGGCTCAGGGCGTTGCCCCAGAGCGCCTCTTTATCCTTGAAAATGGTCAGAGCAAGTGGCCTTATGAGGAATTGCTGGCGAAGTAGTTCTTAAAGAGAGTAAGAAGATAAGGATGATGCCGATGGTCGACCATCGGCATTATCTTTTTTTTGCGGAAAGAAGGGGTTGTCAGACACCCTCTTCCACCTTCGCGTGATTGAGAATAGTTATCGCATGCTCTGGCACCGTTTTAAAAGTTGTCCGCGTCACCAAGTTGAAAGTTGTCCGCGTCACCAACCTCAATCGACAATATGACCACAACTCGAACAATATGAGCATTATGTTAACCTTTTGTAACCTCGGGTATAATGGGGACATAATTCACTGTCAAGCCCTACATAGCCCCAAGCGTCACCTGCTTAACCGCGGACCGCGCCTTGGCCAGCTATGCTTTGGTGGTGGCGATGATCCCCGGATTGAACTTTGGACGCCTGTGATCCGGGAAGAGCCAATGGCGTAACCGACCCCATTACGGGGTCTTTTTCATTTTTTGAAAGGCGGAATGCGTATGGGAAAGTTTAATCGCTATTGTAATAGATATCAATCTTCCTCAATACCAATTTGAATCAACACCCACAATTTTGAAAATATTTAAGGAGTGACTTTTATGTCAGAATATTTCACCCCTAAGAGGCAAGTGCTACGCTACCTCTTAGCGTTAATTCTGGTAACGGTCATGGCCTTGACAATGCTGATCCCGTCTGCCTATGCAGGCGTAAACGACCTCACTGCCAATGGCTATGGCATTTCAACCTCAGGTAAAAGCATTTCCGGCGGCTGGACTCCCGGCAACCTGGGCAAAACTTATCAAGAAGGCGAGTGGGTTCCATTTCAGACGGTCGTGACGAATATCGACTGGGCTGTACTTGAAAACTTGGGCGCCGCATTCGATTTCTATGACGATGGGCGCTTCTATGACTTAGTCCGAAATATTTCTGTCAGCACGACACCTCTTACTGATGCCGATGGTTTTGGTTTTCCAAATAGTGAAGGTGAACCATGGGTCATCAGCGATCTTGAGGATCTGGATGACGCACAGCGCGAACCAAACGAATACTACTTTGACGGTTTCGCTCCAATTGTACTGACAGAATCTGAATATATGGCGCAGATCAACAAATCTCTAAGCGGTGGAACCGGCACAGAAACGGACATGGTTCGTGTGTTTTTTGTCACGCGTGATCAACTTCTTGATGCCCTTGGATTTGGTCCTTATAATCCTGCTAATATTGGGGATTATCCTACAGAAGTCGCACTTTATTTTCAACTTCACCTATCCAGAACATTTATCTGGAACAATACTGCAACCTTCGAAAACGTTGGCGAGCTTCCTTTAGCCTATGTCTATACGCAATTTCCTACTGACAAATGGGGCGGCTACGTCTATGATGAAGACTTCCTGAATAGTACTATGTTCGGATCCTATATTTATCCTGGCTCCAGCGGACACTCCTACGCCTACATCAACAACGGTGACGGCGGAGAGAAAACCATCCCAATTCCTGATGTTGATAGAGAAACTGGAAAAATCTCCGGTTATAAATATCGAGATGTAAATGCAAATGGGATCTATGAACCGGCGATTGATACACCACTATCCGGGTGGGATATTTTCCTTAGAACTGATCTTTATGCTATTCCGGATGTCGAATTCAAGGATACAACGGATGTCAATGGCTTCTTTGAATTCACTGATCTGCCTTACAATCTGCTATGGGAACTTAGCGAATCCATGCAGGCTGGTTATAGTCAAACTTATCCAAATGACAGCACGACTGGTGAAAGTGATCTGACTGGCAGCGCTTATACGAACTGGTGGAAACTGCCACTTGATCTAGTTAATGATGCTGATAATTACGACGAGCTGGGTCGTGGTGACTATGGCTGGGAGGTCAAGTTATCGACGACTCACACTACCCAAACAAATGTTAACTTTATGAATACTAATACCGGCGATCTGGAAATCACCAAACTCTTCGATTATGAAGACGTTGAAGGGTTTACGGATGAGATGCTACCTGCGTCCATTGATATCCACATTACCGGACCTTCCTTCTTACCTGACGGTGAAGATTTCAGTCTTCTGAAAACAGAAAATTATGTTCTCCTTCTTGAAGACTTGCTCCCTGGCGATTACAGCATTACGGAAATCAATGTTCCTGAAGGCTGGGATGCGCCGGATGTCCCAATTAATGCTACGGTTATCGCAGGCGACGTCGTTGAAATCGATTTCACGAACGTCTTCCTGACAGGTTCTCTTAAAATCACTAAAGAATTCGACTTCGAAGGCATAGTAGGCTTTGATGAAGAAACCATGCTGCCAAATGTTATTACGGTCGAAGTCACTGGTCCTTCCTATCCTGCAGGGACCGAAGTTGATATTACTATTAACGACGAAGGCATAGGCGAAGTAACGCTCAACAATTTGATTCCTGGCGATTATACGGTGGACGAACTGGCATTTACCGGTTCAGAGTTGTGGGATTCCGACATTGACCCTGAGTCTGTCGAAGTCGTCGGCGGCGCTTCAGAGGCTGTGGTCGTTTCCATCACCAACACCTTTATGCCAGGTGAGCTTCGCATCACTAAAGATTTTGACTTTGCAGGCATCTTCGGATTTGACGGCGCCACCATGCTGCCAGATTCCATCACAGTCAAGGTCACTGGACCTTCTTATCCAAGCGGAACAGAAGTCACAATCAATATTGACGATCTTGGCGATGGCACTACGCTTCTCCAAAATCTCATACCAGGTGACTACACTATTGAAGAGCTTGACTTTACAGGTTCAGACGCTTGGGACTCAGACATTGATCCAGAAATGGTCGAAGTCATTGCTGGCGCTGATCCAGTGGTTGAAGTTATGATTACCAATACCTTCATCCCTGGTGAGCTCCTCATTGCCAAAGTATTCGACTTTGAGGGTATTGAAGGTTTTGATGCTGACACCATGCTGCCAGCTTCTATTTCAGTCAAGGTCACCGGTGCTTCCTATCCACTGGGAACTGTCGTCGACATTGATATTGATGAATTTGGCGAAGGCGAGACACTCCTTGATAATCTGATTCCTGGTGACTACACTGTTGAAGAGCTCACTTTTGAAGGCTCTGAGGCTTGGGATTCGGAAATTTCAGACTCACCTGCAACAGTAGTCGGAGGCGCATTGACGGCTGTTAAGGTTGACATCACGAATACCTTTGAACCTGGCGAGTTAAAAATCACCAAAGAATTTGAATTTGAAGGCGTTGTAGGCTTTGATCCAGCTACAATGCTGCCTGAAGAGATCACTGTCATGGTCACCGGCAATTCCTATCCACTCGGTATGGAAGTAGACATCCCTATTAGCGAACTGGGTGTTGGCGAAGTGACCATCGGCAACCTGATCCCTGGTGACTATACCGTCGACGAGCTCGAATTCACAGGCTCTGACATGTGGTCATCTTTGATCAACGGATCACCTGCTTCTGTAGTGGCTGGCGCAGAACCGATCGTTACAGTTGCAATTACGAACACCTTTATTCCTGGCGACCTCGAGATCACTAAACTCTTTGATTATGAAGGCGTAGTGGGATTTGAGGTATCCATGCTGCCAGACTCTATTGACATTCACATCACCGGACCTTCCTATGATCCGAATGGTTTGGATGTCACACTCTATAAAGCTGACGACTACTACGTGAAGCTTGAAAACCTGATCCCTGGCGACTACAGCATTGACGAAATCAACGTTGGGGACGAATGGGAGGCGCCTGACCTTCCAATTAATAAAGAAGTTTTAGCCGATGGTCTCGTCTCCATCAGCTTCACCAACGTCTACGTCCCTGGTGATCTGGAAATCACCAAACTCTTCGATTACGAAGGCGTTGTGGGATTTGAAGAATCCATGCTTCCAGAGACAATTGACATTCACATTGAAGGACCTTCCTATGATCCGGACGGTCTGGATGTGACACTTGAAAAAGCTGATGGCTACTATGTAAAACTTGAAAATCTCCTTCCTGGCACCTATGAAATCACTGAAGTTAACGTTCCATCCGGTTGGATGGCACCAACCCTTCCAATTGAAATCGAAGTGGAAAACGGCGAAGTGGCATCTGTTGAATTCACGAACGTCTTCATGACGGGTTCGCTGACGATCACTAAGAATTTCATCGGCGGCGATGGGACCTTATGGCCTGAAGAAATCGTCGTAGTCGTGACTGGTCCTTCCTATCTGTTAGGGTTTGCAGCTGTAATTGAGATCGATCAAGTAACCGGATCTGGTTCCGTAACTTTGGACGACTTGATCCCTGGTGAATATACCTTCACAGAGCTGGCATTTGTCGGCAGTGAAAACTTCACCTCCAACATCAGTCCGCAATCTGTGATGGTCGTTGCAGGCGCAGTCTCACCTGCCATGGTGACAATCACTAACACTATGGCATACCACGATGAAACCGCTTGGGCACTAGGTAATAACAAAAACTTGGATTCCGTGAAATCCAACAACTGGGGCTGGAATATTGGTCCTATCACCGATGGATATAGCGAAATCCACGACTTAATCGCTGGCGCTGGCGGCAACATTGTAGAAAATGGCACTTTAGTTGGACATGTTGAAATTGTTTACTCCGGCGGTTACGTCACCGTGACCTACCACATGCTGGACGGCTTTGAATTGATGGACACTCATGTTTGGATTGGCACATCCAATCTTCCAAAACTCAAAAACGGCAAGATGACTGACTCCCCTGGCCAATTCCCATATGAGGATGGTGTCAGTATCGCTGCTACAGGTCCAGTCTACGTCGCAGCTCACGCAGTTGTGAGAATGCCAGGGAACTAATGCGGCACAATGTGGAGATCTGAGTAGTATGTAATAAGCTCTAAGGCGCTCCCGGGGTTTCGGGGGCGCCTTTTGTGACTTGAGGAGGCCATCCTAACAAGCTCTGGCACCAGTTTGAAAGTTGTCCGCGTCACCAACTCTGAATCCGTCCGCGTCACCCAACTTACGCCCCTTTTTTGATCATATTGTTAATGAAAATCATTATCGAAAAACGCTTAAACCCCTTCTGCCAGGGTAACTATGCACTATCAAGAAGCAGTTAAAAATTTTTAAACACCCCGCCACACTACATAGTTTTAGATCCACAGCAAATCTCCCTCTGACCCCTGTAACTGCCTGGCCACACAAAACCTCATTACATACAAGGGCAAACCCGCCGAAAGTCGGGGACGCAAAGCCAGGGCCTAAAGTGCGAGCTATGGTCGACCGGCTGCTATGTACAACCGTTTTGTGTTGTCATGGCAGCTTTTTATTTGCCCTTGAGAGCAAGTGACGCATTTGAGGCGATTACGAATACTAAGAAAGCGAGAGGTGAGAACAATGTTAGGAATGAAAAGAAAAGTTAAGCGGCTTCTGAGTTTGAGCATAATGTTGACCATGGTGCTGATGAGCTTTCCGTCACTGGCGGTGACGGCATACGACTTTGAAGGTACTTTTGATATTACGGCAGGTCAGAATATGGTGATCGGTGAAGCCACCGTGATGATCGATGGCGACCAGTTAACCATCGACGTGAACCTGGATGATGGCCAAAAAGCCAGCGAGTTCCATCTGGACATTTTCGATACCCTGCCAGACTCACGTCCAACACCTGGCCAGGCTGAACACAAAGGAAGCTTTAATCCAGCAAAAGAAGATTTTGACATCGGTCCAATAACCCTTGACCTCGATGATCTCAACCCAGGCCAGTGTCAGGATCTCTATCTCATCCTTCACCTGGCTGTCGGCGGAGAAACCGCTTATGCCGGCACGGTTATTGACTCTGAAGAGAGCAGCGGCGCATGGTTCGGCTACATCCACATTCAAATCTGCGAGCCTGACGAACCAGACCCTGAATTCGGCAGCCTGACTATCTTTAAATTTCACGACATGAACGAGAACGGCGAATTTGACGAGGACGACGAGCATGCCCTCTCCGGCATCGAGTTCGAAATCTATAACGAAGACGACGAGGCACTCGAAGACTCCCCATTCACTACGGATGACGACGGCCTGATCGAGCTCACCAACCTCCCGGTTGGCGAGTACACCATTAAAGAACTGTCCGACTACCAAATCACAGGACAAGTCTTTACCGATGGTCTCCTCTCCATCTCCATCAACAAAGACCAAACCACCCGAGTCGAAATTGGCAACATTATCCCGGATGACACCTTCGACGTTAGAATCGTTAAATTCGAAGACCTCAACCGAGACGGCAAAATGAACGGCAACGACGATTTCCTCGAAGACATTCACTTCATGCTCTTCGAAGATCCTGAAGACGAAAACCCTCTCCAGCACGGTTACACGGATGAGGACGGCGAACTTCTCTTCAGCGGTCTCGAAGCTGGCACCTACTATTTAAAAGAGCACAGCAGCGCGAAAATCACGACACCAGGCTTCGACGATGACGGTTTCATGATGATCGAGGTCGGCGGCGAAGATTTTGAAAATCCGCTTGAAATTGGAATTGGGAACTACTTTAGTGAAGAGGAAGAAGAGTTTGGCGCTATCACCATCTGGAAATTTGTCGATGTAGACAAAGACGGCATTTGGGATAACGGTGAACCTGCCCTTGAAGATATTGAATTCAAACTTTTCATGGAACATGACATGCCATCCACCAGTGAATCAGCCATTTCTCTGATGGAAGTCGCAAGCGGCGAAACAGATGAAGACGGCAAACTGGTCTTCAACAACCTCGAATTTGGCCACTATGTCCTCGAAGAACACAGCACCTTTGAAATCACCGCACCTGAGGATCTCAAAGATGGCAAGATGGACATTCACCTCCATGAAGAGCATACCACTCAAGTGGTTTATGTCGGCAACTTCATTCCTGACGAACCAGAGCCAGAACCTGGTACCATCATCGTCCACAAATTCAACGACACTGACCGCGATGGCGTGAAAGACGAGAACGAATCATGGCTCTCCGACGTCAGTTTTGAACTCTTCAAATCCATGAATGACGATGACCCAATCGCCACCGGAACCACCAACAGCAGCGGCATGATCACCTTCAGCGGCCTCGAGCCTGGCGATTATTTCCTCGATGAGCTCGGTTCCAGAATCATCACCACTTCCGTCAACAGCCAGGGCTTCATTGAAGTCATGGATCTGGACGAAGAAGAAACCCTGCACGTCTACGTTGGCAACTACAGGCAGTCCCCACCGCCGCCACCTCGCGACGATGACGACGATGATGACGATGACCCAGTTGAGTTCGGCACCCTCCGCATCCAGAAGTTCCTGGACTCAGATGAGGATGGTATCTTTGACGCCGACGAATTCGAAATGGTTGGCATTACCTTTGAACTCTATGACGACGAGAAAGATGAAGTCATCAGCACCAAGATGACCGACTCCGAAGGCGTCATCACCTTCCCGAACCTCGAATTCGGCGAGTACTACCTGCGAGAAGTCAGCGACTTCCGAATCACTACCGAAGGCTTTGATGCCGATGGTTTCAGCAGCGAACCAATCGAAATAGATTCCGATGATGTCCTCATCATCACAGTTGGAAACATCAGAGACGTTCTAGAAGTACCCGTCGTTGTTGAACTTCCAGCAGAAATAGAAATTGTGGAAGAGCCTATCCCACTGGCACTCCCAGATACCGGCGAAGTCGGAGCTGAATCCTATTATATTCTCGGCAGTTTGATCATGATTGCTGGGATGTTCCTAAAACGTTTGAGATAACCCCTCTCGCCTCTCTTTGCAGCCAGGCTGCCTCCCGGCGGCCTGGCCTCTTTTTGTATTCAATGCAGGCCCCCGGCGTCCGCTGACGCCAGGGGCCTTTATTTGGAAGCAATGGGTAACTTACACGGGTTGAGAATGGTTTTCACAAGCTTCGGCCCCAAAATTGAAAGTTGTCCGCGCGGCCTGAAGCCTATTGCCCCTGAGTTGAAGTTGGTGACGCGGACTGTAATATTCTCAATGGCACTAAGTTCAAAGATGGACCACACCCTCAAGTGATCAGCCTTACTACATAGTTATTGCAGATCTGTAGCACTTTCAGAGCGTTGATAATACTGGATTTTTGTTAAACTATTGATTATTATATGTCGTTTTTGGGTAACATAATACTGACAGATCATCAATACATACTGAACCAAATCACATACAAGGGCAAACCTGCCGAAAGGCAGGGGCACAAAGCCCTGGGCCTAAAGCAATACCATGGTCGTCCGGCTGCTATGTACAACGTGTTGTTGTCGTGGCAGCTTTTTTATTTGCCGCGAGTCGATAAATAGATATAAAAGGAGGCGGGTTAAAACCGAAGGCGAAAGAAAAGCGAGAGGCAGTTAATTGGGACCATATTTAATTTCTGTTTTATACCTCAAAGGAGGCGAGACTATGCGCACCACATTGAAAACCGGCATCAGTCTGCTGCTGATCCTGATATTAATTTTAGGAATGTCAGTACCGGTGCTGGCACAAACGTCTTATATTGTAACTGAAATTTTTGGCAATGATCCTAATATGGGTGACATGTGCAAAGGATACAAAATTGATAATGTAAACAATATCAAAATGGGTGAGCTTTTTACCCTGAACGAAGATGACTACCATTTCACTATTACCAAGAAATTAATTGACGGAATAGAATATTTTGATTGGACCTCAAATGTTCCTATCACTCACATCTTCGTTAAAGGTGGTCCATATGGCAATCTTTTCACCTATGATCACCCAGTAATGAGTGGAACAAATTTATATCCTCCATTAAATAAAGCTGGTCAAGAACCTCAAATTAGCCATATCACATTCTATGTCTGCGATGAGGAGGATGACCCTTCCATCGACATCGAAAAATACGTCTCTGTCGATGGCGGCGAAACTTGGCATGATGCCGACAGCCCTACCGGCCCAACCGCTTCTTATCCTGGATCTGTCAAATTCAAAGTCGTTGTCACCAACACCGGCAACGTCGCTCTCACTGACATCGTAGTCACGGATTCAGATTTCACCTTCACCGGTGTTGCTTCTTCACTCGCAGCAGGCGCTGTAGATACCAGCGATATCCTGACTGTTCCATCTATTCTTGGGCAGCACAGTAATACCGCTACTGTCAATGCGGAACACGAAGAAGAAGCTATCACACCAGACTCCGATATGGCGCACTACATCACTTATGAAACCCACAGACCATCCATCGACATCGAAAAATACGTCTCTGTCGATGGCGGCGAAACTTGGCATGATGCCGACAGCCCTACCGGCCCAACCGCTTCTTATCCTGGATCTGTCAAATTCAAAGTCGTTGTCACCAACACCGGCAACGTCGCTCTCACTGACATCGTAGTCACGGATTCAGATTTCACCTTCACCGGTGTTGCTTCTTCACTCGCAGCAGGCGCTGTAGATACCAGCGATATCCTGACTGTTCCATCTATTCTTGGGCAGCACAGTAATACCGCTACTGTCAATGCGGAACACGAAGAAGAAGCTATCACACCAGACTCCGATATGGCGCACTACATCACTTATGAAACCCATCGACCTTCCATCGACATCGAAAAATATGTCTCTGTCGATGGCGGCGAAACTTGGCATGATGCCGACAACCCTACCGGACCAACCGCTTCTTATCCTGGATCTGTCAAATTCAAAGTCGTTGTCACCAACACCGGCAACGTCGCTCTCACTGACATCGTCGTCACGGATTCAGATTTCACCTTCACCGGTGTTGCTTCTTCACTCGCAGCAGGCGCTGTAGATACCAGCGATATCCTGACTGTTCCATCTATTCTTGGGCAGCACAGTAATACCGCTACTGTCAATGCGGAACACGAAGAAGAAGCTATCACACCTGACTCCGATATGGCGCACTACATCACTTATGAAACCCACAGACCATCCATCGACATCGAAAAATACGTCTCTGTCGATGGCGGCGAAACTTGGCATGATGCCGACAACCCTACCGGACCAACCATTCGCCTTCCAGGCACTGTCAGATTCAAAGTCATAGTTACAAACACTGGCAATGTTGACCTCACGAACATTGTCGTCACGGACCCCGACTTTGAATTCACAGGCATTGTGACTTCCCTTGAAGCTGGCGACCAAGACGAAAGCAATGTCATCGCAGTCCCTGCCGAAAGGTATCAACACAGCAACACAGCCACAGTTAACGCGAAGTACAATGAAATGGCCGTCACCCCAGACTCCGACATGGCACACTACTATGGCGATTATGAGCGCCGCGACGACAACGACCCAGACATCTCCATCAAAAAATATGTTTCTGTCGATGGCGGCGAAACCTGGGATGATGCAGAAAACGCCCCAGGCCCTCGTGCTTCCTACCCTGGCACCGTCCAATTCAAAGTTGTCGTTAAAAACACTGGCGACTATCGCTTGACCGACATCGAAGTCAACGATACCGACTTCGACTTCACTGGCGTCGCATCCAGCTTGAATGTTGGCGATTCCGACACCAGCGACATCATCACTGTCTCATCAATCGATGGTCAGCACAGCAATACAGCCGATGTCGAAGGCTTCTACGGGTCACAAAAAGTCACCGACTCCGACATGGCCCACTACTTCACCAAAGATGACGACAATGAAAACGGTAAAATTAAAATCCATAAATTCATGGATGAAAACGAAAATGGCACGCAAGATGTTGGTGAGTTCCATATGCAAAACGTCACTTTCGAGCTCTACAATGCAAATAAATCCGAAATGCTCAGCAGCAAACAAACCGACAACGAAGGCAACCTCACCTTCAGCAACCTTGCATTTGGCACTTACTACCTGAAAGAAATGAGCGAATACGACATCACCACGAGCGGCTTTGATGCCGATGGTTTCATGCAAATCACCGTAAACTCCGAAGCTACCATCACCATGATCGTCGGCAATGACATTGACAGAGAACTTGAGTCAGACAATATTGTCATCGAAGAGCCAGTCCCACTCGCACTCCCTCAAACTGGCGAATTACCACCAACCTCATTCTATATTCTCGGTGCGCTTTTAATGCTCGCCGGGATGTTCCTTAAACGCTTCGAATAAATACTCGCCTCTCTTTAACCAGGTCACCTTATCCGTGGCCTGGTCTTTTTGCGCGTAAGGCTAACAGACGTGCATAAATAAATATGCCCCTGTGCGTCAGAGAGCTTGCTCTCTGACGCACAGGGGCATATTTATTTATATAGGGCGCAGCCCGCGACCAGAGCGCAGCATAGCGGGGCAATAGGCGCCAGCCGCTCTGGGGCACGTCTGTAAGCTTGAGGTCGAACTTTCGCAATAGGGCGCAGCCCTAACCGAAGCGCAGCCTTTAACCCTGCGCAACTGGGTTTGAGGCGGAGCGAGGTGCATGCCTGATAGTGTGAGATGCAAATTCAGTCCCCCTGTGCGTCAGAGAGCTTGCTCTCTGACGCATGGGGGCATATTTATTTATATAGGGCGCAGCCCGCGACCAGAGCGCAGCATAGCGGGGCAATAGACGCCAGTCTCTCTGGGACACATCTGATGATGTGGAAATTGATCATAATGTAAACGATTTTCATTATCATTTAACGCATGAACCATAGATCATTGGGTAACTATCCACTATGAAACCACTTGTACATCTCTAACATCCTCATATCACTACCCTCCCATGTTTAAATGATTATTTATTAACATTTTGGGTAACATAATACTGACAGACCAGCAAAACACAATGAACCAAACCGCATACAAGGGCAAACCTGCCGAAAGGCAGGGGCGCAAAGCCCTGGGCCTAAAGTTAAACTATGGTCGTCCGGCTGCTATGTACAACCACTCTGTTGTCATGGCGGTCTTTTTATTTTTCCAGAACCATTTCCTTCGAGTTCACAACACAGAGATAAACAATGCAAAGGAGCGAGGTGAGTTTTATGAAACGTCCATCAAGATTATTGGCAATGCTGTTAGCGGTGATTCTCATCCTACCAACCATGATGTTTCCATCCATCGCTGCGGGCGGCAGTTATTCCGTAAACTGGGCTGCTGCTGATCCTGCACTCAATAACAAAAGTTACGCACCCACCTATCCGAAATGGGAGCCATCTGACGTTGACTATCCAGTCGTCGGCAGGGAGAATGATCCTTTGCCTGATGCAGTGGCCTACGGCCCGACAAATGCAAGTTCTGACTTTGACGCTGTAGAATCGTTGATGCCTAAGAGTCTTGCACTTGGTCAAATTGTCCCATTTGAAGTCGTCATCTCGGTGTCAGGGAGCACCGCCCCGGAAAATGGCACCATCGTCATTGAACCTTACTGGCTCACTAAGACTACCAATGGCGCTGATTTTGGCTTTGACCCTGACTATGGTGTCATTGGCGCCTTTGTAGATTATGGCGATGTCGGCACCACCGATCCAGGCGGGAACGCGACCGTATCTTCCCTGGAATGGAGTGTCACTAACACCGGAACTAACAACGAACAAATAGTAGGCGAAGTTACTATCACAGGACTGGATGACGGTGATAAGGTCGTCGTTGAACTCTGGGTCGTTCTGAAAAAAGATATCCCAGAAAAAGTCAATGGCAATATCCAAACCGGCATGGGAGATGCTTATACCTCAGATTCATCCCTTGAGGTTATTAACACAGGCAACCAAACCGTTCCTCTTCTCCAAGCCGGTGATTTCTTCACAGAGGATGCCGACCTCTCCATCATAAAATCTGACAGCCCTGATCCGGTTGTCGTCGGCAGCGACCTCTCCTACAGTATTACCGTCACAAACAATTCTCCTGATACCGTCGCGAACAGCATCCTCGTTACAGACACTTTGGACGCCAATGTCACCTTCGTCAGCGCTTCCGACAGTGGCATGCATAGCGCAGGCATTGTCACATGGCCTGAGTTCTCATTGGTTCCAGGTGAATCCAAAGTCCTCACTGTTAATGTCACAGTCGACCCAGAAGCACCTGTCAATAACTTCCCAGGAACTTCTGCCGATGGTCGCGGCGGCATCTCCTCTCCACCCGCAGGCAGCTTCGACCTCCTCAACAAAGTTGAGGTCTCCGCGATTACAGACGATCCTGAAGTCAGCAACAATGTTTATTTCGAACCGACCAACGTGCTGATTCAGGAAAATCCATCCCTCAACATTACAAAAACCGCAGACAAATCCAGCTTTTCACAGGTTGGCGAAGTGATTAATTACACGTTTGAAGTTGAAAATACTGGCAATATACCTCTCACCGGCGTGACAGTCACAGATGCCAAAATTGGCACACTGACTGGTCCAATTCTTGACACAGGAGAAGCTGGCAAACTCGACGTTGGTGAAACCTGGACCTACACCGGTTCCTATACAGTCACTCAAGAGGATATTGATGCCGGTTCCGTCTACAACATCGCTTACGCGGATTCTGACCAAACCGACCGCGACAGCGACGACGAAACAGTCCCTTCTTCACAGGGCCCTGCCCTTGATATCACAAAAACTGCTGCAGAGTCCGACTATGACGCCGTTGGTGATGTCATTCATTACACCATCGAAGTTGAAAACATCGGCAACGTCACGCTCACTGGTGTCACAGTATCTGACCCACTCCTGACCGGCACTTTGTCCGGCCCTACCGGAGACATTGGTCAGCAAGGCAAGCTGGACGTAGGTGAAGTTTGGACCTATACCGGCACTTACACCATAACTCAGGCAGATCTGGAATTTGGCCGTGTCGACAACACCGCTACAGCAGACTCTGACCAAACTGGCCCAGATACTGACAGCGAAACTGTCCCTGCAGTTCAAACTCCAGCTCTCAACATCACAAAAACCGCAGCTGAAGCAAACTTTGACGCGGTTGGAGACGTTATTCACTACACCATCACCGTTGATAACACGGGCAACGTCGCTTTAACCGGCATAGTGGTGTCTGACCCACTTCTTGGTACCCTCACCGGACCTACTGGTGATGCGAACCAGAATGGCAAACTCGACGTCGACGAAACCTGGACCTACACTGGTGCCTACACCGTAGATCAGGACGACCTCGACTTCGGCCGAATTGACAACACCGCCACAGCAGACTCCGACCAAACCGGTCCTGACACGGACAGCGAAACTGTTCCGGCAGTTAAAAATCCAGCACTCAACATCACAAAAACCGCAACTGAAAAGAGCTTCAACGCAGTCGGAAATATCATCCACTACACCATCACCGTGGAGAATACCGGCAATGTGACACTCACTGGTGTGACAGTCAGTGATCCTCTTCTCGGCGAACTCACCGGACCTAGCGGTGACGGCGGACAGATGGGTAAGCTCGACGTTGGCGAAACCTGGACTTACACCGGCACTTACACGATCAAACAAATTGATCTTGATAACGGCAAGGTCGACAACACTGCCACCGCGGATTCTGACCAGACCGGACCTGACACTGACAGTGAAACAGTTCCTGCAGTTCAGACTCCAGCCTTAGCAATTGATAAAACGGTAGCAGAGACTAGCTTCAGCAAGGTCGGCGATGTGCTCCACTATACGATCAAGGTAGAAAATACTGGCAACATTACACTGACGGGCGTGACAGTGGTAGATGCGACCATCGGCACACTCTCTGGTCCTACAAGCAATATGGATACTGATAATTTGCTCGAAGTCGGCGAAATCTGGACCTACACCGGCACTTATACCGTAGATCAGGACGACATTGACTTTGGCAGAGTAGACAATACGGCGTATGCGGACTCCAACGAGACTGACAGAGTCAGCGACAGCGAAACTGTACCGTCTGCACAAGGCCCAGCCCTCAACATCATAAAAACTGCTGCCGATGAGAGCTTCAACGCAGTCGGCGACGTGATTGACTACGTTATCACCGTCGAAAACGTTGGCAACGTGACCTTAACGGGCGTCGTCGTCACAGATCCGCTGCTGGGCGCTTTGACCGGCCCAGTCAGCGACACCGGACAACAAGGCAAGCTGGATGTTGGAGAAACCTGGACGTATAATGGTTCCTACACCGTCAAGCAAGCGGATCTCGATGCCGGCAAAGTCGACAACACCGCTTATGCGGATTCCGACCAAACCGGGCAGGACAGCGACGACGCAACTGTTCCCGCTGATCAGAATCCATCCCTCGACATTATCAAGGACGCGGCTGAAACCAGCTTCGATGCTGTAGGCGACATCATTCACTACACCATCACCGTTGAAAATACCGGCAATATCACTCTGACGGGCATTTCCGTTTCTGACCCGCTGCTCGGCACATTGACCGGTCCTACCGGTGACTCGGATGAAGATGGCAAACTGGACGTTGACGAAATCTGGAGTTACACTGGCTCCTACACCATCAAACTTGCTGACCTCGACCGAGGTTATGTGATGAACACCGCCTATGCGGATTCAGATCAGACCGAAACAGATCAAGACACCGAAACCGTACCTGCTGAGGTTAACACCGGCCTCACTATTGACAAGAAAACCAATGGCCTTGACAACGCTGGCCGAATCCTTGTCGGCAGCACCGTCACTTGGACCTACAAAGTCACCAACACAAGCAACGTTACGCTCACTGACATTGTGGTCAGAGACAATAAATTCAGCAGTCCAATTGGCACAATCTCATCTCTTGCTCCAGGTGCCTCTGAAACACTCAGCAAGACCGGCACAGCGACCCTAGGCGATTACACTAATGAGGGCACCGCAACCTTTACCCCAGTGGAAGGCACACCAATTGTCGCTCGCGACACCAGCAGCTACACTGGCTACCGTGAACGCCGCGATCCTGACCCTGATCCGGACTATGGCGACATCCGTATCTTCAAGTTCCTCGATAGTGATAACGATGGGGAATTTGATGAAACCTCACTGACAGAACTCCCAATGAACGGCATGGAATTCGCGCTCTACGATGCGAATAAAGTGTTCATTGAGTCCCTCGAAACTGGCCTGAACGGCACGCTGACCTTCAGAAATCTCGATTTCGGCACCTATTATCTCAGAGAAATGAATCCTGGCTTCACCATCACCTCCGACAATTTTGGCGCCGATGGTTATAGCGATCCAATCCGCGTCAACTCAACCACCACAGTCTTCGTTGAAGTCGGCAACAGACGCAACGTCGCAACACCTGAACCAATTGTCGATGAAGTTGTCGAAGTCATCGAAGAAATCCCTGAGGCAGAAGTCCCACTCGCCCTCCCAGACACCGGTGAAATCCCACCATTCTTTGCGTATGGCTTTGGATCCTTGCTGATGCTGGCAGGCGCTTATCTGAAACGACGCAGCAGATGATTTTAATTAACCGTTTAAAGTTTCAATTAATAGTGTAATATCTCTCACCTATCGGGCCATCCTACGGATGGCCCACTCTTTCACGAAAGCTGACAGATGTGTATAGAGTGAAGAAGAACAATCCCTTCGGGAGCTTGCTCACGAAAAGGTTGTTCTTTTTCATTTCATATGGAGCGCAGCTCGCAATCTAAGCCGAACTCCGGATCATATCTGACTTCAATGCGAAATGAATTATTACAAAGTCATTACCGTCCACCAACTCAAAACCCGTCCGCGTCCCCCACCCCCCAAAATTCCCCGCCATCCGCCCCACATCCCGCCCCCCGCCCTGTTTCAACCCCCTCGTTTTCGGGTAACATAATACCACAGGAATATCAATACACAAAGAAACCTAAACATCCACCCACAAAACGTTAAACCATATAAAGGCAAACCAAAACGAAAGGCTGGGTCGCAAAGCCAAGGCCTAAGGGCAGGACCTCTGCCGATGGTCGACCGGCTGCTATGTACAGCGTCTCGTTGTCATGGCAGTCTTTTTTTATTCAATTGTACACAACCTAATTCAATAGCTCCCGGTGCCGACCACAAGAGAGGTGAGAAAAATGTCAGGCATCAAAAGAAAAGTAAAGACCCTTGTCAGCCTCATGATGATCCTTGCCATGATCATCACGAGCGTCCCCTCCATGGCAGATGAGACCCACGACTTCCAAGGCACCTTCCAGGTCTTTGCCGGCCAGGATCAACCGATCGGCACCGCCAGCGTCATTGTCGACGACGGCATGCTGACCCTCCATGTCACCATGGATCCCGACTGGCCGGCGGATGAATACAGCCTCTACATCTTGGATGAGGAACCCACCAACCGGCTGAATCCCGGTCATGCGCCATTTAAAAACGAAGACCTGGACAAGGCCACCGACTTCACCATAGGTCCAATCGACCTGGCCCTTCCGGAGCTCGCCCCCGGCCAATGCCTGACGAGGTACTTGGTCCTCCACTTGGTCTCCGGCACCGAAACCGCCTACCCGGGTGACATCATAAAACCGGACAAAGGCCCATGGTACGGCTTTATCACCTTCACCCTCTGCGAACCAAAAACCACCCCGACCGGCTCAATCACTATACAAAAAATCGTTGAAAACTCAGAGGGCGAACCACTCACAACAGACAGCACCCCATTCATCATCACCATCACACATCCAGACAGCACCAAGACTGTTACCCCGGCCATGATCAACGGCAATGGCACCGCCCCACCATTCACCGACCTGTCCCTTGGCACCTACACGATTTCCGAGGCCGCTCCAACCGACTACACCCTTAAAGGCATCACCTCCGGCACACTGACCGCCACCAACGATCTGCAGATCACTATTAGCGAAGATGATCTCGATCACCACGTGACCGTCACCAACCAAAAAGATGCCACGGTTATCACAAAAATCTGGAGCCTCCGCCTCACAAAAAAAGTCGTCGACACCGATAATAAAACCATCAGCACCAACGACACCTTTGAAATTGAGATCAAATACCCGGACAATTCTACACACACCCACGTCTTAAAAGGCGACGGCACTCCCGTCACCTTAAACAACCTTTCTCCTGGTATCTACAAGATCACCGAGGATGCTCCGAAAGGTTACACCCTGAAAAGCATCCAGTCCGGCGACACGACCACCGACGGCGCGCTGACGATTACACTTAGCGAAAGTAATCCGAAAACGACAATCGAGGTCACCGTCACCAACAAGCGTGATCCAGATCCAGACCCACCAGGTGACCCAGATCCACCGTCAAACCCACAGGATAAAAAAGGTGAAATCCGCGTCCACAAGTTCCTGGATACCAATCAGAACAACCTCCAGGACCCTTCCGAGTTCGATATGCAAAACATCACCTTCGAACTCTACGCCGCGGACAAGACCACCCTGCTGCACACCAAGAAGTCCAGCGCCGCGGGCGACCTCACCTTCGCCAACCTGAGGTATGGCACCTACTATCTGCGGGAAGTCAGCGATTACACCATCACTTCCCCATCCTTTTCCGCCGATGGTTTCTCCCCGCCAATCTCCATCAACTCCACTCAGGCCTTGACCTTCAACGTGGGCAACTACAGGGACACTACGACGGAAGACGTTCCGCCGGAGCCTAATCCACCACTGGGTCCGCCTGATGAACCACCTGATACGGAAATCGTTGAGGAAGATCCGCCGCCATTAGGCGCTCCCCCTTGGGAGCCGCCAAATGAACTCCCACCAACCGGTGAAGCACAGATTGGCATGCTCAATCTCCTCGGCACCCTGCTCCTCCTCGCAGGAGCATTCCTGAAATACCAGTATTGAAAAGAAAACCCCAAAACCGGATCGTCCTTGGATGGTCCGGTTTTTGTCTGCCCATTAATCCACCTCTCCAACCTGATTTACCCCCCCTCCTTTCACCCCCTCCCCGCCGATGGTCCTGTAACATCCTCCCAAAATAGTTTCAAAAAGATTTCAAAATATTCTGAACGACCCCAAAATTTTCATTCACAAGGACGAAAGTAGTAAATACCATAGTTTTTCAACTTCATAAGCGTCACAGCACTTTGTTATCAACACAAATTTAAATTTATTATTTTTTATATTTGATGCATGAGATTTTGAGAAAAGGGTATTTAATCAGTGGAACCATTGGAAATGCTTATGTTGGTTAACATAATATAATATCAAACCTTAAATGGCTGAACTAATAAGAAAAATAAGGAGGGGGTTGCACAATAATTTCTGCTGAAAACACAGAATTCATTACTCCGAACCGCATACCAAGGGCAAACCCGTCGAAAGACGGGGACGCAAAGCCAGGAGTCTAAGGGATAGACTACGATCGTCCGGCTGCTATGCACAACGAACCTGTTGCTGTCATGGCAGTCTTTTTGTTTACAGAAATTCAAGAAGACTGACCATTCCACTTCGACCCAATCGGAAATATAGAGAGGAACCATCCAGAGAGAGATTTAAGGCATTTCAAATTATTTAGAGAGGTGAGAGAAATGAGTAAAAAAAGTAGATTTTTGTCAATACTTCTAATTTTACTACTAACTTTACCAACCTTTACAGCGTATCCTTCAACCTGGGCTCTATCTAATTATGATTTAACAACAGATAGACCGATACTTAAACCAGAAACCATTAATAATGCAATATGGGAAATGTTTCAATCAAACGCTGCAGCAGGTAGTGGCACATTTTCTTCATTTTTGCGTACTAATTCAAATAAGAGTATTGAAAAGGGTTATAATAGCGACTTAAGAAAGGTTCAATTTGATGAAGATAACTCTCCACAGTTCAATAGATCTTTTTTGCTCAGTAATGTGCCACTAATTGTATATGAAGAGAAGTTATATAGAGAGTTTCAATTAGATCTTAACGAACCGGGGAGTGGTCCAGAATGGTATATCAGCCTTGATAAGTTTCAAGTTTGGTTGACTGATGTACCAAATATCACGAATTATGACGATGAAGAATATACTTTTACCACAGACGCCAGTATTGTTTATGATCTAGGCGATAACTCAATAAAAATGGACTATAGAGCAAATACAGGTAGTGGTAAAAGAGACTATAGAGTCTTAATACCAGAAACATTGTTTGAAAACAAAGATGGTAAATATGTTGTGCTATTTACAGAGTTTGGAAGACAATTTGCAAACGACTCTGGTTTTGAAGAATGGGGTGTTAGAGTCTTTGAACCGACTCCTGCAATTGATATTGAGAAATTCACTAACGGAGAAGATGCAGACACTACTACTGGACCTATGATACCAGTTGGAGATGTGGTTACATGGACCTACGAAGTGACAAATATAGGTAATGTAACTATTGAAAACATTAAGGTTACTGATGATCAAGGAGTTGAAGTAACTCTTCCAAAAACCTCACTCACACCAGGCGAATCTATGATTGGTATTGCAACAGGTATAGCTACTGCAGGTCAATATGTGAATATCGGTAAGGTAACTGGCGATCCGACTACAGGCAAACAAGTTACCGACTCCGATCCAAGTCACTATTTCGGCATCTACCTTCCTCAAATAGAAATCACTAAAACAGCTTCCCCAACTTCAGTCCCAGAGACTGGAGCTTATGTTGATTTCACATTCCAAGTCACCAACACAGGCGAAAACAAAGTAAAAATCACTACTGTTGTTGATGATAAACTGGGCACAATATATGAATGGGCAACAGGCGCCGATGAAATTTGGCTCGAAAAAGGTGAGTCCCACACATTTATGCTTAATGATCAGCTCATTTCAGGCAACTTCGGCAATGATCACATTAACGTAGTAACCGCTACTGCATACGATGAATATCGCAACTTTGATATTGCGATAGATCAAGAATCTGTTACTTTTGAAGATGTTCTGCCTGACATTTCATTAGAAAAAACTGCTAGCCGTACTAGCGTTCTCGAATCCGGTGAGTATGTTGACTTTACTTTCACAGTGACAAATAATGGAGACGAATCGGTTAAAATCACCTCTGTTAACGATGATAAATTAGGTACAATTTATAGCTGGTCAACAGGTGATGAAGAAATTTGGCTGACGGAAGGTCAATCACACACATTTACTGCAAATAACAAATTAATATTAGGCAGTGCTGGTGCAGATCATATCAACACCGCTACAGCTATTGCCTATGATGATGATGGCAACTATGATACTGCATCTGACACAGCAACAATTCAAATCACGAACACTCCGCCTACCACAGGAGAAATCAAAATAACAAAAAATATCACAGCTATTGAAAATGCTGATCTTTCTAACCTCACTTTTTTGTTCAAGATTAAATTAACCGGCATCTCTGAAGGTGCATCTTATCCAAATGGTCTAACAAAAGATTTTACTGCAGATGATCAAGAGTTAACATGGGATAATCTGCTCCCAGGAAAATATGTGATATCCGAAGAAGATCCAGGATCACGTTGGAATGTATCCTATTCTCAAAATGAAATAACAATTACAGCTGGTGACAGTAAATCAGCTACTGTTACCAACACTTACAACTACATCCCTCCGGTATTGAACCCACAACTTAGCCTCACAAAAACCGGTACTTTCAACTCTGGAAACGACGATTTTGCCGACCCTGGTGAGTTTATTACCTACGTGTTTGAAATCATGAACATAGGTAATGTCACGCTCACTGGAATTACACTAAATGATCCAATGCTTGGCGGTTCAATCACGCTCCCTTTAAGTACACTACAAGTAGGCGAATCTTTAACTGTCACAGCTAAATACGCTGTCACTCAAGCCGACATTGATGCTGGAAAGGTTGATAACACCGCTACAGCGGATTCTATTGAATCTATTTCAGACACTGATAAAGAAACTGTAACCCTTCCTCAAAAACCAGTTCTCGAACTTATCAAATCAGGTACATGGGTTGACGCTAATGAGGACGGAAAAGCTGATCCAGGCGAAATGATCAACTTCAGTTTTACTGTAACAAACAAAGGCAACGTAACACTAACCAATGTTATGGTTTCCGAATTAGTTGAAGGTATCACTGTAATAGGCGGACCTATCAGCCTTGACGTCAACGAGTCAGATGCGACAACATTTACCGCTTCTTACACGTTGAAGCAATCTGATATTGAAAAAGGCAACGTTTACAATAACGCCTCAGCAGATTCATCACAAACTGATCCGGTGACTGATGATGTTACAGTCCCACTTGTGAAACGTGCAGCGTTATCCATTGTAAAAAACGGCACATGGGTTGACTCAAACAACAATGGCTATGCTAATGTAGGTGAACCAATAAACTACACTTTCACAGTAACAAACACAGGAAATGTTAAATTAACTAATGTTCATGTTACTGATCCAAAAGTAACCGTTTCTGGTAACCCAGTTGTGCTTGAAGTTGGTGATGATCCAGTCGTTTTCACTGGTATTTATACACTAACTGAAAATGATCTGAAAGCTAAAGAGGTATACAATGAGGCGACAGCACATTCAGATCAAACAACTGATATAAAAGATGATCACACCATTAGCTTGCGAGTTTACACACCATCAACTACCACAACAACCACAAGTCGCACCCCTGACCCAGGCCGCATCGAAATCTTCAAATTCCTCGATGTAGACAATTCTAAAACTTTCAACACTGGTGACCTTCCATTCTCCAACATCCTCTTCCAACTCTTTGGCGAGGATGACAAACTAGTAGGTACCGCCACCACCAACAGCCAAGGCAACGCAGTCTTCTCGAATCTCGATGAAGGCACCTACTTCATCAAAGAAGTTCGTGGTGATTACACCATTACAACACCAACACTCAACGCAGACGGTATGATCGAAGTAGAAGTCGTACAAGATGAGACCACAGAAGTATCCATCGGCAACTACCGCGAAGTCATCCCTCCACAAGAACCACCTCTCGGCCCTCCACCAGTCATTGAAGAAGTTATCGAAGATAAAGTCCCACAAGGCCCTCCAGCACTTCCTAAAACCGGCGAAATTCCGCCTTACTTCGCTTATGGCTTCGGATCACTTCTGGTTCTTGCAGGACTGTTCATGAAACGCAAGTTTTAACTTTCAGTAAGTTCAACAAGCAATAGAGTGTCCTCAAGGGGCGGCCTGATGAATAACCATCGGCTAAAGCCTTAAGACCATAGACTGAGAAACCTTTCTCAACCTCCCGTCCGGGTCATCTAAATGGTGGCCCGGATATTTTTTTTAAAACAGGGTATCAAATCTATAATTTCAACGTCTAATACGTTATAGTGAAAAAGAGGTGACACCCCCATGAAAAAACTATCGACGCTTCTGATCATCGCAGGCTTGCTGATTATTCTCTATCCTTCCGCGGTCCGCGCTTATGATGACTATCAAATGAATAAGCTGTTGTCCTCCTTTGAGGAGGACATCTCGGCGCTGGAGGAAATTGATGATGCGCAGGTCGTGGATCTCGACTATGCGGATGACTACGAAGCCATGCTCACTGAACAGCGAGAGGCTGCCACAAACGACGGTACCGGGACTGAGGGTCAGACTGAAACTCCAACCGACACTCCTGCTACTGTCGAACCCGCTCCATCCCCTTCCCAACCCGCGGCCACCCAACCGGCACCAAAACCCGTCGTCAAAAAACCTAAGACGGATACCTTTATCAAAATCCCGGCCATTGATCTGCTTATGCCGGTTCTGAAAGGCATGACCAACGACAACCTGCGCTACGCTGCCGCCACTTTTGACAATGGCGTCGTCCCGGGCGGCTCTGGAAACTATTCTCTCGCCGGCCACCGCAGCTATACCTACGGCCGCATGTTCAACCGCCTCAACGAGCTGGCCCCGGGCCACCTGATCGAAATCACCGTGAAACAGGAGACCTTCACCTACCGAGTCACTGAATCCTTCGTTGTCAATCCGGAGGACACCTGGGTGCTGAAGAGCGACAAGAGCAAGAATGAGATTACCCTGGTGACCTGTACCCCAATCCGGACCGCAACTCAGCGCCTGATTATCAAGGGCGAATTAGTCCAGTGAGAAACCACAAGAGGTTTGCCTATGGCAGACCATCGGCAAACCTCTTGAAATGAAACTGGGTGTCTGACACCCGGTTTCGCATCCCATGAAACTCGGTGTCTGACACCCAGTTTCTCCCCTTTATTACAACACCATGACATTTGACGAATATTAATGTACCTACTTGAAATTTTTAGAAAATTGTGCTAGACTGAACTCACAAATTAATAGGTGGGTTAGATTACTTTCCACCGATAAAGGCAAACCAGTCGAAAGGCTGGGACGCAAAGCTAAAGGGCCTGTAAAATGGCAGCCAGCTACCGAAAGGAGAGTTTTTTGTGTTTAAAAAACTTTTGTCTACGATCGTGGCAGCGGCTGTCTTGGCCGCACCGGCAGCTTCCTTTGCCGCTCCATCTGACTGGACTGTAAATAGTGCCAAAGCAGCAGACGGCGTCGTTGAACTTAAAGTCAACGTCAACACGACTGCTAAGTTGAAAGTCCTCGTTCAAAAGGGCGACACCAAGTACTACTATGATGTGCAGTCCCTCGCGGATGAATCCATCCCGCTTCAGATGGGCGACGGCACCTATACCATCGCACTGCTCAAGAACGTTTCAGGCACCAGCTACACCCGTCTTGATGCGACAACCATTGAAGCCAAGGGGATCCAAAGCTTCGAGCCGTATATAACTGCTAACCCAATTGTCGATTTTGCCGCGGATGACAACGTCGTCGCTCTGGCAAAGAAACTGACCCTCACCGCAAAAACAGACGACGAGAAGATCAAAGCGATCTATACCTACGTCACCAAAAACTTCAAATACGACTACAACCGTGCGAAAACGGTCCAAAGCGGCTACGTGCCTGATGTGGACGCGGTCCTCGCAGCGAATGCCGGCATTTGCTACGACTACGCCGCTGTCATGGCTGCCATGCTGAGAAGCGTTGGCGTTCCTGCCAAGGTCAATATGGGCTACAGCAAGCACATCGCGGAATACCACGCTTGGAACGAAGTCTACATAAAGTCCACTGACAAGTGGATCACGCTGGACACCACTTTTGACAGCGCTTACCTCAAAGCAGGCAAAACCGTCAGCATGATCAAGAGCGCGGCTGACTTTACGACACTGAAGAGCTACTAATCTTGTCATCTGGTTGAAGAGAGGCGAGTCTTATACAGAGGGACTGGCGCTGCAGCACCATCGCGACCCCCCAGCAGCAAAAGGCAGCCGTCAGTCCCAGCAATAGCGCCTTCCGGTTGAAGCGCACAACGCACATCAAGCGACACGCAATTCATAACACGCAGCACCCCAATGTGGCAATCTGGATGTTTCCTTTTTATATTTTCGCAGCGCCTGTGAGCGCTGCATTTTTTTTACTCAATATTAAAATTGAAGTTGAATATTGCCTGACATTAAGAGACACTTAACCTAAGAAAGTAAATTCAATGGTTCATTGGAAGTCCAACCCTCCAACGAGGGTCCTATTCCTCAAGTCCGTAGATGAGTTGGACTACCCCGGAAGCATACGCCCTGGATTCAATTAATTTCAAATTCACCCGCTGTTTGATCTCTGCAAATAAAGGTTTTCCTTCGCCCAAAATGACCGGGTGAACGGAAAGTCTAAATTCGTCAACGACACCCAAATTCAACAGTGTTGTGATCATGCTCGATCCGCCATACAGCCAGATGTCTTTGCCTGGTTTAAGCTTCAGTGCGTTAATCTCTTCAAAGATATTGTCGCTTATAAATTTGGCACCCTGATCCGTCCCAGTCTGCGTTTTGGAAAAAACGATTTTCTCCATGCCGAGGATTAAGTCCCAGATTTCTTTATCATCGGCAGAAGCATAGGTATCTGGGATATATTGGCCCCACAAGTCATAGCTTTTTCTGCCATACAGGATCGTGTCTATTCGATTTAGGAAATCCGTGAATTTCATGTCCGGTTCCATGATGCACCAGTCAATTTCTCCATGCTTGCCTTCAATAAATCCGTCTAAGGTCACCGCGAGGTCCAATAGAATTTTTCTCTGCTTTTGGGGATTTGACATTTCAACGCCTCCTAACCTTAATCTTACCCTTTCATTTTACCCTGTTTTCCTGCACTCCATGCTGAACAATTCCAAAATCGAGGTGATCCCATGAAGCTTTGGATCGATGGCGATGCCTGCCCCGTCGTCGACGCGATTGTCCGCGTCGGGAAGGCCAGACAGCTGCCAATCATTCTTGTGAAAAACATCCATCACCACTACGACCGAACCGACCTGGAGATCCAAACGGTTTCAGGAGGCCCGGACAGCGTGGACTTTCATATCATTAACCAGCTCCAGCCCGGGGACGTGGTGATCACCCAGGATACCGGCCTCGCGGCACTGGTCATGGCCAGGAAGGCCTTCGCCATCCACCCCATGGGCCGGGAGTTTACGGAGGATAACATTGATCTCCTCATGGACCGCCGCTTCACTGGCCAGCTGCTCAGACGCAAGCACGGCATTTATCCCAAAGGCCACAAGGCGAAGAAAGCGCCTGAGTCCGTCTTCGAAACCGCTCTGGAGGAGATGCTGGACAGGATTTTGTCTGATTCTGAAAGTAAGTCTGCCGATGGTCACCCAAAGGAACATCCTCATGAGTGACGGCAGGCGTTGGAATGGACGAGGTATGGGTCATTTTGACCACGTGCATAATAAATAATTAAAATAGGCGCTTTGAAGTTAGAATCTGCGGCTTATCGCCCCTATCCCCATAAGGAAGAGACACGTCCTCTATTCACTTTCATGAACAGAGAACGTGTCTTTGTCGTTTTTTGAAGGCAGAAATTGGTGTCAGCGGCCTGCAGTTTATTGACCCCGGTTTGCGGAAGTTGGTGTCAGACACCTACTTCCGCATTGACCGCAAATTCCATGAGTGGTCTGCAGCCCACCAAAGCCTCTTACTCCAAATCTCTACAGAACCGTGACAACCTCGTCATACCCGCGGCGCTTGGCGCGGGCGTGGAGTGTCTTGGACTCATCCCGGTACCCCAGGGAGATGAGGATGGCGGGCTCTTTACCATCGCCTATTTCAAAGGCTTCTTTGACGGCGGCGAAGTCCATGCCGCTCATAGGGTGGGAGTCCACACCGTAGTATTTCGCGGCGTACAGGATGGACATGGCGATCAAGCCAGCGTTGCTTTCGGCAAACTTGATGCTGCGCTCTTCTGTGGAGCCGTAAAGTCTGGCCGCGGCTTCCATGGCGCCTTTGACCTTGGAAGGGTCGCCGCCCGCCGCGTCAATTTTGTCCTGCCAGACCGGGTTTGAAGCCTCGAAGCCCTTACGGTTGCCCACAATAATCAGCGTCACCGGCGCGTCCAGAATCTTTGGCTGTTTATTGGCGGCGGCGTGGAGTTTTGCCTTCGCTTCTTCTGATTTCACCGCGATGATCTCCCAAGGCTGCAGGTTGAATGCCGATGGTGCCAGTACCGCCATATCCACAATATTTTTCAGCGTCGCTTCAGCGAGGGGCTTCTCTTTATCAAAGAAATTTACTGCTCTGCGGCTGTCATAAACTTGATCTAAGGTCATGGTTTTTTCTCCTTTTGGTGTGTAATGACCCCATTAAATTTTTTTGGGGTTAAGGTTCAAATCCTATTTGTCTTATTCTCCGAGTCTGCTGAGTTTTTTCATCAAAGCGATCAGCGTTCGCTTCTCTTCGTCGCTGAGGGCGCTGAAAATCTCGACGATATTTTCAAGGTGAAGTGGAAACATGGCTTCCATTTTTTCCTGCCCTTTTTCTGTCAATGAAATGATGGAAGAACGGGCGTCCTCCGGATCCGGCTGGCGCTGGGCCAAGCCTTCACGTACGAGGTTGTCAATGACGACGGTCATATTGCCGCCGCTGGAAAGGGTCTTTTCAATGATGGCGCGAATGTTCAGCGGGCCTTTGTGATAGAGGATCTCCAAAACGGCGAACTGTGATACCGTCAGGCCACCCTCCTTGATGGTCCGGTATTCTCGCCTGTGCATGGAAGTGGATCCCCTCGACAGTGCCACGAGCGCCCTGAGGCTCAGAGTTTCCTGGGGGCTGTAGGTTCTAGGTTGTTTTTCTTGGTTGTCCATGATTTCATTTTATTACTAATTAGTACAATTGTCAATGGGGTTGTGTGTCAAATTTATTTATAAGAGGAGGCGAAGCCAGCGCACCGGAGCCAGCCCTTCTGAGGGGGCGGTTGGGTGACCATCGGCTAAAATCTCTCTTTTATCTTTGCTGGCTTCCCTCCTATTTAAAAAACCGAAAAGAGGGGGACTCCGCCGCCCCCCTCTTTTCGGTTCTCACACTACTTACACCCTTGGATTCGCTTCAATGATGGCTTCGAGCACCGCTGCGCCTTGAATAATCAAGTCCGTGCAGCCGGCCTGCTCATCTCGGTAGACGGCTTTCAAATCGACGCATTGGGAAGTGACAAAGGTCTCTTTGAACTGACTGACAAAGGCCTTTGAGACCGCCACCATCTGATCGCTGTCGTGGGCGACGTGATTGGTGTAAAGCAGGCCAATCACGGCCAGTCCACCGGTCAGAATGCCGCAGACGTCTTCGGTCAGCAGGCCGCCGCTGAAGGGAGCCATAACTCTGAGTACCTCTGGCGGCAAATTGAGATCGTAGGCCTTGTTGGCTGCTGCCACCATGGTCTCCGAGCAGCTGTAGTCATAGTTGGATTTATCTCTGAAGTGCCGGACGGCGTCGATGTAGGTCATTAGTCACTTGCCTCGCTTTCAGTAGTTTGGTTATTTTTTGTTTCCCACTCCCAGAAACCATTCCTGATGCTCGAATAGTGCCGGCGAACCACCGGTATGGATAAACAAGACTTTGTCCTCTGGTTTGAAGAAGCCGCTTCGTATCAGTGAGATGAGTCCTGCGAAGGCCTTGCCGGTGTAGGTGGGATCCAGAAGGATGCCTTCCTTTTCAGCGAGGAGCTTGACGGCTTCTATCATTTCATCTGTGGGAAGGGCGTAACCGGGACCGAGACCATCGTCAAAGCACTTGACGTCTTCCTGAGAGGCGCCGCGGCCAACCTGATAAACCCCAGCGATTTCTTGAACCAGCCTCCAGATCCGCGGTTCTTGAGTCACTTTCTTCATGAGGACGTTCATCCCCAGGACTTTCGCTCTGCTTCCGGTCTCTCGCAGCCCGGCGATTAAACCTGCTGCGGTGCCGCCGCTGCCAACCGGCACAACAATATAGTCGAATTCTTCTTTGCTTGAAATTTCATGTGCGGCAATCTCCAGGGCGCAGTCCACATAGCCCAGACAGCCCAAGACGCTGGAGCCGCCAAGGGTGATGGCGTAAGGCTCAAGGCCCGCTTCCGCGCAGGCAGAAACCTCTTCATCCAGAGCGTGAAAAAGGTCTGTATCTTTAGGCTTCAGGATTAGTTTGTCTGCCCCCATCAAGCGGTCGAGAAACAGATTGCCGCTGGCCTCTTCATTCGAGCGGCTGTGGCCGGTGGGGTCAGAAAGTACCAAGTGGCATTTCAGTCCTTCTTTCCTCGCCGCTGCCAAGGTTAAACGGGCATGGTTGGATTGGTAAGCCCCGCAGGTCACGAGGGTCTTTGCGCCTTTTAGCATAGCATCAGCGACGAGATATTCCAGTTTTCTGGATTTGTTGCCGCCGCCGGCGAGCAGAGAAAGGTCGTCCCTTTTTATGTAGAGCTGAGGTCCGCCGAGGACCTCCGATGTTCTTTTCAACGCTTCAATAGGGGTTGTACCCTGCATATATTTTCTCTTAATTGGTTTTTTGAAAGTCACTTCTCCGTGCCTCCTTCAGGTGGCTCCAGCATCAGGCTGACTGCTTCTGTTTTGCCGCTGGCGGCGTCATAATACAGCCTGAGAACGAGGTCCACATATTCATAATCCTTATACCCTGAACCCGGGTGATTGTCAACGACCTTTTCAAAGGCATCCCCGAAGGCCTGCTCACTGTCGCCAATCCTGGCGCCATTGAAGTCGACGTCTTTGGACAAAATCATGACATGTACCGCACGACCATTAACCTCATCAAACCAGATTCTTATGCCTGAGTGCTTAAACTCTATGCCTGAGTCATTGATGTCTTCTGGCGTTTCATCAAACATAGCCTCAATCCTCGACTGCTTCAGGCCAATCAACACCCTGTATTTGTCAACATTCTCTGACATGGAAGAAAAAAGCGCAGCGGTTTCACTTGCCGGCTGGGGCGCAGGTGCATTGGTCTCCGGCACTTCCGAGGCACAGGCAGATACGATCACAGCTGACAAGACCGCTGCAATTACAAGTTTTAATCCACCCTTCAACTCAGGACTCATACCAGCACCACCTGTCAGAAAAAACTAAAACCGTCGCTTTTTTGTCTTCAATATATACCCAATACCCCGATCCAATTACCCCCTCAATTGGTATGAATGATGCAAAATCGCATAAATAATTGCAAAAAGACCGCTGCTGTAAATGAGAATAGGGACAGGTACAAAGTTTCTTATTGTACCTGTCCCCCTATTTATGTCGGTGTCTGACACCAAGTTCATCTCAGTGCCTGTTAATGAGAATGGGGACAGGTACAAAGTTTCTTTTTGTACTTGTCACCATATTTATGTCGGTGTCTGACACCGAGTTTGACTCAGTACCTGTCACCGAGTTCATCTCAGTACCTGTCACCAAGTTCATTTCAGTACCTGTCACCGAGTTCATCTCAGTGCCAGAGCTTCAAACAATTCACTACAATTCCAGTTGATCTACTTCACCGACTGTACAATCCCAAGCACTAATCTCGCCGTATTGACCAGATCTTCAATGCACAGATGCTCTTCCAGGGTATGAGGCTTGCGCTCGCCAATACCCAGATTGACCGCTTTGATGCCGTTGGCATTGAACACATTGGTGTCGCTGCCGCCGCCGGTGGAGCCCGTGAATGCCTTCAACCCTATCATGCTGCAAGCTTCCCGAACAATTTCAACGACCTCATCGTTTTCAGAAATCACAAACGGGTCGTACATGCGCTCGACCTCAACCTCAGCGACAGCCCCAAATTTCTCCGCCGCGCGCTTAAAGCAATCCACCATATGCTGAGACTGGGCCGCCAACTTTTCCTTGCTGAGGCTTCGCGCCTCCGCCTTGATCAGGACCTCCGGGCAGACAATATTCGTGGCGACGCCGCCTTCAATATTGCCAATATTGGCCGTGGTCTCCTCGTCAATGCGAAGAAGCTTCATCTCATTGATGGCCGCCGCCGCCACCTGAATGGCGCTGATGCCCTCTTCCGGGCTGACACCGGCGTGGGCAGGCTTGCCAATAATCTTCGCCGTGATTTTATCCTGCGCCGGTCCCTGAATGATGATCTGCCCCGGGTCTCCGCCGCTGTCCAGTACAAAGCCAATCTTGGAATTCAGCTTCGAATAATCCAGATACTTCGCCCCAAAGAGGCCGCCTTCCTCATAAATGCTGAAGGACACCTCAATGTCGCCGTGAGCCACACCCTCTTCCTTGAGAACGCGCACCGCTTCAATCACCGCCGCGATCCCGGCTTTGTTGTCGCCGCCGAGAATGGTCGTGCCATCGCTGAAAATGACCCCGTCCCGAATGACCGGCTTGATGCCCACGCCCGGCGACACCGTATCCATATGGCAGCTGAACAGTACCGGTTGCACCGGCCTCACGCCTTTTAAAACACCAATGACGTTGCCCGTATCCGACCCGGCCTTTTCGCCGGCATCATCCACAGTGACCTCGAAGCCCAGGCCTCTGAGCTCCTCCGCGATAAACGCCGCGAATTGCCCCTCACTTTTGGTCGGGCTGTCAATTCTAACATAGTCCAAAAAAGCATTGACGATACGATCCTGATTGATCCCCACTGGATTGCCTCCTTCTGCATGCTTCAAAGGGAAGGCGGTGCCTGACACCGACTTCCGCTTCCGCTGATTCCAAATGGAAAATGGCGCGAAGCCCATTTTCCTTCCTTGTTCTTTGATCTTATCCTAACTCTTTTTCCATTATACAAAAACTCACCAATGATTACCATTGGCGAGGTTTGGGTGGGGTGACCATCGGCAGAGACATCTTTTAAGCCTTTAAAGGCCTTTAAAAACTCTTAAACCCTTTGCCGATGGTCATTCTTCCCAACAACTAATTCTACTTCATGAAGATAAACGCGTCCGGACCAATTGGCCAGCCTGCGACGTACCAGACGATCATAAGCACCGTCCAGAAGAAGAGGAACGCCAGTGAATACGGGAGCATGGTGGAGATGATGGTGCCAATGCCCATTTTCTTGTCATACTTCTCCGCGAAAGCGACAATGACTGCGAAGTAGGACATCAAAGGCGAGATGATGTTGGTGGAAGAGTCTCCGATTCGGTACGCGACCTGGGTGAACTCAGGCGTGAAGCCGAGGGCCATGAACATCGGGACAAAGACCGGCGCCATGATGGCCCACTTCGCTGATGCGGAGCCAATGAACAGGTTGATGAACGCGGACACCAGGATGAAGCCCAGGATCAGCGGAAGGCCGACCATGCCGGTGGACTCGAGGAACGCCGCGCCTTTGACGGCGAGGATGGTGCCGAGGTTGGTGTAGCTGAAGTAAGCGACGAACTGCGCCGCGACGAAAGCCAGGACCAAGTAGCCGCCCATGGTGCTCATCGCTTTGCCCATGGCGTGGGCGACGTCTTTGTCATTTTTGATGGACTTTGCGCCGAGGCCGTACGCGAGACCCGGCAGGAAGAAGAAGAGGGCGATAACCAGGACGATGCTGTTCATGAACGGCGAGTGTCCGAGGATTTCGCCAGTAGTCTGGTCCCGGAGGATGCCCGTCGCTGGCGCGATCATGGCTGCCATGCCGGCGATGAAGAGCACCATAGCGATGCCTGCGAAGCGGAGGCCGCGTTTTTCGTCATCGTTGATGTCGTGGAGGTCGGCTTTTTCGCTGCCTTTGTAGTCACCGAGGCGCGGCTCGACAATGCGCTCGGTGACCCAGGCGCCTACGAGCATGATGACAAAGGTGGAGACGATCATAAAGTACCAGTTTGCAGTGGCTGAAACGGTGTAGGTCGGGTCGAGGAGCTTCGCCGCTTCGGTGCTGATGCCGCCGAGAAGCGGGTCAATGGTGCCGATGAGAAGATTGGCGCTGAAACCACCGGAAACGCCGGCGAACGCTGCCGCAAGACCTGCCAGCGGATGGCGGCCAAAGCTGAGGAAGACGATTGCGCCGAGCGGAACGAGGACAACATAGCCCGCGTCTGAAGCGACGTTGGACATGACGCCCGCGAAGACGACGACTAAGGTGATCAGACGCTTAGGGGTGCTGATGACGAGCTTGCGGAGGAGCGCCTGGATCAGGCCCGTGCCCTCTGCGACGCCGACGCCCAGCATGGCGACGAGCACTGTGCCCAGGGGCGCGAAGCCCGTGAAGTTTTTCACCGCGCTCTCGAACATGAACCGGATGCCGTCCGGGCTGAGCAGGCTGACTGCGGTGACGGTGGTCAGAGCGGATTCAAAAGTCTTGTTGTCGATTTTCATGAATTCGACTGAGATGCCCGCGTTTGCTGCCAGTGATGATGCCACGACGACCAATGCGCTAAAAATCAGAAAAATGGTGACAGGGTGTGGAAGTTTGTTGCCAATGACTTCGACAACATCGAGAAACTTCATAAAAAGTCCCTTTTTGTTGTTGTCTTGTGATTTCGATTTTTGTTTCATACTAAGTTCTGCGCTCATGATTGCCTCCTATGATTTTAATGAGGTAAATGAAAGACACTCTCATCTTAACCAGCACTTTATAGGGCGTCAACGGCAGTGGAGAAATTGGTCGAATTCTTAAAAATTGAGTGATTGCAAGGGTTTCGAGTTATTACGACTTTTTCATAATCCCTATGGATTTCCAAATTGATTTGAGTGTTTGTTTATTTCGTTGAAAATTGGTTATAACTTAGGATGTGAGTGGTTTTGTTCATTTTTATAAAATGGACTTTAGGGGTGGTTGCCAGAATATTATGTCAACATCTGTTACATTTCCGTAAAAAAAAGCACCTTGAGCGCCGGTTATTTCGGTGCCAAGATGCGATTTTATGTCATTTTTTCTTAATACTTAGTTCTTTTTAGTGGTATTGTCTGAATATTGTAGCGTTTTTAACTATTGAAACCCTAGGATTTTCCCCCTTCAATTCCGCCCGATGGCATCGTAATCCGACAGCCGCTCCATATCTTTGATAACCAGGTGCTTGTTGTCCTTGAAATAGAGGATGCCGGCGCTGGCGAACTGCCCCAGTTTGCGGCTGATGGTCTCCCGGGTGAGCCCAATGTGTCTCGCCATATCTTCGCGGCTGATGGTCAGGGTGACTTCGATCCCCTCGGCCGTTTCCTTGCCGGAGGAATCCGCCAGAGAAATCAGCAGCGCAGCCAGACGCGCCTCAGCGTCGTTGGTGGTCAGGGTCTGGATCAGCTCTTCCAGGTCCACGATTCGGTCATGAGCATAAGCCAGGAGCTTGATGGCGATCTCCGGCCGCTCCAGGATCAGACGGTCGAAGTCTTTTTTATGGATAATGCAGAGATGGGTATCCTCCAGAGCCATGGCTTCATAGTCGAAGGTCCCGGTTTTCAGGAGGTGGACGTCCCCCAGAAATTCGCCTTCTTTTAAAAAGTAGAGAATCTGCTCCCGACCTTCCCGGCTCAGGACATAGACCTTCAGACTGCCGCTGTTGACAATATACAGGCTTTCAGAGGGGTCACCTATGGAGAAGACGGTTTCGCCCTTTGCCACACGGCGCCTGGAGACCAGGCTCACGACCTGATCCAGGTCGTCCTCGCTGAGGTTGGCGAACAGGGAAACCTTCTTGGCGCAGTGCTTGTGGCCGCAGGTCAGGCATTGGTTTTGGCTGATGATGAATTTGGGATCCATGGGGTCACCTCGTGTTTTTGGTCGAATTTCGGGGTAAATGAAGAAACTTCGGGTCAATAGGCCAAAGGCCGCTGACAGAGTAACTCGGGGTCGATAGGCCAAAGGCCGCTGACACCCAGTTTCGTTTGAATAGTAGAGTAACTCGGTGTCAGACACCCAGTTTCACCTTTTTTATTTTTCTTTTTCATTCTATCAAAATTTGATTCAAATCACATTCTTATTTCTCATCCTGTCGTATGATGGAGTCACAGAAAACAAAACAACGCTTGCTGCCGAGTGGTGGTGGGCGTGATGAATGGATGCGGGATGGGTGACCATCGGCCATCCAAAAAACCATCAACCAATATGACAGGAGGATATACTCATGAATACTCAATTCAAATTAACAGATAGCCTTGGTGACATTGTCACTCGTTTCCCGCTTGCTGCGGATACCTTCATTACCAATCAGATCGATTTCTGCTGCGGCGGCGACCGTTCCCTGGAGGCCGGCATCCTGGAGGCAGGCGCGGACCCGCAAACTATTTTGGCTGCGCTGGAAGCTTCCTATAAGGAAAGTCAGGAGCGCGACGCCGCTTGGACAGACTGGGTCAAGGAGTCTCCGGTCAAACTGGTGAACCATATTGTCCTTACCCACCACCGCTTCCTCAAGGAGACGCTGCCTACGATCTCCGAGCTGATGTTCAAGATCCTGAGAGTACACGGCGTGCACCATCCGGAGCTCTTCGAGGTTCACAGAAAGTTCAGCCTGCTGAGAATGGAGCTCGAAGGCCACCTGGTCAAAGAAGAAGAGATCCTCTTCCCTGCCATCAAGAGCGCGGAAAGCTACGAAGCCCTGGGCCAGGAGAAGTATAAGGCTCTGATCACAGAGCTCGAGGCTGAGCATGACGGTGCCGGCGACCTCCTCAAGGCCCTCAGGGAAATCACCGACCACTACTCAGTTCCGGCGGACGGCTGCACGACCTTCGGGGTCACTTATAAGAAACTCGCGGAGCTCGAAATTGATACCTTCCACCACGTACACCTGGAAAACAATATCCTCTTTAAACACGCACGCCAGTAATTTACAATTTTCGCAGGTTGGTGACGCGGACAGTTTCGGATTGAGTGCCTGTCACCAACTTGAATTTGGTGCCAGAGCTTCACACAATTTGGACACAATTTGGGTGCTGTCACCATCGGCAGCCCCTCACTTAATCTTTAAGCTTTAATCTTTAAGCTTTAATCTTTAAGCTTTAATCTTTAAGCTTTAATCTTTAAGCTTTAATCTTTAAGCTTTAATCTTTAAGCTTTAATCATTAATCATCAATCTTTTGTCTTTCAACTGCAACAACAACAACAACAACAAAATTTCGAAAGGAGCGTCTTTATGTCATTCAAAGTCACAGATCTCGTCACCTGGGTAGGAAAAATCGACTGGGAACTCAGGAAATTCCACGGTGAGGAATACTCCACCCACCGCGGCTCGTCCTATAACTCCTATCTGATCCGCGACGAAAAAACCGTCCTGATTGACACCGTCTGGATGCCATTCTCGAAGGAATACGTCGCCAAGCTGGAAAATGAGATTGATTTGAATTCCATCGATTACATCATTGCCAACCACGCGGAGGTCGACCACAGCGGCGCGTTGCCTGAGCTCATGAAGAAAATCCCGAACACGCCAATCTACTGCACGAAAAACGGCGTCAAATCCCTGAAGGGCCATTACCATCAGGACTGGAACTTCGTCGAGGTCAAGACCGGCGACACCCTGGACATTGGCAAGGGCAAGCTCATCTTTGTCGAGGCCCCAATGCTCCACTGGCCGGACAGTATGTTCACGTACTACACCGCGGACAGCATCCTCTTCAGCAACGACGCCTTTGGCCAGCACTACGCCTCCGAGCTCATGTTCAATGACAAGGTCGACCAGGCTGAACTCTACCAGGAAGCCCTCAAATACTACGCCAACATTCTGACCCCGTTCAGCGCCCTCGTCACCAAGAAGATCGAGCAGGTCCTCAGCTTCAACCTCCCGGTCAACATGATCTGTACCTCCCACGGCATCATCTGGCGCGACAACCCGGTCCAGATCGTCGAGCAGTACATGAAGTGGGCGGACAATTACCAGGAGAACCAGATCACCCTCCTATACGACACCATGTGGGATGCCACCAAGCGCATGGCCGAGGCTATTGCCGATGGTATCAAGTCCGTCAACCCAGACGTCACCATCAAGCTCTTCAACGTCGGCCGTTCTGACAAAAACGACGTTGTCGCGGAAGTCTTCAAATCCCGGATGGTCCTCGCCGGTTCCTCTACCATCAACAAGAGCATCCTCTCCAATATGGCCGCCGTCCTCGACATGGTCAAGGGCCTCAGCTTCAAGAACAAAAAAGCGGCCGCCTTTGGCAGCTACGGCTGGAGCGGTGAGAGCGTGGGCATCCTCAACGAGGAACTCAAAAAAGCCGGCTTCGAGCTGGTGGATGACGGCATGAAAGCCCTCTGGAATCCGGATGAAGACGCCATCAAGGCATGCTTTGAGATGGGACAGAAGTTGGGCGCGCTGTAGAAAAAATTGAAACTAGGGGGTCCGAGGGTTGAAAGGCGCTAGCTGCAGACACCCAGTTTCACAGCTCCCGGTTCCATCAAGTTTATAAACAATAAAGCCCAAAAAAGCCGACTTTGCGAGGTTATAACCTCCAAAGTCGGCTTTTTCATTTTCGCTTTTAGTCTATGTCGACCACCTGAGTTGCCGTTACTCTCCCGTCAGCCACCTGTACGCCTCCAGGATCATCTCCGCATGATCAAAAGCAAGACTGCCTTTGCCGATAGTCACAACCCCCACCTTCCTGCCCTTCCTCACACCCAAATCCACCCAGCGTTCGGTGACCTCCAGCGACTGTTCTGCCACTTCCTCCCCGTGTCGAAGCACAATCTTGCAGTAGCGCTTTGCTTCCGTCTCCGTGTCCGCCTCGCTTTCGGCGACCGTCGACTTCCCTGGTGTCTGAAACCACAACACCTCCAGGTCCATCCACTGGGCGTCGGCGGCGTCATCATCGGCTATAAGAAGTTCTGTGAAACCGTCGGGCATCACCGAGGCAAACAGCTGCGACACAACCCGGTCCCGCGGGTCGCGGTCCATCTGGCTGTAAACGCCGAGGGGGAACACCGTCCCGGCCACGAGGCCCGTCTCCTCCCAGAGCTCGCGGATGGCGCATGACTCCAGCGTCTCGTCCGTTTTGACGTCGAAAAAGCCGCCGGGCAGCGCCCACTGATCCATGCAGGGATGGTTGCCCCGCTTCACGGCCAGGATTTGCCATTTTGGTGTGTTCTTCTTACTTTCGCCAGCACCGGTGCCGACACGCCTGAAAACAGCCAGGTCCGCCGTCAACGCCGGCTTGGGATACGCGTGAGGCTTGGCGTGGTAGTCTGCCAGAAATTCCGCCTGGGTCTGACCCCGGCTGTTCCGTTTTTCCATGATTGTCGCCCTCCTAAAAGTGTAAAATTACACTTAGCTCTGTCCCCGTTTTCAAAACTGTCCCGTCACCAAGTTGAATGTTGTCCGCGTCACCAAGTTCAAAACCGTCCGCGTCACCAATCTACATTTTAGTCCAGCTTCGCCGCGCGAAGCAGCTTTTTGAACGCTGTGGGCAGTGCAAAGCCCTTGATTGCCGATGGTCGCACCCACCGCGTCTCCGGCAGATCCGTTTCCACGGTTGCGGCTGCCTCGAAGCCCATCAAATGCATCTTCCACACACGGTGCGTGAACACATGGGTTGCAGTGCCCAGCACCTTACCGCCGGTCCCAATTTCCTTCCAGCCCACAAGCTCCACCCCATAGTCCGCCAAGAGCAGCGCTTCGACAGCCCGATAAGCCGCCTCATCCCCGGCACCAACACCCTCAGGCAAATCCACCACTGGAAATCCCCACAGACTCCCCAAGAGAACGTCCGGCGCCCGCTTTTCAATCAGGACAAGGTCTCCGCAAGTGACATAAGCCACCACTTTCTCAGATTCAACCTTCGCCTTAGCCTTTGATTTAAAAGGCAACACCTCAACCAATCCCTGCGACAGCGCCTCACACTCCTCCGCTACCGGACACCGGCCGCATGCCGGATTCTTAGGCGTGCAAATGCAGGCCCCAAGTTCCATCAGCGCTTGATTAAAGTGCCGGGCGTCCTCGGGCATTTCCTCCATCAGCCGTGTTTCAATAGCCTTATGGGCGGCCGGCAGCCGGATATCCGTATCATAGGCATACCACCGCGAAGCCACCCTGAGGACGTTGCCATCCACCGCCGGTACCCTCTTATTAAAAGCAATGCTCAGCACCGCCCCCGCAGTGTAAGGCCCCACGCCCGGGAGCTTCAGCATCTCCTCCAGCGAATCAGGAAAAACTCCGCCATGCTGCGCCACCACCGCCCGGGCACACGGGATCAGCCGCCGGGCCCTGGAATAGTAGCCCAGGCCCTCCCAGAGCTTGAAAACCTCATCTTCTTCAGCCTCTGCCAGCGACTGAACCGTGGGAAATCGCTCGACAAAACGCAAAAAATACCCAATCACCGTCACCACCTGAGTCTGCTGCAGCATAACCTCAGACAGCCAGATCCTGTAGGGGTCATGACTTTCCCGCCATGGCAGATCACGGGCATTCATAAAATACCATTTCAGGAGCTGGTCCGGCCGTGGTGCACGCGACTGATCCACTGGCACATCTTTACTCTCTAACTTGTTCATTTTCTCCACGTGTCCACCCCATCCACAAAAGCCACATTGCAAACAATATTTATTATCTAAAAAACACATTTGATCACATCCAAACAATACCAAAACAACAGTGAAACTCAAACGTATTTTAAGTTTATACCCGTTTTGGGACCGTTACAATAGGCAGAGTCTCCGCCCTTATCCTTTTCTAATCTCTTCCACTCTCAACGGATCGTGCTATACTTAAAGTAACGAAAGGCAGACCATAAAGACGTCACATGGACGAAGGGAGGCCCCGCCATGACCCACACCGATCTCACCACAGGCGACATCAAGGCCCACATCAAGCGCCTGACCATACCTGCCAGCATTGGGTGGTTCTTCAACACCATGTTCAACGTGGTGGACACCTTCTATGCCGGGAAGATCAGCACCACCGCCCTGGCCGGGCTCTCCATGTCCTTTCCCATCTTCTTCATGGTGATTGCGTTCAGCTCGGGGCTGGGCACCGGGTCCACCGCCCTGATCTCGAACGCCCTCGGGCGAAAGTCACGGGAGGATTACCACCGGCTGGGAATCAACGCCCTGGTGCTGGTCTGGATCCTGGGGCTAATCCTCATGGCTGTGGGGCTCCTCGCCGGACGTCCAATTTTTGAGCTCATGGGCGCCAGGGGCGAGGCCCTGGATCATGGGGTCCGCTATATTGATGTGATCTTTTTAGGGGCGGTCTTTTTCATTTCCAATCACATATTGAATGCCATGCTGGCCTCCCAGGGGGACACGCGGTCAAACCGGAACTATCTGATCGTCGCCTTTGTGCTCAACATCATCCTGGACCCTATTTTCATGTTTGGGTGGCTGGGTTTTCCGGCCATGGGCACCGCGGGCGTGGCCCTCGCCACCATTCTGGTACAGCTCTATGGCAACATCTATCTGGCCAGGAAGGTCGTCAAGAGCCCGGCCTTCAGCCTGGACCTGTTAAAGGCCACTAGGCTATCTGTCAGAACCATGCTGGAGATCCTGCACCAGGGCTTGCCAGCCAGCCTCAATATGATGACTAACTCCCTGGGACTGTTTATAGTCAACGCTTACGCCATGCACTACGGCGGTGATGCGGTGGTCGCGGCTTATGGGGCCGCCCTTCGGATTGAGCAGTTGACAACGCTGCCGGCTCTGGGCCTCAACATGGCTGTTCTCACCATAGCCGGCCAGAACTTTGGCGCCGGGCGGCTGGACCGGGTGCGGGAGGTCTACAGGCAGTGCCTGAAGTACGGCTTTATCCTCATGACCTCCGGTATGGTCGTCATTTTTCTGCTGGCCAGGGTGCTGATCTCCGCCTTCAACAACGACCCCGCCGTGGTATCCGCGGGTATAACCATCATCCGCATTGTCGTTCTGGTTTTCAATGCCTATATGCTGGTCAATATCTCCCTCGCCATCATGCAGGCCTCAAAGCGGCCTTATGTCGCCATGGGCGTCGGCTTCCTGCGGCAAATCGCCCTACCGTCCTTCATGTTTTACTTTCTGGGTACAACCCTTGCCATGGGCGTCCGGGGCATCTGGACGGGACTTGTCATTGACAACTGGATCGCCGCAGGCGTGGCAGTGCTGTACGCTCACAGGACCCTCCGGCGGATGGAGGAAGCCAGACGTGGTTCTTAGTTTAGGACTTTCAAGCCAAAAAACCACTTCAAACGTTGAAAATCAGACGTTGAAGTGGTTTTTAATTTGTCCTGTTATTCTGGATAAATAAACAGGAAATTATTAAAGCGCCCCTGTGTGTCATAGAGGCTCACGGCAATTTCCGTCTCATCATCCAAATTAAAGCTTTCACTGCTCCAGCCCAGGCTGCCGCTCTGAGGCGCCAGCGACAATTCATTGCTTGTGTTCATGCGCCACTCGTATTCCATATCCGCGTGATGGGTGACGGCTGCCGAAACTGAGGACGCTTTCACGTCCAGGCTCAGCAGCTCCAGCTCCCGCGCCTCCAAAGCCAGCACGGTGGCCGTGCCCTCAAATACAAGGGTTTCTGCTGCTGTCACGTCATAAACTTGGCAAGTCGCTTCCAAATTGGGCGCATACTGAGAATAGAGGTGCCTAAGGTCCTCAACCATAAGGACGTGTTCGTCGAAGTCCTTGTTATAGGTCTCATCGCTGGTTTCATAGATGCCTTCAATCCGGTCCGCGCCTTCACGGGGTGTAACCACCACTTTGAATTTGCGGTCCGCGTCCCCGGGCGCGCTGATGATTACATCATAACCAACGGGAATATGCGCGTGCTCGCCTGCTACGACATAAAACTCGTTCAGATCCGGCGCATAACGCCCCTCATAGCTAAATTGGACTTTTACCTCACGATCCGCCGGTGCCTCAGACACTTGCTCGGGTTCGCCCACCTGCGGTTCAGCGCTTTGATCAGAATCACTGCACCCAGTCATCGAGAATAACAAGACCAGGACTGCAAATATTGCCCAAAACTTACTTCTCACACGTTCTCCACCCTTCTCGAAAAAAATACTTTTTAACTGTAACTCTCCCAGAGCTTTTAGCCGATGGTCACGGATCCCACTCCAAGCCGTTTAAAGCTCTGATCTCTATTCACTTTACAGATATTATATAATTTATTTCACCATAACGAAATAATAACATCGTCTTTTCCCCTCATCCTAAAGCACAAAAAATGACTTCCACACCGGATCCAACCAGGTTCCGAGTGTGGAAGTCATTTTGCAATTCTTTAATGAAACTTGGTGTCTGACACCGAGTTTCTTTTTGAGAGGAGAAACTTGGTGTCAGACACCCAGTTCTACTTGTACGACGTCGTAATGTTAAACTCCGGCGGCTGATGCATGTGCATCTTGACGGCGCAGAGGTCCATGGAGCGGAGTATTGCCTCTCTGTACTTCTCAGGGAAGCCTTCCGGCAAGTTCAGGTTCATGGAGACTTTGGCTATCATGCCAGTCTCGCGATTCATTTCAAGATCCATAGTGAGATCCATCCCCTCAGTGGAGAGGCCTTTGTTTTTGCAGAAGCTGAGGGCGTAGATGCCGGCGCAGGTTGCGAGTGAGCCAAGAAATAGCTCGAAAGGCGATGGCGCGCTGCCTTCGCCGCCTGCTCTGGCAGGCTGATCTGTTTTGATGACATGGTTTTTAAGTCTGGCATCGACTCTAAGGCCGCCTGGGAATTCAACATTCAAAAATGACATACGATCACTCCGTTTTATTTTTATCTATCACTGGTTTTATTATACACCCCCTCCCTATGGGGGTAAAGTGTTTTTTTGAATTCTTTATTAAACTTTTTATCCAGAATAGGCAACTCTTAATGCGACCAATTGTCTTTAATGCATGAAAAAATAAAAATATCTTACTGTATATTTTGGAAATTTAATGAATTATTTATTGTGCTCAACACCAGTCAGGGCAAGTGATATCAAGGCGGATTCAGGGTATAAATATAGGCGAAGAAGAGTATGTGCAACAGGAAGCCATCCTAAGACAACCTGTGAACAGCTAATCTGAGCCTGCATATAAATTCAATATTTCTTCATGTTCTCACAGAGATCTCTTTGAACTGAGCATAGCAAAGTCGATGCCCTTTTTTATCGGCGTTTTTGAAGGAGAGGATCAGCATGAAACCTGGCTGTTTGATGAAAACTTTGTCACTTGCGATTGTTTTGATTTTGATGATGACGACCCTCAACTTGGGCGCGTACGCGGCTAAACCAGGTACAACTACACCCGTAACCATTACGACACTTCCATTCACCAAGACATTAGCTGCTGAAGAGAACTTCGAGTTTGAAGTGGTGGCTAAGTATGGGACCTCTAAATCACAATTGATTTGGACAGAGTCTGAAAATCTGACACAAAAGTCGCTATCTTTAATTTACAAAAAAACCGCTGTCGTCTCTGAAAAAGCCGTGTATACTTTCACAAATCCCGGACCGGGCACTCATGACGAAGTTGTAACGGTTACGGATGGAAGTGGCAAAAGCGCTACCCTTACAGTTACCTTCATTGTTGAAGGTGGCTCAACCACAAATAATCCACCGATTGCCAATGATCTCTCGCTGTCAACTAATGAGGATCAGTCAGTTATCGGGACAATAATTGCAACCGATCAGGATGGCGACGCCCTGACAGCAAGTATCACAAGTGCACCCGCGAATGGCAGCGCAAGCATTAATGGTTTGACCGTTACTTATACGCCAGCTTTAAACTTCAATGGTTCTGACACCTTTGTAGTTACTGTATCGGACGGCAAGGGCGGCGCTGATGCTGCCATGGTTAGTGTTACAGTCTCTCTTGTGGATGATCCGCCTGTTGCCGTTAACGACAGCGCTTCCACAATGGAGAATACCTATGTCATCATTGATGTCTTGGCAAATGATACAGATGTTGATGGTGGTATAAAAACAATTAACGCAGTTTCGAACCCACAAAATGGCGCTGTTTCCATTAACGATGGAAACAGCGTGACCTTTACGCCTGCTCATAATTTCGTCGGAACGGGCAGTTTCCAGTATTCACTGAACGGCGGATCCACCGCCCTCGTCACCGTGACCATCACCGGGTCTCAGCCACAACCACTGAAATACGTCGCACTGGGTGATTCCATTCCATATGGCCGCTACTATACCAGCGCTTTGAACTATTTATTCGGAGGTACCGACACTGACAGTTACGTGGAGCAGCTTGCACGCAGTCTTGGAGTCGCTTCTGTCGACTTCTTCGACGCCAGTGTCAGTGGCTATAACACTGTGGAAGTTTACAATCAGATTAATACGATTATAAATGAAATTTCTGCTGCTGACGTCATAACCTTATGTGTCGGCGCAAATGACATCATGGATGCCGCCGGCAGAGGCTCTTCCGGTCTGCTGAAATATGATATCAACTGGACTGTCGCAAATAACGGCAGGGACAGCTTTCAACTGTACTGGCCTCAATTGATCAACAGGATTGAAACTCTGAATCCGGACGTCACCCTGGTCGTCATGACGATTTACAATCCTTACCGCTTGACAGACTCGTTCTACAACCAAGTGGATCCATACTTCTCAGCCAGTACCGGGTCAGAATTAGGTCTGAATTATATCATTGAGAATACATTGACCCTGGAAGACACAGACTGGAGCGATTTGTTAGCTGAGGACTTCGATTACAGAGTTGCGGACGTCTACGACGCCTTTAACGCCCATTCCAATAAAGACAGCCTGACTGGTTTCTACAGGAGTTTTTGCGATCCGCATCCAAATCAACTTGGACAGACTGTTATCTTTAATGAACATTTGAAGGTAATGGGTGACTTTTAACAATGAGAAGCTGGTGTCAGACACCGTCTTCCGAGCAGAAGGCTCATTTGACAGCCGCCCCCTTATTGAGATAGGATAAAACGACGTCCAACGTGTAAGCGGGTGTCTACAGGCTTCAGGCCGCTGACATCCGCTTATGCTTTCCGCTTTTTTCAAAGGAGTTTGATCTTATCTTCTGTAGAATATGCAACACACCGACAAGAGAATTAATTCACCCCACGACAAATCAAAAGTTTTATCGCTGCACTCAGTGCGATTTTGTCTTCAAGTCCGAAACCCATTATCTTTCCACCGCTGAAGAACTGAGGGAGTACGACCTCCATTCGAATTCCATCGAGGATTCCAGCTATGTCGAGTATTTCAGGCGGTTTGTTGAGGCGGCGGTGGTGGATTTTATGACCATCGGCAGAAAAGGTCTTGATTTTGGAAGCGGGCCGTCGCCGGTACTGGCCGAGATTTTGGCACGGGACTATGGGTATAACATGGACATTTACGACCTGTTCTACGCGGCGGAGAAAGTGTACCAAGACCGACGCTATGACTTGATCACGTCCACGGAGGTCGTGGAGCACCTCGCGGATCCACTGGCGTTTTTTGAGTTTGCCCGGGATCATCTGAGGGAGGATGGGCTTCTGGCGGTCATGACGCTGTTCCATCCGGAGGAGGACGAGGCCATCCTGAAGTCCCACTATCTCAGGGACATGACGCACATCTCATTTTTTTCGCTGAAGACCATGGAAACAATCGCGGCGCTTAACCATCTGGAGATTGTCTACACAGATCACAAGCGCTATATCACCTTTAGAAAGATCCCATCCTGATCACAGCCGCACCACCAAGTTAACGCCCGAACAGGGCGCACAGAATAAATGCCCGCCAAAGCCTTGACAGCGCTTTGACGGGCATTTGTTTTATTGCGTCACTCAAGCCTGTGAAAATCCGCCAAGATGGCTCTGCGAAAAATCAGATCTGGCTGTGCACAGCTGTGAACGCCCAGGGATTATTCAATGACTCGCTCTTTCATGACTTCGGTTTGGCTCAACAGCTTGTTTGAAGTCAGCCGAATCGCCACAGCGCCAAGTGGTGCGGTCACAATAATGGAAAGCACTGCAATGGCCATAATCAACTCGCCGTCTTTCACCCCAAGGGAGAGAGGAATGGCCCCAATAGCCGCTTGAACTGTGGCTTTCGGCCAGTAAGCCAGCACGCAGAAGAGCCGTTCTTTGAGGTTCAGATTGGTCATAGCCGTTGAAGCAAGTACGCCCAGGCTTCTGGCGAACAGGCCGGCACCCAGGATCAGAAGCCCCGGAAGTCCGGCATTCACCGCAATGGAAGGATCCACTTGAGCGCCCACCAGGACAAACAGCAGAATTTCCGCGAACACCCAGATCTTGTTGAATTTGTGCGACAGCCGGTGGGCTACCACGGGCCTCTTTTCAAGGATTATGAAGCCGATGGTCATAACCCCCAAGAGTGCAGCAATTTCTATCCTGGCTTTTAATGCGTTCTCCAGAGCTGTCAGCATAATCCCAATACCTAAGATAATCAAGACCTTCTTGGTGTCCCGGATATGATGGTTCTTGAACATCCAGACCAGAAGAAAGCCGCTGAGGATACCGACGCCAATCCCCAACAGGATCGAGACCGGAATCATGGCAATCTGAACGCCTATGTTGACATGGGCGCCGCTGTAGAGTCCAAGAAATGAGGAAAAGATGGTGATGGCAACCACATCATCCACAGATGCCGCTGCCAGGATCAGCGTTGGAATATTTTTATTTGTTCCAATACCCTTCTCCGAGAGCTGGATCATCATGGGAACAATAACTGCCGGAGAGACCGCCGCCAGGATAAAGCCTAGAATGCCCCCCTGAATGAAGGTGAAGCCGAAGACTTTGGTGGCGACAAAAGCCACAGTCAAACCCTCAAACACACCTGGGAGGACACTCATTTTTAACGCGGTCACACCTACATCATTCAGTGACTCACGGCCAATGCCAAGTCCAGCTCTGAGCAGGATGATGATCAACGCGATTTTTCTGAAGTCCGCGGAAGCCGACATGAGCTCGGGTCCAATCCAGTTCACGCCATGGGGACCAATAACAATGCCCAAAAGCAGCATGCCAAGGAGCCCGGGAAGCTTGAGCCTTGTAAACAGAGTGTTCATGAGAAGTCCAAAAAGTGTGATGATCGCGAGACTGGTTGCCATAATGCTACCCCCCTTAAATAGTCAAAAACAAAAAATGACCCTGCCGAATATATTCGACAGGTGTCATCAGCTTGTCAGCGGTTAAAGGCGAACACCATCGCCATTTCGATTCAATTCTTTTCTAGAATAGCAGATCTCTTTATAAAATTCAAGTCGAAAAAATGAAAATCAAACTAGCATGTTCACTTCTGGTCATTCAATCACGAGTGGGTGTTATAACCGCCCAGCCTTCCTCATCACATGTCCCCAGCACTCCATGACAATTTTTCTCGCGGCGAAAACAGACGTCCAGGACGCGTCCAGCGCAGGCGCTACCTCCACCACATCAAAACCTATGACTGGCAGCTCGAACAAGCCCTCCAGCAGGTCCAGCAGCTCTCTGGCTGTAAGCCCGCCCAGCTGCGGCGTGCCCGTTCCTGGCGCGTAGGCTGGATCCAGCGCGTCGATGTCTAGGGTGATGTAAATTGCGTCCAAGTGCGCGAGTGCCGCCTTGGCTTTCTCGATAACCGCCGCTGTGCCCATTTTGGAGTAATCCCGGGCGCTAATCACCGGAACCGGTGTCTTCTGGATGAACGCCAGCTCCTGAGGCTCCACGGACCTAATGCCAATAAAAAACAGGTTTTCAGGCCCCGTCACGTTGTCGAGCTCCAGCGCCCGCCGCTCTGTGCAGCCGTGGGAAAGCGTGTCCCCGCCCAGCGCCTCGCAGAGGTCAAAGTGCGCGTCAATGTGAATAATCCCGAAAGCTTTGCCGATGGTCTTGTCAATGCCCTTCAGTACCGGAATGGTCACCGAGTGGTCGCCGCCAATCATAGTAAAAAACTTTTTCTCCTTCACCAACGCCGCCACGGTATCCTCCACCTGACTGAAAACCTGATCCCGGTTGGATCCTTCAAAATCGCCTATGTCTTTGATCTTGAAGCTCTCCAGAGATTCAAACCTTTCGGTCGTTGGCGCTACAGTGTAGGTAATAGACCTGAGGGCGTTTGGCGCCTCCTTGGCACCGGATCTGAAGCTGACAGAGCCGTCCCAAGGGATGCCAAAGACAACGGCGTCCGCCTCAGTTGTGGTGATTTGGGGTTGGTTCAAGCCGCCCCAGATGTCGGGGCTTTGGATTATGTCGTGGGTTGATTTCTGATCACTCATTGGAATCCTCCTGTGATGAATAAATTGTGTTTGGAGCCGTTTATGGGAAGTTAATTATTTGAAAGTCTTGCTATTGCTATAGTAACAGGAATTGGGTATAATGAAAATAGAACATGTGTTCTTTTGCGAATAAGGCTCAAATTTTCAGAATATTTTCAAGCTCTGGCACAAGATTTGAGTTGGTGACAGGCACCAAAGTTGAGTGAGTGTCAGACACCAACTTCAAACGAGTACCAGACACCACCTAGTCAAAAGGAGGTCCTCCCATGGAATGGCAAAAAAAACTCGAAATTCTCGCAGACAGCGCCAAATACGACGTTTCTTGCTCCTCCAGCGGTACCTCCAGAGGAAAAAGCCAAGGGCTGCTGGGAACAGCCGCTGCGGCCGGAATCTGCCACAGCTGGTCGGATGACGGGCGCTGCATTTCACTGCTTAAAATCCTAATGACCAACGTTTGCGTCTACGACTGCGCCTACTGCGTCAACCGGATCTCCAGTGATGTGCCTCGAGCGACGCTCACGCCCACAGAGATCTTGGAACTGACCCTCAATTTCTATAGAAGAAACTACATCGAGGGACTATTCCTCAGCAGCGCGGTCCTGGTGAGCCCGGATCACACCATGGAGCGGATGGTGGAGGTCGTCAAGCGGCTCAGAACCGAAGGAAAATTCAATGGCTACATCCATCTGAAGGCCATCCCCGGCGCGGATCCACGCTTGATCGCTGAAGCCGGGCGCTACGCGGACAGAATGAGTCTCAATATAGAGCTCCCCACCAAGAAAAGCTTGAAACTGCTTGCACCTGAAAAGAATCCGGAAACCATCACGGCGCCTATGGCCCAGATCCGAAACACCATCCTGGAGACGCACTCTGACCAAAACACCTTCAAGAAAGCCCCCTCTTTCGTCCCAGCGGGGCAGACGACGCAGATGATCGTCGGCGCGACGGGAGAAACGGATCACCTTTTGCTGAACCTCACCGAAAAACTCTACCAGCGCTACGCGCTCAAGCGTGTCTACTTCTCCGCCTATGTCCCGGTAGTCCAGAACCACCCGGTTCTGCCCGGCCAAGTTGATCACCCTATGCTCAGGGAGCACCGGCTCTACCAGGCGGACTGGCTGCTCAGATTCTATGGCTATACCGCCGGCGAACTGCTGGATGAACTCAACCCACAACTGGACCTTGAACTGGATCCCAAATGTCAGTGGGCGCTGCGGCACCCCGAGCAGTTTCCGGTAGAGATCAACAAAGCAGACCTCATGACCCTTCTAAGGGTCCCCGGCATTGGTCCGGTTTCAGCCAGACGCATCCTCAAGTCCAGACGCTTCAGCGCCCTTCGGCCCGAAGACCTCAAAGGGCTGGGAGTCGTCATGAAGCGCGCCAAATATTTCATTGAGTGCAGCGGCAAAAAAATTGAAGCTTTGAACTTCGAGACCCGCATCCTCAGACCACTGCTGGTGCGCGAGGAGCCTCTAAAGCTTCAGATGCCCTCTTCCCAACTATCCTTCTTTGACTTGAATCCCGGGCTCTGGATTCCACCCTCCAAGGAGTTGATTATAAGATGATGCAGTTCTATCTCTACGATGGCAGCTTTGAGGGCCTGATGTGCGCCATTGCCTCCACCTACAGGCTCCAGGGAGACATCCGCATACAAAAAAATGATGACCCCGCACCCCTCTTGCTCGCGCATGTTCAGGACGTCCAAACGGACAGCGTCCAGGCAGGCAAGGTGATCGAAGCCATTGTTCAAAAACTCGGCATGGAGACTTTTAAGCGGGTCTCCTACGCGTATTTCAGCGAAAACCCTGAAATCGGAACCGACATACTTCATTTTTTACGTTACGCCTTCAAAACCGGCCCCACCGCCGTGGAGCATCTGGCCCATCCCGCAGTTAAGCCTGTCTTTGAAGCTTCGCGAAAAGTAACGCGGGAAGTCCACCTCATGACAGGGCTTCTCCGCTTTTCCGAAACCAAGTCCGGCATCTATTACGGCTGCTATGAGCCCACCTACGACATCACGACGCTGCTGGCCCCCCACTTTGCCAGCCGCCTCGGCGATCAGACCTGGGTCCTGCATGACCTCAGACGGCACCTCGCCGCCTTTTACGACCAGAAAACCTGGTGGCTGGCGGCGCTGGAGCCTACAATTCAATCCTTCTCAGATGAAGAGGAATTTTACAGGACACTTTGGCAGTCGTATTTCAAGCACATTGCCATAGAAAGCCGAAAAAGCACAGAACGCCAGCGACAGCACATGCCAAAAAAGTACTGGAAATATTTGATTGAAATCAAGTGATCATGTGGGGCGGTGACCATTGGCAAAAGCAAAAGAAAAAGCAAGAGAAGCCTGTGGCCGATGGCAGCCAAACGCACACCTTCATACCAGTTTCACCTTGGCTGCAGCCTTCACGCTCTTGAAAACGCGATCATGTGGCCATCCGGATCAAGACCATAGGCAACTTCCTCGCCCCAGATCATTTGCCTCAGGGGCTGAATCAGTTTACCGCCGGCGGCTTCGAACAGGACCAGGCACCCCTCCGGATCCTCATGCTTCAGGCAAATCTCGCAGGCCGGCATGCAGCCCTCGGGACGGTGTCGCACTGCGAGGTTAAGCGTACGTACAATCCCCTTCAGCGGCACCAGACCTAGCTTGAAATTGCGCATCAGTTGAAACTCAACGAGTTCCGGTTCATCGAGAATAGGGCTTTGATCGAGTACCGTGGTATAAAACCGTTTGGAAGTATCGAGATTCTCAACATAAAAAACCGTTTTGATGGAGATCGGCTCAGAAAGGCAGGACGACTGATTTTCAAAGACCATCAAGTTCTCCTGAACCAGATCCGAATCTGTCTCCCCATTCTGATCGTATTGCTTATTCATATATCGTTCCTCCCTGGGTCTGGTAAATTAAGCTGTCATAGCCACGAGAAGTTCGTCGACACATTGGAACTTTTACGCCACTTTTGTCATTCTTTTGTCACAATTTCATTATACAACGTACACCTTAAATTAAACTGAAGATTCGGAAATTTGTGTTGATTTATTAACAATTCTATCTTCATGATTATTCTTTCATCCGTTCTACTAAGTGGTTCAATGAAGCTTCGTGGATCAATTAGAGAGGAATCATGTCAATCCACTCAAAATGCTGGCTTCGTCTTGTTGTTCAAGGCACCCCGTGCTATAATCGCTTCGATAGCAATAAGGAGCTGGTGAGAATGATTTGCGACGCACTGAATCGCTTATGGAACAAGTTTACAAATTGGATCCGCCGGGATCTTGTCTTATCCATTTCACTTGGAGCCGCCGCTCTGCTGAGTCTTATAAAGCTGCCAACTCCAACAGACCTGGATTTCAAGGTGCTGATCACGCTGTTTAATTTGATGGTCGTCCTCAAGGCCTTCGAACAGCTGAATCTCCTGGATGCCATAGCCATCCGGCTGCTCAGACAGCTTGGTTCCGAGCGGCGAGTCGCACTGGGTGTCGTCGCCCTCAGTTTCTTCAGTGCTATGCTCATTACAAATGACGTGGCGCTCCTCACCCTGGTGCCCATTGTGCTCATCATCGGACACCGGGGTCATTATCCTGTGATTCGTACCGTTGTGCTCGCGACTTTGGCGGCGAATATCGGGAGCAGCCTGACGCCTATGGGCAACCCGCAGAACCTATTTATCCTTACGCGTTACACGCTCTCAGCTGCCAGCTTTTTTGAGGTGGTGGCGCCTTTTGCAGTTCTCGGAGGTGTATGGCTCATTTGGCTGTCCACAAGACTTCCCGCGCGACGACTGTCTCTGGACCTCGAGATTCCGGACCATCCGCACCCACTGCAGCTGCTGCCCTGGGTCTTATTGTTCGGAGTCATTATCCTTTCCGTCTTCGGACTGATCAGCGATCTGGCAACCCTTTGCCTGGTGCTTGCCGTCACCCTGATCGCCCGCCCAAAACTCCTTATCGCCATTGACTACGGGCTCCTGGCCACCTTTACAGGCTTCTTCATCATAGTGGCCAGACTCTCGGAGATCCCCGCTGTGATATCGCTGATGCAGACACTCCTGAGCACTCCGGTCGCCGTCTATTTCAGCAGCCTGCTGTTCAGCCAGGTCATCTCCAACGTACCGGCTGCCATACTCCTGTCTGAATTTACGGAGGACTGGGCACCACTGCTACTGGGGGTCAATGTGGGCGGGATGGGGACTCTGATCGCTTCCCTGGCCAGCGTGATTTCCTACAGGCTGTTTCTGAAGGACCATCCCGGCGAGGCCAAGCCGTATCTAAAGTCCTTTATTCTCTACAACGCCGCCGGACTGCTGTGGTTTGGACTTTTAGGTGCCGCCTTGGTCTGTGTTGGCTTTGGTGGTTAAATCCCGCTCGGTGGAAGCAGGTGTCTGACACCTACTTCTCACAAATGAGAGTGAAACTTGGTGTCTGACACCGAGTTTCACTCAGCCATAGGCCAAAACAAAGTTGTTAAATCGTCAATTATTCAAAAAAGAAAACCCATGTCGCCTCAGCAGGTTAAGGTCTGCAGTCGCACATGGGTTTTTCTTTGGGTCTATATATTTAGAACTTGGTGACGAATTAAGTTTAAGCTGCGTCTTTCACGCTGCTGCCCTTTGCTGCAGCGATTCTGCGCGCAGATCTGACAAGCATAATAACCAGAAGCAGAATGCCAACATAACCGTTTATGACGTAAATGATATTGACGAGTCTGTCAAAAGGCACTTTGAGTCCAACGAATACGCCTATAACAGCGAGAACACCTGTCAGGACAATGAATTTCTTCGTCTTTTCCTCAGCGATTCGTGCGACGACCGACCAGAGAAGCGGTACAGAAGTCGTGTAAATTCCGGCAATGACTGTCAGAGAAAAGATGATCGCGAGGGTAGGGTGGATGTTGCCCGCCAAAATCAACGACGGAACCATGGTGCCTGCAACCAGCTCGACGTTGGCCATAAGACCGAGGGCCATTATAATGACCGCCAGCGAGAACCCTACGGCGCCAAAGATTGCGCCCAAGCTTGCTTCTTTGCGGCTCTTTGCAGAAGCGCCCATAGACGCCATAAACGCGGCCAGCCACAGCATACAGAATCCAACATAGGATAAGGCTGCGTAGACCCAGTTGCTTGAAGCCTTCAGAAGATTCATGGTCGGGATGATTTCAGCCGCTCTGGTGAGTCCGCCTGGATTCTGGAAGATCGCAGTCAGACCAAGGCCAATCGCCATAACTGTAATCACCGGACCAATTTTACCGATGACATCAACAATGCCTTTCAAACCGAAGACCACCGTGCCGAAGGCCAAAATACCCATTCCAATGCCACCGACATCAATTGGGAGACCATATTGCTGATTCAGGGTCGCGCCTGAGCCGCCGATCATAACAATAAAAGACATATAAATGAAAGCAATGGAGAAGTAGTCAAAGAACTTGCCTACGATTGGGCCGCACATATACTCGTAGATCTCACTGCCCTTATGAAACTTTTTGTCAAATCCCGTTGTGATAAAACTGACGCCAACATAGAGAAACAAAAGAAAGACGACAACTGCGCCCAAGATCCCTTTGAACCCATAGGCAGTGAAATACTGCATGATTTCTTGCCCGGTAGCGAAGCCCGATCCAATCAAGAACGCGATAAACGCGCCTGCGTAGATGACAATCGTTTTATAGCTGAGTTTTTCCTCTGACATATAATTCGCCTCCTATACCCCGAAAGTGTGAAAGCTGCTGAGAAGCCTGCCGATGGTCACCATCGGCAAACCCTCAGCAGCACGTCACCTTTATTGCGGTAGGTTCACTTTTCTAGTCAAAAATCGTTATATCTTCAACGGTTGTTCCGAGTGCCTTGACTGCGCGCTCCACAAGAGATCTTCTGAGTGCTTCTTCGCCAGGGCCTGCAATACTTGGGTTGCCGACCGGGTGAGGAATTGCGATTGTAGGGACGATACGGTTCGCGCCTACAGCTTGGGAAATGGTTGTGATGGTGGACATGTGAACTATAGGAATGCCATAACGTTCGATTTCTTTAACCATCGTTGCACCGCAACGAGTACAGGTGCCTCACGTCGAGGTGAGGATAACGCCGTCCACACCGGCTGCTTTCAACTCAGCGCCAATTTCTGTACCAAACTTCATGGAATTGCCAACAGCCGTTCCAGTACCCGTTGTGGTGTAGAAGTAGTCATAAACCTTACCTATGACGCCTTCCTTCTCGAGGGTCTTCATGACATCCAGCGGCGCGACGCGATCCGGAGTCTCATTCGCATACACAGGATCATAACCGCCATGGATCGTGTAATAAGCACCTTTGAGCGCAGCTGCGGCTGCAATGTTATATTTGCCCCACTTCTGGGCACTTGCGGATTGAATTCTGTCAGGGTTGCCAAACGGTACGATACCGCCGCTGGTAACGAGAGCAATCGTCGCCTTGGAAAGATCCTTAATCGCTGCTGCAGGATCAACGCGGTCAAACTGAGGCATAGGAAGCTCTGTTTCAAACGCTTGATCATTAAGGCGAGCGAGGAGCATTTCAACCGCTCTCTTGGAGCCGCGCTTGTCTGAGAAGACAGTCAGACGGCGTCCCTGAGGAATGTAGCCTTCTGCTTCAGGCGCGCCGAGCTCTTCGCCTTTAGCTAACTTGCGTGCAATTTTCGCCATGGTAGGCAGCGCTGTTCTCATGCCCGCAGCTGAGTCAGGTGTGCTGACGACGATCACCTTGCTGACGCAAGTGTCGAGGCCCGGGTTTTCTTTATACATACCTGAGAGTGTTGGAATGCCAAGCTCTTCAGTGACCTTGGCAGCGATTTCGCCGCAAGCCATGCCGTAACGGCCGGCGTTGAAAGCAGGACCGGTGACGACTAAGTCAGGCTTTACTGCTTTAATGGTATCCATAATGAAAGTAAACGCTTCCTTGTTGTGCTCATTGAAGTAGTTGTCGCCGCAGACCAAGGTGCCAACGACTGTACCTTCGCCTTCCAGCAATGCTTCAAAGCCTGCTGCAGGGCCGATTTTTTCTTCTTTATAGAATGGTTCGATGCCGGCTTTTTCTTCGCCGCCAACCTGGCCAAAGAATTGGTTGACATAGTAAAGTACTTTGAATGGATTCGACATTTGACTTCCTCCTCTCGCGTCTTAGTAAAGCTTAACTGTGCAGTTGTGGTATCCAATTTCGGAGGTTGCGCCAATAACAGCGTTGAGCTCGCATTTAATGGAGCCATCCTCGGAAAGGGATCCATCCCAGCCGCCAGCAAGCGTCGAGATTGCTTTAGCGCTGCCAATGACTCTGTCAGCCGGTTCGAGCGTGACGACGTGGCTGACGTTGCCAGCGGATACAACGGCGACAGCTTCTTTAGTCGTGTCTGCAAGAGGCTGTGACATACCATCCCAACCGGAGCACTCGTCAGTGATCAGGACGGTTTTGATGCCGTTCTTTTCAAGGCGCTTACAGATCATCAGGAGGTCGGAGTCCGGATTGCCGTAACCTTCCTCGGAGACTATAACACCATCCGCACCCATCATGGTGCAGAGCTTAGCAGTGTAGTCGCAGGTTCTGAACTTGCCTTCCAGAGTTGTCAGCTCAGGCGTGAGGATGACGCCGAGGAAGTTGATGGTTTTGCCGTGCTCCGCATAGAGATCGAGAATCGCGGAGTTGTTTTGGTGCTGGTATGTCGTGATTTTATCGCAAGCCGCAACACAGTTGCCACTGATGACAGCGCCGTCGAGCTCTTCATTCGGATGGATGAGTGTCGGCAGGATCTTCTGGCTGTTGACGCCGTAGATGTAACCGTCATGGAGCAGACCTTGGGAGATCAGCATTTCGACGTAGAGGACTTTAGGTAAATTAGGATATTTTGCGGACTCTTCTGCATGGTTGCCCATTTCGAAGACTTCGACCGTAGTTGGTTCTGCATTGCGGCCAGCTTCACCAATGACTTCTGCTGCTTTAAGACCAGCGATTCTGACAGTTTCTTCATGAACGTGAGGCTCAAGACCTTCGACAGGAATGATGTCCACAACGATGTTGAAAGTTTTGGAGAACGGCGTCCATTTCGCGCCTTCGCCCCACATATCCACAACGCCTTCCTGGAAACCAACGATGTCGCCAATAGTTACAACTGCAGCGCCGTCAAGAACGTTGACTTTACCGTCGCCAAGCGGAACCATTTTGCCTGTGACACCCGGGAAGCCCTTGCCTTCGCCTTCGATCTTGACACGTGGCTCAATGCAGTCCTTGACAGGAATGATTCTGGTCTTTTCGCCTGGTTTTGCCAGGTCGACTTTGATTTCCTTGACTCTGTGGTCTTCCATGAGTTTTGCGACGAGCTGGTCCTTGTTGATGGACAGAACGCCACCATTGACTTCCATTTTCTCTCCGAATACTACATCTTTGATCTGGATTTTTCTAAGCTCGAGTTTCAAGAAATTCACCTCCGGTAAATTTTGAATGAGTTGGGCAGTTCATATCTTCATAAGCTTGTATAGAAGCTTTTAGAAGCTCTTTGTCGACCACGGCGTAATCATTCGCGTGCTCCGGTTCTGCCTTGCGGCGCTGGGTCAGAGTGCGGTAGTTCAGAATGCTCTGTTCAATAAGTAAAATTTGATCCATATTCATTGCTTGGCGCTCCGTACCGACGAGAATCGAACGGTAGGGCGAGAGCAGCATTCTGATGCTGGCACCCAGGGGGCTGTCGATCAGCTCAACGCCGGAGTGGACCAGATCTCTGACTTTGATGAGGACGTCCTCATAGCTGCCGTCAATAAAAATGATGTTGTTGCTGTTATAGCTTTCCCTCACCGAGGGATTGTTGGTGACGATGCGATAGGACACATGCTTTCCTCCTCTTTTGGATCGGGGGATGAGAATTGTATCTGTTTGATTTATTGTTCGTATTCTTATTATATTTTATTGAAATACTTAATGTATTCTCAAAGTACCATAAATAATCCGAATAGTCAAATGATTATCAATGTTTTTGTTTTTGTATCAAAACAACACATTGCTAATTCTCAAATTTTACAACGCTTGATTCTGCTCATGTTCAGCTTGTTTTAATTCAAAAAGAAAAAAATAAACACCTGTTGCCCTTCTTTATAGGAAGGATCACAGGTGTGTAATCTTAACAGTACATTGTGAGGTTTTTGACGTTTACAGCATCTCTTTTTTGATTTTTTCTACAAATTGATCTATATGTTGTCTGGCACTGCGCTCTGCTTTTTCAACATCCTGCTCTTTCATGGCTTCCAGCAGTTCACCCAAGGTATCTGTAAAAATATTGATGTTGTCGATATACTGCTCGGAATAGTGCCACATTCTCTCTGTCTGCATATGCAGCCTCCCGAGGATCTCTGCCAGCGCAGGATTGCCGCTGCTTTCCAGGATGGTTTTGTGAAAGATTTCGTCATCATCAATGGCCTTTTGGTAATCTTCGGGGATTCGGTAGCTTTGCAGGCGTCCCATGATCTCCTCGAGCTTGGCGATTTGATGAGGCTGAATGCGTTCCACTGCAAGTCGTGCCGCGAAGGGATCAAGCTGCCGCGTCACTTCAAAGATGGATTTCATCTTTCTGAAGTCAACCGAAGTCACTTGGGCGCCATAACGCGGAATGATGTTGAGAAGATTGTCAGCATTTAACTGCTGGAAGATCTTGCGAATGGGCGTGCGGCTGACGTTGAACTCTTCTGCCAGCTCTTCCTCGTTTAGGACAAGACCAGGCTCATACTCGAGATGGACAACTCTATTCTTTAAAATTTCATAGATCTCTTCGGTTTTGTAGGACTTCTCCATAGGCGTATCCTTTCAAACGGATTTGAGTGCTTTGAGTGTCTGAAAAACACTGTGTATTTCACCCAAATTTAATTATACGCAATTTAAGAAGCAGACGCAAATAATTTTGTTTGGTTGATGCGTTAGGTGTTTAGTTGGGGACGCGGACGGTTTTCAACTTGGGGACGCGGACGGTAACACACACGCAATAATCCCAATGCAAACTGTTTATTATTGAGCCTGTTGAAATATCTTTCACAATCCTCCCCGCCCTTCTAAAGGATTAGCCCAGCTTTTTCAAAGCCTAATTGCCATGCTTTCAATTTGTCCTCAAAGGATACCGCATATGCAGGGCTTGTAGATGGCAGTCGGATTAAGCTCAGTTCAATCCCAGTCACAGAGTTGAGTACATACTTTTCATAGAGCTGATAGGCTTTTTCGCCATTAAAAATAATTGTGTGTATGCAGGGATGCACAGCAAAAAACGGCCCAAATTCATTCACCACAACCTCCCGAATCGCTGAGTCCGCACTCCCTTCCCGTTTGCAGGAATCCACCACATCCCACAGCGCAATCCCGTGTGCCAGCAGAATGCGCCTCCGCGCCAAATAATCTTCCGGACAAGGCTCGTTCAACAGGCGGCAAATCAGCATCCAGAACTGGTTTCTTGGGTGGGCATAATACCTCTGCCTTTCCAGCGACTCCCGGCTTGGCATTGACCCAAGGATCAGAACTCGGGCGTCAGGTGCCTCAATTGGCGAAAAAGCTCTCAGCCGTTCATTATCAGGACTCATGGGCTCACCTCATACGATTTGATAAAGATCAAAGTCGATCCCGCTTCACTTATTAATTCTGGATAATCAATTAATACCCAAACTTTCATCCTTCTGAGAAGGTTTAACACATGTTTGCAGCATATATTGGGTAACTATTACAAGAACCTGCAACTCAGCCAGTTCGAAGGCTGTTGTTTTGCCGACGGTCACCTCCACCAACACCCATCCCCATCCCGGAACTCATCCGCTCACCAATTAAATAATAAAAAAGCGAGGCTGCGAAAATGACACAAACGAACAATGACAACCCACGGGTCGTCCTGATTACCGGCGGCGGTCAAGGCATTGGAAGGGCACTCGTCCTTCACTTCCTCAAACTTGGCTATGCCGTCGCCGCTATGGAAATAGACAGAGAAGCCAACGAAGAGCTCCGCATTATTACCCAAGATCAAGGTATTTGCCTTGTCCTCGAAAGCGATGTCAGAAGCGAAAACGATATTTCAATCGCCATCGCGCAAACGATCCAAGTCTTCAGGCGTTTGGACGCTGTCATTCATAACGCCGCCATCACGGCAAATCAGCCCGTGGAGACCCTTTCCCTCGAAGACTGGAACCACGTCCTGGCCGTCAACCTGACAGCGGGATTCCTCCTGGCAAAGCACGCCGCCCCCCACCTGAAGCAGTCAGAAGGCGGCGGTTCAATGGTCCTTCTCGCTTCTACCAGAGCCTTGATGTCTGAGGCCAATACTGAAGCTTATTCCGCGTCAAAGGGCGGCATAGTCGCCCTTACCCACGCCCTTGCCGTCAGTCTAGGGCCTGAAATCCGCGTCAATTGCATCAGCCCCGGATGGATTGAGACGCGTGACTGGCAAAAGGCCTCAAAGGCGACCCCAACCGTGCACAGCGAGGAAGACAAGTCCCAACACCCTGTTGGGCGGGTCGGTGTGCCTGAAGATATCGCCAGAACCGCGGCGTTTCTGATCGATCCGGGCAGCGGATTCATCACAGGCGAGAATATTGTCGTGGACGGGGGCATGACCAAAAAGATGATCTATGTGGAATGACACTTCCAAAAAAAAGCCTGGCGCGTGTGGTTGAGACGCTTCTCAACCACACGCGCCAGGCTTTCCATTTTTGAAGGTGTAAAATCATAAAGCCCTCATAATTTCAAAAGTCACTAACTAACACTCCAACAAAAACATGCATTCACTAACTTTCGCCCATACTCTACATCTCGACGCCTTCTCTGCCGTTTCCAGTCTCAAACGCCGTTCTTCCCCATTCCTTCAGCAGTGTCACCAGATAAAACACGCCGCCGACCAATGTCAGCAATCCTGCTGGCACCTGCCCCATCAAAACCCCGGCGCCCAAAAGCGCCACAGGCAGCACCAGTTTCGCAAGACTCATGACTACGCTGAGAACCCGGCCCTTCAGGTGCTCCGGCACGACCAGCTGAAAGTGGTACATCAGCGGCAGATCAATCCACGCAATACCAATGCCAAGCAGCAGCATGCCAGGGATTAATCCCATCCAGGCAATGGACATCAAAGGCGCCGCGACTGCGGTGTCAAGATTTGCAAGCTGCCACTCCATAAATCCCATAAGCCCTCCGAGAAGCACAAAGCTCGAGGCCAGAAGAACACCAGCCACTTTCATAGCCCGGTCAACACCCCATTTAAGCCTTCCCAGTAAAATCGCCCCAAGGATCACGCCCACTGGAGTTGCCCCCTGAACCAAACCAAGGACTTTCTCACCACCCTCCAGCGCGCGGTGCAGTACATACGGCAGCGGCACAGAAACGCAAAAGCCTATGAAAAAATTGATCGCCATTAATCGCCAGGCCAGAGAACGCATAGCCGAGTCAGTCCAAACCGCCGACAAACCTTCTCCAAACTCTCGTCGCAAAGTGCGCCACAGGCTCACCTTATGCCCAGGCCCTTCTAAAATCAAATTTTGGACTGTCCTCAAACCTGAATCCATGTTGTCAGACACTAAACCTAAATCCCCACCGGGACTCTCATACCGCATCCAGCTCTCAGACAACGCGGACAGCAAAAAGGATACACCGTTGATCCACAAGAATGCCTCCATACCAATCCAGGCATAAACTAATCCGCCAAAGACCGGCCCCGCCACCGACACTACAGACTCTACAACGCGGCTCGACGCATTCAGTGACATCAGCCTTGCCTCCGTCACCAGCGCCAGCTTTGACGACTCTAGACTCACTGAAAACAGCGTTGTCAGCACCGTAGTTACCACAGCTGTCGCGTAAACTGCTCCCAGAGACAACCCATAAATTGCCGCATACAACCCCATAGCCAAAAACCACAGCCCATTCAGCGCGTCCATCCCTACCACCATCCGCTTGCGGTTGACACGGTCGGCCAGAATGCCGGCGAGGGGCATGACCAGGACCATCGGCAAAATGCCAAGGGCAAGCGTCAGTCCAAAAGTCGCTGCGCTTCCCGTCTTCGCCAGTACATACCACCCGGCCGCAAACGTATATAGCGCCGACCCAATCTGGCTCACGGCTTTCCCCGCCAAAAATAATCCTACATTCTTGCGTTCCACCAATGCGTTCATGTTACTCCCTCCTTACCCTTATTGAACACCCTGGGTCTGACCCCATGTCAACAGCCATGTGGCCGCAATTTCGACCAAATTTCAGGCCAAAACAAAAAAAGATGGCCTTAACCCCATAGTTCCCGGGCGGACCATCTCTGTTCAAATCCCCAATCTCATTCAACCTTTTGTTAGCGCCGATGGTCACAGTATCCCCCACCATCACACTCAAACAGCTTAATCATTTGCCGTCACCTCAGCCAAACCCCGCTCGCCCACCACTACGACGGTCTTGACGCGCTCATCTGCCTCAAAATAGTCTTCGAAAACGCCGCCCTGACTGACAGTCTGCGTCCTGTAAGTCTCGTCTAGCTTATACCCCAGCGATTTCAACCCCTCAAGCACTCCCGCCTCCGTAAACCAGCTGCGCCGTTCGGCTGGAATTCTGGTATTCAGACCAAATCGCTCAAAGACTATATAGGAAGCGAAGAGCCTTGCCTCCTCTCGCATCAACGGATTCACAAGGGAAGGCAAAAAACCGTCATTGTCAAAACAATAATTGCTGCTTCCAGTAAAATCCATAAGCACATCAAAGCTGTCAGTCTTGAGGGGCAACGCCCGAAAATCCGCGCACAAAAGCACGATTTTTCTGGATTCAGCGGCGCCTTCCAGAATTTTCTTCAAAAAGCGGTGCCGCTCTGGGTCGTGGTCTACCGCAATATAAATCATTGGCTCAGGGAGCTTATCGTACACCGTCCTGAGATAGAAACCATGACCACTGCCAAGCTCCAAGGCTGCGCGACAACCGGTAAAGTCCGCTCTGCCCCGAACCCAGTTTAGTCCCTCGTAGACTCGGTCCAGATATGCCGGATCTGTGGAAGTCAGATAGGCTTCCAGAAAATCCGCTGCGCTGTTACCCGCCTGTGAGACATTCCCTTTAGCTTCAATCGCCTGACGCCTAACTTCGAACTCAGAAGATTGCCGCGCCCAAAGCTCCGGTGCGAACACTATGCCCTCTTCGACAACCAGGCCGACTTCTTCACCGCAGTCACAGACACAGGCAAGCGTGCCCCGGATGACTTTTCCGTCTCTGACATCCCCCTCACTTAATGAGAGCGCGCTGCCGCAACGACTGCAAGCCAGCAGCGGCAAAGCCTCCAGAGGAAGACCCACGGTTTGCTGAAGCCTATCACCCCTGGCCTCTTCCGCATTCATCAGAGTCCTTTCAGCCCCCTCCAGTGCGGTCAATGCTTTCTGTCGAGATTCGATTTCAAGGCGTAAAGTGTTTATGCGCTGGGAATACAAACCTCGGTAGTAGAGATCTTTTTGATAATCCGTCATGACACCCAGACGCTCAAACTGGAAGATCATTTTTATCTCAGCCAAAGAAAAGCCCATGTCTTTGAGCTGAAGCAGCCTCTCCAAGTCCGCTTTGACACGCTCGTCAAACTCATATTGTCCGCCTCTTTTCTCAACCACGAGGAGGCCTAGATCCATATAGTGCCGCAGGGCATCTACCGTGACGCCGGTGCGAGTTGAAAATTCACCAATTCTCAAATTGCATGCCCCCTCTATAAGTCGAAGTGAATAGCAGTCAGCGACTCAAGCTTTGATCAGCCTCGCCACTTCAGCCGGTCTGAACGTCCGAGCTTGAAGGGTGGTTTTCGGTGACCATCGGCAGAGCTCTTGTCTTCGCTTTCTTCATGGCCAAGGCTCGACTTTCCGCTCTGGGATTCGGCCAGGTAACGGGTGAGATCCACGCGTTCGATCCTCGAAGCCAGATGCCGCCTAAAGCCAGGCCCCCACATATAAACGTTCAGGAGGAGTGATACCGCAAGGAGCCCCAAAGTCCCGTAAGGCACCAGCGTCGCGCCGTAGTGAAGGCCGCCCAGGGCGCCCACGCCAAAGGTGAGGGGAAACATCTTGCCGCTTTCCGCGTTGCGGCCGGCAATGAAAGGCTCAGAAAACGGCAGCCGCTTGCTCAGGACCCTGAAGCATACCATCAGGAACAACATGGTGCCGAAAAAGGCCACCACCAGATCCAGGGCAATCCGCGTGCCATAAATCACCAAAAAGACCGCCGACAGCAGCAGGAACACCGGCACCAGCAGCCGCAGCATCATGGCCTTGAGTGTCCCCCTGTAAACGGCTGCCATGTCGCCCACCGGCGTCGCCGCATAAATCCAGGCGCCCTTGTGGCTAGTCGAGTACTTCATCATGAGCAGGATGGTCGGCATCATCATGGCCGTGAAATAGATGAAGAGATAGGACTTCCCGGCGGTGACCTCCGCCCAGGTGCTGCCCTGCATGCTGTTGAGAATGAAAATGAACGGGAAGATCAGCGAGAATCCCAAGGACGGATACACCCGCAGTTTAAAATCCCGCTCAGTTTTGATCATGTTGAGGGCGAAGCGGAAAAAGAGCGCTTCTTCGTGAGTTCTGCAGACCAGTCCCGACAACCTGTGGCCAATTCCAAGCCTTGCGCTGCCCTTGGAACCCCGCTGTTCCAGTTTTTCAAGGCTTCGCTCAAAGGTTCGCATGCCCCGGGCATAAAGCACGACCGCCAGCACCGGTACGCCCGCCGCGAGCGCGGCCATAACCATTAACACTGGATCCCGGCTGCCGTTCAGCAGCACCTCAAAGATTGCACCGATCCATAACGGCGGCAGCAGAAACTGCCACCAGGCCGTCTGGAAAGTAACTTCCAAATCGACGAACTGGAACATCCGCCCCACAAATTGATACCCCACTGCCATAGCAATAGACAGAGCGATCTGGATATAGTTGATGATGTCCCGGAGCTTCTCTCCGTCAAAAAACCTGAGCACCACCAGGTAAAGCATGGCGGTCAGGACGATCACCAGAAGGTCCATCCAGAAGATCATCCACACATAGAGAAATCCAAAGGCCGCGCCGTGACGGATAAAGCCTGCGATCACACTAGGCCCGGTCAGAGCTCCGGTGATCATCAGCAAGTAGCCAAGGACGTGGATCGTCTTGGCTGCCGTCAGCGTCCGGCCTTCCACCGGCCGCGTCAGGACAATGCTCCGGTCCCTGAGGTCCAGCAGCACCGACGAAAAATCCGAAATTAAGGATGTCATGACCATGAACAGCACAATGCCCATAGCCGCGCTGACCTGGAACATGAAATTGCGCCCCATTATGATGAGCGGGATCAGGATGATTCCCATCAGGCCGTAGACCCAAAGGGACTTCAGGAACTGGTTGCCGCTTTTCCCTGCAGCGCCGCTCTGGCTGCCGGCCACGCTTGGTGCCTTGCGTCCGTCCATGAGGAATTTAATTGCCAGAATCCGCCGCATGACCGGGTAGTCGATGCCCGCTCTCGTAAAGAGTCCTGCGAAGCGGTCCAGGAGGCTCAGTGGGCTGAAGGTTTTTTTGTGTTTGTGTAGGGGTGGGGTGTCCGCGTCCGGGGAAACGCCCTGTGATCCAAGAGATTCAGGAGATTCAGGTGATTTAGGAGATTCAGGAGATTCAGAGACTTCAGGAGCTTCTGCCGATGGTTGCGGATCCGTCACCATCGGCACATCACTAATAATTTTTTTCTCTTCAGTCATCCCGGGTCACCCCTTGAATGATCTGCATGATTTGATTCGCGGTCTTGCTTTGGGTGTCAAAGCCCGTCAGCTGGTTGAAGATGGCCTCCAGGGAACCCTCGTGGTTGAGAGTTTTGAGGTCCTCAAAGGTACCGTTGGCGACGATGTGGCCTCCGTCCAGCAGGACGATCCTGTGGCTGATCTTCTCCACCACATCCATGATGTGGGAGGAATAGAAAATGGTCTTCCCGGCTCTGGCCAAGGCTTCCAGCAGCTCTTTCACGATCATGACGCTGTTGGCGTCCAGGCCGCTGAGGGGCTCGTCCAGAAAGAGAATCTCCGGGTCGTGGAGGATGCTGGCGATTAGGAGGACCTTCTGGCGCATGCCCTTGGAAAAAGAGGTCATGCGGGAATTATAGACGTCCTTCAGGCCGAAGAGTTCAATCAGACCCTGAGCTTTCTGGTCCGCGTCCTCAAAGGTCATGCCGTAGAGTTCGCCAATGAAGGTCAGGTACTCCCTGGCCGTCAGGTTGTCATAAAGATCCGCCGTCTCAGGGACATAACCGATGTGCCGCTTGTAGCCGACGCCTGCATTCCTGATATCCTCGCCCAGAATCTCTACAGTACCGCTGTAGCCCTCAATGAGGCCCAGCATGATCTTGACAGTGGTGCTCTTTCCGGCGCCGTTTGGGCCTATGTAGCCTATGATTTCGCCTCGTCCTGCTTCCAGATCAACACCTTTCAGGACTTCCTTTGCGCCGAAGTTCATTTTGAGGTTTTTGAGGGTGAGAACGGTTTTAGGCGTTGCTTGTGTCAACATGGCAGTCACTCCTTGATGGACTTGGTGAGAGAAACTGGGTGTCTGACACCCAGTTTCAAATCCGCTTCATTCTAAAAGTTTATCATATTGGATTTATAAAAGTGTTAAGAAAGTCTGAACAATACTGCCCTGACTATAAGGAAAGGCGCAGGGCACAGGGGGTCGGTCCGGAGTCTGTCTTCCGCTTGTCCCCCTGTGCTCTGCGCCTTGCTTTGAAGTGTATGGGTCCCGCTTTACAGGCTGATCTCAGCGCTGTACCCTGCCGGCAATGTCGCCGCTTGCCAAAGCGTCAACCTCTTCAACCGTAACAAGGTTTGCGTCGCCGAAAATGGTATGCTTAAGAGCTGCCGCCGCCACCGCGAATTCAAGCGCCGCTTGGGGCGCACGCCCTGAGGCCAGTCCGTAAATCAAGCCTGCTGCGAACGCGTCGCCGCCGCCGACTCGGTCGACGATTCTCAGCTCGTAATGTTTTGAAGTTATTAGCGAACTGCCGTCATACAGCATTGCTTCGAAGCCGTTGTCCGAGGCGGAGTGGCTGTCTCTGCTTGTGGTCGCGATGTATTGCAGGTCAAATCTTTCCTTGAGGCTCTTAAGGAGTTCTGCCGTCTGATGGATTTTTTCACCCTTTTCCATAGGGTGATCCTGGATTGACATCGTGACAGCTGGGGTCAGACCCGCTTGTAATAATGCTTCATCCTCAGACAACAGCAGTGCCGCGTCGCGCTCGCCGCCAATAAAGACGTCAACATAGGTCATTAAAGGCCGCATAATGCGTCTGGCTTCTTCCAAAGTCCATAATTTTTTTCGGTAGTTGAAGTCGAGGCTGACCGTAACCTTGTGCCGTTTCGCGGCGATAACGGCGGCTTCCACAAGAGACGCTGCTTTGGGGCCAAGTGCTGGTGTTATGCCCGAAAAATGAAACCAAGACGCATTTCTAAAAATGGCATTGAAATCAAATTCCTCTGGGTTAGCTTCCGCAATGGCGGAGTGCTTTCTGTCGTAAACGACTTTGGATGCTCTGACGGAGGCACCATTCTCTAAAAAATAGATGCCAAGACGTTCTCCGCCCCTTGAAATATGCATGGTATTGACATTGTGCCTTCTTAGAGCTTCAATCGCGCACTGACCAATGTCATGGTCAGGGAGCTTCGTGACAAAGCAGGCGTCCATTCCGAATTGAGCCAGCGAGGCCGCCACATTGGCTTCACCACCGCCATAATTAACCTCAAACTGATTGGCTTGACCAAATCTGAGATGACTTGGCGGTGACAGCCTCAGCATGATCTCACCAAGTGTGACAATTTTTGCTGACATGGGCGGACACTCCTTATATTGAAAATTTAAGTACTGATGAATGCTATGGCACCAGATTCAACTTGGTATCAGACACCAAGTTGAATTCAGTGTCTGACACCAAGTTCATTTCGGTGTCTGACACCAAACCGGGCTTCCCAATCCTGTATAACTTCCCTCTAGAGTCGCGCTTGTCTTACAGCTTCCACAAACTTCCCAGCCATTTCAGTCACCTGGGTGTAGTCGCCTGTCTTTGCGCCACGGGTCAGTTCGCTGCCGGTCCCAACTGCCACAGCACCGGCGCTGAGCCAATCCCCGACATTTTCAAGACTGACGCCGCCAGTCGGCATAAAATTGCCTTGGGGCAATGGTGCCTTGAACGCACTGATGACAGATGGTCCAAAGGCGCTTCCGGGAAAGACCTTGCAGATCTCGACGCCGAGTTCCAGTGCCTCAATGGCTTCCTTCATTGTCATAATGCCAGGCAGGATGGGGATTCTATAACGGTTGCAAAGGCGAACCGTATCGGGATTCAGGCATGGGCTCACAATATACTCGGCCCCTGCGAGGATGCATAATCGAGCGGTTTCCGGGTCCAGGACCGTGCCAGCCCCAACGAGAACGTCCGTCCCCTTGTATTGTTCAGCAAGCGCCTTTATGATTTCAATGGCTCCCGGCACAGTCATGGTGATCTCAAGGGCGTGAATGCCCCCTGCCCTGACCGCTTCCGCGATTTTGAGACCTTGTTCAGCGGTCTCTGCTCTGATGACTGCGATGATGCCACCATCGGCTATTTTTTTTAGAGTTTCCATTCGCTTCATAGGTTTGACCCTCCCAGTGACAATGTTTTCACTATACGCCTGAATAGGCGTTGAAGCCGCCATCCACCGGGATGACGACGCCGTTGACAAAGCCTGAAGCCTTGGCATCCGCCAGGAAGAGAAGCGGGCCAAGAAGCTCTTCCGGTTCGCCAAAGCGCTCGCACGGCGACTTGTATATGACCTTTTGAGCGCGTGGCGTAAAGGTACCATCCTCATTGAGCATCAGCCTGCGGTTCTGCTCGGTGATGAACCAGCCCGGCGCAATGGCGTTGACGCGGATACCGACCTTTGAAAAGTGGACGGCCAGCCACTCGGTAAAGTTGCTGATGGCCGCCTTGGCCGCACTGTAAGCCGGCACTTTGGTCAGCGGTGAATACGCGGCCATGGAGGAGATGTTGATGATGGTCGCATCTTTCTTGCCCACCATATCACGGCCGAAGACCTGGGAAGGGATCAGCGAGCCCATGAAATTGAGGTCGAAAACGTAGCCAATACCTTTGGGATCCAGATCAAAGAAAGTCGTTCTGCCCTCAGTATTGTCCAGATCCTCCATTCGGAAATACTCTTGTGAGGAAATGCCATTAGGATGATTGCCGCCGGCAGCGTTGACCAAGATGTCGCAGGTGCCGAAGGCATCGTGAAGGACATCTCTGACCGCGTTCATGCTGGCTGTGTCCAGCACGTCGCCCGGGATTGCCATAGCCTCACCGCCCGCCGCTTGGATGCGGTCCGCGACCAGTTGCGCTTTATCCTTTGACCGGTTCACAATGGCCACTTTGGCGCCTGAAAGCGCCAGCGCCTCGCAAAAGTAGCTGCCTAACACACCGCCGCCGCCCGTCACAACAGCGACCTTTCCCTTCAAATCGACGTGAAGTGGTAAATTCATGGTATTGCCTCCTTATTTGACACTTGTGGTGGCGTTGGGTTTGGGACTGAGGTTGGGGTTGGATTTGTGGTTTGTATTTTTGGAGTCATTGTCAGCTTATTTCGACTTGAAATAGCCGGGATACCTTTCCATCAGCTCCGACTGCTCGTGAAGCAGCTTTCTGGTGTGCATAGAGATAATTTCCTGCCCTCGGGCTTCATCCCTGTTCCGGATGGCCTCTAATAACGCAGCATGCTGATCAATCAAACTGCTGATCATATTGTTGAAACTGTAGCTGAGTATTCTGACGCGTCTGTATTGAGTGTTGACCTGCTCAATAACCTCCCAGGTCCTCTGCTTATGAACACTTTCAAAAATAATCTCGTGAAATTTTTCATCCAACTCCATGTAAGTTGTGAAGCCGTCGGCATCCGTCCACCGTCGCTGAGCCTCCAAATTCTGCTCAAGCAGTTTAATAAAAGTCACATCAATGCCCTGAGTCACAAGCTTCAACACTGCACTTTCCAGCACCTCGCGGATAAACCTGGCCTCTTCCACTTGCGTCATGTCGATCTGAGAGACGTAGGTGCCCCGCTGGGGCAGCACATAGAGCAAATCTTCCCGGGAAAGCTTGATAAAGGCTTCTCTCACCGGGGTTCTGCTCACGCCGAGAAGCTCCGATATCTCATTTTCACTGATGCGCTTGCCAGGCTCCAGCTTCAGTCTGACGATATTGCGCTTGATCAACTCGTAAACATAGTCTCCCACTGTGGTTTTATCAGATTGGGGTATAACTTCGAGGGCCATAGCCTCACTTCCTTTTATTCATTCTATTTAACTTGTATACTAGTATTGTATCAGATTTCGTCCTGAAATCAATCTGCCTGTTCAAATTCATAAGAAAAAGCCAGCGACAAAAGGAGTTAACTCATTTCGCCACTGGCATAGCCGTATTTTCTTTATAAATTTAAAATCTTCTCCCACACCTCCGGCACCACTTCTATGCCGTTTTCAAGCTGCTCCAGGCGCACCTTATAATCGCGTTCACCTGGGTAGCGGAGGGTGGCATCCTCAACCATCGGCCGAGAGCTCTTGAGGTCCTGAATCACGGATTCAATTAGACCATCTGAAAATTCCACCGTGTTAAACTGATTTTGGCCGATGGCGACGAAAACCTGCGACAAGCCATACTCCTCCGTATAGCGTCGGCCGACCTCCGAGGTGGTGAGTCCCGCTGACAGCAGCGCAGCGATGAGATCCAGCGCGATCGACATACTGGAGCCCTTCCAAAAACCTGTTGGCAGAACGCGCATGGTCTTTTCGATTTCGACGGGATCATTTGTGAGTTGGCCGTTTGAGTCATAGCCGCCGGCGACTGGGAGCTTTTTGCCTTGGAGTCGTGCTTCCTCAATTTTGCCATAGGAGAACTGCGACATGGCCATGTCGACGACGACGTGGCGGCCATCGCTTCTGGGGACGGCCAGGACGAAGGGATTGTTGCCTATTTTCTTATCCACGCCGCCCCATGCGGGCATATTGGGTCTGGTGTTGGTCCAGCAAATGCCTACGCACCCTGCGTCTGCGGCTTGCCAGCCATAAGCGCCGCCCCGCATCCAGTGGTTGGTGTTGGCGAGGGCGACGATACCGACACTGTGTGTGGCAGCCAGCTCGACAGCCCGGTCCATGGCGGCTTTAGCATTCAGGACACCCATGCCCAGGTGCCCGTCCCACCGCTCGAAAGCCCCTGCGCTGAGAAGGCATTCCGGATTGGCGTTGACGTCGATGTAGCCTTCGTCAATATACTGGATCAATCTTGGGAAGCGGTTGGCACCGTGGGTGTAAACGCCGTCCAGGCTGTTGTCTGCCATAATTTTGGCGGTAAGGGCAGCGGCCTCCGGCGGGACGCCTCGCCGCGAGAGGATGTCGGTGAAGGTTTGGATCATGTCCTTGTAGGCAATGCGCATTTTCGGCTCCTTTCGGGGGTTTGGATCGATTAAGCCTTTCCCATTTTGGCTTTATTGAATCTGAGGCTTCTGGAGGTTTGGGCATGGTCAACGGCGAGGATGCCGTCCAGGTGGTCGTACTCGTGCTGGAGGAGCTCGGCGAGGTCACCATCGGCTAAAAGCTCTTGTTCTTGCCAGTCCAGGTCGAGGTATTTAATGCGCACGTGTTTGTAACGCTTCAGCCAAACTTCGAGGCCCGGAAAGCTGAAGCAGTCGTCCCAGACATAGAAGGTCTCCTTGTCGACAGGCTCCAGAACCGGATTGACGAGGACGGTCTCTTCGCCGTTCAAGTTCATATAAAGGATTCTGACTAAGGCGTCAATTTGCGGAGCGGCAATGGCGCGTCCGAAGCCAAAATTTTTCCTGAAGTTGAGGAGGGTATCCCTGAGGTCCTCTGCTACTTTTGCTGCCAACTCTTTTTGGGTGTCTTCCAGGGGCGCGCACTCGACTCTGAGGTGGTCGTGTCCCAGAAGCAGGATTTCTCGAATGGCCATTTCTACTGCTCCCTTCTGAAATGATAGTGTCCGACATGGTCTACGGGGACGAAGCCCAGTCGCTTGTAAATTCTTCCGGCGCTTGGGTTGTCATATTGGAGGGCGAAGGCTCTTCCCGGTGTGGCCAGGCTTTTTATCAGCCCCGCGACACAGGTTGAGGCGATGCCCCTGCCTCTGGCTTCAGGTTCTGTAGCCACACCCACGATCAAGGCTTGATGGGGGGATTCAAATTCACTTTGGGCACAGCCTATGATCCGACCGTTTTCCCGGACGACGACACCATGGCCGCGGCTGGTAAGGAGCTTCTCCTCCATGATGGGCCGGGGCGTGAAGGAGTGAAAGCATTGCTGGTAAAGGTCAATGATCTCGTCCAGATCTTCGACTTTGAGAGGCTCGAGGTTGAAAGTGATTTCTTTTCGGAGGGCCTCTGAAGCTGCGAGTTCAGGCGACATGACGGAGATTTCTGCGCCAATGAAGTGGCTCACAAAGAGGTTAAAAGGCTCAAGCTGCTTGCAATAGGACGCTGCTGCGATGAGCTGATTGAAGCCAATTTGCCGGATGGCTTCTGCGAAGGGCCGCAGGCTCTCCGGCTGAATGACAGGGTTGAGTAGATCTTGTGACATCATAAGCTGCGCGTTGCCTGAGGACCTCTGGAAATAAGCAGCTTTCAGTATGTCGTCGCTGCCTCGCAGGGTGATGACACTTTGAAAGGTCTTTTCTGGGTTAAGAAGCCCCAGCAAAATAAAGTAATGCCTCGCCGGGTCCTCCTGGGCGATGCTCTGGAGCTCCCTCCATAACCCGCGCCGGGTGATTTCGTCAGCTTCAAGGAATTGAGCGCTGTATTTGATTGGATGTGTCATGGATCACCTCGAAGGTTTGGCTTGAATGACATATTTCTTTGTATCTATGTTACCCTTTTTCTTTGGGGACGCGGACAAAAAATATTACAGTCCGCGTCCCCAACTCCACTTTGGTGCCAGAGCTACACCACGAAAAAAGCCGCTAAGGCTTTTAACCATGCGGCTTTGGATCACTTTATAGAATCACTGAAAACGGCTGGAATTTTTCTATTTCCCTGTCAAAGCGCTACTAAAAGTCATCCGACAGCAAACGCTTCTGCCCCTCAATAGCCTTAATTGGCGCAATGTTCTGCGTGACTTCCAGAGTCCCCAAGTACGCACCCTGATCATCACGCACCGCAAAGTATCGGATATAAATCATAGCGTCGCCCATCTGAATCCAGAAATGCTCGTGATCCTTGCGACCAGCCTTAAAGGCTTCAAGTATAGTCTCCACCACATGTACGCTTGAAGGCGGGTGGCAGTTCTGAACGGAGCGGCCAATGACGGACTTCGTGCGTGGGAAGATCCGCTCAGCGGACTGGGAGAAGTATTTGACGGTGTCGTCTTTGTCGATAAACGTCATGTCGATTGGCAGCGTATTCAGGAGTCGAGTCAGCTCATCCACACTAAGAATCCCCGTCTCCAGGCGGATGAGGCCATCCGAAGCAGTTGTGGGCTCAGCATCACCAGCCACAGCCTTTCCAGGGGCGCCAAACGGCACCATTCTGGATGGCTTCCACTTCGCTTCAGGACTGACGATACAGTAGCCAATTTCCTCGCTGTCCAGGGCGATCTCGACCCACTCGTCCTCAGTCAGAGTCTCCAGCAGCATTGGGATCAGGATGGAATCTTCCTTAAAAATCATGTCGAGAATCTTCGCATTCATGGCTTCAGCGGATTCCTGAAGCTCTGCAGCCGTCGCACCCGGACCAGCCAGCAACGCCTTGAATCCCTTGATCATCGCCCGAATCTCATCATCCACGCCCCACATGACTTTTGGCGGCGCTGAAATGCCGTACTTCTCCATGTAAGGGAAGAAAATATTCTCCTTGCGGCTGTAGTGCTTATCTATGTCCAGGAGCAGATTGACATCCTCAAGCAGCTCATAACGCTTCTCCGCCACAGTCGCATCCGTCAACGCCGCGACCTTTGGCATCAGCGTATTCTTCAGCAGACTCTCAATGGCAAAGTTCTCCTCGCGAAGCACCCGAACCGGATGACCGGGCTTTTCCTCTTCCTTCGAGGTTGTGTGAATCTGGGTGACCGCACCTCGGAAGATCTCCGCGTGAACGTCGCACAGCTTCTGGATCTCCTCAATGGCCATGCCCTCCGCGACCAGGCCGGACTCCATCTCGGAGATCTCGCTGGCCGACACGCCGTCGATCAGCTTGGCGAATTCGTTCTTGACGTCCGCAGGATCCTTGCCCTCGTGCAGCTGCAGGATGATGTCCTTCAGGACCTTCTGGCGCTCCGCGCGGTTGCTTTTCGCACTGCTTCGGTTATCAATGTACTCACTCAAAGTCATTCTCCTCCTTCAACGACAAACCCCGCCTCCTGCAAGGCAGTGATGATGGTGACCATCGGCACACCCTTCATTTGAGCGGCCTTAGGGATGGTCATGATCCGCGCCGCGGTCTTCATCATGATGGGATTGCCTACGCTCTCAAAGCCAAGGCTCTGCAGGATCCCGACCAGCTGCGGATAGTCCTCGCACAAACTATAAACCGTTTTATTCAAATCTAATATACCCATTTGTACCCTCCGTAACGATTTTCTGTCTCCATCTTAGCGAAATCGCGCAGGAAAAACTGTGATCGAAATCAAATAATGAGGGTAAAAATGATGAAAATAGTTTTAGCCGATGGTCACGGACCGCCAAATAAGCAGAGAGGGCAATAGGGGTAAGCCGCCGGGGTGGAAGCCGGTGTCAGACACCTTCTTCCACGTCATCTCACCCATCTCGCCAGCAGTTCGTGCACCGCCCGAATCACCGCCTGATTCTCCTCAAAGCTATAGCCGTCGACGGTGGCTTCCCGGCGTTTGGTGGCGCCATCGACTGCGCCCATGTCGACCATAGTCTGGAGGAGGTCGGAGGCGGTTTCGGTGGAAATCAGGAGGTCTCGGCCGCAGAGGAGGGACAGAACCCCCACTAGCACGTAGGCGCCCCAGTTGGAGACGGCCGCCGGCATCAGAATGTCTGCTGCTGTGACTGCGGCGATCGCATCGCCTTTTGGCACCTGCTTCACGACGGCCTCATAGAGCCGGCCCATGCCAATCTCGTTGCCGCCGTCGCCTATAGCCAGGGTTGGCTTGTGGTCCCGGGCTGCCAATTCAAAGAACAAGTCAAGGGAGGGGGTCATGTCGGAGATCACTTCGCCGCGCATGGAGTGGCAGAGACCATCGGCAGCTTTCCCCGGGCGCTCGATGGCAAACACCAGGTCCGGAGCAAAGTCGGTGTAGAGGTACTGAAGGGTCAACTCGTCGGCCTCAGCCGTGAAGGGATGAATGGCGGCGCGGAGGTTGAGTTTTGGGCTGCCGAGGGCCAGGAGCGGCGCGGAGTAGGCATCCGTGGCGAAGGCCGCCTGTATGCCCAGCCTCTCAAGGGCACAGCCGAGGGCTAGAGCGCCCGGAGGTCCGTCCGTCTCGCCGAGGGCCGCACCCCGGATGGGAAACCCGGTCAGAATAAGGACGCGTTTGGCGCCAAGGAGCCCCTGTGCAGCCTCCAGGTAAGCCCCTGGAAGATCCAAGCCACCGAGGCCACGACTCTCAAGCCTCTCATAGGCAAGGGCTTCGAGCTCAGAGAGGGTTCGCGCCTGATCAGCGCTCAGGTGATACGGTTCCTTTGGCATGGGTCGGTGTCCTCCTTGGGCTTTGGTTTAGTTCCATTTTACCCCGCAAGAATTGTGAAAACAAGAACAATCCGCCGATAGTCGTTGATCCGACTGAATCCTACACATTGAAAGGGGTTTTATGAAATGTCTGTCAACACTTCGCCCGAGTCGTCTAAGAAAGTGGACTACAAAAAAGATTTCAAATGGCTTTACCTGCCTAAGGAAAAGCCGGAGCTGCTTGAGGTGCCGGAGATCTTGTACTTGACCATTGAAGGCTCCGGCAGCCCGGACGCCCCGGCGTTTTCCGAGGCGGTGGAAGCGCTGTACGCACTCAGCTATGCGATCAAGATGTCCTATAAGAGCGCTGCGGTTCCGGACGGTTACTACGAGTACACTGTCTTCCCCCTGGAGGGTGTCTGGGATCTGATCGATTATACTCAAGCGACACTGGATAAGGAGAATTTCAAGTACACCTTGATGATCCGGCAGCCGGACTTTCTGACGCCGGCATTGTTTGAGCGGTTTTTGGCTGAGACCCTTAAGAAAAAACCGGGGCTGCCGGTGTCACGGGTGATGCTGACGACTTTGACGGAGGGCGCTTGCTGCCAGATGATGCACATGGGAAGTTATGCCGATGAGCCCGCAAGCTTCGCCGTCATGGAGGCCTACTGCGCTGAGCAGGGCTGGGTGCGTGCCTCCAAGACACACCGTGAAATCTATCTCTCTGATCCAAGAAAGACAGAATCCGCCAAACTGAAGACAGTGCTGAGGTTTCGAGTGGCGAAGAAATGACTTTTTTAGTTTGGGGACGCGGACAACTTTCATTTTGGGGACGCGGACGGTTTTCATTTTAGTGCCAGAGCTTGGTGTAAATTTACACCATTGAAGGCACTTAAACGTACCCTTCAAATTTTTCATCCGGTGAAACTTTTTAAGACTTCTGACGTCTAAGTTTATATTCCTGCTATTATAAACCGAAGCAGCTGTGGCCAGAAGCGCACTAACAGCCACAAAACAGAGATTTGAAAGGAGACCTCACGGATGAAAAAACTATCGATTCTCAGCATTATGCTGATCTTTGTGTTCACCCTCACTGCCTGCGCCACGCCACCAGCACAGCCGGAACCAGCGCCTGAGCAGCCACCGGTGACGACACCTCCAAACGGCGAAACCCCGGCCGAAGACCAATCCTACACAACGCCGCCTTTTGCCTTTCCAATTATTGGCGACTATCACGAAGGACTCGCCGAAGCCCAGAGCGCACTTCGCGAAAAAGGAGAAGGCCAGTTGTTCGGGCTTCTTATCGACAACACCGCAGCCTGGGAAAGAGCCATTGAAACCTATGGCTTTATAAGCGCCCGGGAAGGCCAGACTCTGAACTACGGCGATGCCTATTTTCAAAATTACGCGCTCCTGCTCGTCTTCGCGGACCAAGGCTCCAGCAGCGTTCAGTATCAGTTCGGAAAGGCTGAAGCTACGGACTACCTGATCGATGTCACGTTAGAGCAGTATCTGCCTGAAATTGGCACCACAGATATTGTCATGAAAGGCTTCGTCGCAGGCCTTGAAAAAGAATCCCTCTACCTACAGGACGGCAGCCCTAAACCTCTCAACATTACTCAGCGCACCATTCCGGTCGTGACCGACACGCCGGTGGATGATCTGACCATTGAAGATCTCAGGCTTGGCAATCTTGCAGTGAGACTCGCCGCCCTGGAACTTGACTTCCGAATGGCTCAAAAACCCGAGCGCGTCGAACTGAACCACGACGGTTACGAAGAGACACGCTACTATGAAAATGGCATAGAAATCATGATCATTGAGAACGAGGTCTTCATGATCTCCACAGACAATCCCAATTTTCCTACGCCGCGAGGCCTCAAGGTCGGAGACAGCCTCGAAACCCTCACCACCCTCTACGGCGAGGCTTCCGTGATCGAAACTCTCGAAAACGGCAACACTCTCCACAGCTTTGACCTCTCCGGCGAATACCACCTCTTCCACGCAGAACTTGAGGATAACACTATAGTGAGATTGCAAGTGAATTTGACAATGTAGCGGAAATCGTAAAAAGGGGGCTCCGGGGCAAGTTCTTACTTGTCCCAGAGTCCCCTTTTCATGAAGGGGCTGTTGCAAAATAGGCCCCCCTAAAAAAGAGACAGATGGAAATCTAATTGATGACCATCTGTCTCTTTAAATGCAAAAAATGAATCAGGACCGGCTCCAAGAGCCAGTCCCGATAGGGTATAATTGATTTATGCAGAACCAAATAACCCTAGATCATCATAACGCTTCAGCCCAATTTTGGCAACTGCCAATGAATTTTAGTGTGGGCACATTAATTCCAGAGGATAGCAAGGTCAGACTGGTGTGCAAAATAGTAGAGAGGATGGATTTAAGCGCAATAATAAGCACCTTGCCTAAAAAGGGCAGAAAGCCAGCCGTAGATTTTGTTAACTTCCTTAAAATTGTTCTTTTCTGTAATAGCGAAGGAAAATCATCAAATCGAAAAATTGAAGATTTTTGTGAGTATGATGTGAGAGGACACTACCTTCTTGGAGGTAGAAAAGCGCCGGATCACACCACGATCTGTCGATTTCAAAACATGCTCATTGATCATATGGCGGATTTGCAGAGACAATTTGTGGAAATACTCATAGAAGATGGGCATGTAGACCTAAAGAGTCTGTATATAGATGGGACTAAGATTGAGGCAGTCTCCAATCGATACACATTTGTTTGGCGCAAGGCTGTCGAAAAATATCAAAGCAAGCTAAAAGAACGCATGCTCAAAGAACTTAACATGTCAGAAAATAGCACCTTAAAAGAAGTCCAATCAAGGGTGTGTGCGGAGTTTAACAACATCAGAAACAGATGCAGCAAGCTGAAAATTGAGTTTGTGCGTGGTGTAGGTCATCGCAAGACCGTGCAGCAACGTGAGTACGAGTACTATAAAGAGATAAAAGAAAAGTTTGAAACATATGAAAAGCATCTTAAGGCTATGGGCACCAGAAACAGTTATTCAAAGACAGATCACGATGCAACCTTCATGCGCATGAAAGATGATCATATGCGAAATGGTCAACTTAAGCCTGCTTATAACATCCAAATGGCTTCAAGCGGCGCATTTGTCGTAGGCGTGATGGGCAGCCAGCATACGAATGATCTGCATACACTGAAGCCTTTTCTCGAAGAACTGCTGGCAGCGTATAGTTCTCGCATAAAAAACATCGTCACAGACGCAGGGTATGAAAGCGTGGAAAACTACGCGTATCTAGCCAGCAAAGGTTTGAAAGCTTACATCAAACCGGCAAATCATGAAACGAAAGACATAAAAAAGGTAAGAGAAGACATTAGCCGAAGAGAAAACATGCAATATATGGAAAATGAAGATGTCTATGTTTGCAAAGCTGGCAAAAAGCTCATCCGATGTAAAGACAGCATCAAGAGATCTGCTTCAGGCTTCGAAGACATCAACTGGGTTTACACATGCTTTGAATGCAAAGGCTGCCAATACAGTGACCAATGCATTAAAAGTCGAAAGAATCCTGATCCTGAAAAGAAAAGCCTGAAGTACTCTCCTGCCTTTGAAGCGTTCCGTAGTCAATCCGCAGAAAATATTGCATCAGAAGAAGGCATCAACGAGAGGATCAACCGCTCCATTCAGGCGGAAGGTGTATTCTCAAAAGTCAAAGATGGTCTTGCTTATGACCGGTTTCGACGTAAGGGAATGAAAAAAATAGTAGCGGATATGATTATGGTCGCTATGGCGATTAACCTGAACAAACTCCATAATAAAATCCAAAACAACCAGACCGGCATTATCGAGTACAAAAAAGCGGCTTAGCCTAGAAATTTTAAAACGCAGACACTAGGCTTTTTTGTCGACCCTATAATTAATGTTAATGGGTGACTCGAGCTAAAAGTCAATTTTCTCGAAAGCAAGTTATTGCAAATAGCACGCAAAAAGGCTGCTACAAAACTAAATTTACTAGTTTTGCAACAGCCCCTTCATCTTTTGTTTGACTGAGAGGAACTCGGTGTCTGACACCGAGTTCCACCCTTTTTCCCCTACAAAATCACATTCCGCAAGCGCCCAATGCCCTCAATCTCGCAAATGACCTCATCTCCAGCCTTCAGGTATTTAGGCGGGCTGAAGCCCATGCCAACGCCCTTCGGCGTCCCTGTGGCTATGATGTCACCCGGCTCCAGCGTCATGCCCATCGACAGATCCGCAATGACCAAGGGTATATCAAAAATAAAATCCGACGTATTGCCGTCCTGGCGCAGTTCGCCGTTGACGTAACTCTTCAAATCGAGGCTCAGTGGGAGCGGCAGCTCCGACTTGTGCACAAGGCATGGGCCGATGGGCGTAAAACCGTCAAGGCTCTTGCCCTTAAACCACTGCAAATGTCTGGCCTGCATGTCTCTGGCGGAAAGGTCATTCAGGATCGTGTAACCGAAGATGTAGTCCTCGGCCTGATCCGCAGGAATATCGCGTCCAGCCTTGCCTATGACGACCGCCAGCTCCACTTCATAATCCAGCTGAGTCGATCCGGAGGTGGAATAAGAAATCTCATCATCGGGACCCATCATTTCATAGACACGCTTCGAAAAATAGACTGGGTGCTCCGGCATGGTAGGCGCGTGGTTCAGATTCTTGGCAGTTTCCTTGACGTGCTCCCTGTAATTGAGTCCGAGACACAGCACATCGTGCTTGGTCTTCTGAATAGGTGCGAGCAGCGTCACATCTTCAGCCGCATAAGACGGAAATTCCTGCAGCGCGGCGCAGCAGCTGATTTCCTTTAGTACTGCAAGTTCGTCTTCAGTGACACGTTCAACAAACGCGTTCAAGGTTTCAAACTGCTTTTCGGGAATCAAATAGTTCAGGTCATAGATGTGCGTCATTGCCTTATTGTAGAGTCCCAGCTGAATCTGGTCTCCCGTTTTGAATCTGACAAATTTCACCGTGTGGCCTCCTTTGCATACTATTAGATTCATTATACTCATGTTTTACATCTTTTTTCGCGCTGCTCGCAGAAATATTGTTTTTTTTGTTAATCCCTGCATTATAATTAGGGTAGGTCTAATTTACCAGGGACTCGTTTACTGTGATTCGGCCGTCAGAGGGGCGAATGTGTTGTTTGCTGACCATCGGCTAAAAAAAATAACTGTCTTAACAGGAGGTTACTATGAACGACGTTATAAAAGCTTTGTACGAACGAAAAAGCGTCCGGCGCTTTCTTCCGGACCAGCTGAAGGACGAGGACATCCTCGCGGTCATTGAGGCAGGGAACCAGGCACCCAGCGGACACAACACCCAGCCGGTGCGCTTCACGATCCTGCAGGACCAGGCGCTGATCAACCACATCAACGAGGCCACAAAGAACGTCATGCGGGATTCTGAGATCGACTGGATCCGCAAGTTTGGCGCGAGCGAGCGCTACCACCTGCTGCACAAAGCGCCTACAGTCGTCATTGTCTCTGTCCGAAGCGACGTCTATTCCCCGGTGGCGGACGCCTCAGCGGCGGTGGAAAACATGCTGGTGGCGGCGCACAGCCTGGGCATAGGCTCTGTCTGGGTCGGGCTGATCAGTTCTTACTTTCAGCTGCCCGAGGCTAACGGGACCCTGAAAATCCGCGACGGCTACAAGCCGCTCTACGCCGTGTGCCTCGGTTATGAGGATCCCAAAAAGGTCCTTCCCAAGCCGTCCAGACAGAAGGATGTCTTTGACTGGATCCGTTAATAGCCGGTCTCTCGGGGCGGTTTGAGAAGAACATGGCCGATGGTCACACGCCTCAACCCCAGGACATCGACCACCACAAAGCTTGTGGCGCATTTTATTGTGAAGGAGAGATTCCCATGCAATTTCTGGTAATTGGACGCGACGGCTCTGACGAAGGCGCCATGGCGAGACGCCTGGCCGTCAGAGACAACCACCTTGCCTTGGCCCAGCAAATGAAAAATACGGGCGAACTGCTTTACGCGGCCGCATTGATGGACGAACGCGAGCGCATGGTTGGCTCTGCCTTGATTTTGGAATTCGAAGACCGCGCGTCGCTGGACGCGTGGCTGGAGGTCGAGCCCTATGTCACCGGCGACGTCTGGAGAACCGTCGAAGTCAGCCTTTGCAAGGTTCCGGGATTTATTAAGCCTTAGGTTTAAGTTAAGGGCCAATAGGCCACAGGCCGCGCGGACGGGTTTCATTCTGGGGACGCGGACAGATTTTAATTTGGGGACAGAGCTCGGTGTCATAATACTCAATTCTACGATAAAAGTCCTTCACTCCAGTGGTTTGCTCGCCACTATGAAGTGAAGGACTTTAAATTTTATGATTTCAGGTGCGCGTTGTTGGTTAAGGGACCATCGGCAGACTAAACTCTTTAAGGCTTTGTCTGGTGTGGTTCTGATCCCGGCACCAGACCCATACACCCTACACACTACACACTACACCCAACACCCTACAACTTACACTGCTTCAGCGTATAAATATCCTGCCTGCGGTGCGCAAGGAGCGGCAGCTCCCGCCTGACCTTCTCGACGTAATCCATGTCAAGCTCCGCCAAAATCATGCCCGGTGCCGCGTCCAGCATTTCGATAACATCCCCCCACGGGGACACTGCCAGCGAATGGCCGTAGGACACGTATGGACCTTTCACATCCCGCGCAGGCGCCACCCCTAACACATAGGCCTGATTGTCCAGCGCCCGGTTCCTGAACAGAATCTCCCAGTGCGCCGGCCCCGTCGTCATGTTGAACGCCGCCGGCACCACCAGGATTTTCGCGCCCTGGTCCACCATCATCCTGGCCAGCTCGGGGAACCGCAGGTCATAGCAGATCGCCAGGCCAACACGCCCGAATTCCGTCTCAAAAACCGTGACCTGGGACCCGGCCGACAGCGTGTCCGATTCCTTGAACCGCTGCCCGCCCTCAATGTCAATGTCAAACAGATGCATTTTGCTGTGCTTGGCCACTTGACGCCCCCTGCGGTCGAACACAAAGGACGTGTTGTAGAGCTTCCCATCCCGCGCCCGCTCCGGAATGGACCCGGCCACCAGCCAGATTCCCAGGCGCCCGGCAAGCTTGGAGAGATACTGATGGGTTTCGCCGCCCTCGGGCTCCGCATAAATAGGAAAACTGTCGCTTGAATACGGGCAGTTGAACATCTCCGGCAGCACCACCAGGTCTGCCCCGGCCTCCGCCGCCTGCGCCGCGTACCCCGCGGCCGTCTCGAGATTCGCACGCTTGTCCGCGGTCACCGCCATTTGAACCAAAGCTGCTTTAAGCTTCACGATCAGCCCTCCAGTACTTGAATAAACGCCTTCATGTAGGCCGGCAGGTCCATAGGCGCCCGGCTCGAAATCAGGTTGCCGTCCACGACCACTTCCTCGTTGACCCACTTGCAGCCCGCGTTTTCCATGTCGTCCCGGATCGCAGGCGTCGACGTCGCCGTGCGCCCCTTCATAATCCCGGCGGAGATGGTGACCCACCCCGCATGGCAGATTATGCCGATGGGCTTCCCATCCTCATTCATCTCCCGCACAATCGCCTTCACCTTATCATAACGTCTCAGCTTGTCCGGCGCCCAGCCGCCCGGAATGAGCAGCCCCGCGAACTCTGACCCGCTGATGTCGTCCCAGGACACATCGCTTTTATAAGGTACACCATGCTTCCCTTTGAGACCGCGACCACCTGCGTCCGAAGCCATCACCACATTATAGCCCGCCTCGATCATCCGGTAGTATGGATACAGCAGCTCAAGGTCCTCCGCGTAGTCATCCGTGAGAATCAGAATTTTGTCTTTTGCCATGTTCAAGCTCCTTTCGGTTGTCGCGTTCGGTTAGCCAACGACACTGTGAGAGTAAGTGCCTGTCTCACTTTTTTACCCGATTTTTCTAATTTGAAAACAGTCTGTTTGCCTCGAATGCGTTTGCCGCTGTTTGCTGCGGTCTCATTCTGGGTAACGTTGTAGTTATATAATTTGACGCTGCTTGTCAATGACGCGACTAATTTGTATAGATAGCAGATTGAATAAAAGCAAATAAAAGCAAATATAAGCAAAGAATGAAAAAACAATAACAAAAAAAGGAGGGCCGATGGCCATGTCCGATCCCCAGCACCCCGCCTATATCCCAGGCCTGCGCAACCTCAAAACCGCCCTGGCAGTCCTGATCATTTTGATCCTCGCGAAGCTGATAGACTACCCTGCCCCCATGTACGCCGGCATTGCGGCGATCACCACCATGCAGGACAGCATTCCCCATTCCATTTCCTATGGCAAAATGCGGATTATGGCCACTTTGGCTGGCGGCCTCATGTCTGTTATCATTCTGTACGCCACGCGGCACATCCCGGTCGAAAGCATTTCCATCCTGTTAATCCCTCTGGGCATTGTGTTGACCATTTTGCTGTGTAACATCATCCGCTTCAAGGAAGCGTCCGGGCTCGCGACGGTGGTCTTCGTCATCATCATGATGCAGTATACCGGCGACCCCTACACTTATGCCATTATCAGAACGATTGAGACCATTGCCGGAATCCTCATAGCCGTGGTGATCAACCGCTTTGTCAAGAGCCCGGAGCCTCCGGAAACGCTCAATACCGGCGCCTAAAAAAGACGGATTAAATGGGATCTCTCCCCATTTAATCCGTCTTTTCTATTGTCTACTTCATCATCAGCCAAGCACCCACAGCCGCCGCGATCACTGCAAAGACGTAAAAGAAGATCACAGTCCCCTGCTCGCCCAGCAGCTTCCGGAACAGCCTGATTTTGGCCATATTCCATATCTTTTCAGGTTTTTTCGCCGCAATCCAAACGACCGCGACGCTATACAGCATGAGAAATATACCTAAAAGTGCGAGTCCGTCCATTCAATAGACCTCCCTTTAAAGTTCAGTTCACCCTTCCGGTGGAAGAAGGGGTTGATAGGCAACAGCCGCTGATACCAATTTCCTTCCATCTTTATCCATCCATCCTCAGTTCAACCCCCGCGCAATCCGCCTGCTCAGCAGCGCGAAGACCACCGCCGTAATCCCCAGCACAATCCCCGTGTTCCGCAGAATCACGCCCCAGGTTGCCTCCAGCAGCACTATGCGGTTCATGCTGTCAAAAGCCCAGTAAAACGGCGACCAGTACAGTAAAAGATGCCACTTGTCCGCCAGGAAAATCGCACCCATGATCGACGCTAAAATGGGCACAAACAGCACTTTCATGCTGGAGGCCGCACTGATCACGTTGTCGTTCATAACCCCAATCACAAAGCCAATCAGCACGCTGATCAACGCCACTGAAAATACCGCCACCGTGACCATGCCATAGTTCAGCCCCTCAAATCCCAGGATCAGCAGCACCCCAAAGGCGTGGATCACCGGAATCACGACACCCAAAAGTCCTTTTCCAATAACAAAGGCCGCCCGGCTCACCGGCGTCACGTTCATAGCCGAAAGCGTATTGTCCTGCTTCTCCTCCACCAGGTTGATCAGGATCACCATGCCCCCGAAAACCGACATGAAGACCACCAGCACCGACGCCCCGTATTGCTTGAGCGGCGGCAGCTTCCATCCAATGTCGGAGACGAGCGCGTCCATCGGCAGCGCCAGGTCCTGGTTGACATAGGCATCCAGCACCAGCTCAAAAATCTCGTCCATGCCCTCCTGCTCGTTGCCTTCCTTCACAATCTCAAAGCCCCGCTCACCTACCTGGCGCAGGCCAAACACGTCGTCCGTGGCCCGGACCCTGCGTTCCACGGCCTCCACGTCCGCCTCCAGAACCTCCACTTTGCCGATGGTCTCAAGATATTCCACCACCGCCGGTTCTACACTCGGATCCACGGCTATCTGCAGCACATTGGCCCCTACGGACGGAATCAATCCCCGCAGGATGAGCGCGCTGAGGAACGGCGCCAAAATGACATACACTATAATATTATCCCTAAGGCCACTCCGAACATCCCGTCCGGTGATTCTCAAAATCTTACGAAGCATTACCCGTCACCTCCCCTTTGACCGAGTTCAGGACTAAGATCAAACCCATTTACCGGTCCAAATCCTAGCCTATGACCAAAACCGGTCCCAAACTCAAACTCAAACCGTCAGCGTCTTCTTGAACCGGTAAAGTGCCAGCATGAAAATCAGAGTCGCACCGGCCAGGAGCCCACCCGCCGTCGCAAAAACATAAGTCAGGTTTGGCTGCTGATACAGCAGCTCCCGGATCGACACCAGCATAGGATAAGTCGGGATCATCCGGATGATGAGCGGGCTGAAGGACGGCATAAAATAGGAAATCGTCGAAAACGCCAGCACAAAGACGACGACAAAAATGCTGCTCATGGCCTTCATCAGGTCATCGTAAAAACTGGTGAGCAGGAGCCCAATCGCTGTACCAAACAGGTTGGCCGCCGCCATAAAAATCATGAGCGGCCCATAGTGGGCGGACCCCCGAGCTATGGCCAGCGTCACCAGAAGCGACGTGAGCATGCCCGTGACCAGCATCATCCCCAGCTTGGCCAGCAGATAATCCGAAATCTTCGCGGGTGTCACCGTCAGCGCCTTGATCGTCCCTTCATCCTTGTCCATAAAGATGTAGGCCGCTACAATGAACAGCCCAGTAAAGGCGGAGTTCAGCACCAGGAACACCGGCAGCACCGTCAGCCGGTCAGACAGCTTCTCCCTGGTCCCGCCAAGGGTCGTGATTGACACCTGATCTTCATAGTCCGGCATATAGGTCGTGAGGTCCCCAATAAAAGTCTGCTTCAGCAGTTCCACCAGCTTAGGACTCTCGTAGCCCTGAAGCACAAAGTCATAGGTGATCCGTCCCTCTGCGCTCCTAAACACATGGATTCCCGCGGCCTCACGGTCCTCAAGCAAGGCGTTTTCAATGGCTTTACGGCTGTCCAGATAGATCAGCCGGTCCGCCTCAGCGCCCTCGTCGAACAGCGTCCGAACTTGAGTATAGGCCGGCTCCTCCAGCTCAATCAGCGTATAGATGTCATGCTCCGTTGTGAAATTCTCCGGCAGCACAAACAGCATCACCAGAATGAAAATCACCGCCAGCGCAATTTCAATATAAATGTAGAAGGTCCGAAAGGACAGCTTCAGGTCCTTCAAAAAAGTCGTCAGAAATTTCATAGCCTACACCAGCTTTCTACCGGTGACCTTGATGAAAATCTCCTCCAGCGTCGCTTCCTTGGTGTGCATTGTCTCAATCTTCCTGGTGGCCAGCACCTCCTGAAGCGCAGCGACCTCCACCGGATCCACCAGGGAGAAGTGGCGCCGGATCAGTCTCATGCCGCCTCCAGTGCTGCTTCCAGTGCCAGTAACAGTACCCCCGCCGATGGTCGCCTGACTCACAATGCCGGTGCCGCTTGCATCCAACTTAACGGCCTCCTCGGCCTCTTCCACATACTCCACCTCGACCAGCTTTTCGCCGTACTTGAGTTTGAGGTTTCTCGGAGAATCGATCAGCCTGAGCGTCCCGTCCACAATGAACCCCACCCGGTCGCACAGCTCGTCCGCCAGAAACATGTTGTGGGTCGTCAGGAAAATGGTGGTGCCCCGCTCCTTCTTCTCCTTCACAATATCCTTGATCACACTGGCGATGGCGGGATCCAGCCCCGTCGTAGGTTCATCCAGGAACCACAGGATTGGCTGATTGAGCATGCTGCGCACGAAGGTCAGCCGGTGCTTCATCCCCTTCGAAAACGTCGCCGCCTTCTTGGCCGCCACTTGGTCCAGCCCCACGAGGGTCAGCAGTTCCATAGGATCCAGGGTCGGCACGTCGAACAGCTTCCTGTAAAACTCCAGGTTCTCCAGCGCCGTCAGCTTGCCGTAGACGTTGGACTGCTCGAAGGAAACCCCCAGCTTATTGAACATCTCCCGCTTCGGATGGTGCATGTCGTAACCCGCCACCCGGACCTCCCCGGTCTTCAGCGGCAGCAGACCCGTCAGGATGTTCTGCGTCGTGGACTTCCCAGCCCCGGACGGCCCCAGGAGCCCGAAGGATTCCCCCTCCTCGATCTCAAAGCTGATGTCCTTCACCGCGTACTTGTCGTCGTTGGTGTACGAGTAGTATAGCCCTTCCACTCTTACCATGTGTTTCACCTCCTGAAATTGCAGAGCCTATTAAGCCTTCCCAATCCCAAACTTCAAAAGATCCAAAAATTTGCCGATGGTCACCAAAACCCCATCATCATAAAAATAGTCGTCCTTCTTGGCAATGTGCTTCTGGTAGTATTCGCTGATCTCCACGTTGAGGGCGCTGATCAGGTGGGCGGTGAGCCCCAGATCAATGTCCGGCCGAATCTCCCCCCGCTGGATCCCCAAGGTCAGCAGCTGCTCGAACACCTGATTCGACTTGTCTATGTTGTCCTCGATGATCTCCTTGAACAGCGCATGAGACGGATCGGACCTCAAACGATTCCCTATGACCACAAAATCCGGATTATCCCTCGCAAAATTTAGCCCTGTCTCATACATTTCTTTAACGATGACAAAAAAGTCGTGGTCAAAGGGATTTTTCATCACCGGCGTCAAGTACTCCATTTTTTTTGCGATGATCAGGGACATGATGTGTTTGTAGAGGTCCTTCTTGTCTTCGAAGTATTGGTAGAAGCTGCCCTTGGGTATCCCGCTCCCCTTGACGATCCGGTTCACGCTGGCGCTTTCGAAACTGTATTCCACGAACTCCCGAATGGCAGCTTCTTCGATTTTAGCGCGTTTTTCCGGCGGCAGATTAAAAAAAGTCTCTTTTGGCATAGCTGCACCTCCTGCTCAATTTGCAGATCTTTCTATTAATATGACCACTTAGTCATGTGACTTCTTGGTCATATTATACCTCTAATTCGGCGCGATAATCATTAAATATGGATTAAGGTTGGTGACGCGGACAACTTTCAACTTAGGGACGGGGGTGCGGACGTTTTCTTGGACGGTTTAGGCTACTAGTCCTTTGCTTCGCCTGAACACCAACGGGCTCATTCCACCCAGCGACATTTTGATTCTTTTTTCGTTATACCAGATTAAGTATTCATCTAATATATTCATAAACTCGTTCAGGCTAACACCGACCCATGAGCGATAATAAAACATTTCAACCTTGAGTCTGCCGAAGAAGCCCTCGCAGGCAGAGTTATCAGGTGAACAGCCTTTCTTTGACATTGATCTCACCAGGCCTGCATTGTCCATTCTGGATAGCCACCCTGGCCAACGGTAGTGGCATCCTCTATCCGAATGGACAATTGGACGCTGATCCTCTTGTAGCTTGTCTATGGCGCGATCAAGCATACTGTTAACCAGAGCTGCGTCGGGTCTTGTTCCAATTGACCAGCTCGTTATATAACCGTCATAGCAGTCTACTATTGGGGATAGGTATATCTTACCGGCGGGGATTGAAAACTCGGTTATATCCGTAAGCCATTTTGTATTTGGTGCGTCCGCATGGAAATCCCGATTAATCAGGTTGTCTGCTGCAGGTGCTATCTCACCTAAATAGGAACTGTACTTTCGCTTCTTTTTCCCGAAAACAACAAGTTTTAATGTTGACATGATACGTCTCACAATCTTCTCCGAAACACGAATGCCTTCCTGCTGAAGGAGTTCGTTAATCCGTCGATATCCAAATCTTCCGTGGTTTTCTTTAAAAAGATCAATAATTCGAAGCTTGATATTCTCGTATTTCTCAGGCATCAATGCAATCTGATGATGATAATGATAACTGCTTTTTGGTATATCAACATATTTCAATAATTCCTTAAGGGTATATTTATTTCTTAGGGCGTCGATCAATGTTGCTCTCACTTTGTTTGTCAATTTCTTCGGATCGACGCCCGGGTTCTTTTTTAGAATTATTGAGAGTTCTCCCATGAGTTCTTTTTCAATTTCCAATTTCCTGATTTGTTTTTTTAGCAATTCGATTTCAACCAAGAGAGCCTCTGTTCCTTCAGGGGGCTTGCCTTCATGGAGTTTATCATCAACTTTCAACATGATTATTGGATACTCCTTAGCGAGCAGAACACCGTTGTGTTTATAATTAGTTCTTCGGCCGACACTGTGCTTATCTCCGAGATCCGTCGCCCTGACACACGGCGTGTCGGGTTCTACGACGGCTTCCTTTTTCTGCGCTTGAGTGCATTGTATACTACTGACGTGCATTTTGCGATCATTTGGATTCAATTCATCACACCAGAGTCTTAATTTGCCCGTGGATGGATAGCCTAAAGCTCTTACTGTTCTTGAAAGATTTCTCCCGTGCGCCAGGTAATGATTAACGGCTACTTCCATTTGCTCTACTGAATACTTGACCTTTCTAGGTTTCCTCCCCCATTCGTCTCCGATTGATTGACCCCTTAGATAGTCTTTGTACCATCTCCGGATGACTCTACACGATGGAAAACCGAGCTCATTTGATACAGCGGCCGCAGACTTGTCGTACTTGATGTATAACTCGATTACTTTTTTCCTAACTTCCAACGAATACATACGGACAACTCCTGACTTTTTCATAGTCCAGGTTTTTGTCCGCACCCCCGACGCGGACGGTAATGTTTTGTTAACACAAGAATGTAAATTTGTTTATTATTAGCGTCCATTCGACCGCCATCCCCGAGGTGAAGGTTGTTCCGCAAGTCTTCCAAACAAAGCGGGGCATCCCCCGGCTGTCCACTGCAAACAGCCGGGGGATGCCCCGTTACCTTTTTCAGACTTGCTGCCAGCATAAATCGCTGCTTTGTTCATGCACGTCTGTTGGTTTTTACGACCATCGGCAGACGCCTTGGTCTTGATCTCTTAATTCCTGAGGCTGTGAATCGGTGCCGGAATCCGGCCGCCGCGCTCCACGAAGAGCTTGGAGGACGCCTTGTTCACCGGCATGATTGGGGCCCGGCCCAGCAGACCGCCGAACTCCACGTAGTCGCCCACGCCCTTGCCCTCGACCGGAATAACGCGCACCGCTGTGGTCTTGTTGTTGATCATGCCAATCGCTGCCTCGTCTGCGATGATGGCCGAAATCGTCTCCGCCGTCGTATCCCCCGGGATCGCGATCATGTCGAGACCCACCGAGCACACGCAGGTCATAGCCTCGAGCTTGTCCAAGGTCAAGATGCCCTTCTCGACGGCTTCGATCATGCCCTCATCCTCACTGACCGGAATGAACGCGCCGCTGAGGCCGCCCACGTGGGAAGACGCCATGGCGCCACCCTTCTTGACTGCGTCGTTGAGCATTGCCAGGGCCGCCGTGGAACCGTGGGTCCCGCAAGTCTCCAGGCCCATCTCCTCGAGGATTCGGGCCACGCTGTCCCCAACCTCAGGCGTCGGTGCCAAAGACAGGTCCACAATGCCGTAAGAAACCCCCAGCCTCCGCGACGCCTCCCGGGCCACCAGCTCGCCCATGCGCGTCACCTTGAAAGCCGCTTTCTTGATGGTCTCCGCCACCTCGTCGAAGCTCTTGCCGCGCACCTCTTCCAGCGCGACCTTCACAACCCCCGGTCCGCTGACGCCCACGTTGATGGTGCAGTCCGCCTCGCCCGGCCCGTGGAAGGCCCCCGCCATAAACGGATTGTCCTCCACCGCATTAGAGAAGATGACCAGCTTCGCGCAGGCGATGCTGTCCTGGTCCTTGGTCAGCCGCGCGCACGCCTTCACCACCTGGCCCATCTCCCGGATGGCGTCCATGTTCATACCCGCCCGGGTTGTCGCCACGTTCACCGAGCCGCAGACGATCTCCGTCTCCGACAGCGCCCTTGGCAGTGCCTGAATCAGGCGGATGTCGCCCTTCGTCATGCCCTTGTGGACCAGTGCCGAAAAGCCCCCTATAAAGTTGACCCCCACTGCCTTGCCCGCCCGGTCCAGCGCGTGGGCCAGCTCCAGCGTGACATCCTCCTCGGAAGCCCCCGCCAGCATGGCAATGGGCGTTACCGAAATCCGCTTATGTATGATGGGAATCCCGAATTCCTTTTCGATCTCCTGCGCCACTGGAACCAGCCGCGCGGCGACCCTTGTGATCTTGTCGTAAATCTTCTGCGCCATGACCTGACCGTTGCCATCGGCACAATCCATGAGAGAAATGCCCATAGTCACGGTCCGGATGTCGAGTTTCTGTTCGTGGAACATTTCCTGGGTGTCCAGGATTTGCCGCATGGTTAACATAACATCCTCCTAAATCTGGTGCATAGCGGTGAAAACCTCTTCCCGCTTCACTCTGATCTGCATGCCCAGCTCGTTCTCGACTTCCTGCATCTTCGCCTGCAGCTCCTCAATGTTCGTGTTGAGGCTGCCCAGGTCCACAATCATGACCATGGTAAACAGCCCCTGCATGATGGTCTGGCTGATGTCGTCGATGTTGACTTCCCGCTCGTACAGCGCCGTGGCGATCTTCGCGATGATCCCCGGCCGGTCTTTACCAAGAACTGTGATGACTGCTTTCAATTGAATTGCCCCCATTTCCCTCAAACAGGTCAGGTGTGACGGTGACGGTGTTAGCGCTTGCGCAGGAACCCGCCCGGGTCCGAGAACCAGAATCAGACTCAGAACCAGGACCAGGACCAGGACCAGACCAAAACCAAAACCTCCGCCGATGGTCACCCACCCACACCTTTTCTCCCGTTCAAGTTTTCAGAATTTTTCACATTATAGCACAGAACAGAAGGGCATGAACAGCATTTTATTAACAATATTTTATTTATATTAACGATTGTTCGTAATATTGTATGATTTTGTATACAATAATGCGGAAATACGACATCTTACCGTGATCGAACGTCATAAATTACAAACAATTAACTGTCAACTTCTATAAAAAAATGTGACTAAATAGAAAATAATCAGCTGAAGCCCGTATTTCTGCGGATTTGCTTGCAAAGATACGGGCTTAGTGTTATACTGTATTTAGTCACATATGTTACTAAAAAGGAGGACGAAAATGTACCTCGATTTTCTAGTCAAAATACCAGAAGTAACAGGTAAAATAACCTACAGAAAACGAGACGACTCCTGTTATGTTTACTATGAGTACGATAGGATCTATGATCCTACGCGAAAATTTACGAACGTAAAAAGAGCGATGATTGGGAAGCAGTCCAAAGCTGATCATCTTATGATGCAGCCAAACCAGAACTACCTGAAGTTCTTCCCGGAAGTAGAGCTTCCCGAAGAAAAGGATCGTTCATTAAGAAGCAGTTGTTTGCGAGTCGGGACTTATATAATTCTCCAAAAACTCATCAGAGAAAGCGGAATCCCGGACATGCTCAGCCGAGATTTTAGTAAAAAAGATGTAGGGTTGTTCTTGGACATGGCAGCCTATTCGATTATTACTGAAAGTAACGCTGCCCAGTACTATCCAGATTATGCTTATAATCATGCACTATTTACCACAGATATGAGGATTTTCAGTGATTCCAAGGTTTCGGATTTTTTAAAAAATATAACAGATGATCAAAGTGTGGGATTTTTGAATTCATGGAACGAATCAAAAGATCACAGAGAAAAGATCTATATCTCCTATGATTCAACAAATAAGAATTGTCAGGCTGGAGATATTGAAATGCTTGAATATGGCAATGCCAAAGTAGATCAAGGATCTCCAATTTTCAATTATTCAATAGCTTATGACACGAGAAACAAAGAACCACTTTTTTATGAAGCTTACCCAGGAAGTATAAATGACGTGTCACAGCTTCAGTTTATGCTGGATAAAGCAAAAGGATACGGCTATAGGAAGATAGGTTTTATACTGGATCGTGGTTACTTCGGCAAGAGAAATATTGAGTACATGGATCAGTGTGGTTATAGCTTTGTGATCATGGTCAAGGGAATGGCATCCCTCGTAAATCAGCTCATTCTGAAACATAAAGGATCATTTGAGAAGAAGAGACTCCATCATATCAGTGAATACAGAGTTTATGGCATGACAGTAAAGAAAAAGCTGTATGCTACGGATGAAAAAGATCGCTATTTTCATATCTATCATAGTATTGATAAGGAAAGTGCTGAGCGCAATATACTGGAAAATCGGATTGATGAGATGACAAAATTCATGAAACGTCATGCCAATGAAATGCGTGAATTTGGTGCGGGATTTGAGAGGTATTTTGAACTCTACTATGATGAACAAAAGAAGACGTTTCTATTTCCTGTTGAGAAGGCTGGTGTAATAGAAAGCGAGATTGATTTATGCGGATATTTCTGCATCATCACCTCGGAAAAGATGACTGCAAAAGAAGCTATTGATCTTTACAAAAGTCGTGATGTCTCAGAAAAGCTATTCCGGGGTGATAAGTCGTATCTTGGTAATAAGAGTCTTCGTGTGCACTCAGATGAATCGGCATCGGCGAAGATATTTATAGAATTTATTGCGCTGATCATCAGAAGCAAGATCTATACAAGTCTCAAAGAAGAAATGAACAAAATAGATAAAAGGCCGAACTTTATGACGGTCCCTGCGGCAATAAAAGAACTTGAAAAAATTGAGATGGTTAGACAGCTGGACAATGTTTATAGACTGGACCATGCCGTTACAGCAACTCAGAAGACGATACTTAAAGCCTTCGGAATTGACGTTTCATATGTAAAGTACAAAGCTGCTGAAATAAGTGAAGCGCTTATGAATGCAGAAAAAAATTACAAATAAGAGAGGATGCGAAACATGGCGAGAACGGTTGGAATGGATGCGTTGGAACAAAAGATTGAAAAGGCGCAATCGGATGTGGTGAAGGCAAAGGCGAAGTACGATGCGGCGCTTGCAACATTAAAAGATTTGATGGACAAACGCGATGCGATAAAACGTGATGAACTTATCAATGCCATAATGAAAAGTGATAAATCCTATGACCAAATCCTTCAATTTATACAACCAATTGATCAAGAAAAAGAATAGGCTGAAAACAACAAAAAACTCCTACAGCGATCACTGTGCAGGAGTTTTAGTCACATTTTTTCTGGAAGTTGACGTTAACGGGTGCCAGTTGCAGAGTTGAATTCTGTCCGTCCCCAAATATATTACGGTCCGCGTCCCCGGTTAAATTACTGTCCGCGTCACCAATTCTAAATTGGTGACGCGGACAGATATTTTTTCGGTGCCAGAGCATGCGAAAACGACTTTCATTCTCGCGCCCACCCCCGCCCGAACTCAACCCACTCAGCCTTACTCCCTTATCGCCTCCTTCAGCGCCTTCACAAATGCGCCAACCGGCGCCACCGCCCCTGTGCCGTGCTTCCCAACCAGGTCCACCACGGCGCTGCCGACTATGACACCGTCGGCATAATGCGCCAGCGCCTTCGCCTGCTCCGGCGTGGAAATACCAAAGCCCACCGCTGTTGGAACCGTCGCGTGCCTCTGAATCTCCCCAAAGAACGCGTCAAAATCCGTCGCGAACCCAGCCCGCGTGCCCGTCACCCCCAGGGAAGACACGCAGTACAGGAAACCCTCGCTGTTCTGGGCAATAGCATCGATCCGGTCCCGGGACGTCGGCGCCACCAGGCTGATCAGGTGAACCCTGTGCGCCCTGGCCTCCCCGGAAATCTCCACCTGCTCCCCGTAAGGCAGATCCGGCACAATCACCCCGTCAATCCCCACACGGGCACAGGCCTCAAAAAACCGGTCCTTCCCATAATGCAAAATACAATTCAAATACATCATCAGCAGCAGCGGCGTCTCCGCCACACCTCCAGCCCGAAGCCGCGCCACCAGATCAAAAATCCCCGGCAGCGTCGCCCCCGCCTCCAAAGCCCTGGCGCTGGCCGCCTGAATGATCGGCCCCTCCGCCATGGGATCCGAAAACGGCACTCCAAGCTCTACCAAATCCGCGCCCTGAGCAATCATCTCCCACACTAAAACCTCCGTCGTCGCCATGTCCGGGTCGCCCGCCGTCACAAAGGTGATCAGCGCCTTCTCCCTGCGATGTCTGAGCGCCTCAAAAGTCACATCAATCCTATTCATGGATGTTTTCCCCCCTGTACTTCGCCACCGACTGCACGTCCTTGTCCCCGCGCCCGGACAGACAGATCACCAGAATCTCCTCCGGCCCCATCTCAGGCGCGATCTTCCTCGCCAGCGCCACCGCGTGGGCCGACTCAATGGCCGGAATGATCCCCTCCACCTTCGCCAGGTACTCGAAGGCATCCACCGCCTCCGCGTCTGTCACCGGCAAGTACTCCGCCCTGCCGATGGAAGCCAAATAAGCATGCTCAGGCCCAATACCCGGATAATCCAAACCGGCGGAGATGGAGTACACCGGCATGATCTGCCCGCCGTCATCCTGCAGAAACAGCGATTTCATCCCGTGAAAAACCCCCGTCTCCCCCATGGTCACCGTAGCCGCGTGCATCCGCGTGTCGACGCCAAGCCCCGCTGCCTCCGCGCCGACCAGCCGAACGCCCGGAGAATCAATAAAGTCGTAAAACGCCCCCATGGCATTGGACCCGCCGCCCACGCAAGCAATCACGCAATCCGGCAGCCGCCCGGATTCCACAGCAAGCTGCGCCCGAACCTCCTCGCCAATGACCTTCTGGAAATCCCGTACAATCATTGGAAACGGATGGGGCCCCATCACAGAACCAATCATGTAAAACGTCGTATCCGCCTCCCCGGCCCAGCACCTGAACGCCTCATTGACCGCGTCCTTCAGGGTCCCAGTTCCGCTGGACACCCCCGTGACCTTCGTCCCCAGGAGCTTCATCCGGTAGACGTTGAGCTGCTGGCGCTCCATGTCCTCAACACCCATGAACACCTCGCACTCCATGCCCAGGAGCGCCGCCGCCGTCGCCGCGGCGACCCCGTGCTGGCCCGCCCCCGTCTCCGCGATCAGCCTCTTCTTGCCCATCTTCTTCGCAAGGAGCGCCTGCCCCAGAACGTTGTTGATCTTGTGGGACCCCGTATGGTTCAGGTCCTCCCGCTTCAGGTAAATCTGCGCGCCCCCCAGATCCTGGGTCATCTTCCGCGCCGGATACAGCATGGACGGCCGCCCCGCGTACCCTTCCAGCAACGCCTTCAGCTCCGCCCTGAACTCCGGATCCTGAGAAAACTTCGTGTATGCCGCCTCTAACTCAATCAAAGCGTTCATCAGCGTCTCGGGGACATATTGTCCCCCAAACTCACCGTATCTTCCTGGCTTTGTCATGCTCTTTTCCCCCCGACTCGTTCAATAATTTCTATGATCCCTTCCATCTTTGACAGATCCTTAAACCCGTCCGTCTCAATGCCGCTGGACAAGTCGATCCCATAAGGCTCGACCGCCCTCATAGCCTCTTCCAGGTTCCCGGCGTTCAGCCCGCCGGCCAGGAAAAAGGGCTTCGCAAGCTGCTCTTTCACGCCGCGAATCATGTTCCAATCCGCGACCACACCCGTGCCCCCGGCCATGCCCGGCGTAAAGGCGTCCAGCAGCAGCCGGTCCACCTCCAGCCCGTCCGCCGCCAGCAGCACCGCCGCGTCTGTCGTCCTCACGGCCTTCCAAATCTCATGGCATTTGCCGATGGTTCCAGAACACACACCCGACAGCGCCTCTTTAACTGCCCGAATCTCCTCAGGACCCTCATCGCCATGCAGCTGCACCACGTCGAGTTTCGCCAGCCGCACCGCCTCAAGGATTTCCTCCAAGGGCGCGTTGACGAACACGCCGACTTTCTTCATGCCTTCCGCCAGCCCAAGCCCCAGCTGCCCCGCCAGTTCAGGACTCACCTGCCGTTTGCTCTTCGCGAAGACAAAGCCAATATAATCCGGCCGAGTCTGATTCGCGTATTCAATATCCTCAGGACGTCTAAGTCCGCAGAATTTAATTTTCATTGTATGTCAACTCACTTTCTAATGAGGGAAACCGGGGGTGATGAAACTGGGTGTCTGACACTGAGTTTCATCACCCCCGGTTTCCTTCCTTTTTATCCACGATTTCTATTACAGCCCCTTCAGTCCCTTCAGCGTCCCTTCGACGTCCTTGCTTCGCATCAAGGTCTCGCCTATCAGCACCGCGTCGGCGCCCCAGGCCCGTACCAGCTCCATGTCTGCAGCATCGCGGATGCCGCTTTCTGAGATGCAGAGGCAGTTTTTAGGGACCATCGGCAGAAGTCTTTGGGTGGTGGAGAGCTCCACATTGAAGGTTTTGAGATCCCGGTTGTTAATACCAATTAATTCAGCGCCGCAGGCAATGGCCCGTGTCATCTCCGCTTCGTCGTGAACCTCCACCAGGGCATCCAGTCCAAGGGAGGCCGCCAGGTCCATGAAGGACCGGATCTCCTCGTCGGTGAGGATCGCGACTATGAGGAGAATCGCGTCCGCGCCAATCACCCTGGCCTCGTAAATCTGGTAGTCGTCAAAGATGAAGTCCTTTCGGATGATGGGGAGGGACACCGCTTGGCGCACCTGCCTCAAATAGTCGGAGCCGCCCTGGAAATAAGCTTCCTCCGTCAACACAGAAATGGCGCTGGCGCCGCTGCGCTCATAGGCCGCCGCGACTTCCGCCGGGCGGAAATCCGGCTGGATCAGACCCTTGGAAGGGGAGGCCTTTTTGACCTCCGCAATAATGGACAGGCCGTCCGCTGCCAGCGCCTTCGCAAAGCCCTTGGTGGCCCGCAACCGGGAAGCCGTATCAGCGGTCATCTCCAGCGCCAGGCGCTTCATCTCCTCACGACCGACCGCCGAGATCTCCCGGGCCAACTGAATTTTCCGTTTTTCAACAATCTCATCCAAAATCATGGTTGTCCTCCTAGTGTATCTTATCTCCCATACTGCTGGGTCGTCTCCGCCAGCGCCTTCAGCTTCGCCAGAGCACGCCCGCTGTCTATGGAGTCTCGGGCTGCTGCTACACCTTCCTTAAAGCTTTCCACCTTACCGGAGGCTACCAAGGCTGCTGCCGCATTCATGAGCACCACATCCCGCTTCGGACCCTGCATGCCATTTAAAATGTCCAGCGTGATCCGGGCATTCTCCTCAGGCGTTCCCCCTACCAGGTTCACGAGCTCTGTCGAAGTCAGCCCGACCTCTTCCGGGGTAATTTTGTAGGTGCGGGTCTGACCCCGCCTGATCTCACAGATCGTTGTCGCGCCTGTCAGAGTGACCTCATCGAGTCCGTCGGAGCCGTGAACCACAAGGGCCCCCTGGACGCCAAGCTGAACAAGGACATTCGCCAAAACCTCAACCAACTTTTCATCGTAGACCCCAAGGAGCATATAAGGCGCCCCTGCCGGATTGGAGAGGGGGCCCAGAATATTGAAGACACTTCGCAGTCCCAGTTCCCGCCGCGGCGTCGCCGCATGGCGCATGGAGCCGTGGAACGCCGGCGCGAACATGAAGGTCACATCCGTCTTCTCCAGACAGTCCAGGGCCTGCTCCGGCGTCAGATTGAGCCGGACCCCCAGCTGCTCCAGAACGTCCGCACTGCCGGAGCGGCTGGAAACGCTGCGGTTGCCGTGCTTGGCCACCGGCTGCCCGGCACCAGCCACCACAAAGGCGGTGGTCGTCGAAATGTTGAAGGTATTGCTGAGGTCTCCGCCAGTGCCCACTATATCCACTGCCGGCACCTCGGTCTTAACCGTGGCCGCCTTGCTGATCATAGCCCTGGCAAAGCCCGTAATCTCATCCACGGATTCGCCCTTCATCCGCAGCGCCGTCATGAACGCCGCGATCTGGGCGTCCGTCGCGCCGCCGTCCATGATGCAGCCCATGGCGTTTTCCGCCTCAGAGGCACTCAGGGACTCTCCCTCCGCCACCGTCAGAAGATAGCGCTTCAGCGCCGACTTCTCTTCGCTGGACACCGGCATTTGGAGGACCTGGCTGGTAGCCTGCACCCCCGCCACCTTTGTAACAAACTTGTACAGCATGGACTTGCCATGTGGCGTCAGCACGGACTCCGGATGGAACTGAACCCCGTAAACCCGCAGTGCTTCATTTTCCGCCGCCATGATTTCACCCTTAGCGGTCTTTGCGGTCACTTTCAGGGTCTCGGGCAAGGTCAATGGATCCAGCACCAACGAGTGATAGCGTGCCACTTCAAGTTTTACCGGCAGCCCTTCAAAGAGCTTAGAAGACGGATCCACCTCAATCACACTGGACTTTCCGTGGACCTGCTCAGAGGCGTGAACCACCCGGCCTCCAAAGGCCTCACCCATGGCCTGCAGTCCCAGGCAGACGCCCAGCATTGGAATCTTGCCCGCGAAGTGCCGGATCGCCTCAATGGTAATTCCCGCGCTGGCAGGAAAGCCAGGCCCCGGCGACAGGATCAGCGCCTCAGGCCCTAAAGCTTCAATCTCCGCCAAAGTAATCTGGTCGTTGCGGACCACTTTCAAATCCGGATAAAAGGACCCGATCTCCTGGTACAGGTTGTAAGTAAACGAATCGTAGTTGTCTATGATCAAGATCATTGGAGATCCCCCGCTTCCACAATAGCTTGAACGACGGCCTTCGCCTTGTTGACCGTCTCCTCGTATTCCTTCTCAGGCACAGAGTCCGCCACAATCCCGGCTCCCGCCTGGACATAGGCCTTCCCGCCTGTAAACAGCGCCGTCCGAATGGCAATGCACGTATCCATGTCCCCATTCAGCGCCAGGTAACCCGCCGTGCCGCCATAAATCCCCCGGCGGCTGCTTTCCAAAGAATCTATAATTTCCATAGCTCTGACCTTGGGCGCTCCGGACAGCGTCCCCGCCGGCAGTACCGACTTCAGGACATCCAGGCCGCCCAGACCAGGCATCAGATTGCCTTCCACGTCGCTCACCAGGTGCATGACCTTGGAGTACCGCTCCACCTTCATCAGCGTCGTCACTTCCACGGAACCGAAGGCGGCGACCCTGCCTACATCGTTTCGTCCCAGGTCCACCAGCATCATGTGCTCCGCCCGCTCCTTGGGATCGTTCAGCAGCTGGGCCTCCAGCTGCAGGTCCTCCGCCGCGTCCAGCCCCCGGCGGATCGTGCCGGCGATAGGCCGCGTCATGATCCGCTCGTCCGTCACGCTGGCCAGCCGCTCGGGGGACGCCCCGGCAATCTCGTAAGACGGAAACTTGAAGTAATACATGTAAGGCGACGGGTTCTGCACCCTCAGCACCCTGTAAACGTCGAAGGCCGGCGGCGGGTTGTCCACCTCAAACCGCTGGGACAGCACGATCTGGAACGCGTCCCCGTCGTAAATGTGATGCTGGGCTCGCCGCACCTTCTCCATAAATGCCTCCCGCGTTGTGTCGCTGGTGGCCACAGTCTCACGCTCATGTGGCTTTCGGCCATTAAAGAACCTCTGGCCCCCTGCTCTGCCGATGGCCCCTGAAAGCCCCTCCGACAAGTCCCGCAGCCTCTGAACCGCCGCCGCGTATTCTGCCTCGAAGCCGGCGTCGCTCTGCGTTCTGACATGGGTCATCAAAATGACCTTGTGCTTCAGGTGGTCGAAGGCAATGATCTCTTCGAAATACATCAGGTGGATCTCAGGCAGACCAATCGTGTCTTCTGGACCGGGGCCCAGTGTCGTCTCCACGTATCTTGCCGCGTCATACCCGAAGACGCCCACCAGACCTCCCGTCAGAGGTGGGAGATGGAGGAGCTTGGGGCTGCGTCTCGTCGAGAGAAAGTCGCCTATGACGGCGAAAGGGTCGGTGATACGACCATCGGCCACTCTCTGTCCGTTAATGGTCATGATCCCCTCCCTGAGCAAAATCTCAGCCTCCGGACAGCGGCCTATAAAAGAGTAGCGGCCCCACTGGGCGCCGTTCTCAACACTTTCCAGCAGGAAGCAGTGGGACGCGTCGTCCTTGATGGCGTTGAAGAGCTGGATGGGGGTCATCATGTCCGCCATCAGCTCAACGGCAACCGGTACAAGGTCATAGCCCTCTGAGATGCGCTTGGCCTTTTCAAGTTCTGGGTAAATCATGGTCGTCACTCCTTGAGTAAAGTCATTTTGGTGGAAGCGGGGGTCTGAGGTTGGAAGATGGTGTCAGACACCTTCTTCCACTTTAGAGGCGCAACTCGGTGTCTGACACCAAGTTCCACCCAGATTTTCATACAAAAAAAGAGCCTATCCTCCCGGTTTGGGACGATAGACTCGTGGTGCCACCCAATTTTAAGAAATAGTGCTCTCCTTGTTTCAGATACAGCACGCGGCCTTCCCGGGTCTTTTGCTGCGACGTCCGGCTATATGTTCAACCTGTGCGATATCCTGTCCCTGTAACGCGAGACACGCGGCTATGGATACTTCAGCTGTCCATTTCAACCGGCCAATCAAACGAGCCAGACCAAAACAAACACGGTTCACCATGCTCCTCACAAACCCATTCGTACGCGGCGTCTGTGCCGGCATCCCACCACCGCCGGCTCTCTGTGACATTCGCTGATGCCTACTACTTACTTTTGCTTCAGGATCAAATATAAACAATCAAATAGTGATAATCGATTTTTAGAATTATACTGCTGAGGCCGCCGCTTTGTCAAGGCCATCTTTTTTAGTCTTTTCAAATTTTTCATAATTTTTTCTAAATCTCTCCGCAAGCGCATGTGCCGCCACATCATACTCAGCCGGATCCGCCCAAGTGGATCGTGGATCCAGAATTTCAGATGGCACCCCCGGACAAGCCTTGGGAATACTGAGCCCAAAGAACGGTTCCGTCTCAAACGCCACCGAGTCCAGCTCGCCGTTCATGGCCGCGTTGACCATAGCCCTGGTATAGGCCAGCTTGATGCGGTCCCCGGTGCCATAGGCGCCGCCCACCCAGCCGGTGTTGACCAGATAAGCTTTCGTGCCATAGGTCTCCATGCGCTTTTTAAGCAGACCCGCATAGACCATGGGGTCCCTTGGCAGAAACGGTTCACCAAACCCCGTCGAGAAGGTCGCTTCCGGCTCCGTGATGCCCCGTTCTGTGCCCGCCAGCTTGCTCGTGTAGCCCGAGAGGAAGTGGTAGAGGGCCTGTTCCGTGGTCAGCCTTGAGATTGGCGGCATGACGCCAAAGGCGTCCGCTGTCAAAAACAAAATAGTTTTTGGATGTCCGCCCCTGCCGCTAGGCACGGCCCCCGGTATGAACTCCAGCGGATACGCCGCACGGGTGTTCTCCGTCACCTGGTCCGTTGAAAAGTCGCTGATCCGCGTCAGCGGATCCATAATGACGTTCTCCAGAACTGCCCCAAAGCGCACGGCGTCGAAGATCTCCGGCTCCTTGTCTCTAGTCAGCCCTATACACTTGGCATAGCAGCCGCCCTCGAAGTTAAACACGCCGTCGTCGCTCCAGCCGTGCTCGTCATCTCCGATCAGCTGACAGTGCGGATCCGCGGACAGGGTCGTCTTGCCCGTCCCCGACAGTCCAAAGAACAGCGTGGTGTCCCCCGCGGCGTTGATGTTGGCAGAGCAGTGCATAGGAAAGACGCCGGCTTCCGGCAGCAGGTAGTTCATCACCGTAAAGACCGCCTTCTTCATTTCCCCCGCGTACCGCGTCCCGCCTATGATGACCGTCTTTTCCTTGAGGTTCAGAATGACGAATGCTTCCGAGCGGGTCCTGTCCACGTTGGTGAACGCGTTGAAGCCAGGCACACACAGCAGCGTGTACTCCGGCACATGGCTCTCCAGTTCCTCTGCCGATGGTCTCACAAACAGCTGCCGGGCAAACAGATTCTGCCACGCGTATTGATTGATGACCGAAATGGGAATCCGGTGCTTCGGATCCGTCCCGCAGTAGCCTTGGAAAATATAGAGATCCCTGTCCTCAAGATACGCCGTCAGGCGGTAATAGATCCGCCAGTACACATCCTCCGTCATGGGCTGGTTGATTTTTCCCCAGGAAATCTTGTCATGTACATCCGGTGAATCCACGATAAACCGGTCCAGCGGCGAGCGCCCCGTATATTTTCCCGTACGAATGGCCAGCGCCCCTGTGCTCGAGAGGACGCCCTCTCTGTGAATCAGCGCCTGCTCCACCAGCCTCGCTGCCGGCAGATTGTCAAACACATCCCCCACGTTGTAAATGGCCAAATTCTTTAAATATGCTGTATAGTCCATATGTACCTTCCTTCTTGTGATGCCCTTCCAGAAGGGCCCAGTTCTCTCAACATGACTATATCAGGATTATTCCCTTTCCGACAATGCAAGAAACAAGGCATTTGACTGAAAATTTTAAAACAAAAAAGGAATTACCTGCAAATGGGCATAAAAAGCTCCGAAAGACTGAAAGGCGGGGTTGATAAGCGCCAGCTCCAGACGCTCGCTCTCTTCCTATATTGAACAAAAACCATCGGCAGAGCCTCTGAAAAGCTTTGCCGATGGTTCCCAATCTCTCATCCCGCATTACGCCACCGGACGAATCGAAATCTTCCGGTTTTGACCGGTCGAAAGACTTGGAAGAAATGCGTATTCGAATTCTCTTAAACCCTTGAATAATCCGGACCAGTTTGAGCCACCATTCCGACGAGCCAGAGCCACTTGTCCGATGTTTTAGAGCCACCATTCCGATCAACGGAGCCATCCGATAGAATAGTCATGGCACAAAAATGTGACCAAATATTCTAAGGAGGTTCTAATGAAGAACATCAGAGAAATTCTACGGCTGAAAAGCCAAGGGATCAGCGAACGAAACATCGCATCAAGCCTGAAGTGCTCAAGGAATACGGTGTCCAAAGTATTGCTAAGAGCCAATGAATTAAATATCAGGTGGCCACTGGAAGTCGATTATACAAATGGAGAACTGGAAGAGCTGCTTTTTCCGAAAGAAAGTGCTCCGGCAAGTACCCATCGTCCTCCTAATGTTGAGTACATCCACTCGGAAATGAAAAAACCCTCAGTTAATTTGAGGTTGCTTTGGGTCGAGTACTGCGAAACCTGTAAACAGTCTAAGGAACTACCGTTGATGTATTCTCAGTTCTGCAATGTCTACCAGAAGTATGCACGTCGAAAACGTGCAACGATGCATATACCCAGAAAACCAACTGAAGCGATTGAAGTAGATTGGGCAGGGCAAACAGCATACATCTATGATCGCGAGACTGGTGAGGAAATAGATGTCTATCTGTTTGTTGGCGTCCTCTCGTATAGCCTATATGCTTACGCAGAAGCCTTCTATGATCAGTCAAAAGTGAGTTGGATAAACGCTCATATCAATATGTACAACTTCTATGGCGGATCAACACGGATCCTTATACCGGATAATCTAAAAGCAGGCGTTACTAAGCCTGATACTTATGATCCGGTGATCAACAAAACTTATGCAGAGATGGCAGAGTACTACAACGCTGCTGTACTACCAGCCAGGGTTAGGCGTCCCAAAGATAAGCCTGGCGTAGAAGGTGTCGTTGGGAATGTCTCAACATGGATCCTAGCCGCGCTTAGAAACGAAAAGTTCTTTTCTCTTGGAGAGTTAAACCAGGCTATCAAAGAGAAACTCTGCAAATTCAACCATAATCCATTTCAAAAGAAAGATGGCAGCAGATTCAGCTATTACCTCGAGGAAAAGGACATGCTGATTCCACTGCCAAAAGCGCCGTATGAACTAGCCGAATGGAAAAAAGCTAAAGTTCAGTACAACTACCATATTAGCATAAATCGCATGAACTATTCAGTCCCCTGTGAGTACATTGGCTATGAAGTCGATGTTAAAATAACTAGTCGTGTGATAGAAGTCTTTTACAAGAATCATAGACTTACCACACATCCACTGCTGTATGGGCGTCCTGGACAATACCATACGATTGAAGAACACATGCCTGCAAAGCATCAGGAATACAATAAATGGGACGCTAATAGATTTATTAAATGGGCTGCTACTATTGGTCCTAACACTGCCATTGTCATCAAATGCATCTTGGAATCCCATAAGATTGAACAACAGGCTTACAAGAGCTGTATGGGATTGATCAAACTATCTGAAAAGCATACCATTGCAAGATTGGAAGCTGCTTGTACCCGCGCGCTAACCTATACATCTTCACCGAGTTATAAATCAGTGAAGACGATATTGGCCACTGGACAAGATAAGGTAGATGATCAACCAGTTCAATCTAAACAATCCGCTCCTGAACACAGTTTTACACGCGGAGCCAGATTCTATGGGGGTAAATAGCGATGACAAATGAAATTACACTACAAAAGCTCAAGGAAATGAGACTTTCAGCAATGGCAGACGCCTTTTCACAGCAATTATCAGATCCTCAATTGCTCAACCTAACATTTGAGGAAAGGCTCTCACTCCTCGTTGACACCGAATACCTCAGCAGAAAGAACAACAAGGTCTACCGACTAATTCGTAATGCAACATTTGATCAGTCACACGCGTGTATTGCCGATGTTAATTACACAAACGGCAGAAATCTGAACAAATCGATGATACAGCAGTTGGCAACCTGTAAATTTATCGTGGCTAATAACAATGTCATTATTATGGGTGCCTCAGGGGCTGGGAAGTCGTACCTGGCTTGTGCAATTGGAATGGAAGCATGTAAGCACCACTTCACAGTCAGGTATATCCGAATGCCAGAGCTGCTTTTGGAGCTAGCCGTTGCACGAGGAGAAGGTATTTACCAGAAGTATTTAAAACAACTAAGGAAACTTAAACTTCTGATCATTGACGACTGGATGCTCCATACCTTAAATGAGATGGAATCACGTGACCTTCTTGAGATAATCCATGCGAGGCACAAGAGGGTATCCACCATATTTTGTTCTCAATTTACGCCTGAGGGATGGCATGCACGGATACCTGAAGCTCCATTAGCTGATGCAATACTTGATCGGATTGTCCATGATTCTTACACGGTTAAAATTGAAAGCACTAATAACGATAAATCAATGCGCGAAATATATGGGATCAACCTCTAGTCTCAACTGGCTCTCTGAGATCGGATAGGTTGCTCCCGGCCGCCGGATGGGTGGCTCACCACCCATCGGAACGGTGGCTCTTTCGAGTCGTAATAAACACCCTGTCGATACGGGCTTTCGACGACTGGTGTGCTGTATAATAAGACACTTTTTTCATCCGGCGATACCGGACGATTTGTTTTCTTCCGGTATTATAACTTGTTATTTTTCATATTAAATTAAAAACCATCGGCAAAAATATCGCCGATGGCCACTTTCCTTTCATCTTATAAATTGCGGCAATAATTAGATGCCCTGACCCCGCCGTTACACAAATCTCCGATTCCGTTCCTGTCATTCTGCATTTACGACCATTCTCCACAGTGCCTCAAGCATATCCGGCGCGTTTTCCAATGAGAAATCAGGATCAAATCCTAGCTCAGGTTCGTTCAAGCACTGGTCTCTTAAGATCTCGAGATACCTGAGCGCCTCTTTCTCATTCCTGAGCCTGAGCTGAATCTCAGCCAACTTTAAAACAGTCTCAGGTGTGGATCGACCATTCTGCATGCCCTTCGTCAAGATCAATCTAAGTGACTCTTCAGCTTTGTTTTCTTTTAGCAGCGCGTTCGCCTCCGAAAGAATCGCCATGGATTCCAGATCATCCGGCGCTAATTCCAAATACTGTGTCTTGATTTCCATAGGTTTACCATCTTGAAGGATCTTAACACTTTCATTCAGCGCGTAAACACCACCGTCTATGAGCGCTTCGAGGGCTTGATGCTTGACAGGCAGCCCCACCATATCTGATTGGAGAAGACGCTTGCCAAAATCAAAGCCCCATGGCCCTGTCTGCAGGATAAGCATTCGGGTAATTTGACTGAGTTCGTGATCCGTCGTCCCCTTCATCAAAAGCAGTTCGAGCAGTGCTAAAATAACGTCCCCGGTAAATGGTTCCTCCCTGTCATTTAACTCTAGTACCCGATCCATGGGATGTGACAAGTGGACTGCTTCCTGTTCAGAGTAAGTAATCAAAAAGTGAGGAATCTCCCCCATCGCTGCCCGCTGCGCGACAAGCGCCGCGGGATGCGTCGCCTCACCCTCTGGTGTCATCCGTGTCCAATAAGCAGCGGCCTGAGGAAAGCGCTTTAAATTAAAGGCGCTGATCCCGGCAAGTCGATGAATTTCACCAAGATCATATTTTTTTAAATGCGACCTATAAAATTCACAGACTTGTTTATGGGCCTGCGCCACCACGCCGGCTCTCATCAGCATCAACGCATATTCAGGCTCCGATCCGGCAAATTCCCCCCTATTGGTTTCCACTTCAAAACGCAGCACACCCTGTTTGAATAAACTCTGACCTTTGGCTCGTTCCCCGCAAGCGCTCTGCAGCAGAGACATCAATCCGAGGAAATATGAACTCATTGCCTTATTAACGGCGATATTAGGCTCCAGCGCCGCTTTTGCCTCAGAAAATTTGCCTTGATACACAAGCGCTGTAGCGAGGTTGTTGCGAATATAGTATTCATAGGCGCCCGGTTCATTCAGCGCTTGCACGAGAACATGGGCTGCCTGCTCAAACTGTTGTTTATAGATTAGCTGCACTCCTAAATCCAGTTGATTTCGAGCTGTTTCGTGGGATGTTGGCATGAGGCAGCACTCCTTATAGTTTTTTTGTGCAGCGGGTTTACAGTCGTGAAAAGAAATGTAACTTTAACCTGGTGTCGTTGTTATTTACTTGTGGTACGGCTCACCGTACCAAGGTCCGTACAACCGCATTGAGTCTACGGGATGCAACAAGGCTTATAAAGAACTTAATGCGATACCGTGCAACTCATGTATTTGATGTAGATTTGTGTTTTACAATTACTTTTACGGTTGAAGAGATTAACCATTTATAAAATTAATGAATTATAAAGCTATATTGTTAAAGAGGGTTAACCTGATAATCCTCTTTAATACACAAATCATCATTAATCTTGATACATATAATAATAAAAAGCTTCAGAATCAAATAATAATCTGCTTTATACTGGTTCTCATCGCTTCCATTAGTTCCGTGTAAATACCTATTTCTTATATCAAAGCCATTTGTAAATTTGGATTTATTCAGATAATAATCCAAATAATCTTGTTCATTTCTTGATAGTAAGGTGCTTTCAAATACAACGTATTTCTTTCTTTCAAAATCATCTATTAAGCTTCTAATCGCTTCACTATAATGCCAATAACTTAATACATCTTCATAGTATAATTCTTTCAGAATATAAACAGTATTAATATCAACAAGTTTAATAAAACCATCATCATTTTCAATAATCAGTTCATTATCAAACAACCACTGCATTCGTTGCAATTGGTATTCATGAAAATCGCTTTTTTTAACAAAATCATTAACCACTAAATCAACAAAATTCCTATATTTTTCTTCCTTACCTTGTATATAAAATATACGGCTTTGGTCAGAAAATAATAAATATGATGCAGTTTTATACCAACCTTCTAGTGGATAAACGTATTTGTTACAACTGAATGACTTGATTTCATTAATTTTACAACTAGATGAAGAAAGCTGAATTAACTCTTGGTCAATCTCACCGTCTTCTACTAAGGCATTGTATTGTTTAAATATCCTGTCAATTTCCGGAAGAATTGACCTGCATTTTTCAAAGAAAGGGGTAACATCTGAAGGCATCTTAACTACGAAATTCATAATTGAAAATTCATCTTTCAAATACTTCGTAAAGAACCATTCAATCATGTTCTCAATTCTGATATTAAATGTGTTCATCACCATTATATAACTATACACTTCAGCGTTAGCCATCATTTCTATGAAGTCAAATCCAAATGATGTCTTATATAAATGACTTCCTGATGGTCTAAAAACTGACTCTAACGCAGTCATACCATTTGTTTTGGATGCTAATGTTAATCTACATTTATCGTCTACAATATTAAAAAGGTATATAAAATTATTCCAAAGTGTTGGAAAATCTTGATTTTCTTCAATCCATTTACGATTGACCTTAATATCTACTTTAGTACCCGTTCTATTTATAATTATTTCCTTATCAAGGTCTTCAGGATATGCAATCGAAACACTGGATTCCATGCCAGTTCCGTTACTGAAAATTTTGTCATTTTCGATTGATTCTTGTCGTTTGGCATGTAACTTCACTTTATCTGAAATTATTAGCCCTTTATTTGTTGGAAACGTAATAATACTTCTAAGATAATTGATGTTTACCTCTGGAGACTCAATATACCTGTCTACTAATTCTACAATTTCAGCATTTGACAAAGAAGGAGGTAAAAACAATGAGGTCTCACCAAGGTATTTTGAAATAATTGTCTCAGCATTTTTAGGGTCTTCAAGAATTTTCTCTTTGATGAGAGAATCATAATACTCTGTTAGCCTTTTAAATTGTAGAACCATATAGATATGAACATATTCTTTATTTAGCAACTCTTTAAAATCGTGTTCATCAATTTTTTCGTATAATTTATAAGTCTCGATTAGTTCTAAATAATCTTCAGTTTCAATAAAGTCAATCTCGTCATACAACTTTGAATAAATAGAACCATGTACACCGAGAAAATGCCCTATCATTTTGTGTAATTTTTTCTCTAACACTTTAATATCACAATGAATTAACTCTTCAACATAGTCTGAAAACCTTTTAATACTGATGTATTTAAGGATATTATGATATTCGATTATATCTGAAATCTTGCAATCGCAATCAAAAGCATTAGCATTAATTCTATCGATAATTTTGCCTAACTCCATACCGCAAGTCATATCATGTTCAGAGTAAAACTTGACCCTATCCAAGTATTTCACCTCCGTTCTTAATCACCATCTACAAATCATACTTAATCCCATTATTCCGAAGCCACTCATTGAGACTTTCATAATCAGGTAATATCCGCTTTAACAAACTCAAACTCGTTCAAATTGTTAATATATCAAATATACAATTAACTTTCGTTTAAATTTCACTCAAACAGTTTACAGGTGCCAGTTTATAGTGGATTCCGTCCAAAAACTTAATTATAGAAACTGTAGATTTGCAAAACTTCATTAACTCAGTATCAGTTGTTGCTGGTTCGTCATTCTCAACAGAAGAAGGATTCCCATGAGAAAACATGTTTGTATAATGAATAAAAATGTAGTCTAGTTCATCTTTCCAGTTATCCTTATTTATCCCATCAACTTCAACTAAATTTGAGAATACTGAATCATCTTCCTTCTTAACTGCTTCAAATAACTCTTTCATACCTGGTGTTATACCGTATTTATCCCCTTTCAAGTATCCGAACTTAAAACTCAAATAACTTTCAAGGACAATTCTAACACTATTAGGTATAGATTTCTTTTCATCTTCAGTTATTGCATCATTTGCAATAAATTTTAAAATCAGTTGAAGTTTAGAATAGTATAATGTTGTAAAAAATGCTATATCATCAGGCAAATTCAAAATTTCAGACCCTTGATTATCTCTAATTTTATAAGAATTCAATTTTCTATTAGCAGTTTTTGGACTTCTATTATAAAACTTCAAAAAATTATTCATAATCCTTAGAAATTTAAAACTGTGACTACTTATAAACAACTGTTTAATTTCTTCAAATTCTTCATAAATCAAATTAGCAGTATTGAACATTCTATCCTCATCAATACTTGAAATTGGGTCATCTAAGTAAACAATATAGTCTTTATATTTATCTTTACCCACTTCATATGCCATTTTACTTAAGAAATAGGCAAACGCAAGTGTTGTTTTTTCGCCCTCACTTAACGAATGCTTTAAAGTATTTTTTGTAATTCCTTCTGTATAGACGATACTAAGCTTATCTTCAAGACTTACTTTAAATTTGGTGATATTTAATTTTTGAAGATAAATGTTGATATTTTCTGACTCGATTTGCATTTTTATGATTTCTTCATTAATTTTACGTAAATTCTCTTCTTTTTCTTTTTCCTTTACCGTTTGACTCTCTTTAAGCTTGTTCAATTCAGCAATTGGATTAGAAATTTTAGTATTTTTTATTACTAGCGAACTGAATTTCTCATAAAATAAATTTCTGATAATTGAATCTAGTTTAGATGAAGATATCCTGTTTAGTAAATACTTGTTCATTATCTCTTTATTTTTATTGAATTCTTCGACTTTCTGGTTATACATATCGATTGAATTTAAGACATCACTGACTATGACAGATGAGGAGTAATTATAATCATTTTTCTTTTTATCAATTTCACTTTTTAAAGTAGTCAAATAGTTTTTTAATTCATCAAGCACGGAAAACGAAATCTCATTAATTTCTTCTTCTACAACATCTTTATACTTAGAAACAAATTTATTCAAAATAATTTCATCTCTATTTTCAATGTCAGCTATCGTTTTATTTACAGCATTTAAGTGTACATCGAGTTTCGTATTTAAAATCTTAAGTGTCTCATCAAAGTATCCTTGATAATCGACTATCAAATCATCTAAGACGTAATCTATTGGAGAATTACATAGTGGGCAGGTATAATTAGCATTGTCTTTTTGCAAAATCAGTAATTTAAGACCATTATCAAACCATGTTTGGGGGTTCTCTATAGCCTTTTGAGTAATATAATTCTGTATTTTATCAATAACATTTTCTTTTGCTACTGTACTTATTACTAAATTAATATCACCTAAAACATCAGCAAAGTTGAGAGTAATTATGCCTTTATTAATAACTCGAAGTGCATCCATATCTACTGAGTAATCATCTTTTCGCATCAATTCAATTTCTTTTAAATACTTTTCAATATCTTTTTGAATTTGAGAAATTGTTCTCGGTTTTTCAACAAAGTTGTTTTCTGGTTTAACAATATTTTTCCCTTTCAATACATCTTTTGAATTCCATTCATCACGTATCAACTGCGATGAAGTTTCAATTTTTTTTGATAATTCAGTTATACTTTTTTTAATTCCACTTTTTTCTGTTTCGCCAATTTCATTAATCAATTCGATATTTCTATCCTTTAATCTTTTTATCTCAGGCGATTCAATCCTTGCAACTACACTTTCACTTGTTTTAAAACGTTTTGCATTTGAAGTATTTCCGTCATGTAAATAATTAGATACGAACAAAGAATTAAATATGTATATTTTCTCCTTTGGAAAATTTGCTTTTTTTAACTTTACTGGACTATCGTTAAAAAGAACTTCAACTACTGATTTATCAGAAAATAAGTTTGTATAAATATCTTCTTTAATCGTTGGGTCTTCCACTTCACTAAACAAAGAAATTAATTTTGATAAAACTGTTTTTCCCGACCCATTCTCGCCGTATATAATATTAAATTGATTAAACTCATTAATTGTATTGCCTTTATAATCCTTATATGATGCGACATCTTTAATTCTATTAATCCTTTTTATCATCTTTTTTCTCCCTTTATGTTTATTAAAAACTACGATTACTTTTATCACTCAGCGAATATTTTAAAATCATTTTTCCAATTATATTGCCATCTAACTGAAGAGTAAAATACGTATTACAAACATTTCGAGTGCTAAAAACATTATATCTTATTTCCAATTTTTATTCTATTTATTAACAAAACATTGAACTTCCGTATAAAAAAAACTCACAGAATGAACCGTGAGTCTTAAGTATCATATTTTGGTTGGTTACTTGATACGGTCCACCGTATCATTCTCTATACAACCGCCTTAACACATCCAGAGTCTTGTGTTATCAAGGGTTCAAAAAAGCGGTTGTACTTACTTGTGGTACGGCTCCCCCCTCATAATCCTGAACGCCCTATACACCTGCTCCAGCAGGATCACACGCATCAACTGATGGGGAAAGGTCATCTTCGAAAAGGACAGCTTGAAGTCTGCCCGCTCCAGGATGCTGTCCGCAAGCCCCAGAGAGCCGCCTATGATAAACGCCACATGGCTGTCGCCCTGAAGGCCCAGTTCAGCCAGCTTATCCGATAGGCCCTCGCTGCTCAGCATTTTGCCCTCAATGGCAAGGGGGATCACATAAGCGCCGTTTGGAAGTTTTGCCAGGATCCGCTGCGCCTCTTTGTCGAGGATTTGGGATTTCTCCCGCTCGGAGGTTTGGTCGGGGGTCTTTTCATCGGCTACCTCAATCACTTCAAGCTTTACATATTTCGAAAGGCGCTTCGAATATTCCGAAAGCGCCTCAGTATAAAACTTTTCTTTAATTTTGCCAACGGCAATCAATGTGATTCTCAAACTCTACCTCCATGGCGTCCCTGTGACGCTTGACTGATGCCGCGTCAGCGTGCCTGCCTCAGCGGCCTATGCTGTAAACGCGGCCGACCCGGTCCCTGTAGCTCAGATCAAGACACACGTCCGTTCCCACATGAATGTGGTTTTCCCTCAAAACGCCGCTGACTGTTTCAAAGGCGAGCTCCGGGAAATTGTTTTCTTTGCTGAGATGGCCCAGCAGGATATTTTGAACCCGGCCGCCCTGAACGGCCAAAGTGGCAATCTCACCGGCGTTGTCATTGGAGAGGTGGCCAATTTCAGACAGGATTCTGCGCTTCAGATAATAAGGGTAGGAGCCCATTTTGAGCATCTCAATGTCATGGTTGGATTCCAGCATCAAAAAATCGACCTGAAGCAGCTCCTGGAGGATCTCCTCTGTCACGGTACCGAGATCTGTTGCCACAGCCAGTCGGGAAATGCCGTCAGAAAAGCGGTAGGCAACAGGATCCGCAGCGTCATGGGAAACTGCTATCGATTTGACTTCCAGATCGCCAATTGAGAATGGCACCCCATTCTGGATGATCTTGACCCGCTCCGGATCCACTTTGCCTATTTTGGGCATCATGGCATCCCAGGTGCTTTGATTGGCGTAAACGTCGAGATTATAGCGCCGCATCAGCACGCCGACGCCTTGTATATGATCACTGTGCTCGTGGGTGACGAGAATGCCGCTCAGTGTCGAAATATCTTCCGAAATGCTGTCTATGGCGTTTTTTATATATTTACCGCTGAGACCAGCGTCCAGCAGCACCCGGCTTGAATTCGCCGCTATGAACTGACAGTTGCCGCTGCTTCCGCTGGCCAGGGAGCAAAATTTTAAACTCATTGGGACAACCCCTTAATGACATGATATCCATTATACCTCAAAATGACCTCGTGGTGAAAGATTATGTTGTTATGTCAACTTACTCTACCGCTTCCACAAAGATGACGCGGCCATCGGACAGCCTCATCCGCCAGTAAGGCGATGCTTCACCGGAAGTGATCTCGCTGGTCAAAGATCCTGTCTCCAGTTGATACCCCAATTCGATGGAATCGATTTTTACAGACGGCTCCGGCCCCGTACTGGTCACAGCGATTTCCTCTGCGGCTATAAACAAAGCTTTTGAAGGCTGTATGACTTTGTGAACGTTTTCCTGGGGTTGTGGCTCATTAAACCATCGGCGCTCAAAGGACACCACTTTGTCCCCGGTCAAGCGAATGCGCATGAAGGCCTCCTCCAGAAAGTAGCTGCCATACTTCTGGCGCCATTCCAGGATGACGTGATCAGGTTCAACGCTGAGCTCCCAACGCTGGCGGTCAGCCTGGTCAAAGCCGTGAGCGGCAAGAAACGCTTCGCCAACCTGCCAAGCCTCTTCTTCTTCAAGGGGATCAGAGACTATCCACTGATCTATGGGAAGCTCAAAACGGATCTCACGCTCCAGCGCAACGACCAGGAGTGCGCCGTCGCGTCCGACGAACAAACCGTTGATCTCCTCATAACCCTCTGTGAGAAGCTCTTCGGCGAGCTGAGCCGCTTCTATTTCATTGTACTCAAGATCAATTGCCCTGATGTTCAGCGGAATCGCGGGAATAATCGCGTTGATGCCTATACCGCGACCATTTAAAAGTGCTATAACTGATGGCAGCAAGGGATCCTGAGTCTGATCTCTTTGGATCAGCTTATCCAACCCGCCAGTCATGGCAAATAAAGCAATGTTGGTCAGGATCAGAGCAAAAATAAGAATGTTTTTCGATTTTTTCCAGTCCATAATTACTTCACCGCCTGTGTCGGAACGCGCTGAAGCAGCTCGCCGGTGTATAGGTCAAAATAATAGTGGTTGCTGCCAATTCCCAGGTGCCATGCAGGTAAATACGTGAGCACGTTATTGTCGTGGGAGAGGAAATAAACCAGCTCGTATTCTGTAATGTCATGCAAAATCTGATAAACAAAGCCGAAGTCATCTTTTGATGCTGCCGCTTCAGGATTCAGCGTCAGATAGTCTTTCAAAATAAGGTCAAATTGACTTTCGATCAATCTGTCCAAACTGAGAATCTGATTTGAAGACTCTGTTGTTGGCAATAGACGTTGAATGTCCTTGTAGTTCTTCATCAGGTAAGTCACCTGGTCGTTTGTAATTTCAACAGTCGCCGTATACGGCATCTCCTGATCCGACAAGTCAACTGTTAGCCCCTCGTGCCGATGGCTAAAATGAAAGGTTTTGACTCGGACGCCCGGCGCATCCTCTGTTTCAGTGAAATATCTGAGATAAAATCCCTCCGGAAATTCGCCGTATTTTCTGAGCTCAGAAACCGCTTTTGTCAGGCTGTCTTTGAAACTCAGGATTTCATCTGAGGTACTTCCACCCCGGAAACGCTCTTGATATTCCAGACGCCCTTGAGCGCCAAATCTGAGCGCCCGGTCCCCGTAGCCGTAAAGATAAACGACGGATCCGTCAACTTCCCGAACGCGCTTGACAAAGTCGAATCGAGCTCCAAAGGCAATATCTGCGTAATAGCGCTCTTGTTCCTCACTCAGGGTTTCCAAGCTGAATTCGTTTTGAACACGTACCTTTTCAAAGGTTGGCATGGCCACAATGGGTTCAATAATATGATTTTCTCTATACGCTTGACCGGACTTCTCCAAAATGGTCCTGAGGGAAAACGTGTCTTCGATCCGTTTATATTCAACCGTCTTTTCGTCCTGTTCAATTTCTGTCAGAAGCGCGGCTAAATCCTCGCTCTGTGTGATTTGAGCGGTAACGGCACCAGTAGTGGTGCCTACGCTATAACTGAAGCTGACAAATCTCGCCTCTGATCGATTCCCCAATAAGACGATGCCCGGCTCAGCGGTTGGAATAATAACCACATCGAACGCTGCTGTGCCAAGAAGATCGCGAGACACATCAGAGCCAGCGGCGACAAGAATCTGGTCCATTGTCATGGCGAAAGGCAGCTTTATTGTCACGCTGCGCTGAGTCACAGCTTCATCCCAGATAACCTGATCTGCCTCGGTGTAATCAGAAGTTTCAAGGGCACTGCGAATAAGCCCCTTGGCGCTTGACCAGAGGCTGTTTTTCAGACCGGAATCGAAGTGGCCTGAATACAAGCCACCCCCAAAGCTGACCTGATAGCCTTGGGGGTTTAAAAGGTCTTCGATATTCACACTCACCTGAACGTTTCCGCCAGCGGAACCGGCCCGAGCACTTATGGAACTGGTGTCCAGCAGGAATTGTCCTGCCAGATAGGCGCAGATGGCGAACAGCACCATCAGTATTGCGGATTTCGCTTTTTCCAGAAGCATCCGACACCCTCCATAGTTTCTCAGCTTGCTTGATACACTAAACATTTCCATGTAAAATCGACAACCCCACGTCTGCTCTGAGCGTGGGGTCATAGGCTTATTGGGACAAACTGCTCTTGATGACATTATAGGCATTGTTAGGAAGATCTTGCGCGGAGTCCATAGCGCGAACAGTAACACGCTCGACCTTGATGGTCCGGTTTACGTCATTGCGCCTGAAGTTGATCAGGTAAGTTCCAACAGCAGGCTTCTCAAGGGTCACTCTAAAGGTTGGAATAGCCCCCACTTTGATATCCTGCCAGCTGTATACCGTCACTTGCGCAATCCTTCTGAACTGATACGCCGCTGCATCATAGTCAATCATTATGGCGCTCAAATCACGGGATGCCTTGTTGCGGCGTTCCACAAGGAGGTCCATTTCGTATTGGCTGATGAACCCTGTCTTCATTTTGATCTCTTCCTGAATTCGGTTGAGATCAAACTCAGCTCGGATTCGCTTTTCGTATGCACTTACAAAAGCGTCAATCACCTGACCGCGATAGTCTGTCGTTCTGTATTCGCTCGCAAAACTGTCAGCTAACTTGACAGGCCTCAATCTTTCAAGATTTCTGACAATATCATAGCCATCCCAGCGCACAATACTCATAGAAACGTCCATGTCCTTGAGCAGGCGCACAGAAAGAAACAGATTGTCCCGAATGAAGACCTCGTTGCTGATGCCATATTTAGGTTCCAAAATTTCGATCGATCCCGCCAATTCACGATCCGTTACAGCTGTGGCATATCCTGGGACACCGACAAATGCCGCCAGCAGCACAAATACCGCTGCCGCCCTGACTATTGCCATGCCCTGTGATCTGATCGCTGGCAGGATCAGCGGAAGAACACGCATGCTCATATTTTTCACCTCAAGTGCTAAGCATTTATCCAGAAAGAAGTCCACCTTTAGATTTCCATGCACTTCAAAATCACCGGCGCACTTCGACACTTTCAACTTGGATAAATTCATTATAACGCATGCATGTTACAGTTCCATTACATCAGTTTTAAGAACTCTTTACACAATTATGACGTTAACAGCAAACTGTCCTCTTTTTCACCATGTTTAGCGCTAATCAGCTTATTAAATAAAACAGTTTATGCCGATGGTGCCGCAACCGGCAACCGAATCGTCACAGTCGTCCCAATATCAACTGTCGATTCAATGGCAATACTTCCCCCATGGGCTTCCACAAACTGCTGCGCGATTGAAAGGCCGAGTCCGGTGCCGCCAAGCGCTCTTGATCTGGCTTTATCCACTCTGTAAAATCTCTCAAAGATTCTGGACAAGTCTTTCTCAGGAATGCCCATACCGTTGTCGCAAACTCGCAAAACAAGTTCTTTAGGCAGCTTGGAAGCAAAAATCGTGATCTTGCCCTCCTCTGGTGTATACTTGACCGCATTGCCAATAACATTGATCAGCACCTGCTCCATGCGGTCATAATCAAAGGTTGAAACCATGGACTCTTCCTGGGCGTTTATTTTGATCCACTGCCTTTTCGGCTTATACGCCGTTTCGAGCTTTTTGATACTTTGACGAATCAAATGCAGCATATCGTGCTCTTCCATATGGAGGTTGGCTGTGCGTGCATCAAAATTTGACAGCTGAAGCAAGTCTCTGACCAGACGCGCCATGCGGTCCGCCTCGCCATCAATGACTCCGAGAAATTGCTGTACGGTTTCAGGGTCGTCAATACCGCCGTCCAGGAGTGTTTCGGTATAGGATTTAATGCTCGTGAGAGGCGTCTTCAGCTCGTGGGACACATTAGCCACGAAGTCCCGTCTCATACGGTCGAGCTTCTCCTGCTCCGTGACGTCCTGAAGCACGAAGACAAACCCGGACTTAATGCCCCTGACATTTTCAAAAGGCGCGTAGTTTACCCTTAAGGTGGAGCCTTTGTAATCTACGATTCTGCTGCCCGACCAGCGCATTCCGTCTTCAACAATCTGGTTCATAGTCAGATTTGGATCAATTTCCTTCAAAATCTGATCGATTCGTTCCGCACGATATGGTAATTCCAACATTTCCAGGGCTTTAGGATTTAAATGGATGATATCACCGTCCCGATCCACCGCAACCAGACCATCATCCATATAGTGTAGAATGGCTTCAAGTTTGCTCTTTTCCCGGGAGATTTCATCCATACTGGTTTTTAATTCACTGGTTAAAACGTTGAACATCTCGGCGAGTTTCCCTATTTCGTCATTGGATTTAACATCGACTTTCTGGTCAAAATCACCTGCGGCCATTTTAGCTGCCTTTTCAGTCACATCGTTAATAGGCTCCGTAATCGTACGCGCGATCATAAAGCCCAGGAGAATGGTGATCCCGAGGGCTGCCAGTGTCGCGCGGACAATGGTCGCCTTGGATTCCGAAAGGCTCTTGTAGACATCTGTAAGATCATACCTGATATAGAGAAGCCCGGCGACCGCCTGTCCCCCATTACGAACAGGTTCTACACGGTCCATGGTCCTGATCAGGTAACCTTCATCCTCAATAGTGATGCTTTTTTCAGCAGTTTTTCCGTTAAGCCCTTCAACCAGCAGCTCAAAATCCAAAAATTCCTCGGCACTTCTGCCAACATTCTGCGTACTGGTCGCCGCAATTTTATAGTCCGAGCCATTTATTACGAAAATCTCTTCCCTAAAGCCCAATTCACTCTGATTTTGAATAATCGTTCTGATTTCAGCACTGTCAAAACCCTGATCCACATAGCGCTCAATTTGAGGCTTGATCAGCTCTGTCAGATTCAGCAAGCGTCTTGAAACGTCATCCATGTGATAGCGCTCAAAGGACTCCACAATAATGACGCCCGCTATGATCATGCCAATAAAAACCAACATAAAATAAATGGTGGTAAACTTCCAACGTATGCTTTTGAACATAAGCTTTAAAACCTTTTAAAATAGTAACCGACACCGCGCTTGGTCAAAATATATTTTGGATTGCTGGAATCATCTTCAACCTTTTCTCTCAAACGGCGCACAGTGACGTCCACTGTACGGATGTCGCCAAAGTATTCATATCCCCAAACATCTTTAAGCAGCTGCTCACGGGTGAAAATCTGATTATCTTGAGTTGCCAGAAATTTCAGGAGCTCAAACTCACGCAGCGTCAGTTCAATAATCGCGGCTCTCTTGGTAACTTCATAGCGCTCAAAATCAATTTTCAGCTCACCGGCTTCAAGCATTTGATTTTGAACGGATGCCCCTGTGGCGACATCCGCCCCTGCAGGCTCCATTCGTCTCAGATTGGCTTTGACTCGCGCGATCAACTCTCTCATGCCAAACGGCTTGGTGATGTAATCATCCGCTCCGAGCTCAAGTCCAAGAACCTTATCTACTTCTTCCTCTTTCGCCGTCAGCATAATCACGGGGACTTGGCTGCCCTCTCTGATTTTCTTCAAGACCTGAAAACCGTCCAGCCGCGGAAGCATAACATCCAGCAGCACTAAATCCGGCTGTTCTGCCTTCATTTGCTGCAGCGCTTCTTCACCGTCAAAAGCGGTTATAATCTGATAACCCTCCTTGGTCAGGTTAAAACGTATGATATCCGAAATCGGTTTTTCGTCGTCTACAACTAGCACTTTGCGTGGATTCATTGGTGCCACCCCGTTTCTCTAGGATTAATATCATTCTAACGTACAAATGTTCAATTGTCCACAAGGTCAAAAAACGGACTTGGTGCATGTCGTTCCAAAGAAAAAAGCTTCCTGAAGGCGTACTCCGGGAAGCTTTCGTACAATTTTACATTCTAATATAATTTAAAGGATTCTTGGGAACGCCATTTATTCTGACTTCAAAATGAAGATGAGGTCCTGTGCTGCTTCCTGAATTGCCGCTCAGCGCGATTTGTTGGCCTTTATAGACCTTGTCGCCCTTTTTAACCTGAAGCTTTGAATTGTGTGCATACACAGTGACAACGCCGTCTCCATGACTTATGCGAATCGTATAGCCGTAGCCGCCGTCATAACCGGAAAAGGTGACCGTTCCACCATCCGCGGCCTTAATAGCTGTACCGGTAGATAGACCGATATCAATTCCGTTGTGTCTTCTGCCCCAGCGGGTGCCAAAAGGTGAAGTGACCGTACCCCTGGATACAGGTTTAGCCAAGACGCCGGAGCCTACTGTAGCTGGTCTGGGTTTGGTGCCCTTGACAACGACTTTCGTTGTAGGTTCTGCAACAACCTTTTCACTCAGAATTTCTCTGTTGACTTCTATGCCGTTTTCTCTGACGACATTGGCAACGACTTCCCGTTCACCATTTGAACCGGAAGTTGTGACTTTATTGGTCCCCTTATATGTAGAGGCGTCTTCTTTAACCACTGTCTCAAAAGGAATCTGCTCTTTATAGACAGCTTTCTCCACCGTACAAACCGTAACGAGTGAAGCCGGTACCATCAAACTGACTTTTGCGCCAATCTGAAGTTTCTCAGGTGTAATACCCGGATTAGCCTTTTCAAGATCTTCAACTGAGATCTGATACTTTTGTGAAATTGTCCAGAAGTTCTCGCCCGATTCGACGACATGGATCTTTTCCTGGTCAGTGCCCTTCATAATGTACTCAACAGATCTTTCAGGAACGCTGAAAGCTTTGAACAAACCTGCTTCTTTTCTTGTGGCCGCAACTTCGACAGTTTCTTTGAAGTAGGCTTCCACAATGTCTTTATCAGCAGTAAAGTTCGACATTAAGGTATCAATAACACTTTGTGCTTCGCTTTCTGACTTAAAAAATCCGTACTCTGCGCCGTCAATTTTGACTGCATAGCCCTCAAGCGCTGGTGCGTCAAAAGAAGCAGCCTCTTCAACGAGTTCTGAAATATCCGCAGTCGCTTTTTTCGCGCCGTCCGGAATCAGCGGCATTTTTTTGGCAACGCCCGCTTCTGAAAAAGTCGCTGCAAGCATGACCTGATTTGGTGATTGAACTTCAACGGATTGAAGGTCTGTTGACTGAGCTGTTGAAAACGAACCGGCCTCCAGCGTAAATACGCTCGAGACGGCGACAGCAAGCATGGCCGCGACCACAGACGTGGCATACCGGTTGCGCTTGAAGAAATCGACATGTTTATGAGTATCGAAATCTGCAGGGGTAACAACAGAGCTGTCAAGTTTTTTCAAGGTTTTGCCTGATGCTCGGCGCAGCATAGCTTCGCCTGATTCAAGACCCTTTGCAATCCTTTTCTGGATCTGTTTAAGCTGCATAATTCTCTCCTGTGTTCTTTAGATTTTGTTACAACAGAAATCAGAATTTAATGATTTCTTAATAAATCCTCAATCAGTATACCATAAAAATCGTTTCCAAACTAATTACAAAATCAAATTTCTTTTGTGATATAATAAAAATGCTCCAAATTAAAAAAGAACGTTGTATTTTCAATAGAAAGCAGGGAATGCCATGGGATTCCACCTACAAGAAGAAAAGGTTGATTTTGGTACTACTTCCATAGAAAATATATTTATTAACGATTTTATGCCAATGGCTAATGGAACTTTTGTAAAAGTTTACCTTTTAGGATATAAATTGGCACGAGATGCAAATTTAAGTATAAAAAGCGACCACCGTTCCATTTCTCGCCATTTAAACATACCGTTGGAAGATGTATTATCCGCTTGGGATTTTTGGGAAAAAAAGAAAATCATTGCGAAGCATTCAAAAGAAGAAGCTCACGGTATGTCTAATGATTATGATGTTGAATTTTTATCTCTGCGACAACTCTATCTCGACAATAATTTTGCTCCAAAAAATTTGGAACCAGATCACTCCAAACCTTCTTCAGGGGATTTGATCGATTCAATGAAAAACGCCGAGATAAGGGATATGTTTTACAGCATTGATCAGATCATGCGGCGGCAGCTCACGCCAAATGAGCGCACCGAAGTCTTAAGCTGGGTATTTGAATTCAATCTGTCACCTGAACTGATTATTAAAGCCTTCCTATATTCTGTCGAACAAAAGAATGTAAAGAACGTCAATTATGTCGGAGCCGTCCTGCGCAGCTGGTATGATCAGGGTATACTTAGCCCGGAGGAAGCCGAGGAACTCATGAAGTCAAGCGGTAAGGCATACGCCGCTTACAGAAAGATTTACAGGCTTCTGGGATACAGCAACAGAACGGTATCAGGCGGAGACCGTGAAATTATTGACCGTTGGATTGACAGAGACCAGCTGGATCTTGATTTTTTGTGTGAAGTCATCAAGGAAGCCAGCAAAAGAACCTCAAACGCCAATATGAATTATATGGATACGGTCGTGCGCAACCTTGTTGAAAATAAGATTGATACTATTGAAAAATATAAGACCTACATGGCGGAACGAGCCTCTGCAAAGGCCTCCGGCCCTGAGTCACAGAGCACCTCAAAGTTGAGGGAACCCATAAAAACCAGTTCTAAAAATCGATTCCATGAATTTGAACCCAAGAGAGATGACTATTCTCCGGAGGATCTCGAAAAGCTATTGCGGTCCAAAAAGTAACGAGCTCACGTCTATTAACAAGGAGGATCGGATCTGGAGCAGTGCCTCAGCAAGCCTGTTTGCCGGACATATCATATGAAAAATCGAATCCGCGACATCCAAAGCGCTTACCAAATGCGCCGTGATCGTGCCAGATACGATCAGGAACGGCGAAAAAATGAAATCTATGATAGAGTTCCACAGATTCGTGCCATAGATGAGGAAATTTCAAGAACGGGTCTAAAACTTTCTAAGTTGGTCCTTTACGGCCATCTTGATCCAGACAAAGCAGTTAAAGACTTGGAAGAAGCCCTGAAGAAACTAAAGAACGAACGGGCCTTTCTCATGACTGAGCACAATTTTCCTCTCGATTATGCGGAACTGCGCTATACCTGCCCCCTATGCTCGGACACCGGTCATCTTCCGGATGGTCGCCTTTGCAAATGTTACCGCCAGCAGCTCATTGAGTACGCTTATGATATGTCCAATCTGAAAGGCGTTCTGAGCCGCGAGAATTTTTCCACCTTTGATATGTCGCTTTTCAGTGATGAGCCTTTCAGAAGTGAAGCCCTTACACCTCGTGCAAATATGAATGAAATCCTTTCCATAAGTGAGGGTTTTGTTCACGAGTTTGGTAACAAATACGACAATCTTCTGTTTTACGGCGCAACCGGCTTGGGAAAAACCTTTTTGTGCCATGCGATTGCTAAATCTCTGCTGGATAAAGGACACACCGTGATTTACCAGACGGCGTTCGGCCTGATCAAACTTCTGGAGAAGTACACCTTCAGCGAAGCGGGCCGCTCGGAAGCAGCGGAAGCCTATCAGATGCTCTTTGAGTCTGATCTGCTGATTATTGATGATCTGGGTACAGAAATGGTGAATACCTTTACAAATACCGAGATTTTCAACCTCATCAATACACGCCTGCTCAGACAGAAGCCTATGATTCTCTCCACCAACCTGACGCCGGTTCAGCTCCGAGAAACCTATAGTGAGCGCGTCGCGTCCAGGCTGTTCGGTGAATTTCGCTTTCTCTACTTCTATGGCAAGGATCTCCGCTGGGAAGTGTGACAGATGAGTCCCATGAAATCAAAAACATTAAAAGGGAAGTTGGTGACATCCATCACCAAACTTCCCTTTTCCGTTAACTATTGATAAATTTACGCTCTGTAAATAGCCCCGCGCACAATGGTCTGGTCTCGCTTCGGGCCCACTGACACGATTTTTACCGGAATACCCATGAGTGCTTCAATACGCTCAATGTAGCGCTTTGCGTTGACCGGCAGCGCGTCGTAAGTCTCAATGGTGCTCAAATCCTCCTGCCAGCCCTCAAAGACCTCATAGACAGGCTCACAGGCTTCCAGAACGGAAAGCTTCGCCGGATACTCCGTGAGAATCTCATCCTTGTAACGGTACCCCGTACAGATCTTGATTTCTTCAAATCCTCCGAGGACGTCGAGGAGCATCAGCGCTACAGAGGTCATACCATTGATGCGCGCTGAGTACCTGAGCACTACCGCGTCCAGCCAGCCGCAGCGTCTTGCGCGTCCGGTGGTCGTACCAAACTCATTGCCTTTGATTCGGATTGCGTTGCCCACTTCGTCATCCAGCTCGGTGACGAATGGCCCCATTCCAACTCGGGTCGTATAGGCTTTAGCAATGCCCAGAACTTCCTCGATCTGGTTCGGACCTATGCCGCAACCCACGGCAAAGCCGCCGGAAACCGGATGGGAGCTCGTAACATACGGATAAGTGCCGTAGTCCACGTCCAGCATGGTCCCCTGAGCACCTTCCAAAAGTACCTTTTTGCCTTCCATAACGGCGTCGTGAACGAGAATCCCCGTATCTGCCACAAAAGGCAGAACCTGCGCTGCAAAGACCTTGTAATCTGCCACCATGGCATCCTCAGAAAGCGGTGAGCCGCCGTAAAGTTTGACAATGATGTCATTCTTTCTGCGGATATTGCTTCGGAGGTGAGCTTCAAAGCGGTCCCAGTCTTCCATGTCGCCGACCCGAAGCCCAATTCTTTCTACTTTATCCATATAGCATGGACCTATGCCCTTTTTAGTCGTGCCAATTTTCATGTCGCCCAGCGCTTCTTCAGAAAGGCGGTCGATTTCTTTATGGTATGGGAATATAAGATGCGCGCGCTCACTGACTTTGATCTTGTCCGTGGCAACACCGTCTTTTTTAAGTCCCTCAATTTCCTTCAAAAAGCCTTCCGGATCAAAAACGACGCCGTTGCCTATCAGATTCAGAGCATCCGGATTGAGCACGCCTGAAGGGATCAGGTGGAGTGCGTACTTTTTATCACCGACAACTACAGTATGGCCGGCATTATTGCCGCCCTGTGCGCGAACGACGACATCTGCTTCACGCGCAAGATAGTCGATCACTTTTCCTTTGCCTTCGTCGCCCCACTGAGCGCCTACTATGACGACTGTTGCCATTCTGGTCACCTCATTAGATTGGATATTCTTGGTTTAATTGATCACAGGCATTATCGTAACAGAGTTACGTCATAAAGTCAAACGTTTTTCGTATATTTGTTCAGCAAGAGCACTTATTGTTCGTATTATAACGAACATTATTTTTGAATATCACGTTTCTCGATCTCCATATAGAGGTAATCCATCCAAGCCAGTTCATCGTGATACTCGAACCACTCCGGCCATTGATTGACCAGCGTAAGCGGCATGGATTGATCTTCATAGGGCTCACGCTGCAGATCATACTTCACGAAGCCGGCTTTCTCATAGCAACGGATCGCCCTGGCATTAAAGGATGCCGTCTTGAGCCACACCCGCTCGAGGTCAAACCGTTCAAAAACAAGTTCAAGATATCGTTTCACCGCTTTAGTGCCAAAGCCTTTGGAGGTCCAGTCGGGATTGAAGCTGATGCCCATTTCCGCTGACTTCTGTTCTCTGTGGAACTGCTTCACGGTGATATAACCTATCAGGAGTTGATCTGCAAATACGCCGTAGACCCATTTTCTGAAGGGCTGACGCTTCATGAGGTACCAGGACAAAAAATCCGAAAAATTGCGCCCTATAAAATTGTAAGCTTGAAACCGGAGATCCTCATGCTTTCCCCATCGTGCCATTTGTGCCACGTCTCTCAGCCTCAGCGGGCGCACCTCAACATCAGGCAATCGACATACCTCCTAGAAAACCGGTTCGTCCACATAGTGGGCTTTGTCGGCGAATTTTGCGTATTGTCCCAGCCAAACCAGCTCGACATCACCCACCTCGCCGTTACGCTGCTTGGCGATAATCAGGTCAGCGATATTCTTGCGCTCTGACTCTTTGTCGTAATACTCGTCCCTATAAAGGAACATGACGACGTCCGCATCCTGCTCGATCGCGCCTGATTCTCTAAGGTCAGAGAGCATTGGACGATGGTCGGCTCGAAGTTCCGGTGCACGCGAAAGCTGGCTGAGTGCCACTACCGGGCAATCCATTTCACGGGCGATAGCCTTCAGCGACCTTGAAATGGTCGAAATCTCTTGCTGTCTCGACTCAGCGCGTCCGGAGACATTCATGAGCTGAAGGTAGTCTATCATGATCATGTCCAGACCTTTTTCCATTTTAAGACGCCGGCATTTGGCTCTAAGCTCCAAAGGTGTTATCGCCGGAGTATCATCAATATGAATCTGCGCGGCAGAGAGTTTGGACATCGCCTTTGTCAATGCCACCCAGTCATCCTCGGCCAGCTTGCCATTTCTCATGTTCTGCATGGGGATCTGGGCTTCTGAGCTCAGCATACGCTGTACCAGCTGCTCTTTGCTCATCTCGAGACTGAAGACCGCGACAGAAGCGTCGTTGCGCAGCGCAGCATTCTGGCAAAGATTCAATGCAAATGCGGTTTTCCCCATAGAAGGTCGCGCAGCAACCAAGACCAAATCCGACTTTTGCAGACCGCTCAATTTATAATCCAAATCCTTGAAGCCCGTTGACAAACCCGTAATTGAAGCTTTTGAGGCATACAGCGCTTCAATGCGCTCATAGGCCTTAATAAGAACTTCTCTTATTGGTTCGAGTCCCATCCTGTTTTTCTTTTGTGAAATATCGAAGATGGTCTGCTCGGCAAACTCAAGCAGCGTGTCCGCACCTTCGTTATCATAACCTCTCTCCAAAACTTCTGATGACGTTCGGATTAAAGTTCTGAGCATGGATTTTTCTTCAATTATTGTTGCGTAGTGACGCGCGTTGGTCGACAAGACGCCAAAACTCGTCAGGTCCGACAGGTACTCAATGCCGCCCACGGCTTCCAGCATGCCAGCTCTGGTAAGGTCGTCCGACAGTGTTACAATATCCACCGGCTCATTTCTTCCATATAGCCTTAGTATGGCGCTGAAAATCTCGCTATGGGCCTCTTTGTAGAAATCTCCGCTCTCAATGATCTCAACCACATCACTGATGGCGCCTTTATCCAGAATCATGGCGCCAAGCGCCGACTGCTCCGCCTCAATATTGTGCGGAGGCAGTTTCGGATTCAACTCCATGTTGATCTTTCCCCTTTCAAGTAAATCCAGTACAAATACCAGCATTTTTTTACCCAGTTGCGCTCCCCCTTGACAAAGTCGTCTCTAAATTGTTTTAGCGACGATGCTGTCAATTCGTCTCTGTAATTGCCATAGTAGGCATTTTCAACCCAGCCAGTAAGTTTTGAAGGGTCTATGCTCGCAGAGTGATCTGCGTTTTGACCAGGCATCTGTGAGGCACATTGATAAATGACTTCTTTCGGTGTCATTCCAGTCCAGGCGTCAAGGCCGCATTTCAGAATCAGGAGCGTCATGACGTCATCCGCCAGCTTGATAGTCAGATGAATTTCATTATGGGTGTCCAGCCACCATCGGCGAACAAAAAATGCCAAAATCAATAGAATGAGGAGCAGTGCTGTAACACTCAGCCACACAACGTAAGCAGGAAAGCGCTGAGACGGTTGACCATCTGCTTCAAAAGGGTCTTCTTCCATGTCATCTTGAGGCCGTACAGGGAGGTCGACGGTTGCATTTGGCTCCAGGACTGGCGCTGAACCATTATCCGTCGTTACGGTTTCCGCCACATATGCAGGTGTGGTTTCCATGACGGTCCACCGGCCGTCAAGATAGAGCTCGGCCCAAGCGTGCGCCCGGTCTGCGGTGACAATGTAATCACCGTCAGCATTTGGCTCATAAGGTGTGAGAAAACCCTCTACGTAGCGGGCAGGGATGCCGGCTGCCCTGGACATGACGACCATGGCACTGGCAAAGTAGGTGCAGTAGCCCTGCTGCTCTTCAAACAGGAAATGTTCCACAAAATCCACGTCATCACCAGGTACGGAAGGACTTAAGTTGTACGTCAAGGTCAGAAGGTGATCCCGAATGGCTTCTGCCTTGCCGCGTGTATCTGCTGCCTGGGCTGTCAGAGAGGCCGTCAATGACTTGACTTCATCGGAGTAATCTTCGGGAAGTTGAAAATACTCAATCCCTGATTCCAGGCGGCTGGGTTGTGGCTCAATTGTCGCGAGACGGTAACCATTTTCGAGTGACTCAATCAGCCGGTCCAAATAAATGATCCCATAGCGGTCTCGCCGCAGAATCCCGTGTGGGACGTCAATACCCGCAACGCCAAGGGGTGCGAACAAGGTTTTTGTATTTAAGTCGATTCCAAAGATCTCGAGATCATACCCAACTTCTCCAGACCCTCTGAGCGGCGCCGGCTGATCAAGATAGAAGTTTTCAATTTCGCCTGCCTCTCTCTGCCAAGACTTTCCGTCATAGATCGTCAGGACGCGTCCTCTGAGATACAAATGGCCACCGTGATCGCTGCGTACCGAAAAAACGCGGTCCCGTCTCAGGGTAACCGGGCCTCCCAGGCGATTTTCGCCAAGGGGTTCATAGATCGTATCTGAGAAACTAAAATTTCCACCTGAAAATGGTGAATATTCTGACCTCAACCAAGCGACTTGGCCGAAACGTTCGTCCAGCAGCTGGATGGTCTTTTCCACCGGAAAAACCGTATAAATGCCAATTCCAATAAGGATGGCCAGTCCAGACAGGAGTAGGCCACTGTAGCCGCGCTCACCGGAAGTGGTGAATAAATATCCCGTATAACCGGCAAAGTAAAGCATAAAGCCTGTATCAATCCTATAACCTTGAAACCAGGCGAACAGTAGCACAACCATCGGCAAAAAAAGTTTTACTCGTCTGCCTTTGGGATTCCTGAAGATCAGCCACGCCGGTAAAGCCAGCCCCCAGGCGAGCAGAGCGAAAAACAGCTGCGGTGATTGAAAAGGATATTTTTCGTAATCCAGGGCGTAATAAAAGAGACTATTGAACAGGTTTGAGAAACCACGAAATCCCATCAAAACCTGCTCAAAAGTTTGGGCCGCTTTCATTGCCTGATAGGCAGGCATGAGGGGATGAAGGCTCACCGGACTCACCAGCATCATTAAAACCAGGATCAGACTTCCAATGAGCGCCATCACTCTGAAGGCTGGAAAGCGCTCAGCACCGAAAATCGCCCCTACCGAACTGACCGTCAGCACACCAATAAAAAGGGATGACGCCTCAATTCCCGTCACAGCGCGGAGGTGCACGAGCATGCCCGCCAGCATCAATCCTGCAAGGACCAGAGGGATCCTATCGTTTTGCGGCATATAAGCTCACCTCCTGCGGCTGTGGCGCATCAACGGCAAGGTGCCGGTCATTACCCTGCGCATGGATAACGTAATTTATAACTTAGACAGCGCTGACGCTTCAGACAGTTTGAAAATCTGAAGATTTTTGACTTCTTGAACTGATTGGGTCATTTCATTGGTTTGATGCGGACCTATAGCGTCCCATTCGGGATCCAGGCTATAGCAGATCACTCTGAAATGTCGTTTCACCAAACTTCTCAGCGTCTCCAGCATCACAGGATCCAGCGGTCCGCAAATCACGATCAACTCTGCGCCTTCCTGAAAGCGTCTGGATTCACGGCTCAGAAATTCCGGAAAGGCCAAGGGGCCATCCGGCAAAAAAGCGGTGAGTTTATCCATAAACAGACCTAGATGGCGGTACTGTCTGCCGTGGGCTTCCGTTCGGTGTCGATCATTGATCAGCATCACGGTTTCAGTGCCCTCTCTCAGCAGCACGGTCAGGATGGACGCTGCCACTTCTGCGATGCCGTCGAAACGGAGCGCTGAAGCTTTCGCTTCGGAGGGACTTTCGGCGATTTGAGGGGATTCGTAACCATCGGCAAACACATAGGTCTTTTTGCTGCTGGCGTTAGAGTACTCTTTAACCTGAAGCTCCGCCATTTTCGCGGTGAGTGCCCAATGGATGCTGCGAGCGCTGTCGCCTTCGTGATACTTCCTGACGGATTTCACCGAGGTCTGGTCTTCCTTTCGCTGATCTGAGGAACGACGTGCCCCAAAGAGCTCCACTGCCTCGAGCTTAGGCTTTCGATATGGATAGACTCTGGGATAAACGGCAACCTCAATAGGCTTCAGCCTGGTCATGGTCCAGGTCATAAGCTTCAGAGGATCGCTGAGTTTGATGACAATCTCTCCTGCCGTGTAAAACCCTCTTCGATCACACGTCAGTTGGCGTTCGATTTGCTGGATTTCATAAGGCCTGAACGCATAATGTCTGAAATCAAACTCGACCTCGCCAAGTTCCTTTGAAATGACGGGTTTTACTGACAAATGAAAAATTGGAAGAATTGAATTATTCAGCAGCCGGTACTGGATTGTCAGGGTTTCACCGGCTGTCAAGACTGAGGCGCTTATGTGAAAAGTCGATACGAGAAGGAGGATATTGGTCCAGAGAATTAACCCGTCCACCAGGAAGACGCCCAACAGGAGGGCCGTTGTCAGATAGAAAAACTTGGCGCCGGTAATCAGCACCAATAGGATCGAGACTGACACCACCATCAGAATTCTTAGAAGGACGCCGCGATCAACCTCAAACACTCTGGTCATTGTTTTTTCGCCACCGGAACCATCTCGATCAATTGACGAACGACCTCGCGCTCAGTTATGCCGCGATACATGGCGTCTGGTTTAATAACAAGGCGGTGGGCCATGACGGGAAAGACCACCAGGCGAATGTCATCCGGCGTCACATAAGGTCGGTCTGCCATGAGTGCCATAAATTTCGACATTCTGACCATGGCGATCCCCGCTCTTGGACTTAATCCGTAGTGCAGATCGTGATGGTGCCTGGAAGCGTCCAGGAGCCTTTGCACGTAACTGTAGATGGCATCGCTGACTTCTATTGCCGCAACCGTCTCTCGAATCATCAGTAGATCCGTCTTGGATATGGGTTGGCTCATTGGGTATTCCTGAAGCAAAGTTTCCTTTTTCAGAATATCTATCTCTGTTTGAGCATCTGGATAGCCAATGTCAATTCTCACCATAAACCGATCCAGCTGCGCTTCAGGGAGGGGAAACGTCCCTTCGAACTCGACAGGATTTTGCGTCGCGATGACCATAAATGGTCTTTCGAGGGGATACACCTGTCCATCCATAGTAACCTGTCTCTCTTCCATTGCCTCCAGCAGACTGGACTGCGTTTTGGGTGAAGATCTGTTAATTTCGTCTGCCATCAGGATATTCGTAAAAACCGGACCGCGCTTGAAATTAAAGGTGCCGGATTTGAGGTCGAAGAGACTTACCCCTATGACATCCGAAGGCATGAGGTCCGGAGTAAATTGAATTCTTCTGAATGCCACTTCCATGCACTGAGCGAGTGTTTTAGCAAGTGTGGTTTTACCGACGCCTGGCACATCCTCCACCAGGACATGACCATCGCTGAAAAAAGCCCCAAGCACCATCTTCAGGGTCTCTTCGCGTCCCATGAAAAACCGGCGCATTGATTGCTCCATTTCTATCAGCCTGGCTCTGCAGTAAGCCTTTGGATTCTGTTCAGAAGTTGCGGCATTTCCGGGTTCAGGTACTGTGACCACAGTGAATTCACTCTCCTTCTGAAAAAACCCTGCATGAAGAAGTTCGTTCATCAGCAGGGTCGGTTAACAGTAGCTATGAGAGACGGGTGCCAGGCAAATACTTAAGCTTTACTAATTACAGTCTGCAATTTACATGGCACTTGGTCCTGATCAGCCTTCAACGACTTCAATTTTGACGTTGGCGTGAACGCCGTGAGCCAGCTTGACTTCAGCTTGCGTTGTTCCAGTGGACTTGATCGGAGCGAGCTCAAGTTTCTTCTTGTCTACCTTGATGCCATATTGTTTTTCGAGGGCTTCAGCAACGTCTTTTGTCGTAATGGAGCCAAACAGCTTTCCGCCTTCGCCAATCTTCACCGCAAATTTTAAGCTGATCGCCTCGAGCTGCCCAGCCATCGCTTTGGATTCATCCAGTTCCTTTTCTTTGCGTTTATCCGCAGACGCCTTCTGATGCTCCAGTTCGCGAACGCTGGAATCTGTAGCGGGTTTCGCCAGTCCCCTTGGAAACAAATAATTGCGAGCATGGCCATCACTTGCTTCAATAACTTGTCCTTTTTTCCCTGTTCCTTTAATGTCCTTCAATAGTATGACTTTCATGACTTATCACCTTCCTCAAAATAGTCCTTTATGGCTTTCAGCAACTGATTCGTAGCTTCCTCAAGCGAACAGCCGGAAAGCTGGGCGCCCGCTACCGTCATATGGCCGCCGCCGCCTATTTTTTCCAGGATGATCTGAACGTTGACGTCGCCGAGAGATCTGCCGCTGATGAAAATCAATTGGTCTTTGTTGACTGAAATGACAAACGAGGTTGAAATCCCCCGGATATCGAGAAGCTCATCTGCTGCCTGTGCCGCGATCAATTGGGCGTTAGGAATATCTTCCAGACAGTAAGAAATTGCAATGCCGTGGTCATACAGCTTGGCGCTGCCAACAATGGTCGACTTGGCGATAAAGGTTTCAAGATCATCCTGAAACAACTGCCGGACAACGGTTGTGTCCGCACCGAAGCGCCTGAGCAGAGAGGCTGCCTCAAACGTACGAACGCCCGTCTTGAATGTGAAGTTTTTGGTATCGACAGCAATGCCGGCCATTAGAGCTTCGGCTTCAATTTTTTCAACCGTGACTTTGTTGTCCATGTACTGCAAAATTTCAGTGACTAATTCACAAGTTGAGGACGCATAGGGTTCGTGATACTTCAACGCGGTATTTTCAACAAACTCAGTTCCTCTTCTGTGATGATCGATCAATACGACTCTTGAAATTTTTTCGAGCAATTCCGGGCATTCGGTATAACTTGGGCGATGGGTATCCACAATGACCAGAAGCGTATCTTTCTGTACCATATTTAAAGCTTGTTCCCCTGTTACAAAATGATAAACCGGATTGTCAGAAAACATTTTATGAACGCTCTTGATCGCTTCATTGGCACTCGTCAAAACGATATGCGCATCCTTGCCACGGTTGATGACCGCCCTGTAGATCCCGATCGCAGAGCCATAGCAGTCCATATCAGGGTACTTATGCCCCATAATGATGACGTTGGATGCTTCATCAATCAGAGGTCTGAGACCGTGAGCAATAATTCTCGCTTTTACTCTGTTTCTTTTTTCGACCGCTTTAGCCTTGCCGCCATAGAATTCGAAATTGCCCCTCTTCCTGACAACAGCCTGGTCGCCGCCCCTTCCAAGCGCCAGCTCCAGAGCACTGAAGGCATACTCTTCAGCTTGGTTGAGATTTCTGCCATTAACGCCTACCCCAATACTCAGGGTCATAGGAAATTTGTTGCCCACTTCAATTTCACGGATATCGTCCAAAATTGAAAACCGTTTCGCTTCGAGATTCTCAAGATACCGCTCCTCGAAGAGCACGAGATATTTGTCTGTCTGATATTTTTTGATTAGCGCATTCATGCGGGAAGCCCATAGATTGACCTTCTGGTCGATTTCCGAGGTGAGAAACGGCCGTTTGTCCTCCTTGGTTTCACTCATCACATCATCATAGTTGTCCACTTGGATTAGAGCGACCACAGGGCGCTCATCCTCGTACTGGTCCTTAAGCACTCTGAATGGCGTCGCGTCAATCCAGTATAGCATCACTATGACCCTGGAAGCATCCTTTTCGTCTGTTTTGACGACGTTGGCGTATACTTTATAATAGCGCTCACCAACCTTAACATCTGGCGACTCGTTCTTATTCAAGATCTCATCGAGGTCCAAGCTGGGGACTACGCCTTCCAGCTCTGCACCGATCAGTTCGCGTTCATCTATGATCTCGCTGAATTTGGAGTTGTACCAGGTGATTCTGCCGTCAAAGTCCACCAGTGTCAGCGGTATAGGCAAATTGAGGATCGCGTACCTGGCGGCGGAATCGATGTCGCTCGACAATTCTTCAATATACTTTTGCCAGCGTTTGTTTCTCTGCCTGCTCGACCGCCAGGCATAGACATTGAGGTAAATCAATACCAATACGCCTATAGCGCCTATATAAGGGTTATAAAACATCAGGATCAGAACGAGAACGCCTATGATGCCGAGATAGATTTTCGCATCCGGCTTAAATAATTTGAGGAATTTGGCATTTCCCATTTCATCACCTCATCATTAAACGGTTTTCATACCGTTTTCGAAAATTCAGCATGACATCTGACATTCCAAGCAGCGCCAAATAAACAGTTCCGCCGGTAAAAACCAGCATGAAGACCAGCAGCCATTTGAGTAATTTTTGGCCTGGAATGCGCTTGAAGAAATAGACAATCACCGCTGCACCCTGTAGAACAAAAGCCATGGAAAACACCATGTAGACGTTGGCCAGAAGTGCTTCCGACTGGATCAGTTTAAAGTAACCCGCCAGATAACTCATAACAATCATAATCAGCATTCCAAAAAAGACACTGCCCGGCAGCCTGAATTCCCGAAAGGGCTGCATTTCTGGCAATGCGACGCCCATACGTTTGAGAATAGCTCTGAACAGAAGATAGTTTGCAGCCGCGCTCACTAACGCGCTCATGACAATGGCTGAGGGGATGAGCAGCTTCATATTCCGCGTATAGCTCTCGAGAAGTCTGGCACTTTCTTCTGTTGCCTGAGCGTCAGCATTCATACTGTTTTGCATAACTTCCATAGTGACCTTCATTTCCGCAATCATCTGGTCCATCTGAACATTCAGATCAACACCCGTGAGCGGCAATACGACATAGTAGGATAAATAGAGCGAAAAGAGCGTTGCCAATGTTGTCACGACTATAGCCGGCCAAGCTTTAAATTGCTTTTTAACAACGATCCCTAAAAAGATGCCATTAAAGCCGCTTGAAAAAAGTGTTATCAAGGCTGAAATTGGATTCGTAGCCATGGCGACTATGACAGAGGCAATAACAGCCCCGGAGATTCCATAGGAAATCCCGTTACGTAGTGTAATTATGGCAAAAGGTATGGCAGTGAAGATTAAAAATATATTGAGAAATGGAATATAATATCCCATTATGGTGGCAACTGCCCCAATGGCGGCAACGATACCTGTTTCTGTCATGGATCTGGTTCTGGATCTTGGATTCAACAGCTCAGCTCCTCTAGTGGTTCAATGAAATGCTACCTTATATTATACAATATCCGACAGTGATTGCAAATCGAACCGCATTCAGTTTGAGCCGACATTATCTGCTTATGATGATAGACATAAAAAAAGAAGCCATCCCGTTCAGCACTTTGTCTGACCGCAACAACTTCTTTAACCTCTGATTCTATTCGTTGACGAACGGAAGCAGTGCAATGATTCTTGAGCGCTTAACCGCAACAGTCAAAGCACGTTGGTGCTTGGCGCAGTTGCCGGTAACACGTCTAGGAAGAATCTTTCCGCGATCCGTCAGATAGCGTTGAAGTTTTCTGGTATCTTTATAGTCGATTCCAGTAGCTTTTTCCTGGCAGAAGCTGCAGCCTTTGCGCTTCTTTCTTCTTTTAATAACAGCCATCTTTATTTCCCTCCTTTAACCCTAATCTAGAATGGCACCTCGTCGTCATCCAAATCCGCAGATGCGTTTGAGAAATCGCCCGGATCATAGTCCATTGATGGATCACTGTAGGATCCGTTTCGTCCGGCTGAATCAGCTTTTTCGAGGAACTCCACGTTGTTTGCCGTAACCTCAGTCGTATAGCGGGTTTCACCAGTATTCGTCTTATACGAACCCGTAGTGATTGACCCTTCTACAGCGACCATCCGACCTTTTGTAAGGTACTGGGCTGCCGTTTCTGCCTGACGTCCCCATACATTGACACGGATGAAGTCTGCAGTTGGAATGCCCTTTTGCTGATATTCCGCTTTCTTATCACGGCTCAGGTTTCGGTCGATTGCAAGTGTGAAGTTAGTGACCGCTCTTCCAGTGCTTGCGATATGACGCAGCTCAGGATCTCTTACGAGGCGGCCGATCAAAACGACATGATTCATGATTTCACTCCTCTGCCTTGGTGACTACTTGTCGTCAAGATTGACGATCATGTAACGGATAACGTCGTCAGCGATACGGTAGTTTCGCTCAAGCTCCATTGGCAGCGAAGGAGCCGCATTGAAGTTGACCAGAACGTAGTAACCGTCGCGGAATTTCTCGATTTCGTAAGCAAGCTTGCGATTGCCCCACTCTTCGATTTTCACGACTTCGCCATTCGCGGAGATGATAGAAGTGAACTTGTTGATCAGTTCTTTTCTCACTTCCTCTTCCAGAGTCGGCTTAAGGATGAAGATTGTTTCGTAGTTTCTCATTGATTTTGCACCTCCCTATGGTCTGTTTGGCCCGGTCTCTTGGGACCGGACAGAGAGTACTGGGAGCCACTGGGCTCCCGTCATACCTAGGCATTATATCACGTTGGAATTAGCGATGCAAGAAAAATATAAAACCAAGGCCAGAACCCTTTGCCTGCAAAATTGCTTGCTTAGGGTCGAGCTGACCTTGGTTAAATCCATTTATGTACTGAAAGAACTTCCTTACTGCTATTCCTTTATTTTATGGTTCTTACTGCGTCATGCAGGACTTCACCCAGCCGTTTGATCCCCTCGACGATGAGGTCTTCCGGCATGTTTGAATAATTGAGGCGCATAGTATTTTCCTGCCCGCCATTCGGGAAGAAGGAGCCTCCCGGAACAAAAGCAACATTCTTTTCAATTGCTTTAAGCATCAAGTCTCTCGCGTTAAGTTTAGGCGGCATCACTGCCCAGGTAAATAGCCCACCATTTGGATAGGTATAGGACACCTCTTCAGGAAAATATTGCTTCATGGTATCCAGCATCAGCGTTCTGCGCTTGCGATAGACCTCTTTGATCTTTTCAACATGGTCATCCAGGCTGTAGAGTTCCATAAACATGTCAAGTTCGCGCTGTGTCATAGAGTTACTCTGCAGATCTGCGCCCTGCTTGACTGTTATAAATTTATTCAGGATACTGTCCTCAGCACATACCCAGCCCACGCGAAGTCCAGGGCAAAAGGTCTTTGAGAAGGTCCCGAGGAATATCACCCGGCCATCCGTATCCATGGATTTGACGGAGGGCAGCATTTCACCTTCAAATCGAAGTTCTCCATAAGGATTATCTTCCACGACCGGCAAATCAAATTTCCTCGCAACGTCTAGAAGACCTCTTCTTCTTTCGAGACTCCAGGTTCTGCCAGTTGGATTTTGGAAATCTGGGATGACATATATCATTTTAACATTATTATGAGCGGCAATTTTTTTCTCAAGATCTTCGATCAGCATACCATCATCATCTGTTTCAATCTCAATGAATTTACATTGATAAGCTTTAAACGCATTGATAGCACCGAGGTAGCTCGGACTTTCACAAACGACAAAATCTCCAGGATTAAGGAAAACTTTTCCCGCAAAATCCAAGCCTTGCTGTGATCCGGTTGTAATCAGAATTTCGTCTGCTTTGGCTGCGACACCGACTTTCGTCATGCGGTTGGCAATCTTTTCCCTAAGTGGCGCAAAACCTTCTGTTGGACTGTACTGAAGCGCCTGACGCCCTGCCTCTTCCAGTACCTTTACAGAAACCACCTTCATCTCTTCAACCGGGAACAATTCGGGTGCAGGCAAGCCGCCGGCAAATGATATGATCTCAGGTCTTACAGTCAATTTTAATAGTTCTCTGATTTCAGAAGCTTTAATACCTTCCATTCTATCCGCGAACTTAATTGCCACAACATCGACCTCCGTTTTGTACAATAAGTAAAAATCGCCAGTGACTTGTAAATTCTAAAACTAAACAACACACAGCGATAGAATTTCGAAAGACGACGCGGTATCTCGTAATTTTATCGCTGTTGGCTATCTAGTTATAGTGTTTACACGACACTAGCCTTATTATATCATGACTCCGCCGAATGGGACTGGAAATTTACAATTTTTTAAGTTCTCATCAAAACTTTTAGTATTTTTTATTTTTTAACATCCTCCGGCTTAAGCAGACTTCCCTGTCTTTCGATTTTTCGAATTCTTTTTTCGAGATTAGTCCGGGAAATCCAGATTTGCTTGTCGCATTTCATGCAGCGTATCCTGAAGTCCATCCCAATTCTTAAGACCTCAAAACGGTTGTTGCCACAGGGATGCGGCTTCTTTGTGTCAATAATATCCCCAATCTGGATTTCGAGCGGCATCTCAATCCCTCCATTCTAACTTGACTGATTTATTCTCAGTTGAAGTCCGATCTATCCTAAACAACTTCATCCCTTCTTTTGACACACCACTCAGCGCTTCAAGCACTCTCTCGAGATTCTCATCCAAGATCCTGATAGAAAGCCCGCAGCTTGTCGAAATTTCACGGGGCGTCGGCACCATGGTGATAGGTGCTCCAACTGCTGCGAGTTTTTTTTCAGTGCTGATGGCATAATGGGTTGAATCAAATGCAATGACATAGAACTTCTTTTCCAACATAAAGACTCCTAAATTCGAATTGTATTTTTTGCTTTGTGCATGGTCTCAACGATAGCGTACATATTTCCAATTCCGCCTGCTGCCAGTTTCTCTTTAACTTGGTAATAGTCAAGGCAGGTACCACACGACAGGATCTCAACACCGTTGGATTCCAGTGCTCTCAAATACTCGAGAACCGGTGATCCCTCTGTTGTAAGATGTACCCCGCTGTTGACAAATAGGATGGATTTTGGGTACGGCTCCATTTCAGTAAGTGTGTAAAAATAACCCTTGATGAGAACTTCCCCAAGGGTTTCGTCGCCCTCTCCAAAAGTATTTTTCCCCACCAGAATGACAATCTCAGAGAGTTTAGGCTTTGTCTGAGGCAAGATCTCAGAATCATACATGACTTCCGTTTTGTAAATGTCGATGTAATAAAAACCATCTGCTTGCTTCACTTCATAACGATAATTCTGACTCTTGGCGTACTTGATGACATTTTCACGCGCGGTATCATTGTCGACTATAGTGGTCACTACTCCAGATTCGAGCTGATCCACTGCCTTCTTGGTTTGTATGACAGGTTTAGGGCACAGCAGACCCCTTGCGTCCACTTCAGTTTTATGATTCAACTTGCACTCCTCCTCGATCAAAGGTACATTGCCTGAATTTATAAGTTTAAAGAAAATTATGTCCTAACAAAATAATATAACAGATACAGCAGTAAATTGTGATTGTAAAAATTTATGGCTAATGACGATCCATTCAAGGAATTTATAAGCCATTCGCTCGCTGTCAGAGGAATCAGAAAGGTTATCACCATCATTAAGATCCATACATTGAGCAGTCCAAGTACTCCACCCAGAGCCAGTCCAGCCAGTTTGTTCGCCTGCTTGAGCAGCGGCAGCTCGGATATAGCGGAGGTTATGATCCCAAGGACCAACAGGATTAGCATAACTGCCAGGAATACGAGGATAAAAGCAAACCCCTGGGTCACCGCATTCGCGAGATTCTTTGAAAGCTCTCCAAACAAGGTGCGATTCACAACGTCTGAAGCAGACTGACCCGCTGTCATCAGCTCAGGCATTGTCAACACTTTCGCTATTGAGTCAGATGGCACCCAAGCAGCTGATGCCTGAGCAGCGAAATGTTCCGTCAATTTGTCAAAAATGCGTTGTTCAAGGGAAGCGAAAAATTCTGTTTTCAACAACAGCCAATCGGCTACACCGCTCCTAAAGTAAAGCGCTACAAGGAACGCCGCCAGAACGCCGGTCAAATTGAGCAGCATCCTGAAAAATCCCTTTCTAAAGCCATTAATGGCTGTAGCCAAAATCACGATCAGCACAATCAGATCAAGTAAATTAAAGCCCACCCAAGCGCCTCCCTTTTATGCCTTTTCATGCCTTGTCAATATTTGCAGGAATAAATTTCATAGCGATTTTCATACTCGACTCCCAAGTGGGTCTCATCCAGCCATTCCAAAGCGAGAAGGCTGTCGTCCACAACCTTGACTCCCAGTAATTTTCCTGAAAAATTCAAGATATGGAGTTTGCCGTCCCCAAGGAAGGCAATTCGATCCGGGCCCATGGCCATCAGGTCCACCACGACCTCTATTTTTCGCTCGAAGACCTTTTCCCCGGCAATATTATACATGGACAGCACATTGTTATCCCGGGTGTCATCAATAGCCTTATTTTGAATCGTCAGATTCAGAAGTGTATTCCCAAACGGGTCAAAAGCAAGTCGTGTTACTTCTCGATCAATAATTTTCTTCCAAAGCTCCTCATTTTGATCATCAAAGGCAATAATCATCTCATCTGAATATCCAATAAATCCCTCTCCGGCGTCAGAAAGCCTGTAGAGCACAGCGTTGTTGAAATTTCTTGCCCCTCTCATCTTCCCGTCAGTTCCGAACATCAGAACATTGGTATGAAAGTAATCATTCTCTACTACGAGCACGGACATGGCAATGAGCTTCATAGCTTCGGAATACCTGAGATCCAGAATGTCCTCATAAGGCACAGGGATCGTCGCAGACATCACGCCCTGCGGATTTATCAAGGCAACTTTCTTATCATTTTTCAAATAAAGCGCAGTGTAACCATCTGATCCCACCAAAAATCGTTCGACTTTTCCCAGTCCTTCTAATTTGGATAGGATCTGCCCCTTTTTATCCAGGACATAATAGTCGCCTGTAGCCTTGTCGCAAATATAAAACATGTCATTTCTTTCGTGGGCGAGAATATCACTGCCAAAGAACTCTTTTTCCCAAACAACCTCACCTCTGACCGTCAGATAGGTGAGCCGTTCATTTCCAGTCATAATAATACCGGAGACTACCGGATAAAAAAAACTTTGCTTTTTATAAGTAGGTTCAGCCGTTGTATTAATCGTATTGATTTTTTCGATTGAAATTGGACCCAGACCACTGGCTTCCCGAATCAGGGATAGGACATAACCTGCGCCAAAAACAATGGTAAACGACAGCAGCAGCATGGCCAGAGATAGTCTTCTCCGCTGTCTTCGTCTTTTTTTTATCTGATCCAGCTTCTCATGGATGCTTTCTGTCATGATGCTCACCCTTATCTTCTATCTGAATCGGAATTAAGGATCTTTGATAAATGTGCCAGGTCTTCAGCACGGTCGATATCCATCAATTCCTCTGCATATGCTATTTCGTACCCTACCACCGCCTCGGGATACTGCCGGATGATTTGTTTGCCTCCGGTGTCTCCCTTGAGCTGCATCAGCGAAGCTTTGTACTTTCTGTCGAAGATGACCGGATTTCCCGTATTGCCCCTGTAAGCGGCCAACATAATCTTTCCCTGCCCTGCGGGAAACGACTTCAGCATCCCCGAAATGGTTTGACCCCTCAAGAGCGGTTGATCAGCCGTCAGAAACATATAAGCATCCGCCTCTTTTGAAGCGGCCAGCCCTAGACGAATCGAAGCCGCCTGCCCCTCCTCTGGACTGGGATTAAAGCATGTATTGAACCCATAGGATTCCGCCAAAACCGCAATGTCCGGATCATGCCAGACCACGGTTACGTTGCCAGGTGCGCAGTCTGCTGATTTAAGCGCTTCAAAAACCCACCCTGCAAGTGGTCTGCCCTGAAAGTCTGTAGTCAGTTTGTTGCTGCCAAATCGTCTGGACAAGCCGGATGCCATGACGATCACCTTAATACCGTACCCGCGTTCATCTTCACATGCATTCGCGAGTGCCCAATGTTCTGCCACCCGCTTCATGCCCATCTTCCCCGCTCCACGACTATGACCGGCAGAACCGTATGAGACTTCAGCTTCTGAATAAAGGCTTCCTGACGTGGCTCTGCCTTGTTCACCAATATGATTTTCACCGCGTCCGCGGGGCAGGACTTAAAAAGTCCGTTTTCTGAGTGGATCAAGCCCTCCAGTGCCTCCACACTTACCAATTCTCCTTCATTTATTCCGGTGACCTCCAAAAAGAGTGCCAGCCGATGGATTCTTGCCTCAACCGCAGGCAGATCTAAGGCATCAGCCCCCAGTACACCCAAGGCAACCTGAGTTTTCCCGGGAAATCTGGGTTCACCTTCCCTTGGTGATTTAAGCGGTTTTTTATTGGCCCCATCCGCTTCAATGAGTACGAAGCTGAGGTTCTGTCCAAATACCGGACCCTCTGTCCAATGGTCAATGTCTTCAGGTTCAAAGCCATATATTTTCCCCTGCTCGTCTACGCCTCGTGCCACCATGGTAATTCCCGGGCTTAATGCACCTATCTGGGACAGATTATCTACAGAAAGAAAATGGTCGATCCTGGGTGGTTTCTCAACCATCATTCGGGTTGTTGTCAGAACCACGATCCTGCAATGCTGATCCCGCTGCTTCAGAGCCGCGGCTAAGTCAAAAATTGCGCTGGTCTTTCCGCCTGCACCGCAAAGGGACACCACCGCAGGTAATTGTCCCTTCAATAGACCTTCAATCTCTTCCAGCAGCATGCCAACGCACCTCAGTTCTAATCGTTTTGAATCTCTTCCTTTGGTCTCCTCGGTGGCCTTGGTCCAAAGTATTGATAGAAATAGCATTTGATTCTTCCGTTGTAAAGTTTTCTGTTTTTAGTGGCTTTTTTCCCAAACGATGCTTCAAAGCCTTCGTGGGCTGTAATGACATACCATGACCAGGTATCCAGCTTGCCAAAACGGTCTCCCATGACCCCGTAGAGCTTTTCAGCTTCTCTTAAGTCAGAAAGCCGCTCTCCATAAGGCGGATTAGTGAGAATGTACCCATATTTGTCCCTGGAACTCAGTTCAGCAACATCTCTGACCTGAAAGTGAATGAAGTCCGCAACCCCGGCCTTTTCAGCGTTTTCCCGGGCAATACGGATACTCCTTGGATCGAGGTCATAACCTTCAAGTTTGAAACTCGCATCCTCTGCGATTGCGTGTCTGGCTGAATTCCGCTCAAAATCCCAAACGGATGCCGGCATCCAGTTCCAGTGCTCTGAATCGAATTGCCGGTTCAGTCCTGGCGCCTGATTGCGTCCGATCATAGCCGCTTCGATCAATAAAGTTCCGCTGCCGCAAAGCGGATCGATCAAAGGAATAAACGGTTTCCACCTGCTGATTTGAACCAACGCCGCTGCCAAGGTTTCTTTGAGAGGCGCTTCATTTCCCTTCTCGCGGTAGCCTCGTTTGTGCAGACCATCACCAGATGTATCCAGCAACACCAGTACCTGATCCTTTAGAATGGAGATCAGGATACTGTATCTCGGGCCAATTTCCTTGAACCATTCTGTAGCGTAGGTTTCCTTAAGTTTCTCAACAATTGCTTTTTTTGAAATGGATTGTATGTCCGATAGGCTGAATAGGGTCGACTTGACGGATTTTGCATTAACCGGAAAAGTCCCTTCTTGCGGAATATATGCCGCCCAATCGATACGGCGGACGCCCTGAAAAAGCGCTTCAAAGGTATCGGCCTTAAATTCAGCGAGTTTGATGTAAACACGATCAGCGCTGCGCAGCCACAAGTTGGACCGCACTATACCTGATAGATCCGCATCATATTCTACTCTTCCGTTTTCCACCGCAACTTGATCAAAGCCAAGGGCTTTGACTTCATCCGCTACGACTGATTCAATTCCAAACGCTGCTGTTGCCTGAACTCTAAATCTTTTTATCATCATAAAAACTCCCATGTTATCATGTCTTATTCAAACATTATAACACAGGAGTCCTGACAGTATTCCGGTAATCTTCAAACGCGAGTGATGAAACATGTTACTGCTTTTTGAACGGCGTGATCATTTAAAAAACTTGTCCAGTGCTTTTCTAAGTGCTGACTCTTCTACGGGTTTTGACAAATGCTCGTCAAATCCATAGCTTGTCAGATAATCCCGCTCAGAGTCAATAACCTTTGCAGATATGGCTACAATGGGACATCTGAATCGATCCGCTTTTTCAATTTCATCAAAGGCTTCAAAGCCATTCATATGAGGCATCATGATGTCCATGAGCACCAGATCCGGCTTGTGTCGTATGTAGCGTTCCACTGTTTCTTTTCCCGTTCTTGCAAAATCCAGTTCATAATCTTCCTGAAGCAGCAGCTTCAGCGATACCCTGCCCATGACGTCATCTTCTGCGATTAGAATCCGGTTTCTTTGTTGAGGTTTATGAGGCTCATCCACAGCAGACCGATCCTGGACTAGTTCAATATGCTCTTCATTTCCAGCACCATTGAATTGAACATAGATGTAGACGTTAACCTCAGAGCCTCTTCCATAAGCGCTTTCAATTTCGAGCCGTCCCCCCATTTTGGAAAGCAGCGTCAGTGCTGTGACATAACCCAAGCCCGTCGAGTCACCCAAAGAGGCAAGAATATCTTCCGGTTGTGGATTTTCTGTCATTTTTTTCAGCCAGTCCAGCTTCTCTTCAGAGAACCCAATGCCTGTATCCTTCACGCAAATTCTCATTTTCAGCTTATCGTCAATAATGCTGACCTTGGCGAACTGGACCAGCACATTCCCATGCTCAGTATGCTCAAACGCATTTTCCAGAAGATTCCTCACAATATTTCCCAGGCGTACGGGATCGCCAATCAGCTCAACAGGTAAATTCTCATCCACTTGTATCGTAAAATCCACATTTCTCTTTTTCGACAAAAATCTGAACCGATGATAGAGGTCATCCACAAAATTTGCGAGTGAAAACGCCTCAATATTAAAGACCAGCTGACCTTCCTCAATAGCATAAATCTCATGCAGATTGCTTATTTTTCTAAAAGCCTTGTCGGATTGATTCATCAGCCGTTCAATAGTATCCCGCTCATCCCTGTAAAGCTCAATGACTCTAAGTCTGTCAATATCGTTATTGATCGTCTCAAAAATGTCTTTAAGCGATTCGACCATGTCATAAAACAGTGATCTATTCTTATCTTCTCTGTTTCTCACCTTCATTATGTCAAGGTCGGCCTCTGGCATATACTTTTCGAGCGGTTCCAATGTACCCTTCGAATCTTTCGCAATGACGACGGCTCCGGTGATAATCCCATCTGAATTTCGGACAGGCTCAGCATACTTGGTCCAAATCCCACCTACGGAATCCGGATTTTCTTTTGGGACCGCGCCCTCCGCTGCTGCTCCGTCTCTGATTGCCCTAACACATGGGCAATTCAGACACCCTAATTCAGAAGACTGAAAGACCTCAAAACATTTTTTGCCGATGGCTTCTGTATCCATTCTGAGCACTGCTTTGTTAGCCCATTCAATAGTGTAGTCAAGGTCCAGCCGTACAACCAAATCAGGTATGCTGTCAAGAATCTCCATAAAATATGGCGCCTTGTCTATTCTCAAGTCTGTATCACCTTTTGTAAGCATACCTTCCAACTTCGTCAACCCTCTTTCTGTCCCGTCGGCTTCTTTTTAATAATCTGAAATGTATGTGTGGATTTAATTCGACATAGTTCCAGAATCTCCTTCTTTTCGCCTCGCAGAATCAGAAAGACAGGCTGGGTCATTGTCATGTCTGAGGGTTTCAGATCCTGGCCAAGAATGCCGCTGATCCTCATAGTGTTGAAATGAATCATGCTTTCTTCTCCTCTAATGCCTACCAGGTCGATTTCTTCGCCAACGAAAAGGTGGTATGCCACCGCATCCTGAGGCTCCATTTTGAGAGCGACCTCCGCATAATCCTGAATCGGTTCCTGGCTGATTCCTTCCCGCGTCAAAAGTTCCCCTTTTCTGATCAAACGAGAAGACCAGGCCGGCAACACCAATTCAGAAGGCTTGATCATCCACGGCTCAAAGGATGATTCCGATACTTTGACTATTGAAAATGTGTCTGCAGTTAGAGTTTCGTTGGGATGCACTTCCACTTTGGCAATTAAAACCTCATGAAACTGTTCAGAGGCTGTGGCCACTCTCATCAAACTGATTTGAAGCGCCATAGTTACAATCATGAGCCCAAACGTCCATATGATCAGCCTTTTTTTCAATTCCTCGCCCTCCTTCACCGATCTATTTCTATTTCGCGGTCCAGATGAATTTTGATAGCCGTTGCTGAGAACCCCATTTCTTTCGCCAACTGTTCCATCAAAAACGAGGGTTGATGAGGAAACGCGACAACCAAATGGAGGATGGGGTCGTCGCGCATTGTTCCAGAAGGACACAAACCGGAGGGATGCCATGAAATAGCCTGAATTTCAACCGCGCTGTCAAACTGGGCAGCAATTTCTTCTGCCATAACACTCTCCAATTCTTCGCCAAAAGCAGCTACAGCTCCGGACGCATAATTATTGTCGAGCTCTGTTTGAATCCTCTCAGAGGCGCTTTTCAGCGCACTCTCAGATTGGCTGAAGCGTATGTAAAACAAGTAAAATTCAAAAGCAGCCACAAAAACAAGGATCAGGATGAGAACCATCAGCATGGATAGCGACAAAACCTCCAGCCCTATGAAGCCCTCGCGGTTCAGTTTAAAATTTTTCTGCATATGACAAATCTTTCGAATCGGTAAGCATAGCGATGGTCATTAAAAGCAATCCAGGTATTCAGCAACCTTCCTTTTATTTCACCGGTGACCACAAAACGTGCCCGATCCCCGCGTTTCATAGTTGTCATAGGCTCTGCCTCGACTTCTGCAGTGATTAAGCCCGCATCACTCAACAACTGGACCAATTCCGCCTCCTCTGAAGCGTTAAAGGATTGACTGAGCGCCATCTGTTCGCTGAAAGACGCGCAGATCGTGTCCAACCGGGCTTTTGTCACCACTGGCATCAGCATCTCAAACAGCGCCATGCCTGTCCCAAGGACAAATACCAGGCAAAATCCAACTAAAATTAGTCCGCCCTCTCGCATATAAGATTACGGAGTTGTGGACGTCACAAATACTGTTGCCTCAATTGTGCTCCACCAAGTGGACAGTGATGCTACCATGTCTTCAACCAATGTTTCCATGCTTGGCATAACAATAACAGCCGCCAGCACAATAGAAACAACGATCCCGATTACCATATCCACCGCGAACTGTCCCCTGTCATTGTTGAGATTTCCGCCAATGACCGCTTTTAGACTTAAAAATGCTTTCATGATTTCAACGTTCAAATGAATGCCTCCTTTAAATAGTTGTCTCACTTTTTCTTGCTGAGCTTCTTTACCTGATTAAATAAATAGTGACTCCAGCGCTTCCTTCATCTGAAGCACCAGTGGGATCGCAATCACTGCAAAAGCAACACTTCCTGATGCAGCAATCAACAGGATCAGATTGAACTGAATCCGTTCCTGTTCTAATGCCACTGATTCCAAGTATCTTTGGATCATCACCTCCTCCTGTCTTTGAATGAGCTCCACCGACTCTCCGGACTCAATACCCTGTCTGAGAATGGTAAGCAGTGTCTCTGAAGCCTTTACCGGATAACGCTGGGTCAATTCCTTTGACGCGCGTTCAAAATCCAAGGTCCTGAAATATACGCCGGTGAAAGCATTCAGCGCATTCCTCATCTCCTTATCCGGCGCAGCCAGATGTACATGTCTCAGAATTTCTACGGCTGAATGGCCCGCAAGCAGCTGAGTGCACAGAAAACGGTAAATTTTATACAGGTTCATATTGAACCTGGCTTCAAACTCTCTCTTGAACTGCCTAAGCCGACCCCTTCGGATCAGCTCGACCAGGATCCATACAGGCAAAGCTCTAACCGGATTAATGACTGCTGCAAAGGCTGGCAGTACTACGTTTATTATTCCATAACCATAAACCAGTTTTTTTGCCTCTTCCACGGAATAACCCGCTTGTTGGTAGAGGCTCATAGTTTTAATCACCCAACGTCTGAAAGGATTTTCCGGGCTTCTGGCATTGCCATGTTTCTCTGAAACAGATCCAATCATCGCCACCTTCTTGTACCACTGTTTTTTTAAGGCCCATTCAGCCAGCATATAAGCCGTTATTAGATCCCAGCAAGTCAAGGCAATAGTCGTCGTCACGAGGAACACTTTGTTCATCTCTTTGTCCCCCTTTTAGATCCCGAAAAAATGGCGAAGCATGCGGTTAGTAAAATCATGCCGAATAAACCCGCTGTAATATTAAGCCCTGCTGAGCTTTCCAAATAAAACTTTCTGACGTGGGGCTGTTCTGAGATCATCATCAGAAATAAGGCAATACCTGTAACATCGAGTAGAAATATTGTCATTTTAAACTTTCTGTTCTCCAGTCGATTTTTGTTTCGTTCTATGAAAAGTCTGTATGACTCCTTCTCGAAGCTGTCAAAAAGTTTTACCAGATCGCCGCGGTTTCGCGCAGAGAACTTAAGGTGGATCATAAAATCCCTGAAAATTGGGATGTCCAGAGCCAGTGAAAAATCATCAAAGGCTTTTTCGAGCGCCATCCCATGTTGAATAGATTGAAGCAGACGTTTCAATGCTAACTTCAAAGCAGGGGTCAGCGGCTCCTCAGAGACCCTCGACAAGCACTGGATCAAATCAGGATGAATGGACGCCCAGCGCTTCAACATACCGAACATCAAGGATAAGGAGGCTTCCTGGTCTGCAACAATTTTCTGTATGACAAGTTCAACAGAAAGTATGGGGAGCGCCACTCCTGCCAAAAACCCCACACTCCCTATTAAGTGACTGTCAGTTATCCCTCGAAGACTTACGTAACCAATACCTCCGGACAAAAATGTCGTCGCTGCCAGACTGTGTGCGTTAGCCCAAGGTGCGTCAAAAACAATCCTAATGGGCATTCCATAACGTCTGTCGATTTTTTGGAGCCAATTAAAATTGGAAACGCCACCCATTCCAGTTATCATCATTCCACAGCTTAGAGCCAGCATAAGAACCGGTAAATAGTAGACAGACAGTATTTACGACCTTCTTTCATAGAGGATTTTAAAATTTGGAACCGCATCTGTACCATAATCCGGCCGTAAAACCTCTGCTATGCGCTCCACCTTGAAATTTCTCATATAGATGACTCGGTCCAGACTGGAGGTAATAACATTCATGGCAGTTTTTTCAGAGATCCCTCTTTGTGACAAATCAGAGAGCATCATGATTCTGATAGGGGTTTCTTCTATCCCGCCACAGTGAAGGGTCCCCATAATTCTATGGTCGGTATATCCCGCTTTGATGAATTCCCATGCCTCAGGACCCGTCAACTCACCCACAACATAACCGTCCAAACTCATGGTCAAACCATCACGTACAAGGTGCTCCAGCGTCACCCTAAAGTCTGGCTGGCGATGCCTGACAATTCTCTGTACGACAAATGTGGGACTTTCAGGAAAAAGTTCCGTTTCAGATTCACAGATCAACAGACGCTGAGTTTCACCTATGTTGTTTAAAAGCGCTCTCAACAAAGTTGTCTTCCCCGACCCGCCCTTTCCAACTATGACGAACCTAAGATCCGACTGTGCCAGCCGAGTCATTATTTCATATGAAGCGGGATCGAGCATCCCCATAGTCATCAGCGTCTGCAAGTCGTAACTGGAGAATCTGTGCTTGCGAATGCTTAGAGACGGCCCGCCCTGACTTCTTGGCGCAATGGTCGCATTAATTCTCAACCTCAATCCGTCATCTGAAACCCTGGCATGGCTGTCCGTTTCGTTTAAAAGGCCACCATTCCGAATGATTATCAGCTTGCAATAGTTTTCAAATTCGCGGGCGGATTCAAATTTCAAGGGCAATCTGAATGCTTCGCCCGACCGCTTCACATAAAGGTGATCGTATCTCGTCACGATCAAATCTGAAACGGACTCATCCTCCAAAGTACTTTGGAGAATGCCATAACCAAACATATGATCCATAATCTGTTTGATCATTTTATCTCGTCGGGCCAGGTTTCCAAGTCGATCTACAATCCTGACCACTTCCGTTTCGAGGACACGTCTTTCAACACGCTTTCCTTCCACATCAGCCAGTAGATCCGAATGATGCTCGACCAACTCCTCAATGACACTAATAATCTCACGGTCAAATCTGCGTCCGGATTCAGAAGCTAGCGGCTCAATTAATGGTTCGTGAAAGCTTTTTAAAACCCCCATTACTTTTATCCCCTCATTTCATGAAATAGTTTGAGAATAACCTTTTCATGTGCTTCTGCTACAGAACGGTCCATCATCGGACCGTACATCCTGCCTTCCATGCGCGCTTTATCCCGCTTAAAACTGGAAGGTATTTTGCCCAGAAAACGCGACCCTGTCAAAGCATCATAATCTTCAGTTGATAAACTGTGATTCTCGTTTGAATCAAACGCAACAAACTGATGCTTCAAACGATCAATTCTTTGTCGTTCAGTAACATACGCTGCAGAAGAAGCTGCTGATCTTAAAGCAAGAACACCACCTGAGACTGGAACCAGATTTTTATCGGACATCAATAGGCTGACAGCAGTAAAGGCATCATAGATAAAGGCATTGACCAGCAAAATCACCACTTCAAAACATGAGTCAATCCGCTCCAAAAGCTTCATAAAATCGTCTTTGTCATAGTACTCATAATCATTGAGGTTGTAACTGCCGGTTAATGCATACAAGTCCTGGTTGCCCTTGATCCTGGCACATGTCCCAAGAATCTTCTCTGACGTCAGGCAATTTTTTCTGATTGCATCCAGCAGTACATTGAGTCCCGTCGATTGGTAGGTATCATAACCCTCAAGTGAATCCGAAAGGGCTTTTCGCACTTCCAGAAGTAAGTCCAAGGATGGAGACAGTCTGTCCGCATCAATGATTAAAGTTCTTTTCTTAAACCTTTTCGAAAAAATCCAACCAAGTTCACTCCCGTATTCGCTATTTCCAAAAACACACAGCTTTAACCTCTGGTTTAAAAAATCAGGTCGTTTTTCAGCGGCCTTAAAGATGCCCTCAAATCGTTTAAGCAGTTTTTTCTTTTCGGTGATGTGTATGCCGCGCATCAGGGATTCTGCCTCATAACGCTTAAGATCTGGTGCCTCAACTATTATTCGACTAATCTCGTCAATACGCTCAAAATCAACAATACCCTCTAGGCCTAGAGCATCAGATCGCTCATAGACACTTCTTGTGCGATATAGCCTTTCAACAAATCTTCCTGCTTCGAGGGCGCTTAACTCAATAAACTCATCAAAGCCTGACAATATCAGCTGTCCATCAAATTCAGAATTCGGCAGAAGTGCAATCCACTTCACCTCAGACCACTTCAGACGAAGCGTTTGAATAGATGGCCATAGACTTGCCAATCGTTCTTGGGTCACCTCAAACAGCACTGTTCGTACAGGTGCACACTCCAGAAGTGTTGTAACCGAATCCAACTCAGTTCGTATAGCTAACTCCAGCCCTGAGCCTATGTGATCTTGTACCTCGGACATCATAGCTTTTACAAAACCTACTGTTGAATGAGATTCATACCAAAACAACGTGATCATCCAATCGCCACTTTCCAATTTTTAACATTACTATACCTAAATAACCATATATTGTCAATAGTAATATTTTTACATTTTGTTGCACTTTCCTCCTCAGCAGGATTTTCACACAAAAAAAACGAGGAAAATGGTATCATTCACCATTTTCCTCGTCACTCTTTAAGTTAGTAGTCTTCAACTATTCCTTTGAACCAATCAACTCAGGCTCAGCCCGCTCTTCCTCTGCGCCTTCTTTCTTTTCCTCTTCCTTACTAGGTGCGCTGACAGCGAGTACAGTCAGGTCTAGATCCGTCAGCAATGTGACTTTTTCCATATTTTCAAAGACGAGATCCGAAACCCGAACGACATCACCAAAAGCCATACCATCAACATCTACATAAACATGCTCAATCAAATCAGACGGCAATGCCTCTATCTCAATTTCAGTCAGATGATCTTCCAAAACTGCACCAATTCTCTCGATGTATTCTCGGTTCTTTACCAGAATAGGGACTGGAATCTTAACAGTTTCGTTCGCTGAAAGTTCTTGGAAATCGACATGGATCAACTGATCCTTTAAACCTCTTCGCTGAAAATCCTTGAGGACTACCATAGCTGCTTTCCCATTGATTTCAACATCAAGAGTCGATCCCTTCGTATGGTACATCAGGAAACGATCCATTTGCTTTCGATCCAGTTTAATAGATCTGGTCTCTTTGTTATGACCATAAATGACTGCGGGTACATAGCCTTGGGTTCGGATATATTTGATTTTATTTTTTCCGACCTCTGTCCTAAGATTTGCTTGTATCAATTCTCTCATGATGCTACCTCCTTATATCATTATGTTCAGAAGTATACATACCCCAAAAACCCGCAATTAACTCGATTTACTCGATCCATTGAAGGATTTCTTTGACATCCGCTACTCGTCCACTTACCCTGAGTTTTTCATCAATCACAAGACCAGGCGTTTTCATGACGCCATACTTCAAAATATCTTTGAACTCAGTCACCTTGATAACCTCAGCCTCAAGGCCTTTCTCAGCCAAGGCCTTCCTGACATTCTCTTCAAGTTTGTAACAGCTGGCACACCCTGAACCCAGAACTTTTACAATCATAATTTTCCCTCCTGGTTTTAAATTAATAACGCGTCGATGGCATTAAATGTATATCCCATGATTATTATGCCGATGGTGACGATCGACACAAACACTACAAGAAGCTTTCTTTGGACCACTTGGCTCAGCATGATCATTGATGGAAGTGACAACGCCGTCACAGCCATCATGAAGGCAAGAACAGTACCTATTCCAACCCCCTTTAAAAATAACGCCTCAGCAATTGGAAGCGTCCCAAAAATATCCGCATACATCGGGATTCCAATACCTGCAGCAAGAATGACTGCAAATGGGTTTTTCTCCCCAATCACTTGCTCGACCACAGTGACAGGAATCCAGTTGTGAATCAAAGCACCTATGCCAACACCTATCAAAACATACTTCCATACCCTGTGAATGATTTCTGACACTTGCTGCTTCGCATACCGCCATCTGTCGGAATTCGTCATTTCCATGACTTCAGAATTGACGTCCGGAAGTTCCCGTACATAAGCCTCAATGTATTGCTCCATTCCCAGCTTGTCGATCAGAGTACCTCCGACAATTGCAATGATTAGACCAACTATGACATAAGCCACGGCGACTTTGACACCAAAAAAACTAACCAGAATCAGGACAGAAGCTAAATCTACCAGTGGTGAGGAGATTAGAAAGGAGAAGGTAACGCCTATGGGGAGTCTGGCTGCAGTAAATCCCATAAAAATCGGTATGCTGGAACAACTGCAAAATGGCGTCAATGTGCCCAGCAGTGCCCCGAGAATATTGCCGCGTATACCTTTGATCCCTCCTAGCAGACGTTTTGTACGTTCTGGTGGGAAATAACTTTGAATATAGGATATGGTGAATATTAAAAAGGACAACAAAATGAAGATCTTGATGGTGTCGTAAAGAAAAAATTGCACACTTCCACCAATTCTATCCGCAGTTTCAAGACCCAGTACATTTTCAACAAAGCTTTGAACCAGGTTGTTCAACCAGACCATTTTTAAAATCTGATCGTTAAACCACACACCTAGCGTCGACATTTCATCCACCTTCTATCTTATAATTTAATAAGGACTGAGCATTGATTCAGAAATTTTTCCGCCATTCCAAGTCTTTCTTGATCCCGAATGAGAATATTGTCATCAGCAGCCTCATGAGACAGAAGTTTCAGAGACTCTATCATGACATGATCTTCCCAGTTCAAGGAGTAATAGATAAACTGATCTTTTCTGTCATCTCTGACAACGCCTAAATCCTTAAGTTTTCTCAAGTGCTTTGAAATCTTGGGCTGTGCTTCTTCCAAGATACCTTGTAGTTGACAGACGCACAACTCTCGCTGTAATAAAACCATACATATTCTAAGCCTTGTTTCATCTGAGAGCGCTTTATAGCGATTGATCATTTGATCCATGACAGCCTCCTAAAGTAAGTCATATATCCACATTTGCATATCCTTTTATTAGCATATGCCACAATCGGCATATTGTCAACTTTATTTCCCGGGAAATATCCGAAAAGTGCCTTCACCTCAAATTTTGGAATAAAAAAACTGCACTTAATGTGCAGTTCAAATTTAATATTTGATATTTTAGTCCAATCTTCTTCTGCCTTCAATAGCCTTCATCAATGTCACTTCGTCTGCAAATTCAAGATCTCCGCCAACTGGTATGCCGTGGGCCAAGCGCGTTATAATGATCCCCGTACCCTTTAGGAGTTTGGAAATATACATTGCAGTCGCTTCACCTTCAATAGTAGGATTTGTGGCGATAATAATCTCGTCTACATCATGTTCTTGCAGCCTTAGAATTAATTCCTTGAGCTTGATGTCTTCTGGTCCAATGCCGTCCATTGGTGAAATCGCACCGTGAAGGACGTGATATAAGCCATGGTATTCTCTCGTCTTTTCAATGGCAATAACATCCTTGGGTGATTCAACAACACAAAGTGTCTTTTGATCTCTCTTAGCAGAAGTACAAATCGGGCATGGATCAACATCCGTCATATTAAAGCAGACTGAGCAAAAAATGATCCTCTGTTTCGCATACAAGATCGCTTCCGCTAAGGAAGCGGCTCGATTTTCTTTTTCATTGACCAGATAAAACGCCAGGCGTTGGGCAGTTTTTCTTCCGACACCAGGAAGTTTTGCCAGTTCGTCAATCAGCACGTTCAGTGGCTGCGGCAAATAGACCATGTCATTTGCCTAAAAAAGGCCGGGGATATTCATACCACCCGTTACTTTTCCCATTTCTTTTGAAACCGCTTCTTCAGCCGTTCTCAACGCCTCGTTTACACAGACCAATATCAGGTCTTGAAGCATTTCAACATCCTCCGGATCGACCACGGAAGGATCAAGTGTTATCGAAAGAATCTCTTTCTTTCCGCTTACTTTGACGACTACTGCACCACCACCGGCACTTGCTTCATAATTTGCTTTCTCAGCTTCTTCCTGTAGTCTCTGCATGTCTGCCTGCATTTTTTGCACTTGTTTCATCATTTGATTCATATTCATGCCACCCGGCATCATTGGACCTTTTCCTTTAGCCATTTTAGTTCCTCCTTTGAAATGTTATTCATTTTATTTTTAGTTAAACCAATAAAACAAATGTCCATTACTTATCCTGAATCTCAAGTAAATCTGCCATATCTCCAAGAAGGGATTTAATTCTGTCTTCAGTTGATGGCCCAGAAATCGATCCTTTGTCTGGAATAACTTCGATTAAAAACCCAACCGGATGACCGACGACACTCCTGAACGCCTCCTCGATGACTATCCGATTCGGCTCCTCACTCAACTTCTTGATATGCAGATCATGTACAGCTTTAAAACCGACGACTAGGCGGCCCTTATCCATTTTTAATGGTGTTCCGTCCACAAGAAACGCGTAAACACGACCATTATTCTTTTGTAAGTATAACAGAATCTCTGGCCACAATCTAAGGACTTTCTCAGGATCAAGTGCTGTACTCGGAGTTGAAATTTCATCCATTTTTTTCTGTTCTGCGTTTTCTGCCTGTATCACCGAATCAAATACAGACTTAGAGTCCCTCTGAATCGGCACATGTCTTGAATCATGATTATGGATCTCCGGCTTTGCAGCCAGATAGGCTGGATGTTCGTCAGCAATAGTGCTGTTTGATCCAGTTATTGATAAACCTTCTCCAGACGCCACCAGCCGCTTTAGAGCAACCAGTTCTGCCTCAAGTTTTTCAAGTCGTTCTATGGCATCAGCAGCTGCGATTGATGCAGGGGTCATTGCCTTCAATAAACCCGTTTCCAAAAAAATCAGCGGGTTTTGCGCATATTTAATCTGATTTTCGATCAATGACAACGCTTCAAGCAACTTTACAGCGCCGTTCAATCCGAACATCTTCGCCTGTGCTTTGACGCGGTCAGGCATTAACCCAGAAAATTTTAACATTTCCGGATGATCCGGCGCTGCTGCCGTCACCATGACATCGCGAAAAGCCAGTGTCATGTCTCTGCAAAATGATTGTAAATTCGCCCCGCTTACCGAAAGCTGGTTAAGGCTGTCCAGTACCAAGTTTCTTTCACGTCTTCCAATTTGATCGATCAAATCCATCATGAAATCAACACCAATCAAGCCGAGGATTCGATCCACATCCTCTGCCCGGAGCAAATCAGCCGTTGACGTGAGGCAACGGTCGAGGAGACTGAGGGCATCTCTGACTGCACCATCCGCCCTATTGATTATTTTGTCTAAAGCTTGCGTTTCATACGCCATACCCTGAGACTCACAGATCAACTGCATTCTCTCCATCAAATCTTCTTTGCCCACTCTTTTGAATTCAAATTGCTGGCATCTGGATTGAATCGTTGCCGGAATCTTATGCGGTTCCGTCGTCGCAAGTATAAAAACGGCATATTCCGGAGGCTCTTCGAGTGTTTTCAGCAAAGCGTTGAAAGCACTAGTTGACAGCATATGAACTTCATCAATTATATAGACTTTATACTTGCTCCTCGATGGCGGATACTTGACATTTTCCCTTAACTCTCGAATATCATCCACACCATTATTTGATGCAGCATCCATCTCAATAACATCCATCAATGTCTCATCTAAAATTGACAAGCAAATCTCGCATTTGTTGCAAGGATTATAATCTGTTCTTTCCGGGCAATTGATAGCCCGTGCCAATATTTTGGCAGTAGAGGTCTTCCCTGTGCCCCGAGTCCCTGAAAAAATATAAGCATGGCCGAATTTGCCGCGTTCAATCTGACTGCGTAGAGTATCTACTATGGCCTTCTGTCCAATCAGATCTTCAAAGACTTTTGGTCTCCACTTCCTGTATAGCGCAGTATAGCTCATGGCAATTCGCCCTTTCTAAAACGATTAAAAATCTGATAATGCTTTCTCTATTATAACAGAAGACTTTGTGAAGTAAAAAAAAAAGAGAGCTTCCGCTCCCATTCTCACTTTTACCTATTAAACGCGCACCCGGCTGTGAAATCAAAATCATATGAATTCCCGCAGCCGCAAATACTATCAGGCACCCTTGCGGCACATAGAACGATCTGCTTACCGCTGCTTTCTTCCGAACCTGACGGGGTTCACAGGGTGCTATTGCGCAAGACCCGACAGTACTAGCGGACTGCGGGAAAAGCATAGTCTTAATTTCTCATCCGGGTTCGGACCCTGCTTGCAGCGGATTGCAGGTTATAGGGTTCCGCCAGGCTCCCAATCCATGCGCGGTTAACGACTTAAATAAAATGGCGGAGAGGGCGGGACTCGAACCCGCGGGGCGGTTAAGCCTTACACGCTTTCCAGGCGTGCCCCTTAGCCAACTCGGACACCTCTCCATTTTATCTGTATTTTGTGCGCAGTTTTTCGAAAAATCTACTCATTATCTGAGCACATTCTTGTTCCAAAACGCCCTTTTGCAGTTGAACCTTGTGATTGATTCTCGGATCCTCAGACAAGTCATACAGCGAGCCAAATGCCCCTGCCTTCCAGTCCTGAGCGCCGTAAACCACTCTTAAAATTCTAGCTTGATAAATTGCGCCTGCACACATCAGACAGGGTTCTATTGTAACATACAACGTGCTGCCTGTCAACCTCCAAGAATTAAGATATTCTGAGGCATTTTTCAAAGCTATCATTTCGGCATGTAATTGAGCATTTTTTCCCAATTCCTTTAAATTGTGCCCTCTCGAAATGATTACACCACGTCTCACGATCACCGCGCCAATGGGAACCTCACCTTTTGCTGCTGCTAGTCGCGCCTCGTAAAGCGCTTCATGCATGTACATTTCATCATGCAGCATACTTACCTCCAGTGTCAGGTTTGTGCCGTACCAAGTTTGAAACTCAACATGGTACGGCACAGCTTTGGCGCACTCGAAAGGAGTCGAACCTTCGACCTACCGCTTAGGAGGCGGTTGCTCTATCCTACTGAGCTACGAGTGCATAATAAGAAAGTATCGGAATAATGGCTGAGCCGACAGCTACTTTACTATGTTAAAGAATTCCACACGATTTGTCAACGTCGAATCCATGAATCCTAGGTAAGTTTACGCCTGTTAGGCATTCGGCGTACAAAGTTCCAGACAAATAACCAAAATATCGATCTCTGGCTTGAATTACCTCAAGGAACCCACTATTTAAATAAGTTCTATTCTCGCTGCCATCACTTCCAAACTGCGATGCATGGCACCGAAGAGCATCCAGCTTTATATCGTAGACATTTGAAATGTCATAAGTTACAGAGACATCGGTGACATCATTGATATAATACATGAAAACCTCTTCAGGACGGTAGGCTTTTAGCCCTTCACAATCGAATTTTACAAGACCTGCAGACCAGCAAGCTTCCCGGATTAGCGAAGCACCATTTCCATGATCTGGATGACGATCATGTATGTAAGGATAAAAGAGCCGCTTAGGTCTTAGTCGTCTAATGAGTGATACAATTTGAGACACACTTTCATGGTCAGTTTTTATGCCACGGTCACTCATTTCAAGATTCAATCGCTCATTTACTCCTATAACATGAGCTGCTTTCATACTTTCATTTCTTCTGCCCTCTGGTGTGCCATTACTGGCCATTTCGCCCAGAGTTAAATCCACCATGACAATGTGCGCACCCCGTTGTGCTTCAGAGATCAGCATCCCGCCAATCCCAATTTCAATGTCATCTGGATGAACCCCAAATGCAAGAATATCGCACTCCATATGATTCCTCCAAGCTATTTAGATCTTCTAATCACAAAACATACGAATTTTTTCATTTGCCAATGTCACTTTAACCGGCGTTGTTCCGACGATATTTCCATCCACATTGAGGAGCAAACTTTTCTCCAAACTTTTTACTGAGACCTCCGAACAATTGTAATATTCTACTTCCTTAATTTTGAGATGCTCACCTTTAAAAATTGACGGAAACATGGCCATAAGCTTGAGTTTGGGAACATGATTGACAATACAAATATCCATTAATCCATCATCAATTTCAGCTTTTGGAGTGATTTTCATTCCGCCGCCAAAATATCTGCCATTTCCTATCGCAACAATTAAGGTTCTCCTTTGTATCTTCGTTTGATCTATTTGAATCTCTACTTTTCTGGCTTTGTAGGTCATCAGTGATTTTAATGTGCTTAGAAGATATGAAACAGGTCCTGGAAATACTTTCTTTATTTTTTCTGTATCAATAACAATTTGACCGTCTATGCCCATTGCGCAGACATTTACGCATTTAATACCATTGCAGTCGAAAAGATCTGCATTCTTAGTATTCCCCAGAATTATTGACTCTAAAATTATTAAAGGATCTTGTGAATTATAAAGCACTTTTGAGAAGTCATTACCTGTACCACATGGTAATATTCCCGCTTTAATATTTTGGGCACCGGACTGACAAATTCCTTGAATCATCTCAGTTAAAGTGCCGTCACCACCAATGGCAACAACCTCATTATAACCATCACGAATGGCCTGCATTGTCAGTGTAGTAATTTGTCCTTTTGACTGAGATATGATCATTTTATACTCGATCTCAGTATTTTCAAATCGTTTATGAATGGGCTCCAGTAATGTTTTCGCAGAACCCTTCCCAGCTGCAGGATTAACTATAAACATCAGCTTTCTCATTCTTCACCCCGCAATGTTTCACGTGAAACATTAATCTCCTTGTAATAAACTATACAGTCTATCAAGATCCTCATCATTGTAGAATTCAATTTCAATCTTACCCTTTAGGCGACCTCGCTTAATTTCTACCTTAGTTCCAAAATATTCTCTTAGTTGTGTCTCCATCATTTTAACCTCAAGATCAGGTTTAGTTTTTCTCTTCTTTGGTTTTACCTTTTTCTCTGGTTTTGATAAAGCATCTTCAATTTCACGCACACTCAATGCACCATCAATAATTTTCACAGCCCAGGCATGTTGGTGTTCAGGATCTTCAATGCGCAGAAGTGCTCTGCCATGTCCACCCGTGATCTGCCCAACCGCAATCATATCCTTGACACGATCATCTAGTTTTGTCAACCGCATAGTATTCGCAATATGCGACCGGCTTTTACCGACAGCTTTTGACAAATCCTCCTGAGTTAAACCATAATGTGCCATTAAATGCTCATATGCAATAGCTTCTTCGATGTCATTTAAATCTTCTCTCTGAATATTTTCAATTAACGAAAGTTGGGCAACACTTATTTCATCCACCTCACGAATAATTACAGGTACACGCTTTAATCCGGCCATACGCGCAGCACGCCAACGTCGCTCACCCGCAATAATTATATAACCTGTACCATCGTGGCGAACCAAAATTGGTTGTACAATGCCGTGAGCTTCAATCGAATCCTTTAGGGATAAAAGTGCATCCTCATCGAAATGACGGCGTGGCTGTCCTGGATTTGGCATAACTCTGTCTAATTCAACTTCAATAACCTCAGCAGATCTAAATTCACCCATTGAAGCTAATTCTGCTTCAGGAATTAATGCACCCAAACCTTTACCAAGCCCTCGTTTAAACTTTCCTGTACTCAAATTCATTTCCCCCTCACCGTTTAACGAATTCTTTTGCCAGCTTTAAATAGGCCTTGGCACCTTTCGAATGCTTATCATAGGCTACAACAGGCATTCCAAAGCTCGGTGCTTCTGCAACACGGACATTCTTTGGTATCACAGTCTTATAGACCTTGTCTTTGAAATATTTATTTACTTCTTCAACAACTTGAGAGGAAAGATTTGTTCTGCTGTCAAACATTGTTAGGAGCACACCTTCAATCTCAAGGCTTGAGTTTAGATTTTTCTTAATTCGGTGGTAGGTATCAACAAGTTGACTCACGCCCTCCAAAGCATAATATTCACATTGTATAGGAATCAAAATGCTGTCAGCCGCCACCAATGCGTTAATCGTAAGAAGCCCTAATGACGGAGGACAATCAATTAAAATATAATCATAATCGTCCTTAACTGCATGGATGACCTTTCTAAGTCTATGCTCACGCTCTGACAAATCAATCATCTCTATTTCAGCACCTGCTAAAGCAACATCTGATGGCATAATAAAAAGATTCTTGTAAATTGTCTCATGAATGCAGGCCTTGGAATCCATGTCGCCTAATAAAGCATTATAAACATTGCTGTCTACTTCATGTTTATCGATTCCAAGTCCACTTGTAGAGTTCCCCTGAGGATCATTGTCAATCACCAGAACTTTTTTCTTCATTGCAGCAAGAGCTGCACTTAAATTCACGTTGGTAGTCGTTTTCCCGACACCACCTTTTTGATTGAACACAGCGATTGCTTTACCCAAGAAAACCACTCCTCGAACGAATATTACTCTCATTATACTAGAAATAGACGCAAAAAAAATGAAAGAACACAATTAAACTGTGCTCTTTCTTAAAAATTACATTGTTTCACGTGAAACATTCACTTTTTAATGTTAATTCTCACTTCAATGCCGTCATTTGATATGATTTCCTCATAAGTTATATTGCCGCCAGCAGCACGAATAGTCTCAACGCTCTGCTTTAATGTATTTAAGTATATTTTAAAACTGGCGATTCCTCGAATCTTCTTCTTCGATGTCAATTTTTCATCCAAAGCTTCCGGTTGCTGTATCAGTTGCGCGATCAGTCTCTCCGTATCCTTTACATTCAATTGCTCTTTAACAATTCGACTGGCTACTTTTCTCAAATCCGCAGTTCTGTCTAATTTTAACAAAGCACGCGCATGTCGCTCTGTCAACTGATGATGGATCAGAACATCTCTTACAGGCTGAGGAATTGCAAGAAGTCTTATCTTATTGGAAATCGTTGATTGCTTTTTCCCTAACATTTCAGCAATTTCCTTCTGTGTCCATTGCTGGTCCTTCATCAATCTTTCAAAAGCACTGGCTTCCTCAAAGTAATTTAAATCATCTCTTTGAATATTCTCAATCAAAGCTACGGTGGCAGATTCCTGATCATTCATATTCACCAGCATAACGGGAATTTCTTTCAAACCAGCCATAGAAGCGGCTCGCAGCCTTCTTTCTCCTACAACCAATTCATAGCCGTCCTTGATAACTCTGACTGTGATCGGCTGAATCAGCCCTACGCTCTTTATTGAATCAGAGAGTTCCTTTAAGTCATCCTCCGAAAAATGTCGTCTGGGCTGATAAGGATTGGGCCGGATATATTCTATAGGAAGATGAATCAAGTGTTCGCTTCGATTCAAAGCTTAACCCTCCCTAAACAATTGGTTTCTTTGCCGGCGTACCAGCTTTTCGCGGATATAATCCTGGCGTAGACTTCACTTTTCGAATCACGACCAAATTATGAGCAAAGTCCGTGCCTGGCACACTTGTAGGTATGATCTCCGGACTGGAACCGCCAAGAACTTTGATCGCTCTTTCTGCAGCTTTAATCTCTTCAAAAGCCTCATTTGTCTTTTGTGCTATGAAATAACCACCTATCTTCACGAAGGGGAGACAATACTCAGACAAAGTACTCATATTGGCAACCGCTCTGGAAACGACTATATCATATTTCTCGCGATGAGCTGTTTGTCTCGCTGCTTCTTCAGCTCTGGCATGCAAACATGTGACGTGCTTAAAATCCAAAACTCTGCAAACCTCTGTTAAATACTGAATCCGTTTGTTCAAAGAGTCCATAAGCGTCATATCAAGTTCTGGAAGCGCAATTTTTAAAGGTACACCCGGAAACCCTGCGCCTGTGCCAAGATCCAGCACCTTCTTGCCATTAAAATCTACAGGCGCTTGAAGACAGGTTAGAGAATCTAGAAAATGTTTGTAAACAATCCCATGATCATCTGTTATTGTCGTCAGATTAATCTTCTCATTCCATTCCAACAGCAAAGCTTTATAGGTCATAAATTGCTCAAGCATCTCGTCTGGATTTTCATAACCCAGAGCCAGTAATCCCTCTTTCAATGCGCTTCTAACGTCCATTGTCGACACCTCGTCTTCTGTTTCGCTGTTCCAGATAAATCAATAATACAGAAACATCAGCCGGTGAAACCCCGGAAATTCTGGATGCTTGTCCCACTGATTCTGGCTTTATTTTTGACAGTTTCTGACGAGCTTCAAGCCGTAATCCTTCAATGTCATGATAATCGAGGTCTTCCGGAAGCCGTTTGTTTTCCAGCTGTTTGAATCGCTCAACTTGTTGCAGCTGCTTCTGTATATAACCTTGATATTTTAGCTGGATCTCACATTGAACAAAGACGTCCTCTCTCAGCGAAGGTCTATCAAAATCGATTTCCGCCAGAGATCCATAATCAACTTCAGGCCGTCTAAGCAGCTCCATCAGAGACATACCTTGTTTTATTGGTGAGCTGCCCAGTCTTTCAAGCAAACTATTGACCAGTTCAGGACGAACAATTACGCTCTCCAGACGCTTTAATTCTAACTCTATTTTATTCAGCTTATCCATCAGCTTCTCATAACGTTCTTGGGTTGCCAATCCAATGGAGTAACTTCTTTCAGTCAAACGCATATCAGCATTGTCCTGCCTCAATAGCAAACGATACTCTGCTCTTGAAGTCATCATACGGTACGGCTCGTTCGTTCCTTTTGTCACCAAATCGTCAATCAGCACCCCAATGTAAGCCTCAGAACGATCCAAAGTAAAAGGAGGCTCTCCCTTGAGCTTAAGAGCAGCATTTATGCCAGCAATGATGCCCTGAGCTGCTGCTTCCTCGTAACCTGAAGAACCATTAAATTGACCTGCAGAAAACAGATTCTCAATGGATTTCAATTCAAGCGTGTTCTTAAGTTGAGACGGATCCAAACAATCATACTCTATTGCATAAGCCGGACGCATGACCTCGACATTTTCAAGACCAGGAATTGTCCTCATAAAAGCTGTTTGAACATCCTCAGGAAGGCTCGTCGACATCCCTTGTACATACATTTCGCTCGTTTCATAACCCTCAGGTTCAACAAACAACTGATGGCGTTCTTTGTCTGCAAATCTCGTGATTTTGTCCTCAATAGACGGACAATAACGTGTTCCAGTCCCTTCAATTTGACCGCCATACATTGCTGATCTCAATATATTTTTCTGAATGACGGCATGCGTCTCGGCATTGGTATAGGTCAACCAGCAAGGTAACTCTTCAAAGGAGATGCTGTCATTCAAGAATGAAAAGGGAACGGGTTTTGGATCACCGAACTGCGCTTCCATCTTTGAATAGTCAAGCGAACGTTTATTCACGCGCGCCGGTGTGCCGGTTTTGAACCGCCAGATCTCCAACCCGTGAGATTTCAGATTCTCCGAGAGCTTTAAAGAGGGTGCCAAACCGTTTGGACCACTTTGAAAGACTGAACTTCCAATGAAAATTTTTCCGCCCAAGTAGGTTCCAGTCGCCAATATAATTGCCCTGGCTACATAGCGTGCCCCTGTACTGGTTAAGAGGCTTTTCACACGACCATCGGCAACCTCAATCTCTACGATTTCACCTTGCTTTAAATCTAAGCCAACTGTATTTTCTATGACCTTTTTCATTTCCACATGATATCTCGTCTTATCTGCCTGAGCTCGAAGCGAATGAACTGCAGGTCCTTTTCTGGTATTGAGCATTTTGCTCTGCACCATGGCTAGGTCAGTGATCAGGCCCATCTGTCCTCCCAGCGCGTCCACTTCCCGAACCAAGTGTCCTTTTCCAGTTCCGCCGATGGATGGATTACAAGGCAACATAGCCAATGAATCCAGGTTAATCGAGAACATGACGGTTTTCATGCCCAACCTGGCACTGGCCAGAGCCGCTTCACAGCCGGCATGACCGGCACCGATTACGGCAACATCATAGGTGCCGCTGTAAAATTCTTCTGGCAAGATTAACACCTCTCTATTTGCCTAAGCAAAACTGACTGAAAATCTTCGTGATCAAATCGTTTTCAACCGTTTCACCTGTTATTTCGCCGAGTGCATCGTACGCGTTCCTGACATCTACCTGTAAAAAATCGTACGGCATTCCCTTTTTACAAGAGTCGAGTGCATCGCCAAGGGATTTCGCGGACCTTCTCAATGCATCCTGATGTCTGAGATTTGTCACCACAGAACGCTCTGTGAGTGAAATTTGCCCCCCGTAAACCATTTTGGCGATTTCTTCTTCAAGTTCCTGGATGCCTTCTTCTTGAATGAGAGATGTTTTGATGACCGGGATCTCGCTGCCAAGACGATCACGCAACGTCATTTCATCAAGAACCGGGTCAAGATCGCTCTTGTTTAACAGTACAATAGCACGCCGATTCTTTAGATATTTCATAATGTCCTCATCTTCAGGGGACAGCGGTTCAGCTGCATTCAGAACGAAAACGACAAGATCTGCACGGTTAAAGAAAGCCTTGCTTCTTTCAACGCCAAGCTTTTCAACAAGATCCTCCGTCTCACGGATCCCTGCAGTGTCCACGAGCTTCACCGGTACACCACGCACGTTGAGGGTTTCCTCAATGACATCACGCGTCGTTCCCGGGATATCGGTGACAATAGCTCTGGATTCCCGCAGCAGAGTATTCAAAAGCGAGGATTTTCCAACATTTGGCTTACCTACGATAACTGTGCTGAGACCATCCCTCAAAATACGTCCTGTCTCGCTGTTTTCAAGCAGTACAGACACGGATTTCTCAGCTGCTTTAAACCGGTCTGTCATCTCCGAATAAGTCATTTCTTCAATATCCTCTTCCGGATAATCTATACAGACTTCAAGCTGGGCCATTGCAGAAAGGAGTTCTGCTCTTACAGCGTCAACCTTCCCCGACAAATGACCTTCCAACTGATTGTAAGCTACCTCAAAACCCTGTGGTGTCTTGGCCTGAATGAGGTCCATCACCGATTCGGCCTGAGCCAGGTCGAGACGTCCGTTTAAAAACGCACGCTTTGTAAACTCACCAGGTTCCGCCATGCTAGCACCATTTTCCAAAATCAATTTCACAATCTCCGTTAACGGTACCATACCGCCGTGACAATGGATTTCGACGAGATCTTCACGCGTATAAGTTGCCGGTGAAAACATGGGCACAAGCAGCACCTCATCAACAACGGAGTCATTTTTGTAAATATGTCCGTAAAGCATCCTTCGATGATCACTTACTACTAGATCTCTATTCTTTTTCTGTCTAAAAATCTTGTTGGCTATTTCAATGCTGAGCTCACCGCTCATTCTAACTATGCCGATGGCACCTTCACCTGGAGGTGTTGAAATAGCGACAATTGTATCCTCTCTGAACAATGTCTGTCCTCCTTTCGGATACAAAAAACCCAGTAGCTTGACTGGGTTTTTCAAGGTTACTTATTCAAGAAAATTACGACTTTGCGATTTGGCTCCTCGCCCTCACTTTTAGTGCTGACGTAAGGATGTCCCTGCAACGTCGCGTGTATGATTCTTCTCTCGTATGGATTCATAGGTTCAAGTACAATATCTTTGCGCATCTTCTTTGCCTTCGCGGCGAGTCTGTGCGCCAATTTCTCGAGTGTTTCCTTTCGCTTTGCGCGATAACTTTCAGTATCCAGAGTTACTCTGAGATAGTCTGCTCTTTCTTTATTGACTACCAGACTCACCAAGTATTGAAGTGCATCCAGTGTTTGGCCTCTGCGTCCAATCAGGATCGCCATATCATTGCCAAGAATGTCAAGATTCAAAGCATCTCCATCCAGTTTAGCGACAACCGTACCGTCAATGCCCATCTTATCAAGAATTTTTTCCAGGAACTCCACCGCGATTCGATCGCTTTTTTCCTTGAGCTCTACACGAACTTTTGCCTCTTTTGCGCCAAAGAGTCCAAACAAACCCTTCGAGGACTCTTCTATGACGTCTACTTTAACCTGATCTTCAGTTGCTGACAATTCAATCAGCGCTAATTTAAGCGCTTCATCTACAGTTCTCGCGGTTTTTTCGACAACATACATGAACGTGTTAAGCCTCCTTCTTTTTCAGGTGACCAGTAAGCTTTTGCTGAACAAGCTGGAACAAACTGCTTATGATCCAGTAAATCAGAACGCCGGCAGAGAGTGTTCGACCGGTAAACAAGATCACGAACGGTAAAATTTTATTCATAGTCTTCATTTGCTCATTGACCTGTTGGCCATCATACATTGAATTCATCTGCCAGTAAGTGATTGCTGCTGCAAGAATAGGCATGATGCCCGGGAGTGCTCCGATAAATCCAGTTGCCGATGGTATCAATAAGCTAAGCGTATCAGGTGCAGCAAGGTCTTTAATCCATAAAAAGCCTTTGCTTAGAGCCTCATTCGCCAGTGCAGCATCATTGTTGAATACATATTGAATAGGATCTCTAAGCGTACCGAACAACGCAAAGATAATTGGCAACTGAATCAAAAGGGGAAGACAGCCTGCCATTGGGTTGATATGATGCTGTTTATATAGATCCATTTGCTTAGCAGCAAGTGTCTCTTTATCATTCTTGTATTTTTCCTGCAGCTCTTTAAGCTTTGGCTGAATTTCATTAATAGCTTTTGAAGAACGAATTTGCTGCAAATTCAGCGGATACAGCAATAATTTGACCAAGATTGTAAAAACTATGATGGATAATGCGTAATCATTGACAAGGTTATAGATCAAACCTAATGTTTTACCAAAAATTGCATACAAAAAACTCAATTTTTTTTCCTCCCGACCAGCATTAACACAATTTTATTTTAGTGGATCATATCCCCCCGGATGTAAGGGATGGCATTTTAAAATACGTTTGATGCTAAGCCAAGAACCTTTTAAAGCACCGTACTTGGACACAGCGTCAAATGCATAATGACTGCAAGTGGGATGAAACCTGCATCTCGGACCGAGAAGCGGTGATATGTACCCTTGATAAAAGCGGATCAGCGCAAGAAGCAATTTTTTCATCTCTGACGAAGCTCCTTCAACAACCGGCGCACACTTTTTTCAATATCCTGATAAGTTGCGTCAACGATTCTGACACGCGCTATAAATACCAGATCATATCCCACTGGCACCCGGTCCGAATTTAATCTGTATGCTTCTCTGATCAAGCGTTTTGCCCGGTTTCTCACAACACTCTTCCCAACTTTTTTGCTGACTGAAAAACCAACTCGGTTCACTGTCAGACCATTGGGTTTATGATACATCACGACAAATCGTGTTGCTGTCGACTTGGAATGTTTGTATACCTCAGCAAATTGACCGCTTTTTTTAAGCCCTTCAATCTTCACAATGAACCTCCAAGGCCTATAATTGCAAAAAAAGACCACTAGTCGCGGTCTTAAGCAGTCAAACTCTTTCTTCCTTTTCTTCTACGAGCTCTCAATACGTTTCTTCCGGATTTAGTTTTCATTCTCTTTCTAAAGCCGTGTTCGACTGATCTTTGTCTCTTTTTAGGTTGATAAGTTCTTTTCACTTGAAACACCTCCTTGAAATTAGATATCTATTAAACCAATGGGTTCACAAAACAAAAAGTCTGCTATGTCATTATAATTTCTAAGACAGACCTTGTCAATACCGATTTGTGCCTTTGAATGCTTCATTCACGCACCTCATTCACGCCAATTCCAAAAGTTGTCGACTTGATAAGAGATTTTGACAAAAGGCTTCATCCACAATGTTACCCACATAGGACCAAACTCACAGGCTGTGGATATTTTCTTTATTTGAATTGAAATGGACGTCATAATTTGATATTATTATCTCACTGTTGATAAGTGAATTTTTTAATCCAAAACATTCACATTTATCCACGAATTGTGGATAACACTGTGAATATTTTTCATTTAATTGCGCAAAATCGCGTTTGAATGTGCGTCGGGCCATATTGATATGTGGATAAACCCTGCGCAGTCACATGTGGATAAACGATCAATGCGCATTTTTTTATGCACCTTTATCCACATAACGCACACAAAACTGTTGATAGCTTAAACACAGGTGGACTCAGGAAGTTATCCTATCTTACCTGTTGATGATTTGTGAATAAAGTTTTTGGAGGTAAAAAAATGAGTTTGAATGTCCGGGAGTTATGGGAAGCGACTATGGCATTAATCAAAAAAGAATTGACAGAAGTGAGCTACAATACATGGTTAAAGTCGATCTCTCCCATTGCGGTCCGAGGCAATCGATTAATTTTGGCTGTGCCTAACGATTTTAACAAGGAAATCCTAGAAAATCGTTATTTGTCTCTCATCACTAATGCTGTACATGAAGCTGCAAATAGGGAATTTTTAATTGAATTCGTCTTGATCAGCGAATCGGCAAAATATGAAAAAGAAACTCAATCTTCTTCAAGAGAAGATGACGCATTTAATGATGATATCAATCAGATCAGGCTTAATCCAAAGTACGTTTTTGACGAGTTTGTCATCGGAAACAGCAATCGTTTTGCTCATGCTGCGTCACTTGCTGTCGCCGAATCACCTGCGAAAGCTTATAATCCGTTGTTTATTTATGGCGGTGTAGGCCTTGGAAAGACACACCTTATGCACGCCATCGGCCACTATATTCTTGATCAGAATAAGAAAGCCAAAGTTGCCTATGTCACTTCAGAGAAATTTACCAATGAATTAATCAATTCCATAAAAGATGACAAAAATGCCGAATTCAGAAACAGATACAGAAATGTCGATGTTCTGTTAGTGGATGATATTCAGTTCATCGCGGGCAAAGAAAGAACTCAGGAAGAATTTTTCCATACCTTTAATGCTTTGTATGAAGCAAACAAGCAAATTATTGTCTCAAGTGACCGCCCACCAAAGGAAATTCCTACTTTGGAAGATCGCCTTCGGTCACGTTTTGAATGGGGATTGATCACGGATATCCAGGCACCGGATTTTGAGACAAGAATAGCTATTTTAAGGAAAAAAGCGGAACTCGACAGCATCATAATTCCAAATGAAGTCTTTGAATTTATCGCCCGCAAAATCAAATCGAACATCAGAGAACTTGAGGGTGCTCTCACTAGGATCATCGCTTATGCTTCTCTCGCGAACGTCGAAATTTCAGTGGACATAGCTGCGGAAGCCTTAAAAGATATAATTGCCTCCTCAAAACCAAAGCAAATCAATGTTGAACTGATAAAATCGATTGTTGCCCAACATTTCAATGTCAAAGCTGATGATTTTGATACTAAACGGCGTACACGCTCAATATCATATCCTCGTCAAATTGCCATGTATCTATGCCGTGAACTAACTGATATGTCTTTGCCCAAAATAGGTGAAGAGTTCGGTGGCAGAGATCATACCACTGTTATCCACGCCTATGATAAAATCTCAAAAGAAATTCAAGAGAGCGCTTCCTTTAAATCAAGACTCGATAAAATAACAAAGGAAATCCAAGGCGAATAAACTTTGAAGAAAATTACTCACAAAATCCTGTGAAAAACTTTAGGTGCGCCTGTGGATAAAAACGGGCGCCTGTTTTTATCTTTTTCTGTGGATAAAACAGCAGCTTTCAGGTACTTTATCCACAGTGTACAAATTTATTTAACGACCTGAAATCAACACTTTCGTGAGTTTTCAACATACTAACAGCCCCTACTACTATGACTAATAATATTACTTAGTTAATTTTAAACTCAAAATTGATCGCAAATGAGGAGGTTTTCCACATTGAAGTTCACTTGCCCGCAATCCGTACTCTCTGAAGCCATCTTAACCGTCTCAAAAGCTGTCTCTTCAAAATCGACTCATCCTGTATTGAATGGTATATTAGTTGAAGCCAGTGGTAGTGAAGTTACTCTTACTGGAAATGATCTCAGCCTGGGTATAGAGACAAAGTTCATCGCTGAAGTTGACCAAGAGGGCAGTGTCGTTCTCCCAGCTAGACTCTTTGGAGAAATTGTAAGAAAATTAGCGCCATTAAACGTTATGATTGAGTCTAGTGACAATTATGAAACCAGAATAACCTGTGACCGGTCAGATTTCAAAATTATGGGTATGTCAGATGCAGAATTCTCTGAGATTCCTGAAGTGGATGCAGCTTCAGGCGTTCAAATAGAATGCGGGCTGTTGAAGGGCATGATCCGCCAAACTTTGTTTGCTACTTCTTTGGATGAGTCACGACCTATTTTGACTGGTGCACTCTTTGAATTTGAGCCAGATCGTTTGTCAGTTGTGGCAATAGATGGTTACAGACTGGCTCTAAGACAGGCGATGCTTCATTCTGAATTGACAGGAAAGGTTGTCGTTCCGGCAAAAACACTTAACGAAGTGGCTAAGATCCTGACAGGTGTTCCTGATGCTGAGACTTTACAGGTTTTATTCACTGATCGCCATATCCTCTTTGAGTTCAATCAGATAAGGATAGTAAGCAGATTGCTTGAGGGTGAATTTATTAAATACACTCAAATTCTTCCAAAAGATAACAAAACAATCGCAAAGGTGAAAACAGATGAATTGCTGAGCGGTCTTGAGCGAGCTTCACTAATGGCAAAAGAAAGTAAAAACAGTTCAATTAAGTTATCGTTAAAACCACAAAGAATGAATATTCTTTCCAATGTCGAAATAGGCAGTGTCAATGAGGAAGTTTCAATTGACTTAAGCGGACCTGAACTTGATATTGGTTTTAATCCTAAATATCTGATTGATGCATTGAAAGTGATGGAAAGCGAATGGGTTGTCCTTGAATTTTCAACCAACGTAAGCCCTTGCATCATGAAACCTGTCGACCACGGATTCTATACTTATCTTGTCCTGCCAGTCAGAATGGCATAAAGGAGACGCTTATGCAAGTCATGATAAACACAGAATTCATTAAACTGGATCAATTGATAAAATTGTCAGGTATGGTTCAAACCGGGGGCTATGCAAAGCAAATTATTGCCGATGGTATGGTTAAGGTAAATGGTAACCATGAGTTTCAACGAGGTAAAAAAATCAGGCCTGGAGATCTCGTTGAAATTGAAATAAGAGATGAGTCGGACAAGATCGTTGAAACTCATACCATTGAGGTCGTATTTGGCCAGGAGGAATAATTTGTGTATGTTCGAAAGCTAAAGCTCGAAAATTTCAGAAATTATGATGAGCTTGAGCTCGAATTTGATCGATATTTGAATTTAATTATCGGTGATAATGGGCAGGGAAAGACAAATCTGATTGAAGCACTTTTTGTGGGTGGATTTGGAAGATCATTCAGAACATCCAGAGAAAGAGATATGGTTCGATTCAATATCAACACAGCGTATCTCGGCATTCATTTCCAACAACATGGGATTGAAAGCCATCTTGAGATGCGCTTTTTAGAGGATAAGAAAAAATCCTTAAAGTATAACGAATCCCCCATTCAAAGATTAAGCGAATGGGTCGGCAGACTTAATATTGTCGCCTTTACGCCTGAAGACCTTAAATTGGTTAAAGAGTCTCCCGTAGAAAGAAGGCGCTTCATCGACCGGGAAATCTCTCAAATGAGTACCAGATATCTTATGGCTTTCGTTCATTACAATAGAGCACTGGATCAAAGAAATGCCCTGCTTAGAGCAAAATCAACCCAATGGCCTCTTTATGAGATATGGGAAGAAAAAATGGCCCAGTACGGCGCTCAAGTGATCCTGAAACGGCTTGAATTTATAAGCAAGCTGGACAGGATCAGTCAGCGTATCCATTTTCAAATGACGAACGGTAAAGAAAAATTTAGTGTAGAATATTTGTCTTTTATCACAAATGAAATTGGCCAGGATTATGATACAATAGTGTCAGCGATTATTAGAAAACTGGAAGAATATAGGGAAAATGATATAGAAAGAGGCTTTACATGGTACGGGCCTCATCGTGATGACCTGAAACTGACTATAAATGGGCATGATGCCAGAGTATTTGGTTCACAGGGACAACAGAGAACCGCAGCATTATCTCTCAAGTTGTCAGAAATTGAAATCATTTTCGAGGAAACCGGTGAATATCCAGTTTTGATTCTGGATGATGTCATGTCAGAACTGGACCAGCACCGTCAAAACCTATTGATAAAAACTTTTGAGAATGTACAGACATTTATAACGACGACAGAGCTAAGTACTATCAAAAATGATCACCTTTCAAGAGGCAAGATCTTGAAAGTAGTTGATGGTACTGTTATTGAATTTGAAACATCAGGAGGTAACTGAGTTGATAACGCCAGTCCAGAATGAATACAATGCGGAACAGATCCAGGTCCTGGAGGGGTTGGAGCCAGTTCGGAAACGTCCTGGCATGTACATTGGAACTACGAGTCTCAGAGGGCTTCACCATTTAGTTTACGAAATTGTTGACAACAGTATAGATGAAGCACTAGCGGGGTATTGCACTCAAATTGATATAGTTATAGGTGAGGATAATACGATCATGGTATCTGACAATGGTCGTGGTATGCCTGTTGACATGCATAGCAAGTCAAATAAGCCAGCTGTAGAGATCATCCATACAGTTTTGCACGCTGGTGGTAAGTTCGGTGGCGGGGGATACAAAGTATCAGGTGGTCTTCATGGCGTTGGTGCTTCTGTTGTCAATGCGCTGTCAGAATGGATGATCGTTGAGGTCAAAAGAAATGGCAAGATCTATAAAATTGAATTTTCAAGAGGTAAAACTACATCTGAACTAAGCGTCATTGGCGAAACTGATGAAAATGGTTCAAAAACCACATTTAAACCGGATGCGCAAATATTTGACGAGACAGTTTTTGATTTTCAAACACTGGAATATAGACTTCGAGAGATGGCTTTCTTAAATAAAGGCATAAAAATTTCTCTGACTGATGAACGTAGTGAAACCACAAGAAAATCAATTTTCTTTTACGAAGGCGGAATTAAGGAATTTGTCACTTATCTGAATAAAAATAGAACATCTATACATGACAATGTCATCTACAGAGAATCTCAAGTTGAAGGCAATACAGTCGAGATCGCGGTCCAATATACAGATGGCTATACTGAAAATATTTATACTTTTGCAAATAATATCAATACTCATGAAGGCGGCACTCATTTGAGCGGCTTTAAAAGTGCGCTTACGAAAGCTATTAATGATTACGCCAGAAAGAAAGGCTTTCTGAAAGAAAAAGAAGAAAATTTGACAGGTGAAGATATCCGAGAAGGTATTACAGCTATCATTTCTGTTAAATTGCCAGAGCCGCAATTTGAAGGCCAGACAAAGACTAAGCTCGGAAACAATGATATTCGGGGCGTTGTCGAATCTGTTGCTTCTGAAATGTTCAGTGAATTCCTTGAGGAAAATCCAAACGAAGGAAAGATCATCAGCGAAAAGTGTATTCGCGCCTCAAAAGCAAGAGAAGCTGCGCGCAAAGCGCGGGAACTTACCAGAAGAAAAGGTCTTCTTGATGGGATGACATTGCCCGGGAAATTAGCCGATTGTTCCGAACGCGACCCATCAAAAACAGAAGTCTATATTGTCGAAGGAGATTCCGCGGGCGGCAGTGCAAAACAGGGAAGAGACAGAGCTACCCAAGCGATTTTACCGCTTCGCGGAAAGATACTGAACGTTGAGAAGGCAAATTTTTCTAGAATATTCAATTCAGCTGAAATCAGAGCTATGATTACAGCATTTGGCTGTGGAATTGGTGATGAATTTGATGTCGAAAAGCTCAGATATCATAAAATTATGATTATGACTGACGCGGATGTTGACGGCGCTCATATCAGGACTCTTCTTCTAACCTTCTTTTTCAGGTATATGAGACCGTTGATTGAGGAGGGCTATATTTATATTGCCCAACCGCCGCTTTATAAAATTAGCAAAGGTAAATCTATGCAGTATGCCTATTCAGATCAAGAGCTGCAAAAGATCCTTGAGGAAAGTGGAAGAAATGTCGATATTCAAAGATATAAGGGTTTGGGTGAGATGAATCCTGAGCAGCTTTGGGAGACTACCATGGATCCTGAAAACAGAATTATACTCAGAGTGGGCATTGATGATGCTGTTGAAGCGGATATGATTTTTTCAACCCTAATGGGAGAAAAAGTAGATCCAAGGAGAGAATTCATTGAGGAAAATGCCAGATATGTCACTAATCTGGATGTTTAAATTAATCTGATGATTTTTATTAAATAATGCAGAAGTAATTTCGGGAGTAATCCCGAAGAGAGGTGTGCTCAAGTGGAGAATGAGATACAAAGAGTAGTGAATATGGACATCAGCAAAGAAATGAAAAAATCGTACATTGACTATGCCATGAGTGTCATTGTCAGTCGAGCATTGCCTGATGTCAGAGACGGATTGAAACCGGTTCATAGACGAATATTATTTGATATGCACGAGTTGAGTTTTGGTCCTGATAAACCATATAGAAAATCAGCAAGAATCGTCGGTGACGTTCTGGGTAAATTTCATCCCCATGGCGATTCCTCTGTTTATAATGCAATGGTACGGATGGCTCAAGAATTTTCTATCCGTTATCAGCTGATTGATGGACATGGAAACTTTGGATCTATAGACGGAGATTCCGCGGCAGCTATGCGTTACACAGAAGCGCGTATGTCTAAAATTGCCACTGAATTGTTGAAAGACATAGATAAGGAAACAATCGATTATAGACCAAACTTTGATGAAACTCTCCAAGAGCCTGTAGTTCTGCCATCGAGATTTCCAAATCTGTTGGTCAATGGTTCAAATGGTATAGCTGTCGGTATGGCAACAGCTATACCTCCTCATAATTTATCTGAGATTATTGATGCAACCCTTGCAATGATTGACGATCCGGACATAGATATCGAGGATTTGATTGACTTGGTAAATGGTCCTGACTTTCCTACAGGTGCTCAAATCATGGGGTCTGAGGGCATAAAAAGAGGCTATAGAACAGGTCGAGGAAAAGTCATTGTCCGTGCAAAGGCTAGTATTGAAGAAATTAGAAAAGATAAAACAGCCATTTTGATCTCAGAGATTCCTTATCAAGTCAATAAGTCCAAAATGCTGGAAGACATTGCCGGACTCGTTAGGGATAAAAAAATTGACGGCATCACAGATTTGAGGGATGAGAGTAATAGGGAAGGGATCAGAGTTGTTGTTGAGCTTCGCCGCGACGCGAATGCCAATGTTGTTCTGAACCAGCTTTATAAGCATACTCAATTACAATCGACTTTTGGCATCAATATGATTGCGCTGGTAGAAGGAGAACCAAAACTTTTAAATTTAAAGCAAGTCCTTTATTATTACATCCTTCACCAAAAAGACGTCGAAACGAGACGTGTTCAATTCGATTTGAGAAAGGCCGAAGAGCGGGCACATGTACTCGAAGGTCTTATGATAGCGTTGAATAATATTGACGATATGATCGATTTAATTAAAGCAGCACCGAATCCGCCGCAAGCTAAAATAAGTTTAATAGAAAAATATGCATTGAGTGAAATTCAGGCACAAGCTATTTTGGATATGCGCCTTCAGAGACTGACCGGACTCGAGCGCGATAAAATAGAAAATGAATACAATGAAATCTTAGGCTTAATAAAATCTCTCAAAGAGATTTTATCGGATGAAGCGTTGTTATTCGACATCATTCGAACGGATCTTGTCAGAATCAAAGATAAATATGGTGATCCAAGAAGGACTGAAATCACCATTAATTATGATGAAATTGACATTGAGGATATGATCGAAGACGAGGATGTAGTCATTACTTTGACACATAGCAATTACATCAAGCGAACTCCGGTCGATACCTATGCAGCACAGAAACGTGGCGGTAGAGGAAAAACAGGTGTTACAACAAAAGAAGAAGATTTTGTAGAGAATATTTATACAACTAGAACGCATGATTATCTTTTGTTCTTTACAAACTTCGGAAAAGTTTACCGCCTTAAAGCCTATCAGATTCCTGAGAGTGGTCGTGTAGCCAGAGGTACTGCTGTAGTTAATTTAATACAGTTGGAACCTGAGGAGACTGTAACAGCTGTTATACCAATTAAATCATTTGAGTCTGGCTTCTTAATGCTCATGACGAAGAAGGGTATCGTCAAAAGAACTGCCTTGAATAAATTTGACAGCTCAAGAAAGAATGGTCTAATTGCAATCCATCTTAATCCAGATGATGAGTTGATCAGCGTTCGTGAAACTTCTGGCTTGGATGAGGCCATAGTCATCACGAGTCATGGTATGTCTGTGCGATTTAATGAGAATGATGTTCGTGAAATGGGACGTGTTGCTACAGGTGTCAGAGGTATACGTCTCAGTGACAATGATGAAGTGGTGTGTATGGAGATCCTTAGATCGGACAGCAAACTCTTGATCGTCAGCGAGAACGGCTATGGAAAGAGAACTGAGCTGGATGAATACAGAATACAAACCAGAGGCGGCAAGGGTATTAAGACTTACAATATGAATTCCAAAACAGGAAAAGTTGTAAGCGCCAGAGTGGTCAAAGATGATGAAGAAATTATGTTGATCAATAGTCAGGGCGTTTTGATCCGATTACGTGTTGATGAGATTTCAGTGCTTGGAAGGTCAACAAGCGGAGTCCGCCTTATGCGGACAGATGAAACTTGCTGTGTCGTTTCAACTGCAAGGATTATGGATAAGCCTACAGAGGAAGAAGAGTAAATAGTAAAAACTGAAAAATTGTTTTATTTTCAAATAATGGGATATTAATTGAGTAACAGCCCCCTTATATTGATTCATTTATGGAGCCGCCACTGTGTGGCTCTTTTTTTCGTCAAAAATTAAGGCATGCCATAGGAATATGATCCTATGACATGCCAGAAGAGTATCCTTTGAAATTATGACAAAAACAGATAAGGCGTATACAACATGATAAAGAAGATAAGATCAATAATATTAAAAAAGATATAGGATTTCATATAGTGGGTGCCTTTATTTCTCTTACTGAAATCCATGAAACAATAGAGCGCAATAGCGGTTAAAGCTATCCCCCATCCAAATACCTCTGCAGGTGTATCTATAAAAAATGGAAAGTTTTCAAATTTCTCTGTCTGACCAATAATTTTTGAGTTAACGAATATAAACTTTGCAATAATATGAAGCAGGATTGAAACCTTCAACAATTTATCGCCATTGCGTTCTGCCCAGTTGATATAAAACATAGAGGCAATCAACACGAGGATCAGGATTGGCATTAAAATATAGACCTCAAGAATTAATCCTAAGTAAGAAAGCGGCATAAAGGTTGTTAGCGTTGTCAGTAAAAGGTTTATAATTTCTTTGCTTTTGATATTTAAACTTTTTTCAATAAGTTCAGGATGGTTAGAACTTAAGTATAATGTTGACTGACCTTTTGAAATTTCAGAGAAAACTAAATATTGGTTTTTATTTGAAGATGGCTCAGTTCTCAATTCGAAAAAAAATGGTTTAATTGAAGGATGTATGCTGTTTGTTAGAGTATTAAAACTCATTTCGTTTACTTCACTTGTAACAAGATTTGTAAATTGTCCTCCTGAAGTCTGAATATCTACTCTTCCAATTGAAGTATTGAAAGAGAATGCAATCATAACCCGATTGTTCTTCAAGTAATAGGTTGGGAAGAGTGAATAATTTTTGGAGGTAAATTTTGTCGTATCAAACTGCTCTGATGAATCAATCGGTCCATCGAACATATGAACATAATTTGTTCCGCTTTTTTGATCTTTAAGTACAGTGGTTGAGAAATAGTGGTTTTGATGTATAAAAAGTGCTATTTCTGAAGGGATCATGGAATTGCTGCCGACATATTTCTGAAGTTCAACCTCTTTCAAGGGTTCCATGAATTCATTCATAACAACAAGTTTTTGTCGATAGGCAGTCTGATCATAATAGGTAAATGTAATATACCATCGGTTGCCTGTATGATTTGAAGTCAGGGTTTCAATATAATTTGCTTCTGAAATCTTGTAGTGCTCTCCTTCATAATATAAATATATGGCATGGTCATTGGCATAAAGCAAATGGTCTGAGCCAAGGTGAGCTCTGCGGGGATTGTTGACGATCAACACCGCATCTCTTAACGGTTCACCGGTCTTCAAAGAAAAAGACTGTTCAAAAAAAAGCTGATTTCTATCTTTATAAAAAAGATTTAGACTATCTTCATTCACAGATCTTTGCCCATTTATGTTTTGCACAGAAGCTGATGTATTTAGTTTTAAAGCATTCAACGGTTCCCCTGAAGCATCGAACTTCATTGTGGTTACAGAGGATGAATCTGCATAAGTTAAAAGAAATGAGTCAGCCTCCGGAACTATAAAGGTATTTTTGGCATAATAATCTTCATAGTCGCCAGTTATATCAAATTGAATGAGTTCGATTCCTCTACTCAATCCACTATCAGGAAGTTTCATCAAATCGATATAGAGGACCATAAAGAGTACAGAAAAAAGTAACAAAGTTGTAAGAGAAAAAATTATCTTCCAGTGGATCCTTCGTTTCAATGTAAGCGCCCCCAAAGATTTGAATCTGATTGGTGCAAAACGTTTGTTCTAACTAATTCTACTATTTCGCATCATAGACTTCAAGATATTCAAAATTGGTTTCATGTTATTAAATTAGTTAACCGTGATACACGGACAGTATTAAAATAAAAATCAAGTTGTACGTTTGTAGAAATTAGTCGTATAATAGTGGCATGCTTTTGTTGAAGGTTTAAATTTATCATCGAATTTCTAGGTTTAGTGAAGCTTTTTCGAGGGTACAATAGATTTGGCTGATTCTATTAAGGGGGGCGTACGGTGTCACTTCAGATTATAAAGCAATTTAATGAACATACAATTCAATGGGAGGTTGAACTGGTCGGTGACGCAGATATCCAAACAAGCGGAAGGCTAAAAGACGAGCTTAATGCAATGTTGGATGAAAATGAGTCAAACATGCAATTGAACTGTGAGCGTTTGACTTACATCGACAGCACCGGTTTAGGTGTCTTGATTGGCATTTTAAAAAGGGTAAAAACAAAAGAAAAGAACATTTATATTATGAATGCTCAGTCTAATATGAAGAAATTATTAAGCATCACTGGCCTCGATAAAATATTTGTCATTGTATGACATCTAGAACAGAATGAAGGTGGAGAATCAATGGTAGATAATGTAACAATTACTTTGCCAAGCAAAGCTGAATTTGTAAGTGTTGCGAGGCTCACTGCATCTGTAATTGCAAATACAATGGGATTTGATTTTGAAGAAGTGGAAGATATTAAAGTTGCGGTGGGAGAAGCTTGCAATAACGCCGTGATTCATAGTCGTTCAGACGAATATTTTGGTATTAATTTTACTGTGAGCAATGGCACTTTTGTTGCTGAAATTGAAGATAAAGGTTATGGTTTTAGCCTGGATCATTACGAAACACCTGATTTAAACAATCACAAAGAAAATGGATTGGGTCTTTTTATCATGAAGTCTTTGATGGATGATGTACAAGTTTTCACTGAAATTGGAAATGGAACCAGAATCGTATTGACAAAGTACCTAGAATAATGATTAGATAATTAAAAGTAACTATTGTTCCTAGAGATATAGAGAGAGATAGGAGCCAGATGCAAACATGAGGTTTGCATCAGCATTCTATTGAAAACAGGGGCTGATTAGATGGGCAATACGTTGGACTCGAAGGCGCTTGATTTTGAAAAAATCAAGGACCTGTCGCAAGTTGACAGCAAAGTGCTCTTCAGGCTTTACAAAGAAACGAAGGATCTTGAAATTAGAAATGAACTCATAACGCGTTATATTTACATCACGGAGATTCTTTCAAAGAAGTATATCAATAAAGGGATTGATTATGAGGATATTTATCAGGTTGCAGCGCTGGGATTGATATATGCCATTGAGCGTTTCGACATCGATCGAGGATTTGAGTTCTCTAGCTTTGCTACGCCAACAATTATTGGCGAAATTAAGAAGTATTTTAGAGATAAAGGCTGGTCGGTCAGAGTTCCTCGTCGTATCCAGGAGTTGTCAAAGAAAATTAATGTAGCAAAAGTTAAATTGCAGCAAGACCTACAGCGCGTTCCTAAAATTGAGGATTTGGCGCTCTATTTGAATTGCACTGAAGAACAGATCATTGAAGCAATGGAAGCTTCCCAGGTATATACACCAAAATCATTGGATATTAGTTTTGATTCAAATGGTGACGATAAGGATATTCAATTGATAGACATAGTTGGTGAGGACGACAAATATTTTGATCTTGTTGAAAATCGCGATTTTATTGATAAATGTATGGAAAAGCTAAATGAAGTAGAAATCAAAATAATTAAAGATCGATTTTTCGAGAATAAAACTCAAATTCAGGTAGCTAATGAATTGTGCGTTTCACAAATGACTGTTTCTCGAATGGAGAAAAAAATCCTTAGAAAATTCAAAAAAGAATATAAGAAACTGACAGAAATTTAGAAGTAAATTTAAAACATAAAACGAAAGCCCGAGAAAATTGTGAATTTTCTCGGGCTTTTATCATTCAGTTACTAAAATCTTACAAAACCTACTTTATCCTTGACCCTATCAAGGACGTGATTGGCGGTCAGATCAGCATGTTGAGCACCAGCTTTTAAAATCTCAATTATCTCTCCGGAAGATAACACTTCATGATATCGATCTTGAATTGGTTTCAATTGGTTATTTACAATTTCAACCAGATCTTTCTTGAACTGTCCATAACCTTGCCCGGCATACCTTTTCTCGATATCTTTGAGTGCAGTTCCATCAATTAACGAATAAATGGACATAAGATTGCTAATGCCAGGCTTTTGTATAAGATCATATCTCACTTCACTTTCGCTGTCAGTGGTAGCTCTCATGATTGATTTTTTGATCCGGTCAGGAGAATCCAAAATTGTGATTTTACTAAATTCATTCGGATTACTTTTACTCATCTTGGAAGACGGATCATCCAACGCCATAATTCTGGCGCCGACTTCCTGAATCATTGGCTCAGGAACTACAAAGGTGTCACCATATCTATTGTTGAATCTAATCGCGACATCTCGAGTCAATTCAATATGCTGCTTTTGGTCTTCACCAACCGGCACGTAGTGTGTATCATATAGCAATATATCAGCTGCCATCAGTGCAGGATAGGTAAATAATCCTGTGGAAAAGACCTCTTTTCCCTTGCTTTTATCTTTGAACTGCGTCATTCTGCTAAGCTCTCCCATATAAATATGGCACTGTAAAATCCATGCCAATTCAGCGTGGGCGGAAACAGTAGATTGCAGGAATAGAGTCACTTTCTTTGGATCCAGTCCAATTGCTATGTACAAAGCAGCTAAATCAACGGAATTCTTTTTTAATGTTTCAGGATCTTGAGGTACAGTTATAGAGTGCATGTCAACGACGCAGTAAAAACAATCATTGTCGTCTTGTAGTTTGACAAAATTCTTCATGGTGATATAATTTCCAAGATGTATCTGACCGGTAGGTTGTACGCCGGAAAATATTCGTTTCATTGATGTTACCTCCCTGTGGATGAATTATTCACATTATAATATACTTCATTCATTGTTTCAATTTTTTCCGATGGTTGTAGAAAGGGTGTCTCATTTGCGGCGGACATTGAAGTTCAATATAATGATAGTTTTGTTTCTGGTATGCTTTTTGGCAGTGGGATGCAATTCTTCGACCACTGAAGAGGAGTTTGATAACCCAACAGTACATCGCCCTGAAGTTGTTAAGATTGGAGTTTTCGAACCCATCTCTGGTCTTTATAAATACGCGGGTAATCTGGAACTTGAAGGGATCAAACTAGCTAATCAGCTTTATCCTGAAGTGGATGGCATTAAAATTGAATTGGTGATCATGGACAATCAATCTGATAAGTTAACATCGGCCGCAGTAGTAAGTAATTTAATTCAAAATGAAGGTGTAAGTGCTCTGATTGGAAGCTGGAGTTCTACATTATCTCTTTCCGCCGGCCCTATATTGAGCGATTTAAAAGTGCCTGCAGTCGCTCCTACCAGTACGAATCAAGATCTGACAGTTGGAAACGATTATTATTTTAGAGCATGTTTTTCAGATTCTTTTCAAGGTAATGAGTTAGCCAATTATGCCTATTATGATTTGGGTTTTCGCAAAGTAGCGTTGGTCACAGAGCAAGGCAATGATTATTCCAATGGTTTGGGCCGTTTTTTCGTCGAAAGATTTATTGAATTAAATGATTCTGATTCTGATTCTGTGATATTTAAATTAGAGTATAACCCCAATCGTTCAATTGATGTAAATGAAGTCGACAAGATCATATCACTGGATCCAGAAGCAATTTTTATTCCGGGTGGGTATGATCAGTCTGCCCAGTGGATTCAGACAGCAATAGGACGAGGCTATAATGGGATTTTTATTGGTGGGGATACTTGGGATAATGACGTCTTTATAACTTATGGAGGAAAAGCCGTCGAAGGTGTCATTTTTTCATCCTTTTATTCGAGTGAGATTGCATTGACGCAGGAATCCACAGTTTTTGCTGAAAATTATAGGAATAAATACGGAAAAGAACCTACTTCAATTGCCGCTCTCGGCTATGATGGTTATTTGATGATAAAAGATGCCATTCAAAGATCCCAGTCATCAAATCCAGAAGAAATACGAAATGCACTTGAGGAAACTTCAAATTTGGCTGGCGCAGCTGGTCTTATCACAATGAATGAGTTCGGTGAGCCCGAGCGGAATTTAATTATTAAAACCATTGAAAATGGGGTTATCAGATCCCTAAAAACTATAGACAACTAAACAATGTCCCTTTATTTCTGCATGCGTTTTGCATTGCTTATAATGAAGGGATTTTTTAATAACATTTATTATTAAAAACAACTAAAAACTGATAATTCAAACTTTATAAATTGAGGTTGACGTGGCCTATACTGCGTGTTAAGATAGGCAAGTCGTCTGTTGACAGAGAATATCTGAAACACTTTGAAATCAAGTAAATCAAAAAAAATGAAAAAGTGTTTGACAAATGATGATTAAATAGATATAATAATTAAGCACTCTGAAATTGAGAGCGACACATTCGATCCTTGAAAACTAAACAGTGTACAACCCAAAATTCTGAAATAAAAAGTCGGTTCTGCTTGGAACCGGCAAAGTGATTTCTGATTATGGAAATAACGGAAGTCAGTGTTACAACTGCAGTTTAAGGATTATGATTAAGAGTTTGATCCTGGCTCAGGATGAACGCTGGCGGCGTGCCTAACACATGCAAGTCGAGCGCGATTAGTTGGACTGGAGGCTTCGGCCAAAGGGAAGACTATGAAAGCGGCGGACGGGTGAGTAACGCGTGAGCAACCTGCCCTGTACAGGGGGATAGCCACTGGAAACGGTGATTAATACCCCATAACCCCAAAGGACCGCATGGTCCAATGGGCAAAGCCACAAGCGGTACAGGATGGGCTCGCGTCTGATTAGCTAGTTGGTGAGGTAACGGCTCACCAAGGCGACGATCAGTAGCCGACCTGAGAGGGTGAACGGCCACACTGGAACTGAGACACGGTCCAGACTCCTACGGGAGGCAGCAGTGGGGAATATTGCACAATGGGCGCAAGCCTGATGCAGCAACGCCGCGTGAGTGAAGAAGGCCTTCGGGTCGTAAAACTCTGTCCTAAGGGAAGAAGAAGTGACGGTACCTTAGGAGGAAGCCCCGGCTAACTACGTGCCAGCAGCCGCGGTAATACGTAGGGGGCAAGCGTTATCCGGAATCACTGGGCGTAAAGGGTGCGTAGGCGGCTGATCAAGCCAGGGGTGAAAGGCAATAGCTTAACTATTGTAAGCCTTTGGAACTGGTCAGCTTGAGTGCAGGAGAGGAAAGCGGAATTCCTAGTGTAGCGGTGAAATGCGTAGATATTAGGAGGAACACCCGTGGCGAAGGCGGCTTTCTGGACTGTAACTGACGCTGAGGCACGAAAGCGTGGGGAGCAAACAGGATTAGATACCCTGGTAGTCCACGCTGTAAACGATGAATACTAGGTGTCGGGGGTCAAAGCCCGGTGCCGCAGCTAACGCATTAAGTATTCCGCCTGGGGAGTACGGTCGCAAGACTGAAACTCAAAGGAATTGACGGGGACCCGCACAAGCAGCGGAGCATGTGGTTTAATTCGAAGCAACGCGAAGAACCTTACCAGGTCTTGACATCCCTCTGAATGGCGCTTAGCAGCGCAGGTCTTTCGGGACAGAGGAGACAGGTGGTGCATGGTTGTCGTCAGCTCGTGTCGTGAGATGTTGGGTTAAGTCCCGCAACGAGCGCAACCCTTGCCTTTAGTTGCCAGCACATTATGGTGGGCACTCTAGAGGGACTGCCGGTGACAAACCGGAGGAAGGTGGGGATGACGTCAAATCATCATGCCCCTTATGATCTGGGCTACACACGTGCTACAATGGCCGGTACAACGAGAAGCGAAACCGCGAGGTGAAGCAAATCTTTTAAAGCCGGTCCCAGTTCGGATTGCAGGCTGAAACTCGCCTGCATGAAGTTGGAGTTGCTAGTAATCGCGGATCAGCATGCCGTGGTGAATGCGTTCCCGGGTCTTGTACACACCGCCCGTCACACCATGGAAGTTGGGGGGACCCGAAGCCAGTGATCCAACCGTAAGGAGGAAGCTGTCGAAGGTAAAACCAATGACTGGGGTGAAGTCGTAACAAGGTAGCCGTATCGGAAGGTGCGGCTGGATCACCTCCTTTCTAAGGAGAAAATTGGGGTACACTGTTTAGTTTTGAGGGATTGATGAAAATCAATTTCTTAAAAACATCATATTGAGTTGTTGGCGTAAGGTTACTTGGTAACTTTGCATCATCAACAGAGCAAAAGTCGAAAGGAGAGCGCCGTAAGGTCGGCGATCGACTTGCGAGCTTTTGCGCCTCGCACCTTGAAAACTGCATATGGAAGAAAACGAAGAAATGTCGAGGATAAACCCATGACGAGAGATCGTCATATGATCAAGCAATAAAGAGCATAGGGTGGATGCCTTGGCACCAGACGCCGATGAAGGACGTGGTAAGCTGCGAAAAGCTGCGGGGAGTTGCAAGCAAACCTTGATCCGCAGATGTCCGAATGGGGAAACCCATCTGCCGTAGTGGGCAGATATCCGTACATGAATACATAGTGTGCGGAAGGGAGACTCGGGGAACTGAAACATCTAAGTACCCGAAGGAAGAGAAAGAAAGTATCGATTTTCTGAGTAGCGGCGAGCGAAAGGGAAACAGCCCAAACCGAGGCCTACGGGCGTCGGGGTTGCGGACGAGCCATAGAGTAAGAGGTAACCTAGTCAAAGAGTGCTGGAAAGCGCTGCCGTAGAGGGTGATAGCCCCGTAGACGAAAGGTGAAGACTGAAAGAGCTCGATCCAGAGTACCACGGGACACGTGAAATCCTGTGGGAAGCAGGGAGGACCATCTCCCAAGGCTAAATACGATCTGGTGACCGATAGCGCATAGTACCGTGAGGGAAAGGTGAAAAGAACCCCGGGAGGGGAGTGAAATAGAACCTGAAACCCTATGTTTACAAGCAGTGGAAGCGCCTGAAGATGCGCGACCACGTACTTTTTGTAGAACGGGCCAACGAGTTACGTTACGCAGCAAGGTTAAGTGCTTAAGGTACGGAGCCGAAGCGAAAGCGAGTCTGAATAGGGCGAAAGTTGTGTGACGTAGACCCGAAACCGGGTGACCTATCCATGAGCAGAGTGAAGCAAAAGTAAAATTTTGTGGAGGCTCGAACCCATGTCTGTTGAAAAAGGCTGGGATGACTTGTGGATAGCGGAGAAATTCCAATCGAACTCGGAGATAGCTGGTTCTCCCCGAAATAGCTTTAGGGCTAGCCTTAAAGAATGAGACACGGAGGTAGAGCACTGAATGGCCTAGGGGCTTTCACCGGCTACCGAAGCTTATCAAACTCCGAATGCCGTGATCTTAACTTTAGGAGTCAGACCATGTGTGATAAGATTCATGGTCGAAAGGGAAACAGCCCAGACCGTCAGCTAAGGTCCCAAAATGCAGGTTAAGTGGAAAAGGATGTGGAATTGCACAGACAACTAGGATGTTGGCTTAGAAGCAGCCATACATTTAAAGAGTGCGTAATAGCTCACTAGTCGAGTGGTTCTGCGCCGAAAATGTCCGGGGCTAAAACCTGCTACCGAAGCTACGGCTTGATGCTATGCATCAGGGGTAGGGGAGCATTGTGTAAGGGCAGAAGGTATACCGAAAGGCGTGCTGGACATTACACAAGAGAGAATGTTGGCATGAGTAGCGAGAGGCAGGTGAGAATCCTGCCCGCCGAAAATCTAAGGTTTCCTGGGGAAGGTTCGTCCGCCCAGGGTAAGTCAGGACCTAAGCTGAGGACGAAAGTCGTAGGCGATGGACAACAGGTGAAGAGTCCTGTACCGCCAAATAGCGTTTGAGAGATGGAGTGACGCAGGAGGATAGGCAGAGCGCACGGTTGGAAGAGTGCGTCCAAGGGCGAAGTCTGTACGGGGAGGCAAATCCCCCTGTATAAGGATGACGCTTGATGGGGAGTGAAACTAAGTAACGAAGCTGCTGATTTCAGACTGACAAGAAAAGCTTCTATCGAGTTATAAGGCGCCTGTACCGCAATCCGACACAGGTAGATGAGTAGAGAATACTAAGGCGAGCGAGAGAACCATTGTTAAGGAACTCGGCAAAATAACCCCGTAACTTCGGGAGAAGGGGTGCCCCAGACGGTGTCAAAGCCGACTGGGGCCGCAGAAAACAGGCCCAAGCGACTGTTTAACAAAAACACAGGTCTCTGCTAAATCGAAAGATGATGTATAGGGGCTGACGCCTGCCCGGTGCTGGAAGGTTAAGAGGAAGTGTCAGAGCGATCGAAGCACTGAATTGAAGCCCCAGTAAACGGCGGCCGTAACTATAACGGTCCTAAGGTAGCGAAATTCCTTGTCGGGTAAGTTCCGACCCGCACGAAAGGCGTAACGATTTGGGCACTGTCTCAACAATGGACTCGGTGAAATTGTAGTATGGGTAAAGATGCCCATTACCCGCAGCAGGACGGAAAGACCCCGTGGAGCTTTACTGTAGCTTGGCACTGAACATTGGTATTGGATGTACAGGATAGGTGGGAGACTAAGAGGCATGGACGCCAGTCTGTGCGGAGTCGACGTTGGGATACCACCCTTTCAATATCGCTGTTCTAACCCGAAGCCGTGATCCGGCTTGGGGACACTGCCAGGTGGGCAGTTTGACTGGGGCGGTCGCCTCCCAAAATGTAACGGAGGCGCTCAAAGGTTCCCTCAGTGCGGTTGGAAATCGCGCGAAGAGTGCAAAGGCAAAAGGGAGCTTGATTGCGAGACAGACAAGTCGAGCAAGTACGAAAGTAGGACTTAGTGATCCGGCGGTACCGAATGGAAGGGCCGTCGCTCAACGGATAAAAGCTACCCCGGGGATAACAGGCTTATCTCCCCCAAGAGTCCACATCGACGGGGAGGTTTGGCACCTCGATGTCGGCTCGTCTCATCCTGGGGCTGAAGTAGGTCCCAAGGGTTGGGCTGTTCGCCCATTAAAGAGGCACGCGAGCTGGGTTCAGAACGTCGTGAGACAGTTCGGTCCCTATCCGCTGTGGGCGCAGGAAATTTGAGAGGCGCTGTCCTTAGTACGAGAGGACCGGGATGGACGCACCGCTGGTGTATCGGTTGTTCCGCCAGGAGCACGGCCGAGTAGCTATGTGCGGCAGGGATAAGCGCTGAAGGCATCTAAGCGCGAAGCCCCCCTCAAGATGAGATTTCCCATTCGAAAGAAGTAAGACCCCTGATAGACTAACAGGTTGATAGGTCTGAGGTGTAAGAGCGGTAACGCTTTCAGCTGACAGATACTAATAGGTCGAGGGCTTGATCAAGGTTTACAAATCGATATTAGAGTAATCTTCCGTATGCGGTTTTGAAGGTGTGAAAAATACTTTCAATGTGAGACAAGAGATCAAGGAAGTTTTTTTCACCTTTGGTGAAAAACCGCTCCTCGAACGCGCAGCAGAGCTGTGCTGCCTCTCGTCGCTAACCTGGTGACTATAGAGAAAGGGCCACACCTGTTCCCATCTCGAACACAGAAGTTAAGCCTTTCATCGCTGATGGTACTTGGGGGGCAGCCCCCTGGGAGAGTAAGTCGTCGCCGGGTAACAAAAAACGGACATTTGCATTACGCAGATGTCCGTTTTTTATTGCATAACAGGACGAAACTCGGTGTCAAACACCCAGTTTCTTGTAGAGGGTAGTATGTAAAAAAAATGCGTTCACAGTCAACTAAAGTTGCTTAGGTTTCAAACAAATGTTAGAATTAAGACAAATGTACATACAATTAACGGGGGACCTTTTATGGATATATTTGATCAGAAAAAAGAGAACAAATCATTGACGACGATTATCTTTGATAGAGTCAGGGATGATATTTTGAGCGGCAAATATGTAACAGGTGAAAAAATTGTTGAGGCTAAGCTGGCTGATGAACTTGGGGTTAGCAGAACACCTGTTAGAGAGGCACTGAAACAACTGGAACTGGATGGTTTGGTAGAAAACCTTCCTAATCGAGGCGTCATTGTTAAAGGAATTACAGATCAGGATATCAGCGATATTTATACAATCAGATTGGCTATTGAAGCGATTGCTGCCAAATGGTCTATTCATCGAATGGAGAAAGCAGAATTAGATCAATTGAGAGAAATCTTTGAACTAATGGAATTTTATGCAGCTAAACAAGATGTTGATAAATTTTTCGAGTTGAATACCATTTTTCATGAAACCATTTATCATGCGACAAAAAGTAGATATTTGGAGCATTTATTAAAGGATTTTCAGCTCTTTATCAAGTCTACCAGGAATGCGTCTCTTCGAATGGAAGGTAGAATGGATAAGGCCCTTACGGAACACAGAACCATTCTTGAGGCGTTTATAAGCAGAGATGAGGAACGGGCTGTTGAATCGATTACCAAGCACATATCAAATTCTCGGGCAAATGTGGATCGAATCAGAACTATATCTGAAGATCAGAAATAATGCAATATCCTGATAATTTTTATGTTATGACCTCTGCAGCTGACTCTAGTTTAGCTGCAGATTTTTTTAGTATTGAGGAAATTTATAGCAATCAGGTACAGAGATATCCCCCTAAACCACTTAAATCACATTTGATTTATTATTAACGATTAAATAGATGAGATTATTAATGCTGTTTTTGATATAATGATCTAAGTATGCAGATGTAGTGAGGTGTTGTGATTGACAGAAGAAAGACGCAATAAAATTGCTGCCATACTTCATGAAAGTGAGGAGGCTGTCACAGGGTCTAGTCTTGCGAAGCGATTTAATGTAAGTCGACAGGTGATTGTTCAGGATATTGCAGTTCTTCGGGCTTCAGGGCTTCAAATCGTTTCGACTTCCAACGGTTATTTAATCCCAAAGCCCAGGATCAGATCCCATATAAGAACCCTGCAGTCGATCCACAGCGGCTTGGAGTCATTGGAAGAGGAATTGTCTATCATTGTGGATCTTGGAGGCAGGATTATAGATGTGATGGTAGAGCATCCTGTCTACGGAGAGATCGTTGTAACGCTGATGATCAACAGCCGTGCGGATCTTGAAGCATTTATCAGGAAGGTTCGGAATTCTGATGCCATGCCATTGGCTTCTCTGACGGACGGGAAACACTATCACACTATTGAAGTTCCGAATAGCGGTGTATTTGAAAAGATTGAAGCAAAGTTGAAAGAGCGTGGATTTATTCCTTTATAAAAACGGGAAAGTCCGCACATTTTTTTACCAAAGGGTGACAAGACACCTGATTATACAAGTAAAGGATGTGTACATAAAGTGTCATTAAACTTAATTGAAAGAATTAAGAACCTTAAAGAGGAAAAAAACGCACTGATTATGGCGCACAATTACCAAATCTCAGAGGTTCAGGAAATAGCAGATATTGTCGGCGACTCCTATATGTTGGCTAAGTATGCCCAAAGTACGGATAAGGATTGTATAATTTTTTGTGGTGTACATTTTATGGCAGAAAGTGCCAAAATTCTTAATCCTTCCAAGAAGGTGATCCTTGCCAATCCTGATGCGGGATGCCCTATGGCGGACATGGTAGAACCAGCGGCATTGAGTGAGTTTAAGAAAAAGTATCCAGGAGTCCCTGTGGTAGCTTATGTCAACACATCGGCAGAAGTAAAGGCTTTGAGCGATTTGTGCTGTACGTCTTCCAACGCCGTATCGTTGATCAAAGCAATGAAGGAAGATAAGATTATCTTCCTTCCGGACAGAAACCTGGGGCGATTTGTGGCCCAGCAGATCCCAGACAAGGAGGTAATTCTCTGGGATGGCTTCTGCATCACTCATGAGCGTGTAGAAGAGGAGGATGTGGTCAAAGCTATTGAGGCACATCCGGAATCCAAGGTGTTAATGCACCCGGAATGCAACCCCAGCGTGTGGAAGTTTGCTGACTTCATGGGGAGTACGGCGCAAATTATTGATCATGCAGTGAAGTCAGAGGACAATAGTTTTATTATTGGAACGGAGGCGGGCATTTTGCATTCCTTGAAAAAGGTTGCACCGGAAAAGACATTCCATTTGCTGTCAGGCTGCCTGGTATGCCAGAACATGAAAAAGACGACCCTGGCAGACGTGGAAAAAGCGCTTAATGGCGGCGTTCCTGAGATTGTAATGGATGAGGACTTGAGGCAGCGCGCGGAAGGTGCACTTTTAAGGATGTTGAATCCCAATGGCTAGACGGTATTTAACGGAGGTTTGTCTGAATGCAGAAACTCCATATTATGATGTAGTGATTGTTGGTGCCGGTGTCAGCGGTTTATATTTGGCTGCGGCTCTGCCGACGCATTTCAAAGCCCTGGTTCTGTCAAAGGACAGTTTATCCGTTTGCAACAGCCAATTGGCGCAGGGCGGGGTTGCTCTTACATTGAACGGGGAGTTAAACAGCCACATTGAGGATACCTTGGCAGCTGGCGCTTATATGAATGACTTGCGTGTGGTCAAAGCCATGGTCAGTGAGAGTGAAAAGGTCCTTGGCCGGTTGCTTGACTATGGCGTGGAATTTGATAAAGACGAGGGAAATAAGTTAAACATGACCATGGAGGGTGGCCATAGAAAACGTAGAATTGTGCATTCGAGGGACACAACGGGGATGGCATTAATGGAGGCGCTGATCCGTCGGGTACGAGGCTGTCCGAACATCGATGTACTGGAGTATGCCTTCGCCATAGATGTGATTTCAGATCACAATGGTACTCTTGGTGTCTCTTACAATATGAACGGCCTCAACCAATGTGTGGCTTCAAATGCTGTTGTATTAGCAACAGGAGGCATAGGCGGATGGTTTTCTAGAACGACCAACGCACCGGTTGTCACCGGAGATGGATTGGCTATGGCCTTGAGAGCGGGGATTCCGCTAAGAGACGCGGCTTACATTCAGTATCACCCGACAGCTTTTAAACTTAAAGCGGGTGGCTATTTTCTAATTTCTGAGGCCGTCAGGGGAGAAGGCGGTCACCTGATCAACAGCGCCGGCGTGAGGTTTATGAAGGAACTTCATCCTTTAATGGAACTGGCGCCTCGAGACGTGGTCTCCAAGGCGATTCATGACCAATTTAATACTGGGTCTGAAGTTTTTGTAGATGTGAGACACTTGGAACCGGCTTTCTTCCAGTCAAGATTCCCGAATATTTATAAGGTTTGTGTGGAGAATGGCATTCATCCTGAAACTATGCCAATTCCGATCGAGCCTGTCGAACACTATCATATGGGTGGTGTTATGGCGGACAGCACCGGCGCTACACCGGTCAAAGGTCTTTATGTTACCGGGGAGGCGGCTGGTACAGGCTTTCATGGGGCAAACAGATTGGCGAGCAACTCGCTTTTGGAATGCATGGCACTGAGTGAGCGTATTGTAAGAGTTTTGGAAACAAAGAAGCCGCAAATGACATTGGTCAAGGCGTACAAAGCGACCCCACAATTGGTCCTGGAATCTGACAAACCTAATATCTCTAAATATGCGCTCCGCGAGATTTTTGATACTGCACTTCCTCTGGTCAAGCATAATGATATTCTTGAAAATGCACTTGAACAAATCAAGATAGCATTTCAGGACATTGAAAACACAGAACTGACAACAACAGAGGAATTTGAAGTCTTCAATGGCCTTCAGGTCGCGAAGGCGCTGATTCTGGATGCGCTTTCAATCAAAAAATCTGTTGGGAGCTTCGTGATTGAATAATTCTGCTGGCATGAAGGGAGAGTATCCATTGATCAATCTGATTTTAAAAGACATTGTCAATCAAGGAATGAAAGAAGATCTTCATTACATTGATTTGACAACGGATTTGCTTATTTCACCAGGAGCTGTCAGCAAAGCCAGAATTGTTTTCAAAGAAGACGGTGTTCTTTGTGGGACGCCAGTAATTGAAGCCGTTTTCGAAGCGCTGGCACCTGGACAGATGCAGTACACCTATTACAAGAGTGAGGGTGAGAGGTTGTCAAAAGGTGATTTGGTTGCCGAAATCGAAGGACCAACCCACGCTCTCCTCAAGGGTGAGCGCCTTTGTTTGAACCTCATGCAACGCATGTCAGGGATTGCGACGCTATCCAGACAATATGCAGAAACGGTCAGCCATACGGGCGTAAAAATTGTTGATACGCGAAAGACGACACCTGGACTCAGAGCACTGGAGAAGTACGCCGTCAGATGCGGTGGGTGCTTCAACCACAGGTTTAACCTCTCAGAAGGGGTTCTGATCAAGGATAACCACATTCAAGCGTGTGGCGGCATCAGAGAGGCCCTTGAAGCCATCAAAGGCAAAGTTGGCCATACGGTAAAACTTGAGATCGAAGTTCAGGATTTAAATGGTATGGAAGTGGCCATCAAGGCAGGTGCAGATATTGTTATGCTGGACAACATGAGTGTCGCACAAGTACGAGAAGCGGTGGTGCTTAATGATCATCGTGTCGTACTTGAGGCTTCGGGCGGCGTGACCCTTGAAACGCTTAAAGCGCTCTCAGAGACTGGGGTGGACGTGATTTCCTCTGGTGCTTTGACACATTCTGCACGTGCACTTGACATCCACATGAAATTTATAGACTGAGGGACGAAAAATGGGGAAAAAAATTAGAGATTACTTGATCAAAACTTTAAATGGCATGGCGCTTGGTCTATTTGGTTCATTGATTATTGGACTGATTCTGAAGCAAATTGGTGATTACGGCGGTATTGCAGCACTGACGACCTTTGGCAGAGTTGCGCAGTTTATGATGGGACCTGCTATAGGTGGTGCTGTAGCATATAGTGTCGGCGCCAAGCCTTTGGGGATTTTCGCGTCGATGGTTGCGGGTGCGGTCGGCGCCGGGACTGTGGGTCAAAATGCGGCTGGAGATTTTATCGTCAAGATTGGAGAGCCCATGGGCGCTTTTGTTTCAGCTTTAGCAGCGGCGGAATTTTCCAAACTGATCAGCGGAAAAACGAAGGTTGACATTGTCCTTGTGCCTGCATCGACCATTATTGTCGGCGGTATGGTAGGACTCTTTGTGAGCCCGGTGATTGCGGCGCTTATGAAGTCCATCGGCCAGGTTATTAACCTTGCAACGGAGCTCCATCCGGTCCCAATGGGCGTTCTGGTTGCGGTTATAATGGGGATTGTTCTAACGCTACCAATCAGCAGCGCAGCCCTCGCTATTTCTCTGGGGCTGAGCGGGCTGGCGGGCGGGGCCTCACTAGTGGGCTGCTGTTCGCAAATGGTGGGCTTCGCTTTTGCGAGTTACAGGGAAAATGGATTTGGGGGACTGATCGCTCAAGGCCTCGGTACGAGTATGATTCAGATTCCAAACATCATACGAAATCCAAAGATATGGATTCCGCCCATCCTGACCAGTGCGCTATTGGGACCTGTTGCTACAGTTGTGTTCAAAATGGAAAGCAACTCAGTGGGTGCCGGCATGGGGACGAGCGGTCTGGTCGGGCAGTTTGGCACGGTGGCGGCTATGTCTGAAACAACAGTGTTCACAACTATTTTGATTAAAATGATCGTGCTGCATTTTCTGCTGCCAGCAGGATTGACCCTCATTTTTTCTGAATATATGAGAAAAAAGGGATGGATCAAGAGCGGGGATATGAAGTTGTAATTTGTTCATTGAGGAAGATTGAGCAAGGAAGCAGGTGTCAGACACCCTCATCCGAAGCCTCTGTGGCGTAATGAGAAATTAAGAACGTCGGCGCCATCGACATTTGTTTTTGGCACCGACGTTCTTATTATTTTTGTTCTCCCCTACATCTAGTGGTTGGTATCTCAAAAATTGTGTCAAGAATATGTAAATAAAAATTCCCTTTTCGTTAAATTTTCATGAATCTCATCGATATTATGACAACTACGAGGAGGTTATCAACAAGCAAACTGTTGATAAGTTGATAAGAAGTTACAAATTTTGAGTTTTAGCAGTAAAGATTGCATTTTTTTTGGCATGTATTATAATAACTGTGGACAACAATGAGGGAGGAGGGAAATTCCAATGTCATTGTCTATGCTGGACAATCGCCCCATTGGAATCTTTGATTCCGGGATGGGGGGCATTTCCGTCCTTGGTGAAGCCATCCGACAAATGCCAAATGAAAAGTTTATCTACTACGGAGACTCCGCCAATGCGCCTTATGGGGAGAAGACGACAGCGCAGATCATCGACTTATCAGATCGTGTTTGTGAGAAATTGATGGCTCACGACGTCAAAGCCATTGTGATAGCCTGTAACACAGCAACTTCAGCGGCAGCGGTCTATCTCAGGGAGAAATTCTACCAGATTCCAATCCTGGGTATGGAACCCGCATTAAAACCTGCAGTCCAAGACCACCCCCATGGTACCATTGTAGTCATGGCGACTGAGGTGACGCTGCGTGAAAAGAAATTCGCGGCGTTGATGCAAAAAACAGCTGCGCAAGCCAAAGTCATCAAACTGCCTTGCCCAAGCCTCGTACGAATGGTCGAACGCAGCGTCGTGACCAGTCCCGAAGCTGAACTTGAGATCAAAAACTGCTTTCAGGGAATGGATACAGGCAGCATAAACGCCGTAGTACTTGGGTGCACACATTTCATTTTTCTGCGCAAAGCCATGAGGATTCTGTTTGGCAACAGTTTTCAGATCTATGACGGCAATGCAGGCACAATCAATAATCTCAAGATGATTCTGGAGCAGAAGGGTATGCTGGCATACCCGGAAAATGAGGGCGGATTCACGCTTCTTAATTCAAAGAATGACGCATACAATCTTCAGATGCAGCAGCTCCTGGAGCTTTACGAGCAGGTCGTCATCTGACTATAAGTAAATAGAAATTCAGGTAAGGTAGGTTGTGAAAAATTATGAAACAATGGATTAAATGGCTTTCCAAACTGATCTGGATCCAGGAGGAACCAACACCGCCTCTTGAAAAAATGCTGATTGGCGGACACATTCATCAAACGACAATGAAATCCAAATTTCAGAGGTAGTGGCCCTTGGAGACTGAAAACAAGATGCAAACCCCTGAGGCATTGGAATCGAGAATACAAGTCTTATTGGACAGGCAGCTCTTTGATGACACGGAGTCCAATCTGATCCGCCTTCGTTATGGGATAGGGATAGAGCAGCCTCTGCCGCCTTCAGAAATTTCCAGAGTCATGAAGATCAAGGCGAAGGCGCTGGAAGCTCTGGTGGACCAAGTTGACAGAAAGATCTTCAATCATCTTAAAAATGAACTTTAAGCCTAAAGGCAATTTGGGTGGGATGTGGGGTTACCATGACCATCGGCAAAATCAGGAAGCATTAAGCTTTGAATTTTGAGTTCTGTCTTGCAGAATCTGGCGTCTTGTGCTATGATATCTGCAATCAAAGCAGTGATGGGGAATAGTAAGCAGAGCATCCGTCAAAGAGAGCCGGTGGTGGTGGAAACCGGTACGAGATGAACGCTGAATCCGCCTCGGAGCTTCCGGGTAATGCCGGACGCGTGGCACACGTTACAGTGCTGTTGAGAGGACGTCGCAAAAACAAGCGGCGTCAATCAGGGTGGCAACGCGGAGAGCAGGCTCTTCGTCCCTAGGATCGGGACGAGGGGCTTTTTTATTTGCATCATTTTTATCCCGGTCGAATCAAATCTATCATGAAAAACAAACAGTTGAGGAGGTTTTATTATGTTGGATATTCGAAGAATCAGAGAAGATTTTGAAAACGTCAAGGCCAAAGTCGCATCCAGGGGGAACGGCGACTATGAGATCGACCAGGTGATCGTGCTCGACAACGAGCGCAGAGAGATTCTGGCCAAAGTGGAGAAATTGAAAAACGAGCAAAAGACGGATTCCAAGCAGATTCCTATTCTCAAAAAGAACGGCGGCAACGTGGACGCCCTCATGGAAGAGATGAAACAGCTCGCGGACCAAATCAAAATAATGGACGAGCGGGTTTCCGTCATTGAAGCTGAATTGAAAGACAGACTTCTCAACATTCCAAATGCGCCGCACGAGAGTAACCCGGTCGGCACGAGCGACGCCGACAACGCCGTCTACAGAGTGTGGGGAGAGCCAACCGCGTTTGATTTTGAAGCCAAAGCCCATTGGGACGTCGGCATGGACCTCGGCATTCTTGATTTTGAACGTGCGACCAAAATTGCCGGCACAAGATTTACGATCTACAAAGGACTTGGCGCAAAGCTGGAGCGGGCGCTGATCAACTTCATGCTTGACCTGCACACCGAGCAGCACGGCTACACGGAAATCCTTCCGCCGTTTATGGTCAACCGCGCGGCTATGACGGGCACCGGTCAGCTGCCTAAATTTGAGGACGACATGTTCCATGTGCCGGCCAAGGACTTTTTCCTGATCCCAACAGCAGAGGTGCCAGTGACCAATATGTATCTCGATGAAATACTGGAAGAAAGCATGCTGCCGCTTTATCACACGGCTTACACGCCTTGCTTTCGCAAAGAGGCAGGCTCAGCCGGCAGAGACACCCGGGGCCTGATTCGTCAGCATCAGTTCAACAAAGTCGAGCTCGTCAAATTCGTCAAGCCTGAAACTTCTTATGATGAGCTTGAAAAGCTCCTCGGTGAAGCTCAGGAAGTCCTCAAGCTGCTCAAAATTCCTCATCGCGTCGTCCAGCTGTGCACAGGTGACCTCGGCTTCAGCTCTGCGAAAACCTACGACATTGAAGTCTGGATGCCAAGCTACGGCCGCTATGTAGAAATCAGCTCATGCTCCAACTTCGAGGATTACCAGGCACGCCGCGCCAACATCAGATATAGGGACAAGGACACCAAAAAGGTCAATTTCGTCCACACACTGAACGGCTCAGGCCTTGCCATTGGAAGAACAAACGCAGCAATTCTCGAGAATTACCAGCAGGCGGACGGCAGTGTCGTCATTCCTGAAGCGCTCCGTCCTTACATGAGAGGCGTCGAAGTTATCAAGTAGGCTTTGACCTGCTGCAAAGATTTAAAAAGCGGCCGATGGCAGCATTCGCCTGACCTCACCTCCCGCTAAAAAAAGAAGACGGTGCCAATGGACCAGTTTACACAACCTGGCCATAGGTGCCGTCTTTATGTGTTATGGGAAATTTCTCTTTGAGAGCGCTGAATGCTTGTTTCCCAAAGCTCTATTTAAGAGACGCCGCAAAAGCCGCCAGCTTCGCCATGCCTTCTCTCAAGGTTTCTTCGCTGGCAGCCGTAGACGCCCGGACGTAATTGTCCAGACCAAAGGCAATCCCGGGAACCAAAGCGAGCTGGAACTTTTCAAGCAGAAGGTCACAGACCTGGATGGACAGACTTTCCGCTTCCGGCAGTTTGGACTTAAACGTGCTGACATCAATGAACACGTAGAATGCGCCCTGCGGGCGGACAAAGTCGATGCCCTCAATCTCTGACAGAAGCCCGCTGACGAGGTCTCTTCTCTTGGCGTAGGCGTTCTTCATGACGACCATATCCTCTTTACAGCTCAGGGATTCAAGGGCCGCGTACTGTGAAATGGTCGCCGGGTGAGACACCAGGTGTCCCTGAATGGTCGCCATGGCTTTGGCAATTTCACGCGTGCTCGCAGTGTAGCCAATTCTCCAGCCAGTCATGGACGTCGACTTTGACATGCCGTTGATGGTGATGGTCATAGCCTTGATGTCGCTGGACAAAGAGGCGACGGAAGTGAATTCCTGATCAAAGACTATTTTTTCGTAAATTTCATCCGCAATGATGTAGACGCCTTTGCTGACGAGGTATTCCGCTATTGGCAGAAGCTCTTCACGGCAGTAAACAGCGCCGGTTGGGTTGGATGGATTGGTGATGAAGACGGCCTTGGTGCGGTCGGTGATACATCCGGCAAGGTCTTCCACAGTGACCTTAAAATCGTTGGATCTTTGGGTTTCCACAAAAACCGGTACGCCGCCAGTCAATTTAACCATCTCCGGATAGCTGACCCAGTAAGGTTTTGGTATGAGCACTTCATCTCCCGGATCCAGCAGCGCCATCAGCGCGTTGGTGATGGAATGCTTCGCGCCGCTGGAAACGACTATTTCATCAGCTTTGTATTCAATTTTATTTTCTTCTTTGAGTTTGAGGCAGATCGCTTCCCTGAAGTCGCGAACCCCTTCTGCCGCGTCATATTTGGTCTTGTTCATCTCAATGGCCTTGATTCCGGCAGCTTTCGCGCGGTCTGGCGTAAAGAAGTCAGGCTCCCCAATGCTGAGATTGGTGATGGCAATTCCGTTTTTCTTCATTTCATTGACCTTAGTGCTGATGCCGATGGTAAAGGAAGGCGTAATGGCAGCAAGTTTTTTAGACAGCAATATGGTTCCTCCAATCATGTTTTATGGATATGTTCATCATACCTACTCAATTTGTGATAAAATAGTACCGTTGATGAGCATTCATTATGGATGTCATTATATCAGAAAAATTCATCTGGGGGGAGTCTTCAATGTCGCCAGTTCAAATAGTCACGCTTGTCATCGTGTGCGCCATAGTTTTGAGCAGCCTGCTGGTTTTTCTGATAGATCTGTGGAAAGTGAGAAAGGCGCTGGACCGTGCTCAACCGGTTGAGCCAAAACCGCATCCGAGCAGTACATTGCGTGGACGTCCCCGTGACGGTCGAAGTCCAGGTGCAAACAGAGGCAGAAAAAAAGATCGTTTCAAGGTCATCAAATAACAGGGGGCACCATGGGCACATTCGAAAGAGAAACAGTCAGAAGAAAACCGGTGGGAACGTTGAAATTATTAATTGCCATTGGTCTGATAATGTTAGCGGTCAACGTATTGGTTCAATTATTAAACATGTTGCCATCGGGTTTAAACAGAGCAGTTTCTGTCTTAATTATCATTGTTAGTTTCGCCATCATATGGAAGATTATCGCGCATAATGGAGAATCATTTACTTACAAGATTTCTGAAGAACAAGGACTTTTCGTGATTGAGAGACTTATGGGCCGTTCGAGCGCTTCCTTTTTCAGTTTAAATCTAAGGGATGTCCTTGAAATAAGGGCTTATGATCCCGATCAAGACAGAAAGATTTCTGCCAAAAGGCGCTTTACGGTATCTCGTCATAAGTCGTCCTGGCAGGTAATCTCCTTCAAGGCAGCAGATCCTGAAAAACTTCTTTTTGAACCCTCTGAGACTTTTCTTGATAGTTTAAGTACGCATATTGCCCGGGAAAAGGTGAAGTCGTGATATGAAATTCACACAGAATTTATTTGAGAAACTTTCTGATCTGAGGCACCAAAACCAAGTCTCATTTCATGTTCCCGGACACAAGTTTGGAAGAGGTTTATCTGAACCGCTGACACAACAGGCACTCAGTCTGGAATCCCTCGATTACACTGAAATTCCCGGCACAGACAACTTACACGCGCCGGAAGGCGTTATTCTATCAGCGCAAAAAGAGGCAGCCAGAATTTTTGGCGCTTTGGAAACTCAGTTTCTGGTAGGGGGCACAACGTCAGGCCTTTTAGGGGCAATTCTCGGTACCGTTCCACGAGGTGGCAAGCTCATTTTGCCCAGAGACGCCCACAAAAGTGTCTTGTCCGCGGTACTGATGGGCGGCATTGAACCGGTGTTTGTGATGCCTGAGATTGACAGCACTGTGGGGATTTCAACTGGTATGTCCGCTGCTGAAATTCTTGGCGCTGTCAGTCACCATCCGGAAGCGGCTGCGATACTTGTGACCTATCCAAATTATGAAGGTGTGGCTTGTGATCTGAGATTCATAATTGATGTGGCACATCAGCATGGGCTGACCGTCATTGTTGATGAAGCCCACGGGTCGCATTTTGGCTTGTCCTGCGAACTTCCTGCGACGGCATTGTCGCTGGGCGCGGATCTCGCAGTTCAGAGCACTCATAAGACCCTCACCGCTTTGACCCAGAGCTCAATGCTCCACTACGGGACGGAGCAGGGGCTCCGCCTTAAACCGAGAATTTCTGCCTATCTCTCCATGCTCCAGAGCTCCAGCCCGTCCTATCCCCTGATGCTGTCCCTGGAACTCGCGGCCAGGCATTATGAGTCTAAAGGGATGGAAGAAATGCAGCGGCTGTTGATGTTGATTGACGATTTTAATAATGCCGCCGTTTCAATGGGTTATAAGTTCATACACGGCCAGATGTCCCTGCCGGTGGGCTTCTGCTTTGACCGAACGCGGCTTGTCATCAGCGGGTGTGACCTTGGCATGGATGGGTATCAGCTTTACGAGGCGCTGGAGAAGGATGGCGTGATTGGCGAATACGCCACACCTCATTACGTTGTTTTAATCCCAAGCATTGTCAGTGAGGCTTCGGATTTTGAACGGTTGACTTCAAGTCTGACCCGAATCGCAGAAAAAGCGTCTCCGACCTCTAAGGCGGTTAATTCTTTAGAATTTAACGTTCCAGTTCTGAAAGTGACCGAGCTGCCAATACGAGGTGTCTCAGCAGAGCAAGCCCTCTGGGCAGAGCAGGAGAGGATTCCGCTTTCAGAAGCCAAAGGGCGGATAGCCGCAGATTTCTTGATCCCATATCCCCCTGGCATTCCACTGCTGTTACCAGGTGAGATTGTCTCTGAGGAAGTCCTCAGAATAGTTCTGTCAGAACTGGGTATTCAACATAAAGTAAATGGATTGACTGAAGGGCGTTTTGCAGTTCTGAAAGAGCTTGGGTAAATAATGTTCGGTCAAAACTTGAGTCGGTCAATGAAGGAATGGTTAACAACGCGAAGCCGCAGAGGGCTTTGAACTTAATTTGACAGCAGTGCTGTCCTCAGGGAGAGATTCACAATGAAAAACGAAATTTTTGAATGGCTGAAGTCGTTTGCCATAGCCATAATTATTGTTCTGATCTTCAATATTTTCTTCGCGACAACAGTGGTCTACAGTACCTCCATGTACCCAACGCTCATTGAAAAGGACATCTTGCTTCTGAAACGCACACAAGCGGTTGAGAGCGGAGACATTGTCTCTTTCAGAACGGATTTGATGCTTTCGGAGAATGACATTCAGTCTCTGAATCCTATTCAAAAGCTTTTCGCGAGTGTCAATCCGAGTAAAAACCTGATCAAGCGCGTCATAGGGCTTCCGGGGGACTCGGTGGATATTGTCAATGGAGATGTTTTTATCAACGGAGAGAAGCTCCAGGAGATCTATGTCAGTTCGAATACCAATGGGGACGTCCATATTGAGTCGATCCCGGATGGAAAATATTTTTTGATGGGCGACAACAGGGCTGTAAGCCTGGACAGCAGAGACAGCCAGGTGGGGCTGATTGATGGTGAAAAAATCATCGGCAGAGCAATCTTTAGACTCTATCCGTTGACGAGATTTGGGACAATGTAGCGCTGTTATTCCAGGACCCAGACCGCAAAGTGAAAAAAAGGAGGCCGAAATCTATGAAATTAGTGATCGCGATCATTCATGACGAGGACGCCCAGGAACTCATTGGAAAACTGAATGAGTCAGGATTTGGCGTTACGAAACTGGCTTCAACAGGCGGCTTCCTGAAGGCGGGCAATACAACCGTGCTGATTGGCGTCAGCAAGGAGCATATCGATTCAGTTTTGACGCTGATTGGGGACACGTGCAAGACGCGCAAAGAGGTGACGACGACGACGTCGATCATCAGCGAGGCAGGCGGGTTTATGACGATGCCAATCGAGGTAACGGTAGGCGGGGCAACGGTTTTTGTCGTGGATGTTGAAAGCCATGTTAAGTTCTGATGAGGTGAACTATGGGGTATAATCAGATTGCAGGCCATGAAGATGTGATCGGTCTGCTGAGATTGGCCATGAACCGGCAGAGACTGGCGCATGGCTATATTTTTGAGGGCGTGCCCGGCTGCGGCAAACGGCTGGTCGCGCGGGAGCTCGCAAAGGCGCTGCTCTGTGAGACCGGACTGGATGAGGGCTGTGGGCACTGCCAGTCGTGTCTGAAATTCGAGACACAGAACCACCCGGACTATCTGGAGGTTGAACCGGACGGGAAGTCCGTCAAGGTTGAGCAGATTGAGGCACTTCAGTCTTTCGTTATGGTCAAGCCTTACAGCGGGGCTCGAAAGGTCATCGTCGTTGACGAAGCTCAGACCATGACCCCTTCTGCCCAGAACCGGCTGCTGAAGATGATTGAAGAACCGCCGTCCTATGCGACGCTTATTTTTGTGACTGCCCAGGCGGATGCACTTCTGCCCACAATTTTGTCGAGGTGCCAGATCGTCTCTTTTTCGAGGCTCAAGCCTGAGGTGATCGAGTCATGGCTTATTCAAAACCATGGTGTGGAGACGGGGATTGCCCGCATTGCGTCCAATTTTGCCGATGGTTCCATCAGCAGAGCCCTGATGCTGGCGACTTCCGAGGTTTTTACCCAGACCAGGCAGGATGCTCTCGACATCATAGGCGCCCTGATGCGGCGGGATCCCTTGGACGGTCTCCTGAAGCTTCAAAAATACGGCTCAGACAAAGTTTTGGCTACCTCTTTGATCGAATTGATGATAATATGGTATCGAGATCTTTCTGCCCTTTGGGTAGATCCGAACAGCATGAAGATCTTTAGTCAGGACAAGCGTTCAGAGCTCGTCGATCTTTTGGGTCGAACCCAGAAGTCGCCTTGGCTGGACTGCCTTGAGATCCTTGAGCAAACGGCGCGCGCATTGGACGGAAATGCGAACACGTCTCTCGCCATGCACGCCATGGCTTTAAAAATACAGGAGGTTATGCATGATAACAGTCGTAGGGGTCCGGTTTAAGAAGGCCGGCAAAATCTACTATTTTGATCCGGATGGACTTGACATAAAGCGGGGAGAAGACGTCGTCGTAGAGACAGCACGCGGTATTGAGTATGGTTCGGCTGTCCTTGGACTGCGCGAAGTCGAAGAAACCGAAATTGTTTCACCGCTGAAAAAGGTGATCCGCATTGCTACGGAAGAGGACCAGGCGATTCAAAGGGAAAACCAGGAAAAGGCCAAGGAAGCCTTTGCTGCCTGCCAGGCAAAAATTATCGAGCACGAGCTCGAAATGAAGCTGGTGGAAGTGGAATATACCTTTGACAGCAATAAAGTCATCTTTTATTTTACTGCGGACGGCAGAATTGATTTTCGCGAGTTGGTCAAGGACCTCGCGTCCGTGTTCAGAACCCGCATCGAGCTTCGCCAGATTGGCGTACGCGACGAGGCAAAGATTGTAAACGGCATTGGGCCTTGCGGTGTTGGCCTCTGCTGTGCCAACTGGCTGGGGGATTTTGCCCCTGTGTCAATCAAAATGGCGAAGGATCAGAATCTCTCTCTCAATCCAACCAAAATTTCCGGTATTTGCGGCCGCCTGATGTGCTGCCTCAAATACGAGCACGACACCTATCTTGATATTCGACGTGAGCTGCCCAACAAGGGCGAGAAGATCAAAACGCCGGATGGCATGGGGATTGTATTGGACGCGGTTATTCTGACGGAATCCGTGAAAGTACGCCATATCCTGGGTGAAAATGAAGGACGCCTTGAGCTCAGCGAAGACATTGTTACCTATAAAAAGGATCAATTGGGCGACAATCCTGTTCGTCCTAAGCAAGTCGAGGAAGAGCCTGTGGATGATATGCGCTTTGACGGGCTGGATGACTATGCCTCAGGAGACCGGGCAGCAAGGCGTGAGGCGGCTGCGACGGCGTCTCAGGATCGCGAACGCTCGGCAGATCGCAGAGATAAAGGCAAAGGCGGAGCGAAACCGCAAGGCCAAGGTCAGCCTGCAGATCGCGACCAGCGTCGGCCGCAAAAAGACCGGCCAGAGCGACAGGAACGTTCAGAGCGACCGCAAAGACAAGACCGGGGTCAGGGTAAACCCGGCGCTGGCGCCGCGAGTGCAGTACCGGGCTCGACTGCAGTTTCCGGTCCGGGGACCGGCAGCAGCGCAGGGCAGGAACGACCTTGGCGTTCGGAAAAAGGGCAGCAAACGCCGCCTCCCAAAAAGCTGGAGCCTGCGCAATCCAGTGATGAACTGCCTGAGGTCGAGGCGGAGGGTCCGGACGAAGACGGTCAAAAGCCGCGCAGACGGCGTCCAAGAAGACGTAAGAAAAAATAGTTCAACATTTAATTCAGAGTCCTAAAGCCGCCTCCGGACCAGACCTTGCTCTGGCGGGCGGCTTTTTTACAAGGCGTATTTATTGGAGGCTGTCATGGAAAGAGAAAAACTCATATTGCCGGGGGAGCGGGTCGATGACCTGCAGCTTGAGGGTCTCAGCATCATTCAGAATCCCAGCGGGTTTTGTTTTGGAGTCGATGCAGTGCTGCTCAGCGATTTTGCAAAAGCAAAGCATGGCGCGCATATCGTGGATCTCGGCACAGGCAACGGGATACTGCCGCTGCTGCTCAGCGCCAAGACCAAAGCAACCCGGATCACAGCCTTTGAAATTCAGGATGAGGTTGCGGACATGGCACGTCGAAGTGTTGTTTATAATGCGCTTGAAGATCGCATTCAAATTATTGCGGATGATCTTCGTAATGCCTTCAGTCACTTGAATAAATCCTCTGTGGATGTCGTCGTCACCAATCCGCCCTATGTATCAGGCGGAGGTGGTCTCGTGAATCCTAAAGACGCGAAAGCCATAGCCCGTCATGAGATTCATTGTACCCTCGAAGATGTTATTCGTACGGCCGCACAGCTGCTTAAGCCGGGGGGCGCTTTTTATATGGTCCACAGACCCTCCAGACTTCCGGATATGATTGAGCTGATGCGGCGCTTCAAGTTGGAGCCAAAAACTCTCAGGTTTGTACATCCAAGACGGGGACAAGCTCCCAATATCCTGCTGATCAAGGGCGTTCGGGGTGGCGGGGCTGAGATGCGTGTTGAGCCGCCGCTATATGTCTATGGGTCGGAAGGCGGTTACGATCCGGAAATCCTGGAGATTTACCGGCGGGCAGGTGTCGACCCGACGCCAAGGGACCTGGAGAAGAAGGGAGAGGACGAGTGATGTCTGGAACGTTATTTGTTTGTGGGACGCCCATCGGCAATCTCGGGGATATCTCCAGGCGGCTTGAAGAAGTCTTGGGACAGGTGGATCTTGTGGCGGCTGAAGACACGAGGCGCTCTTCTCAGCTGCTCAACCATTTGGAGATCCGAAAGCCTTTGGTCAGTTATCATGAGCACAATCTGAGGAAGTCAGGGGAGGCGCTGCTCGAGAAACTGAAAAGCGGATTCAGTGTGGCACTGGTATCCGACGCGGGCATGCCGGGGATCTCTGATCCCGGAGAGGTGCTGATTCAAAGCTGCATTCAGGAAGGGATTCGAGTGGAGCTGGTCGCGGGGCCGGTCGCTGGCATTCATGCCCTGATTCTTTCCGGGCTTCCAACGGAGCGCTTCGCGTTTGAGGGCTTTCCGGACCGAAACAAAAAGACGCGCAGGGCTCAGTTTGAGGCACTGGCCAAGGATGAGCGGACGCTGATCTTTTATGAGGCGCCCCACCGGCTGGAGGCGACACTGAAGGATTTGCTGGAATGCTTTGGGGACCGACGGATTGCAGTGGCACGGGAGCTGACCAAGCGCTACGAGGAATTTGTCAGAGGCACTATTTCGGAAGCAATCCGGCATTTTGAGGCGGAGTCCCCAAAAGGCGAGTTTGTCATTGTGTTGGCGGGTCTTGATCCAGCTGAAGCTGCGGCGGCAAGTGCTGCTTTGGCGCTGGCTGAAACACCTGATGAGGAGACGATTCTTTTGGAAATCAGAAATCGAGTGAATGAGGGCATGAGCCGGAAAGACGCTGCTGCTGAGGTCGCAGGACTGTATAAACTTTCTAAAAAAGAAGTCTACAGGCTGTCGACGTTGGTTTAGCCAGGGACTAGGCGAAGTGATATGGATATTAAGATCTATAGTGATATGGATATTAAGATCCATAGTGATAGCGGTAGTGAAACAGGGAATAAAAAGAAAGAAGGCTGAGCCAGATTACAGGCACAGCCTTCTTATTAGTTTGTAAGAAGTTTTCAAACTTACAGTTTAGAAATTTCAGAGATACAATCCGGACAGATGTTCTTGCCTTTGACGTTCTTGACGCCTTTTGCCTGACCGCAAAATACACAAGCTGGCTCGTATTTCTTAAGGATGATTGTGTCTGCCTCTGTGAAAATTTCGAGCGCGTCTTTCTCCCCGATGCTGAGCGTTCTTCTAAGTTCAATCGGAATAACTACGCGTCCGAGTTCATCTACTTTTCTTACAATTCCTGTTGATTTCATATAAAAACCTCCTTTTTATAATACAAATTTCGACAAAATTCGCTTAAGTTAAGAATACCAGCATTTACATTAATAGTCAACTGGAAAAATTATATCCAACAAAAAATAAAGTCTAAGCCGTTTTAATCTGCCCAGACTTAGATGATATATTCATTTATACCACTAATTGGATTAAAAGTAAATAAAAAAACGGATTTTTATCCGTTTTTTAGCAATTTGTAAGATGTTGGTAGATTTTATTTTTTGGGGGGATTAACCTTTCTTTTCTGAACTGTCTGAAGTCTGCTTGCCTTTTTCCTGGTGCTGTTCTGTGCCGGCCTCCGATTCAGTTTCTGTTTTAAAGATCCTGTCGTAGGAGCCTTTGACAATCCTCGCGGTATTGAAAACTGACGACACATTGGCGACGATGTCTTTATTGTCCTTGATGGTCGTAGTCACGCTTTCAGTGGTTTCAGCGACATTCTGAATAGTCCCGTGAAAGGCTTTCAGCGTGGAATTGACTTCATCAGAAATCTGATTGACATTTTTAGTAATCCCTGGTGCTTCTTCAAGGACTTTATCAATATTGGCTCTGTGATCATCAACAATTTTCATGATGTCTTTGAACGAGCGGTAGAAACGGATCAGGACCAATAAGATAAAAATAAGTATGGCGACGAGCAATGCCCAGAGTACTAGCATGCCAACGTCTTTGAGTGTGAAGACCAATTGTGAATTCAAAAAGATACCCCCTCATATTTTCTGCTGCCTAATTGTCCGTGATGAGTACTGAGAACTGATTATCTTATTTGTACCCTATTTTCATATTTTACACGAAATTGTTGCAAAGGGCTAAAATAAAAAAAGCCGCAGAAATTTGCGGCGTTTTCTCAGCTCTTTTTCGTCAAGGTGTAACGGAGATCGTTGATGGTGATGCCTTCTGCTTCAATAAACAGCGTGGCATCATCAAACTCGATGTTGAAGTTGGGGACTGAAATGGAGGATTCGAGATTATAAAATTCAATCTCTTCATCCTGATTCTGGACCACAGCGAACTCACCGAAGCCGTCGTGGAGATAAGAGACCGTTTTCATAGTGGACCGCTTGCCTGGGATGGTGGTGTCGGGTTGTCCTGGATCACTGTAAAAAAACGCGTTGACGCCTTCAAAGACAAGATCGAACCGCTTTTCCCGGTCGCCCGCTTCTGAGCCCTGGATTCGAATACATTCTTCCTTAAAATCAATGTTCATAAGATCCAGCTCGATTTGCCGGATTTGATTGAGTTGGTCATTCAAATACTTGCTCATATCTATGCACCTCTTTAATGATTCCTTACGTCTGGGTATGCTGAGAGTTCTCTATGGTTTTATCATATTACGCAAAGGGAAGCAACTTGTTTTTATGGCCAAGTTTGAACTTTGTTTAATACCGCATAGTTTGGTGACGCGGACAAAAACAAAGTTGGGGACTGTCACCAACTCAAATTTGGTGCCAGAGCTCCAAACAATTCTCGCGCAATTTCATTTGAAAGTACAAAACTTGCACCCCACTACACGTTGTGCTATAATGTGGTACAATTGATATGAAAAGGTTATGACGGGAAGAGTAACACCTTGTAATTTGCCTTCAGAGAGCCGGGATTTGGTGCGAACCGGCGGCAGGCGGAGTGTGAAGATGGCCCCTGAACCGCGCAGCTGAAACGACAAACCTATGTCGGTTAGGCAGCGCCGTCTGGCAGACGTTAGAAAGCCTGCTACAGACCTGAAAGCATCAGGCCTGCAGCGCTGAGGCGCGATTCGTCGCGTGAAGCAAGGTGGTACCGCGAACAGAACCTTCGTCCTTGAGGAATCAGGACGGAGGTTTATCTTTTTTTAGGCAGCCCGAATCAAAAATTTTGAAAGGAAGTGCGATATGACTTCAAAAGGCTCATTCTACATCACTACCCCCATCTACTACCCAAGCTCGAAACTCCACATAGGCCACACCTATACCACGGTCGCCGCAGACGTCATGGCCAGGTACAAGCGTGCCCAGGGCTTCGACGTCATGTTCCTGACTGGCACGGACGAGCACGGACAAAAGATTGAAAACGTCGCGAAGGCCCAGGGAAAAGCACCAAAGGAATTCCTCGACAAAGTCGTCGCGGAAATCAAAGACCTCTGGAAAGTCATGGAGATCTCCTACGACAAATTCATCCGTACCACGGACGACTACCATGAGCGCCGCGTGCAGATGATGTTTGAGAAGCTCTACGAAAAGGGCGATATCTACAAAGGCACTTATGAGGGCATGTACTGCACCCCTTGCGAGTCCTTCTGGACGGAATCCCAGCTCGTGGACCACAAATGCCCGGACTGCGGCCGCGACGTCACCAAGACCAGCGAAGAAGCTTACTTCTTTAAAATGTCCAAGTACCAGGACCGTCTCCTGGACCTCTTTGAAAACGTCGAAGGCTTCGCGGAGCCCAAGTCCCGCGTCAACGAAATGGTCAACAACTTCATCAAGCCAGGCCTTGAAGATCTCTGCGTCACCCGGACCTCCTTTGACTGGGGTATCCCGGTGCCGTTTGATCCCAAGCACGTCATCTACGTCTGGCTGGACGCCCTAAGCAACTACGTCACCGCCCTGGGCTACCCTGAAGAAGTGGACGGCGACTTCGCGAAATTCTGGCCGGCGGACGTTCACCTCGTCGGCAAGGAAATTGTCCGCTTCCACACCATCATCTGGCCGGCCATGTTGATGGCCCTGGACGTGCCGGTGCCTAAGAAGGTCTTCGGCCACGGCTGGATCCTCCTCGAAGGCGGCAAAATGTCAAAATCCAAGGGCAACATTGTCGACCCGGTTGTCCTGATCGACCGCTACGGCGTCGACGCCCTCAAATACTTCCTCCTGCGCGAGTACTCCTTTGGCCAGGACGGCATCTTCACCAACGAAGTCCTGCTTAACCGTCTGAACTCCGACCTGGCGAACGACCTGGGCAACCTGGTTTCCCGCACCATCGCCATGATCGAGAAATATAACGACGGTCTCATCAGAAAAAGCAGTGCGACCACGGCATTTGACGCCTCCTTGTCAGAGCTCGCTGAGGAGACCATCGGCAAAGTGGAGGAGAAGCTTGACAAGCTGGACTTCTCAAACGCCCTGGACGAGATCTGGAAGCTGGTCCGCCGTACCAACAAATACATTGACGAGACAGCGCCGTGGGTCCTCGCCAAGGACGAGCAGCAGAAGGATGTCCTCGACACGGTGCTCTACAACCTGGCGGAGGCCATCCGCATAGTGTCCGCGCTCATCCAGCCGTTCATGGTTCACACCTCCCGCAAAATCTGGGATCAGCTCGGCCTCGAAGAGGGCAGCTTGACCCATTGGGACAGCGCCCGAAGTTTTGGTCTGCTCCCAGAAGGCCTGAAAGTGCAGAAGGCGGACGCGCTCTTCCCGCGCATCGACATCCCTAAGGAGCTCGAGGCCCTGGCCGCACTGGGCGCGCCTGCAGAGGAGCCTGGCGCTACGGAGAAAAAGGAAGAGGCACCAACCAAGGAAGCTAAGGAAGCCCCTAAAGACAAGGTTTCTGCCGATGGTCACACCACCCCAGAATCCTCCGAAATCACCATTGACGAGTTCGCCAAGGTTCAGCTCAAGGTCGCGGAAATCGTGGCCTGCGAGCGTCATCCTAACGCGGACAAACTCCTGGTGCTCCAGCTCAAAGTAGGCGAAGAGTCACGCCAGGTCGTCAGCGGCATCTCCAAGTTCTTCGAACCAGAGGCGCTGGTGGGCCGTAAAGTCATCCTCGTCGCTAACCTGAAAGCAGTCAAGCTCCGCGGCGTCGAGTCCCACGGTATGATCCTGGCCGCCGCTGACGGAGAGGCGCTGGATCTCCTGACGGTGGATATGCCATCCGGCACGACTGTCTCATAACCTCATTTAAGCGAGAATAAGAACGATGTGATCCGGAGATCAAGAGACTTAGTCCCTTGATTTTCGGACACCGCGACCACACTTTACAGCGAACACGAACAAAGAAAAGAGGTAAGAAATGCTCTTTGATTCCCATACCCACTTGGATTCAAAAAAATTTGAGAACGACCGCGAGTTTGTCATCAACCGCGCGAAGAACAACGGCGTCTCGCTGATGGTCAATCCCGGCGCGAGCCTGGAGAGTTCCATGGACGCCGTCAAGCTGAGCGAGACCTATGACTTCATCTATGCAGCGGTCGGGATTCACCCCCATGACGCGAAGACCATGGACGAGGCCATGCTGACCATGATCGAAAGTTTGGCGAAAAAGGAAAAAGTCGTGGCCATCGGAGAAATTGGCCTCGATTTTCACTATAATTTCTCCGAGCCGGAGGTGCAGCGCAAGTGGTTTATCGAACAGCTCCACTTGGCGCGGCGTCTGGGCATGCCCGTCATCATCCACGACAGGGAAGCTCACGAGGAGATTTTCAAGACGCTGAAGGCTGAGAAAGCCTTTGATCACGGTGTCCTGATGCACTGCTATTCCTCCAGCGCGGAGCTGGCGAAGGAATATGTGAAGCTGGGCGCTTATATCTCCATTGCCGGACCGGTGACCTACAAGAATAATCACAAGACCATAAGTGTGGTGGAACAGGTGCCCCTGGACCGCCTGCTGATCGAAACCGACGCCCCATACCTGACGCCTGAGCCCCACCGGGGCAAGCGCAACGAGCCCATGTACGTCAGGCACACCTGCGACATGGTGGCCAAAATCAGGGGCATCACCCTGGAAGAGGCCGCAGAGGCCACTTATCAGAATGGTCTGCGCTTCTTTGGCATCCGGGACCCGAGGTCTGTCAAATGATGCGGGTCAAGGAAGTCATAGTCGTCGAGGGCCGCAGTGACGAACGGGCGGTGAAGCGCGCTGTGGACGCCCAAATCATTGTCACCAGCGGTTACGGCATCAAGGAAGCCACCTTTCGCGCCATTGAAGAGGCGGACCGCCGCTGCGGCGTCATCATCTTCACAGACCCCGACTTCATGGGTGAAAGGATCCGAGAACGCCTGAAGCTGCGGGTGCCGGGCGCGAAGCACGCCTACCTGTCACGGGCGGATGCCACTTCAGAAGGGGATATTGGCATTGAGAACGCCAATCCCCAGGCAATCCTGGCTGCTCTTGAGAAAGTCAGAACCTGGGTGGAGAATCCCGTGGATGTTTTTACGAAGTCAGATTTAATTAAGAACGGCCTGGAGGGGGGGCCCGGCGCCCTCGAGCGCAGGGATAAAATGGGGAAACTCCTCGGCATTGGCTATGGAAACGGCAAGCAATTCCTGCTCAGGCTCAACCGCTTTGGGGTTTCCCGGGAGGAGTTCGAAAAGGCGCTGAACGCAATTGATCTTGAAAATGGAGGCCCACAGACATGCTGAAGCTCACTTCACCATCCACCATACGCTATATTATGGACAAATACGGCTTCCGCTTTTCGAAAAGCCTGGGACAGAACTTTCTGATCGATGAGGGAACCGTCAACCGGATCGTCGCCAATGCGGAGGTCGGGCCGGAGGACATGGTCCTGGAAATTGGGCCTGGAATTGGCGTCATGACTCAGGTTCTGGCAGCCCATGCTGAAAAGGTCGTGGCAGTGGAGATCGACTCCAGTCTCCTGCCCGTCCTGAATGAAACGCTGGAGGGACTCGACAATGTCGAGGTCGTTCATGGGGACATTCTGGAGGTCGATGTCAAAGCGCTCTTAAAGGAGCATTTTGGAGATAGAAAGCCCAAGGTCGTCGCTAATCTGCCCTATTATGTCACAACGCCTATCCTTATGCGGTTCCTTGAAGAGCGGCTGCCGGTATCTGAAATTGTAGTTATGATTCAGAAGGAAGTGGCTGAGCGGATGACGGCATCCCCGTCCACAAAGGCTTACGGGTCGCTGTCCATAGCAGTGCAGTATTATTGCGAAGCCAGCGTAGTCCAAAAAGTGCCGCCGACGGTCTTCATGCCCCAGCCCAGTGTCGAGAGTCTGGTGATTCGCTTAAAGCTTCGCGAAAAGCCCTGTGTTGAGCTGCTCAATCCGGACTTTTTCTTCAAGGTCGTCAAAGCGGCCTTCGGCCAGCGGCGCAAGACTTTGCTCAATGCCCTCAGCGCCGGGCTGTCCATGCCAAAGGACAAGATTCTGGAGGCGCTTGAAGCGGTCGAGATCGCCCCGAACCTTCGCGGTGAGGCTCTGACCATTGAGGCCTTTGCAAGGCTCGCGAATGCGTTTGAGGAACTAAAATAAGATGACTGAACATATGAAGAGGTGCCGGACCCCCGTTTCAAAGAACTGGGGACCCGGCACCTCATTTTATTTTTGTTTTTCCTTCATCTTTTCTCTCACATAGTTATTGAGGGCCGGAAGATAGTTCAGCACCCCCATGGCAGACAGCTCAATCTTGTACTGCTCACTCATGGCGCTGTAGGGGATGGATTTGCGCGCCTTTCCATAATAGTAATGCCGCACGACCTCGTACGGTATGAGGAAGTAGGTATCGTTGAATTTGAAATGCACAATGATAAAGGTCAGCCCGCCCTGGAGGTCAATGTCCCGCATGAACTCGACCTGATGCTCGTGAATATTGTAAAGAGGCAGATTCTTCTGGTGGGTTTCCTTGGCTTCGAACGCCACACCCACCCCCTGGATCACGCCCTGAAAGTCTATGGTGGACTTCTTCTCAAAATAGGCCTTGGTGATCATGCCGCGCTCGTCCAGCTCCACCACCTTGACGGGCACGTGAATTTTGTCGATCCGCGCCAGCTGCTTGGAGCGGTAGTAGTCGTGGGTCTTCAGGAGCAGCGATTCGAGGGCATCGCCGCGCAGACCGTGGGATTTCCAGACCGTCATGGTGTCACTTCCTTTCCGTTATCAGTATACACTATCCCGTGATGCTCTTAAATACATTAGCCGATGGTCACCTAACCCACCCATCCACTAATTCTTCCAAGTTCTTGCCTTCGATTCACGTAGTGATCTGAGAATGATAATCAGGAAAGTTCACACTTTTTGTGGACAAGGTTGTGGAAAACTGTGGATAACCTGTGGATCATGTGCATAAACGAACGTATTGATCCCTGGGCATCCCAATATAACCCTGTTTTTGGGGGATACGTGAAGTTTGAAGCGAATGAAAACAAAGTATTAAAGTATAAAGTTCGCTTGTGTTTAACTTTAATCCATTCAGGGAATAAAGAAAACGAGGTCGGTTTTAATGATTCATTGCGAAGAAGAAAGCCAAAGCGGAAGCGGTGTCTGCTTAAAATTTTGTGTTGACAAAATACCCCCCCATGGTTTATTATGAAGACAACCCCCCACCCAGGGGGACTTAAGGAGGGTATATCATGGTTTTTAAAGTGACTGAAGAAGCTAAGAAAGAACTCATAAATACGCTTGAAACCCGAAAGAACACCGCTATGAACTTCCGCGTCTTTGTCCGCGGCATTGGCTGAGGTGGTCCCGTTTTCGGCATTGCTCTGGATGAGCAAAAGGAGAATGACTACACAGAAGATTTTGCTGGCGGAAAACTCATGGTCGAAAAAGACCTCAAAGACCAGTTCAAGACTTTTGAAATCGACTTCATGAAAAACTTTTTCTCAAAAGGCTTTGTGGTTCGCTCGCAATACGGCGGATCCCGCTGCTAATCTGAAATTGGAGGTATATGGCATGAGCAAAAAAGTAGTGGTTTACACGAGCTCCACCTGCAGTTACTGCCACCTTGCTAAGAATTATCTGAAGGAAAACAATGTTGAGTTCGAAGAGAAGAATGTCTCAACAGATACGGTTGCTAGAAAAGAACTGATGTCCAAGGGCTTTATGGGCGTACCGGTCATTTATGTGGATGACGAAGTGGTTCAAGGCTTTGACAAAACAAGATTGGATGAGCTTCTTAAAGCCTAGGCACTACAAGTGAATCATGATTATGCGCCCTTTTTCCGGCTTGGAGAAAGGGTTTTTTTTATGGGGAAAGGACAAGGATAGGAAACTGGGTGTCTGACACCCAGTTTCCTCACCAAAAAAAAAGCCACACCTGGGAGGGGTGTGGCTAAGGTGACCATCGGCAAAACAAAGGGTTTATAAGATTTCGAGTTCAATACCTTCCAAATCCAGGATTTCTATTGTGTGCTTGTCGAAGTCTATCAAACCCTCCTCGCGCATGTTGATCAACTCACGAGACAGTGAGGGGCGCTGAAGTGACATGAGCTCGGCCATTTCCTTCCGAGAAAAAGGGATATCAAGTTTCATTTTTTTCTGTTTTTTGTACTCCTTCAGGATAAAGTCGCAGATCTTCTGACGGATAGTTTCCAGAGCCAGAACTTTGACTTTCTTATTCATCAGAAAGAGCTTGTCTGAAAGGAGTCCCAGAAAATTTTCCAGGAGGACGGGATGGTGGGTAAGAAGAAAGACAACTTCCTTCTTTTCAATAAACATAATGGTTGAAGCGGTGGCGCTGAGGATAGTGACGGGGTATTCTGTCTGTTTTGAGAAAATCAGTGCTTCACCGAAGACTTCCCCAGGTCCGAACTGGATCAGCGTGACGACTTTGCCGGAGGGCAGGATATTCTGGAGGTCGATCTTGCCGTCCAGGACAATCCCAAGGCGGTCGCACTTGTCGCCTTCAATGGCAATGGTGGCGTCCCGCTTATAGGTGATGGTCTTGGCGCCGAGGACATTGAGCAGGTGGGCAATCTGCCCCTCGTGGAGATTGGCGAAGAGGCGGCAGCTTTTTAATATTGTTAAGTTATTGCTCATTTTTATCACCTTTTCTCATTTTGTAACGTGGGTTACATACATATTAGTTTAAGATTAATATAATCTAAGCATAAGTTCAAGGCATAAGGCCTGTTTGTAGAAACCCCTAATTTGAATGAATTACAAAGTGTTGAGAAGTTAACTGACGTGAAATTTACATAACAGACTTGGATAGAACGGAGAGATTAAGAATGAAAAGAAAAATCGTCGAAATCAACGAGGCGCTTTGCAACGGCTGTAGATTGTGCGTGGATGCCTGCCATGAAGGCGCCATTGAAATGGTGAACGGCAAGGCGAGATTGGTGAGCGACATGTACTGTGATGGTTTGGGGGACTGTCTCCCGGCTTGTCCGACAGACGCGATCAAGATCATCGAACGGGAAGCGGATGAATATTCTCAGGAAGCAGTGGACGCAAGACTCGCGGCTGCCAAGGCACCATTTGGATTTACACCTCCGCCGGCGGGCTTCCACAGTGCGCCAAAGGCAAGCGCACCAGCAAAAGCGGAAGAGGATTGCGGTTGCGACTGCGGCTGCCCGAGCTCGAAGCCAATGACCATCGAACGAAAAGCGATGGATCAGGTGATGAAACCATCGGCGCCTGCACCTGCTCAAGGGTCTTCAGAAGGGGTTAGACCTTCTGAGCTGACGACCTGGCCGGTTCAGATCAATCTGGTCAACACGCGCGCTGAGTTCCTGCAGAACGCAGACCTGCTGATCGCAGCGGACTGCACAGCCTTTGCCTACGGGGACTTCCACAAGGATTTCGTCAAGGGCAGAGTGGTGCTGATCGGTTGTCCTAAGCTGGACGACAACCAGCACTACATCAACAAGCTGGCGGAGCTGTTCACCGTGAACGATTTGAAGTCTGTCACCGTGGTGCGCATGCAGGTGCCTTGCTGCTCCGGGATCACCCACGCGGTCAAGAGCGCCATGCTTCAGTCCGGAAGAATTTTCCCTTACAATGAAGTGACCATTAAGCAAAATGGTGAGATTTTATAGATTGACCCCAAGGGTTGGCCCCCATTATAAGGGCCAACCCTTTGCTTTACGGAATCAAAGGGTGTGGGATTGGGTGACCATCGGCAAAAAAATTACAAGAGAATACCAAAGAAATTGATGATCTTATCAAGATGTGTAACATGTGTTACCGCTAAGTTGGATATAAAGGGTTATAGTGGGCTTAAGAAGTTCACATCAAACCCTTAATAACAATTTGAAAGGAGATTGATTTATGTCCATGTTTTGTTATCAGTGCCAGGAAGCTTCCAAAGGCGTAGGCTGCACCGTCCGTGGTGTCTGCGGCAAGCCGGAGGACGTCGCTAACCTTCAGGACCTTCTCGTTTTCGTGCTTAAAGGCATTTCAAAATTCGATCTGATCGCTCGTGAAAAGGGCCTCTCTCCAAAGAGAACAGACCGTTTTATTGTTGAAGGCCTCTTTACAACCATTACTAACGCTAACTTTGACAAAGCCGCTTTCGTTAAGCGCATTCAGGACGCACTTGCGCTCCGTGAGGAAATCAAAGCCGCTCTCGTAGCTAACGGCGTTGAAATTCCTGCTGATTTACATGAGTCTGCAACTTGGACAGCATCTACAGAAGCTGAGTTTGACGCGAAGGCGACAAGCGTTGGTGTCCTCGCGACGGAAAATGAAGATGTCCGCTCCCTTCGCGAGCTGATCATCTACGGCCTCAAAGGCATGGCGGCTTATGCTGAGCACGCTATGAACCTCGGCTACGAAGATTTGACGATTGCTGCTTTCGCTGAAGAAGCCCTCGTTGCAACGACGAACGACGCGCTTTCTGCAGACGAGCTCGTGGCGTTAGTCCTCAAGACCGGCGAATACGGTGTCAACGTTATGGCGCTCCTCGACAAAGCCAACACGTCCACTTACGGCAATCCGGAGATCACAAAAGTCAACATTGGTGTTGGCAAGAACCCAGGGATCCTGATTTCAGGCCACGACCTCCGCGATATGGAAGAGCTCCTCAAGCAAACAGAAGGCACTGGTGTTGACGTCTATACACACAGCGAAATGCTTCCTGCGAACTACTATCCTAAATTCAAAGCTTACAAACACTTTGTCGGCAACTACGGCAACGCTTGGTGGAAGCAAAATGAGGAGTTCGAGTCCTTCAACGGCCCAATCCTCATGACGACCAACTGTATCGTGCCTCCTAAGGACAGCTACAAGAGCAAGCTGTTCACAACAGGCGCAGCTGGCTTCCCGGGCTGCCCTCACATTGCGGATCGTCCTGAAGGCGGCGCTAAGGACTTCAGCGCAGTCATCGAAATGGCTAAAACTTGCGCAGCTCCGGTTGAGATCGAGACTGGCGAGATCGTTGGTGGCTTTGCCCACGCTCAGGTCTTTGAACTTGCAGGTGCAGTGGTTGACGCGGTTAAATCCGGCGCAATCAAGAAGTTCTTCGTCATGGCAGGCTGCGACGGCCGCATGAAAGATCGTGACTATTATACAGAATTCGCTAAGGCGCTTCCAAATGACACGGTCATTTTGACAGCCGGCTGTGCGAAATACCGTTACAACAAGCTTCCGCTCGGGGACATCGGCGGTATTCCTAGAGTCCTCGACGCTGGTCAGTGCAACGACTCTTACTCCCTCGCCGTCATAGCTCTCAAGCTTAAAGAAGTTTTCGAGCTCAATGACGTCAACGATCTTCCAATCGCTTACAACATCGCATGGTATGAGCAAAAGGCTGTCATCGTCCTTCTCGCCCTTCTGTATCTCGGCGTCAAGAACATCCACCTTGGACCAACGCTCCCTGCGTTCCTGTCTCCTAACGTTGCAAACGTACTCGTGAATACGTTCGGCATCGCAGGCATCGGCTCCGTTGAGGATGACATCAAGCTGTTCATGGCTTAGTCTGAAGCTGATACTGATATCCACGCTGATTAAAGCACTTTGAGATTTCAATACTCCAATGAAACATAAGTCACCCCGCCGGGAATCCCTCCTGGCGGGGTGATTAGTTTTTTATGGCATTCGTGCTGATAATCTATTGACAAACGAGTTGGGTAAGCGTATATTAAAACCATAGTCGCCCCCGCAGGGGTGGGGGTAAATGGAAAATCTAAACATCACAACTAACTTAAACCTAATTGGAGGGTTCAAAGTGGGAAAAAAAGTATTGATTGTCGGCGGTGTCGCCGGTGGCGCAAGTGCAGCAGCACGACTCAGACGTGTGGATGAAACAGCGGAAATTATTTTGTTTGAGAAAGGCGAGTACATTTCATTTGCGAACTGCGGCCTGCCGTATTATATCGGCGAGACTATTGAAGAGCGATCGGCACTGCTTGTACAGACACCGGAAGCTATGAAGGCGCGTTTCAAAATTGACGTCCGCGTTCAAAACGAAGTCCTCAGCATCAACCGTGAGAAGAAGTCCATTGAAGTTATCAACCTGGCCAGCGGGCAAAAGTACGAGGAGAGCTACGACGTCCTGGTCCTGTCACCAGGTTCGACGCCACTTAAGCCACCAATTCCGGGCATCAACAACCCGAACATATTCACCCTTTGGAACATTCCTGATACAGATGCGATCAAAGGCTTTGTCGACAACCTCAAGCCAAAGCGCGCGGCAGTGATCGGCGGCGGTTTTATAGGTCTCGAGATGGCGGAGAACCTTTGGGACCGCGGTATTCAGGTCAGCGTTATCGAGATGCTGGACCAGGTTATGGCACCAATCGATTTCGAGATGGCACAGCAAGTTCATGCGCACCTGAGAAATAAAGGCGTCGATCTGAGACTCGGCGACGGCGTCAAGGAATTCAACTACAACAACGGCATTACCACGGTGACATTGGCCAGCGGTGCTAAAGTGGACGCGGAAATTGTGCTCCTTTCCATTGGCGTCCGGCCTCAGACACAGCTCGCAAAGGAAGCCGGCCTCGAACTCAACGAGCGCGGCGGCATTGTGGTCGACGGCATGCTGAAGACCAGTGACCCGAACATCTACGCGATTGGCGACGCCATTGAAGTCACGGACTTCGTCCAAGGCATCAAAGCTATGGTGCCACTCGCGGGTCCTGCCAACAAACAAGGCCGAATCGCAGCCAATAACATTGCCGGCGCAAGCGAAGTCTACAAGGGCACCCAGGGTACTTCCATCGCCAAGGTCTTCGACCTCACTGTTGCCAGCACAGGCGTCAACGAGAAATCCCTGAAGCGCTCAGGCAAAGTCTACGGCGTTGACTTCTGGACCTCCATAATTCACTCAAAGTCCCATGCCGGCTACTACCCAGGTGCTCTGCCGATGGCGCTCAAGCTCATCTTCGACGTCAAGGGCAAAGTGCTGGGTTCCCAAATAGTAGGTTACGAGGGCGTCGACAAACGCATTGACGTCATTGCAACCGCCATCCGCTTTGGCGGAACTATAGAAGATCTCAAAGAGCTCGAGCTGGCTTACGCGCCGCCGTACTCTTCCGCCAAGGATCCGGTCAACATGGCTGGCTTCACCGCAGAAAATATCCTGAGAGGCGATCTCAAAGTCATCCAGTGGCATGAGCTGGATGCCCTCGATGCTGAAAAGAGTGTCATTGTCGACGTTCGCGACGCAGTAGAGCGCGAGCTCGGCTATGTAGGCGGCTCGGTCAACATTCCTGTGGATGAGCTCAGAGCGCGTCATGGCGAACTCGACAAGAGCAAAACCATCGTGGTATACTGTGCTGTAGGCCTTCGCGGCTACATTGCGGCCCGCATTTTGAAGCAGCTCGGCTTTGAGGATGTTCGCAACCTCAGCGGCGGCTATACGACTTTCCAAAATGTCTTCTGCCAAGACCCGGCCAACATCGACAAGTGCGGCGGTTCCCTCTGCGGCGGCGCGGATGGCGGCAGCTGCGGCATGCCGGCTGAGTCTGAGCTCACCGATTCCGGCGAGGTCATCTCAAAGGCTGTCAAACAAACAGGCAATGTCGTGAAGCTCAACGCCTGCGGACTTCAGTGCCCTGGCCCGATTCTTCAAGTGTACAAGCGCATGGAAGAAATGGCGCCTGGAGATGTCCTGGAAGTCACTGCAACTGATCCCGGCTTCGTCAATGATATTGCGACTTGGGCAAAGAAGACAGGCAATACGCTTCTTGCATCCGGCAAAGGCGACAAGAAAAACGTTTTCGCCAACGTCATGAAAGGCACCAGTGAGCACAAACCGGCGCACAACCTGTCTGAGATTCCTAATGACAAGACCCTCGTCGTCTTCAGCGGCGACCTGGATAAGGCCATGGCATCCCTGATCATTGCCAATGGCGCGGCGGCAATGGGCAGAAAAGTTACCATGTTCTACACCTTCTGGGGTCTCAATATCCTGAAGAAGGCGAACCCGCCATCAGTACCAAAGGGTTTCATGGCCAGAATGTTCAGCATCATGCTGCCAAAGGGCACCACTAAGCTTGGACTGTCTAAAATGCATATGTTTGGCATTGGACCTGTGATGATGAAAAACATCATGAAGAGCAAGAATGTTGACACCCTCGAAACCTTGCTCCATCAAGCGCTTGAGAATGGTGTACGCATGATCGCCTGCACCATGTCCATGGACGTGCTCGGCGTTGAAAAAGAAGAGCTGATCGACGGCATTGAATACTCCGGTGTCGCAACTTACCTTGGCGCTGCTGAAGAGGCTGACGTGAACCTCTTTATCTAAAGGAGGCAGTTTTATGGAGCTGTATAACGAAAAATCCATGGAAAAAAACCGCAAAGACATCATCAACCGACTGAGAACAGTCAAGGGCCATATTGCCGGCATCGAAAAGATGGTGGATGAAGGCAAAGGCTGTGAAGATGTCCTGACACAGATCCTCGCTATTAAGTCTTCGGTGCACAAGATTGGTCTCATGGTCATGGAAAGCCATGCCTTGGAGTGCCTTTTGGATCCGGATGAGGACGGCAAGGTCGAAGCAGAGCGGATGGAGCACATCATTCACATGATTCTGCAGTTTTCTAAATAGCAATATTAAAGGGACAGTCTGACAAACCCACAGGCGCCGCGGTTTACCTCTGCGCGCGCCGGATCATGGGGGCGCCGGTCTGTCCCTTTTTCTTTTGTTTGACTTGTGAATCAACGGATATTTATAGTGATAATTCAGTTGCTGTGCACTTTACGCGAGGAGGCGTTATAACTATGAAGAACATCTCAACTTTTTCCATTGTCGCCCGGGATCCGGTCACCCAGGAGCTGGGTGTTGCTGTCCAGTCCAAGTTTTTGGCTGTTGGTGCCGTGGTACCCTGGGCTAAAGCCAATGTGGGCGCTATTGCAACACAAGCCTACGCCAATTTGGATTACGGCGAACTTGGCCTGGCGCTTCTTAAGAAGGGCTACACTGCGGAGGAGACACTGAAGGCCTTGCTGGCGCTGGATGAAGGCAGGGGAGACCGACAGGTCGGCATAGTGGATGCTCAGGGCAATGCCGTTTCCTATACGGGGGAGCGCTGCCATCTATGGGCAGGCGGACTCTATGGTGACAATTATGCCTGCCAGGGCAATATTCTTGTCAGTGGTGACACAGTGACCGCCCTGGCAGATACCTTCGAAAGCACGGAGGGCACCCTGGCCAGACGGCTGCTGGAAGCTTTGAAGGCAGCGCAGAGCGCCGGGGGCGACAGCCGCGGCAGACAGTCTGCCGCACTGCTGATCGTCCGTGAGAACGGCAGCTACGGCGGCTATAATGACCGCGCGATCGACCTCAGGGTGGATGATGATCCGCAGCCTATAGAAAAACTCGAGCATCTGCTGACCCTTCACGAAATGTACTTTGAAGCGCCTGCCAAGAAGGACCACCTCGATGTGACACCTGAGATCGCAGGGAAGCTCCGAAAGGCCTTGGAGAAACTGGGTTATGCAGTGGACAGCCATGCTGCAGCCCCATATTTTGAAGGGCCGCTGAAAGCCGCCTATGAGGCCTTTGCCGGCAACGAAAACTATGAAGTGAGACTGCTTCAAGGGGAGGTCATTGACCGTAGAACCTATCAGCATTTGCTGATGAAGGCGGGATTGTCGGAGTAAGACATGAGGAAAAAAGGAAGACACTTGGGGTCCCAAAGAGAACCTGGGGGTCGATAGGCGCCAGCCGCAGCGGCCGACGTCTATTGACACCGAGCTTTGAAACTCAGTGTCTGACACCGAGTTTCATCTTCCGCAAAAAAGTGAGAGACGAGAGAGGGCATCAGAGTGATCCAATGCCCTCTCTCGTCTCTTATTTTTCTATGACATCCTCTACCATCTGCGACACGCTGACGCCTTTACCAATGGACTTCTGCATCACGCCCGACTTATTCAGGCTGCCCATCTGGATCCCGCCGACGTAGACGCCGTCTTCAAAGTAAAGCTTTTTATAGACGCCGCTGTGCCTGTCGTAATCCGTGATACTCCGGAGGCCTTTGGATTCAAAGGTCATGATGTCTCCGACTGAAAACACCTGCATGTTCATGCTCTTGAAAATGCTGGACGGCACGGTCATTTTCCAGGCCGCCTCTGTTCCCGCAGCACCTGTGCCAGCCACTTTGCCCATCTCCAGGGACATAGGCCACAGCCCAAAGACAAAGCCGCCCACTTCCGCAACGTCTCCGGCCGCGTAGATGCCTTCAACGCTGGTTCTCATGGCCTCATCCACAATAACCCCGCGGCTGCAGGCGATGCCGGCTGCTTCTGCCAGCTCCTTGTTGGGTTTGACGCCTGCAGAGACGAGGACCATCTGGGCGTTGATGATTTCTCCAGCGCCTTCTCCGACCAGCACGCCCTCAACGGCATCTTTGCCAATCAGCTCCTGGATTTTAACTTCCTTTCGGACTTTGATGCCGGTCTTCAAGACACCTTCCTCAAACAACCTGGAACCTTCATGGTCCAGCTGGCGAGGCAGCAGACGATCTGCAATTTCCAGGACGGTGACGTCCAGGCCCAGGTTTTTCAGTCCCCAGGCAAATTCAAGTCCGAGAAGCCCGCCGCCAATAACCACGGCTTCCTGAACGTTCTTCGCGTACGCCTTGATGTCGTCCGCGTCCTGTTTGGTCCGCACCGTAAACACCCCGGCCTTGTCGATATTGCGAATAGGCGGCACGTTATTTCTGCTGCCGTTGGCCAAGATCAACCGGTCGTAACTGTACCGAGTCCCATCCTCAGTCTTCAGGCACTTTTCGGCCGGAAGGAGCTCAGTGACCGTGGTTCCAAGACACAGGTCAATGCGGTTATCCTCGTACCATTCCCGGGGGTGGAGGTAGAAGTAGTTTGGCTTGTGGGCGTCATAGAGGTAATAACTGACCATCGGTCGAAAATAGCCGAGTTCAGGCTCGGAAGTGATCATGAGCACCGTCGCGTCGGGGCTGAGACTGCGGATGCTTTCCACAGCGCCTGTCCCGGCAGCGGCATTGCCAATAATGACAATATCATACGATTTTCTTTCCATGAGGGGTGCCTCCTTCAAGTTCTCTGATAAAAAGTGCGGTACGACGTACTATTACCCATTACTGAGGTCTAAAATCGCAATAAAGGGGTATGGCTTCGCACAAAAAAACAGATTTAAGTTTAGGCAACCTGTTTTTAGGTATAATAATAAAGCATTATGCCGCTTAGCCGATGGTCATAACTATTCTAACCATCAGAAAAAGGTTGACGGCGCAGAAATTAATATGTTAGTATAAAAATGTAATCATTACATTTTGAAAAGGAGGCTTGTTGAGATTGGATCTTAAACAAGAGGTTTTAAAAGCATTTGAGGACGCGGGCGACGCTGTCCGTCCCGGAGATATTGTCGAAAAGACAGGCGCTGACAAGAAAGATGTTGATAAGGCTATTAAACAGCTTAAAGATGAGGGCAAAATCTACTCACCAAAGCGCTGTTTTTATGAAATAGTGAAATAAAGCGAAGTTTGGGCTGCTGGAACCATCGGCAAAAACGTCTTACTTTTTTTAGATAGCAGTTCGGTTTGAAACCGGTGAAATTCCGGTTCAACAATAAAACAAACAGGGAGGATTACACATGAAATACGTTTGCACAGCTTGCGGCTATGAGTACGATCCAGCAATTGGCGACCCTGACAGTGGCGTAGCGCCGGGCACTTCCTTCGAAGACATTCCAGATGATTGGGTCTGTCCTCTTTGCGGCGTTGGCAAGGATATGTTTGAGCCGGTCTAAACCGGTCACATTTGATGTTGAAGGGCCAGTGGCAAAGCTTTAAGAGCCTTAGCCAATGGTGACCGAACCCCATTTTGAAAGGAGACTGTTTATGGAAAAATATGTTTGCACTGCATGCGGTTATGTTTATGATCCTGAGCTCGGAGATCCAGATGGCGGCGTAGCGCCAGGCACTGCTTTCGCTGATATTCCGGATGATTGGGTTTGCCCGCTTTGCGGCGTTGGCAAGGATATGTTCGAACCGGAATAGACCGTTAGTTATAAGCATCATCGAAGGGAGTCAGGGCAACATGCTCAGGAAGATCGAGAACATCAGCGAGTATTTGAAAGAAAGCGGTATCAAGCCCTCCTATCAGAGGATCCGGATTTTTGAGTATCTGATGCATACGAAGGAGCATCCTACCGTGGATACAATTTACCGCGCGCTTGTTCCCGAAATACCGACACTCTCCAAGACGACGGTCTACAACACCTTGAACCTCTTTGTTGAAAACCGGATCGCATACCTGATTTCCATTGAGGAAAATGAAGCCCGCTATGACGCGGATACTTCATTGCACGGGCACTTCAAATGTGTTTCCTGCCAGAAGGTATTCGATTTTGACGTTGAAGCGGATCAATTGCGTTACGGCGGTCCAGAGGGATCGGAAGTTCGAGAGAAGCATGTGTATTACAAAGGACTATGCTCTGGGTGCAATCAGATCCAGTAGTATGACTAGTAGGAGGGAAACAATTTGGCTAAGTATCTTGGCGTATTTAAATGTGAACTTTGCGGAAACATAGTAGAGGTCTATAACGAGGGCGGCGGCGAGCTCGTCTGCTGTGGTCAGCCTATGACGTTTATGGAAGAGAAAAAAGCGGACTCCTCTACTGAGAAGCACGTTCCGGTCATTGAAAAAGTCGAAGGCGGCTACAAGGTCACCGTCGGTTCCACACTTCACCCTATGACGGACGCTCACTACATTCAGTGGATTGAGCTTCTGACGGGCAAAGAAGTGTTGACGGCATTCCTCAAGCCAGGCGATGAGCCGGTTGCTTATTTCTGCACAAACGCTGAGACGGTTTCAGCCCGCGAGTACTGCAATCTTCACGGACACTGGAGCTCAGAAGCGTAATAGTTACTTACCGCACTTGAATAACACTAAAACACAGCGACTTTCAGAGGTAAGTCTGAAGGCAGTACAGGAGTGACGGAGCATGATTAACAAAAGAGTAGAAGAAGCTTTCAACATTCAAATCAACGCAGAGTTGTACTCAGCGTATCTGTATCTTTCCATGGCAGCGTATTTCGAAGCGCAAAACCTCCCTGGCTTCGCGAACTGGATGCGCGTTCAGTTTCAGGAAGAGCAGTTCCATGCAATGAAAATGTTTGATTTTGTCAATGAGCGCGGCGGTCGTGTCATTTTGACAAAAATTGACGGTCCAAAAGTCGAGTGGGAAAACGTCGTGGATGTGTATGAAGAAGTGCTTGCTCACGAGCAGCACGTCACCAGCCTGATCAACAACATCATGGACATCGCCATTGACGAGAGAGACCATGCGACTAAGAGCTTCCTGAACTGGTTCATTGATGAGCAGGTGGAAGAAGAGTCAAATGCAGAAGCAATTATTTCTGAACTCAAGCTTATTGACGGCAAGGGCAATGGCATTTTAATGATGGACCGCGAGTTCAGAGCGCGCGTGTTCAATCCGGCTGCTGAGTAAGGTTGCCAAGCAAAAAGAGATTTGATGGCCGGCCGGACAATTTTGTCCGGCCGGAAGAATTTACATAATCAGGAGGGACATAATGTCAGCCATTAAGGGAACACAAACAGAAAAGAACCTTTTGAAATCCTTCGCTGGTGAATCACAAGCGAGAAATCGCTACCAAATGTTCGCAAAGAAGGCTATTGAAGAGGGTTACGAGCAAATCGCCGGCCTGTTCAACGAAACGGCCGACAACGAGCGCGTTCACGCAGAAATTTTCTTCAACTTCCTGACAGCCGGTGAAGCCCTTGAAATCACCGCGGCTTACCCTGCAGGCACAGTGGGCTCAACTTATGAGAACCTTCTTGCGTCAGCGCATGGCGAAAACGAGGAGCACACCGTGCTGTATCCTATGTTCGCCAAAGTCGCTGAAGAAGAGGGCTTTAAGGATGTCGCCACGGCTTACCGCATGATCTCGAAAGTTGAGTATGAGCACGAAATGCGCTATCTCAAACTGGCAGAAAACTGCGCTAACGAGGAAGTCTTTGCCAAAAAGGAAAAGACGCGCTGGAAATGCCGCGAGTGCGGTTATGTCCACGAAGGCGAAAAAGCGCCTGGCGTTTGCCCGACTTGCAAGAAGCCTCAGGGCTATTTTGAAGTCAAGGAATCGAATTACTAATCCATTTGTGGATGTTTAAAAGTTGAGGAAAGCGGCGCGAAGGCGCCGCTTTTTGTGTGTCCGGAAACTCGATTTGAAAGAGCGGAAAGTGGTATAAAGAAGTTAGAGAGTGAGTTTGAATTAAGGAGGTTTTAACCAATGATGGTCACCAGAGATCAAGCCTGGGTGCTTCTTAAAGAGTTTGTAGAGACGGAAAGCCTTAGGAAGCATGCCCTCGCCGTTGAGGCCGCCATGCGCGGCTACGCAAAACGCCTGGGAGAGAACGTTGAAGTTTGGTCAGCGCTCGGACTGCTTCACGACCTGGATTACGAAAAATTTCCGGATAGGCATCCTTATGTCGCTGTAGACCTGCTCGAGCACAGGAATTTTCCGGATGAGTTTGTGCTGGCCGTAAAAGGCCATGCAGATTATACGGAGACGCCAAGGGAGACGCTGATGGCGAAAATGCTTTACGCCTGCGACGAGCTTGCCAGCTTTGTAGTTGCGGTGGCACTGGTGCGGCCTGACGGCTTTGAAGGCCTTGAAGCTAAATCCGTCAGGAAAAAACTGAAGGATAAAGCGTTTGCACGGGCGGTGAACCGGGAGGAAATTGAAAAAGGCGCTGAAGCGCTTGGTTTTGAGTTAATGGAACACATTCAGACGGTCGTCGACGCCCTTAAGGAAAGAGAAGCCGAGCTTCAGGCTGAGGGACTCAGCTTATTGTAGCGGCGTTTGCTGGCTGTGAGAACAACATGAAACCTAAAAAAACCGCAGTCATCTGACGGCGGTTTTGGTGTGTGGCGTATAATGAGCGCAAAGTCTACATAGGCTGGCTCTTTAATTTCATCTCATCAATACCTTGGTTGGCAAGGGCGTCAACCTTGGCATTCATTTCGAGCAGATGCTTGAAGGTGTCCTCAGAATAGGTGCGTCCATTGTAGCGCTCAATCTTTTCCTTCCACTGGCGGACTTCTGTCGTTTTTTTCAGATTGAGATGACCTTTGATTTTTAAGAATTCTATTTTGCTGAAGCTTTCGACCAAGGGCAGCAGTGCTTCCCATAGGTCTCTGTTTTCGACCGGCTGCCGGGAAGAATTGATCCAGCCGTTCAAACGCCATTTATCATACCAGCGCTCTCGAAAGCAGTTGACCAGATAGGCGCTGTCTGAATAGATTTCAACAGACAGATCCTTGGATTTAAGGACTTTAAGGGCTTCCAGCACGGCAGTCATCTCCATGCGGTTGTTGGTGGTGTCAATCTCTCCGCCGTAGAGGGTTTTGACGTTGTCGTTGTATTCGAGGAGCGCTCCCCAACCGCCAAAGTTTTGATCCGATTGATTGCCGGCGCAGCCGCCGTCTGTATGTATGGTCACGAGTTTCACGCACGGAAGCCTCCTGTCTTTCAAGTGATTTTTAAATCTCATTGCATGATTTTCAGTTAAATTTAAGGGTTTATTGACTATTATTGCACAAAAGCAAAAAAAAGGCTATAATCGTTTCAATGAGACCACAGCCAATGTGGCGCGAGTAGCCAAATGACGCGAGTAGCCGTCAGGCGCAATAGCCGCAAGGCGCGATCGGGGGAGGAAAGTAAATCATGGACGCAACAGATAAGGAAATCCTAAGAATCCTTCAGGACGACGCCAAGCTGTCCATTTCTGAATTGGGACGAACCATTGGTCTGTCAACCACGGCGACCAAGGAGCGCGTGAAAAAGCTTGAGCAGGAAGGTGTCATCAAAGGGTATACAGCTGTCTTGAATGCCTATGAGGTTGATGCCGGCTTACTGTCCTTTATAAGTATTCCACTTGGGGATGTCAGCATAGCGGAGATGGGCGAGAAGCTGGTCGCTATGCCGGAAGTCCTGGAATGCCACAAAGTCACTGGAAATACCACCTTTTTAATCAAAGTCAGAACCTCTACGACCACGGAGCTCGAGAACGTCATTGAGAGAATCAACGACTTTGCCCGAAATACCTACACTTACGTCGCACTCTCTACTTTAAAAGAGACTTCCAAACTCAAGATTGACTAAACCTCTGCGCGAGGCCGTCACCTTGGTTAATGGAAGCTCATTGAATCACAAATAATCGTACTTCAGTACAACAATCCACTAAAAAGGCTGCTCCGGCGGCATGGTGAGCATACCGTGTCCCGAAGCAGCCTTTATGCTTAAAGCCTTAGGTGGATCCCTACTCGTAGAGGGCAGTTTTGATCCCGTGCTCCGCGAGGGCGCTGCTTAAAATGGTCATGGCTTCCCGTACATTAGGCGTTCTGCCCTGATGCAGGAGTTTGCCCTCAAGTGCCATTGCCGGCATCATTTCAACTCCGGCTGCCTTGATGAGCCGGATATCAGCTATGATTTCAACCTCCAGTGAAACTTTCAATTGTCGTATGGCCTCATCCACGATGGGCGCAATTTTCGAGTACCCTCAGCACACTTGATCATAAATAATCAATTTCATGGGCGTGACTCCTTTCAAAGTTCCCGGGGGTCTATTTCTTTTCCTGAAGTAAAAGGGCTTCGAGGCTGCTGCGCCCCGGAACCGCGTTCGCGGCGTAAACCACTTTGCCATCAATGCTCATGGCCGGTGTGGTCATGACACCCGCCTTGTAGATCTCCATTAGGGATTCTACTTTTTCAACCTCGGCTTGAAGGTCGTATTCAGCCAAAATCTCAAGGACCAGTGCGTACATTTTTTCACATTTATCACAGCCGTGGCCGTAAATTTTTATGTTCACAAGTTATCCCTCCCGGATGACGCGCTTTCATGTTGTCTACATTGTACACCCGAAGGACTTTTAGAGCAAGACTGGGGGCGGATGCGCGGTGGGATGCAGCGGACTGGCGGTAAAATTATGGGGTTTTCCACAGGAAAAGCCCTAAGTCTGTGAATCCCTTGTGTAAAATCTGTGTAAAACGGTGGATAACCTGTGGACTATGTGTATAACCGAATCTGTGTTCGCATCGAAATTTGTCGAATAAACACCCTTAATACGACTTATCCACAGAAACTGTGGATGAACTGTGTAAAAGTTCAGTTTTCTTGGGGATGGGATGTGTAAAAGCCCGCTGAAGGTGGGGAAAACAAAAACCACTCATCCAGAGGGTAAACTGTGGATTTAATGGTGAATCTGAAGGCGATCCATTTAAGCCGATAGTCTTTAGAACGGAACTTATGCAAGCGGGGTTGCATTTTTTTCTGTGATCAGGTATGATAGGTCTGAAATTAACATAAATCCTTGGTGTCTACGGACTTAATTGGGAAGCCGGTTTGAAGCCGGCACAGTCCCGCTACTGTGAGCGCAGCAATTGGAAACGCGCGAGTCAGGAACCAGCCGAAGGATTTCTGGTACATCAACTCACGAGGATGAGGTTGACCGGCTACATAGGCGAACCCTATATATAATAGGGTTTCCAGCTTATCCGTATCGGTCCTCACCTAAAAAAGGGAGGATTTTTTTAATGTTCAAAAAGAAGTTTTGGTCACTGCTCTTAATGCTCACGTTGGTTTTAACACTGGCGGCATGCCAGTCCCCTGCCCCGGAGACGCCTGCCGAAGCACCTGCTGAAACGCCTGCAGAGGCACCTGCAGAAGCAGCCGTAACCGTGTATCCGCTCACAGTGACGGATGCCTCGGGTAAAACAGTTGTCATTGAACAGGAGCCTATGAAGGTCGTTTCTTTGTCACCGGCTGCGACTGAGATTGTCTATGCCATAGGCGCAGGCGAAAAATTGGTAGGCCGAACCGATTACTGCAAATATCCTGCTGAGGTGGCGGATGTCCTCTCCGTCGGCACAATCACGGAGCCCAACATTGAAACCATAGCCTCTGTCGAGCCGGACCTGATTCTCGTGTCCAACATGTTTAACGATGATGTCCGCATCAAGCTTGAATCACTGGGCTACAAGGTACTCGACCTTTCTTCCCATGACACTTTTGAAGGCGTCTACAACGCCATTTCACAGACCGGCAGTGTCCTCAACAAACAAGACCAGGCAACTATCATTGTCGAAGACATGAAGACAACTGTTGCTCAGGTCGAAGAAAAAGTAGCCGGTGTCGAACCAAAGACCGTTTATTATGTTGTAGGGTATGGCGAGAGCGGCGATTACACTGCCGGCGCAGGTACGTTTATTGACCAGATGCTGACCATGGCAGGCGGCGCTAATGTCGCCAATGACACGGAGGGCTGGAAATACAGCATTGAGAAGCTCGTGGAGAAAGATCCGGAGTTCGTGATCTGCTCACTGTACAATGACGATAAAGCAGGCATTGAAGCCACGAATGGCTACAAAGAGCTGACGGCGGTCAAAGAAGGCCGTCTTGTGGAAGTCGACAACAACCTCATTGATCTTCAGGGACCCAGACTTGCACAGGGACTGCTTGAACTCGCGAAAATAATGCATCCGGAGTTGTTCTAATTCAAAACGGATGTTTCCCGTTACTAAAAAAGGATGTGTGGCACGCATGAAAAAGCGAAATAAAAAGCTGATTCAAGGCCTTGTGGCGCTTGCTGCAGGACTCGTGCTCGCCGTTGTCGCCGCAAGCGCAATTGGCTCTGCAGATATTTCATTCATGGACAGCGCCAGGATTCTGTTATCCAGAATTCCGTTGTTTGACACCATGATTCAACTGGATGAAATAAAACCCACACACGAGGCGATTCTATTGAAGATCCGCCTGCCACGCATCTTTCTTGCCGCTTTGGTTGGCAGCGCCCTGTCTGTATCCGGGGTAGCCTATCAGGGCATCTTCAAAAATCCAATGGCAGATCCTTTCGTCCTTGGGATCTCCTCTGGCGCGGCTTTAGGCGCCACCTTAGTCATTGTGACAGGCTTCAATGCAGGTATCGCCGGACTCAGCTCTGTTTCGGTGGGCGCATTCACCGGTGCGATTATGGCAGCTTACATTGTTTACAACGTCGGCAGAGTCGGCAACAGGACGCCGGTGGTGACGCTGCTGCTTGCGGGGATCGCGGTCAACTATCTGCTGTCCTCCATGATTTCCCTGATTATGTCGCTCAACCGCGATGAAATGGAGCACATCATTTTCTGGACTATGGGAAGCTTTGCGACGGCAAACTGGATGCAGATTCTGGTGGCTGCGGTGCCAATCACCATCGGCACAGGGTACTTGCTGATGTATGCCAGGGATCTCAATGCCCTTGCCATAGGCGAGGAGAGCGCAAAGGGTGTCGGTGTGGACACTGAAAAGGTGAAGAAGAGTATTCTGGTGGTGGCCTCCATTGTCACAGCGGCGGCGGTTTCGGTCAGCGGCATCATAGGCTTTGTGGGGCTCGTCATCCCCCATGTGGTTCGGATTATTTCGGGCCCGGATCACAGGACTCTGCTGCCGTTTTCGATCTTAGGGGGCGCGACGTTCCTGGTGATTTCAGACACACTGGCCAGAACCCTGATCATGCCCGGAGAGCTGCCTATTGGCATCATAACGTCAGTTTTTGGCGCGCCGTATTTCCTGTATCTGTTGTACCGCAATAAAACGCGGTCGAGTGTGAGGTGAGTGTAATGGAATTTCCAATTCTCGTCGAAGGTCTACACTTCGCGTATTCCAAAACGCCGGTGTTGAATGGCGTGGACATGCGCATCCGTAAAGGCTCGTTCACGACTATAGTCGGACCAAACGGTTCCGGGAAGTCCACGTTTGTCAAGAACCTGACCAGGATGGTGCATTCGGGCAAAGGGATCGTCACGGTGAACGGCCGGGACCTCGCGTCTTACTCCCACAAGGAGCTCAGCAAGGTCATAGCTTCAGTGCCCCAGGTCACCGCGACTGAGTTCGACTTTTCCTCTCACGAGATGGTCATGATGGGTCGTTATCCGCATCTGAGACGATTTCAGCCGGAGTCGGACCTGGACCACAAAATTGTCGAGGACGCCATGAGGGCAACAGGTGTCTGGGAAATGCGGGATTTTCCCATCAACAGCCTCAGCGGCGGCGAACAGCAGCGCGTGATCATTGCCCGGGCCATTGCCCAAGAGCCTGAGATTCTGGTGCTGGACGAGCCCATTGCCCATCTTGATCTGCATCATCAGATCGAACTGATGCGTCTCACGCGAAAGCTAACCAAGGAGCGCGGCATCACTGTGGTGGCGATTCTCCATGACCTCAATTTTGCCATTGAGTTCAGCGACTATGTCTTCATGATGAAGGATGGCCGCGTTTACAAAGAGGGGCCGCCTGCCAATGTTATAAAAGAGGAATACATCAAGGATGTCTACGCGGTGGATGTGACACTGATTGTCAATCCGGTGACGGGCAATCCTCATGTGATTCCGAGGTGAAGTGATAAAAAAGAGAGTCTGCCGATGGTTGATAATACAAAACCATCGGCAGACTATTTTTATGCCTTATTTTTCGCCAGAGTCTTGAACCTGCGGATATCCCCCAAAATAACCTCCAGGGACTTCAGCCAGAAATCTTTTGTGGTGACGTCAATGCCCACAGAGGCACAGACCGATTCTACAGAAGCCTTTCCGGATTCGGACAGGAGCTGGTCGTACCGAGGCAGGAAGGACGTCCCTTCTTCTCTGTAGAGTTGATACAGGCCCTTGGCGAACAACAGCCCAAAGGCATAAGGGAAGTTGTAGAAATTGACTGAAGCGCTGTAATAATGACCTTTGACCAGCCACATGTAAGGGTGGCGGACATCAGGATCCATGGCATCACCATAGGCAGCTTCCTGGGCCTTCAGCATTTCTTCCTTCAGCTCATTCACCGACAGGGCGTGGTCCGTTCTAAGCTCAAAGAGGCGGGATTCAAAGAGATAGCGGGAATAAATGTCGACAATAGCCTGCCCGGCATCCTGAAGGCTGCTTTCCAGGACCGTCATGGCTTCGGTGTCGGAGAGGGTCGCAAGCGCCGCGTCGGCAATGACTGTCTCACAGAAGGTCGACGCGGTTTCTGCGAGGGTCATTGGCACTTCAATATTGAAGAGTTTTTGGGATTCCAGCCTGTAATCGTGGTAACCGTGGCCGAGCTCGTGGGCGAGGGTCAGGACATCGCCCAGACTGCCCTGGAAATTTGTCAGGATGCGGCACTGGCGAACCGGGTAGAGGCTGGAGCAGAAGGCGCCGCCGACTTTGCCTGCTCGAGGCTCAACATCGATCCACTGTTCGTCTCTGGCATGGGCCGCAAAGGCGCCCAGCTCCGGATTATACGTGCTGAAATGCCGAATGACAAAGTCCATGGCAGACTCATAAGTGTAGGCTTCGGACAGAGTTCCGACAGGCGCGAAGAGGTTGTGGAATTTAAGGCCGTTTTCATCCCCAAGCAAGGCTGCTTTTGCCTTGTAATAGCTTCTAAGCTCCGGAAGCTTTTGCTCGATGGCACTGATCAGCGCATCCAGCGTCTTCCTGGACATTCGGGCTTCTTTAAGTGTCGCTTCGAGGGGAGAGCTGTACCGGCGCTGCTCCGTCAGTGTCAGCACCTCGCCTTTGATTGAGTTCAGCGAAGCGGCTATGCTGTCTTCAATTTTTGGCAGCGCTGTGAGCTCTGCCAAATAGGCCTGGCGCCGGACTTCGGGATCAGGATCGTGGGCCAGTGCCCTGACCGCAGACAGTGGCAACTCGGTCATTTGGCCTTGAGCGTCAGGGACGGCTGCCATCAGCGTTGAAGTCAGTTTTGCATGCAGGGTCTCCCAGGCATCCGATCCCGTAATGCGGAGCTTGGCGATCAGAATTTCCTCCTCGTCGCTGAGAAGGTGATGGGCTGCTTCAGCCCGCTCCTCCAGGGCGAATTCAAGGTCTTTGAGATAGTCGGAGCCTGAGTCTTGGAGCCATTGGTCCAGGTCCTCTATGCGACCGACAGCGCGCTTGAGTCTGACGTCGAACACGGTCAGCTCTGCCTGAAGCTTGCGGAGCCTTTCTTCCAGCGCCAGCGCAGGTTCGCAGGACGTATCTGCTGACAAGGTGAGGGCGGCAAAGGCGGAAAGCTTCCAGAGTCTGAGGTAGAGTGATTCTGCGGCTCTCAGCAGTGCTTCGAGGTTTTTAGGCTCGAGTCGGCCGTCTATGAGGGTCTGGCTTTCCTGGATGAGTGTTTGGACCTCTGTCAGGCATGCCTGATAGTCAGTTTGGAGATTTGGGTCGTCAAAGCTGAGATAAAGGGCGTCGAGACTCCAGTTATGGGACATTTTATTTTCCTCCGTTCTGGATCTGTGAGGCGGTTAAGCCTGTTGGGTTTAAAGAAAACGATGTCATTCATCATACGGAAAAATTTATATGGCTTTTTTACAGCGTACCACAACCTGAGGAAAAATTAAATGGGGAAATACCAAGCCTTTTTTAATGCTATTTTAATAAATGTTGGGTAATATAGAGAGGAAGTGCACAAAAGTTTGAACCAAGAGGAGTTGACCCGCTATGAGTTTCCTAACCAGCCTGAGCCCATCTGTCATCTGGATCGCGCTCATCATCATTTTTGCAGTTCTAGAGGCAATGACCATGGGTCTTACCACCATCTGGTTTGCTGGCGCCGCGCTAATAGCACTTCTGGCGGCCATGATTGGATTGTCTGTGCCGGTTCAGATTGGCGTCTTTTTAGTATCGGCCGCAGTTCTGATCTACTTCACCAAGCCCCTGGCCAAGAATTTTCTTCACATTGGGAGCGAAAAAACCAATGTGGAAGCAGTCATTGGACAGAGCGGACCTGTGTTGAAAGACATAGAGCGCTATGCCACTGGTCAGGTCAAAATCAATGGTCAGATTTGGAGTGCCTTGTCTGAAGACGGAGAGCCCATTGAAGTTGGGGCGAGGGTCCAGGTCATTGCGGTGGAGGGTGTCAAGCTCATAGTCAAGAAAGCATGACCTGACGGCCATTCAGGCAGGTCGAAATCAGCATTTGCAACAAACTATAAGGGAGGCTTACATTTATGGACATTTTAAAGCTCATCATTCCAGCATTACTCATTCTCATGGCGATTTTGTTGATCATTACCAACATCAGAGTCGTACCACAGGCTCAGGCTTATGTCATTGAGCGCCTTGGCGCTTTTCTGACAACCTGGAGCGTGGGTCTCCATTTTAAGATTCCGTTCATTGACCGTGTAGCAAACCGCGTTTCGTTGAAGGAAAATGTCGTCGATTTTCCTCCGCAGCCGGTCATCACCAAGGACAATGTCACCATGAAGATCGACACAGTCATTTACTATTCCGTAACTGATCCAAAGCTTTACACCTATGGGGTTGCTCGCCCTATTGTCGCCCTTGAGAATCTTGCAGCAACGACGCTGAGAAACATTATTGGTCAACTGGAGCTGGACGAAACGCTGACTTCCAGAGACCTGATCAACACTCAGATGCGCGCGATTCTGGATGAAGCGACGGATCCTTGGGGCATCAAGGTCAACCGCGTTGAAGTCAAGAACATCATACCGCCTGAAGACATTCAGAATGCTATGGAAAAACAGATGCGCGCTGAGCGTGAACGACGTGAGTCCATTATTCGTGCGGAAGGTGAAAAGAATTCCAAGATTCTCGTGGCACAAGGCACAAAGGAATCTATGATTCTTGAGGCAGAAGGCGAAAAGCAGTCCTCGATTCTTCGTGCTGAAGCTAAGAAGGAAGTTCAGATTCGCGAAGCTGAAGGTGAAGCGGAAGCGATTATTAAAGTCCAGGGCGCTAAAGCCAAGGGCATTGAAATGATTCGTGAAGCGGGCGCAGACCCTGCAGTTATTGCCATCAAGAGCTTTGAGGCGCTTGAAAAAATGGCGGACGGCCAGGCGACGAAAATTATTGTGCCTTCAGATCTTCAGGGCTTTGCCGGCACGGTTGCCGCTTTGAATGAGATTATTAAGAAATAGGTTGGTTGAGTAAATCGTTTATGAGCTAAGTGGATTTTTCTTTCAACAGGCTCTAGCTGAAAGGATCGATAGCTATAAAGGTTAAACGCCGCTTAATTCGGGATTCCGAGTTCAGCGGCGTTTTTGCTTTGTATTGGGTTTTTATTGGTGTGGTTTTGTTTTCGCTTTCGTTTCGAATTAATCTGCAACAGGTCGAATGATCCAGTGCGCCCTCAGGCGCACACTTCAAAGAGAAGGGGGACGCGGCGCCGGGGTGGGTTTGTTGGTGACGCGGGCAGGGGGTTGGGTGACTGGAGAGAATGTGGTTGGGGCGGGGGAGCGTGCTGGAGTATCATTTTGAGAAGGCGAGTGTTTACAATGCTTTTGAGGTTCAGCTCTGGTACAAAAATTGAGTTGGTGACAGTCACCAACTCAAAAGCTGTCCGCGTCACCAACTCAAAACTTGTCCGCGCGGCCTGAAGCCTATTGCCCCCAACCAGGTATTTAAGATTCTTTTAATACTTGCTACCTTGCAATATAAGGTACCCTGTGATATGCTGTAACCATGAAAAAGTAGAAAAGAGGCGATCCTCTGTGAACATACAATTCAAGAAAGGTGTTCTGGAGCTGTGCGTACTATCGATTCTTAGCCACAGGGACTGCTATGGCTATGAACTGGTTCAGGAGATTTCGAAAAATATCACTATATCAGAGGGCACTATTTATCCTTTACTGCGAAGGCTGATGGATGACGGCATGTTCACGACTTATCTGAAGGAATCTTCAGAGGGGCCGCCGCGCAAATACTATACGCTGACGGAGCGGGGGCGTCTGGAGCAGGGCGCCTTGGCAGCGGAATGGCGACGGTTTGTGACGGGCGTCAACTTAATTGTGGAAGGAGAGCACGGTGAATGAACAAGCAGACTTATCTGACTCAGCTCAAAAGCGCGCTTTCCGGCATGCCGGAGGCGGAACTCAATGACATACTGTACGATTATGAGGAGCACTTTGACGCCGCCCTCGAGAGTGGTGAGACAGAAGAAGCCATCCTTGAGCAGCTGGGCAGGCCGGAGGTGGTCGCGAAACAATTCAGACTGAGCAAAGTCATCCAGCGAGCGGAGGAAAAGCCAAGCTCTGTGAATCTGTTTAGGGCGGTACTGGCATCCATAGGCCTCGGACTTTTTAATATCATCTTTATTCTTGGCCCTTACCTGGCACTGGTGGGCATTCTGATCGCGGTCTATGCAGTGGCGGTGTCGCTGATTGTAGCGGGTATTGGCCTGGTGTTCGGCGGGATAGTCGCGGCGGTGACGGGTTCGGTGGCGTTTGCGCCTGCTTTGATTCCTGCCGGGATTGTTGGAGGCACTCTGATTGTCGCCATTTTAGGCGCAGGGGTCGCCCTTGCGGCACTTGGCGGATTGATCTTCCTCGCTGCCATCAAACTGACCCAGCTGTTCTACCAAGTGACTCTGAAGTATCTGAAGCTCAACGTCAAGATCATCAAGCAAAACTGATAAGTTTTTACCTTGGAAATTCTAAAACGATAACCTACTTACAGCGATGAAATTTCGAAAGACAAGGCGAATAACGCCCTGTTCCTCCCTAAAATTATTTAAGAAAGAAGGTAATCCAAGTGAAAAAAATTACGCTTTGGTTGATTGCAGCGCTTTTGATTGGCGGCGGCATTGCCATGCTGGCACTGCGCGAGGCCGGACCGGCCCTGTTCGACAGACTGAAGGGCGAGGATTTAGCACCCCTTGCTGGGAGCCAGCGTTTTGAGCTGGATGAGACCAGGACGGTGGAGGTCAGCAGCGAGAACGCGACTGAAGGACTGGCCATAGAGACCGTGTTTGAGTCGGTGGAGGTGACCCGCGAAGCCAGGGAGGATATTGAAATCAAACTGACTGGGACTTACATTGCACCGCTGGATACAGAGATGCCCAAAATACGAATCTACAAGTTGGAGGGTGGTCGGCTTGAGATCGATATAGACCGTGGGCTGACGCTCCCGCACTCCTTTACATCCACGAACCTGAGATTAATGGTCAAAATACCAGAGTCACTGTCCGGTGATCTTGAGCTTCAAAGCGTTTCAGGGGCGGTCAAACTGCGTTCACCAGGGGCAGCACCTTTTGAGGGCAATGTCTCTGCCGGGTCGGTTTCAGGAAGAGTCTACGTGGAAGGGCTGGAGGCGCGGAACATTGAACTGGGTGCCGTCAGCGGCGACGTGGAATTCCTTGGCAGCGCTGATCAGCTTGACGTGAAGACGGTGTCCGGCGTAATGATGCTGAAGCTTAATGAACTCAGGGGAAACGGACGCTTGGAGACGACTTCGGGCAACCTTGAGGTGACTTGCGAGGCGCCCCTCAACCATGAGATTGAACTCACTTCCACCTCGGGGACCCTTGAACTCGAACGCCCTGAGGCAAATGTTAAAGTCATTGAGGACCGCCGCATTGAAGCGACGGCCGGCAGCGGCCAGTTTACACTGGAGCTGTCCACGGTCAGCGGCAATATAAGCGTTAAGTGACCCAGTAACCCAGGCGAGCATACGCAGAAAGAGAAGACTCCCTTTGGGGTGTAGACCAACAGGTCTGGGCTCCAGGGGGATTTTTGTATGATGCAATCACTTCAAAATTAGAAGAAAAATACTTAAGATCTGTCAATTGCGATACCAAACTGGGTAACTATACTCCCGAGGAGGGATCGCAAATGACCGCCAATTCAATCAACGGAAGACATGTGTATTATGCCATCTTGGCTGGAGCCAATGAGGTGATTCAAAATAAGAGCGAGCTCGACCGCATCAATGTATTTCCCGTTCCGGACGGGGACACGGGGGCCAATCTGACCTCGACCATGAAGGCGGTTATGGAGACTATCCGCCTTGAGAACGAGGTGGACCTGGTGCTTTCCAGTGCAGCGGATGGGGCGCTGATGGGCGCCAGGGGCAATTCCGGGCTCATTTTTGCCCAACTGATCTACGGCTGGTACATGGAGGTCAAGAGCAAGGAGACGCTGACCCAGGAGGAGCTGATTCACAGCCTCCAGGGGGCACTGAAGCGGCTTTATGGTGTCATGCTCAATCCTGTGGAGGGCACTATTTTAACAGTTGTCCGGGAGTGGATCCATTCTTTGGAACGGCACAAGGATAAAGCGGCCACATTGTTGGAGTACGCCGAGCGTACGCTGTCAGACAGCAGCGTTGCGTTGAAGAAGACGACGGAAATGCTGGAACATCTCCGAAAAAGCAACGTGGTGGATGCCGGAGCCAAGGGCTTTTACCACTTCCTTGAGGGCATCAAGCGCTATATTGAACATGGGGAGGCGGGGATTGAGAGAATTTCGGTCATTCCAGCTGAGGCCCATCCAAGGAGCGCTGAAGCTCATGAGACCCTCGGCGAGTTCCGCTACTGCTGTGAGACTTTGCTGACGAGCCGTGAGAAGGGGAGAGACAAAGGTAAGGGTAAAAGCCTTAGCGTTGAAGAGATCCGGGAGATCGCAGCGCGCTATGGGGATTCCCTGGTTATTGCCGGTGGGGAGGATAAGCTCAGAGTGCACCTGCACACCAACAACCCGGAGCCTATGTTTGACGCTCTCAGCCGCGTGGGCCAGCTGGACGCCATCAAAGTCGACGATATGAAGATTCAGGTGGATATCCGCAACCACAGGAAATACCCGTTTGCCATTGTGACAGATACTATTGCAGACCTGCCGCAGTCCTTCATTGACGAGCATCAGATCTCGGTGATTCCGCTGCAGCTGGAAATTGGGGGCGTGGTGCACCTGGACCGCGTGACCTTGTCCGTGGGCCACTTCTACGAGTTGAACAAGACGCTCAAGGATCAGCCTCAGAGCTCGCTGCCGGCCATCAAGAACGTCGAGAACCTCCTGATGTTTTTGAGCGATTACTACGAAGCCATTCTGGTTCTCGCGGTGTCGGACAAGCTCAGCGGCACCTATGGCATGATCAAGGGCCTTGAACCCGTGGTCGAAAAGCGCGGCCGAAAGATCGAAGTCCTGAACACCCTTAAAAATTCCGGCGGCCAGGGCCTCATGGTCAAGAAAGCGGTGGATCTGGCTAAGGAAGGCCGCAGCTTTGAAGAGGTCGTCGAGATCATGCGGGCTATGCGGGACCGGGTCAAGATCCTGGTATCTGTAGATACAGTCAAATACCTGGAGCGCAGCGGCCGGGTGAGTCGAAGCGTCGGAAAAGTAGCAAAAGTGATTGGACTCAAGCCGCTGATGACTATGGACCGGGAAGGCCATGGCAAGGCCTACGGCGGCAAGCTGACCTTCAACGCGGTTATGAAAAAGCTGGTGAAGTCTGTCAGCGAGGACATTGAGAAATATGGCCTGGAGGAATATGTCATTGTCCATGCTGCGTGCCTGGACCGGGCGATGGAACTGGCCAGAGTCTTTGAAGAACTCACCGGCAAGCCGCCAGAATTTATCGCGGAAATCTCACCGGTAGTCGGTGCAACGGCCGGCGAGGGCGCGACGGCGATTGCCTACCTACAAGAGAAAGCAGGCTGGTAATATGTCAGGGTTGTTATGGTTTTCTTGGCTCGTGATTTTTCTCTATTTCATGGGATTCTTTATTCTGGGGACCGCAGTGAAAAATAACGCCGTGGTGGACTTTGGCTGGGGCCTGGGTTTTGTGGTCGTAGGCTGGGCATCGCTGTTTTATTACGGCAACCTGGACGCGGTGTCCCTGCTGCTCGTGGCACTGGTCACTGTCTGGGGCGTCAGGCTGTTTTACCACCTGTACCGCCGTAACTGGGGCAAACCCGAGGACTTCAGATATGCCAACTGGCGCCGCGAATGGGGCAAGTGGGTCATCCCGAGGGCGTTCCTGCAGGTCTACGTCCTCCAGGCGGTCTTTATGGCGGTGGTGTCCTATGCGTATCTCTATGCGGTGACGGTGGCAGACAAGTCTGTCAATGTCTGGGTCGTTCTGGGCACGTTGGTCTGGCTCACCGGCTTTTATTTCGAGTCCGTGGGGGACAAGCAGCTGGAGGTCTTCAAGAAAGATCCCGCTAATAAGGGTCACATCATCAAGACGGGACTTTGGCAGTACACCCGTCACCCGAACTACTTCGGCGAAGCCACCATGTGGTGGGGGATCTTCCTCATTGTTATTGGAACGACTGGTTTTTGGCCGACCATCATCAGCTCTGCGGTGATCACGTATTTGTTGATGTTCGTCTCCGGGGTGCCAATGCTCGAGAAAAAATATGAAAATAATCCCGAATTTCAGGCTTACGCGGCGGTCACGAGCAAGTTCTTTCCGTGGTTTCCGAAGAAGTCCTGAGGCGCGTTGAAGGGGGAGGGTGACCATCGGCAGGGGTCTTAAGCTTTTAAAAGCTTAAAGATCATGTTGCCGATGGTCTCATTTTTTTACACCCAAAGCTGAGGGCCGACGTGGGCAGAAAACCTCAAATGTGATACACTGATAACGTCGGCGGCTCGGCTGAATAGCGCGGCGAGCATGGGGCACGGACTGCCTCTGACCGACCACGACGAACAGCGTACCGGGGGGAAGTGCCATGGGCAAGACTGAACAACCTGAACTTCAGAAGAATCAAGAGGCACTTGCCGGTAAAGGACACACTCATGAGCTGCGGGGCAGTACCGGCTCAGAGGGTCGTGAGCCGCTCAAGCTTGGCCGCAGTCTGGGCTCCAACACAAACAATGTGGATGTAGCGACTCTCGCGAACCTCGGTTTTACCCGAATTGAAGTGTGCCTTGGGCGCCACAGGCCCTACCACGACATGCTGGAGCGCATTTTTTCCGATCTGGATGCGGCAAAGGCACTGGGGATGGCGTATACCATTCACTTGCCGCTGTGTCTCTACGACTGGTTCCCCTTCGACTATCTGGACGGCTATTATCTGGATCCGGATCCCGAGAAGCGGGCACTGGCCTTTCGATTTTTGGAAGAGAACCTTCATCAGCTTACCGGCCGCTATCAGCCGGATTATTTTGTGATTCACTTTCCGGGGATTTACCGGAATGCCTATTTTGGCCTGGATTTCCAGGCGATTCTCCACGAGTCCCTGGGACGCCTTCAGTTGATCGCTGAAGCATTTGGCATCACCCTGGCCCTCGAGTACTTTGGCGCCAACCGGGACTTCAACCGTCCGGAGCAGTGGATCGAAGCCCTGTCGGGGTATTCGAGACTGGCGCCGCTGCTGGATACAGGGCACCTGTATTTTTCCTGTCTGATGAACGGGTATGATTTTGATGAGGTCTTTGAGCTGATGGCACCCCATTGTGTGGGGTTTCACGTCTGGACGGTGCAGGGCAAGGACTATTATGGCAACTCACCGTTTTACAGGCAGTATCACCATGTCGTTCCCCATCCCGGCCAGTTGAGGTCGGAAGGCTGGGCGTTTGAGCCGGGGATGGTGTACCATCGGCTTAGAGCTTTTGAGGCGCCGGTGGTGGTGGAGGCGACCAGCCTCTATGGCGGAAGCGATTACTATTTTGAAGGGCTCCGCTACGCCGCTGACTGTTATTTGGGAGGGGACTGCGAATGAGGGAGAGAAGTGAGCCCGTGACTGCGACTGCGACTGAGGCGGGGAAAGGGTCGGGGTCGGCGATGTTCAGGGACCCGGGTCTCGACGTCCAGTGGCAGGCGGCGTTTGATCAAGCCCGGGAAAAAGGTTTATTTGAGCGTCTTTCAGAGGTCTATGCCAGGGTGCCCGGGGGGCGCTGCAGCGGCTGTACCGCGTGCTGCGCCGAATCCGTCAGCACCTTTTTTGTGGAGTGGCTGCAGATCCGGTCGTTCTTGCAATCTGCCGGCCGGTGGTCTGAAGCCCTTGAGCGGGCCGAAGACTACGCCCGCTTTGAACTCGCCCGCCCCATGAAATGCCCCATGCTGGAGACGGACGGACGCTGCATGATCTATGAGGTGCGGCCACTGACCTGCCGGATCTTCGGGCATCTGAGGGCTGCAGATTACGGCAGGAATCTCAAGGCAGTGCTGAAATCCAACCGCAGGGCGGCGGAGGACATTTTCAAGCATTATGGGGTGCGGCTTCCGACTGCGGTCGTGGAGCGGTCTATACCCTTTTGCGACTCTTTTATATCTGAAGCGCCTATGACTTCTGCGGATCGGGATGCGTTGTTTGATGACTTGTTTTCGATTGATTCTCGTTTTTTGATGACGGGGCTTTTGGAGCCGGATCAGATTCAGCTGGGCTTGGTGGATTGGTTCGCCATGGTCAGGCTGGAGGGTGACGCATTGTCTGAGGAGCGACTGAAGCATGCGGCTGAGGCCGGGGAGCAAGACGGAGAAACAGAGTGATTTGAACCAAAAGTGTAACGTGAAAAGAAAAATAGAAGTTATAATAATCAAGAAAAAGAGAAGACAAAGTCAAAAGGTTAAATTTTGGTTAATTTATGTTAATAATGAGGATTCAGAGGTTAGATCAGAGGTAAAATATGCGGATCAGTTGGCAAAAGATGCATTGGGATTGCGTGTGAAAATTCGCTTAAATCCAGCAATTTGAAGCTTTTGAGGTCGATTTAGTCTTGACATAAAACTAACAGACATTTTTCGACAAAACTTAGTTGACAGATTAAATACTCGTATTGTATAATATTTGACTTTTCTCTGACTGTATGGTAATATTTATACAGTGTGATAGAGAATGGGATGGTGGTCAACTTGGCGACAAAAGCGACACTTGCAGAGATTCGAAAGTCGGTCGAAGGTCTGATTGGGGAACGCGTAATTCTCAAGACGAATAAGGGCAAGCGCAAAGCGAATGTCCGTGAGGGCATTCTCGAAGTAGCTTATCCAAGTGTTTTCACCGTACGCATCAACGCCGGCCTTGATACTGAGCGCCGTGTATCGTTCAGTTATTCAGACATTTTGACGGACACAGTAGAAGTGACGCTGTGCCAAAGGGTTAATGTTTCATAGAGACTGATTTGTTCTGTATTTATTTATGCCAGTGACTTGCCGTGATCGCGGTGGGGTCGCTGGCTTTGTTCTTTTTTGGGGGGTTAGCCGGGGGTCAGGCACTGTAACAGAGTTGGGGTCAGGCACAGTAACATATCAGTAACATTCCGACTGTGTAAGGTACACAGTTCGCTGTGAGACGTGCACCTCGCGCAGCCTCTCGCCTCGCTGTGCTCGGTGTTAGGCTGCTCGTTGGTCTACGGCGTCTCCTCAGCCGAGGGCTGCGCCCTATATTAAGCGAAGAAGCACTGCCACTCCGTGAGCAAGCTCCCGCAGGGTAGTGCTTCTTCGCTTTATGCATGTCCCTAGCTTTCGTAAGAAAACCTTAAGAATTATCCCAGGTTTTTCGACGTTTTTTTCTGTTATGATGAAGTTGCTTGAGCGAAGTTCAAATCACCATCGGCAAAAACCCATCACATCACCACAGGAGCTAACTTATGAAAATCTTAGTCTGCGATGACGATCGCGCTATAACCGATGCCATTGAAATCTATCTGAATCATGAAGGCTACCAAGTCGTCAAGGCCTACAACGGCCTCGAAGCCTTGGAAGCCCTCAAGAACCACGACATCCAGCTCATCCTCCTCGACATCATGATGCCCGAGCTGGACGGCCTGCGGGCGACTCTCCAGATCCGCGAACACTCTAACCTGCCCATCATCCTCCTGTCCGCCAAAACCGAGGATACCGACAAAATCCTGGGCCTCAACCTGGGTGCGGACGACTACATAGCTAAACCCTTTAACCCCCTGGAGCTCCTGGCGCGGGTTAAATCGCAGCTTCGCCGCTATACCAGCCTGGGCGCGTACACCGAGAAGCCGTCCACCTTCCGCAGCGGCGGACTGGTCCTCGACGACGAGACCAAAGAGGTATTTGCCGACGGTGACCCAATCAAACTCACCCGCTACGAATATCACATCGTGCGACTCCTGCTCTCTAATGCCGGCAAAGTCTTTTCCTCCGACCAGATCTACGAGCAGGTCTGGTCTGAAACGCCCATCAACTCGGAAAATACAGTCTCGGTCCACATCCGGCGGATTCGTGAAAAAATTGAAATCAACCCTAAAGACCCAAAATACTTAAAGGTGGTGTGGGGCATTGGATACAAAATCGAAAAACTGGACTAACCTCTTCAGACACTGGCTGACGAAAGTCGTTGTTATTCTATTGATCCTGGCAGCAGGCCTGGTCTTCTCAAATACCCTCTACGACGAAGCTGAGGGCACCCTGTTCGACTTTGACTACCGCAGCAGTCAGGCTTATGAGGCGCTTCAGGACCCTAACGACTGGCACGAAGCCTGGCTCGCCGACAATAGCCAGACCCTGGTCCTGCTTGCCGTCTGCGCCATGATCATGCTGACCGGTCTCATATTCCTGGCTGCGGTGTCCGGCCGCCGGCCTGACTCCGACGACGTCCACTTCCTAAAAGCAGACCGGATCTTCACCGACCTGGGCCTCGCCCTCTGGATTGGGATTCAGGTCGCGCTGGTTGGCCTCACAGGCGAACTTCTTCGCTTCGCCGACAGCCAGTGGCAGCTCCTGATGAAACCCGTCGCAGCCCTTTTTCTCGTCCTCAGCGGGTCACTCGCCCTCTACGCCTGGACTCTGACCTGGAAGCGAATTAAAACCGGCACGCTGCTTCGCCACACCTTTGTGGTCTGGTGCGCTTCAAAGTGCTTTGGCGCCGTTTCAAAGCCCGTTCGCAAGGCGCTGCGCAGACTCAGGAGCGGTCCGGTAGACCGCATGCCTCTTCTCATTGCGACAGGTTTCCTCGCTCTCAACGCCTTCACCATAATCTTCGGCGGCCTTCTGACCGCGACCATGGGCGTCTTTGGCTTTATAATCGGTGGTGTGATTTACCTTTCCGGCATTGCGCTTCTTGCACTTTATCTGATCCGTCAGGACCAGGTCCTGGCGCGGATTGAGACCAGCCTGACCGCGATTGAAGCCGGAAACTTAAGTTTGCCAATGGTCCCGGAAGGCCCCGCCCGACTCAAAAGCATCTCCTCCAAAGTCAATGGGATCGCCGTGGGCTACCAAACCGCACTGGAAACTGCCCTCAAATCCGAGCGCATGAAAACCGAGCTCATCACCAACGTCTCCCACGACCTGAAGACCCCGCTGACCTCCATCCTCAACTACATTGATCTCCTCAAACGCGTCGGCCTGAGCGCCCCCGAGGCAGCTGACTACCTGGCCGTTCTGGACCAGAAGTCCCAGCGCCTGAAGACCCTGACCGAGGACCTCTTCGAGGCCGCCAAGGCCTCCTCCGGCAATCTCAGCGTCCAGGCCGAGCCCCTCAGGCTCCAGGAATTCCTCCATCAGTCCGCCGGTGAGGTCCGCGACCGCATGACCCAGGCCAACCTTGAGCTCAAATTGACGACGCCCCTTCCGGACCAGCCCCTCACCGTCCACGCCGATGGCCGCCACCTCTGGCGCATCATGGAGAACCTGTTCCTCAACGTCCTGAAGTATGCCATGCCCGGCTCCAGAGTCTACCTCGATCTCCAGCGCAGCGAGCAAAATGCTGTCATCACCCTGAAAAACATTTCCGCCCTGCCGCTGGTTGACGTGGATGACACCCTGACCGAACGCTTTGTCCGAGGCGACGCCGCCCGCACCACCGACGGCTCTGGCCTGGGCCTTGCTATCGCCAAAAGCCTCGCTGAACTCCAAAAGGGCCACTTCAAAATCGAAACCGACGGCGACCTCTTTAAAGCCATCCTGACCTTGCCGCTTATAGAGGCTTAATTGACATTTCCAAAAGAAAGTTGTCCGCGTCACCCACCTTTAAATTACGACAAGAAAAACCGCCAAGCGTCAGCCGTGGCGGTTTTCTCCTTTTCATTCACTAAATTTTCAAATCATTTTCCTACAGCAGCCAGCCACCAAGCAGGGAATCCATCAAAGCGACGGCGGTTTCTGCAGTTTCATTCTTGTTGTCGATCAGCGGATTGACCTCGACGAACTCGGCGCTGGTCATGATGCCTGCCTGCGCGATCAGCTCGAGGGCGAGGTGGGACTCGCGGTATGAGAGGCCACCGGCGACGCGGGTACCGGTGCCTGTAGCGTAGAACGGATCCATCGCGTCCATGTCGAAGCTGACGTGAACGCCGTCGGTGCCGTCTGACGCGACGCGGATGGCTTCTTCCATGACCTTTGGCATTCCAAGGAGATCAACCTCATGCATGGTGAAGACCGTGACGCCCAGCTCCTTGAGCAGCTTGCGCTCGCCCGCGTCGAGGTCGCGGGAGCCAATCAGGACAATATTCTTGGGATTCAGCTTATTCTCAGCGCCGCCAATCCCTATGAGGCGCTCATGGCCAAGGCCGAGTGCCACCGCAACCGGCATGCCGTGAATGTTCCCGGAAGGCGAAGTCTCCGCCGTATTGATGTCGCCATGGGCGTCGAACCAGATCACACCGAGGTTCTTCTTGTGCTGCAGGACACCGGCAATAGTGCCGATGGCGATACTATGGTCACCGCCCAGAACCAGCGGAAATCTCCCTTCCGCCATAATGTCCGCAACCGAATTGCAAAGCTCTGTATTGACGCGGACAACTTCGTCCAGATACTTCAAATTGCTCTTTTCATCTCTCGCGTTTTCAGGCCGGACCACCTGGATGTCGCCGCGGTCCTCGAAATCGTAGCCAAGTCGCTCAAGGCGGCCTTTGACGCCCGCATAACGGATCGCGACAGGGCCGAGGTCGACGCCTAAGCGGTCCGCGCCGAGGTTCATAGGGACACCAACTATAGAAATGCGTTTTTCTTTAAGTGCTGTCATAAAAAAAATCTCCTCTCATGCGTGCGGGATCCAGTCTGCTGCCCAATAACAGGGCCATCCGGGATCCAAATCGTTGCCGGTTGACTGTGTGCTACCATCATACTCGATCCATGCTGAACCTGTCAATCTGTAGTCAAATCGCCTTAAAGTACCCCTAAATGGGGTAAATATCGCTTAAAAATAACTTGTGATTAATCAATATTCATGCGCGCGGAAGTGGAACAGACGCGGCGTTATGTCAACTGGAAGAGGCGTGACCATCGGCAGAGAGGTTTAGGACTTGATGGGAACATTAAAAAGCATAGACTGCCATAAGAACCAAATCCCCTCAGCTTAGGACCTGAAGCCAACTATAAAAATGCGCAAAAATTCAGAAAAATCTTTATGATCTTTTTTTAATGATTATACAGATTTTCACTGGGCACGATTTGTTCATAAAGTTCAGAGACAAGTTATAGCAAACGGTGACGCAAACGAATACCATAAAATAACAAATTATACACCCGATGAATATCCACAGTCCGACAATTTCTTCAAAAAATTTTTTATTATCCCGTAAACCTTAAAATTACTAAACTTGAATAAAATATTTCTGGAGTGGTATACTAAAATCAAAGGAGAAACGGATGAATAAATTGCCATTTAAAACCAATTATCGTAAACATAGATGTGTATTGGAGAGGTGGAGCCCATGTTGATCACACCGGCAATTAACGTTTACTCGGAAATCGGACGGCTTAAAAAGGTGCTGCTGCACAGACCCGGCAGCGAAATTGAGAACATTACACCCGAGCTCATGGACAGGCTGCTCTTTGACGACATCCCTTATTTGGATGTGGCCAGGCAGGAACATGACGCTTTCGCTGAAATCTTCAGGGGCAATGACATAGAAGTGGTCTATCTCGAGGATTTGGCGGCACAGAGCATACAAACGGAGGAAATACGGGAGCGTTTTATGGAGGAATTCATCCAGGAAGCGGGGCTTCAGGGGGATATGAAGCAGGAGGCCGTTCGGGAGTACTTCCGGTCCTTCAAAGACACCCGGGCCCTCATCGACAAAATGATGGCGGGGATTCGCAAGGAAGAGGTCTACATTGCCAACCCCAAAACCCTGTCGGACATCCTGGACAGCGACTATCCGTTCCTGATCGATCCCATGCCTAACCTCTACTTTACGCGGGATCCCTTCGCGGCGGTGGGCACGGGCGTTTCCCTCCATCACATGCGAACGATCACCCGTCAGCGGGAGACCCTCTTCAGCAAATACATCTTCCAGCATCATCTAGACTTTAAGGACGCGGGGATCAAACTGTGGTACGACCGCCAGGAGCCTTACTGCATCGAGGGCGGGGACATTCTGGTGCTGTCGGACAAGGTCATAGCCATCGGAATTTCCCAGCGGACGGACGCCTCCGCCATTGACCTCTTTGCCCGGCGGCTGTTTGACGACGGCCAGAGCTTCGAGGTTATCCTGGCTTTCGACATTCCAAAATCAAGGGCATACATGCACCTGGACACGGTGTTCACCATGGTGGACCACGCGACCTTTACCATCCACCCGGAAATCGAGGGCCCGCTGACGGTCTATTCCATCCAGCCGCCCGCCGGGAAGAGCCGCGACCTCCGGATTGAGAAGGAGACCATGGATCTGAAGCGCATTCTGGAACGGTACCTGGACCTCGACCACGTGTCCCTGATCCGCTGCGGCGGCAAGCGGGGCATTGACGCGGGCAGGGAGCAGTGGAATGACGGGTCGAACACGCTGGCCATAGCGCCGGGCGAGGTGATCGTGTACGCCAGAAACCACATCACCAACCACCTCCTTGAGGAGCAGGGCATCCGGCTTCACGTCATGCCGTCCAGCGAGCTGTCCAGGGGCCGGGGCGGGCCGCGGTGCATGTCCATGCCGCTGATCCGGGACCCTCTGTAAGACGCGCAGCTCTAAAGACAAGTGCGTTTTGCCGATGGTGACCTCAAGGGCCACACTCCTCCCCAGCTGCATCTGAGGTCGTCGAACTGAATAAATTCAAAAAAATAAGCATAAATAATCAAAAAAGTATTGATTTCTGGCGCAAATGTGAGAAAATTAAATTCAGAATCGTGAAAATCAAGGTTTGGCGCAGGAGCGGCGAAGTGGGACTGGAGGCGACCATCGGCAGGATGGAGACTGTGGGACTGAAGACTTGCCCCCCGGGCCAGCAGAATGTATAAGGGGGTTTATCCATGCCAGTCAATCTCAAAGGTAGGCACTTTCTCACACTGAAACACTTCACTCCACAGGAAATCCGTTATTTGCTCGATCTGTCCAGAGAACTTAAGTGCAAAAAGCGAGCTGGCATCCGGACCAATCTTCTGGACGGCAAAAACATTGTCCTGCTCTTCGAAAAGACCTCCACGCGCACCCGCTGCGCTTTTGAAGTCGCCGCAAATGATGAGGGCGCTCATGTAACCTTCCTCACCAACAGCCAGATGGGCAAGAAAGAATCCATTGAAGACACCGCCAAGGTCCTGGGCCGTTTCTATGACGGCATTGAGTTCAGGGGCTATGAGCAGTCCACCGTGGAAGCTCTTGCACAGCACGCCGGCGTGCCGGTCTGGAACGGCCTCACGGACATGTACCACCCAACCCAGATTTTGGCAGATTTCCTGACCATCACGGAGCACGTCGACAAGCCGCTGAACAAAATCAAATTTGTCTATGCCGGTGACGCCCGCAACAACATGTGCAACTCGTTGATGATTGGCGCGGCCAAGATGGGCATGCATTTCGTCGCCTTCGCCCCTAAGGAGCTTTGGCCGGCGGAGGACCTAGTGGCTGAGATGCAGGAGGTCGCGAAGGAGACCAGGGCGGTCCTGGAGTTCTCCGAGGATCCGGACTGCGTCAAAGGCGCGGACGTCATTTACACGGACGTCTGGGTATCTATGGGCGAGGAGCATCTCTTTGAGGAGCGCATCGCGCAGCTGTCCAAATATCAGGTCAATATGGAGCTGATCAACCGCACGGAAAATCCGGATATGATCTTTATGCACTGTCTGCCGGCGTACCACGACCTGGAAACGCAGGTGGGCAAAGAAGTTTTTGAGAAATTTGGCATCACCGCCATGGAAGTCACGGATGAGGTGTTCAGAAGCCGCCATTCTGTGGTCTTCGACGAGGCGGAGAACCGCATGCACACCATCAAGGCGATCATGGTCGCGACGATTGGGAACGTGTAGAGCGGGCGCTGAGTGAAAAATGCTGAAGCACTGGGCGATGGGGTGTGGGTTGGCTGACCAACGGCAGAAGTTTTAGGGTTTTAATTGCATAGGTATAGCATAATATGCTGCTTAGTGGGCCGGGGATCAGGTTGAGATCTCCGGTCCCTTTTTGTCTTTGGAAGGCGGTGAGGGCCTCAGATGCCCAGAGTGCCTCATTTTTCGCAATTCAAAGCCGCGGCGAACTTCCCCTTTTAAGTGCGTCTTTTTTGGATATAATAGAGAGATGACGTTTGTGATGCAACCGGACGGAAGCAGGAGGAATAACAATGACTATAACTAAGACGGACGACCTTGAAAATAGAGTTTATGATTACGACGTGCTGGTGATCGGCGGCGGTCCAAGCGGTCTCAGCGCGGCCTTTTATCTGGATCAGATGGGGATGGACTACTGCGTCATTGAACGCGGGACCCTCCTGAGGACCTGGCGTAACGAGCGCTGGGACTCCTTCACGCTGGTCACCCCGAACTGGATGACCCGCCTGCCGGGCATGGAAGGCATGGCGCCTTACGACAACCGGTTCATGACCCTTGAGGAGATCAACCAACACCTGACAGACTGGGTCAACCATTTCAAGCCCAAGGTCATGGAGGGCGTGGAGGCGACACGCCTCCGGCAGCTGACCCCGGAGGAGATCGACGCCATCCCGGTAGCGCCTTACGACCGACCGCTGAGATATCTCATCGAAACCACAGCGGGCATTTTCAGAGCCCATGATGTTGTGGTGGCGACCGGACAGTATAACCAGCCGTTCATTCCGGCGGCGTCTCAGGAAATTCCGGCAGAGGTTCAGCAGCTGCACTCGGTGACCTACAAAAATCCATGCCAATTGCCGCCCGGCGGCGTCCTCGTGGTGGGCGGCGGCCGCTCCGGCATCCAGATTGCCCTGGAGCTGCGCCGGGAAGGCCGGGACGTGTGGCTGTCCCTGGGCACCCAGCGCCCCATCCCGGACGCCTATGACAACATCAACGGCGTCTACTGGCTCAACCGCCTCTCCGGCTTCGCGAAGCTGGACCGGGGCGTGGAATATGTGCCGGATGACCTGGAGCGACTCGAAATTGTGGAGAAGCTCCGCCAGAACCTCGCCACCTGCCAACAGGAGGGCGTGACGCTGGTCGGCCGTCTCAGCGGCTTTGAGGGCGGCGCCCTGACCGTCCGGCCAAACCTGATCGAGACCCTGAAGGATGCCGAGACCTACCTTCAGCGCTTTATGGATGAGATTGAGTCCCATATTGGAAAAGAGGGACTTGGAAAGCCTAAGTCCAAGCTGGATCTGAAGCTGCCGCGGCTGAGCTGGGGTGCCCTCCAGGAGACGGAGCGTCTGGACCTGTCCGAGACCGGGATCACCAGCGTCATCTGGGCCACGGGCTTCCGTCCAAATTACCGCTGGATTGACGTTCCGGTGTTCTCTTCTGAAGGCCAATTGATCCACGAGGCAGGAAAAACTTCCGCCGATGGTCTCTATTTCACCGGAGTCGAGCTGAACCCGGGCTTCGGCGGGCCATCCCCTTATGGCATTGGTTTCTACAGTTTCGGGGAGGACGCCCGCAGGGTCGTCGACCAAATCTGTGAGGACTCCGGCTCAATGTTCTGGGCGGATTCCATAATTGAGGAGCTGGATTAATGAGTGTGCTGCATGTGGTGAAAAAGACGGCGCCCGGAGAACGGGAGCACTCTCTCGCCCTCGACCTGCTGAAAATTGTGGCCTGCGTGCTCGTGGTGGTCATCCACGTCACGGCTTCAGGCGTCACGGGTTACCTGCCGGGTTCTCTGCTGCAGCGGCTGACCGTGGGGATCAACAGCTTCAGTCAATTCGCGGTGCCAGCCTTCATCTTTGCCAGCGGCTTTGGCCTGGCGGCGCGGTTTCGCAGTGATGACCACGTGGTGGGGCTCCTCCGTTTTTGGGGCCGCCGGCTGGAAACGGTGGTCCTGCCCTACCTGATCTGGTCCTTGATTTATCTGATTCTGCAGCAGCGCTTCATGGGTATTTGCTATGGCGCTTCTGGGATGCTGAAGCTGCTGCTGACCGGCGGGGCCTTCTACCATCTCTATTTCATGGTCATCCTGATTCAGCTCTACCTGGTGTTTCCGCTGCTGCTTGTTTTCAGGCGGCGCTTTTCCAAGCTGGGTGTGGATCTTGTGGTCGTGACCATTCTCTACCTGGTTTACGCCCTGTGGCTGAAACGGTATGTGCCGCTTTCAGACCGGTTCTTTATGAGTTATCTGCCGTTCTTCTACGCTGGCATTGTGGTGTATGAGCGGCCGCCAAAGGCGACGCTGCTGACGGCGTTTGGCATTGTAGGCGCGGTTGCCTTCGCGGATTATCTGGTTTCCCGCCTCGCCGGCTTTGGGGCGATCACGCCAATCAGCATGCTCTCTCTGCCGTTTGCCTGGGAGCTGTACACGCTGTCCATAGTCATCCTGCTTCTTTCCTGGTTCAAGTTGGTCAACATTGACGAGAAGCCGGGCGACTGGGTGAGGCGTCTGTCCGGCGTGACCTTTGATGTTTATCTGGCGCATCCGCTGGTGCTCGTCATTGTTGACTGGGGGCTCCGGACAGTCGGGGTGCAGTCGCTCAGCCTGAAGATTTTGGTGGGATTCATACTGGGCGTGTCGCTGCCGGCATTGGTGCGGCTGGGGTACAATAAGGCGGAGTCTGGGTTTAAGGAAAGGCAAAGGGCGAAGAAAAGGGACGAAGTGAATGGTAAGGACAAGGAAGAATAGGCTTAAGAGGTAAGGAAAAGAAAAAGAGTTGAAGAAAGACAAGGACAACGCCTCCCCGGCCGCCAAGTGCGCGGCTGAGGAGGCGTTTTTGCCTGGTAGTAAAGGTGGCCGGCTCGGGCCGTCCCGGCTTCGCCGCCCTCTGTTTGGAAGTGTCATTGAAAATAGGGTGATGGGATGGTGTGCGGTGTGGGTTGGGGGCAATAGGCGCAGGCCGCGCGGACGGGTTTTGAATGAGTGACGCGGACGGGTTTGGTTTTGGTGACGCGGACGGTCTCAACTTTGGTGACGCGGACAAGTTTGAAACTGGGGACGGAGACTATAATACGTATTGTAATGGTTTCTTGTGCTCTGAGAAGGTCTTTACAAAAGGAACCTGTTAATTATTTTTAAATTGTTCTGATTCTTGTGCAAGATGACACTAGTATCTTGCAAGATTTTTAGGTATAATACTTTTAATGTATTTTGTATAATGTATGTAAATAGCATAATCTGGATTTTCGGTTTGGGGTGACGCCATGGAGCACAATAGAATCATAGAATTTGCTACAGCCAAAGTCAATTTGTCCTTAGACGTTCTGGGTGTACTCGATAATGGCTACCACGAAGTTGAAATGATTTTGCAGGAAATTGATCTTGCAGATGACATCATCCTGGAGCCCCTCGAGTCAGGCATTGAACTGCATTGTGATGTGGACTATCTGCCTCAGGACGCCTCCAACCTGGCTTGGCGAGCAGCAGACCTGGTATTGAAGGAAGCGGGACTCAACAAGGGCGTCAGGATCTCGATGGTCAAGCGAATTCCCGTGGCAGCCGGCCTGGCCGGCGGCAGCGCGGATGCCGCTGCTGTGATTAGGGGACTAAACCGCTTGTATGAGCTCAACCTGGATCTTGAGACTCAGCAGCGCATTGGACTGTCTCTTGGTGCGGACGTTCCGTTTTGCATTACGGGCGGCTGTGCAGTTGCAAGGGGCATTGGCGAGAAGCTTGAGCCTCTTGAGGGCTTTGGCTCGCACTGGGTGGTGCTGGCCAAACCCAATATAGGCGTTTCCACCCCAGCGGTGTACCAGCGTTATGATCAAACCGTGATTGAGCAGAGGCCGGATACGCCGGCACTGATTCAGGCCATTCGGACGGATCAGATGCGCTATGTCGCAGAGCATATGGTCAATGTCCTTGAGCCCGTCACGACGCAGATGCATCCCATTGTGGGGAAAATACGCAGTCAACTGATTCAGTACGGCTCAGACGGCGCCATGATGAGCGGCAGCGGACCAACCGTCTTTGGCTTTTTCAGACAGTATGAGCGCGCCATGAAGGCTTGCAAAAATCTTAAGAAGACCTATGCGCAGGTCTACCTCGCACGAACGACAAATAGGAGATCAGAGGAATAAACGTACATATTATGGGGCGAAGAAGGATTGAATGTACATATTATAGGAGGTTGGAGCGTTGAACAATACAAAGTTAGGAACGTTGGAAATCAGGAACTATAAACCTCTTGGGGAAGTGGTCTTTGAATATCTCAGAGAGTCGATATTGAATGGTACCCTTAAGCCGGGCGAGCGGCTCATGGAAATCGCCCTCGCAGACCAGCTAGGCGTCAGCCGCACCCCTGTGCGCGAGGCGATCAGAAAGCTCGAAAAAGAGAGCTTTGTCGAAATGATCCCCCGAAAAGGTGCTTATGTTGCAGACTTGACCGCTAAAGATATTATTGATGTTCTCGAAATCAGAATTTTGCTGGAAGGCTTCGCGTCTTCCCTGGCGGCACAGCGCATGTCAGAAGAAGAACTGATGAGCCTGCGCGAAACCCTGGAAGCATTCAATGATGCCGTCAGCCGTCAGGACCGCCAAGCCATGATAGACCTGGACAACACCTTTCATGACAAGATTTTTGATGCCACCAAGAACAATAAACTGATCGAAATTGTCAAGGACCTCCACGATCAGTTCCAGCGTTTCCGCTTGACTTATTTTACTGAGTTTGACAACTATCCGGAGATCCAGAAGTGGCACCAGAAGATTTATGATGCGATTCGCTCAAGTGATGTGAACACCGCCAAGGAAGCCGCGGAGCAGCACGTGCAGCTGATTATGGATCTGGTCATGAACTGGAAGGAAAAGCGCAACGAGTAGGGCGGGCTTGAAGAAAGGTACACAGGTGGTCTAATGACGACAAAAGGAACTGAAGTGTTTCTTCAGCTGACAACAGAAATCGAATCTGAGGGTGAAAGCGCCCAGCGCATCGAATTCGCCACAGCGGGGAAATACTATCTCAAAGATGAGACGCACTATTACATCTACTCGGAATCAGAGCTGTCCGGCATGGAAGGCGGCAAGACGACCCTGAAAATCAAAGACGATACGGTCACCATGCATCGCTATGGCGTCAATGTCGTTGAACTCGTCTTCATTGCAGGCGAAATCAGAGAGTCTATCTACGAAACACCTTATGGTGTCTTTGATGTGGAGATGAAGACCATCACCCTGGCCTCGACAATTGACGAGCGCGGCGCAGGACACATTGAAATCAGCTATGATATTGAGGTTAAAGGTTTGTCGAAGACGCGGAATCATTTGAGGATTAAGGTGTCATAGGATCCGCGTAAGGCTAACAGACGTGCATAAACAGAAGTGATCCCCCACAGAAGAGAGTCAGCTCTCTTCTGTGGGGGATCACTTCTGTTTATATAGGGCGCAGCCCTCGGCTGAGAAGACGCCGTAGACCAAAGCGCAGCCTGTCACCGAGCGCAGCGAGGCGAAAGGCGGAGCAAGGTGCACGTCTGGAAGCGAAAGTGAAGCTTGCGCTGAAAGGCGGAGCGAGGTGCACGTCTATTGGCGTGAGGTGTGACTTGCGCTTCCCCAAGAACAATGATGTTAGGGCTAGATCGCTAACCAAGTCTGAAAATCACTTCACCTGCTGACCGGATGATGCTTCTCCCTCCAGTTCCTATAATAGAGGAACCCTATCAGAAAGGCAGGACCCGCCAGAGTCAGACTCCAGGTCAAATTCATTGGAAATGGAACGCCGTTATAGATGGTAAAGCCAATGTAAGCCAAACCTGCCAGAACAAAGACGATGGCACCGACCAATTCGTGTCTCCAGGCGACGAGGGTCAGCCCGAGCAGGATCAAGGCAGGGATGTTGTGCATAAACAGCCCAATCAGGATTTCTTTAAGCGTCGCTTCCGGCGTGATGACATCCAGTGAGAACAGCATAAGAAACGCGATAAACGCGAGAGAGAGAAGCCGTGGTGTCCAGTACTCAAATTTGCTTATAGGTTGTGACATTTGAATGACCTCCTTGGGTCTTAAACTAACAATATAGCGTTAGACTCAAACCAAAAATAGGGAATGAAGACGGGTGCTTCCTGAGTGACTCGTATTTTGAACAATTGGTACACTGTATATATACCCAGAATCCACTGGGTTTTGCGTGAATTCAACGTAAAGGCGGCTTGTAGCCGTTGAAAAATGGGATCCATCTCCCGATTGTTACAGAACTATTACAAAGCTCTGGCCCCGTTTCAACTTTAGTGACAGGCACTAAGTTGAAACTCGTCCGCGTCACCTATAAAAACTCCTACACAATTTCATTAGGGGAATCCTTTAAGTTGTGCTACACTACAAAGAGAGCCTGCCGAAAATCCGGCGGCTACGCGCCGGATTTTCGGCAGGCTTCCATCCGCGCAGCGGCCATCTCTCCAACCCGCCAATAAGACGATCCTGTGACCATCGGCAGGGTCTTTGTATTTACCATTCCCCACCACCGAAAGGAGCGCGCCATGTTCAGTCTGATCGACGAAAAAAACTTCAGCATCATCCTGGATCATGTGTCTGACGGCATTCAGATCATTGACATCGAGGGGCGCCTGGTCTTCTGCAACCGGCTGGCGGCCATGCTTGACGACATTAACATCGAAAATTCCCTGGGCAAGCATCTCTTCGAAATCTATCCCTCGCTGGACGAGGAGAACAGCACCCTTTACAAGGTTCTGAGGACTGGCATCCCCATCTACAACCACGAGCAGACCTTCACCACCTATAAGGGCAAGAAGGTCGCCACCGTTAACACCACCCTGCCCGTCCGGAGAAGCGGCCACTTGGTGGGCGCCATGGAGATCTCCCACGACGTGTCCGCCGTCATGGCCCTCAGCGAAAAGGTCGTCACCCTCCAGAATAAGATGTACGGGTCCACGGACACCACCGCCTCGGACGACGCCCATTTCACCTTTGACGACATTGTCACCCGCAACGCCCGTATGCTCACCGCTAAGTCCATGGCCATGAGGGCGGCCCGCATCGATTCTCCCGTCATGATTTGGGGCGACACCGGCACCGGCAAGGAGCTCTTTGTCCAGGCCATTCACAACGCCGGCGGCAGGAAAAAGCGGCCGTTCATAGCACAAAACTGCGCCGCGCTGCCCGCCTCACTTCTGGAAGGCATCCTCTTTGGCACCACCAAGGGCGGCTTCACCGGCTCCACCGACCGCCCCGGTCTGTTCGAGACCGCGGACGGCGGCACGCTCTTTCTTGACGAAATCAACTCCATGCCCCTGGAGCTCCAGGGCAAACTCCTGCGCGTTCTCCAGGACGGCACCTTCCGCCGCGTGGGCGACACCCGCACCCGCCACGTGGACGTCAAACTTTTGACCGCCACCAACATTGAGCCCCTGGAAGCCGTCCAGCTCGGCATGCTCCGCAGCGACCTCTACTACCGCCTCAACACCATCACCCTGCACCTGCCAAAGCTTGTCGACCGCCGGGATGACATCCCCCTCCTCGTCGAGCACTTCATCAAAAAGTTCAACGACCGCCTCTACCTCAACGTCATGGGCCTCGACGAAGCCGCCTTCTCCGCCCTCATGCGCTATGACTGGCCCGGCAATGTCCGCGAGCTCGAGCACGTCATCGAGGGCGCCATGGGCATGATGGAAGGGCGAGAAATCACCCTGGACGATCTGCCCCAGTCCCTTCAGCGCGCTGCCCGGGAGAGCCACAGAAGCACACCTTCAGAGACCAAGACCAGATTGCCGATGGTCGAGGCCCTCGCCAACCTCGAAGCGGAGTACATCGCGGAGGCCCTGGCTGTGACGGGGGGAAATGTCACCCGTGCCGCGGAGCTGCTGGAACTGCCCCGTCAGACCCTGCAGTCAAAGCTGAAAAAGATGAAGGAAACCGAGGACGCCGAAAATTCGGCGCTTGGAGGCGTGAAATAGGTAAAATATCGCAGGTTAGTGGGGTAAGGTGACCATCGGCAGAAGGGTTTTTGGTCATTGGAAAAGAAATTTCAAATGAAGAAACGTTGAAAATTAAAGCTTCGAAGGGAATCCCGAGTCCTAGATTCGGGATTTCGTTATTTTTTTGGCATGCCGATTGCAATATAGAACCGCGATATACACAAACCGGGTGTTCGCACCTAATACCATAAGCGGGGGTACATAAAATGAAAACAGGCTGCAAATTTGGTACACACAGAGTCCTCGAACCGGTCGGCACACTGCCGCAGCCGGCACTCAAAATCGATAACACCATGGAGATCTACGACAACGAGATTTTGATCGACGTTCAGACCCTCAACATTGACTCTGCCAGCTTTACGCAGATCAAGGAGCAGGCGGGCGGCGACCTTGCGAAAATTGAAGAAATCATGATGGGCATTGTCGCGGCGCGCGGCAAGCACCACAACCCGGTTACCGGCAGCGGCGGCATGCTGATTGGCACCGTTAAGGAAATTGGCCCTAAGCTTGCTGGCAAGATTGACCTGAAGGTCGGCGACAAGCTGGCGACGCTGGTTTCCCTGTCCCTTACCCCGCTGAAGATCAACAAGATTAAGGAGATCCGCAAGGACATTGACCAGGTGGATATCGATGGTCAGGCGATCCTCTTCGAGAGCGGCATCTACGCGAAGCTGCCTGAAGATATGCCGCAAAACCTTGCCCTTTCTGTCCTCGACGTCGCTGGCGCCCCTGCGCAAACCGCGAAGCTCGTCAAGGAAGGCGACACGGTCCTCGTTCTGGGCGGCGCTGGCAAGTCCGGCATGCTGTGCCTCTACGAAGCGAAGAAAAAGTGCGGCCCAACCGGCAAAGTCATCTGCTATGGCCGCAGTGAGAAGTCCATGGAGCGCGTGAAGCGCGCAGGCCTTGCCGATATTCTCATCACCGGCGACGCAACCAAACCAGTCGAGATCCTCGAAAAAGTCCGCGAAGCCACTAACGGCGAAATGTGCGACGTCACCATCAACTGCGTCAACATCACTGGCACAGAGATGTCCAGCATCCTGGCAACAAAAGACACTGGCGTCATCTACTTCTTCTCCATGGCGACCAGCTTCACGGCTGCTGCTCTCGGCGCAGAGGGTGTGGGCATGGATACGACGATGATCATCGGCAACGGTTACACGAAAGGCCATGCCGAGTGCGCGCTCAACTGCATGAGGGAGAGCGAAGTGTTGAGGGAGATCTACACGGAACTGTATGCTTAATATTTTCTGCGGAGGCAGAAAATATTAAGCATGCTGGTAATAGATTTGCGGAGCGGGCTGCGCAGCGAATCTATTACAATGGTGTAAATCCCGTGAGGTGATGGAAGGGCAAGGAAGGAAAATGGTGCCAGGCACCATTTTCCTGGTGTGAGCCGCTTCTTTTAAGTACATTAGGGCGTAACTTACATCTTCTTCATTTCCGTACCTGTCACCGTTTTTGAAGTTAATGAAGTTGTTTTTGCTGAAAGCAAGTAATTTCAATCTTTTCAAGTTTGTTTAACGTCGCTGTTCCGAAAACTGTGCCAGGGAAACCTCCGAAAAAGTCATCATTTTTTGAAATAGGCAATTTTAGCAAATTTAGAACAAAGCATTTCCAACGCTTATAGCGATCTAAATTTTGCCTTTTCGATCAAAAATTTAGTTTTTCGGAGCTTTCCCAGGTATGGTTCGGAAGTTGTCGGCGACCGAAGCATTTATTTCAAATGAAATTTTGTCAAATCAGAGACTTGGGAATGCGGATGTGGGATGCAAGAAAGGAAAATGGCGCTGGGCGCCATTTTCCTTCAGCTGAATCAAGCGGAAGGCAATCAGCGCGGAGCGCCGATTGACCTCCATGGTTGTTTAGGACGGAGGTTGCCTGCTGGATGGCAAGGGTATACATGGTGTAAATGCTTCAAATTGTAATCTAGGCAAAAGTGCAACTATTATGCAGCAGCAGGGAATGTACGTGTAGGCGAAAAACCCAACCCGACCCTGCCGTGCTTTACCCGAAGCAGCACGTCTTAATCTGCTGCAGCATAATAGTGACAACCGAGAACACCGAAGCAAGCAGCACCCGTCAGGCTGTAACCGTGTTTGACATAAATGATACCCGAAGCAGAATGTTCCACCCCCCTCACCAGGCCACCTCCGAATCATACATAAGTGGCATCCGCGAATCGCAGTTCAAAGCGCTCCACCCAAGCGCTGCGAGCGATCTTACAGAAGCTTTCCCGAGCTCATTTGAACCATACCTATGTTCATACAACAGCATTTACCTTTGGGGTCTAAGTGGGCTTGAGTGACCATCGGCGACCCCTATAGTCATTTGGAGCTGTCTGAGGTGAAACCGCCAAAGGCGGGCTCTATCAAAGTGAAAACACGTCTTATCAATAGCTTTAAGCATTACCAACACTTACACGATCCCCACCCATCAGAAGGAGGCCATTCCAAGTGAAGTATTACAACGAGATCGAGCTCTGGAAAGACGTCACCGAAGAGCAATGGAACGACTGGCATTGGCAGGTCCGCAACCGGATTACGACGCTGGAGGACCTGAAGAAGGTCATCAACCTGACTCAGGAAGAGGAAGAGGGAATCACGAAATCCCTGGAGATCCTGCGCATGGGGATCACGCCTTACTACGCGTCGCTCATGGACAAGAACGATCCTGGCTGTCCGGTGCGCATGCAGGCCGTACCGACCATTCATGAGACCCACAAAAGCGCCGCGGACATGGACGACCCGCTTCACGAGGATGCGGACTCTCCGGCGCCGGGGCTGACGCACCGTTACCCGGACCGCGTGCTTTTCCTGATTACGGACATGTGCTCCATGTACTGCCGTCACTGTACGCGCCGCCGTTTCGCGGGGTCCCAGGACCAGCAGTCGCCTATGGACAATATAAATAAAGCCATCGAATACATCAGAAACACGCCGGTGATCCGCGACGTGCTCCTTTCCGGGGGCGACGCGCTGCTCGTGTCGGACGAGACGCTGGAATACATCATCAAGAAGCTTAGGGAGATCCCTCACGTTGAGATCATTCGAATTGGTTCCCGCGTGCCTGTGGTTATGCCGCAGCGCATTACGGACGATCTGGTCAACATGCTGAAGAAGTATCATCCGGTTTGGCTGAACACCCACTTCAACCACTCCAAAGAGGTGACGCCGGAGTCGAAGGAAGCCTGCCGCAAGCTGGCGGACGCCGGCGTGCCGCTGGGCAACCAGTCCGTGCTCCTTCGCGGGGTCAACGACTGCGTGCACGTCATGAGAGACCTGGTGCACAACATGGTCAAGATGCGCGTGAGACCATACTACATCTATCAATGCGACCTTTCTGTGGGCATCGAGCACTTCCGTACGCCGGTGTCCAAGGGGATTGAGATTATTGAAGGCCTGCGCGGCCATACCTCCGGCTATGCGGTTCCGACTTTTGTCGTCGACGCGCCGGGCGGTGGCGGCAAGATTCCGGTCATGCCGCAGTATCTGATCTCCATGTCGCCTGAGCGCGTGGTTCTCAGAAACTACGAGGGCGTTGTAACCACTTACACCGAGCCGTCCCCTTATCAGGAAGTCTGCCACTGCGACGTGTGCCAGGGCAAGCGCGCCCATAAGGTCACCGGCGTGGGCGGCCTCCTTCAGGGCAACCAGGTCAGCTTGGAGCTCAAGGAGCTGGACCGTTACAAGCGTACTCATCACGAGTAATCCGTTAAAAAGCGCTGGGGGGGACGATGGCAGCGGAAATCCCCCCATTCGCGGCAACTCAGATTTGATTGCCGCGGGGGACCATTGCCACTGTGGTCGGCTTCCCAGCGTTTTAATGATTTACTCTAAACAATATTGACTATAAACATACACTTTTGTGCACAGGAGGTGACACGCATGTCCATTCTGGATCTGATCCGAGGCAACTACCGCGTTGTGTCGGTGGTTGGCATGGCCAAGAATGCCGGGAAGACGTCTGCTCTCAATGATATTTTATACAGTGCGTTTGACGAAGGTGTTAGGCTGGGGCTCACGTCCATCGGCAGAGACGGGGAACGGGTGGATGTGGTCACGTGCACGGAGAAACCCATGATTTACATAGAACGGGGCACGCTGATCGCCACGGCGGAGAGTCTGTTTCACTGCTCGGAGGCGAAGCTGGAGGTCCTGGAGATGACGGATTACCAGTCGTCCCTGGGGCGGATTGTCATTGCACGGGCGGTGAGCAGCGGCAATGTCGAGATTGGCGGGCCTGTGACGAATTTAGAGATTCGGGCGGTGTCGGAGCGGATGCTGGCATTCGGCGCGGAGCTGGTGCTGGTGGACGGGGCTCTGGACCGGGTGTCCAGCGCGTCGCCGGCGATTACGGACGCGACGATTCTCTCGACCGGCGCGGTACTGAGCCGGGACATGAACAAGGTGATCGAGCAGTCGATTCACCGGGTGCACCTCCTGCAGCTGGAGACGCTTCAGGATCCGGTGGTCCGGATGCTGGCGGAGGAGTGTCTGGCAGAGCGCCAGATCGCGGTGATTGATGACGCGTTTGAAGTCAGAACCGTGGAAGCCAAGACGGCGCTGGGGGCGGGCATCAAGATTGCCGAGGTGCTGGATGAGCACGCGCGGTATATTGTGCTGCCGGGGTCCCTGGTGACGAAGACCATGCGGGATCTGCTGGCGGCCAGCAGTCATTTTAAGGGCGTGACGCTGATTGTGCGGGATGCCACTAAGATTTTTGTCGACTCGCGGGACTGGCAGCTGTTTAAGCGAGCCGGGCTCAGCGTCAAGGTCCTGGACCCCATCCGGGTGCTGGCGGTGACCATCAACCCCTACGCGCCACAGGGGTACTACTTTGATCCCAAGACCTTCAGGCGGCGCATGTCAGAGGATCTGCTGCCTATTCCGGTTTTCGATGTCATGGAAGGGGAGTCTGACCTATGAAGCCCTTCAGTCCTGAAGTGATTAAAAATTTGGATCTGGATGATATTTTTGGCCGCATTGTGGTGCATACGCCGTATGGGGAGTCGGAAAAGAAGGCTATGACGCCTTTTGGTCCGGAGGATACTACAAGGCTAATCGCAGAGCTTGATAATGTCGAACGGATCACGGAGCTTATTCGTGCCAACCGCTATGCTTTTGTGGACATGCGGGGCACGTTTTCGCGCGTCAAGGATCTGCGGGGGACTTTCCTTCGGCTGAAGGCGGGGGAAGTCCTGGTGGTGACGGAGCTCTTCGAAGTGAAGATGCTGTCGCTGGCTATGAAGAAGCTGTCGGAAACGGCGGTGCTGCTTAAGGGGCGTCTGCCTCTTGAAGCCACGGTACAGGCGCTTCCGGAAGTGGACCAGCTGCTGGATCCTGCGGGGGTTGGAACGCCGACCTTTTATATTTATGATGATTACGCTGAGGAACTGAGGGGCGTTCGGGCGCGGATGAGAGAGCTCGAGGACCAGATCATGCTGGAGCGAAAGCGCATCCGGGCGGGTCTGGAGGAGCGGCTGGGGGTCAAAGTCCGGCCGAGCGGCGAGCTGGCCGTGGGCAAGGATGACCGGGCGCTGATCGAGCGGCTGAACGCGGAGCCCGACCTGGTTTACAGCGCTGAGACTTATGTGAATATTACTTACAGGTTGAGAGGCAATGATGTCATTGACCACATGTGCTCCCTGGTGGAGGATCTGCGTGCCGAGGAGGAATCTGAGGAGTTTGAGGTTCGAAAGACTCTGTCTCAGGCACTCCGGGCGCTGCTGCCTTATCTGGAGGAGAATGTTAAGGCGATTGGGCGGCTGGATTTGCTGGCTGCCAAGGGCTATTTCGCTATAGGCTTTGACTGCGTCCGGCCGGATATTATCCCGCCAAAGACGGGGGCGGCCGAAGGGTTGGCGTCCGGGGTTCTCGAAATCACTGAAGGCCGTCACCTCAAGGTCGAGCAGCAGATCAAGAAGGCCAAGGACAGCGGTTCTGAAGGCGGAAGATACACCGCGGTGAGCCTGGGTCTGACCCCGGGTGTCACTTGTATCACCGGTGCCAACATGGGCGGCAAGACGGTGACCCTGAAGATGGTGGGCATGCTGACGGCCGTGGCCCAGTATGGACTGTTTGTGCCGGCCAAGGCCATGCGGCTGACGCCGAGGGCGTTTATTTATACCTCCATAGGAGATCTGCAGGACGTGGATCAGGGGCTCAGCACCTTTGGCGCGGAAATCCTGAAGGTATCCGAGGCGGTTAAGCTGTCTGCCGGACCGGGACTGATCCTGATTGACGAGCTGGCCCGGGGGACGAACCCCAAAGAGGGCTTTGCTATTTCCATGGCCATTGTGAATCATCTAAAGCGAGCGTCCGCCATGACGCTGATTACGACCCACTTTGACGGCCTGGCGGATGCCAGGGATGTCAGGCATCTGCAGGTGCTGGGGCTGAGCTTTGTAGATTTTAAGTCCGTGATGCTGGAGATGGAAAACGATCCCGGGAAGGGGATCGAGCTGCTCAAGCGCTCCATGGACTACCGGCTGAAGGAAATCCATTCGCCGGAAGAGGTGCCAAAGGACGCGATTCAGATCGCCGCCCTGATGGGCCTGGATGAAAGGATTTTGGCGGAAGCACGGAAGGTCCTCGTGACGCCAAGGAACTGAGTGGTGGGTTTGGTGTAAATTTACACTAAGCTCTGGCACCGAAATGAAGTTGGTGACAGGCACTAACTCAGAACTTGTCCGCGCGGCTAACGCCTATTGCCCCTAACTCAGAACTTGTCCGCACGGCTTGCGCCTATTGCGGCTTGCGCCTATTGCGGCTTGCGCCTATTGACCCCAACACCACCCAACCCCACACCCGTTCCAATCACCCATAACCCTAACGCAACCACCCGAAAAAACCAAACGGACCAAAGAGGAGTGAACATCCATGCAGAAAAACAAGCTGAACCTGGACTTTGGCCTGGTGGCAGAAGCCCGGCAGTCCGCAGCCCGAATCGCGGCGGACATCCAGCCGTTTATAGATCAGCATTCCAGCGTCACCGTCGAGCGCACCGTCGCGAGACTTCTCGGCATCGATGGCATCGATGAGCTGGAGCGCCCGCTGCCGAACGTCATGATCGAAGCCATCAAAAAGGAAGGCGGCCTCCCACTGGGCGCTGCCTACTGGATTGGCCGCGCCATGCTGGCCACCGGCAAGACCCCTCAGGAAATCGCAGAAGGCGTTGCCGCCGGTGAGATCGAGCTCGCCAAGCTCCCTGAGAAATCCCTCGAGGACATCCAGGCGGCAGTGAATAAAGTCGCTGTCAAAACCGTCGAGCGCATCCGCGCCAACCGGGCGCACCGCGAAGACTTCATCAAAAACGTCGGCGAAGGCCCTAAGCCCTACCTCTACGTCATCGTCGCTACGGGCAACATCTACGAGGATGTCCTCCAGGCCCAGGCGGCCGCCAGACAAGGCGCCGACGTCATCGCCGTCATCCGCACCACCGCTCAGTCCCTCCTGGACTACGTGCCTTACGGCCCAACCACCGAAGGCTTCGGCGGCACCTATGCCACCCAGGAAAACTTCCGCATCATGCGCCGCGCCCTGGACGAAGTGGGCAATGAAGTCGGCCGCTACATCCGCCTCTGCAACTACTGCTCGGGCCTGTGCATGCCGGAAATCGCCGCCATGGGCGCCCTCGAGCGCTTGGACGTCATGCTCAACGACGCCCTCTACGGCATCCTGTTCCGCGACATCAACATGCAGCGCACCCTGGTCGACCAGTACTTCTCCAGGATCATCAACGGCTTTGCCGGCATCATTATCAACACCGGCGAGGACAACTACCTGACCACAGCCGATGCCGTCGAAGAAGCCCACACCGTCCTGGCCAGCCAGTTCATCAACGAGCAGTTCGCCCTCCGCGCAGGACTGCCGGAAGAGCAAATGGGCCTCGGCCACGCCTTCGAGATGAATCCAAACCTCAAGGATGGCTTCCTCCTCGAACTCTCCCAGGCCCAAATGGCCCGGGACATCTTCCCTAAAGCGCCGCTGAAGTACATGCCGCCGACCAAATTCATGAACGGCAACATCTTCAAAGGCCACGTCCAGGACGCCCTCTTCAACATGGTCTCCATCATGACCAACCAGGGCATCCAGCTCCTCGGCATGCTGACCGAAGCCATCCATACCCCGCTGCTGCAGGACCGCGCCCTTTCCATCGAAAACGCCCGCTACATCTTCAACAATATGCGCAGCATCAGCGACGAAATCGAGTTCAAAGAAGGCGGCATGATCCAGAGCCGCGCTCAGGCAGTACTCGCGGACGCGGCGTCAATGCTGAAAGACATCGAGCAGGAAGGCATTATGTCTACCATTGAAAAAGGCAAGTTCGCCGGCGTCAAGCGCCCTATGAACGGCGGCAAAGGCCTGGACGGCGTCGTCGTCAAAGACGCCCTGTACTTCAATCCGTTTATTGAACTCATGCTTGGAAAGGAGGGTGAAAAATAATGTCTGCCGATGATCGTTCAACCGCATCCACCACAGCACATTCCACCATCGACCTGACTAAAATCAAGCCTTATGGCGATACCCTCAACGATGGCATGATGCAGTTCAGCTTCACGCTCCCGGTGCCTTACTCTGACGAAGCCCGCGAAGCCGCCCGCCTCTATCTCCTCAAGATGGGCGTCGATGAGCCTCAGATCAGCCACTACGAAGACCTGAGCGTGGGCTACACCTTCTTCGTCTGCTACGGCAAGGGCACCCACACCGTGGACTTCACCAAAATCGAAGTGCCAAAAGTTGACGTCGAAGTCATGGATAAGTATGGCGTCGAGGATTACATCAAGGAAAATATCAAGCGCCCGGTCGTCATTGTAGGTGCCTGCACCGGTACGGATGCCCACACCGTCGGCATTGACGCCATCATGAACATGAAAGGCTACGATGGTCACTACGGCCTCGAGCGCTATGAAGGCATTGAAGCCTACAACCTGGGCTCTCAGATGCCAAACGAGGAATTCCTGGCTAAGGCGATCGAACTGAACGCCGACGCCGTGATCGTTTCCCAGGTCGTCACCCAGAAGGACGTTCACATCCCGAACCTGACCAACCTGATCGAGCTCATCGAGGCAGAAGGCCTCAGAGACAAGCTGGTGGTCGTCGCCGGCGGTCCGCGCATCAGCCACGAGCTGGCCAAGGAAATTGGCTATGATGCCGGCTTCTCCACTGGCACTTACGCGGAGCATGTGGCAACCTTCATTGTCACACAGATGGTTCAGCGGGGTTTGGTATAATTTAAACAATATTACATTCCGCGTCCCCGACCTGAAGTTGGGGACGCGGAATGTAATGTTTTTGTAACATTGGAATGTGCGAGAAACCCGGGGTTGATAGGCGCTGGCCGCAGACACCCCGTTTACCTCAACTGAAACTCGGGGGTCGATAGACGCCAGTTGCAGACACCCAGTTTTTTTCTCACCGGCCCCCGCCCTCCACTTCCCTAAATTTTCTAAAATTCCATGAACAAAATCGAAATTACACTTTCCAATCAATGGTAAATACGGTATCATAATAAGCAAAAGAGAATAGATTAACATAACCCGCAGCGCGGTGCCCGTAACGGTCATCCAGGCCAACCCCAGGCAAAAGGCACTGAACACCCTCAACCACACCATTTGGCCCGACAGAATGTTGTCCAATCCATCAACCCAACGAGGTGATCCACCCATGCAGCAGGAAACGACGCGCCCAAGACGAGGACTGTCACTGTACATGTCCATCCTCTCCGCGTTAGCCATCGAAGTATTGACGTTTTTGGAATTTAGACACACGGCACTGTTTTTTGCGGTCTGGACAGTGGTTTTTGCCTTGCTGACAGTTTGGGAGATCACCCACGAAACCAAGCGCTCAAGAAAGCCAGAGGAAAACCGAAGCGACAGCCCGCTGACAAACGGACAGAAGCCTCTTTCCATCATAGATCTTGATAATGAGAATGAGACAGAGCGTGATCCTGAGCGGTCTGCAGAAGCGTCCGCAAAAGGCTTCCGCCTCAGAAACCGGCTCTCACACCTCGCTGAGTTGGAGGAAAGTCTCCTGGTGATCTCTTTCGGGATTATTGCCATCCTCAATCTGATCCTCATGATTGGCGTCGGAGTCTTTGGACTTTCGCTTTAGGAACGTAATTCCTTGAACCCTGAAAATGTCAACGCGCCTGATCTAACTAGACCATGCGCGGTATTAAATCAAAATAAAAGCCTGAGTGGGCTTTTTCTTTTTTTTGAGCATTCCCCCAATTTCAGATATAATGAATGGGATAGCATAACGGGGATATTATAAATCCGACCTCATAAATCCATTCAAGTCACCTCAAGTTAAAAACTCTGTGAAAGGCGGCGGGGATCCATGTACAGACCAATCAAATGCCTCATCTTCCTTCTGTTCCTAACCGCTCTCCTGATTCCTCAAGTCACACCAGCCTTCGCAGCGAATGAAGAAAAACTCGACAAAGTCGTCCTCCAACTCAGGTGGGATCCTCAATTTCAGTTTTCAGGCTACTATCAAGCCCTCTGGCAGGGCTATTACGAGGAAGAAGGCCTGGCGGTCGAGATCCGCCACGGCTTCGATGAGCGAAGACAGGTGCTGCGCCCCACGGAAGAGGTCATCAGCGGCCGCGCGGACTTTGGCATAGGTACCTCGGACATCCTGCTGGACATGGGCAACAATCAGCTTAAGATCGTCGCCTCCTTCTTCCAGAAGAGCCCGACGGAATTTTACATGCTCGAGGACACTCCCTTCAATGGCATCGAGGACTTCAATACCCTGAATGTCGCCCGCAGACTCGACGACACCCTGGACCTGGAGCTCCAGGCCATGATGATCTCCCGGGGCATTGTGCCGGACGACGCCAAGCTGCGCAGCGCTTCCATGAGCATAGCCTTTGAAGACCTCCTGACCGGCCGGTTTGACGTGATTCCCAGCTATTTGGGCACCATGGGCTACTACGCCGCCAGGGAAGGCGTCAATGTGCGCGCCATACGTCCCATCGACTACGGCATAGATTTTTACGGGGACTCCCTGTTTACCTCGACCCGTCTCGTGGTCTCCAACCCGGAGTTGGTGGAGCGTTTTCGAAGAGCCACCATCAAGGGCTGGGAATACGCCCTGAAAAATCCTGGTGAAACGTCCATAGCCATAAGCCGGGAACACCCCCGACAGGACATGGGCCAAGCGGAGCACACCCTGTACAACCGCTTTCAGGCCGAAGTCGTCCAGGACCTGATGCTGTACCCGGTCGTGGCCATAGGCAACATGAACCCTCTGCGCTGGGATCATATGCAGCAATCCCTCAAAGAACTGGGCTTCATGACGGACACGTATCCCATCGATACCATTCTGTTTGATTATAAGACCATTCTGGAAGCGAACCGGATCGCGGACACGGAAAAGCGCCAGGGCCAAATCGTTGCTTTTGTCATTCTTCTGGTGGTGCTCATGGTGCTGTTTCTCTTCGTACGCAACCGGGAGCTCAATGACGAGATCGCCGAGCGCCTCAAGGCGGAAGCGACCCTGTCCCGCTCCTACGCCCGCCACCAGTCCATCTTTGACAACGCCGTCCTGTCCATCACTATGGCGGACGTGAATGGCAAAATCCTTCAGGCCAACGGCACCTGGGCCCGGCAGATTGGCTATCCCCTGGAAGAGCTGATTGGCATGAACATTCTGGATCTGGTGGATCCTAACTCCAGGGACCAGGGCTCAGAAGAGCTTTCAGCCCTTGCCGATGGTCGTCTGAACGAAATCGAAATCGAACGCACCTACGTCCGTAAAGACGGCAGCCTGCTTCACGCACGGGTCTTCATGACGCGGATCAAGGACCCTGAAACAGACGAAATGGTCAACCTGGCCATGATCGAGGACATCACCTGGGATCTCTTTGAGGAAGAGGCAGTCCGCCGGAGCGAAGCCCGCTTTCGAGCCATAGTTGACGACATTGCTGCCGAAATTGGACCGGACGCCGCAGGCGTAGACACCATCCAGCCTTTGGATTCCCTGGGCGTCATGGATGTCCCAGGCAGAGAGCGTCTCAGCCTCAAGCTGGAGCAGATCAATCTGGAGCTCGAGCGGCTCTTCAAAAAAGAGCTGGATGAAAACCGCCAGAAAGAAGCGCTCATTGCCCATCAAGGCAGACTTGCCGCCACCGGCGAAATGGTGGCCAACATTGCCCACCAGTGGCGCCAGCCCCTGAACAATCTGTCCCTGATCCTCAGCAACCTGGAGGACGGCTTCCATTACGGGGACCTCCAGCCGGATGAGCTCACCAAAGCCATTGAGAAATCAAAGCGTCTCATCAAAAAAATGTCTGAAACCATAGATGACTTCAGGGACTTTTTAAAGCCGGACAGTACACCTGTGGTCTTCTCGCCTCAAGATGAAATTGAAACGGTCCTGGATCTGCTGGAAGAAAACCTCCGCTTCAATAAAGTGAAGGCCGGCATCCACGCCCGGGCCGCCTTCGAACTGGCGGGCTCCAGACAGGGCTTCTCCCAGGTGCTCTTCAACCTGGTCACCAATGCCATTGACGCCATGGCTATGGCGGGTACCCCAGTGGATCAAAGGTTTATCGACATTGAGCTCACCGCCCCTGAGGACTGCGGCTGTCTCAGCGGCCAAGGGGCTGCGGTCGCCTCACTTGAACTCACCGCCCCGAACCTGCCAACACCGGATGCCTGCTGCGAGATCATAGTCCGCGACTCCGGCCCCGGCGTGCCTGAAGCCCTGAAGGACGACATTTTCAATGTCTATTTCACCACCAAGACCGGCGGCAAAGGCACCGGCCTGGGTCTGTATATCGCGAAATCCATTATAGAAAATCAGTTTGGCGGCCAGCTGGTATTGCAAGAGAGTAGTTCTGCCGGCGCCAGCTTTGTCATCCGAATCCCGGCCAAGGCTGTGGTCCTGGCAAACGCAGAAAACAGCCAGGCAGCAGATCTAACTAAGTTTGAGAAAGTTGAAAGACACTGACGATTATTAAAGTGCTGAGTTTGATTATATAGATTACCGATTGTAACATAACAGTACAAAATATAATAAAGTTGATATTAAATAGATTTTGGTGTAATGTTATATTACAAAATTAATTAATTAGAGGGTGCTTATATGATCACTTTTAAAATAATTGGCGACAGAATCAAAGACAGACGTGAAGCAATTAATCTAAGCCAAAAAAACCTTGCGGAGATCTTAGAAGAAAAGGGCCTTAAAATGAGTCGTGAAACAATAAGTAAAATTGAAAACGGATCTAGGGCAACAAATGCAATTGAGATAAAAGCACTCTGCGAAGCGCTCAAAGTCTCAGCGGAAGAAATAATGAAGGAAGATGAAGAACAAGATTTGGCAAGCTTATTTAGAAGCAGAGGAATTATTTCTGTTGAAGCAATGGCTGAAATCAACGATATACAGATTTTTATAAAGGATTTAATTGCTCAAAAGAATATTAGAAGTGGTTTAATTTCATTAAGAAAAATAACGCCATCGTGGAGAAGTTAGATGAAAAAAATTGATATCCGGAATAGTGAGTCTATCTCTGAGAAAATAGAACGGATCAGAATACAAGAAATTGCTGAAGAAGTAAGGGTCAAATGGGCAAGGAAGGGAATTTCTGATGTGTTTGAAATTCTGGAAAACCAATGCATCCTCATTCGAAAACCACTTGTTACAACAGAAATATCTGCCTTTACCACATATTTTAGCGATAATTTCATTGTGTTCTTGAATTCAAGTTTCACATTGGGTCACGAACGATTTTCTGCAGCTCATGAACTCGGTCATCTTGTACTTCATGATGAACAATTGATAAAAGAAAATGTATTAAGTATGGAGGAAGTAACAGAAAGAGAAGCTACAGTATTTGCTGTTGAATTCTTAATGCCGGAAACTGGTGTTAAAGAAATATTTTATAAAATTGTTGCGATTGAGCCTGGTAAAGTTAACTATCGACATGTGATTCGCATGCACCATTATTTTAAGGTAAGTTATAAAGCAATGCTTAAACGCCTCATTTATCTTGATCTTTGTGATGCGGACCTATATGACTCACTTCTGGACTATTGTTCACTGGATAACAAAGATCTACTGTTGGAACTAACAAAAAAAGAAGGTTATGATTGTTCCTTGATTCTGCCTTCAAATGCGCAATATGTTTCCAAAGAATACGAAGAAATCATTCGAAGCAACTATGAAACAGGGAAAATTTCATATGGAAAATTGGAATCTTTATTAATGTTTATTGGTAAAGCGCCTGAAGAATTTGGATATGTGGTCTCCGAAGATGAGGATTGAGGATAAATTTGATGCTGCGATCTCTGACACTGACATTCTCATCGATTTATATAAGAGCGGTTGTATGGAATTATTCAGTTTGCTTTTTAATAGAATTTTTATAACCGAGTATATTTTCGAAAAAGAGTTGAAACGGGTAGCGGGCAAGGATTTTGCTTCAATCAATTCAATTATTTCTGATGAAAGAAGCCCATTCGAAGTCATATGGGAAAAGGATTTAGACATCGCTACTAAAAACTCAAAGAGAGCATTTAAACAATCGCGTGAGAATCTTGTAGGTCCTGGAGAGCTGGACTGTGCATGTCACGCACATGCAACGGGAATTAATTTTGTCGTTTCGAATAACCACACAGAGTTTAAATATCTCGACGACATTGCAATTATGTTATGCCATTATCACATTTTGGCAATATGTGTATTTCATAATAAGATTTCTGAAGAAAAGGCTGAACGCTATTACAATTCAATTAATAAGATTAAATCGAAGCCATCAAGTCATACTTTCTCAAAAAAGTTGAATTTATCATGGGACTATTTTAATGAAAATGGGCTTGTCGACATACTTAAGTTGACGCATTGTGTTGAATAGAGCCCCAATAAGTCCTTAAGGAGTGAGACCCCATGACCCAAGGCACCCCATCCCTGCTTTCCCACATCCGGCTTCTTTACGTGGAAGACGAGGTGGACACCCGGGAGGAGTTTTCGAAATTTCTGAAACGACGGGTCGGCAAGCTGATCACTGGCGAGAACGGCCAGGATGGCCTGAAGCGCTTTGAGGAGCAGCCGCCGGATATCATCCTGACAGATCTGCGCATGCCGGGCATGACGGGGCTTGAGATGGTACGGGCGCTGCGGGAGAAGGGCTTCAGGACGCCGGTCATCATCCTGAGCGCGTTGTCTGACAGCGACACAATTCTGGAAGCGGTAGACCTGGGCATTGTCAAATATCACGTAAAGCCGGTGGACACCACGGTCCTTGTGACGCAGCTCGAAGCCCTGGCGGAGCAGGTGCTGAAGGCCTCGGTGCGCACGACGCTGATTGCCAATCAGCTGGTGGATCTGGAACAAAAGCAGGTCCTGGAAAAATCCCTGCGCGGCGAGATCTCTGCGTTAATTAAGGAGCGCAGCGGCAAGGGCCCGAGGGACCTTCAGGCCTTTATCCATGGAAGCACCGTTGAAATCACCGCCCGGGGCACTTTGACCGCCCTCGAAAAAACCATTCTGAACAATCGCCAGAATACAAAGCTCGTCGAGTACAGCCGCCGGGTCTTTTACCTGGAGTCCAGCCACGAGCTCGAAGCTGCAGTCACCGGTATTCTGGGCGTCCCCTGCGCGCTGGAGGACATTGTGATTGACAGCGTCCATGAGGTGGATCAGCTGACATTTAAGTTTTAGGGCGTTTGGGCCGATGGTTGATTATCCGCCACCGGCTTCACCCCCCTGACTTTTCAGTCAATTCCGGCAATCGTTGTCGACGCCTTTGTGTCTTTTTCACAACGAAAAATGACGAACCCTCCTCAATAGGCCTTCAATTGTATTGACAATTTGTAGTCCCGGACGTATAATTATCCCGTAGTTCGGGGAAACGCCATGTTCACCGAAAAACATCCAACTTCAACAGCATTGCTGGATCGTGCTTGAGAATCTTTAGGTCTTAAACAAGTCAGCCAGGGTATATATACCTTGTGCTGACTTTTATTTTTGAGTCTTTCGCCGGCCGGACAGGTCGCGGGCGCTAAGCCGAGCGCCGCTGACTGAAAAGCCGCTTAAAAGAATGATGTCATGCCCCCCATGACGCACTCGCGGACGGAGCTGGGATATCACCAGTCCGTCCGGCGAAGGATTCAACTCAAACGGCTTATAAGCGGCACGCTGCTTCTAACCCGTTTCACTTACATCATTGCAGTTGATAAATTTATTCCCACGCAACTTCATTTAGAGGAGGATTTGTTCATGCTCACGATTCGCGAATACGCCCGTCCCCAAACCATGGACGAGGCCATGACACTTCTGAAATCCAACAAGAAGTCTCAGGTCCTCGGCGGTGGCATGCTGATGCTGAAGCTTGGCGACAAAACGATTGACCTCGCAGTGGACCTTGTTGACCTCGGCCTCGACTACATAAAACCTATCGAGAATGCCGTGGAAATTGGCGCTATGGCGACCTTCCACAGCATCGAAACAGATCCTTACTTAAAGAACTGCTTCACCGGCATGTGGACTGACGCAATGAAGTATATTGTCGGTGTCCAGTTCCGAAACCTCGCTACCCTGGGAGCGACTGCCTACAGCAAGTACGCGTTCTCCGACCCGAACACGGCTCTTCTCGCCCTCGACGCGGAGCTCGTGATGTACGGCGACCGCCGCATGGCTTTCGACGAATTCCTCGCGAAGCGCAAGCGCCGCTTTGATATTCTTGAAAAAATCGTCATCAAGAATCCGGAGACCACGAAGGCTGCCTTCGACTCCATCCGCCGCTCCAAGGGCGATTTCGCTGTCCTGAATGCCGCTGCCTCGGTCTGTAATAGCCAATACCGCATCTCCGTCGGCATCCGCCCGCGTGTGGCTAAGCTCGCTACTGGCGCCATGGCTTACCTAAATGAAAATGGCCTTACCGCAGAAACCGCTAAAGCCGCTGCCAAAATAGCTGCGGATGAACTCGATTTCGCCACCAACCTCCGCGCATCCGGAGAATACCGCAAAGCCGTCGCCCCAGCGCTGATCGAGCGCGTGCTGCTCAAACTGCTTTAGGCCTAAGGAGGATCCGTTCTTATGAATATAACGTTGACTGTAAACGGCAAGAAACGTACCGCTGAAATCAGCCCGGATGATTTTCTTCTCGAAACCCTCCGCAGCCTCGGCTTCAAAAGCGTCAAGCGCGGCTGCGACACCGGCTCCTGCGGCCTTTGCACCGTTCTGGTGGAAGGCAAACCTGTCCTGTCCTGCTCCTATCTAAGTGCCCGTGCCGATGGTCACGAGGTCACCACCATCGAAGGCGCCGGCGAAGAAGCGAAAAAAGTCGCCTCAGCCCTTGTAGGTGAAGGTGTCGAGCAATGCGGATTCTGCAGCCCGGGCCTCGTCCTCTCCATCCTTGGCATGAAAAAAGAACTCGGAAGTGGCGCCACAGACGACCAGATCAAAAACTATCTCAACGGCAATCTCTGCCGCTGCACAGGCTACGAAGGCCAGCTCCGCGGCATTCGCCAGTATTTGGAGGTATAGTGTATGAAGGTGATCGGTAAATCTTATGATAAAAAAGACGGTATCCGCCTCGCAATGGGCGCACCGGCTTACACAGAAGACCTCTACGATACCAAGAGTTATTTGACGGTGAAACTGCTCCGCAGCCCACATCCTTTCGCGCGGATCGTGAACATTGATACTTCTGCGGCACTGGCTCTCGAAGGGGTTGTCGCCGTTTATACACACCATGACGTACCGAAGACCCAATACACCCGGGCCGGCCAGAACTTCCCTGAGCCTTCCAACTATGACAAGCGCATGCTGGACGAATACGTCCGTTATGTAGGGGATGAAGTGGCCATCATTGCCGCGGAGACGGAGCGCATAGCTGAAGAGGCCATGAAGCTCATCAAAGTGGATTATGAAGTCTTTGAGCCGGTGATTGATGCCGAGAAGGCGATTGGCCATCCGTCTGTCATTCACCCGGAAGGTGTCGTCGAGAAGATCCCTTCAGGGGTGGATGTTGAGAACAATATTGCAGCCACTTATGTTCTTGCTTACGGCAATCTGGAAGAGGCCTTCAGCAAGTGTACCCATGTGGTGGAGCATAAGTATTACACTCAAGCTCAGGCTCACGTCATGATGGAAACCCACCGTTCCAACGCCCACCTGGACCACAATGACCGTCTGGTTGTTACAACTTCCACACAGGTGCCATTCCACGCACGCCGCATTTTGGCCCATGCCCTCGACCTTCCGGTGTCCAAGATCCGGGTCATCAAGCCACGCATAGGCGGCGGCTTTGGCGGCAAGCAGGCCCTTCATACAGAGTTTTACACGGCCTTCGTCACTCTGAAGACCGGCCGTCCATCCATGCTGACTTACACCCGCAAGGAAGCTTTCGAATCCACCTATACCCGCCATCCAATGGTCTTTACTTATAAGGTAGGCGCAGATGACGCCGGCATCATTCGCGCCATCAAAGTCAACGGCATTTCTGATACCGGCGCTTATGGCGAGCACGCCCGAACCGTCTTCAGCGCGGCGTGCCTCAAAGTCCTTTCCATGTACAACAAAATGGAAGCCTTCGACTTCGAGGGCAACGTGGTCTACACCAACCGTACACCGGGCGGCGCACTTCGCGGCTACGGCACCACACAGGGTGTCTTCGCGATTGAGTCAGCCATCAACGAGTTGGCCCATGAAATGGGCATGGATCCATGTTTGATTCGTGAACTCAACCATACCGCTGAAGGGGAAACCCATCTGGTCTATAGAGCCTTTGGCTCAGACGGCATTAAAAAGCCGCTCAAACTCATTGAAAACAACAAAATGTCCACCTGTATAGAGCATGGCAAGAAGCTCATTGGTTGGGATGAGAAATATGGCAAGACGATTGTTAACGGCAATAAAGCCAGAGGTGTCGGTATGGCGCTGTCCATGCAGGGCTCCGGCATTCCGAGCATTGACATGGGCGCGGCCATCATTAAGCTCAACGAAGACGGCAGCTTCAACCTCATGATGGGTGCGACAGATCTGGGCACAGGCTCAGACACCGTATTGGCGCAGATCGCCGCTGAGGTGCTCAGTGTCCCTCTTGAGAAGATCAGCGTTCACTCCTCGGATACAGACGTGACGCCGTTTGACGTTGGCGCTTACGCCTCCAGTACGACTTACATCACAGGTACCGCCGTCATCAATGCGGCTGAGGACATCAGATCTCAGATCCTGAATGAGGGCGCAGCTATGCTTGAAGAGGCACCAGAACAGTGTGAATACGACGGCGAGCGCGTCTTCTGCGGCGAAAAGTCCATCAATCTCGCAGATCTGGCTATGAAGCTCCTCTATGTGAAGAACCAGAAGCAGCTGGTCGGTCACGGCTCCCATGTCACGGAGAAATCTCCGCCGCCGTTTCTTGCGGGCTTTGCTGAAGTCGAAGTCGATCTCGACACCGGAGAATTTGAAATCATTGATTATGTTGCAGCTGTCGATGGCGGCGCCATCCTCAACCCTAAGCTGGCACTCATTCAGATGGAGGGCGGCCTCGTTCAAGGCATGGGCATGGCAGTCTTTGAAGACGTCAAGTTTATTGACGGCAAGCTGAAAACCAACTCACTCCTGGAGTACAAGATCCCTACCCGCAGCGATGTGCCTAAGATCACCGTAGACTTTGTTGAAAGCTACGAGCCGTCTGGACCATTTGGCGGTAAGTCTGTTGGCGAGGTCTGCATCAATACCCCGAGCCCGGCCATTGCGGATGCGATCTTCAACGCGACGGGTGTTCGGATCAGAAAACTGCCGGTGACACCTGAGAAGATTATTTTGGGTAAGCTGGGGCATGAGGTTTAGGTTAGAATTGAATCAAATTATTGTTATGAGCGGGTCGGAGCAATTGCTTCGGCCCGTTTTTACGTTCCAGACTTTTTATCGAACAAAGTATTAAATTCCTCTGAAACGTTTGCGCGGACTAGGATTAAGGGCTATAATAAAAAAGACGGACTGTGTGAGGAGGTCATAGCTATGAAGAGTACCTACCGCGTTTTGATTCTGCTTTTACTTATGTTAACCATTGTGATTCCTGATGGATTTGCTGCAGAGGCAGAACCCATTGATGCTGAGCTGCTGGAGTGGATGCGGGACTATGTCAAGGAGAACTATTACTTAGAAGTCAATGACGCCCAGTTGACCGAAGGTATGCTGAAGGGCATGCTGGAGACCCTGGATCCTTACAGTACCTACCTTACAAAGGATGAGATGACCGAGCTTTTTCAGAGTCTCAACAACAGCGTTGAAGGCGTTGGCATGTATCTGATCGAAGAAAAACCTTACATAAGAGTCCACAAAGTCATTCCCAGATCACCTGCGGAAAAGGCGGGTATCCTGGCAGATGATCTAATCGTTTCAGTTGATGATGAGAGCATTCATGGCCAGTCCTTGGAAGTGGTTGTCGCCAAGATCAAAGGTCTGGCGGGAACTCAAGTTAAACTGGGGATACAGAGACCGGGCAAGACCAGTGAACTTTCCTTTATGCTGACCCGTGAAAAAATCACTATAGAGAGTGTGTCTTCAAAAGTTATAGAAGGCTCCATAGGTTACATCAAGCTAGAGGACTTTGGCTTTGGTGTGGAAGATAAATTCAGGCAGGCTGTTTCTGGGTTTAAGAACAAGGGTATTAAAAAGATTGTCGTGGATTTAAGAGGCAATCCAGGGGGGTATCTGGATGCGGCAATAGATATTGCAGATACCTTGCTTCCACTGGGATCAAAAATCGTAACCGTAGATTACAGGCGCGAAGCAGATGATATAGAATACGCTAAACGCGCCGGTTTTGATGGTGAGATTGCTGTTTTGATTGACGGAAAATCAGCCAGCGCCTCTGAAGTTCTGACAGCGGCCTTAATAGGAAGAGAGAATATTAAAGTTTTTGGTGAGACAAGTTATGGTAAAGGTCTGGTTCAGGAAGTCAGGCGGCTCTCGACAGGGGATGGCGTCAAGCTGACCATAGCGGAGTACTATGGTCCTAGCGGTCTGAAGATCCAAGGTGTTGGGATAACGCCGGATGTTGAAGTCATAGATCAAGGTTCGGATCTTTCCGCTTTTAAAGCTTTGGCGCCATTTTATTATTCCGGTCCTTTAAAACTTGGTGAAACCTCCGTTTCAGCGCTTGCCCTGCAGCAAAGACTGAATTTATTAGGCTATGATCTGCAGCTCAGCGGCGTATTCGATCAAGAGACACAACTTGCTTTAAAAGGCTACGAGCAGAAAAATAATATCCTTATGGATGGACTTTTGGATGAAGTTGTAAAAAAATCAGTTGATAGAGCCATTTTCGAACGCTATAATCAAGTTGTGGCCGACGAGCCTCTTGAAGAAAGTCTGAAATGGTTGAAAACACAGTAATCCACATTATGCACAGAATACACAAATAAATTTATATGGAACTTGTGGGTTATCCACAAAATCCACAAACTCAATTGTTGCACAAATTTTACAACTTATTCTACACCCGTTGGCATTTGCGGCTTTGGCCGATTTGCAAGATGTAATATAACTGTAACGGTCGTTTTACTTGAACTAGGGTATAATGAATCGTGTAGAGCATTGTAACTGCTCATTTTACAGTTGTATTACAAAACATTTGGCAGGTTGCTCCACTTCCTTCCAAATGGTATAATCTGTTGCAGAAGGTGGAGTTTCAATTAGAACTCTGCACCAGATGACCTAGTCGACAGCCTCTGAGAAGGGTAAGGCTGAAGACGCAGTACAATACCCTTCACACACTCATTAAAAGGGAGGAATTTGCAGATGAAGAGAGTACTTTCTCTCGTCCTGGCACTCGTGTTAGTGCTTGGGATGATCCCAATGGGCTTTGCGGCTGATGCTACAGCTGGCCAAACGCTCAAGGGATACGGCATCATTGCAGGTGACGAAAACGGTAACCTCAATGAAGATCAAAACCTGAACCGCGCAGAAATGATGGTAGTATTAGCTAGACTGATGGGTAAAGGCGCTGAAGCTCAAGCTTTCGCACTTCCATCAACTTTCACTGATCTCGCTGGTTTCGCTTGGGCATCCCCATGGATCGCTTACGCTGAAATGAACGAGTGGACTGCAGGCGTTGGCGCTAACATGTTCAACCCAGCAGGCAACGTTACTGCTCAAGAAGCTGCAGTTTTCATGCTTAAAGCTCTCGGCTATGAAGCTGACGTAGACTTCACATGGGCAAACGCAGTTGAGTTCGCAACAGCTAAAGGTCTCTTTGCTGGCGTAGACACTGCTGCAACAAGCCCGATCCTTCGTGGTGATCTCTTCACTATGATGATCACAACTCTTAACACTGAAGTTAAGGCTGGTACTGGCAAACTTGGTATCGTTCTTGGCTACATGGAAGAGGAAGTTTTGAAAGTAACTTCTGTTAAGGCGTTGAACCTTACACAAATCGAAGTTAAGTTTAATATGGCTGTTGATTCTGACACTGCTACGGATGACGGCAACTATGTATTGACTGATGAAGATGGCGATGATCTTTTCTCCTCTGCTGAATGGGCAAGAGTATCATTTGATCTTCAAGCTGACGACAAGACAGTCATCATTTCTCTCTTTGATAAAGAAGGCGCTATTGGTGGCGTTTTAGATCAACAGACAGAAGCTATTCTCGAAATCGATGGCGTAGAAGCAGCTGATGATGAAGAAATGTTCATTGATGAATTTGTCAGCGAAATCTTCGAATTCAATGACGTCACAATTCCTAAAGCTCTCAAGGCTGAAGTAGTTGGAAACGACACAATCAAAGTAACTTTCAGTGAGCCAATTAAGAGCGAAAGTTCTGATGTTGATGGCGCATATGTTGATGTTGATTACTTTGAAGTTGATGGCGGAGATTATATTGTTAAAGAAGCAAAACTTCTTAAAAACAATACTGAAATCAACGTAGAACTTTATTCAAAACTTGATGAAGGTAAACTTACTGTTGAAGTTGGCGGCATGGACGATTTCGCTGGATTCAACGTTGTAAAAACTACATTTGAACTGAATGTCGTTGAAGACACAGAAGCTCCTACTGTAGTTGGTTACAAAGATGCTGACAGAAATGAAGTTACTCTCATTTTCAATGAAGACATTGAAGTGCTTTTCGACAATAGCGATACAACTCTTGCAGATAATGAATATTTCTATCATACAAATGCATCTAACGTTGTTAAAGCAACTGATGGTTTTGTAATCGATGGAAATGAGTTAACTCTTAATTTTGACAACGATACACTTCTTCCTGAAGGTACAGCATATGTTTATGTAGTATCTGATGCTGTTCAAGATCTTTGGGAGAATGCAAACAACAAGATCGTTACAAAAGTTGAAATTACTGTTGACAGAACTGCTCCTGCTGTCAAAGATATTGACGTTGACCTTGTTGGTAACTACGTAGAAGTTGAGATTGAATTCACTGAGAAAATCAATTCTGAGTCTGATTTTGATGATGCATTCTTGATCGTTGACAAAGACGGCGATGAAGTTGATTTCGATCTTGTCGGCGATGCTGATAATGATGAATTCATCACTCTCAAGCTTGATGGAGATACTGAAGGTGAGTTCAAATTAACAATTCAAGATCTTGAAGATATGGCTGGCAACGAAATTGTGAAAGTTACTCAAGATTTGACAATTGATGATTTAACCGCTCCAGAATTCGGTACATTTGATGCAGTTCTTTACAAAGCAGCTGCAAAAGATCAGTTACTCAAAATCAATTTTGACGAGAAAATGGCCACAACTGGTGCATATTCCGTTCTTGACCTTTCAAAGTACATGGTATACGTAGATAAGGATAAAGACGGTAATGTAGACGCGTATGTTTCACTTGAAGATCTTGACATTACTCCTACAATCAAACTTGTTGATGATGGAGAAGCTGTAGAGATCAGAATTAAATCATTAGTTGAAGATAACGATGGCGCTGACTTAGCTGTTGGCACTGGCATCGTTGTTAAAATGGGCCGTGTAGCTGACGCTGCAGGCAACAAAACTACAACTTTAGCTGGTGATGTTACACTCTTAGGCCAAGGTTTTGTCTATGTAAGTAAAGTTGAAGTCAAAGATGAAAACAAAATCGTTATCACATTTGACGACAAATTAACTACTTTCAAAGCAACAGACCTTAAGTTCTATGAAGGTTCAACAACTGCTACTGTTCTTGAATACAGCCGTATCAGCACATCAGTAAATGATGATAATGAAACTGTTGTCACTATTACGACTGTTAAAGATTTTGATTTCGATGGTACAGTTTTAACTAAAGTTGGCGACAATGTTGTTGACTCTAACGTTTTAGCATCAGTCCGTATCGCAGGTCAAGATTCCAAAAATATCTATGGCGAAACAATCGCTCTTAAAAATTCTGCAGTTTCCAAAGATGCTGTAGATAAGTATGCTCCTGCGATTGCTAAGTATCCAGCTGATGATACTTCATCTGCAAATCTTTATGACAAAGATGATCTTATGGTTGAGCGTACAACTGATAATGCCATTAAGATTACTTTCACTGAAAGATTAGAGCGTGAGTCAGTATCTAGACTTTCATTCTCAATTGAAGGTGAAACTGTAAGTTCTTATGCTTTTGAGAATTCACCGTTTGGTACAGATTCAGTTATCGTCCTCTACTTTACTCCAGATGCCGATACTAAGGATGAGCCAAAAGTAACTCAAAACTTTGAGATTGCAGACTACAATAAGAATAAGTTCAAATCAGCGACAACTCTTTACAGCATTGATATGAGATAGTAATTAGAAGTTCATGAATAGAGCCTTCTTGGATTAGACAAGAAGGCTCTATCTTTTGGTGCGCCCGGCACGGGCAGATCTACCTGAAACGGTTTTTCGCGTAAGCGGTCAATAATTGCGACCTACCCGTACCTGTCAGTGCGCCAATATAAGGGCGCGTCAAATAGTGGGTGGAAACCCCACCGAGTAAGGCTTAGCAAGACACTTTCAGTGAGTCTTGAGAGCCTGATGGCAACTGATGGTTCTAAGCGTAGACAGCTAGGTAGTAGGCGGTAATCGTAAGATGAATGGGATTGAGACTCGAAATACATATCGGGAAGGTTCATGCTGTTGATAGAGCAGAAAACAAAACTTGCTTGTTCGCTACGCGAGAACAAGCGGCTTCCCCTGGGTCGGAGACCGGCGCATGCTAGACATTGATTTGACCTACCCGTACCTGTCACCATCAGTGAAGTTGATGAAGTTGTTTACAGTCTGATCTAGGTATTGAAAGATCGATAGAGAATGACATGAGCAAATAACGGTTTTCGGTGCCAGGTATAAATAGTGAAGTTCGTGAAATTGATTTACAATTCAATCTGTTTTTACGGCAACCTCTCAACAGTTCTGTTTGATAGGTTGCTTTTCTTTTTCGTCAACTATTCCCTAAATCACTATTTATAGATCAGTTGCAGTCCATTTGGAAGTTATACATCAGTCTTAACTTTACGTGGTAAGACGCAGTACTTCTCACAATTGACTCATTCGGTTCAAGGAAACCTCCCTAACACACATAAAACCTATGTGTTGGGGAGGATTTTGTTTAAAGTATATAAGTCAATCATGTTGTTGAATTAGTGATTAAATGTATAACAGAATTATTAAATAAGGATCAAATGGGTGTTTTCAACTGTTAAACTATGGTAAACTATAGAAGTGCCTGTAAAATAGTTGGAAAAAGGCGCTGAAGTTCAAAATCAATGAGATCTTTGGAGGATAACATGCAGAATTCTGATGAACGACATGAAGTAAATCACTATGACTATGATGAAATTAGTCTCAAAGAATTGATTATGTCCATATGGAATGAGCGTAAGCTTATAGCACTTATTATGGCGGTAACAATAGTTTTAACCGGACTATATACCTTTTTTATTGCAAGTCCGCAGTATGAAACTACAAGTGCGCTGATCATCAAAAAACCAGGGGAAGTATCAACACCTTATGGGACCTATACATTTCCTTCTGAGAATATCAACGACTACATACAGTTTATTTACAGCAATGAAGTTGCTGAACGCATTATAAAAAAACATGACCTTCAAATGTCCAATAAGACTTTCAAGACTATGGTCAGTATCGCTCAGGATAAGGACGCCAACCGATTCCAAGTTGTTGTGAAGAATGAAGATCCTGCTAAGGCTTACGCAATCAATAATGATTTGATTCATCAGTACATAGACAGTCTTAGAATAACCTATAAAAAACAAGCGTTAGATAATTTCATTTTGACTTATCAAAGTGAGTTGGATGGGCTTAAAAACTCCGTGATTTATAAAGAATCAATTTTAGCAGATACGAGAACACTTTTAAGTAATATGGAGCCTGTGATAACCCTTCAGAAACTTTTGTCATCTGATCCAATAGCCGCTGCTGCCTATGCCGAAAGGCGAAATTTAAATTTGGCTAATCTGTCAAAAGAGGTTATGACAGAGGAAATTGCGAACGAAAACTACTTCCTGGTGGAAGCTCAAGTCCTTAATTCGGAAATTGAACTCATTACCTTAAAGCAAGACCTCGAGAATAAAAATCGATTGCTTAATGAATTAAAATCTGAACTTGAGAATTTCAAGACTTTAATCACTACAGAAAATGAATCACAAATATTGAATGGTAAGCTGGATGTTATGGCTCAAAATGTATTTATTACCTCTTCCCCATACCAGCCAGAAAATCCGGTCGCACCTAGAAAAGCCTTGAATATGGCCATAGGAGTGGTCTTAGGTATGATGCTGGGTGTATTTCTAGGACTGTTTAAAGCGTATTGGAAAAACAGTTAGAGCTGGTAAGTCTGTTAATCAACAAAAAGGGTTAGTTATCCTAAGTAGTATTAAGAGAAGGTGGTTCAATGAAACGCAGAATAAGAACAGCCTATTTAGTTGCGGTAGATGTTGGGCTGCTGGTTCTATCGCTTTTCCTTTCATTTCTAATACGTTTTGAAGGCAAGTTTCCTGCTGAGTATTTTGATTTAGCAGACCGTTTTCTGGTCAGTGTCATTCTAATCAAGATTGCGGTACTGTTCCTGTTTGGCCTTTACAATAGTCTATGGGAATATGCTTCCATTGAAGAGCTTCTGAAGATCTCAGCCGCTTCTATAGTGGCCAATACAGTTATGCTGTCCTTCCTATTCTTGTTTGAAACAAGGATACCACGCAGCATCTATATCATTGTCTCCATCTTGGACGTCATGTTTATAGGTGGCGTCAGATTAAGCTATAGAATGCTCAGGAGACTGAAAAATCAAGGCAGTCTCTTCAGCCGTTCCGTCAAGAAACGGGTCATGATTGTAGGTGCCGGTGATGCTGGTGCCATGGTCATTAAAGAGCTGAAACGCCATGGTGATCTCCATATGAAGCCCATAGTGGCTATGGATGATGATGCAATGAAATGGGGAAAAAGCATCCAAGGCATTACGGTAAGAGCGGGAACTAAAGAGATTTCCCGAATAGCTAAAGCAAAACGCATTGATGAAATCATCATTGCCATACCTTCGGCAACGAAAAAAGAAATTGCTTCCATTGTTCATGAATGTAAAAAAACAGACTGCAACCTCAAAATCCTACCGGGTGTCTATGAACTCATCAATGGTCAGGTCAGCATTTCTGAGATCCGCAATATTGAAATTGAAGACTTATTAGGCCGTGATGAAGTCAAATTGGATATTGGTGATTTAAAAGCACTGCTTACCAATAAGATTGTCATGGTCACCGGTGGTGCCGGTTCAATAGGCTCTGAGTTGGCGAGGCAAATAGTGAAATACAACCCTCAGAAACTCATCCTGCTAGACATAAATGAAAACGGTTTGTTCCAGATTCAGCATGAGTTAAAGCGAAGTATGGCAAAAAAGAAAGGCATTGTCCCAATAGAAGTATTGATTGCGTCCATCCGTGATCGAAAGCGGATCGAGAGAATTTTTAATGACTATCGGCCACAAGTCATCTTTCATGCTGCGGCGCATAAGCATGTGCCGCTTATGGAAGATAGTCCTTATGAAGCTATCAAGAACAATGTCTTTGGCACGCTAAACCTGGTAGAACTGTCTGACCGATACCACGTTGAAACCTTTGTTCAAATATCGACAGATAAAGCAGTCAACCCTACCAATGTCATGGGCGCGACAAAGCGAATCTGTGAAATGATCGTTCAAACCCATAATCACATCAGTCAGACAGAATACGTAGCTGTAAGGTTTGGCAATGTCCTTGGCAGCAATGGAAGCGTTATTCCTCTTTTCAAACAGCAGATAGAAGAAGGGGGACCGGTTACGGTGACCCATCCGGAAATTACCCGATACTTCATGACGATCCCCGAAGCAGCTCAACTGGTCCTTCAGGCAGGCGCCATGGCGCAAGGCGGAGAGATCTTCATACTGGATATGGGCGAGCCGGTTAAGATTTTGACTCTTGCAGAGGATTTAATCCGGCTATCTGGCTTCATTCCCTATGAAGATATGGAGATTGAAATTACAGGTCTCAGACCTGGAGAAAAACTTTATGAAGAGTTGCTTCTCAAAGAAGAGGGGATCCTCGAGACACAGCATGAGAAGATCTTTATTGGTCGGCCGCTGAATGTTGATTCAGGCTATCTGATGACCCAGTTGAATCAGCTTGAAGCCATAATAGATGAGGAAAGTGATCAGGTCTTGAAGGGCGTTTTGAAGCAGATTGTACCAACCTATCAGGAACAATCTGTAAATTAATAAAAGCTTTGAGTATTAAACTTTTCTTAATCTTGTCTTACATTTCGATATCATTTGGCAAAATGACGTAAAAATTAATCTTTTCAGGGTATAATGTAATGGTACGAGTCTTCTCTTTACACAAACATCTAATTTGAATGAACTCAAATTAAGAGGAGGAATTTTGATTATGAAAAGATTTATTGCACTTATCATGGTCGTGATGCTTTTAGTCGGGATCATGCCAGCCACCATGGCAGCAGAAAAAACCGCGGGAGAGCAGCTCCGTGATTTAGGACTGCTGAAAGGTGACGACTATGGTAACCTCATGGAAGATAAATACCTTACCCGTTCAGAAATGATGGTCATACTCGCCAGAATGCTCGGCGAATATGACGAAGCGGAAGCTTACAAATTAAAGTCATCCTTTACAGATGGCAACAATCACTGGGCTGAGCGTTATGTCGCATATGCTCAAATGCGCGGATGGACCAGCGGAATAGGCAACAATGAATTCGGCTATGAGATGAAGCACACTGCTCAGCAGGCTGCGGTGTTCATGTTGAAAACTTTGGGTTATGTTGCGGACACAGACTTTACTTGGACAAACGCCTTCCAAAAAGCTACTCAGCTTGGGTTGTTCACGGGCGTTGGCATTGAACCTGGTCAAGATATTCTGCGAGGCAGTTTATTCCAGGTTATGATGCGCACCTTGAATACAAACATGAAGGGCTCAACACAAACCTTGGGTGAAAATCTGGGCATCATGGGTTCTGTACCGCTTGCAGTATCCTCTGTAAAAGCAAATGGGCTTTTACAAGTCCTTGTCGAGTTTAACTCAGACAGCTGGACGGATGATGAAGAACTCGTCAATGCTGACAACTATATTTTTGAGGACCAGGATGGCGACGAACTCCTCGACGTTAATGATGATCCAGTAGTCATTGATGATATTTCCGTAAATGGAAAAGTCGTTACTATTACGTTTGAAGAGCCAATGGAACAACAAACGGAAGCAAACCTCACAATAACAGATGAAGTCTTGCCTTCAGAGGACGATTTTGACTTCAACTTCTTTGATACTAATCCTCCAGTCGCTACAGCAGCCACTGTCGTAGGCAAAGAAACTGTTAAAGTGAAGTTCAGTGAACCTGTTGATCCTGCTACAGTAAGCGCAAGTGACTTCACTGTTGAAGATGGGGATATGTTTATCAGAGGTGTCACACTGATGAACAACAACACAGAAGTTAACGTAGAACTTTACGCAGAACTTGAAGCGGGAACTATCAAAGTAGGTGTAGGAAGCGGCATTGAAGATTATGCAGGATTCAAAACAGTTGCGAAGACCTTTGATGTTCGAGTGGTTGTCGATACTGCGGCACCTTCTGTTGTTGGTTACAAAGATGCTTCCATGACTGGGGTAACTTTGATCTTTAACGAAGATATTGTGCTGACAGATGACTATGTCGCAAGCAAAAGTATCTATCACACTAATGGCAGCAACCTTGCAGCACCGATTTCTTCAGATGATATTGATGGCAAAGAACTCAAACTTGATTTCTCAGCCAATGAAATGCCGGAAGGCAATGCTTATGTCTATATCTTAGCTGATACCTTCATGGATCTTTGGGATAATGAAAACAGCAAACAAACTATACTAGTCAAAATTGAAGCTGATGAAGTGAGACCAACACTGACTGGCATCAGCGTAATTGATGAAGAAGAGATCGAACTGATCTTCAGTGAAGCTGTTGAAGAAGATTCTGCAGAGGACATTGAAAATTACGTCCTTCAGAACAGTGCCGGAACAGTACAGGATGACATGATTGACAGCGCAGTCAGAGGCACAGGCGATGAAACGGATACGGTCACAATTCGATTTGAAGAGCCGCTTTTAGGTGGTTATAAGCTCGTCATTGAGAACGTAGAAGATTTATCCGGCAATGAAATCGCTAAGGTTACCAGATCCTTTACTGTGACGGACATGACGGATCCTGTTGTTTCAGATTTTAGCGCGAAACTCTATAATCCAGATGCTGATACTCAAATGATTGTAGTTCGATTTGGCGAAGCAATGGCAACTTCAGGTAAGTACGCTGTCAATGATCTTGAGAAATACGTGCTTGAAGATAACAAGTTCCTTGCAGATCTGGACGATGTCACCATTACAATGATCGAAAGCAATAAGGCTGTTGAGATAAAAATTCCGGAAGACAGTCTTGACCTGAATGATGGAGAAAGCTATAAGCTTGAAATTGGAAGAGTTGCAGACGCTGCAGGCAACTACACGGTAGCAATGGTCAATGAATTGACAATTCAGGATGCTGGACTTGTCCGCGTTGAATCTGCAGAATTGGTATCTTCTACAAAAGTTGAAGTCACTTTTGAAGATCGACTTGTAACGGTCGACAATTCTGATTTTGTCATCTATGCGGATGAAAACAGCGACAACGGCTATGACGCAGATGAAAAACTCACTGTTACAAGAGTCGCATCAGCGGTTAACAGTGATGGCAATACGGTTTTGACGTTTACTTTAGCTAATAAGGTGGATACAGACGCGAAATCCTCGGATGATCGAGATGATATCGCATTTGCGATCATTGATCAGACTTCAAAGAATCAATATAACGAAGTTGTAGAAGAATATGACAATGAACTCGTTGACGCAGCATCCCCAGAAGTTAAAGAGGTCGTCTTCATAGACTCTGAAGAAATCATGGTCGTATTGACTGAAGCTCTCGAAGCCGGAACTTTTGCACCAACCGGCAAGAATGGTTTTACGACTACAAGCGGCACGCTGTCAAAGGCTGAGATCTATGCAAACCGCAATATCGTTCTCACTTCAACAGAAGGCGATTTTACGATCAATACCAATGTCTATTACAATGAAGCCGCTGGCATTGCTGATCTTGAAGGCTTTGTACTCAAGAGCTTTTCCAAGACAGATGCTTTAACTCAAAACTAATATTATACTTTAATTGGAAGGGTGGAAACTTGGAGGACATTGTTCTCCCAGATTCCACCCTTTTTTTCCGACTTTTACATACAAAACACTTCCGTTCTTGATTTAGTCTGGTAAGATATTAATGGAACATTTTTTACAGTTGAACAGCAGGAGGGAACACCCATTGAAAAAAACTCAATCCAAAAAACAAGTAAGCCCAAAAGAAAAATTTAAGAAGCCCTTGGTACCTAAGGTGACTAAAGGCATTCTCATCGCATTATTTTTGATTCTCGCTTTAATACCGATCATCGTGCGCTTAAAGGTCGTTGATCTTAGCGTCTTCGCAGAAAGTCCATGGGTCAGTGACGTGGACTATGACTTTTTCTCATATTATAAATCCCGCATCCTATTTATGGTCAGCTCTGTCATACTGGGTGCCTTCATTTGGGATCGACTATCTTTGGGTAACCCACTTGAGAAAAAACCCCTTGATCTCTCCATTCTTTTGTTTTCAAGTGCAGTCGTACTTTCAACCGTCTTATCAGAGTACATAAGCCTGTCAGTCTGGGGTTTTAGGGGAAGGTATGAAGGCGCTCTCGTCTTATTGGCATATATGTTGATACTGTTTGTGAGCTCAAAGTATACTTATGACGAAAAACAGCTGAAATTCCTCCTTAAAGGGCTCTATGTGTCCGTGGCTGTCATTGGAACCATTGGTATATTTCAGTTCTTTAAGATGGATTTATTCAAGTCTGAAATTGGAAAGAGTCTCATAGTCCCCATGCAATATCTGAAATCCGGCGCCGAGATCACCATCCGCATGGCAGAAACTCAAATTTACAGTACCCTTCAAAACTCCAACTATGTGGGGAGTTTTATCGCGCTGACGGCGCCGCTTCTTTTAACACTGGTATTTTTCGTCCACGACTTGAAGCACAAACTTCTGGTTATAGCACTCTTTGTGCTAAGCATGGCCAATCTTTTGGGATCAAGATCCAGAGCCGGTATTGTTGGCGTGTCTGTTGCAGCCATCTTAATGCTCATTCTATTCCGAAAAGAGTTAGTCAAGCGCTGGAAGGTCACCATTGTAGCACTGTTCATTACGGTTGGACTGGTCACGGCTATGAACACAGCTACAGATGGTCAAATCTTCAATAGAATTAAAGCGACCATTGCCAGCCTCGCACCGGCAGAAAATCTCTATGGCGCTCAGCAAGCGACTTCCGAAGACAATCTTCTAAAGCTCGAGCTCCAGGAGGAGCCGCTTTTCATCAAATACGAAAATGAGCAGCTCTATTTCATGGACGTTCAGGATCAGGTCATGGAAGCGGTCAAAGGCGAGGCGGATTATACTCTGAGTGATTCTCGCTTTGAGAATTTCAAGTTTGACATCACTATGGCAGAGGAGGATATGCCGATGGTCACGGTCAAATACCGCAGCTTAGTCCTCAAATATCTATTCCTCGAGGACGAAGTCAGATACGTGAACCACGCAGATGTTGCGGTAAAACTTAATCCAGTCGAAAAATGGGGCTTTGAAGGCCGAGAGCGCCTGGGTTCATCCCGCGGCTATATTTGGTCGAGAACCCTTCCAATGCTGAAGGACACACTTTTAATTGGCCATGGGCCGGACACTTATATGTTCTACTTCCCGCAGGATGACTATATTGGTAAGCAGTTGGCCTACAGCACCACAGGCATGGTCACTGACAAACCACACAACATGTACCTGCACACCGCCGTTAACACAGGTGTGGTTTCATTGTTGGCCCAACTCGTGATCTTTGGTCTTTATATCCTTCAAAGTCTCAAACTCTACTTTAGAAATCCGTTCGAGGATTTCAGGGCACAGCTTGGCGTGGGTATCTTCCTGGGTGCGGTCGGATATCTAGGCGCTGGGATGTTCAATGATGCTATTGTTTCTATTGCCCCGGTCTTTTGGGCGCTGCTCGGGATAGGGTTTAGCTTGAATCAAAGTTTGCTGCTTGAGCGAAAAGAAGCGCAGGGTTAATGTTCGACAAAGCAAAATATTGAGGCGTGGTGGCTGGAGGGGTGACCATCGGCTAAAACCTATTTGTTTTAAGGTTAACAAACGTGGTATTAATGATTATAGAAGGTAATTTCATACGACATTCAAACTAGACGCAAAAAGACGAAGCGGAACCAACCTTCTGATTTTTGCGTCTAATGTTTTGCAATGGACGTAAAACTTGTTTAGTTAAACCCAAGGAGGGTCTGATATGAAACGCCTAATGTCAATCTTATTAGCACTTATTATGGCAATCGGGATTATACCTGCCGGTTATGCTGCGGAACTGACCGCCGGCGAGACGCTGCGGTCATTGGGACTAATCGTCGGGTATGAGGACGGCGATCTCGCAGAAAACCAATACCTGACCCGCACGGAAATGATGGTCATTCTGGCGAGAATGCTCGGTGAGTATGACGAGGCTTTCCGCTGGTCGCGTCAGTCCACCTTTTCCGACCGCAATAACCACTGGGGTGAGCGGTATGTCGCGTATGCCCAGTACAGGGGCTGGACGGTCGGTATAGGGGACAACAAGTTTGGATATGAGCAAAAGCACACTGTCCAGGAAGCCAGCGTCTTTATGCTGAAAGCCTTGGGCTATACGGCACCGGCTGATTTCACCTGGGACACCGCGTTCTCCAAAGCGAAGTCCCTTGGCTTATTTGACGAGTTATCTCTGAGAGAGACCAGCAACATCTACCGTGGTGAATTGTTTCAAACTATGCTGAATACGCTTTTGACGGATATGAAAGGCCAGAATTATATGCTTGGCCAGAAACTGGACGTTTTGACGCCGGACATGATTCCATTTGAAGTGGAATCCGTCTCATCAGATAACCTCAAAGAGATTGAGGTTGTTTTCTCCAAAGAAGTGGATGAAGATACGCTTTCCAGCTCTGATTTTTCAATCTCTGGCCGCACCGCAACTCCAGAGCTTCAAAATGATGGCGAGACCGTGATTCTCACACTTTCGAATGTCTTGTCCAATGACACCAGGTACAGCCTGACCATCAGCGGCATTCGTGCGGAAGATGGCACATCGCTGGCGCGTGTAACCAAAACCTTCACGACGGATGATGACATTGATCCTGAGGTGGAAGATGTGCAGCTTTTGGGACCATCCTATGTGGAGATCACGTTCTCTGAACCAATCAAGACTGCCGGAACTGTTCAGGTTTATGACGGCAGGACGTCTTATACGGCTGCAGCTTCCTTTGCAGAGCTTGGCAGTGAAACTATTGTGGTTCGGCTCAGTAAAGCCTTATTGAATAATGACACCTATGAGTTCAGGATCAGAAACTTCAGGGACTATGCAGGGAACTACAGTGAGGATTACGATGAGGATCTCACCTTTAAGGTGTCAGCTTCTGACCCAACCGCTAAGATTTTAAAAGCCACGCAGACTTACGTCCATGTTGAATTCAGCGAACTGGTCAGCGGGATCACTAAGGAGCACTTCTATCATACTTCGACTGCTAAAGTAGCGCTTGGAGTATACTCTAATGCAGCCATGACGACTGCTGTTTCCACGACGACAAAAGTCGATGAAGTCTATGTGAAGTTTGCAGATGCATCCGGCGGAACTATAGTGGGTAATCCGCTGCCATCAGGGACTGCAACGATCTATATCAAGGAACTTGGCGCTTCGAGTGCCAAGATTGTGGATGAATACGGGAACTATTATATTGGCAGCAGTTATTCCGTCTCCGTTACGGCAGATACAACGAAGCCTGCCGTGACGAAGCTATCTGTGTCCTCATCCAGTTCGACCTCTACTAAATTGGCAATTGAATTTAGCGAGAGTGTAAAATTCAATGGCACTAACATTGAAGTCCGCAATACGGATGATTCGGTCATCACAGGGCTTTCTGTTGCGGTTACGGGATCCGGCAATGTTTATACAGCTAACTTGACAGGGGTCAACTTGACGGGCAGATCCATTAAGGTTTTGATCAAGAACGTGGAAGACCTTGCGATTGTGCCTAACGTCTTGACTTCATACAGCAAGACACTTTCTGTAGCGGATTCTACAGCGCCAACGGTGACTAAGGTGACGCAGGACACTTCTAAGCGCGAAGTCTATGTGACCTTTAGTGAGCCTGTGACCGAGGCAACAGCTGAAGTTGAGACAAATTATGCCGTTCTTGATGGCGGTACGACAGATCGACTCAGCACCAACCCGGTGTTGAATTCAGCGGGTACTGAGGTTAAATTGATTTTGACATCTACCGAATTTAACCTTTCACAAGAACCGGGTGCTGAGCTCAGAATTACTGGCATTAAGGACTATGCTGGCAATACCATGAGCACGTATACCATTGAATTTGATGATATTCAGGATTTGATGGGGCCTGCGCCACTGGTAGAAGATGTTGAAGCTGTGGATCTCAGGACGATAAGAGTCACGTTCGATCAATTTCTTGAAGTCACAGATCTTGAAGCTTTCACGATTCTGATTGGCACAACAGAGTATGACCCAACAAATCTTCAAAGGTCCACTAATAGCGCTGGCGATACTATTTTGATTCTCACCTCCCCAGTAGATTTACCGTATGATGCAACTGGGTTAAAACTCGTCATCGACACCAACTCGAGCGACCGTGTTCTTGAAAACGAAAATGGACAATCAGTTGCTGATATCACATTGAATATTGAGGACAAAATTGCACCTGCAATCGCAAAATATACTTCTGGTGACAATGACGGGAAATATAAAGTCACGATTGTTGGGAATAAAATCTCTATAGAGTTTACGGAAAGTATTCTCGGCAGTTCAGTCAGTACAACCACTTTTAATGTCTCTTCAGGGACTATTACTGAAGTCGGCACTAATGGCAGTGTTGTCAATCTGACGCTTAACAACACCCCACAGACCATTCCAACAGTCACTCAAAATTCAAATGTGTTGGACGGGAATAACAATACTTTTAAAACCACAGAAACGCTGACGCCTATTCAGGGATGATGGGTGATCGAAAATTAAAAAAGCTCCGGCGAGAGCCGGGGCTTTTCAACCTTTTTTCAAGAGTGTGCCCCACGTCACACTCTTTTCCTTTTTGTCAGAATAAGATAGTAGGAGCAAGGACGCTGAGTGAAGGTTAATCAAGATGGCGTGGTAGTCACCCGTACATTGCCGGTTAAACTCAAGCGTCCTTCACTAAAATTCTGATGGGGTGAGAGTCATGAAACGCATGAAGAAGGTAGTGCTGATGGCGGGGTTGGTCATTATTTTGTCAGTGATAGCAGGATCCAGGATAATGAAAGTGGTTTTGGCGGAGGATACCACCACTGATAAAGAAGCGAATCGGGGGATCGTCACGGAGTTGATGACGGTGAAGGCTTCGACCTTATCCAAGGATCTGTTTTTCTTGGGAACTTTGGAGAGTGAAGCAACTTCAACTCTTAGCCCCAAAATTACAGCAGCTGTGCTTTCAACCCATGTGACAGAAGGGCAGACGGTGAAACAAGGAGACCTATTGGTAACCTTGGATCAGGAAGCCCTTGCGGCCAAAAAATCCATTATGCTGGCGCAGCGGCAGACACTGTCGAATCTGATTTCCTATCTTTCAAGTGAGGTCGGATCTTTTTATTCGGACAGTCCAATGATCTATAAGCTGTCCTCACTTCAGGACAGCCATGAATTTCAAAAGCAGGAATATGAAAGCGCGCAAATCTTATATGAGGCAGGTGCTATTTCTGAACTCGCCCTGGATCAGGCCGCCCTTCAGGTTGATACCATGGCTTATCAGGCTCAGGAGCTGGAAGCTTCTATGAACAGCACTTATGATCAACTGAAAAATGAGCAGCAATCGGCCCTTGGCAAGAGAAATGAAATTGATGCGGCTATCATAGAACTGGAATTGACTTTATCCGAAGCTGAAATCAGAGCCCCATATGACGGCACGGTCAGACAGCTTCATATCGCTGCCGGAGATCTTGCCGCGCCAGGTAAGCCGGTGGTGACACTCGACAAAGGCGGCGTCAGCAAGGTGGTGCTGCAAGTCGGTGAAATGGATCTCATTCAGTTAAAATCTGGCATGAGCGCAGAACTTACGTTCTCGGGCAGTGAAGTCATTCAATATGGAATTGTGACCTCGGTCAGCCCAAGTATTCATCCGGTCACTCGAATAGGCCAGGTCGAGATCTCGGTGGACGGGATGACACTGGAAGCGCCGGTGGGCGCCAGTGTCCAGGTGCGAGTTGTTCTTGAAGAGGAAGAGAATCAGGTGATGATTCCGCTGGAGGCCGTCAAGTCATTGAACTATAAAGATGTCGTTTATGTCAGTGAAGATGGCCGGCGTGTGGTGGAGAGGGAAGTGACCATCGGCAAAAAAGAGAATGAGAGGTATCAGATTCTGGAGGGGCTGGAGCCGGGCGACGTGATTGCCGTTGACAACCTGGACGCCCTGTATGACGGCGCAGCGATTTACAATTTCAGCGGTTCGACTGATGTGGATTTGGAGGTGAGACCGTGAGTTTTGGGAGATTTTCTGTAGGGAAACGCCATGTTGTCCTGTCGCTGATGATCGGGCTTATCCTCTTTGGGATTTACAGCTATTTGACTATGAATACTCAGCTGTCGCCGGATACGAATGCGCCTACGGCCACGGTCATGACGGCGTATCCGGGGGCATCGGCGGCAGATGTCGTCACGGAGTTGGCAGAGCCCTTGGAGCAGGCATTTGCGAAGCTGGAGGGGATTACGGCCATTGAGTCCACGAGTCAGGACAATATGGCTTTGTTGCGGCTGACCTTTGACTACTCGACGGATATTGACGAGGCGACCATTGCTATTCAGAACGCGCTCAGCAGAGTGAGGGAGAGCTTGCCGGAGGGGATTAAGGAGCCTCAGGTGTTGAAATTCAGTGCGTCGGATATGCCTATCATGACGATTGGGCTCAGCAGTGAGGCCCTGGACATGGCGGCGCTGAGGCGTGTGGCGGAAGAGGCGTTGCTGTCGCGGTTTCAGCTGACGGAAGGGGTGGCATCCGCGGATCTGCTGGGTGGCTATGAGCCGCAGGTGCGTGTGTCATTGAATGAGGAACGACTTAGGGCATATAGAGTGACGGCGGGCCAGGTGGTGGAGGCGATTTCCAGGGCTTATCTGAAGGCGCCTGGTGGGAGTATCCTTCACGAGGGGGCTGAGCTGCTGGTGCGTGTGGATGCCAACGTTAGCTCGGCGGAGGCGCTGAGGCAGTTGGAGGTGCCTTTGGCGGACGGCAATGCCATTCGCCTGGGGGATGTGGCTTCGGTGTCTCTGACAGCGGGGGTGCGGGAAAGCGGTTACAGGCTGAACGGCGAGGAAATGCTGGCAGTGACTATCACCAAGAAAACCGGGGAGAATACCATTAAGGTCATTGAACGGCTCAAGGATGAGATGGCGCGGATGCAGTCGGACTATCCCAACGTTGAGCTTAGCGTTGCATATGACGATTCCGAGTTTACGGAGCAAATGGTGGACAACATGACCAGCAGTATTGCTCTGGCGATTCTGTTTACGGTCGTGGTCATTGTCTTGTTTATTGTCAATATCGCCAGGTCTCTGGTCATAGCCGTGTCTATGCCGCTGGTTTTCTTGATTACTCTGGGGATGATGCGGATTTTTGGGATGGATCTCGACCTGGTAACGCTCTCAGCTTTGATTTTGAGCATTGGCTTTGTGGTGGACGGTGCCATTGTCGTGGTGGAGAATATCAGCAGCCATGCGGCTTCCGGGAAGAGTATTGAAAGGGCGGCCATGGACGGGACAGATGAAATTGCCATGCCCAGCATTGCCGGGGCAACGACGACTTTGATTGTGCTGGTGCCCCTGCTCTTTATTGAGGGCTTTGTTGGGGAGATGTTCCGGCCTTTGTCTATGACGTTGATTTTTGCGATCAGCGCGTCGCTGTTTGTGGCGCTGGTGATGATCCCGCAGTTGTCGGTGCTGATGGCACCTTTTGAGTTTAAGGGTCTTGAGGGCTGGGTCAGGCGGATGGCAGATCCCTTCAACCGGTGGATGAACAAGCTGCTTGAGTGTTATATTCACGTGTTCAAGAAAGCCCTCTATCATAGGGGTCGCACTTATTTGATGCTGGTGGTTGGGCTGGTGCTCAGCGCCGGATTTCTTAGGCTCAACGGCATGGAGATGCTGCCTAAGTTTGACAGCGGCGTCAGCTATATCACGGTGGAAATGGAACCGGGGACGACCCTTGAGGAGACGGAGGCGACCCTTGGGCAGATTGAAGATTACCTGGCGTCAGAACCCAGCGTGGTGACGTTTGATACGCGCCTGGGTTACGAAGCGGGCAGTGCCCAAATGGGAGATTTTGGAAGGATGGGGACAGATCAGGGGATGATTACCGTCACTTTGTCCTCGCGGCTGGAGCGGGAGGAAAGCATCTGGGATTTTCAGGGGCGGCTCAGGGAGGAAATTGAGACGCTGCCTGGGATTAACCGCTATGTGGTCAAGGAAAAGGGCGGTACGGCGGTCAGCGGTGCTTCTGCGCCGGTGGCGGTGAAGCTCAGCGGGGACGACTTGGAGGTACTGTATCATTTAGCTTCTCAAATGGAAGAAAAGTTGGCTGGAGTTCCAGGCATTACGAATTTGTACAAGAGCTACAACGATGGCTACAGTCAGATGAGCGTCCGGTTTGACCAGACGAAGCTGCAAGCCCTCAGGCTGACTAGCCAGAGCGTCTCCTCACAGCTTTATCTCGCTCTGGAGGGCATGGAGGCCAATACCATGACTTTGGAAACGGGTCAGACACTTGCTGTTCAGGTGGAGAACCGGTATGCCGGGGAACAGTCCCTTGAGCAGCTGATGAATACGGAAATTATGACGCCTCTGGGAGCGAGCATCCGACTTAAGGAAATTGCGGAGGTGACCCGGGAGCCAAGGTCCAACCTCATTGAGAGTGAGAACATGAGGTATACGGTGGAAGTGCGGGGCTATATTGAGGGCCGGACCTTCAGCCACGTCATGTCGGAGGTGGAGAAGCAGATTGGTGCCTTGGTGCTGCCGATGGGGTATGACATTGAGCTTGCAGGCGAGCAGCAGACGCTGACAGAATCCATGGGGGATATGGTGTTCCTCATTTCTTTGGCCATTTTCTTCGTCTATCTGCTGCTGGTGCCGCAGTTTAAGTCCTTCCTGCACCCGCTGACCATAATGATGGCGATTCCCATGGTGGCTATTGGTGTCGCACCGGCGCTTGGGCTGACCGGACGGGTGATATCCATGCCGGTGCTGCTCGGGATTATCCTCCTCGCGGGGACGGTGGTCAACAACTCTATTTTGCTGGTGGATGCGATCAATGACCATCGGCAGAAAGGGTTTGAAATCAGGGAAGCGATTGAGCTGGCTATTCGGGCGAGGTTCAGGCCAATTATGATGACAGCGCTGTCAGACGTGGTGGGGATGCTGCCGCTGGCCATGCAGCTGGCGCTGGGGTCCGAGCGGTTCTCGCCGCTGGCGATGACGGTCATAGGGGGCATCACGGCGGCGACGGGGTTGACGATTATTGTCATACCACTCATCTATGTGACCTTGGAGAATGTGGTGATCCGGGAGGACCGGTTTATTGTGGAGATTTTGCCTGAGGCGGGGGAAGCGTAGGGGTGCAGGATTGGGAAGTGAGGGTGGGAAGTGCGGGTTGGAAGAAGGTGTGGAACAAGGTGTGGAACAAGGTGTCAGACACCTTCTTCTTTTGTGGTGAATCTGGGTGTCTGACACCGAGATTCATTAAATCTTGTTAACAAGCAAAAAAATTGAACAGCCCTTGACAGAATGCGGGTATAATATAATAGACACTTGTTCACGAATGAAGATTGAGGGTGATGGATTGAAAAAACTCATTGCAATAGCATTATGCCTGGTACTGACGCCCTTTGGAGCCTTTGCCGCAGAAGGGGAGACGCTGGAAACGCTGAAACAAAAGGCCGTCACTTCGAGTGTGGATTTGCTGGCTATGGAACAGGGTATGGAAACGCTGATGGAGAATTTGGACTCTATCCAGGACAGGGAAGAGGAAATTGTGGCAGCTTATGAAGCGTATCAGACCTACGAGAGGCTGCACAGAGCCGGCGCCGGACTGATCCCGGATCCAAATCCACTTGACCCGCTGGATCCTATGAATCCAACGCCTGAGCAAATTGCCATGAAGCAGGCTTATCTGCAGTTACAGGCCATGTTTTTAAATCTCTTTGGCATTCAGACGCCGTCCTTAAACGACGAAGAAATCTATGATAATTTCATCTATCCGGTAGAGGTTCTTCCTACCAAATTGATGGATCAATACGCCTCACTGCGAATTGACAAAGAACGCGTCACCTCTATGCTGGAAGGCGGCGTTGAAGCTCTTTGGTGGAACATGGGCTCTCTGGGCACCCAGAAAAGGCTCATTGAGGAATATGTGTCTCTGCTGCAGGTCCAGCTGGGGGCGGAGACGGCCCGTTATCAGGTGGGCAAGATCTCTGAGCTTCAGCTTGAAACCAAGCGGCTGGACCTGGACATTGCCATGAGAGATCAGGTCAGGCTGGACAGGGAAAGCGAGAACCTGGATTACAGAATGCGGTCATTGGCAGGCCTAGAGTTTAAAGAGCCGTTTTCCGCGAAGCTGCTGCCTATCACAGAGACGAGCGGTGGGCTGAAAACTTATGAGGCTTATCTGACGGAGTCCCTGAGAACCAGGGCAGACGCCATTCGCGCCCTTCGACAGGTCTATTCCATTCGCCAGGAAATTGATGTAATGGAAGATATCATTGAGGATGATGATCATCCGCGCCGCAAAGCGATTCGTATGGATCTGCTCAGGGCAGAAGAAGCCTATGACGCGGCGGTCCGCTCCGTGGACGCGGAGCTCTACGCCGCTTATGATGTGACGCTGACGAAACAGGAAGCGCTCCTGAACGCCAGAAGCAGCTATGATATCTCTGTACTGGATCTGAACCGCGTCAAGGCACTGCACAGTGTCGGTTATGTTGCCGATGTTGACCTGATCGGTGCCGAAATGGGGCAGAAGCAGGCATTGTTGGCACTGGAAAGCAGCATTTATCAATACAATCTCGCATATCAGACATTGATCCGGACGGTGCGTTACGGCTCAGGAACAGGGGGAATGGCACAATGATCAAGCGGATATTACCGCTCACTTTATTAATACTGCTGCTTTCAGTATCGGGGGCATTCGCTCTGGAGACCATGACGCTGGATCAGGTCATCGAACGCGTTCAGACGCAAAACTCCCAATTGGCCCTCCTCGAGGAAGAGCTCAGGTATACCGCATGGCTTGAGGATGAAGCCAAAGACACGGCTGAAGATCTCGAAGATCTGGTGGATTCCAATTACGGTGACGAGTGGCTGCCGCAGGCAAGACTGGTCTATGTAGAGCCGCTGAAGATGGAATTTGAGCTCAATTCTCTTGAGCGCCAGAAAGTGACTCTCAAAAAAACTTTGGAAAGTGATGCGGTCAACGCCTATCTTGGACTGATCAACGCAAAGGAAGCGCTGCTGCAAGCCAAATATGACCTGCGTGTGGCTGAAAAGGATGAATTGGCTAAGAAGCTGATGCTGGACATGGGGCGAATCGCGAAAATCGATTACGACAAGGCTTTTATTTCGCTTGAGCAGCAAAGACGTGTAGTCGCCGCCTATGAGCGGACCATTGAGCTGAACTATATCAAGCTAAACGCATTGATGGAGCGGACGGCCAGTGACCGTTACGAGGTGGTAAAACCTATTCTGAATGTGTCACTTCCTAAGATTGAAAGCTTTGACATGGCCGTCGTCAACTACAAGGAGAAATCTGACAAGATCCTGGATCAGGTGGAAGCCCTCAGAGTAGCGGAGGAAAACTACGATATTGTCGAGGAAATTGCCGACAATGACACGACTATTATTCAAGCAGAAAGGGCTATGAATCTGGAGTCCTTCCGGACTATTGCCATGCTCCGCAGTGCGGATTATGACTTCAGAATCGCTTACAACGATCTGGTGAGCAAGTACGACGCTGTGTTGACAACCTTTGGACGCCACGGGCTCTCTGTAAAGGGGTATGAGATTGCCAAGATCAAATATGAGCGCGGCATGAGTACGCCTGTGGAGTTTTTGAATGCGGCTTCTGACACCGAAAGTGCCAGAAGAGCTTGGCAGACGGCACTGAACGATTTTTATTCGGCGCGGACGGCGTTTATAGTGAATTTTTCCATTGAGGAAGCGACGGACGACGTGATTAAGCTGTAGGTTTGATCCGCTCTTTTTTGTGAGTTGAAGAACTTTGATTTCCGTTGATTTTTTGTCCGAATTTACGTCTTGACGTTATAAGCTCCCGTGCCCTTAGCGCAATCCTGATGGATGCGCAGGGGGTGACGGGAGCTTTCCGTTTGTATGTTTCACTAGTTTTACAGTTGTGTTTCATTTTGGGGATTGTTAACCATCGGCAGGGTATTTGGGGTAAAATTTCAGTGTGGGAAGGTTTGATTTTTTGAGCTTGTCCCGGCTGAAGGGAGCACTGGCTGATGAGGAAATGGATCGTTTTGCTGGTGGCCATGGCGCTGTTCGTGGGCACGGCAATTTCAGGATATACAGCCCCGCAGACCTCGGGGGAAATTTTGAAATCCTATGGGTTGGTGACGGGGGATTACAATGGCGACCTAACGGAGGGCGCTTACTTGTCGCGTGCGGAAATGATGGTACTGCTGGCCAGGATGATGGGGGAGTTTGACCAGGCGTCCGGTTATGGAGGGCGGTCCACGTTTGTCGACAGCAGCTCGGGGCACTGGGCGGAGCGCTATGTGGCCTACGCGCAGTCTCGGGACTGGACGGAAGGGATCGGCGGGAACCGGTTTGGGTATAATGAGCGTCACACCGTGCGGGAAGCCTGCGTGTTCATGCTGAAGGCGCTGGGTTACCGGGCAGGGGTGGATTTTACTTTTGAGACGGCCTATGATTTCGCCGTTCGATTGGGCTTGGTGCCCGGACAGGGCGAGGGGCAGCTGGGTCTTGGGGGTTCGTTGTCCGGCGTGGACGCAGATGCAGATATCCTTAGAGGACAGGTTTTTGACATGATGCTGCAGACGCTGAACACCAAGGTAAAGGGGCTGGATCTGGCGCTGATTCACTTTGTTTCCACCAGTACGGAGGCGCTGCATGTGGTGTCTGTGAAGCCGGTGAATGTGACATCGGTTGAGTTGATTTTCAGTGAGGCAATTACCGGTCTCGGGACTGTGACGGTGGAAGCGCCGGACGGGCCTATGGCGGTAGTGGGGCTTCGCTCCAGCGGAAGTCACAGCGTGATTGCGACTGTGGGTTCGCAAATGGGATTTGGCGCTATGTATGACATCACTGCGCGGGATTTTGTCAGCGAGGATGGCGATGTCAGCGTGTACTATTTTGGCTCGATGCTGCTTGAACCGGATGTGGCGCCTGTAGTGGCCAAGGTGCTTTCGGCATCGCATACTTCTATAGCGCTGGGATTTTCGAAGCCGGTTTTGGGACTGACGGCGGGGCATATCTTCTATGGGGAGGATGGGAATTCACCCCTCGGGATTTACAAGGACGCTGCCATGACGCAGCCGGTGGCCGCGGATGAGGCAGTGTCGGAGGTCTACGTTTGGCTGGCATATAAGTCAAATGGTGTGATGAATGGCACGCCGCTGAAAGTGGGGTCGTCTGAGGTTTTCATTGCTGAGAAAAACAGCGAAGGTTTAGCGCTGACGGATACCTGGGGTGAGGCTTATTTGGGCGGATCTCTGCAGGCGGTGGTGACGGGGGATACCTCAGCACCGAGTGTTGTGAAGCTGGAGATGAGCAGTCCGAATGTTTTCAAAGTTGAGTTCAGTGAGAATGTCAGCTTTGCTGCTTCTAATCTGGATGTGAAGTATACGACTGGGGCGCTGATTCCGAATCTGTGGGTATCGGTTTCCGGTTCGGGCAAGTCTTACACGGTTCAGTTGAACGACGCCAATCTGACGGGGAAGAGTATTCGCATAAATCTTAGGAATGTCGCGGATCAGGCGTTTATTCCCAATATCATGTCGGTGCATACGGCAACGCTTACCATTCCGGATGTGGACAGGCCCGAAGTGACTTCCGTGGTCAAGGATACGGTGTCGAAATATGTCTATGTGACTTTCAGTAAGCCCGTTGAGGTGGCCAGTGCGACGACGCGGAGCCGTTATGTGGTTAACCTGTCGAACAGTTCACTGGTAGTGTCCAAGGCGCCGGTACAAGTCAATGGCGGCAGGACCTTCCGGCTCAGCCTGACAAATACAGAATATACTCTGGCTCAATCATCCGGAGCGCAGCTGACAGTGACCGGGGTTAAAGACCTCAGCGGCAACGTGATGACAACTCAAAGCTTTGGTTTTGGGGGTATGACAGATGTGGCGCAGAATCCGCCGAAGTTGGTGAGTGTTTATGCTGTCGACAGCCGAAATGTGACGGCGGTGTTTGACCAGGCCCTCAGCCGGGTGGATGCCGGGGCATTTAAGCTGAATTACAATGGAGTGTCCAACTTGAGCTACACGGTTTCAGGGGGACAGACGATTGTGAAATTCCAGTCGTTAGCGGCGCTTCCGGGGAGTTTGGCTGGGGTTAAGCTGTTTGTGGACACCACAGGGGTGTCGAAAGTGCAGAATGTGTACGGGATTAACGTGAAGAATACCTCGCTGGCGGTGGCGGATCGGCGGTAGGGGTAGGGTGGATATAAGGAGTTCGGAAAAAATAAAAAAGCTTTGCGGATGGTGACGTGGGATTGTGTGACCATCGGCAAAGCTTTTTTCATTTTAGTAAAAAAATGGGTTGTTCGCATTTTTTCCAACGAATAAATGTTGGTTGAGTGCACTTTTTCAAACGAAAAAATGACTTAGTTTGTTAAAAGATACTTCGCCACTGGAACAAGAAGTTCATAGAATGAAAAATAAGCTTTGTGGATGAGGGTGTGGGTGATGAAGTTTTAGAGATGAATATGAGAATCTTTGTCTTAAGCTCTGGCACCGAAATTGTTTTGGGGACGCGGACAGAAATTATTTCTGTCCGCGTCCCCAAGTTCAAATTGCGGGCTGCGCCTTTTGCTTAATATTCACCTCACGCTAAAAGCCGTGCAACCTCGCGCAGTCCTGAACCACGCTGCGCGTGATTATGCACTGCTGTTAGCTATTTCGCAACATTCATAAAAAACGTAATTATTGCCGCATTCGTAAAGTTGCTGAAAAGGCCACCTATAATTGGGACTACGAAGAAGGCCAGCTTAGAGTAGGCAAACTTTTCACTAACGGTATTCATATTGGCCATGGAGACTGGGACGGCACCTAAGCCAAAGCCTATATGGCCTGCGGTAATAACGGCGGAATCGAAATTCTTGCCCATGAGTGGGAAGGTGACATAGACAGCGAAGAGGTACATGAGGACGACTTGAGCGAAGAGGAGGATCAGGAGTGGTACTGCCAAGCCAGTCAGTTCCCAAAGCTTCATAGTGTAGACGGCCATGGAGACGAAGACGCCCAGGCAGACATCTCCAATTGCATCGATTTCTTTTTCAGGGACGGTGAGTTTTTTCCAGTCCATCAGGATCCGGATGATGACGCCGCCCAGCATGCCCATAACGTGAATTGGCAGTGTGACGCCAGGCATAAGTTGTTTGAAGATGATATGTAAGACGGAGCCCAGGCCGAGGCCTATGAAAATGAGATAAAAGCTTCTGGATATGACTTTGGCGTTGAAAGGGTGAACCTCTGAGTGAGAGGGCTTCTTTGCTTCGGCTGATTTAGTAGTGGTTTTGGAAGTAGTGACATTGCCGCCTACAGCAACGTCGTACTCGACTTCTTCCTCAACTTCAACGCCCAACTCCTGCTGGACTTTTTTAGTGAACAGGCCTTTCTTGAGGATTAGACTGTTCGCGACCGGGCCGCCCATGATGGAGCCTGAGACCAGTCCAAAGGTTGCGGCGGCGACAGCGACGGTCATTGCGCCAGCGAAGCCCAGCTCTTCAGCGATTGGGGCAAAGGCGGCTGCGTTGCCATGGCCGCCGGTCATTGGAATGGAGCCGGTCATCAGAGCGATCATGGGTTCAACGTTCAGGATGCCCGCAAGGCTGATGGCAAGAACGTTTTGGAGGGCTGCCAGTACCGCGGCCAGTCCAAGGAAAATGACAATCAGCTTGCCGCCTCTTTTCAGCAAAACCATGCTGGCACCATAACCGCTGGCGGTGAAGAAGAGGTTCATGAAAAACTGCTGGAGGGAGGTGTTGAACTCAAACTCGACTATGCCTGTCTGCCTGAGCGCCAGCGCCAGGCCGGAGAAGAGAAGACCTCCAACGACTGGACCTGGAATGCAGTATTTAGTGAAAAATTTTGTCTTACTTTTGATATAGGTGCCTAATAACAAGAGCAGGACGGCAATGAACAGGGTTTGAGTCGAGTCAACAGGAATTTTTAACATGGACGTCACCTCGCAAGTTTTTTGATGGTGCACGTGAGGCAGCAAAGGGAGGAATTAATGGAATCAGGACAGTTGATCTGCGGATTCTTCAATCAGCAGTCCATTCTCCGGCCGAGCTTCCAGCTTCGCGATCATGTGTTTGAGGATTTCGACACAATCGGCGACGACTTTGTAGTGGGCGACGCTGAAAATGGGCGCTTCCGGATCGGTGTTGACGGCAATGATGGTCTTCGCGCCGCCAATGCCAGCCAGGTGCTGAATGGCGCCGGAGATGCCAAAGGTGATGAGGAGCTTCGGTGACACGGTGGAGCCGGTTTGGCCGACCTGGGTCTGATACTCGCTCCAGCCTATGTCCACGAGGGGGCGGGAGACGCCTACGACGCCGCCCATGAGCTCAGCGAGCCGCTTGACGAGCTCCATATTCTTCTGGGATCCTATGCCTTTGCCGGCGGAGATAATGATGTCCGCGTCTGCGATGGTGTTGACGTGAGCGGCAATGACCTGTTCCAGGAGCTCAACGGAGGCGGCTCTAGACGCATCTGGATCAGGATAGTCGACCCTGATGATCTCGCCGGTGTGGGTCGCGCCGCAAGGCTGAACCTGCATAATCCCAGGGCGAACGGTGGCCATTTGAGGTCGGTGGTTCGGGCAGATGATGGTGGCCATGAGGTTGCCGCCAAAGGCAGGTCGTGTCTGGTTGAGGAGGCCTTTCTCGGGATCTATTTCAAGGATGGTGCAGTCGGCGGTGAGGCCGGTTTGGCGTCTGGCCGCGATCCGTGGGGCTATGGATCGGCCAAAGCCTGTGGCGCCAAAGAGGAGGATTTCGGGTTTGCGTTCCTGGATCAGTCGGTCGAAGAGGTCTATGTAGTGTTCGTCAATTTGGGTATCCAGGAGAGGGTGCTCGCAGAGGAGGACTTCATCGGCACCATAAGCGATTAGTGATTGGGCTTCATTGGCAACGTCGTTTCCAAAGAGCAGGGCGGTCAGCTTGCAGCCTTTCTGCTTGGCCAGCTCTTGGCCCTTGCCCAGGAGCTCATAGGCAACTGGGAGGATTTTACCCTGCTGCTGCTCGGCGTAGATCCAGATGCCATGGTAGGCTGAGAGGTCCTCTTTTGGGGCCGCTTGCTTTTCAATGGAGATCGCCTTGAACGGGCAGCTGTCGAGGCACATGCCGCACAGGATGCAGGCATCGCTTACGACGGCTTTCTTATTCTGAACAGCGAGGGCGTCTGCGGCGCAGGTCTTGACGCAAAGGCCGCAGCCTACGCATTTGTCCTGATGGATTACTAAGCCAGTCATCTTAAATCACCTCGCTGTAGATGTTGAGAAGATCTTCTGCCAGTTGGCCGTCATCCCCTTCGAGGACAATGGCTTCCCGGATCCGCTGCGGGACATAGGTTCTGACGACCTGAGTCGGTGAACCGTTTAAGCCGATTCGGGCGGGATCTGCGGAAAGATCCGCGGCGGTCCTGGACTCAAAAGGGGAGTCCAGGCTGTAGAGAATGCCCGGCAGTGAGGACATGCGCGGCATGTTGAGATCCTTGACTACGGTCAGCAGGGCAGGGAGGTTGACTTTTAGCCGCTGATAGCCGTTGTCCGTGGCTTTTCGGCAGAGGACGGTCTGTTCGTCAACGGCGTCGATTGCTAAAACATCCGTGACATGGGGCAGGCCAAGCTGCTCCGCCAGTTCGGGACCTATTTGGGCGGTGTCGCCATCCACAGCCATCTTGCCGCAGAGGATGAGATCCACGCCGCCGAGCTCGCGTATGCCCAGGGACAGCGTGTAGGAGGTGGCCAGGGTATCCGCGCCGGCAAAGCTGCGGTCCGAAAGGAGCAGGGAGCGGTCGGCACCCCGGCTGGTGGCGTCCCTGAGGAGCCTCTCTGTGGCGGGAATGCCCATACTGAGGGCTATGACCTCGCCGCCGAGCTGGTCCTTGATCTGTACCGCCTGTTCAAGGGCGTAAGTGTCAAAGGGGTTGGTGACGGACTGCTTGCCGTCCCGGATGATGGTGTTGGTGACCGGGTCCATGTGGACTTCGTTGGTGGAGGGCACTTGCTTGATGCAGACTGCGATTTTCACTCTGACACCTCTCCTTTCACGGGCTCGAATAGATTGCCGGCACCCAGCAGGCCCTTCGGATCGAAGTACTGCTTCAGCCTGGCCATTTCCTCAATGGCCTCCCGGCCGTACATGACCTCCAGGTATTTTGCCTTCAGCTTGCCGACCCCGTGCTCAGCGGAAACCGCGCCGCCCAGCCGGGTCACTTCAGCTGCCCACTCGTCGTAGAGGGCTTTACCTTTCTTGTAGTCCTCGTCGTCCCGCGGTAGGATGTTGACGTGGAGATGGTTGTTGCCCACGTGGCCCCAGATGGCCGACTCCAGGTTTCGTTCCGCCAGCATGCGGTGGTACATGGCCATGATCTGCTTCAGATGCTGATCCGGCACCGACATGTCCGTCCCCAGCTTCGTGATCACAGGGTTGGTCTTCTTTCGCTGGTCAATCAGCATGTTGACGCTTTCCGGCACCGCGTGCCTGAAAAACAGAAGGCGGTCCCGGTCCGACTCGTTCCTGGCGACCCAGGTGTCCTTTGAGTCTGCCCCTGCTTTTTCAAGGAGTTGGCCGATGGTCTTTAGACCCTCCAATGCGTCGATCTCCTCCTGACAGTGGAGCTCAACGTAGATGGCGGTATTGACGTGATCCGGCAGGATTGGAAGCTTCGAGAAGCCGGGATTGTGCTTTTTCTGATATCTTAAAATATCCAGGGCGTGACCGTCGAAGTATTCCATGGACGCCAGCTGGTTCATGGTGTCTCTGGCGGAGATGACGAAATCCAGGGCTGCGGCTTCTTCACTGAAGAAGCAGGTGATGCCCCAAATGGTCTGAGGCAGGGACTGCAGCCTGAGCTCCGCTTCGGTGACGATGCCCAGGGTACCGTCTGAGCCAATGAAGAGGTCGACGGCGTCCAGCTGGTCTTCTATGTAATAGCCGGAAGCGTTTTTGGTCCTCGGCATGGTATAGGTTGGGAGGTCGACTGTGATCTGATTGCCCTGAAGGGTTGGAAAGCGGAGGGTTCTGCCGCTGGCTTTGTAATCGCCCCGCTTCAGTGCGGCGATTTGACCGTCGTGGAGGACGACTCTGAGGCCGCTGATGTGATCCCGGGTTGGGCCGTAGAGGTAGCTTCTGGCACCGGATGCGTTGCAGGCCACCATGCCGCCTATGGTCGCGGAGCTTTCTGTGGGATCAGGGCTGAAGAAGAGGGCCGGTTCGTCCTTAAAGGCTTCGAGGGATTGTTGGGACTCTGGGGTCCAGTCTGCGGTGTCGAACTTTTTCTGCTCAATCCGTTTGCGGAGCTGGGAGAGGATGGTGCCGGCTTCGACGGTGATGTGGAAGTGACCATCGGCAGACTGTCTTATGCCTTTGATTTGATCCATTTTGGAGAGGTTCAGGATATGGCCGCCCCGTGGGACGGCGCCGGCTGCGAGACCGGTCCTGGCGCCCTGGACAGTGATGGGCGTGCCTTGGGCGTACAGCGTTTTGAGAATGGATGCAACCTCGTTTTCGTTTTTAGGAAAGGAGATGCTGTCCGCCTGGCCGATGGCGCGGGACTCATCCCTGAGATAATCCGTATAATCGTCTCGCATGGGTTTGATGAGATTCAGGTCCATGATGTGCCTCCTTGTCTTTGGCGCTTTATGTGTGCAGGTGGGCCTGTACAATTCGAATTGTCAGAAAGTTTGAACTATTTCTGATAGGCTTAGTATATGCTCAAAGAAAAGCGGTTTCTATCGATATTTTGACTTATAGTTTGCGTATCTTGCTATTTGTATGCCATTATGATAGTTTATGGTATGAAGATTGTATGAGAATTGTATGAGGTGACGTGCATGAATATAGATTTTGAACTGAGACTGAATCATGACCGGGAGTGGCAGATGCATTCCCACCACTTCCATGAGGGCTATGAGATCCTGCTGTCGTTGTCGGACGCGGGTAGTATTTTTATTGAAAATACTTTGTACCCTTTGAATAGAGGGACGCTGATTTTGATACGGGACACGGCGCTGCACAGGACGATTGCCGCTGGGTGCGCCTCTTATAGCCGTTATGTGCTGCATTTTGACAGGGCAGTGTTGGAGCAGATCTCGACGCAGCAGACGGATTTTTTGTCGCGGTTTGTTCTTGAGAATAGGTGCATTCAGTTGGATTCTGCGGAGCTTGATGGGCTGCTGCCGTATTATGAGGCGTGCATGAAGGCGCAGTCGGGGGATTTTGGGGAGGATCTTGAGAGGATGATGGCTTTTGTGGGGCTGTTGATTCGGGCGCATAAGCTGTTTTTGACGAAGTCTCCTTCTGAGCATTCACGGAATACGGACTTTGGAAAGGTCGCGCCGATTATTCAATACATCCAGCGCAATTTGGGGGAGTCGCTGAAGCTGGAGGAGATCGCGGATCACTTTTTTATCAATAAGTACCACCTGTGTCATAGCTTCAAAGCGGTGACGGGGTTTTCGGTGGGAGAATACATCATTCACAACCGGGTGATGAAGGCGCGGGCCCTGCTGAGGGGCGGGCATAGTGTCCAGGCGGCGGGCGAATTGTCGGGCTTTCAGAATAATGCGCATTTCATCCGGACTTTTGGGAAGCTGTCCGGGATGTCGCCGGGGAAGTACAGGAAGGCGTTTGTGGGACGGGGGAAAGAGGCGTAGCGGCAGTAGGGGTGGTGACGCGGACGGTTTTCAACTTGGTGACGCGGACAAGTTTTGAGTTGGGGACGGGGGTGATTTTGTAATATATTAGGTTGACAGCCGTGCAACCTCGCTTCGTTCTTGCGCAATTTACTTTATTCGCTATCAGCCATGCACCAGAGCTTCGCTGTGCTACGCTCTGGTCACGGGCTGCGCCCTATATAAATAAAGATGACGCCGCACTTCAGAGAGCAAGCTCTCTTACGCACGGCGTCATCTTCATTTATGCACGTCTGTTAGCCTTCGCGGATGCACGTCTGTTAGCCTTCGCGACCATCGGCAAATCTTCTATTTTGTCTTTTGTCTTTCTTAAATTTCTGAGGCTACACTACTATATTCCTCACCTGCGGCTCCCCCGTACAGCAATTAAGCAACTCTTCCTCCGAATCCCCAGTCAGCATCAACACATCCCCCGGCCTGACCACCGTAGCGCCGCGGGGAGTGATTACCTCCTCGCCGCGCTTCACCATGACAATCAGGATGGACATGGGGATGCCCAGATCCATGATGGGCTTGTTGGCGAAGGCGCTGTCCGCGGTGATGGGCAGCTCCAGGATCTTGTTGTGGATCTCGCCGGCGTAGTCGGTGAAGGTCTTGAGGACGGAGTCGTTGGGGGCGATCAGGTCCAGTTTCACCGCCATCTGGCTCATGAAGCTGCCCTGGACGAGGACGGACAGCATGGCCACGAAGAAGACCGTATGAAAGATGAGGTAAGCCGATGGCAGCCCAAGTGACAGCGGATACGTGGCGAACACGATGGACGCCGCGCCCCTCAGACCCGCCCAGGAGACGAAGGCTTGATGCCGCAGGGAGTAGCCGAACGGCGTCAGAATGGCGGCGACGGCGATTGGACGCGCCACCAGAATCAGAAAGACCGCGACCGCGAGGCCGACCAGCGCCACCTGTGGGAACGTGGACGGGTTGACCAGCAGTCCCAGGGTGAAGAACAGGACGATTTGCATGAGCCAGGAGATGCCATCGAAGAAGCGCACCAGGCTGATTTTATGGACAATGGGGCTGTTCCCCACAATCAGGCCCATGAGGTAGACGGACAGGAAGCCATTGCCACCCGTGGATTCAGAAGCGGCGAAGGTGGCGATCACGAAGCCAAAGGTCAGGATGGGGTAGAGGCCGTCGATGTCCAGGTGGATTTTGCGCAGGGAGAGAGCGGCGAGTTTGCCTAAGACGGCGCCTATGAGAACACCATAAATGACCTGCTTTATGAGCATGGCAGCCGGAAAGCCGCTGCCGGTGGACATGATGACGCTGAGGGTCAGGAGGGTCAGCATGTAGGCGAAGGGGTCGTTGCTGCCGCTCTCGATCTCGAGCATGGGGGCCAGCCGGTCTTTGAGGTTGAGCTTTTTGGAGCGCAGGATGGAGAAGACGGAGGCCGCGTCGGTGGAAGCTATGACCGATCCCAAGAGGAAGCCCTCAATGAGGGAGAGGTTGGTGATGTAATAGACGAAGACGCCAACGAGTCCCGCGGTGATGACTACCCCGAGGGTGGAGAGGAGCAAGGCTTTGACCGCGACGGGTTTGGCGGTGCTCCAGTTGGTGTCGAAGCCACCGGTGAACATAATCATTATGAGGCCGAGGACGGATATGTTGCGGGCAAGTGTGGCGTCGTTGAATTGGATGTTCCCGGGACCATCGGCGCCAAAAAACATGCCAATGGAGAGGAAGATCAGCAGGGTTGGGATCCCGAAGCGGTAGAGGATCTTACTGGAAAAGGCGCTGGCGAGAAGGACGAAGGCGGCGAGGAGCAGGAGCTGGTTTAAATTCAGGGCTTGGAATTGGGGCAAAGGCAGGACCTCCTTTTTAGTGTGAGGTTGGTTTGGGTCTCGGACTTATGATTTGATCATCATTAAGATGTATATAAGTCAAGCGTGTAGAGTAAGGTGAATTTCTGATTACATTGTTTATACCCAATGTTTTGGGGTGTCATTAATGGAGTTTTGTGACAATCTTATTACAATTCCGAGTAAATTGGTTGGAAATGGTTTGGACTCGACGCAGAGGGGGTATCATCAAAACAGACTATTAAAGGAGGTACTGGAAATGCTGAGATATGCGCTGATTTTTCTCGTTGTCGCGCTGATCGCTGGATTCCTGGGGTTTGGTGGAATAGCCGGTACAGCCACCAGTATTGCGAAGATCTTGTTTTTTGTTTTTCTGGTGCTGTTCGTGATTTCGCTGATTACCGGGAAGAAGCGGTTTTGAGGTGGAATGCCGGAGGCGTTCATACGGTTGACTTGACAATGAAATAGAAGTGAATAGAAGTGCAAATGAGGCGCCCTGAAATTTGGGGCGCTTTTTAAGTTGTGTTGGAGATGCAATATTACAAAAACATTACCGTCCCCAACTCAGAAGTTGTCCGTGCGGCCTGAAGCCTATTGTCCCCAACCTGCAACTGACTCATAAATCTCAATTCCTCCTTGCCAAGGGCGGTTTAATTTCCTACAATTGAAGTTAGAGTAGTCCAACCATTTTCGAGGATCATTTTCAGAGGAAGGGAGCGCCTTAAAACCTATGAGTGAATCCAAAAAAGTCAGACTCTGGACCCGTCAGGACATCAAAAGCCTCGAGGAACTGAAAAAGCACGGCGTGATCCGCATCAAGCGCGACCACCTCGAGGAAAAGTTTGATGCCATTTCGGGCTATATCATCAAGCTCTATAAATGGTTTGTCAACGCCGCTGATCAGCGCAACCCCAAGCCGGCGGACGTAGAGTTCCCGGTCTGGTGCTCCATCAGCGAGGAAAATATGCTACGCCCCACTGAGGATACCGTGGTCTATGTCCTGGAGGTTGATCCTTCAGAAATCATCTATTTTGACGGGGTGAAGTGGGACCACGTCCTCAATCACCTGTACATTCCCAAGGACCAGGCGGACGAAGAGGCATACAAAAAAGAAATGGCAAGTCGCGGCCACACCAACCTGTTCGTCTTTCTGGATGAGGCGACGACCCATTTCTATCCGAGAGAGCGAAAGCAAGTCATGGACAGCTGGCCCCGCATTTTCGACATTGATGAGTGGAACATCTTCAGGGTCCAGGCGAACCTCTGGGAAATCCGGGAGGATATGATCGTCGACATCCTTTACGCAGAATAACGGCAGCAAAGCACCCAGATTACAGTCAGCACCAGGAGGTAAGTCGTGAAACCAGTTCAATTGAATCACCAAAAAATAAAAAGGGCCGCTGTGGCCCTTACCCTCACCCTGGGACTTTTTCTGCCGATGGTCACCCTTCCAGCCCTCAGTTTCAGCCAGGCAGTTTCGGCGGAAGTCTCAGAAGGCGCGTCAACAGCGACAATTCCGGCCTTTGAGCTCATCACCCGGGTGGAGGCGGACTACCTCCGTTTAGAGGATCTCGCCCGCATCCCGGGGCTGACCCTGACGTCCCATGCCAGCCGGGATCTGAAGACGCTGAGAATCGGGACTCAGCAGTTCTTCATCATGCCTTCCGCAGACGGCCGGCTCAACGTGCTGGACGCGGCCGGTCGGGAGACCTGGCACAGTGCCTTCCGGGAGAACGGCGTCGATTATGTGGAGCGGGACTTTTTGGTGACCATCGGCCAAAAAGGGCTTTTAGAAGAGGCGGCAAACGAGGCGCCGGAAACCGCGGAGCCTGCTGATACCGCAAACAGCGAACCGGAACTCGCCGCGCCGCTGCTCGTCAGTGCTGAAGGCAATTTGCCGATGGGTCCTTCAGTCAACCCAGTTGCCGGCACTAACGTCCCAGCCGAAATTACAACCGATGCGGCGCAAACCGTCACCGCACCTGCGAACATTCCGGTGCTATGCTACCATCACCTCCTCCTCGAAACGGAAATGTCACCCCTTCAGAAGCTCAACGGGGCCATTGTCTCCGTGGAGAAGTTCGAGCGCGACATGGCCTACCTGAAGTCGAAGGGCGTCACAACCCTGACCATGGCCCAGCTGCAGGCGCACCTCAAGGGCACCTGGACTGCTCCGGAAAACAGCGTGGTCATCACGTTTGACGACGGCTATCAAAGCGTCTACCGCTACGCGTACCCTATTTTGAAGAAGTATGGGTTCACGGCGTCCATGTTTGTGGTCACTGGAACGGTGGAGGCGGCGCCCGTGGCGTGGGATCCATCCAAAACGGTGAAGATTTCCTGGGCAGAGATGAACAAGGCGAAGAACGTCTTCGAGTATCACCCTCACAGCCATGCCCTCCACGGCCTGAGCAGCAGCGGGGTGCCGCTGGCCCTGGCCCTTGACGAGATCTCGCTGAAGGCAGATCTTCAAATGGCGACAGTACTGCTGACGGACAAGGGTTTCAACAAAACGAGGGTTTACGCGCATCCGTACGGCGTCCATGATGCCAGAGCAGACCAGGTGCTGAACGGCTTTGGCTATGTCATGGCCTTCGCCCTTGGCGACGCCCCGGCCAGCGCCTCAGATGTGCCTTTTGCCCTGAAGCGTTATGGAGTTTTTCCATATACGGGCGCGGGGAGTTTTGATAGGATGTTGGAGAGATAGGACGGAAAAGAGAAGAAGAGGTGAGTGACAGGTCCGAACTGAGGCGGGTACTTTCGGTGTGGCGCCTGTCACTTTTTGGAAGGAAGAAGGTGTCTGACACCTTCTTCCAACACTGTCTTACACAAAAGGGGGGAGAAACTCGTTGATCAGGAAACTACAGTTAACGAAGGCCTTCCTTGTTTTATTTTTTGCCTTTTCCATTTTTTCATCTGCTGTGATCAGCCTCACCTTTAACCAACCTTCCTACGCTGTGGAAGGGCGTGCCAATGACGTCATTCGGGTCGCAGGCGATATCAATTACCCGCCCTACGAATTTCTCGATCAGAATGGGGTCTACCGCGGGTTTAACGTGGATATGCTCAACGCCGTGTTTTTGGAGCTGGAGATGGACTACGAGCTGATCCCCATGAAGTGGGAAGAAGCCCAACAGGCCCTGCGCAGGGGCGAGGTGGACATGATCCAAGGCATGATCCGCACACCCGAGCGGGAAGGCTATTATCTGTTTGCCGAGCCGCTGGTTACCAATTCCCAGGCTATTTTTGTACGCAAGGACAATCAGTTTATCGCAGCCCTCGGGGATCTGAAGGGCAGAGCCGTCACCTTTCAATTGGGGGACGTCGCCGAAGAGATTTTAAGTTGGGAACCCGGGGTAGAAGCGCTGGGCTTCTCGGACCAGGAAAGAGCTCTCGCGGACGTCTTGGCTGGACATGCTGACGCTTTTGTGGGCAACCGGCTGACAGCAATCTATTATTTACAAAAGATGCGGCGCCTAGAGGACATGAAAATTGTGGGGGAACCCATGGCGGTGACGGACTATGGCATGGCCGTGAATCCGGATCATCCGGAGTTGCTGGAAATGCTTAATGGCGCCATCAAACGCGTTAAAACAGACGGAACCTATGACCGAATCTATAAAAAGTGGTTTGGGGAACAGTTGGTGGACTATGGGATCACCCTGGATCAGGCTAAGCGCATTTTTTATGTGCTCCTGGGGCTTATGACCCTATCCATTTTTGCCGCTTTAGTCGTGCGCCAGTGGAATGCGAAGCTGACCAAGGAGGTTCTCCTCCAGACGGAGAAAATCAGGACTCAGGAAGCTGCGATCCGCCAGTATGATAAGATGCAGACCGTCGGTAACCTGGCGGCGGGGATTGCCCATGAACTCAGAAATCCCCTGACCTCCATCAAGACGCTGTCCGAGCTCGTGCCGCTGAAGCGCGACAACGACCGTTTTATTGAGGAGTTCAAGGAAATTGTACCTTCGGAGATCGCGCGGATGGACCAGCTTATTACGGATCTGCTGGATTACGCGCGGCCAAAGGTGCCGGAACCTCGGGAGATCGACCTGGTCAGCCTGGTGGAGAACCTTGAACGGCTTGTAAGGCCGCGGAGTGAGGGTGGGCAGGTGACCATCGGCCACCGTCTTGAGGCTCTATGGGTGTACGCGGACCCCAACCAGCTCAAGCAGATTCTGCTGAACCTGATGCTGAACAGCCTGGACGCGATTATAGGCATGGGCGAGATTGCGAGCGCGGACGAGGGCGGTGAACGGCAGGGGCGGATTGACATTACCAGCGCGCTGATGGGCGAACGTGGCGTGGTGGAGCTGGTGGTTGCAGACAACGGCCCGGGCATGACCGGGGACGAGGCGGCGCGGGCGTTCGAGCCCTTTGTGACCTCCAAGCGCGGCGGGTACGGCTTAGGTCTGCCGATGGTCGAGCAGCTCATCCGCGAGAACAACGGGACCATTTCGGTGGACAGCACGCCTGGGGTTGGAACGCGCATTGTGATGGAGCTGCCGGCGTTTGAGGAGAGGGGGAGTCGGATTTGAAGCGCATATTGATCGTGGACGACGAGCGGACGATTCTGACAGCGCTCCGCTACGCGCTGGAGGATCTTTACGAGATTGACGTAGCGGACAACGCGGAAACGGCGTTTGAGATTTTGGAGGCGCACTCGGTGGATTTGGTGCTGCTGGATCAGCGGCTGGGGGACGTGGACGGGCTGGACGTGATCCGGTCGCTGCACGCCAGGAAGCCGGAGGTCATGATCATTGCTATGACGGCTTACGGCAGCATTGAGGCATCGATTAAGGCCATGCAGAGCGGGGCGTATCACTATGTGACGAAGCCCTTGGACATTCAGAGTTTGACAGTAATGATCAATAAGGCGCTGGAATTCAGGAGCGGTGGGGCTGGCGCTGGGAGTGGCGGCACGGGAAGCGGGGGTGCCGGTCAAAGAGGACTGGGCGGCCCTGGCGGGCCGGAGGACGCCCGGATGCTCATTGCGGACAGCGCGGCTATGCGGTATGTGTTTGATGTGATTGACCGGGTGAAGGATCTGGACATCAATGTCTTGATCACCGGGGAAAGCGGCACGGGCAAAGAGCTGATTGCCCAGGCGATTCATGAGCGGAGCAACCGGGCCAAGCATAGCTTTCAGGCGCTGAACTGCGCGGCGATTCCGCTGAACCTGCTGGAAAGCGAGCTCTTTGGCTATGAGAAGGGTGCTTTTACGGGGGCGCACCAGAAGGTCAAGGGCAAGTTTGAGCTGGCCCACCAGGGGTCTATTTTTCTGGATGAGATTGGAGACCTGGATTTGTCTCTGCAGGCCAAGCTTTTACGGGTCATTCAAGAGAAGAAGGTGACGCCGCTGGGCAGTGAGAAGTCCATCGATGTGAATTTTCGATTGATTACGGCCACAAACCGGAATTTGGCAGAGTCGGTGCGCAAGGGGCTGTTCAGGGAGGATCTTTTTTTCCGGCTGAACGTGGTGGCCATTGAGGTGCCGCCCCTTCGGAAACGGAAAGAGGATATTCCGCTGCTGTGCCAGCACTTTCTGGAGCTGTATTCGAAGCGGTTTGGCAAGGTGGTTTCTGGAATTTCTGCGACGGCCATTGAGGCGCTGGAAGCCTATGATTTTCCGGGAAATGTCCGGGAGCTGCAGAACATCATTGAGCGGGCCGTGGCGCTGTCCATAGATTCCATTATTCAGCTGGCGGATCTGCCGGGGGATATCACGGGGATTTCGGTGTATAAGTCCTCCCGGGAGCTGGTACCGGTGTATGTGGGCGAGCGCTTGGACGAGGTGGAGCGGCGGCTCATAGAGGCAACGCTTTTGTATTGTGAGGGGAATCGCCGCAGGACAGCGAACCTCTTGGGGCTTAGCGAGAGGCATCTCTACAACAAGATCAAGGAGTTTGGGCTTGGGGAAGGGTAGGGGGAAGACAATTTTGTGATTTGGCTTCAACGATTAGGGCATTTTTAAATTAAATTCAATACAAAAGAGCAGGGTGATTAACTCTGCTCTTTTGTATCTCTAATTGAGTAATTTACTTGAGCTCTTCAAGAAGTTTTCTTATTGAATCAATAACCAAATTGAAATTGATTCCGTTCGCGTAAGGATATTTCTTACAATATGAATTCCAAATATGTCTAAGATCTGTGTTTTCCTCAATATCATTCAAATATTTTTTCCAATTGTTCAGATATACTTCAGTGCCACGCTCTTTTGCTTTCTTCCTTATAGCATCTTGCACATCAAGCTGTTTGTAATCCTTATTTCTTAGTATTGACAGTATATAAACATCATAATAATCTCTGGCTCTTGTATTTGCGACATTTCGGGCCAATATTGATTCAATTTTTTCTGACAGAATAGTTTCGATATTATAGGCTTTAATATTTATTGAGCGATCTTCGAACATTAGTTTGAAGCCATATTCTATCTCTCTTGGAATTATTTCATCACCTGTAGTAATGTCTAACTTCATATTGACTGACATATTAAAAAAATGAGCAGTCAACAATGCTCGAAAATCTTCATATTCACCTGTGTTGCGGATATTCTTGATTTCATTTAATTGGAAACTCACATTATCATCGATGTCAATTAATAAAATTGCTTGAACAATTTTTTCTATTTTTTCTCGTGTAACTGGGAATCCTTTTATGGTTGTATCAATGTCTAACGTGCTTCTAAGATTACTCCCTACCAAAGAAGTAATCAAGAAACCACCTTTTAGAATAAAATTATCATGGTAAGGTGATAGAGATATTCGTTCAAGAAGTCTCTCCATCATGTAGTTCTGTAATATTGTATTGGATATCACATTATTTTTCTTTGAGTAATTGTTTATCCAGTCCTTTAATTGCCTTGGACTACTAAACTTCATGCTAGAACCTCCAAGTATTGTCTTACAATATCTTTTACTTTAAATAGATCCGCGTAAGTCAATAATTTAGAAAAATCATTACCAGGTTCTTTCATATATTGTTTGATTGCAGATAAAACTAGATCTGTGTCTAATTGGTCTTTCTTCTTCAATACATCACAGATCGTTCGTTCTTTATCATAGACACGGATAGGATTGCCAAACGGTGAGTTCATCCTGATTTTACCAATTTCAAAAATGTCTCTCTTTACGTAATAAAACCTGAATTTTTCCTTATCTTTAATAAGTCTTGTGTTATAACCAGATGGAATTGTCAGTTGAAGTTGAAAAGGTGTTCGATTTGTTAATTCATGAAAGTACAATGCCGTTTCATGGGAGTAAACACATTGTTTGCATCTCAATTGAGTAATATAATATACATCTTCAATATAATTTGGATCAATATATATTCCGTGTTCAATTCTTTCAAGATCTCCAGATTGATGGAGTCGCTGCAGGGTCTTGTTATTGATACCTGCTTCAGATGCTTGGCGTGCTTCAATTATGCCGTTGTTAGACCGTAATATTAAATGAATTAAATCTTTGTCATTCATGACTACACACCCTTTTGATATGTCTTTATTGTTAGCATATAAATTAATATATACTAACAATAAAGACTATACAAGGTTGTAATAGAATTAAATATCTTTAGAAGATTAGCCGTTAATCCTTTTCAAATTCAATAAATCCTCGCAGAATGTCAAGCACCTCAGCCAGAATATCATCCGGAACGCATTCAAAAAAAGTCGCGTTTCTGGCGTTCAAATCCAATGATTTCACTTGTTCACACATTATGACGCCAGTTGTTTTTGTCCGTGAATCCAGTGTTACGTGAAGTGGATAATTCCTCTGCGTATTGGTAATGGGGCAAACCATGGTGAGTTTAGTAAATTGGTTGAAGGTTTTATTGCTGACGACAAGCGCGGGACGTTTTCCCATTTGCTCGTGCCCGGCCTGAGGATCAAACTCGACAAGGACTAGATCGCCATGATCAGGAATATAAGCCATCACAACACCTCTTTGCCTTTCGGTTTTCCGGTATCCCATTCCTCAGAGGGCGCTTCTGCTTCCCCATAGGCAGCAATTCGTTCTTTTAGGGTCATATGCTTATAGAGTGGAATAATGATCAGGTTGCCGTCTTCCACTTTCAATTCGACAGGATCGTTTTCTTTCAAATTAGCTTTTTCCAGGATGGACTTAGGAATTCTAATGGCTTGGCTGTTGCCCCACTTTTGGAGGGTTGTATACATGGTCATCACCTCTAATATTAGTATATACCGCGTATCTACATTTTGCAAGATCCGCCTTTGAATGCGTTCGTCATGCGTGCGCCTAAATGAGAACGGTTATCCCAAGCTCTGGCACCAAATTTGTTTTTGTCCGCGTCACCAAAGTAAAACCTGTCCGCGTCCCCAACCTTGTAAGATAGAGATAGGTTAGATAAGCACTTGATGACCGAACGTTCCTTGAAAACTAAGTATATATTGTTCAGATGAATCAGAGGCTCAATTGTTGATGAAAGCCAGTCTACATGATGTTATAATCTCACTTGTCAGAGAGATAGACATGCTCCCCAACTGGATCCCTCATCTCGAGGCTTTATCCGCGATTAAGAGTGTCACTCCACAAGAACGATTCGATGTTTAGCTGGTTGGGCCACCTTCGTGTGTTACCCGTTTCAAACGCAAGTTTGTTAGACGTTCTTCATACAGTGGAAGCTCTGATTCATTCTGTACGAAAGGTTGTGCTAGTTTTGTCCCGATTTATTGATGATTTTGTAGTGGGCTTCGATGTCTCTTCAGAGTTTTCTTTTGTTGCCATGTTAGAGCCGTCGGGTGCTCTGATTCGAAAACCTTTTCGAATTGATCACAACCCCTCTGGATTCCAAAAACTATTAGAGATTCTCAAAAACGAAGAAGAGCGGTTACAACGAAAGCCCATCTACTTCGTAGAATCTACGGGTATCTTTCATTTACCACTCTTCTTCTTTCTGAGATCGAATGACCTCAAAGGATTTGTCCTCAACCCTTTGTCTGTACATTCTATCAAAAATCTTGACATAAGAAAAGTGAAAAACGATTCAAAAGATGCTGAAAAGATTGCAAAACTTGCGAAGTATCAAAACGTTAAGTTTTCAATTATTCCTGAGCCCCAAGTCCTCGCACTTCGTATGATGGTAAGAGAGTACTATTCACTCTCTGATACTATCACTGAAATGAAAAACCGGCTTAGCACAGATCTTTATCTACTGTTCCCTGGATATAGAAAAGTCTTCTCAGAGCCTTATGGCAAAGCCTCTTTGGCGCTTCTAAAGGACTTTTCAACCCCTATGGATATCTTATCTGCGGAGCGCTCTATACTCATAGAATTGATTGCTAAACATGGTCGTAAAGGTGCGTCTTGGGCTTCGAAGAAAGTGGATGGACTACTTGAGTATGCTTCCAATGCTGCTTCTATGCCCATGGAATTCTCAATGCTGGGGATTAAGATAAAAATCTGTGTGGATAATATCATAAGTCTTCAAAAGAATTTGGAAAGCATCGTTAACAAGATCCGTGAAATTGTTAATTCTATGGACTTTCCGGCAACAGTTAAACGTCAAATCGAGCTGATAGACCAACTCCCTGGAATAGGCTACATTTCCGCTGTAACACTGATCGCCGAGATCGGTGATTTTAGGATGTTCAAGTCCCCAAAGGCATTTGTTGCATACTTTGGCATTGATCCAAGTGTTAACGAATCAGGGAAGTTTAAAGGGGATCAAAATAAGATCTCCAAACGAGGCACTCGAATTGGGCGAAGAGTCCTGTTTACGGTTGCATTAACCGCAATAAGTACTAAGAGCAATGGCGAGGAAGTCAACCCAATCCTGAGGGACTATTATCAGAAAAAATGTGGAAGCAAGAAGAAAAAAGTTGCACTCGTTGCAGTTATGCATAAGCTATTACACTATATTTTTGCAGTATTGCGAGATGATAAGCCATTTGAAGTCAGACAGCCAGAAGAACACCAATCCTGGAGAGCGGCAAAACTACAACTTATAGCTGCCTGATTCAATGGAATTGAAAAATAGCCATTGTTCGTACTTTTCAATGGCTTAGTTTGTTGTACCCATTTTTTAAACTCAATTTTTTATCTTTCTTAAAGAAAAGAATTGACTTTCCTTAGCTGGTCTTAAAATCATGCAGTTTTTGCATGTCATGAAATTATTGCATACTTTTTGTCGAAAAATGACGAATGATCAAAACAGTAAGTCCGCCTGCTTCAATCAGAAAAAGACCCTCGGCGAGGGTCTTTTTACCTTTTCAGGGGGTGTAGTTTCAACTCTACTTAAATTATCGCAATATTTTTATTATTTCGTGAAAATCTAATTCAAAATCCTAACTTGGCATCCTTCCTGCTATATAACTAAGTGCAGCGATGGGTGACCATCGGCAAACAGCACTGGAAAAAACGAACATAGAAGCTAAGGGGGAAACAATGAACATGAAAAAAATGCTGGCATTATTAATGATCCTTCTCCTCGCAGTCACAGCCCTCGCCGGATGCTCCGGCGGCGCAAAAGAAGAAAGCACGGAACTTTACATCGCGAGCGCCAACCCTATGACGGGTGACTCCGCTCAGTTCGGCGACATGAAAGTCAAAGCCATCGAGCTGGCCCTCGAGCAAGTCAACGCGGCTGGCGGCATCGACGGCAAGCAAGTCAAGCTCCTGGTCGGCGACGACACAGGCAACCCTAAAGAAGCACCAAACGTCGCGCAGAAATTCGCGGCGGACGACAGCGTTCTTGCGGTCATAGGCCACTGGAACAGCTCTTGTACGCTGGCAGCCCGCGGCATCTATGAAGCAGCCGGCATCCCGGTCATCACAGACTCTGTCAACAAGGCCATCACAGACGGCTCCACACCGCACGTCTTCAGAATTTCCCTGACGGACACAGATCAGGCTTACAGACTCGCTGAGTACGCCTACAACCAAATGGGCAAGAAAAACGCAGCCATCATGTTCACCGCCAACGACTTTGGCGTCGGCCTGAAGGACGACTTCACGAAGCGCTTCACCGAGCTTGGTGGCACCATCACCGCAACTGAGACTTACTTCGAAGGCCAGTCCAAAGACTTCAGCCCGCAGCTCACCAACATCAAAAATACCAACCCGGACCTCCTGTTCGTCGCTGGCTACTATGTTGAAACCGCACTGATCGCTCAGCAAGCCAAGGATTCAGGCTTTGCCATCGACATGCTCGGCACGGAAGGCATCAGCTCAGAAGAGCTCGTCAAGCTTGGCGGCGACGCGGTTGAAGGCATCAAGTTCACAGGCTTCTTCCACCCGGACATCGAGTTTGCCGGTACTAAAGAATTCACAGAAGCTTTCGTCGCGAAGTACAGCAAGGAGCCTGACACCTACGCCGCTCTCGCTTATGACTCCGCACTCGTCCTTCTCGAGGCAATGCAAACCAAAGGCGCGGACCGCGAGTCCATTACGGCGTTCCTCAACGAGACACAGGAATTCCCTGGCGTCGCCGGCCCAATCACGTTCGTCGACAACGCTGTCACACGCAACATCATTATCCTCACCGTTAAAGACGGCAAGATCGTTCCTGCCGATGTTCAGCCGTAGGACTTCCGGGACCATCGGCAAAAAGATTTTTTCAGTAGTTCTGACCCGAAAGCACTGACATTTCTATGAAAGCCTCACTCTGCCACGCCCCCTGTCACAAGGGGGCCTCGCCCCTGTCAACAAGGGGAAGGGCTTCCTGTCACTAGGGGGCGTGCATTTCAAAAGGTGGTGTCTACGCATGTTTATGGAGCATCTCAGCAACGGGATCGCCCTCGGTTCGATTTACGCCCTGACAGCGATTGGCTATACCATGGTCTACGGCATAATCCGCCTGATCAACTTCGCGCACGGCGATTTGTATATGGTGGGCGCGTTTCTGACGCTGACGGCCATTACGATCCTCAACCTGCCCATTGCCGCGGCAATGCTGTTTGGCATGGCCGGCGCGGCGCTGTTCGGGATCGCGATTGCCAAGTTTGCCTACAGTCCGGTTTTTAAAGCGCCGCGGATCAGCCTCTTCCTTTCGGCGATTGGTGTCGCCATCTTTCTGGAAAACTTCGCCATGCTGGTCTGGGGTCCGGAGACGCAGTCGTTCCCGGAGGTCATGACCAACAAAATTTACAACTTCGCCGGTTTTAGAATGTCGACGATTCAAATCATTATCATTGTAGTCACTATCATTCTCGTTTCGGTCTTATCCTACATTGTCAAATATACCAAAATGGGCAAAGCCATGCGCTGCGTGTCCCAGGACATGGACACGGCAAGACTGATGGGCATCAACACGAACCGCGTGGTCTACTTTACTTTTGCCTTGGGCTCCGCCCTTGGCGCCACTGCGGGTGCTCTGGTCGGCATGTATTATAAAGCAGTTTTCCCGATGATGGGTTTCGTGCCAGGTCTCAAAGCGTTCATCTCCGCAGTTATTGGCGGTATTGGCAGCATTCCGGGCGCCATGATTGGCGGCATGCTCATGGGCGTGTCGGAGAGTCTCGGGGCAGCTTATGTCTCTTCCGGCTACCGTGACGCCATTGCGTTCATCATCCTGATCATAGTCCTGCTGTTCAAGCCTACGGGCATCCTCGGCAAGACCATGAAAGAGAAAGTGTAGGGGGGCGCGGGTAAATGACAAATCTAATGACTGTGCTCCGAAATCTCTTATTGTACTCCGCAATTTTGTTCTTAGGGATCCAGATCCTGGCCCGGTTCTTTGACTTTGCCAGCAAGAAGCTGATCAAGGTGGGCGGCGGCAAGAAGAAGGCTTTGCTTGGCGCCGTTGGTGTGTTTGCTTTGGTTTTACCGTTCCTGTTGGCGGGAGAACCTTATATCCTTCGAACAAGCGTTATGGTGCTGCTCTATATTGTGCTGGCGCTGAGCCTCAATATTGTCTTGGGCCAGGCAGGGCAGCTGTCCCTGGGCCACTCGGCGTTTTATGCCCTGGGCGCTTACACCATGGCTATTCTGACGGTGTCCTTTGGCGTGAACTTCTGGATCGCATTAGTGGCGGGCGGTGTCGTGGCCGGGATCTTTGGCTTTATTCTGGGGATTCCGACCCTACGCCTGAAGGGCGACTATCTGGCTATAGTCACCGTAGGCTTTGGTGAAATTCTCAGACTGATCCTGATCAACTGGGGCACCTTTACCCGGGGCCCTGCAGGGATTCCGGGCATTCCATCCCCGTCTTTCTTTGGCATGGCGGTCAAGGGCAACACCGGTTATTACTACATCATTTTGGTGATGGTTGTGATCACTATTATCATCAGCAAGCGTCTGGAAGACTCCAGATTGGGCCGCGGTCTCGCGGCGGTCAAGGATGACGAGATCGCGGCGGAGTCCATGGGCGTCAATCCGGCCAACATGAAGATCCTGGCCTTCGTCCTTGGCGCTGTCATTGCAGGCTTTGCAGGCGGCTTCTTCGCTTCCTTCGTCCACTACGTCAACCCGGACAACTTCACGTACATGGAGTCCGTCACCATTCTGACCATGGTGGTTCTGGGCGGTCTGGGCAGCATTCCGGGCGTCATTGTTGGCGCCGTGATCCTGGCCATCCTGCCGGAAGCCCTTCGCGACATCTCCACTTACAGATACGCCATTTACGGCATCCTGCTGGCTATGATGATGATCATTCGCCCGCAGGGCATGATCAGTCTCGACAGTTTGAAAAGGAGGGGAGCGGCCGATGAAAATCCTAGAGGCATCTGGAATTTCAAAAGTCTTCGGCGGTCTAACGGCCGTTAGCAAGGTCGATTTCCATATCGATGAGCACGAAATTGTCAGCCTGATTGGCCCCAACGGCGCCGGAAAGACGACATTCTTTAACCTGCTGACAGGCATCTACGAGCCGACGGAAGGCCGCGTGGACTTTCTGGGGGCAGAGCTTAAAAAATCCAAGCCCTATGAAATCACTAAGCTGGGCATGGCCAGAACCTTTCAAAATATTCGTCTATTTTCCAGCATGACAGTCCTTGAGAATGTCATGGTGGGCCAGCACTGCAGGACATCTTCCAGCATCTTTGACGCATTGTTGCACCTGAAGCGCCACAAGCTGGAGGAGGTCAGGATCCGTTCCGTCTGTGAAGAGATTTTGGAATTCCTGGATCTGACACAGTATAAAGACGAAATCGCCGTCAGTCTGCCATACGGCATTCAGCGACACGTGGAAATTGCGCGGGCTATGGCATCCTCGCCGCGCCTCATTCTCCTGGACGAGCCTGCAGCCGGTCTGAACACCAATGAAAAAGTGGAAATGACTACGCTGATTCGCAAGATCAGGGACAGGGGCTTCACCGTATTGTTGATCGAGCACGACATGAAACTGGTCATGGGCATCTCTGACCGGGTTGCCGTTCTCGACTATGGCAATAAGATCGCCGAGGGCAAGCCTGAGGAGATCATGAAAAACGAGCGCGTCATAGCGGCGTATCTTGGAAAGGGGGCGGAGCAGAATGCTTAAGGTTCAAGGCATTGACGTGTTTTACGGCGGTATTCACGCCCTCCGCGACCTGTCTTTTGAGATCCCTGCGGGGAAGATTGTCACTTTGATTGGCTCAAACGGCGCTGGCAAGTCCACGACATTGAAAGCCATTTCAAATCTGGTAAAGTGCAAGGGTCAGATCCTCTTTGAGGAAGAGAACCTGTTGGCGCTGCCATCGGAAAAAATCGTGGGTAAGGGCGTCATTCACGTGCCGGAGGGCCGGCGGATCTTTACGGCTCTGACCGTGGAAGAGAATCTGGATATGGGGTCTTATCTGCGTAAGGATAAGGATGGCGTGGCAAGGGATAAGGAATTTGTGTTTAAGCTTTTTCCACGCTTGAAGGAACGTTCTAAGCAAATGGGTGGAACGCTTTCCGGTGGCGAGCAGCAGATGCTGGCTATTGGCCGCGCTCTTATGTCGAAGCCCCGCCTGCTGATGCTGGACGAGCCTTCCATGGGCCTGGCGCCGATTGTCGTCCAAGAAATCTTCAGCGCCATAGCGGACCTGAACAAGACGACGGGCCTGACAGTGCTTCTGGTTGAGCAGAACGCCAATATTGCCCTCCAACTGGCAGACTACGCCTACGTCCTCGAGACCGGCAGCATCACCATTGAGGGTGAAGCGAAAGCCCTGCTGACCGATGACCGGGTGAGGAAGGCGTATTTAGGCGAAGCTTAAGAGGTGCACAAATAAAGAAAACACCATGGTTCAGAGAGCAAGCTCTCTGAACCATGGTGTTTTCTTTATTTGTATTGGGCTTGGCCCAATACCGAAGCGCAGCGCAGCGGAGCGAGGTGCACGTCTGTATGGTGAGGTGTGCTTTGCGCTGGGGCGTGGCCCTATACCGAAGTGCAGCAATCCTCCGAACGCAGTGAGGGGGATTGCGGAGCAATAGGCGCCAGCCGCGAGGTGCACGTCTGTAAGGTGAGGTGTAACTTTCTCAAAAGGGCGTGGCCCTATACCGAAGCGCAGCCCTTAATCACACGCAGCGTGGTTAGGGGCGGAGCAATAGGCGCCAGCCGCGAGGTGCATGTTTGAATCGAAAGTTGTCTGCGTCACCAACTTCGGGTTGGGGTCAGTCACCAAGTTGAAGTGAGTGCCTGTCACCGAGTTTGTTTTGGTGCTAGAGCTTGCGGGATGTATGTCCTCCAAGCCCTGCGATGACAGCGGCTCATAATGATTGCCGCGCTGGTGGTGTCATTTGGCTAACGCATTAAAAAAGGAAATTGGGGCAGCCGCACCAATTTCCTTCCATCAACTCAGTTAAGAGGAAAACAGCGCACGCGCCGTTTTCCTTTCCTTTTTATTTGTTCAACCCTTACAAAAATCCCCTACACCCATTCCCAACTTTTAATCATTAAGTCGCAATGCCTTTCCAGCGTCTCCTCATCCACATGCCCATGATCCTCTACCCCAACGGTCACATACCCCGCTGCCCGGGCCGTTTCCAGCGCGAACAGCGCGTCCTCGAAGACGACGCAGTCCTCCACACCAAGCCCTAACTGCCTTGCCGCTTCGTGATAGATGTCCGGCTTATTCTTGCCCGCCCCGACATCCGAAATTGTCAGGATCACCTCAAAATAGTCGCGGAGCCCAAAGCGCTCAAACAGCACGTCCACATAAACCCGGTCCGTCGTCGTCACCAGCGCAAGCCGCCGCCCATGAGCCCTCAGATACTGCAAATACTCCAGCGCGAAGGGTTTAAACACCACCTGCTCGTTGTAAGCCTGCTTCAACCGCCAGTCGTAATACTCGAACATCTTCTGCTCATCCAGATGCTCGTGATAAAGCTCAGCGACCGCCTCAATCACCTGATCCAGCGTGTACCCCTGCATGGCCTTGTGGACCTCCCGGGGCAGCTCAATCCCGTGGGTCCGCAGATAATCAGGCATCAGGTGCCGCCACATCGTCATCGAGTCAAACAGCGTGCCGTCCATGTCAAAAAGAAACCCTTTGAACTGGCGCGGCAGCGAGGCGAGGGTCAGTTGACTATCAGTAAATTTATTTTTTTGAGGCTCTAAACTCATTTGTTCCATCTCAAAACGCTCCTTAACCTTCAATTCGAAAAGTTGGTTTTAGCCGATGGTCAGCCACCAGCCCCATCAGCCCCTCCAACTCTATGTTCCATCGTCACTTCATTTTAGCATAATTTCCCCACAAGAAAGCACAGAAAAGAATTTGAAATCTTTTCAAAAATAATATAAAATCTCCTGGTAAGATTTCAAAAAGCACCCAATTAGAAGCTTGGGAAAAACCACATATGAAAAGGAGACATAGAAAAATGGCAAGCAAAGGGATCATCTGCACGACAAACAATGTAGAGTATCTGGCATTCAGAAAGGCGCAAATCGGTGGCGCGCGCTCACTTGAGGAGCTGAGGGCGGTCACCGGCGCCTGCGGCGCCTGCGAAGGCTGCAGCGAAAACCTGGATCACATCATGTCCATGCTGTGCGGCTGCAAAAACGTCACATTCCAGGACGTCTTGACCGCGATCTCAAACGGCGCTTTCACAGCGGATCAGGTGGCTGAAGTGACCGGCGCAGGGTCTGACTGCGGCAAGTGCAAGGCACTGGTCGCTAATGTTATTGAGCTTGGCAGATAGTCACAGTTCCGCCAAAATTGCAGCATTATCCTAAGCAGAACCTAGTGTATCGTTCTGTAAATATCAAAACTAACATTTGTTTAACCTGCTGGCAAAAACCAGGCTTAAAATCCAGTTTATTCAGCATACTTAGTTATGGAATATAATACCAGGAGGAGAGTCTCATGTACGTCTTTTCGATAGTCATGATCGTCGCGTCCAATATCCTGTACCACATCGCTCAAAAATCCACGCCGGATAAGATCAATCCTTTCGTGAGTTTAACGGTGACCTACTTGGTTGCAGCAGCACTCTCCGTGGTTGCTCTTCTCTTTTACAAGACAGACAAGGGCATCGTTGAGTCCTTGCAGTCACTCAACTGGACGGCTTTTCTCCTGGGCATTTCGATTCTGGGCCTGGAGTTCGGCTTCCTGGCCGCTTACAGGGCTGGCTGGAATATCAGCGTGGGGAGCCTGGTGGCGAATATTGCCCTGGCCATAGCGCTGATCCCGGTGGGAATCATGATCTACAAGGAAGCCTTTGAGGTCAGCAAGATCTTTGGGGCGGTGCTGTGCATTGTGGGACTGATATTGATTAACAGATAGCTGAAGAAGTGATATAATTAAGGCATAATTATGATTCGAAAAGAGGTAGAATTATGCCAATGATTTATCCGATCAAAGAGTTGAGAAACACAACTGAAATCTCTGAAATGTGCCATGAGAGTCAGGAACCAATTTACATCACCAAGAATGGTTACGGAGATCTGGTGGTTATGAGTATTGAAGCTTACGAGAAGGTTTTAGCTAAGCTTGAGTTGTATGAAAAGCTCGCTGAAGGTGAAGGGCAGCTGAGAGAACGTGAAAAAATGATTCCTGTGAAAGAAGCGTTCTCAAGGATTCGGAGCAAATATGGGGAAAAGTAGGTACATCTTACGGCTAACACCCATTGCGGAACAGGATATTCAAGAGATCAGTGATTACATTGCATATGAGTTGAAAAATGAAATGGCAGCAATCGATTTTCTTGAAAAGCTCGAGTATCAAATTCTGAGACTGGAAGAGTTTCCGTTATCGTGTGAGATCGTCAATGATAAATTATTACGACTTAAGAAATACAGGAAGCTGCTTGTTAACAATTATATTGTTTTTTACGTTGTGGACGAGCTAAAATTCGAAGTTGATATTGTACGCGTGTTATATTCTATGCGATCGTATAGAGATTTGCTCTAAAAAATGCCCCAGCCTGTATCAATAACCAGGCCGGGGCATTTTCTATATTCAATTTAGTCGTCGTCACGCTCACTGTCATCGTTGTCGTCATCATCGTTGTCGTCATCGTTAATGTGATCATCGTCAGCGTCATCATCGTCATGATCATCGTCCTCATCACGATCATCACTATCATCTAATACAGCATCATCATCATCGTTGGGTTCGTTCCTGTCATCATCATTTAAAACAGATTCGGATTCAACTTTTAAAATTTGGCCAGTGACAGCGTCAATTTCGATTTCGTATTTCAAGTTGCCGGAAAGGATTTCGACATCGTATTCCGGACGGTCATCGTCATCAGCATCAAGTGACAGCTTGATAATGTCGCCGCTGACTCTATTCAGCGCGATGATTCTGGCTCTGTCCGCTGAAATGACATTTTCAGACACTGTGACGTTGACTGAGGCTGAAGCTGAGGAAACGCTGTCTGAACTGCTGGAATCAGAATTTCGGTCGTCGTCGCGGCCGTCATCTTTCCAGTCGTCATCAAGGTTTGAATCGTCATCAGAGTCGTCATCTCGGTCGTCTTCAAGATCAGAATCTTTGTCGTCATTAAAATCGTCATTCAAATCAGAGTTATCGTCCAGATTAAAATCGTCGTCCAGATCAAAGTCGTCACCATCAAAGTCGTCATCATCCAAAACTACGTCAAATAGTGTGGATGGCTTAAGATCAAGCGCTTTCGCGACGGCTACCAGCTCTGAGACTTTCATTTCTGAGAGCTCTTCTCTCGAAAGTCGGTCGTCATCCGCCATCAACGCTTCAATGACAGCCAGCTTGCCGGAGGAAATGCCATCCTTGTTGAGCGCTTCCCGAGCCACATCCAGCCGCTTGTTGACGATCGTCGCCTCAATTTGTTTGTTCTCCAGGAACGCGGCGATCATCTTGTTCACTCGGTCCACCAGCGCCTCATTGGCCTGGTTGTCTTGAACGGTAATCATGACAAGGTTGTCCTGTCCGCCGCTGATGTACCCCGTCAGGATCATGCGGTCCACGAGGTCGTTGACCACGTCTTCAAGATCCCTGTCGCTTGGGCTGTAATCCTTCAGCAGCGCCTCGGCGTCGTCATTCAGCGGATTGATCTCAATGACATCGTCTAGTCGGTTGGTGACGAGCTCGATGCTCGGATTCACATCAAAAGTAAGGGTATTGGCAGGGGCGTTCACAAAGGCAAAGGTGAAGGCGGCAGCGACCAGCAGGCCAGGCACCGCAAGCAGGGCGATCTTTTTACGTATTGTCATTTTAAGTCACTCCTTTTTTAGCAGGTCAGGTGCGTTATATCTGATTAACGCGCCAGGCGTGACTTTTATTGCATGACTTTTAAAAGATTTTTTTAGCCGATGGTCACCAGACCACACCCTCAGTCATCCAGTTCAGTCTCTTCATCTTCGTCATCGCTGTCATCAGAAACATCTGAATCGTCCAAGTCATCATGATCGTCAAGATCTTCGACGTCAAAATCTTCAATGTCGTCTAGATCTTCTGGGTCGTCATCCACATCCAATTCGTCGCTATCTTCTGTGGCATCGTCATCCTCTGAATCATCAGCTGAGTCGACATTTGAATCCTCAGAGTCATCCTGTTCATCCGAATCCTCAGAGTCGTCAGAGTCGTCTTTGTCGTCATTTGACTCGTCGTCGAATTCGTCTCCATCGTCCTCATTGTCCTCGTCATCCTTGTCATCCTCGTCGTCATCATGGTCATCCAACGTCTTGATCCTATCCAGATCCGAACTTTGAATAATTTTATCCAGATCCAGCGTGACCTTTGAGGAGACTTTAATCAGCTGCTCCAGGGTCAATTTGGCGAGGTCCTCCATCTTAAGTTCCGGATCGAGGAGAATCATATTGCGGATCAGGGTCATTTTGCTGACGGAAATCTGGTTCGCCTCTGCATAGTTTGTAAGGGTTTGGGTTGGGTCGAGGGTCTGGGTCAAGACTATCGGCTGAATCTCTAAGCTCTGGAGGTAGGCGTGAATGGCTTGGTCAAGCTCGCTGAGCTGGCGGTCGCGCTTCTCGGGGTCCTCGTTGTAAACGGAAAGGAGAATAGCCGGTTCGCTGCTGCTGACGTAATCCCCAAGGACGAGCCGGTCCAGGAGCTCTGCCGCGACCGCTTCAAGATCTTTGCCCTTGTAGTCGAGGTCTTTGATCAGGGCCTCACTTTCCTCATCCATACCACTGAGGCGGATGACTTGGTCCTTGCGGTTGGTTTCAATTTGCAGGCTCGGATTGACGTCCAGATAAACCATGCTGTCGACCCACCGCGTATTCATCTGCCAGTTGAGGAAGGCGAAGAGGAACACGGCAGCTGCGGAAAAGAGCGCCAGCGCGGGCTTCAGACGGTTTGACCGGTGCACAAATGACTTCTTTTCAGTCTGGCTTGTAATCTCGTCATGGGCACTCATTTTTTCGTAGGGCTGTTGTTTTATTGTCTCGAGAAGATTGATCGGGGCCTGGTCCACAGCCCGTTTCAAGCAACCTTTGAGTTGGTCGTCATTCATGAGTTCAGCCCCCTTTCTTCAAGATAGCTGCGCAGCTTTTTCAGCGCGCGGTTGTATTTGGATAAAGTCGTGGAAAGCCCCAGGCTCATCAGTTCTGCGATCTCTTTATGTTTCATGCCGGTGACGGCATGGAGCAGGACGATTTGTTGTTCCTCCGTATTCAGGATGGTGAGCGCAGCTTCGAGGACCATGCGGTCTTCCGGATCCTCCACGTAAGAAAAACGCAAGTTATTTTCAATGTCAGCGGCGTCCAGAGGCGTGATCCTGCTGGATTTTCTGAGTTTTGAGAGGTGCAGATTTTTTTGGATAGTGAACATCCAGGCCAGGGGCTTGCCCATAGGTTGGTAGAGGTGCGCGGCCGATAGGACTTTGATATAGGCCTCCTGCATTAGGTCCAGTGCCTCGTCATGCTGCCGCGTCAGCGTCAGGGCATAGGTGTACATGGCGCGCTCGGTCTTCTGGTACATCTGATCAAAGGCAGCCATGTCGCCCGAGCCGATTCGCCCAAACAAGCCCTCGTCCAAACTGCCCGAACTGCCTTTGGACTGCGGTTCTATGGAATTGTCGATGACAAAGGTGAACAGGATCATAGACAGGGCTCCTTCTATTTGAGTAACGCGTGAGCGTGGTGTTTTATTGCATGATGGCTGTAAATTCTTTTCTTATTTATACCATTTGGGATGCTAAATGAATCGGTTTTAGGCTCGGGAGGTTGGGTAAAAGGTGAAGGCTGGTGTTTGGACGGGTTGTGGGTTGAAGTGACCATCGGCAGAAAAATTATTTGGAGGCTGGAAAATGAACGCATTCTGGAGCTTGTTTGGACTTTTTAACGTTGTGGTTGTGATTGGATTTTTGGTGCTGACGGTTTACCTTTACTATCTGATGTTCAAGCTGGCCCACCGGGGGATTCGGGCGCTGGACCTGTATATCAGGGAGAAGGAGCGCGGCGGGAATTCAATGTAGGCGAAGACCTGCACAGTTGGCGAAAACAATTTTATGTCAACCTGGTGGCGGCCTTGACCTCAACCCTGATCTCGACATATAATGGTTGAGGTGAGGGGGGATGCCCGCGTGAAGCGCGTATTGACGCTGCTGTTGGTAATTGTCTGGGTTGCGGTGATTTACTGGTTCTCGAGTCAGGCCATGCAGGAGACGACACAGCAGACCTATGAGGTGCTGGTCCGGCTTGGGCTGGCGACGAAAGCGGAATTGATACGGTCGACGGATCCGTCGGTTGTTTTGTTGAAATATTTGGCGCGAAAGGGCGCGCACTTGCTTCTGTTTACGGTGCTGGGCGGGTTTGTGACGGTGGCGTTTTTTACTTTGACGCGCCGCAAAGGGCTGCGGCTGGTGCTGCCGGCCTGGCTGATTGCGAGTTTGCTTGGGGTCGCGGACGAGGTGCACCAGCATTTTGTGCCGGGGCGGACCATGCAGGTATCTGACATGGCGCTGGACGCGGTTGGGGCGCTGCTGGGTGTGCTGGTTGCGTGGATGGCGATCTCGGTGATGCTGGCGGTCGGGCGGTTTATCAGGAAAGATCGAAAGAAATTGAAAGAGTTCCGTCGAGGGTAATGGCGCTGTGGAGATGGCGGCGTGACCATCGGCGGAATTTTTTTGGGAGGAGGCGGGAGTTAGGGAGACCCTTCCGCATTTAAGAGCTTTTCCGATGGTCATAAAAGGGCATTTTCTTCCTGAAGTGAAAAAGGTGTCAAAACACTTTCTTGCAGAATGCGGAAAATATTTTTTTGGCACATTTTGTGTCAAAATCAAAATTGTTTAGAAATAGATACAACATCTTGAAGTGGGTATTCTCAAACCCCTGAAAGCGGGTTTACATAAGGCTTTCGGCCGAAAAATACACCTTGACAAGGTTGTTTTATCTCATTATTCTGAAAGTAGATTACTGTGTGTTTTTTCAAAAAGCTGTAGAGGAGGATCGTTGATACGAAAAAGGCAAACCAGCTGAAAGGCTGGGACGCAAAACCATGGAGCCTAAGACCTTATTATTTGGGTTATGGCAGTCCAGTTGCCGTGTCAAGTAATCATAGATAAATAACCTACTTGACAGGGGGAAATACCATGAAACGCAATTCAAAATCATGGGCACAATCCCTTATTTTTGTGCTCATAATCACGCTCGCGGTCCCGTTTGGGATGATGGGATTTGCGGAAGATACAACAACTTATTCAGGTAATGGAACCTTCGGAACTTACACACTGGATACTTCAGTAATAGGTAAAACGTCAATCAACGTGGCGTTGATTGAGGGTTTAAGATTTGACGGTATAGATGTCTCTATTAATGGCGGAGCTGAGAGTACTTTCAATGCCACAGCGTTTGAGATCGATGCCAGCTCTGTAGAAACACTGAATGTGGTTGTTAGGGTTCGCTATGCTGCGTTTGAAGTGGTTGATTATAAGATCGACACCCAGCAAGGCAATAATTCGAACACGAAGCCAGGCAACCATTCTTTTACTTTGACAGATGGATTTACAAGTATCTCAATAGATAGAAATAACCATCTCGTCACGCCGACCGTGAACTATATGTTAGGCAGCACTGAAAAAATGGAACTTAACACCAAATACATTGGCTTGGTTAACATGATGGAGACGGTCGGTATCCAAGCTGCAGATCGCATAAACTACTTGCTAAACAAGTACCAGAATTATGACACTAATCTCCATGCGGCAATCCGTGCACTGGCTTTGGGAAACTCTTTGGACAATAATCACTACTTTTTAGAAGCAATTGATAATGGTGAAGGATATCTTCCTTTAGGTGAAAACGCGAGGCTTGGGCTCCTAATGACTGCCGGTAGTGGAAATGCAAGTATCAAGGATTTTGAAAGTATGATTTTCAGTCTACCTATCAATGGGGGACAGTCTCTGGTGACGGAGGTAAAGGACTGGGTGGATAAATCCGATAGTTTTAGTTTCGATGTGAAAACGGTAGTAACTGAGGTTGACCCAGTTGACCCAGTCGACCCAGTTGACCCAGTTGACCCAGTTGACCCAGTTGACCCAGTCGACCCAGTTGACCCAGTTGACCCAGTTGACCCAGTCGATCCAGTCGACCCAGTTGACCCAGTCGATCCAGTTGACCCAGTCGATCCAGTCGACCCAGTTGACCCAGTTGACCCAGTCGACCCAGTTGACCCAGTCGACCCAGTCGACCCAGTTGACCCAGTCGACCCAGTCGACCCAGTCGACCCAGTCGACCCAGTCGATCCAGTCGATCCAGTCGACCCAGTCGACCCAGTCGATCCAGTCGACCCAGTCGATCCAGTCGACCCAGTCGATCCAGTCGACCCAGTCGACCCAGTCGACCCAGTCGATCCAGTCGACCCAGTCGACCCAGTCGACCCAGTCGACCCAGTCGACCCAGTCGATCCAGTCGACCCAGTCGATCCAGTCGATCCAGTCGTGGAATCACCTAATGACAACAACTCAAATAATGACAATGAAACAGAACAAAAAGATAAACCAAAACAAAATGATAAACCAAAACAAAATGATGAAATAACCGAGTCGGTCGTAGTCGTTGTTGAGGCTCCGACTCCAATGGGATCATCAGCTTCGGTCGAAACGCCTGTCAATGTTCCGGTTGAGACTGAAGAATTGGAGGACCTTGAGGAAGTTACTGAACCAGAAACGCCTCGTGGAAATCCTGCTTTGGATAAACTCCCAAAAACAGGTGAAATTCCGCCATATGCCTATTACGCTGCCGGTACACTTTTGCTGGGCCTGGGAGTTGGGCTGAGAAAAAAGTTCTAAACGTTATGAAACGAACTGATTCTACAGTATTATGAAGCACACACAGCAAGGCGTCTCTGTTGATGGAGGCGCTTTTTTTTGTGCTGAATGGCGAAGTCAAAGACCGTTAAAGAAATAATTATGATCCAAAGTTTTCAGAATTCATGCTATATTATACAGAATACATAATACAAGACATTTGGATTCAAGAACTATTGATTCTGAAGGCTGGAGGTAGTTATAGATGGGACTGCATGTCATAGATGAGGCAAAACGCTGCTTAAAGTGCAAGAATCCGAGGTGCGTCAAGGGGTGTCCGGTGGGAACGGCAATTCCGGAGATGATTGGGATGCTGCTGGAGGGTCGGATTGGCGATGCCGGCAAGATGCTGTTCGATAATAATCCGTTGTCACTGGTGTGTTCACTGGTCTGCCCCCATGAAGCTCAGTGCGAAGGGCACTGTGTGCTTGCGCCCAAGGGGACTCCGGTTCACATCAGCAGTATAGAGAATTACATCTCCAATTATAGTTTGGATATGCTGCCTTTGGCTGCGGGGGTGGGGGACTGTGGGACCATCGGCATAGTGGGCTCTGGGCCGGCGGGGATCACGCTGGCGTTCATCATGGCGCTAAAAGGGTATAAGGTCACCATTTTTGACATGAACGACAAGATTGGGGGCATTCTGCACTATGGGATTCCTGAGTTCAGGCTGCCCAAGGAGATCATCGCGCGGCTGGAGCGGAAGCTGATCGAGCTGGGAGTGGTGGTGCGGCCGAACGTGCTGATTGGGCCGGTGCTGACGGTGGACGACCTGTTTCGGGACGGGTACGACGCGCTGTTCATTGGGACGGGGGTCTGGAATCCGCGGAAGCTGGGCATCAAGGGCGAGACTCTGGGGCATGTGCACTTTGGGATCGATTATCTGAGGAATCCGGGCGCCTACAGGCTTGGGGACCGGGTCGTCGTGATTGGGGCCGGCAATGTGGCCATGGATGTGGCGCGTACCATTTTGAGGCATGGTGTGCGGGATGTGACGATTATGGCGCGGTCGGGGCGGGAACGACTATCGGCGAGGAAACATGAAATTGACTACGCGGAGATCGATGGGGTCAAGTTCGAGTACTACAAGTCGCCGGTTGAGATTAACGCGGGTGGCGTGGTTTATAACGAGACAGCCCTGACGCCTGATGGGATCGTTTTAGTTGAGGGGCACCGCGGGCTGCTTGAGGCAAGTGCTGTGATCATTGCGGTGAGCCAAGGGCCGAAGTCGAATATTGTCAATTACACGGAGGGGATTCGGATTGATCACCGTGGGCTGATAGTGACGGATGAGGAAGGACGGACGACACGGCCGGGGGTTTTCGCATCCGGGGATGTGGTAACCGGGGCCCGCACGGTGGTTGAGGCGGTGAAATACACAAAGCAGGTGGCGGAGATGATGGATGCCTATGTTCAGGGGGCGAGGCGTGGCGCAGAAACTGAGGCTGAGGTATAGGCGCGCTGAAAGGTGAGTGCTGTGGTTGGTTGCGGGCTGCTGCAGTGGTTGAGAACCGTTATCGCAAGCTCTGACACCAAAACGGAGTTGGGGACGCGGACTGTAATATTTCTTTGGGGATACAATGAAACTGGGGATAGTTATAAAATTTCCATTAAAATACCATTAAACGTCTCGATTCAGGTTTATAACTCACAAATATGGGCATACTGGAAATGTGTGGCTGCGACAAGTCGCCCCATTCGAGTTCTATTCATGTCCTAGTCATAAACAGGAGGTCGCTGGATGTTTGACATTTTTGTTGTGTTAGTCGCCTGGGGGGTAATTGGGAGCACTTTTGGTGCCGCATGCAAATCAATGGCACTTCGCAGTGGCCGAGGCTTTGAGGCTGAAAGATGGTTCTGGATTGGCTTCTTTTTCGGCCTCAACGCGCTGCTTATTTTATGGATCTTGGGCTGGAATCAGCCCATCTCAAGCGGCGGCAGCGACCAGCCATCAGCAAAACAACTCAGTACCTCCAGCTTCCCGTATGATCAGTTCCGTCTATAGGGGGATCGTCAGATGAAGAAAAATTTGAAAAAAGCCATCCGGTTCCTGATGGTGTTTACTGCCGTCGAGGCAGGCACGTATCTGTTCTTGTCACGCAGAACTATGGACAGCTTCAATTTTGAATTCTTTTTCTTCGTTTGGGCGTTTCTGGCCTTGATAACGCCGCTGGTGCTGTTCTTTGGGGTTGAGAGCCGCGGCAATCTTCTTGCCATGGGGCGGGTTTATGATCATAACAACGTCAACACTATGGATCAGATGGCGCCTAAGTCGGCTCTTTCGCAGTCGGCACCGCTTTTAGTGCTTCTGGGTGCTTACGCCGCGCCGTTTGTGGTGAATCTGGTGCTTTACATTATCATCATGTCGTGAATTTACTGGAGGTGAGGTTGGTGGTTGAATGACCATCGGCAGCATCTCTGTTTTCTTTTTTTGTGCCCCTGGACGTCTGCAGAACGCCCATAGCCATTGGTGTCCAGTCCCTCAAATGTTATACTGTAAAAAAGGTTTACTGGAGGTCAACATGGAGCTGCGCGTGCTGGGGCCGGGTGAGACCGGCGACTATATCAAGTTTGTGAAGCAGCTGAATAAAATGGACCCGCTGAGAAGGGACATCATGAGCACGACCCTGGAGACGATCCTGTCCGGCAAGGGCGTCATGGCGAAGTCGGCGTTTCTTGAACCGGTGCTGGTCGTGGATGGGGGGAGGCCTGTGGCAGCTTGCGTTTTTGCCCAGGTGGACCGCATGGCCGAAGTCCTTCAGCTGGCGTGCTTTGAGGCGCTGGAGGGCCAAGAAGAGGCTGTCGCTCTGCTGGTGGCCCGCGGGCGAACACTTGCCCGGGAACGGGGCGCGGAACAGCTCTTGGTTGGGCTTAACTTTCACGTGAACTACGGTCTTGGGATTCTGGCGGATCACTTTGATGAGGTGCCGACTTTTGGCAGCGCCTATCACCCGGCTTACATAAAAGATTATTTTGAGGGGATCGCTACTGAGACAGTCTCCATGCTGACTTATGAGGTGAATCTTGAATCCTTTGAGGTGCCGGTGTCAGACCGCCTGATGCGCAGGATTTCAAAGGGTTATAAGGTTGAGCCTGCGGATTTCAGGCATCTGGAACGAACCGCGCGGATTTATACGGAAATCAATAATACGGCTTTTGGGGCGCATCGGTTTTATTACCAGCGGCGCATTGATGAGGATTTGGAGCTGTTCAGGGAGTTCAAGGCTTTTCTGAAGCCTGAGAATCTTCTGTTTTTGTATTTTGGGGAAGAGCCGGTGGGCTTTATGCTCTGGTATCCTGACTTTAATCAGCTGATGAGGCCGGGAGAGACTATTGGTCTCAAAACCTGGTTGAGGTGGAAGCTTTGGCCGGGGCGGATCAACACCATGAAGATCGTGGAGCTGGGCGTGATCCCGGAGCACCAGAGCCGGGGCGGCGTGGTCCGGCTCTTCGAGGCGTGTCGGGAGCGGGTTCGCGGCCGGTTCAAGCGGTGCGAGGCGGGCTGGATCCTGAGCGAAAACACGGCCTCCCGGGGCTTCGGCGAGCGCTGGGCAGACCGGGAGGGGCATCATTACAAGGTGTTTCTGATTGAGGTGGAGGTGGACAGTGAGGGCGGTGGGCTATGACAGGACCGGGAAAATCAAAGACCCCCAGAGCGGAAGCTGCAGCCAACCTCCCATTGATTGAGTTCCAATGCTTTGAGCGGGCATCAGAGCTGCCGGCTGCATGGGACGCCTGCCTGGCCGTCTGGCGCGCTAGTACACCCGGTGGCGGGGCGATTTATCTGGAAAAGGCATTTCTTGAGTTTCTGGAGGCTGTCAATCCCTGCGGCCAGCGCTACTGGTTTGCGGAAGACGCTGGGGTTTTGTTTGTGACTTATGCATTGAAGCTTAATCTGTTGAACTTTGCCAGGTTTGGGCGTTTGGCTGTTCCGGCGACCATAGTAGGCGTGCCACTGTCCGTGGCGGCGCCGGGTTTCGCGACTCGGGAGTCTGAGGGACGGTTGATTATGGCGCGTTGGATCCGGCGTCATTTGAAGGGTTTGACGGTGATCCTGAATGTGCCTGAAGGCGAAGGTTTTGAGCTGCCTGAGGGGCTGACCCTCTCCAGTTATGTGCTGCCGCTGAAATATAAGGATTTTGATGCTTATGTCTCTGCGCTGAGAAGCCCTTACCGGCGCCAGGTCAAACGGGCCCTTGAGGCTTTCGATGGGGTGGAGACTGTTGGTTTGGGTTTGGTGACAGGCACCGGACTTGGGTTGGTGACTGACACCAACTTCAACTCAGTGCCTGTCACCAACTTCAACTCGGTGACTGACACCGACTTGAATCCGGTGCCAGAGCTGAACGTTGTTAATCAGTCTCAATCGCAGTCGCTGCAAGCCTTTGAGCCGGAGCTCTATCCGCTCTATGTGGACGTCTTCAACCATTCCAAAGACCAGCTTGAAAAGCTGGTACCTCTCTATTTTGAACAGTTTCCGGGACGCACGTTTAAATTCACATACAACAACCGTCCCCTGGCTTTCGTTCAAATCCTGGATGAGCCTATGCCTGCGGGCATCCTCAGACACTTTGTCCTGGGCGGCTTTGACCGGTCTCAGCTCCAGAAATTTGATCTTTACCGCAATCTCCTTCTCCAGCTCATCCGAGAAGCTATTGATGATGGCTGCACGGCCATAAACCTTGGCCAGACCGCCGCGGAGAGCAAGTCGAAGACCGGAGCGGAGGAGCAGCTGAAGTACCTCTACGTCGCCCACTCCAATCCGGCCTTGCATAAGCTGCTGGGAACCTTAGTTAAACATTTTTCGTATCAGCGTTACTGGACGAAGCATCACGTTTTTAAGTGAGGCGGGCTTCATACCAGGTTTGGGGGTGTCACATGCGAATCCTACTCATAAAGTGCCATGGCAGGTCGCTGATGACGCGCCTCAGGCCCATCGTCACAGAGCCGCTGGAGCTGGAGATGATCGCGGCGGTGCTGAGCGGCTTCTCCGAAAGCGGTCTGACCTGCAGAATTTACGATCCCTGGCTCGAGGGCGGCAGCGCGAAGCGGATAATCGAAAGGGAATCCCCGGACGTCCTGATCCTCAGCGGCTATGTGACGGCGGTTGATGAGATCATTGATTTGGCAAACTATGCAAAAGCACGGAAAGAAAACTTGGCCGTCTGGGTCGGCGGTGTTCACGCAGAAGGGTGCCCGGAGGACTTTTATGTACCTGCCGTTGACGCCGTGTTTTACGCGAATGCCCTATGGGGACTGACTTCCCTTCTGAAGGCGCGTTTTGAGCAGGGGGCGGATTTCCCTTCTCTCTGCGAAACGACGCCGGGACTGGCCTTTAAGAACCTCCGTGGAGAGTGGGGGAGGACGGAACCATCGGCAGATGGAAAGGCTTTTGAGATGCCGAAGCCGGACCGCAGGTATTTCGAGGCGCACAAGCACAAGATCCGATACGTGGCGCAGCGGGAAGTCGCGCTGATAAAGACGGCGCAGTCTTGTCCGCACCAGTGCGAGTTTTGCTATTGCCGGCTGCTGAACGGTGGCGAGTACCAGGAGCGTCCCATGGAAGACGTCATTCAAGAGCTTCGCGGCATCAACGCCGACACCCTCTGGATCGTGGACGACTGCTTTCTGACGACAGCCGACCGGGCGAAAGTCTGGATCGAGGCGCTGGAAGGCTTGGCGGCGGAGGGCATCAGGAAGAAATTCATCGCCTACGCCAGGGCAGACGCAGTGGTGCGGCTCAAGCGCTACCTGCACAGGCTGAGGGCTCTGGGATTCGAGGAGTGGATCGTAGGCCTGGAGGCAGTGGAAGATTCACAGCTGAGGCAGCTGGGAAAGGGCCTTGAAGCTGAAGATAACGCCGGAGCTGTGGAGATAATCCGGGCCGCTGGGGCTAAATTGACGGCGCTCTTTTTGGTGTCACCGGATGACAGCGCTGAGGATTTCCGACGACTCGCGGCATGGATAAAAACCCATGGGGTGCGGCGCTACACGGTGTCGATCCTGACGCCGCTGAAGGGGACGACAGTTTACAATCAGTACGCGGAGCGTATGAAGGATTCGCGGCTGGCGCGGCCAGTCCGGTTTGATTTTCTGCATTTGGTCATGCTGCCGACCCGCATGCCGGTCTGGCTGTTTTATCTGAGGTTTTGGCGGTTGTCTTTGGGTGCACGGTTGAAGTGAGGAAATCTGCAATGTCTGAAATATGAAACTTGGTGTCTGACACCGAGTTTCTGACACCGAGTTTCCCGTTTGGAGGTGGCGTTCATGAGTGTGGTTTGGGATTTTTGGTCGAAGTTTTATGAGCGCCTGTGGGTTCAAAAGGTGTCGTTGGGTCCGACCCGTCGGGCGGTGGCGGCGAAGCTGGCGGGTCGGCTGAGTCCGGAGTCGAGAGTGCTGGATGTGGGGTGCGGCATTGGCGAGCTGCTTGGCGAGCTGGCGCTGGAAGCTGGAGAGGCCCAAAAGACAAGTGCTGCTGCCGATGGTCGTGAGGCCACCATCGGCCAATTCACTGGTATTGATGCCTCACCGGGCATGATCGCGAAGGCGCGGCGCCGGCACCCCGAGCTGACCTTCGAGGTCCGGGACGCGTCGGCGCTACGGGGGCTGGTGTTAAGCGGCCACGAGCGCGAAAAGTTCGATGTGGTCCTGTGCACCCATTCGCTGCCCTACTACGCGGATCCGGATCAGGTGCTGGCGGACATGGCGGCGATCATGGCGCCCGACGGCGTGCTTGTACTGGCGCAGGCGTCGGCGAACTCTTTGTACGACGCGGCGGCGCTGTCCCTGGTGAAGCTGACGACCGGGACGGCGAGCTACTATAGTGTGGATGCCCTGAAGCGGATGGCGGCGGGGCTTTTTGTCGTGGAGTCGGTGGAGAAGGTGAAGACGGCGTGGTTCATGCCGTCAATCATCTTGATGGTGCTGCGTTTGAAGGGTGGGGCAGCGGTGGAATTGGGAAATATTCCGGGAAATGCTCTGGCACCAAATCAACTTTGGGGACGCGGACAAAAACAAAACCGGGGACGCGGACAGGATCTGAACCAGGGACGCGGACGGAATAGTCATCCCCCCACACCGCTCAAAATCCTGCTGCTGCGGGTGATGCCGGATCCGGAAACCATTGGCCTCCAGCACGTTATGGTCTGTGAACCCCTGGAGCTGGAATACCTGGCCTCAAACCTGGGCGCGGACGACCACGAAACCTTAATCATAGACATGATCCTGGAGCGCCGCCCGCTGGAAGCCTTCCTGGACGAGTTCCAGCCGGAGGTCGTCCTCATGAGCGGCTACATTACCCACGTGGGCACCTTAAAGGATACCGCCAGAGCCATCAAAGCCTGGAACCCCGAGATACTAATTGGTGTTGGCGGCGTCCATGCGGAGGTTGTGCCGGAGGACTTCCAGACAGAGCGAAGTGAGACACCTGTCTTCGACCGCGTCTTCACAAAAAAGAAGAAACTGTGTGTCAGACACCCAGTTTCATCCTTAGATACCGTTCAGGAAGCGCGAGTCTGGCTGGGCGCGGCGCAGGAAACCGTGGCAAGCCAAGGGCTCCTGCCTCCGGACCGCAGCAGCACCGCCCGTTACCGGGACAGATACTACTACATGTTCCATAATCCCTGCGCCCTCATCAAAACCTCCTACGGCTGCCCCTACGACTGCAGCTTCTGCTTCTGTCGGGAGATCACCGGCGGGGTCTACAGCGAGCGTCCCATCTACGACGTGATTGAGGAACTGAAAACCATCCCGGAGGAAGAGGTCTACATTGTGGACGACGACTTCCTGGTGTCAGCGCAGCGGGTTCAAACCTTCTGCGACGCTCTGGACGCCGCCAGCCTCAACAAAAAATTCCTGATCTATGGCCGGGCGGATTTCGTCGCCCGCCATGAGCACATTATAGAGCGCTTCAAAAAATCCGGCCTGAGGGCCGTGATCATAGGCCTCGAATCCGTGCGGGCCCAGGATCTGACCACCTACAGCAAGCGCACCAGCCTCGAGGAAAACGAAAAAGCCGCTGCCATCCTGAGGCGCCACGGCATCGAGCTCTACGGCACGCTGATCCTGGGCATGGACTTCGACAAAGAGGACTTCAACACCCTGAACCGCTGGCTGAAAGCCAACCGCGTCCACTTTGTCAACCTCCAGCCCCTGACGCCCCTGCCGGGCACCGGGATCTTCGACGATTACAAGGAGCGGCTCATGATCCCACGGGAGGACTACCCTAAATGGGATCTGGCCCACTTGGTTCTAAAGCCAGAAAAACTCAGCGTCCGCGGCTTCTATTGGGAGATGCTGAAGCTCTATCATAAGCGTGTGGCCAGTCCCGCCCATGTGGTCGAGCTGATCCGGCGCTATGGTCTGAGGCCGGTGCTGAGGCTGTCCGCAGGCTCGGCGCGGGTGAGCCTTCAATATCTGAAGAAAATTCGTCAGGGCTAGAGAGTTGTAACGTTTGGCAGATCAGACGCTTAGCAGGCCTGACTGAGAATGAGCCCGAAAGGAGCATAGCCCACATGAAGAAGTGGATGGCGGATGGGGGACCATCGGCAGAATCACTGGAATCACTGGAATCACCGGAGTCACGGAAGCCGCTGCAATCACCGGAATCACCGAAAAAGAAGAAGGTTCTGCTGATCCAGTCGTCACCCTACGCGGGCAGCGGGCAACAAAAAAAGCCCATCAAGAAGGGCCGGCTCTACTTCGTGGGCCTGGGGCTGCCGCTGCTGGCGGCGCTGACGCCGCCCGACTGGGAGGTGGAGATCATCCTGGAGACGATCGAGGAGATCCCCTGGGACACGGACGCAGCGCTGGTCGGGATTGGCAGCATGGGCCACGCGGTGGTGCGGACGCTGGACATTGCGCGGGAATTCCGGGTCCGGGGCAAGACCGTGGTCCTGGGCGGCTACATGGTGAGCTTGATGCCAGAGGAGGCCGGCAGGCACGCGGACGCGGTGGTGGTGGGGGACGCGGAGGACGTGTGGCCCCAGGTCATCCGGGATTTTGAGGCGGGCGAGCTGAAGCCGCTTTACAGGGCGGCGGATCCGGGGGCCAGTTCAAAGACAGTTTTAGCCGATGGTCCCTCCACCGCCCCCCACGCCAATCCGGAGAAGGCGGGGGAAACGGGACCAACACCGCCCGACAACCTCTACCACACGCCGCTCCCGAGGTTCGACCTGATCGTGAATAAGCGCATTGGCGACTTCCTGCCGGTCCAGGCCGGACGGGGCTGCCCCAACACCTGCAGTTTCTGTTCAGTCTACTGCCTATACCGGGGGCGCTACCTCAAGCGGCCGCTGGAGGAGGTGCTCCGGGACGTGGCCCAGGTGCGGGAGCTTGGTTTTAAGAAGTTCCTGCTGCTGGACGACAACATAGGCGCGGACCGCAGGTATCTGCTGGCGCTGTGCGAGGGGCTCAGGCCCCTCGGGATGCAGTGGCTGTCTCAGTGCGACATTTCCGTGGGGCGGGATCCGGCGCTGCTGGCGGCCATGGCCGGGGCGGGGTGCATTGCCCTGAGCTTTGGGCTGGAAAGCCTCTCAGAGCTGAGCCTTCAGGGCATGGACAAGGCTTGGGCGGTGCCGGCGGATTATCCGGCGCTGCTGGCGGCGGTGCGCCGGGCGGGGATCGACCTGTCCACGGAGATGGTGGTGGGCGGCGAGGGCGACACCCTGGAGTCCATCCGGGCGACGGCGCGGTTCATTGAGGAGAACCGGATTGTGGTACCGCGGTTCTACATTTTGACGCCGATCCCAGGTACGGATTATTTTGAGGCCATGCAGCGCGAGGGCCGGATTGTGAACCCGGATATTTATGCCTATAACGGCAGCGAGGCCGTGCATCAGCCCCGGCACATGAGCCCGGAGGCGCTGACGGCGGCGTACTGGTCGCTGTATGAAGAGGTGTTTTCCCTCCGGAGCATCGTGCGGCGCTCCCTGCTGCGGCGGGAGGTGCTGGGGTCGCCGGGGGCGCTTGGCCGGGCGCTGTTTTATCTGGGTGTGAATCTGTATTACCGCCGGCAAATCCGTCAGCGGATTACGCCGAATATTATTTGATTTTCTGCCGATGGTCCCTTAAACCACCATCGGCAGAAGCACTGGGTTTTGTATTTGATTAAATAAGCCGATGAGGGAGGGACTGTGATGCGCGTTTTACTTGTGAGGCCGGCTCGGACACCGCAGTCCGTGACCCTGGGGGAGATCATGTTTTCTGAGCCCCTGGGCCTGGAGATGGTCGCGGCGGCGCTGAAAGCGTCCTATGAGATCGAGATTATGGATTTGATGGCTGTGGAAGCGGCTGGGAAAAAGGGCGCGGCGGACCGGGCGCTGGCGCAGAAGCTGGAAGGGTTTAAGCCTCATGTGGTGGGGCTGACCTCGTTATGTGTGGATGTGCCGGCCGTGCTGCGTCTGGCGGCGATGGTCAAGGCCTGGGCGCCCGAGACCGCGGTAGTCGTGGGCGGGACCCAGGCGTTTCTGAATCCGGAGGCGTTTTCGGTCCCTGAGGTGGATGCAGTTTTTCAGATTTCAACCCAGGAGCGGCTGAAGGGGCTGTTTGGAGAGATTGAGAAGGCGTTAGGCGAAGGAGATGGATTTGGAGACAGAGATAGAGATGGAGATGGAAGGTGTAAATTTACACTAAGCTCTGGCACTGAATTTAAGTTGGTGACAGGCACTAACTCCAACTTGGTGACAGGCACCAGACTTGAAACGGTGTCAGACACTGACTCCAAGTTGGGGACTGTCACCGACCTCCAAATTCCCACCAACCCCCGCACCAACGAATACTGGCTGCCCGACCGGACCGCCACCCAACCCTGGCGACACCAATACGCCTACTTTGGCTTCCGCCCCTGCGCCATTATGCAAACCTCCCAGGGCTGCTCCGCCCACTGTGATTTCTGCCTCAGATGGCGCATGGAAGGCCCCTGTGAGCGGGACTTCCCCATGGACTTTGTCATGGCAGACCTGAAGGCCATTGAAGAGCCCTCAGTCATGATCTTCGACAACGATTTTCTGAATAGTGGCGAGCGGCTGCATGAATTCTGCAAAGCCCTCGATAAAGAAGCAATAACCAAAGACTTCATTTGCTACGCCAGCGTCCACAGCATTCTTGAAAATCCGCAGGCCATTCTCAACTTCCGGGATCACGGCCTGAAAGCCGTCCTCGTCGGTTACGAGTCCTTCAGCGACGCGGAACTTGCGGCCTACAAAAAGCCCTCCCGCGCCCAGGACGCTGTCAATGCCGCCCAGTGGCTCAAAGAAGCCGGCATTGACGTCTGGGCCTCCTTCATGCTCCATCCGGACTGGACCCCCGCGGACTTCAAGGCCCTACGCGGACACATCAAAAGGCTGGCCCCCGAGATCGCGACTTTCTCACCGCTCACGCCGTTCCCGGGACTCCCCCTTTACAAGCACTATCAAAAAGAGGGCCGCCTCCTGTTCGAAAAAGAGGATTACAGCGCCTGGAGCTTTGGCCAGGTCATCGTCCGCCCGGTGAATATGTCCCTGCGGGCCTACTACTTCGAAGTCCTGAAAACTATCCTCTACCTCAATTTCATCTCCAACCACATGCGCTACATCACGAAAAAATTTGGCGCAGCCACTCTCCTCAGAATGTCGAAGGGCGCCGTTAAAGTCTTCTTCCGCTATGTAGGCCTGATGCTTGGGGCGGGAAAGCGAATATAGCCAGAATCGCAGAATGAGTGACGAAAATGACCATCGGCAGGGTTTTTTAGGCTTTAAAAGCCCTAAGACATTTGCCGATGGTCATTCAACTCCAACCCCCGCCCCAAGCGAGGCGTAGCCAGTGGACGCGTTGATAATCATTCTCGCAAGCTCTGTCCCCGTTTTGAAACCCGTCCGCGTCACTCACTTGAAACCCGTCCGCGTCCCCAAACCCAAACACGTCCGCGCGGCCTGTTGCCTATTGTCCCCACCCTTCAAACTTGCCATGTTCCCCATTTTCCTGTAAACTATTTGTACTGAGAAACGGTCTCAAATAGAACTTGAATTGCCCCCAAATCCACCTGCACAAGGAGTGATCGGTTGAGTGATTGAAAACGTCGAGAAGCGGTGGGCCATCCACCACAAAGTCATCTCTGAAGACACCAAATACAAGGTCATAGCTCTGTACGCGCTGGCGGTTCTGCTGCTCGGCTTTTTCTTCAACTCCCCCCTCGAGATCGCCGGAGGCATGTGGCAGATCCTGACCTCCTCGAGCATCTTGCTGACGGACTACATGGAGATCGCCAACATTGGCAGCGCCTTCTTCAACAGCGGCCTGATGATGCTCATCGCCATCCTGCTGGCCAGGAAGGCCCGCGCCCACATGAACGGCTACATCATTGCGGCGGTGTTTATCATCGGCGGATTTTCCATGTTTGGGAAGAATCTGTATAATGTCATCAGCATCGTCCTCGGCGTCTACTTATACGCCAGGATCCAGAAGGAAAAATTCGGGAAATTTATCCTGATCGCCCTATTCGGTACAGCCCTTGGGCCCATGGTCAGCCAAATCACCTTCGGCTTCGAGCTGCCGCTGTGGACGGGGGTCATCATAGGCAACGCGGCGGGCGTGCTCACGGGGATCATCCTGCCGCCCCTGGCCTCGAGCTTCGTCAAATTCCACCAAGGCTACAACCTATACAATATTGGATTCACCGCGGGCATCATAGGCACCATTTTCATGTCCTTGTTCAGGTCCTTTGGCCTTGAGACCCCGGATATTTATGAGGTCTCCCAAGGGAACAACCTGGTTTTCGCCATCATTATGACGGCTTTTTTCGGCTCCATGCTTCTGGTGGGCTACACCATGAACGACAAGAGCTTCAAGCACCTCAGAGAACTCATGCGCCAGCCCGGGCGCCTGGTTTCCGACTTCGTCACCACTGAGGGCTTCGGCGTCACCCTGATTAATATGGGTCTCCTCGGGTTTGTCGGTGTCGGCTACGTCTTTCTGGTCAAAGGGGAGCTCAGTGGGCCGACCATCGGCGGAATCATCACCATGATGGGATTTGGAGCCTTCGGTAAGCACCCGCGAAACGCGATTCCGGTCATGATCGGGGTCCTGCTCGCCACCCAGCTCAAGGTGTGGGACGGCAGCTCCACCGGGGCCATCATGGCGGCGCTGTTCGGAACGACTCTGGCGCCCATCTCGGGGCAGTTTGGGTGGAAGGCGGGGATTCTCGCCGGATTCCTGCATATGTCCATTGTCATGAATGTGGGGTATCTCCACGGCGGGCTAAATCTCTACAACAATGGTTTGTCCGGGGGCATTGTCGCGGCGACGCTGGTGCCAATTCTGGACGCGTTTAGGGAGGAAGATAGCTTTGAGTAAGGAACAGGCGAAAGTCATCAGAATCATGAGCGAGCTGGTGCGCGTGTTTTTCAAGCTGGGCATCACGGACATCCGGGTGGAGGTCACGAACAACGCCCTCGAATCCACGGTGGCGCTGACGGGAGATGTCAAGCTGATCCCGATTGCGAAGATCGTGCACCTCAAGGAAGCGATCCACGGCGCGCGGCAGCTGGAGTTGGAGGAGTACTGGAACCTGGCGGGGAGCAATCGGCACTCCGAGCTGGATTTGGTCGGTGCCCTGGTGGATGAGGCTGAGGTCGAGCACGTCGGGGACACTTTGCGTGTGAAGGTGACTCGGAAGGCGTAGTAGGGCTGGTAGAATGTGAAATGACCATCGGCAGGATCTTGAGGCTTTTAAAGCCCCAAAACCATGCCGATGGTCATTCTTTTTTCTCCACTCGGAAGCGTCTTATTGATAATTGTTATCGTAAGCTCTGGCACCGTTTTGAAACCTGTCCGCGTCCCCAAAATGGTTTTTGTCCGCGTCACTCACATGATTTAGCGCGCATCTCATAAATCAGCATTTCCACGGTTTCGCCGGTCAGGGTGGTATCCTCGAATGTGCCCACCAGGGTGAAGCCGGCGCGATTCAGCACTTTGACGGAGGCGGCATTTTCCGGGTGGACGGCCGCTTCAACAGCACTGAGGCCGATGGTCCCAAAACCATACGCCAGAACCGCGTTCACAGCTTCGCTCATCAGTCCCAGACCTTGGCGCGCGACACTGAGCTCATAGCCAAGCTCGGCTTTGTCGTCGGTGGGCACAAAGTTCCACAGGCAGATCGTCCCGATCAAATGGTCATAATTGAGCTCTTGGTCCTTTAAGACCTCTTGGCCCTCGTGACCTTCATGGCTTTTATCCTCTTTTGAAGTCGCCTCCGTAATCGCCCAATACAGCCAGTGGTTATCCCGGATCCCCTTGTCAATTTTTTCGATAAAGCGCAGGGCATCCTCGAGCTCAGTCGTGGGCAGTCGGTCGATGTAGCGATTGATGACGGGGTCAGTACGAAGTTCGAACAGCGCGGGCGCGTCCTCAGTTGACATGGGACGGAGGACCAGCCGCTCGGTCTTCAGAATGGGAAAGTTAGAGAAATCAAGGGTTAGCAATGCAGCGATGCCTCCTTGTGGATTGGCGATTTGAGTTTCGGCGTGCTGAGTTACTTCTTTCCGCTGAAGCTGGCGCTGGCCAAAATGTTGATGTCATGGGTGAAGGTCAGCTTGTTGCGGCGGCGCTTCTTGCGCAGGCCCAGCTCCACCAGGTCGTCCAGAAGCTCAGGGAATGGCTTGCCGGTGGCTTCCCAAAGGTAGAAGCTCAGCGAGCCCGGAATGGTGTTGAACTCGTTGACATAAATCTGCTTGCATTTGAAAGTTTCCGGGGTGCTGTTTGGATCCTCAGGCTCCAGGATGAAGTCGATCCGGGTGACGCCGGAGCAGTCCAGGGTTGCGAAGGCTCTGCGGGCGTAGTCCTCGATGGTCTCCCTGACTTCGGTTGGCAGCTCGGCAGGGATGCGGCGCTTGGCGCTCTGCATGCCGGCGTTCGAAGCGCCTGTGCTATTACTGTTGCCGGTTGCGGCGCTGGATTTGGAGCCGGAACCATCGGCAGAAGCTCCGCCTGCGTACTTGTCCTGGTAGGTCAGGAATTCGCTGGCGGTGATAGGCTCCTCGCAGACGGACAGTTTCAGCCCTTCCGCGTCGCCAAGGACACTGATGTTGATCTCTTTAAGGCCCTTGATATACCGCTCGACCAGGACGCGCTCGGAATAGCGGCGCACAGTGGAAACCGCCTGCTCAAATTCGTCGCGGTCGTGGGCAATAGAAACGCCAACGCTGCTGCCAATATCCGCCGGTTTGACGACGACGGGATAGCCAAAGCGCTGCTCGCTCTCTTTGATGTAGTCCTCATCCTTGGCAAACCAGGTCTCCGTGTGGAACCAGAAATAGTCCACGACAGGGATGCCGGCTGCGCTGAGGACCTGTTTGGTGGCGATTTTGTCCATGGTCAGGGCTGCGCTGAGGACGCTGCAGCCGGTGTAAGGCAGCTGAAGCTGCTCCAGCATGCCCTGGAGGGTACCGTCTTCGCCGTAGGAGCCGTGAAGGATGGGGAAGGCGAGGTCGATTTCCGAGATGACGTTATTTTTGAACTTGGACAGCGGCGACTTCAGGAGGGCGACCCGGCCGTTCTGACGGATGGGCGTGACCTTCTGGGCGCCCTGCATGGCGCTGCTGAGGTTCTTGTAAGTCTCGATCTGGTCCAGGGCGCCGCCGGTGTACCAGTCTCCCTCTTTGGAGATGTAAATAGGGATGACGTTATATTTGCCTGAGGACTTCAGGTGTTGAATGGCCTGCAGTGCGGTGATGATTGAGATTTCATGCTCAACCGAACGGCTGCCGAAGAGGACGCCGACTTGGATCATAGGGAGCACTTCCTTCCGTGTATAATAGGTGCCCAGTGGGCGTCAGTTGAATTACAGTTAAAGTGTAAAATTACACTAAGCTCTGGTACAAAGTTGAGATTGGTGACAGGCACCAAAAATATTTCTGTCCGCGTCACCAAGTTAAAAAAATATCAATTTATTCATTGTAGCTGTCCGGCAGGTCGTTTTCAATCAGAAGGACGTCGTTAGGACCCGCAAGCTGCTGAACCCTTTCAAAGCCTTCCTTGAGGTTTTTGACAATGTGGAGCCGCTCCTCCGGAAAACCTTGACGTCGAATGCCTTCCGCGATTGGAACGGTCCGCTTAGGGCCTACCAGAATGACCTCGTCACACGCTTGAGCGATTTTTTCACCAAAGAGGCCATTGAGCCGCTCTTGTTCCTCGCCAAGCTCAATCATCCCCGGCGTCATGATGAGCTTCTTGCCGCCCTTCATGGCCTTCAGCACCTCCAGGGCGTTGGATGCACCTGTAGGATTCGAGTTGAAGGCGTCGTCCAGGACGAGCCAGCCGCCGCCGGCTCTATAGCTCGATAAGCGGTGCTGGACAGGCTTCATATCTTTCAGCGCCCGTTGGATGTCCTTTGCCGTGACGCCTAAATCCAGAGCAATGGCAATGGCTCCAAGCATGTTGTCAATATTATGGGCGCCCAGAAGCTGGGTGGAAAAAGTTTCGATCAGCTGCCCCCTTCGGGTAGTTGCCGTTAAAGTAAACGTCGTTCCCGAACCGGTAATCTCAACATCAGACACGACGCAATCTGCCCCGGGCGCGCCATAAGTCAGATAGCGCACATCCGAGCGGCGGGGAAGTCCGGCAATCAGTGGATCTCCCAAGTTAAGCGCAATGACGCCGCCGGGCTTGACGCCCCGGAAGAGCTCGCCCTTCGTCGAAGCGACATTTTCAATGGAGCCAAAGGTCTCCAGGTGCTGAGGGCCAATGGAAGTAATGATGCCATAGTCCACCGGGACAATATCACAGATTTCCTGGATGTCGCCCATTTCCTTGGCGCCCATTTCAACAATAAACAAGTCGTGAGTCGAATTCAGCTGCTCATTGATGGTCCGGACGACGCCCAGTGTGGTGTTGAAGCTCCCCGGTGTCATCAGCACATTGAAGCGCCGGGAAGTCAGCTCCGTCAGGATATGCTTGACGCTGGTCTTGCCGTAGCTGCCCGTAATGCCCACCAGAATCCGGTCTGGCCGCTGTTTCAGACGGTCCTTGGCGCTCTGAATAAATTTGTTTCGAATATGACCCTCCACTGGCGCGTTCACAATATTCGCCGCGAGTACAAACAAAGAAGAATAAGTAATCATGAAGGCCATCAGCACCAGGGAGAAGAGCGCCTTTTGTGCCCACAGCCCAAGCCCGAAGGTTAGAAGCCCCAAAACAACGGCGCTCACAAACAGGCGCTTCACCCGGGCAGTCCAGGCCAATTTTTTCTTGGCAGGCTGATAGGTGATGCTCACAAAAAACATGTAAACGGACAGCGCCATAAAAGGCAGTCCCAGTACAAACAGCGGCCCCTTCACCCAGTGGGACAGACCCGGGAAGAAGGATGGCAGCAGTGCCGGAACAAGTCCGATCAGATACATAATATCGCTTTTTTGGATGATTCTGTTTTGGTCGTCATTCAGCCAGCGCATGTACCGATCATTTCGGTAGCTGTTCTGCTGCAGCATATGCAGGTCGTGAGGAAGCTTATATATAAAGTAGGCCGCCGTCAGCAGTGTGCTGATCAATAAATAGGGATTCATGCGTGGGTCACCTCCTGGCCAAGAAAATGCCGAATGGCTTTCAGGGTTTCAGGCGCCTTCTGCAGGAACGCATAGTGCCCGAGGCCCTCATAAACCACAAGACCGCCGCCCGGTGCTTTGGCGCCGGGGATCAAAGAGGCCATCAGCCGGCCGTGTTCCATCGGTGTCGCCGTATCCTTGTCGCCCCAAATCAGCAGCGTGGGTGCCTTAATCCCGCTCATGACCCCGGTCAGATCCTCGTTGACCACGCTGGACAAAGTCTTCCGCATAACGTCAGAGGCCTTCTTGTAATCCGAAGAGCCGTATTTCATCCGGTACTGCTCAATAAAGTCAGACAACAGCCAAGAGAAGCCCGGCACCTTGGCCAGCACACGGATGGCTTTATAGCTGTACAGTTTCAGATTATACTTGCCGGAACGCTTCGGCCGAACGCCGGCGCTCCCCATGAGGACCAGCCCGCCGATCAAATCAGGTCTTCGCGCAGCCAGGTCCAGCGCCACGCGCCCTCCAAAGGAGTGGCAGACCAGAACGGGCTTCTCAAGCTTCTCAGCCGCAATAAAGTCCTCCACAAGCTCCGAAAACCGCCGGTTGTTCCAGGGTTCAGCTGGCTCCGGACTTTCACCAAAACCAGGGAAGTCCAGTGCCGCGACCTTATGGTCTTTCGACAACTCCGCCGAAATAAATTCAAGTGTCGTGTGATCCACGCCCCAGCCATGCAGCAGGAGCAGATCCGGCCGGCTCGGCTTGTTGGTGCCGCCCGGCCCCGCGACAGTATAGGCCAGCGTGACGCCGCCATACGTTTTGGTTTGCATAAAAGTATCCCACCATCTCTATAAGTTTCGCGGCCTGTAGTCCGCAAGTTGGTTTCTTTTTCGACATAATCTGTCTCAGAATCACCCATAATCATACCATAGGTTAACCTAAAGGTAAATTAATCTCCTCCGCCGAACCGAATCGCCGAACTGAAACCTCCCCAGTGCACAAACCCCTCCATCCCCCTGAATTCTATGCTATAATCATTTCGAGAAGAAAATGCAGGAATACATTCAGGAGGAATTACCATGTCCGCTTCAGAAAACCGGATCAATCTCGACAACCCCCAAAACAAAGGAAGTGGGTGTCAGACACCGACTTCCGTTGTCGGCATCGCCCCGGTGTCCCTACATAGCAGCATCGCCCTCAGTGTCGTGGTTCCCGCTTATAACGAGGAAGCCAACATCCTGGCCCTCTACGAGCGCCTGAACCCGGTCCTTGAGTCCATCACCCCTGATCACGAAATTATTTTCGTCGACGATGGCAGCCACGACAAAACCGTGGAAAAGGTTCTGCTTCTCCGGGGACTCCCTTCAAAGACGGTTTCTGCCGATGGTCCCGGTACCCCACCCGCCGCCGGATTTGGCGACTCGCGGGTCAAACTTGTCAGCTTTTCCCGCAACTTCGGCCACGAAATGGCCAACACCGCGGGCTTCAGACACGCCTCAGGGGAAGCCGTCGTCATCATTGACGCGGACCTCCAGGATCCGCCTGAGCTGATCGCCGACATGTACCATAAGTTCAAAGAAGGCTTCGACGTGGTCTATGCCAAGCGCATCTCGAGACGTCGGGAATCCTTCCTTAAAAAGACGACCTCCAAGCTCTTCTACCGCGTGATGAACGCCCTGAGCGACCTGGAAGTTCCGCTGGACACAGGCGACTTCAGGCTTCTCAGCCGACGGGTCGTCGACGAGCTCAACAAGCTGGAGGAGCACAACCGCTACTTCAGGGGCCTGACCCACTGGGTTGGCTTCAACGTGGGCTACGTAGAGTTTCACCGGGACGAGCGCCACGCCGGCGAGACGAAATACAACTACATCAAGCTCTTCCGACTGGCCTTTGACGCCATCATTTCCTTTTCCTACAAGCCCCTCAAGATTTTCAGCCTGGTGGGCTTCATAGTCTCCGGCCTCAGCTTCCTCATGATGATCTACTGGATCCTGGATAAGCTGCTGCTGAACAACGCCATTGAAGGCTGGACCTCCCTGGCGGCCATTATGCTGTTTTCCTTCGGTATCCTGATGATCCAGATCAGCATTGTGGGCGAGTATGTGGGCAGAATTCACGACGAGGTCAAGCGCCGGCCGCTCTTTATCGTGCAGAGAAAAGAGGGGTTTGACAGTAAACCGGCCGGGCAGGGGGATGACCATGCCCGAGGTTAAAGACAAAGAGAGCCATGAGACTCAAGTGACCATTGGCAAAATACAGGAGCCACAGGACCGGCAAGAGCCTCAAGACCGTCAAGAAAAGCATGAGAAGCCTCCAAACGCCCACTTCGCCAAAGAGGTGTCCATGTACCTGGTCTTCGGGGTGTTGACCACGCTGATCAACCTGGCGACCTACTCGGTGCTGGTGATGCTGGGAATCCACTACGGGATCGCCACCACCGCAGCCTTCGTGCTGGCTGTGTTCTTCGCCTACGAGACCAACAAACGCTTCGTCTTTGACAGCCTCAAGACCACCCGCCGTGAAGAATCCCGGCAGATCGCCGCCTTTTTCAGCGCGCGAATCGCGACCTTTGGCGCGGAAACCGCGGGGTTGGTGCTGTTGATCGAGGTTTTCGGCGCGGGCGAGCAGCTCTCAAAATACCTCATGACCGCCGTGGTGGTCATCCTGAACTATGTGCTCAGCAAACACCTCGTCTTCAAAAAATAAATGGGGCTCCACCTTTTGAGAAAAGGATGCGTTCAAAGCATGATAAAACGAGTTTTAAATCACCTGAAAACTACATTTCGCAATAACCCCGCAGACCTTATTCTGCTGGCCGTGGTCCTGCCCGCGGCCTGGATGCTGCGCCAGTGGTGGATCACGACCATTCCCACGGAGCAGCTCTACGACTTTTCCACCTATTATGAGGTTGCGGTCAATATCTCCCAGGGCATGGGCTATACCTTCCTGGGGCAGCCCATTGCGTTCCAGGGCATGGGATTCTCCATCCTCCTGGGCTATTTCATGAAGTTCATGGGCGACACCTCCGAGCTGACCGCGAAACAGTTCAACGTCTTGCTTTCCATGTGGTCCATCCTCATGACCTACCTGATCGCGTGGCGCCTGAGCCCGAAACGCGTCGTCCGCTGGGGCGCTCTGCTGTTCATGGCGTTTATGCCTCAGCAAATTGCTTATACCAATGCCATCGGCACAGAAATTCTTTCTGCGGCGCTGCTTTCGACCCTGATGCTGGTTCAGTGCTCGGGGGACCTTTTAAAGGGCAGGATCCAGTGGCCGATGGTCGGGGCGCTCACCGCCGCGCTGGCACTGACAAAGCCATTCTACCTGGCCTATCCGGTGGCAGTTCTGTTTTACGAGTGGCTGAGCCGGAAGGACCTGAAGCGCGGCGTGGCGGGCATGCTCGTGGCGGCGGCGGTGATGGCGCTGATCGTGGCGCCTTGGACCTACAGGAATTACAGACACTTCGGGCGGTTCATACCAGTGTCCTACAACTCCGGCCTGGTGCTCTATCTCAACAACAACGCGGACAACACCCACGGTGGATTTATGCCTATTGACCAGATCAAGGCGACGCCGGAGCTTGAGGCAAAGATCAATGCGCATCTCGAAAACGGCGCGAAAAGCATCAAGCTGGCCAGCGACCTGGAGCTGGATCTGAAGCCGGCGGCACAGGCCTGGATCAGGGAAAATCCGCTAGAATTCGCGAAGCTGGCGATCATCCGGGTGCATTCGACGTTCTTCAACGGGTCCTGGGACATTGACGCCTGGACCATGAATAAGTACAAGACCCTCGAAACCGGGCGGACCGAGGTGGAGACGCTGAGGTATCTCGCGTATTTCAGAAGCGTCAGCGATATTGTGCTTACGCTGCTCAGCGGGACGGCGTTCCTTTATTTTCTCGTGAATCTGCCGAGATTTTTCCAGGCGCTGTTTTCACTGAAGCGCGTTATCAGCTGGCAGACCGCGCTGCTGATGCTGCCGGTGGGCTATAACGGCCTGGTAATTCTGATCTATGAAGGACAGCCCCGTTACAATTTTAATCTGTTGTTTGTCTTTGTGCTGGTGGTCATGCTGGTGGTTCAGAAACTCCTTGAGGCAGCGGGACGTGAAACCGCGTATGCCGGGGATTTGCCGGAGAAGGGGATCAAGTCCAGAACCGTCCAGCCGGGGAAAAGACGATGAGAAAAGACAATGGGCACAAAGCGGCACCTGCTGCGAAGTTCGCCATGAAGACCAAGCTGCGCCTGCTGTTCACAGAAGGTCCGCCGACCTTGCCCATGACGGGTTTGACAGCGCTGACCCTCGTGATTGGGCTGACCATTTTGGAAATTGTGCTGATGCTGCCGGTGCTGGAGCTTTCGGACAGGCTGAAGGCGTGGCCGGCGCGGGCGTCCATGGTCTATGTGGGCGGCTATTTGTTGTTTCGTCTGATTATTATGCTCAGTGTCATGGCCGGCGACCGCTATCTGCCGGAGCGGCCCGGAGCAGCGAAGGCAAAGCGGTTGCGTGAGAGCGGGATTGAGGCTGAGGGTGAAGGTCAGGCTGAAGGTCTGGTTGGGTCAGAAGTGATGTCAACAAAGCCAAAGCCCCTTTCCCGATGGTTAACCGAAGCCATCCTGGCAATCGCCATTGTCGCCGGTTTCAGATTTCTCTATGACTTGACCCTGGGGGCCTGGCTCCTTTCCATTTTTCCGGAAAATGAGGCAATGATTGAGGCGTTTGAGTTCTTGATGCAGTCGCCGCTCGCAGCGGGATTTTACGTGCTGATCCTGGCACCGGTGTTTGAGGAGTTCCTGTTCAGGGGCGTCCTGCTCAGGGGGATTCTCTTTAAGGGATTTTCCCCGGCGTACGCGGTCGTTATTTCATCAGCGCTGTTCGCGCTGGTGCATTTGAACATGCTGCAGGGTGTTCACGCTTTTTTGCTGGGTACGCTCCTGGGGGGCATCTATTTAAAAACGGGTAACTTTACCATTGTGGTGCTGGGGCACATGGCCAGCAATTTGATTGTGTGGCTGCAGGGGTGAGTTACAGAAAAACTGGGATGAAGTCAGTAAAAACAGGGATGAAATTGGTTGAAAGAATACCAATTGCATCCCTGTTTTTGTTAGTGAAACTGGGTGTCTGACACCCAGTTTCAACTTTGCAGAAGGCGGTGGAAGAAGGTGTTGATAGGCGCTAGCCGCTGACACCTTCTTCCTTCCATTTCACTTAAAAATCCAGTCTAAACACCCGCGTCCCTTCCACCAGGCCAAGATCCCTATAGCCAAGCTCAAGGTACATATTCAGGGTTCCGCGGTAATTTTTCATGGGCTCCGCCTCTGACTTGACCGGAAAGGCAAGCATGCCGCTAAAGCCGGCGTTCTTAAAACCTTCAACCGCCATGCTCAGCATTTTTCTGGCGAGCCCTTTGCCCCGGTAATCCGGGTGGATGACAAAGCATAGGGTAGCGCCAAGCTTCTCCGGATCTTCATGTTCTGGCCACAAAGACGTCATTCGCTTATAGGCGGACAAGGCGTTGGCATTGCACCAGCCCACACACTTGTCGCCGTCAAAGGCCAGATAGCCCTTCATGTCGCCGGCTTGGATGGCGGCCAGCGAATCGGTCCTGTTCATTTCGGGTGCTCTCGCAATCCAGGTGTCCATATCAAAGTCGGTGTGGTAGAAGCGGCAGAAGCAGCCCGACCAGTTAGGGCTGTGGGCGAACATGTCGCCGCTCATGAAGTCGACAAAGGTTTGGGCAAGCTCGGGCTTAAGTGGGCGAATTTCAATGGACATGATAAGACCTCCATTCTTTTGTCAGTGCTGAGTTGATGATTATCCGGATCAACAGGTCAAAGGCCGCAGAAAATATTTTCACGATTTTGACGTGTTTTTGACGCCGGCGCTTTACAGTCGTTTATAACCGGTTGGCCGCGGTCAGCCGACGGATCAGGGTCAAGGTATCACTAAAGATCCCGTAAGCCGTTTGCTGGATTTCAGGATGCCGTTCCACCATGCAGATTTCCCCCATGAGATCGGTGTGCAGGCATAAAACGGACGTCGTGGCGTCTATGGTGCTGAACAGATCTTGGCTGCTGACGAAGACAGGTTCAACACGGCCTTTTGCGATCCCATCTTCCAGAAATCCTTCGCAGATCAGCTTGAGCTTTCCGCCCTGGTCCCGCGCTGCTGAAATGTCTTCTGTTGTGATAGCCGCAATACCTGTTCTGTCAATGGTCAGAGGCGTTGAGTCGCCTTGCATCAGGACGTTGATCAGCGCGCTGGTTTTGGCGGCGGCGTCCCATCCGTCGATGTCCAGTGATGGATCAGCCTCAGCAAAGCCTTGGCGCTGAGCTTCTCGCAGGGCTTCGTCATAGTCATCTCCTGCCTCCATGCGCTCCAGTACAAAGTTGGTGGTGGAGTTCAGAATGCCTTTGAAGCCGAGAATTTTGCAGCCCGGCAGCGTTTCTTTTGCCAGGTTGAACACCGGTGCGCCGTCCATGACCGTGGTTTCGTGCAGAAATTCCAGTCCCTTTGAGTCTGCGGCTGCTTTGAGTCTTGCATAGGCCCAGGCGAGTGGACCCTTGTTGCCGGTGATGACATGCATCCCGCTGTCAAAGGCGGCCTCGATGTGGGAGATGGCCGGCTGCCCGTCTTCAATGGACAGCGTGCTGAGCTCGATCATAACCTTTGCGCCACACTGGCGGATCAGAGTTAATGGATCGACGTCTGAAAGAGCGGTTTGCCGATGGGAAAGGCGTTTGGACTCGAAACCATCGGCTAAAACTTCTTTCAAATTTAAGCCAGACGGGTCGAAGAGTGTGCCTTTAGACCGGGTCGCAATGGCAACCACCTGAAGGTCAACGCCGCAGGCAGACATTACGTGATCGCGCTGCTCAAGCAGCATACGGCAGAAGGCCTGGCCGGCACTGCCGAAACCAATCAGGCAGAGGGGAAGCATCAAAGTCGTGTCCGTGGTCGCATTTATTTGAGTCATGGGAACACCTCGCTGTAATTTTTCAGATTGCTGCCAGCCCCGGAGGAGAAGTCGGCGGATTGAAACTAAACCAGCCTGTTTGTTTTCCTTAATAATATCAGATTTGCTGAGGGATGTTTCGGGAGATTTCGAAAAGCGCGTGCTATTTTGAGGGGCTTTTGGGGTATGAATCCATAGCGGGAGAATCCGCGCAAAATAGGAAGGGGAGATGCGAACTTGGAAGAGGCGCAAAAGGTGCTGCTATTTTTGCCTAACGGCTTCGAAGCCCTTGAGGCCAGCGCGTTTACAGACGTCTTCGGATGGAACCAGGTGGTGGGTGATAAACGGACGCCGCTGATTACGGCCGGGATCAGGCCGCTGTTGCGGTGCACCTGGAATTTCACAGTTCAGCCTGAGACGCAGCTGGAAGACCTGAATTTGTCCGAATTCGCCGCGCTGGCCATGCCGGGAGGATTTCAGCGGGCCGGTTTTTATGAGGACGGTTATGACGAGCGGACGCTCTCGATGATTCGTCACTTCGCTAGCCAGGGCAAGTGGATTGCGTCTGTGTGCGTGGGTGCGCTTCCCATAGCGAAGAGCGGTGTGCTCAGCGGTTTGAAATCGACGACCTATCATTTGGAGGGCGGTCGCTGGCAGGCGCAGCTGGAAGCTATGGGGACCAAAGTTGAGCGCGATCTCAGGCTGGTGGAGGATGGCAAGGTGATTACTTCTTCTTGTCCATCAACGGCGGTTGAGGTGGCGTTTCGATTGCTTGAGCGGTTGACCTCGACAGAAAACGCCCGAAAGGTACGAGTTGAAATGGGTTATTCTGAGTTCTCTATATTTTAGTTAGTATTGTTCAAATTTTACCTATTGTTCAACGAATCTAAATTATTTTAATAAATGTAAAAATATATTTGAAAACTTTATGATCCTGTGATATATTGATAAAAACAAACAGAGTATAAGACAACCTTAGTGAATAGATCTCACAGTACAGCAATTTGTTTTGGTTTTACGCAGTGAAAGGTCAAGGATTTTAGGTCAGGTATCTACTTGGAACTCAATCTGAAAACATTTTAAGGAGGCCATCTGCAACATGAAAACAGACGTTCAAATTGCACAGGAAGCACAAATGATTCACATCAAGGAAGTTGCCGCCAAAGTCGGACTTTCTGAGAACGACCTCGAGCTCTACGGCAACTACAAAGCGAAGATCCACCTGGATGTCATGGACCGTATGGCTGACAAGCCGGACGGCAAACTGATCCTGGTCACTGCAATCAACCCGACTGCAGCAGGCGAAGGCAAAACGACAACCAACGTTGGTCTGAGCATGGGTCTTAACAAAATTGGAAAGAAGACGTTTACGGCACTCCGTGAGCCATCCCTTGGTCCATGCTTCGGCGTCAAAGGCGGCGCGGCTGGCGGCGGTTACGCTCAGGTCGTTCCTATGGAAGACATCAACCTTCACTTTACAGGTGACATTCACGCGGTGACCACAGCAAACAACCTGCTGGCGGCACTGATTGACAACCATCTCCACCAGGGCAATGCACTCAACATTGATGAGAAGCGCATCCTCTGGAGACGCGCTATCGACATGAACGACCGCGCGCTGAGAAATACAATTGTAGGCCTTGGCAACACAGGTGACGGCGTGGTCCGTCAGGACGGCTTTGACATCGCGGTTGCTTCAGAGATCATGGCGATCCTTTGCCTCTCTACGAGCATGAAAGACCTCAAAGAAAGACTCGCCAAAATGATCGTGGCTTACTCCAAAGACAATAAGCCTGTCACAGCGGCTCAGCTTGAAGCGACGGGTTCCATGGCGCTCCTTCTTAAGGATGCCCTCATGCCAAACCTGGTCCAAACCCTTGAGAACACCCCTGCGCTGATCCACGGCGGACCGTTCGCGAACATCGCACACGGCTGTAACTCAGTTGTGGCAACGAAGATGGCGCTCAAGCTCGGGGATTATGTAGTGACGGAAGCAGGCTTCGGCGCAGACCTTGGCGCAGAGAAGTTCTTCAACATCAAGTGCCGTCAGGCGGGTCTGAAGCCAGCTGCAGCAGTTATTGTTGCAACGGTGCGCGCGCTGAAGAACCACGGTGGCGTGAAGAAGGCAGACCTGAACGTTGAGAACCTTGAGGCCCTTGCAAAAGGCTTCGCGAACCTCGAGAAGCAGATCGAGAACGTCCAGAAGCACGGCGTCCCTGCCGTCGTCGCAATCAACGCGTTCCCGCTGGATACACCGGCAGAGCTGAAATTCGTCGAAGATCGCTGCAATGAGCTCGGCGTCAATGTCGTTCTGTCCGAAGTTTGGGCAAAAGGCGGAGACGGCGGCGTAGAGCTGGCGAAGAAAGTCGTCGAAGTGGCAGAGAGCGGCAAATCCGCTTATGCACCGCTGTATGACCTTGAACTGACTGCTGTTCAAAAGATCGAAAAGATCGCCAAGGAAATCTACGGGGCAGACGGTGTAGAGTTTACATCGAAAGCGCTTAAGGATATCAAGAAGTTTGAAGAGGACGGCGTTGGCCATCTCCCAATCTGTATGGCTAAAACCCAGTACTCACTGACAGATGACCCAACAAAGCTTGGAAGACCAAGCGGCTTCAAGATCACAGTGCGCGAAGTCAAGGCGTCCGTCGGCGCGGGCTTCCTGGTAGCCCTTGCGGGGGAGATCATGAGAATGCCTGGTCTGCCTAAAGTTCCATCCGCGAACCACATCGACATCCTCGAAAGCGGAGAAATTGTAGGCTTGTTCTAAATCCCGAGTGGTGAAGGCGTCTTTTGAGACTGCCCACCAAGTGAAACAACCATAGTGTTATCAACCGCTGCAGACTGGCTTCCCCTGGTTTGCGGCGGTTTTTTTAATTGTCTTACAAATAATAATTTAAATTACATATATTGACAATTTAAAACGTTCATGAGACAATGCCTCTAGATGTAAAAAATAACCAATTCTATGGAGGTCGGTTTCATGCACAAATCTCTCATCGCACTCGTCGCTGCCGCGACATTGCTGCTCACCCAGAATCCAACTCTGTCACTGGGGGCAGAGACCACAGGGGTACAAACCGTATCGCTGGAAGAAAGTGCTTCGGTGTCGACCCCATGGGCGCCATCGGTATGGCCATCCACCCATTGGTCGCTGCCTTATGTCCGTGTTCTGGTGGAGGCTCAGATTCTATCACTCTATGAAGTGGAAATGCTGAACCGCAGATTTGGACCGGATGGTATAATCAGCAGCGCCTACTTTGAAACTTATGCCTCCAGAACCTTGAAAACGATTCTTCCCGGAACAGTGCTAAGCTCCAATTCAATGACGCGGGAGCGGATGGCGGATATCTTGTACCGTATGATCACCTACAGCGGCTATGAAACCATGCCGACACCGGAACAGCTGGATCACGACCAGCTGATTTGGAAGGACGCGGAGCTCTTCAGCGGATTTGGCTATCAAGCGTCCCTTGCCCTGAGGTGGACAGGCATTGCTTCCGGAAATGACGGGTATTACCATCCCCAGCGTCTGGTCACCGCGGCAGAGGCGTTGACAACCCTGGCAAAGACGAAAAGCAATCCGCTGAGGACACCCCTTCAGCCTGCGCCTGAAGAGGCTGTCGCACAGACGACAGAATCTTGTACTGAAACGGCGACTTCCGAAAAGACGTCGTCCGGTGCCCATAAAACCTCTTCGGGCCTCTGAGGCGACGCCCTGGCTCCCGAGGTTCGGGAAGGCACCCAAAAGTCCCTCAAGGGCGGTAAAAAATAATGCAGTGTTCGAAGCCGTTTGGCAACTTTACTGAGAAACTGAACAGCCTGGCTGCGTGTGAGTCATCCCGTCGCCGGATCAAAGCGGTTCAGTCGCGACATCACCTCAAGGGAGCAGCCGCTATTTTAGGGCTGCTCTTTTTCATAATCTCCTGCCTGGGGGTCGTCCCAAGTTTTGCTGTAAGCCTCCAGGGCGGGCAGCTGCCCTATTCAATTCCCAGGAACGTCGACAACACCTGTTACGAAGGCTATGAAGCCACCTTCGAAAGCATCGCGCCCAAACTCCCCGCTGGCACGCCTGGGGTGATCAATCTGTCTTCAACCGGCGCAAGCGGCCGACTTGAACTGAATCCGGAGTTGTACAATGACCTGGGGCTCCTGGTTTATGGAAGCCCTTTTGACCTTCAGAAGAACGACTTTAAGGCGGTCGAGGGCGGGTATTACCGCCATGGCAATATCCCCGGGGAATACCGCTATCATGGCTACTCGGTGGATGGCAACGTCTTTACCAATCAGCGCTTCCCCAATGATGCCGAAAGCGGCACACCCATGAGTTTCAAAAAATGGATTCATCTGCCCTGGCAGTCTCTGTCCGGCGTCTATGCCAGCGCGCTGAATAACGCGGCGCTATCAGGTGATCCGGTGGTACAAAGCTGGTTTGACCGGGTCTTGCCATTCCCACTCCTGAACTCCTCAAATCCTGAAGCGCCCATGCGCGGCGGAAGCTATTTACCGGAAGCGCATCTCGTGGTCCTGTCGACGCCGAGCGCCGGCATGCCCGGTGAAGGCCGACTGTGGCACTATGTGGACGACCGACGCTGGTATCAGACCGTCTCCCTGCCGGATGTCGTCCAGAACCGCCAGCAGACACCGCTGACGCTCAAAGTGGAGATTCTGAATAAAGGGACCCACCGCTTTGGGCCACGGGACACAGTGTCCGTCAAAGTCAGACTGACAGCGACGCTCATGGATGCGGCAGCCATGTCAAATCTCACCGGCAAGTCGCTCTATCAAACCCGAAATGAGATCCAGTCCTGGCGCTTCAGCGAACCAGCACAAGTCCCCAGAGGCCTGATGAGTTCGCAAGTCTTTCAGACCTACAACGGTATAGACTCAGCTCAAAACGCGACTTTGACTTCTGAGACCACGCTCCAGGTGCGAAGGTCGGACCTCGACAGCCATGGCAACTTTACTTTTTCGGCTGAAACGGCCATCACATATCTCACTGGTTCGAAGTCCCCGGCTATAGTAGCGTCGGATACCTGTCAGATTGGCTCGGAAGCCGTACCCCAGGCGGCCTTGCAATCGGCTTTTTCTGTGGCGGACTTTCACGTAACTTCCAGAGCAGACTTGGACCAGGCGTCTGTAAGCTACGCCAATCAAAGCTGTGGGCCTGTGACGCGTTACCATTTCACTTTCAAAGCGCCAGAAACAGGACAAACCGACACCTTTCAACTGGATGCCATGTCAATGAAGGATCAGGCTGTTTCGGTCAGGCTGACGAACTTTGTAAAAAGCGTCATGCCGGAGGGGATCATTCTCAGGCAGATCCAAGTGACTCAGCGTGTGGTGGATGGCAGCGGAGGAAGTCACGAGATTACGAAAGCCTTCAATGCCGTCATAGGGGGTGAGTCCAGGGCGGTAGACCTAGAACTTTCTCTGCCGGAATGGTCCTTTGACATGCTGCCCTATGGGGCGGAGGATCACTCCAGTCATGACCTGACCGCCGAACTCACAGTCACTGTGGACGGACAGACGGTTGACAGCGGACACTTCTTTTCCGGTCAATTCAAATTTTCTGAGATCACGGGCCTTCTGGGAGCGGCCAATGACCACGTCAAAGTCGTAGTGGAAGCCGCTACCGCCGACGGCGTAATCAGCTTCGAAGAGCACTGGATTGAAGTGGTCAGTACCCAGCCCAAAGCACAACTCAGCTTATCCGGCCATCAAAAGGTCAACCGGAAGCTTTCAATAATCAACGACGCTCCAGCTGCCGAGGATCCCAGGCTGGCAGCGGCTTACCCCGCGACCTATACATTTTCCTATAAAGCAGTAACAGGCTCAGATACTGCCAGACGGCTCCTCGATTTATCACCCGTCGAGAAGCATTTGATGTACAAGAGTCCGGGACACCACCGGGTGAAGCTGACTGCCGTCAACAGCCTGGGACGTCAAGCCGTGCCTGCAGTCCTTGACTTGGTGATTATCCAGGATCAACGGCCTGCTGTCATTTTCAATTTTTTGAAGGGTGTCGTAATCCGCGGAGAGCCGGTGGGCGCTCTTCTTGACGTGTCTTCCACAGACGGCGATCTGGTCGGAGAACCCGTCATTAAAATCTATTATGACCCGGAAGCGGATGGCACCTATGAGGCCTTTGTGGGCCAATATACTAAGGAGACCATTGGGGATTTCGCGCCTCAGGAGCTGGGTGCTTACAGGGCGATTCTTGAGGTGGCGGAAAGCTATGGACAGCCGACTCTTGAAAGCTATATTACGCCCTCCGACACCCGGAAGATCACTGTACTCAGGGAAGTGTTGTGCCAAAATCTCAGGCCGGTTCAAACCGTTGACCTCGAGACCCCGAGAACACCTGAAAAGGTTGATGTTCTTCTGATGCTGTCGCCAAAGCTGCCGGAAGCTGAGCGTATACAAGCGGGAAAAGACCGAATCCAGCAGGCCAATACCTTGAGGCTTTCAGGGCTGGACGCGCTGGTTCACGTCTGGGACCTGGGTGAAATCACAGAGCGCATGCCGGCTTCAACCACGCAGCTCTTTGGCACCCAGTACCCGCCGCCGACCCTCCAATATACGGAAGGGGGTTACAGCGGAGTGCTTCAGCGCGTCAGTGTCCAGGACAATGGGCGTTATGTGGATTATGGCGGCTACGACACGGTTGAAACGTGTGAAACAGAGCAGGTTCTGGTGGGGCGGTACTGCCCGGCCGCAGATCCGTTTATCTGCTATGTGAATGGCGGTTATGTCGACGTCTATGAGACCCGGGAAGTGTGTACCACCAAGCAAGTCTGGGATTCGGACCTCCGCTGGCGATCCAGTTACTATGGCACCTATGAAGGCGACATTTCCAGGACTATTGAGCAGACTTTTGACCCTGAGTGGCTGCGCCTGGGCGCCAGCCGCTATGTGGTTTATTCTGCCCTGCCGGGGGAAATCCTCCCAGAGCCTGAGGCCATGGCGCTGAAGAAGACCGCAGATGCTCAGTGGCTTATGGCCGGCGGTTCTGCTCAGCTTTCAACTGGTCTGGGCTCCGAGATCCTAACAGCGGACGGTCCGGCTCAGGCCATGGCGGCAGCTATAGAACTGATCTCAGCGCGCCATGAAGTCAAGCCGTATAAGCTGATGCTTCTAAATGAGTCGCTGACCTATCATACAATCGAAGTGGAAACTGAAGGCGACGGCCTTGAAGGAGAGGTATGGGGGTTGAGGCAGGATCCTGCCTTTGACAATCCTTTGTCGTCCCAGACATTTATTTATTTGGATGAAAACGGCGTTAGTCAAGCCGCGCAGGCTGCGCCACCAAGCCAGGAAACCCCATTCTACTCCATGACACCGCCTCAGACCATGAGCTCTGTAGGTCACTTTGTCGTGCTCAGAAAGCTGAAGGATGTAACGCCGAAGCCAGACTTCGATTTGGAGTCCAATATTGCCAGCTCGGCGTTCACGGTGCATCGCAAACCCATTGCCAGTCTCACCCTCAAAGCCCGCTTTGACGTTCTGCTGAACCAGTACCGCCTCTACTGGACGGATACTTCTTACGACCCGGACCACGCGGTGAGCGACCCGAACCGCGGCATTGTCAAACATGATTTTCGAATCCGGGCGACCGGTGGAAATTGGAGCTATGGCTGGCCGGATCTCCTTCCGAGAGGCACTTATGAAGCGGATTACGTCGTTTGGGATCTCGAGGGCCAGCTCAGCGATTCGGTCCACTATCTTTTCACTGTGGACAACTCCGCGCCTGAAGTCCAGTTTGTCTCTGTTCTTCCCGACCCCGCTCTGACAGGACAGCGGCCGATGGTCACGGTCCTCCCCAAAGATCACGAAGGCAGCGCTCTATCGCTCAAAGTCACCGCTGACCACAAAGAATCCGCACATACGTTCACGCAGCACTTCGCTGGCTTGGTTTCGGGAAAAGCCTTCGAGTTTCAACTCAATGAACCCCTCAAAAACGGAACTTACACCTTGCGCGCCGAAGTAACTGACGATAAAGGAGTGTCAGAAGAAGCCCTGAGAAACTTAACCGTCAGGCCGCCGGTGATCCTGGGCGCTTCACTGCTGGGTTCCTGGAACCATTGGCGCGGGCAGATCGACCGCCAGGGCAGGCCTATGGCGCTGAATCCCAACCGGTTTTTGTCCTACGAAATGCTGAAGCTGGAGATCGAGGCTGAGGGTGAGCCACTCAGCGTCACCTGCAGGATGTCACCGGAGCTGGAAGCCATGGTGTATGAGGATCCCAATGGACGCGTGTATCGCTATGAGGAGGCCTTTGGGGAAGAGGTGGCATTTCCGCTTCCTCTCAGTGCGGCCGGGAATGGCATCTGGCGGGCGGATTACAAGCTGCCGCTGGCGCCGAGTACTTTGGGGTGGACTGACCATCGGCTAAAAGCGCCGTACTGGATTGAGTTTACGGTCACCTGGCCGGACCTCGTGCGGCAATATCGATTTGACACAATCGAGATCACAGGGAATGTTTATGATTTGATCTTTTGAGGATTGCAGTTCAGCGGGATGGGAAATTGGGCAAAAAGAAAGGAAACCGGCGCGGTGGAAGTCAAATAACGGACTTTCCGCCGCCGCCAATTTCCCTGGCAAAAGGGTTTAGCTGTTGAATTACGACTTGGAGGCGTTCTCCGCCGTGGGCTCTGACTCTCGCTCAGACCCAGGCTCAGTTTCAAGGCTGTGGCTGGCTGCCGGAACCGGATTCGCTTTCAGAATGGGCAGTTTGACCTTGAAGGTCGTCCCTGTGCCGAGCTGGCTGCGGACACTGATGGTGCCGCCGTGGGCTTCGACGATCTGCTTGCAGATGGCTAGCCCGAGCCCTGTACCCCGACTGGAGTAGGTCCGGGATTTGTCCACTTTGTAAAAGTGCTCAAAGATTCGGCTGAGGTCTTCCTGAGGAATGCCTATGCCGTCATCTTCGACGAACCATTCAAAAAAGTCCGGTGTTCTGCGGGTGTAGATGTGAATGTAAGAATTTGTAAACTTCTCCGCGTTGCTGATCAAATTGTCGAGGACCTGGTGAAGCCTTGGGGCGTCCGCTTCAATGGGAACGCTTGGGATAGGCCGGTCGACCCTTAGTTCGACTGTGCGCTCCTGGAAGTCCATTTCCTTTTCGGACAGCATAAAGTCGAACAGTTCACGGGAATCCATAGGTGTCAGCTCAATGACGAACTCGTCGAGATTCATTTTGGTAAAGGTGAAGAGGTCGTCGATCAAGTGGTTCAGTTGAGCGCTTTTGGAGCGAATGATGTCGAGATATTGTTTTTGGGTTTCCGGATCCTCCACAATGTCGTCACCGAGCAGCTCCACATAGCCTTGAATGGAGGTCAGCGGCGTTTTCAGATCGTGGGAGACGCTGGCGATCAGCTGCTGCCTGGAGTGCTCGAATTCCACCTGCTTGGCGAGGGAGTCCTTGAGCCGCAGCCGCATTCGGTCAAACTCGTTGCAGAACTTGCCAATTTCGTCGTCCTTTTTGTACTTCATCTCGTATTCCAGATCCCCGGAGGCAATCATTTCAGCGGCGTGGTTGAGTTCCTTGAGAGGATTTAGAATGCCGTCCGACAGGATTTTGGACAGGATCAGGATCATGGTGACGACTGAGATGACAAAGATGGCCATAATGGCAAACGGCAGGTAGCTGAAAAACGTATAAGCGTCCTTGATGTCGATGTCAGGCAGGAACACCAGACGTCCGTAGGTAATCCCGCCTTTGACGACGTTTCGCTCCATCATGCTCAGGCTGGTTGAATCAATGCTGACGGTGACATTACCCTCTGAATTCGTCTCAAAGAAGGAGACCTTGTCGAAGGCGACCCCGATCAGTTTACGCTCGCTGTCAAACTGGATGATGTTTTCCTGGTCGACAAACAGCAGGCGCCTGAAGTAAGTCGTGTAGTAGGGCCTGAGCAGTCCGTCCATATACGGATAATTGTCAATCCGGTCCAGATTGCCGACAAACTCTTCTGTTACCCGGTCCATGGATGAGGAGATGGACACAAATTTGTCCACTGCAGGGATGTTGAAAAAGTTGGTGGTCAGCACGAGGAATGACAGCACGACGATCATCAGTGGCACGACCAGCAGGGAAAGAAAAGAGAGAATAATTTTTGAACGAATGTTCAAAGGTTATTTTCCCCCTTTAAACTTGTACCCGATCCCCCAGACGGTCTCGATATATTTCGGATTCGAAGGGTCTTCCTCGATTTTTTCCCGGATCTTGCGGACGTGAACCGTCACGGTGTTGATGTCGCCATACTCATTGAAGCCCCACACGTGGTCGAAGATCTTCTCTCTGGCCAGCGCCTGATTGAGGTTGCTGGCGAGGTAATAGAGAATCTCGAACTCCTTGACGGAAAACGGAACGTACTCGCCGCGCACTTTAACGGTATAGGCACTTGGATCGATCTCCAGCTCGCCAATAATCAGGGCGCTGGATGACGTCTGCGTCGTTGAGAGCTCCTTGTAGCGCCTCAGCTGGGACTGTACGCGGGCCAACAGCTCTCGAGGGCTGAAAGGCTTGGTGACATAGTCATCCGCACCGAGACCCAGACCTAGAATCTTATCCATGTCTTCCTTTCGTGCGCTGAGCATCAGAATTGGCACCGGCGACTTTGTGCGGAGGGTTCTGCAGATTTCGAAGCCGTCAATTTTGGGAAGCATAATGTCGAGAATCACCAGATCCGGATTCTCTCTGTAAAAGGTGTTCAGCGCCTCTTCGCCGTCATGGGCGAGGATGACGTCATAATTTGATGCTTTCAGATAATCCCGAATCATCTGGGCGATTTCTTTTTCGTCTTCGACGACGAGAATTTTTTCGTTGGACATGAAGGTGACCCCCATAGTTTGATATGAATGGGCGATAATACTGGTTCGGCTATCGCCATCTCTCTCCATTAATATACTTTTTTAAGGTGGGCGAATCAAATTTTCGCCTTATATTTAATCCTTAATTAATGTTTTGCCGATGGTCACGGAATTTACACCCTCGATACCATATTTCATTCCTGTAAATATAATGTTGAGTTGAAACGATTCTCGTAAAAAGAACCGTGAATATTTATGAATTTTTTAACAATGGCTGAACAGGAATTAAATTTTATAAAATTGAAGATGTTCGGCTCGCAATTGCGTGAAAATTGTAACGATTTCGACTAAAAATATTAAAAGTGTTGGAAATGCTGGATTCTTAAATTATTTGTTAAATAATCTTCAATTTCTGTTATTTATTATTCACAAAACCAGAGGGTCAGTGATATAATGATTTTGTTCATTTATTCTATTAGAGTTCGAAATGTTGAAAGGAAGGTGCAATAATGGCGAAGGCATTGGCACAGATTCCAACTGTGAGTGTTAAAGATTTGCCAAAGGAATTATTCGATCAACTTGACAGTTACATCCAGACACTCGAAGACAAGAAAGGCTCTTTGATTCACGTACTTCACCGGGCGCAGCATCTCTTCGGTTATCTGCCTAAGGAAGTCATGTTGTTCGTCGCAAGGCGGCTTGACATTCCTGCGGCCAACGTCTTTGGCGTCGTCAGCTTCTACTCGTTCTTCACGACCAATCCGGTCGGGGAACACGTCGTTTCAGTTTGTATGGGAACGGCATGCTTCGTTCGCGGCGCTGACAAAATCCTCGACGAATTCAAATCCAAGCTCGGGATCACTACTGGCGAAACAACTCCGGATATGCTCTTTACCTTAAAAGACGTCCGTTGTGTCGGCGCTTGCGGTCTCGCGCCTATTGTCCTGGTCGGCGACAAGGTTTATGGCCGTGTCAAGCTTGACGAGGTCGATGGCATCATTAACGCTTACGTGGTTAAGAACTTCGGAAAGGAGCAATAACATGGCGATTAAATCTCTTGAAGATCTCAAACGCATCCGTGAGGAGTCTCAGAAAAAAGTTAACCTTCGCGAAACCGGCGAATCCACTGAAGATATCGTAGAGCTTATGGTTGGCATGGCGACTTGCGGCATCGCTGCGGGCGCACGTGAAACCCTCAGCGCGCTTTTGGATGAAACTGAAAAGCAAGAGCTCACCAATATTCGTATTGTTCAGGTCGGCTGCCTCGGCTACTGCCACAGCGAACCTACCGTACAGGTTAACCTTCCTGGTCATGAACCAATCATCTTCGGCAAAGTGGACGACAAGCGCGCCAGAGAAATCATCACGCGTTATGTCTTGCACAAAGAAATGCTCGAAGACAGCGTAGTCATCAACACATTCGTGAAAGCATAAATTAAAGGAACAGCGAAGGAGGGTAATTTGTGGCTAAGATCAGAACTCATCTCATGGTCTGCGGCGGAACGGGGTGTATTTCATCCGGAGCGGACACGCTGATCACTGAGCTTGAAAACATCCTTGTCCAAAAGGGATATGATAAAGAAGTCAAGGTTGTCAAAACCGGCTGTTTCGGTTTCTGCGGCCAGGGTCCAATCGTCAAAGTCCACCCGGATAACGTTTTCTATGTTCAGGTTCAGGCATCAGACGCGAAAGACATCATCGAGGAGCACGTCATCAAAGGTCGTCACGTTGATCGTTTGCTCTACGTCGAGCCAATCGAGAATCAAAAAATGGACCTTCACAGAGACATGCCGTTTTATAAAAAGCAGCTGCGCATAGCGCTCAGAAACTGCGGTATGATCGATCCTGAAAACATTACCGAATACATAGCGTTCAGAGGGTATGAAGCCCTTGCAAACGTCCTTGGCATGACCCGCGAAGACGCGGCGAAAGTCGTCAAGGACTCTGGTCTTCGTGGCCGTGGCGGCGGCGGCTTCTCCACAGGTATGAAGTGGGAGCTCACCATGAGATCCCCTGGTGACCAGAAATACATTATTTGTAACGCGGACGAGGGAGATCCAGGTGCCTTCATGGACCGTTCCATTCTCGAGGGCGACCCGCACTCAGTGCTGGAGGCCATGGCTATTGGCGGTTATATCATTGGCGCTACTAAGGGTATTATTTATATCCGCGCTGAGTATCCGCTGGCAATCCACCGTCTGGAAGTTGCCATTGCTCAAGCGAGAGAGTTTGGACTCCTCGGCAAAGACCTCTTTGGCAGCGGCTTTGACTTTGACATTGAGATCAAGCTCGGCGCCGGCGCATTCGTGTGCGGCGAAGAGACTGCGCTCATCCACTCTGTCGAAGGCAAGCGCGGCGAGCCTACCAAGAAGCCTCCGTTCCCATCAGAGGCAGGCTATTTGAATAAGCCAACTTGCGTGAATAACGTTGAAACTTACGCGAACATCCCGCCAATCTTCCTGAACGGCGCTGAGTGGTTCTCGAGCATTGGCACTGAGAAGTCCAAGGGTACGAAGGTCTTCGCGCTCGCGGGCAAAGTCAATAACGTTGGCCTCGTCGAAGTTCCAATGGGCACCACGCTTCGCGAAATCATCTATGAAATCGGCGGCGGCATCCAGAATGATAAAGCCTTCAAGGCAGTTCAAACCGGCGGTCCTTCCGGCGGCGTTATTACTTCCGCAGACCTCGATACACCAATCGACTATGACAGTCTCAAAGCCATCGGCTCCATGATGGGCTCTGGCGGTATGATCGTTATGGACGAAGACAACTGTATGGTCGATATCGCGAAATTCTACCTCGACTTTACAAAGGATGAGTCTTGCGGCAAGTGTACGCCATGCCGTGTCGGCACGAAGCGTATGCTGGAGATCCTCGAGAGAATCACTGAGGGTCACGGCACTGCTGAAGACCTCGACAACCTCCAGGCTCTTGCTTACATGATCAAGGACTCAGCGCTCTGCGGCCTCGGTCAGACAGCTCCGAACCCGGTTCTGAGCACCATGAAATACTTCCGTGAAGAATACGAGAACCACGTCTTCAACAAGCGCTGCGCGACAGGTTCTTGTAAAGCGCTCGCGAAATATTCGATCATCGCTGATAAGTGTATTGGCTGTACAGCTTGCGCTCGCGTTTGCCCGGTCAACTGCATCAGCGGCAAGGTCAAAGAGGTTCATGTCATTGATCAGGACAAGTGTATCGGTTGCGGCGCATGCTTCAATGCATGTAAGTTCAGCGCTGTCCTTAAGCCATAGTTTGGAGGTGGAATGTAGATGATTAAACTGACGATTAACGATACCCCAATCGCGGTGCCAAAAGGAACGACCATCCTTGAAGCCGCTCGCACTCTGGGGATTCACATACCTACGCTCTGCCATATGGACCTTCATATGGATCAGTTCGGTGTTGTCAACCAGGCGTCTTCCTGCCGTGTGTGTACGGTAGAGGTACAGGGCCGTCCTGCGCTCGTCACTGCCTGCTCTGAAAAAGTCACTGACGGTATGCATGTCTCGACACATACACCGCGCGCCATTACTGCTCGCCGTATGTCGGTGGAGCTCTTGCTCTCCAACCACCCTAAAGATTGCCTCATGTGCCCTAAAAACCTGGAGTGCGATCTCCAGAAGCTTGCTGCGGATCTTGGCGTTCGCGACATTAAATGGGGCGGCGAGCGCATCGACTTTGAAAAAGACGAGTCTTCCGGCGCAATCGTGAAGGACCCTAACAAGTGCGTCATGTGCCGCCGCTGCGAAACGATGTGCAACGAAGTTCAGACTTGCGGCATTCTGTCTGCGGTCAACCGTGGGTTCAATACTTTCGTAGGTCCTGCGTTCAACCTCGATATGAAAGAAACTTCGTGTACGTACTGCGGTCAGTGCGTCGCGGTCTGTCCGACAGCTGCGCTCACTGAAAACAACGACATCCATAAGGTGTGGCGCGAGATCAACAACCCTAACAAGCACGTCATCGTTCAGGTTGCGCCTGCGATCCGCGTTGCTGTAGGCGAGCTCTTCGATATGCCTCCAGGATCCATCTCAACCGGCAAACTTGCGACGTCCCTCAGACGTCTTGGCTTTGACGCGGTCTATGATACGGACTTCGCTGCGGACCTTACGATCCTCGAAGAGGCTTCCGAACTCGTTCACCGTATTCAGCACGGCGGCGTTCTTCCAATTCTCACAAGCTGCTGCCCGGCTTGGGTTCAATTCTTTGAGCATCAATATCCTGATATGCTGGACATTCCTTCTACATGTAAATCCCCGCAGATCATGTTTGGCGCTCTTGCAAAGACTTACTACGCTGAGAAAAAGGGCATTGACCCTAAAGACATCGTGGTCGTTTCTGTCATGCCTTGTATCGCTAAGAAAGCAGAAGCGAAGCGTACGGAGCTTTCCCACCAGGATCTCCAGAACGTCGACTATGTTCTCACAACTCGTGAGTATGGCCTCATGCTGAAAGAAGCATGCATTGACTTCGCCAACCTTCCAGAGGGTGACTTCGACCATATGCTCGGTGAATCTACCGGCGCGTCTGTCATCTTTGGTACTACCGGCGGCGTTATTGAAGCTGCTGCGCGTACGGCTTACGAGTGGCTTACCGGCGAAACCCTTGAGCAAGTGGAGCTGACCCAGCTTCGCGGCCTCGACGGCATCCGTTCCGGCAAAGTTCAAATTGGCGACCTCGAGCTCAATATCGGTATCGCTCATGGTCTCGGCAATGCCAGAAAGCTTCTTGACTGCATCAAAGCAGGCGAGTGCAACTTCCAGGCAATCGAAATTATGGCTTGCCCAGGCGGCTGTATTGGCGGCGGCGGACAGCCGTATCACCATGGTGATATGGAAATCATCCGCAAGCGTCAGATCGCGATCTACCAGGAAGACCGCAACAAGACCAAGCGTAAATCCCATGAGAATCAGGAAGTTCTTGATCTCTATGAGAAATACCTTGGCAAGCCTTACGGCGAAAAAGCGCACGAGCTGCTCCATACGCACTACGTGCCAAAAGAGAAAATCTAATTTTGCGGCCTGAGGGCTGTGTTATAGTGACCGTGCTTCGAGTGATCGAAGCACGGTTTTTTCTTTTGTAAACGCGGATAGGAAATTTGAATTGTAGTGAATTGTGTGAAGCTCTGGCACCAATCTGAATTTGGGGACGCGGACAAAAACAAACTCTGTCCGCGTCCCCTGAATTAAAATGAAAATTGATTTGAAGGGGCATGAATAAGCCGCCCTCAATTTATGCAATTTTCATTCAATTTGCAGTCGAAATTGTAAATTTTTCGTGTTTTTGAATTGAATGCGGCAATTTTACTGGATGGAACCCTTAAGTTTCACCGCAGTTGAGCAGAATAACCATATTTTATAATCTTGCACATTGATTTCGCCTGAAATTTGAACGTGAAATGGAGCTATCATGATTGAATCGTTGGATTTTGCAAGCCTTCTGGCTTTTTATACTCAGAGGACTATAATAGAGGTTATAGTATTTCTCAGGATCCCCAAGGAAAGTTCTCAGGTATTCGAATACCTGGCTTTGGGCGTCTTGAGAAATAAAGTTGAATCGGGAAAGGTGGCGCATCGAGTTGAAATCCAAAGCCATCGAAAGGACCCTGGCGAGAATTTTGGAAATCGATTACCAGGGCGTGCGGCTTGAGAAACAAAAAGAGGAACAACGCGAAGAAAAAGAACGTGACTTGAAAAAGCTTCAGCGGGACATGGAAGCAGATTACATGCATGAAGCCAGAAAAGAAGCCAAGAAGCTCTATGACGAGATCGTTGGACAAGCAGATGCAGAGGTCCACCGAATCAGAGAAGACGGTGTCCGCGAGAATCAGAGAATCAGAGCCTTGGTGGACCAAAACAGGGAAACTTTGCTTAGAAAAGCGTTTGAAATGACCATCATCAGTACCAAAGAATGACGCTAGGGGGACTGGAGCAATGAGCAATGTGCGCAAATTTGCTGCCGTCAACGCGAAGGTGCGTGCCCTTGAAGGTCAGCTTCTGAAGGATCAGGACTACTATAGGCTGCTGCTGCTGGACCACGTGGACGAGGTAGTGGACTACCTGCGGCAGGAAACCTGGTATGCCGCTATTTTGCCGGAAGCCAGGAAAGTGGACATCATCGAGCTCGAAGGCCGCTTTGAACGCAATGCTTTCGAAAAGCACGAAAAGCTGTACCACTATTTCACGGACGCCTACAGAGAGTACTTCAAAGTCCTGTTGATGCGGTATGAAATTGAGAACCTGAAATTGTTTCTCCGCATGGTGATCCGCCGCGAAAGTCTCATCAGCATCACGGATCACTTAATCATCCCGCACATTTACTCAGAATTGGACTATGGGAAAATCAGCCAGGCAACTTCTCTGGACGAACTGTCCGCTGCGCTGGCCGGGACGGAATACCAGCAGTTGATTGAGTATTATAAAGATGAAGAGCCCACCAGAATGATGTTCTATGTGGAAATGAACCTGGACCGCCTCTATTTCAAAAAACTGTCCCAACGCACTGAAAAGCTCGATGCAGCGGATCAGCAGGCCATTGGAGAAGTGCTGCAGCGGAATATTGACATGCTCAACATCCAGTGGGTATACAGAGGCAGGCGGTATTACCAGCTGCTGCCGGAGGAGATCCTGAACTACACGCTGCTAAACGGCAAATACTTTACTTACAAGCGGCTCAAAGAGCTGTGTTACCTGCCTTCCCTGGAGGATATCAGCCGGGTGCTGCGGGCATCGCCCTACGGCTTCATGTTTGAACAAACAGAGCACTTTGAATTGAACTTGGAAATCCTGATGGACCGGTATCTCTACAAGCTGTTCGACAAATTGCGCATGGAGTATCCCATGACCATTACAGAGCCTATGGTGTACCTTCACAGACTCGAGTATGAAATGCGCGACCTGTTCACTATTGTCGAATCCAAACGCTACAACATCAGCAGCGAGGCCTGCCGGAAATTCTTAATAAGGGAACTGAGGGGGTGAAGCTGAATGTCCATTGAAAAAATGAGCATGGTGAATCTGGTGGCGGATTTGGCGCTGCTTGACGACGTGCTTAAAGAGATTGCTCTGTTTGAGCGCATTCAGCTCGTCAACGCGTATCACGAGATAGAAGAAAGCAACTTCAGGCTCAGCATGGTGGATGAGAACCGCGACGAAATATTGAACATGTGCCGTATTGAGCCCTACAAAACTCAAGTGGACCCCAAAGCGCTGATGGAAAAAGCTGAAAAGCTCCTTATGATGCTGGACCTTGAGAAGAAAATTGACAGCGCCTATCTTGAAGATCCTGTGTGGGACTGGACACTGGAGCGGGTAGAGACACAGATTGATCTCTTTACTGACGAGGTCAGCGGCGCCTACAGCGTCTTATCAGCACTTCGTGAAGAACGCGTTCATCTCAAAGAATTGGAATGTCTTGGAAAACTTCAGGACACAGAGGTCGACCTCGAAGAGGTCACCACTATGGAGCATTTCTCTGCCAGACTGGGGGTGCTCTCAAAGGAAAACAGATATAAGCTGTCGCTGAACTATGAGAATATCACCGCGGTGGTCATGCATCTGGACACCATCGAACGCGGAGAGGCTGAGCTGATTATTTCGCCAAAAGAGCTTGACGCCGAAACGGATCGCATACTAAGGTCGGTCTATTTTGAGGAAATCCCCATTCCGGATGCCTATAAAGTCAAAGCACCGGAAGCAATGCGCAGGATTCGTGCGCGTCAGGAAGCAATTGAAGTGGAAATAGCCGAAAAACTCAAGGAACTGGAGGTTTTCAAACGCTCCTACGAGACGGAGATTCAAGCAAGCGTCAATGCGTTGGCTCTGGAACGGATTAAGGTAAAAATGCGGCGCAGCATTGCCACGACTCGAAATTTCTTTTATCTGGCAGGTTGGATCCCCGTACGGGATGAAGTCGATTTTGAGGAACGGGTCAAAAAGCTCGGTCCGGGTACAATAGTTTTGTTCAATGATACAAGCAACGCAATCGAGAAGCATACACCGCCAACACTGCTGAAAAACCGATGGCTGGTGAGGCCCTTCGAGATGCTGGTCAATATGTACGGCACACCCGCGTATAACGAAACGGACCCCACAGTCTTTTTTGGACTCACCTACATGACCTTATTCGGCGCCATGTTTGGCGACCTCGGTCAAGGCATAGTGCTCTTTCTGGCGGGGATGGTGCTGACAAAGAAAACGCCAGACAATTTGTACTTCCATATTTTGGCCAGACTTGGCATCAGCTCGGCCTTTTTCGGTTTCTTTTATGACAGCTTTTTCGGTTATGAACACCTGATTTCAAAATTATTTCCATTCATGCCATTCCTAAGACCGATAGAGAACATCAACACCATATTGGGTGTATCGGTAGGTGTCGGGGTCTTTTTATTGCTTATCAGTTTTGCTTACAGCATCCTCAACAAGCTGCGGCTTGGAGATGTGAAAGAAGGCTGGCTGGGCCGCAATGGCGTTGCCGGACTCATCCTGTATCTCACGCTGATTCAGGCGGTGATGAAGATCGCCCTCGATCTGCCGGGACTGCCGACGCTCATAACGGTCATCCTCGTTCTGGCCAGTGTAGGCGCCATCATTGGGCGAGAGCCCTTGTCCAATCTGATTAAGGGCGCGCGTCCGCTCTATCACGAAAAAGTTTCGGAATACTACGTGGAAAGCGGCTTTGATATCCTGGAGACTTTTCTGAGCTTCCTGTCCAACAGCATTTCCTTTATTCGTGTAGGCGCTTTCGCCCTCAACCACGTCGGATTGTTTGTCGCTTTTCACACCATGGGCGCTCTGATCGGGAACCTGGGTGGAGAAATTTTGATGTTTTTCCTGGGCAATCTTATAGTCATTTTCCTTGAGGGGCTGATCGTCATGATCCAGGGACTTCGACTAATGTATTACGAGCTGTTCAGCAAATATTATTCCGGAGATGGCGAAGCCTTTGATCCGGTGAGATTTCAAGAGGTTTAAGGCGTAGTTTCTTTTCCCTTTCGGAAAAGACCGTTTTTTTTGCTCGGCGGCTAATGCCCCGCATTCGCATAAAAAAACCAACTAGGAGGAGACTAGCATGCAAATTTTGCTTGGATTAAATGTATTACTGGTGATTGGAACGGTATTGGCAGGCGTGTATCATTATTTTGGTGAAGGCTTAAAGGAAAAGAAACAGTTGAAGCGCATTATGCGCTGGAATATAGCGATCTTTGCACCTGTCATGATGATCGCTATAGGGCTTGTAGTACCGGATATCGCCTACGCGGCAGAAACCGGTACCGCGTCCTCTGCCAGCGGCCTGGGGTTTATTGCGGCGGCGCTGTGCACGGGTCTTGCGACCATCGGCGCGGGTTATGCTGTTGGTGCGGTTGGATCCTCAGCCCTCGGCGCGGTCTCCGAAGATTCAAAAATCCTTGGCAAAACCCTGATCTTCGTCGGCCTTGCGGAGGGGATCGCCATTTACGGTCTGATCATTTCCATTCTGATCCTTGGCCGATTGTAGTCCGAACCACAGCGCCATCAGAAGGGAGCGGTTCGTATGAAGTCATTTCTGATCAGCGATGATCTGGATACACTGATGGGCCTCAGGCTGTCCGGCATTGCCGGCGAGCTCGTCCAGGACAAGGATAAGGCACTTGAGCTGCTGGAGAGAAAACTGGCAGATCCCGAAATTGGGATCGTCGTCTTGTCCAGCGGGGTGCTTCACAAGATTGAAAAGGAAGTCATGGCAATCAAGCTCAAGGAAAAGAAAAAAATGATTGTTGAAGTGCCGGCGGTAGGAGGCAAATATGACAGCGGGTACATCACGCGCTACATACGCGACTCGATCGGCATTAAACTGTAACAGAGAGTTGGTGACCAATGATTACAGTAGATGAAAAAATAGATGTGTTCACGAAAATAGTTCTCGATCGCCTAGAGGAGTCCTATAGCGAGAAGATTTCAGAGCTTGATGAGGAAACCATCGAAGCGGTCAAAGAATACGAAGAGAAACTGAAGGAAAAGTCCAGAAAGTTTATTGAGGTAAATGAAGAGAATGCCCGGGGTGACGCGAGGAAAAAGATCTCCAAAGTGCTCAGCGGCGTCAGAACACAGATGCTGAGACTGAAGCACGATATTGTCCTGGAACTTTGCGATGCCCTGAAGGCGCGGGTGAACGAGTTCAGGAAAACGCCGGAGTATCTTGAATTTCTGAAGCAGCGCATTCAAAAGTCTGTCGATGAACTGAATCAGTTTAAGAGCATTGAAATTGAAATTCTGGAGGAGGATGCTTCGCGTTTCGGGGGAATCCTAACCAGCGAAATGGAAGCGCAAGGGTTTGATCCGACTAAGGTAAAATGGGCGCCCGTTAAAAAGGGCATCATGGGGGGTCTCATTTTTTATAACGGCGAGCGGACACTGAAACTGGACGGGTCCTTTGACATCCTGCTGGAAGACGCTGAAGTCGTGATGGGGCAGCTGGTTGCAGAGCTTCTGGAGGAACGGGGTGAGGCAGATGCATGATCGAGGCCGAATTAAAATGGTCAATGGCCCGGTTGTCGGCGCCACAGACATGACGGGCTATAAAATGCGTGAGATGGTCATGGTGGGACATCTCAAGCTGATAGGGGAGATCATCGCCATAGAGGGCAATGACGCCACCATTCAGGTCTATGAGGAAACCGAAGGCTTGAAAATTGGCGAACCGGTGACATCCACCGGAAAGCCGCTGTCTCTCAAGCTTGGGCCTGGGCTGCTGGGCAATATCTTCGACGGCATAGAACGGCCGCTGCTGGAGATCGAAAAGAATAATCCGGGCTTTATCAATGAAGGAATCGGTATGATTGCTATTGATGAGACCAAACTCTGGAAAGTGGAGATGGATGTCACGCTGGGACAGCACCTCCTGCAGGGGATGTGTATGGCGAGCTTCCAGGAAACCCCGCTGGTTGAATTTCGCTGGATTGTACCGCCGGGTGTCGAGGGCGAAGTGACTTGGTGCGCACCCTCCGGGGAATATAACATCACAGAGCCTCTCGTCAAAATCAGGAACAGAGAAGGTGATGAGACGTCGCTCTGCCTTCTGCAGGAATGGCCTGTCAGATCGCCAAGGCCGGTTTCCGAGCGCCTTGCGCTGTCAAAACCTCTGCTGACGGGGCAGAGGGTGCTGGATATCTTTTTCCCTATAGCCAAGGGCGGCACCGCGGCCATACCTGGCGGATTCGGTACCGGTAAAACCATGACCCAGCACCAGCTCGCCAAGTGGAGCGATGCGGATATCATTGTTTATATTGGCTGCGGCGAGCGTGGCAATGAAATGACGGACGTTCTGGAGCAGTTTCCAAGACTGATCGACCCGGCATCCGGCCGCCCAATCATGGACCGGACAGTTCTGATCGCCAATACCTCCAATATGCCGGTCGCGGCCCGCGAGGCCAGTATTTATACAGGGATTACCATTGCGGAGTACTACAGGGACATGGGGTATGATGTCGCCATTATGGCCGACTCCACCTCCCGCTGGGCAGAGGCGCTGAGGGAGATCTCCGGCCGCCTGGAAGAAATGCCGGCGGAAGATGGCTACCCGGCTTACCTGCCGTCCAGACTTGCGGAATTTTACGAGCGGGCAGGCTACGTCCGGACCATGGAAGGCCGGGACGCCTCTGTCACAATCATAGGTGCCGTTTCCCCGGCTGGCGGAGATTTCTCTGAGCCTGTGACGGAAAACACCAAACGCTTTGTCAACGCCTTTCTGGCCCTCGACAAAAAGCTCGCCTATGCCCGCCACTACCCATCGATTCACTGGCTGAACAGCTACAGCGGCTATATCAAAATCCTCGCACCGTGGTACGCGACGCATGTCAGCGCGGACCTTATTGAGCTGCGGGCGGAAATGATCCGGCTTCTGTTTGAGGAAAACAAGTTGGCGGATATTGTTCAGCTCGTGGGTGAAGATGTCCTTCCGGATGATCAGCGCTTGATTCTGGAAGTGTCTAAAGTCCTTAAAATTGGATTTTTACAGCAGAACGCCTTTCATAAGGACGACACCTATGTGCCGATTCAGAAGCAGTACCGCATGCTGACGGTCATAGCCCACCTCTATGAGCGCGGTCTGGAAGCGGTCAGGAAAGGGATTCCTATATCAGTGGTGCGTAACGAGCCGCTCTTCGAACGGGTCATCAAAATGAAGTACGATATCCCCAATGATGACTTGAGCGGCCTGGATGATCTCGCGGAGCAGATCGATGATTACTTTGACTCGCTGATTAAAAAATATGCCTAAGGGGGGACCAGCGTGGAAATCGCAAAAGAGTATCTGAAAATAGACATGCTCGAAGGTCCGCTGATGGTCCTTTCGGGCGTTGAAAATGCTTCTTACGGTGAGATAATCAAGATTCGCGTTACGGGCGACAAGGACAGGCTGGGCAAGGTGATCCGCCTTGAGGATAAGACCGTAGTCGCTCAGGTGTTTGAAGGCACCTCTGGTCTCTCCGCCACCAATGCCTCGGTGCGCTTTACCGGCAGACCTTTTGAGCTGGTCATGTCACCGGATATTTTGGGGCGCTCCTTTGACGGCATAGGGCGGCCGATTGACGGCGGAGGTCCAATTTACGGCAATCTGCGCTACAACATCAACGGCAGACCGATCAATCCCGTAGCCAGAAAATATCCAAGAGACTACATTGAAACCGGCGTTTCCTCCATTGATACGCTGATCACGCTGATCCGCGGGCAAAAGCTGCCTATCTTTTCAGGCAACGGTCTGCCTCATAATGAACTCGCCGCCCAGATTGTCCGACAGGCTAAGCTTAGCGGCACATCGAGTGACAAGTTCGCTGTGGTGTTCACAGCCATCGGTGTCAAGCACGATGACGCGGATTACTTCAGGCGAAGCTTCGAGGACTCGGGCGCTATTGATAAGGTCGTCATGTTTGTCAACCTGGCGGATGACCCAATAGTCGAACGTGTCAGCACGCCAAGGTGTGCCTTGACGACAGCGGAATACCTGGCCTTTGAGCTGGGCTATCATGTCCTGGTCGTTATGACCGACCTGACCTCCTACTGCGAAGCCCTCCGTGAGGTGTCTTCGGCCCGGGAGGAAGTGCCTTCAAGAAAAGGCTACCCCGGCTATCTCTACTCTGACCTTGCTTCACTGTACGAGCGGGCGGGCATGCTCCACAGCCGGGAAGGCTCCATTACCTTCCTGCCTATTCTGACAATGCCAAATGATGACATCAGCCATCCTATTCCGGACCTGACGGGCTATATCACAGAAGGCCAGATTGTTCTCAGCCGTGAGCTGCACCAAGACAATGTCTATCCGCCTATCAACGTCCTGCCGAGTCTGTCGCGCCTCATGAAAGACGGCATTGGCGAGGGCTACACGACGAAAGAGCATCCGGATGTTGCCAACCAGCTGTTTTCTTGCTACTCAAAGGTACAGGACATCCGCTCACTGGCTCAGATTATAGGTGAAAGCGACCTTACGGAGACAGATCAGCGCTATATGGCCTTTGGCCGCGCCTTTGAGAGTCAGTTTGTGCGGCAGCATCTCGACGAAAGCCGCGACATCAACAAGAGCCTGGACATTGCCTGGGAAGTGCTCAGTATCCTTCCTAGGACTGAACTCGACCGCCTCAGTACAGATATTATCGACGCGTTCTACAGAGGTTAGGAGGGGTGCGGGATGTATAGCAACATAGCGCCGACCAAAGCCAATCTGATCCGAGCAAAAAGCATGCTCGCCTTTTCTATCCGGGGCTACGAGCTTTTGGACCGGAAGCGGAACGTTCTGATCCGGGATATGATGGGGATGATGAACCGGGCCAACCAGGTTCAGATTGAGATCCAGAATCGATTTGAGGAAGCTTCCGAAGCGCTTAAAATTTCTAATATGCTGCTGGGGACCCAGACCATAGAAGAGATTTCCATTTCCATTCCCAAGGATGAGGAATTTGAGCTGCTCAGCCGCAGCGTCATGGGCGTGGAGCTGCCGATGGTCCGCAACGTACCCCAGCCCATTGACCCCAGCTATGGCGTCTTCAGGACGAACTCTGCCCTGGACAACGCCGTAGAGGCTTATAACGATCTGCGCCGAAAGCTGTACGAGCTGGCGGAGATCGAAACCTCCATTTATAAGCTGGCCATGGAAATCAAGAAGACACAAAAGCGAACCAACGCTCTGGACCGCATTCAAATACCGAGGTACAGGGCCTTGGTCAAGGCTATTTCGGAGACCCTCGAAGAGAAAGAGCGGGAGGATTTTTTCCGGCTCAAGAAGGTTAAGAAAAACGCTTCGAAAAAAATGTAAATCAGCGGGCGGAGGGTAACGCATAGTTACTACCGCCCGCTTTGCATTTGTATTTCCCAAAGAGTTTTGCATTCCCTCATTTTCTTTTTGCCACTGAAAGGATATAATAGCCTTGGGTGCAAGAACAGGGTCGGGTTAACCTTTGGAGGTTATCACATGTCAAAAGCAATGATCAGAATCAGAATGAGCATGCACGACGCACATTACGGCGGCAACTTGGTTGACGGCGCAAAAATGCTCAATTTATTTGGGGATGTCGCTACCGAGCTTCTCATCCGTCAAGACGGGGACGAAGGACTTTTTGCGGGCTATGAGTCTGTAGAATTTCTGGCGCCTGTCTATGCAGGGGATTACATAGAAGCCGTCGGCGAGATCGTCAAAGTCGGCAACTCCTCCAGGAAAATGGTCTTCGAGGCCAGAAAAGTTATCATTCCAAGACCGGACATCAACGATTCTGCCTGTGACGTTCTTGAAGAACCGGTTGTGGTCTGTCGTGCGACAGGCACCTGCGTGGTTCCAAAAGACAAGCAGCGCAAATAGGAGGTGGCCTGAATGGAAAAATTGATCATTACCGCTGCGCTGACCGGTGCAGAGGTAACCAAGGAAATTCAGCCATCTCTTCCTGTGACGCCGGATGAAATCGCTGAAGCGGCCTATGAGTGCTGGAAAGTCGGCGCGTCCATAGTCCACGTGCACGCGCGGGACGCAGAGGGCAATCCGACGCAGTCCGGAGACGTTTACAAAGAAATCATAGAAAAAATCAGCGCCAAGTGTAACATTATTGTCCAGCCTTCTACAGGCGGTGCGACCTGGCATACGCCTGAACAGAGGCTGCAGCCGGTCGAGCTGGCGCCCGAAATGGCGACCCTCAGCTGCGGTACCTGCAACTTTGGGGATGAAGTATTCATGAATACCCAGGAGAATATCGAGATTTTCGCGAGACGTATGCAGGAAATGGGTGTCAAGCCTGAAATTGAAGTGTTCGAGCGCGGTATGATCGACACGGCAAAGGGCCTCGTCAAGAAAGGTCTAATCAGCGCGCCGCTGCATTTTGACTTTGTCCTGGGTGTACCGGGCGCTTGTCCGGGGAATCCGGAGGACCTTATGTACATGGTGCATCAGATCCCGTCAGATGCGACCTGGACCGTTGCAGGCATAGGCCGCTTTGAGACACCGCTCGCTGCCATGGCCATCATTATGGGCGGCCACGTCCGCGTTGGCTTTGAAGACAACGTTTACTACAGCAAGGGTGTCAAAGCGGATTCCAACGCCCAGCTCGTCGCAAGGGTCGCCAGACTGGCCGCGGAGCTTGGCAGGGAAGTCGCGACGCCGGATGAAGCCAGACGCATCCTCGGTATTGCGAAATAGTTTTCACGAAAACCAAGAAGCAGCCCGGCGCATTGACGGGCTGCTTTTATCACGACTGAAACCCTTGAGGACTATGCCCCAAGGAAAGGAGGCTTATGCCGATGGTCACCAGCATCCACTTTCATCACAATGGCAAACCTTATGAGATTGCCGTCAAGCGCGAACGCCGCAAGGATTACCGACTCAAGATCCGAAAATCAGGCGAATTGGTCGCCTCTATCCCGCAGAAAGCCTCTCTGAAGACGCTTGAGGAATTCCTTGAGCGGCGGAGAGTGGAAATCGGGCACTATCTTGACAGGGTGGTCTCCTATACGGCGCGGATGCCGAGATACCAATTTTCTGAGGGCGAGCTCATAACGTTCGCAGAATTGCCCTTTAGAGTGGAAAAGAACGCGATCAAGTCGGGGCACAATCTGAAGGCGGTCGTGGATGAGCAGAGGCTGGTAATCCGCATTTATTCAGTGCCAAATTTGAATGAAACACCATCTGCGACCTACGAACAGCAAGCCGCTAAGGCGGTGGAAGAGGCGTTGATAGCATTTTCCAGGACCTGGTTCGCGAAGCGCGTTCATCATTACGGGCAACGTATGTCCCTTTGGCCGAGTGCTGTCAAAATCAGTCGCGCCAAGACCCGTTACGGAAGCTGCAGCAGCAGGGGGAGCCTCAATTTCTGTTGGCGCATCCTTTTGGCGCCTCAATTTATCGCGGATTATATCGTCGTTCACGAGCTGGCGCATCTGGCTCATCTCAATCATTCAAAGGCGTTCTATTCAGTCGTGGAAAACGCGATGCCGGAGTACAGGGACGCGCAAACCTGGTTGAAAAAGAATTCAGCTCTTTTGGAATGGCCGGTTTAATGGAAACAAAAAGAGGAAGCAGCGCGGAAAGTCAATGTTCTGACTTTTATTGCGCTGCTTCCTCAATTATCTAATTATTTTTATTCATTTAAAGAAGTGATATTTTTATAATCTGCATAGTAGGTGGCTCGATCCAGCCAGAAATATGTTAGTGGGAGGCTTGAGGATGTGACGGCATACTCATGGCCAATATCCATCACACGCCATTCGCCGTTGATGAAAACCTCCACCCAGAGGTGTCGATGAGTCGAGCTCTCGCCGGTCGCCATTCTGGCAGGGATTCCTATAGCCCTTAAAAAGGAGGCGTAAAGAAGTCCAATCTCCTCTTCGGTGCCAATTTCATTGTCAAATACCTCTAGCGCAGATCTTTTGTATGGCTCATTTGAGTCATCCAGCTCAATGGTTTCGATGATCCAAAGGTACAAAGCCCTGGCTTTTCCGTACTGTGTGACTTCCTTATAACTCAGCAAATTGGAGACGCTTGAAATTTGCTCGTCATCAGCAGGGATTCTGACAGTAGGTACCAAATAGCGGATCTTATCACTGCTTGTGTTGATCAGGCTGAACTGCATGACATTATTGCGGTGGTAATTGATTCGCGGCTCAAAGTTGAGATCCCGTTTTGCGTCAAAAATTAATCCATTTTTATCCAGTGTCTCAATCAGAACATTGTGTTTGCCAAGACCAAACGGCAGGTAAATCCTGGTGCTGAATTTTCCGCCTTGAACAGGTACGACAAATTCGAGTTTGTCGGTTCCCCTTGATACGGTGATCAGAAATTGCTCAACCCCGTCAGGGTTAAGAAGTGTACCTTCAAAGCGCTGTGAGTTAAAAGCGAGTTGGTTTGAAAAGAGCTCGTGATCCAGTGTGATGCCGTACTCAAAGAAATTCTTGTATTCGACATAATGCTCCTCAGACTCCCGAATGGTCAGCATATCGACCTGAAAGCTTTCAGCGACATTTCGAATAATGCTTTTGGCGTAGACCGGATCAATGTAATCATTATAGGCGAAATGAAGATTATAGCCAATATTCTCCTGCAAGAAGACATAGTTGACGTTGTGAAGGATTTCGGGCCCTTGACGGACGTTATATTCAAGAGAATGTGAGTCGATCCTCGTGGTGGTCATAGTATCGATTCCTATGGTGCCCGCGAGACTCGACCGGTTTTCTTCGACATCCTCAAGGACCTTTTCCTGCCAGTCTTCAAGGCTGGCGCCCGGCCCTTGCCGTTCCGCCATGATTTCGACGCTGAACTGCTCATAACTGTCGATAAAACCAAAGCTTTGGCGCTCTGTTGTGAGGCGTTCCCAGTGAAGCGGGACCGAGATGTTGACACCGTGGGCATCTACAAAAATTTTCTTATAAAAGGAATCTTTGAAGAAGGTGAATTTGTATCCTGCCTCGCCGGACAACATAGTATAAGTGCCGGTCGACGGATCCCAGCTGTCCTGGAAGTCCAGTGCAGCGGCGATCAGACTCACAGGGAGGTACAACCGATTGTCTTCTTCAAAGACAGCCCCTTGTAAAGAGATTGGAGCGCCATTGATGTAGGCGGTCTCGCTGTCTTTGACAATTTTAATGAACAGGTTATTCTTATAGAGGACAGCATCCTGTTCGTCATGACGCTGATAATACAGCCTAAGCTCAGAGGCGAGCTCAATGACCGGCACGTAGACGATCCCACCCCGGACAACAGGCATGGTTTTAAATTCGAGTTTTCTTTCATTCAGATAGATTGAGATCTCCCTGATTGCGCTGTTTCCGAAAGAAAAGCTGCCTGCGGCTTCGGCCAGTGGCGCCAAGGCAATCACTGAAATCAACAATGCGCATAGCAGTTTTTTCATAGCTTGAATGTGCTGAATCGCAGGCACCCCCCAAGTGTTCAATTTGAAAATTCAATACAGGATAACTATATCACGCGGACTTGCATCAGGAAAGACCTTGTGCTATAATTTAATGGCTTGACAGAACGCTACCAATCTCATATTATTTATAAAGTGAACTCAGTACTAATCGGAAAGAGGTGAACGTAGGTGAAAGAGGGCATTCATCCTAACTACAATGAAGTTGAAGTGAAGTGCGCATGCGGAAACACTTTCAAGACAAAGTCGACTAACAAGGCAATCCATGTCGAAGTTTGTTCAGAGTGTCATCCTTATTATACCGGTACGCAGAAGCAAGTTGAGCGCGGCGGTAGAGCAGACAAATTCAAGCAGAAATATGGCTTATAGAATCACTTCAGTAATTGGGTTAGAGATGGAAATCTCTAACCTGTTTTACTATTCGGGAGGTTTCTAACAGAGCATGAGCAAACTGTATTTCAGATACGGCGCCATGAACTGCGGCAAGTCCACCAACTTGCTTCAGGTCGCCTACAACTACGAAGAACGTGGCATGAGGGTCATGATCCTTAAGCCAAGGACAGATATAAAAGGCGCGAATACTGTTGTGTCAAGGCTTGGATTTTCGAGAGAAGTCGATCTTTGGATCCCGCCGGAAGCTTCCGTGTTAAACGAAGTCGAAGGCTGGATGGAACATCACGGCAGAGTCGACTGCATCCTGGCGGATGAAGTTCAGTTTTTCAAAAAAGCGCAGGTGGATGATCTCTTTGAAATAGCGGTCAAAGGTGAAATTCCCGTGATCTGCTATGGCCTAAGAACCGACTTCAGAATGGAGGGGTTTGAAGGCAGCGGGCGACTGCTGCTCCTGGCTCACAGCATCGAAGAACTCAAGACCATTTGTACCTGTGGGAAAAAAGCGTTATTAAATGGAAGAAAAATTAATGGCAGATTTGTTTTCGAAGGTGAACAGGTCGCCATTGACGGCTTGGATCAAGTCGAGTATCAGTCACTTTGTCCAAAATGCTATTTTGGACTTCGGGATGCCTATGAGCATCAAAGAAGTGAGGCGTCATTATGAAAAAGAACTACACGGCAATTGGCGGCCAAGCCTTGATTGAAGGCGTTATGATGAGAGGCCGCAAAACAATTGCCATTGCTGTTCGGAGACCGGATGGCCAAATAGATGTGAAAGTTGAAGCTCTAAAAACAAGACCGTGGATGCAAAAAATTGGAAAGATACCAGTTCTAAGGGGATTTTTTGGCTTGATTTCTTCAATGGTTGTCGGCGTGAAAGCGTTGACCTATTCTGCTGAGGTTTTTTCTGAAGCGGATGAAAGCTATGAGCCGAGTAAATTTGACCGCTGGATTATGGATAAATTTGGAGACAAAGCAGACAACATCATTGTCGGGATCTCCATGATTTTCGCTTTTGTCATGGCTTTTGTTCTGTTTGCCGCCATTCCAACGCTGACGGCAAGGTTCTTGGGGGGCTTTCTTGAGAGCACCACAGTTATGACGGTTGCGGAAGGCCTCATCAAGATTGGCGTGTTTATTGCCTATCTTTCGTTGATTTCACAGATGCGCGACATCAAGCGGGTATTCCAGTACCACGGTGCGGAGCATAAATCGATCAGCTGCCTGGAAAGCGGTCAGCCACTGGACGTGGAACATGCAAGAATGTTTACGACCTTGCACCCGCGCTGCGGCACCAGTTTTCTATTTATCGTGCTCGTCGTCAGTATTATTGTCTTTTCGTTCATCAGCTGGTCGAACCTCCTCATGCGCATTGTGCTTAAGGTACTTTTACTGCCTGTCATCGCGGGGATTTCCTATGAAATTATAAAATGGGCGGGCAAGAGTGACAGCGTTCTGGTGAGGGCAGTCAGCTATCCGGGTCTTATGATGCAAAAACTGACTACCAAAGAGCCGGATGACCGTCAGCTTGAGGTCGCGCTTGCGGCACTCCACAAAGTGCTTGAAATAGAAGGAGCTGAGGCGAATGTCCTCAGTTCATAGCGTCCTTGAAAATGCAAGATCAGCACTTTCATCCGTAACAGACAATGGCATTCGGGAAGCGGAAGACCTGCTGTGTCATCTGCTGGGCTGGGATCGTTTAAAACTGTTCATGGAGAGTCAAACGACTCTTGAAGAGCCATTGTTTCGGGCGTTTGAGGCTTTGGTCGCCAGAAGAACAGCAGGTGAGCCACTTCAATATTTGCTTGGTCATGCGGGGTTTATGGGGCTCGATTTTCTGGTGAGACCTGGGGTGCTGATTCCGCGGCCGGATACAGAGCTGCTGGTTGAAACGGCGTTGTCGCATTTGAAGGGGTTGGGCCTGGCGCGACCATCGGCAGACTTCTTTAAGGTGGCGGATCTCGGAACCGGCAGTGGCGCTATAGCGCTGTCCATTGCGCATTACAATGAAGCGTCGCTAGTGACGGCGGTCGACCTTTCGCCCCAGGCACTTGCCGTGGCGGAGGAAAATGTGAGACGGCTGGGTCTTGATCAGCGCGTCAGGCTGATTGAGGCGGATATGTTTGACTTTCTTGCGGGTGAAGAGGCGGCGTCTTATGAGCTGATTGTCTCCAATCCCCCCTATATCCCGACCCAGGTCATAGAAACGCTGCAAGTGGAGGTCAGAGTCCACGAGCCGCGGCTGGCACTGGACGGCGGACCGGACGGACTCGGGCCGTATCGGCGTCTTGCGGTCACGGCGCATGGGCCCCTGGTCTGTGGTGGTCGATTGGTGATGGAGATTGGACATGACCAGGCGGCGTCGGTTAAACAATTTTTGCTTGACGCAGGGGTCTGGGAAAAGGTAGAATGCTTACGGGATTTGCAGGGGAATGACCGCGTTGTGACAGCGGTTAAGCGCCTGGAAGCCGTTTAAATCGACTTTGGATCTCTGAATTATCAGTGATCCGCGCCTTGTAAGGGGCGCCTACTCAATGAAAATATCCGGTGACATCCAATGATCCGGTATTGGAAAGTTTTACAAAGTTCATAGAAACTTTGGGAGAGGGTTTTTGAAACATGTTTGATAAACTCGAATTTTTGGAAGAAAAATATGAAGATTTGTCGGCCAAGGTGGCTGACCCGGAGGTCATCAACGATCAGAGGCTCTGGCAGCGGTACATGAAAGAGCACGCGGAGATTACACCTATCGTCGAAAAATACAGAGCTTACAAAACAGCTAAGAATAGTATGGCGGAAGCCAAAACCATCCTCATGGAAGAGAATGATGAGGATTTGAGGGAGCTCGCCAAAATGGAGATTTCAGAGCTGGAAGTTGAGCTGGGCGAGATTGAAGCCGAGATGCGAAAGCTCTTGATTCCGAAGGATCCCAATGATGAGAAGAATGTCATTCTGGAGGTGCGCGCGGGTGCAGGCGGAGATGAAGCGGGCCTTTTTGCAGCAGAGCTTTTAAGGCTGTACATTCGCTTCGCGGAGAAGAAGCGCTGGAAAGTCGAAATGATGAACACCTCTGAAAGCGGCGTTGGCGGCATTCGGGAAGCGTCTGTCATGATCAAGGGCAAAGGTGCGTACTCGCAGCTCAAATACGAAAGCGGCGTCCACAGGGTCCAGCGCGTGCCTGCGACGGAGTCCGCCGGCCGTATTCATACCTCTACGGCAACAGTTGCTGTACTGCCTGAGGTAGATGACGTCGAAGTGGATCTCAACCCGAATGACCTCAGGATTGACGTTTTCCGGTCTTCGGGCAACGGCGGCCAGAGCGTCAATACGACTGATTCGGCGGTCAGGGTGACGCATTTGCCGACCGGTATGGTCGTCTCCTGCCAGGACGGCAAGTCCCAGCTCTCCAATAAGGAAAAGGCGCTTCAGATCTTGAAGGCGCGACTTTACGAAGCGGAGCTATCCAAGCAGAACGCTGAAATTGCCGAGGAGCGCAAAAGTCAGGTTGGCACGGGTGACCGAAGCGGGAAAATCAGGACTTATAATTTCCCTCAGGGGCGGATTACGGATCATCGCATAGGCATGACCGTTTATAAAATCGACGCCTATATGGCAGGGGAAATAGAGGAAATGGTGGATGCGCTGATTACCCATTATCAGGCTGAAGCAATGAAAACTATGGAAGAATAAATTGAAACTGCGACAGCCGGGTGGTGGCGACTTAAGCAAAGCCATGACCCGCCTGTCGCATTTTTGCGGTAAGTCATGAAAGCGGGTGAAAAAATGAGAGAAATGTGGATTCCTTATGACCAGATTGAGGGTCGGGATCACGCCCTGGACCAGTGGCAGCTGATTGACGTCAGATCGCCCGGTGAGTACCGGGAAGGCACTATAGGAGAGGCCATCAACCTCCCTATTTTCGGAGACGAGCTGAGGGCTGAGGTAGGAACGGCGTACAAAAAGCAGAGTGTGCTGGAAGCCAAACGTCGCGCCATAAAAGCGGTATCTGCTCAGCTTCCGGAGCTTTACGAGCATTTTCTGTCCATTGAAGCGACTGGTCGTCCTATCGCCATGTTCTGTGCCCGGGGCGGCATGCGCTCCCAAAGTTTTGCCAGTTTGCTGAGGGCTATTGGACATAATGTCTGTGTTATTGAAGGCGGTTATAAAGCGTATCGGCAATATATGCTTCAGGCACTTCATGAACTGAGTCAAACGCGGCGGTTTATCGTGCTTCACGGAAATACAGGCGTAGGCAAGACGCTGATCCTCAACCGCCTGGAGGCCCAGGGGCTGGATGTCATTGACATAGAAGCACTCGCCCATCACAGAGGTTCGATGCTCGGCCGCGTCGGGCTGGAGCCCCAGCCGACTCAGAAGACCTTCGAAGATCGTCTGTACCGGGCTCTGAAGGGATCGAGGAGCGGTGACGTATTCGTCGAGGCAGAGAGCAAGCGTCTGGGCCGTGTCAACATAGACGACGCAGTGCTGGCCGGCATGCGCGGCGGCAGACACATCTTTGTGGATGCCCCCATGTGGTTCAGAGAGCGGGAAATTGTCAGTGAGTACACGCGCCACGAGAGTTCCAAGGCGGAGCTTCTGACGGTCATGGACAACTTCAGAAAGCACCTCGGCAATGAAGCCGTGGACCAATTTGAGGCCTTGATTCGGGCAGATGATTACGGTCCGGTAGCCAGAGTACTGATGGAGCGTTATTATGATCCCAAATATGAATACACGTCAGTTCAGTATGACTATGATCTTAAAGTCTGGGTTGAATCCGTTGAGGACGCCGTGCAGGAAATCCGCCGGTGGTATGAGCATCAGGCGGTGACGGACAAGTGAGGCAACCGGATAAAAGCGTTCAGGACCCATTGTTTGCCGATGGTACCACAACTTCCAACACTCTGATCCTGGGTTTGGAGACAGCGGTCATTTCTGACGCAGAGCTCCTTGTCGCAGCGAAGCTCCTTCAAGATGGAGAAACAGTGGCCTTTCCCACAGAAACTGTGTATGGGCTGGGAGGGAATGCGCTGCAACCATCGGCTATCCGTAAAATTTTTGAGGCGAAAGGACGACCGTCTGACAACCCTTTGATTGTTCACATTGCAGACCTTGACGCTCTGAACGGGCTGGTGGCCGAGGTGTCGCCCCTGGCGGAGACGCTGATGACAGCCTTTTGGCCGGGGCCGCTGACACTGGTGATGAAGAAGCGTCCAGAGGTGCCGTCAGAGGTTACCGGCGGACTGGACACAGTCGCGGTGCGGATGCCGGTCCACGATCTTGCGAGGCGTCTGATCCGGCTCAGCGGGGTTCCCGTGGCGGCGCCCAGTGCGAATCTGTCCGGAAAGCCAAGTCCGACTCGGTGTGAAGATGTCATCAGGGACTTGTCAGGCAGAGTGGCGTGCATCCTGTGCGGCGAGCTCAGTGAAATAGGTCTTGAGTCCACGGTGGTGGACGTCACGGGGGAAGAGCCGGTCATACTCAGGCCGGGCGGGATCACCCTTGAAATGATCCGCAGCGCTGCGGGCAGTGGAAAGTATGACGAGGCGGTAGACAGGAAAATCCTTGAGGGAGAGAGGGCGCGGTCCCCTGGCATGAAATATGCGCATTATTCACCTGACGCAGAAGTTATTCTGTTTGAGGGCGCCCCGGAAGCCGTTGCAGCGGAGATTCTGAGGCAGGCTTTAGCCTATACCCAGGCAGGCAGACGGGTTGGGATCATGACTTTTGATGAGCGCGCCGAAATCTATTCAGGCAGCGGCGAAGTCCTGTCTCTTGGCAGCCTGGACCGGCTGGATCAGGTGGCGCAGAATTTGTTTCAGACACTGAGAGCGTTTGATTCTGAAAAAATCGATGTGGTGCTCTCCGAAACCGTTGAAGACAGGGGACTTGGGAAGGCCATCATGAACAGGCTGATTAAGGCAGCAGCATATCGCGTGGTCCATGTCTAAAAGTCATAGAAAAATTGTCCTAAAATAGTGTATGATAGAATCGAAGTGTTGTCATAAAAGTGATGAAAGGCTCAGGGGAGGCAAACATGAACATAGCTGTTGGCAGTGACCATGGCGGGTTTGAATTAAAAGAGGAAATTGTGAATTACCTGAAAGAAAAAGGCGTAAACGTGACGGATTTTGGTACCCACTCCACAGAGTCGGTTGATTATCCGTTTTATGGGGAGAAGGTTGCGGAAGCGGTCGTTTCCGGTGCGGCAGATCTTGGTATAGTCGTCTGCGGAACGGGCCAGGGTATTGCCATGGCAGCCAACAAAGTCAAGGGCATTCGTGCGGCGGTGGTTGCAGACACCTACAGCGCTGAAATGACGAGACGCCACAACAACGCGAATATCCTCAGTCTTGGCGGCCGCGTCGTGGGCGCAGGCCTGGCGCTTAAGATTGTTGAGACATTTATTTCGACGCCTTTTGAAGGTGGTCGGCACGAGCGCAGAGTGGATCTGCTGACCTCTATTGAGGCGAAATATTCCAAATAAGCGGCACTGCGCTTTTAATTTGTAAATAAGGCAGCAAGTGGCTGCGTCAATGTATAGCGAAATTGCCCAATTTGAGAGGAGCGTTTTAATGAATAAGGTATTTGAACTAAACCATCCGCTGATTCAGCACAAGTTGACTTTGATCCGGGATAAAAACACAGGTGCCAAGGAGTTCAGGGAACTGGTCAAAGAAGTGTCTATGCTCATGGCTTATGAAGTCACCAGAGAGCTTCCTCTTGAAGACGTTGAGGTGGAAACCCCAATTTGTGTCATGAAAGGCAAAGCGATCGCAGGAAGAAAGCTTGCAATTGTCCCTATACTCAGAGCGGGTCTTGGCATGGTGGATGGCTTCCTGTCGCTGCTGCCTGCGGCAAAGGTAGGTCATGTCGGACTTTACAGAGATCCTGAAACTCTGAATCCGGTTGAGTATTACTGCAAACTGCCTTCAGATGTGCCGGAGCGCGATCTTCTGGTTCTGGATCCTATGCTGGCAACAGGCGGCTCCGCGCGTGCAGCCATTCGCTTCATCAAGAATCGCGGCGCGAGAAATATCAAGCTGATCTCAATTATTTCCTGCCCGGAAGGCATTGCGGCTGTTCATAGCGAGCATCCGGATGTCGATATTTATGTCGCAGCTATCGACGAAAAACTCAACGACCATGCTTACATTGTTCCAGGTCTTGGTGATGCCGGCGACCGTCTCTTCGGCACTAAATAATTAAAGCTTATTGAAAATTAGATTTTCAAGCAGGACAGTCCGTTGCATAAATCCAACTGCTGTCCTTTTTTTCCATTGCAGTCAGGCAAAGTTTGGGACCGGGAAACTCCCGAGCTGGAAATCAGCGCCCAAAATGCTTGTTCACCTGGAGATGGATTTATAGGAGGAACTCCTGATGGCGACAAGACGAGACAAGACTAATTATTATTTGGATATTGCCGAGACTGTCCTCGCCAGAGGAACGTGTCTGAGGCGAAATTACGGTGCAATTCTTGTCAAGAATGATGAGATTATTGCGACGGGTTATACAGGTGCGCCGCGAGGAAGATCCAACTGCACGGAGCTCGGGTATTGCGAACGCATCAGGCTGGGCATTCCAAGCGGACAGATGTATGAAAAATGCCGTTCTGTCCATGCGGAGGCGAATGCGATCATATCCGCGGCAAGGCGGGATATGATCGGGGCTGACCTCTACCTCGTGGGCATTGAAATGAATGGCGGCGGTTATGTGGCGAATGCGACATCCTGCAGCATGTGCAAGCGCCTGGTCATCAATGCCGGGATCGCCCGCGTCTTGATCCGTGATGACCGTGACCGGTTCAGGGTAGTGGACGTAGAGCGCGAATGGGTGGAAAAGGATGACTCCCTGGAAAGCGGCGCGTGAACAGTCGCAGATTTTAAAGCGTTCGGAAAGAGTATGGTGACTTAGTCACAATAGATTTACAAATGTAAAGGATCTCATTGCAAGTCAGTCATTTCATGTTAAAATGAGACTGAATTTGAATGCCTGCCCTGCAGCATCCTACGGCGTTCCCTTAAGAGGTGTTTTTATTGACTATGTTGTTTCTGCCATTTGTTATGTCGGTCATGATCAGTTATCTGATGACCCCTGTTGCAATCCGGGTTGCCCATGCAGTCGGGGCTATTGATGTACCCAAAGATGAACGCAGGGTGCATTCAAAGCCTATTCCCAGATTAGGCGGCCTGGCTATTTTTATTGCGTTTATGGCAACCTACCTGGCGTTCAATTCCATGTCCGGCATAAAAGAAATGGGACTGGTGGCTGGATCGCTCATAATTGTCGTGACAGGTGTGTTCGACGATATGAGGCCAATTTCTGCCAAGCTCAAACTGGCGGCCCAGATTGCAGCTGCTCTGATCCTGTTCTTCAGTGGTACGAGAATTGACTTCCTGACGAATTATTTTGGTGCGTCGGAGATGATTTATGTTGGGATGCTCAGCCTGCCAATCACGATCTTCTGGATAGTGGGTATAACCAATACGGTCAACCTGATCGACGGCCTGGATGGCCTTGCCGCAGGCATCTCAATTATTGCGGCTTCTTCACTGGCGTACGTCGCCATTGTCAACGGCCGTGTTGAGACAGCTCTGGTCACGGTGCTCATAGTCGGAAGCTGTCTTGGATTTTTGCCCTACAATTTCAATCCTGCCAAGATTTTCATGGGGGACACGGGCTCTCTGTTTCTGGGCTTTATGCTGGCGGCCACCTCTATTGACGGTTCGATCAAAGGCGCTACTTTTCTTGTCTTCGCAGCGCCAATTCTTGCGCTGGGCTTACCAATTTTTGATACGACCTTCGCAATACTCAGGAGATTTTTGAGCGGCAGGCCAATCATGGAGGCGGACAAAGGTCACTTGCACCATAGACTTCTGTCGCTCGGATACCATCAGAGGACGGTTGTCCTCGCCATGTACTTTATCAGTGTGCTGCTTGGTTTATCCGGCATCTTTCTGATTCAGGGCGCCATAGGTTCCATGACAGTAGCGCTCGCTGCGGCAGTGCTGCTCATTCTCATCCCAATCAGGCGGTCGATCAGCAGGGAAAGGCTATCTGTCGAAGAAAGCGAGGAAAATGTGTGGAAAGAATAAGAATATTATCAGTCTTTGGGACGCGTCCGGAGGCTGTCAAAATGGCACCGGTGGTCAAAGCACTGGCTCAGGATGGCGCTTTTGATGCCCGCGTCTGTGTCACAGCACAGCATCGGGAGATGCTTGATCAGGTGCTGGAATTGTTTCAGATAGTGCCGGATTATGATCTGGACATCATGCAGGCAGGCCAGGGACTGTCTGACATAACCTGTCGCGTCTTGAAGGGCCTGGAGCCTGTGATAAAGGCGTTTAACCCGGAAATGATCCTGGTGCACGGCGATACGACAACGACGTTTTCGGCGGCTTTGGCGGCGTATTATCAGGGTGTGCGCGTTGGGCACGTCGAGGCGGGGCTCCGGTCATTCGACAAATTTTCGCCTTTTCCGGAAGAAATGAACCGCTGTTTGACGGGACGTCTGGCGGATCTGCATTTCTCACCGACCGTGCAAAATGTCCAAAACCTTATAAATGAAGGGATTGACGAGAAGGCTATATTGAAAACAGGCAATACGGTGATCGATGCCTTGCTCAGCGTTATCCGACCGGATTACGCATTTGATGTCCCGGAACTTCAAGGGATTGATTATGAGAACAAAAAAGTGATTCTGTTGACCGCTCACAGACGTGAAAACCTGGGAGCGCCAATGCATGCCATTTTCAGTGCCGTCCGTCAGGTCGTGGATCGTTTCCCGGAAGTGGAACTGATTTTTCCAATGCACAAAAACCCTGCGGTAAGAGAGATTGCCGCCGAGCATTTTGAAGGCAGCAGCCGCATTCACAGAATTGAACCGTTGGATTACGAACCCTTCGCGCATCTAATGTCTAAATCCTGGCTGATCCTGACTGACTCCGGCGGCATACAAGAAGAAGCGCCTGCGCTTGGCAAGCCCGTATTGGTGCTCAGGCGAGAAACTGAAAGACCGGAAGCGGTTGAGGCTGGCACGGTTAAACTCGCAGGTGTCGAGGCGGAAGAGATCATAGCCATGTGTGAAGCACTGCTGACTCAGCCGGAGGCCTATCAGGCCATGGCGAACGCGGTCAATCCCTATGGGGACGGTCAGGCTTCCAAGCGCATTGTAAACCGAATCAAAGCGGCACTGAGACCCGAAATGAGCGGAATTTAGAAAATTTGTGAGTTATTAATATAAAAACAGGCCAAGGTGATGGTCTGTTTTTTTATTGACAATATCATTTTTAAAAATATTTAAATAATTTCATATTGGTCACAAACCTCATGGTATAATAACTGTATGCTTGTATTCGAGTACAATCGATTGACTAAATATTAAACTCGGGTTTATAAACGTGTTAAATCATTAACAAAATTTGTTGTGAAAGCATTGTAAAATATAAACGAAAATATTAATAAAAATCGGTTTTTTGTAAATAAAAAAACATTTATACGGATGGATTATGACATATATTGGTAAAAGGACAATTACTTTTCTATCCACATCCAGTGAAAAATATGGTATTCTTAGGATGGCCTTACTTGCACCTAAATGAAGATTGAGAGCGGATTTAAGATGTCAAAGCCAAGTTATAAAATGTATGAGAACCTCGCGTTGTTGTCCCAGATCGCACTCATGATGATCACACCGATCTTTGGCGGCGTCTTGTTGGGACGTTACGTGGATGACAAGGTGGGGACCAACGGTATTTTTTTGCTTGTTTTCACATTGATTGGTACAATGACGGCGTTTATGGAGCTGTTCAAGCTGGCCATGAGGAAGACAAAAGACCATCCCCCTAACAAAAGGAAGTGACGCCAGTGCAAAATCACCAGGCCTTGCTGAAAGCAGTGACACTGAGATCTTTGATGCTTTCAGCAGTGTTTGCCATCATTTTTTTGATTCTTTTTCGAAGCGGCGCTCCACCCTATCTTTTGGGACTTCTCTTCGGCACGGCGCTGGGGATACTGAACTTCAGACAACTTGGCACGACTATTGGGAAAGCCATAGCCATGGCACCTGCCAAGGCGCAGTCTTATGCCACAATTCACTATTTCATCCGTTTTTCACTGGTTGCGGTCGCCATATTGGTTTCCATCCTCTCTGAGCAGATTCAGGTTCTGGGTACGGTGGCAGGCCTTTTGACCGTAAAACTGGTCATTTATATGACTCAGTTGTTATCAGCAAGTTCAAAATCAATGAACATTTCGAAAAGAAAGGAGGAATAGAAGTGGGTACTGAAGGATTTGGACCACGGATTGTAGAATTGCCCTTTGGCATTCAAGTCACAGAAACAGTGACGGTAACCTGGTGGATCATGGCAGGAATTATTTTGTTGGCGTGGCTGGGAACCAGAAATTTACAGATGGTGCCAGGAAAACGTCAGATCGTCGTCGAAACCATTGTGAAGCTGATCAACAATCTGACCAAACAGACCATGGGGGAAAAGAACATTAAGTTCGCTCCGTATATTGGTACGCTGATGATCTTTCTGGCTGTGGCAAACTTGGCTGGATTGCTTGGACTAAGGCCGCCAACAGCGGATATCAATACCACATTGGCGCTGGCACTGATTACATTTTTCATGATCCACAGCTTCGGCATCAGGTCAAAAGGCATCGGGAAGTATGTCAAAGGATTTTTTGAACCGTTTTTCCTGTTGTTCCCAATCAACATGCTGGGTGAAATGGCAACGCCAATCTCATTGTCATTCCGTCTCTTCGGAAACATCGTCGGCGGTTTGATAATCATGAGTCTTCTCTACGGCGCATTGGGCGGTTTTTCATCTGCATTGCTCAGCCTGAACATTCCGGTTCTGGCAGTTGGCGTCCCCGCAGTGTTTCACATTTATTTTGACCTCTTCTCGGGGCTGCTGCAGTCGTTCATTTTCACCATGCTGACTATGGTTTATGTCTCCATGGCTATGGATTAAATCAATTGAACCAGTTCAAGAAATGAGGTGAAAAAGTGGAACTACCCAATCTGTTATATGATTTCATAAACTGGCTGCTGACTTTTGAGCGAGACGCACTGATCCTGAGCGCCTCGGCTATAGGTATAGGCTTTGCCATGATCGCCGGCATTGGTCCGGGGGTCGGTCAGGGCTATGCAGCGGGTAAAGCCGCAGAAGCGGTCGGGGATAACCTCAAGAACAGCAAGCAGATCACCATGATCATGCTTCTGGGTGCGGCAGTCGCTGAAACCAGTGGTATCCTCGCGCTCGTCATCGGTTTGATTATGTTGTTTGGCAATCCTTTTATTACAATGCAGGGTGACACGTTCATAATTATGGGCTCTGCCATTGGCGCCGGACTAACCATGATCGCGGGCATAGGTCCCGGTATCGGTCAGGGTATGGCAGCCGGCAAAGCGGCTGAGGCCGTCGGCAGAAGTCCGAGAAACAACCGGCACATCACCATGGTCATGCTGCTGGGTCAAGCGGTTGCGCAGACCTCCGGCATCCTGGCACTGGTCATTGCGCTGATTCTGATGTACGGCAATCCTATGGTCACTATGGAAGGCAGCATTTATGTTCTGACAGCCTCAGCCATTGGCGCAGGCATCTCCATGATCACCGGCATTGGACCTGGCATTGGACAAGGCTATGCAGCCGGCAAGGGCGCGGAAGCGGTTGGAAAACGACCAAAGCACAAAGCGCTCATCATCAGAACTATGCTGCTGGGACAAGCTGTTGCACAAACAACAGGCATCTATGCACTGATCATATCGCTTGTCCTGATGTTCGCAAATCCATTACTTGCATTAGTGTAAGACTGAGACATTATAAAATCATAATTGAGGACTAGAGGAGGAAAAAACACATGATTACAGGTAAAGAACTTATCTTGGCATGTTCTGCAATTGGTGCGGGTCTCGCAATGATCGCAGGTATCGGACCTGGTATCGGCCAGGGCTACGCAGCAGGTAAAGGCGCAGAGAGCGTCGGTCGTCAGCCGGAAGCACAGGGTGACATTACGAGAACCATGCTCCTTGGCGCAGCTGTCGCAGAGACAACAGGTATCTATGGTCTCATTATCGCTCTGATTCTTCTCTTTGCGAATCCGCTCATCAAACTGATCTAGTAAAAACAGGGCCAGTTGTGAAAATCCGCAAAAAGGAGGCAGAATAAATGAATGTGTATGTACTCGCTTCCGAATTGAGAATGGGTCTTGTCGCAATTGACTGGATGTTGGCAGTTCAGATTGCCAACACTCTGATTTTGTTCCTGGTGCTTCGCAAAATCCTCTTCAAGCCGGTAACGGCATTTATGGAGAAACGCGAAAACGAGGTCAAGAGCCAGTTTGATGCAGCAGCACTCAAAAAGAAGGAAGCAGATCAACTGATTTCGGAGTATTCTCACAAAATCAGAAATGCTGAGGATGAAGGCAAGGAAATTGTCAGATCAGCGGTTCAACGCGCTGACAAGCGTACTGCCGAGATCCTCAAGGAAGCTGAACACAAAGCTACAGAGATAAAAGAATCCACCCAGAAAGAAATCGAGCAGGAAAAGGTCAAAGCGATCAATACACTCAAGAATGATATTGCAGATATGGCGATCCTTGCCGCTTCCAGAGTCATTCACAAAGACATTGACGGCGACCAGCACAAAGTTCTGATCGATCAGTTCATTCAGGAGGTAGGGGATACAGCATGGCACAACTAGTCGCGAAAGCCTATGCGGAAGCGCTGATGGAAGCCGCGGCAGAACTTGGCCAGATGGACGAAGTCAGACGCGATCTCGGGTTGATCGCCGACACGTTGGCTGAAAACCCAGACTTCAAAGTACTGTTTGAATCGCCATCTCTTGGCGAGATGCAGAAGAAGTCTGCCATGGAGGCAGTATTCGCGGGGAACGTCTCCAAGGATGTGTTGAATTTCATCAAGGTCCTGATCGACAAGGGTCGGGAAAGTGAGCTCAAAGACATCCGTAAGCTGTTTGACACCATGGTGGATGAACGCGAAGGTCTTGTAAAAGGCCGGGTCAGAACTTCGGTCAAAATGACGCAGCAGCAGATGCAAATCCTTGAAGAGAAATTGTCTAAATTGGCCGGAATGAAAGTATCTCTGGTCAATATTGTGGATGACACTATCATCGGCGGCGTTGTCCTTGAAATTGGAGACAAAATGATTGATGGTTCCGTACGCAAAAAATTGGCTCAAATCAAGGAAGATCTGCGGCAAGTAGTCGTTTAGAGCTTTCTAAATGAGAATTGGGAGTGATAAGGAAGATGAATCTGAGACCTGAAGAAATCAGTTCTGTGATAAAATCACAGATATTAAAATATGAATCCAAACTTCAAGTCGAAGATACCGGTACCGTATTACAGGTCGGCGACGGCATCGCCAGAGTCCATGGACTTGAAAAGTGCATGGCAGGCGAGCTCCTCGAGTTCCCCGGCGACGTATACGGCATGGTATTGAACCTTGAGGAAGACAGTGTTGGTGCGGTTTTGTTCGGCTCCGACACCTTTATCCGAGAGGGCGACTTGGTAAAAAGAACTGAGCGCATTGTTGAAGTCCCAACAGGTGACAGTCTGCTTGGCCGCGTAGTCAACGCTCTCGGTCAGCCTATTGATGGCAAAGGACCAATCATTTCTGAGAAGTTCCGTCCTATCGAAAGTCCTGCACCTGGCGTTATCGCAAGAAAATCAGTCCATCAGCCGCTCCAGACGGGCATTAAGGCGATTGACTCCATGATTCCAATTGGCAGAGGCCAGCGTGAGCTGATCATCGGAGACCGTCAGACAGGCAAAACGACTATTGCTATCGATACAATCATCAACCAAAAGAAGGAAAATGTCATCTGTATCTACGTTGCCATAGGCCAGAAGAACTCCACCGTTGCACAGTTGGTTAAGACCCTCGAGGACAATGATGCCATGAAGTATACCATCATCGTCGCGGCGTCCGCGTCTGAGCCGGCACCGCTCCAGTACATCGCGCCATATGCGGGATGCGCTATGGGTGAGACGTTCATGCACGAGGGCAAAGACGTTCTGATCATTTATGATGACCTTTCCAAGCACGCGGTTGCCTACCGCGCCATGTCCCTGCTGCTCCGCAGACCGCCAGGACGCGAAGCTTACCCGGGCGACGTTTTTTACATCCACTCAAGACTTCTCGAGCGCGCAGCAAAGCTCAACGATTCTCTGGGCGGCGGCTCTTTGACAGCGCTTCCTATTATTGAAACCCAGGCAGGCGACGTTTCGGCGTATATTCCTACCAACGTTATTTCAATCACGGATGGTCAGATCTTCCTCGAGTCAGAGCTCTTCTTCTCCGGTCAGCGACCTGCGGTTAATGCCGGCATCTCGGTATCCCGCGTTGGCGGCGACGCTCAGATCAAGGCTATGAAAAAGGTCGCTTCCAAGATCAAGCTCGAACTCGCTCAGTATCGTGAACTTGCGGCGTTTGCACAGTTTGGTTCTGAGCTCGACAAAGAAACCAAGGCAACCCTGGATCACGGCGTCCGTCTCATGGAGATTCTCAAACAGAAGCAAAATGATACCATGTCCGTTGAAGACCAGATCATGATTATTTACGCCGTCACCAATAAGCACCTCATGGAGGTTCCTGTCGAGGCTGTCAAAAAGTTCGAGAAAGAATTCCTTGAGTACATGAGAGATCACCGTCCTGAAATCGGTGCGGCCATCCGCTCGACAAAAGAGCTGAAAGATGACGTCGTCGCAGGGCTCGAAGAAGCCATCAAGAACTTCAAGGCAGGATTTTCCTTCGAGGATCTCGATCAGGCTATCTGATCTGAAGACGTCACCTTAGGAGGGATCGATAGTGGCAGGAATGGGAACGCGCGACATAAAGCGCAAAATTAAAAGCGTCAACTCCACCATGCAGATCACGAAGGCCATGGAGCTGGTTTCCACTGCGAAACTCAAACGCTCCAGGGACCGGATGGATATTACGCGGCCCTACTTTGAAACCGTTCTTGAAACTGTCCAGGACCTCATGAAGACACAAAAGAAGATCAAGCATGAGTTTCTGGATTACAGAGAAGTCAAGAACAGCATCTATGTTATAGTCACAGCGGACCGCGGACTGTGCGGAGGTTACAACAACAACGCCATGAAGCTGGTATTTGAGGATATCAAAGACAAATCCAGCGCGAAAATTATCACCATCGGCAAAAAATCCAGAGACAGCTTTACAAAGCGCGACTATAATGTAGTCCGCGAGTACGTCTATATTTCAGAAAATCCGCAATATTCGGATGCCCAGGAAATGGCCAAATATCTTTTGAAGCTGTATTCCCAGGAAGAAGTCGATGAAATCAAGCTCGTCTACACGCGTTTCATCAGTACGATTTCCCAGCAAGCGACCATGCTGAAGCTTTTACCGATGGTCATGGAAGCCAAAGTTGAGGAAGAAAAGGTCGAGGAAGAGGGCGACGACGAGAGCTACATGGTCTACGAGCCATCGCCGGAAACGGTACTGAGCTATGTGATTCCAAAGTACATTGAGAGCACCATCTATGGCGCACTTGTCGAGTCAGCAGCAGCGGAACAGGCTGCGCGCCGCCTTGCAATGGAAAATGCGAATGACAACGCTGAGGATATCATCGACAGTTTGACGCTGTCGTTCAACCAGGCGCGTCAGGCATCCATCACGCAGGAAATTTCTGAAATTGTCGGTGGTGCGGAAGCGCTCAAATAGGGCTTGTCCCTTAGGAACCAACTGATTGGAAGGGTGTGAAAGCTATATGGAGGGTAAAGTGGTACAGATCATCGGCCCGGTTCTCGATATTCAATTCGAGACGGAAAATCTGCCGAAGATCTATGACGCGATTCGCGTCGAGTATAAAGATATCAAGCTGACGGCTGAGGTCGCCCAGCATATCGGTAACAACATAGCGCGCTGTGTCTCCATGTCCTCAACGGACGGATTGGTACGCGGCGTCAAAGCAGTCAACACAGGTGCGCCTATTACGGTGCCGGTTGGCAAAGTGACACTTGGACGTTTGCTGAACGTCCTCGGTGAAACGATTGACGAAAAAGGTGACATCGAAGGATCTCCTGTGCTTCCAATTCACCGTGAAGCGCCGCCGTTCGAAGAGCAAGTCACAAAGACTGAAATTCTCGAGACGGGCATCAAAGTCGTCGACCTCATCGCACCGTACGCCAAGGGCGGAAAAATCGGCCTCTTTGGTGGCGCCGGCGTCGGCAAGACGGTTCTGATTCAGGAGCTCATCAACAACATCGCTAAAGAGCACGGCGGACTTTCGGTTTTTGCCGGCGTTGGCGAGCGTACCCGTGAAGGAAATGACCTCTATCACGAGATGATCGAATCCGGCGTTATCGACAAGACGACCATGGTCTTCGGTCAGATGAACGAGCCGCCTGGAGCGCGTATGCGCGTCGGTCTTACCGGTCTGACAATGGCGGAGTACTTCCGGGATACAGAAGGTAAGGACGTTCTGCTGTTTATCGACAACATTTTCCGCTTTACACAAGCGGGTTCTGAGGTTTCTGCGCTCCTCGGCCGCATGCCGAGCGCCGTTGGTTACCAGCCAACCCTCGCAACGGACATGGGTGCCCTTCAGGAGCGCATCACGTCCACTAAAAAAGGCTCCATCACTTCGGTTCAGGCTGTCTATGTACCGGCGGACGACTTGACTGACCCGGCGCCTGCAACGACCTTTACGCACCTTGACGCAACGACGGTTCTCTCCAGAAAGATTTCTGAGCTCGGCATCTACCCTGCGGTGGATCCGCTTGACTCGGTTTCCAGAATTCTGGCGCCGGAAGTTGTCGGCGACGAGCACTATGACGTCGCGCGTCGCGTTCAGGCGATTCTTCAACGTTACAAAGAGCTTCAGGACATCATCGCCATCCTCGGTATGGATGAACTTTCTGACGAGGACAAAACGGTAGTTGCGCGCGCGCGCCGCATTCAGCGCTTCCTCTCTCAGCCGTTCCACGTCGCTGAGCAGTTTACCGGCTTCGCTGGAAAATATGTTCCGGTCAAAGAAACGGTCAGAGGCTTCAAGGAAATCCTCGACGGTTTTCACGACGGACTTCCTGAGCAAGCGTTCCTGTATGTTGGTTCGATCGATGAGGCCGTTGAGAAGGCAAAAAGCCTTAAATAACGCTAAAAATCGATCTTCAGGAGGTGAGCCCAGGTGGCAACGAAATTTTTGCTGGAAATAGTGACGCCCGACAGAACGTTTTTCAACGGAGAAGTCGATATGGTGATCCTCAGGACCACTGAAGGCGACATTGCGATTATGTACGACCATGAGCAAATGGTAGCTCCGGTCGCCATTGGTTCTATCCGCTTGCGGCTGCAAGGTGAAGAAAAGTATAGAGACGCAGCCTGCAGCGGCGGCTTTATGACGGTAACCTACGACAAAACAACGGTGGTCACGGATTCTGCTGAGTGGGCTGATGAAATTGATCTGAACAGAGCTAAAGCGGCTCAGCAGCGTGCTCAGAACCGTCTTGAAAGGCGAGACAGCGAACTCGATTACGCGAGAGCAATTGATTCGCTGTCTCGAGCGATTAACCGGATCAGAGTGGCAGAGAAAAACTAATCTGAATAGAGAGCATTCACGCACTAAGGAACGATTCGCCAAAACTGGGGTCAACCGCGTAAAAGCGCTGACCCCGGCTATGGCTCCGAGGTGCGGGGGTGCTTTTTAATTTGGCCTGATATTATATCTGTGAGACATTATAATCGTCCACTAATCTGGTATTTTGGAATATAAATAGTCCCGCGGTACTAAATAATCCCCTCGTGAACCTTTTATCTTTTTGCTTGACGATTTTTGCGTTATAATGAAAGAGGTTGAACTTTCTTTCATAATTGTATATAATGCAAGCGGTGAATTATGTCTGGGGCGACCTAATAAAAGCTTCAAGTCATGTTGCGGATATTTGGCGATCGCGAGAGGAGGCCAATTTTGGCAAATATATTAGTGAATAAAAGCGGTCCTTTGAAAGGACGCGTCAAAATAAGTGGTGCAAAAAATGCAGTGCTGCCTATCATGGCGGCTACGCTGCTGGCAGACACACCCTGTGTACTTGAGGATGTGCCGCCGCTTAAAGATGTTGAAGTTATGAGTGAGGTACTCAGAGCCTTCGGCGCTGACGTCAGCGGCATTCAGGACGGCATTTTGGAAGTGAATACACCGGTCATTACACAGACGGAGGCTCCGTTTGATTTGGTTCAGAAAATGCGGGCGTCTTTTTTTGTCATGGGACCATTACTGGCCAGATGCGGCATTGCCCGCATACCAATGCCAGGTGGCTGTGCAATTGGCGCCAGGCCCGTGGATCTCCATCTGAAAGGCTTTGCGGCTCTCGGTGCCCATGTGGAACACGGCGAAGGGTTTATTGAAGTTCGGGCGGAGAAATTGGTCGGTAATAGTGTTTATCTGGATTTTCCGAGTGTGGGAGCGACAGAAAATATCATAATGGCAGCGAGTATGGCAGAAGGTACCACAATTATTGAGAATGCTGCTGAAGAGCCTGAGATTATTGATCTGGCTAACTTTTTGAATAAAATGGGTGCAAAAGTCAAAGGTGCCGGTACGGACACTATTCGCATACAAGGCGTAGAGAGACTATCAGGGGCGCGGCATCAGGTAATTCCGGATCGCATTGAGGCGGGGACTTACATGGTCGCAGCTGCAATTACAAATGGAGATGTTATAGTTGAAAATGTCGTGCCAAGCCATCTCAAACCAATAATCGCCAAGCTGAAGGAAGCCGGCGTTGTCATTGAGGAGTTTGAAGACTCACTGAGAGTTATTGGTCAGGGTAAAATCAATTCAGTTGATGTCACGACTCTGCCATATCCTGGTTTTCCCACAGATATGCAGGCTCAGTTTATGGCATTGATGGCTGCGGCATCAGAATCCTCTGTCATTATTGAAACCGTTTTCGAAAATCGATTTATGCATGTGGCAGAGTTGAACCGAATGGGCGCGGACATCAAGATTGAAGGTCACAGCGCTGTCGTTACAGGTGTCAGAGCGCTCCACGGCACGAAAGTCATGGCAACAGATCTCAGAGCGGGTGCAGCCCTAATATTGGCCGGTTTGATCTCAGATGGAACCACCGAGATTGGAAATACTTATCATATTGACCGTGGCTACGTGGAGATTGAAAACAAACTCCGACAGCTGGGTGCCAATATTTCGCGCACAGAAAGCTGACAAACAGATTTGGATTGGATTATTCTGGCAGTCTATTGCTGCCACCCCTTGAAACGCATAAGACATTAGGAGGTCAGCTATGTTTGGATTAGGCACTGAAATTGGGATCGATCTGGGTACTGCCAGCGTTCTCGTTTTCATAAAAGGCAAAGGCATTGTACTTCAGGAGCCCTCTGTGGTCGCAATTGACCGGGATACAGGCCGCGTACTTTCCGTAGGCTCAGAAGCGAGAAAGATGCTTGGCAGAACGCCGGGCAATATCGTAGCAATTCGTCCTCTGAAGGACGGCGTCATTTCGGATTACGAAGTAACCGAAAAAATGCTGCGTCACTTTATCAACAAAACCTGTGGTCCACGCAGGTTTATCAAACCTAAGATCATAATCTGCGTGCCAAGCGGCGTTACAGAAGTCGAAAAGCGCGCTGTTATCGATGCGACTATTGAAGCAGGCGGCGGAAAAACCTTTCTGATTGAGGAGCCCATAGCGGCAGCAGTCGGCGCGGGTCTTGACATCACAAAGCCGGATGGTAATATGATTATTGATATTGGCGGAGGAACTGCGGACATAGCGGTTATTTCTCTTGGCGGAATCGTTGTCAGCAAATCCATAAAAGTTGCCGGTGACAAGTTTGATGAAGCGATTATCAAATACATGAGAAAAGCCCATAATCTGTTGATTGGAGAGCGCACTGCCGAGGAGCTTAAAATGGAAATCGGCACGGCTTCGCCGCGTCCTAAACCCGTCACTATGGATTGCCGGGGCAGAGACTTGATTACGGGTCTTCCAAAAAATATTACAGTCAGCAGTGAAGAGATGCTCGAAGCGCTTAGAGAGCCAGTCAATGCAATCAGTGATGCTGTCCACTCCGTACTTGAGAAGACACCGCCAGAACTGGCATCTGATATCAGCGCGAGAGGCATTGTCATGACGGGCGGCGGCTCATTGCTGCATGGACTAAACCGTATGCTCGAAAAGAGAACGGGTATTCCAACTTATGTTGCTGAGGATGCCATATCCTGTGTCGCCAAGGGAACCGGCATGTCTCTTGAACATATTGACGTGCTTGAGAAGAGCATGATGACGCATCGCCGGCGTTAGAGAATAACGGTCGACAATAAAAGAATGGATGACGGCGCGTTGGAAAATTTCCCACGCGCCGTATTTTTAAAGTTGAAATCAAAGCGGCTTTAGCGGGGGGCATTGATAATGAAGGTTCACGTGTATGAGATCCATGCCTTTACCGAGGGCGTAAGCGGTGGCAACGCGGCGGGGGTCGTGATTCAGCCTGGAGTTTCCTTGCTGTCAGAGACTCAGATGCTCGACATTTCAGCCCGAATGGGTTTTTCCGAAACGGCGTTTGTCATGGAGAGCGATCTGGCGGACTATAAGGTGCGCTTTTTTACCCCTACAGAAGAAGTTGAACTATGCGGACACGCGACCATAGGTACCTTTTGGCTGCTTGAGCATCTTGGACACTTAAAGGGAAGACAGACACTGGTTCAGGAAACAAAAGCAGGCTTGCTTAAAATCAAAGTTTCACCGGAAGAGATTCTGATGGAGCAGACAACACCTGTCTTTGGACCTATTCTTGAGCCAGAGGAGATCTTCTGGTCGCTGGGGTTGTCAGAGGACAATCAAGCGCCGGGCCTTCCGGTTCAAATTGTCTCCACCGGACTAAAGGATATTCTGGTGCCGGTGAACAGTATAGAAGCCTTGCGATCAATCCAGCCTGACCTGGAGGAGATCATCAAAATCAGTGAAGTTAACGGCGTCACAGGCTACCATTGCTTCGCGCTGGCATCAGGACAGGATTTGACCCAAGAGACAAGTCGTCCGGTGTTCACTGCGTGGTGCCGCAACTTCGCGCCATTGTTTGGTATTGCAGAGGAGTCGGCAACCGGAACCTCAAATGGCGCCCTGGCTGCGTATTTGAGTGCCTACGGAGCGGTTGGTAACGGTTTTGGTGTGTCCTTCGGAGCTTCCGGCGCGGATGAACCTGATGCCCATTCAGACGCTTCAAGGCCTGTTATGGAAGAGGTCATGAGCTTTGCACAGGGCATGTGGATGGATCAGCCTTCAAAAATAAACGCCAGGGTGCTTTGGAGCGAGAATACCGGCGAATTGGTGGACACAGGCCTGATTCCTGACGAGGAGAATCCACAGGGAGAAATCCCAAAACAAACATGGATTCAGTCCGTCTGGGTTGGAGGTTCAGCAAGATTGTCAGGGGAAACAACACTTGAAATTTAGCCGGATTGGATTAGGAGGGCAAACATGTTAAACAGTATTGAAATTCAAAAAATCATTCCTCACCGTTATCCGTTTTTGCTTGTGGATCGAATAGAAAATTTTGAGCCCGGAAAAAGTGCGGTGGGTATAAAATCAGTATCAGTTAATGAGCCCTTTTTTCAAGGACATTTTCCGGGCAACCCTATCATGCCGGGCGTATTGATTGTTGAAGCCCTGGCTCAGGTCGGTGCGGTCGCGTTAATGAGTTTGGAAGAAAATAAAGGAAAACTTGCTGTTTTTGCGGGTATAGATGAGGTAAGGTTTAAACGCCAGGTTGTGCCTGGAGATCAGCTCAGAATGGAAGTCGTCCTTCACGCATTCCGTCGCGGCATTGGAAAAGGTGAGGCTATTGCCTATGTAGATGGCGAAATTGCCTGCAAGGGTGTACTTATGTTTGCGGTCATCGAGAATAAAGGGCTTTAACAAGAGTTTATACTTTAATTGAGCGCGGCTGAGCAACCAAGGCAGCTGCCTTAAAATCCCAGCACTGGAGGGATAGCTTTGGCGGGTTTGGTACTTGAAGGCGGCGGCGCCAAAGGCGCCTATCATATGGGCACCTGGAAGGCGCTCAGGGAGCTAGGCATTGAAATTGACGGTGTTGCAGGCACTTCTATAGGCGCGATCAATGGTGCCTACATTATTCAGGATGACTTTGAGCTGGCATGGGAAATATGGTACAACATGAAGCCGTCACTTGTTTTTAATGGTGACGAGAAGCTCATGAACAAGATTATTCGCATGGATCTTGAAACTGAAGATTTAAATAAACTCAGAGCTTCGTTTAAGCGGTTCATCGCTGAAGGCGGGCTGGATATCACCCCCCTCAGGGGGCTTTTAAAGCGTACGGTGCGGGAGGAGGCCATTCGAAGATCCAATAAGGTCTTTGGCTTTGTGACTGTCTCTCTGTCTGATTTCAGGCCTCTGGATGTCTATCTTTCGGAAGTTCCGGACGGTATGCTCACAGAGTATTTGATGGCCTCGGCCAACCTGCCGGTTTTCAAACTGGAACGCATCGACGGTAAACTATACATAGACGGTGGCTTTTACGACAATTTGCCGGTAAGACTTCTTAAGCAGAAAGGTTTCAAAGAGATCATCTGCGTAGAGTCTCAAGGAATGGGAATTAAGCAGAAGTTTGACAGTACCGGTCTTGAGATCACGCGCCTGTATCCTTCCGGTGACTTGGGAAGAACACTTGAAGTTATTCCTGAAACCCTTCACCGCAATATGAAAATGGGGTATTATGATACGCTCAAGCATTATAAAAAATTTAAGGGCAATCAATATTACGTTGATCAATTGCGGGAAAATGCTTATTACATACAGCGATTTTCTCAGATGGATGAAACCGTCATTGCCAAACTTGCAGCGCTGCTAGGAATCAAAGATAAAAGCCCTCAGCGGCTTTTATTTGAGGATCTCATTCCTAAGCTCTGTGAATTGCTAAAGCTTGATGCAACGGCCTCCTATGCTGAGATTGCCCTGGCTTTAATGGAGTATGGCGCCGAGAAAGTCGGGATTGACCGCTTCCGGATCATCAGTGATGTTGCGTTGTCTGATGAGGTCCTTACCAGTGAACCTCTGATTCAGGTGGAGGAACGAAAAAAAATTCCGGGTTGGCTGCCTGACGTTTTGAAGAGCAACGGATTATATTTAAATACCATCAGGGACCAACTGCTCGCTGCGGTTCTTGAGGAACTGCTGAAAAAAATATGACACTTTGGAGGGGAGCATCATGGACGTTCAAAAAATGTATCAGCATTGGTTAGAGAGCCCTTATGTGGATGAGGATACTCGTCATGAACTTCTGGCTATTAAAGAAAATGCCAAGGAGATTGAAGAACGCTTTTATAAAGACCTGGAATTTGGTACAGGCGGCATGCGAGGCATCATAGGCGCAGGGACCAACCGAATGAATCGTTATGTGATTCGAAAAGCCTCCCAGGGATTTGCAAAATATATACTCGATCGGGGCGCAAGAATAGAGCCCGCTATAGTTATAGCCTATGACACGCGCAGATTTTCCAAAGTGTTTGCTTTGGAGGCTGCTTTGGTTATGGCCGCCAACGGCATTAAAGCCTATGTTTATGAAGGTGTTCGAACGACGCCTGAGCTTTCTTTTGCTGTTCGCTATCTCAACGCCTCCGCAGGCATTGTCATCACCGCGAGCCACAATCCTCCTGAGTACAATGGCTACAAAGTATACGGGGAAGATGGCTGCCAGCTCGTGCCTGAAGAGGCGGACAAAGTCATTGAGGCTGTTCTGGCGGTCAAATCCTTTGAAGATGTCTCTTACATGGATGAGGCTGCTGCCAAGTCAAAAGGACTGCTTGAAATTGTGTCGGAATCTGTTGATCAGGCTTACATCGAAGGTGTTGTAACAAAAACCTGTACGCCTTCAATGTTCAATAGCCCACCTGAGGGCTTTAAAGTGGTGTTCACACCGCTTCACGGCACTGGCGGACGGCCGGTAGTGAAAGCGCTGGAGGCACTCAATTTCAAAGGGTTGATCCCTGTCCTGGAGCAAATGGAAGAAGACAGTGATTTTACCACCATCAAGCTGCCAAATCCAGAAGAAATGGAAGCCTATGAGCGTGCTGTGGCTTATGCTGAACTGTATGGCGCTTCTGCGGCTATTGCCACGGACCCGGACTGCGACCGCGTGGGTGTTGTTGTCAGAGATGATCTGGGACGTTACATTAAACTGACGGGCAATCAGACGGGTGGGTTGCTGCTGGACTACATGATCTCTCAACTGCGGGAACTTCCAAAGAATCCGGTGGTCTTGGATACAATCGTCACCTCGGACTTTGGCGCAGCCATAGCGAAGAAAAATGGCATTGAAGTGGTCAGCACCTTGACGGGCTTCAAATTTATTGGAGAAAAAATCCGTCAGTATGAAGATGGTTCCAAAACTTTCCTCTTTGGCTATGAAGAAAGCTATGGCTATCTGATCGGAACAGATGTCAGAGATAAGGACGCCGTCATTTCTACAGTCTGGATTATTGAAATGCTGATGCACTATTATAAGCGAAAGGCAACTTTGCTGGATCGCCTCGACGCGCTCTACAGAGAGTACGGATACCACTATGAGACACTGGTCAATCTCAAGCGAGAGGGCAAGGACGGCATGGCGCAAATTGGCCAGATAATGGCAAACGCCAGAAATGACCGCATGGATGTCGTTGCGGGCCTCAAAACTGTTAAAATAACAGATTTTGAAAATGATCCTACCGGCCTTCCAAAGTCAGATGTTGTCAAGTATGAGCTCGAAGGCGGCACTTGGTTCGCCATTCGACCATCGGGCACAGAGCCAAAACTCAAAATCTATGTCTCTTCCGTGGCAGCCTCCGGTGAAGAGGCGAAAACCAGGGCAGACGCAGTTGCAAAAGAGGTACAGAGCCGGTTGGTGCCTGTTGTCTAACCGCATGAAAGGAAACGATATGGGAAAAGTAATCGAAGGGCGGTTTTCCCGCCCTTTTTCACAGCGCGCGGAGCTGATAGACGCACAGGCTACGGCGACGAGGCTGATGGGTGTTGTTGGCGTCGTCGCCCGCTGGCGGATAGACGGATCAAGAACCATGTATCAGCTTTTGCATTTGGACTATGAAGACTACGGCATTGACGCCTATGATGAGTTTGACGCCATGGAAAAAGATCGCATTGAGCAGCGTGTCCTGGAGATGACCGGCGGCCTGGGCGGTGCCTTCAAATCCATTACCTATGCCGAGTTCGCGTATCTCGTCGCTACGGCTCATGCGGTGGATCCGGAGTCGCCTAATGCCATCTATGATTTTCTGCCCCAGTACAGTTTCATCTTGCAGGACTATGAGAAGAACGGTCTGGGAAGAGAAGCTGCCTTACAGCTTTTTGACCGCCTTGGCCCGTCCCCAGCCTCAGAATGTGAGCATCTTCATTACTATCTTATGAGGCTGCATGGCCAGGATGCCGAGGGCATTCTGTACCTTGGGGATCTCGTCCTGGACGAGCGCTTGGACGGTCCAAAGTCGACGCTGCTCAAAAATATTGTCAAAGAAGGGACTGAAGCCGGGCATTTTCGCTGTGAAGCTTTGATAGAAAACGAAAATGGCTATTTTGTTCGCATCTTTGATCTTGTCTTTCACAACGATCTGCCGGATCATCCGCAGCGCTGGATTGGCAGCTGTGAACTCAAGCACCAGCTGGCAGTGTCGCCGGTAGAAGCGTCCTTCATGCTTCGCAAGTCGGAGTACATCACCCTCTACAGCATACTTGACCCTGCGTTTGTCACTGAGTTTGAGTCATCCATGCCAGAGCTTATGCCCAACAGTTATCTGGCTGGGGAGCTTTTTACAGAGTTTAATCAAGACAATGCTCATGTGTCGGAATGGATCTACTATTTGAATGGCGACGTTTTTGCCAATTATTTTGTGACGGAGTCCCACCAATTGCTGGTTGCGGCTTTTGACCAAGAAACGCTGAAAACCATTGAAAAGCGTTTTGCCGATGGTCACCTGAACCAATATTTGTCCAAAGTGGGCGACTTTTCGGCGGATCAGCCTTTATTGTACGATTTTATCAATAGCGGCCTTTCAGATTTCTTCGAATACCTGTAAATCCCCAAAATGAGAGGGGGACGGAGGCGTCACCTGATTACAGGTTTGCAGTAAGGAGCGGTGCCAATGGTACTTCAGCAAGTCTTTGTCATATTTTTGCTCATAGTGATTGGCGCACTCGTCAAGCGGCTTAAAGTCGTCACGGATGGCGTGATCCGGGAAGTGGGAAGCCTGGTGCTCAATGTCACACTGCCGGCGTTTTTGATCACTTCCATGAACATGGAATTTTCTCCCTCTGTCCTGAAGAGCAGTGCGATCTTTATTGTCATCTCACTCTCGGTTTATGTGTTTGGCATTCTCATGGTCAAACCGGCGACTTGGCTTCTGAAAGTGGACGGAAAAGCCATGGACGTCTATGAGTATATAATTTTATTTTCAAATTTTGGTTACATGGGATACCCGGTCATCAATCTGATTTATGGCGCCCAAGGCGTCTTTTACGCGGCGATCTACAATCTGCCGTTTTCTTTTCTGGTGTGGACGCATGGCGTTCACGTACTGAAGCGCCACACGGATTCGGCAGGCGTAAGCTCGAAGAAGGTTCATATCAATGCCAGTTTGGTTGCAATTGTGACAGGCTTTACCCTGTTCCTGCTTTCAGTCGAGCTGCCGGCTCCAATATTTGATGCGCTGACTTTGGTCGGCTCCATGACAACACCGCTGTCTATGATGTTTATTGGGTTTATTTTGGCGGACAGTGATTTCAAACAACTGACCATGGATTGGAAGGTTTACGCCTTTTCTATCCTGCGACTGCTGATCATGCCCATCTGCGTCTATTTGGTACTTAAGACAATGGGTTTTGGGGGGCTGCTGCTCGGTGTGCCGGTGGTCATATCGGCCATGCCCGCTGCGGCCAATTCAGCCGTCATAGCGGCCCAATACGGGAGTGACTACCAGCTCGCCAGCCGTGCCATCTTCATCTCGACACTTCTGTCAATCGCGACCATTCCGTTGTTTGTGGCACTGCTTGCAGCATAAGCTGTGCGCTTACAAAAAAATAGTGCCGTGAAATTGGTTGATTTCCAATTTCACGGCTTTGTTTTTTGGGATAAGCTATTTCTTTAATGACAGAGTCCTGAGCTGATACGTGATGCTGCCGTCCTTCAGGTTGACAGCAACTGCCTTGGCCCCTGTTTTCAGGTCAAAGGTACTGGAAGGTGTCAATGACTGAACGTCGACGACGCTGGCGTAGCGTGTCAGTCGCAGGTCAGGATCCTTGGAAGTGCCGCCGCTGAAAATCGTCGTGCGGATTCCCTTGTTGTAGAGCTGCTCGAGCTTTTCGTAAAAGAGATTTTCTTCAAGCTTATCTGAGAACTCGAGGGTGGAGTTGGTGACGATCATAAGTGACTTTTCACCGCTGCCGGCGATCATGGCGTTAGTGCGTGCCAGGAAGGACTGCCACTGCTTGGCGTTCGACTTGATGATCGACTTGTTCTTGACATTCAGAGTGACTACGGCGACTTGATCTGAAATAAATTCACTGTAGCCGGAAGCGACGACTTCAGTGCCCATGAGGTTGCCAAGCATAGCATCGACATTACCTGCAAAATAGGTCTTTGAGGATTTGTTAAGCTGTGTAGCAGCGTTGACGTAGTTGAGATAGGTGGTATCCGTCTTAGATCCGGGAGTGCCGTTCAGACGAGTACCGGCTTCAAATCCACCATAGACCAAAAGCGTGGTGCCGCCGTTTGTATTGACCTTTTGAGATTCAAGTTTAGGCAGTTTATTCACATCATCCGGAAGGTTGACCTCCAGAGCGTTCTTCTTGATTGAAACCAGTTGGTCGATGACGATGACGCCGCGGTCTTTTCTGGCCGGATTATCTTCAGCCACGTAAATGCGCTCCACTTTGACGGGCGCTTTCATGTCGTTGGGATAAACCGCTTCTACAAATTTCCATCCTTCCCAGTTGATGCTTGGTGCCAATTCAAGGTTGACCACCTTGCCGTCTGCGTCCACTAACTTAACTTTCAGCATGTGCTCATAGCCGTAGTTGCCGAAGACCCACAAGCCCAGCTTGTCAGGGACGTCAGGAAGGGTGACGCCTGTTTCGCCCAGCATGACATAAGCAGCTCTTGTCGCTTCTGTCTTCGAGAAGTCGAAGATCAGACGCCCGCCCGTGGAACCGTTCGGGCTGAACTTAAGCGGTACAAAGCTCCCTGTCACCTCTTGAGGATACCCCAGGAAAGTTGCCGATGGCTGCTCAAAGTCAAATAGAACGGTATGTGACTCGCCGACGGCTATTGGCAAATGTTTTTTAATGCCATTGTATTCAACTGTGATCACGCCCTTGCCGGGATTGACTCCCGCTGTGAAAGTACCGTCAGGATTTAATGCGATCAATTGATCCGGAATGGTCCATGTCGCGAAATCCGTAGGCAGCTCAGCCTGATGCCCGGTCGCATCGAGGGCGAACAACTTGAAGTTTCCAGTTTCGCCAAGCTTCAATTGGAGCGAAGATGGCTTGATGATCAGATCCACCGCGTCTTTATAGACCTCGATGGTCTTTGAAGCGGTCAAGCCGCCATAACTTGCAGTGATGACACCTTTGCCTGCAGAGGAAGGTACAAAGCCTTCTTCGGTAAAGCTGCCTCCAACGCCTGTCACTGACCAGCTGATCAGAGCCGGATCGATCTCAACCGGGCTGCGGTTGGCATCAATGCCTTTCAGAGACAGCTCAAGCGGTGCATTGACAAAGATTCCGGACTGAGCGGCTTCCAACAGAATCAGATCCAATGTGCCGCCTTCCGCAGTGCTGATCACGCCAATGCCGTTGTGCACCCTTCGCTCCGGGCCGTCAGAGGGGGTATTGACCACGTCGAGGTCAGTGGAGCCAACCGGCCGGACGACCATGGTAGTTGAACCGCCTCCGTCGAGGTTTATAGCATCATAGGCGCCAAGCTCAATTAGAAGCTGAGAGAGCTCAGGCTGATTCAAGCCTCTGAAATTATTGGTTCGGCCGTCAACCGTCAGCAGGATCAATTGTTGTTTGTCCTTTGTGATCCCGGCTGCCGTTCTTGGATGTTGACCGGCTATATTCAACGTGTAGGTGCTGACAGGCTTTCCGTCCTTTACCATGACGGAGCCGCCGCCTATGGTGAAGTCAATATTTTTCAGCGAGTCGCTGTAATCGATCTCCACGGTGTCGCCGACGCGGAAGTTGTCCCGCAGCTCCTTGATTTTAGTGCCTACAGCCGCGACAACAAAGGTGTTGTCAGTGAGCGGATAGGGGTTGCCATTTTCCTGGAAGCCTCTGACAACGCCATTTTCGACATACATTTCAAGAATCGCGACATTGGCTGTTTTACCGAAGGATTTTGCTGCCCATTTTGAATCGAAGACAATGGCGCGGTCGTAATTCAGATAAGGTTTGTTGATGTAATTCAATGACATTGTGTAACTGCCATTGGATAAGGTCATTTCATAGTTTGCCCAATGATCAATGAATGGAACACCGTAGTTAGTAATATTGAGTGAGGCAAATCTAGTGTCTCCATTTGGGGTCGTAATCAAAGCACCTTCGTCCACAATAGGGCCAAGGGTCGAGCTTGTCGCCGGATCAAAAAAGTCAGCGTTGACAGAGCCGATGAGATTGTCATAGGATTTTGAAATGTTTGATAAACTGGCCTTAGCTGACAAAAGGCTTGGATAGATGGGTTTGACCTTGAGATTTGGGTTTTTCAGATCAACTTTCAGGACGTTGACGTTGACCCAGCCTCCGTCCGTCAGGCGAAGCAGTTTTTCGTACTGCACACCATTTGTAATGGTTTCGGTTGTTTTATTCTGATAATAAAGCTGATAGTCAGCAAAAGCCGACGAGGTGATAAGTGACAGAGCAAGGGCGGCTGTAGCAAATTTTCGCCCAATGCGGATAAATTGTGGTTGCATAAAATCACCTTCCCAACCCAATTATACTAAATTTCCCGGAGTGGCCTATTACAGTGACCTTACGAAATGGTTACAAAGATAGGGGTTGAAAAAATAGGTTGCTATCCTATATCTCCTGTGCTATAATTTCAATGGTCAAAAACAAATAATTGAATCCTTATTGAGAGTGGTGGAGGGAATAGGCCCAATGAAACCCGGCAACCGGTACGAACGGTGAGAGGCCGCATTTTATATGCAGACCTTGAGTTTGTTCAGTAAAAAGGTGCTAAATCCTACAGTCGCTTTTTGGACGACTGAGAGATGAGGTGTGCTTAAGTAATCTGAAGTGCCTCTTCTTTTCTGAAGGGGCTTTTTTTATTTGCGCGGCACGGTTCTGGATTAGTTGTCGGAGCCGGGACCATCGGCAGGGTCTTTAAAGGGTCCTGCATGAGACACTAACACAAATTGATGAAATTCAGGAGGCATGAAAAAGTGAAAAAAAGACTCTTTACTTCTGAGAGTGTTACAGAGGGACATCCGGATAAGATCTGCGACCAGATTTCTGACGGCATTCTTGACGCCATTCTCGCCAATGACCCAAAAGCACGCGTCGCATGTGAAACTGCGGTAACAACAGGTCTCGTGCTCGTTATGGGCGAAATAACGACGAGCTGTTATGTTGACATTCCGAAGACAGTTCGGGACATAATCAAGGACATTGGTTATACACGCGCGAAATACGGTTTTGACGCGGATACTTGCGCGGTGATCACTTCTATTGACGAGCAGTCCGCGGACATAGCCATGGGCGTGGATGACGCGTTGGAACATCGCAGCGGCCAAATGACGGATGAGATCGAAGCGATTGGCGCAGGGGACCAGGGCCTGATGTTCGGTTACGCCTGCAACGAAACGCCAGAGCTGATGCCGCTGCCTATCTCGCTGGCGCATAAACTGGCGCGGCGTTTGACAGAGGTCCGTAAAAAAGGTGTTCTCGACTATCTCCGCCCGGATGGAAAAACCCAGGTGACAGTAGAGTATCATGGGGATACGCCGGTTCGAATTGATACGATTGTCATTTCGACGCAGCACAGCCCGGAGGTTACCAGAGAACAGATCGAGAAAGACCTGAAGCAGTATGTCATTGGTCATATAGTGCCTGAAGCGCTTTTGGATGAAGAAACCAAATACTACATCAATCCAACCGGACGCTTCGTCGTTGGGGGACCTCAGGGTGACTCCGGTCTGACTGGAAGAAAGATCATTGTCGACACCTATGGCGGCTATTCACGTCATGGCGGCGGCGCGTTCTCCGGCAAGGATCCTACAAAGGTGGACCGCTCCGCGACCTATGCTGCACGCTATGTTGCCAAGAACATTGTAGCGGCAGGCCTTGCGGACAAGTGTGAAATTGAGCTCGCTTATGCTATAGGCGTCGCAAGACCGGTCTCTGTACTGGTTGAGACCTTTGGAACCGGTAAAGTGTCTGAGGAGAGGATTCTTGAACTGGTCAACAAGCACTTTGACTTGCGTCCGGCGGCCATCATTCGGGACCTCGAGCTGAGACGTCCTATTTTCCGACAAGTTGCAGCCTATGGACACTTTGGCCGCACGGATCTCGATGTCCCTTGGGAGCGTACGGATAAAGCAGCCATTCTTAAAGAAGAGGCTTTCAAATAATTAAAGGTCACAGGGTCCTGAATCTCTTATGATTTAGGACTCTTTTTTTGAAAAATATCTAAATTATGCTATAATGCATTTTAGTAACTACATTAATTTTGGAGCGTGATTGATTTGGAACCAAGTGACTTATGGCAAAGTATTTTACTGATTTCGCTTTTAATGATGTCAGCATTTTTCTCAGCCTCAGAAACAGCGCTGATGTCACTCAGCAAAATCAGACTCAGACACATGGTGGAAGAAAATGTTAAGGGCGCTGAACGGGTATCCCGCCTTTTAAAATCTCCAAGCCGTCTGTTGGGTGCCATACTGGTCGGCAATAATATTGTTAATATAGCGGCCTCTGCGCTTGCAACATCTATAGCCATTGCAATGTTTGGTCCTGTTCAAGGCGTTGGTATTTCGACGGTTGCCATGACATTACTCGTACTGATCTTCGGTGAGATTACACCTAAATCTTATGCCTCTGAACATTCGGAGAAACTTGCGCTTAAAGTAGCCGCGCCAATCTCATTGATCATGGTGTTAATGACACCTGTGCTTTCAGCCGTCATGTTCATTACCGGACTTCTAATCCGTTTGTTGGGCGGAAGTCCTAACAAAGATCAGCCATTCATCACTGAGGAAGAGCTGAAGACTATGGTGACGGTCAGCCACGAGGAAGGTGTCCTCGAAGGCGATGAAAAGAAGATGATTTACAACGTATTTGAATTTGGAGACTCACAGGTTGGAGATGTCATGACACCTAGAACGGATATGGTCATGATTGAGAAAAATATGGAATTTCAGGAAATTGTGGATATTTTCAAGAGCGAAAGGTTTTCGAGAATTCCTGTATATGACGAGACGCCGGATAATATCATTGGTCTTTTAAATGTCAAGGATCTGATTTTTTATGAGCCGCTCCATAACACTTTCAATATTGAGGACTTTATAAGGGAACCTTATTTTACTTACGAATTCAAAATGACCAGCGAGCTTTTTTCGGAGATGAGATCGAAACGCGCTGCTATAGCTATAGTTTTGGATGAATACGGCGGGACTGCGGGCATGGTCACCCTTGAGGATCTTGTTGAAGAAATCGTGGGCGATATTCAAGACGAATATGATGACCACGAGGTTTCAATAGAAGTGATCCAGGAAGACGAGTATGTTGTGGACGGATCAACTAAGATTGATGTGGTCAATGAAATGCTGGGGCTTCGTATTGAAACCGAGGATTTTGACTCCATAGGCGGGTTTATCATTGGTGAATTCGGAAGATTGCCAGAAGTTGGTGAGCGAATTGAACACGGCAATGTTGAGTTTGTCGTTGAGAGTATCGAGAAAAACAGGATAGAGAAGCTCAGGATTTTGACCTGATTAATCAAATAATGCAATTGACATGAAATCGAAAGAGCGCAGCCTTATGTGATATGGCTGCGCTCTTTGACTGTTTAACTACCTACTTGCGTTGGTTTATATATCAACAGGTCTTCTTGGTTCATGATAATGACCTGACATGCTGGTGCGATAATGCCCATTTCAGCTTGAAAGTTTAATGGATCGCCGCCATGCTCAATAAATGTGCCATAATGGCATGGAATGGCGATTTTCGTTTTAAGATCACTTGCGAGACGTGCGCCCTCAGCAGCGTTTAAATTTCCGAAATTCCCGTTAATGGACAGAAATGAAAGATCTGGAGTGCTTTCAGCAAGCCAGGTTAATTTTTCGGGCCTGTAAGCTGTATCTCCTGAAAAATAAAGCACGGTTCCGTTGATCCTCATTAGTATTCCAACCGCGTCTGGCGATAATGTGCCATGATCTGCGAAGACTGCTTTAATTTTTGTGTTTTTAAAATCAATTTCTTTATCTAGACGTAAGGGTACTATACGGGCAGGCTCTAATCCGATTTCTAAAAGCTTCAAGCAGCAGGATTCGGGTCCCAGGAAGATGGCATTGCTTTGGTTGGCGACTATTGGAATGGCGTCATAGTCAAAATGATCAAAGTGCAAATGTGTCGTAATATATAAATCGGGCTTCAATTCTTCGGCGCTGACGGACTTTGGGGATTGTCTGACAAATCCTCTGATCCGTTCTCCGCAGTCAGAAAGATAAGGATCTATTGAGATAATCATGCCGTCGCTTGACTTAATTAAAAACCCTGCCTGTCCTAACCATAGTATTGCAATTTCATGATTATTCAGCTTACAATTCACTATTTTCTCATAGGACTCGCTCATGCTGATCACTCCAGTAATTTATAGATACTTCATGCTGTCTCAGAAGGAATCAGCAATACTTTTATTCTGAGATCTTTCTTTGATCTCATCATTTGTATTGCATCATTTGCCTGTTCTAATGGAAAACGGTGCGTAATCAAGGGCTGAACGTCGATTTTTCCAGCTGACAGCAATTCGATTGTAGGCTTGAAAGAGTTGCAGCTTGCCAATACGCCTATGACTTCCGCGTCTTTCGAGACAATGCTGTTTATTTCTGCCATAAATTCAGCGCTGGTATAGATGCTCAACAAGACGATTTTCCCACCGGGCTTCAAAAGTCTCAAGGATTGATTGAAAGCTTTTGTGCTGCCTGAGGTTTCGATCACGACATCAACGCCTTTAAATTGAGTTTTTTCTTGAATGACCTCAACAATGTCACCGTTTCGATAATTCAATGCAATGCTTGCCCCCATATCAATTCCCAATTTCAGTTTCTCCTCCCAACTGCCAATTAGAAAAACTTTGCTTGTGCCGGACAAAACGGCGGTCTGCACTGAGAGCAGTCCAATGGGGCCGTCTCCAATGACCAGGACGGTTTCTCCCAAACCAATTCCAGCTTTCATGACGCCGTAGGCCGCCGTTGCTGCGGGTTCAATCAGAGCGGCTTCTTCGTAACTAAGGTCATTAGGCAATGGGTAAACGTGCCTGTAAGGCAGTTTAAGATACTCTGCGAATGCGCCGTTGTAATTTCTATACGAGCCGACGACTCTTCTGTTGGGGCAAAGGTTAAATCGTCCGGTCATACACATACTGCAGTTCCCGCAGCCGATGCTGACGTCTCCTGTTACGCGGTCTCCAACCTTGAATCCTGTGACCTTGCTTCCAATTTCAACAATTTGACCTGACCATTCATGGCCAGGGATCAGCGGGTAAGTAGTCAGTCCATTTCTTATGTAAGGCATATCTCCGCTGAAAAGCTCTAAATCTGTCCCGCAGATGCCAACTGCCATAATTTTGATGAGCACTTCATCGTCTTCAATGACTGGTTTTGGTACATCCACATATTCCATAGTCTCTGGACCTGTGAATCTAATTGCCTTCATATTGATTCCTCCATTCGTCTAATAATTTTCAGGGATACCTTAGGGTGATAAATCTGTAAATATTGGATTTTCTGGAAAAATATCTGAATCCACCTCATAAAAAATGGTGCCCAGAAAGCTGAGCACCAAAAAAACCATATCTTCAAGTCTTCCCACGCGAGAAACTTCAAAGAATTTGATCTGATCGACAGGCTCTTATCTTTCCAAAAATGGGAGGCTCGTGGATTTCTCCAATAAGCCCAGGTTGCTGGCCATAGTACAAAGGGTCACCTTAGGTCATGCAACTCGAAAAAAGCTGAGGTATTCAATTCTCAAATTGACCGAGCGTTTGGAGTCTTGAAAAATGGAGAGGCAGGATTGGGGATGAGGCTTTGCAGCACTCCTTAATTGGCAATATTTTATACTGCAAAATGCATGCCAGTGATTAGGCAGCTTCGCTACTTTTTGATTGCAGTTGTGAACTTCTTTATCGAACACATGAAAAGGTTTTTATTCCCTGAGTGGATCACTTAGAAATCAGAAGTCGCATAAAAAAGACACCCCATGTTGGAAACGCTTGTCTGAGTGCTTCAAGCGCTTCCAACATGGGGTGTCTTTTTTCGAAAAATACGGGTGGAGTTATCAAACATATGTTGAGAAAAGGTATGTAAAATTTTACATTCTAAAGTAGTAATTTGTCGGTTAAATCATTCGGCTTGTAAAAACGATGCACCAACGCATCGGGCGTGTGGCGAAAATACATCAGACTACTTTAGGCGTGGAATACATCACTTAAAATCGAATCGCTGGTATTTCTGGAAGTCACTGCATGTCAGATTTAGCGTCTTGTAAATCAGTCAATTTTATAGTCGTCAGCGGCTTTGAACATTGCTTTGAGATTCTCTATTGGTACCTGATTGATGGAACCTCCGGCTGCCAGTACACAGCGATTATTGCCGCCGAAGGATTTAAGCGTTTCAATACATTTGTCATAGGTTTCCTCTGCTGTCCATTTTTGAAGATCTAATGGACTCAGTCCGCCCAACAGTGTAACTTCTCCTCTGGTCAGCTCGAGTGCATCCTGTGGTGCGATATCCGGAAGGTACTGCCAGGCAACCATGCCCGAATCAGCGATGGCTGTCGCAACGTGGCGCGCAGTTGAGTCATTGTGAAGCCATCTTTGTGTATTGGGAAACTCTTTAAATATTTGTTCGTATCTTGGTAAAATAATTTCCCTGAAGGATTGTTCATTCAGAAATGCAGAAAGGTCATCAGCGACTAGAACATGGTGAAGTTTTCCAAGAATCTTTTCCTGTGCTTTTAAGAATCTGATTTGTGTCTCAACAACGACATCAAGTATTTTGTTAACTAATTCAGGCTCTGAAATCGTATCCGCGCAAAAGTCGCTGATTCCTCTTAACATTGCACCAACAGTAAATGGTCCCATGAGCGGATGGGGATTCACTCGATAGCCTTCCGGACAGTGATCCACCATGTATTGAAGTGTTGTCAGCGCTTTGGCCATGTAATTGTCGCCATATGGATCTGCGGGTTCCAACCAATCCAAGTCACTTGCATCAAATGCCTCTGCAATTTTAGGGTTAGGATGCGCAGAAATAAAGCCCTTTTTATCAAAGAGAACTTTGCTTCCCAAACCGCTGGCTTCTGCGACAGAGCCCATGTCTGGCACCAGGTTTCCAATTCCGTCCAACAACTCCAAGGCCTCGTATTGGCACTTTAGTGTCACTTCCGGTTTGTGAAAATAGTCATCAAGATTAACGCCTGTCACGGATTGAAAGAATGGAAAAGTATAAAAATGAAAAACTGCATGACCGTCTGATTTCTTGCCCGCAATGCTTTCTTCAAGTCGTCTCAAATTTCGTTCTCTTAAAGTTGACACCGTACGACCACCTTTGCACAGAGTTATAGTTTGAATATTACAAATATTCTAACACGCATTTTTTATCAAATCTATAATCAAAAAATGCCTAGATGCATAAATATTGCTCTTTTTAATTTTTTGAATTCATATTTTAACTTGCGTGAATACGAAATCATGAAGTGTTTAGGACAACAAAAATTAAATTTCAATCAGATTTTACTTTTCTATTCATGTATCTTGCTATATAATGACGTCAAGACAATGAGGAAATCGGAGGTCTTATGGAGAAAAATATTTCAACCAAAGTATTTTCGTTTAATTCCTCTTCTTTTGCTAAAGAAAACCTTTATTATGTCGAACTGGCTGGAGAGTATTTCGGGATCAGCGATTATGAAGTCGAGCGTGACTACTTTGATAGTTTGCTGATGATGTTTATTGAAAAAGGTGAATTGAGCATTGAAGTAGGGGATAAGTCCGTTGTTGTTGGAAAAGATGAATTCATTTTAATGGACTGCAGAAGTCCTCATAGATATTATTCGAAAGAACCCATTAGTTTTAAATGGCTGCATATTCGGGGCAATTCAGTATTTTCCTATAGTGAACTACTGGCAAGGAAATTTGGAGAGCCAGTGGTAATCAAAACACCTACTCTGATAGAACAGGACTTCAAGTTGTTAATGGGTTTGATCAGAGGTGAAAACGCTTTGGAACACTCGATTTCTGCTTCTATTCATAAGTTGCTTGCCATATTGTCAGAGAGCGGTTCATACCAGACAAAATCTATAGATCTGGCAATCACTTCAGCGGAAGCCTATATAAGGCAGAACTTCAATAAACAGATTTCCGTATCTGAGGTTGCTGCGAGTGTCGGTTTAAGCGTCTATTATTTTACGCGCCAGTTTCAAAAGCATTTTGGAGTTTCACCCTATGAATATCTGACAACTCAACGAATGGTCAATGCCAAACGTTTGCTGCTAAATTCTGAGATGAATATAAAATGGATCTCCGCGGCGTGTGGCTATAACAATCCCTCGATATTTATTGCAGCTTTTAAAGTAAGAGTCGGCATGACGCCTACGCAATTCAGAGAAAATATCATTGGGCGGATGGGGTCATAGAACTAATCGGTCATGTGTATTAAAGGCAAACAAAGTTCATCTCAAAAAAAACACCTCATTGACGGGGAGGTCTATAAATGAGGTGACAACAAAAAGTGTTGTAAAATTGAAATTGCCAAAGGGAAGGGATTTGTTTCAATTAAATTAATGGCATTTGGACGGTTGCTTTGACAACGATTACATAAAGAGTGAGCAGCTAAATTTCTGCAAGTTGCGGTGCAGCGTCTTCTTATTAAACGGAGCGGGACTTGCCGAGAGCTGTAGTTTGTATTTGAGATGAATGAAGCTCAGTGATGAGTTCGGGGATTATTTCAAAAATATCTCCTACCACTGCAATATCGGCCATCTGCATCATATGAGTATTTGGATTTTTGTCAATTGCAATAATTAAGTCGCATGACTGCATGCCGACAAGATGCTGTATTTGTCCTGATATACCGCATGCGATATAGACGCTGGTTTGGACAGTCTGACCGGTCTGGCCAACTTGGTGAGAATATGGAATCCAGCCTGCATCAACGGCTGCGCGACTGGCGCCAACTGCTCCGCCTAAATACTCATTCAATTGCTTTAAGAGCTCAAAACCTTCAGCGCCTTTCATGCCTCTTCCGCCTGCAATAATAATATTTGCATCTGCCAAGTTCACTGAATACTCAACGTCCTGTACAACTTCGATAACTTGTTTGATCTTGTGCAGATCCGACGCTTGAAGCTCCTCATGGATGACCATGCCTGTTCTGCTAGAGTCGGGATCAGGGGCAGTCATGACACGAGGCCGAACGCTTGCCATTTGTGGCCGATGGTTGGAACTGCGAATAGTTGCCAGGATATTGCCTCCAAAAGCTGGGCGCGTCTGTAGCAAATCGCCATTTTCTGGATCGATGCTCAATTCTGTGCAATCTGCCGTTAAACCACAATCGGTCATAACTGAAACCCGAGGGATCAGTGCTCGACCTCTGGCGGTAGCAGCGCATAAAACAATTTCGGGTTTGTATTTGTGGATTAGTCGCGTCAGAAGGCTGGCCTCCAATTCGTCGACAAAGTTTATCAAGAGCGGATCTTCCGTTACAATCACCTTGTCCGCGCCATAAGCGAACAAAGCTGTGGACTCAGAAGACACTTCTTTACCCATGACAATAACCCACACTTCAGATTTGCGCTGATCCGCCAAGCTTCTGGCGGTTCCAATTAACTCATGAGTAACAGGTTGAACTTTTCCTGCCAACAAGTCGGCTACTACCCAGATATTAGTGAAGTTGGATTTTTCTATTTCATTAATCCTCATTCTGAGATCCTCCAATCACAATAAATTGCGAAGGCGTAATTCCTTAATAAGTGACTGTGCACACGTTTGAGGGGTACCTTCAATTAATTTTGTTTCAGTGTCTCGAGGTGCCGGGGGTTGTGTTTTGACAACTCGTGTAGGCGAGCCGTTTAAACCCAGGTGCTCGATGTCAGCACCCAAATCTGCAGGTCTCCAAATTGGAATTTCATAGCGATCAGACGCAATTCTGCCTTTTAGTGTCGGAACGCGCGGCACGTTGATGCCTTTGACAACTGATACAACCGCAGGGGTTTCAAGAAGACAGATATCATAGCCCATTTCGTTCATCCGTTTGACCTTCAGCTGATGAGCATTCAAGACATTAATTTCCATGACATAGGTTGCTTGAATCCAGTCCAGATGAGCGGCAATGCCGGGACCGACCTGGGCAGTATCACCGTCAATGGCTTGTTTTCCGCAAAGAACCAAATCAACTTCGCCTATTTTTTTGATGGCTTTCGCGAGTGCATAACTGGTAGCCCAGGTATCTGATCCGCTAAAAGCTTTATCATTTAGCAGGACTGCGTGATCCGCGCCCATTGAAATAGCTTCTCGAAGAACGCGAACCGCTTTGTCAGGCCCCATTGAAAGGACGGTGACTTCTCCGCCGTGCTTATTTCTCAAACGAATGGCTTCTTCAATAGCATAATGATCGAATGGATTTAGTATGGCTTTGATATCTTCGCGTAAAATTCGTTTAGTTTCTGGATCAATTTTGGCTTCGTTGGTCGCTGGTACCTGTTTAACGCAAACCACAATTTTCATTGGTTTTCCTCCCCGTACATCAGATCCATGTTTCGTTGAGCAGATCGAACTGAGTTTTAAAGCTTAGAAGGGAAAGATAGACACCACAGTTCGGATAAATTTTATGAAGCGTTTTTAAAGTCTCAACCGGATCAAATTCCGTTGTTTCTGGGATTTCATACCCGACAGCTTCTGAGAGAAGATGTAGTTTCTTGCTCATCCAAGCTTCAATGATAACCGGAACTGATGGATAGAGTTTCAACATTTGACCGACGATTTCATTCTTCTCAATGACAGGTTGAGTCACTATAAAGGATGCCCCCGCCTTCATTTTCCTGTCCAACTTATGAAATTCATGTTCTGGGGGTTCGTAAGGATTGAAGGCAACGCCCAGAATAAAATCATTTGGATATTCATGATGAATATAGTGCAGAAGTTCCACAGAAGTGACTGTAACAGCATTTGATAAATTCAGATCGGTTGACTGGAGTTTTGGCAGTCTGTCCGAACCATCACCACTGATGATCAACAGATACTTGATGCCTATTTTTTTACATGTGTCCAATATGGTTCTTAAGTCTTCCAATGTGTGAAATGTATTCAAATGGATCATTATTTGTTCCGAATGGACGGGCAGATTAAGTTCTTCAATGACTTCGGTGCCTTGAAAGGCCAAATTACCCATAGCGTTGTCCGTCAGGCAGATGCATGAACCTATTTCCAACGCTTTGTTGTATTTGTCCGCGAATAGAGCAAGATCTGCAGATAGTTTTTCGGTATCCTGTTTAGGCGGAAGAATTTCAACGTGATAGATTTTATTTTCAATATGATGCAGCATTTCGAATATCAGTCCTTTCGACCTAAAAAGTAAAGATCACTTGGGATAACTTGGTCGGGAAGTGTAAACGATTTTTTCATAGTCCTTGTGAAAGGCGGCTAGAACTCGAGTTCACCCTGGCGGAATTTATCAAGATAATTTAGACAATACTCATCTCTGCCGAGAAGTGCTTCAGTTGCGTAAAGATATGCCATGAGTTTTTTGTCCAGAGGGTCCAAAATAGCGCCATCCATACCGGCTGCCATAGCAGCAACCAAAAAGGTTTGATTCATTATTTTCCTAGCTGGAATACCAAAGGAAACATTGCTTAAACCACAGGCAATATGTACTTCAGGATAGGCGTTCTTCACATTTCGGATGGTTTCAATAGCAAGCATCCCATAATGAGAACCGGTTCCAATTGGTCTGACAAGTGGATCAATGTAGATATCATTCAGTGGAATGCCTTCCTTGGTCAAATTTTTAATCAAAGTTTCTGCAACCTCGAATCGTTCATGTACAGTTTCCGGCATACCTCGATCGTCCATGCACAATGCCACAACACCTGTTTTATATTCAGCTACGAGCGGCAATATGGTATTAAATCTGTCCTTTTCACCAGTGATTGAATTTATAATAGGTTTTGAATTTCGATTTGCTTTCAGACCTGATAAAATACCGTTCGCACTTGGAGAATCAATTGAAAATGGGGTGTCACAGACTTCCTGTATTGTATGAATCAGCCATTCCAGAACCTCGGATTCATTGCTGTGGAACATGCCGGCGTTAACATCAATATAGGCGGCACCTGCATCTCTTTGGCGTATGGCAAGATCCTGAATTGATGAATGGTCCCGAGCTTCCATGGCGGGGCGTATGGCTTTCAAAGTACTATTAATTTTTTCACCGATAATAATCATGTCAGATCCCCCTTGTTTTTCTAAAAGCAGTCTGTTATGTTATGGCAATGACTAAAAGTGATGACATTCTGAATGGCTGTAAACGGTATAACAGGTTAAGCCTATTTTACAGATGCACCGGCAATTCATCTTTTAAAAAGCAATAAATAATGTTAAAAATTTTCGGAATACATCAATAATTCAAAATAATGATAAACGGAACTCGCTTTAAATAGTTCGCCAGGAGGAAGACTATGGGAAGTTCGTTAGCTGCACTTAAGTGTAAACAGATCTTGACTGAGAAAACCAGACAATTTTCAATGGCGACAGGTGTTGGGTGTCGTGCGATTTTCTTGGATGAACCAGAGCAGTCAATAAATCCTGCGTGTCATCTGTGTGAGATTTTGTCTGAAATCACTCAGATTAATGTTGAATGCGGAAAGTCGCTGCTTTACAGTGGGCGGCAGTCTGAAAGGTTTGACGGCGAATATGTTTTTTACTGTCCGGTAGGATTGGTCAATTTTGCTTCACCTGTTTATAGTGAAGGAGGACTGTTCGCGGTGGCCGTCGGAGGACCGGTTTTGCTGAACAGCCATGAGGAATTTGTGTTCGAGGAATTAATTGATAAATTTCCAATAAAGAGCAAACAAATCCCATTGATAAATAATGGGATTCAACGAATTCCTCAGATTCCAGCTGAACGTGTCACAGCGCTCAGTCACATGTTGTCCGCCGTCTGCGTTTCAATTAACGGTATGGATCAGGTCCATTACGTAAAAGACGAAACCGCACTTGGCCGAGATATTTCGAAGTACTTGAAATATCTCAACACAATGGGCGGGGGAGAAGAAGCGGAAGCTTATCCTATTGAAAAAGAACGACAACTTCTCAATTTCATCTCATCGGGCAATAAAGTTCAGGCGCAGCATCTTCTGGATGAGATTCTGTTGTACATTGCGTCCTATTCAAATCATGATTTTGAAATCGCTAAAGGCCGAGTGCTTGAATTGGTAGTCTTATTATCCAGGGCGGCTTTGGAAGGCGGCGCCGGACTCGAAAAAATATTCGGTTTAAAATATAAATATCTGAGTCAAATAAATGATTTCAAGACAGTCGCCGAGTTATCTGCCTGGTTATTTCATATTATGCTTCATTTTATTGAACAAGTTTTTGAGCAGAATGATCTTAAGCACCCTCAAGTCATTCTGAAAGCAGTTGATTTTTTACAAAAGAACTTTCAAAAGAAAATCACGCTTGAAGAGGTTGCCGCCTATGTTAACCATAGTCCGTCTTACTTTTCAACTATTTTCAAATCGGAATTAAAGGTGAGTTTCAATGCTTACCTTAATCACCTGAGAATTGAGCAGGCGAAAAAACTGCTTTTGGAGAATGAATTTACTATTGTTGAAATAAGTGAGCTGGTGGGGTATGAAGATCAAAGTTATTTTTCGAGGGTGTTCAAAAAAAATACCGGGACGTCTCCCGGAAAATATCGCTTGAGGCATGGAAAAATAATATAAGCATTTAAAAACTTCAAATATTATTGTGATAAATTAAAAAATAATGCAAAACAGAATGGATGAGATTTGATACAGTGTGAACAAATAGATGAAAATTCAGACAATTTGATTAGTTGACAGCAATCAAGAAAGGGCCTTGATGAAAAGCAGTTCGGTTCAGGCTTGATCATGTCACTGAGACCAGGTGTGCTGAAATTAAAAGACTTAAAGGAGTGAAGGGCATGTTCTTGTTAGAAAATATTTCTGAAATGGTACAAAAGGGAAATGCTAAAAAGGTTCAGGAACTGGTTTCTCAAGCTATAGCTGAGAAATTAACTGCAAGTGAAATTTTGAATGATGGATTATTGGCCGGTATGAACATTATAGGCGTCAAATTTAAAAACAATGATGTCTATGTGCCTGAAGTACTTGTCGCAGCAAGAGCCATGAATGTGGGGATGAAGGTACTTGAACCATTGCTTGCGGAATCGGGTGTAAAGCCAATAGGCAAAGTGGTGGTGGGCACAGTTCAGGGGGACTTGCATGACATTGGAAAGAACCTGGTCATTATGATGATGAAAGGCGCGGGCCTGGAGGTTATCGATATTGGAATAGACGTTTCACCTGAAGTGTTTGGAGACAAAGCCGAAGAGCATGGTGCAGATGTCATTGCGATGTCAGCATTATTGACATCAACTATGGGCAATATGAAAGATGTGCTCAGCGACCTGGAAAATAGAAATTTAAGAAGCAAATACATAGTAATGGTGGGAGGTGCGCCACTTAACAATAATTTTGCCAAAGAGATTGGTGCCGATTGCTATGCGCCAGATGCTTCAACTGCCGCAGAAGCTGCGAGGAAATTGATTCTCGAAAAAATCAGTTAAAAAGTAGATTCTCCAGTAATTTGGCAATGAACATCCATGTGGCTCTTAGGATCGAAGCTGCGTGGATGTTCGCGTTTAATTTTAAGATAACGTTGTTTATCAAATATGAATACGGGATTGGATAAACGAAAAGCCTTTTCAGTCCGCAATCGGAATTAACAAAAGACGTATTTTAGTCATTATGATGCGATAATAAAAAAAGGATCGTGATCATTAAAATGATAAATTATGTAAATGACTTCAATATAGAGCTTGATCGAGAAAAAATTTTTAAATTAATGAAATGTCATGTCGGCAGCGGTGCTTATATTGAAGCCTGCAAAGTATTCAATAAACTACAAAGTGAATTCAGCGGACTAATTGACCCTAAAGGGATTTTTTCATTAACGGAACGTTCAGACCCATTTGGTTCAATAGAACCGGTAAACAGGTCGAAAAAAATAGTTTTGGCTGCAGTTACCTTGGGGGCGTCTTTAGAAGACAGGATCCAGGGTTTATTTGCTGAAGGGGAATACCTGGAAGGCATGATGCTGGATGTCATAGCGGATGAGTATTTATTCAATATGAGCAATTTGATGTATGAAGAGATCGTTCGCGTGTGTCAGCCATTTGGTTTAAAATTAAGCTGCAGAGTGACACCTGGAGACGCTGCCATGCCAATGGCGTTCCAACGAGTGATTTTTGATGCAATTAGAGCAGATTTGAACTTAGCGCTGGACATCACGAATTATTATATGCTTAAGCCTGTAAAATCAATGATGTATTTGTACGGGGCAGACGAAGAATTTTCAAATATCCAAAGAAACCAAAGCTGCGAAAACTGTGAAAATTCAGCTTGTACCTATAGAGAAGAACCAATAATAGTCATTGTGGAAGAGGGCAGCCGCTCGTTTGAAGTGGTGTATAATCCCAAAGAAAGTCTGCTGCATACTTTAGTGAAAAAAGCAGACCTTGTATCACCCTGTGGTGGACATGGAACTTGTGGAAAATGTAAAATATTACTCCTTGAGGGAGAAATAGAAATAACAGAATCTGATTATAAAAAACTTTCAGATGAAGAAATTCTTGCTGGGTACCGGCTAGCTTGCAGTGCGTTTCCAAGTCAGAATTGTAAAATCAGAATTTTGAGTGAGGCGGATCGAAAGAGTTTAATTATCACAGACTTTATTGAAAAAAGAAATGAGCTTCATCCGTGGATAGAAACCATATCCATCGTACTGCCTGAAAACCGGAGATCGGGAACCAGTGCAGTGCAATGGGTAAAGGATGTCACTAGTGAACGCAAGTTTTCTTTGAAGTCATTATGGTCTCTTTCGGAAATTCTTGAAGCCAACAATCCTCCTGAGACACTTTTCTTGTCGATGAGTGAAGAGGAAGTATTCGATATATCAGACCGATTTAAGGATAAATTTGGAATTGTTGTGGATATTGGAACCACGACCGTAGTAGTCGGTCTTGTGAACTTGCAGACTGGTGAATTGTGTGATCGGCACCCTGTATTGAACAGTCAAAAAAAATACGGTGCTGATGTCATTACCCGCATTCAATATGCTTCTCAAAAACTTCCGAATTTATTGGAACTAAATGCTGCTATTTTAAACGACATATTGGACGGAATCGAATATTTGTGTCAAACCTGTAACATTGATCCAAGCAGTATTCATGATATTGTCGTAGCAGGAAATACAACGATGCTGCATCTATTTATGGGAATCCATTGCAAAACTATTGGTGTTTCACCATTTCTGTCTGTCTCCTTATATAAACATGTATTTAATTTTGGGGAGGTTTTTAAGCGGGACCTTATTCAGTCACGGGTCAGCATTATGCCGGGGATAGCCGCTTATGTAGGTTCTGATATAGTGATGGGTGTTTTGAATTGCAACATGGATTTAAAAGACGAAATTGCTCTGCTTATTGATATTGGCACAAATGGTGAAATGGTGATCGGAAACAAGAGCAGATTGATGTGTTTGGCTACAGCTGCGGGGCCTGCATTTGAAGGGGCCAATATATCTTGCGGGACAGGATGTGTGGATGGAGCGATCAACGCCATTTATATAGAAGGGGATACATTCAAGTTCACTACGATAGGAAATAATTCGCCTGTTGGAATTTGTGGATCGGGTGTAATTGACATGGTTTATTCGTCGCTCAGCTATGGTATTATAGACGAGACTGGCCATATAGAAAACGCTGAGTTAAAGGAAGGAATCATGATTTCAGACAGCCCGGAATCGACGAAAATTTCATTCAGTCAAAAGGACTTCAGAGAAGTACAACTTGCGAAATCTGCAATTCGTACTGGTATAGACATTTTAATTTCGAGATTTGGCTGTAGTTATGGAGATATAAAGCGAGTCTATATTGCTGGTGGATTTGGCAGTAAAATGGACATTAAGAGTGCGGTAGGAATAGGTATGATCCCTCAAGCGTTGGAAGGTATAGTCGTTTCTATTGGCAATAGTGCTTTAGGTGGTGCAATAGATTATATACTTGATAAAAACAATGATGATCGTGTCAATCGAATTCTTCATATAACAGAGTATGTGGATATATCAAAAGACAAAAATTTCAATGACTTATTTATTGATAACCTTACCTTTGGCAGCAAATAAAATATAGGACTGACACCAAAAGCCTTCGGAGCATTTATTTGAGTTTAAGATTATAAAAGTCGGCTATCCCCTAGAAGTAAATTGCAAACAGTGCTTAAAAAAGGGGGCATGTGGTGTGGGATTTAAGTATCTTGCGGATTGCAGAAGTATGGTTGATGTGATCAATACATTGCTGGAAGAACATCAGCTCAATGTAAAATTTAGATTTCAGAGATCATTAGAAGATCCAAAGACTCAGACCAGCAACAATTCGAAAAAAAATACAAAAGCGACGTTCAAGAAAAAGGGTGATTTGGACAGGCTGTCTGAGTCGGAGGATTGCGTACTCGTTTCGCATAAGATCGACTCGAAGGAGAAGCTGGATATCTACAATCCAGATGGTTTTCTGATTGGAGCATTATTGATTGAGTCTGATAGTGTGATGCCGTCCGCTAATGAATTTACTCTGACAGATGAAATAATAAGGATTTTGGAATCGTCCTATGATGGATTGTGGATCACGGATGGAAAAGGTAAGGTTTTGTATACCAATTTGGCAAATGAAAGATTGACTGGAATCAAGAGAGAAGATGTTGTGGGTAAAATGACCCATGAATTAATTAATCAAAAGCTTTTTTCGGTTTCTGCGACATTAGCTGTTATGAATGAACATAAAAGAGTTACTATAATGGGCTATAATTATAAGACAAATAAGCAGGTCCTGATCACAGGAAACCCCATCTTTAACAATGATGGTGAGCTAGCCTTTATTGTAAATAACGTACGAGACATTACAGAGTTCGATAACTTACGAAAAGAATTAAATGATAAAGACAAGATTATTGATCAGCAAAAAATTGAAATTGAAAAATTGAAGAACAGTAAAAAATCAATGAATCGTGGTTATATTTTTCGCAGCGGGATTATGAGCGAAATATTTGAATTAACCCAGCGTGTTGGACGATTTGATCTTAATGTTCTGATTTTAGGCGAATCCGGATCGGGAAAAGAAGTCGTTGCGGATAGTATTGTAGATGCAAGTGATCGACGTGACAAACCGTTCATTAAAGTTAACTGTGGTGCGATTCCTGAGTCTTTACTTGAGTCTGAGCTGTTTGGTTATGAAAAGGGCGCTTTTACGGGTGCGCACCAAAAGGGAAAAATAGGGATGTTCGAACTTGCAAATGGCGGTACGATTTTATTGGATGAAGTGGCAGATATCCCTCTCAATTTACAGGTGAAATTGCTCCGGGCAATCCAAGGCAAGGAAATCATGAGGCTTGGCGGATCAAAAACGATAAAATTGGACGTTAGAATCATAGCGGCGACTAATAAAAATCTTGAGGAAATGGCTCGCGAAGGATTATTTCGAGAAGATTTATTTTACAGGCTGAATGTTGTTGGAATCACCGTACCCCCGTTACGTGAACGCAGAGAAGATATCCCTGTGCTGATTCATCACTTTTTAAAAAAATTCGCTGATAAGCATAAGGTTGAGAAATCTATTGAAACTGATTTAACGGATTTCTTGTGCAATTATTCATGGCCTGGAAATGTACGCGAGCTTGAAAATCTTATTGAGAATCTTGTTGTTTTAACACGTGAGCCGGTGATTAGAAAAATGCATCTGCCGGAGAGAATGCTTAGAAATACCAGCGAAGGATATCCGATTATTGATCTGCACGGCATCATGCCATTAAAAGAGGCCGTGGGGATCCTGGAGGATAAGCTGATTGAAATGGCAATGCATGAATACGGAACAACGCGAAAGGCAGCACAGGCACTTGGCGTTGATCAGTCCACCATTGTAAGGAAGCTGAATAAGCAGACCTAAGTTCAAGTCCGTTAAAGTGAGGAGACGAAAGCTTAGCAGTGCTTAGTCGGGGGTGAATTTTCAAATGATTTGAAACTTAAAATGTCCTCGCTGTCAGATTGATGGAAGGACATTTTTTTAAATAAAAATCGTCCTAAGTGCATTCCCCTCCGACCTTGTCAATCGATGAATCAATGAATTAATAAGTCGATAGGAAATAAAAATTCGCAAAGCGTGGTGTGGTTTATGACAATAACAATTAGGAATGCTTCCTATATCAACTTAAAATCAAATCAAGTTTTATCGACAACAAATAATGGTGCTACAATCCTCGGACTATTGACTGAATATAAGGTTGAAGAAAGTGTGATTAGAACAGTAACATTTTTGGTAAATGGGATCCCTGCCAAATATCATGACATATTGAAGGATGGAGATGAAGTTGTCGTGATCCCGGTAATTGTGGGCGGATGATGTGTTGATGCAGAACCGCATTTTTTCGATGCGCCATTACATCAATTTTTCTTATGGTTTCTTATTGATATGATAATTTTATATTTGATTCATTTAACCTTTCTGTTTTTATTTTTAGAATAACCAGAATATTGAAATATTACGCCCGGAGAGGTCGAATTGGTCTTTTTCGATTTAAATTTGCAAGATTTAATTAAGAAAATTGCATTTATTTAAACAAACTCTGCAAATATTCTCAAAATTGACTGGATTGGCACAAACCTTGCTTTTATATTCATTGAATAGATAAGGGGGTTAAACATGGTGCAGATGAACTCCAGGGACCGCGTAAAAAGAGCTTTAAATCATCTGGAGTCAGACCGTGTGCCAATCGATATCGGGGGCATATCGACGCTGACAACATTCCATCGGGATGCCTATAAAAAGCTGCAGACACATCTTGGTATGGACAATCCTATCAGCTTGACATCCATGCCATCACAGTCTGTTTTTCCTGATGAATCTATGAGACGGCGATTTAAAGCGGACTGTTATCCGCTGACGATTATGGCGCCGTACGGCTCTCAATTAAGTCCAAAGATTGAAAGCGATGGTGCGACGACCTATGTGGATGAATGGGGTGTTAAATGGAGGTCACCCAAAAATGGATTATATTATGATGCCATCGGCCACCCGCTTTTGGATTGCACACTTGACGACATTGAAAAATTCAATTGGCCAGACCCTAGAGACGGCAGCAGGATCGCTGGACTTGGGAAGCTGGCGAAAGAGCTTTACGAAGGTACGGATTATGCTCTGATCATGAATGGCCCACTTTATGGAGGTGTTTACGTTCCGTGTCAGTGGCTCATGGGCTTTGAAGAATTCTTCTTAAAAATGATTTTGGAACCTAGAGTAGTTGAGGCTCTTCTAGATAGAATTGTTGCTTATCACATAGGGCAATGGAATCTGATCTTGGATGAAGCCGGAAAGTATCTCGAAGCAGTCGTCATTTGTGATGACCTGGGCACGCAAAGCAGCCCAATTATGAAGCCTTCCATTTACAGAGAGCTGATCAAGCCAGCGCATAAGAAAATCGTTTCTTTCATCAAGTCCAAAGCGGATATCAAAGTCATCTATCATAGTGATGGTGCGATTTCCGAATTTTTGCCCGATATTGTTGATGTTGGCTTTGATGTTCTAAATCCTTTACAGATTTCTGCTGTAGGCATGAATGACACAGCGCAGCTAAAGAGAGACTTTGGAAAGAAATTATCATTTTGGGGTGCGGGATGTGAAAGTCAAAGCACCTTGACACATGGAACGGTTGCGGAAATTCGAGCGGAAGTTGAGCAGCGCGTGCGGGATTTGGCACCGGGTGGTGGTCTGATTCTTGGTTCAGTGCACAACATTCAAAGAGATGCACCTGTAGAAAATGTTGTCGCATTTTATGATGCACTATACGAATTTGGCACTAAGTTTTACAAATAATAAAAACAATCAGGGAGGAAATTTAATGAAAAAATTAGTTGCTCTACTGCTTTCGCTCGTCCTGGTATTCTCACTCGCTGCCTGCGGCAGCAACAGCGCTCCGGCTGTGGCAGAACCAGCGGCTGCTCCTGAACCTGCAACTGAAAAAGTAACCATCAAGATCGCAACTGTTATCTCCGGTGACAGCAGCCCTACGCTTCAGGCCTTGAACATGTTCAAGGAAAATATAGAAGCAAAGTCACAAGGACATATAGAAGTTCAGCTCTTCCCGGGCGGTCAGCTTGGAACAGCTATTGAGTTGATGGATCAAGCCAGAAACGGCGATATTCAGATGACAACCTCTAATCCTTTGACGGTGAATACAACCATTACCGAACTCGCGACGCTTGACCAATATTTTCTCTTTGATGATTCTGCCCATGCCTACCGTTTCTTTGACAGCGAAGGCGGTCAATATCTGCTTGACACCTATCAACAAATGGGCCTTCAGGGGTTAGGTTATTTCCCTCTTGGATTCCGCCAGATGACTAACAGCAAAAAACCGATCAATACGATGGAAGACTTTAAGGGTCTTAAAATTCGTGGCTATAACCCAGTGCAGATCGCAGTTTGGGAATCTGTAGGGTGTAACCTTAGCAGCGTGGCTTGGGGCGAGCTGTTCAGCGCGCTGCAGCAGAACCTGATCGACGGTCAGGAAGGCGCGATTACAAGCTTTTCTGAAGCAAGATTCTATGAAGTCCAGAAATATGTCACACTCACGAACCATATGTTCTCAACGGATGTCTTAGTCGCAAATCAGGAATTCATGGCCTCCTTGAGCGATGAAGACCGCGCGATGGTCGAAAGCGAATTGGCAACTGTATTCGCATGGCAGCAAGATAAAGTTGTGACTTCAACCCAGGGACTCATTGACTCTATTGCAGCTGACTATGGCGTCGAATTTAATGAGATCCCTGCAGAGACGCTCGCAAAAATGAAGGAAATTATGGCGCCGATCACAGAAGAAAATATTGTTAAGATTTCGGGACGGGAAGTCTTTGATAAGGTCATGGCTTACGTCGAAGAAGTCAGATAAGTTATTACCATACTGTCGGTGAATTCGGGCTCTGTTAAGAGTTGGAGCCCGAATTTATTATACATAGTGTTGCCGGGTAAAGTCGGCATAATGACATCTCGCAGATATTTTCGCTATAGATAATGGGGGTTCGATATGTCATCTTTAAAAAGAATACTTAAATGGCTCGATATCAATTTGGAACCGCTGTTTATCATGGTAATATTTATAGTCATGACTTGTCTGATTACTATCCAGGTTATTAAGCGTTTCATTTACGGTTCGGGTTTTGCCTGGGGAGAAGAGTTTTCGGTATTTATGTTTGTTTGGATTGTTTTCTTGGGAATTTCCTATGCGTTCCGAAATAATCGACAAATCGGTGTCGACTTCCTTCGCGATAGTCTCCCTGAAAAACTTAGAAAAATTTTAGTGGTTGCGGTTGAAATTTCAATGCTGGTTTTGATGTGCGTTTTCCTGTCCGGAGCAATAGCCAATGTGCAAGCGGTAGCAAAATTTGGAGATAAGGTTCAGTCTGTTCCGATCAGCCTCAACGTCTTATACTTTGCAGCGGTCACAGGGTATACCTTATCCCTCGTTCGGCTGATTCAATCAATTATATGGAAGATCAAGCGGTTTAACGCTTCTTATGAATTGTTTTTGAATCGAGGAGGACTGTATTCCGGGGCGAGTGATATATTTTTTATGCCACTCGAATACAAAGAAGCTATGGATTCGAAACTTATCTCAGAGCTGGTCGAAGAAGAAGCTATGGGATTGTATAAAAAGAAAAGGGGAGGTGCATCACTTTGATCGCAACCTTATTTGTCACCTTTCTGACCCTCCTCGTCCTCTCTTTTCCAATTGCGGCAGCGCAATCCATTGCATCGGTACTGCTTATTTTCAGCGATGATCCACTCTCCATAGAGAGCTATACAAAAGCAATTGTTTCCGGATTCAACTCGTTTCCATTGGTTGCCATTCCGCTGTTCACTTTCGCCGGCGACATAATGGGCAAAGGCGGTATTTCAAAACGGTTGATCAATACATCGAAAATATTTTTAGGAAATGTAACGGGTGGACTTGGCATTGTATCCGTCGTCGCCTGCATGATATTCGCAGCGATCTCCGGCACCGGTTCTGCAACAGTGGCTGCTATAGGACTGATAATGGTGCCCGAAATGGTAAAAGCCGGGTATGATCGAGCCTACAGCGCGTCCTTGGTAGCAACGGCAGGGACTATTGGAACAATTATTCCTCCGAGTATTTGTATGGTCGTTTATGCCATAGCAGCCGGAACGTCAGTTACTGCAATGTTTACAGCCGGTTTCCCGGTGGGAATTATTGTTGGAACAGCACTATGCATTTACACTTACATATCCAGCAAAAAGAATGGCTACAAGCCAGTGATCATTCGTTATACTTTTAAGGAGATCATTGGGATCTTTATAGATGCCATTCCTTCTTTTGCTGTTCCACTCATTGTACTTGGCGGAATCTATGGCGGCGTGTTTACACCAACGGAAGCGGCCGCGGCAGGATGCTTCCTGGGCGTTCTGATCAGTGTCTTAATCTATAAGGAAGTCAAGATTTCCGAGATTCCTTATCTTGCTTTTCGTTCGGTTTACATCAGTTCGCCGGTCATGTTTATCATTGGTGTCTCCACCGGATTTGGCAGACTTCTTGCTATTACGCAAATGCCTATCAAAATAGCGGATTTGATCCTGAGCATTACTTCAAGTACAATTTTGCTGATGTTATTGATTAACGTGCTGCTCCTGATCGTTGGAACCTTCATGGAAACCAATGCAGCCATCATTATTTTAACGCCGATTCTTTTGCCGATGGTTACCGCAATTGGCATCAACCCTGTTCACTTTGGCATGGTGATGATTTTAAACCTCGCGATTGGCTTTGTCACTCCTCCGGTAGGTGCGAACTTGTTCATGGCAAGCGAAATCTCGCGGGTTCGGTTTGACATACTGGCAAAAACCATTTGGCCTTGGGTATTTGTAATGGTATGTGTCTTAATGCTGATCACTTATGTACCTGAAATTTCACTCTTCTTACCAAGAATGCTGGGCATCAGAATTTAATACGACGTGATCAGGCAGTGCGTTAAATGAAAAAAGACTGGAAGTGCGACCAGTCTTTTTTTTATACAGCAGGATTTCAATGCATCTGCGATGCACCAGCAAATCAATTAGATGCAAATATGCATCAAATGAGTTGAACTATTTATAAAACAAAGCGGTATGACGGGATTTACTGAACCGGACTTCTAAATATTGGTGCAATATTGGATAAATTTTCAAATGATTGTTCGATAATGGCTGAAAATTGCAATATTTTTAGTAATTTTCATCATAATTGCGAGTTGGCATTAAAGTTGCTATTTATATAGTTAGTCAGAAAGTTGTGGTTTATCAAAAAACGAAAATTGAAAGGTGGAACTAATATGCCAGGACAAAACTCTCATTGGTGGCAATACAAAAGTTGGAACGAAATAGTTGATCATGCCAAAGAATGCGATATCGCAATTATTCCTCTAGGATCTATTGAACAACACGGGCATCACTTGCCAACCGGACATGACACACTTCAATTGTTCCCAATGCTTGAAAGAATCGCCGAGCAAACCGGTGCTATTCTGATGCCTTGCCCGTGGTATGGCGCTCATCCGCATCATCACTGGAATTTTCCTGGAACAGTACCACTTTCAAATGATACTTGTAAAGCGATGATCAAAGACATTGTCAGAGGTGCTGCTGTAGCGGGCTTCAATAAATTTATTTTATTCTTTGGACATGGCCAGGCATTTGTAACCAATTATACAGTTCAGGATCTTGGTCAGGAAGGCTTTTATGTGTTGTCAGTCATGTTTCAGAACTCTGTCAGAGATGTGCATGATGAGATTTTCGAGACGCCATTCTGGCATGCGGATGAAGCCGAAACCTCCATTGCACTTTCGCTGTTCCCGGAATACACAGATATGAGCAAAGCCGTTGTAGAATATGCGACGCCGCTTCTTAGCAGAGAATTCCTTACGGGGCCAACTCAAATGACGTCTTCAAAACCTCTTAGATTTGATGAAGGCACAGTCAGCGCTCCTGAATACAAGGATCTAAAAATTGGCGTTGTTGGGGATCCTACTCTAGCTACAAAAGAAAAAGGAGATAAATACGTCGATGCCATTGTTGAGAGAATGGTCAACCTGGTAAACAGTATTAAAAAAGACTACCCTGCTGGTGTCAAGATTGAAACCAACTAGTGTTTACAGAACGCCGGTATCACTTAGGGAAATAAGGGGTAATGTGCATGATTAGGAAAAATAAGCTAAAGCAGCTGATCAAGGATGGCGGCTTTGCCATCGGAACCTTTGTTAAGTCAAATGATCCTGCGGTTGCGGAGATTCTGGGTTTTTCCGGGCTGGATTTCATAGTTCTGGACAATGAGCACGTTGCAATGAGTCGAGACAGCATGATTAATATGATTCGCAGCGCGGATTCAACAGGCATTGTTCCAATAGTAAGAGTCAGAGAAAACAGGCCTGTAGAAATATTACAGGCCTTGGATTCCGGGGCATTGGGAGTTCAGGTTCCAAATGTGGATACAAAAGAAGAAGCCGCTGCTTTGATTGAGAGTGTCAAATATAATCCCATCGGCAAAAGAGGCTTTTCTCCAACTACTCGCGCAGCTGCCTACGGTTTGATGGACAAGAAAGAGTATGTGGCATTGTCCAATCAAGAAACGCTTGTAGTCGCGCACTGTGAAACGACAACTTGTATGGAGAACCTGGATGAAATTTTAACGCTGGACTACCTGGATGTCATCTTCATTGGTCCAATGGATTTATCTCAGTCTCTTGGTGTCATGGGTGAGGCCAACCATCCAAAAGTTATTGAAAGTATTGAGATGATCATTAAGAAAGTTCTTGGTGCGGGCAAAGCGGTGGGCATTGTTTCAAGCCCGGCACAGGCTAATGATTATATTGCAAAAGGCGTCCAATATTTACTGATCAGCACGGATCAAGGCATGATTGCTTCAGCGGCTCAAAAGATCGCGGCAGATCTCAAGAAATAATTGGATGGCGTTAAACAACGCGAAAAGGGGCGAAGCCTTTGTATAAGGTATTCCTGACAGAACCGATTCATCCGGACGGCATTGAGCTTTTGGAAACTGTAGCAGAAGTTGTCCGTGGAACGTCAGTGGAAGCGCAGACTATTGTGAAGGAAGCTCAGGACTGCGACGCCATGCTTGTACGTTCGGCTTATGTAACCAGCGAGATGATGGCGGCACTTCCAAAACTCAAAATTGTCGCAAAACACGGTATTGGTGTAGACAACATTGATGTTGAGGCGGCGACGCAAAGCGGGATTATGGTTGTGAATGCACCGGAGGCAAATATTAATGCGGTCGCAGAGCATGCCTTTGCACTGATTATGGCACTTTCAAAGAACTTATTGTTTTTAGACCGTAATTTGCGAAACGGCGACTTCAAAGCAAGAAACAAGTACCCTTGCACTGAAATCAAAGGCAAAGTTATAGGCTTGATTGGTCTGGGGCGCATATCAAAGTTGCTGGCTATGAAGATTAAATCCCTGGATGTTCGAGTGATCGCCTATGATCCGTTTGTTTCAGAAGACAGCAGAGCCTTTGCATCCTCTGAGGGGATTGATCTCGTTGAAACCTTGGATGAAATTTTAACCCTCTCAGATCTTGTTTCGATTCATGTTCCGCTGACGAATGACACCAGAGGGATGTTTGACAAAGCGGCATTGTCGAAAATGAAGTCCGAATCTTATCTGATCAATGTAGCTCGCGGTCATATAGTGGATGAGGACGCATTATATGAGGCGCTAAAGAATCAAAAGATTAAAGGTGCGGCACTGGACGTATTCGCTGAAGAGCCGCCGGCAAAAGATCACCCGTTGTTTCAGCTTGATAATATCATTGTTTCCCCGCATAACGCAGCATTGACCCACGAGGCACTCTGTGCTATGGCAACTCACTCTGCTCAAGGTATTGTTGAGTTTCTGTCAAATAGGGAACCAAGGAATATAGTAAATCGAAATGTTTTAAAAACTCCTTAATATACTTGTTGGAAAGCGAGGCTTAGTTAATGGAAAACATGATAATTCCTCCATTGAAGGATGGCAGAAAGCTATTAAGAGTTAATCTGACTACTGGTGAAGTCAAGACTGAAATGATAGCAGAAAGAATTCTCAGACGCTATTATGGCGGCGGTGCACTGGCGACTTACTTCTTGCTCAATGAACTGAAACCGGGCATCGATCCGCTGGGTGAAGAAAATCTATTGGTTATTACCTGCAGCGTTTTGACTGGAACTTTAATCCCGGGCGCATCCAGATATACTATAGCCTCCAAATCACCATTGACGAATGGGTTTGCGGAATCAGAGGCGGGCGGATTTTGGGGTCCTCAACTCGCAAAAGCCGGATACATTGGGATCATCATTTCAGGTGTTTCTGAAAAACCTGTTTACTTATGGATTCACAACGAAAAGGTCGAGATTAGAGACGCATCCCATCTGACGGGGAAATCCACAGGTGAAGTAGAAGGGCTGATTCGCGAAGAGCTGGGTGACAACAAAATTGTCATAGCCCAGACCGGCCCGGCAGGTGAAAAGCTGGTCAAATATGCTTGTGTGTTAAACAATCTAAAACATGCCAACGGAAGAACGGGCATGGGCGCAGTCTTTGGCTCAAAGAAGCTCAGAGGGATCGCGGTGCGTGGAACTTTGGATATGCCGGTCGCAAATCCTGATGCAGTGAAGGAACACGTCAAATGGTTCGGCGAAAACTGGAAAAACAACACTAGTAATGTTCGCTTGAATAAATATGGAACGGCGCATTCCATCTCGGGCCTTCAAAACACAGGGACACTCCCTAGCTATAACTGGAGAGACGGTGAATTTAAAGACGCAGAAAAGTTCTATGGTGAAACCATGACGGACACCATTTTGCTTAAAAATGAAGGCTGCTATGCTTGTCCTGTCAGATGCAAACGGGTCGTCAGCGGTACGGAATATAACGTGGACCCAATTTATGGCGGACCTGAATATGAGACGATTGGTGGATTTGGTTCAATTTGCGGCATCTCCGATCTCCCGGCAATATCAAAGGCTCATGAAATGTGCAATGCAGTCGGTTTGGATACGGTATCTACCTCGGTTGCAATTGGCTTTGCAATGGAATGCTATGAAAAGGGCATCATAACCGACAAAGATACAAATGGCGTAAAGCTCGACTGGGGCAATATAGAGTCTATGCTGAAGATGATCGACATGATCGCCAACGGCGAAGCAATAGGCAAACTTCTGGGAGAAGGCGTTGCAAAAGCTGCGAAAGTACTGGGACATGACAGTGATAAATTCGCTATGGAAGTAAAAGGACAAGAATTCGCGGCTCATGATCCGAGAGGTAAAACAGGCGTTGGTTTAGGCTTCGCCATTTCTCCAACAGGTGCGGATCATCTTGAAATCGCTCATGACGGTGGATTTGCGGACTACACGATTGCGCTCGAAAACGTTGCGCCAATTGGAATTCACGAGCCTGTAGACATGGTTGCGCTGACAAATGAGAAATTGAGGCTGTTTTACAAACTTCAACAGGTCTGCAGTCTAAATAACAGCACTGGGATGTGTAATCTTGTCATGGCACCCGCATTTACCTTCCCGTTTGATAAATTTATTGAGGTCGTCGGAGCTGTTACCGGCTGGAGAATTAGCATGTATGAGCTTATGATGCTTGGTGAAAGAGCCAACAACATGGCAAGGTGCTTCAATGTCAGAGAAGGCTTTACCGCTGCGGATGACCGACTCCCTGAACGCTGCTTTGAGCCACTTGGAAACGGTGCAAGAAAAGGACAGTTTCTTGATAAGCAAGAATTCAGAAGCTTTATTGATAACTATTACAGCATTTGTGGCTGGGACACAGAAGGTGTTCCAACACCTGCAAAACTTATCGAACTTGAACTGGAATGGATTAAGTTGTCATAATAACAGGCGGTTTTAGACTCAGACTATTTGAAAAGAGGTCGATTGTTGTGAATGAGCATACCAGCTTGCATAGGTTTAAAGGCGAGGCGCAGTATGAACGCGTTATTACTTCAGAAAACTCAAAGTTAAAATTCATGGGCTTTGACAGGGTTCTTCTCAAAGCAGGCGAAGCAATGGAACGAGACATTGTCGGTGAAGAAATCGTACTTGTTTTAATCGAAGGCGACATGACGATCTCTGTAGAGTGGAACGGCGAAACTCACATCAACAATCGGCAGGGCGTTCGTAAAAGTGTTTACAAAGAGCGGCCTTATGCGGTTTATATGCCGCCAGGAAGCAAAATGACCCTGAGTACGGAAGGGGGCGTGGAGGCCAGAATCTTCTGCGCACCATGTGAAGAAGGCAATCCTCCTTATTTCTGTACCCCTGACAATGTGGATGAAGGCACGCCGGGCGCCATGAATATGAAGAGGAAGTACCGATTTGTCTTTGGACCTCCGGGACAAAACAATGACACAGTTACCAAGAAACTGATTGTTGGAGAGTCCGTATCGGTCCCGGGCGGGTGGATTGGATTCCCAGCCCACAGACATGATTATGACACAAAGGATGAAACGGAACTTGAGGAAGTATTTTCCTTCAAAGTTTATGGTCCAAGGGGCGGTTATGTCATTCAGCATTCCTATGAGCTTGAGCCTAGATGGGATGAATTCAATGTTATTGAAGATGATCTTTGTGCAGTAGCACTGCCAAAAGGCTATCATACTTCCATGGCTGTTCCGGGATGTGTTGAATACCTGCTCTGGGGTTTGGCTGGTGACAAAGGCAAAGACTATGTGCTCAAGTTTGACCATAGACTTGAGTGGATCAGAGAAGCCGAAAACCTCTTTCCAACGTTTTAATAAGTGAGAACATCGTCAATTAGTGATTTGGAAACGATTTCGAATACAAGATGTACACTAGAAGGTCGGATTTTTCATTCCAAGTTGGAGGTCATAGTATGGTTAGAGTTGGTGTAGCAGGTTATGGTGTTATTGGACAGAGATTGGCTGACGGTATAGCGCTTCAAAAAGATATGGAGCTTGTGGGCGTTGTTGACGTTGCGCCGACCCTGTCAGTAAAGGCGTTGAAAGAGAAAGGCATGCCTTATGCCTTTTACGCAGCGACTGAGGAAAGTATTCCAAACCTTGAGAAGCACGGCATTCCTGTCTCCGGAACTATGGAGGACATGCTCAAAAAGGTAGATATCATGCTGGACGCTACTGGAGCGGGCATCGGTGCAAAGAATAAGGTTCTCTATGAAAAGTATGGCGTTAAGGCAGTATTTCAAGGCGGAGAAAGCAATAACGTCGCGGATGTCTTTTTTCACGGTTATGCGAACTATGAAGAAGGATTGGGCAAAAATTTCCTCAAACTGACTTCCTGCAATACAACTGGACTCATCAGAGCCATTGATTGTCTGGACAGAAAAGTCGGCATAGAAAAAGTGGCGATTACAATAGTCAGACGCGTCGCTGATCCTGGCGATTACCACAGAGGTCTCACCAATGCGCTGCAAGTAGATAAGGCGCCAAACCACCAGGCTATTGATTTGATGACGATCATGCCGCATATTGACGCTACCGGTCTGCTGATTCATACACCTGTAACACACGGCCATTTCATTTCAGTTGTAGCAACTCCAAAAGCTGATATGGAGATAGATGAGGTCATTGCAGCATTTTCTGAGCATGATCGCATCAGAGTCGTCAGCATTGACGAGGGTTTTCTCGGAAACGCGTCTCTTTTCAGATATGCCAGAGATCTTGGAAATCCAAGAGGTGACATGTATGAAATTGCGGTCTGGAGAGATACTGTCGTAAAATCCGGAAAAGATATAATGTTTGGCATTCATATCCCTCAAGAGTCGGTCACCATTCCTGAGACGATTGACGCTGTCAGAGCTGCGCTTGGAATGGAAACGGACAGATTGAAAGCAGTCGGTGAGACGAACAAATATCTGGGGATGGGAGCATGGAAGTAAACGATACCTTCAGAATTCAGAGCGTGGACGAATTCGATTATGATGGCAAGTTTGTACTGCTTAGAGTGGATATCAACTCGCCTATTGATCCGGTGACAAAAAAAATAGTCAGCGATAATCGAATCAAAAAGAGCATCCCGACGATTAAAAAAATTCTTTCGAAAAACGCTAAACTGGCAATTATCGCCCACCAAGGTGACACTTTGGATTATCAGAATCTAATCCCGTTAAACGAGCATGCAGAAAAGCTTTCAGCACTGCTTGGCGTAGAAGTCAAATATATTGATGATGTTGCGGGCCCGGCTGCACAAGCGGCCGTAAAAAATGTGCAGCCTGGCGAAGTGATTCTCCTTGGAAATCTCAGATATTATACAGAGGAAATTTCCACATTTGAAAACTCTGTGAAGCTAAAACCGGAAGAAATGCTCCAAACTTATCTGGTTAGAAATTTGGCGCCGTTATTTGATTTTTATGTCAATGATGCTTTCGCTGCGGCTCACAGAAATGCGCCATCTATGGTTGCCTTTCAGGAATTGCTGCCTACAGCAGGTGGGGAATTGATGGTGCAGGAAGTAAGCGCGCTTCAGAAGTTGATGGAGAAACCTGATAAGCCTTGTATTTTTGTACTTGGAGGAGCGAAAATATCGGATGCTTTTGGCATGATGAAACAAGTCTTGTCGAATGGTACGGCGGATAAAATTCTCACCTCTGGCATTACGGGTGAAATATTTCTGCTTGCTCAAGGCATTCGCCTGGGGACGGCAAAAGAAACTTTCATTCGCAAGAGAAATCTGGATGTTTTTATCGAGGACGCAAAGAGATATCTGGAGGAGTTTCCAGGGAAAATTGAAAGCCCGCGTGACTTATCCTATGAGGTGGATGGACAAAGAGTGACCGTTTCAACAGAGAATCTGCCGATTGATGATGCACTTTACATGGACATTGGTGAAGCAACGATTTCGAAATATTCCGAAATAATTGACCAAGCCGCAACCATTTTCGTTAATGGTCCTGCGGGTGTGTACGAGAACGCCATGTTCGAAACCGGCACCAAGGAGATTTGGAAGGCAATTGCGTCCTCAAAAGGGTATTCCGTCATAGGTGGCGGAGATACTGTCAGTGCCGCACAGAAATTTATTGACTTAAAGGATATTAATTATGTGTGCACAGCCGGGGGAGCCATGGTGCAGTTTCTATCCGGGGATGAACTTCCTTTAATTGAAGCAATGAAAAAAGCTTATGCGAAGAGTCAGAAAACTACGTTATGAATGGAGGCTATATCTTGAAAAAAAAGGTCGCGGTGATTCATACATTCCTATATTCAGTTGAAGACCTAAAAAAACTGTTCAAAGAAAAGCTGCCGGAAGTCGAAATGATCAATATCATTGATGACAGTTTGCTTCAAGAAGCACTTTCCAACAAGGGCATTACACCGGGGATCATTAAGAGAATTTCCAGATATGCCGTTGAAGCTGAAGCCCTGGGGGTGGACGCGATCTTGAATCAGTGTTCCTCAGTGGGTGAAGCTGCAGACATTGCTCAAAAAATGATCAATATTCCCTATGTAAAAATTGATCAGCCAATGGCCGAAGAAGCTGTTCGCCTCGGTTCGAAAGTAGCAGTCATAGCGACGGCTGTTTCTACCATTGAGCCATCATCGCGCCTAGTCGAAAGTATGGCGTTGAAAGCTGGAAAAGAAGTAAAAGTAAGCCGCTGCTTCTGCGAAGGTGCCTATGAAGCGCTGCTGATTGAAAACAACAGGGAAAAACACAATCAAATTGTCATAGAAACTATTAAAAAGGCAAGTGAAGAAAATGATGTCATCGTCTTGGCTCAAGGCAGCATGTATCATTTGCTTCCACTGCTTCAAGATATCAAAGTACCTGTTTTGACAAGCCTTGAAACTGGGGTAGAGCAACTGCGCGGCGTTTTGGGCCTGTAAAATCTGGTTTAAGTGTGAATAGAGCGGATAAGGCGGATACGGTTTGTGGTTTCACATAATTGTATCCGCTTTATTTAAAAATTTTTTTATACAACATTGTTACAAAATTAATTATCAAAATTTTAATTTGAAGGTGAGAAAGCATGGATTTTAAATCAGAAGCTGTTCGATTACATAAAGAGTGGAAAGGGAAAATCGAAGTTATAAGTACGGTTGAAGTGAAAACGAAAGAAGACCTTTCGGTTGCCTATACGCCGGGTGTTGCAGAACCTTGTTTGGAAATTCAAAAAGACGTCGATTTATCCTATGAATTGACCCGCCGTTGGAATTTGGTCGCGGTCGTCACAGACGGAACAGCTGTCCTCGGACTGGGTGATATTGGACCTGAAGCGGCTATGCCAGTCATGGAAGGCAAATGCGTCTTATTCAAAACTTTTGGAGATGTTGACGCATTTCCATTATGTATTAGGTCGAAAAGTGTTGACGATATTGTCAATACCATCCGCTTGCTCTCTGGCAGCTTTGGCGGAATTAATATTGAAGATATTAGTGCTCCGAGATGTTTTGAGATCGAAAAGAGGCTCAAGGAAGTATGTGATATACCGATATTCCACGACGATCAACATGGAACCGCAGTCGTCACAGTGGCGGGCCTGTTAAATGCGCTAAAAATTGTCGGTAAGAAAATCGAAGACATCAAGGTTGTGGTTAATGGCGCAGGTTCTGCCGGGATTGCGGTGACGAAGCTGATGATAAGCCTGGGTTTAAAACATGTGATACTTTGCGATAGGAAAGGCGCCATAAGCAGGGATCGCGCTGATCTTGACGCAACTAAGCAGGAAATTGCCAATTTAACCAACGAAGAAATGAAAAAAGGATTATTGGATGAGGTCATAGCGGGCGCAGATGTATTTGTTGGAGTATCTGCACCGGGTGTTGTTACGCAAGAGATGATCAAATCCATGGCGAAGGACGCCATTGTTTTTGCAATGTCGAATCCGGTGCCGGAGATTATGCCTAATTTAGCAATAGAGGCAGGCGCTCGTATTGTTGGGACGGGGCGATCTGACTTCCCGAATCAAATCAATAATGTGCTTGCTTTTCCGGGGATTTTCAGAGGCGCTTTGGATGTAAGAGCATCAGATATCAACGATGAGATGAAGATCGCTGCGGCTATGGCATTGGCCAATCTGGTTGATCCTGCAGACTTAAATGAAGATTATATAATTCCACTTCCATTTGATTCGCGCGTAGGAGCAGCGGTAGCTGAGGCGGTGTCTGAGGCAGCAAGAACTTCTGGCGTGGCGCGACTTTAGCTATCATAAACTATTCGGAGGATAACTATGGAAATATCTGTTGGCTATGGTAAGGGTGATCTCAAATTTACTATTGAGGACCAAAATCTATTGGCTAATTTAATTCCCAATAAAATCGAGATTGGCATAAGCGGCGAGGACGAAGTGAGACGCGCGCTCAAGGAACCTATTTCATCAAAACCGCTTAGAGAAATTGTAACGGCAGGCGATAAAATCGCAATTGTTACAAGTGATATTACACGACCCATGCCAAGTAAAATTGTGTTGCCGGTTATTATTGAGGAGTTGAATGCAGCAGGTGTTCAAGACTGCGACATTACCATTGTTTTTGCACTGGGAAGCCACAGAAAACACACACAAAATGAAATGATTTATTTGGTGGGTGAATCAGTTTATAATAGGATAAAATGCCTTGATCTTGATGTGAAAGACTGTGTCCATCTGGGCAATACGAACCACGGAACCCCTGTCAGCATATACAGACCCGTCGTTGAAGCAGATAAAAGAATTTGCCTGGGCAATATTGAATTCCACTATTTTGCGGGTTACAGCGGAGGTGCCAAGGCATTGATGCCTGGCGTTGCGACAAGAGACGCAATTCAAGTCAATCATAGTATGATGGTACTGGATGAGGCTAAAGCAGGTGCGCTGAATTCGAATCCGTTAAGACGTGACATTGACGAAGTCACCAGCTTTATTTCGATTGATTTTCTGCTCAATGTTGTTCTAAGTGAAAAAAAAGAGATTATCAAGGCTTTTGCTGGTCACCATAAGCTTGCCCATGAGGAAGGCTGCCGTTTCCTTGACCGTCTCTATAAGGTGGATATCCCAAGACAGGCGGACATTGTTGTCGTCTCAGCGGGTGGTTACCCAAAAGACATCAACGTCTATCAAGCTCAAAAGGCGCTGGATAATGCTAAACACGCCGTTAAGCCGGGTGGGATCATAATACTTGCCGCTTCTTGCAAAGAAGGATTGGGAGAAGGCGTATTTGAAAAGTGGATGATCCACTCAGAAACATCAAAGGAAATGATTTTTAGAATCCGCGAAAAATTTGAGTTGGGTGGTCATAAAGCTGCAGCAATAGCGATGATCCTGGAAAAAGCCAGAATCTTCCTGGTATCTGATCTTGAGGATGATTTTGTCAGGAGTATTTTTCTAGAGCCTTTTTCAAGTATCGATGATGCGCTCAGCGCTGCTTATGAGTCATTAGGACGAAATGTCGATATTGTCATTATGCCCTATGGCGGGTCAACTTTACCCGCCGTTTCAGAAGTGATCTAAGCGATTAGGAGAGAAGTGGAGTATGGGTAAGTATGAGGCTTCAAAAAAATGTGTTTTGAATTATTTTAGCGCACTTGAGAATGCAGATTCCAAAAGTATTAAAGACGTTCTAGGGTCGTTCATGTGTGAGGATTATAGTTGGAAAGGCGTTTATCCGTTTCGTGAGCAGCAAGGCATTTCTGACGTCGCTGAGGTGTTCTGGATTCCGCTTACTAAAGCACTGAAGCATATGCAAAGACGCCAGGATATCTTCATTGGAGGTACCAGTGAAATTGACGGTGAAGAATGGGTCATGAGCATGGGGCATTTTATGGGGTTGTTTGATTCGGAGTGGCTTGGCATAAGACCGACAGGCAAAATGATCAACCTTAGATATGCGGAGTTCAATTGTGTTGAAAACGGTTTGATTACTAAAACCGGGATTTTTGTGGACATTATTGGATTTATGCTGCAGGCCGGGATTAATCCGCTTCCGCCGCAAACCGGAAGCTACTTTGTATATCCTGGTCCAAGAAACCATGATGGTCTGCTGTTTGAAGATGCCCCAGAAGAAGAAGGAATAAAAACACTTGAACTTGTAAATCGAATGGTAGATGATTTAACAGAGCTAAATAAAAGCGGCGCTATGGGTTGCCCGCCGGAGATCCTAGAAAAAACTTGGTCAAAAAATATGATTTGGTATGGTCCTGCAGGGATTGGCGCCTCCTATACAATTCCTAGATATCAAATACAGCATCAATTGCCATTCAGAAACAATTTGAAAGATAAAACCTTTAATGGTCATGTCTGTCGATTTGCGGAAGGAAAATTTTCTTGTTTCTTTGGTTGGCCAAACTTATCCAATACACCAACAGGCGGTTTTTTGGGATTGCCTGGAGGCAATGTAAGGGCTGACATGCAAGTGGTGGATGTTTATTGCCGGGAAGGTGATAAGTTGTCGGAAAACTGGGTTCTGATTGATCTTCCTTACTGGTTGAGCCAGCAAGGTCTCGATATTATCAAGCGAACGACACAAATTTTCAATCCGGAAGTTTTTTAAATTCAAAGGCATAATCACTAGAGCAGAGTGCGGTGAGTCCAAAAAGAAAAAGACTCTGGTCGTATTCAAGGTGAACGACCAGAGTCTTATAGCTATGCATGAGATTACTGCATATTTCGTAAGTTTTCAGAAATAATTAAATCCGCTTCTGTGGCAGCAATAACCTGCTCCACTGTATACTCCGGATTGATTTCTGTTAGAACAAGCCCTTTGTCAGTCACGTTCATGACACCCATTTCTGTAACAATAACGTCAACCTCATTTGCCGCTGTTAATGGAAGTGTGCATTGCTTAAGTATTTTAGGCTTTCCTTTTGCAGTGTGTTCCATAGCGATGACAACTTTTTTTGCGCCGCAGACAAGATCCATTGCGCCGCCCATACCGGGGACGAGTTTACCGGGGATCATCCAGTTTGCCAAGTTTCCATATTGATCCACTTGAAGCGCACCTAAGACAGTAGCGTCAATATGGCCGCCGCGAATAATCGCAAATGACATGGCACTGTCAAAAAACGCAGCACCATCCAGAATCGTGGCTGGGACAGCCCCGGCATTTACGAGATCTTTTATTTCTTCACCTGGCTTTGGCTCTGGTCCCATTCTTATGTAACCATTCTCGCACTGGAAAGATATATCGATACCTTCGGGAATATAGTTTGCGACCAATATTGGAAGACCTATTCCCAGATTGACTATATCACCGTCCTTGAACTCTTTCGCAACGCGTTTTGCTATAATTGCGCGGATATCACTCATTGATTTGACCTCCGTTCACTATGTAATCTACAAATAATCCTGGCGTGACGATGTGGTTAGGATCAATTGAACCAACCTCAACAATGTGATCTGCTTCAGCGATGACTAAGTCTGCGGCAGTTGCCATAAGCGGATTCATGTTTCTAGCGCTGTTGTTATAGAGTATATTTCCCATATGATCTATTTTGTATCCCTTAATAATAGCAACGTCCGCTTTAATAGGAAGCTCGATCAGATACTCTTTATCATTGAGAAAGATTTTTTGCTTGCCGTTTTCAACAAGTGTACCAAGCCCAACGGGTGTAAGAACGCCGCCCAACCCTGCTCCGGCAGCCCGTATTTGTTCAGCGAGCGTACCTTGTGGAACCAAAACAACCTCGAGTTCTTCAGCATTCATTTGTAATCCGGACTGAGGATTTGTTCCAATGTGAGAAGTAATTACTTTTTTGACAAGTTTGTGATTAATTAACTTTCCGCCTCCGATATTGATAAAACTTGTATCATTGATTATGAGTGTCAAATCTTTGATGTCCTGACGAATGATTTCATCAATGATCGCTTCAGGTGCACCGGTTCCAAGGAATCCTCCACACATAACACTCATGCCGTCTTTGATTTTGGAGACCGCATCTTCTAATGAAATGACTTTTTTCATTTTAAACCTCCAGTGTATTTTCTAATGATTAAATACTGAATAGTGATGAACCTATCGATAATCAACGAATGCGCTTGTTACTCTATGTTAAATAATATGCAAAAATGATGCCAACAACGAATTGTTTCATACAGACATTTTCTCGAAAACGTAGCAAAAAACGATTTAAAATCAAGCAATACAGGTTGAATGTAGTGATAATAACTATCGATTGCCTGGGAAAATAGTTTTGCAGCAAAGGCTGAGGAATGAATGCCGAAAAATCGGCGAATTTTGATGGTGAATGGATCCTGAATGTCTAAACAGTTAAGCGTTACACAACCAGATCAAGGACGAGCAATAAACTGTTGGGATTTGAAATGTCCCGGACTTCTATTGCGAAATGCAATCGATAAAAAGAAGGCTCAAACACAAAATAATACATTGTCACTTTCCCTTCAATAAATTATATAATGCATTATAATAGTTAAACATTTATGAAATGGTAACTGCCGAAATTTGGGCGACGACCGCCGAAAAATCGGCCTACATTTCTAGTTTTTGCGCATAATTCAATTCCTGAAATTGAATGCTCAATTATGGAGGTGATTATATGAGGAAATATAAAAAAAGTGATATTGTCATTAAGTCACCTGGACAGCAGATCCGAGAAAAAATAATTGAAAAATACGGAAGCATAAAAAACTTTGCTGATCAAATTGGAATGTATGATTCGTCAGTGGAACAATATCTTACGACAAGAAGTCTGGGATCAACCACTTTTAAAATACGCTTAACAAATGAATTTCAAAAAAGCTTATCGGAGTTATACCTGACGGATGAGGCTCAGATTAGAATGATGACTTTATCAATCTCAGAAAATATAAGTACATATAATCAGCATAAAGATATTGAGGTGCTTGAGAAGATAAAGGATATTTGCATCAAGAGGGAGTTGCTCGAGGATTATGCAATAGTGTGCAGATCGTATGCAATCTTTTTCTATAATCAATTGAAAATAGATCGCGCGTTGGCCTATATGCAACTTGCCGTCAATTATCTGAGGGGTAAAGAATCCGGCGATCGATTTGCAATATATTTATCTGAACTGATTAAGATTGAAGCTGAAATCAGTCTGCGCTCCAGAATTAATAAGCTTACCACAGAATGTTTATTGCTGATCGATCAAACTGACAATATTGATGTCATTTGCAAGGTATTTACCAATATTGGACTTTCTATGTTTAAAATGGGTGATTATGATGATGCTGAAAGATATTTTCTGAAAGTTATTGATCTACAAGAGTCAGATCATAATGTGGCATTCGTTCTCCAGATGATAGGGGATATCAATATAATAAGGGGAAACTTTAGCAAAGCATTTAATAATTACTCCGAGGCTGAGAAGTTCTTAAGTCAGAGTGATGAATTAATGCCACCTTTAAATCACAGATTTGCGGTTTATTACAATCTCATAGAAGAATACCAGCTTGCTGAAAAATATATTGATTATGTTTTTAGTAAAACAAAGCTTAAACTCTCCGCTACTGACAATAAATATCTGGTTACAATGGCGGAAATTAAAATGCATTTTGGCAAGAATCATGAGGTTTTAATTGAAATTAAAAACCTGCTGGAAGAGTTGAAAAAAAATTCTATTTATGCGGAGCGTCATATTAAACAACTCGAAAAAATCGTTGAGCTTTACCGAACTGACTTGGTTTTTCTAAATAAGATCATTGATTTATTAATTAGTTTTTATAATGAAAGTGAACTTGAGCAGGAATTTATTGATGCCATTAAGATTGTTATTGGAAGAACCGTTTTAGAAACCTATCGTGTCAACAGCACAAAAAGAAGAATGTAAAAAGCCCGAAACTTTGAAGTTTCGGGCTTTAATATTATAGCATTGGTTCAATCAGGCCATACTTACCATCTTTTCTGAGGTAGACAACGTTGACTTCATCTGTTTCCCCATTTCGGAAAACAAAGAAGTTGTGACCCAGTAATTCCATTTGAAGGATGGCCTCCTCGGCATCCATTGGTTTAACAGGAAATCGCTTAGTTTTAACGATACCCTGCTCCACAGGAGCAGCGTAAGCGCTCTCAGGGATATATTCAAATCGAATAGTGTCATGGCTCTTATAGCGCTTTTCCAGTTTCGTCTTATGTTTGGAAATTTGCTTCTGGAGCTTCTCCACGGCCATGTCAATTGACGCATACATGTCAGGTGAAGATTCCTCAACTCGGAAGATGGCACCATTTTTAAGAGGGATCGTAATCTCGACGATCTGACGATTTTTCTGGACACTAAAGGTGGCAGTCGCCTCCACATCAGTTTTAAAATACTTTTGGAATTTGTCCAGTTTCTCCTCGACCATCTTTTTCAGGGATTCCGTAATCTCCACATTTCTACCTGCTACGATCACATTCATAACAACAACTCCTTCCGGGATTTCTTTATGTCACTTCCAGACAAATGGGTCTTAAATATGCGCTCCTCCCATCCTGATGAAGTTGTTATGATTTTACCCCTAACCTGCGCGGTCAAACAATTTTCAATTAACATGATTTTAACAATTAATAATGTTGGAAGATTCTCTTTAAAAAACGCTTTTTAGCCGATGGTTGATTATCATACACCGATGCAAATGTCATAGTCCAAACTTCCGCAGCGCCAGCCTCAAGCAACGCTCGAGAGCATACTTCGAGAGTCGATCCCGTCGTCATGATATCATCAATGAGCAAAACAGAGCGCCCGTAGATATATTCGGGTGTCCGTACCTCAAAACATCCCTTCAAAGCCTGACTTCTGGCGTCCCGATTCAATTTTTTCATCCTTGGTGTGTCCTGTGTTCGAATCAGGATGCGGTTAAGATGGCAAAGACCAGTCATTTCGCTTAAATGCTCAGCTAACAGCTCCATTTGGCAGTAACCGCGATGTCTGATCCTTTTCTTTGAAGAAGGCACGCCCACGATGCAGTCTACATCACTGATCCAGGTAGTTTTAAGGAGTTCTGCCATCATTTCGGCCATATGGTAACCAATATAGCGGTGGTCTTTGTATTTATACTTGAAGATCAGCTGTTGAGCCAGGTCGGAGTAAGCTGCAAAAGCAACATTGCCTTTAAATGAAGTCAGTTTGCCAAAGCAGGCATAACAAAGCGTGGTGGACATCTCAGGCAAAGGTCTTCCACAGCGCCTGCAGATTCTGCCGTAAATGATCCCCAAATCTTTAAGGCAGCTGGGACATAACCCATAACGTTCATCAAAAATGTCCTCGCCGCAGCCAATGCAGGTAATGCCTCTTGGAAACCAAAAATCGGCTGTTTTTCTGATCAAGTGCTTGAGGTCAAGGACCACAAAATCCCTCCGTGCGCTTCCGTCATCTCAAAAGGTGAGCGGGGTGTGCGCATGATTTTGTAAAAAAATTGGATGAGAATCAGGTTTTGAACTATTCTCCCATAATATCAATGAACTCAGCCTGCCGGACAATTTTCCAGTTCAGTGCTGTATTGCGTTGACTGACATCTGTCCGGTCCACCATCATCTTCATATATTTTTCATCCCCAACCAGCACGACAATTTTTTTGGCGCGTGTTACTGCAGTATAGAGGATATTCCTGCTCATCAACATAGGCGGAAACCAGGTAACTGGCATCACTACTATAGGATATTCCGAGCCCTGACTTTTGTGAATAGTGACGGCGTAGGCGTGTACCACCTCTTCGAGCTGGTTGTAATCGTAATGCGCAATCTTGTCATCATCAAAGCGAATGACCATTTTACGCTCTGATTCCAAGATGGATTCTATGAATCCCATATCGCCGTTGAAGACGCCATCACCTTCCATAGCGTCATCTGTCACCCATTTCATGTTGTAATTGTTTTTTATTTGCATGACTTTGTCGCCAACTTTGAAAATGCGGTCACCTATTTTCTTATGGGGCTTGTCTTCATCTCCATTGAGGGCTTGCTGTAAAAGCTCATTCAGCGCTTTCGTACCAACTCTGGAATTTTTTACTGGGGTCAGGATCTGAATATCCTTAATAGGGTCCACCCCATAATACTCAGGAAGACGCCGCTTCACAAGATCAATAACAAGGGAACAAATGTCGTCCTGGTGTCTGGCGCTCACAAGAAAAAAATCCTTGTCCCGATCATTCAGCAAAGGATACTCCCCGTGGTTGATTCTATGCGCGTTGATGGCGATCATACTGCGCTCGCTCTGTCTGAAAATTTCAGTCAGCCGAATCACCGGAACTCTGCCGGAATCGATAATATCCCGAAGCACATTCCCAGGGCCGACTGAGGGCAGCTGGTCTGCGTCACCAACAAGGATAAGTCTCGTTTCAGGCTTGATTGCCTTTGCCAAATGCTGCATCAGGATGATGTCTATCATAGAGACTTCATCAAGGATCAAGACATCCGCTTCAAGCGGTGACTCCTCATTTCTCTGAAAACTTAGAAATTCTTTATCTTCACTATAGTTATACTCAAGCAATCTGTGAATGGTCTTAGCTTCCCTTTTCGTCGCTTCCGTCATGCGCTTGGCGGCGCGACCCGTGGGAGCAGCGAGTGCTATGCTCAAGCCCGAACTCTCAAAAATCCGTATCAGACCATTGATAATTGTGGTTTTTCCGGTCCCCGGTCCACCTGTGATGACAGCGAGTTTTTCATTGACTCCGGCTTTGACTGCCTGCCTCTGAAGTTCAGAAAATGCAATGCCTAAACGCATCTCGATTTTGTCGATCTCATTGTCCAGATCGACTTTGATATTACCTACAGGGGTTCCAATCATTTCTGCAATAAAGCGGGCGACGCGGGACTCCGCCGTGTAAAGCGACGGCAAATAGACGGAGTCCTTCATCTCCTCGAGATCCTCTGAGTCGGATTCGAGATAGAGCTCCCCTTTAAGGATCATTTCTCCGAGCACTTTCAGCACCGTTTCGACAGGTACATTTAAGAGCGATGCAGCCTGTGCAGCGAGTCCTTTGCTGTGTATGAAGGTATGTCCCTGAGCCGAACTGTCAACCAATACATAATGCAGTCCGCCCCTGACTCGCTCCGGAGAACCCGGATCCAGTCCCATGCGCCTTGCCAGCGCATCTGCGTGTCTGAATCCAAAGCCGTCAACAAGCTCTGCCAATTGATAGGGGTTTCTGTGTACCAGACCGACCGCATCAGCACCAAGAATTTGATACACCTTGAGAGACATTTGCGCTGTCAGCCCCAGCTTCTGCAGCTGTAAAATCACATCTCTGGATTCAAATTGTTCCCGGTAGGACAAGATGATCTCTTCAAGTTTTTTTCGGCCAATCCCGGGTACCGCCAACAATCTGTCGGGATTATAGGACATGATGTCAAAAATTTCCTCACCAAAAGCCTCAATCAGTTTTGCTGCCATTGAGGGACCAATCCCTCTGATCATACCCGAACCTAAATAACGCAGCAAATCCGTTTCGGTCGCTGGCAGAGTTGCCTCGCATTGCTTTGCATCAAATTGCATACCGTAGGTTGGATGGTCGACAAACCTGCCAGTCAGAATGACTTGCTCGCCCTCTCTGACGTAGGGCATGATCCCCTTGGCATGCCAATAAATACCCTCACAGTCCACGACCATGACGGTAAAGCCGTTTTCATCATTTCTGTATACGATCTCTTCGACAAAACCACTCAAGGTGTTTAAATTTCGAGTATCATCATGCATTAAACTACATCCTTTGCAGATAAGAAAAATCGGATTTTGACTAAGAGAAATTCAATATTTTAACAATGCTTATTTAAAAATATGACCGGCTTTTATCAACGATTTAAGGCCGATAGTGGTCACAAGGTGTTTTATCAAAAATTTTGTTGCATCATGGCTTTGAGAATTGTATGACATAGCGCGTTGAAATCAGAGCGTTGCCTTTGAATATTCAGAAAATAAAGAAAATAATAAAAATCAACTAATGAAATTGACATAAAAAGGAAAAAGCGTTCGTTGTAACAGAAATGGTCAAGCTGTATGATTGTCGTGAGAAGAGCGTTTGTTAGTGTTGTGAACAGGAGCAAAGTTTTGAAATTACCGTAATGGAGTCGCTACTCAAATCATAAGCGTTCAGGATGATTCTGTAAAGTTGAAAAAAATTCAATTGAAAATATGGAGTGGTGAATGATGGGATATTGTATGAATAATGATTTTGCAAAGAAGTTTGATGAAAATGATGAGGATCAAACCATAACAGAGCGGGATCAAATAATCTATTGCGGAGAACCTGAGACTGTCAAACAAATTGTCAGGACAGATTATAATGACTTTTCGAAGCAGGCGAAAAAGAGTCAGAATTTGAAAAACTTCGATGAGCAATATACAGATATTGTCGATTATATTGTTAAAATCACCCATAAAATATGGGAAGAAAAGAGCATTGGACTAATTTACAACACTTATCACAATGATGTTAAGATGCATTTCGGATCACAGTCCGCATACGGTGTCCAAGCGGTTGTCTCGGGGACCTTGCAGACGCTTTATTCATTTCCGGACCGAAAATTGGTTACGCAAAACGTGATTTGGTCAGAAAATGGAAATGGCTATTTATCTTCTCACAGAATACAATCCATAGCGACGAATTTGAACGACTCAAGTTTTGGACCTGTTACTAATAAAAAAATTGAGTTCAGAACTACCGTTGAATGTGCCGTTGAGAATAATAGAATTTATGAAGAATGGCTAGTCAGAGATAATCTCTCTATTTGTGAGCAATTGGGTTTTGATCCGCATGTGATAGCTAAAAGCATGGCAGCGAATTCTCCAAATAGAGGTTTGAAAAAAGTTAAGTGCTTTGGCTTGGATGAGAATATGAACGGGCAAATGGTACCAGAGATTTATTCAGCTAAAGATGACAGTATTGGTGAATACGTTCTGGAGATGTTAAGCAAAATCTACAATTATCGTCTTTTTGATCAGGTGAAAGAATTCTATACTGAACAAGCAGTCATTCATTACATATGCGACCAGGATCTTGTGGGGTACACACAAATACAAGGCATGTTGGTCAACCTTTTTGCGTCGTTCCCAAGTGCTGATTACATTGTTGAAAGAGTTATTTGCAATGAAAATCAAGAGTCAGCCGAAACCTCGGTCGCCGTCAGATGGATATTGACTGGGCTGCACGAGGGATTGGGATATTTCGGAAAACCGAGTTTCAAACCAGTTGAAATTCATGGGATAACGCATTACACATTTTCTGGCAAGAAAATTGTTGAAGAATGGATCACCTTTGACGGGTTGGATGTTTTAAAACAAATCTATGAAGCGGACGGGTGTTGTGCGGCAGAAGAAGTGAATCAGTGAAATCGGGCAGCTGTTAAATTTGATCAAAGACAGAATGTTTTGCTAAGTTCGCGCGGCAGGCGAAATAATCTGTTTTGATATATTGAAAGTTCTGAGGCCAGTCTTATCTTCAGTTTAAACCTTAATTAAGGGGGAAAAAAAGTGATTTCAACAATTGATAGTATTATCATCATAGTTTATATTTTAAGCATGCTTGGGATTGGTTACTATGTAGGTAAAGACAACGAATCACAGGAAGATTACTTTTTAGCCAATCGGTCGATGCCATGGTTTGCAATAGCGCTTTCTGTTGCAGCAACCATGATAAGTGCGAATGCATTTATTGGCGGTCCGGGTTGGGCATATGGATCAGGTATGGCACCGTTTATGGTCAACATTACAGTTCCGTTCGCAATTTTTTTTGCCATGTATGTTACCGCACCAGTGTTTTACCAGCTCAAAGTGACCTCTGTCTATCAGTATATGGAGTACAGACTTGGACCGATCAGTCGTATGCTTACTGTCATTCAGTTTTTTGTCAATTCATTGATTCAAATCAGTTCAATGGTCTTTATACCTTCGCTGATCCTTCAAGCGATGACGGGGTGGCCATTACAGGTTATCGTACCTCTAGTCGTTTTGGCAGCAATTATTTACACAATATTAGGTGGGATCAAAGCGGTAATCTGGACAGATGTTGCACAAACCTTTGTCATATGGGGCGGTCTATTCTTCGCGATTTTTGTAGCTTTAGACAAACTGGATATGGGTTTCTTCGAAACTCTTGGCGCTGCTAAAGAAGCTGGAAAATTTGCGATGTTGGATTTCGAACTCAGCATTACAAAAACCAATGCATTTTGGGCTTCACTGTTAGGTGGCGCAGTAATGTGGACTCGCTATTTTTGTTTCGACCAAGCACAAATGCAGCGAGTGCTTACAGCTAAGTCAATGAAAGGCGTGAAGAGTTCTTACCTCAGCAGCGCGGTCATTATGAATGTCATGTATTTCCTGATGCTTGGGGTAGGACTTATCCTGTTTGTATTCTATGAAGGCAAAGAGTTTGAAACTTCCAATCAAATCATGATTGGCTTTATTCTTGAGAATCTGCCTGTCGGAATTATTGGTCTTGTTGTATCTGGTGCGTTTGCGGCCGCTATGTCCAGTGTGGATTCCCTGATCAACTCAATGACAACAGTTTTTGTTAAAGATGTCTATGAAAGATATTTCTTCAAAGGTGAGGGTGAAACATCTTTAAAGTTGACATTAAAGATTTCTGCTGCGATTGGATTACTGGTCATAGTCGTTGTACTCTTTGGATTCAGCGGAACTGTTAAATCGGTTCTTGATGTCGTAGGTAAATACATATCGTACTTCTCTGGACCTGCATTTGCCTCATTCGTTCTTGCAATGTTTACTGCTAAGGCGAACGATAAAGGTGTCGCAACAGGCTTTATAATAGGTGTTCCTGCGGTATTCTGGATTGCAAAAATTTTGGGAACAAGCTGGTTGTGGAACCCGCTCATAGGTTTCTTGATTGCCTTTGTAGTTGGTTATCTTGCGAGTTCTGTATTTAAGAGCGCTAAAAATGTCGAAGAGTATAAAGAGTTCACTGCCAAAGGTATGCGGGAGAAGATGCTGTCTAATGGCATGCCAACAAAAGAGGAGGGCGTTTCAGTTCTGCCTTTCTCGCTTGATAAATATGCTATTGCTGCGTTGGTTTTCTTCTTGGCTCAGTATATATTCATAGCGATTATTCAGTACTCTTGAATAGGTTATTATTCAATTATCAATGAAGTTTAGTGGGGCGCCTTTAAGGTGCCTCACTTTCTTGTTGGACCAATAAACGATTTCATCATATTGGTTGACATATACTGCGATGTGTATTTTACAATTACATTACAATTGAATTAAACCTCTGTAATATTAGAAATTATTCGACAATTCGCCTGAAATCAGTGATTGACGCTATTTGCAAGACTTCATTTTTTTTGTATAATGACTTTAACATGGTACTCAGAATGGGGGAATTACGCATGGAAGAAAAAGTACTTAAGTATGAAGACGTCATAAATAAATTGTCGGGCGTCATCGCTTCCAAAGTCGTACTGGATGGACAGGAAATTCGCGAAATTCACGTATTGACTAATCGGACCAGAGCCCCAAAACAGATTTCCAGAGACATCCAATCCTCACTGACGGCGTATTATGGCATGCCTATTGATCATAGAATGATCAGCATCGCACAAATAGAAGACGGATCCAGAGACAAGCGTCTTGAGCGCATCCTTTTGTCAAAGGTTACATACGAGGTTGAAGAAGATAATATTGCGACAGCTACTGTCAAGCTGAGAATGTTTGACGAAGAATTTATTGGAACTTGCAAAGGCGTGAACTCACTGCGCAATGCCATGAGACTGGTTGTAACAGCGACGCTGAACTGTGTGCTCAATATGCTGGAGTCAGACCGTCAGCTCGTAGTGGAAGACGTTGAAATCAATCTGCTGGCGAAAACCAGAGTGGCCATGGTGGCGATTTCCCTTGCTGACAGCCATGATGAGCAGTTGCTGGTCGGCGCGGCAGTGGTCAGAAAATCTGAGAACGAAGCGGTTGTCAGAGCAACGCTTGACGCAGTGAATCGCAAGATGTATCAATTGTAATACGGCACCAAATCCTCATTGGCAAAAAATTCGGTCGGTGTACTAAAGCGCAAATCAGGAATGCCCTTAGCGAAGAGTAAGACAACCTGCAGCCCATAGCGAAGCAGCAGAGTCAGCTCACAAGGGGGTTCTTTTCAATGAAAAAGAGATTATCCGTAGTTGTTATGTCGTTCCTGTCTCTTTTACTGGCTGGTGGAGCTTATATAGGCTGGAAATAGCCTAAGCCACCGATCGACCGACCGAATTTTTTATTTAGTACGAATTAATATGGGAGATCCTATATGAAACAAAACGTAGGCTTGAGAATTTTCACATCACTGATTATTTTATTTGGATTTTTTATTATTTTTGAAGCGATACAAATGATTAGCGCTGAAACAAAAGTGACTTCAGTGCTTTTTTTTGCTTTGCTTTCCTTTGTTGCAGATTCGATGATTGTTCAAGTCACTGAAAAAAAATATGTCTCATTAGGATTTGCCATTGGATTAGCAGCAATACTTTTGTTTGATCCATTTACTGCTGCGGCAATCAATTTTCTGGGTACTTTTTTCAGTGTGTTTTATTCGGATGGTAAATACCAACACATCTTTAACAGTTCTTTATACAAGAGGTTATTCAATGGCAGTGCTTATGCCATTGGTTCTTTAGTTGCCGGCAATGCCTACTTACTAAGTCATACAGTTTTGCCATCTTTGACAGTTTCCTCATTTGGTATTATCGGGATCATCGTTGCAGTAATAGTGAATATTATAGTCAACATAATAATATTTAGTATACTTTATACCTTGTTGGATCAATTAGAACCTAAAGAAGTAATGCATGAGTTTGTGTGGATTGGGCAGAACTTCATTGGAATTTCGCCAATCGGCGTCTTTATGGCGATTTTGTATAAAAATAGCGGATGGTTTATGGTGTTGTTGGTTCTCGGCCCTCTCCTCGTAGCCCGCTACAGCTTCAAACTCTACCTAGACATGAAAAACCAGTATTTTGAGACTATAAAAACCCTCTCCAATGCGCTGGACGCCAAGGACGAATACACCAACGGCCACTCACACCGCGTCGCGCTGATTTCAACTATTATTGCTAAGGAAATGAAAATACCGGTCCTGTTGATTGATGAAATCAAAACGGCCGCTATTCTCCACGACATTGGAAAGATAGGCATCAGTGATGCCATTATCAATAAGCCCGGAAGGCTTGAGGAAAACGAGATGGCTATCATCCAGAAGCATCCGGAGATTGGCGCCAATATTGTCAAAGATGTCAAATCCCTTGAGGATCTATCCAATTATATCCGGTACCACCATGAACGTTACGATGGAAAAGGCTATCCAGAGGGGATCTCCGGCGCGGATATTCCCATTGAGGCAGCTATCATTGCAGTGTCGGACTGTTTTGATGCCATGACTTCAGACAGGGTATACAGAAAAGCCATGTCCTTTGAGATCGCGCTGTCCATTATCAAGGAGGAACGGGGTAAACAATTCCATCCGGCGGTTGTAGACGCTTTTGTCCGTTGCGCAGAAAATGGACAAATTCCTAAAACCCATGAAATGATGTGAAGCCTATGCTGATAGAAACTACAATTTTAGGCCTGTTGATCGCAGTGGTCAGCAATCGGTGGCACTTTTTGGTCGAGAACATCAAGATCAAGGGTGTCTGGCTCCCTTTTTTGGCGGTTGTCATTGAAGCTGGAATCCAGTTCATTTTGAATCGAGGCACCTCAGAGATGCGAGGGATCGTCTTTGACTATGAACTGACGCTGATGGTGCTCGTCTATTCGTTATTGGTTGCCTTTTTCGCGCTCAATCTCAAGACACCCGGCGTGGCTGTTCTTCTGGTTGGCGTCGCCCTCAACATGATTGTGATTTTCTCTAACAATGGAAAAATGCCAGTGGATATTGATATGGCCATCAGCTATGGTTTCACTCAGACGGCTGAGCAGCTAAAATCAGGGCTGGTATTTGGACACTCAGCCCTTAATTCTGAAACGACAAAACTACCGTTTCTCGCGGATATACTGCATTTGAGACCGCCATACCCAATGCCCAAGAGCGTCAGTCTTGGAGATCTGGTCTTGGATTTAGGCGTTTTAATGGTCTTCATACTAAATCTGCGAGAAAATCCAAATGCATTGGAAGAGGAGGAAACCCATGTTTATTGAAGCTTTAGCCCTTGGCCTGATCGCCGGAATAGTACGCGGCGGCAGGGTCAGAAATCTGCTTGAGCTGGAGATCGCGGGTGTCAGCCTGATTTTAACAGCTGTGGTTCTGCAAATACTGCCTATAGTCCTTGAACCTTTTATTAAGTCTGAAAACTGGCTCTCTTTTCTGCCGTTCGCCGGGATCTTGGTCATGGTCTCAGCCATAATTATGAATAGAAAAAAGAAGGGCTTTTACATTATATTAATTGGCGCTATTTTGAATCTGTTGGCCATGGCTGGCGCCGGCTTCAGGATGCCGGTCACAGAAGCCGCATTGTTGAGAGCGGGGATGCAGTCCCTTCTTGAGACCATTCAGGATGGCTCGGTGATCAATTATATTCTGATCACAAGCGCAGATGGCTTAAGTTACTATCTGGGCAAAGTCATTGCGCTGCCTGAAATCTATCCGCTGTCTAAATTGTTCAGTGTGGGTGATCTTTTCATAAGTGGCGGACTCGCCTATTTCATTCAGGACTCAATGCTGACTCAGTGGTTCAGAAAAAGCGGCAGTATGATCAATTACAGATTTTAACTCGTGATAAAAGGGCTGCTGGTTAAAGGCAGTCTTTTTTAATAGTGGATTTTGCCTGTCGGATGTCTGGTTTTTTGTGTTTACATGACCCCAGATTTAATCAAACGTTAAGATAAATGTGATAAAGTCGTCTAAGTGTTGTGATATAATGTATGAGGTATCTTTTAAAGTAGGAAAGGATTGAAAAGCATGGCTTTGTTGGATAAATTGTTTGGTAACTTCAATGATAGGGAGATTAAGCGTCTCTCGAAAATGGTGGATCAAATCGAGGCGTTTGAGCCTCAAATGCAGAAGCTGAGCGACTCCCAACTGGCGGGAAAAACAGTTGAGTTTAAAGAGCGGCTGGCAGCCGGGGCAGAGCTTGCGGATCTTTTGCCGGAAGCGTTTGCTGTGGTGAGAGAGGCGAGCGTCAGAACCATCGGCCTAAGGCATTATCCTGTCCAGCTGCTTGGCGGTATTGTGCTTCATCAGGGCCGTATATCCGAGATGAAAACCGGTGAAGGCAAAACGCTGGTTGCCACGCTGCCGGTTTACCTGAACGCACTGGAAGGGAAAGGCGTTCACGTGGTCACGGTCAACGACTATCTCGCAAAGCGGGACAAGGAATGGATGAGCAAGGTTTATGGATTCCTGGGCCTCACCGTGGGCTGTATTGTGCACGGGATCGGCACCCAGGAGCGCCGCGCGGCTTATAATGCGGACATCACTTACGGCACGAACAACGAGTTCGGCTTTGATTATCTCAAAGACAACATGGTGGTTTTCAAGGAACAGATGGTGCAGCGGGAACTCAACTACGCCATTGTGGACGAAGTGGATTCTATTCTCGTGGACGAGGCGCGCACGCCGCTGATCATATCCGGGGAAGGCGCCAAGTCCACGGATCTTTACAGGGTCGCGGACATGTTCGTGTCAACTTTGAGACACGAAATCGACTACGTTGTAGACGAAAAGCAGAAATCGGTTGTATTGACGGATGACGGCGGCGTTGAAAAGGCGGAGCGTTTCTTTAGCCTGGAAAACTTAAGCGATCCTGAAAATATGGAAATTTCTCACCACATCAATCAAGCGCTGAAGGCGCGGCTGATCATGAAGAGGGATGTGGACTACGTCATCAAGGACGGCGAAATTGTCATTGTAGACGAATTCACCGGCCGTCTCATGTTTGGCCGACGCTATTCCAATGGCCTTCACCAAGCCATAGAGTCAAAAGAGAATCTGGAAGTCAGAAAAGAGTCTCAAACGCTTGCGACAATAACTCTTCAGAACTACTTCCGCATGTACAAAAAGCTGGCAGGTATGACTGGTACAGCCAAGACGGAGGAAGAGGAGTTCAAGCACATCTATAATATGGACGTACTTCAGATTCCAACGAACCGTCCTATTCAAAGAAAAGACCTTGCGGATTCGATCTATAAGACAACCAAAGGCAAATTCAATGCCGTCATAGAGGATATCATCAGTCGTCACAAAAATGGTCAGCCTGTTCTGGTGGGCACTATTTCCATCGAAACCTCTGAATATCTCAGTGAGCTGCTTCGTAAGCGCGGCGTCCGTCATGAGGTCCTGAACGCCAAGCAGCATGAGCGCGAGGCTGAAATTGTCGCCCAGGCGGGCAGAAAGAATCAGGTGACCATCGCCACGAACATGGCGGGCCGCGGTACGGACATAGTCCTTGGCGGCAATCCTGAGTTTATGTCCAAGCGTGATATGCTAAAGCACGGTTATACGGATGAGATGATTTACGAAGTGCTCAGGCCAAAGACACCGGACATCCCGGAGGTCATCGAGGCTAAGGCGTTTTATGAGCAGATTTTTGCTGAGCATAAAAAAGTGACGGATCTTGAAGCGGAGGATGTCAGAAGCGTTGGCGGCCTTCACATCATAGGCACTGAGCGTCATGAGTCGAGGCGTATTGACAACCAGCTCCGCGGCCGCGCAGGTCGCCAGGGTGACCCGGGATCCTCGCAGTTCTATCTCTCCTTTGAGGATGAGCTCATGCGCCTGTTCGTCTCCGACCGAGTCAAGGACATGGTTGAGAAACTGGGCATGGACGAGGACACGCCTCTGGAAGCCAGCGTGCTGTCAAAATCTATCGAAACCGCGCAAAAGCGCGTTGAGGGCCGCAACTTTGGCATTCGTAAGCACGTTCTTCAATATGACGACGTCATGAACCGCCAGCGTACCATCATTTATTCGGAGCGCTCCAAGGTTCTCCATGGCGAAAATATGAAGGATCACGTGCTGGGCATGATCGACGAGGTTATCAAAACGTCAGTTGAGGCGTATACCGCCGGAGCGGATTTCCCTGAAGAATGGGATTTGAAGGGACTTGAGGAGCATCTGCACCAGATTTACCTGCCAAAGGGCGCAATCGTGGAAGAGATGAACATTCCTTCTCTGACTCGTGAATCCTTGGAAGAGGCACTGACTCAAAAAGCTTTGGCGCTCTATGAAGAGAAGGAACAAGCCTTCACGCCTGAGAGGATGAGAGAGCTCGAGCGCTTCCTGGTGCTCCGCGTGGTCGACGACAAGTGGATCGATCACATTGACGCCATGGAACAGTTGAAGCAGGGGATTTCCCTGAGGGCCGTCGGAAACGAGGATCCAGTCAGAGCTTATCAGATTGAGGGCTTTGATATGTTTGGCGAGATGATCCGCAATATTCAGGAAGATACGCTTAAGTATCTCTTCCATGCGACTGTAGAGACGCGCACGGAGCGCACGAGCTCTGTCAAGGTGACGGCGGAATCAGGCGGTGGCGATACGGTGTCGGCGTCGAAACCATCGGCAAAAAAAGAGGTCAAAGTGGGACGCAACGATCCGTGTCCTTGCGGCAGCGGCAAAAAATATAAGAAGTGCTGCGGTGCCAACGAAGGGAATTAAGTTCCCGTAGACTTAAGCAGATAAATTGAGGGCGCAGTTTGAAGCCCTCCTTGAGAAGGTGATTGGATGCTGGCTATTGAACAAAGAATAAAAACGCTGCGGGAACTGTCGGAGCGTCTGAAAGAACTGAGGGGTTCACTTTGACATTGACCGTTTGAAAACGGAGCATCAGGATCTGGAAGAGAAGACGGTTCAGGAGGCATTCTGGAATGATCCGGACGCGGCTCAGAAGGTCTTGAAGCAGGCAAAGCACCTAAAAGATAAAATTGATTTATTCGATTCACTCGTGGAATCCCACCAGGATCTGGAGATGCTGGCGGAGATGGCGATGGCGGAATCGGATGACAGCGTTGAGCAGGACATTGTCACGGGTGTGGAACAGCTCGCTCAGAAAATTGAAGCGCTCGAGCTGGAGACTCTTCTCAGCGGGGAATTTGACCACAACAGCTGCATTTTGTCCATCCATGCCGGGACCGGCGGTACGGATGCTCAGGACTGGGCATCCATGCTGATGCGGATGTTTACGCGCTGGGCAGAAAACAATGGTTATTCAGTCAGAATCCTGGATTTGCTGAGAGATGATGAGGCGGGAATTAAAAGCACCGCTCTTGAAATTGAAGGCGAAAACGCCTATGGTTTCTTAAAGTCTGAAAAGGGTGTTCACCGTCTGGTTAGAATATCGCCTTTCGATTCTTCGGGTAAGCGGCACACCTCTTTTGCTTCGGTGGATGTCATGCCTGAACTGGACGAGGAGATCACCGTGGAGATTGATCCGGGGGACCTCAGAATTGACACTTATCGGGCTTCGGGCGCAGGGGGACAGCATGTCAACATGACGGACAGCGCTGTGAGGATCACTCATCTTCCAACCGGTATTGTGGTGCAGTGTCAGAACGAGCGCTCACAGCACTCCAACCGGGCAACGGCCATGCGGATGCTGACCGGGAAACTCCTCGAGCTTAAGGAGCGTGAGCACAAGGAGCGCATTGAAGACCTTGCGGGGGACTATTCCCAGATCGCCTGGGGAAGTCAGATCAGGTCCTACGTCTTCAATCCATACAACCTGGTCAAGGATCACAGAACTGGCGCTGAAGTCGGCAATGTCTATGGTGTCATGGATGGCGAACTGGATGTTTTTATACAAGCCTATTTAAAAGAAAACTCCAGAAAATCCTGATAGGCACATCAGACTAAAAACCGGTTCGAATATCGCAGCGAACCGGTTTTTCTATCTTGAGACGGCCGGTAGGCCAGGCTGAGAGGCAGCGCAGAGAAGCAACGCAGAGAAGCAACGCAGAGAAGCAACGCAGAGTAGCGACGCGGAGGATTGATGACTCGCTGACGAAGTGCTTCAGCTCTGACGTGCCATGACGACACTGATTAAAGGGGCAATGGATATGAATATATTGGAACATTTATCCAAGGAGATGGGTCTCGCGGCCCAACAAACCGAGGCTATAGTACGCTTGATTGACGAAGGCAACACCATTCCGTTTATCGCGCGCTATAGAAAGGAAATGACGGGCGGGACGGATGATGAAACCCTCCGCGCCTTTGATGAACGCTTAAAATACCTTCGCGGCCTGGAGGCGAGAAAGGAAGAGGTCATAGCCTCCATTGAGAGCCAGGGGGCGTTGACGGAAGAGTTGAAAACCGCGATCCTCGAGGCGGTTGTGCTCCAGCGCGTGGAGGATTTGTACCGGCCTTACAAGCAAAAACGAAGAACCAGAGCCACCATGGCCAAGGAGCGGGGCCTTGAACCGCTTGCAGACTGGCTGGCGGACGAAAGTAACCGAAAGTCCGACGAAGCGGCTATGATGGCGTTTGCCGAGACCTTCATAGATGAAGAAAAGGAAGTGGCTGATATTGAAAGCGCTTTGGCTGGCGCCAGAGACATTCTGGCAGAACGGCTGTCGGATAACCCGGATCTCAGGCAGGCTATCCGAGCGTTTTATCAGAAGCAGGGCAAGCTGCAGTCCAAAGCGGCTGATCCGGATAAAACCTCCGTCTATGAAACCTATTACATTTTTGAAGAGGCCATCAGAACCCTGCCGTCCCATAGAATCCTCGCCATTGACAGGGGTGAAAAGGAAGAGTTTCTGAAAGTCTGTCTTCTCATTGACGAGGACCACCTGACAAAGATGGCGGAAAAACAGTTCATCAAAAATTTATCCGAGGCTCAGCGGGTTCAGCTCACCCTGGCAGTCGAAGACGGCTTGAAGCGACTGATGCTTCCTTCCATTGAACGTGAAATTCGAAGTGAGCTTACTGAAAAAGCCCAGGAGGAAGCCATCCGCGTTTTCGCCATGAATACGAAGCCTCTGCTGATGCAGGCGCCTGTCAAGGGAAAAACCGTGCTGGCTATTGACCCCGCCTACAGAACCGGCTGCAAAGTCGCTGTACTGGATGAAACCGGACGTCTGCTCGACAAGACGACCATCTATCCAACGAAGCCCCACAACGACATCGAAGGCGCGAAAAAAGTGCTGCTGGGCATGATTAAGAAACACGGTGTGGATCTGATCTCCATCGGCAACGGCACTGGCTCCAGGGAGACGGAGCAGTTTGTCGGGGAGATGCTGAGGGAAGCGGACCGGCCGGTGCACTACACCATTGTCAGCGAGGCGGGGGCGTCAGTGTACAGCGCTTCGAAGCTGGCCAGCGAGGAATATCCGGACCTGGACGTCACGACAAGGGGGGCCATTTCAATTGGTCGCCGTCTCCAGGACCCTATGGCGGAGCTGGTCAAAATTGACCCCAAGAGCATTGGCGTCGGGCAATATCAGCACGACCTGAATCCGGCGAAGCTGGACGACTCCCTGAAGGGCGTCGTTGAAGCCTGCGTCAACGCGGTCGGCGTCGACCTCAATGTCGCCACGCCATCGCTGCTGCAATATGTGTCGGGGATTGGCGCCACACTGGCGAAGTCCATTGTATCTCACAGAGAAGAGAACGGTAAATTCCATAGCCGAAAAGAGCTCCTCAAAGTCAAGCGCCTGGGGCCTAAAGCCTACGAGCAGTGCGCGGGCTTCCTTCGCATAGCGGACGGCACGGAGCCCCTGGACGGCACTTCTGTCCACCCGGAATCCTACGCGGCCTGCAGGGCGCTGCTCAAGACCCTCAAGCTGAGTCTGGACGAAACGCGAAAAATGGACAGAACCCATTTGTTCGCTCGCATGCAGGAATCCACGGGGAAAAAGTCACCTGAGGAAGCTTTTAAGGCCTTGTCTGAGCTGACCGGCGCGGGCATCCTCACGCTGAAGGATATTGTGGAGGAGCTGCTCAAGCCGGGCCGCGACCCGCGCGAGGATATGCCGGGACCGGTCTTCAGAAGCGACGTTCTGAGCATGGAAGACCTCGAAATAGGCATGGTCATGATGGGCACGGTGCGAAACGTGGTCAACTTTGGCGCCTTTGTCGACATTGGGGTCAAGAACGACGGCCTCGTCCACGTTTCCCAGCTCTCCGACAAATTCGTCAAGGATCCTATGGACGTGGTCCGCGTCGGAGATCCGGTTGAGGTTCGGGTTATTGGAATCGACAAGGAGCGCGGCAAAATTTCCCTTTCCATGAAGAAAGCATAATGGCAAGCCTGTAAGGAGCTGATAATACTTGAACCTGATCATAAATTCTGTCGAGGCTATGCAACGCTTCGGACATTTTCTTGCAGGCTGGCTCGAGCCCGGCGCTGTCGTGGCCCTTACGGGAGACCTCGGCGCAGGCAAAACCACCCTGTCACAAAGTATTGCCGCCGGCCTGGGCGTCAAAGAGGACGTGACCAGTCCGACCTTTGCCCTGATGAACGTCTATAGCACAACGGGCGGCATGGAAGTGTATCACTTTGACGTCTACCGCATCCTCGACCCCTCAGAAATGGAGGAGATTGGCTTTGATGACTTTGTCTACGGCAAGGGCGTCAGCCTGATTGAGTGGGCAGGGATGATTGAGCCGATGGTTCCTGAGACGGCCCTCTGGATCGAAATAGGCTACGGTTTTGAAGCGGAGGAGCGGTGTCTCAGACTCTCCTCGCCGACGCCTGAAACCCGGGCAAAAATCAAAGCGCTTATTGAAGCTTACAAAGAGGAGGCGGCCCGCTCATGAGAATGCTAGCTATAGAGACTTCTTCCCTGGTGGCGTCGGTCGCGGTGGTGGAGGACGATTTGCTTCTGGCAGATTTTGTCCTGCAGCATCCCATGACCCATTCCCAGAAGCTGATGCCCATGCTCGAAAACGCGCTCACCTACCTGGGACTGACCATTCCTGACTTTGATGCGATTGCCGTCACCATCGGACCAGGGTCCTTTACGGGGCTCCGGATTGGGGTGTCAGCGGCCAAAGGCCTGGCCCAGCCCTTCGGGATTGGCATCATCCCGGTGTCGAGCCTGAGGGCAACGGCATACAACGCCTATGACGCACGGCGGATCGTTGCGGTCATGATGGATGCACGGCGAAATGAATACTATGCGGGGGCCTGGAAATTCGATGCGGATGGCCTGGCGACCGTAGTGGAAGAGGCTGCCTGGCCGGTGGACGACTTCGCTGCCAGACTTCTGGAGGCCGCTGAGCGGTCGGGGACGGAGGTGCTTCTTATGGGCGAAGGCGCGTCCAAGGCCTATGAGCGCGTCCATGCCCAATTAGGCGACCGGGTTGCTCTGGCGCCCCAGGAAATGCGCTGTCAGAGAGCGGCGTCCGTGGCCATGTGCGCCCGGTTGGAAGGCATACCGGCCGTCGATTACGACAAGGTGCCCATGAATTATCTGCGCCGGCCCGAGGCAGAAGTGACCCGCGAACAGCGGCTGAAGGGGTGAAGGGATGACAGGTTCTGATCACCAGATGCAGGCAAAGGGTATCGCCGGCAGCGTCCTCAGACCCATGGTCCTTGCTGATGTCGACCGCGTGGCGGAGCTGGAAGTGCTCTGCTTTACCACGCCCTGGCCGCGCAGTGCCATTGAGGAAGAGCTGACGTCCAATCCCCGCGCCCACTATTTTGTCTATGAGGTCGGGGGAAAACTCGTGGGCTACTGCGGGTTCTGGCTGATCCTGGACGAGGGCCACATCACCAATCTGGCCATTGATCCGGAGGAGCGGTCGAGAGGGTACGCCCAGGACATGATCGCTCAATTTGTGCGGGAGGCAGAGTCCCTTGGGGCGGCGTCCCTGACGCTGGAAGTCAGGAGCGGCAATAACTCGGCCATTCATGTTTACGAAAAAGCAGGCTTTGTCTCCATGGGCGTGCGTAAGGGCTATTACCTGGACAGCGGGGAAGATGCGCTGATCATGTGGAAGACCATTTGATGAGGTGAGCAAAGTGAAACGTAAATCTGCGCTTTGGGTGCTGCTGGTTCTGGCACTCGTGATCGCTGCCATAGGGTTTGTCATTTGGCGAGCAACCCGGATGGAGGACGGCGTTCTTGTCTACACGGAACAGGTTATTTCCAGTGAGGCTGCCGCTTATGTCTACGCCAGCGGCAAGGTCATTGCCGCCGAGGACCGGGAGGTTTATGCCGAAACGCCGGGCATGGTCAAGGAGGTCATGGTCGAACTTGGCCAACAGGTCAGGAAAGGCGATGTGCTGGCGACCCTGGACTCTGAAGCTCTTGACCAGCAGCTGGCGGCTGCGCACCTTCAGCTCAGCATTGCTCAAGAGACTCTGAAACAAGCCCAAAGTGCCGGAAAGCTTAATTATGATCTGCCGCTGAAGACTGCCTCTGCCGCCTATGAGGACGCGCTTAAGCTGGTCGCGGACCAGCAGGCGCTGTTCGACGTGGGCGCCATCAGTCAGTCCGAGCTTGATCAGGCCAAGCGCCAGCTCGAGCGCGCCGAAACGGAAAAGCTTTCCGCAGAGCGCGGCTACAGCAGTTATGGCCAGGAAAGCGCCCTGCGGATTCAGGCTCTGTCCGTCTCCTCCGCGCGCCTCTCCCTGGAACAGCTGCAGGTGCAAAAAGACAAGCTGGCGCTCAAAGCCCCTGCCGATGGTGTCGTGTACGCCATTCACGCCAAACCGGGAGAACTGGCTGCCCAAACCCTGCCTTTGTTTTCCATAGCTTCTTCGGATCGGTTGAAGGTCTCAGCGTCCATCAGCGAGTACGACATTGATTCAGTAGCGGTGGGACAGCCGGTCGTCATACGCAGTGATGGCTTTGCGGATCAGTATGAAGGTCAGGTGACTTATATTTCAGACGTGGCCGAAAGTCTCGTCAGCGGCCAGTCCTCAGAAACGGTCGTCAAAATTGAAGTCTCCTTCCTGGCACAAGAGACGAAATTTCGACCGAACTATTCTGCCGCTATTGAGATCCTGACAGCCGAGAAGCCGGCGGCGCTGATGGTGCCTTATGAGGCGGTCTATACGGACGCGGCGGGTGTCAGAAGACTCTTTGTCATTGAGGAAGGTGTTGCCAAAGAGCGTTTGGTGACACTCGGCATAGAAGGGGATCTGAACGTCGAGGTTATAGGCGAGGGGCTGGCAGAAGGGGACATCGTCATCCTCAATCCTACAGAAACCCTGAAAGATGGAGATTCGGTCAAAGTGATCGAGGTGGACTAGATGATTGACATTCAGGGACTGACTAAAATCTACGATACGGGCAGTATTCAGGTCGAAGCGCTGAGGTCAGTAGACTTTCATGTGGAGGAAGGGGATTTCGTAGCCATTATTGGGGCCTCGGGCTCGGGAAAGTCGACTTTGATGAATATTTTGGGCTGCCTCGACAGACCGACCCGGGGACGCTATGTTCTGGACGGCGTTGACGTCAGCAGCCTGAGTGATCCGCAGCTGGCGGTCATCCGGAATCAGAAGATAGGGTTCGTGTTTCAATCCTTCAATCTGCTGGCCCGCGTCAATGCCATCAAAAATGTTGAACTGCCCCTGATCTACGGCCGCGTCCATAAAGCCGAGCGCCGCCAAAGAGCTATGGAGGCTCTGGAGCGGGTAGGTCTGGCGGACCGCATCGATCATAAACCCAACGAGCTCAGCGGCGGTCAAAAGCAGCGGGTTGCCATAGCCAGGGCACTTGTGACCCGGCCGGCGATCATACTGGCAGACGAGCCTACGGGCAATCTGGACTCCCACTCAACTGAGGAAATCATGCAGATCTTCAAGCGCCTGAATGACGAGGGCGTCACGCTGATCATTGTCACCCATGAGCATGAAATTGCGGACAATGCCAAGAGAATCGTCACCTTTAAGGATGGCGCCATAGTCACGGATGACCGGAAAAAGGTCATCAATGAAAGGTATTGGCCAGAGTTGGCGGCATATGTCGCAGACTATGAGGCAGCGGGCTTATCCGCAGAAGAGGCTTCGTCGGATAAGTGTTCAGAGCCTGTAGTGCCCTCTGGGGAGGTGACACAGTGAACTTTGCAGAGAGCTTCAAAATTGCCCTGGACGCCATTTGGGTCAATAAGATGCGGTCGCTGCTCACTATGCTGGGCATTATTATTGGTATTTCCTCCGTCATTGCGGTGGTGGCGCTGGGCAGCGGCAGTGAAGCAGTCATAGGCCAGGAATTTGAATCCTTTGGCGTGAACCGCCTCTTTGTGACGACGAGTTATTCGGAAGAGATTACTTCGCGAGACCGTCTCAACCACGCGGATGTGGACGCTATTGAACGCAGCTTTTCGGAGGTCATCAAAGCTATGACCATTTCCGTATCCGGAAGCGGTCAAATTAAGGGAAGACAAAATCAGGATCCCATCTCAGTCAGTTTGAACGGCGTCAACGAACGGTATAATGGCATAGAGGATATAAAACTTCTGCACGGCAGATTCCTTGTCGAATCTGATGTCAAAGCCAAGCGTGCGGCAGCAGTCGTCGATTCCGGTCTTGCGACAGAACTCTTTGGAAGAACGGATGTCGTAGGGGAGCGCCTGACCATAGCCTCCAGGACAAGTATGTCCTATATCATCGTAGGGGTCTATGAGGCGCCTATGACCTCGTTTTCAAATATTCCCGGCTTCGAAATGCCAAAGACAGTCCATGTGCCCTATACGCTGCTCGAACGACTATACGGTATTGGAGACGGGGTGAATGGCATCGAAATCAACCTGGTTATGGACGCGGACCAAAAGGCAGTCGTCGAGGATCTTAAGGCACTGCTTGAGCGTCGCCATGATAATATTGGCCAGGAGAAATACATGGTTTTCAGCGCGGAGGAGCAGCTGGAAACTGTGAATCGAGTCTTGGGGCTTCTGACTACAGTCATAGGCGCCATAGCGGCGATCTCACTGATCGTGGGTGGAATAGGCGTCATGAACATCATGCTGGTCTCTGTCACGGAACGCACGCGTGAGATTGGGATTCGAAAGGCACTGGGCGCAAAACGCAAAGACATTTTGATGCAGTTTTTGGTCGAAGCGGTGATTGTGGCACTGATAGGCGGTGTGATTGGCACGGTGTTGGGAATCGCATTTTCCTACGGGATTGCCTGGGTCATTAAAATTCCACCATCCACAAGCCTGGGCACTATTCTTCTGGCTTGGCTGTTTTCAGCGGGTGTTGGCGTCTTTTTCGGGATCTATCCCGCGAACAAGGCCGCGAAGCTGGATCCAATTGAAGCACTGAGGTATGAATGAGGTCGACTTTGTTGACAGTCTCTGTCATTCTGTGCAATAACCCGTGCCGCTGATGCAGTGGGTTTGAAAGTCGATTGGTTTTACAAATTTGCAAAGGAGGGCGTCTATGGAACCTCGAAATCCAAATCAAGATCTATATGGGCTGGAGCCCGTTGAGCAGCAGGAAAGCACACTGTCATTTATCCAAAAAGCTGTGTCGATATTTATCAATCCCGTTCGCACCTTTGAAGCTATCCGTCAAAAACCGGATGTCTTTCTCCCCTACTGTGCCAGTATGCTGGTGGCAGCCCTGTTTTCGTTTGTCACAATGGGACTCATGCAGGACTACACCCTGGAGACCATGGCTGCTTCCTATAAGCAAATGGGTATGGAATTACCGGCAGATCAGCTCCAGAGCTTTGCCAGAGTCACCATGGTCTCCACAATTGTTGCCATGATTGCGGTCAGCGTTATTGCGCCCTTTGTCAAAGGCGCGTTTGCTCATCTGCTCAGCCTTGCATTTGATGCCAAGACAACTTTTAAACGGAGTCTGTCCGTGGTAGCCTACGCTTATCTGATCGTGATGCTTGGCACTTTGATTCGAATCCCGCTGGCGCTGACGACGAAAAATTACCTCTTCACCTTTTCGCCTGCCATGTTCTTAGGTGATGCAGCACCGACGGATCCCTTGTTCTCATTCCTTTCTGCCTTTGATCTTTTCACAATTTGGTATCTTGTGGTGTCCGTCATAGGCTTTAAAACCGTTCACAAACTCAAGACCTGGCAAGCTGCCGTCGTTGTGCTTCTGCCGTTTGTGATGTCCCTTGTTTCGGCATTAATCCCATTCTTAACTGGTACAGCGGTGTAAATCAACGCTGCAGACCGCAGACAGATCCTCTGAAGGCTGCTCCTAGCGCGGCAGGTTAGAAAGTTAAAGTAAACCTTTCAGAGGCTTCAGGAGGCATAATCATGAAATCTATTTTAACGCTGGCTATTGAAACCAGCTGCGATGAAACCTCTGCCGCCGTTGTCCGAAACGGCAGAGAGGTTTTGTCCAATGTCATCTATTCCCAAATTGATCTGCACAAGCTCTACGGGGGCGTCGTCCCGGAAATCGCGTCCCGCAATCATGTTGAAAAAATCAGCGGAATCATTGATGAAGCCCTTCGGGAAGCGGATTGTACCTTTCGGGACCTGGACCTGATCGCGACAACGTACGGCCCCGGCCTCGTTGGAGCGCTCCTCGTCGGTCTCTCCACTGCCAAAGCATTGGCGTTCTCCCTGAACAAGCCTTTAATTCCCGTCAATCACATTGAAGGTCATGTGGCAGCCAACTACATTGCTCACCCGGATCTAGAGCCGCCTTTTGCGGCGCTGATCGTCTCCGGTGGGCACACCCATCTGGTCAAAGTAGTGGATTATGGCCATTACCAAATCCTTGGGAAAACTCGGGATGACGCAGCCGGAGAAGCCTATGATAAAGTAGCCAGAGCCCTTGGGATAGGTTATCCCGGTGGTCCGCAGATCGACCGTCTCGCCAGGCTTGGCAACGGCGCAGCCATTCCCTTTACCAGAACGTATCTGGAGCAGGACAGTCTCGACTTCAGCTTCAGCGGTTTGAAATCCGCTGTACTCAGTTATCTGAACCAGATGAAGATGAAAGGTGAGCCTATTGTGGTGGAAGATGTAGCCGCCTCCTTCCAGGAAGCGGTAGTCGATGTTTTGACAGACAAAGCGGTCGCTGCAGCGCTGGCTTCAGACGTTGGGACCCTCGTACTGGCAGGCGGCGTCGCGGCAAATTCCCGGCTCAGGGAAGTCCTGGACCAAAAAACCAAAGCAAAGGGCATCCGGATGCTTTATCCGCCCATTGAACTGTGTACAGACAATGCAGCCATGATAGGCTGCGCCGGTCACTATGCCTATTTAAATGGACACATTGCGGACATGGCATTGAATGCCGTTCCTAATTTGACGCTGGATACGCCATCATTCTGAATAACACAACAATTGAAGCGCGGCACGTCTTTTGACGGCCGCGTTTTGTTGTGGAAGGAAGTCGGTGTCAGACACCCTCTTCCTCACGAAACTCGGTGTCAGACACCGACTTTCATTGTTATGTTAATGCAATATAAATAACAGAAAATTCTGAATACCACATTTTTTCTGTGGATGACTTTGTGGATAATGTGGAAAACTGTTAGAAACCCCTGTGAACATAGTCGTTTAACAAGGATAACCTGTGGATAGACTGTGTATGGTGTTGATATGAATATTGGAGCGGTGCATATACATGAATAAAGTTGCGCGCCTCTATGCACCATCAGACTTTAGTTTGCCGGAACTCTTTTTCTCTGAATAAGAGGAATTTACAGACTTTTAACACGAAGTTCATCTGATCCTTGCACTTCAGATGTAAGATCATGCTGTAGAGAAGAGTGAAAACAAAGGGCAGAACACATGACTGTGAGGAGAATCCACATGATCAATACACTTATTTTTGATTTTGACGGCACTATAATAGACACAAACCTGATTATTGCGAAAGGCCTTAATCTTTTTTCAAAAGCCTACAGAGGCAGCCGATTGTCACAGCACGAGCTGGAGCAGCTGACAGGCAAACCGCTGCACGACCAGATGGCAGCCCTCAATCCTGAGCGTGCAGATGAGATGACAGCGCGCTTCAGGAAGTGGTACACCCAGCGGCACGACGCCCTGACCAAGGCATTCCAAGGGATGGATGAGCTCTTTGACGACCTGCGTCAATGCAGCTTCAACATGGCTATAGTGACCAACAATAGCAGGGAAGGTGTCCAAATGGGACTCAGGCACCTGGGGTTGCACCATTTATTTCAAACGGTCATTACATGCGATGACGTAAAGGAAAAGAAGCCGTCACCGGAGGGTGTCCATTTAGCCTTGGAACGAATGAATGTCAGACCTGAGGAAGCCCTCTTCATTGGAGATAGTTCCGGAGATCTGATTGCGAGCCGCCGAGCGGGCGTCGCAAATGTCCTGGTTGGCTGGACCTCGGTTAGGAGAGAAACTCTGATGGCCCATCAGCCGGACTTTGTGATTGAGCATCCCCTCGAGCTGCTGCAGGTTGTCAGTCTGGCTGAGGAACAGATCGCGTAGTTTTTCGAGTTCGCAACCTACAAAGCATAAAGAAAAGCCTGGCTTTGGTGATCTGCCAGGCTTTTCTTTATGTTTTAATATAATTATCTAATGTTCTCCAGGTACTCCACAATTTGACCCACGGTTTGAAAACGCTCAGCGATATCATCCGGGATTTCAATGTCGAGCTCATCCTCAACCGCCATGATGATTTCCACTGCGTCAAGAGAATCTGCGTCCAGATCGTCTCTAAGGTTTGTGTTCAGGGTGATTCTGTCTGGATCTGAAATAGCCAGCTGATCTTCAATGATACTTTTTATCATTTCAAACATTCGGGTGCCTCCTCATACGATGGTTGGCGGTCAAACCGCCCACAGATCACTATTCTATTATAGCCCACAGCCTCAATTTGTCCAGACTGGGGATGGGTCAATTATGAATCATTTCTAAACTCATTTCTGAACTCATTTTCACACTCATGAAAATGAGAAAATCAAACTACTCTTCCAGATGCTCTGTCCAGCGCCCGTAGAGAACTTCAATCTCCGCCTTCAGCTGTTCACTGGTCTCTGTCAGATTGAGAAGCGCTTGATGATCCTGGGAAATGCTGATGTCACACATTTTCTGTTCAATCTCGTGCAGCTCGTTCTCCAGCTCGTGAAGCCTCGCTTCGAGATTTTGAAGGTCGCGTTTCTTCGAGCGTTCCTCAGAGAGCTTCTCTTTTTCCTTGCGCCGCTCTTCCTTCTGGCGCGTCTTATTGACCGTTGTCTGATCAGGCTCGTTTTCCAGCTTTTGATTGGTGGCGAGCTTTTCCTTGTAATCATCATAATTGCCCAGATACAGTGTCGTGCCGTCCGCCTTCAGCTCCACCAGTCTGTTGCAGAGCCGGTTCAGGAAGTAGCGGTCGTGGGAAATGGTGATGATGGTACCTTCGTAATTCTCCAGCGCCGACTCCAGTGCTTCCTTTGACTGGATGTCCAAGTGATTGGTAGGCTCGTCCAGAAGCAGGAGATTAGCTTCTGAGAGCATGAGCTTCAACAGAGACAATCGGCCGCGCTCCCCGCCGCTGAGCTGTGAGACGAGTTTGTAGACGTCATCCCCAAAGAAGAGGAACGCGCCCAGTAAAGTGCGAATCTCTGTCAGGTCCAGCTTGGGGTCGGCGTCAGAGATTTCTTCCAACAGACTGTTCCCCGGATTCAAATTGGACTGCTCCTGGTCATAAAGCCCGACCTCGACTTTGTGCCCCAGCTTGAAATAGCCTTCATCCGGCTCCACTTTACCACAGAGAATATTGAAAAGCGTCGTCTTGCCTATGCCGTTCGCGCCAATCAGCCCTACCCGGTCCCCGCGGTAAACAAAGAGCTCGGCGTTGTTGAAAATTCTTCTGCCGCCATAGGACTTCGCAAGCCCTTCAGCAGCCAAGACGTCTTCGCCGCTCTGAGTCCGCTGAGTCAGATTGAGCCGGGATCTGCGGTGGTCCTCAGTGGGCTTTTCAATCCGATCCACCTTTTCAAGGCGCTTTTCCCGGCTTCGCGCCCGCTTCGCCAGCTTTTCCGTGCCGTGCTGCTTAAAGCGCCGGATCATCTCCTCTTGACGCTCGATTTCGCGCTGCTGCTTTTCAAACGCCTTCATTTCGACTTCAAACCGCTTGCGCTTTTCCCGGGCATAGTCGCTGTAAAGCCCAGGATATTCCGTGAGCTTGCCGTTTTCGATCTCATAAATTTTGTTGACCAGCTGGTCGAGAAAATAGCGGTCATGGGAAATAATCATCATGGTGCCAGGGTAACTTTTGAGATAGTTCTCCAGCCACGCGCAGGCATCTATGTCCAGGTGGTTCGTCGGTTCGTCCAGCAAGAGCAGTTCAGGCTTTTTCAAAAGAAGTCTGCCGATGCTCAGCCGTGACTTCTGCCCGCCCGAAAGCTCATTCAGATCTCTTCCGAACTCCGATTCTTCAAAACCAAGGCCTCTCAAAACACCCTTGACTTCGCTCCTAAACGTATAGCCGCCGTCTTTTTCGAAAGACTCAAGCTTATGTGAATACGCCTCCAACCGTTTTTCGTTGACGCTCACGTCCCTTGGGTCGGCGTCCGCAATGTCATGCTCAAGGGCGCGCAGCTCCTCCTCGCGGTCGAGCAGCTCAGAAAATATGGACATGGCAAACTCCAGGAGGGTCTGTGAACTGGAGGAGGGCACGATCTGTTCCAGATAGCCAATCTCAGTCTCTTTAGCACGGTAGAGCGTGCCGCTGTCGCTGGTGATCTGCCCTGTCAGAATTTTAAACAGTGTCGTCTTGCCGGCGCCATTCCTGCCGATCAAGCCCACTCGATCACCCTGAGACATTGTAAAGGAGATGTCCTCGATGATTCGGTCAACGCCGTAATATTTTGTCAAACCGTTGCATGATAAAGCTATCAAACTAACCGCTCCATTCTGGTGTATCGTTCTTGAAATTCATTTTAACATATTCGACAGCAGCGTAGCTTTGAAGGATCGAAAAAAGCACAGAAAAAGATAGTGCCGCCGATGGAGAAGCGTTCATGATCAAAAAGAACATATTTAGGCAGCATACGACTTGAATTGTTATTAAATTGACATATAGAACTTTTGAATGGTATAATTTTTCATAAGAGTTAAAAGGATGTGAGGATAGAGTTATGACATCAAATCAGAACATTTCAATGGCTGTTATAAGAAGACTGCCTAAATACCACCGTTACCTAAGAGAATTGCTCGACAAAGATGTCAAGAGGATCTCTTCGAAAGAGCTTAGTGAGATCATTGGATTCACTGCATCCCAAATCCGTCAGGACCTTAATAATTTTGGCGGCTTCGGACAACAAGGTTATGGCTACAACGTTGAGGATCTTTACAGTGAGATCGGAAAGATTCTGGGTCTTACCAAAACCTATAACACCATAATCATTGGTGCCGGCAACCTTGGCCAAGCACTTGCAAACTATGCCAGTTTCGCAAGATTTGGCTTTAATCTCGTTGGGATTTTTGACGTCAATCCTAAGGTGATCGGATTAAAAATCAATGATGTTGAAGTTCGTGACATGGATGATCTTAAAGCCTTCGCCAGTGAAACGCCTATTGATATCGCCTACATATGCACCAGCCGTGCGGGTGCGCAGGATGTCGCAGACGCTTTGATGGCGTGCAAGATCAAGGCGGTTTGGAACTTTGCGCCGGTTGACCTCAGAGTGGATGACGACGTCGTCGTGGAAAACGTCCACCTCATCGACAATCTGCTGACCCTGACTTATTTTGTGAAAGAGCAGTAATTAAGACGTATAAGATAGCCCGGCGACCGCCGGGCTTTTTTATGTTGAAAAGTCCCTCTAAAGAAATGGAAACAGGTGTCTGACACCGTCTTCCATACGCGATGGCAACATTTGAGTCTTGGTTTTGTTAATTAAATAACGAATCGTTAACATTCCAACAAATAAGTGTATAATGTGATTGGGTAAACATGGGGTCGATTTACAAGGAGGATTCTTATGAAAGAAGTTGTCATTGTCAGTGCGGTACGTACACCGGTAGGGTCATTCGGGGGCTCTTTAAAAGACGTTACACCTATGGATCTGGGCGCGCTCGTCATCCGTGAAGCGATCGCCAGAGCGGGCGTAAACGTTGAAGCCGTGGACGAGGTGCTCTTTGGCTGTGTACTTCAAGCCGGTTACGGGCAGGGTGTCGCCAGACAGGCGGCTCTCAAGGCAGGTCTACCGGACAGTGTTCCTGCTTCAACGATCAATATGATTTGCGGCTCGGGGCTTAAAACCGTTTCCATGGCTGCACTCAGCATCATGGCAGGCCAAAATGACATCGTCATTGCCGGTGGAACAGAAAATATGAGTATGGCACCTTATCTGCTGCCGTCCGGACGCTGGGGGCAGCGCATGGGCGACGGCAAAACTTATGACGTCATGGTCAATGATGGACTTTGGTGTGCATTTAACGATTATCACATGGGGATCACTGCTGAAAATTTAGCATCTCAGTATGAGATTTCCAAAGAAGCACAGGATGTTTTCGCTGCAGAAAGTCAGCGGCGCGCTTTCGAAGCCCGCGAAAGCGGACGTTTTGACGAAGAAATCATTCCTGTTCCAATTCCGCAGAAAAAAGGCGATCCTGTTTTGTTCTCAAGAGATGAATACATTCGGGAAGGTGCCACCTTTGAAAGCATGTCCAAATTGCGTCCGGCATTCAAAAAAGATGGCACCGTGACAGCGGGCAACGCGTCAGGCATCAACGACGGTGCGGCAGCTTTGGTGCTGATGAGCAAAGACAAGGCGGACGAGCTTGGACTTTCACCTATGGCAGTTATCAGATCATTTGCCTCAGCGGGTGTTGATCCGTCGGTCATGGGCATAGGACCGGTCCCGGCTGTGCGCAAAGCACTTCAAAAAGCACAGCTGACAGTTGAACAGCTGGATGTGATCGAGGCAAATGAAGCCTTCGCTTCTCAGGCGCTATCTGTCATGAAAGAGCTTCAGCTGCCGGCAGATAAAACCAATGTCAATGGCGGTGCAATTGCTATTGGCCATCCAATTGGGGCCAGCGGCGCCCGAATTCTCGTCACGCTTCTTCATGAAATGAAGCGAAGAGATGCGAAATTAGGCCTTGCTACGCTTTGTATCGGCGGCGGTATGGGTGAAGCGCTGATCGTAGGGCGTTAGGACCAGGCTATGAATTCTTATAGACTCTCAATAGAGCGCATGATTGAGAAAATCATGTCCAAAGTTCTGCGCTACGACCGCATGTCATTTCCTCTGGATGACCAACAGCATAAAGTGACATTGATTGAGCTGTGGCTTTTGAAGGAGCTTCAGCGTCAGGCGCTCTCCATCCAGGAAATTGCGGAGCGATTTGATCTGAACCGCGACTTGGTCTCCAGGAGCGTGGAGCGTCTGGAAAGGCTCGGATTGGTCGACAAGGTCGTATCCCGTGAGGACAAGCGGATTCGCCGCATTTGGCTCAGCGACATTGGAATACGGGCACTTGAACGCTGGCAGAGTCATGAGAAGGAATATCTGGATTATGTTCTTGGAGAAATGACAGTGAACGAACAGAAAGCGGTTCTGAAGTTCCTCAGCCGAATGAATCAGCTGACTGTAGGGAAGTATGATCTGCACGATTAAATGAAAAAGCAGCGGGAAGAGGCAGCAATGTGGAAGTCGGAGAACGACTTCCACAGCACCAATTTCCCACTGCTTTACTTTTTTTCTTTTGCTCTGAGTCTTACTCAGGCTTTGGAGCGTCAACTGGGCAAACGTTTGCGCAAGCGCCGCAATCGATGCAAGCTGAACCGTCGATGACGTAGATGGAATCACCTGCAGTAATGCAGCTGACTGGGCACTCAGGCTCGCAAGCGCCGCAAGAAATGCAGGAATCGTTAATTACATATGCCATTGGAGATCCTCCTCAAATATGTAGTTGCCGGTTCTTTGACCGGCGATATCGAAATTATATCTAGTTCAGGAGGATCATAGCAATGAAAAAAGGCAAAAAATAAAGAAAACTAGCTAATCAAAAATGATTATCATTATATTATGGCTGATTCACATCTTATCCATTGGTAAACATAAAAATGAAGTGTTACATAAACAATGCCATGACTTTCTGATATAATGAAGATGAGATTCTGGTTCAAGCAGTGCTTTGACCAGGCAGCGCAGTTATACTGGAGCCAAGTGACGCTGGTTCTACAGGAGTGGTGAAAATGAAAGTTTATGCACTCGTTGGCAGCAGTGGAACAGGTAAAAGCCACCAGGCCATGCACGTAGCTCATGATTATGGGATTCAATATATTATCGACGACGGTCTATTGATTGGCGATTCAAAACGTCTCGCAGGAAAATCCGCCAAACGGGAGGATACCAAAATGGCGGCAGTGAAGCGGGCGATCTTTTTTCACCGCGACCATCGGCAAGAAGTCAGGGAAGCTCTTGAGCGATTGAAGCCGAGCACCTTAATGATTTTGGGAACTTCTGACAGAATGGTGGAGAATATCGCGGAAAATCTGGGCTTGCACGGGATCGACGAATGGATTCGAATTGAGGATGTATCGACACCGGACGACATTCAAATGGCGAAAAGTCAGAGGGAAAAGTTCGGGAAGCACATCATACCGCTGCCCTCAGTCGAGGTGAAGCGGGACTTCAGCGGCTATTTCCTGGATGCAGTCAAAACTATTATTCGCCGGCGGGATCATTCGACAGTTGTCGGTGAGAAGACAGTAGTCAGACCAACTTTCAGTTATTTGGGCAAATTCAGTGTGTCCAACAAAGTACTCGCGCAAATCGCTGAATATGCCTCAGAAGAGATTCCGCTGGTGCACACTGCAGATAAAACCAGAGTCATTGAACTGGGCGACGGACTCGAGATTCATGTGGAATTGGAGCTGAAACCGCCATACCGGATGATGGAGACTGCGACAGCGGTGCAGAGGCATGTCGCCGAGGCAGTGGAAGAGATGACGCGAATACAAGTCATCAAAGTCTTGGTCTATATAAAAAGTTTGAAAATTCAGACCGAAACCTTGTATTGACACTGTCTGCGGATGTGTTAAAATGGCAGTGTGAGAATGTTTAAATTATAACAATAAATGAATTTTAATAATTAATGATTCAATTTCGCTACAAAAAATCAAAATCACGTGACGATTCAACAATTTTATAATATGGTGGGAACTGCTATACTCAAACATAATCTGGGTAGTCAAGCAAGCCAGTCTTCTGAAGGCGCAAGTCCAGGGGAAGGTCAGCGCGTGTCACTAGCAAGAATCTGGCGAGCTTCACAATAACAAGATTTAAGGAGGCCAATAAAGTGGCAGAAAAAACGTTAAATCCATTTGAAATCGCCCAGCAACAAGTCAAGGCAGCATGTGAAGTCCTCGGTGCAGAACCAGCAGTTTTCGAACTCTTAAAGCAGCCGCTCAGAGTACTTGAAGTTAACTTCCCAGTTAAGATGGACGACGGCACAGTCCGTATGTTCCAGGGTTTCAGATCCCAACATAATGATGCAGTTGGTCCTGCCAAGGGCGGCATCCGTTTCCACCAAGGTGTTACTTATGATGAAGTCAAAGCGCTTTCCATGTGGATGTCCTTCAAATGCGGCGTCGTAGGCATTCCTTACGGCGGCGGCAAGGGCGGCATTACAGTTGACCCAGCTACACTTTCACAAGGCGAACTCGAGAGAATGTCCCGTGCTTATATCACGGCGATTTCTCCAATCATCGGCGAAAAGAAAGACATTCCTGCGCCGGACGTCAACACTAACGGCCAGATTATGTCTTGGATGGTTGACGAATACAGCAAGCTCAGAGGCGAAAACGTTCCAGGTGTCATCACTGGCAAGCCTGTCAACTTTGGCGGTTCCCTCGCTAGAAACGAAGCAACAGGTTACGGCGTCGCTCTCATGATGAGAGAATCCGCTAAATACCTCGGCATGAACCTGAGCGACCTTAAAGTTGCGATCCAGGGCTTCGGCAACGTTGGAAGCTTCGCAGCGCTCTTCGCTCACCAGCTAGGCATTAAAGTTGTCGCAGTTTCCGACTTCTCTTGCACGCTCTTCAAAGAAGACGGCATTGATGTTGAGGCACTCATGGAGTACTCACTCAACGCGCCTAACAGATTCATCACTGGCTTCGGACATGGCACAACTGAACTCGACAGAAACGAAGTCTTCGGCGTTCAATGTGACATCTTCGCGCCTTGTGCCCTTGAGAACTCCATCACTATGGACAATGTCGGCAAGCTCACAGCTCGCGTTGTCGTAGAAGGCGCTAACGGCCCTACTACACCTGAAGCAGACAAAGCCCTCTACGAAAGAGGCGTTCTCCTGATTCCTGACATCCTTGCAAATGCAGGCGGCGTAACGGTTTCTTACTTCGAGTGGGTTCAGAACCTCATGAACTACTACTGGTCTTTCGCAGAAGTTCAAGAGAAGCAAGAAGCACTTATGGTTAAAGCGTTCAATGACATCATCGTCATCAAAGAGAAATACAATATCGACGTCAGAAAAGCAGCTTATGTTATGTCCATCAAGCGTATTGCTGACGCAATGAAAGTTCGCGGCTGGTACTAATATTAGCAGCTTCATCTGGTAACGGATTTAAACGGTTCATGTTTTGCGCGCTGCGCAAAACATGAACCGTTTTTTTATGTCGTATATTTATAGGAAACCTATAAATGCGCCCGGATAAACGGTACGGAAATTTTGTTTTTTTGAAGAATACAGTTGGTATTATTTTTGCGCTGTTTATAAGAAAACAACAAGATCATCAGTTGTTAATGCGGTCCATTTGTGATATTCTTATTCCAAGTACATAAACGAATTTGCTTTCCATGGCAGCTGTAATTTCTTAAGAGAATATGCTGGTGATGTGAAACAATACCATAGTGTCAAAGTCGCAGGGGTGGATTAAAGTGATAGATGAAACGGGCGTTTCTATAAAAGATATCCTTAAAATGAAAGTACTTGAGAATTGCAAAATTGTCGCAGGTGAAGAAGGTGTCAATAATGTTGTGACACGCGTCAATGTCATGGCAGATCCTGACATACTCAGCTGGGTAAACGAAGGTGAATTTCTCCTCACCACAGGGTATTTCTTCAAATCCACTTCAATGGAAGACCAGCTGAATCTGATTGAGGTTTCGGCGTCCAAAAAACTCAGTGGGATCGGGATCAAAGTATATCCTTATCTGGAGAGCCTGCCTGTTGAAATCGTCGAGCTGGCGGATCGGCTTAAGTTTCCAATCGTCGAAATCCACCATGATATTCCTTTCGCGGAGATCATGTCACCTGTCTTTCAGGAAATCTTCGAACGTCAGACCAATATCCTCAGAAAAGTCGAAACCCTTCACCATGACACCATGAACGTCGTTCTCAAAGGCGGCGGCGTTAAAGATATCCTCAAAAGCCTGGTAAAATCCATTGAGAATCCAATCCTTGTAAAGGACTATCATTTTGAGGAGTTTATTCATGATGGTGAGCGGGATCCGGAGTTATGCGGACAGTTTGAAGAAAATGTAAAGCATTTTATGCGTTCCAGCACCTCAGGAACCAAGCAGACCAAGACTATGACAGACCGGGTTGTGATCAATGGCAAGGAAATGGATCGCGTCATGGTCCCGGTTATGATAAAGAATGCGGTTTATGGTCATTTGGTAGCCTTTGGCTATGAGCGTGAGCTGACGAATTTTGACGCCCTATACATGGAATCCACGGCGAATGTCGTTGCGCTGGAGTTTTTGAAAAGACTCTCTGTGCAGGAAGTGGAGAACAAGTACAAGACGGAGTTCTTTGAGGATTTGGTCTCTCTGGACGAGAAGAGAAAACTGAAAGCCCTTGAAAGATCAAATTACTATAGATTTGATAAAGATTCTTTCTACAATATCATGAACATCAGAGTAAGCAAGGGGGAGTCCAACCTTGCCTCGGATGAAGAGTACAACCAGCATCTGACCAAGGTTATGTATTTGATCGATATAATTTGCCGGAAAGAAGGCAGAACGTATCTGATCGCGAATAAAGGCAAGAAAATCAATGTCATGACCATGTGGAAGAGTCCGGAGGAATATACCAGGGAGTTCAAGAAGCTGGCAGAAGAAACAGAGGCGGTTCTCGACAGCAAAATGGGTCACATAAGCTATAAAGTGGGCATAGGAAGACTCTACAAGGGTCTGGGTGATGCGTACAGAAGCCTCTATGACGCGGATAAGGCAGTCGAAGCGTCGAAAACTTACATCAACGAACGCGTCATTGATTTTGACGCCCTTGGCATCTACAAGATTTTCTGTCAGGATCACTTGAAAAATGAACTGATCAGTTTTTATGAAACCACGCTCGAACCACTGGTAGCTTACGACAGGAAAAGAGACACCGAACTGGTCAAATCCCTGATCGTCTATTTTGAGACCAACGGCAATTTGAAGAAGATGTCAGAACTTTTATTCACCCACTATAATACAGTCCTTTACCGAATCAATCGAATCCAGGAGATCACAGGGAAAAATCTGGAGAACGAAGGCGACAGATATGGACTGCAAACGGCACTTAAAATAATGAAGATTCTTGACTTATAAGTCACGTCTTGACGTTCATACTATGATTTTTACGAAAAATAAGTCGGAATTTGTTTTAATCTCTTGAATATTCAAAATAATTTCGTTAAAAACCTACAATGAAAAACCGGACAGATCTCGATCTGTCCGGTTTAATTTTTGCATAGTTTAAGTTAAGTGGGACTATTTCGATATAGGGTTGCCTGTCGGCTCAAGATCCAGCCAGTTAGATTACTCCTCAACCAGCGCAACTGCCCTGATTGGTGAGCCTGAGCCGCCTCGAATCCTGAGAGGAAGACCGAAATAGAGGAATCTCTTGTTGACGATCTTATCGAGGTTACAGAGGTTTTCCGTGTTGGTCATGTCATACTCGCCGCAGATCAGATGACCTGAGAAGTTGATATCACTTGGATGGTCTATGGCTGGCGCGTCTACGCCAATGTTTACGACACCCCGCTCTGCAAGCCACTTTGCGGCTTCGTAGCTGAGTCCGGTGTACTCTGTCTGCCATTTATCCGTGCCAAAATTGCGGTCAAAATGTCCGGTGTACATCAAGACAATGTCGCCCTTCAGGATTTCCTGCCCTGACTTTTTGACAGCGAGTTCAAGGTCTCTTGGCTCAATGTAGCGGTCAAAGCGGATATGGGACAGGTCTATACAGATCGCGCTGCCCCAGAAGTGACTCATAGGCATGTGGTCGATTGTGGCGCCGCTTGGCTTGTACTCCCAGACTGCGTCGCAGTGCGTGCCGCCATGCTCGCTGATCAGAAGGTTTCTGGCTGAAAATCCAAGCGCTTTGCTGCCGGTTTGATTCATGTTTTCTTCATGGGTCATATTGGTCATGATGAAGGTTGGCTGATGCATTGGAAATACTGACATCCCCTGAAAAATCTCCTGGGAAAGATCAATGAGTTTCAGTTGTTTCATTCTTCTACCCCCTGATAGTTGAGAAACTTAGTGGTTTAACTGTCCCCATTATATCAAGAATCTGAACATTGAAAAAAATATTTTAGCGACAGCTGGTTTCGGGTATAACTTTAGTGCTGTGAAAAATGTAAAAACTCCATAAGGTAATTGCGGCTGACTTCTGTTATAAATGATTGTATACGAGTAACCTTTATGGACTATCAACATTACGACAGGTTTTCCATGGACGCTTTATTTTAACTGTAAAATGAAGGAGGCTACATAAGAGCTATGAAAACAGACGTTCAAATTGCACAGGAAGCACAAATGATTCACATCAAGGAAGTTGCCGCCAAAGTCGGACTTTCCGAGAACGATCTCGAACTCTACGGCAACTACAAAGCGAAGATCCACCTGGATGTCATGGACCGTATGGCTGACAAGCCGGACGGCAAACTGATCCTGGTCACTGCAATCAACCCGACTGCAGCAGGCGAAGGCAAAACGACAACCAACGTTGGCCTCAGCATGGGTCTTAACAAAATTGGCAAGAAGACGTTTACGGCACTCCGCGAGCCATCCCTCGGTCCATGCTTCGGCGTCAAGGGCGGCGCGGCTGGCGGCGGTTACGCTCAGGTCGTTCCTATGGAAGACATCAACCTTCACTTTACAGGCGACATTCACGCGGTGACCACAGCGAACAACCTGCTGGCGGCACTGATTGACAACCATCTCCACCAGGGCAATGCGCTGGGCATTGATGAGAAGCGCATCCTCTGGAGACGCGCTATCGACATGAACGACCGCGCGCTGAGAAATACAATTGTAGGCCTTGGCAACACAGGTGACGGCGTGGTCCGTCAGGACGGCTTTGACATCGCGGTTGCTTCAGAGATCATGGCGATCCTTTGCCTCTCTACGAGCATGAAAGACCTCAAAGAAAGACTCGCCAAAATGATCGTGGCTTACTCCAAAGACAATAAGCCTGTCACAGCGGCTCAGCTTGAAGCGACGGGTTCCATGGCGCTCCTTCTTAAGGATGCCCTCATGCCAAACCTGGTCCAAACCCTTGAGAACACCCCTGCGCTGATCCACGGCGGACCGTTCGCGAACATCGCACACGGCTGTAACTCAGTTGTGGCAACGAAGATGGCGCTCAAGCTCGGGGATTATGTAGTGACGGAAGCAGGCTTCGGCGCAGACCTTGGCGCAGAGAAGTTCTTCAACATCAAGTGCCGTCAGGCGGGTCTGAAGCCAGCTGCAGCAGTTATTGTTGCAACGGTGCGCGCGCTGAAGAACCACGGTGGCGTGAAGAAGGCAGACCTGAACGTTGAGAACCTTGAGGCCCTTGCAAAAGGCTTCGCGAACCTCGAGAAGCAGATCGAGAACGTCCAGAAGCACGGCGTCCCTGCCGTCGTCGCAATCAACGCGTTCCCGCTGGATACACCGGCAGAGCTGAAATTCGTCGAAGATCGCTGCAATGAGCTCGGCGTCAATGTCGTTCTGTCCGAAGTTTGGGCAAAAGGCGGAGACGGCGGCGTAGAGCTGGCGAAGAAAGTCGTCGAAGTGGCAGAGAGCGGCAAATCCGCTTATGCACCGCTGTATGACCTTGAACTGACTGCCGTTCAAAAGATCGAAAAGATCGCCAAGGAAATCTACGGGGCAGACGGTGTGGAGTTTACATCGAAAGCGCTTAAGGATATCAAGAAGTTTGAAGAAGACGGCGTAGGCCATCTCCCAATCTGTATGGCTAAAACCCAGTACTCACTGACAGATGACCCAACAAAGCTTGGAAGACCAAGCGGCTTCAAGATCACAGTGCGCGAAGTCAAGGCGTCCGTTGGCGCGGGCTTCCTGGTAGCCCTTGCGGGGGAGATCATGAGAATGCCTGGTCTGCCTAAGGTTCCATCCGCAAACCACATCGACATCCTCGAAAGCGGAGAAATTGTAGGTCTCTTCTAACAACACTTGTCCAACCATTTAAAAGGAGGCGTCAAATTAACATGAAGTATGATTTGATTGTAAAAAACGCGCTTGTTCCAGCAATGAATGGAAACGACACCCTGATGACCAATATTTTGGTCAAGAACGAAAAAATCGCAGGTTTCCTTGAGTCCGTTGAAGGTCTCGAAGCTGACCGTTATGTGGATGCAGGCGGCAAGCTTGTACTTCCGGGCTGTATCGACTCTCATACGCACTACATGGACCCGGGCTTCACACACCGTGAAACCTTCCTGACCGGCACCAGTCAGGCAGCTGCCGGCGGCCTGACGACAATCATCGATATGCCGTGCTGCTCGTTCCCTAGATCCGTTCTCGACGTGGATTCCATGAATGAAAAGCTCGACGCTATCAAGCCGCAGGCTATTGTTGACTTTGGCCTCTGGGGCGGCGCGACAGGCGACATGGTTCGCGACGGCAAGCTCGCAGACGTCCAGGCTCAGGCAGACGCAGGTGTTCTGGCGTTCAAAGTCTACATGACGCCATCCGTTCCAACGTTCAACCGCGTTACGGACCCTGAAATGCATGAAGTTTTCAAAGCGGTTGAGAAAACCGGCCTCGCAGTGGGCGTTCACGCAGAAAACTTTGCTATGTGCGACTACTACGTCAGAAAGTATCAGGCTGAAGGCCGCCTCGACGGACCGGCTTGGTCTGAAGCAAGACTCGAGCTCGCTGAAAAAGCTGCGATCCAGCTCGGCATTGCATTCTCGGAAGAAACCGGCGCGCGCTACCACGTCGTCCACATGTCCACAGGCATTGGCGCAAGACTGATTGGCGAAGCCAAGAAACGTGGACTCAAAGTCACTTCGGAGGTTTGCCCGCACTATCTTGTACTCAATGCGCCTGAAGCTATGTCCGAATACGGCGCATACGCTAAGATCGCGCCGCCGCTCAGAACAACCCAAGACAACATTGAGCTCTGGGAAGGTCTTGCAAATGGCAGCGTCGACTTCGTCGCTACAGATCATGCGCCATACAAGATTCAAGAGAACAAAGACAATGATGATGCTGCTGTTGAGAAAGACGCGCCAGGTATGAACATCTGGACGGCATTCCCGGGGATCTCAGGCTCTGAGACTATGGTCAACATCATCGTCAGCGAAGGCTACAACAAAGGCAGACTCACGCTCGAGAGACTGGTTGAGGTTTTAAGCAAGAACGCTGCGATCCACTATGGTCTCTTCCCTAAGAAGGGCTCCATGAACATTGGTTCTGATGCTGACTTGACTATTATCGACCTCGACAAAGAGTGGACTATCGACAAAAACGTTTCCTTCATGAAGAACAAGTACACACCGCTTCACGGCTTGAAACTGAAGGGCAAAGTTGCTCATACCATTCTTCGCGGCACTTCAATCTACCACGAAGAGCCAAATGAAGTTCAGGGCAAGATTCTCGTTGAGCCAGGCTTCGGACAGTTCGTCAAACGCCAGAGCATTCAAGTGCTCCCTAATAAGATTCAGTTTGACAATTACAAAGCTATTGGCGCGGACTTCTTCAACAACTATCACAGACGCAACATCAACAACGTGATCGACTAATTTAAAAATGCACACAAAAGTTTGATAAGTTGGAAAGAGCGGCGGCGCCAATTTTGGATCCGCCCCTCTCGACAACTCACATAATTTAACCACAGAAGAAAAGGAGACTGACAAAATGCCTAGACATGGTATCGTCGTTATCGACATGCTCAACGATTTCATTGGTGAAAAAGCTGCACTTCGCTGCCCAGGTGGAGACGACATTATAGCACCGCTTCAGAAACTGTTTGCCTGGGTACGTGAGCGCAACGCCCGTGGCCTTGACGACATCCAGCTCATCCACATTCAAGAAGCGCACAGAAAAAATGACGCTGACTTCCGCGTCAGACCTGTTCACGCTATTGCCGGCACATGGGGTTCAGACTTCATACCTGAGCTTTATCCGGAAGGCGAAGAGTACAGAATTCCGAAGCGCAGACACTCCGCGTTCCAGCACACTGACCTCGACCTTTATCTGAAGGAAGAAAGCCTCGATACAGTTGTCGTCACTGGCGTTTGGACGAACGTCTGTGTCCGTTCCACAGCTGCTGACGCTCTGGCGAACGCATACAAAGTCATCACCCTCAGCGACTGCGTTGCTTCAAAAACTGAAGAAATGCACCAGCATGGCCTGGTCGACCTTTCCATCTTTACAAAAGTTATGACTCTTGACGAGTACATTGCAGCTTGGGAAAAAGGCGAAGATCCATGGCTCGGCGGCGGCGACGCTGAGAACAAAGTCGAGTAATACACTTTGACTAAAAAGCTCGTCATTGGCATTACAGGAGGCAGCTGCATGATCTATGCAGTTGCCCTCCTTAAAGCTTTGGAGCAAATGGGCGTTGAAACCCATGTCGTCGTCTCGAAAATGGGCGCCTACAACCTGAAGCACGAATGTGACTTCAGTCTGGAGGAAGTAAAATCCCTCGCGGCCTATTATTATCAGAATGACGATTTGGCGGCCGCCATCGCCAGCGGTTCGTTCAAAACTGACGGGATGATCATTGTGCCTTGCTCCATGAACACTTTGGCTGCTGTGGCAAACGGCATCAGCAGCAACTTGATTCACAGAGCCGCAGACGTTACTATTAAAGAAGGGCGAAAACTGGTGCTCGTCGCACGGGAGACGCCGCTCAGCGCAGTTCATCTCGAAAATATGCTTAAGCTTGCCAGACTGGGCGTGACCATTATGCCGGCAGCTCCGGGCTTCTACCATTTGCCCGAAACTTTGGCAGACATTGTGGACATCATGGTCGGAAGAATTTTGGATCAGCTTGGGATTGATTCGAAGCTGTATGAGCGCTGGCATTAAACCTATCCCCTCACAAGGAGGTGCTGCATTTGGAAAAACAAATGCTCAGAGCGTGCCTCGGCAACCTTCGGGACCGTTACGGACTCCTGGAGTGCAATGTTGAGGCGGACCCGAAATTTGAAATTGGCGGTATTCTCGAAAAACTGGGCAATACGACGCCGGTACTTTTCAATCGTGTCAAAGGCCACAAGATGCCCATAATTGGCGGCATGTTTGGCGACCGTGAAATGTTTTACGAGTTCACGGGCACGACACGTGAGGAGCGCCTTTTCAAATACATGAACGCAGTCAACCGGACGATACCTCCAAGGCTGCTTTCCGACGGTCCGGTCAAAGAAAACATAATAACGAGAAATATTGACCTTGGCAAGATCTTCCCGCTTCCGACGTTTCACGAGCTAGACTCATCCAGTTTTATAACCGCTGGTGTTATGGTTGTTCGTGACCCGGATGATGGCAAGATCTATACGTCTATCAGGCGTTTTCAGTTTAATGGCGGCAATAATATCAGCGCTTTGGTGACGTCGCCCTTTTTAAGTGATAAAATAAAGCAAGCGCGTGCGCAGAAGAAGAACCTGGAAGTTGCAGTCGTGCTTGGCTATGATTACTATTTCTGCCTGGCTTCCCAGCTTGGCAGCGATCTTTACGGCGTTGACAAGTATGAGTATGACGGCGGGTTGAGAGGGGAACCTCTGGAAGTGGTCAAATGCCAAACCATTGATCTTGAAGTACCGGCGTATGCTGAAATCGTCATCGAAGGCGTTATCCCGTACAACGAGGAAGTCACGGAAGGGCCGTTCGGCGAACTTATGGGGTATTATGGCGCTGTCGCCAAGCACCCAGTCATCCGCGTCAGCGCGGTCATGCACCGAAATCAGCCTATTTTCCAGATTTCCGCACCTTGTAAAGAGGAGCACCTAAGCAACGGTCTGATCCGTGACATGGAGGTATTTGCCCACGTCTCAAGGATTGTCAAAGTTAAGGATGTCAACGTAACTATTGGCGCAGGCTGCAGATTTCACGCGGTGGTGTCCATCAGCAAAAAAAGCCCTGGTGACGGAAAAGCGGCAGCGATCGCGGCGCTGGGCAGCAGCAAAGATATCAAGCATGTGGTCATCGTGGATGATGACATTGACGTCTTTGACGCAGGGGACGTGGAAGGCGCTTTAGCGGCCAGGGTACAGGCGTCCAAGGACGTTTTCATAATCCCGGGCGCGAACGGAACGGGCCTCGATCCTTCCCACCTGCTTGAAATGACGTCAGACAAAGTCGGCATCGATGCGACGAAGCCACTTGGCGAGGCGGGCAAAGGCTTTGAAAAAGCCCGCATCCCTGGATATGAAGCTATCGATCTGAAGAAATTTTTCCCCAATCTATAAGCGTTGGAGGAGGCATAACATATGAAGAAAGCACTCGGATTTTTTGAAGTCCGGAGCCTGGTCGCCGCCATCTACGCTGCGGATGTCATGGTCAAAGCAGCCAACGTCGTAGTCAAAGACTTCAATATTGTGGGTTCGGGCGTCGTCGCGGTGATCATCGAGGGCGATGTCGCGGCTGTCAAGGCAGCTGTCGAAGCCGCCAGAGAAGAAGCCGGCAGCAAAGGGCAAGTCATTGGCATCAATGTAATTCCGCGGCCTGAAGAAGGCATGGACATGCTCTTCAACTGAGGTGAGGTGTTGAAATGGCAAATATTTTGACGAAACAAATCATGGACCACATAGTTCAAAAGTGTGCCAAAGACCTTGCGGAATCTTCCCCGGGCGTTAAGTCGCCTGCGAAAGCCTCAAGCGGCTCACATCTGACAGAACGCCACGCGGCTATGCTGTCTGAGCTTTTGAATAAAAAAGGAAGTGCTGCCGATGGTGGCGGTGACAGAAACGGCAGACGCACGAACCTCGAGAGTTTAACGTCTCAATCCCGGGTCGCAGCGCCATCGAAGACAGTCGAACCTGCAAGCGCAATAAACGCAAACGTCGTCCATGGTCGGGCAGTGTCGCTGGACGAGCTGCTTGGTCGTCTTAAGTAACCGAATTCGTTCCATGGAGGTGTTAATGTGAGATCCGGAGGAGCACTTGGCTTAATTGAATCTGTAGGTCTGACGCCTGCGGCGGCGGCACTCGACGCGGCGCTTAAGGCGGCGGATGTCCAGTGCGTCGGTGTCGAGAAAGTCATTGGCGTCGACAAGATCATCAGCGTGACGGTCAGTATCGCAGGCGAAGTCGCAGCGGTGCAGGCGGCAGTGGACGCAGGGGTCATGGCTGCCAGCGCGGTTGGCAAAGTCGTATCATCCCACGTTATTCCGCGTCCGCATTCTGATGTGGATAAACTGATAGAAATGTTCAGAAAAAACAAAACGGAAACGTCTCAAGAGGGTGCTCAGCAGGAACCATCGGCAGAAACTGAAGTACCTGAGGACGAAAATGCCCAGGACGCTTCATCTGAAGCATCAAACCCGCAGTTGAGCGCCCGTCGCGCTTAGGCAACTTAATAACACACATTTGAGGAGGAAAAAAACATGAGTCAGGCATTGGGATTAATCGAAACTAAAGGTCTCGTAGGCGCAATTGAAGCAGCAGACGCCATGGTTAAAGCAGCAAATGTCACGATCGTCGGTTATGAAAAGATCGGGTTTGGTCTCGTTACAGTTATGGTCAGAGGTGACGTCGGCGCTGTTAAAGCTGCTACGGACGCCGGTGCTGACGCTGCTGCACGCGTTGGCGAACTGTTCTCCGTTCACGTCATTCCTAGACCGCACTCTGAAGTTGAGCGCGTCATTCTCGGCAACGCATAGAACTAACGCAGCGGCTGACAAATCAGCCCTGATAGGGAGGTATCACATTGTCCAATAAAGAGCTTATGAAAAAAGTCTTTCAGGACATGGCGCTCCCGGTGTTTGAAGGTTCGACCGTTAAACCGATCGATCTCGAAGCTTCGGATCTGAAGGACAGAAAAATTACTGTCCTGCTCTTAGGCAGCGATATTTCAATGGACAGTGCCTTTAACAGCCTGGTCAAATTGAGAGAAAGCGGTTACCTGCTCACGGTGGTCATGTCGAAAGCGGCAGAGCATCTGGTAGGCAGGGCGCGCGTTGAGGAAACGCTTCAGCCGTATCGTCTGATCACCGGAGATTGTTACGAAGGTGTGCAGGGCCTGGTAAGAGGGACAGATGTGGTCATAGTCCCGAACCTGACGCAGAATACCTTGGCGAAAGTTGCAGTGGGCATTCAGGACGATTTTCCTTCCATGCTGCTGTGGCAGTTCCTGCTGCAGAATGTTCGGGTTATTGCCAACACAGATTCGATTCGGCATGCCTGGTTCTCCATAGATGGCAATCCAAAGATGAAGAAGGTCATGGAAAGCCATATCAAAACCCTTGCTGACTATGGCGCTGCCATGATTGAACACCACGATTACGACACTGTTCTGATGAGGGATCCGCTGATGTCCATGAGAAACAGCAGAGCCGGTGCGGAGAGGCAAAGACCAGAGCGTCAGCATCAAAATGCTGTTCGGTCTGCAGCTGTCCAAACAGCGCCAGCTTCGACGGGAAGACCCTCTGCGACCGACCGCCCGGCTTTGAACGGCCAAACGCGCGTGGTCACAGAATCCTGGCTCAGAGCGCTTCCTGCCTCAAGCCGGCAAATTGTGCTTGAAAAGGGTATGATTATCACACCTCTCGCAAAGGATCTGGCAAAGTCAATGGGTGTTGAGATCGTAGACAAAAGGTAGTACGCCAAGCGTTAGGGGAGATTACAGGTGAGAACAGCCATTGTCATAGGTACCATAGTCGCAACTCGAAAAGAGGAAGGTCTTGTCGGGAGCAAGCTTCTTCTGACTCAGCCTGTCAACATTGACAAAGAACCCGTCGGTGAACCGTTTATTGCTGTAGATACAGTAGGCGCGGGCATTGGGGAGTTTGTCATGTATTCCACAGGCACAGCTTCAAGAAATGCCGCCAATAAACCAAAGTCCTCCATTGATGCCGCAATCGTCGGAATTATTGACGGTGTGGACATCCGGACGGATTTGTTCGACCATAAAAAATAAGGTGGTGACACAGCCGACATGATGGATCCAAAGCTGATCAAACAAGCAATGGAGTACCGCCAGATGATCGACGCCCTGATGGGTGATTTCGAATTCGCTGACGTCGTCCTTCTGAACGGTAATATTGTCAACGTCATCACGAGAGAAATTTATAAATCCGACCTTGCCATCAAGGGAAAATACATTCTCGGCGTCTGTGACTCAGACAAGCTGATCGGACCCAAGACACTCGTGATAGACGTTTCCGGCCGTTATCTCGCGCCGGGATTTATTGATTCACATATGCACTTTGAGAGCTCCATGCTGACCATTTCGGAGTTTTCAAGGCTTTCAATTCCTTCCGGCACAACGACTCTGGTCGCTGACCCCCACGAGATTGGAAATGCTCTTGGCGGCGTCGGCATGAAAGCCATGGCGGATGAAGCGGGCGTCGTTCCGAACCACGTCAGCCTGGTTGTGCCATCTCTTGTACCAGATTGTCCGTCGCTGGAAACTGCGGGCGTGGACATCACGTCCAAAGATATGGCGGATCTCCTGAACTATCCTAACATCATTGGTATAGGGGAGCTTCAGGGCTTCAGCAACGCGAAGCACGTTTACAACAACACGCCTGAGATCATAACAGATCTCGTCGCTTCCACGACTTATGCCAGAAGCATTGGCAAAGTGGTGGACGGCAACGCGCCTGAGCTGTTCGGCCGTGAGCTTGCAGCCCATATAATCGCCGCTGGCGGTACGTGCTCCTGCCACGAGACGACGACCAAAGCTGAATCTGTTGAAAAGCTTCGCCAGGGTGTCTACGTCTTCATGCGCGAAGGTTCAACGCAAAAGAACATGGCGGAATGTATCCGTGCCATTACTGAAGAAAAAATGGATTCGAGACGAGCGGTGCTCGCGACGGATGACATGGTCGCGGAAGACCTCGAAAAGCTCGGCCATATGAATGAAATCGTAAAAAGAACAATCGCTCAGGGCGTGAACCCGGTGGAAGCCATCCAGATGGTCACCATCAACCCGGCGACTTACTTCAAGCTCGAAGACCGGGGCGCGCTGCTTCCTGGCAAGCTGGCGGATATCGCGGTCATCAGCGACCTTCAGAACATGGTTGTCGACGCGGTGTTTATCGATGGAAAATTGGTTGCGGCCAATGGTCAAATGCTGATCGACATTCCTAAATACACCTATCCGGAGAGCGTCAAGAACTCCGTTAAGTTCAAGACCCTGTCGGCTGCAGATCTTGAAATCAAGGCGGAAGGTTCCAAAGCGACGGTCAACGTCATTGGTCTCATTCCGGATCAGAACTTGTCAGATGCCCTTGAAGCGGAGCTTCCAGTGAAAAATGGCGTCGTTCAGGCGGATGTGAAGCAGGACGTCGTACCGCTCATTTGTGTTGAGCGCTATGGACGCAACGGAAATATAGGCAAAGGCTTTGTGAAGGGCTTTGGCATCGAGAACGGCGCCATGGCGGAATCCATTGCCCACGATACCCACAACCTCCTCGTCATGGGGACAAACTACAACGACATGGCAATCGCAGCGAACAGAGTCAAGGAAATTGGCGGCGGTATCGCGTTGGTCAGTAATGGCCGAGTGATCGATGAGCTCAGACTTCCTGTCGGCGGTCTGATCACAGACGAACTGACGGGACATGAGGTCAGTGTCAAGATCCGCGAACTCGAAGACAATGCGAGAGCGAAGCTGGGTTGCAAGGTCCACGCGCCATTTATGCACCTTTCCTTCCTGGGACTTTCCACAAGTCCGAAATGGAAGATCACAGATATGGGTATTGTCGATGTTGAGAATTTTGAAATCCTCAGCGCAGTAAAGTAAGCGGCTGGCCGAAAGGTGAATTCATCTTGAATTCACCTTGTGTTTGCCGGGTCAAGCAGTGAAGCACACGTTATAAATTCATACAGCACCGCCGCAATTCTGCTTTTTATGGTTCTTCATTTTTCACATCATACAATTCCGGAGGTAAGGAGGGTAGGCAAAGAGGACTCTTTTTTACAAATCATGGGGGGTAACGAAAAATGACCAATAATACAGGATTTTTCGAGAAGGTTTTTAAACTCTCGGAGCACGGCACCAACGCAAGAACTGAAGTTTTAGCTGGCTTCACCACATTCATGACCATGGCCTATATCTTGATTGTCAACCCGTTGATTCTGGCTGACGCAGGCATGGACTTCGGCGCTGTCTTCACAGCGACCGCGCTTTCTTCCCTTGTAGCAACGCTGATCATGGCGTTCTACGCTAACCTGCCGTTCGTACTCGCGCCAGGCATGGGCCTCAACGCCTTCTTTGCCTATACGGTCGTTTTGACCATGGGCTACTCCTGGCAGTTCGCACTCACCGCAGTATTCATCGAAGGTATTATCTTCCTGATTTTAACATTCTTCAACATACGTGAAGCCATCATTGACAGTATTCCACAAAACATTAAAAAAGCGGTTTCCGTTGGTATTGGTCTCTTCATTGCCTTTATTGGACTTTACAACTCAGGCATCGTCGTTCAAGGTCAGGGCGTTCCTCTGATGCTGGGTGACTTTGTCAGCAACGCGAATGCTCAGGTTGCGCTGGCAGGTCTTGTCATCACCGGCGTTTTGCTGGCACTCAGAGTCAAAGGCGCTATTCTTCTCGGTATCGTCATTTCTACTATTCTCGCGCTTCCGCTCGGTGTTGCGCAGCTTCCTACGTCTGTTTTCAGCACACCACCGCCAATGGCCCTCTTCGCGTTTGAGTTCGACAAGATTTTGACCGCGGACATGTGGATCGTTCTCGGTACATTCCTGTTTGTTGACATGTTTGACACCATCGGCACACTGATTGGTGTCTCAACTAAAGCCAACATGTTGGATGAAAACGGCAAACTCCCTGGGGTCAGAAAAGCACTCTTCGCGGATGCTGTAGGTACGACTTTTGGCGCTATCGTTGGTACATCAACGGTTACTACCTATGTTGAATCTGCTTCCGGCGTCGCTGAAGGCGGAAGAACCGGTATGACGGCCCTCGTCTCAGCAGGTCTCTTCTTTATTGCACTCTTTATTTCACCGCTCTTCATCATGATTCCGAGCGCTGCCACTGCGCCGGCGCTGATCATAGTTGGTCTCTTCATGATGTCGCCTATCAAGGAAATTGATCTCGAGGATTTCACTGAAGCGGTTCCTGCGTTTCTGACCATCATCATGATGCCGCTCGCTTACTCTATCGCAGAAGGTATTGTCTTTGGTATCGTGTCCTATGCGCTTATCAAAACGCTTGCAGGCAAAACCAAAGATGTGCCTGTTGTGACCTATATACTCGCTGTGCTGTTTATCCTTAAGGAAATCTTCGCATAGAGCGTGTATCCGGAAAATGCCCCCGCGCGCTGCTAGGGGGCATTTTCTTTTCTAAAAGAAAGAGGTGTCATTGCGAATGAAAGTGGAAAAAGTCATTAAGGCCTTTTCTCTGAAGGACGCGCTGGACGCGTTGAAGGCGAATGAAGGCAGGGCAGAGCTCATTGCCGGCGGTACGGACCTGCTGGTCAAAATCAGGGAGAAGCACAATAAGAAGCCAGTGATCATTGACATTTCTGATGTGCCGGAGTGCCGTGGAATCCGCTTTGAAGCGGACTACATTGCTATCGGAGCGTGTGCCAAGTACAGTGAGCTGGTAGCCTCTGACAGAGTCAGAACGCAGATGCCGGGCCTTTGGGAAGCATCGAGATCAGTGGGAGCGCCTCAAATCCGAAATCTGGGGACCGTAGGCGGCAATATTGCCAACGCTTCGCCGGCGGCTGACGCGGTACCGCCGCTTCTGGCCATGGAAGCAGTTCTGGAAATTGTATCACCGGAGGGCTGCAGGACGGTAGCACTGAAGGACTTCTTCAAAGGCAAAGGTCAGGCAGATCTCAGTGAGTCAGAAATCATCACCCAGATCGTGATCCCGCGTCCGGGGTCGGCGCAGATCAATGTTCAGTTTGAAAAGCTGGGACTGCGCAACGCACTCGCTATTTCGAGGCTCAGCGCGGCTGCCGCTTTGGAGTTGAGTGAGAGCGGTATCATTGAAAAGGCGTGTGTCGCGTCCGGATCCATAGGTCTGACGGGCATGCGGGAACCTGAACTGGAAGCCTTCCTCGAAGGCAGGACGCTGGATGAAGCCACTATTGAGGCTGCCTGCGACCTGTTCTCCGAAGTCGTGGCCAAACGACTCAGCGGAAGGGGCACTATGCCGTTCAAACGTGAGGCAGTGCGTGGCGTCTTTGGTGCCGCGCTGAGAAAAGCGCTTCGCGCGTCTCTATAAGCAACAGGGGGGTAGCATCATGATTACGCTGAATTTGAATGTGAACGGAAAAGACCACAGGCTTGAAATAGAGGATCATATGAGGCTGTTAGACGTCATCCGAGGTCCGCTGGGACTGACGGGGACGAAGGAAGGCTGCGGGGAAGGCGAATGCGGTGCCTGCACTGTCATATTGGATGGCAATGCGGTAGATTCATGTCTGGTGCTCGCGGCACAATGTGAAGGGAAAAAGATCGTCACGATTGAAGGGCTTGAGACTGCCGATGGTCTCGATCCCGTTCAACAGGCGTTTCTCGATAACGGCGCGGTTCAATGCGGTTATTGCATTCCGGGGATGGTGCTTTCGGCAAAAGCCCTCCTCGACAAGAACGTCGCGCCGGATGACAACGAAATTAAAGAGGCCATCAGCGGCAATCTCTGCCGCTGCACGGGTTACGATAAGATGGTGAAAGCCATCAAAACCGCTTCCGAGGTCATGCAGGAACGGGGTGAGCAGAAATGAGCACATTGAAATCTGTGGGCCAGCGGATTCAGCGCAAAGATGCGCGGGCGAAGCTGACGGGAACGGCGCTGTATCCTCAGGACATTGAAATGGAAAACTGCGTTTATGGGGCAACGGTCCGGTCTGAGATCCCTCACGGGTATTTTACGCTGGATCTGATGGAGGCTGAAAAAGCACCGGGCGTCATTCGGATTTTTACCGCTGCGGATGTCACCGGCCATAACGTCCATGGCGTTTTATTCAAGGACCATGAGGTGCTGTGCGCCCGTAAGGTTCGCAGAGTCGGTGATCCCATTGCGTTTGTGGTGGCGGAGACTCAGGCTCAGGCGGACGAGGCCTGTGCTTTGGTCAAGGTAACGTACGAAGCACTTCCGGCAGTCTTTGACCCAAAAGAGGCAATGAAAGAGGGCGCACCTCAGGTTCATGACGGCAAAAACAACCTGATTTATCACTATAAATGCAGACGCGGGGATGTGGCAAAGGGCTTTGCGGACTCGGCCGTGGTCATTGAGCGGGAGTACATCTCACCTTTTGTGGACCATGTCTTTTTGCAGCCGGAGAGCGGACTGGCCTATATGGAAGAGGGCAAGGTCATTGTGGTGGCTTCGACTCAGTATCCGCACTTTGATCAGATTGAAGTAGCGGAGGCCATAGGCTGGGAGCTCGATCAGGTGGTCATTCTGAATCCTGTGGTCGGCGGTGCCTTTGGCGGACGCGAGGATATCAGCATGCAGATTCACTTGGCGCTGGCGACGATTGCCCTTGGCCGTCCGGTCAAGACGACTATGGCGCGGGAGGAGTCCTTCTATGCGCACTCCAAACGCCATCCGGTCTTTATGCGCCTCAAAGTGGGCGCGGCGGCGGACGGCAAGCTGCTGGCGCTGGAAGCTGAGCTTCACGGGGATACCGGGGCTTATGCGTCCTGGGCGATCAACGTTATGCGAAAAGCCGGCGTGCATATTACCGGCCCTTATGAAATTGAAAACGTTTATGTTGACAGTTATTCGGTTTACACCAACAATCCATATGCCGGCGCTATGCGGGGCTTTGGGGCGACTCAGGTACCGGTGGCCTATGAGCAGCATATGGACATTTTGGCGGAGGCCCTTGGCATGACGCCTTATGAGATCCGTATGAAGAATCTCTTCAGAAAAGGCTCTGTGACGGCGAACGGTCAAGTGCTGACAGATTCGGTACCGCTGGAGACTTGCCTTGAGATTTTGAATCAGGCTATGAATGGTGGCAATGAAGCGGCGGACCTCGGCGCGGCGTCTTCAGGGACCACGGCGGCGACAGGCGCTGGCTCTGCAGCGGTTCAAGAAAGGGCGGTGACACAGCATGCTTAAACGCGGAAGAGGCATAGCACTCAGCTGGTATGGCACAGGCTACGGTAACGGTTTTCCGGACTACTCCGTGGCCACGATTGAGCTCGCTGAAAACGGGGAGATTTTGCTTCGCGTCGGTGCCACCGAGGTAGGACAGGGCTCAAAGACCATTATGCCCCAGGTATGTGCTGAGGTTTTAGGCATCCATTCCGACCAGGTCCATATGATCTGCGAAGATACCAGAGAATTTCTGGATTCAGGCACGGCGGCGGCCAGCCGTCAGACTTATAATACAGGCAATGCGGTGCTGAAGGCCTCAGAGTCCTTTAAAAAAGCTTTGCTGGAAGAGGCTCGGCTGTATTTGAAGCTCAACTCCACGGCCGGTCTCGAAATGGTGGATCAAAAGATCTGGCTCCCAATCTTCCCTAGCCGCCATACGACGTTCGCGGAACTCGCCTCCCATCTGAAGTCTGAGGGTCGTGTTTTGGCGGTGACGGATTCGTTTACGGCACAGACCATCGGCATGAACCCAGAGACGGGCGAAGGGGTGCCTTACTGGCCGTACACCTTCAACGCTTACGGCACAGAGGTTGAGGTGGATACCGAGACCGGCCGGGTGCAGGTGCTGCAGGCCTGGTGCGTCCAGGACGTGGGCCGTGCCATCAACCCGGATCTGGTCGAAGGCCAGATTGACGGCGGTTTCGTCATGGGCCTTGGGTATGCGCTGTACGAGGACCTGGGGGTCAAGGACGGCGTCATCAAGAACAACAAGTTTGCGAAATATATTATTCCTACGGCTATGGATATTCCGACCATTCACAAGTATATTGTGGAAGATCCGGAAAATACAGCGCCTTACGGAGCAAAGGGCATAGGCGAGCCGACCATGGTGCCGGTGGCCCCTGCCATCCTCAACGCCATTTATGATGCTATAGGGATCCGGATTTTCGAGCTGCCGGCGACGCCAGACGTGGTACTGAAGGCCATAGTGGCGGACCGGGAGGCGAAAGCGAAAGCTGCTGCAGCGGAGGGAGCTGACGCCAATGGCTAGTCCTGGCCTTGCGGTTGACCGAACGGCTTTGATAGCGAAGATCAAAAGCCGCATAGACGTGGCCAGCGGCCGTGTCAAAGCGGATCTGGTTCTGAAGAATGCCAAAATTGTCAGCGTCTTTGCAGAAGAAATTCTGGAAGGGGATGTGGCCATTGTCGGCGGCGAGATCGCCGGCATTGGCCAGTATGAAGGGCTGGAAGAGATCGATCTGGAGGGCCGCTATGTGGCGCCGGGGCTGATCGACGGCCATGTGCACATTGAGTCCTCTATGGTGACACCGGCGCAGTTCGCGAAGACGATCCTGCCCCGGGGCACCACCACGATTATTGCGGATCCCCACGAAATTGCCAACGTCTGCGGGCTTGGGGGGATTCAGTATATACTGGACAACAGCGAGGTTTTGCCGCTGGATGTTTATGTCATGCTGCCGTCCTGTGTGCCTTCCACGTCCTTTGAAAATGCCGGGGCGAAGCTGCTGGCGGCGGACCTGGAAACGCTGATCGACCATCCCCGTGTCCTGGGACTTGGGGAAGTGATGGACTATCCTGCCGTGGAGAGCGCTTCGCCTGAAGTCCTTGATAAGCTGGCTGTTGCCGATGGAAAGCTCATCGACGGCCACGGTCCTGTCATAAAGGACAAGGGTCTCAACGCCTATGTGGCGGGTGGCGTCCGAACCGAGCACGAATGCACCACGGTGGAGGAGATGATCGACCGCCTTCGCCTGGGGATGTATATCCAAATTCGGGAGGGCTCTGCGGCCCGGAACCTGGCGGAGTTAGTGGCCGGGGTCAATAAGGACAACGTGCGGCGCATTTTCTTCTGCACGGATGACCGCCACCCGGGGGACATCCTGGTGGAAGGCCATATTGACAACAACGTCAGGCTGGCGATCTCCCGAGGCCTGGCACCTATTACCGCTATTAAAATGGCATCTCTGAACGCGGCGGAGGCTTACAGGCTTTACGACCGGGGCGCTGTAGCGCCAGGTTATCAGGCGGACCTGATCGTCTTTGACGATCTCAAAGCCTTCAATGTAGAAATGGTGTTTAAAGGCGGCCGTTTGGTCGCGAAGCAGGGTAAAGCGCTGTTTGAGGTGTCAGAAATTGCCTCGGAGGCAGTCGTCAATACGGTCAACTTCAAACCTGTTGCTGCCGATGATCTAAGAATCGCCATGTCCTCTGACTTTGCCAGGGTCATCCGGCTGCTGCCGCATTCTCTGGTGACGGAGAGCGCGGTCCGCAAAGTCGTGACCGAGGAGGGCTTCTTCAAGTATGACGAGCGTCTGGACATCCTGAAGCTCCTGGTTATTGAGCGCCACCACGCCACAGGCAATATTGGCAAGGGCCTGGTGGAAGGTTTTGGCCTCAAGAATGGTGCCATTGCCACAACTATAGCCCACGACAGCCACAATCTGATTGTGATTGGGGACACCAATGAGAACTTGTTGGCAGCAATTGACGAAATTGAGCGCATAGGCGGAGGGATCGCCATGGTCAAGGGTGGCGAGGTAGTAGCCTCCATGCCGCTGCCAATTGGCGGCCTAATGTCCGACGAGCCTATTGAGCTGGTGGATGATCGTCTGAAGGCGCTCTTGGAGGTGGGCTACAGCCTGGGTGTCAAGCGGGTTTACGATCCGGTGATGACCTTGGCGTTCCTTGCCCTGCCGGTAATACCAGAGATTAAGCTGACGGATGTGGGCTTGTTTGATGTGACTAAGTTTGAGTTTGTAGGGCTAAGTGTAGAAGACTAGAAAGCAGGGCGCCTCGGCGCCCTGCTTTTTCGCGCCCCAGGGGTGCGAAACCAACAGGCTCCGCCTGTTGGCTAGTCGATACGAGGAGGCCGCGAAGCAGTCTCCGAGGGATTGTACGTAGAACGAGGGGGCGGGTTGGGCGGCGCCCTGCTTTTTCGCGCCCCAGGGGCGCGAAACCAACAGGCTCCGCCTGTTGGCTAGTCGATACGAGGAGGCCGCGCAGCAGCCTGCGAGGGATTGTACGTAGAACGAGGGGGCGGGTTGGGCGGCGCCTCAGCGCCCTGCTTTTTCGCGCCCCAGGGGGCGCGAAACCAACAGGCTCCGCCTGTTGGCTAGTCGATACGAGGAGGCCGCGAAGCAGTCTCCGAGGGATAGTACGTAGAACGAGGGGGCGGGTTGGGCGGCGCCCTGCTTTTTCGCGCCCTAAGGGCGCGATGTGGAAGGCGGTGTCAGACACCTACTTCCCAAAGAGATGGAACAAGGTGTCTGACACCGCCTTCCACCTTCACCATTTTCCTTCCATTTTTCTCTCAAAACAATTTGCAAATTCTCCCTGAAAACGTTACAATTTCTTAAGATATGTGAGGTGGAACGGATGGCAGCCTTGGAAATCGTCAAAGAAGATGCAACTACCTCTGGGGTCATCAGCCTGCCGAGTGCCTATTTCGATCTGATCAAAACCTTCGAATGCGGTCAGGCATTCCGGTGGCGAAAGCTTGACAGCGTCCTACGGTCAGACACTGAAGTTGTCTATGAAGGTGTGGCGTTGGGGCGGTTTTTGAGGCTGCGACAATCGGCGGGGGAGGTTGTTTTGGAGTCTTCGCCTGAAGTCTTCGAGAGTTTCTGGAAAAATTATTTCGATCTGGACACGGACTACGCTGCAATCGAAGAGACCTTGCTGAGGCGGGATCCCAGCGCCGCCATGGCGGAGGCGGCACGATTTGGCCGCGGGATCCGCATTCTCAGGCAGGATCCCTGGGAAATGCTCGTGACGTTCATCCTGTCTGGCAACAACAATATTCCCAGAATCAAAGGCAGTATTGAAGCTCTGTCTGAGCGATATGGGGAGACCGTGCCGCAGTCAGCCTCGAAGGCGTTCCCAACCCCTGAAGTGCTGGCTGGGCTGGGGCTGGATGACTATCGGCAGGTTGGAGCGGGTTATAGAGACCAATATTTGCTGGCAGCGGCGCAGAAGGTCGCCGGCGGGGAAGCGGACCTGGAGGCTTGGCGGGGGCTGGATGACGACCAGCTGAGAAAAGCCCTGCTGACGCTTCCGGGGGTCGGTGACAAAGTCGCGTCATGCATCATGCTGTTCGGGTATGGGCGGAGGGCGTCTTTTCCGGTGGACACCTGGATTGCGAAGATGATGCGGCGGCTGTATTTCACCCAGGAGGCCAGCGCAAAAGAAATCAAGGCCTTTGCGGAGGCCCGTTTTGGGGATCAGGCAGGGTATGCACAACAATTATTGTTTCATTGGGGCAGAAATTCAGAAATGGAGGCGTAAGCAGCATGATTTTATCAGGCACTATTGCAAATGCAGTTGCGGTATTGATTGGAGGGATTCTCGGCCTTCTGATCGGGAAGAGAATGCCGGAGAAGTTCGGGCAAGCTATCATTAAGACGTTGTCCCTGGGCGTTATCATCATAGGCGTTTCAAGCGCTTTAACGGAGTCGAACATTTTAGTGGTGCTCCTGAGCCTGGCGCTGGGCACGGCGATTGGCGAGGGCATCAACATTGAGCAGAAGCTGGAGAACATGACCCACGCGGTGGAGCGCAGGTTTATCAAAGGATCCGGCGGGTTCACGAAGGGCTTCGTCACGGCGACGCTGCTGTTTTGCGTGGGTTCCATGGCCATCATGGGTGCCCTTGAGGGCGGTCTCAGCAACAATCACCAGACCCTATACGCCAAGTCGGTCATCGACGGCATTGTGTCGGTGATTTTCGCGGCGACGCTGGGCATAGGCGTGGCGTTTTCCAGCATCAGCGTGCTGGTGTATCAGGGGCTGATCGCGCTGACTGCGGGTTCCGTGAAGGATTTGCTGAGTCCGGAGGTCATTGGGGCTATGACGTCGGCCGGCGGGATGCTGATCATGGCGCTGGGCTTCAAAATGCTGGTGGATGCGGATCTTAAAGTGGGCAACATGCTCCCGGCGGTGTTTTTGCCAGTGGCTTTGGTGCCGTTTTACAACTGGGTTGCGGGTATGATCGCGGTGCTTTAGGTTTTGTTGGAAATCCTGCCGGCTTAAGTGGCGGTTAGCGCTTGTGATAGTGTGGAAAGTTGGTGACCATCGGCATCAGCTTTCTTTTTTTGGAAGGAAAGTGATCCCTTTTGCCGATGGTCGTAAAAATGTTAAACTATTTTTACCGGACTAGGTGGGGTTGCCCTGCGGGGGAAGCGTTTCGAAAGCGGACTCACGGGGCGTCAAACCCGCTGTGGAAGGGCGCCGCCGGCCTTTTGAGCGAAAGTTGTCAAGGGTGGCTGGATATTGGCGTCGAATTTGCATGTTTATAATTGTGGGACTTCAAACCTATCAGAAGGGGTGTTTTGCAATGCTCGACCGGATCTTTTACAACGGCGTGATCCAAACCATGGATGCCGATGCAGCAATTTATGAGGCCATTGGCCTCAAAGACGGGAAAATTGCCTTTTTGGGCAGCAATCAGGAGGCTTTGGAGCTTGAGGCGCTGGCGCGCTATGACCTGAGCGGCAAGCTGATGCTGCCGGGATTTACAGACACCCACCTGCACATCCTGGAGTACGCGGCTTCCAAGATTACCGCGCCGTTTTTTGACTGCGCTTCACCAGAAGAGGTTGTGGAGCGGGGGCGGGCATTTGCCCAAGAGAAGGGACCTTACCGGGGCTGGCTGCTGGGCAGGGGCTGGAACCAGAACCATTTTGCGGGGGAACAACGGTTCATCACGCGGACTGAGCTGGATTTGGTATCAAATGAGCTTCCGGTGGTCTACACCAGGGTCTGCGGACACATTGCCGTCGCCAACAGCGTGGCTATGGAGCGGATTCTTAAGATGGAAGAGGCGAAAAAATTTGCTGCTTACATTAACGCTGAAACGGGGGTGCTGCAGGAAAGCGCGGCAGGCCTCCATCATTTGCTCATGGAGCCGCTGACAGAAGAGGCGGTAATCCAGCTGATGGCCAAGGGGCAGGCGGACCTGAACCGGGAGGGCATTACGTCGATTCACTCCACGGATTTTATGGGGATGCCAGACGGTGCGTGGCGCCAGGTGGTCGGAGCCTTTGAGGCCATGGAGAGGGCGCGGGCGTTGACGGTTCGGGTCTATGAGCAGTGTCTGTTCAATACCCCGGAGGAATTAGAGGGGTTCCTGGCGGCGGGTTATACGACGGGCGTTGGTGCAAGCGTTGGCGATGGCGATGGGTTTTTCCGAATTGGCCCTCTCAAGCTCTTTTCGGATGGCTCCTTGGGAGCTCGGACTGCGCTGTTGTCTTCAAACTATAGTGATGATCCTGGGACCACGGGCATTCAAAGCTTTGAAAGGTCGGAGCTGAAGGCGTTTATGGCCTTGGCGGAAGAGCATGACATGCAGATCGCTGTGCACGCGATTGGGGATGGGGCGATTGACTTGACAGCGGAGCTTCTTAGGGAGCTGGTGGAAGCCCGTGGTTCTGCCGATGGTCACCTCAACCCCCTGAGGCACGGCATCATACACGCCCAGCTGACGACACCGGCGCTTCTGGAAAAGATGCGGCAGGCGGAGCTGCTTGCCTATATTCAGCCGGTGTTTGTACCATCGGATATGGGGATCGTGGAGGCCAGGATTGGCCGCGAGCGCATGGACAAGGTCTACGCTTGGAAAACCATGCGGGACATGAGGATTAGAACGGCGGGCAGTTCCGACGCGCCGGTGGAGAACTTCAGTGTTGTTGAGAATATTTATGCGGCTGTTGAGCGCTGCGATCTTTCGGGGTCGCCTGCTGGCGGGTGGCTGCCGGAGGAGAAGCTCAGCGTGATGGAGGCAGTCCGACTCTTCACCTCCGACGCCGCCTATGTGTCCTTTGATGAGGGGCGCCTTGGGACTTTGGAGGTTGGAAAGCTTGCGGACTTGGTCGTTCTGGATCGCAATCTATTCGAGCTGACAGGCAGGGCGCTGCTTGAGACGAAAGTCGCTATGACCCTGGTTAACGGTCGGGTTGTTTATGAGGCGGGCGAGGTGTAGCGGATGCTCGTTGAGATGGAAGAGGAATGAAAAGGAAGCCGGAGCCCCTGGTAGTGCGGGGCTCCGGCTTTTTTTGAAGAGTGGCTGAATATTACAGAAATATGACCGTCCCCGGGTCAAAACCTGTCCGCGTCCCCAACTTGTAAGATAGAGATAGGTTAGATAAGCACTTGATGACCGAACGTTCCTTGAAAACTAAGTATATATTGTTCAGATGAATCAGAGGCTCAATTGTTGATGAAAGCCAGTCTACATGATGTTATAATCTCACTTGTCAGAGAGATAGACATGCTCCCCAACTGGATCCCTCATCTCGAGGCTTTATCCGCGATTAAGAGTGTCACTCCACAAGAACGATTCGATGTTTAGCTGGTTGGGCCACCTTCGTGTGTTACCCGTTTCAAACGCAAGTTTGTTAGACGTTCTTCATACAGTGGAAGCTCTGATTCATTCTGTACGAAAGGTTGTGCTAGTTTTGTCCCGATTTATTGATGATTTTGTAGTGGGCTTCGATGTCTCTTCAGAGTTTTCTTTTGTTGCCATGTTAGAGCCGTCGGGTGCTCTGATTCGAAAACCTTTTCGAATTGATCACAACCCCTCTGGATTCCAAAAACTATTAGAGATTCTCAAAAACGAAGAAGAGCGGTTACAACGAAAGCCCATCTACTTCGTAGAATCTACGGGTATCTTTCATTTACCACTCTTCTTCTTTCTGAGATCGAATGACCTCAAAGGATTTGTCCTCAACCCTTTGTCTGTACATTCTATCAAAAATCTTGACATAAGAAAAGTGAAAAACGATTCAAAAGATGCTGAAAAGATTGCAAAACTTGCGAAGTATCAAAACGTTAAGTTTTCAATTATTCCTGAGCCCCAAGTCCTCGCACTTCGTATGATGGTAAGAGAGTACTATTCACTCTCTGATACTATCACTGAAATGAAAAACCGGCTTAGCACAGATCTTTATCTACTGTTCCCTGGATATAGAAAAGTCTTCTCAGAGCCTTATGGCAAAGCCTCTTTGGCGCTTCTAAAGGACTTTTCAACCCCTATGGATATCTTATCTGCGGAGCGCTCTATACTCATAGAATTGATTGCTAAACATGGTCGTAAAGGTGCGTCTTGGGCTTCGAAGAAAGTGGATGGACTACTTGAGTATGCTTCCAATGCTGCTTCTATGCCCATGGAATTCTCAATGCTGGGGATTAAGATAAAAATCTGTGTGGATAATATCATAAGTCTTCAAAAGAATTTGGAAAGCATCGTTAACAAGATCCGTGAAATTGTTAATTCTATGGACTTTCCGGCAACAGTTAAACGTCAAATCGAGCTGATAGACCAACTCCCTGGAATAGGCTACATTTCCGCTGTAACACTGATCGCCGAGATCGGTGATTTTAGGATGTTCAAGTCCCCAAAGGCATTTGTTGCATACTTTGGCATTGATCCAAGTGTTAACGAATCAGGGAAGTTTAAAGGGGATCAAAATAAGATCTCCAAACGAGGCACTCGAATTGGGCGAAGAGTCCTGTTTACGGTTGCATTAACCGCAATAAGTACTAAGAGCAATGGCGAGGAAGTCAACCCAATCCTGAGGGACTATTATCAGAAAAAATGTGGAAGCAAGAAGAAAAAAGTTGCACTCGTTGCAGTTATGCATAAGCTATTACACTATATTTTTGCAGTATTGCGAGATGATAAGCCATTTGAAGTCAGACAGCCAGAAGAACACCAATCCTGGAGAGCGGCAAAACTACAACTTATAGCTGCCTGATTCAATGGAATTGAAAAATAGCCATTGTTCGTACTTTTCAATGGCTTAGTTTGTTGTACCCATTTTTTAAACTCAATTTTTTTATCTTTCTTAAAGAAAAGAATTGACTTTCCTTAGCTGGTCTCAGAAGTTGTCCGCGTCCCCGTGTTTTTATCTTGACGGGGTGGTCCCTTAGGCATATAATTTAATTGAACACATGAACAGATATGCATATGTTCAATCGAAAAGGAGACCAAATTATGAATCTCGAGGTACAAAATGAGTATAAATGCGACTGCGCCATCATCCACGAAGACGTGGTGGAAAAAGTTAAAGCGGAGCAGCATCCTGAGGAAAGCCTTATCGACCTGGCGGACTTCTTTAAAGTGCTGGGGGACTCGACGCGGATCCGTATTTTAAGCGCACTGGCCCATTCGGAGCTCTGCGTGTGCGACATCGCCCACGTCCTCAACATGACCCAGTCGTCCATCAGCCATCAGCTCCGCATTCTGAAGCAGGCGCGGCTGGTCAGAAACCGCCGGGACGGCAAGGTGATCTATTACAGGCTGGACGACGAGCACGTCGCTGCCATCATGAACGCCGGCCTGGTTCACTTGAGCCACGAGTAATATCGCAATAATAATCGACTTCATCATAAGCGCAAGTGAGCACCCCGCGCTGCCCGAATTGGCAAGCGTACTGACAGGAGAGGATCCCATGAACACAACCCAAGCTGCTACAGACAGCAAGCCCCAAAAATTTCAGTACGAACTGACCGGGCTCAACTGCGCCAGCTGCGCGGCCAAGATTGAGACGGCCGTCAACGCCCTGCCGGAGGTGGAAATAGCTACCCTGCGGTTCGCGTCCAAAAAACTGATCGTGAAGACCGCGGAAGGTGATTCATCGCCGACGCCGGAGCTTTTGGAAAATAAAATCACCGAAGTCGTTCACCGCTTCGAGCCTCACGTTGGCGTCAAGGATCTGGCTCAAACTCAGCGCCATAACCTTGATCACAGCAATGACCACGACCACGGACATACTCATGGTCACGCATCGGAAAAACGAGATAAAACAGAGCTCCTCATAGGCGCAGGTTTATACTTTGGCGCCATGCTGGGCAGTGCCCTGGGGATCCTGCCAGATCCAGTCAGAATAGGCATCTACGTGGTCGCCTACCTGCTGGCGGGCCGAGGTGTCCTCCTTGGCGCCTTCAACAACCTCAGGCAGGGCAACTGGTTTGAGGAAAAATTCCTCATGTCCATAGCCACCTTCAGCGCCTGGGTCATAGGCGAATATCCGGAGGCCGTGGCCGTCATGCTGTTTTACAGGGTCGGTGAGCTGTTCGAAGATTATGCCGTTAACAAATCCAGAAAATCCATCGCCTCCCTCATCGACATCAAGGTCGAGAAGACCCACTTAATCCTGGAGGCGAAGGTGCAGGAGGAGGGACCATCGGCTGCACGTTTGGCACAGCCTCTCAGCAAGACGTTTTTGCCGATGGTGACAGCTCAAGCCGACTCGACGCAGCTGAAGCCGCAGTCTGAGACACAAGCTGCGCCTGAAGACATCCGCGATATCGACACCGAATTCGTCAAAAGCGGCAGCCTCATCCTGGTCAAGCCCGGCGAGCGCATTCCGCTGGACGGCATAGTCGAAAGCGGCATGGCCGTCCTGGACACCTCCGCCATCACCGGCGAATCCCTTCCTTTGGAAGTCGCACCGGGGTCGACGGTCTTCGGCGGCAGCATCAACAAGACCGGCGTGCTCAGGATTCGGACGAGTGCGGATTATGAATCCTCGACCATCGGCAGAATTCTTGAGCTGATCGAATCTGCGGCGGACAAGAAAGCCAGCACGGAGCGGTTCATCACGCGCTTCGCGAAGGTTTACACACCTGCGGTTGTGCTGATCGCTGCCCTGATCGCTGCTGTGCCACCGCTGGTCACCGGGGACAGCTGGACGACGTGGCTGTACCGGGCGTCGATCTTCCTGGTAGTGTCCTGCCCATGCGCACTGGTGATTTCAGTACCGCTGGGCTTCTTTGGGGGCATTGGACGGGCGTCGTCGAGAGGTATTCTCATCAAGGGCGGCAACTACCTGGAGGCGCTGGTGGGCGCTGACACGGTCTTCCTGGACAAGACGGGCACTATCACCGAGGGCAAGTTTAAGGTGGCGCAGATCCACGGACACACCCGCGAGGCGGCACTCCTGGAAGGAGCCGCGGCGCTGGAGCATCTCTCCAATCACCCCATTGCCAAAGCGATCACCGAAGAGGCCAAAGCCCGGGGGATTGTCTTTGGAATGATTGAGGGTTACGAGGAACTGGCAGGCCGCGGCGTTCGGGCAACCTACGATGGCCGCCTCTGGCACGTGGGCAGCGCCAGGCTGCTGGAGGAGCTGGGCATTGAGCCGGGCGTCAGCGGCGGCCAGCTGACCCGGGTTCACGTGGTGGTCGACGGCGCGTGGCTTGGGGCCATTGACGTCAGCGATCAGATCAAGGCGACCTCTGCGGCGGCGGTGGCGGCAATGCGCCGGGAAGGCGTGGGCCAAGTGGTTATGCTGACCGGCGACCGAAAAGAGATCGCAGAGGCCATAGGCGCCGATGCCGGGCTGGACCTGGTTCTCAGCGAGCTGCTGCCGGACGGTAAAGTTAAAGCTATTGAGGAAGCCCGACGCCGCGGACGAAAGGTCGTCTTTGTGGGCGACGGCCTCAACGACGCGCCGGCTCTGGCCATTGCCGATGTAGGCATTGCCATGGGCGGCCTCGGAGCGGATCTCTCCATTGAGGCCGCGGACATTGTCATCATGAATGACGACCTGGATAAGGTGGCCGAAGCCATTCAGATCAGCAAGAAGACGAATACTGTGGTGCGCCAGAACATTGCTCTGGCTCTTGGGATCAAGGCGCTGGTGCTGGGTCTGGGCACCCTTGGCCTCGCGTCCATGTGGCAAGCGGTTTTTGCCGATGTAGGCGTCGCCCTCCTGGCCATTTTGAATTCGATGCGGGTGCATAAGTAGATATTTAAGGTAGTTAAGGTAGGTGACGCGGACAGCTTTTAAATTGGTGACGCGGACAGAAATGGTTTTTGTACCAGAGCATGCGAGAATTATTCTCACTCTCAATCGAACCAAGGCACTGAGTCGTATCCAAACTTCCATTTCTGCCCTTGTCCGCGTCCCCCACAAGTCACCTATCCGCGTCACCTTCGTTTGGAAGAGGCCGTGCCCAGCTCAGCTGGGCACGGCCTTTTTCAGCTTCCGTCGACCTTGCTCATCATCAGAACAGAGGGTCGAAATGTCTTAAGCGGAATGAAGTGACAAATTCTGAAGAGGGTCAAAACAGGGGATCGGGAGAATGGTATTCGGAACAAACAAAGAATAAGCGTTTTGAAAGTGACTTATTGACGGAAATAATAAATGATGGACAAATAGAATAATAAACAAAATTGAGTTTGACTATTGCACAACCATTACCGTCCGCGTCCCCAACTCAAAACTTGTCCGCGTCCCCAACCTTCAAAAACTTGTTAGCACTCCGATCAATTGAGTGCCAAAAAACTATTGATAATTATCAGAAATTATATTATGATAGTTCCAGAGCGTTAGGTTTATGGCTCTCGGCGCTCTTCTCAAGCAGGAAGTGCCGGGAGTTTTTCATCTCAATTATATGAACAGGAGGATTCAACATGAACATCAGACCTTTAGGCGAGCGCGTGGTCATCCGCAAGCTCGAAGCCGAAGAAAAAACAAAAAGCGGGATCGTGCTTCCTGGTCAGGCTCAAGAGAAGCCTCAGATCGCGGAAGTCGTCGCTGTCGGTCCGGGCGGCGTCATTGACGGAAAAGAAATCGTCATGGAAGTCAAAATTGGCGACAAAGTCATTTTCCCAAAATATGCCGGTACAGAAGTTAAGATCGACAACGAAGAGTTCACCATTATTGAGCAGTCCAAGCTTTTGGGAATCGTTGAATAAATAGAAGCGCTTTAGCAATCACCAATCACCAATCACCAATCAAAGAAAACGGCACATCAGTGCTTAAATACTGATAATCCAACATTCACTACAGGAGGTTAACCCTACATGGCTAAAGAAATCATGTATTCAGAAGAAGTGAGACGCAAGCTCGAAGCCGGCGTCAACAAACTTGCAGATACGGTCAAAGTCACCCTCGGCCCTAAAGGCCGCAACGTCATTCTCGACAAGAAGTTCGGCGCGCCGCTGATCACGAATGACGGCGTCACCATTGCCAGAGAAATCGAACTCGAAGATGCCTACGAGAACATGGGCGCCCAGCTCGTCAAAGAAGTCGCGACCAAAACCAACGACGTCGCCGGCGACGGCACCACGACCGCAACCCTCCTCGCTCAAGCGATCATCCGCGAAGGCGTGAAGAACGTCGCGGCTGGCGCGAACCCAATGATCCTCAAGCAGGGCATTGAGAAAGCAGTCAAACTTGCCGTAGAAGGCCTCAAGGACATGAGCGTCAACATCGAAACGCAGAACGATATTGCGGACGTTGCGTCAATCTCCGCAGGCGACGAAACGATTGGCGACCTCATTGCAGAAGCAATGGAAAAGGTCGGCAAGGACGGCGTCATCACGGTTGAAGAGTCCAAGACCATGAGCACTCAGCTCGAAGTGGTTGAAGGCATGCAGTTCGACCGCGGCTACATCTCCGCATACATGATCACTGATCCGGACAAGATGGAAGCGGTCCTCGAAAACCCGTACATCCTGATCACGGACAAGAAGATCTCCAATATCCAGGAAGTGCTCCCAATCCTCGAGCAAATCGTTCAGCAAGGCAGAAAGCTCCTGATCATTGCTGAAGATGTCGAAGGCGAAGCCCTCTCCACGCTGGTCGTCAATAAGCTCCGCGGCACTTTCGAGTGCGTGGCGGTCAAAGCCCCTGGCTTTGGCGACAGAAGAAAAGCTATGCTCGCAGACATCGCGGCTGTCACAGGCGGCACGGTCATTTCCGAGGAACTCGGCTACGAGCTCAAGACCGCTGACGTGTCCCTCCTTGGCCGCGCCAAGTCCGTCAAAGTCAGCAAGGACAACACGACCATCATCGATGGCGAAGGCGATCACGGCAACATCCAGGAACGCATCCGCCAGATCCGCGTCCAAATTGAAGAAACCACTTCCGACTTCGACAAAGAGAAGCTCCAGGAGCGCCTGGCGAAACTCGCCGGCGGCGTAGCGGTCATCCAGGTTGGCGCCGCGACGGAAGTCGAAATGAAAGAGAAGAAGCTCCGCCTCGAGGACGCTCTTAACGCGACTCGCGCAGCGGTTGAAGAAGGTATTGTCCCAGGCGGCGGCACAGCGCTGATTGGTGTGCTTCCTGAAATCTACAAGCTGATCGAAAGCCTCGAAGGCGACCAGAAGACAGGTGCGAAGATCATCGCCCGCGCGCTCGAAGAGCCGGTTCGCCAAATCGCCATCAATGCTGGCCAGGAAGGCTCCGTCATCGTTGAGCACGTGAAGAACGCAGACAAAGGCGTCGGCTTCAACGCACTCACCGGCGAGTACGTCAATATGCTTCAAGCGGGCATTGTTGACCCGACAAAGGTCACGCGATCCGCAGTTCAGAACGCATCTTCCATTTCCGCTATGTTCCTCACCACTGAGGCAGCAGTTGTCGACATTCCTTCCAAGGATGCGGCCCCTGCAATGGGCGGCGGCATGCCGGGCATGATGTAGGCCGGGAAACCCTTCCGTCTTGCGATGAAGTAATATCGGACCACTAGGTCTATGTTGACTGCACACAGTCACACACTGAAGTCATGCGAAAATTGAATCCGTACACTAGGGGAGCAAATGCTGAGAACGGCTTTAAGCCGTGACCCTTCGAACCTGATCCGGGTAGTGCCGGCGTAGGGAAGTGTGTTTAGAGTCTTCTGAAGATCCTGTACACGCCCTGTACAGGATCTTTTTCTCGCTTTGACATAAAAACCGAGAGGAGACTCATCCATGAATAACAAGCTCACTGTCAAAATGCTGGTCGAAGGCGGCGTCATGCTGGCCCTCGCCTATGTCCTCAGTCTGGTCGTCATCTTTCAGATGCCCAGCGGCGGCTCCATCACAGCCGTCAGCATGCTGCCCATCCTGATCTACGCGGTTCGCTATGGTGCCGGCCCCGGCCTCTTTGTCGCCATAGTGTACGGAATCCTTCAGTTCATCCTGGGACCAAAATGGTCTTTCCACCCGGTCTCGATCCTGTTTGACTACGTTCTGGGCTTTGGATTTCTGGGACTGGCAGGCTTATTCGGGAAGAAGCTGGTGAACGCGACCTTTGGCATCATTCTGGGCGTCTTTCTGCGCTATGTGTCCAGCGTCATTTCAGGCGTCGTCGTCTTTGCTTCCTATGCGCCGGAGGGCCAGAATCCGCTGATCTACTCGCTGATCTACAACGGCTCCTACATGCTGCCAGAGATGCTGCTCACCATTGCGGCATTCGCGTTTGTGTATAAGCGTCTGGTGGCGCCGGCAGGGGCTTTGGCTGCTGAAAATTGAATAGGTTGTAGAAGAGGGTGAAGTGGGTGTCTGAGGCTCCTTACGCTTATTAATCTCAGGTTCTTCAACCCTTTTCAAGCGGAAAGAAAAAACGACTATCGGCTGAGTTCTTGAGCTTTTTAAAGCTTCAAAGACTCTGCCGATAGTCGTTGTTTTTTACACATATATTAAACGATACCACGGATCGATAACAGATTTATAGCACGGTTATAACACGTGGTGCTATAGGATAAAAATCGAAATAGCACGATGTGATATGATGATGTTATCACTTGCTAAAATAAATCACTATGGCTTCCGGTTCTGGTGAGATACAAAATCAAATCGCGTTCTGTAATTTCATAAATCAGCAGCCAATCCGGAGTGATGTGACATTCTCTACAATTTGAATTATTACCGCTTAGATTGTGGTCTCTATACTTTGCAGGAAGAATTTCTCCGTTTGCCAGTGTTTTTATGACATCTGTGAGCAATGCGATATTATAGCCACGCTTAACGGCGCGTTTTAAATCCTTCTGAAACTTGGTTGAAGGTTTCACAGTATACTTCATTTTAAAAGTTCCTTCATCATTTCATCGACGTCATCATAACCCTTATAGGCTTGAGGATCAGCTTTCATCTTTTCAACTTCCTGAATAGCAGCGATGGTTTCAGCATTAGGTACATTTCTGGATATATTAAAAGGGATCCTCTGTTCTCTGACAGCTTGCCTTGTGAACGCAATAAAAGCTGTTGTCATAGTTAACCCTAAGTCGTAAAACAATTCTTCAGCCTGTTTCTTTAATTCTTCATCCATGCGAATTGTGACATTGGTGGTAGCCATTATAAAAACTCCTTTCTTTGTCGTTACTTTTACCGTTCTCTTAAATCGGTTCTATGATTCTATAACAATTATACTTCTAAAAGTGTGTTTTATCAATACAAATGCAACTTATACGTGTGCGTTGCACTTGTATTTGCGAAAGTATAACATAAGGCGCCATGGCATGCTTTTCGCCATGGCGCCTTATGCTAAAACCCCACCAACACCACTTCCCGCGGATTGAACAGCCGCGGAAACGGAACCTTGTTCCCCAGCCCCCGGCTGATCACGTGGGTCGTGTCTCCGGTGATATGGACGCCTTCCGCCAGCTTCGGAAAGAACCCCTGGTGCGGCGCCAAGAGAGGCCCAATCCAAGGCAGACGCACCTGACCGCCGTGGGCATGGCCGCTGACGACCAGGTCGAAGCCCGCCGCTGCGTAGTCCTGCGCATATTCCGGCCGGTGGCTGAGGAGAATCTGATAGCTGCCCGCATTCCGCAGCCGGTTCATAGCCAGAATGTAGCTCCGCTCAGAGGCAAACCCAATCCGGTCGTCCAGACCGCTGAGGGTCACCGTTACGCCCCCTGCTTCAAGGGCCAGGATCGCGCTTTCATTTCTCAGAACCGTAATGCCAAGCTCCTCAAGCCAGCCCAGGGCCCTGCCCCGCTCAATGTTCGCTATTTCATGATTGCCGTAGCTGTAATAGACCGGGGCAATGTCAGGCAGTGCCTCCATCAGCGCCCGGGCCTCTGGCCAATCGGCCTCCCGGCTGTCCACCATGTCCCCCGCCAGCAGAATGGCTGCGGGATCAGCTTCCCTCAGACCCTCCAGCAGCAGCGCCGCGTTCTCCTCAGTGATGTGCCCGTGCAGATCGCTGAGCACCGCAATAGTCCTGCCCTTCAAAGCCTCAGGGACATTAGCCGATGGTACCGTAACCCGCTCAATCACCAGCCGCTCACCCTGAATAGCGCCGACAATGAAAGCGCTGACCAGACCCACCAGGATCAGGATTATCAGCGCCAGCCGCCAGCCGCTTTTATATTTTATGTCAAATGCATGCATGATCATTCACCACCTGCACCTATTGTACGTCTTTTTAAGGAAATAATAGTCAAAAAATCATGACAATTCTTTTATATTTATAAAAACACGAACATTAAAAATGATATTTCGATAAAATTTCGCAAAAAGTACGAAATAATCCCTCGATGTTGTTGACATTGTCCTCAAATTTTGTTACCTTAGAGAAAATCATTAACTTAATGCGGACACTCATATATCGGCGGTAATATGGACTGCCAGTTTCTACGGGAAAACCTTAAATTTTCCTGCTATGAGTGAAATCTGAAGGCGGCTTTCGTCTTTGAAAGTCATGTCATTCATCTCGATTTCACTCAGGGAAATCGGGATTTTTTGTTGCCTTCAGTACCAGCGACTAATTCGTTGTTTACTTACTCTTCATTCTATTCACGGCAGGCGGGTCTTGGTCGGCCCGCCTTGCCACCCCCCCCTCAACTGCAGAATTTTATTTCAGATAGTCACGTTTCCTGTTCCAAAGGAACTACTGCGACTTCCGTCCATCCATCACTCCTGGGGCAAGCCGACCATCGGCAAAACAATCTCCAGGCAAATTAGCGAAAGGGGACCCACTTAAGCATGTCCACGTTTACAATTAAAGAAGGTTTGACCTATGATGACGTCCTGCTGATGCCACAGCGCTCAGAGGTACTCCCAAGCGACGTCTCCGTCAAGACACGACTCACCAACAAGATCTCGCTCAATATCCCCATCATGAGCGCCGGCATGGATACCGTCACGGAAGCCAACATGGCCATTGCCATTGCCCGGGAAGGCGGCATAGGCATCATCCACAAGAACATGACCATTGAGCAGCAAGCCCTGGAGGTCGACAAGGTCAAGCGCAGCGAGCACGGCGTCATTGTTGATCCCTTTTATCTGTCCCCATCACACCACGTCAGCGACGCCCTCATGCTCATGGAGCGCTACAGGATTTCTGGCGTACCAATAGTCGACGAAGCCCACAAGCTCGTCGGGATCATCACCAACCGGGACATCCGCTTTGAAACCGACAACTCCAAGCCTATCGATGAGGTCATGACCAAAGAAAACCTCATCACCGCAAGAGAAGGTATCTCCATGGTGGAAGCGGAGAAGATCCTGCGCAAGTGGAAGATCGAAAAGCTCCCACTGACGGACGAAGAGGGCCACCTGAAGGGTCTCATCACCATCAAGGACATCCAGAAGGTCGTCATCTTCCCGAACCGCGCTACGGACGACAAGGCGAGACTCCTTTGCGGCGCGGCCATTGGCCTGGGCAGCGACATGATGGACCGTGCGGCGGCTATGCTGAAGGCAGGCGTCGACGTCCTGACCCTGGACTCTGCACACGGTCACAGCAAGAACGTCATTGACGCCGTCGCCAAGCTCCGCGCGACTTTCCCTGAGGCGCAGATCATTGCCGGCAACGTCGCGACGGCAGAAGCCACACTTGACCTGATCAATGCAGGTGCTGACGCCATCAAGGTCGGCATAGGCCCTGGCTCCATCTGCACCACCCGCGTCGTCGCAGGCATAGGCGTGCCGCAATTCACCGCCGTCATGGACTGCGCTGAGGTCGCCCGCCGCTACAATATCCCAATTATTGCCGATGGTGGCATCAAGTACTCCGGCGACATTGTCAAGGCTATCGCAGCCGGCGCGGACACCGTCATGCTGGGCTCGCTCTTCGCAGGCACTGAGGAAAGCCCGGGCGAAATTGTCATGTACCAGGGCAGAAGCTACAAGACTTACCGCGGCATGGGCTCCGAAGGCGCCATGAACGCGGGCAGCAAGGACCGCTACTTCCAGACGGATTCGAAGAAATTCGTACCGGAAGGTGTGGAAGGCCGCGTCCCTTACCGCGGCGTCCTGAAGGATATGATCTACCAGCTCGTCGGCGGCCTCAAGTCCGGCATGGGCTACTGCGGTACCAAGGACCTTCCGACTTTACAGAAGGAAGCCAAGTTTATCCGCATCACGAACGCAGGCCTCATTGAGAGCCATCCGCACGACATTCAGATCACAAAGGAATCGTCCAACTATACGCCGAGCAGGCATGAATAGCTTTGGCGATTGAAAACCATCGGCGGCCTATGTACAAGGTCGCCGAATTTATCTAAACTGTAAGTGACAATGACAAATTTCCAAGTGGAGGAATCTGTACATGATGCAAGTCGAAAACGAAAAGATCGTCATTATAGACTTTGGCGGTCAATACAACCAGCTGATCGCGCGCCGCGTTCGTGAAGCCGGCGTCTACAGCGAGGTCGTCTCCTACAAGACACCGCTGAGCACCATCAAGGAAAAAAATCCGAGCGGCATCATCTTTACCGGCGGCCCGAACTCCGTCTACCTGGAGGGCGCACCGACTGTAGATCCTGGCATCTTCGAGCTGGGTGTCCCGGTTCTGGGCATCTGCTACGGCATGCAGCTCATGGCCCATCTCCTGGGTGGCAAGGTCAGAAAGGCAGACCAGCGCGAATATGGCAAGATCAGCCTGAATTTGGGCAGTGACAGCGCCCTGTTCGCTGGCGTCGAGTCCGGCTCCACCTGCTGGATGAGCCACTTTGACTATGTTGAGCAAGCACCGGCGGACTTCACTATCACTGCGACCACCGACAACTGCCCGGTTGGCGCAATGGAATCCGTGGAGAAAAAGCTCTACGCTGTCCAGTTCCACGCCGAAGTAGAGCACACCCCGTTTGGCCGCACCCTGATTCAGAACTTCCTTTATGAGATTTGCGGCTGCGAGGGCCGTTGGAATATGGGCTCTTTCGCGGAAGAAAAGATTGCGCAGATTAAACAGATTGCCGGCAATGATAAGGTCCTCTGCGGCCTCTCAGGCGGCGTCGATTCCTCTGTTGCTGCCCTCATGGTCCACAAGGCTATTGGCAACAACCTGACCTGCATCTTCGTCGATCATGGCCTCCTCAGAAAGAATGAAGGTGACGAGGTCGAAAAGGTCTTTATGGAAGACTTCCACATGAACTTTATCCGCGTCAATGCACAGGAGCGCTTCCTTGGCAAGCTTGCCGGCGTCTCCGACCCAGAGACCAAGCGCAAGATCATAGGCGAAGAGTTTATCCGCGTCTTTGAAGAAGAGGCCAACAAACTTCAGGGCATCAAGTGGCTGGTTCAGGGCACTGTTTACCCAGACGTTATAGAAAGCGGCACCGACACCGCTCAAGTCATTAAGAGTCACCACAATGTTGGCGGCCTTCCGGAAGATATGGATTTCGAGCTTATTGAGCCCCTCCGCGACCTCTTTAAGGATGAAGTCCGTAAGGTGGGCTTGGAGATTGGCCTGGACGAGAATATCGTCTGGCGCCAGCCGTTCCCGGGTCCGGGTCTTGCCATCCGCGTCATGGGCGAGCTGACAGAAGAGAAGCTGAAGATTGTCCGCGAGTCAGATGCAATCCTGCGCGAGGAAATTAAGAAAGCCGGCCTTCACCGAGACGTCTGGCAGTACTTCACCGTCCTCCCGAATGTCAAATCTGTTGGTGTTATGGGCGATGAAAGAACTTACAGCCATTTGGTAGGGATTCGTGCCGTCACGTCCATTGATGGTATGACCTCCGATTGGGCGAGAATACCTTATGAAGTGCTGGATAAGATCAGCTCAAGGATTGTCAATGAAGTCGATCACGTGAATAGGATTGTGTATGACATTACGTCGAAGCCACCTAGTACGATAGAGTGGGAATAAGATGAGAAAACCCTGCGAGTCTTGAAATAACAAGATTCGCAGGGTTATTTTATTGCTCGTGATACGAATATGATACGAACTTTATTTTTCAGTGGTGTCAATCGTGTTTTTCTGTGTCATTTCTTGTAATTTTAAGCGTACTTCGCCATGCTTATTTGGATAAAGATGCGAATAGGTTTGGAGTGTAGTTTCGATGTTTTCGTGTCCTAGTCTCTCAGAAATAAGCAATGGGGAGACACCCATTTCGATCAGCAGAGAAGCATGTGAATGCCGAAGATCATGTATCCGGATTCTCTTCACACCAGATTTCTTTACTATACGCACTATGTGTCCGTTCATCGTGGTTCTTGGAAATGGAAATAAACGATCTGTCGGATCGTAGTCATACAATTTTGAAGCATAGTCTCGTACTATATCCGAAAGATAGTCAGGTATGGTAATAATTCTTTTTGACTTAGGCGTCTTCGGTTCGAGGATCAGGTCGGTTTTTTGATGCCTCGCATAGTTTTTATTGATGCTCACTGAATGTTCTACTAGATCAAAATCATTTAAAGTCAAAGCCAGGCATTCGCCAATTCGAATCCCTGTCCAGAATAGAATCTGATAAATCGTTGTATACGTGGGATTATCAGAATACTTGATAAATCTATTGAATTCATCCAAGGTCCAGAAATTCATCTCGTCAGCATTCTTTTTTCCCATGGATCCGCAAATCCTTGCCGGATTAGATGGGAGTTTGTAGTACTTCATCGCGAAGTTGAAAATGGCTGATAACTGGTTGTTTATAGTCTTTAGATATGTCTGTGAATAGTTGTTCTCATGGGTTAGCAACTCGTTTTGCCACTTACGTATGGTAGATGCTTCAATTGAATTGAGAGGCATGTCTCTGAAGTACGGTAGAATCTTTGTATTCACGGCAAATTCTTTGTTTTCATATGTTGTTGGTTTTAAGCGTGATTTACAGTCTTCCATGTAGAGTTCTACGAAATGACCAAAGGCCATGTTAGGACTCGCGTTCGATTTACTAAGGAACTCGCGTTCAAAAGCCTTGGCTTCCTTTTGAGTCTTAAATCCACGCTGCATCTTTTGTTTTGTAGTACCTGTCCAATCAGTGTAGTTGAATTTGGCGTACCATGTTCCGCGCTTTTCGTCTTTGTAAGCGGGCATAATATTTTCCTTTCATTCTTATTGCCTAGAAATGCAATAGATATTATGTGATTATGAGTTGAAGATTCAAAAGTTAATAATCAATCAAATAATAATCCGATTAGTATTGAAGCAATTACAGCACATAGTGAAAAGAAATTAGCTTGTCGTGATAAACGGATAGCTTGGTCATCTTTAGTTAGCCAGTTTGTCAGGAGTATCCGCTTACACCTATCATTAAGATTACGTGATATCTCTAATGTAGCTGTATCCAATTTTGGAAATTTAATAATGTCTTCGTTATCATAAATGTCGGAATTGTTTGCCGCTATTTGAGACTTCAATGCGTTTACTAATGGTTCAATTTTGCTTTCGATCAGGTTTTCAATAAATAACATTTCCTTTTTCGTATATGTGTGTCTAAATTCTGACTGCAGATCTTCTATCCAATTCATATGATTATTAATGTAGTTTGTTATCATATTCAAAGCTTGGATATCCTGAAATTCAAACGTTCCTTCGCTCGAAAGACCCTTTGATTCATTATAAGCTTTAAGCAGATTGATCATTTTATTTGATTCAAATTGATGTTGTGAATTTACTTTTTCAACAATATAGTTTATCAATTCTTTTGTGTATTTGAAACGCTTCACACAATCACTCCTTTAGAGTTGATGCAATCTCAGTATAAAAGCCAAGTATTCAGAAATTTCTCCTCCCCGAATACAAAACTGTATGGTATAATCATACCAGAAATAGAACACGCGTTCTACAAGAGGGGATTAAATGCAGATAAAATTCGTGTCTCTTGGCGTCTCGACAATCGATCACGTAAGAATAAACGGAGTTACTTATGTTAATCTTGATTTTATACCAAAAAAATAGAAAGAGCAGCCATATTTTCAGCTGCTCGATTTATTTTGTTTTTCGAATCGTCTTCACGAGTTCAAGGACAGCTTTGATTTCATCTGCGTCCATTCCTGATTCTTTTAACTCTTTAAGAATCTGAATACTTTCAATGTCAAGATTTTTCAATTCGTTTGGAACTTCAACACCAGATAAGGTTGTGGTTTCTGTGTTATCTAAGCATAATATTTCTGCTATAGGTACATTTAGTTTATCGGCGATAATTTCTAATGTTTGGATATCAGGTGATCTGTGTCCTGTTTCATAACTACTTATTGTAGTCGGAGCCAATCCGACATAATCAGCAAAGTCTTTTTGTGTCATACCAATTTGCTCGCGTAATGATTTGATTTTACTTGCAATAAGATGCCGTCTAGTTTGAGAACTCATTTTGATCACCTTCCTTAATAATAATACTACACGCACCGTGTAATTTCAAAATAAAACAAACTTAATATACATGATGTATTGACAACCACGCGCAACGCGTGGTACTTTGTTTTTGAGGACATTATTTTAGGGGGTGAAAAAATGAATACAGCTAACATAAAATTGCGAAGAGAAAGGAAATATCAAAACGTTTCAGCTTTGGAAATGGCCAAGTGCATTGGTATAGCTGAATCTTCATACTGGTCAAAGGAAAGCGGAAATCGTCCATTTAGGCAATCTGAGATAACCGTAATTTTAAAAAAATTGAAAAAGCCTTATGAAGATGTATTTGGTGAAGATTAGTTTATTTTTTTGTCTCTTTGTACGCGAAACGCGTGTGCCTAAATAGTTCCAACTATATGGAGGTGAACAAATGCGAAACGACATTCAAATAATCGAAACTAAATTTGTAAACGCTCGCGAAGTAGCAAACGTCCTAGGCGTTTCAGAAAGTACCGGTTATCGACTTATCAGAGAAATGAACCTGGAACTTAAGAAACAAGGCAAGATCACCATCGCCGGCAAGATCAGTAGGCGCTATTTTGAAGAGAAAGTTTACCTGTAGGGGAGGTTTCATTGATGACTAAATCAGAGAGATTGAAATCGTTATACAAGCAACTTGAAAGCATGGACAACAATAATGATTTTTCACTTCAATGGGTTGATGACCGGAGAGAGTTATTGATGCAGATTGATGAGCTTGAGTGGGAAACGGAGGAATTATATGAATGAATTAATCTCAATTCAAACCAATGATCAGCTGGAACAGATCATAAGTGCCAGGGATCTTCATTCAGCACTTGGGATCTCAAAGGACTTCACAGACTGGTTCAAAATGCAAATTCACAGATTGTGTCTAAAAGACGGAATAGACTTTACCCCTTTTTGGGGGAAAACTACAGAGCGCATTGGCAGACCTAGTGTTGACTATCACATTTCTATTGATATCGCCAAGCATCTTGCAATGGTTAGTGGAGGCGAAAAAGCTCATGAGATCCGAGAGTATTTTATACAGGTCGAGCGGGCTTGGAATGAACCATCACTGGTCATGGCCAGAGGTCTAAAGATTGCAGAAAGACAAATGATCGGAATGAATGCAAGGATAAAGGAACTTGAAACTCAGGCTGAACTGGAGCGCCCAAAAGTCCTGTTTGCAGAGGCTGTCGAGGCATCTGTAGATTCAATCCTGATCCGAGATTTTTCAAAGTTGTTGGCCCAAAATGGTGTGGCCATAGGTGAAAAGAGACTCTTTGAATGGCTCAGGAAATATGGATATCTTCAGAAATATGAAAACAAACCAACCCAGAAGTCTGTCGAACTTGGCGTTCTTGAAATGAAAGAAGGTGTGAGATTCGGCAGCAACAACACCCTCAAGCCTTACTTTACAACAAAGGTAACAGGTAAAGGTCAGATCTATTTTATGAAAAAGCTGGTCATATCTCCGGAGAACAAACAGATCAGCGTGAATGCTTAGAGTTAGGTTCTTATGTAAGGGATGGATAAAAAAAGAAGTCTATTGATCCAATTATAACACGTTGCGCGTAGGATTTCACATTTCGCGTAGTTCGAAGGAGGAAAAATATGACCAGAGAACAGCTCAAAAATGACCTTATTAGATACCGATGCACTACTCCACAAGATGCTTGCGAAATGCTAGATCAGATTGACGAAGAACTTAACTGGAGACTAGAAGACGCAAGTTACAGCAGAAGAACATTCATGCTTTTGCCGCCTGGGGATTTGATTTTAGAACGTTTCCGGCAAAACGGCGAATGGAAATATGAATTAAGGAGGATGTGAAGGTGAACCACATTGAATTCATGTCAAGACTTATCAGTATTGGTTATACTCACCCGATGGCGGCGGTAAAGACTTTCAGCGATCTGACAGATAACTTTGATCGATCTGAGCATAGTACAAATGGACATTTGGAATCTCGGTTAATTCTACAAATGAAACCAAAGCAACAGGCAATCCGGATCCGGGAAGGTGGAAGAAAAGAATACAAAATTGAACCCTTGGAATGATGGAAAACAAAGCGGAAGGAGAAGATTTATGGATAGTTACGGGATGATTTTTCTGGTGGTATTTATGGTCGCATTACTATGGATGGGAAATTCGATAGGTTACAGGGAAGGTTTTAAAAGCGGCAGAGAACAAGGGATTCAGGAAGGAATAACAAAAGAGAAAAACAATATCAACAGAACACTTGCGGTTATGAGAACAAGCACCAATCGACTCAATGTCATAGACGCGTGCAGGCTTTATGACAATGAAAAAAGAGCCTAGGATGTGCAGATCCAAAGGCTCCCAAGAAAAAAACTACACAATGATTATACCACAAGAGGTGAGTTAATGCAGTATGTTGGTGACTCAGGCGTTTTGGCCTGTTACTATTCAGCCCTCACCGGTTGTCTGCCGGAGATAGCCTTCATGGCAATAGAAACAAAAAATATTCCTAAGGAAATTAGAGTAATGGTTATGAAAGATGTTCTAAAATGCCTGCCTGAAACTGAAATTTTGGAACAGGCAAGACTATGCGGATTAAGAGGATCGACATTCAGAGAATATCGAAGCAGATTTTTGAAGGAGGAAGAGCTATGAAACTCATATCAATCGAACTGATCAATTTCAAAGGTTTGAAACAAAAGAAGATAAATGCCGATGGTCATAACGTTACAATCAGGGGAGCAAATGGAGCGGGTAAAACAACTATATTTGACGCTTGGCTGTGGTTGCTCTTTGGAAAGGATTCAACAGGCAGGTCAAGTTTCGAGGTTAAAACCGTAGATTCATTTGGCAGGCCGATTCATGGCCTTGACCACATCGTTGAAGCGGTTATCGAACATGAGGAAAATCAAATAACTCTCAGGAAGGAATACCGTGAGAAGTGGACAAAGAAGCGCGGTGATTCAGAGGCCCAGCTTTCTGGACATGAGACAAACTGTTTCATCGATAGTTTGCCTGTCAAAATAAGTGACTACACAGCCAAAATCAACGAGATGATGAATGAAGAACTCTTCAAACTTCTAAGTGATCCTACCCAATTCCAGCGTCTTGATTGGAAGAAGCGTCGGGATCTAATGATGAGTCTGATTAAGTACAGCGACGACAGTCTGCTTGATGATCCTCAATTTGAGCCGGTTAGAGAACTAATTAAGAAGTTTGGATCTGAAGATGCCATGACACTTCTGAAAGATCGCAGAAAGAAACTGAATGAACAGATTAAACAAATCCCAATCAGAATTGATGAAGTATCGCGCACAACATACGAGTCACCCCAGACGACAAATTTTGAGACTGTTGAAGCGAAATTAACCGAACTGCTTCAAACTCGTAATGACGTTGAAAAACGAGCCAGAGAAGACGCCAGGAAACGCATAGATGAGCAGGCAAAGGTACTGGACGCAATCAGCCACAATAAAAATCAAATCAAGGAATTTGAAAGAATTCGAACTGATGCTGAAAAAGAAAAGAACTTGGCCAGAAGTGAACTTGAAAGAGTGAGTGCTGAAATTCAGTCAAAGAAAGATTACATCGCAAACTTCGCGGTAAGTCAGCAGTCAATCAAAAATCAAATCGTGCAGTACGAAAATGAACGCTTGCAGCTCGTTAAGGAATACAAGGCAAGTAAGGCTGAAGTACTGAATTTCAATGAAATTGATACGATGTGCCCGACTTGCGGACAGGATCTGCCGCCGAGCAAATCTGCGGAGCTGATAGAAATTGCGCGAGTAAAATTTGATAATGCAAAGCAAAAGGATCTTGCAGATATCACCCAAAGGGGCGCAACGCTTAAAACCAGAATTGAAGACCTTACTGCCGATATCGCTTCAGGAGAAGCCAAACTCGATAATGCCAGAATCAGTTTAATGGAACTTAACGTAAGAAAAGCAGAACTCGAGAAGCTTATCAATCACCCAGTTCCAGACTTTGCGGATAAGGTCAGTCAAATGACTGAGCATATCCAATCACTCAATGAGAAACTGCAGATCCGGATCGAAATTAACATGATTGATACGTCGAAACTGGATGCTGAAATTGCTTCGCTTCAAAAGATCATCGCCCAGAAAGACGCTTTTGAAACTTCGAGAGGACGGATCGGCGAGCTCGAGGCTGAAGGGAAGAAACTGGCCAATGAGCTTGTCATCGCTGAAGGACAGATTATTGCGCTTGAGAACTATATTAAAGCCAAAGTTGAGATGATCGAAACTGAGTTAAACAGTCTTTTCCGATCCGTCACCTTTAAACTCTTTGATACACAACTTAACGGAGGTCTGGCAGACACCTTTGTTACTCTGATCAATGGTGTTCCATATCAGGATGCCAATACTGCCAGTCAGATCAATGCAGGGCTTGAGATCATAGAACACCTTTCTCGGTATTATAACTTCCGAGCACCGGTATTCGTTGACCACAGGGAGTCTGTAAGCGCACTGGCTACAATCAACAGTCAGATCATCAATCTGCTCGTGGATGAGAAACACATTGATCTTAAAACAGAGAGGGAGGCAGTCTAATGTCAAACGAACTCATGCAAACGGAGAATAAGAGTCTTTCTGTATTCAGCAGTATTGAGAACTTCGAGGCGGCAAAGCAAATGGCCGTTGCACTGGCGAAGAGCACCATTGTGCCGAGAGAATATCAGAATAATCCAGCCAACTGCCTGATCGCGCTTGAGATGAGCGACAGGGTCAAGATGCCAGTTTTCATGATAATGCAGAACACTTATATCGTAAATGGTAAGCCAGGCTGGAGCAGTTCGATGATAACAGGCCTCATCAATGGATCAAGACGGTATAAAGGACCGCTCAAATTTGAAATTGGAGGCAAAGGGGATACGCTTTCCTGCTATGCCTATGCGACCGACATGGATGGAAATACGATAACAGGCCCTACGATCACCATGGCCATGGCCAAAGCGGAAGGATGGATCGACAAGAACGGTTCCAAGTGGAAGACTATGCCTGAAGTCATGATCCGTTACCGTGCAGCAAGCTTCTTCGGACGCCTCTATTGCTCAGATATTCTGTATGGTCTCTATTCGAGTGATGAACTTATCGAAATGCCTTCAGACAGTTATCAGGTAGTCGACAGCGAGAAGGAACAGGCAAACACTATATCACTAGATTTCGAAGAGTTCAGCGCGCCTGAACCAATTATAGAAGCTCATGAGGCAGAACAGATGCCAGTGATTGATGAGGATGATGACATCCCACCGGAACTGAGATGAGAATCAATGTCATCGCAAGCGGTTCAAAAGGAAACTGCTACATTTTAAGTGGAGCCAGGGACGTCCTGCTGATCGAGGCAGGCGTCCCTAAGAAACAAATTCTCGAAGGACTCAAACACAATATTACTAATGTTGCAGGAGTACTTGTAAGTCATGAACATATGGATCATGCAGTTGCTGTAGAGGATCTTCTGAAGCTCAGAATGGACATCTTTGCAAGCAGGGGAACGTTTGATGCGCTTGGGACAGATCAACAGTACAGACGCATTCTGGAGCCTAATAAACCAGTTTCTATTGGTGAGTTTAATGTGCTTCCGTTTCTGGTTCAGCACGATGCAAGTGAGCCGCTTGGTTTTCTGATTGAGTCGGTGGATCTCAGGCAAAGAATAGTCTTTGCTACTGATACTTACTTTCTCAAATACCGGTTTCGATCGATAGACTGCTTCATGATTGAAGCAAATTATGATGTAGAAATATTGGATCGCAACCTGAGGGATGGAAGGATCCATCCAAGCATAGCGAAACGGGCAAAGCATTCGCATTTTGAGATAAGTGACGTCGAAACCTTTTTGATGGCTTCCGAGCTAGGAAGAACCAGAAAGATCATGCTGCTTCATACTTCAGAGAATAATTCAGAGCCTGAAGTCTTCAGGGACAGGATCAGCAGAAGAACCGGTATTGAGACCGTAGTTGCAGAAACGGGATTACAAATGGAGTTTTAGGGGTGTGAATGGACGATGGCAGAAAAGCTGAATGGATGGATAAAAATCCATAGAAAAATGCTGGATTGGGAATGGTATGACGAGAAAAACGTCCTCATTCTGTTCATTCACATCCTTCTAAAAGCGAACTTTAAGGAAAATATTTGGAAGGGACATAAAATATGCAGGGGTGAATTTATAACATCGGTTGCTAATTTGTCCAAAGAGACAGGTCTTACCACAAAGCAAGTGAGGCTCGCACTCGATAAACTCAAATCGACAAACGAGGTGGCAATCAGAACGACAAACAAATTTACTGTCATAACCGTTGAAAAATACACATTATATCAAGGAACAGAAACAGAAGAGGGCAAACAAAACGGCAAGCAAGAGGACAATCAAAGGGCAACAACTAAAGAAGGAAAAGAATCTTTAAGAAATATATATAGCGAAAAACCAAAATCGAAGTCAAAAAATGGTTTTCATAATTTCGAACCATCAAGGAGCAATGTCGAGGACTTCGAAATGAGATTACGAGAAAAGCGAGGTAGAAATGATAAAGATCGTATTGCCGTTTATTCCACGAACCAAGAAGAATTCGATGCAGATAAGGAGAAATAGCCGGACAGGTAAACCATTTGTATCACCTTCAGAAGCCTATGCAGAGTATCTGAATAACTGCCAGGTCTTTCTGACATCATCTACCTTGCCGAAAGGAATCAACAGCCGAGTAAATGTTAAGTGCCTGTTCTATATGCCAACAAAGAGAAGGGTAGATCTTCCCAATCTCTTGAATGCGGTTGACGATGCCATGGTCTATCATGGACTGTTTGAAGATGATAACTCAGAGATTATTGCCGGGCATGATGGCAGCCGAGTTATTTATGATAAGGAATTTCCGAGGACCGAGATCGTAATTGAAATATTGACTGAATGAGAGGGTCAAACGGATGACAAAATTCACACACTTAAGCCTATTTACTGGTGTTGGTGGTATAGACATAGCTGCAGAATGGGCAGGATTTGATACCGTTGGCCAGTGCGAGTGGGCTGATTATCCAACAAAGGTGCTTGAGAAGCATTGGCCACATGTACCTAGATGGAGGGATATAAGGAGTGTTACAGCAGACGATTTCAAAGCAAAAACAGGAAGAACAACAGTTGACCTTATATCTGGAGGATTTCCCTGTCAACCGTTCAGTGTCGCCGGGAAGCGAAGCGGCAAAGATGATGACCGTTATCTCTGGCCAGAAATGCTTAGAGTTATACAAGAACTCAAGCCCGCTTGGATTATTGGTGAAAATGTGCCTGGAATCATCAATATGGCACTCGACACGGTGTTATCTGACTTGGAAGGTCAAGGTTACGAAGTCCAAGCGTTGCTTGTTCCAGCTTGCGGTGTCGACGCCCCGCACAAAAGAGAAAGATTGTTTATTTTGGCTCACTCCAAATACAATGGACGCTTTGAAGCCGAGAGAACCGGAGGCACTAATGAGACAAATGGAGAAGAACAGACCAGGAAGAACAACTCTATCAACATTGCGGGAGCAAGTAGCTTACGAAGGATTGTGGCCAACGCCAACGACGAGAGATTCACAGCCGGGAGATACAATGAATCGGCAGGGGGGGAAGTCGTTGGAAGATCCAGTTTTTTTGCCGACACCGACGGCTCAGGATGCCAAGAATTCGACGCTTCCACCGAGTCAGCGGGAACGAGATTCAATACCGGGATTTGTGTTGAGGACAATGTTTCCAACGCCAACGACAGGTGCAGGGCTATGTGGCGGAACAGGCAATTTTCAACAACTTCAGAAATTGAAAAACTTGGGCTTGATTACGGAAGAAGAGCGAAAGAGCATGAGCCAGGGCAATGGTGGGCAGTTGAACCCAGCGTGGGTAGAGTGGCTAATGGGATTTCCTCACGGGTGGACAGACTTAAATGTTTAGGAAACGCAGTGGTACCGCAACAAGTGTACCCAATTCTTAAAGCTATAGCGGACATTGAAAATGCAAATTATGAATGTAGGGAGGATTATTAGTGAATTATGTAATCTTAATAGGGCGACTCACCAAAGATCCGGAACTTCGACACATCGCAAGTACGGGCAGAGCCGTCACAAGTTTTACGCTGGCAGTTGACAAAAATTTGAGCAAAGAGAAGAAGACCGAGATGCAGCAGAAAGGCATCCCAACTGCTGACTTCATCAAAATTAATGCATGGGGTAAACTTGCTGAGACTGCCGCTCAATATCTCTCAAAAGGCAAAAGGGTAGCGATCGAAGGGTCGATCACAACCGGATCATTTAAAACTCCAGCCGGAGAGACAAGATACACGACGGAGATCACCGCGCATAATTTGGAGTTTCTTGATAAAGCAGAGAAGTCAGAAAGACAGGACAGTCTGCCAATACCTGATCAATACGAGGACGATTTTGCCGCCGCAAATTTCGGTGACGACGAGGTACCGTTTTAGTAAAAGAGAGTGAGGTATTGTTGGATGAGTAATCACTTGTCGCCAGGGCAACTCTGGTGGAGGCATAAGCAGGGATCCACACTAAATGATCTTGCTGAACAAACTGGATTCTCCAGATATCAAATTCATCGGATGATCATGGCTGAAAGATGGAGAAGCGGAGAAGTAGTCATCACTGAAAAACTGCTCAGGCGAATGATTGCTCAGGGTCTTACAGTCAGACAGATGGCAGAACGATGTTTCTGTTCTGTTGGCTGCATCAGTAAGAAGTTGAAGAAGTACAAATTGAAAACTCGCCCCGCTGGAAACCCTAAATGGGTACGGTAGGAGTGTGAACATAGTTGAAAATGCCGAGGTTGACGCTTCGGCATTAATTTTTTTTAAAAATTATTCATGACTCTGATTTTCATGATTTGGCCGTTGCAGGGCAATAATGCCTTTCAAACTATAATTTGTGTTGAAGGGAGGATGACGTAAATGGATGAAAAAAAGCGAGAAAACCCCGGGAATTTCGGAAAATATAAGCTGAAGAATGCGAAATCACTCAAAAAGAAAGTGGACGCATATTTTAATGCGCAGGACAGCCACGTCACCACCGCGCTGGTTGGAACTGGCCCGAACGCCGTTGTTCGAACCTTTCCGGATCCGCAACCGTATACATGGACTGGTCTTGCCAGAGCGATAGGTCTGAGCGGCAGGCAGGCGATCCTTAACTATATGGACCGAGATGAGTTCGCGCCTATTCTCAAAGATGCAAGGATGCGGATCGAGGAGCAGTGGGAAGCAAAACTTCACAGGCTCGGAAATAACAACGGTGTGATGTTCGCGCTGATGAATAACACCTCCCCAGAGAATGGCCAGTGGGACAACAAAGTGACTCAGAACGTTAATATGGGCGGTCAGCCGGGCAATCCTCTTGAGATTAAGCACAGCATCGATGAATTGTCGGAGGATCAGCTGAAGGCTATTGAGGCCATCCTGATGAAAAAATGAAAATACCAAGCTTAGACGATGTTCGGATGCGGCTGGCGCAGATCAGGTACTGGGAATATGTAAAGTATGTCCACAGAGGCAGATGGATCGAAGCGCCCTATCTGATTTACATCTGTGACATGGTACAAAGCTTCTTAGAAGGCAATTTGAAAAGCGAAGACGGCACAGAAATCATGATCCTTTGCATTTCCCTTCCGCCTCAGCATGGAAAATCAATGTCCATTACTGAGACTTTGCCGTCCTGGGTTCTTGGAAAATACAAGACTTGGCGAGTGATAGAAGTCAGTTATAACGAGGATTTTGCACGGAAATTCGGAAGAAGGAACAAAGAGAAAATCAATGAGTTTGGTGAGAAGATCTTTGGAGTTCGCGTTTCCAAAGTAACCAGTGCGCAGGATGAATGGGAGCTTGATAACGGCATCGGATCCATGCTGTCTAGAGGCGTAGGAGGATCTATCACTGGTAACCCTGGCGACCTGATCTTGATTGATGACCCAGTTAAAAATCGTCAGGAAGCAGAATCTGAAGTCTATAGAGAACGTGTATGGGATGAGTGGCTGAATTCCATCCGGACGCGATTGTCTGCAAAAGGGAAGACGATCATCATCATGACCAGATGGCACGAGGATGATCTTGTTGCGAGGATCCTCAAGAATGAGGGCAAGCGTGCCATGTATATCAATTTACCATGTGAGGCAGAGGAAAACGATCCACTTATGCGAGAGCCGGGTGAAGCTCTTGGTTCGGTTCTAGGCAAGGACAATGCATGGCTGGCTGAATTCAAACCGGTCTATCTCACGAAAGAGGGATCCAGGGTATGGCAGTCACTTTTTCAGGGCAGGCCTACTGCAGCAGAGGGCAATCTCTTTAAGCGTTCGTGGTTTAGGTTCTACGCGAAGAGACCTGAATACTTCGACGAGATTATTCAAAGCTGGGATTGTGCGTTCAAGGACTCTGACGGATCTGACTTCGTGTCAGGTCAAGTTTGGGGGCGTATCGGTGCAGAATACTATCTGCTGGACTGTGTAACAGAGCGATTGGACTTGCCGGATACTTGCAGTGCTATAATGCAGATGACTGCTAAATGGCCTAAGAGTTTGATAAAACTCGTAGAGGATAAGGCAAACGGGCCAGCAGTAATACAACTCCTCCAGACTCGTATACCTGGACTCATCCCTATCAATCCGGAGGGAGGCAAGATAGCGCGTGCTAACGCTGTGAGCCCTGCTTTTGAGAGTGGCAACGTCTTTCTTCCGGATGCAGACATAGCTCCATGGGTCGTCGAGTACATGGATGAATTATGCGCGTTTCCATCCGGTGCTCATGATGACCGGGTCGATAGCACAACACAGGCACTTAACCGCTTGATCTACTATACGGATCACAGAGATCCGCCTTTGCCGCCGCCAAAGGATGCAGAGGAAGCACTTGCGCGGAGGGTGGATGAACACCTTGATAGTCTAATCAGACATAAACAACGAAAAAAAGGAGGATTCCGCCAAGTATGAGTCCAGAGTTCATTGTAATAACAATCCTGTATCTTGCCCTTATGGCGATGTTTGCCTATTCGGATCTGCGCTGGCAGAAAGAAAGAGATGCTTTGCTTAAGATGGCTGAGATCGAACGACAGAGATTGCTTGATCGGATCCAAGCCAAAGATTTGCCTGAGTTTAAAGCTGTTCAGGACAATACTGCGAGACGGAAAGAACCCAGTGAACCTAAAGAAGAGTTGATTCAACTATAGGAGGTTGTTTGTATGACACCAAGAAAGAAAGCAGAAGATACCGAAAGCACTGAAGACTACACATTTGTTCCAGTGTGGGAAGGAGGATTTGGCGAGCTTAAATACCGAACAGTTGCCCGAAACGAAGCGGAGGCGCTCAACAACATTTGCGAAAAGAATCCAACACTACTGGCTATTGGCTGTTACGCTGAACGCATGGCAGATGTGGACGGATGTGAGGTTGTAGCAGTTGTGCCGCCTGATTATCAGTATGGAGACGACAGAAGAAGCAGGGTAATCGAAGGGTAGGAGGTCTCAAATGGCCAAAAGTGTGGAACATATCAAACCGGATAAGGACGCCCAAACCCAGGCGCAGATCGAGCGGTGTAAACTGGTTGATGAGCGGTCTGAGGATGGGGCACATTCTGATGAGGACCTGCAGAGCTATGTTCAACTGGCGTACTACGCGGGTCATCAGCATATTGCAATGAGCCCGACCACGAAGCAGATCGTACCTCTCCCGAAGGAAGACTGGCAGGTCCAGTATACAGCCAACCGCATCCTGCCAGCCGTGAGAAATGAGCTCTCAAAGGTTCTCAGACACAAGTTAAGTAAGGCAGTCGTTCCGGCGACGACAGAAGAAGCTGACATCCGTTCAGCCCGCATCGCGGACAAGGTCGTCGAGTGGCTGGAATATGATTTGAAACTACAAGAGATCGACGAAGAAGCTGTCATGTGGGCACTTGCAACCCGCATAGGATTCGTAAAGCCAGTATGGAATCCCGCCAAGGGTCTCACAATTGCCACTGAAGATGGTCGACCCGTTAAACAGGGCGACGTAGACATCGAGGTGCTCAATCTTTTTGAGGTCAAATGGGATCCGTCAGCCTCCAGATGGAGCGATGTGCGCTGGATCATTCACGAGCGACAACGAACCATTGAGTACATCAAGGCTGTCTATGGCAAGGACGTACCTACGGATGACTCTCTCACTGCCGCGAGCATCTATGAGGGCAAACTCAAGACACTGACATCGGGTTCCAACATCTTCGGATCAAAGTCTGTGAAGGCTAAGAACTGTGCTGTCGTCAAGGAGTACTGGGAGGCACCGAGCCATGAGTATCCAAAAGGCCGCAGGATCACTGTGGCTGGCGGGGTTGAGCTATGGTATGAAGAAGATATCGGCTTCGGCGAGAAAGATAACACAGATCGCGAGATCCCGATCTTCCCTCTGATCCATATCCCGGTTCCTGGTAAGGTCATTGGCACCAGCATCGTCGAGCAGCTGATTCCAGTTCAGCGAGAGTACAACAAATCGAGGGGCCAGATCATCGAGAACAAGAACCTTATGGCCAACCCAAAATGGGCTGCGGAGGATGGAGCGATTATAGACGACGAGATCGACTCAGCGCCAGGAACGGTCATTTGGTACCGCAAAGGCTTCAATCCACCCATCATGCTTCAGCCAGCCTCTCTGGGCGCAGATGTCTACAAAAACGTCGAGCAGTGCATAGAGGAGTTCATGTATATCAGTTCCCAGCAGGAGGTCAGCCACGGATCCACGCCGACAGGCGTCAACTCAGGCGTGGCTATTCAACTCCTTCAGGAGCAGGACGACACTAAGCTGGCTCCAACAGTGGCCAAGTATGGCCGCTTTAAGCAGAAGTACATGAGTTATCTGCTCAAGATCATCCGCTTCAAATATGATGAGGCAAGGACAGTCCAACTTGTCGGCCAGAACAAGCGCATGGAGTCGCTGGAGTTTCGTGGATCGGATCTCACCTCTACGGATATCCGCTTTGAGGACATGAGCCTCACTCAACTCTCAAACGCCGCCCGCAAACAGTACGTCCTAGAACTAATCAACATGCAGGTACTCAATCCGAAGATGGACCGCGATCTGATCATCCGTATGCTCGAGCTTGGCATCACCGATGACCTGTATGATGGTCTCGAAATTGACGTTCAGCAAGCACTCAATGAAAATGCCGCATGGGCAAAGCTGGACTTCAGTCCGATCACGAGAGACTTCTTCCATCACGAAGTACACGTCGCCCAGCACAACAAGTTCAGGAAGGGCGCAGAGTATGAGGGAATGGATCCGGAAGCGCAGTCGATCATCGACGCTCACATTCAGGAGCACATGACCTACATTATGCAGGCTATGATGCAGGCCTCACCAGCCCAAGTAGAAGCGGATGACACCGGCGATCTCGACATGGGGCGTGTGATCGGTGCATTATCATCTGAGGAGCAGGCCGCTATCAAGCAAGATCCAACTATTCTTGACGCCATCTAAATCCCCCTTTTATTGGCACCCATTGCGGGTGCCTTTTTTATGCTGTTGTATTATCAAATCAAAGACGGGCGTTAAGATCTCATGGACGCCGCATGGGAGGAACCATCATGGTAAGACCATATAAATTCAATCTTCAACTCTTTGCTGAAGAAGTCGAAACGGGCGCAGATGATACTGGTGCCGCCGACCAGCAGACTACGGAAAGCACTGAGATGTCCGACTCCACAAAGGAGAAGGATCCGGCAAAAGCCTTTGCAGCAAGACTCGGTCACGAGCGCAAGAAGATGGAGGCCGAATTCACTCCATACAAAAGTGTGATCGAACGACAAGCTAAAGCTGCTGGCATGGAACCGGGAGAGTACCTTCAGTACCTTCAGCATCAACAGGAGCAGGAGGAGCTTGAAGCCGAGGCAGAGAAGACCGGAAAGGATCCTGAAGTGATCAAAGCTGAACGCGAAGCCAAGGAAGCAAAAGCAAGACTGGCCGAAGTGGAACGAAAAGACCGTCTCACTGCCGAAGAAAAAGACCTCGTCAGCGATCCTAAGATTGGAAAGTTCGTCTCAGACAACCTTGAACAGATCAGACAGATCGCTGAGGCTACAGGAACAGATATGAAGACGGGACTAGCCATCGTTGTAACGGAGAAACTTCCAGAATTGCTGGAACAAACTAATCCCCAGCTTCATGTCATGAATTATCTGGAGTCGCTTAAGAAGGGCGGCAAACCCATTGAAATAGGTGGGGGCGCCTCTGCACCGAGTGCGACTCAACCTAAAACATTCGAGGAGGCTAGACAAGCCGCTATCGAACAACTCAAACGCTCATAATGAAAGGATGTGTAGCCCATGCCAGGAGCAACACTTAGCACATTAGACAGCATACTCAAGACCCAGTATCTTGGCCCGATCCGAGAGCAGCTCAACAACGACAATGAACTTCTGAAGCGAATCGACACGGACTTCGACTCTGTTGTCGGTAAGAACTTCACGATCCCTATGCACTATGGTCGAAACGAAGGCATCGGCGCTCGCGCTGAAGGCGCTACGTTGATGGATGCTGGTCAGCAGGCATACAAAGAGTCCATCGTCCCGATGAGATATCTTTATGGCCGCATTCAGCTTACGGGTCAGTCCATAAAGGCCGCAAAGAACGACGCAGGCGCTTTCATCAGAGCCGTCGATTCGGAGATCAAGGGTGTTACCCGAGACCTAAAGCACGCTGTCAACCGAATGCTGGCCGGTGATGGTACTGGAAGACTGACGACCTGCGGCACGACTGCAGGCTCAACTACAGTTGTCGTTGCTTCTACTGCATTCCTGAGAGCAGGCATGACCATCGATGTCCTTGTTGCTGCTGACGGTACAACCGGCACAGGTGCAGTGGGCAGAACGGTCGTTTCCATCACATCTGCAACTCAGTTCGTGATCAGCGGTGCGGCCATAACGACAGACAGTAACTATGCAGTCTATGTCGGCGGATCCAGAAACCTTGAGGTTATGGGCATACAGGGCATCGTCTCCAACGCAGACATCGCAGGTGGCTATGGGGCTCTCCAAGGTCTAGCTGTCGCGTCATACCCTTGGCACAAGGCAACGATCCTAGCCAATGGCGGAACACCGAGAGCGATCTCTGATACGCTTCTTCAGACACTGGTTGACACGGTCGAGCAGGCAGGCGCAGGCGATGTCAGTGCACTCTACACGACTTACGGTGTCAGACGTGCTTATCAGGCAGTCCTCGACGCGAAAAAGCAGATCGTCAACAAGACAGAGCTCAAGGGCGGCTACACAACGATCGCCTTCAACAACCTGCCGATCATCGTTGATAAGTTCCTCCCAACCGGCAAAGTTTTCGGCGTAGACGAAAGCATGCTGAAGATGTACAAACTCGCCGACTACGATTGGATGGATATGGACGGCGCAATCCTCTCCAGAGTCTCTGGTAAGGACGCTTACGAAGCCATCCTCTATTGCTACATGGAGCTTGGCATGTTTGCCCGTAACGCCTTCGGTAGACTGGACGACATCACTGAGGCATAAGAACAATGATTGAGGGAGGGAGCCTGAAGACTCCTTCCCTTTTTTCACTTTGAGGAGGATATTCATGCTTGATCAGAATGGCGCGAAGTGCCATCACTTAAGGAATGAACTACGCGACATCGATGAACGCTTCGATATCGCCTTCGATTACGAGAAAGAAGAGTATCACGTCACCTTCAATGGCGGCCCTTTCACCAAGGTGAAATACGGAGAAGTAGACAGGGAACTCATTGCCGACTGGCGCCACACAGTGTGGTTGAATAAACGTGGAGAGATCCTCGACTACGTTGACCGGCAGAACGAGAAGGCTGAGGCGGAAGAGGACAGAAAGCTTTCAAATATGGCCGAGGCTCTGGCGAGTGACATCCGTCGGCCGCTGATCAACAACTACCTGTACGGGGAGTGATGTAAATGCCTTGGACACTGGGCGATGCACTCAACGAATGCGCCCGCAACACCTATAATACGAAGACTATGTCCGCGGTCAGTGGAAACTACACCAGTAAGGGTCTTGAGTACGCGACGCGGTTCCTGTCAGGACTTAACTACGCAGTAAGAAAGATCGCCCGCGAGAAGCTCGGGCCGCTTTTCTCAGAGGAGATTGCGCTGGACGAGTGCGGGCGATTCAACATCACGGATCTAACATATGACTGCATCCGGATCAGGTCCGTCTTGCTCGACGGTTCGCAGTACGATTACAGAGTCAGCCACATCGAGTCTGTTGAAGTGGATGGACTTTCCAGTGTGACCGTGATCGTAGCCTATGAGTACCTGCCCGCCGAGATGGTCATCTCATCTCTGTCTACGGCGCTCCCAATTGATGAGCGCTATGTGGATCCGAGGGTTCTATGCCAGTACGCGAACTATCAATTCCTATCAGAAGAGGGAACGGAGTATGATTCTGCGAGAGCCCAGGTGTGGCTCGGTCTCTTCAATGATTCCTTCGAGAATATCAGGGCAGGAAACCGCTTGCCGCGGAGAGTGAGGTATAACGGATGATCAGACCTGTGACGCGGAGTCCGAGACAGCGGGCGCCTCTTTCAATCCGGCAGTTTCTAGGCGTAGACGTCACAGGAACACGGGACGTCCGCAGATCCCCGGACATGATGAACTGCATTCTGGACGACGAGGGTACACCTGAGATGCGTCCGGGCTACGCGAAGCTCTACGCAGACACAATAGGCACGGGTGCGGTCTATGGGATCCACAAGTACGGGTCGACCCGGATCATTCATCACGGCACAAAACTTTACACACAGAGCGGGTCCGCCGCGCCGGTGGAAGCCTACTCCAGCATGGCCGCCCATAGATCAATCAGCTTCACCCTTGGAACGAAGCTCTGCATCCTCGACGGCACGAACTTCATTGTCCACAATGGAACGACCTTTGTGACCGCGGAGTCCATCGCCTACATCCCGACCTTCCTGATCGGGACACCTCCAACAGGCGGAGGAACCCGAGTGGAGGATCTGAACCTCCTCCAGCCGCGGTTCAAACAGAAATTCTCCACCGTGGCAGGGACACTGACCTATCAGATGCACGGCGCTCCGCTGGATGATCTTGAGTACGTCTGGATCGGCGGCGTGCTGAAGACCCTGACTACGGACTACACTGTCAACCTGACGACTGGTGTGCTGACACTAGTGGCAGATCCGGGTGCCGGAACGAATAACCTTGAGGTGCAGGTCAAGAAGAACAGCTACGCCGCCGCAACGCGGATCACAAAGTGTACGGTGGCTCACACCTACGGCGGGCAGAACGACTCACGGGTCTTCGTCGCCGGCAACACAGACTACCCACACATTGACTGGTGGACGGGCCTTCCACTCTCAGGGGCGTATGACCCAACCTACTGGCCGGACACGAACTATGACCGAGTCGGAGGGGACAACGACCCCGTAGTCGGATACGCGGTGCAATACGACCGTATGATCGTCTTCAAACGGCATTCGGTTTACCTGAGAAGCTGGGCCATCGAAGAGGACGCTTTCGGGCGCACCGTGATGCGGTTCCCATCCGTGCCCCTCAGCACAGAACGCGGTGCGTACTGCGCGGCTTCAATTCGGATTCTAAACAACAACCCGGTATTCCTATCAGATGATGGCGTTTACGAGGTCTCTGGAACCAATGTCAGGGACGAGCGAAACGTTTATCCGCTCTCAAGCCTCATTGGTTTAAGCGGCGCAGGATCAGGCGAGGCCATCGACTTTGCCGGGAAGTATTATCTGTCCTTGAGCGGCAGCGCCGTCTGGGTGTGTGACTACAACAGAACAGTTCTTGATGAGAGCACGGGCAGATATCAGCCCGTCTGGTATCCGTGGAGCGGCATAGTGCCAAACTGCTGGCATGAGGACGACGGAGCACTCCTTTTTGGGTCTTCGACCACGGGGATGGTCTATCGGATGATGGTCCGCGGCACAGACGAGTACCCGTACAACGACGATGGGGCCGCCATCAACGCGCATTTCAACTGCGTGTTCACAACCTTCGACGCCGACCACATGACTAAGCTTGTCCAGAGTCTCATCATCACGATGAAGCCTTTTGGGCGGGCAGAGCTTCAGGTGGAGTACGAGACCGAGGACGGGCCAAGCGGTGTGATCCACTCCGAGGTCATGAACCTGATCAACTACGGGGACATGGACTACGGGGACTTCTCCTACGACACGACCCGCATGCAAAGGGCCTTCAAAGTCCGCATTGACGACGCGCGCAATATCCAGCTGTTTCAGGTTAAGCTGAAAAGCTCCGGAACAGTAAACGAGTTCTTTGGCATTTCCTCAATAGATATTACCTACCAAACTCTTAGCGAGGTGAGATGATGGCAATACCCACAAAGAAAATAACTGCTTTTCTGAAGACGCATCAAATGTTGTCCCAGTATCCGTCTTCAAACGAAGGCCTGAGCTACTCACAACTTCAAGCGTGGTGGGATTCTTCTCCAGAGGAGCTCAGAATAGCGCTCAACGGGCTGATCGATGGGCTAAACGCCGTCACCGACGGGGATAGCGGTGCTGACAATATCGGTGCCACAGCAATTTCAGGCCTGACCGGCGCGACGGTTCAAGCGATCCTTGAAAGCCTTAAAGCCTATGTGGACTCCGAAAATCAAAAGGACGTCCACCTGACCGGTGACCAGACTGTGGCAGGAGTCAAAACCTTCTCCTCTTCTCCTGTGGTCCCGGCGCCAATGACAGATCTACAGGCCTCAACCAAGAAGTACGTCGATGACGGTCTCGGATTGAAAGTAAGCACTACGGGCGATGAGACGATAGGCGGCCTAAAGACCTTCTCCTCCAGCCCGGTTGTCCCTACGCCAGCAGCGGACATGCAGGCCGCTACGAAGGCGTATGTCGACTCCACACTCGCCGCGGCAACACTCGGCGCGGTTCCGGATAATTCACTCGACGGAGACGCTAAATTTGTCGACGCCTATAAAAAGCAACCAGGAGGCGTCCTGCCTTACGACAAATACTACCACGCCACAGTGGCACAGCCCGCGGGTGGAACAGGCACCGCGATTGAACTAAGCAATGTTGAATACCTCGATGGCTTTACGATCAACTTCCGAGTAACTGCAAACAACGGCGGAGCCGCCACCACGATCAACGGTTACCCGTTATACAAACCGGGCACTACGGAAGCACCAAACCTGACATCAGGTAAATCGGTAACCGTCTGGTTTGATGTTACTGTACAATGTTTTTTCTTACGAGCTAGTGCCTCAGGAGACGCCGTCGCTGGCGACGTACTAGCGGGCAAGAAATTTTCCAGCGACGTTGGTACAGATCTAGACGGTAGCATGGCTGACAACGGCACGGTGAATATCATCCCGGGAACCTATGACCAAACAATCGCCGCGGGCAAGCACAGTGGATCCGGTGTAGTTTATGGCGACGCGGACCTCATCAGCTCTAACATCAAAGCGAATGCCAATATATTTGGGGTCCCCGGGGATCCTAATGTGGTTGACACGTCAGCAGGCACCGCTACTGCCGCTGACATCCTTTCCGGAAAAATTGCTTTTGTCGACGGGACGCAGGTTAATGGGAGTATGGTTGACAGAGGTACGGTGAACATCACACCTTCTACGGCTAACCAAACAATTGCCGCGGGTAAGCACAGCGGCTCAGGCGTGGTCTACGGAGATGCCGATCTGATCGCTGATAACATAAGAAAAAATATAACTATATTTGGAACAACAGGAAACAAGCTGGAGTATGGTTCCTCAGATAAAATAAATTATACTAAACTAGGGTTGACTACCCCTCCCACCGTATTTACAGTTGCGGCTATGTCATCATACACAAGTTTCGTGAGAGCTCACCCAATCGGCGGACAAGTTATTGGTTCAGACTATACTTCTAACAGAATCACAGTATTAAACGGAACTACTGGAGCAAAAATATTTGATAATTTAACTTTTGGTTATGATCCTACAGATATATTCTTTAATGGATCTGACTACTGTTATATGACAAATGGTTCAGGTAGTTTATCGTGGTTTAGAGTGGTTGGAGGCATGTCCAATGGTTCATCTGGAAGTGTAAGCGGCGCAAGAAGATTGACTTACGATGGCTCTTATTGTTTGGAAGGAGGTTCAGCAGGAGCAATTATAAGGAGAACAACGTCAGGTTCCAACTATTGGAGTACAACTTCTGGAACCGTTAACATGATTGGGGCTACTTATTTTTCTCCTGGGAATAGGGTATTTTTTGCAACAGCGGCAAACGTCATCGAAGTAAATCACACAACTGGCGCGACCATAAACGCATCGTGGAAAACGGTCGCTCAATGCGGTGGTGGATCGTTGATAGATATTGCAAAACTGAATGATTTCTTATTCACTTTTAACGGTTCTACTATATATAAGTTTGACCTATCTGGCGCACAAATATCAACCTATTCAATTTCTGGTACAGAAATGTACTCAGACGGAGTGTGCCTTCACGTTAAATCATCCACAAAAGCAACAATGTTAACTGACTCGTTTAGTGTACTGAGTAGTGTTGACGGCACTATTGACACTTACCTGAGTCCGGTTAACTTAGATTTCTGTTACACTCGTAAATTTAATGAGGGTGATATAGCTTTTAACAGAGTAAATTTCACAATAGTCTAATGGGGGGATTAAAAATGAAGTATTTAGAGTACGAAGTTGTATCAGAAAGTAAGTTTAAAGTTACCTTAATTCACTACGTTCCCGAAGATTTATGTGAAGAAGACAAACAGAAAGGCATATTAGTAGATATTGAAATACCTGAACCCGTTATACCTCCTCGCAAAAGATGTGAACTGTACTACAATCCCTTAACTAACCAACTCTACTATGAGTATTTTGACAGGGAGCTAACAGACACAGAAAAATTAAAAGACCTTGAAGAAATAGTTTATCTATTGTTGGAGGTATAATATATGACACATGAAGAAAGAAAGGCTAAGATACAAGCAGAAATCAATCGGAAAGCGACAGTTAAAGCTGAACTTAAAGCAGTGAAAGACAAGAATGCAAATCCTAAATCAATTCTTGATCTGTTCGAGAGAGTTAAGAAAATCGAAGAGTACCTGAATCTCTAAAGACCCCAATGGGGTCTTTTCTTTGTTAATACCACATTGCAGGGAGGCGCCTCGGGTTATCCTACAATGATTATGAGGTGATGATATGGCAGTGAATTATGATGTGTTGGCCAAACAAGCCGCCCTCGCTACTCCCGAACAGCTCAAGAAACAGCAGGAATGGAACGCGAAGTACGCACCGGCTGACAAGCAAATGGCTACTGTTATCAGCAGTGAACTGAACAAGAGAAACACCCGCACAGAGGCACCAGCCGAAGTCTTTCAGACTCAAGAGGCGGCACCTCTAAACCCAGTACTCAACCTCCCCGGGGTCATTGACAACTCAAAGAAGATCCAGCAGATCTACGACGCCCAGCTGGCGGCGCAGACGGCCAGCCTCAACGCGGCAAGGGATCAGGCCAACTCGGACTACAACCAGCAGATCACCGACGCCCCAGCACAGTTCCAGCCGGGCAGAGATCAGGCAGACCTCGGCGCCATTCGGAACATGCAACGGGCAAACGAGACCGCCGCGGCAAAAGGCACGACATTCACTGGCGGCGTGTCCTCTGATCAGGGCGGCATCATCGCAAACGCTGACACTCAGAAAACCGCACTTACCCAGCAGGAGATCAACATGGTCCAGAACCTGAAAAAGGCCATCGCGGACAACAACAAAGCGACCAGCTACAAACAGCTCGAACTCTCAGCACAAAACCAGGCACAGGCCGCGGGTGCACTGATCGACGAGAGTAATCGTCTTTACAACACCCAGTACCAGCAAACGATGGATCAGGCCAACTACGGTCTGAACGTGGCCGGGATCACCGGGTATCTGAATGGAAATCGCACTCTGCAAGGTCAGCAGATGGACACCGCTAACAAGCAGTATGAGCAGCAATTCCAGTACCAGCAGACACGCGACTCGGTAGGCGACAATCAGTGGAATCAACAGTTTAACTTTACTAAGGATCAGGCCGCCGTCAGCAACCAGCAATGGCAAAAGACATTTGACTATCAAAAGAATCGCGACCAGGTGGCAGATGGACAGTGGCTCAAGTCATTCCAGGCAGATCAGGCAAACGCCGCAGCGAGTCGTGCGATCTCGTGGGGCAATCTCGCTCTTGACCGAGAAAAATTTGCCTGGTCAAAAGATCCAGCTAATCCAAACAACGTTACCCAGGCAGTGGAGGGTGAATCCAAGGTATTCAAGGACATGTTCAGCCGGGCATGGGACATGATCGGGACAACCAAGAAAACGGTAGATCCAGATAGTGGTCAGATTATTGACATTCCAAGATATTCACAAAAAGACGTCAGCACCATGATCCGTCAGTCTGCGCTTTCGGACGAGGAAGCGTTCCGACTCGTGAAGATGCTGAGTATTCCAATCGACTAGCCCGATCCTAAAACCAAGGAGGCCAGCCTGTGTTAATCAGAGACGACGACAAGAGCAAGAAAAAGCAAACTGAATTTGAGCGCTTCGTCCAGTCCAGAAAGACCGACGAGTTCGAGCGCTTCAAGTCAACCCGCTACAATGAGCCCGAGGCGACAACTATTGAGAGCATCGCGCCGAAGATCGAAAGCCCACTCCAACCACAACGGCAGGGCTTTGTCACTGCGCCAAGAATTACGCCTGCCACCATTCAGGACCGGATGAAGAAGGAGCAGGAAGAACATAATATGCGACTCAGGGAGATTGAGGCCCAGCAGAAGACGATGACCTCGTCTAATCCTCTTGCCTATAAGGATCTTGCTGAACAGAAGCAGACCCTGCTGAAGCAGGCTCCGACGCCGGACACCGTGAAGAAGAAGCTTCTCGTGGAGCAAGCTAGAACCAGTATCGCGGCTAACCCTACCGACGAGGACTCTTGGCTCACACTGGCGGCCAATTCCTTGGATCCTCAGAGCCTAAAGCAATACCAGATTGATCCAGTTTTTAAGAAAGCGACTCAAGATGCTCTCTATGGCGACATCCAGCAAGAACAGGCGGTAAGCAGGGCAAGAGTTGAGATAGACGAGCGATTTCCTGTGGACGGCAAGCTAAAGGTCATCGCCCAAAGTCTCTCCGACTGGTGGCTCGGTACTAAGGCAACAGGTAACACACTAGCAGGTCTTGCCGGGCAGGACGGTTATAATGCCCGTCGGATCGAAACTGGACGATCCGCAGATTTTGTCGCCGGACGCCAGACTGCACAGAAGCAACTCAAACTTGGTGCAGATCAGTTTCAACAGGCTGGCATCAATCGCGAAGCCGTCGTGGGTGAAGATGCGATTAAGGGATTCCTTTACGACTTCACTTCCTTCGTCCCAGACATGCTGACCACCATCGTTCTGGCCATGGCCACAGGTGGTGCTGGTACCGTCGCGCAGATGAGTGCGAAAGAGATCGGTAAGAAACTCCTCACCAAAGAAACCCGCAAGCTCGCAATGGTCGAACTTGCAAAGCGCGCGGTCGTCAGTCCTGAAACCCTACCGCTGGGTGCGAAGATCTTCTCACAGAAGTACCAGAGTAACCTCGCTGAAGGTATGGATGACGGCAAGGCTTTCTTCGTAGCGTTCGTCAACGCCTATGGCCAGAGCGTCTTTGAGGGTGGAGGTGTCAACAAAGCATTCAGGGAAGGCGGTATGAGCAAGGCCACAGAGTTCTTGAAGAGCACTTTCGGTGAGGGCTTTGAAGAAGTTAAACAGAACTGGTGGGAAGCAGCAGTCGACCGCATCATCGCTGGTAAGGATATCCCGCTCTACTCAGATGGCGGAAATGGCATTTTCGACCCGACTCGTGATCTCTACTCCTTCAGCCTCGGATTGGCGGGCGGTGCAGCTGGTGGTGCGATTGCCGCACCGGGCATGATTGCCGACTACGCCAGAGAAAAGACCGCGCCTCAGGTAACCTACGACCTTGAAGGTTATACCAAGCAAGTGACTGAGTTCGAGAAGCGAAAAGGTGCGCCGGAGGAAGGCCAAAAAGCGAAGGACACGAAGTATCGTGGGGAGACATACGCCCAGACAGAACTTGTCGATGCGGCTGACCAGATCATGGACAAGATGATCAACTACCAAAAGGAGATCCTCCAGTCCGAGTCCAACGAGGTCGAGTCCATGCAGGAATGGGAAGCCTTCCAGGACGAGATCGAGAACACCACACCGGAAGCTATTAGAGAGAGCATCCTAAGAGGCTATGCTTCCCTGGACATTCTCGACATGGCCAAGGAGCAGGCTTATAGGAACCGAACGCCGAACCTTCCAGAACTCGCAAGGGTGGAGACAATAGAGCCAAAGAAGCCTGAGTTCATGCCGATCATCGACACGTCAAAGATGAACAAGACCTTACTGAAGAAAATGGAGTCGGATCTCGCCTTGGCCGTCGAGGACGGCACAGACCAGCAGATTATCGACATGGCCATGGAAGGTCTACGCCGCAAGGACATCGCCAAAGAGTTAGGCGTAGAACCACGCATGGTCCGCTCCGTCATGGCGCTGAAGGGCATTCCAGACACAGGCAATGCGGCTTTTAATCAGTGGAAAACCCTGAAGACCTTCTCCGAGTCAAGAGCCGCCGAACAGGTCAAACCTGGGCAAGCACTACCGGTCAGACTGATCGACGATGCCGAAGCTACCACAAGGATCGCCAACGTCAAAGCGCTTACTGGTGCAGAAATTGTCTCCTCCGAAGAACTTAGCATGCCTGCAATGATCGGTTTCAAGAACGCCCAGATCCTCGGCAAGCGTCTCGGGGCCGACGTTGTCTTCTATCGCGGTGGACGGGCCAACACGAGAGGGATGTTCTCCGCCCGGGAGTCTAACACAATCTTTATCAACTCCGACGAGACAAACGACGGGAAGGTCGTTCTGGATGTCCTTGGCCATGAGTTCCTGCATCACGTCAACACCAAGCACAACGACCTTTACAAGAAACTCCGCGCTGTGGTCGGGGACAGTCTGACGACAGAGAAAATCAAGACACAACTTGCAAAATACGCCCAGGACACGGAGTATCAAGAGCGGCTCGCAAACGACCGAGAACTTCTGATCGAGGAGATGCTGGCCGAGGAGGCCGGTTCCCTTTTTACTGACCGGAAGTTCTGGCAGAACATCTACGAACGTGATGCCACAACGGCGCAGAAACTCGTCCGTGTCATTAGAGATTTGATCAATAAGGTACTTAAGGGAGACAAGAAAGACTCCGGTAACCTCGGAGTCATGACTGAGATGCAGATTAAGGAGTTCCAAAAGCAGTTTGAGGATGTCGTTACCGAGATCATGGGGAGAGACTCTGTGCAGAATGCATCAGGACTTAGAGAGGCTGCTTCAGTTGATATTGAGTCTGGTTCTGCCGCCCCGATCTACAGTGTACGTACTTGGACACCTGAAGCCAAAGAGGCCGCAGTTAAAGGCATCTCAAAGAAGTTAAACATCTCAAGGGAAAAAGTGCTTGGATGGCTGGAGAGCGTCGACAATGCCATGGCCATCGTCATTAACAATATTGAACGGCTGGATTATGATCCAAATCCGAATTATACCGCGCTCAAGGACAATCAGGATTACGGCAAGAGCCTTGACTTTTCGACATTGTGCAAGAAGAGATTGATCCTGCAAGGGACAATCGAAGCAATTCAGAAGTATAAGGGATCAGCCCTGTCAGTTACGGATTATTTTGCGGTAAGAAAAGCATTGCTCGAAGCAGGAAAAGAAGTCTCCTGCGGCATCTGCTATGTTGACACCCGAAGATCCAGACAAGGACAGTATGCCAACGAATTTATCGAGAAGTACCCAGATCTTGATCCGGAACTATTTCTCAGCCAGGAAGGCTTTGACCGGCTTTACGAAGAGCATCCGGACGTCTATAAGGAGTTCAAAACCAAACTCGGGGCATCTGCCAAGATCAAGATGCAGGAGAGCCGCACAGAGTATAGTGGGGAGATCCTGAAGTCTTTCAAAAATAAAAGGGTCGTCGAGAGGTTTAATGCTGATGGCGGACTCAGATGGCAGTCGTGGTCTGACTTTGAGGTTCCACATCTTCTAGACGCGATGCAGGCCATCGCTGACATGACTTATGTTGGGCTTAAAGGCTTCGCATATACCAAGATGGAAAACTTCGTAAGAGCTATGGGTAACACAGGAATGATGATCAATACCTCTCTGATGCCGCTTGGTGAAACTGGAATGAAAAACGGCAAGCCTGTGTTTGATGGCATCGAGGGTATGGCTTACGAGACTGCAGTCGAACTCCGTCGACTCTTCAGTAATACGGTTGGCACCACGGTGGTGGGAATCAACGACGATCACATCCGTGCACTTATGGCTATGGACACCATAGACAACATCATTCCGTACCATATTTCAGGACTCAGCAGAGAGAACCGCGCTACGCAAGGGCAGGGCTTTGAGCGATGGCAGGATTACACAACCACCCAGAATGAGTCTGTCATCGACTGGGAGAAGAACCAGGCTGCTGGCGGTCAGAACCATAAAGACCGCAAGAAGCAAAAGCCGAGAAAACCTGACATCACTGAGTGGTGGGACATTAACAGAACGCCTCAGGAAAATCAGAAAGCCTACCTCGAGCTATGCAAGTCGTGGGGCCTTGAGCCAAAGTTCAAGCAGTTCTCTAACGAACACAACTACTGGAAGGTACTGACGGAGTTCAAGATGGTCAGTAACGAAGGCAAGAATATTAGCCAGGAAGTTGTGAAACCAATCTTCGACGATAAGGCCATCGCCCAGATCTTCAGTGAGTATAAAGGCGGACACAGATCTCTGCCAGTTGACGAGAAGGTCGTAAAGAGGTTTTCATATTTCAAAAGCAACACAAAGGTAGCAGAGTTAGTGTCTAACCTCAAAGTCTCTGAAGTTGAAGCCCATATGGGGGCGGCGGCACTAAACGACTTCGAGGCGAAGTTCAGCACGCTGAAGACTAAGACGATTGCTCGGGATTACACCAAGAAGTTCCTCGCAGACGGAAAGGTTGATCTTGTCGGTAAGACAGTCAAGAATACCAACGAGCTTGCTGTCATGGCACAGGTGCTAAGAGATCCGCGGTTTGAGACTATGAGGATCTTCTTTGTTGATGACACGGGAAAAATTGTCTCCCACACAGGGGTATCCTCAAGGATGCCGGGATCTTCAGCGATATTCGCCGGAAAAGATGATAAAGAAAAGAATAATTGGATCAACACACAAATTAACTTCGCCAAGAGTATGGACGCTACAGGTTTCTATCTCATGCATAACCACCCATCTGGCGTTCCTAATCCTTCTGGTCCTGACTTTGACGCGACCCGTCGCTATGAGATTATGCTGAAGGATATTGTTGAGTTTAAGGGTCACATCATCATCAACAGCAACCAGTATGCTGTGATACCGAACGGTATGAATAAGGATAATGACTTCTACATCAATGACCTTTACAACGGTGAGGATAAGCTGTTGAAGCCAGACAAACCACATGCTCTCCTAGGTCATAAGGTAGGAAGTTCAACCGATATGGTCGCTCTAGGGCAAATGCTTAAATCTTCAGAAGGTTACTCGACAATCTTCTATATGTCACCGAGGCTTACTGTTCGCGGAATTCAAGAAATACCGTCAGAGATGGCGCTTGATCCTAAGAAACTAATGGCGCATCTGAAGAAAAACGCTATTGAGTTCGGAGGCCATAGACCTGTTCTCGTCGCAGAAAATGATAACGTTTTCGAGTCTGCCAGACATCTGATCGATGACCATTACCTTTTTGAGGTAGTTGACGTTAAAGGTGAGAGAACCGCCCATGGGACGACAAACGTGCCGAGGCCGAACGTCTGGCAGGGAAGAAAAGAAGGCGTTGGTGAGAGTGCGTGGGAGAATCGGGAGAAATTCAGCGTTGCCAGAAAGGAAGACATTGAACAGGCCTTCAAGGATTCCAAGGTTCGTAACGATGATGGGTCTTTGAAGCAGGTATACCACGGGACTGGGGCAGAATTTACTGTGTTTGACGCCTCAAAAGGCGGCAAATATACCGGTTCTAGATCCGCAAAGCTAGGTTTTTTCTTTACGGATAACCCACGGATTGCTGACACCTACAGGTCTGGGAATTATGACTTGAAGCCGCTGGAAGCATTTCTCGCTGCTTCGAACGATGAAGACCTGGAATACTTCGCAGAGGCGATCGGCCACGCCAATCACAATTTGGACGGAAGTCTCGACCGGGAAGAGACCATCGGCAGCATCATGTGGGAAGCCAATGAGGTGGATAAAGTTGAAGGCATAGACGGTCTTAAAGAAATTGTCCGTAGTGTCAACAGAATTGGCAGCAGTCTTTACAGCCACAACCAAGTAGGATGGAAGTCCGTCGAAGCATCAATGCGCAAAGGATATGGTAAGAGGATGGATCTTTACCTCAACATCACAAATCCGTATGTTGTGGAAAATTCTGAGTTCTTCCAAGATGACTTCTACTCAGGGAACATCGCAAAAGCCAAAGAACTTGGGCACGACGGCGTCATATTCAAAGAAGTATCCGATGCAATCACCTCATTTGATGAAAAGGATCCGCCTGTCGGAGACGTCTATGTCACCTTCAGTTCGAACCAGATTAAGCAAGAAATCGGTGACAACCCGGTCGATACCGAAAATCCAGACATACGGTTTAGCGTACCAACCATCAATATTGAGATGGACGAAAAGAAGATCCCAAGAGATCTGAAAGGGGATCTGGCAAACCTCTATCGTCGATTTGTCGATACGAACAATCCATTAAACAAGGTGGCTGATGCAGTAAGAATAAAGGCGGCTAACTCAAAGCTCGTCTCAGGAACCATCGAAAGGATTCTAACACATGCTTTGGTTGATACAAAAGGCAGGGAATTGGGTCAATCATGGCAGACTATTACCGAACCTTTTGCGACCAACAAGGACTTCTGGCAGTATATGGCTCAACGACACAACATCGACCGAGCAAGAGAGGGCAAGCCCGTAGATCCGGGAATGACACCTGATAACTCAAAAAATTATGTAGCAAACTTAGAGTATCAGTATCCTGAGTACCGTGCATGGGGTGACAGTATCACGTTATGGATCGACCAGTTTATGAAGGCGTGGGCGGTGGACACGGGTATCATCGACGCGGAGACCTACGATGAGTGGCGCACAATTTACCCATCCTACTTCCCGACTTATCGCGAGTTCTCCGATCTCGAGGGCGGAAGCCAGCATGGCCCCGGCAGACGATTCGTGGATCTGCCAAGCCCAGTTAAGAAGGCAACTGGATCGGATCGCGATCTTACAAATCCGGTTGGCAATGTCATGATGATGGTCAATAAGGTCGTAAGAACCGCCCGATACAACGAGGTGGGGCAGACCTTACTTGAAACGGTTAGATCAAATCCGGAAGCCGCAGCAAGGTTCGCCGAGGAAATCCCGGCCAATATAGGAATGTTCCAGAGTAAAAAGCTCGATAATGTCATCGTGATCTGGGAAGGGGGCAGTCCTCAGTACCTCCAGATAAATGACGCGATGCTTTTGGAATCGCTGAATGGCTTGCCGCGGATTATCAATAACGCTCCGCTTATGAGAAAAGTGACAAGTGTTTTTAAAGGCTTGATCACCCAGTATAATCCACTTTTCGCACTGAGAAATATCTTCCGTGACATACCGACAGCTTATGTTTATGGTTCTCAGGATAATCCGCTATTCTTCCTGACAAATCTCGCGAAAGCCGGTTATGAGGTCGCCACTGATTCAGGTGGCGCGGCACTCTATAAGAACCTAGGTGGTGCGGGTTCTGGTCAGTTTTCAGCAGATGAGGCGGCGCAGTACGCGAAGCTCCTTCAACCTAGCGCGGCATCGAAATTTAAAGTCCCACTCAAGATGATTGAGTGGATCAACAATATCACAGAACAGGCACCGAGGATCTCTGAGTTCAACTATATTCTTGAACAGACTGGAAGCGTTGAGAAAGCCTTGTACGCGGCGCAGAACGTCACTGTGAACTTTGCCCGGGGTGGTGATCTCACGAAGCAGGCAGAGCCGTTTGTGCCTTACTTGAATGCTTCAGTTCAGGGTCTAGACCGGTTCTTCCAGGCATTCAATTTTAAGAAGGATCCGAAAGGCGCTCTTAAGCGCATGGCAAAAGCCGGGATAGCCATTACAGTGCCACAGATCGCTTCCTACCTCGTCAGTATGAATGATGATGAGAAAAGGTATCAGATGCTTGATCAGAGAACCAAGGACGCCTACTACGTCTTCCCGAAAGGTGATGGGACGTTTTGGAAGATCCCAAAATCTCGAGAACTTGGAGTACTGTGGGGATCACTCTTTGAAAGGGCTCTGGCAGGTTCCTACAAAGGTTTTGCTGGCACTATTGCCACAAATTTCACCCCAGTAGATCCATTCACCAGCAATATCTTCGCGCCGATTTTTTGGAACTTGCCGGTTAATAAGGACTTTGCTGGACGCGCAATAGTCTCTCAAGGCTTACAAAAATACTCTGGAAAAAATCAGTATGATGACAACACTTCTGAGATCGCAAAAGCAATTGGTCGTCTGACAAACCTCTCGCCTAAGCAGATGGATTACATTATCAGGTCATATACCGGAATAATTGGCCAGATACTGCTCCCTGCAACAACAAAGCGTGCCGGAGTGGGAAATGCGGTTGAAAGAGCTACAGTAGGTGCGTTTACAGCAGATCCTGCCTTTTCGTCTCAAGCCATGACAGACTTCTATGACAAGTTGAACGAAATGGAACGAGTCAAGAATGACAAGAATGTTGAGAATGGCATCGAGTCTAGTGTCGTAACACAGGAGGAGCGGAGGTACAATGCCATGAACAAGATCTCCTCTAATCTATCCAAAACCACAAAGTACATCAATGCCAATCTCAAAGCAAATGATCCAAAGATCCAGAAGATCCGCACTGCAATGAACAATCATCTGAAGAAAGCAGTAAAAGCTACGACGCCACAAGAACTTGTAAAAATCAACGCAGAAATGTCGGCAGAGCTTTTCAAACTAGGGGTGCGATAGCATCGCATCCCTCCTCCCGAGGAGGTGATAAAATGGAGTCAAGTAAACCGATTGGAGGTCGGCTGATGGATCCTTGTAAACAAGAAAAGTCCCTAGAACGCCTTGATGACAGGGTTACGGAACTTGAGAGGCAGTATACAAAATTATCGAATTCAGATTCTGAGACGAGGGTGTACTTGAAGCTGCTTATTAACTCCAATGAGGAGATAAAACTCAGCATCAAGGAAATGCAGGCTGAGATTAAGGATCGGGTTTCTAGCGATGAAATGCTTGCTGCAATAGAGCGAATTCAAATATCTCTGAAGGACAGCGGTTTGGCGGATAAGATCATCCCGCATTTTGTGACAGTCATGAAGTGGGGTCTGCTCTTTGCAGCAGCCTTGGCTGGAATTAAGCTGACGTTATAAGGAGGATATATGGAGATAATAAAAAATAATTTGAAATGGGCGAAGCCGCTGTCACCATACCGTCTTAATGAAATTGATGGTCTGGTTCTTCACCACATGGATCACCCGACGTGGGGCTTGGAAGAAGCCCACCTGGAACATTTGAAGAGAGGCTGGTCAGGCTTTGGGTATGGATGGCTAGTCATGAAGGATGGACGTGTAATTGAAGGAAGAGGTTTTAACTTCGGGGCACACACTGCAGATCACAACGGACATTTGTTAAGTGTCGTATTCCAAGGTGATTATGATGGCAAGGACAAAGAAATGCCTGATGTACAGTTTAACGCAGGGGTAGAAGTTATCAAATGGTTGAAGTATAAAGTCCCGACAATCCACAATTTCGATGGTCACCGACATTGGCGACCAACTGCATGCCCAGGCATGTACTTCCCACTTCAAGAAATGAAATCACTTAAGTTAAGAGGTGAGAAAATGGCCATAAGTGAATCAAAACAAAAGGCACTGGCTGACCTTCAGTACCTTCAAAAGACAGGGCGGATTAATAGCCCGGAATATTGGCACAACAACATCGTTGCAAACACGACGCCAAATCTTGAGTATCTCATTATTGGATACGCGAAGGAGGTAAGAAAAAATGAATCAGGAAACGCTTAATGTTCTCACCAGTAATGTCCTCATCCCTGTGGTTATCGCCCTGGTTCCGCTGCTCACGGCGGCCATTGCGGCCGGAGCTGCTTATCTGAGATCCATAGTCAATGACCAGAGAAAGCACAAATATCTGGAGATCGCGGAGGACGCCGTACAGACCGCGGTCATATCGACCTATCAAACACTGGTCTCGACGATCAAGGGTACAGACGGGTGGAACGATAAAACAAAACAGCTCGCATTTGAGGAGTCAAAACGCAAAGCAATAGTGATCATGGGCACTGCGACGCGCCAAACATTAGAGGAACTTTACTGCGATGTCGATGAGTGGCTTGATAATAAGATCGAATTTTATGTATCGAAAACAAATTAAAACTATAATCGCCAAATTGAAACCTTCAATTTAGTTCTTTCTTTCTATCTAACTAATTATCGCGTGAAATTCTATTTCAATTTGATTTAAAGCATATGTTTAAAACGAAGATTTTGTTGAGTGTCAATCAAAATCTTCATTTTTTTGATAAAAGAAGTGTAGCCATTATGAAAATTTGGTAATATTAAACTAAACAAATTTGATATTGAGTAATATGGATGGTGAAACAATGACAATTAATGCAATTAAAGAAGCAATAATTTCATTTAAACAACTGTATATCGACAGAGAGAAAGTTGATGTATTATTTGTTGATGAAATAACTGAAACCATCCAAGTCAGATATATTAATACAGGATTAACAACTTATGTTACTAAAAGTTCAATTAGTACGGAAGTTAGTAAAAAAAGATATATTAAAATAGATGACATTCTGATTATAAGGTGGTAAAGGAATGTATACAGTAGATATTGGAATTTTTGATGGTGATTCATGGGAAGAACTAATTCAAAGATGTTTAAAAGATAAATACGAACAAGAGCTTTATCAAAAAATGCCAGCAGTCGTGAATGGCGATGGAGGGATAGAAGGATTTACTCTTAAGACCGGGAAAGTATTTCAAGCATACTGTCCTGATAAGCAATACAATTCCAGCGATCTTTACAGTAATCAACGTGATAAGATTACCAAAGATTTGAAAAAATTGATTGATAGAAAGAAAGAAATTGTTGAGGCAATGGGTAATCAACTTATAACCGAATGGCATTTCATTACACCGGAAGTAACAAATAAGACTTTACATGCCCATTGCAGAAAAAAAGAAGAAGAATATCGAAAATTAAAAGAGGATCACATTCATCCTGATTTTAGAATTGTTGTAAAAGAATATACTGATTTCATTGAAGGGCTCACAAGGCATATGAATCTAATGAAGTTAAAAATGGATATTACAGTCAATACTCAATACGAAATTGATTGGAGTAAATGTGAGTCTAATCATATAAAAAATTTAACAAGAAAAATAAGTAGTTTAATTTCATCACAGAATTTAGATGGAAATGAGAAAGAAGAAAGCATTAAGAAAATCGTCGAAAGTTATATACTTTTTTATCAACGTGGATTGAAAGTGCTGAATAAACTTGAAGATAGATTCCCGGAACAATATGGGAAATTCAATCGGATTCAACAAGCTCAGGGTGAAGAGGTTGAAATGAAGTGCTTAATTTCACCATTATCTAAAAATGAATTATTTAGTCAAATTCAGAAGGAATTGACACAAAGGCTTATTGAAGAACTAGGTGAGTATTTTGAGACAGCTGGAATTGAACAATTGTCGAGAAAAGTGATCGCTGAGTGGTTGATGTTATGTCCTTTGGACTTTGGTGGTGAATTATGAAAATACATAGTTGTGTTGTAAATGAGCTAATTCAAGATATTTCATTTACTAATAAACCATTACATATTGGCTATAAATATCGGATAATTTATCAACTATGTAGAGTGGTTCTTATTATTGGACTAACTTCAAAACAAAAAGGGTGCTCAATTCTAAAAATCCAGTTTCTCTCATCTATATTAGATGATGAAAAAGTTTTTAAGAGAACAGAGTATCTTCTTAAACAAAACGAAATCGGATTTGTGAATAATTGGAACTACAATCCACTTGTGACCAAAGCGATTCGTTATTGTAATGAAGAGTTGGTAACATATATCACTTCAAACGGAAATATAGTTCTTACTGATAAAGGCATAAAAATCCTTGAAGAAATTGTTAAAAATGAAAGTTTACTTAAGAATGAAAAGATCCAGTTGGGCAGAATTGGCAATAAACTTTCAAATTCTAAACTAGTAAAGTTCCTTGAGAAAGGTTGGAAGTATGATTAAAATGAATGAACTGTTCATTCGGATTATTATTGAAAATGACGTGTTGCAATACCAAAGTAAATTTTCAAAAGGATTGAATGTTATAACTTCTTATCATAATACAAAGGGGAAAAGCACCATTGGAGAATCAATACTCTTTTGCTTAGGACTCGAAGAATTATTAGGTTATAAAAACGAAAAAGCTCTTAAGCCTGTGTTGCGATCAAAAGTCAAGAAAGATGACAAGGAACATAACGTACTTCAATCTGACATTTTTCTTGAAATTGAGAATAATAATGGTGAAATAATTACTATTCAACGAAGCCCAAAACACAACGGTCGTGATCCAAAGTTAGTGAGTGTATTTCAAAATAAACTCGAAGATGTTATAAAAAATATAACTAATGGTGTCGATTATTTTGTCCATGATCCTGGTGCTGCCAAAAATATAAGAGGTTTTCATAATTATTTGTCTGAATTTATTGGTATTAATTTACCTGAAGTAAATACATATGATGGTAAAACTACCTTATTATATCTTCAAACTTTGGCATCCTGTTTTTATATCGAACAAAAGAAAGGTTGGACAGAAGTTTTATTCACATTGCCCAATTACAAAATAAAAGATGCTAAAAGAAGAGTTTTGGAATTTGTCATGGGACTATCTGTCATAGAAACAGAAAAAGAGTACAATTTAAGAAAAATGAAGCTTAAAGAATCCGAAAATGAATGGACTTTACAACTGAACAAACTTCTAACAGGAAGTAAGAATCATAATGATATTAGGTTTTTGGAATTAAATCATAGTCCGCACATAATCTTGGATAATGAGAAATATCAACTTGTCAAAAGTAAAGATCAAGAGAATATGATTACTATTTCAGATTATTTGTTAACAATAGAATCAAAAATAAATGAGCTCAATAATCAAAAAGAACCAACAATTGAAAACAGAAGTAAAGAGATTAATAATGAATTAAATGAATTGAGTGAACTTATGAATGATTTTTCACTTAAGAAGCAAGAAGCACTGGAAGATTATATGTTGGAAAATGATCAATTAGAATCTATTTTGAAAAGATTGGAATATGTAAATAAAGACCTTTTGGAAAACAAAGATTTAGCAAAATTAGTTAAACTTGGATCTGTTGAAGATTTAAAAATTAGCGAATCAAAATGTCCAACTTGTGGACAAGAAGTTGATGACACATTGTTTGAGCAAAACGGTAAAATAAAATTCATGAATATTGAAGAGTCGATATTACACCTAAAAAGTGAGAAAGAAATGCTTGAGTTTTCACGAGATGCTCAGCAACTAAAGGTCAATACATTAAAGATGTTTTTAGAAAAACATGAGGAACGGGTGTCTGAGATTTCTGATAGAATACGATATGTAAAATCAGATTTAATATCAAATAATAAAGCTATCTCTCAAAGTTATATTAAAAAAATTGTTGATCTTGAAATTGAAAAGAACAGTATACATTCACTTATACAAGATTCGGATGAATATTGGGAATTACTTAGAGAAATCGGTACTAAGTGGAGCAAAGACAAGGCAGCTTTATTAGAGCTTCCAAAAGATTTTATTACAGATAGAGATCGAGATATTCTAAATGGACTGAAAAAAGAATTCAGAAAAGTACTTAAAATGATAAATTTTGAATCGACAAATATTGATAATATAAAAATTGATGACTATACTTACTTGCCTGAAGTTGAAGGATTCAATTTGCATATAGATTCTTCGGCAAGTGACACCATAAGGATCATGTGGGCATATATAAATGCAATTCAGAAAATAGCTATCAAATATGGTAATTGTTTTGGTTTTTTAGTATTAGATGAACCTGCACAACAAAGCACTGATTTAAGTAGTGCAAAATTATTTTTAAATGAATTGGTAAAATTAAGCAAGGACATTCAAGTATTTGTTTTATATAAATTGGAGAATGACACGCTGTTTGATGATCTAAATGATAATGACTATACTAGATTACATTATGATGAATATCTAATAAATTAATCAAAAATAATGATTTATATTTGCTGATTCAATAGCAAATCAAATCATTATAATGTTATCTTTTGTTTTAATTTAACTATGAGTATGATGTAAAACCCTCAAAATTGAGGGTTTTATGATTATTTCGCGGTCAGGGCATTACTGATTCGCGGTTGAGCATCACCAGCTCACGCTTGAGCATCGCCATTATATATTGACTGAATTCACAGATTAGCATCATGGAGATTAAGGTCAGTGTCTCAACGCTCTATGAGGCTATTGACCGCTGCTGAGATTCTTACGATGATGATTTTACTTCGAATTATTCAAAAAGACGTGAAATGCATAATTTGCAATTTCACGTCTTTTGTATTAAGTGTATTAACTTGCCTCGTTGGTTGAATAACTTTCGTTTTTTTTATTGCTCATCAATGTGTTGTATATTGTATTCTCAAACACATATTTAACTACATTAACATTAACAGAATTTCCAAACTGCTTATATGCTTGTTTCTCATTGGATGATATTATGAAGTCTTCTGGAAAACTTTGCAATCTAGCGCACTCATGAGGTGTTATTCTCCGGAGATATTTACCCACTATAGGTGTGTGTACCATCGCTACAAGTGCAGGTAAAAAATCTGGCTTTTTAACTCTTATGCCCGATGGTCTAAATTGAATAATACCCTCATATACACTCGTATAATTGCTCCCCATCTGCCATTCAAACTTTCGGTCTGTTGGTTTTAGATCGTTCAAATAATTATACTTATCTCTCCATGAATCAATAAATTGCTTATTGTTTCTGTAAAGAGTTTGATTTTTTTCAATAAATTGAACTTTCCATGCTGGCAATTCTGAAAGATCTAGATTTTCATTCGTAAAGAAATCAGACCAAATTGGAAATCCTATGACTTTTTCTTGAACACCTTGTATAAATTCATCCCAAACATGAATGGCATACTTTTCATACTCGGAAATATCGTATTTCTTATCGGCATGTTGATCGAGGATCGTGTATATAGAAGTTTTCTGCCTTTTTGGTATCTTAAGATCATAAGGTTGGTTTGATAAATCCTTTCTGACACATGGGATAAGTACTCTGTCGCGTGACTGAGGAATACCTAGTTCAAGGGGGGACATAATAAATGGTTTTTCAGGTACAAAGTATCCCAAATCTTCAAGTGCGTGACGTATGACTTTCCATGTGTTTCCTTGATCGTGACTAGCTAAGTTTCTTACATTTTCAAGAAAGACAAATTTTGGATGTGTTACAGAAATAATTCTGGCGATGTCAAAAAAAAGCGTTCCACGGGTATCTTGAAATCCAGCTTGCCCACCGGCTTTAGAAAATGACTGACAAGGAAAACCTGCGCATAAGACATCATATTCAGGAATATCACGAGGTTCTAATGAAGTAATATCGTTAGATGGGTCAATACCGTAGTTTTCTTTGTAAGTAGAGATAGCGAAACTATCAATTTCAGCTGCATAAACGCATGTGCCACCAAACTGAACCAATGCTTGATGAAAGCCTCCAATTCCAGCACATAGATCTATAAATTTAAAACTATTTTTATTCATTTGATTAACCTCGCTATTTCTATCAGTTTTCAATATTTGTATAAAATGTAATTATCAATATGTTTTTTTGATACTTTAAATTTTGGTTTTCTATCCTTGCCGTCTGAATTTTTTCCTTGATTGAAATCAACAAGGAGATATTCATAGTTGAATTTATTGATTTCGAGTATAAACATATTTTTGAAATTAACTGAACCTTTCATTTTTGAATGATAACTCATCAAATCCTTTTTGTTTAATAATATATTCCAATGAACAGTTGTTTTGAAGTCTAGTAGTGAATCTTTAGTCGTTTCATGTTGATAGACTATATACCATAATTTATCACAATCTGATAATGAATTCATGATATTTTCTTGATCATTTAGAATTATTTCGTTGTATTTGAGATCACTTGCTTTTAAATCCAATGAAAAATTGTATTTTTCTGACCATAGATCAAATTGCTGATTGATATTACCCGAAGTGTTGTATTGTGTATATTTCATGATATTGTCTAAATTGTTGTTATTTATAAATTCATTATATTTATATTCTATGTAAAAGCCGGGCCATTCTGGTTGAAGAGCGTAATTGAATTTGTTTTGTAACATCTCATTGTATACATCAAAACCATCTAAATGCTTATTGAAATGGAAAGATCTATTAAATATATCGATATTTTTTATGATCTCATGTTTTGAATTATTTATGAATGATTCTTTATCTTTGAGATATTCAACAAAATACTTAGCATGAACGCACGTGATTTTATTATTGTTTTTGTCAAATTTTGCATGAATCTTATTTGTAGTTGCAGTATGTAAATCTATGGAATGGATATGTGCTGCAGAATTATTGGCAGCTTTTTGGACATAATTATCAGGCTCAAAATCGACAAAGATAATATTATCTTTGTACTTATATATACCAATGAAAAGTACATTAAAGTTTCTAATGAGTATATTGAACAGTTCTGGCCAATGGTTTGATATTTGAATTCTCTTCTTGTATTTAAAGTGAGGCTTTCCTAAATAAGTAACTTGCTTTATTAAAAATGCGAAGTTTTTCCCATTCAGGTTTGCTGTGACCACTTCTCTGCCACTTATATTAATTATATTAACAGTTGCATTTGATTTAAGTAGCTGGTTAATTACAATCTGATTTTTTGATTTTTGGCTGATCACTTCATCGAAATCCTCAACAATCAATCCATTTGCTGTAATTTGTTCAACTTTGTATGGCATCATAACACCTCTCTGCTTTATTTGGATAGATTAACCATTTTAGTATAACATTAAATATTATAATTGTAAGAATTTCAAAGAAGATTATTTTAAAAGCAACAGAATTACCATTGACTTCCATTATTTGGTTCCGTAAAATCTAAGTATAATGGATAAAGGAGTGGTAATTTGAAATCGACTGGCATTGTACGCAGAATAGATCCACTAGGCCGTGTCGTAATTCCAAGTGAACTGAGATCTGTATTTGAAATTCAAGAAAAAGATGCATTGGAAATTTTTACAGAAGGAAAAACTATTATTCTTCGTAAGTATGAGCCACATTGTGTTCTATGTGGAAGCATGGATCATACAAAGAATTATCGAGGCAAATGGATATGCTCATCTTGTATTGAATTCGTTAAACATGAATTTAATGGGCTCTAAGTCAATAGTTGGGGTGGGGATTCTTCGAATCCCTGCTCCTTTAACGTTTATAGGGTATTTAATAATGTGATACGTGGATGATACACAGAATTCATAAAGCCTCGTTTTATGAAAGATAATAGTAATAATTATAATAAGAAATGTAGCAATATCAACCTATAGAAACTGCGATAATTTTATAGCAGTTGAGTGGGAGTGACCCGCAGGGCGCGCATGCGCGCCCTGCTTTTTTTATGCCCTGCGGGCATAAAAAACACCAGGCCGAAGGCCTGGTGGGGTCACTCACGAAGGATGCCGCTGAGCGGAATTTGCTGATTTGGTGTGGTGGAGGGATTATAGATTAAAACAGGTGTTGGGAAACCAAAAGTGTGAGCAAAAGCAGCATCCGAGGGATTGTAACTCTAACGAGAGGGTACTTTTGTCGATATGATAGATATGAGTTATTCAAGAGGATTTGAGCCATAATCCCGATGTATGTGAACCGTCCTTTGTGGCTCTGTTTCAGAGATTAGCTGGCTCTGATATCGCGGAATAGTTGTTCCGATGATTTAGAGCCACCATTCCGATCTCAAGAGCCATAGATTGGATATTGGGTGTTAGGATTGAATTGTAGATCAATTTCTTTATTGTACTTGGTAAGATGAATAAAGATTATGAATTTGTTTTATTAAAACAGTGTGATTACTCGCTTTTTTAGAATTGTTTAACACCAGCTTTCTGAAAATGGTGAATTGTATTGGATGTCATAAATGGAATTGTTGAGTAAGTACAAATATAATTGATTGCACTATATTATTGATGAGTTAAGGAATGATAGGTGAGTTGATATCGTTAAAGTATTAGATGACAGATATCGGATTATTTAGTGATGATTGGAGCAAACAATTTGATGCAATAAATGAAGGTAATCAACTGTTGAGTATTCGATTAGATAATTGATCAATTTAAAGGTATCCTTTGTTTGATTCGGTATCAATCAGTGGAATGGTGCTTTGTTTGTGTCAGAAAATAAAACTATGTAAATGTAGATGTGGAAAGAAGGATATATTCCCAAAATTTATGCTATACTTTTATTATTAGTAAATGGTCGAATAGTATGTGATCAGTATGACTAAACGAGTTGCTTTAGTTTGAGTAAACTAAATAGCTATCACGTGCGATGCTGTCACCTTGAATAATGTTGAAGAAGATGTTTTTTTCAGAAGAATAGCATTATCATAATTTTCAAATCAAATGAGTGTCGGCGTTCTGAAGATCGTGCCAGATACGGGATATCTCAAACCTTTAAAGCTATTTTAATGTCGGTATTCCATAAATTGTATCGGGTGTGGGTTTTGTGTAAAAAGTTAATTGTTGATAACTTGCGGTTCTTACACAGACCGTCGTATCGGAGAAAAAAATTGAGTTCTGCAATTTACAAAATTTGGACGTCGACAGTTTTTTAGAAAAATTCAGGTATAATTAAATTGTCAATCTACTTTCCTTGTTACCACGGCGGTGCTTGAGATAACTCATAAAAAGTCTTCATTTCTTGAAATAGGTAATTTTTAGAATTCTAAACATAGAATTTCCAACGCTTGTAGCGATTGAATTTATGCTATTCTCAACTAAATAGTAGCTTTTCGGAGGTTTCTTCGATACCGATCTTCTTTGAGCGATTTGTTATGAAATTGTTTAAATTTACTTAGTATTTATATATTGAAAAGACGAGGTGGAATTATGCCTAATTACCTTGACCTATTTGCTGGAGCAGGAGGCTTATCAGAGGGCTTTGTACGTGGGGGCTTTGAGTCTATTGTACACGTGGAGACGGATATAGCAGCATGCTATACTTTGAAAACAAGAGCAGCATATCATTGGTTAAAAAAAGAAAAACAGTTGGAACATTACACAAGATACCTGAATGGAACCATTTCAAGGGACGAATTTTACAGCAAGATTCCACAAAATGTATTGGACTCGGTTCTGAATTATGAAATTTCAATGGAATCCTTACCGATGATTTTTGATGATATAGATAAGCAGTTAAACGATGAAAAGCTGGATGTGATAATCGGAGGTCCACCTTGTCAGGCGTATTCGATAGCTGGAAGATCTAGGTCTGAAAACAGGATGGTCGGTGATCAGCGGAATTATCTATATAGACTCTATGCAGAGTTTCTTAAGAAGTATAAGCCGAAGTATTTTGTTTTTGAGAATGTTTTGGGCTTGCTTTCAGCCAAAGATGAAGATGGGACATTGCATTTTGAAAATATGCGTGTTCTTTTCAGAGAGTACGGCTACTCAACTGATTATCGAATTTTAAATGCATCGGATTATGGAGTCCTTCAAAATCGAAAACGGGTTATCCTCATCGGGGCCCGAAATGATTGCGATGACGGATATCCGGAAATCAACAAAGTAATAAACACATATACCGTTAATGAAGTACTGAATGATCTACCTCCTGTACAGGCAGGACAAGGGTCTGCTAGGCCTATACAAACTTTGCCGTACAGCGGTAAGTATCTTTACGAGTCTGGCATTAAAGAATTTGATGCTCAACCTATTACGTTGCATGAAGCAAGGCCACATACAGAGCGGGATCTTGAAATCTATCGATTAGTAGTTGAGGCGTGGAATCGAGACAAGACTAGAGTATCATATACAGATCTTCCAGAAAGACTACAGACACACCAGAATACAATCTCTTTCTTGGACAGATTTAAGGTTGTCGCTGGCGATTTGCCCCGATCTCAGACCATAGTTGCTCATATTGCACGTGATGGTCACTATTTCATTCATCCAGATATTGCGCAAAACCGGTCCTTGACTCCCCGCGAAGCAGCGAGAATTCAAACGTTTCCTGATAACTTCTATTTCGAGTCAATAAAAGGTGTTCCATCCCGAACACTAGCATACAAGCAAATTGGCAATGCCGTACCGGTATGTCTTGCACATTGCATTGCAAAAGCTCTGCTAAAAAAATTGACAGAGGACGAGGAAAATGGCTAAGAACTTGACACTCAACGAATTCTATCGAAATTTTCAGGAAGAAGTCCTGTTTGCTGCAGACAAGGAAACCAGCGGATGGACAACTGAAGATTTTCTTACTGCTGTAATGTTGGGTTATCTAGAGGAAGCTGGAGAGTTTATTGATCCGATTATCTGCCCTTTCAGAAGTCATGGCTTGCAAATGAATGCATATTCAATTTCGGAGGAAATGGATGCTGCTGATATTATTGTGAGTATTTATTTGGACAGCGAAATTCCAAGATCTGTATCTCAGACTGAAATTGATGCAGCAATCAAACGTGCTGTTCAATTGTATCATAAAGCGATCAATGATTTGTACACATCGTTCCAGAAGGACAACGATACGTATGAGTTTGCAATTACGTTGCATAAGAATAAAAGTTCCATTAAGACAGTTCGGATCTGCGCTATTACCAACGGTCTTGTTAAGTCCATTCCATTCAAAAATATCACCATAAATGGAGCTGAGGTCAGTTTTTCAATATGGGACATCGATCGTCTTCATCGTTGTGTGACTTCTGGCAAGATGCGTGAAACGATTGAAATTGATTTTGAAGAGAAGTTTCAAACGACGATTCCTTGCATTGAAAACATTTCAAGTAGTAAACACAGTGTTTATCTAGCGATCATAAACGGTGACCTACTGGCTTCTCTGTATCATGAATTCAGGGACCGGCTGCTGGAAAGGAATGTCCGGTCTTTTCTTCAGGTGAAAGGAGCCGTCAACAAGGGGATTCGCGATACATTGAGAGATGAACCTGATATGTTCTTGGCGTATAACAACGGCATTTCTGTAACAGCAGAGAGTGTGACGATAATTCGTGACGAAAATGGGAAACCATCAATAAGTCGGATTCGTGATATGCAGATTGTCAACGGTGGACAGACTACGGCATCCATTTTCAATTCAAAGAATGACAGAAGAAACACAGTGGATCTGTCGCAGGTTTATGTACAGATGAAGATCTCTGTAATTCATGCTTCTGAGAATATGGATGAGATTGTTCCCAGGATCTCCACATTTGCAAATACACAAAATAAGATCCAAGTAGCTGATTTCTCAGCCAATGATCCATTTCACAGACGCATTGAGGAGTTGTCCAGAACAATATGGACGCCAGCTCAAGGAGGCGAGAGACCTCGGAACTGGTTTTATGAGCGCGCCCGTGGGCAGTACGCAGATATGCTATCCAATGAGTCCACGGCTTCACGCAAAAAGAATTATAAGGATACGCACCCTCTGTTCACAAAGACTGACCTGGCCAAATATGAAAACACATGGGATCAGCTCCCTTACCATGTAAGTGAAGGTGCACAGAAGAATTTCCGCCGCTTCACAGTGCGGCTGAGCGAACGGAAATGTGTGTTGCCAAATGAGGAATACTATCGTCATCTGATTGCAAAAGCCATACTGTTTCGTCAAACAGAAAAACTGGTTCAAAAGCAGCAGTTTGGTGGATATAGGGCGAATATCGTGACATATACGATAGCTTATCTTTCATTCAAGACAGCCCAGCGGATAAATCTGGAGCAGATCTGGAGAGAGCAGGGTTTGAGTCCTGCACTTGAACAGGAGATAGTGAAGATATCAAAATTTGTACAGCTATTGATTGTGAATACACCGGGGGGCTCAAACGTTGGTGAATGGTGTAAGAAGGAAAAGTGCTGGCATGCGGTTCGAAGTCATCATTATGAAATCAGTGCTGCACTTCAGGCAGAATTGATTTCAGTGACAAGACCCACTACAGCCCCGCTACCCACTAGCAGTATCAACTCCTTGACTAATGAGGAGCGGGAACTTATTGAAAGTGTGGCTATGATTCCAGCTGAAACATGGTTTGCTTTATCCAGATGGGCAAAGGAAACCGGCAATTTCCAACCATGGCAGCGCAGCTTGCTTTTTTCTGTGGGCGGCCTCATTGGAAGAGGGGCAAAGCCAAGTATAAAACAGGCAATACAAGCAATCAAAGTATATGAATCCGCTTTCGAGAAAGGTTTCAGCATCTGAATGGATCGAGGGGGTGCTCATGTTGGAATGGAGTGAGTATATAGATCAGGTGTTATCCTGCGAAAGCAGCTTTGATGGAGTCCGTTTTTCATTTAGTGACGGAAAGAGGTCGGTCGGTGTTCCTCCAATAATCAAAGCCAGTATTTTGATGCTGGATAGAATGCAGGAATGCCAAGGAAACTGCAATATAATCGTATTCCCAGAGCGGATTCAATCCGCTTATATTTTTACTCTCACAATGTTACTGCACAACATTTCCGAAGGTAGGATTGGTAGTACTTATGACCCCGATACATTTTCTCCAGGTGAACGACTGAAATTCGGCAAGGCAATTGTTGAGTTTGTCGGTACAGAGGAAAGAGACGGCAAGAAATACATGAAAATTCGATTGGCAGAAGACTTAACAGACAGTGCCCCAATCGATTATTTTCCGCTGTTCCAAAAAATCAACACCCACCGGAAATTGAGCAAGAATTTTCATTTTGTCGAAGCTAAAAAGGAAGCCCGGCAACGGATGCAAAACATGACAATAGAGGAAAAATCACTGCAGATGCTGGCAGACTATAAGACACACATGAATAGCTCTATTGTGTATATGACTGCCATTATCAACACAAAGGAGCTCATTGCGGGTTGCAAGCTGTGCGGGCAGCAGGTCAATGACATCATTATGGTGAGTCATGCAAATTATGAAGGAAATATTCAAAATATCTGTGCCGGACAGCTGGATGGGACACCAGCGATTGTGTTAGCATCGGACTTGTACTCAATCGTCGCTTTGGCAGAGAAAAATCATCCAATTCAGTCTGTCATTATAGATGCTTCGAATACAAACACCCTCCTGTCTCAGCTTGATGCTCTCGATGCCATTAAGCGGTTGGGAGTCCCGATCACTTGTGTTGCCGATATTGCAAATTCTTTTGATTTTCAACCGTTCATCGACCGACAGTTCAGTGTCTGGAGATGGGATCAAAGCAGTATTACTGAGAGTCTATACGACGTTTCTATGCTTTCTTCGGACTGTAAAATCAAAAACTGTGCGAAACAAAAGGTTGAATACCTGACAGCAGACGGGAATGAAATATCCACTTCAATCAAAAAACTGTATTTGCACAGGAACGAGTCAAAAGGATTGTCTTCAGAAGTGATGATGCTGTCTGACAGGCTGTTCAGACTGGCTTTCACAGCACTTCGGGAAACGGTTCCATATTCAGATGAAGAATTGACAGAGAAGCACCATATTCTTGCAGATTGCAGTACGCTGCTGTCAAATGAAATGAATTACTTGGCTCCAGCAACATATGAGGATTATTCTATTGTTATTTCATGCCTGAAAATGGTCTTCGTAAAAGGCTACTCTTTCCCAAAGCATGATGTACTTGCCAACCGTTTGCATAGTGAAAAGTACCGAAGTCTGTGTATCATCGTTCCCGAGGGGTCAGATAGGAAGCGCGTTCAGGAATATTGGCAGACATGGTGTCGTACAAAGAGGATAATTACTCAGATATACGTACACTATCCAGTAGAGTATCATTCAGCGCAATGCTGTCAATTTTCTGCAGTGGTTGTCGTAGGCTGGCTAAAGAGAGCCATTATGCGAAAAATCCTGTATTGCTTCAATACACCGGAATACAATGTGTTGCTCTATGATTATGAAAAAAGGTGGAAAGGTTACGACACTTCCAAGTGGAATGCTGCAATGGACAGTGTTGAGAATAAAAGAATCATAGATCGCTCATTTTCCACTGACAAGTTACAGATTTCCACCTTCAGATTTACAAGTGAAACTCCTGAAAAAAGAGATATACCTGAGACAGACGAATTGACCGAGATCGAGGTTGTACTCCGTGAAAACAAGTATCGGCAATATTTAGTTCGAGATGAAAATCGTAATGAGAACGAAATCACGGAAGCCATTCCAGTGAACTATGCCGGTGGGTATCTTGCATTTTACCGTTCAGGGCACAAAGTCATCTCTGTCAGTAATATCATTAACAATGATGCAGACAAGATTGACAGCGTTCTGCCTGGCAATTTGAAGATAGGTGATTTTGTTGTTGTACGTGAAAGTGACCATGACTTAATAAGGGAAATGGCGGATATCATCTTGGAACGTTCCGGAAAGCCCGAGCTGCGGGGCCTTGCAACCAAATGGAAAGAGGCATTGGAGATTGAGCAGGTTTTCCATTCTGCGGAGGAAATCTACCACCGCCTTCAACAAGCAGGATGTACAAAGGGTTACGCTACTGTACGGGGGTGGCTGCAGGATGATGTGATTGCCCCTCAGAGCAAGGAGGATTTGGCTTTAATTGCTGAAGTCACTGGGAGCGATGTATTAAAAGAATTGTTGGATCAGATATATGAAGCGGCCCAAACCATAAAAAGTACTCATGTTCAGGCAGGCCGTGCATTGTCCGCACAATTGAGAGGCAGAATCGTCGAGTCACTCAAAGCGTGTGATGATATTGACCCATTCAACATTTGGGATCCGATTGAGATGTATGTTGATGGTATTGGAACAGTACGAATCTTGAAGATTATCGACATCGGTACTCCAGTGATCGTTGACATTGCAGATACCAACCGACTGATTGACGAATAGGAGATATCCCATGGCCTTAATGATACCCTCGGTAATATCCCCGGAAGTGAAATCATCCGCTGAGCGTAGAATATTTGAATGGTTCAAGTCTGCTCCGGGAACCGAAGACTGGATTGTTCTTCATTCTTTGGGGATTGCAACGCATAACAGAGTCATTTATAGTGAAGTCGATTTCTTTGTGATGGCTCCAAAACTTGGTATATTTGCGCTTGAAGTGAAGGGCGGTCGTGTAAGACGACAGGATGGCGTTTGGTACTTTACAGATAGATATGACAAGATCGACAGCAAGATCCGTGGTCCATTTGATCAGGCAAAGGAAGGTGTTTTCAGCATTGTTTCCGCAATGAAGGGCCGCCTTGACGGCATCAATCAGCATCTTTCGGATGTTCTTTTTGGGTACGGTGTCATGTTTCCAGACATCGAATACACAGCATCTGGCGTAGATGAGGAACAATGGCAGGTCTTTGACGCCAACGACGGCATAAATGTAAAAAGATATATTGAGCGCCTTGCCGTAGGGGCAAGGGATAAATGGGAAACCGCGTATGGCAAATTAGATTTGTCACGATTACCAGAGAAAGCCGATGTTTGTTGCCTTGCGTCAATCCTGAGAGGCGATTTTGACTGCGCTGTCGCCATTAGCGCCCAGTTAAGGAATGCCGATGATGCGTTGGTGACTTTGACTAAAGAACAGTATCGCTGCTTGGACCAATTGGACGATAATCCCCGATGTCTTATTCAGGGGCCTGCGGGCACAGGTAAAACGCTTATTGCGATCGAGGAAGTCAAGAAGTCAGCCGCACGCGGGGAAAAAGCAGCACTGTTTTGCTTCAATTCAAACCTTGCAGATTGGCTGGCGGGATATTTCTCTGAAATGCCTGAAGAATTACGACCTGCGTTTGTTGGCACGTTTCATAGGTTTATGACGCAGGTTTGCAGACAGGTGGGTAAAACCCCTGTCTATCCTAGCGATCGAGATGACGTTCAGCACTATTATCAGGAAATTTTGCCGGGGGCTGCTTTGGATGCTTTGGTTGATATCGGCTGCCTCTTTGAAAAGATAATTGTTGACGAGGCTCAGGATCTGATAAGCAACAACTATTTGAAAATTATGGATGCGTGCCTGCGAAGAGGCCTGACTAGGGGTCGTTGGTTCATGTTTGGAGATTTCTCTATGCAGGCGATTTTTTCAGATGGTCTTTCTGAGTCTGACCCAAAAGGAAAGTTGGAAGATATCACATCCTTTGTTCGATTCAAACTACATATCAATTGCAGAAACACCAAACCAATTTGCGAAGAGATTCAGACCGTCACGGGTTTTTCTGCGCCAAGCGATCTGTGGACCAGAATTGATGGCCCGCCAGTTCAATATATCACGTGGGCGTCAATGGAAGAGCAGCACAATAAGCTAAATGGTCTATTACGACAATTATCCGACGCGCACATCCATCCGGAACAAATAACAATCCTTTCTCCACGAAAGCGCGAATACTCAGTTGTTTCAATGATTGAAGGATATGACATCCGTGAGTTCCGGATACCGGAGACCTTGAACATGACGTTTTGCACAATACAGGCATTTAAGGGGCTTGAGAATACGGTAATCATCCTGACGGATATTGAGAATTATTCTGCAAACAAGTTGATGTATGTAGGATTGAGTAGGGCTCGTTCTGGATTGTACATTTTCGAGTCAGAGGCTGCCGCAAAAGAATACGATGACCTTTTGGTAAGGAGGTTATGCAAATGAGCGATACTAGACGAAGTCAGCTAATTGAGATGGTGGAGCGGGAATTCATTGGTCCAGATCCTATCGATTGGCCCGGCCTTATACAGGAAAACGGAGAAGAAATCCTGGTAACGGACCCGCCACGTACTCGCTACATCGCAGGAATTCTATATCCCAGAGAAACGACCGATACTGATGTGGACACGCGCGAAGGAGAATCTCAGCCCATTGGTACACCCGACGAGTACGACACAGGAGTCGGGTGTGAAAAGAAATCAGGAGGGGAGAATTCAGAATTCCTGGAATACGCAGAGGAACTGATAAATAGGTCCAATGCTTACAGACAGTCGGCAATCAGCATGACTATTGCTGTCAAGGATGGTGATTCAATCCGCGTAAAGGTTTCTGCAGGTGTATACATCTCGACAAAGGTAGTGGACTCAGAGACAGGACGAGAGCATGTTTCATATTCCAGAACAGCATTAGAGTGGGAAAACGCAGGAAATGAAATTCCACTTCCTGATTCCAAAAGTAGTCTGATGCACATCCCCGTGGACACGACAGGCATGCAATTCGATGTTACCTACCGTTATCAGCTGGGGAATAGTAAGATATATACATTCACACTGGAGAATACAAAAACAAACAAGGGCTCCTCAGTGAAGGACGATGATTGCTTCTTCCAGACGAAATTCCGGCTTTACTCGGAACTGGGTTTTTCCGCTTTGGCAGAAGGACAGAGGATTACGAAAGATGATGACTTTCGGTCCAATCAGATGTTGTATCGTGATATTCACAATTATGCGATTGGTCATGGCTGCGCTGCCGACTGGGATGATACACCCGGAAAAGTCGGCTGGATTTCTACAGCCACATTTCCAAAATATGAACTCAAACCCATCGTACCAAGCAGAATAGACGGCGTTTCACTTGAAATGCTCAAAATGAGTCCACATGGCGATTTTAGTCAAACTATGGCCGAGTTGCGTACGATGTGTGAAAAATACAGGGACTGGATCAATGGTTTAAAATCCATTAAACAGGGACTGGCCTCCGAGCACATAGAAACTGCGGACAGACATATCGCGAATTGTGAAACATGCCTTTCCAGAATGGAGAAAGGGGTCGAACTGCTTGAACAGAATGAAACCGTCAGAACTGCATTCCAATTTATGAACCTTGCCATGCTGATGCAGCAAATACACTATAATCTACCGCTGCAGCGCTGGGAAGATGATGGAAATATGGACATCCGTCTTAAAAATCCGGTTCCTATGCCGGTGGCTACGGATGAGGGCACTTGGTACGGAGATAAGAGCAAATATGGTAAATGGCGTCCGTTTCAGTTGGCATTCGTTCTGATGAATCTTCGATCCATGTATGACAGGGATTGTAGTGAACGAGGAATCGTGGAACTTATCTGGTTTCCCACTGGTGGTGGCAAGACAGAAGCTTATCTAGGTCTTTCTGCCTATACGATTTTCATCAGAAGATTGCTCAACAAAGAAGACAAGGGTACATCCATCCTGATGAGATATACACTTCGCTTGCTGACAGCACAGCAGTACGAGCGTGCGTCTGCAATGATCTGTGCATGTGATCTGATTCGGAAGGAACACGAAGATTTGTTCGGCGAGTCTCGCATCACAATTGGTTTGTGGGTTGGTGGGACAACTACACCTAATACCATGGATGGCCCCAAGGGTGCGGTGAGACGGTTTGATGAACTTGTGCGCACAGGTGGGGACAATCCATTCGTAATGTTGAAGTGCCCGTGGTGTGGTGCCCAAATGGGTCCGGTACAACGCGGCAAGGTGTGGGAGGTGGCTGGCTATAAAAAAGTCATTGGGCCTCATCGGAAGGCCAGTGTCGTATTCAGATGCCGTGCCAGTCATTGCAACTTTTCAAGTATTGACCTGCCGTTATATGTCGTTGATGAAGCTATCTATAAAGAAACACCTACTCTATTGCTCGGCACTGTCGACAAATTTGCCATGCTTCCATACCGGCCACAGGCACAAAGCTTGTTTGGCTATGAAAACAGCAGAAAAACATCCTCTCCAGATCTGATTATCCAAGACGAGCTGCATCTCATCTCAGGGCCTTTGGGCTCCATGGTTGGACATTATGAAACCATGATCAGTGAATTGTGTACAACAAGAACCCCTTCAGGAGAAATCAGACCAAAGATCATTGCTTCCACAGCAACCATCAGCCGGGCAAAGGAGCAGTGCCACGCTCTATACTGTTGTGGTAGGGACAATGTATTCCAGTTCCCGCCCTCCGGATTGGATGCAGGCGATTCATTTTTCGCGGAAGAAGATAAGGTGGCCAACGGCAGACTGTATGTTGGTGTTCTGGCAACGGGTTCTTCTTCAGATACAACTACTGCTATCCGCCTGTTCTCCGCACTGCTCTACGGCGCAAAGGCAATGCTCGTCGAAAGTGAATCGGACCGGGATCCTTATTGGACAAATATGGGGTATTTTAACAGCATCCGTGAACTTGGACAGGCCGCCACTTGGATTAGGGCAGATATCGATCAGCACCTTGATGTCATGTACAAACGGCGCCATGATCACGAACGCTATCCATCAAAGGAAGATTATCGAAATAGTCGACGTTACATCTGGCGTGACGAAGAACTTACCAGCCGAATTTCTGGAAGTGAAGTGACAGCCAGCTTGGGGAATCTAAGTATCTCTTACCCTCCCGAAACGGATACTACTGGAAAGGCCAAGGAGTTGCCGATTGATATCTGTCTTGCGACCAATATGATATCTGTAGGTCTTGATGTCACCAGACTGGGATTGATGACTGTAGCAGGGCAGCCCAAAACGACTTCCGAGTATATCCAAGCTACCAGCCGCGTTGGACGTAATGGGAAGGATGCGCCGGGCGTTGTGTTCGTACAGTACCGACCCGGACGTCCGAGGGATAAATCACACTATGAGCACTTCAAGTCTTATCATTCTCGGATATATTGCAATGTCGAACCCACCAGCGTGACGCCGTTCTCAGCACCTGTGAGGAAGCGTGCATTGCACGCGATCATGATAGGTATGATGCGTTTAATGAGAGACAGCAATTATAACCAGGATCCGCCAAAACTCCCGGACGATGAGTTGTATGACCATGTTCGGACAATCATCGAGAACAGAGTGGATGATATCGATAGCGATGAATTTGATGCCACTGTCGCCAGAATGCAGGATATCATGGATTCTTGGAAAGACTGGAATCCTCGGAAATGGGAGCCGGCGTGGAATCCTGACCTGTCATACGCGGATCCGGTACCGCTCATGTTCGCAGCAGGAAGTCACAGGAATGAAATCTGGGGAGAGCAAGGCATAGAGACACCGACATCGATGCGTAGCGTCGATGCCTCTTGCGAAGCTGAAGTGCTTGAAAATCGCTATTTTGCAAAAGGGGACTGAATAAAATGTCATATTCCAATAAACCGATGCGAAGAAGCGCCCTGATTGGGCCTTGGGGCGTAGGAGCAATCGTTCCATTTCCAAACGACGAATCTCTGATGATTGCGGGATTGGATATGTGGAGATACAAGGAACCTCAGAATTTTATTATTAAAGATGAACGGTTGCAACGAAGGCTTGGTGTTCAGGAACTGAGGTGGCCACCGGATTTCAGGGAGAACAACGCTGACCGAAAAAACAGTATGTTAAAGATTCCTGCGGTTCGGTTCCCGACATGGCATTACTGTCCGTTCTGTGGATCAATGGAAAAGACAACTTTTTACCAAAAGCCACCAGTATGCGATTGCTATCCATGGTCCAATGGACGAAAGTGCGATGCAACCAAAAGGTTTAAGCGTAGATTGATTCCGGAGCGTTTCATTGTAATTTGCCCTGATGGCCACATCGATGATTTTCCTGTTGCTGAATGGGTACATCAAGGGCGTGAACAGGCATACGATCCGAATAAATGCAAGATTAGAAGGAGTACAGGCGGAGCATCAGCAGCACTGAGCGGCGTCTTCTACGAATGCAGCTGTGGTGCAAAACGATCAATTGCAGGGGCTACAACACCTGGTGCTCTCGCTAGGATCGGATACCGTTGCAGGGGATCCAAACCTTGGCTCGGCAAAGAAACAGATGATGAGAATTCCTGTTCGAATGAGGATGTGAGGGTGGTTTTGCGAGGTGCGACAAATGTGTGGTTCGCAGATACCCGTAGCTCAATCTATATCCCCACTGACGAGAAATCTACAAGTCGCAAGGTTATCGCAATATTGGACAAGAATTTTGACAGGTTGAATACTCATCGTGTCAATGGCCAATGGAACAGAGAAATAATTGACTATCTGGCAAATAACGAGGGTGTTGATCCGAATGTTCTGTTTGATGCGTTCCTTAAACGCGAGGGAAGCATAGTGGGGATTCCTGAAGTTACGGAGGATATGTCTGAAGATGCGTATCGCCTTGCAGAGTACAAAGTGTTGATAAAGAGCAGCGGCAGTGACGCACAGGCATTCCATTCGCGTAACTATCCAATTGCTATGTATGATCCTGTCATTGGTAAATACTTCAACAGTATATCACTCGTGCATAAGCTGCAGGAAACACGTGCTTTTGTAGGCTTTTCACGGACAGAACCCAAAGAAATGCTCATTTCTGAGATGAAGAAGATGCTGAGACTTGGTAACGAGAATTGGCTTCCAGCCATCCAAGTGAATGGTGAAGGCATTTTTTTCGAGTTCAACCAAGAGGCGTTGGAGAGATGGGCAAAGCAGAATTCAGTTTTATCGAGAATGAAAAATCTGCAGGCATCATATGGGCGGTCGAAATTCGCTGCAAACTCATCGGGTGTGCTACGGCCCGAATTTGTCCTGATCCATACGTTCGCACACCTGCTTATAAATCAACTCAGTTTTGAATGTGGATACGGGAGTTCTTCGATTCGCGAACGAATCTACTGTGAAAAGACCAACAATGAACACGAAATGTATGGTGTGTTGATTTACACAGCTTCCGGGGATTCGGAGGGATCACTAGGGGGATTAGTCAGACAAGGTGATAAAGGAAGAATTGAAGACACAATCAAGTCATCAATTCAGAATGCTGTATGGTGTTCATCTGATCCGGTGTGTATACAATCAGTTGGACAAGGCCCGGAATCGTGTAATTTGGCTGCTTGTCACAACTGTGCGTTACTCCCTGAAACGTGCTGCGAAAACGGCAACAGACTATTGGATCGTGGAGTCGTTGTCGGTCAGCTGGATGATCGGGCAGTCGGTTTTTTTTCAGAACTCTGTAATCAGTGAGGAATCAGTATGTATATAGTCTTATCACAGAAGATTGACAGCGAATCCATTTATGAGGACGACCTGTTTAAAATCCATCACTTTCCTGGCAGGTATCGCAATCAATTACACGAAGGAGATATCTTCGTCTATTATCAGGGGAACAGGTTTGACCGTAACCAGCGATACTATTTTGGATATGGAACAATTTGTGGGATTGTCACCACTGATGGAGAAAACTATTATGCCAAGTTGACTGATTGTCAAGTGTTTTCAAACAAAGTGCCAATATATCTGCCGAATGGCGGATATGTTGAACATTTCAGTTATCAGACAGTACGTAAAAGGTTGAATCCACCTTGGCAAAGCTCTGTACGTCCACTTTCCAATGAAGCCTTTGACTACATACTGAAAGCCGCAGGAGTCATGATTGTACCGAATACCACAGCTGAGGTTAATGTTGATGAGTTAAAGGATAAATTGAAAACAGCAGTCAGAGAGTATTTTGTTGAAGGCGATACATCTGCGATACATCGTATCGAGAGCATTTCAGCCGAAATAGGCCGTATGACATCCTGTAATAGGGATCAAGTGGACCATATGGATTGATAGAGAGAGGAATAATTGTGGCGAATGGATATACTTCGAAGACCAGAAGCTATAATATGTCCCGAATTAGCGGGAAGAATACAATACCGGAATTGATCGTTAGGAAATACCTGTTTTCCCAAGGGTTCAGATATAGAATAAATGATCCCCGTCTTCCTGGTAAGCCAGACATTGTACTGTCAAAATATAGAACAGTGATTTTTGTGAATGGATGCTTTTGGCATGGTCACACCGGATGCCGCTATTTTGTATGGCCAAAAAATAATGAGAAGTTCTGGAAAGACAAGATTACTGGAAATGTCCAAAGAGATCAGAGAAACTGCAGACTGCTTGCCGAGCAAGGGTGGAGAGTGATAGTTATCTGGGAGTGTGAGTTGAAAAAGAGCGTGGCATCAAAGACACTCGAAGAACTGGTGCAAAAGCTTCGCATGGCAGATACCCAATGAAACACCACACCGATGAACGGTTTCAGGGGAAGCTCCGAAATACTAGGTACAAGATCGCCCGTACATGGTAAAGTCGCCCGTACCTAGAACCGGAAGTGAAGTTTCGAAAGTTGTTTGCGCAAGAATTTAGATATATCATGGCTTTCAAAGGACAATGATCAAAAAACGAGACGATATGTACTAGATACGGGCATGAGTTGTGCATACATAAAAACAGCTATAACCATTGATATTAATATGGTAATAGCTGTTTTGCTGTGTAGACCAATTTTTATATCGCTTATGTGGTAACCAATTCCGAAATTTTCGCTGCAACAGCTTCCAATGATTCTTCAATGGTACTTAATCCACTTCGTGAGCCAAGCAATGGACTTACTTCTCGCAAATCATCAAAAGTCGTATTATGAACAACAGGGATAAGTAAATCACGAGCAAGTAAAGCTGAAAGTTCCTTATCTGCTATTCCTTCGCCCTTAACTCGTTTAAGAAACGAAGGTGTTACCAGAACAATACCGATACGCGAATTTGCCAATCCTTTATCAATTTCGCGAAGTAAAGATGAACCCAGCGGAACATCATTCTCGCTAAACCATACAGTTACACCTTTTGATTTAAGATAACCGTGCAAGTCCTTAGCCGCATCTTTTCGGTCATCCCAAGCGTGACATAGAAAAACATCACGTAAATCTGGTAAAGTTGAACGCTTTTCAACATTTTCACGAACAGGAGAAAGTGTTCGAATTTCAGCAGGAGAATATAAAATAGTAGAACTAGCTGAAGACCAACTGGCTTTTGTCTTAGTTTGCCCCCCACCGCTACTACTACTACGAGTTGTAGAACTGCTTGTAAATGAAGATTTCTGTGAATAATTTGAGGAATACGGGTTGTAACCTCCATAACCACTATATCCACCACCACAAACGGGACAACTTGCCCTTCCGCTCGCTGTGCGATGACCATGAATTGGTGCTGTACATCTTGCCATAATTTTACTCCCCCTTATTTTTTATTTTTGTGTGATATTGTCTATATCTCCCAAAACGTTTTATTATATTGTATCATTTTTGAAAATATCAAACTCAAGAAAATATCGTTTGGATACTATAGTACATAGCATCAATAGCAAGGATCACCCGTACCTGGTAACACCAGTGAAGTTGTGGAAATTGTTTGCGGATCGCCCGGGATCCGTACTTGGTATAGTCAGTGAAGTTGCGGAAGTTGTTTCAGTAAGAGTCTGCATATTTCAAGGCCTTCAAAGGACAAGTATAAAAGAACGAGTCGATCTATTCAGATAAATAAGAACCACTCGACGGGGATATTTAGGAAGAATTGAACATTGAATTAATTTTCAGCAATTTCCGTTGCTATCCTATCACCACGAGTGAATTTATGAAGTTATTTTTGCTGGAATCAAGTTAATGCAAGCTTTTCAAAATTATTTTGCATTAATGTTCCGAAAAAAGTGCCAAGTACAGGCCAGCAGACAAACTGGATTCAATCGCAGCCTAGTCATATCAAGCATCTACTTGGTTTATTGGTGTGCGAAAGTTGAGTCAATTACTAATACTTTTAAAAATAAAAAGTTTATGTAACGAGAAATCAAATTGGATTGAATTGGAATTAATGATATGATTTAGATAGTTGCGTGAATCAAGTTTTATGCGGAATACTATATTAAGGATGATATTTATTATGAGAGAAGTTGACGAAAAAATAAAAGCATTAGACCTAGAAGAAGAGAAAATTTATTTTATTCATTACTCATGTCAAAATTTAAGTGATGACAATGAAGGCTATTCTCCTAGGATAACATCAATAGCTGTTCTTCACATGACTAGTGATCAAATGAATAGTTTTTCTATGCATTTAGTAGCAGAAGAAATGAATATTTCAAGAGATAAAATCCTTGAAAATTATGATACCATTGAAAAAATGATGTTGAAGCGATTTTTTGATTTTGCAAAAGAGAGGGAAGACAAATCAATTTGGATTCATTGGAATATGACAAATATCAATTTCGGCTTCGAAACATTAGAGCATAGATATAGGGTTTTATCTGGCGCAACACCTTTTCACATACCGGAAAACAATAGATATAATATATCAAAACTAGTGCGTCAGAAATATGGAGCAAATTATGCTGATGACCCTAAAATGCTGAACTTGATGATATTAAATGGTGGTCGTGATCGCAATTTTTTAACAGGAGAAGAGGAAGTCCGTGCGTATAAAGCTTTGGAGTTTATAAAATTACATAATTCAACAATGTGCAAAGTCTACTTCTTCAAATCTGTATTTTATAAGTTGGTTAATAAAAAATTGCGTACTAAAACAAATGGTTTTAAGTACAAAATCAATGAATTGTATCAACACCCAATTGTGCAGATATTATCACTAATTGGAATTGTTGGGTCCCTAATTTCTTTGTTATTAGCAATAATGTAATATACTACTTTGCATAATTTCGAATTTACGTCATTGGTTAGTTGTCGCGCCTTGTGTGGAGCAACTTTGGACGGGTCCGGAGTTTGTCAAGGTAGTTGTCGCGAATCATCTTTAGTAATATTGACCGGATTAAGCCTACCTCTCCTGGCAATGTCCGGTCTCGGGTCTTATCTGAACGTCTCTGTAGCGCCATTGTTCCAAAAACGTGCCAGATACGGGCATGTATGAAGAATACATCAATCAGGGGAAACCATGGGAAGAATTGCTTGATGTGAAGGACATTGATTCAGATCATGACATTTCAGAAGGCCCGTACCTGGTAACACCAGTGAAGTTGCGGAAGTTGTTCATACAAGAATCCTGATATATCAAGGCTTTCAAAGGAATCCTTTGAAAAAACGAGGCAATATGTACCAGGTACAGTCGAAGAAATTCTTGAAGTTGATCCACAATTAATACAACCCATTATCGTCCAATCCGATAATGGGTTATAAAAACCCCATCACTTCCAAATTTTAACACATTCGAAATCAATTGAAATTGGGTGACCATCGGCAGAAAAAGTCTTTGCACTAGTCTTTCCAACAGATAGAAAACCATACTAGCTCAGACAAGTCAGCAATTCATCTCTTAGACACCGCACACTACCATCCATATTAAAATTCACCAAATCCGTACCCCCCATCCCTACAACAACTAGCAACAATCTTCCAATTTTGGTATTCTATAAGAAAAACATCAAAAAAGGAGACGTCATGGGGATCTTCGATAAATTGAACGGACCAGTTTTTCTTAAGGAATCCAGCGACGCAGCCCACCAGCTCGAACAACTAAATCGCTTGTATCAAAATGCTGCAGGCAGCCTAAAGAAACAAATCGAACTCGATATGAAGCTGCTCTCCTATGGCATTTCAGGAGAAGAATCCGTCGCTTTCGAACTGAAAAACAGCTTCATGCCGTTGGTTGTCCTGCATGACCTCTTTCTTGAACACGAAGGCTTAAGCGCTCAAATCGATTATTTGGTCGTCACTAAGAAAAAGATTTTCATTATCGAATGCAAGAATTTATTTGGCAATTTAGAAGTCAATAGTTATGGTGATTTTATACGAACCATCGGGTTTAATGGCAAGGTAAAGAAAGAAGGCATCTACAGTCCCATTACCCAAAACCAAAGGCACATGGATCTGCTCAGGAAACTGCGGAAGGACAACAAGGGCAATTTCCTTTCGAAGATGCTCTTTGATACCTTTTCGAATCGCCCTACCTGGTAACAGCAGTGAAGTTGTGGAAGTTGTTTGTGTAAGAATCTTCATATTGCAAGTCTTTAAAAGGGAAGTAATGAAGAAACGAGTTGATCGGTACAAGGTACGGTCGAAGAAATATTTGAAGTTGATCAACAATTCAAACAACCCATTATCGTTCGACACGATAATGGGTTATAAAAAACCTGCCACTTCCAAAATTTAACACCTCATATTCCGCTGAAATAGGTTTGCTTATTAAGGATTTAATTTTTGGCTTTTAAATCATACTGCCCCACGAATAAATAGGTCTTCAGGGATTCCTAAATACCTCATCACCGTCCTGACATTATCTCTCAAGGGTTTGTTATACCCTCGGTGAACCACTTTTCCAATGGTTACTGTTGAGGTAACCACAGAGTAAAAGATCCCATGAATCGCAACAAGAGAAGGCCTGGACATCTTGACATTACCGGGGCCAATGATCGTTTTCTTCTCTGATTCCAGTTCTCTTCGCACCACGTACTCAGCTACGCTTAATATCAGCATCAAATAGCCAATGGCTTCCACGCGCTTTGGCGAATCCACATAAAGCGCATTCACAAACTGTGGCGACTTCAAGAACTGAAACTTTCTCTCAACTGCACTTTGAGTTTTGTATTCTCGAAGAATTGCTTCAGCGCTCATAGACATTTCAGTGGACACAACAACAAAGATGCATTCTTTTGTGATTGCATTTTCAATGCTTTCAATATCCTTTTGAAGATCAATGACCAGATTAAAGGTAGTCTTTGCAACGTCACTTTTCGGCGTTTTGCTTGGTCTGCCTCGACGTTTCACTGTTATTTCATCCATCGAGATGTTGATACAGTGATATTTGATCTTTGAAAAATCCTGGTTCTGAAGCTTTTCAATCTCAAGCTGTGCATCTTCGCGGCATGCGAAGGAACGCTTCTCGATGCGCTTGATGAGTTTTTCTAGGGTATCCAGTTCCTTGGCGACACATTTTTCAATGTTTGGCGCTTGGTGCTTTCGAGATTTTCCGAATAGCACACCGCCATTTTGAGCGGCGTATCGTAATAAGTGCAACTGCTTTCAGCTATTCGGTAAACTGCTGGCTTTATCGAGGTTGGGATTTCAATGCGCGTCATCGATGCTAGATTTGCGGCTGCATAGTCAATGGCCGCTTTGGTTTCTTTGATTTGATCCGGCATTCTTGTGATGACTTTGACCTCAAGTCTTTGAGCCTTTTCAAGGAATTCTTTGGTGAACGCCGCACTGTCAGCGATGTAAAAGAATTCATTTGCCGCCGACTCAAAGCGTTCCCTGAGCTCAGCTGCACGGTCCAGATTATCAATGTTGAAGCGCTTGTCATCCTGGTTGCCTGACAGCACCTGTCCATCAATACAAATGCCCTGAGTGGTTCCCATGGACAATTTAATCTGCTTTTTATCCGGTCGATTCTGCTTTGAATAGCCGAAAGAAATGTCAACAACACCCTCGATACCTTCTGGTGTCTCGTACTGACCCCACATAACCTTTGAAGTTGTATCGAAGTTGACATTGCCAAGTTTGATCCCGTAACGTTTGAATGCCCTGACTGCGATCTCGGAAAGAATTGAGCTGCAGCCAGCGTTCTGCATCAGATCAAGGAATCCACCGAAGCGGTCATCATTGATTTTAGCGGGATCCACACGCATGCCAAAAATGGCTTCAAGGTCCACATCTTCAAAGTAATCATGCATCCTGGAAAGCGGATGATGATCATCCGCAATATTGACCAGCATCATTTGGGCAAGAGTCCCATAAGGTATTTCAGGTGGCCGACCTGCTGGTTGAGTCAGCAACTGATTAAACACATCATTGACGCCTATTTGCTCGCATAGACCGGTGATTAATCCTGCTTTGCCATTACTGTATGATTTAATCTGATCAAATCGGATATCCATCAGAATCGCTCCTCGTAAAACCTTGATATTACTATTATTCGAGGTCGATTCGAAAAATCCTTTTTGTAAATATTGGAAACAGAAAATATTTTATTTGGAAATTTTAGTTAGGCGGAATATGAGTAACACATTCAAAATCGTCTGAAATTGGGTAAGCATCGGCAGAAAAAGTTTTTGCTCTGGTCTTGCCTCCAAATAGAAAGCCTTCATTAGTTCAGACAAGTTGGCAGCGTCATCTCCTTGACGCCGCTTTGCTACATATAATCAATCCTTACCTTAACCAAAAGTTGATAGAACGAATGCACCTCATCTTTTCGAAATAGCAAACTCAATCAATCCGATAAAATTGAACTTTATGTCACGCTCTGCAACATTCAAACCTGTAGTGTTTGATAACCCATACTTGGTAACAGCAGTGAAGTTGTCGAAGTTGTTTATGTAAGAATATTAATAAATCAAGGCTTTCAAAGGACAACGATCAAATAACGAGTCGATCAGTACCAGGTATTGTAGAAGCTAAACCGCCGCCAAGCGGAACTTGATAGGGGTAGGTTTTCACGAAGGCTACGCGGACTGAGATGGAAGCTAAATGTGAATAACGGACAAATAATAAGTACAAATTTGTCTGTCATGATCATTGTTTTGATTTCAAATAGAAGTTAGTATTGAGTTGTAAATTGAAACCAAATAAATGGGGGGTGCAATAAAATCTTAAATTGATTATTGAAATTTGTTGATACATATAATTATTGTCTACCGGTCCTCAACAATTTTAATGCATTGAACAACATAATTTGGAGGTGCTTTTGTGCTAGAATTCGAATTGACCAATACCTGTTTAAAAATTGTAAGAGATATGTTTGAATTAAAACCTGGACAAACAATTGCGATTACATGTGATACAAAATCTAATATGGACGTCGTAAATGCAACAGCCCAGGCTGCGGTAATTGTAGGTGCGAAACCTATTGTCATCAAGATTCCAGCGCCTCGTGGATGTGGAAAAGAAGGTGATCCAGATTTTCCAATTGATGTTCTCGTCAATGCGATTAAAAGTTGTGACGCCTGGGTTGAATACAACTACGAATGGATTTTTTATTCTACCGCTTATGATAGGATAGTAGCAGATGTGAATAATCGTCCTGCATATTTGTGTTTAGTTGGGGCGACACCTGAGTTGCTCATTAGAAATATTGGTATGGTCGACCAAGTATTGCTTCGTGAATTTATTCTTAAAATGGAAGCTTATAATAAAGCGGGAAAACATTTTCGTGTGACGACACCTGCTGGTACAGATGTTGAGTTTGACAATGCTCCTAATAGAGATTATGCTACAGCGGATGGCTATGTTCGGAAGAATGAAATTAAAATGATGCCTGGACAGATTAGTTGGGCGCCGGAGTTCTCAAGTATAAATGGTGTTATTGTAGTAGACGGAACCATTTCACCGCCACTCGGAAAGGTTAACAATCCGATTAAATTTACAATAAAAGATGGATATATCATTAATGTTGATGGCAATGGTACGGATGCAGCCGAAATGGCCGCTTGGTTAAAAAGTTTCAATGATCCTCAAATGTATCTTTGTGCTCATATTTCCTATGGATTCAATCCAGGTGCAAAATTGAGCGGAGATATTGTAGAAGATGAACGTGTATGGGGTAGTACTGAGTGGGGATTTGGAAATGTCGGTCCACAATTGGTATCAGATATGGAGGGCGGTATTCCTGCAGCGACCCATTCTGACGGAATATGTCTAAATTCATCCGTATGGTTAGACGGCGTTCAGATTCTTGATGAAGGAAAAGTAGTTGGTCCTACACCGGAAATTCTTGAGTTAGCAAGAAAGTTAGGAAAATAGGAAGTTATAAACTAAGTTACCAATTGAAAAATAGACTATTTTTAGTCCCCTAATAAAAGAGTTTCACAAAACTACCCCCAATAGTTTCGTGAAACTCTTTTGCATCAAATATTCAAGATCGTTGGGCCTTCTATTTTCAAGATTTCTAGCATTAATAAAATTCTAAGATTGGGAATGCTGGATAAATCACTATGAATTTCATGATCATTAGAATCTAAGCATTTTGATATTCTGTATTTTACAGAATTGGAATGAATACCAAGCAAGTCGGAAACGTCTTTAACATTTTTTAGTACCAAATATAATCTTAATGTATCGTAAAATGTTGAATCAATACCTATGTTCAAATTAGTGCTATTTAATTTAGCTAGATCTTCCTTGTATTTATATGGAAGAGTTTGAGCCATATAAAGCAATGGAATTTCGTCAATATGAAAAATCCCATTGAGAAACAATAAGTTGCTAAGTGTGGTTTTTAAGAGTCTAATTTGATTGTATATTTCATTTGCAGAAAATAGATAATTTGAAAATACGAATAAAGAGGGATCTGTGTCGAGAAAAATTCTATTAAATCTACAATAAATTCCTTCTGTTTTGTCTAAGTCATTCTCAATGAGTAAAATAATATAATTGTAAAATTCATTGGTTTCGTAAATTAGATACTTGGAATTTATGTAGTTTACCAATGAATAAACATCATCTTTACGTATTACAACAATATAGTAGTATGTGTTTTGCTCAATGGTTGCTTTTGAAGTCGCAAGTCGCTCTAATCCATTTCTTGAAATAAAATCCAATTCTTTCGCTACAAGTGGTGCAATTTTATGGAAGACTTCAAGTCTTGGATTTGTGATATTGTGGGTACTTATATAAGTCGCCATAATTGAATGATAACCGAAATAAACAATGGATAAATTTTCATTATTAATGTGAAGTGATATTGGCGCATTTATTCGAAATGTTTTTTTTGATTTAATGTCATACAATTTGGCGGTGGTTTCAGAAAGGATTTTATTATCTAAGCCATGCGAGTAGATATTATTTGAATGTATCACAATAGGGAGGTCAATTAGCTGACTTATTCGCTCACAAAAATGCTGAATGTTTTTTTCTGTGTGTAGTTCGCTAAAAGCGGAGAGTATATCAGCATAACTATTTTCAACAGTTGCATTTTTATGGTAATTATTTAATAGTGAATAGTCTGATATAACGTCACTCCATCTTACATTTGATGGGATATACATAATGGGGAATGAGTGACGATCAGCTAAGTCGAGAATCTCTTGATCAATTTTATCATTTAAGTTTAATCCTGGCATAATGCCAATGCCGGCAGATTTATGGTTTATGAGAGACTCAACAAGTTTTATCCTTCTTTCTTTATCATCCTTATGATTCCAAAAGGACGTAAAGGAAAATTCATTTGGCTCAAAGTATTTTTCAACTTCTGGGAAGGGGGTTTCTAAAATATCGATGCGGTTTACCTGATTAAAAATACCGCTAATACCAGCGATGATGTAACATTTGTCGAAACAGGGCAACTTTAACAAGTCAACAACTTTATTCAAACGATTAAACCTCCTAAAGAATGACTTTGTAATAGTATAACCCAAAGCTTCAATTTAGTATACTTTATCGATTTGATTGAATATCGGTATTCAACTTACTTCACCTATTATCAATATTAATTTTGATTTGTTGGGTGTTTTGGCTTATTAAGACAAAACAAAAATTCTTAATTGTCGATCACGAACATTGTGATATGGATGATATGAAGTATACTTATTCTAATAATAAATTTAGGCGCAATTCAAAATATTTAGATATTCGTTCGACGAATGTAGTTATCGTCGTATCAATCCAAAATGGGGTGAATAACAATTTATGGACAAACAAGATCTAATGCACAGTATTGAAAAAAAAAGGAGCAGGATAGCTGAAGACCTTGTAAAGATTTGCTCAATACCAGCTATTAATCCGAGTTTTGGAGGCGAAGGAGAATACCAACGTGTACAATGGTTAATGAGTTATCTGGATGATAATTCGGTTCCATATACCTTATTAGAAGTGGAAGACCATAATGTAAAAGAAAACAAGAGACTAAATTTGATGGTTCAACTTGAAGGCAAAGAAAAGACAGATAATACTTTATGGTTCATTTCCCACCTAGATACTGTTGCGCTTGGTGACTTAAATGCTTGGGAAACGGACCCTGCCAATCCGATCATTAAGGATGGTAAAGTTTTCGGAAGAGGCGTAGAAGACAATGGACAAGCAATTGTTTGCAGTCTATATACGTGTCTAACTCTAATTGAAGCCGGTATTAGAACTAAGTGCAATCTTGGTTTCTTATTCGTTAGCGACGAAGAATCCGGTAGTGAGTTCGGACTTAAAGCATTGGCAAAAACGGGTCTATTTAAAACAGGGGACGAAGCGTTTGTTCCTGATGCTGGAAATCATGATGGATCTTTTATTGAAATCGCAGAAAAATCAATATTGTGGGTTAAATTCACTATTTTCGGAAAAGAAGCCCATGCCTCTTTTCCTCACTTGGGAATAAACGCGAGTTCTATTTCTTGTCATTTTGCAGCAGAGCTTGAAGATTTGTTAAAAAATAGTTTTCCTGAAAAAGATGAATTATATGATCCGCCATATTCAACCTTTGAAATTACTCAAAAGTATGCAAATGTGGAAAGCCCAAATGTTTTACCGGGAAAAGATGTATTCGTTATGGACCTTCGGGTATTGCCTACATACAGATTAGATGAGGTTATTAAAGTTATTAATACACTGGCATCACAATATGAATATAGACATAAAGTAAGAATTAAATATGATTTCCTTCAGAGAGTTGATTCGCCGAAGCTAACAGATCCTAATTCAGAAATTGTTAGCAGTCTTAAAATGGCCCTGAATGAATATGGAATTGTGTCGAAAATTGGAGGCATTGGCGGAGGAACCTGTGCAGCTATTTTGAGAGAACTTGATATACCTGCTGTTGTTTGGTCAACGGTGGATGAGATGGCTCATCAACCAAATGAGTACGCTATCATAGACAATTTAGTAAAAGATACAAAAATATTTGTTTCTACAATTTTGAAATATGTTTAAGATCATAAAAAAATCGAAATGTCAAGTCAGTTGGATTTACCCGAGACTATTCAGTTATATATTTAAGGGAGGGAATAGTATGTATTTCAAGGCAAAGAGAATCTTAACAATGTTGGTTGTTTTCATTGTATTTAGTTTGATTTTAGCAGGCTGTACAGGTGGGAATGGATCATATAATGAATCAGAGGAGCCAAATAATGAAAGTGGAAATGTGAACACCGAAAAAATAATTAGAATTTCAGCATCCGGTACACCCAAAATTGATCCTGCTGTTGGAATGGATACTAGTAGCTCAATAGCATTGATTAATCTATATGATTCTTTGGTTTATCCAGCAGATGATGGCTCAATTGAACCAATGGTTGCAGAGAGTTGGGAGATTGATGATAGTGGTTTAAACTATACATTTAATATTAGAAAAGGTATCAAATTTCATAGTGGCAACGAACTTACTGCAAACGATGTCGTTTATAGTATGAAAAGAATCATAGCAATCGGTGAAGGCTTCGCATCATTATATGTTGATACTATTAGTGATGCAGTAGTGGTTGATGATTACACTGTAAAATTCACATTAAAGGAAAAATTCGGCCCGTTCCTTGATACTCTCGTTAGACTCTACATCTTGGATGAGAAGACAGTAACAGCTAATTATAATATGCAGGATACGAAATATGGTGAAATGGGTGACTATGGTAAAGATTGGTTGGTCACTAATGACGCTGGAAGTGGGCCATACATAGTGAAGGAATTAAGACAACAGGAATATCTATATGCGACTAAATATAATGATTATTGGAAACCTTGGGAAGCTGACGCACCAGAGTCTTTTAAAATTATTGACAACACTGAAGGTACAACAGTTCGAACATTAATGTCCAATAGAGAACTTGAAATTACTGATCCGTGGCAAACAAAAGAAAATATGGATGCTATGGGAGATATACCAGGGGTGACTATTGACGTTAGATTTTCAGGAACGAACAAAAATATTATGATCCATACTAGAAAAGCACCAACAGATGACCCGAACTTCCGCAAGGCTTTGGCCTATTGTTTCGATTATCAAGGTATAATTAATGAATTTCCAGGCTCATTCCAGTCAGTTGGACCTGTTCCACATGACTTGCCTGGATGGAATGAAAACACGACACAATACTCCACTGATCTAGAAAAAGCTAAAGAGTTTTTAGCTAAATCAAAATACGCTAATGAATTAGATAAATATCCAGTTGAAATTTATTGGATTTCAGACGTTCCGGATGATGAAAAAATAGCGCTTACCCTTCAAGCTCAGGCGCAAAAAATTGGAATAAAAGTAGAAGTCAGAAAAGCGCCTTGGATTTCATATGTAGATCTTATGTCTACCCAGGACTCCACGCCTAATGCTGCAATTATCAGTGTTTCTCCAGATTATAATGAAGCTGGAGCAATGTTAAAACTGCGGTATGGTTCAAAATCTACAGGAACTTGGCAGCAAGGTGAATGGTTATTAAGTCCGGATTTTGATGCAAAAATGGAAGATGCATTATCTACTATTGATCGAACAGAAAGGTTTGCTAAATATGCTGAAATCCAAGAAGAAATTTCAACAGAACTATGCCCTTCAATTTGGGCGTTTGATACTGCAGAAAGAAGAGCGTACCAGAGTGAATATGTGTTCTGGCCTTCAGCGGAGAAAATTAAGAATGGTGAAAGTGTAACTCCTGTACTAGGATACTATGCATATTTCAGAGACTTTAAAATATATCCAGACAAAATGAAAAAATAGTATAATCAAAATAACAAACAATTTGATTATGGATATTTACACTATCGTGCAATTACTGAAGGTAAAAGCGTGGTAAATATCCATAATCTTAACTTTTATTTGACTTCAGTTAGCGCAAATAATTATTCTCATTATAGAGATGATTCGAAAGGCGTGATAAAGTTGGTGAAATTTTTATTTAGGAGACTTATTCAAGGTGTTTTCGTATTAATTGGAATTTCGATTCTTATTTTTGTTATATCAAGGATTGTACCTGGAGATCCTGCAAGAATGGCACTTGGTCCTCGTGCCTCACAAGAAATCGTGGAACAACTTAGAGTAGAAATGCATCTGAACGAGTCAATACCTATTCAATATGTTTATTGGTTCAAAGGCGTACTCACCGGTGACTTTGGTAAATCCTTAAATACTAAGCGACCAGTTATTCAAGACGTCCTCGAGTTTTTACCTGCAACCTTGGAACTTGCTTTCTTAGCTGGGTTCATATTTATTGTGGTATCAATTATGTTAGGCATACTAGCCGCAAGACACAAGGATACTTGGATAGATGGTGCATTACGGGTAATGTCATACGCTGGAATAGCGCTGCCATCATTTGTAGTGGCTACGCTGTTGATTTTAGTTTTCGGGTATCATTGGAAAATAATACCGGTATTTGGCAGGTTAAGCAGTGAGTTTAATGTACCATATATCACTGGTATGGTAGTCTTTGATAGCCTAATTTCAGGGAATTTGGCTGCTGCTGGTGATGGATTAAAGCACTTGATATTACCTGCTTTCGCGCTATCTGTAGGCCCTTTGTTTCAAGAAGCCAGAATATTAAGATCTTCTTTGACTGATAATATGAATAAAGAATATGTATCTGTTGTAAGGGGCTATGGAATTCCTAAAAGTGTAATTATGAGGAAGCACCTTTTAAAGCCTTCTTTTATTCCTGTGGTTTCGGTGATGGGTTTAGATTTTGCATCTTTACTTGGAAATGCATTCCTTGTTGAGAAAATATTTAACTGGCCTGGTTTATCAAGATATGGTTTGAATGCTATGTTAAGCAAAGATTTAAATGCGATTTCAGCGGTGATTATTATAATTGGACTTATATTTTTGATTGTGAATATAGTTGTTGACATCATTATTGCTTCACTAGATCCTCGTATTAGATTAGGGGGGAAATAAGAATGTCTATAAAGACGAATACAATTCAGTCTAATGGTTTTAAGATAAAGAAATTTGTGCTGAAACCTTCTACTAAAGAAAATTTGCGACAATATTGGTTTAAGTTTTCGCGGAATAAACTTTCAATTATTGGGCTAATTATCGTTTTACTATCAATTTTCTTTGCGATATTCGCGACTTCGATTGTGCCATACCCTCAGCACTTGCGTGAATTCGTAGATTATAGCAGTTCAAAGATTCCTCCTAATAGCGATTATTTCTTTGGTACAGATACATATGGTAGAGATGTCTTTACGAGAATAATATTTTCTTTTAGAGGTGCCGTTTTAATGGCTGTCATTGTACTTTCTCTATCTGTACCTGTAGGTGTGATTCTTGGTTTAATGGCAGGCTATTTTAATGGGACATGGATCGATACCATTATTATGAGAATTACAGATATTTTTTTGGCGCTCCCACCACTTATTTTAGCGCTTGCCATCGCTTCAGTGCTAGAACCCAATATGACGAGTTCAATGATCGCGGTAACAGTCATGTGGTGGCCATGGTATACGAGATTAGTGTACGGCATGGCTAGGTCGTTGAGTGGAGAATATTTTGTAAAAAACGCCGAATTAATAGGCGCATCAAAAGTCCATATAATATTTAAAGAAATTCTTCCCAACTGCTTATCGCCAGTATTTACTAAAATGGCATTAGATGTAGGATGGGTCATTTTAATGGGTGCGACTTTAAGTTATGTCGGATTGGGAGAGCAACCGCCCACCCCTGCTTTTGGTCAAATGATCTCGGATGGTGCAAGATATCTCCCCGACTTGTGGTGGTTGACAATTTTTCCAGCGCTTGCGATAGCTTTTATGATTTTAGGTTTTAACTTTTTTGGAGATGGTATTAGAGATATGTTTGATACAGGGAGGTGATTTGCTTTGGTTGAAAAATTGCTTGAAATTAATAATTTAAAAGTATGGTATAAAACATATAAGGGTTATGCAAAAGTGGTAGATGGAATAAACTTTGAAATTTCCAAGTGCGAAAAAGTTGGGTTAGTTGGAGAATCAGGTTGTGGAAAGACAACTACAATGAAAACCGTTTTAAGAGTATTGGATGATAGTAATTCATATGTTCCTGAAGGAGAAATTTTGCTTAATGGAAAAGATATTCTGAAAATGAAAGCAAATGAAGTTCAGGTGATACGAAGAAATGATATTTCAATGATCTCACAAGCACCTTCCGCCGCCCTAAACCCAGTATTTACCATAAAGGAACAACTCATTGATGTTATAAGATACTCGAATACCTCCAAAGGTTTGAGCAAATCTGAAATGTATGATTTAGCCATAAATGCAGTTAACAGTGTTATGATTTCTGATCCTGCGAGAATTTTAAAATCATATCCTCATCAGCTAAGTGGGGGTATGAAACAGCGAATATGTATCGCGATGGCGCTCGTAACACCAAGAGAACTCCTAATAGCTGATGAACCTGGTACAGCCCTTGATGTTACAGTACAAGATCAAATCCACCGGTTACTTAGTGCATTAGTGGATGAAAAAGGTAGATCATTAATTATGATTACACATTCATTGGGTGTCGCGCGAGAATTAGTAGATAGAATTTATGTTATGTACGCAGGAAATATTGTCGAAGTCGCTAAGACAAAGGACCTCTTCGAAAACGCTCTACATCCTTATACAAAGGGGTTGATGGAGTGTGTGCCAAGACTATCTGGCGGTGGAGTGTCATCTGGAATATACGGTTATATTCCGGACTATATTAATCCGACACCGGGATGTAGATTTTCTCCTCGTTGCCCTCATGCCATGACGATCTGCTCAACTCAAAAGCCAAGACCGATTGAAATAAGAGAAGGTCATAAAGTCGCTTGCTTCTTGTATGACACCGTTTAACATAAAGTCTTTACTCTAATTGGGAGGAGGTGCTTATCGGGATTGTTAGATTTAATTCCGGTAAAGAATTATGGGTGAAAAAATTTTAGAGATAGATAACTTAAAGACCTATTTTCCAATAGATAAAACCAGATTTGTCAGAGCTGTTGATGGTGTAAACTTCAATATAAGCAAAGGTGAGATAATGGGCCTTGTAGGGGAATCAGGCTCAGGTAAGAGTACAATTGCCTATACCATAATGGGTATGTATAAGCAAAGCGATGGGAAAATTATTTTTGATGGAAATACGATCACGCCCAAAGATAAAAACAGAAGTATGGACTTCAAGAAAAAAGCTCAGATCGTATTTCAGGATCCAGGTTCTTCGCTCAATCCTTACAAAGACGTTCGTCAAATTTTAAGTTTACCACTCAAAGTACACAAAATTGTAAGAAAAGATAAAATTGATGAAAAGATACTAGAAATCTTGGATATGGTTGAGTTGCCTCCAGATTTTATGTACAAATCCCCAAACTCAATTGGTGGCGGGGAGAAGCAACTGGTTTCTATTGCCAGAGCTTTGTGCAGTAATCCAAGTTTCATAATTCTTGATGAGCCAACTTCATCATTGGATGTTTCCATTCAAGCGAAGATAATCAATATGTTGTTGAAATTGCAAAAGGAAAAAGATCTTACCTACTTATTTATTACGCATGATCTTAGTCTTATGAGAAATATATCTACTAAAGTTGCGGTAATGTACTTGGGTAAAATGTGTGAGATTGCACCGACTGAATCATTTTATAAATCTCCTATGCACCCATATGCACAAATGCTGTTATCCTCTATCCCTGTCATTTCAGAAGAAGAAGAACTACTGAAACCTCAAAAGGTAATATCTACTGGAGAAATACCTTCACCTGTAGATATCCCCACTGGGTGTAGTTTCCATACACGCTGCAATCGCAAGATGGAAATTTGCGGATTAACAGATCCAATTATGAGCGAAATTTCACCCAATCATTTTGTAAGGTGCCATCTTTACAAGTAGATGCCACACGAAATGGGTCCGTACCTGGGAAAGATCTGGGTACACGTACCTGGTAACACCAGTGAAGTTACGGAAGTTGTTCGCACAAGAATCCTGATATATCAAGGCTTTCAAAGGACTTCTTTGAAAGAACGAGGCAATATGTACCAGGTACAATTAAAGAAATTCTTGAAGTTAATCTACAATCAACCCAACCCATTATCGTACAATCCGATAATGGGTTATAAAAAACCTGCCACTTCCAAAATTTAACACATTCAAAATCAATTTAAGTTGGGTGACCATCGGCAGAAATAGTCTTTGCACTGGTCTTTCCTACAGATAGAAAACCTTACTAGCTCAGACTAGTTAGCAATTCATATCTTAGACACCGCAAAGCACCATCCATATTAAAATTCACCCAATCCGCACCCCCCACCCCCACAACGACTAGCAACATTCTTCCAATTTTGGTATTCTATACACTAGCGTTGCATTAAGTTAATAGAATTGATGTCAAAATGACGAATCGCCCATTAAATACCATATTGCCTGTATACAGGAAATTAATTTCAGTCTCCTGTTGAAATGACGAACACCTTAACAAGGTGACCCCATTGTACAGTGATTTTTTTCCATATTATAACAATCGTTTTACAACTTTAGTGAGGGCTTATTCGCATCATTTGCTCAACAACGTCTCGGAATGGATCAAATAGCGCTGACATTGCCGCGCTTTTAATCTTTCTTAATGAGACTCTAGGGTCAACTTTGGCCGAGATTAAACGAAACAGGCAGTAAGCGATCAAAGCTATGAAAATTTGTACAGTGACAGCCTGCTCTGAAGTCGCATAAAAGTGTTTTATCTTCAGATTTTGCTTGATCCATTTGAAAAATAGCTCTATTTGCCATCGTAATTTGTAGATGTCCCCGATCTCCTCCGGTGTCTTGTCCATCACGTTTGTGATGAAGTGAACTTGGTTTCCGTCATCATCACGAAGTTGGATGTAACGAAAAGCATTCTTGGTTTTTTTTGCTCCACACCCTACGGTCACAAGATCGTGATAAACAACCTTTGACTTTTCATCCACCTCATAACGTTTGATCACCCACGTGGCTGCGTTTTCCCTTAGGCGTGTTACAAATAAAACCCCCACATCAGAAAATTGATCAAAGGCTTGATAATCCACGTATCCGCGGTCAAAAACATTGATGGTGTCTTTACTGACGACGACTAGATCTTTCAGATAGGCAACATCGTGTTCTTTAGCCTTGGAGACAAAGACATTGTTGGGATAGGCTATTTCATCATGGTACATCAAAGACAAATGAAGTTTGATCCCTGCTTTACTTTTCCTGAACTTGGCCCATTCCATGCCTTTTAATGACTTGGTGATTGTACTTGCATCAATGAGATTCAATCCGTGAAGTGACTTTGAAATTTTCTGACGATACTTGCTGCCAAGTCGCTTCACCACTACATTGAAAACTTCTTCAATAGCAGCGATTGGAAAGCTCTGAAGCCTTCTGAAGACTTGAGTATGGCTTATCGAATCAAGTTTCAGATATCGTCTGAGTTTGCGATTGAACTCAAAGCTGGTTTGAACGGTTCGGGTTCCGGTACATTGATTTTGCTGAGCGAGAATAAGCAAAACGATGAGTTGATGCGCTTTAAGCTTCTTTGCATAACGATTGCACTTGTGCTTCTTAAAAATCTTTCGCACTTCACTAGAATTTATCACTTCAAACAATTCAAAAATGGTGGTTTTCGTAGTATAATCTATGATAAGTTCATTCCTTATATTAGATTTGTACGAGGTCACAGACAAGGCGGTGCAACGCCTGTACATTTCTATTATAAGGTTTTTTTACATTCACATAAAGTTATTTATCCCATATTTGGAATTAAATGTTCAAGATTTTAATGCAACGCTAGTGTATTCTATAAGAAAAACATCAAAAAAGGAGACGTCATGGGAATCTTCGATAAATTGAACGGACCAGTTTTTCTTAAGGAATCCAGCGACGCAGCCCACCAGCTTGAACAACTAAATCGCCTGCATCAAAATGCTGCAGGCAACCTAAAGAAACAAATCGAACTCGATATGAAGCTGCTCTCCTATGGCATTTCAGGAGAGGATACCGTCGCTTTCGAGCTGAAAAACAGCTTCATGCCGATGGTTGTCCTGCATGACCTCTTTCTTGAACACGAAGGCTTAAGCGCTCAAATCGATTATTTGGTCGTCACCAAGAAAATGATCTTTATTATCGAATGCAAGAATCTATTTGGCAACCTAGAAGTCAACAGTAATGGTGACTTTATACGAACCATCGGGTTCAATGGCAAGGTAAAGAAAGAAGGCATCTACAGTCCAATTACCCAAAACCAAAGGCACATGGATCTGCTCAGGAAACTTCGGAAGGACAACAAGAGCAATTTCCTTTCGAAGATGCTTTTTGATACCTTTTTCGAGGAGAATTACCAGTCCGTTGTGGTGCTGGCGAATCCAAAGACTGTGATCAATATGAAGTATGTCAAGAAGGATGTTAAAGAGAAAATCATCCGAAGTGATCAGTTGATAGACTATATGAAAATGGCCAATAGAAAAAGCAAAAACGATCCAACGCCGGATAAGAGAATGCTTGAGATTGCCGAATCCTATCTGAGTTATCATAAAGAGAAGACTATAGATTATAGTCAGAAGTATCAGCAGCTGACAGATGAGCCGGAAGTTGAGCAGGAAGTAGAGCAAGCAGTTGAGGTTAATTCGAACTTGATGCCGGCGCCTGCGGTCAATTTGGAAGAAACTGAGGTATACAAGCAATTAAAAGAGTATCGCTTGAAGAAGAGCAGGGAAGAGAATATCAAGCCTTATTACATTTACAACAATGCGCAAATGGAAGAGCTGATCCGTGCTATGCCGAAGACGAGTGATGAAATGATGCGGATTTCAGGCTTTGGTGAGGCGAAGTGCGCGAAGTATGGGGAGGATATTTTGGGGGTGCTGGAGGGGTTTAGGTAGGGGGCTATATGAAATGTAAGTATGTTCATACTTGATGAATTTATTGTTTTGGAGGTTGCCTAATGCCTGACATGAACTGGTCTAGATTAAACAGCTTGCAAATCGGAAGGTATGCTGAGTACTATGCAAAAATGGAATTTGCCTCATTTGGCTTCGAAGTCTATACCTCAGAAGTTGATGACCATGGCATAGATTTTGTTGCAAAAGTCAGAAATGGCAAGTTCCTTGAAGTGCAGGTGAAATCAATAAGAGATAGCAGTTATGTATTAATGAGAAAAGATAGATGGAATATTAGAAACGAAAACCTTTATCTTGTGCTGCTTGTATTTGAAGATGGCAAATTGCCCGATGTATTCCTGATACCTTCAACAGCATGGGTGAATGAGAGTCCGCTTTTTAGATCCAGAGAGTATATTGATTTAAAAAGCAAACCGGAATACGGAATCAACCTATCGAGAAGAAACAGAGTGTTGTTGGATGAATATCGAATCGATATGAGCATAAAAATAGTCCTAAATAAAGATAACCTACAGGCAAAGTAATTGCTGGAACGCGCTGTATTCATTTTATAAAAACAAATGTAGATCTAAAGTATTTCAGCACTCAAATGGCGTATGTTGGGAGAGGATATTTATGAGTAAAAAAATTGATGAGCACCAATTGTCTACCATATTGGACGATTTATATTCAAAGGCTTTGGATGGAGTACCTAGAGTAAGCAAGTCTGTGGATGAACTTGCAGATGATTATCTTCAAAAAGGTGGAAGCATCGAGAAAGCAGCGGATGCTTTTATTAATAATCAAATTACTAAATGTGGGATATCTGGATTTTTAACTGGATTGGGTGGTTTAATCACACTACCTGTAGCGATACCCGCAAATGTAAGCAGTGTATTATATGTACAACTTCGCATGATAGCAGTAGTCGCTAAAATAGGTGGATTTGATGTGCGTTCAGATCAAGTTCAGACACTTGCATATGCTTGTTTAACTGGTTCTGCTATTGCGGATATATTAAAACAGACTGGGATAAAGGTTGGTGAGAAAATAACTGTCTCTGCAATCAACAAAATTCCTGGAAAAGTGCTTACATCAATAAATCAAAAGGTTGGGTTCAGACTTTTAACAAAATTTGGTACATAAGGAGTTGTGAACTTTGTTAAGTTAGTCCCACTTGCAGGAGGCGTTGTGGGTGGTGCTATCGATATAGGATCAACAAAAATAATAGCAAAAAATGCATATAATATATTCATAAAGAATCAGATTCCTAATTATGAAAACAATCAGGAGATCTAATAATTATTTTGTTTCAATGTTGATAACCTACGTGGTACGAACGTTGCTGTACCAAGTCACCTCGAGTGAAGTTGACGAAGTTTTTTTGATGAGATTCAAGCAATAGAAGTCTTTTCAATAATGTTTAACGATAATGTTCCGAAAAATGTGCCAGATACGGGCCTATTCGCTTCTGATAGGATCAAAGAAGTAACAGTGAAATATTTAAAGAAGCAGTAAAGGGGATGATGACAATATGGCACAAAGAACGGTTGCTCTTAGTAATGGAAAATATATTGGAATTGAATCAATCTATACGGTCATCAATGGCCAACAGATTAATATCCCAGAGAAGTTAAAAGAACTTAGAGTGAAGAGCCAGAACAATGAACTGTTTTGTCCATGCGGATGTGGTTCTAATCTGATATTAGTTGCAGGGGATAAGAACCTTCGTGAGCAGCATTTTAGATTAAAGGATTGTGCCTACAACCAGGATTGCAATGTGATTACAGAGGGAAAGATATCTGTAGATTCCAAAATTGTTCTTAAGTGTTGGTTAGATGATAAGCTAAAGGCTACTGACATAGAGTCTCGTGTTCCGATTCAGGCTGTCGATGATATAAGTAGAAAATATGAGTTCTCATTTCTTTCTAGAGAAAAGAAGATTGCGTTGAGCTACTGTCATGAAAGAGTAAATCTTTCTGATGAGAAAATGGAGTTATTGGACAGTAATAGCCAAGGTATTCAAATTATATATGTAGTTGATTGCATGAATGGTGGAAGTGATGGTCAGTATCCGGAAGGGCTTATGAAGATCCAGAACAAACAAGGTTATTGTTTGCTTCTTAATGTTGATGAGGCTGATTATATTTCAGCTTCGATGGAAGCGGTATTCTACGCAAAGAATATTGATGGATTATGGCAGGAGGAGTCTTTTGCAGACGGCCAGTTGAGTGATTTTTTCATAGATGATTATGGAAAAGTAATGTTTACCGGATATACTCTCGATATGATGAAGATTGAAGCTGAAGAACAGTTCAACCGGAGAATTGAGGCTGAGAAAAACCAACGCATTATGGATGAAGATCGTAAACGTGAAGAACGTATAAAACAGCAGGAAGAGGCAGAAAAAGAACGCATCCGCCAAGCAGAAGAAGCTGCCAAACGCAGAACTGAACTCGAGGAGAAACGCAGATTAGAAGAAGAACAGCGTCAGGCTGAAAGGCGAAGGCATGAACAAGATTTCAGAAGTAACATGGAATCTAACTTCACACAACAGGAAACGCAGGTCAAAGATGCTGAAGGGAATCGCTGGATTAAATGCGAATTCTGTGGAAAGATTGCTAAAGATAATGAATTTATCTCTTACGGTGGAGTTGGGCACGTTAATCTTGGAACTTGCAAAGAATGCTCAGCAAATAATCCAAATGTGAAGTTGAAGTTAGAAGAGATGGCTGCAAGTCCGAGATGCAAGTACGATGATAATACTTGTCCAGAGTGTGGAGGCCGATTATGTGAGCGTAGTGGACCATATGGAAAATTTATGGGATGTAGTAATTATCCGGCTTGCAGGTTCAATAGAAAAATCAGAAATTAACTACTAAATTGCGGGGATCCGGGATCTGTACCAGACACGGTCGAAGAAATTTTCCAAATTGCTTCGGCTTTTTTCTTAAGATCAGTAGCATCGCGACGTGATTTCACAAATGCGGATTCCTTACGTTACAACTCTTTACAGATAGGGAAAATCCATATTTGCAATAAATTTGGTTTCTTAAGGGGTCGTTGCATGTGAGAAGCTATAAGCATAAATTAATTATGTTTTATGTTATAGTGGGATGCTTATTGTTAAGCAATATATTCTTCTATAGTAAATTCGTTACAATTCAGAGGGATGTTAATTACATGACGAATATAGCTAATAAAATTAATCTCGCAAAAACGATTAAAAGTATAGATCCAATTAAAACGTTAATATCAGATCGAGATAAAGATTTATTTATGCCTCTATTGGAAGAAATGGCTGTTAAAGGTGGAGATGCATATAGCTTAGAAAATTATGTTGTTTTAAAATATAACAATGGGAATACTCTGTTAGTTCAAACTGCTCAAAATGAAGAAGGAAATTTCTTTATTCAAGATATATTTTTTCTAGACGAACAAAGTTATGATAAATTAATTTGGAGTGCTGATGATGAACAATCCGTACAGTTTTGAGCCGCTGTTCCGACTTTGTGAATGGTAAAATATATTAGGCAGTTTTGGACAAGAAAACACTCCAACTTTGGTCATCAAAACTTGGCAGTTTTGGCCACAAAGTCGTCACTTCCATTCACTTTAATCTTTTGTGACCAGATATGGCTAAAGTACACAGTATAAAGAATTACTGTGAATAAGGGGGATTTTTATGGGAAGGTTTGATCAGGAAATTGAGGCGCTATTTGATACGCTTGTGGACATAAGACGCAGGCTGCACCAATATCCAGAACTGGGCACGGCGCTTCCGCAGACGATTAAAACGATCACGGGTGTGCTGGATCAGTACGACATTCCTTATGAAGTGATTGAAAATTGTGGGATTCTTGCCTGCGTTGGACCTGCAGACGGCAGAGCCATCATGCTGAGGGCGGATATGGATGCGCTGCCGATTGACGAGGCAACCAACCTGGCATTCAAATCGAAGTTGGAAAATAAGATGCACGCCTGTGGACACGATCTTCATTCTGCCATGCTGCTTGGGGCGGGCATCCTTCTTAAACGACATGAGGATCAACTGAATGGCTGTGTGAAGCTGTTATTTCAACCGGATGAAGAAGGTTTGGGCGGTGCGAAAAGGATGATTTATGCCAAGGTGATGGAACAGCCAAAAGTTGAAGCGGTCGTTGGACTCCATGTCGTGCCAGGTCTTTTCCTGGAGACAGGTGACATCATTGGTCAGAGCGGACCGGTCATGGCGGGCAGCATCCCTTTTGAGGTTGAAATTACAGGTAAGGGCGGCCATGGTTCTTCGCCTGAGAATGCGATCGATCCAATTTATGCTGCGGTTCAAATGTATCAGGGGATCACGTCCATAAAAATGCGTGAGGTCAGCGCTCAGGAACCGCTGGTGATGACCATCGGCGAATTTTCTTTTGGGAAGACCTGCAATGTCATTCCCCAATCTGGTCGGATCTCCGGGACAATCAGGTTTTTCAAGAGTGAGATCGGAGAGTATGCGGTCAGAAGAGTTGAGGAAATTGTGATGTCGATCGCCTCTGCGTTGAAGGTTGAAGCTGACTTCAAGAAAGGTGTGTTTTTACCGCCTGTAATCAATGACGACCAGTTGACTCAGAAGCTGTTGTCGTCAATAAAAGCTGAAATTGGTGAAGAAAAAGTCCGGGATTACCAGCATAAATTTATGAGCTCCGAGGATTTCGCATTTTATGGTGCGCTGGCACCTGCCATTTATTTGAATATAGGAGCAGGATCCAAAGAAGCTGGCTATGACTATTCGCTCCACCATCCCAAAGTGTTATTTGATGAAAATGTGATAAGATACGGTGTAGCAAGTCTTGTCAGTGCTGCTTTTGGATTTTTTGAAGCTTAGTTGAGCTTCTTGAAGATGCAAAAGCTGAACGTTCCAAATTGGGATTAGGATGTGTGACCATCGGCATATTACTTTGTTCTAGTGGAAACGCTTTAATTCGTTCGACTGAAAGGGGTAGGACGTGTGAAAATAGTCACGAATCCAACCGGAAGACTTGTGCTCATCTCAGTGGTTATGGTTGCAGCTATCGTTACAGCTCTAATTATCAAAGACTGGTTTACATTAAATGGCGACGAGGAACCTTCTGAGACACTGCTTAAATCAAACGTGTCTGAAGCGCGCTTGAACGGACTCGAGGGTGTTAGTCTTGAGACTGGAGAATACAATCTCGACAGCAATTCGATCGATTATACACTGACGAATGAGTCGAGTACTCCAGTTTACTATGGCGATAGCGTTCTCCTTGAAATAAAATTGAACAGCCAATGGTTTGAGATTCCATATTCCGGTGACATTGGTTTCCTTCCCGTACTAAATCGCCTGGAGCCAAATAAGTCGGTGAAATTTAGTGTACCCATGGAGGTATGGATTGATGTTTCATCAGGAGAATACCGCGTGGTGTTGGAGGTTTCAAATCAGGAGCGAATGGAAAATGTGTACCCAATTTGCGTCAGTTTTTGGATTGAGTGAGGGTTAGCAGACTTATATGAGCTGTCAAATTAATCGTACTGTTAAGAAAATTTCTGAAGTTGATCAACAAATAAACCAACCCATTATCGTTCAATCAGATGATGGGTTATAAAAAACCCGTCACTTCCAAAATTTTACACACCTAAAATCATTTGAAGTTGGGTGACCATCGGCAGAATAAGTCTTTGCCTTAGTCTTTTGTTGCGTAATAAAAGCTGTCATACAATTCTTCTACATAAGTATTGGATATCAAAAATCGCATTTAGTTTCGATACAAAAGAATAGTTGAGATAGTTTCAACCAAGGAATATAATATAGTTAGAATTTTAGTTTCGGTATAAAAGAATTGATTGGATGAATACTATATTAATTACTGCACAAAAAAACTAGAGTGGAGGGGCAAGATGAATCCTAGAACTTTATTTGTGAACCAGTTGTTCAAATATATTGATCTGCCGATGATAAAAATTATAACAGGCGTCCGCCGATGCGGGAAATCTTACTTGCTTAAATTGCTGGAGCGCGAATTAATTCTGAAAGGTGTTCATAAGGAGAATATCATTAGGATCAATTTCGAGTCCTTGATCTTTGACGAAATAAAAGATTATCAATCATTTAATCGATATGTCATAGAGCAGGCAAAACAGCTGAGTGGAAAGGTCTATCTCCTCTTTGATGAGATTCAGGATGTGGATCAGTGGGAAAAAGCCATTCGATCATTCGCCGTTGAACTCGATTGCGATATCTATATTACAGGATCCAATGCACGCTTGCTGTCAAGTGAATTGGCAACCTATTTGTCAGGTCGGTATGTGGAATTCTCCCTGTATCCACTTTCATTCAAAGAATACCTCGATTTTTATCAGATCGATGTGAGCCGGAGCGATTTGGTCGATGCGGCATTTTTCGACTTTTTGAAATATGGCGGATTTCCAGCACTACATCTTCTACCGGACGATGATGACCTAAAAGTTCAATACATCAAAGGTATTTTTGATTCTGTAGTATTGAAGGACGTCATCCAAAGGAACAACATCCGAGATCCTGAGTTGCTTGAAAGAATTTTGATCTACATTATGGACAATATTGGACAAATCTTCAGTGCCAAAAGCATTGCGGATTATTTAAAGAGTCAGGGACGGAAAGTCGGAATAGAATCAGTTTACAATTATATTCGGTCACTTGAAGATGCTATGATTCTGTATACAGCCAGACGATATGACATCAAGGGGAAGAAAATTCTTGAACGAATGGAGAAATATTTCCTTGTGGATCAAGGTTTACGTTATGGTGTACTGGGATACCGGGAGGATGATGTTGCGCAGCTTCTTGAAAACATTGTATTCATTGAACTCAAAAGGAGAGGTTATCGCGTTTTTGTTGGTAAGGATGGCGATACTGAAATTGATTTTATAGCAGAAAAAAACGATGAGAAACTATATTTGCAGGTCACTTACTTGCTGGCATCCGAAAGTGTCATAGAGCGAGAGTATGTTCCGCTGACACGAGTTGATGACAACTTTAGAAAGGTCGTCTTGTCACTCGACAAATTGCCAATTGGGAGGCGCAAAGGGATTGAATGGATGAATCTGATTGATTTTTTAATTGGAGATTAACAATAAAGCGCTGCCGTTTATCATTCAAACAGCATGGGCAGATCCACTAAAATTAGGTCCTGTAAAATATGTTAATTATCGCTGAGTCAGAAAATGATAAAACGAAATGCGGGAAAAAACTAAAATGAAAATGCAGAAAAAACTTAAATAACAAAGCCCGTACCTGGTAACGCCAGTGAAGTTGCGGAAGTTGTTCTTGCAAGAAGTCTGATATATCAAGGTTTTCAAAGGACTCTTTTAAAAAAACAAGTTCATCTCTACCAGGTACAATTAAAGAAATTCCTGAAGTTGATCCACAATTTAATCCAACCCATTATCGTCCGACTCCCGATAATGGGTTATAAAAAACATGCGCCTTCCAAATTTTAACACAAACGAGATCAATTGAAATTGGGTGACCATCGGCAGAGGAAGTCTTTACTCTGGTCTGTTCTTCAGATAGAAAAATCTCGCTGTCACAGATTAGTTGTTAGTTTTATCATGCTTATTTAATTAATGAAACGAGCATGAATGTAAAAGTTGTTTTTGATTATTGTGCTAGTTTGCTGTATGATATGAGCATAAAAACAAATAAAGTGGAGGTGGCAGTGTGGCATTACCTAGTGAACTTCAATCCATCATTACGCAAAAAGGCGGTATTGTGACAACCGCGCAAGCCAATGAAGTAGGGATCTCAAATGAGCGCCTCCGTCTGCTGGTAAAATCAGGTGATTTAGAGCGAGTCAATTTTGGGGTTTATATACTGCCTGATGAAATTTCCGATAAAATGTATATCGCTCAATTACGGCGGCCAAAAATTATCTATTCCCATGAAACAGCACTGTTTCTACACGATCTGACAGACCGTGATCCGATCAGCTACACGGTTACCGTGCCAACAGGCTACAACGCTTCACGGCTTCGAGATGATGGCTTCACAGTTTTTACAATTAAGCGGGAGCTACACGAAATTGGAGTCACGAAGCTAGCGACGATGTTTGGAAACTCGGTCATGGTTTATGATCTGGAACGTACAATATGCGACTGTCTGAGAAGTCGAAACCAGTTAGACATAGCCATCGTGACAGATGCAATTAAAAGATATGCCAGACGCAAAGATAAAAATTTGAATGCGCTTATGCAAATGGCAGAAATATTCCAAGTGACCAAACTTCTCACTAACTATTTGGAGGTACTCTTGTGAGAACGTCTACACAATTAAAAGCTCAGATTCGCAATCTTTCTCATGAGTCGAAGGTGGAAACAGAGGTCCTTCTGCGGAATTTCATGATGGAGCGTTTTTTGGAGCGAATAGCCGTTTCGAAGTACAAGCATAACTTCATTCTGAAAGGTGGCATGCTGATTACTTCAATGGTTGGTATTGACGCGCGTACTACGATGGATATGGATGCGACGATCAAAGGTCAGTCGCTATCTTAGTCAGAATTAACAGCTATTATCGAGGGTATTCTCGATATTCAATTGAATGATGCTGCTGTATTTTCATTTCAAAGTATTGAGGAGATACGGGAGGAAGCAGATTATCCAGGTTATCGCCTATCTATTGGGGCAATATTCGATAAAACACGACAGATGTTAAAAATTGACATCATGACTGGTGACTATGTCACGCCAAAGGAAATTGAGTATGCTTATAAACTGATGTTTGAGGATAGGACTATCAGTATTATGGCATACAACTTGGAAACTGTACTGGCTGAAAAGTTTGAATCCATTATTACCCGTGGTGTTGCCAATACTCGAATGAGGGATTTTTACGATATCTATATATTGACCAACACACAAACTTTTGACGGGAACACGTTCAAGGCTGCTTTAGATAAGACTGTTGAAAAGCGCAGTACTTCCAAACAAATGTCTGATGGAATTACAGATACGATAGTTAGAATTTTGGGCAATCAGACAATGGCTGATCTCTGGCAAAGGTACCAAAAGAAATACTTTTATGCTGCAGACATATCTTGGTCTATGGTGATCAGTGCATTAAATGCTTTAGCAGAAAAAGTAAAGTAATGATCATGAGATATGGTGCTATCGGTGAAGTTGCGGAAGTTGTTTACGCAAGAACCTGCAAATAGCAAGACTTCGGATAGCCCGTACATGGTAACTCCGGTGAAGTTGCTTATGCGAGAATCTGCTTATAGCAATACTTACAAGGGATGTTAATCATATTCCGCTGAAATGGGTTGGCTTATTAAAGATTAATTTGAGGCTGTTGAATTAGTCTAGATTATAAAGACAACTTCAATTCAGTACTCATTTGCTGCTTTCCCAATATCTCTGCTATACTGAGGGAGATAGCCGAAGGCAGCCATCGGCAAAGATCGCCCGTACCTGAGGAATCCAGCGACGCATTTGAATAGCTTGAAGATCGCCTGTACCTAGTCACCATGTTTGAAGTTAATGAAGTTGTTTTTTTTGGAATCTAGTTAGTGCAAGCTTTTCAAAATTATTTAGCGTCATTGTTACGAAAAATGTGCCAGGTACAGGCCTGAATACAACTGCAGGGGCTAATAGGGAGGCGTTAAAATGGGAAATTTGAAAAAGCTTGCCGATAGCACACCTGAGTTTAGAAGAAACGTTATTCGAAGGATAGGACAGCTTGCAGTTGTTGATTTATTGACTGGAGTGTTCTTGTTTGCAGGTGCGGGTACGATCCATTGGCTCTACGCATGGATCTATGTCGCGTTATGCTGGTTGGTTACTTTGTCAGCACCCTTTGTTTCACCGCTGGAAATCATGGCCGAGAGGGGCAGCAAGAAAGAGAATGTTGAGAAATGGGATAAAGTTATTGTCAAACTCCTTGCTTTGAGTGGCTTTAGCATATACTTGATCGCAGGACTTGATTTCAGAATGCGTTTGACTTCTGAATTGAGTATGGCATTGCATATTTGTGCAATATTTGTATTTCTGGCAGGATTCGTTTTGATGGTTTGGGCAATGTATTCTAATCGTTTTTTTTCTACTGCAGTGAGAATCCAGTTTGATCGAGGACACGAAGTTTGTATCAGAGGTCCATACAAATATATTCGTCATCCTGGGTATCTGGGAATGATAGTGTATTATTTAGCTACGCCAATATTTCTTGGTTCATTTTGGGCCATGATTCCTGCAATTATGACAACGCTTTTATTTATTATCCGTACAGCGTTGGAAGATCGAACGCTGATTCAAAAACTTCCGGGATATCAAGAATACACTATTCGAACGCTGTACCGATTAATACCAGGGGTATGGTGATAGGGCTTAGATAGCCCGTATCTGGTAACCTCGGTGAAGTTGCTGAAGTTGCTTATGCAAGAATCTACTTATAGCAATACCTACAAGGGATGTTAATCAAAAAACGAGGTGATTTGTCCCAGGTACGGTCGAAGAAAATTTTGAAGTTGATCAACAACTCAACCCAACCCATTATCGCCCGGCTCGATAATGGGTTATAAAAAACCTACTACTACCAAAATTTAACATTATAAAATCAATTGGAGATGAGTGACCATCGGCAGAGAAAGCTTTGCTCTTGCACATGATTAACACTACAGGTTGAATCCCCAAAATTCATTGCTTTAACAAAGTTTAAGAACGCTTGTTCTTTTGTTCGGTTAGCAGTACAATGATTTTAAAGAGAACACATCTGCAGTGATTAATAGTTGAGGTCAAATAATATCGCATAACAAGTTAATGAGTCATTCATGCTCATGGATTGGAAAACATTACATGTACACTGGAGGTATAAAGTGGATAAGGAGACCGCAATCAAGCTATTTGAAGATAAAAGAGTTAGAGCCTTGTGGGATGAGGATCAAGGGAAATGGTTTTTTTCAATAATTGATGTGGTTGGCATACTCAGCGATAGTGAGAATTCTAGAAAGTACTGGAGTGTTCTTAAAACAAGGTTGAAGGCTGAAGGAAGTCAACTGGCTACAAATTGTAGCCAGTTGAAAATGAAAGCTGAAGACGGGAAAATGCGATTGACTGATGTTGCAGATACCGAGGAACTCTTAAGGCTAATTCAATCAATACCATCTCCTAAAGCAGAGCCTTTCAAAATGTGGCTTGCCAAGGTGGGGAGTGAAAGAATTGATGAGACCGCTGATCCGGAGCTTTCTATAGAACGTGCGTTAGAAACCTACTTAAGAAAAGGTTATTCAAAAGAATGGATTAACCAAAGGCTCAAAACCATAGAAGTCAGAAATGAACTGACAGATGAATGGGATCATCGAGGTGTGCAGAAGGGCTTAGAATATGCAATTCTAACGGATGAGATCACAAAAGCATGGGCTGGGTTAAGTACAAGAGAATATAAAAATTTAAAAGGTTTGAAAAAAGAGAGTTTGCGGGATAATATGACGAACCTTGAGTTGGTTCTGAACATGCTTGCGGAAGCATCAACCACCGAAATTTCAAAGGAAAAGGAACCGGAGACATTTGAAGAAAACAAGGCAGTGGCTCGGCAGGGGGGACTAGTTGCTAATGCTGCCAAGAATCAGCTTGAAGAGACAACGGGCAAAAAAGTCGTTACCAGCAAAAACGCAAATGAGATCAAAAGGCTCAAATAAGCTGACATAAAAAAACCCATTATCGTATGATCAGATAATGGGTTTAAAAAGAATTTCGACTTCCATATTATGACATATGTTAAGAGAGTGGCGAAAAGGAACCATCGCAGCGTATGGAAACTCGTCTATTACCAACACGTCGTCTTCCATACATGACATCAAGTTGAAATGTATTCTTGGCATAGAGCTTTTCCGGTGTGTTCAATTTTTGTGACAACCTACAAACATAACATCACCTTTTTGTATACTTATGATTATAATAATCGTAATTCAACAATATTCTGTGGTATCTATTCTGCTAAGTAAAATAGAAAAAGGTATGAACCCCATGAAAATTATATCAGTCAGATCATCCGGTTCTGGTAACCCCAGTGAAGTTGATCAACAATTAAACCCGCACCCAAAATCTCTTGAAGTTGGGTGACCATCGGCAGAAAAAGTCTTTGCTTGGGCACTTGCTTAACTTGGAACAGCACCATGAGCGAATAGATGAGCAATACTCTTGGACATTAACTAATCACTTATGAAATCGCTTGATCTGGTTCAACAATCAATTCGGACATGAGCAATTCCAGAGTGCCATAGGGTGGTCGTGGATACGAGTCGATATTTCATCTCATCACCCCTTCTTGTTCTTGTTATAGCTCAAAACATTCCTAAAAAGAACTGTTATGTGCAAAAGCCGGAATGGGATTTTGCTACTTTGTCTGTATCTGGTATCCCTAGCGAAGTTGATAAAGTTATATAAGCAAGAATCTAAACATAGCAAAGCTTACAAGATCAAATGAAGAGGGGGCAGCCATCTGCGGAGTTTCTTTGATTTGATTCTATACTAGAGACTGAAAAGCTTATCATGTGCAGATGAGTTGGTAGGGCCTATGAATTCCACACTTCAAAGTCTAAGTGTTTTATTACAAAGTATTGAGGACGAAATCCGATATATTGCAACTCATACTGTGTTGAAAAATATGTTTAATTATCAAAGAATCAGAAAACACTAAAGTGAAATACCAGAAAAAACTTTAATTAGAATCCTGTTAAATAACCCCACCGCAGAACGTTCGTTCTTTAACGCTGCTTGAAGTATAATTAGTATAACGACAACGCAGATAATGAAATCTTTAAAGGCGGCTAAGAATGTCAAAGAGCCGGCTAAAGAGGTAATTCATGCCAAAGGATTCGACATCTTCATTTACACTGAAGATTTTCATAATGAATTCATTTCGCTAACGGATATTGCAAGGTACAAAAGTGATGAGCCATTTATTGTAATCAATAATTGGATGCGAGGGAAAGATACAATTGAGTTTTTAGGGCTATGGGCGCAACTTCATAATCCAGAGTTTAAACCTATCGAATTCGATAGGTTTAGAAAAGAAGCAAGGTACAATGCGTTTACCTTATCCCCCCAGAAGTGGATTGCAGATACGAATGCAATTGGTATCGTCTCGAAATCTGGTCGATAAGGTGGCACATTTGCCCATTCAGATATTGCCATTGAATTTACTTCGTGGATCTCTGCTGAGTATAAACTTTACACTGATAGTGACTGGATCGTATGAATGATTGGAGGTTGGCATATTATGAGATTGGATGGGTTTGGAATCTTCGTCAAAGACATGGCAGCAATGGTCCGCTTTTATAGGGATGTTCTGAATTTTGAAATCCAGGAAGATGAAAATGCATCAAATGTGTATTTGATAAAGGATGGAACCTTGTTCTTATTATATCGTCGGACAGACTTTGAAAAGATGACAAACAGAACCTTTGGATACGCGAATAACATTAATGGACATTATGAAATTGCCCTAAGCGTTGAAAACTATGAGGCGGTGGATTTGGCTTTTAACGAAGTTGTATCAAAAGGGGCAATCCCTGTTTTGGAGCCTGTTACTGAGCCTTGGGGCCAACGCACATGTTATATTTCAGATCCAGAAGGCAATCTGATTGAAATTGGTTCGTTCAATAAATAAAGCCAAGGTAAAAATCAATAGAAGTTGGGTGACCATCGGCAGAAAAAGTCTCTGCTCTGGTCTGTTTTTCAGATATTAAAGCCTGACTATCAAAGACTTGTTGAAAATTTCATGGGTAATCAGATTGTAATTAAGATTATGTTTAATTTCATTTATAGCGCTAATTTGAAAGCAAGTATTTCTTAATTGCAGTTAGTGTCTTTAAGTGCAGATAAAAAAACTTAATCATTTCAGATTCTGGTGAATCTTTTGATGATAGCGTCTTTAACCTGGCAGCCCCACCTCCTACCATTAGTGTGTAGTTTGCTGGAACCGGCCAAAATACAGGTAAGGAAATCATTCGGGGAGGAGAACAATGGAACCTCTTAAAACTTTTTTTACAAGTGAAAGGCAGAAGTGGCGGGAATGGCTTTCTGAAAACTTCGATAAAGAAAATGAAATATGGTTCGTGTTTCCAAAGAAAGCGTCAGGAGAGAAAGGTCTTTCCTATAACGACGCAGTGGAAGAGGCACTCTGTTTTGGCTGGATTGACAGCACTGTTAAGAATTTAGATTCACTGCACAAAATCCAACGGTTTTCTCCTCGGAGAAAGGGCAGCGCCTACTCCAGAGCAAATGTTGAAAGGCTGATTTGGCTTGAGAGTCAGGGACTGATTCACCCAAAGGTCAGAGATCCCATTCTAGTTGTCATTAGCACACCCTACGAATTTCCGGCGGATATTCTTGAAGCAATCAGGCGTGAGGAAAAAGCTTGGGAGAACTACGAAAAATTTCCGGAAGCCTACAAAAGGATTCGGATTGCTTATATTGATGGCGCGCGAAAGCGTCCTGTGGAGTTCAAAAAACGTCTGGAAAACTTTATCAGGAAAACAAAGGAAAATAAAATGATAGGGTATGGAGGCATCGACAAATACTATGCAAAGTAGTTGCACATAAAATCAAGCACTATTCCAAAATCGATTGGAGTTGGGTGACTATCGGCGGGATTTTTTGTATTGTCTTTGTCATTCAGTAAAAAAATATCAACCGAAGCAAAGACAGTAGTTTGATCGCTTGAACTGCAACAAATAGAACTCAATGATTTAATTTATACTTTGAACACTGGAGAAAAATCAATCTGTTTAAAGATATAACTGAAATGTCATGGGATCAATGATCATCAGATTCTGGCACCAAACTTTGAAGACATAGCCAATTTGGATTCGACAGATGGCCTTAAACTCCACGAGATGGTAATGGCCAAAGCCGTGGAGAGTCCTGCAGTGGATCCGTACCCGGTAACCCAGTGAAGTTGTGGAAGTTGTTTGCGTATGAATCTGCATATTGCAAGTCTTTCAAAGGGCAGTAATGAAGAAACAAGTCGAACAGTACCAGATACGGTCGAAGAAATTTTTGAAGTTGATCAACAATTCAACCCAAGCCATTAACGCCTGACCTGGTAATGGGTTATAAAAAATGCAGCTTCTATATTTTGTCATGCTCAATCGGTGTGAGATGGGTAACCATCGGCTGAATTCTTTGCTTTGCTTGTTTCCACAAATTAGAAAAGACCATGAAACAAAGCAGAGGCATCAGCTTTATCCTTTGGGTCACGCGCTTCAAAACACAAGTGATTATAAAACAAACATTGCTCTTATAGAATAGAATCAATAGACTAATGTTGAAGCGCGTAAAGCAGAATTTGAATTACGATTCATTGCTATTTTCATGTTATAAACCGCTTTGTTTGTTTTCTGGGATGGATTTTTGTTTCAATCTCTACGGAGCGTTTATTGTCTGGGAAGTAAAAGATCGATATACTTTGCATGCGGAGGTAATCTTATGCAAAATGAACGAATAGGTAAAGTCATAAAAGTTTTACGAACAGAGCGGAAACTTACACAGAAACAGCTTGCGGATAAATTGGGGATTAGCGACAAAGCGGTATCCAAATGGGAGCGGGGGCTCGGTGCGCCGGAGCTTTCTTTAATTGGTGAGTTGTCTGACGTGCTTGATGTGAGTATAGGCAATTTATTGTCTGGCGATCTATCACCCAATGATTCTTTTGGAGGTAATATGAAGAATTTGAAGTATTACATGTGTAACAACTGCAATAATTTTACCGTTAGCACAGGAAATGCTGAAATTTCCTGTTGTGGGAAAAAACTTGCACCGCAAATCCTGGTGAAAGCAGCGGATGAACAAAAGCTGAAAGTTGAAATGGTTGAAGAGGATTGGTACATAACAAGCAATCATCCAATGACGAAAGAGCATCATATTTCCTTTGTCGCCTTTGCAACTGGTGATCGTGTTCAGATCATAAAGCAATATCCGGAATGGAATTTTGAAGTTCGAATTCAAAAGCGTGGACATGGAATGCTGATTTGGTACTGTACAGAGCATGGTTTGTTCTATCAATTGCTGTAAAAAGCATGAATTCTGGGTAGGGTCGAAGAAAATTTTGAAGTTGATCCACAATTCAATCCAACCCAATCCATTATCCAATTGAAGTTGGGTGACCATCGGCAGATTAAGACTTTGCTCTGGTTTGTCCTTCGGACATAAAAACCTCACGATCACAGGCCTGTTGAAACTTTATTGGGAGGCAGATAGCGCTAAGGTTATTTTTTGTTTTTCTTTAGGCATCCAGTGCCGCAGTTAAAAAGAAAAACAGACTTATGCCGATGGTCGTTTTCGTCTTTCGCTTTTCTGATTGCCTGCAGTGTTTAATGAATGTATGATAAACTGTATACACACAGGTTTTGGAGGTGGAAGACGTGGAGTTTCACCAGTTGGAATATGTTTTGGCTGTAGCGCGATATCAGAGCTTTACCAAAGCTTCGGAGGAGGTCAAGGTTTCCCAGTCCTCGCTCTCTACCCAAATCAACAAACTTGAATCGGAGCTGGGGGTGCGGCTGTTTGAACGGACGACCAGATCGGTACTGCTGACTGCGGCGGGCAAGGAATTTCTGCCCTTTGCTGAGCGGATGATTAATGATTCCAAAAATGTGAAAATGAACATGGAGGAATTTATCTCCGAGGATCAGGGCAATATTTTCATAGGCGTGTTTCCGGGTTCGAAATATTATGGATTTATTGATGAGATTGCCGACTTTAAGAAGAAATTTCCAAATATAAAATTTGATATCTACGAGGCGGAGTGTTCTGAGCTTTTGGCCCTGCTGACAAATCTGGATATTGATGTGGCCTTTCTAAGCGAATCTGCCGAATCTGAAGGGATTAGGTACTATCCCTTGGTTGAAGACCATCTTGTCGCTGTGACGCATGCAAACCATCCCTTCAGCCAACGCCAAAGTATCACGCTGGAAGAGCTGCTGAAAGAACCTTTGATTCTGAATGAGGCGACAACACTTCACAAGAATATTCTTGAGGCGTCCGGCGCCAGCCAAATGAAACCCAATATTGAATTGCTTTGCACTCACGGCCAATTGACAAGCATGCTTGGATTTGTTGCCGCAGGATTGGGCACGACGGTTGTCTCTTCTCTTGTCGCGAAATTTTATGCGGATTGGGGCGTTGCATTTATTGATGTGGAACCGCACATCTCCAGAAAAACCTATCTTGCTGTGCCGGAAGCCAACGCGAGAAGACCTATCGTTAAAAACTTCGTCAATACCATTCAAAATCGCCATACCAGGTAGTCTATTGATAACTTAATAAATGTGATAAATACCCATCGGCTATAAGCATCCCGCTTACGGCTGATGGGTATTTTGTTTGGAAAGGATTAGGGCGTCGGGCGTCAAAGGGTGCTATCAGACGCGGTTCAAAATTCTATTTATTTAAAAATCGAAATAAACTCATCTTAAATGCGAATTGCTTCACAGGTGTCGTGGGCGATATGATTGAATCAGGCGGTCGATAGAAATTTGAATGTTTGACATATGAGCAGTGCTCGGATCTGATGGATGAAACCGAGACCTGAAGTCATTGAATATGAGGAGTGTCAGAAGTGAAGAAGAGATTAAGAAAAGGGAATAAGGTCGCTGTCTTATCCGCGCAGGAAGCGGTAGGGCTGATCCCGGACCAAGCGACTGTGGCTATTTGCGGCGCCGGCGGTGGATTGACTGAAGCGACAGCGTTGATTCTGGGTCTGGCAGATCGATACAAAGAAACACATTCTCCCAAGGATCTGACGTTCTACCATACCTCCGGGTTGGGAGACAGGGCGGACAGAGGGATGTCACCTTTAGCGCTGCCGGGGTTGGTGAAGCGAATTATTGGCGGGCATTGGGGGCAGTCGCCAAGACTGGCTGAAATGGCTGAGCGAAATGAGATTGAGGCTTATAATTTTCCCCAAGGGGTCATGAGCCAGCTTCTTAGATCTTCAGCATCTGGTCACCCGGGTTTGCTGACGCATGTTGGTTTGGGCACCTTCCTGGATCCCAGGAAGGAAGGCGGGCGTCTTAACGAGAAGACAAAAGAAGCTCTGATTCGCCTGATGGAAATCGATGGACAGGAATGGCTGTTTTACCCTTCGATCAAACCTGATGTGGCCATCATACGTGGTACCACTTCGGACACTGAGGGCTATATCAGTATGGAGGATGAAATTGCCTATCTGGATGTGCTGGCTATGGCACAAGCTGCCCATAACAATGGCGGTATAGTCATAGCCCAGGTATCCAGGCTGGTCAAGGCAAGGTCACTGCATCCCAGAATGATTAAGGTGCCCGGCTATCTGGTAGATGCTGTGGTGGTGGTTTCGGATCAGTCTCAGCTATATACGGGGGGTGTCAACCGGTATTTTTCAGGGGACTATACGTTGGATATGAGCCAGTTAACGCCTCTGCCGCTTAATGAACGCAAGCTGATTGCAAGAAGAGCGCTTTGTGAAGTCGAGCCCGGAGATGTGGGGAATGTCGGCGTTGGCATAGCGGACGGCATTGGAGTTGTGGCTCAGGAAGAGGGTGTCGAAGAGGCGTTTACCTTAACCGTTGAACTGGGACCGGTGGGAGGCGCTTCGGCACAGGGCATATTTTTCGGCGCGACTGTTAATATGCAGGCGATGATGGACATGCCGTCACAATTTGACTTTTACGATGGCAGAGGATTGGATGTCAGTTTTTTGAGTTTTGCTGAAATCGACAGGCATGGCAATGTCAATGTCCATAAATTTAATGGCAAAATTATGGGTACCGGCGGATTTGTGGATATCAGTCAGAACAGCAAAAAGGTCATCTTTTGCGGCACTCTGACAGCGGGAGGACTAAAGACCTCTATTGAAGAGGACAAGCTTAAAGTGCTCCAGGAAGGTAAATTCATAAAAATGGTTTCTGAGGTGCCTGAAATCACGTTCAATGGAAAAGATGCCTATAATCGAGGACAGGAGGTTTTTTACATTACAGAGCGGGCGGTCTTCAAACTTGTGGCGGATGGACTGGAACTGATTGAACTTGCCCCTGGAATGGATCTCGAAAAAGATGTGCTTTCTCATATGGCTTTCACTCCGAAAATTTCGGAGCATATAAAACTCATGGATCAACGGCTCTTTAAGCCTGAGCCCATGAATCTAAAAGCTGAATGGGACTTTTAAGGTATTATTCTGGGATATGAATGCAACATAAAAATTTATAAGTGTGATCAATAGAAATGGAGTGTATGATATGAATAGTAAATTACCTTTGAAGGTTGGCGATACCTGTTCTTTTACCAAGACCATAAGCGAGTCGGATGTCTATCTTTTCGCGGGCATTACAGGAGATTTCAGTCAGATGCACATGAATGAGGAATTCATGAAAACCACTCCGTATAAAACAAGGATTGTCCACGGCGTTTTGACCTTTGCACTGGGATCAACCGCTTCAACCTTGATCCAACTTCAGGTCAACTCACCAATACCGAGTGTTTCCTATGGTTATGATCGCCTCCGCTTTGTAAAGCCTGTCTTCTTCGGCGATACGGTAACCGCGGTTTATACGGTGACTGAAGTGGATGAGGACAGCATGAAAACCTTCGCAAAACTGGAGGTACTCAATCAGCACGGACAAGTCTGCACGGTGGCGACACACATCCTCAAGTTTATACCGGCCTAAATCTTCGCCCTCAGAATGTGTGCTGAAAGGCGAGTGGAAACAGCAACAGATAATATTGATTTGGAATTCACGAGGAGGAACCAGAATGAAAATCTGCTTCATTGGTGCAGGCGCCCTTGGCAGCGCGTTGGGGGGAACGCTTGCCTTTCACGGGTTGGATGTGACTTTGATCGATCATAATCAGGCTCATGTTGATAAAATCACCTCTAATGGCTTGAACCTCAAGGAAGGGGATGAAATCAGAAACGTTAAAATCAAAGCGGCAACTTCAACTCAGGGGTTGCCGGTTATGGATCTGATTATTGTTCTTGTAAAATCCTTTGGGACAAAAAAGGCAATTCAGGATGCTTTGCCAATGATTGGGGCACATACCTTGGTGATGTCTCTTCAGAATGGCCTGGGCAATGAAGAGGCCATCATGGAGGTCGTGGGATCTGAACGAGTTATTGGCGGTAAAACCTATGCTGGCGGTGTTTTTCAGGAACCCGGTGAGGTCATTGCCGGGACCATCAACAAATTGACAGTGATAGGCGAAATGGACGGCAGAGTCACGGAGCGCATTAAAAACCTGGCGGAGATTCTGACGGCACATGGTTTGATGACACAAATCAGTGACAATATTGTGGGCATGATTTGGGACAAGCTGCTGATCAACGCAGCCACTGGCGCAGTCAGTGCCCTCACCCGGCTTCCCTATGGCGGGCTTTACAACGTACGGGAAGTGAAGGACGTCGCATTGGAGGCGGTGGCGGAAGGTATCACAGTAGCCAAAGCCAAAGGGGTTGAACTTTCGGTGGAAGATCCGGCTGCGATCTGGTATAAGGCCGCCGCTGGTCTGCCCTATATGTTCAAGGCTTCGATGCTTCAAAGCATTGAAGCCGGGAAAGCAACTGAGGTCGACTTTATCAACGGTCAGATTCTGTATCACGGCGAGCGTCTTGGCATTCAGACACCGGTTAATAAAACATTGGTTGCCATGGTTAAAGGCTATGAGTATTGGATGAAGAATTTCAGCGGAAAAGTCATCCCGGATCAACCCGTGGATTTGCCCCGACTTTAAGGAGGGAAATCAGAATGGCATACGTCAAACGTTCCTACGCGGAGCATGTAGCCATTTTTGTTAAGGATCTAGACTGGCATGTACGATTCTTTCGCGAAGCGCTGGGCATGACGCTTAGGGATGAATCCAAATACCCTGAACAAGTCTGGACGATTGGCGGTATTCAACTGATCTCTGCGCCGGATTTTCAAGGCCCGGAAGGCCGATTGGCGCATATAGGTATTATGACAGAAGATTTGGAGGCGGCACTGGCTGAGATTTACAACTGGGAAGTCAAGGAAATGCCTCAGGGAAGAAATTGGGTTGAATTGCCGGATGGTCTTTGCATTGAAGTGATGCAGGCTGCAAGGCAGTCGGTTACAGAGGCATTAAGCGTACAGCCAAGATGAGGTCTTTCGCTTATTGAACTACAGAATCAAAGTTTAAAAAATATAAATACTAACATAAGATCAGGGAGGATCAAGTCATGAAGAAAGTTCTTATGCTCCACGGCATCAATCACAATATGTTCGGCAAAAGAGATCCCGTTCAATATGGCACGATTACGCTGGATGAAATCAATGAAAAAATGCGAGAACTTGCCAAGGAATTAGGTATTGAGGTCGTCGCTTACCAGACCAATTGTGAAGGTGAAATGTGCCAACGGATTCACGACGCGTTTCTGGAAGGCATTGATGCCATTGTCATCAACGCGGGCGCCTGGACCCACTACAGCTATGGCATCCGGGACGCGCTGGCCATTTTTACCGGTCCAATTGTGGAAATCCATATGTCCAATATTCATGCCCGGGAAGCGTTTCGACACCAATCCGTCTTCGCTGAAATTGCTCAAGGTCAAATCAGCGGATTCGGCGTGGAGAGCTATTTGCTCGGTCTAAGGGCTGCGGTGGCATATATCAAGTAGATAAATTGAAGTTGATCCACATTTTAGCTCAACCCATTATCGCCCAATCCGATAATGGGTTTTAAAAAATCCGAAACTTCCAAATTTTAACACACCCGAAATCAATTGAAGTTGGGTGACCATCGGCAAAAGGAAGTTTTTGCTTTTGGCTGTTACAACATCATCAATTGCAGCGAACAATTACTCTGCATAAGTATTAGATGTGAAATAGTGTATTTGGTTTAGGTACAAAAGAATTATTGAAATTGCTTTTTACATTCATTTGTTTTAAAAGTGATTCAGTTTAGATAATGGAAATTCTATATTTTTACATTATCTGAATGAGACAAAACTTAGTTTTTTCAACGAGTTGAGCCAGATAAAATGAGCGAAGCAACTTGTCTTAAATTTTGTAGGTTCATTTCTCTAAGAAGTTAATGTTATAGATCGTTGAAATCACTGGATTTATTGCAAAATAACTGAAAATAGTGACAATTCCGAATCGCAACTAACGATTATTACATTATATGTAAAATGTGTTCGTTGTACCCTGAACAACTAAACTGTATGATTTGACTGAGTTTTCAATTTGATTATAAGCAATATTATTATCTTACAATTAAAACCAAAAAGGGGAATAGACATGTTGAAAAGAAAATATTTGTGGTGGGATCAGTTGTCAAAAGATGAAATTTTAGAAGATGTTAAAGCGTGTGATATCGCAATTTTACCAATTGGCGCAATTGAGCAGCATGGCCCTCACTGTCCTTGCGGCAGTGACGCATACAACGCAAAAGGTTTAGCAGAACGCATTGCTGAAAAGACAGGCGCAATGCTCCTGCCGCTTATGCAGTACGGTGCACATCCGTATCATCACTGGTATATGCCGGGCAATCTGCCGCTTTCTTATGAAACCCATATTGGAGTGCTGTGTGACATTATTCGTGCAGCCTCATTTACCGGATATAAGAAATTCTTCATTTTATCTGCGCATGGTCAACTCTCCACCACCATGATTGCTGTACATAAATTGGGTCTGGAAGGTTTCTTTACATTATCTTGCCACTGGTATGATTTGCTTAGGGATAACCAGACCGTCCTTTCGACTCCAATGGTACATGCTGATGAGGCAGAAACCTCATTAGCTTTATACATGTATCCTGAATATGTCGATATGAGCAAAGCTATTGATGATGGTGGGGAGCCGCTGGTCAGCAGAGAATTCGTGAGCCTTCCCGGCATGTCGCCAAAACCTGGCCAAATGTTCTATTTTGAAGGCACCATGGCTCGACCTGAATACAAGGAATTGGAAAGCGGCGTTATTGGATGGGCAACGAGAGCGACGACAGAAAAAGGCGAGAAGATCGTTACTGCTACCGTAGATTACATTAGTAAAATCATTGAGGATATCAAAGAGAGATATCCTGTGGGCGTAGTACCTCCGGTTAAATAACACAAAGTCATTTGAAACTTTATAAACTTCCTCGAGAAGTATCTGAGGCATTGCTTTAATTGTCATATAGTGAACATACAAAAACGCTCAAAACCATTTATACAAATGGTTTAAGAGCGTTTCTGCATATCTATTTACTGTTTTTGATTCCTGATTTCGTAACGTTGATGAATGGGGGAGGAGCATGGTTAAAGCAGGCACAGAGAAGCAAAGGATTACTTCAAAAGATGTGGCGCGCATTGCAGGTGTCTCACAACCTACCGTTTCAAGGGTTTTTTCACCGGCAAGCAAAGTTAAACCTGAAACTCGTGATAAAGTTATGAACGCTGTTTTAGAACTTGGATATAAGCCAAATGCTATTGCTCGAAGTCTTACCTCTCAAAGGACAAACATTGTTGGAATTGTAGCTCAGTTAAACAAAGATTTTTCTCTCTACACTTTGGATTTAATTTCGAGAAAACTTCAGACAGAAGGCAAGCAAGTGTTGCTCTTTAACGTTGATACAGACCAGGAATTGGATGATGTCATCTCCAAGGTACTGCAGTACCGGGTAGATGGTTTGATTATAACCGTCACAACATTCACTTCTAAACTCGTAGAAGATTGTGCAAGACAAGGAACCCAGATTTTACTTTTTAATAGACATATGATGGGGTTGAATATTAATTCTGTAAGCTCGGATAATGTAGAAGTCGGGCGAATGGCAGCGAATTACTTATTGGATACAGGACATAAGCGACTGGCCTATATTGGTGGCAGAGACAAAGTTTCATCCAGTAATGACCGTCTGAAAGGTTTCAGAGACCGGATTCAAGAACGGGGCGTCGATAATCCCATTGTAGTGTATGGCGGTGAATACTATTATGAGACTGGCAGAAAAACTGCTGGGCAATTACTTCAAAGACAAGACAGGCCGGATGCAATTTTTTGTTCGGGTGATGTTTTAGCGTTTGGTGCGATGGATGCTGCTCGCTATGATCTGGGTCTCAACATACCTGAGGATGTTTCAATTATTGGCTTTGATGATGTGACGCTTGCCTCGTGGCCTTCCTACTCGTTGACCACAGTGAGACAACCTATTGTGGAAATGGTGGATACGGGCATAGAAATGCTTTTAAAGAGTATTGAAAATAGTGACTTTGAGCCTGAACTGAAACTATTTCAGGGTCAGCTGATCGAACGATCAACGGTGCGAAGATTATAAGCCATTTGAGGGGGTCGCTGCCAGATACCCCCAGTACGGTCGACTAATTTCAAACTCAAATGAAGCTGTGCGACCATTGGCAGAGCACTGGTTTTCAAGGATTTTAAGACATGCCGATGGTCATCCAGCCCACAATTTGCATTGTGTTTTACCCCGATGTGATGGATAATAAAGTTAGAGGTGCCATAGTCAGAGCGTCAGACGAATTTTCACCGCGCCTGACGCAGTAGGCTTTTTTTGGTGCGATCAAATCCTGATCCATATTTCTGTAATTGTAAGGCACCCGGGTTCTGAAAATGGTGCTTGAGAGGGAAATGATCTTGTGACTTTTGACCGGAAAGGGGGGAGGTCAGGCACGTGACTTGAGCGGTGTTAAAAGTATCCGCTGGGAACACTGTCTGACCAAGTTGGAATGAATACAGTATTGTTTGACCGGGTCGTTGGCAAGATTTTTCTGGGGCTGACCGAACTGATGGCGACAGAGTGGATCGTGAACGGATGAAGCCAGTGAAGCCAATGAACCATCTGAAGCCAATGAACGCTGTGAAACCTATGAACTCGATGAAACCAGAGGTCACCATAAGCGAGCCGTTTACCCTGGCATCCATTTCCGACGGAAGACTTTACGAACTTGAGGACCTGGTCAGGGCGGATTCCGACGGGTGCGAAGGCTGCAGTGCATGCTGCTGCGGTGTCGGTGAGCTGGTGAAGTTAACACCCTTTGACATCTATGAGATGAAGCAGGGGCTTGGGGATACCTTTGATGTCTTGCTCGCGAAGCACCTGGAGCTGAGCACCGTTGATAAAATCACGCTTCCGTACTTGAGAATGTTAGGTCCTGATGAACGCTGCAGCTTTCTGAACGAAGTGGGACGCTGCTCAATTCATGCGTATCGACCCAATATCTGCCGATTGTTCCCCCTGGGAAGAGTCTATCAAGAAAAGGATTTCAAATATTTCCTGCAGGTAAACGCCTGTGTGAAGCCTAAACTTAAAAAGGTCACAGTGGAGCAGTGGATAGGCATTGAGAACTATGAGAAAAACAAGGCATTTCTTCTGGCCTGGCATACCTGTCTGAAGGCCCTTGCATTTCGTTTCAAGTTCATTCGGGATGCAGAAGAACTGAAGGCTGCCAATGACTACTTGTTGGAGACGTTCTACCGAAGACTGCCTAATGACAGTGACGATTTTTACGATGACTTTTTTAAGGCCCTGGCTGAAGCCAAGGACCGGTTGGGGATTATTGTTTAGTGACCTTTTTCGAAAGGGTCACGTCTGTACCCATTAGGGTGAAAGAAATTTCTGAAGTGGATCGACAATTAAATTAACCCATTATCGTACAATCAGATAATGGGTTATAAAAAAAGTGTAACTTCCATATTTCACCATGAATAGGCAATGAATAAAGCATCCGCATAGAGGGGGCGCCTACAATGAGAAGGATTAAAGCTGCTCTATTGTCAATACTTCTTATAATAATTATTGGTATAGCCGGATACGTGATCCTTGCGAAAGTGGATTTATTTTCTATTGGAACGAATAAGAGCTCAGAAATATCTTTGGTACAGGACAAGCTGGTGGAACTTTCAGAATGGACAACCCTCAGGTATGATTATAGAAACGTCATAGTAAGCCGTACAGAAAGAAGTCTGTCTCTTCCCATTATTAGCGATATACAATTTGCAGAAACCATTAAGCTCATTGAATACACGGGTTATCTAAAAGCCGGAACAGATCTTTCAAAAGTTGAAATCACGTATGACGAAACATCCCAACAGTATAAAGTCCGAGTTCCAAAATCACGAATACTGGATAATGTTGTGGAAACTGAAAATACGAAAGTTGAAGATCTAAAAGGCAGTATTCTCTCGGATTATCCTACTCAGACCATCTTGGATGAAATAAACGCAAGCAAGAAAACCCTTGAGGAAGAAAAAATAAGCCAAGGATTCTTAGAAGAGGCTGATCTTCGAATAAGCGCCCTGATGATTTCCTTTCTAAAATCCTTTGACTTTGACAATGTGGTTATTGAATTTTATTAAACTTCAGTTGTTGGTCAATATGACCATCGGCAGAAGAAATCTTTGAAGTGTCTCATTATTGCAGCTGAGCATGCACACCTGAATCCGCCGTTATTGAGATATAATTAAATCAGATGAACAAAATGGGAGGTCGCTTGCATGAAGACTACGGACATTGATGCTATACCGGGAGAAAAATGGTTCCCCAAGGAGACGCATTTTATTGAGGATCTGCAGGAATACTGGGGGGACTGGGGTGTTTCATCTGAAGTGGACAAATTGAGGGCGGTTTTGATGAGGCGTCCCGGCAAGGAAATTGAAAAATTTGATGCTAAAGAGGTTCGATTTTCGGAGGTGCCTGTAGATATTGAGTTGATGCGCAGGCAGCATGACGCGGTTGCCAATATTTACAGAGACCATGGCGTCAAGGTCTATTATGTGGAGGAGCAAAGGGAAGATCGCCCGAATGCCGTCTTCTGCAGAGATTTAATGTTCATGACCCCTGAAGGCGCTATAATTTCCAGGCCTGGCATGTCAGCGCGCCGCGGGGAAGAGCGGTATGTCGCTCAAGCCCTGGCAAAATTGGGTGTTCCAATTATTAAGACCATTAATGGCGACGGGATCTTCGAAGGTGCCAATGCCATGTGGGTGGATCGTGAGACCTGTGTGATCTCGACGGGCAGCAGATGCAACCGCAGCGGCTATGACCAGGTGGCGGAAGAGCTGCGCAGAATGGGCGTTTCCAACATCCTGCACATGCAGCAGCCTTACAGCAATATTCATATTGACGGCCTGATGAACACGGCGAGTCATGATACGGTGCTGGTTCACGCCTCGCAGGTGCCTTATGATGTGCTGAATGTGCTGAAAAAGAAAGGGTACAATATACTTGAAGCGCCGTCGACCACTGAAGTGCGGTCGAACTTTGCGTGTAATTTTGTCGCCTTAGAGCCAGGGATGGTTGTCATCCCTGAGGGAACGCCAAGAACGCAGGCGTTGCTGGAAGACAATGGGATTAAAGTTATTCCCGTGGAGGTGTCGGAGATTCTTAAAGGCCGCGGGGCGATTCACTGTATAACGGCCTACCTGAAAAGGGGCTAGGGGGCTAGAGGGCTCGACGGCTCGACGGCAATGCACAATAAAGTCATAACATCTATAAGAGGGAGATGGCTTGGTTGAAAAAAGAAAAAGCGACATTGTCACCGGAACAACGCGCAGAACTTCTCAGTGTATTGAAAATCCGTTTTGAGAAACATAGAAATCGCCATCAGGGGCTTGATTGGGATCGGGTTCAGGAAAAACTGGAGAAGAATGCAGAGAAGCTGTGGTCGCTGTTTGAAATGGAAAGAACCGGCGGTGAGCCGGATGTCGTTTGCGGTGATCAACTATCAGATGAATTCAATTTTTATGATTGTTCAGCGGAAAGCCCAAGCGGACGCAGAAATGTCTGCTATGACCGTGAAGCGCTTGAGTCAAGGAAAGCAAACAAACCAGAGCATAGTGCCATGGGCATGGCGGAAGACATGGGGATTGAGATTTTAACGGAGGAACAATACCGGCAGCTGCAGGCATTCGGAAGCTTTGATACTAAAACGTCGAGTTGGGTGAAGACACCGGACAAGATCAGAAAGCTTGGTGGGGCCATTTTCTGTGATCGCCGCTATGATACGGTGTTTATGTACCACAACGGTGCGGAGTCGTACTATGGTTCCAGAGGATTTCGCGGCGTGTTGAGGGTTTGAGTTTTATCAAGAGAAGAATAGGTATACAAGCAAATAAAAACGATGTATCATAACTGTATCGTGATAAAGTTTATCAAGAGGCAGTTTGGAGGACGGCTTTATGTTTATTGGTAGAGAGAAAGAAATTAAGATACTGGAGAAAAGAGTCAAATCTAAAGGATTTGAATTTGGATTAGTTTATGGCCGAAGAAGAATAGGAAAGACCAGATTGTTGAAAGAGATTGTAAATAAATATCAGGGGATTTACTATGTCGCAAATGAAATGGGACTTGAATATAATTTAAAACAGCTGAGCGCTGTGGTCGCAAGCTATTACAATGAATCATTTACATTTGAGAACTTTGATCAGCTTTTTCAATACATTGCAAAAAGGAGTCATGAGCAGAGAACAATTTTTGTTCTTGATGAATTCACGTATCTTATATCATCAAATGTAGAATTGCTCTCTGTATTTCAAAATGCCATTGATCAATATTTATTGAATTCAAACGTAGTTATGATTCTATCTGGAAGTCACGTTGGCATGATTGAGGATGCCATTTCGTATAAAAAGCCTTTGTATGGAAGAACAACCTTTAAAATTAAAGTAGAGCCATTTGATTATTATGATTCAGCAAAATTTTATCCTAATAAAACGTCTGAGGACAAGATTCGTCTCTATAGTATATTTGGTGGGGTGCCATTCTATACGAGTAAGATAGACGATTCGAAAAGCGTAAAAGAGAATATTGTGGACTTGATAATTGAAGAGGGTTCAATTTTTGAAGACGAAATTGCATTTTTTTTAAGTCAGGAAGTGCGTAGTGTCTCGACCTATGGGAAAATATTGAATGCTATAGCTTCGGGAGCGACAAAACTTAGCGAGATCACTACAAAAAGTGGAAGTGTAAATACGGGTACGACATCGAAATATTTGGATTTGCTTCTTACACTTGGAATTGTAGAAAAGGAATATTGCTTTGGAGAAAATAACAAATCAAAAAAGACGATTTATAGGATTCGAGATCAATTGTTTAATTTCCATTACTCATTCATTGAGAAGAATAGATCCCGAAAAATTATCATGGATCCTGACAATTTCTTTGAGCAAGTTGTGCTTCCTCATTTGGATGAGTACGTCTCTGTTGAATTTGAAACGATTTGCAAAGATTTTCTGAAGAGAAAACATGTTTCTTCGATTCAAGAAATTGGACGTTTTTGGCATAATGACGCGTCGAAGCGTCAGGATGTTGAAATTGATATAGTTATGAGAGCTAATGAGCAAATCTATTTATATGAATGCAAATGGACGAATACTCGAATTGGTATGAGCATAATAAAGAACTTTGAGCATAAGTCAAATTATTTTACCGGTGCGCTTCTTGGATTCTTTTCTAAGACGGGATATAACAGCGATTTGATTGATAAAGGGTATGACTTATATGAGATAGATGATTTATACAATTTCGACTAAATGAAACTGCAAAAGTTTAATAATAACTGAGGTTGAAATCTTGTGGCCATCGGCAGAAATCATCTATGCTTTGTCCAACTGTTGGGATCCTACACTTACAAACAAACGGCAGGAGGCATTCCTATGTCGGAAATAAAGACCAAACAGCACGATCAAGATGTCTTTGAATTCATCAATACCTTCGCGACTACGGAGCAAAAGCGTCAGGACAGTCTTGAGCTTGTGAAGCTGATGCAGGACTTTACAGGGCACCCGCCAAAGATGTGGGGGCCTACTATGATTGGGTTCGGTATGTATCACTATAAGTCGGAGCGGAGCAAGCAAGAAGGGGATTGGCCTTTAATTGGATTTTCACCGCGAAAAGCGGCAATTTCGCTTTACGTGTATACGGGAAACCCGGAACATGAGTATTTGCTGAAGGACCTGGGCAAGTATAAGGTCGGGAAGGCCTGCATCTATATCAAAAAGCTGTCGGACATTGACCAAGAGGCGCTGAAGAGGTTAATGCGGGTCAGTATTGATTTTTTGGAAGAGAAGTATGGTCGGGCAAGTGAGTAATAAAGGACACTATGAAACTTTAACGACCATCGGCAGCGCCTTGAGTCCTTTTAGGGATTTCGTCCTTTTAAGGATTAGGGTGTGCCGATGGTCGTTTATGCAACGTGTAGACATTATTATCTTACAGCAAGAATTTTTCGCTGCAAGGTTCATAGGAGATTAAAGTGATTATTGGATTGTTTTTAACAAAGATTCGTCTGGAGGCAATGCATCAGATGGTTTTATAGTAGTCATCCACTGCATCAAAAAACGCCAGGATGTTGTCCCAATTTGACAGCGGCGGGATATCGCAACCGGAAGAAATAACGAAATTGGGATATTTTGCGCAGTCCTTCAGCAGACTAAGCGTTTCGGCTGTTATAGATTCAACCGTTCCGTTTCTAAACTGTTCAGAAGGTGAGATGTTGCCCATTGCGACGACATTCTCAGGAATATACTTCATCATTTCACGCATATCGATGGCATCTCCAAAGTGGAATGCGGCAGCGTTGGTTCCCAAAATAGAATTTATGCTCGGAATGGTCGCGTTGCCGCAGTTGTGGTAGATGATCGCAAAATTCTCATCCTGGACAGCGTTTACAATTTTCTTGACGTAGGAGGATGAAAATTCTTCAACTAATCCCGGTGACAACAGACCGGCAAGCGGTTCTGCCATAACTATGCCGTCAGCGCCTGCGGCTTTGTAGGCTTTACTGTATTCAATCAGAAAGTCTGTCACTTTTTCAAGGACCAGGTGGACCATGTCTGGATCTTCATAACAATAAATCATTGCTTCTGAGACATCCATTAGTCGTCCAGCCAGTGAAAATGGACCGATTACGCCGCCGAACACAGGCTTGTCATTGATGGACTGCGCCGCCAACCGGATCGCTTCAATGTAAATGCCAGTTCTGCCGCTGCCCACTTCGGGAATATTTAGTGCTTCTGCTTCTTCAATAGTTGATATTATTTTCCCAATTACAGTAGGCACTTCGTCATCGCAAAATTTAATTTTTGAACCGAAGGACTCAGCTTCCACGGATAAATCCATCATACTTACCGCAGCGGCTGAGTTCACTTTTTCTGAGATCAGTTTCATGCCTTTTGCCTGCTGCTTACTGTCAGAAATAAGCTCAACAACACTTATATCCAGCAGTTGGATCGAAGGAAATGACAAGACTGGCATAGCCTTCTTCGTTGGTGATTTAATTATTTCAGAGAACCAATTTGTCATGTTCATAATGCGCCACCTCTTAGGTTTGATTTAGTTTAATTATATTGATTGTTAAATTTTTGTTGTAGAAAATTCGTTTGATTTTTTGTATTATTTTTAACAAATTAAATAAAATACGTCTTCTGTTTTGAATTATTCGGCTTGGAGGTTGGGCTGAAACTGTGGACATTATAAAAGTGTTTGACCGAGCAGAGACATAATTATATAATTCGGAGATAATATTGAGTAATGAAATTTTTAAAGGGTAAAAACAAGTCAGATTATTTCAGATCATGCTAAAATTTAAGTGATTTATTTAATTTTATAAATGAGATAAGATGGTGTCAGGAATTGAAATGATGATGGCATATTTATTTTTGATTAGTTGAGAATACGTATACTTATTTTGGGGGCGCTGGCATGGCTAATAAAAAAATTGAGGAACGCAGAATTACTGCAAAAGATGTGGCGCGTCTAGCGGGTGTTTCTCAGCCAACGGTTTCCCGTGTCTTTTCATCTGATACCAAGGTGGCGCCGGAAACCTGTGAGAAAGTTTTGGCGGCTGTTCTTGAACTCGGCTATAAGCCAAATGCAATCGCTCGCAGTCTTACCTCTCAAAGAACGGACATAATTGGGATCGTCACGCAGTTGAGCAAAGGTTTCTTTCTCCCAACACTGGACCTAATCTCAAGAAAATTACAAAAGGCAGGCAAACAGGTGCTCTTGTTTAACGTTGAGCCTGACCAGGAGTTGGATGATGTTATTTTCAGAGTCCTCCAGTATCAGGTAGACGGTCTGATTATAACAGCGGCGACCCTCTCTTCAAAAATGGCAGATGTTTGTGCCAGACAAGGGACCAAAGTGCTCTTATTCAATCGTTACATCCTGGGGACCCAAGTAAATGCGGTCAGTTCTGATAATGTAGAAGGCGGACGTATGGTAGCCAATTGCTTACTGGATACCGGACATAAACGACTCGCTTTTCTAGGTGGCGGAGAAATGGTGACGACCACGGTGGATCGCTTGAAAGGTTTTGGTGATCGGATTAGAGAACGGGGTATTGAGGATTTTATTATTGATTACGCCGGAGAATACTTTTATGATGCGGGAAGAAGTGCTGGCATACGGTTGCTCCAATTGCCGGACAGACCGGATGCGATTTTCTGTGCAGGTGATGTATTGGCGCTTGGCGTCATGGACGCAGCTCGCCATGATTTAGGATTGAGGGTGCCTGAGGATGTTTCGGTTGTGGGCTATGATGACGTCGCTGTAGCATCTTGGCCGCCTTATGATCTGACTACAGTCAGGCAGCCGTTTGATGAAATGGTGGATACTGGAATTGAAATGCTGCTTCGCAGTATTGAAAACCGAGATTCGGATCCGGAATTGAAACTATTTCAGGGCAAGCTTGTTAAACGTTCAACAGTGAAGAACCTATAATTTAAATTCAATAGATCCAGTTAATTTGACTACCCGTCTTGCGGGTAGTTTAATTTTTTGGAGTGATTATTGATCTGCAGGGCGATGTTACTTTTTAAAAGCTAATAGTCATCATAGGAAAATGCACCGCAAATCCCATTATGAACTTAAAAACAACTTGACACCGTTTATTTTAAGGAGTAATAATAGAGTAAAGCATGAATGCGTATTCACGAATTTGAAAAAGACGAAAAATTATACTCGAAGTTCTTTTTTTAACCCAGTTTTGCTTAGCTTTTGAACTATAATCAGTTTGTTTCATCTATCTTAGGGGATGCCCCATCAAAACTTAAATTGTCAGAATATTCAAACGGACGAGAGGCTGTAACATTATCAATCCATAAAAATTATGAAAAAGGAGAAATGACATGTTGAAGAGAAAGTATTTGTGGTGGGACCAATTATCAAAAGATGAAATTTTGGCAGATGTCAAAGAATGTGATATTGCAATATTACCTATTGGAGCCATTGAGCAGCATGGACCTCATTGTCCATGCGGCAGCGATGCCTACAATGCCAAAGGCTTAGCAGAACGGATCGCTGAAAAGACAGGCGCAATGCTGCTGCCGCTTATGCAATATGGTGCACACCCTTATCATCACTGGTATATGCCGGGAAACCTCCCGCTTTCTTATGAAACTCATATTGGTTTACTCTGTGATATTATTCGAGCTGCGTCATTTACGGGCTACAAAAAATTCTTTATATTATCTGCACACGGACAACTTTCGACAACGATGGTTGCTGTACATAAATTAGGTTTGGAAGGTTTCTTCACCTTATCTTGTCACTGGTATGATCTGCTGAGAGACAATCAAACCGTACTTTCTACCCCAATGGTTCATGCGGATGAAGCGGAGACCTCCCTGGCATTATATATGTATCCTGAATATGTTGATATGAGCAAGGCCGTAGATGATGGCGGAGAGCCGTTAGTCAGCAGAGAATTCGTAAGTCTGCCTGGCATGTCACCAAAACCTGGTCAAATGTTCTATTTTGAAGGCACAATGGCCAGACCTGAATACAAGGAATTGGAAACTGGTGTTATAGGCTGGGCAACGAGAGCGACAACAGAAAAAGGCGAACAAATTGTCACTCAGGCTGTCGACTACATTAGCAAGATTATTGAAGACGTCAAGCTCAGATATCCTGTCGGAGTTGTACCTCCGGTTAAATAGACCGAGTTAAATGCGGTATTGAAGCAACCAAGGTCAGGCATCTTAAAATCACAGTTATATTTTGACAATTTTGAGGAGGCTAGTCAAAATGGCATATGAGTATTTGAAAGAAGCAAAGCCAGCTAAAGCAGAGGACCTCAGTGAACTTAGAGTAACCGTTGCGGATTTGATCCAGCAGGTAAAAGTCGGCGGAGATCAAGCTGTTTACGAATTAGCGAAGAAATTTGATAAGATAGATCGCAGAGCCCTCAAAGTAACGGAAGAAGAGTTTTACAACGCCAGAAAAGAAGTTCAGCTGACACTAAAAGAAGATATTAATTTTGGGATCAACCAAATCAGAAATTTCGCGAAAGCGCAGCGGGAGTCGCTGTCAGAATTTGAAGCAGAAATTTACCCGGGTATTCACCTCGGACATAGATTAATCCCTGTTGAAAATGTTGGTACATACGTGCCGGGTGGCCGTTATCCAATTTTGTCTGCAGCGCAAATGCTGATCGTACCGGCAAAAGTTGCCGGATCCAAACGCGTCATTGCCTGTACACCTCCAAGAAGCGATGGAAAAGTTCATCCTGCTGTCCTTTATGCGGCTCAGGAATCAGGCGTAGATGACGTTTACTGCATAGGCGGCGTCCAGGCAGTTGCAGCCATGGCTTATGGTACAGAAACGATTAAGCCGGTAGACATCATTGCGGGACCGGGAAACAAGTGGGTAACCGAAGCGAAGAGACAGGTTAATGGGATCGTTGGGCTCGACTTACAAGCCGGACCGAGTGAAATCCTGATTATTGCAGATGAAACGGGTGAAGCCGATATCATAGCTGCGGATCTTCTTGGGCAACTCGAGCATGATCCAAACGCGAGATGCTTACTTGCTACAACGTCACGACAATTGGCAGTTGAGACAATCGCAGAGGTTGAAAAACAATTAAGTGTATTGTCAACTGCAGATGTGGCCAGAGTTGCATGGGAAAATCAGGGAGAGGTCGTAGTTGTCTCTGATCTGAACGAAGCTGCGCATGTTGCAAACGACTGGGCGCCAGAGCACCTTGAAATTCACACGAAATATCCTAAAGTGTTGTTGCCAAAACTCACGAACTACGGCGCTGCATTTCTTGGTGTAGAAACCGCTGAAGTGTTCGCAGATAAAGTTGCCGGGACAAACCATACATTGCCAACTGCGAGAGCAGCACGTTATACTGGTGGCGTATGGGTGGGCACTTTCCTCAAATGGCTGACTCATCAGTGGGTATCTCAGGACGGAATGAAGCTGCTTGCTGAAATTACGGTGAATCAGTCTACTATCGAAGGTATGGCTGCTCATGCAGAATCAGCCGCCATTCGTCTGAGAAAGATGAAGTAACGGCAGTCGAGTGGTTTCAGACTTAGCTTAAATTCATCAAACGTACAAGGAGGCTGTGCCGCATGGATCAATGCACAAGTATGGTATTGGAAAGAAAAGAGATCGAAAGCGTACTTGAAAAATCTGAGATCAGCACAACTGAAGAGGCCGTGGCATTTGCTGACGCACTGACAAAAATCATTTGGAACCACAATCAACTCGGGCTGATCTATGACTACTATGATGAAAATGTAGTGTATAAGGGTGCTTATGGTAAAAAGATCACGGGCCCTGACAGTGTTGTTCTTGAATTTTTGGCCATGCAAGCAGCGTTTCCAAATTTGAGGGTCCATATTACAGAAAGCTTTGGCAGAGCCCTGGATGACGGCGGTTATGCTGTCTACCAGCGTTCCTATGCTGAAGGTACGAACTCCGGAACCAGCCAATATGGACCACCTACGGGGAATAAGCTAAACGAGAGCAATTCTATGGGGCAAACGGTCTACCAATTTCATAAAGTCAATACGAGGTGGAAGGTAACGGAAGAGGTGTCGCTTCGCAGCGAGGAAGTCATTGAGAAGTTGCTGAAAAACGAAGCTTAGTGCCTTTAAACGTCATAACCTGTCATCAAGGGATGGAAAGAAGACTTTTATCGAATGGGGGGCCGGGATATGTTGCCTAAGAGAAATAATGAAGAATTTCAAAGACTTCTGAATATAGTCAAACGTGCGGATCTGCAAACACCCGCGGATGTGGAAGAATTTTTTGTGGCATACACCAAATGTATTTGGGATTATAAATTGGTCGGGTTGATCTATGATCATTACACGGATGAAACAGTCATTCACGGTGAAAATGGTGTAAATATAGCTGGGATTGATGCTGTCGTTCACCATACTCTGGAGCGCCTGTATACTTTGCCGGATATGAGGATCAATTTCTCCGGGATTCATGCTTCCAAGGTGAGTGATGATGAGTTCAAGTTCATTCAAATGACTTACCCTGAGGGAACTTTTACCGGGCCATGTCAATATGGACCAGCAAACGGGAAAAAACTCAGCCAGGATAATATCATGAATATGTGCGAATGCACCGTCAAGAAGATCGATGGTGTATGGAAAATCACCGAGGAGTGGGGACTGCTTGGATACAAGAAGTTTCTGTCTCAGGGCAGTACGAATTAAATCAAACGGTTATTAGAATCTATGTCATAAATTAATGCAATTTAATAGTCAATCCCTTCTGACGGCTTAGGCGTTCATCCATTGTAAATGTCACTCATTTGTTTCAACTGGCAAATTGTACATGACGAACGCCGAGCCGTCCATTTTTTACATAGAATCCGAAAAGTAATCCAATGATTCATCTCTGAAGGTCAAAGGAGAAAAATATGACACAGCTCAGCCAGGAAATGAGTATTGCCATTGTCAACTTCAGTGTAAAATCCGGTGATAAAGCAACTAATCTCAAGAGAATTGGAGAATTTGTTGAGGAAGCGGCACATCAAGGCGCGAACCTGATCTTATTCCCCGAAATGAGCTTAACAGGCTATGATTACTATATTGACGACTCGGTCAAGAATGAGAACAAACTTGAGTTGGCAGAGACCGTTCCTGGGGAGGCTACGGATTATATTTCCGAACTGACTAAACAGCATAAACTCTATGCGGTGTTTGGCATGCCGGAACGGGAGATCGAAGGCGGTCATATCTTCAATTCTGCTGCTGTCGCGGGGCCGGAAGGATTTATTGGCGTATATAGGAAAATTCATCCTTATGACAAGGAAAACAAATGGTGTGTTCAAGGTGACAAACCTTTTATGTTTAATACACCATGGGGACCGATTGGTATTGGTATATGTTACGATACTTATCATTTTCCGGAACTTATGCGGTATTATGCCTGGAAAGGCTGCAGGCTATATTTGAATCTCACTGCTGTGATCAGGGAAACCGTTGTGGAAGACGCGCTCCAAGAGGGCTATTTAACTTACTTAAAAAGTGGTGTCTTAATGAACCATATTTTTATTGCAAGCTCCAATCTGGTAGGTCTGGATCTTAAAAATACTTTTGGCGGCGGAAGTATACTTCTGGGGCCACAAGTTGTCAGCAACGACACAATTGCGTATAGCAGCTGTTATGGTGGAGATATTGAGTGTGATTATGAGCGAATGTATATTTCAAAAATTGACCTTGCCTTGGCAAAGAGAACAATTTTTGAGAATAATCCATATACGGCGAAACCTGCTTTCAGGCCTGATTTATACTCGAATTTCTACTCAACTTTCTACTCAACTTTCTAAGATTAAACCATTTATACCGGTTTGAATTATCTGAAAATTGTAATAATTATGTTGATTCAAACATGTAAAAGCGTTATAATAACGATTGAGAATACGTATTCAAAGGAGTCGCTGCATTAATACAAATTAAACATTTCTATTAAATATTGGAAACACGCAACTGATAACCTGTCCATTTTTAGCGAAATACCAAAATTATATTGCATATTGCTCTGATCACAGTGAAATATGGCATCAGATTAAGTGATTCAGTGTGAAGGATCGAAATTTCACTTAGAGATTTGACATTGAACGAACGCTTTTGATATGTGTGAAGGGATCATTTGTTTTAATTGGGCATTATTGTTTTTTTTGACTCAAACAAGAATACGCATGCATTTCGTTCTCTACTCGTACTTTTTTCGAAAGAGTGATTTGAGCTTAGGAGGTATCAATAAAAATGGCAAATGTGGTTTTGGAAAATATTAGCAAGGCTTATGGGGACACCCTGGTTGTTGATAACCAATCATTGGAGATTAAGGACAAAGAGTTTCTAATATTAGTAGGTCCATCCGGATGTGGCAAATCTACAACGCTTCGCATGATAGCCGGACTTGAGGAAATTTCAGAAGGCAATATTTACATAGACGGCCGAATCGTCAATGATGTTCAGCCAAAGGATCGCGATATAGCAATGGTGTTCCAAAATTACGCCTTGTATCCGCATATGAAGATTTATGATAATTTGGCGTTTGCGTTGAAATTGCGTAAATATTCAAAAGCTGAAATTGATGAAAGAGTCAAAGCTGCTGCTAAAATGCTCTCCATTGAGGAGTATTTGAATCGTAAACCAGCTCAACTTTCAGGCGGACAAAGACAAAGGGTCGCGCTGGGCCGGGCAATTGTCCGTGAACCAAAAGTATTTCTAATGGATGAGCCTTTGTCAAATTTGGATGCGAAGCTCAGAGTTCAGATGAGAACAGAGATCAAGATGCTGCACGAGCGTTTGAAAGCGACCATGATTTATGTCACCCATGATCAGACGGAAGCTATGACAATGGGAGACCGCCTTGCGGTTATGAAAGATGGCATCTTTCAGCAGGTGGATACACCGCTGGAACTGTATAGCCGACCGGTAAATAAATTTGTTGCTGGCTTTATTGGTTCGCCGCATATGAACTTTGTAGAAAGTCTCTTAGTCTTTGACCAAGGTGAATGGAGTCTCAATATTGACGCGTTTAAGCTTGTACTGGATCAAGATAAAGTGACCGAAAGGATGAAATCTTTTTCAAATAAGAAAGTCATTTTGGGCATCCGTCCTGAGGACATTTACGAGGCCTCCAGAGATAAGACCCATTCTTTGAACAATAAGGTCATGGCTCGGGTTGAAGTGACTGAACCAATGGGTTCCGAAACGTTTGTCAGTCTGAGGATCAACGATAAAAAGGTGCTCGCAAAATTGACAAGTGCATTTAATGCTTCCTATGGAGAACCTTGTGAGTTGGCTTTTGATATGTCTAAATGTCATATTTTTGATATTGAAACGGAGGAGAACATCAGCCTGCGATAGTCGGGCTGAATTAAAGTGTTTCTTGGTTAATCCACCGCAGAGAATTGGATCAGGAGACTCCAAGACCCAGTTCTTTGGCAGTTCATAAATCTAGAATTAGAAGGAAATGACGCAAGACAGTAACTGAATCCAATTCAGGTTAGAAGAGAGGTGGAGAAGCAGTTTTTATTTAGGGGCAAGAGAATGATCATAGGAGGGGAAAAGTAATGTCGAAAAAGTTGTTAGTCATCTTTATCATTCTAAGTTTAGTTCTAACTGGTTGTAGTTCGCAAGTCGCACCTGAAGTCGCTGCAGAAAAAGAATTAGAGTATATTGAATACAATCTGCTGGCAGGAAAACCTTTTGATGGCGAAACTATCAAAATCCTAAGTACTGCTGGTACTGTTCCTCAATTTTTAGCGATTAAGAATATGACGGCTGAATTCACAGAATTAACAGGAATTAACGTAGTTTGGGATTATGTGGCTTGGGATGCTTTCCAACAAACTTTTATGACTGAAGCCACTGCAGGTGCAGGTACATATGATCAGCTGGTCTGGATTGATGCATGGGGTGCAGGCGCACAAAACTATCTCCTGCCTTTAGATGACTATATTGCTAGAGACAATATTGATATGAGCGATTATCCGGAAGGTTTCCTTCAAACGGTAAAAATTGGAACAGACAACATTTATGGTATGCCGCACCGTGGCAACGGACTGATTCTGTTCTATAATAAAGCGATCTTTGATGAGCTTGGACTTCAACCACCTGCGACTTGGGATGATTTTGTCACGGTTTCCAAAGCAGTTGAAGAAGCAAAAGGATTCAAAGGCACAGCGCTTCCTTATACCATTAGTAACGGCCAGAACCTCATGGTTTGGTATGGTATGCTGTGGGGCAAAGGCGGAGATATCTTCAATGAGAATTGGGAACCAGTCTTTAACAGTCCTGAAGGCGTAGAAGCTACTCAAGACTATATTGATTTCTTACTCAAGGACAAAATCGTACCTGAAGGTGCCGTCACTTGGACCGAGGGAGAGACAGTCACTGAACTGCTTCAAGGAAGAAGTGCAATGAACGTGACTTGGTCGTGGCGTTATGAGAGCATGACGGACCCTACACAAGCTGTTGAAGGCGTCCTTGGCAACATCGCTATGGCTCCGGCACCTGTCTATCCAGGTCAAAAGGAATCCGTCAACTACGCTACAAACTTTGCGGTCAGTATTTCAAAGGACTCCAAACATAAAGACGCGGCTTGGGAATATATGAAGTTCATGAACAATGCTGAAGTTGAAAAACGTCTGGTTATGGACAAATCCAGCCCTGAAACCAGCACAGTTGTGACCATGCACTCGTCAAATCTGCTGGATCCGGATATCAACGCACTTCATGATGATCTGCAAAAAGTCACTTATGAAGTGCTCAAGTCATCCAGAGCACTGCCTATTACGCCTATGTGGCTGCAGGTTCAAGGTGTTTTGGAAGTTGCCATGAACAAAATGGCTTCCGGTGAGCCGGTTCAAGCATCGCTGGATGCTGCTGCAGAAGAAGTAAAAGGTATTATGGAGCGCGCAGGCTACTATAAGAAATAAGTCACATTCAAAAATTTCAGTGAAGCACGGATTCGTGCTTCACTGAAATAACCATTGAAATTATGACTGACAGAGAACATAAAAACGTCCAACATTTGGACTCTGGCACCAAGGCATCTCTGATTGGGGGTACATAAGTGAGTGAGCTTCGACCTAAAGCGATTAAGAAATATCTGATTTTGCTGCCTGCATTGATAGTAATCATACTGACCTCGACTTATCCAATACTCTATTCATTTTGGTTGGGCTTCCAAAGATGGATGGTTTGGGAATCGCCGGCACCACTTGGATTTGTGGGCTTTGAAAACTTTGTCCGTGGATTTGCAGATCCTAAATTTCAAGAGGTCGTTGGTACAACTGCCCTATATACTGTGATTTCAGTTTCCATGTCAGTTGGAATAGGTCTCGGGATCGCAATGCTGCTTCAAAAATCCGGGAAATTGAATACGGTCATTAAAATGTTTTTAATCTTTCCGTTTGCAGTAAGCCCTGCACTCAAAGGCTTTACGTTTAAATTCATGCTTAACCCTTCATTTGGCATTCTGGACAGATCAATAAAATATATTTTCCCGTTCTTAGAAAATGTGGTTTGGTTAAATCATCCCTTCTGGGCACTGTTTTGGCTGGCAATGTCCGAAGTTTGGGGATGGGCACCTCTCGTTGCTTTAATGTTTCTTGGTGCTCTGGGCTCGATTTCACCTTCAATATTTGAAGCAGCAAAACTTGATGGAACCAATAATTTTCAGCTCTTTATACATATTACATTACCTTTACTTAAGCCGGTCATTTTGGTAGTCACGTTACTCAGAACCATTTTTTCACTTAAAATGTTTGATCAAGTTGTAACTATGACAGGTGGCGGACCTGGCTCATCGACACAAGTAATTAACTACTTCATTTATCAGACAGGATTTCGCTTTATGGATATGGGATATGCAGGCGCTTTGGCTACGACTCTGGTAATTGTGATGACAATCATTGCGTCAATATATGTCCGTACTCTTAATGGTAAGGAGGCGTAGTTATGGAAGCGCCGCAAAATATGATAATGAAGGTTAGAACGATGAATAAGACAAAGTCTCGGATTTCTGTCAAAAATTATGTGCTAATAATATTGGAAAAAATGCTTCAGATCTTGGTACTTTTGTTTGTTCTATTTCCCATCGTCTGGATTATTTTGACAGCATTCAAAAGCTCCACTGATGCTTATTCGACAAGTCTCTTGTTTAAACCGACGCTCGACAATTTCAGAACAATAATTGCTCCGCCTTATAGCGTGGGGCCACTCTTTCGAAACAGTATAATAATTTCCTTCGCTACCGTGGGCATCGCAATCCCTTTGGCGGTCATGGCGTCCTACGTGTTTTCACGTTACAAATTCAAAGGCAGCAACAGTTTGCTGGTCTATATCCTCATGACACAGTTTATTCCAGCGGTAGTCATAGTCATGCCGTTTTATATGCTGTTCAGAAATTTAGGCATGCTGGATACAAAGGCTGCGCTGATTACAGTTAACTTGTCGGTCGCTTTGCCGTACGCCATATGGCTGCTTAAGGGCTTTGTAGACGCCCTTCCAAAAGAAATTGAGGAAGCGGCATTGATCGATGGCTGTACTCAGCTGCAAATGTTAAGACACGTTGTTTTTCCTCTTATTGCTCCCGGAGCCATTACCACCGCCGGCTTTGTGTTTGTCGGTGCGTGGAATGAATTCCTTTATGCCATGATCCTTTCTAGAACAACATCTTCAATGACGCTGACGATTGGCTTAATGAATACCTTGGGGCCAAGAGGCGTCATCTGGGAATACATGTCAGCCGTTGGTTTGTTGGTCATGATTCCTGTCTTCCTGCTATCGTTGACTATTCGTAAGCATTTTGTTCAAGGGTTAACCATGGGTGGCGTCAAATAGCTTTTCAATTTGGGGATTATCTTAAGCACAAAAACTATAAAAATCTATTCGGAAGATGGTCTCTTTAAACGCAGGGGTCATCTTCTTTTTTTTGGATCTGGAAGGGTACTGATGAGATTCAGTAAGAACCAGTACTTTGCCGATGGTCGACCATCGGCAGTATTCGTCTTTGGAGCTAATAATTTGAATCTCCTTAGAGTATTAATGTTGGATACCCTGGTGTTGTGGTAAAATGAACCCAATAATACCATTCCAAGACTAACCAGGAGGGACTTTATGGAACAGGACAAAATATTGATTATTGATATGGGCAGCACCAGAAATACTTACATTGCAAGAGAAATCAGAGAGATGGGCGTCTTTACAGAAATCCATCATCACGACATGACCGAGGACGAGCTCTCGAAAATCACCAATATTAAAGGCATCATCCTAAATGGCGGACAGAATCGTGTTGTGGATGGGGTTGTCATTCAGGCTTCCGAAGCCCTCATGAAGGCGGGCATTCCGGTTTTGTCCGTGGATCATAACGGCAGCGCGCCGTGGCCGGAAGAGGTCGAGGTGCGGCTTGAAAAACTGCAGGCTTTTATCTTTGGGGCGTGCAAGGCACAAGCCAACTGGAATATGGAGAACTTCATTGCTGAGCAAGTCGCTCAGATCAAAGCTCAGGTAGGTGATGGCAAAGTTCTCCTCGCGCTTTCCGGCGGGGTGGATTCATCTGTCGTGGCGGCGCTTTTGATCAAAGCCATAGGCAAGCAGCTGACCTGCGTCCACGTGAATCATGGCCTCCTTCGAAAGGGCGAGCCGGAGGAAGTGGTTCATGTGTTCCGGGAAGAGATGGGCGCCAATCTGGTTTATGTGGATGCGGTGGATCGCTTCCTCGACAAGCTGGCTGGGGTATCGGATCCGGAGAAGAAGCGCATGATCATAGGCGCTGAGTTCATCCGCGTCTTCGAGGATGAAGCTGGAAAGCTTGAGGATGTCAAGTTCCTGGCTCAAGGCACCATTTATCCGGATATTATTGAGTCCGGCACGAAAACCGTAAAGGCAGTCAAGAGTCACCATAACGTGGGCGGACTTCCAGAGGATCTGGAATTTGATTTAGTAGAGCCGCTGAAGATGCTGTTTAAGGATGAAGTGAGGGCGTGTGGCTTGGCACTGGGGCTGCCGCGCAGTATGGTATTCCGCCAGCCGTTCCCGGGTCCAGGCCTTGGCGTTCGATGTATAGGCGCTATTACGCGTGACCGTTTGGAGGCAGTGCGCGAGTCGGATGCGATTCTTCGAGAGGAGTTTGCGAAAGCAGGCCTTGAGGGAAAAGTCTGGCAGTATTTTACGGTGGTGCCGGATGTAAAGTCCGTGGGCGTGCGCGATCACAAACGCAGCTTTGAGTGGCCGGTGGTGCTGCGTGCGGTCAACACAGTGGATGCAATGACTGCCACTGTTGAACGTGTCCCATATGAAGTGCTGGAAATAATAACACACCGTATCACCCATGAAGTGAAGGGTGTTAACAGAGTGCTCTATGACCTGACGCCAAAACCGGCGGGGACTATAGAGTGGGAATAGACTGGCAGGGTCCTTTGGACCCTGCCTTTTTCTGTCCGTAGGACAGAAAAACCCAACAGGCGTAGGCCTGTAGGGAGGCTATTCACGAAGGATGCCGCTGAGCGGGGATTTGCTTGATTTGGGGTAATGGAGGGATGAAAGATTCAAAGATGGTGTAGGTGAAAAAAGGTGTGAGCGTAAGCAGCATCCGAGGGATTGTGACTCTCGCGCGATAGAAGTTAGAAAAGCGTGCGCGCCCTGCCTTTTTTCTGTCCGTAGGACAGAAAAACCCAACAGGCGGCGGCCTGTTGGGAGGCTATTCACGAAGGATGCCGCTGAGCGGGGATTTGCTTGATTTGGGGTAATGGAGGGATGAAAGATTCAAAGATGGTGTAGGTGAAAAAAGGTGTGAGCGTAAGCAACATCCGAGGGATTGTGACTCTAATAAGAGAGTGTTTAGAAACGAACTTCTATAAACTGGTCGAGTAGTTCAAGCCTCGCGGCTTTTCACCCTCACAGAACCGTGCATGCGCAACTAACGCACACGGCTCTTCGCTTCAACATTCACGTCAGATAACTAACTCCAGCACCAAGATTATAAATCATCACATTAGTTTGCACTATAGGGAGCGGGTATTTCTGGAGAAACTTGACATAGCCCGCCAGGTTGAAACTTTTTCTCTGGCTCCGACGGTTCAACCAACGAAATAGCAGTTTTCGTACTTCTGTCACAAAATAACCTACACTTCGTCTGTTTCCCCTGACTCCGTAGTAATTGATGTGTCCTTGCACCTTGCTTTTCATGATTTTCATAATTTCTTTTGTCGGTAATGTCCTATTGTCACGCATCCATTCTTTGCATCTTTTGAGACTGGCTTTATATTTCTTCTTGCTCGTTTTTTACTTGATCTCTTTGAAACCAAATTTGTTTGGGTTTTTGTCTATATAAAATGTGAACCCTAGGAAGTCAAATGGATCAGTGTCATCTTTATCATCTTTACGTTGGTAAAGTTCGATGATTCTTGTTTTGTCCTCGGCGACTTCCAGCTTGAATTTAGCCAGTCTTTCAATGAGTGCGTTGTAGAATTTGATGGCGTCTTCTTTGTATTCGAAGCAGAAAACGCTGTCGTCTGTGTCCCTCACCATATAGGCTCTCCTCTGCAGTGTTTTCTGAACAACTTCTCGAACCATAAATCCAGAACATAGTGTAGATAAATATTGGCGAAAATTGGGGATGCAACACCACCTTGTGGAGTACCTTGTGGTGTGTCTTTCTTTATCCCCGCTTGAACAATGCCCGCTTTGAGTATTCTTTGAATTAGTCTTATGATGTTTTTATCCCGAATCTTGTGTTTGATAAATTTGATCATCCATGTGTGATCTACGTTGCAAAGAAACCCTTGATGTCAGTATCCTCTACGAAATTTATACGCGTTTTATTCACTATTTTTCGTAGCATTTTGATCGCGTCATGGCAGCCTCTGCCGGGTTAGTATCCAAAGGAGCAAACAAGAAATATTTCTTCGCAGATGGAATTCAGAACTTTTGCGAGGGCTGCTTGTACCGATTTATCTTAATACGCAGGTAGTCCAAGTGTCCTTTTGGGATCCGTGCCTGGTTGAATAATCCGGACCAGTTTGAGCCACCGTTCCGACGAGCCAGAGCCACTTGTCCGATGTTTTAGAGCCACCATTCCGATCAACGGAGCCATCCGATAGAATAGTCATGGCACAAAAATGTGACCAAATATTCTAAGGAGGTTCTAATGAAGAACATCAGAGAAATTCTACGGCTGAAAAGCCAAGGGATCAGCGAACGAAACATCGCATCAAGCCTGAAGTGCTCAAGGAATACGGTGTCCAAAGTATTGCTAAGAGCCAATGAATTAAATATCAGGTGGCCACTGGAAGTCGATTATACAAATGGAGAACTGGAAGAGCTGTTTTTTCCGAAAGAAAGTGCTTCGGCAAGTACCCATCGTCCTCCTAATGTTGAGTACATCCACTCGGAAATGAAAAAACCCTCAGTTAATTTAAGGTTGCTTTGGTTCGAGTACTGCGAAACCTGTAAACAGTCTAAGGAACTACCGTTGATGTATTCTCAGTTCTGCAATGTCTACCAGAAGTATGCACGTCAAAACGTGCAACGATGCATATACCCAGAAAACCAGCTGAAGCGATTGAAGTAGATTGGGCAGGGCAAACAGCATACATCTATGATCGCGAGACTGGTGAGGAAATAGATGTCTATCTGTTTGTTGGCGTCCTCTCGTATAGCCTATATGCTTACGCTGAAGCCATCTATGACCAGTCAAAAGTGAGTTGGATCAACGCTCATATCAATATGTACAACTTCTATGGCGGGTCAACACGGATCCTTATTCCAGACAATCTAAAAACAGGCGTTACTAAGCCTGATACGTATGATTCGGTGATCAACAAAACTTATGCAGTGATGGCAGAGTACTACAACGCTGCTGTATTACCGGCCAGGATTAGGCGTCCCAAAGATAAAACCTAGTGCGGAAGGAACTGTTGGCGTTATTTCCACTTGGATTATTGCAGCGCTTCGCAATAGAAAGTTCTTTAGTTTTCATGAACTAAATATTGCAATACAAGAAAAGCTTGTAGAATTCAACACAAAACCATTTCAAAAAAAGAACGGAAGCAGGTTATCTGCATTTGAAGATGAGGAGCAACCCTACCTTCAACCGTTACCTGCTTCCATGTATGAAATAGCTGTCTGGGCTATAGCAACCATACAACCTGATTATCTCATAAATGTGGATGGAAACAAGTATTCAGTTCCTCATGTGTTTATTGGTAAACAGGTGGATGTCAGATACACTGGAAAAGCCATTGAAGCATTCTTTCACAACAACAGAATCGCCTCACATACCAGAAGATATGGGATTTGCGATCCGGTTATACTGCCAGAACATATGCCCGAGTCCCACAGACAGTATCTAGCCTACACTACTACCAATTTCCTTGAGTGGGCAAACGGAGTTGGGCGTTTTACTGAAACCGTCATGAAAGCTCTCCTCGCTGCAAACAAGGTCGAAAGACAGTCGTACCCCTCATGCAAAAATTTGATGAAACTTGCAGACAAGTTTTCCGTTGAGAGAATTGAAGACGCCTGCGAGCGCGCGCTTGCTTACACTCCAAGCCCTAGTCTCAAAAACATTCAGATGATTCTCAAGACAGGACAGGATCGAGTAAAACCCGAAATAGATAAAACTATGTCCCGACCTAGTGGACAGTATGGCATCACTAGGGGAGCCGCATACTACGGAGGAGGAAAATCCAATGATTAACCAACCTACCGTTGATAAACTTCATCTTATGCGGCTTAGCGCTATGGCTGATGCTTTTCAGTCTCAAAGTGGCGACCATTCCTATGATGGCCTTTCCTTTAGTGACCGTTTCGGAATGCTTGTAGACGCAGAATACCAGAAAAGGCGATCCACAAAACTTCAGCGTGCAATTAGGACGGCTGCATTTCGATTCCCAGATGCGTGTATAGAGGATATAGAATATCACGCTGACAGACAATTAGTGAAATCTGATATTCTTCAACTATCAACCTGTCGTTATATTACTGAAGGTCATCATATCCTATTAAAAGGGGCTGCAGGTAGTGGAAAAAGCTATCTTGCGTGTGCCTTTGGTAATGCAGCTTGTAGAAGTTTTTTCAAGGTTAGGTATATCCGACTGCCAGAATTGTTGAATGATTTGACCGTTGCAAAGGGAGAAGGAACATATAAGAAAGTGATTAAAGCTTACCAAAAGTTTGACTTACTGATCATCGATGAGTGGCTTCTTAAACCACTTTCAACGAATCAGGCTATGGAGTTATTTGAGATCATTGAAGCCCGAACAAGAAGTGGCTCAATGATTTTCTGCACTCAAATCGATCCTCCTGGTTGGTACGAACGTATTGGAACTGCTGAGGATGGAACGGTTTCTGAAGCGATTATAGACCGCATCAAGCATAACTCTTATGAAATATTCATTGAGGGCGATATGTCTATGAGGGAGCGCCACGGACTGAAATCTAACAGACCAGGGGGATCCTACTGATGGGTCAAGAAAATTACAAAGTGCGATATGAAGAACTTCATGGTATCTTTGATGAATTGCTGTTTGCACACCAACAAGTCCTAATTGAAGTTGGAGAATTGCGAACTGAAAACGAAATCCTAAAAAGCATTTTAGATAAACAGGGCATTGAGATACCCAGCAGATACAACGATTTTTAGCAGGTTTAATAATAAATCTTGGATATGCCACTTCGGTGGCATATCCATAAAACTTCAGAGTTGCTCTGTCGTCCGAGATCAGTGCACTCTTTTGCCGAGACGGGCGCTCTGGTTTACCGTGATACCTGCTCTCTTACGACGAAATATTCAAACTACCTCAACTCGACCGATCGCAGACAGAAGCGTATATCAAGTCACATATCGATTATGCCGAAGGCGCGAGTGAAATCTTCACAGAAAAAGCGGTAGATGAAATCTACAAGTACTCTGCTGGTACACCAAGAGCGATCAACAAGGTATGCACCCATTCTTTGATGTTTGCTGCACAACGGGCTAAAAAGCTGATTGATGATCACATGGTTAAAACGGTGATCTCAGCGGAATTACCTTGATCGATCTGGCCACATTACATGATGTTTTGTGGCCATCCATTGAACAAACGACGGCAAAGTTAGTGAGCTAATTTTGGCAAGTTATGCGAGCAAGGCATGGACAGAGCTAGAGAGCAGCAACACACGTGAATGTAAAAAATAGCCTCATTTGGTAAAGTGAAATTATTTTCATATTTATCAAAATACTTGTCAAAATTCGAAATATTCTTACGTTGAAAGCCTCTGAGTTTATGTGGTATTTTATAATAACTAAAACCAAGAGAAAGCGGAGGCTGATCGACAGTGATACAAAGCAATCAGGGCTATGTTCTGGACCGACCGGAAGTCAAGAAACTCGAAAAATACAGATGGGTAGTGTGGACCATCTTGGCACTCACGTATGTTTTTGTTACCTTTCACAGAATGGCAACCGGTGTTGTCAAAGCAGAGCTGCAGGAGACCTTTGGAATTGGCGCTGCTCAGTTCGCGACTATTGGATCAATGTATTTTTATGCCTACTTCATTATGCAGATCCCTTCCGGCATCTTAGCGGACAAGATCGGTCCTAGGAAAACAGCAACGTGGTTTTCAATTCTGGCCGCGATTGGATCAGTGATTTTCGGTTTGGCACCAACCTTGGAAATCGCGTACCTCGGAAGATTTATCGTGGGGATTGGGGTCTCGGTTATCTTCATTTGTCTTATCAAAATCCAGTCTCGCTGGTTCTATTCTAAAAACTTTGCACTGATGATTGGTTTCGTTGGAATGGCCGCCAACACCGGCGCGCTCATGGCTCAAACGCCGCTGGTTTATGCAACTGGGGTACTTGGATGGCGTACGACGTTCGTCGTCCTTGGAATTATGATGCTGTTTTTCGCCGCGTTGACAAAAGCTTTCGTCAAGGATGATCCAACTGAGATGGGGCTGCCGGGGATGGATGAGCTTGAAGGAAGACCATCGGCAAAGTCTGATGTTAAAGTGATGCCAGCGCTGAAGTCAGTGCTGTCCAACCCGAGAACCTGGACGGTCTCAATCGTCAATGTTGGAATGTACGTAGGTTACATTGTACTGCTGGGGCAGTTTGGCGTGCCGTACCTCATGGAATCCTACGGGCTGGAGCGCGTTCAGGCGGCGAACATGATCATAGCTGCTGTCGTGGGGTCTGCCGTAGGTGCCATGGTGATTGGGTACGTTTCCGACCGAATCAAAAGAAGAAAGCCGGTGCTGGTGGTGCTGAGCGTCGCTTCGCTGATTGGATGGCTGTTGTTTGTTTATGTTGGAATCCCTGTGGCAATCCTGCCTGTGTTCCTGTTCCTGCATGGCTTTGCGATCACCAACTTCACCATGACATGGACCATAGCCAACGAGGTCAACGACAGAAGGCTTTCAGGCATTGCGACGGGTGTAGTGAACTGCATAGGCTTTGCAGGGGCTGCCATTGTGCCGGTATTCATGGGCAGAATCCTCGACACCTACAGCGCAATGCCGCAGGTTGGCTATGACAAAGCGTTCTTGATTCTGATTGTCGTGGTTACTATTAGTGTCCTGGCGTCCTTCTTTGCTAAGGAGACAAATGCGGTGAATGTGTTTGAGGCGTCTGCGAAATAAGAACGCTTAGAAGTGCGCTTCATTTTAGGTGATGAGTACCTTTTGGAGTTTTGAGTAAGATTAACTGAGATGATGCGTTCATAGGAATGCCCGCAGTCTGCGCGTCGACTGCGGGCATTTTATTTTGAAGTATGACGATGTAAATAACAGTTCTTTGCCGCATGTCGTAAAGGTATGATAAAATGATATCCAGAGTCAGTGATCTGGAGCGGAATCAAGCGCAAACTGAGGCGCGGACGCTCGGGAAATGTGCTTGTCGTCAATTCCAGGCTGGAGTGATATAAAATGAATATTGGAATTTTTACAGATTGTTATTATCCGCAGATCAACGGCGTCGTCACCTCGGTCATGACCCTTCGTGAAGAACTTATGCGGCGGGGGCATCATGTAACTATTGTCACCGTGCAGGTGCCGGGTTATAAGAACTCGTCCGACGGCGTCATAAGAATCAAAGCGATCCCAAAGATAAAACTGATGGATTTCAGAATGGCGCTGCCGCTGTTCTACCAGGATTACCAGCGCATCAGGGATCTGCAGCTGGACGTGATCCATACCCATACGGAGTTTACCATTGGACTCTTTGGGCAGTTTATGGCCAGCCGCCTGAAGATTCCTATGCTGCACACCTACCATACCATGTATGAAGACTACACTAACTATATTCTGCGGATCAAGCGAGGGCGCGGGCTGGTCAGGCACTTCATGCGACATTCAAGCAAACGGTATGTCAGGCGCTATGACGCGGTCGTCGTGCCATCCCTTAAAACAGAAAAAGCGCTGCGAAGCTATGGGATTAAGAACAGCATTCATATTCTCCCGACGGGGATTGACCTGGCAAAATTTCCGCGCTATGAAAAGGATGATCCCCATCTGGCGGCGCTGCGTCAAAGTCTGGGGCTTGGGGATTCGACCAAGGTCATCCTGTCTCTTGGGCGCGTTTCTGAAGAAAAGAGTGTGGATGTGATTATTGCACAAATGGAGGCACTGTCCGCGCGGATTAGTGACGTCAGGCTGCTGATTGTGGGAGATGGTCCTTATATGGCGACGCTGCAGCGGTTAGCGCTGGAAAAGGGGCTGGAGCATCACGTGCAGTTTGTTGGACGCGTGCCGTGGGAAGAGGTGCCCTTTTACTACAGCCTTGCGGATGTTTTCGTAAGTGCCTCCAAGACTGAAACCCAGGGGCTGACCATTCTGGAGGCCATGGCCTGTCAGGTGCCGGTGGTTGTCTATGAGGACGACAATGTGGCCGATTTGATCAGGGATGGCGTGTCGGGCAGGCTGTTTAAGACCTCTGAAGTGTTGACGCAGTGTCTTGAAAGCGTGCTGCTTAATCCTGATAAAGCTGAGTCGCTTGCGGTCAGCGGCAGACAGGTTGCGGCTTCGCTGTCCACGGAGAAGTTCGGTGAGATGGCGGAAAAGCTTTACTTGGGTCTGCTGGAGAGAACTGTTGAAATTGAAGGCGATGCAGATCGGGCTTCAATATCTCTTTAAACGAGGGGAATGGTTCTGTAGGCTGTGAATTGATGAGCCAGAAGATTGAAGCAGCGGATCGACGAAGGCTTATGAGTTGAAATTGACATGACCATCGGCAGAATGATTTTACAGCTTTTAAAAGTGCTGTAAGGCAATTTGCCGATGGTCATTTTTCATGCCAAAATTCTTTACCTTAGACCCTGAAATCGATGATCATTGAAGCTTAATAAAGCTCAACGGAATCGAAATAAAACGCGCCGGTATCCGAATTGTCAAATAGAATCTCAATGGGATCGATCTGCGTCAGATCCACAATTTTGAATGTCATTGAATTATGAACGTTTATGGCTGAGTTACGACATAGCCATCAGAGAGGGTTTTCATGAAAGCGACGAGGGCGGCTTCTTCCTCAGCGGTAAGACCGAGGTTGCCAAGCTCATCTGTGTTGACGGTGGCTGGGTATTCTGGTTCCGGCCAATCTTCCGCAACGACGTCTCTTGTATTATAGAAATGCGTAATGTCTTCCAGTGATTTGAAGTAACCATTGTGGCAGTAAACCTTCACGAATTCAGGGTATGGTCTCAGATCCACGTTTCTGAGGGTTGGAACTTTGAATTTCCCGAGTTCAGACATGTAGATGTCTTCCTCAAAGCCGGCAGCCTCGAGGAACCCCCCAAGTCCTAAGTCGATCCATTCAGCGTCATCTGGATTCCATTTTTTAGGCATGGCGTAGAACGGATTATCGGGATTTTTAGGAATCCCAAGGTTGTCGTAAGTGAAGTCGGTGAAGAGCGGCTTATCACCATCTGAGATATGACAAGCGGAGCACATGGCCTTACCTTCGAATAATTCAAGGCCCCAAGCTTCTTCATCGGATAGCTCAACTTCACCCATTAAGTAATAGTCGAATTTCGATGTAAACGGATTAACTTCGTCGCTACGCTCATAGGCGGCAATGGAACGGGCAATGCGTTCATAAGTGCCAGCTACATCTTTCGCAAAATCCAGGGAGCCTGGTCCCCAAACTTCTTCGAACAGATCCGCGTAGTCGGATTTTGCTGCCATGAGTACAACCGTTCTCGCATTAGGCATAGCCTGTTCGAGTGGATTCAAAAACGGGCCCTGGGCTTGCTCAGCCAATGGATCGCCAAGGGTCCAGCCTGTAGCGCGGCCATCCCAGAACATGCCGCCGATCCAAAGGTCCTCAGTCTCATCAAAATAGAGGATTGGACTTTCCCCACCGTAGGCAGCGGTTGGAGGTTTGCGGTTGCCGAAGCGGGTGGTTATAGCACCGGGATAAATGGCAAAGGTGTCGTTGATCTCTGAGTCAGGCCCTACAAACCCAACCTCAGGCGCATGGCAGGTCGCACAGGACATGGTGCCGTTGACGGACAGGTTTTCGTCAAAGAAGATTTCCTTGCCCAGTTGTTCCATAGGAGTCAGCTCGGTGTCGCTCGCAGAAAAAACAACAAGCGTGAAAATTAAGGCAATGGAGAGGAGTAAAGAAACCAACACTTTCCTTTTCATGGTTAACAATGCCTCCTTACTAAATGGGGATTGGTTCAGGAGAGTCTATTGGCCATAGGCAGCACCTCAAAATGGAATTAATGCTGTGATATTAAGTTGTTTCAATGGATTTGAGCGCTGAAAATCTATTTCGCTGTTATGTAATAAGCTGAATATCACAGGTGTATGGTTGACATAATATTCATACCCAGAGAGAGTAGATTTAGACAGTTGTTAAACATTCGAGAGAAACGAAGTGAATAACTGGCATTGAGGATCGAATATACCAACGGCAAAAAGAGACATTAAATGAAGGAGAATAAGGCTGGCCAGCAGCCCTATGACTACTGCGACTATCACATATTAATCCCGATTCTCCAGTGAAGTTGAAAGTCAATGTCGCAAGCTCTGGCACCAGATCAAATCCTGTCCGCGTCACCAAGTTCAAGTTGGTGACAGTCACCAAGTTCATTTCTGTCCGCGTCACCAACGACCTTCTTCCAATAAAAAAACAGCCCGCTGTCAAGCGGGCTGTTAACATTTTCAATCCAATTCCACCTTTTCAATCCAATTCCATCTAAAGCGGGCAGTCCTTGTTCAGTGCCTCATGCTTGTAGGTCAGTTTGCCGGAGGCAAACTCGCCTACGGTTTGGCCGTGACCAATGAGCTTGTATTTGTAAATCATCAGACCGTCCAGACCCACCGGGCCTCTGGCGTGGATTTTGCTGGTGCTGATGCCGACCTCGGCGCCGAAGCCATAGCGGAAGCCATCGCTGAAGCGAGTGGAGCAGTTCCAGAACACATTCGCGGAGTCGACCAGGGTCATGAAGGTCTTGGCTGCGGCCTCGTCCTCCGTGAGAATGGCGTCAGTGTGGCCTGAGCCGTAGGTGTTGATGTGTTCAATGGCGTCTTCGAGGCTGGACACGACTTTGATGGAGAGCTTATAGTCGACGTACTCCGTGCGCCAGTCTTTTTCAGTGGCTTCGCCGATTGAAATAATTTTTCGGGTCTGATCACAGCCGACCAATTCTACGTTCTTGGCTTCCATTGCCGCCTGAATCTTTGGCAGCAGACGCTCCGCCACGCTTTCATGGACGAGCAAAGTCTCCATGGTGTTGCAGGCCGCCACGTACTGGGTCTTTGCGTCGACGAGGATTGGGAGCATTTTCGCCTCATCTGCGTCTGGGTGGAGGTAGATGTGGCAGACACCATCGGCATGGCCAAGCACTGGGATGCTGGAATTATCCATGATGTACTTGACGAAGTCGTTGGAGCCCCGCGGGATGAGCAGGTCGATGTCGTCGCTGAGCCTCAGCATCTCGCTTACGTCCGCACGGGTCTCGATGAGCTGGATCCAGCCCTCCGGAAGGCCCGCTTCCACGCTGGCCTCAGAGATAATCTGTGCCAGGATCCGGTTGGTGCTGGCCGCTTCGGAGCCGCCCTTCAGGAGCACGGCGTTGCCGCTCTTGAGGCAGAGGCTGGAAATCTGAACCAGGGCATCCGGCCGGGACTCGAAGATGACGCCAATGACGCCAATAGGGCAGCTGATCCGGTAAAGGTCAAGGCCATTGTCCAGCTGCGTGGCGAGTTTGGTCTGGCCGACGGGCTCGGGAAGCTTGATCAGGCTGCGGATGCCTTCGGTGACTTCAGCGAGCTTTTCGTCTTCAAAGCGCAGGCGCTTCAGCAGCGGGGTATTAGGGCTTTCCGCCTCGACGCGGGCGCAGTCCTCGCGGTTCGCCGCAATGATGTCGCTCTTTCTGGCCTCGAGCTTGATCGCAATGGCCTCCAGAGCGTTGTTCTTGGTCTCGGCGTCCAGCGCCGCCAAGCGGATTGACGCCTTTTTCGACGCGTGGGCACGTTCTTGTATACTCATGGGATTCACCTCATTTAGCTTAGTTGTTGGTTCAATATTATATCACAACTGGGGTGAGGGGGGAATGGGGAGACCATCGGCAAACTTTTTTGGCTAAAGCTTGCTCAGAACGGTTTGCCGATGGTCATAGGACTTACACTATCGCTCAAACTTTATCCATCAAGTTAAAATAATAACAAATATGACTGGTGAATTAAGTACTGGTTTTAAAAATAAAAACATAGCAATTCGAAGGACTGAATGAATGTGTAAAAGTATTTACGGCTGACTTGCGCGCTCTAAATAAAAAAAAATTACATAAAAAAAACAAAAAAGCCCGCAATGTTGTTAAAATAATAACAAAATAGTATACTTTATACCAGATAGCGATTCACATCCACATGGATACCACAACCGACTTAAGGAGGTTATTATGATAATTCAAGTCTGCATTGGAAGCGCCTGTCACCTGAAAGGCTCCTACAAAGTGATCCAAACCCTCAAGGGACTGATTGAGGCGGAGGGGCTGGAGGACCAGGTCATCCTCAAATCGTCCTTTTGCCTTGGCGCCTGCTCCGGCGCGGTTTCGATTCAGGTCGACGAAAACCCTGTGGAACCGCTGCATCCCGAAGAGGTGGTTCACTTTTTCGAAGACCGTGTCAAAGGGGTGACGCTGCGTGAAATTCATAGAGTTTGATCATCATAAGTGCGACGAATGCTACAAATGCCTGCGCGTGTGTCCCACCAAAGCCATCAAGTTCACCGACCACAGCCGCGACATCATGAACAGCCTTTGTATCAAGTGCGGGCTGTGTCAGGCCAGCTGCCCCCAAAGTGCGCTGACCATTCAAAATGACCGGCACCAAATCAAGAAGCAACTCCATCTTGGACGTAAAATTGCCGTCTCCCTCGCGCCCTCCTTTCCCGCGGCCTTTGAGGACCAGGATCCCAAAAGGATCATCACCGCGCTCAGGACCCTGGGGGTAACATGGGTTGAGGAAACAGGTGTCGCGGCGGAGCTGGTCTCCAGAAATTATGAAGCCATGCTGGAGACTATGGGGACGGAGAATGTTCTGACTACCTGTTGTCCATCCGCAAACTACCTGGTTCAGCACTATTATCCCGAGCTTCTGGACGCCATGCTGCCGGTGGTTTCGCCCATGATTGCCCACGGGAAGCTCCTCAAGGAAAAGTATGGGACGGACTGCTACACCGTATTTATTGGGCCGTGCCTGGCCAAAAAGGCGGAAGCGGAGGAAACGCCTTACATAGACGCAGTATTGACCTTTAATGAACTGGCGGCGTGGCTGGAAGATGAGGGGATCTCCTACAGACAGCTGGCACCGGGGGTCTTCGATGAAAAAGCCACCATCCGGGGCATGGCTTATCCCATGGGCGGGAGCCTTTTTAAGAACGACCGCCAGACGCCCATTCACAGCGGGTACAGAATGATCCGCGCGGACGGCATTGACCGCTGCAAAGATCTGCTGGAAACCCTTAGAATAGGCGGCATTAAAAATTACTGTATAGAAATGAATATTTGCAGCGGCAGCTGTATTAACGGGCCGGATATGCCCCACGATGGGCTGAAGTTCTTCCAGCGTAAAGACCGGATGCTGGATTACCTGAAAGCCCACGCCGACCACCGGGAGTTGGATCAGTTGCTGTGCGACTGTTCCTCGGATTTATCCTTCAAGCATGACTTTGAAGCTCATGTGGTTCAGCTGAAAAAGCCTTCTCAGGAGGCCTTGAATGAGATCCTGCGCAAAATTGACAAATTCAGTGAAAAGGATCACCTCAACTGCGGGGCATGCGGCTATGATACCTGCCTCGACAAGGCCATAGCCGTTTACAATCAGATGTCAAAGCCCCAGATGTGCCTGCCCTATTTGCGTTCAAAGGCAGAAAGTCTCAGTATGGCATTGTTTGAGCATACACCTAATCTGGTGTGCGTCCTGGATCACCAGCTGACTATAGTGGAGTACAATCCTACTTTCGCCAAGACCTTCGAAATGGAATCGCATTCCCTTAAGGAGGTCCCGGTAGTGGCGTTCCTTGATGGCGCGCTTTTCAGAGAGTGCGTCAGGACGGAGAAAAGCGTCTTTGGGCAGAGGGTACATCTTGAGACCATCGGCAAAGTCTTGTATTGTAATGCCATTTATACGGAGCGCTTTATCTTGGGGATCATGACGGACATGACCGCCTTCGAGAAGAGCCGCCGGGAGCTGGCGGCCGTGAAGGAGAAGACGCTGGTGGCCTGTCAGGAGGTCATCAACAAGCAGATGCGCGTGGCCCAGGAGATTGCCAGCCTGCTGGGGGAGACGACCGCGGAGACGAAGGTCAATCTCAACCGGCTGAAGGAGATCGTGATGATGGACGAGGGCTATTGAGATGGGAAAAACGGAAACCTATATTGACGTGGCCCTTCACGCGCTGAACAAGAAGGGGGAGGAGCTCTGCGGCGATCAGGCGGACCTCTTCAAGTCCGACGACGAAATTTTCTTTGTGATGGCCGATGGTCTCGGGAGCGGCGTCAAAGCCAACATTCTGGCGACGCTGACGGTCAAAATCGCCATGACCATGCTGCGGCAAGGGGAGTCGCTGGAGGAGACCATTGACACCATCATGCAGACCCTGCCGGTGTGCAGTGTCAGAAAGGTGGCGTATTCGACTTTTTGCATGGTTCACCTGAAAAACGACGGCCGCTGCCGGCTCATTGAATATCACAATCCGCCGGTGTTCTTCTGCAGGAACGGCCGGATCACCCCCTATGTCAGCACCTATGAGACTTACGGGGACAAGGAGGTCCGGATCTCGGAGCTTGAGCTGGGGATTGGGGACTATCTGACCATAGTCAGCGATGGGGCGGTGCACGCGGGGGTGGGGACCATGCTCAACCACGGGTGGGAGTGGCCGCACATTGCGGCGTTCCTGAACCGCCAGCAGCCCAAATCCGCTGAGCTGATCTCGAAGACCTTGATTGAGACCTGCAACAACCTATACGGCGGCCTGCCCGGGGATGATACCAGCGTGGCCACTCTTATGCTGGTGGCGCCCAAGGTTACTCGGTTGTTTTCGGGGCCGCCGGTGCAAAGAGAGCAGGATCATGAGGTGGCGGCGCGGTTTGTTCAGGGTTCGGCAAAGCGGGTGGTCTGCGGCGGCACGGCAGCCAATTTGATGGCCCGGGAGCTGAATCGAGAGCTGTGTTGCGAGATGGATTATTATGAGCCGTCCATTCCGCCGATTGCCCACATCAAGGGCATAGACCTGGTGACGGAGGGGGTGCTGACGCTGAAGCGGGTGTCGGAAAAGCTGGAGGACTATGCCGATGGTCACATAATCGCCTTTGAGAAGCCGGACGCGGCCACGCTGATCCTGGACCTGTTGATCAATGACAGTACCCATATTGAGTTTTGGATTGGGAAGGCCATTAATCCCGCCCACCAGAATCCGGATTTTCCTTTTGAGCTGAGCATCAAGCAGAACATACTGGACAGGATCATAGCGACGCTGAGGCAGATTGGGAAGATTGTGACGGTACAGTATGTTTAAGGAAGAGGTGGTCGCTGTGAGAACCTTTGAGAATCAAGTACAGCTTGTCAAATATGAAGTCTTGAAAGAGGTCGCCAGACTGGCGTTTCAGGATCAGTTGGAGGCGCTTTATGTGCGGATCCCGAAAGTTGTGGATCCCGGACCGGAGCCCAGGTTCAGGTGCTGTATCCATCATGAGCGGGCCGTGACCAAGGAGCGGATCAAAATGGCCATGGGGGGCACGCCGGCGATCCCGGGGGTCGTCGAAGTTCTGGATGCAGCCTGCGACCAGTGCCCCGTCAGCCGCTATAAGGTAACTGAATCCTGCCGGGGCTGTCTTGCCCACCGCTGCCAAGGGGCGTGTCCGGTTAGCGCGATCCAGATGATCCAGGGCAAGGCGATCATCGATGAAAGCAAGTGCGTGGAATGCGGGCGCTGCCAGTCGGCCTGCCCCTACAACGCCATTGTCGACAACCTGCGTCCCTGTATGAGAGCCTGCCCTGTGGAGGCGCTCTCGATCAACGCTCAGAAGAAAGCTGTGATCGATTATAGGAAATGCATCCAGTGTGGAGCGTGTGTGTATAACTGTCCTTTTGGTGCCATTCAGGACAAATCTGAAATTGTGCCTGTAATCCGAAAGCTGATGGCCGCCCGCCGGCCTGGCGCGCCGCAGGTTTATGCGGTCATTGCCCCGGCCTTCGCGTCTCAGTTCAACTATGCGAATCTTGGGCAGATCATCACCGGCATTAAGCGGCTTGGGTTCAGGGATGTGGTTGAGGCAGCCCTGGGCGCGGATTTGGTGGCGGTGCATGAGGCGGGGGAGCTGCTAAGTCATTTGGAGAATCACCACTATATGACAAGCTCCTGCTGCCCGGCATTTGTGGACTTTGTTCACAAGAAGCACCCGCAGGTCCTTGAAAATGTCTCTGGGACGGTGTCGCCCATGATTGCGGCGTCGAAGCTCATCAAAGCGGTGGATCCGTCTGCAGTGACGGTGTTTATTGGTCCGTGCATTGCCAAGAAGGCTGAAAAAGCGCTGCCTGATCTCACTGGGATCACGGATTTTGTGATGACCTTTGAAGAACTGCTTTCGCTTTTGGATGCCCGAGAGATCCACCTGGAGGAACTTCCGGAATCCCCGATGAACAACGCTTCTTACTACGGAAGGATCTTTGCCGGGGCAGGGGGGCTGTCTAAGGCGGTGGTGGCTACGGCGCTGAAATTGGCGCCGGATTCAGACGTCAAAGCCGTCGCCGCTACAGGCGATGGCATCAAGGCCTGCGATAAACTTTTGAAGCTGGCCAAGGCCAATCGTCTGGACGGCAACTTCATTGAAGGGATGGCCTGTGAGGGCGGGTGCATCAAGGGTCCTGTGGCGCTGCATCATGGTGCCAAAGACTTGAAGGCACTGGAGTCTTATGCCAAGCTGGCGCTCGAAGAGGATGCCATTGCCGCCACGAGGATTTTTGGTGAGGTGGAGATTAAACTGAGGCGGAAGTTGGAAAAGGAATTGGCGTAAGGGAGTGCGAAAAAGGGTGAAAAACGCTGCTGGCGGTCGTTAAATGACCACTGGCAGCGTTTTTCGTTCATTATGAACGAAAGATGTGGAAGAGGATGGTGCCCCATCTGAGAATGGATATCGCAAGCTCTGGCACCGAAAAAAAAGCTGTCCGCGTCCCCAAGTTGAAAGCTGTCCGCGCTACGCGCTTGAATCGCGTCTGCAACCACCAACTTCCACACGGGTTGACGAGCAGAGAATCCCATGTTACAATGATATCGAAACGCGATAACGAAAAACGAAATTGAAAAGCGAAATCAACAAATACAACGATAACCACGAAAATCACAATCAAAGCGAGGTTCCTATGAGCGGATACGTCAATAAAAGACTGTTTCAAGGCTTTATCCTCCTCCATATCCTTCACCACGCCAGCGAAACGCCGGTGTTCGGCAGCTGGCTCATTGAAGAGCTTTCGGAGCATGGGTACAAGCTCAGCCCTGGAACGCTCTATCCCATCCTGCACCATTTGGAAGAAGAGCAGCTTCTGGAGCACTATGAGGAAAACGTCAATGGCAAGATCAGAAAATACTATGTCACCACGGAACAAGGTCTGGCAGAGCTGAACGAGGCCAAGCGCTACCTCGCCGAGTTGACTAAAGAGATTGGCATCATGGAGGCCTAACATGTTTGAAATTCGAGATTTGAAATACCAGGAGATCCTTGAGATCCCAGCCCTCAGCCTTAAACCGGGCGTGACAGTCATAGCAGGCGCCAGCGGCTGCGGGAAGACCACCTTTTTGCGGCTTCTCAACAAGTCTATTTCTCCTACAGCGGGGAGCATTACGTATAACGGCATAGAGCTAAAGGAACTGCCATCAGTAAAATTAAGACGAGAAGTCCTCCTGCTCTCCCAGCAGCCGGCGATCTTCAATGGAGACCTAAGACACAACCTGGAGATAGGCTTTAAACTTCAGGGTAGAGCGTTGCCTTCCGAGGAGGTCATGCTGGAAATGCTGCATCAGGTCCATTTGAATAAGGCGCTGGAGACTGAAGTGCGGCTTTTGTCGGGTGGTGAGAAGCAGCGGCTGGCCATAGGCAGAGTATTTTTGCTGGCGCCGGCGGTCTTCCTTCTGGACGAGCCATCCTCAGCGCTGGACGACGCCACGGAGGAATCCGTCATCAGCCTGGTGGTCGAAAAGGCGCGTCGGGATGGGCAGTCCATCATCATGGTGACCCATTCCAAGGCAGTGGCGGCTCAGTTCGCGGACGAGATCATTGAACTTGCGGATGGAAAAATCAAGGACAGGGGGGCGAGGTCATGAGCGGGGTCATGACGCTTTCCATATGGCAGGTAGCACTGTCCTATGTCTTTGTCCTTGTAGTACTGAGCATCCTCATCAAACGGGGGATCCGCAGAGAGCGCGAGCTGCTGCTGGCGTCCCTCAGGATGACCGTGCAGCTGATCCTGACGGGATACGTGCTCACCTTCATCTTTGAAACGCCCAGTCCTTGGCTCACGCTGTTCATCATCACCTTCATGGTGGCCTACGCGATCCGGACGGTGTTTCAGAAGTTCAAGGGCCGCCTGTCAACCTCTTTGAAGAAGACCATTGCAGGCGCCATGGCAGCCGGCACTCTTTCGTGTATCTTCTACTTCATACTGGTCGTGATCCAAATTGATCCCTGGTATCAGCCCCAGTATTTTATTCCCCTTGCGGGCATGATGATTGGGAATTCAATGACGGGCATCTCCCTGGGGGTCAAATCCCTGCTGGAGGGCATGACGACCCAGCGCCAACTGGTGGAGGACGCCCTGAACCTGGGGGCGACACCGAAGATGGCGACCCACGACATCATCAACTCCACCTTTGACGCGGCGATCATGCCGACCATCAACGCCATGCTGAGCATGGGCGTCATCTCCCTGCCTGGCATGATGACAGGCCAGATCTTGTCCGGGACGGCGCCCACCACGGCGGTCATGTACCAGATCGCCATCATGCTCGGGATCCTGGGTTCTGTGTCGCTGACGGTCATTCTCCTGCTCCAGTTTGGCTACAAGAGCTTTTTCAACGATCAGGACCAGCTGGTGTGATAAAAGAAAAAGCTTTTGCCGATGGTCACTTAACACCCAACCAGAGGATCAACCTATACCGGATTGCTGCCACCAAACAACCTTACAGTTAAGGAGGCATTATGAAAAACCATAAATGGACCAGTTTTCTCAAAGACGTCTTTATCTGTTCCCTCGGATCTTACGGCGGACCGGAAGCGCACATTGGGGTATTTATAGATCAATTGGTCACTAAAAAGAAGCACTTGACCGAGGAAGAACTAATTGAACTCGTCGCGCTGTGCAGTATCCTTCCGGGGCCGACCAGCACCCAGACCATCGTTGCGATTGGTCACAAAGTGGGCGGGCCCATGCTGGGCTTTCTGACCATGCTGGTCTGGGCGCTGCCGGTATTAGTGCTGATGACACTTCTTTCCTTCTTGTATCAATTCCTCGATAGGCTTAATATTTCAACTGACAGTCTCCGCTATATTGGCCCTCTGGCGGTTGGATTTATCGTCGTCGCTGCCTTTAAAATTGGCGGCAAAGTCGTGACCAATCGGCTGACCGCCCTCTTGATGGTCTTTGGCGCCGTGACGACCTACTTCATCAGATCCCCGTGGATTTTCCCGATGGTCTTATTAATCGGCGGCGTCATCAGTGTGCTGGCGTCAGGGGAAAGAAACGTATGGAACCACGTGAAGCTCAGCCCGCCGTGGCGCTACTTGGCAGCATTCGCGGGCCTCGCCATTGGCAGTGTCATATTGACCCTGACCTGGGACAATATCCTGGTGCACCTCTTTGAAAGCTTCTACAGATATGGCTACCTGGTTTTCGGTGGCGGCCAGGTCGTCGTGCCGGTCATGTACAGTGAAATGGTGGATATCCGCCAATATATGAACAACCAGGAATTCCTGACGGGGTACGGTCTCGTGCAGGGCCTCCCGGGCCCAATGTTCAGCTTCAGCGCCTACGTGGGCGGCATGGCGGCCCGGAGTTATGGAACTTTTACTCAGGTGATGGCGGCTGCGCTGAGCGGCATCGGCATTTTCCTGCCGGGTCTGCTCCTGATCTATTTCGTTTATCCGGTGTGGGAGCGGCTCAGACAAATCCGGGGCATCAAGATTGCCCTGAAGGGGATCAATGCCATCGCGGGCGGCATGATTGCCGTGGCCGCAGTGATCGTTATGCAGAAGAGTGGTTTCCAGCTTGATAACCTATTGGTGTCCGCTGTTACGATTGTGCTGCTGCTGACGAAGAAAGTTCCAGCGCCAATCATAGTGCTGCTTGCGCTGGTGGCGGGATTTGTGATGTGAAGGTAAAAAAAGGAAGGAAGCCGGTTTCCCAGGAACCGTCTTCCAAAAAGGAAACACCCCCTCAACCAACAGGCCGCCGGCCTGTTGGTTGAGGGGGTGTTTTTCCTTGTAAGTGTCATCCCCACTGAGAATGATTTTCGCGGGCTCTGGCACCAAATTAATTTCGGTGTCAGACACTCAATCGAAACCGGTGTCAGACACCCAACTTAAACCGGGGACTGACACTCAACTGATTTCTGTCCGTCACCAACCTGAAAGTTGTCCGCGTCACCAACCTCACAGCTTTATCAGCCACGCGAAATTTATGTCCCGAACAGTCCTTAAACTGACACCTTATTTTTCTATGGTGTTTTCACTAATCTATTAAAGAATCGTTGTCAAAAATCAGAATATTCCATGCTATCGTCCTGTAATTTCAAAATCAACTTCATTATAATGGGGTCATAGATTAGACGTTTTCGGAGGTGTTCCATGAAAAATAAAAAAGTTCTGATTATTTTTACAGGCGGTACCATTTCTATGAAGAACGACGAGAAGACCAATGCTGCAATACCGGCCATGACAGGGGAAGACATTTTAAATCTGGTTCCGGAGATCAAAGACATAACGACCCTGGAATTTATCAATTTTGGGATGATGCCCGGACCGCATATGACCCCGGACCACATGCTGGAGCTCTCGATTCTCATCAACCACAAGATTGGAAAAGAGGACTATGATGGCATTGTTGTGACACACGGCACGGACTCCCTGGAAGAAACAGCCTATTTTCTCGATCTGACCTATGATCAAAAGGCGCCTGTCATATTTGTCGGCTCCATGAAAAATTCGACAGAGTTTGGATGGGACGGACCGGAAAATTTGATTGCCGCAGTTCGAACTGCAATAAATGAGGATGCTGAGGGACGGGGTGTCATGGTGGTAATGAACAACGAGATTCATTCCGCAGCGCAGGTGACGAAAACGAAGACGCACACCATCGACACGTTCAAGAGCAAGGATTTTGGACCCATTGGGTTTGTTTCACGGGATAAAGTACATTTTTATTATTCATACACGAAACGGCAGTATTTCAAAATATCAAAGGTTGTGAAAGACATCGATCTAATCAAATGCGGTTGTGGTATGGATGATAAATTTCTCAGATTTTCAGTGGATTCCGGGGCGAAGGGAATCGTGGTTGAAGGCCTGGGTAAAGGGAATATCCCTCCCACTATGGTCTCGGGCATCGACTATGCCATCGGGAAAGGGATTCCCGTTATTCTGGTGTCGCGCTGTATTATGGGACGCGCCATGGACGATTATGGATATCCAGGTGCCGGACGGGACTTGACGACTAGAGGCGTGATCCTTGGAGACAACTTGCCAGGGCAAAAGGCCAGAATTAAGCTGATGATTGCTCTAGCTTCTACAAGTCGTATGGAAGAAATCAAGGATATCTTTGAGAAAAACTATTATTAAGGTGAATGGAGGTTCACACTTATGAGCAAGAGTATTCAAAGAGAAGAAATCGAAAACATCTATGGCAAGGTCAGTCCTTTCGAACTGAAGGACAAGCTGATCAGCTACGCCAGCGAAGCCAGAGAAAGCGGCACGAGGATGCTGCTCGACGCAGGACGGGGGAACCCGAACTGGACAGCTTCAACCCCAAGAGATGCCTTCTTTACCTTCGGTCATTTCGCAGTTGAAGAAACCAGAAGAACCTATTGTGATGGTGCACTCGCAGGAATGCCGCAAAAAACAGGGATCGCGGAACGCTTTTATGCCTACGCGGATCGCAACAGCAGCGCGCCGGGTATAGAGCTGTTAAAACAGATGATGGATTATGGGGTTTCCGTCAAAAGCTTTGACCCGGATGCCTTTGTCCACGAGCTGGTCGATGGCATTATTGGCGACAATTACCCGTTCCCTGATCGTATGCTGCGTCATTCGGAGCAGATCGTCCTCGACTATCTCGTTCAGGAGCTCAAATATGACTTGGACGCTGGTCAAATTAAGCTCTATGCGGTAGAGGGCGCCACGGCGGCCATGTGTTATATCTTTGATACCTTGATTGCCAACAACATCTTCTCTCAAGGGGATACTATCGCTCTCATGACGCCAATTTTCACCCCTTATCTGGAAATCCCGCATCTACCGAGATATAACTTTAAAGTGGTTGAAATTAAGGCCTCGGAACTCAATGAAAAAGGCGAGAACACATGGCAATACCCAAAATCTGAAATGGACAAGCTTAGAGATCCGTCCATCAGGGCGCTGTTTATTGTCAATCCAAGTAATCCGCCGTCGGTGGCAATTCATAAAGAGACCATTTCCTATCTTTCGGAGATTGTCAAAGAGGATAACCCGGATCTCATGATTATTTCGGACGACGTCTACGGCACCTTTGTGGAAGGGTTCAGTTCTTTGATGAGGGAGATCCCTTACAATACCATCGGCGCCTATTCTTTTTCGAAATACTTTGGCGTGACAGGCTGGCGACTCGGCACCATTGCACTCCACGAGGACAATGTCTTTGACAGACTTCTTGGAAGGCTTGACGAGAATAAGAAGGCGCGGGCACGACGCAGGTACTCGGCGCTATCTATCGAGCCAGAGTCCATAGCTTTCATGGACAGAATTGTCGCGGACAGCCGACAGGTGGCGCTCAATCACACTGCTGGCCTATCGACACCTCAGCAGGTCCAGATGGTGTTCTTCTGCCTGTTCGCACTGATTGACCGCGACAACGTCTATAAAAAGCAAACCATCAGCCTGCTGAAAAAAAGGCAGAGGCTTTTGTTCGAAGGCCTCGGCATGGCGGTCAGGGAGGACCCTAACGACGCCGCCTACTACACGCAATTTGACCTGCTGCAGTGGGCCGTGCAAAACTATGGAGAAACTTTTGCCAATTACCTTCAAAAAACCTATAAGCCGGTGGACATTCTCTTGAGGCTCGCGGAAGAATCAGCTATTGTGCTGCTGAGCGGCGGCGGTTTCAGCGGTCCGGAGTGGTCCATACGGATTTCCCTCGCCAACCTCAGCGACGAATCGTATTCTACCATTGGTGTGGTGACCAGAAAGATCCTGAATCACTATGTGGAGGCGTGGAAGGAAAGTCAGGGGCGGTAGGGCGCTGCTCGTACCGTAAACCTAAGTATAAAAAGCTTCAAAGTTTGAATTGAATGACCATCGGCAAATGTGATTTTAAAGCGCTTATCATTTAAGGCTTTAGAACGCGCTTGCCGATGGTCATTTTTTTCACACCTCACGCAGAAAATCCATACCTCATTCTTTAGCCTTTTTATAGACACCTGTCTGATATTAATACTTTAGGGAGGCGATTTAATGTCTAAACAAACCGTTGGCACTCAAATTGAGAAACTTTTAGGCCTGGAACGCAAACTTGTAGGCGTGAAATTTATATTCGACAAGCGTGACTTTGAGGAAGAGTCTGCACCAAGAGTGAAGTACAAAATGTCCTACTGCAGTATGGTCAGAATGGCTTCGGAAGGAAAGAGCTTTAAGGCGGATCTGGACAATTTTCTGTGTGTGGGCTCGGCAAAAGCTCTGGGACTAGTCAAACCCGACGCCCGGGCCATCTCCGGAAGAATTTATTATAGCTTCGGGATTTATGACAGCCTGGGGACGGCAAGAAATGTTCAGAAAGACGTTACATTTCTCGATCATGAGGCAACAGCGGTGGTGGTCAAGCCGCTGGAGGCTTTTGAGAACCGTCCGGACGTGGTGTTGATGCTGGTCAATCCTTATCAGGCCATGCGCGTGACACAGAGCTATGTGTACTACAGGGGCACGCCAAAGAACATCAAAATTGCCGCCAACTCCGGGATCTGTTCAGAGTGCACCGCGACGCCCTATGACACCAATGACCTGAATGTGTCACTCCTTTGTTCCAACACCAGATACGCAGCCAAATGGCATGACCATGAAATGGGCATAGGCCTGCCGTATGGGATGCTAAGCATGATTCATGATGGACTGGTCAAGACCGTTAATCCATGCGAACCCAACGAAAGAAAAGAGGCCATTCTGGAGCGCCTCGGAGATGATGAAGTTGCAGGGAAGATCATGATCAACAGCACTTACTTTAAAGCCTCAGGGAATGGCCTGTCGGGCAGCAAGAAAGAAAAATTGAAATAGTTAGATTTATTAGACGATTAGAAGGCGGCATTAAGATACAGTGATTTTGTGAAAAGAAAGACATATCGCTTCTTTGATTCAAGTGAAGCGTTTTGGATCAAGTGTGGAAAGCGGGAGGCAAAGTATGAAAATTAACCTGACCATTAATCATGAAAATAGAGAAGTCGAGGTCGAACCTCTCGAGAGGCTGATAGACATGCTGCGCAACCGTCTTGGACTGACCAGCGTCAAGGAAGGCTGCGGCGAAGGCGAGTGCGGGGCGTGCACTATTATTGTGGATCAGAAGGCGGTCACGTCCTGTACCATGCTGGCAGTGCAGGTCAACGGGTGCGAGGTGCTGACGACGGAAGGGCTCCAGCAGGGTGGTGAACTGGACAGACTTCAGGAGGCGTTTATAAACAATGGCGCCATCCAGTGCGGCTATTGCACGCCGGGTATGCTGATGTCGGTCAAGGCGCTGCTGCTTCAGCGGCCGGATCCATCCAAGGAAGAGGTCATAAAAGCGATAGAAGGCAATCTCTGCCGGTGCACGGGGTATCACCCCATCATCAAAGCGGTGGAATCTCTGAAGGAGGAAGCGGTTCATGGCCAATAAGATCATACAGCCGGATAATATGGCAGCTTTACTTGAATCCCTTCAGGGGACCGGCAAAAAAATCATGGTCGCCGGCGGAACCGACATTATGATCCGCATGAGAGCCAATCCGCCGGAAGCGGCATTGATTATTGATCTGTCACATATGGAAGCCCTGAAAGGTTGTGACATTAATGAAGAAGGTCTCCGAATAGGCGCTATGTGCACTATGACTGAGATCTGGGAATCTTCGCTGGTACAACATGCTGCGAAGGTGCTATCCTGCGCGGCGTCCCAAGTGGGATCCACTCAGATTCGGAATCGGGCGACCATCGGCGGGAACGTGGCTAATGCAGCTCAGTGCGCGGATACCATTCCGGCGCTGATCGCGCTGGATGCCAGTGTTGAATTGATGAAAGCAAACGGCGCGACAAGAAGGATCAAAGTTGAAGATTTTGTGACGGGGATTGGAAGAACCCTGATCGACGAAACCGAAGTGGTAACGGCATTTGTCATACCTGCCTGGAACTTAGGCAAGGCGGGCGGCTACTGTAAGATTGGCTCGCGCGCGTCTGTGACCATAGCTAAAGTCAATTGCGCCGGGATTTTCAGCTTCAGCGGCGGCGTCATCAGAGAGGCCAGAGTGGCATTCGGATCCCTTGGTCAGAGAGGCTTCCATTCAAGTCTGGTCTCAGAAGGACTAACCGGCATGACGCTGGATGAATTAAAGACAGAAGCGTTTATCGAACTATTCGTTCAGCAGGTTGAACAGGCAATTCCGGGAAGAGTATCACTGGCTTACAAGCGTTCGGCAGTGAAGGCGGTCGCGGTGTCTATTGTTGAACAGGCTACTTCAGAGTATCGAGGGTGATGGGATGGAAACAATAAAATATAAGGTTGTCGGCCAGTCCGTCCTCCGGCTGGATGGTCTTGAAAAAGTTACCGGAACAATTAAGTATACAGGGGATTACACAGCAGCAGGCATGCTATACGCCCGGCTGGTCACCTCCGATCAAGCAAGCGCGAAAATTTTGAGCATAGATTCAGCAGAAGCCCTTAAAGTGCCCGGTGTCGTAAAAATCTATACAGCCGCAGAGGTGCCTGAAACCCTTTACAGCGCCCATAACTGGCTGATGGACATGAGCGATCTGGAGGACGAACCGCTGCTGACCATGGAGCCCAAACATGACGGCGACCGGGTAGCCATAGTTGTGGCTGAGACTGACGAAGCGGCGATCTCTGCGGCCCGTCGCATTCGGATTGACTATGAGCCGCGGCCTGCGGTGCTCGATATTGAGACCGCGCTGAATGAAAATTCGCCTGCGGTTCACCCTTATGGCAATGTGCCCTTTGATACCGTCAAAGAATTTGGAAGCTTTGAAGAAATTGTCTCAAAAGCCAAATACATAATAGACGACACGGTGACAACGCCAGCCCAACACCACGCGGCTATAGAATGCCACGTTTGTCTGGCGTCTATGGAGGATGGGGTCCTGACCCTGAAAACACCTTGTCAAATCACCTTCCAGGTCCAGATGATGCTGTCGAGAATCACAGGGCTTCCAATGACCCAGGTCAGAATTATCAAAACCCCAACGGGTGGTTCCTTTGGCGGGAAAAGTCAGCCGGTCCTCGAGCCGCTGTGCGGCTATCTGGCCTATGATCTAAAGAAACCGGTTCTGATGACCATGGACAGGGCTCAGAGCATAGTCTCCAGCAGGAGGCGCAATTCTGTCAGAGGCCGGATCCGGCTTGCTGTCAGTGAAGAGGGTAAAATCCTGGGCCGGGACCTGGATGTTGTGACAGATACAGGGGCTTATTTCAGCAATGGCGCTGCGGTGTCCATGGCCATGCTCAAAAAATCCGTCAGGCTCTACAAAATGGAAAGCCAGCGGTACAGAGCCAGAGCGGTCATCACGAATACGCCGGTGGGCGGCGCGGCCAGGGGCTACGGCTCCCCTCAGATTCACGCGCTTACGGAAATCAACATTGAGAACGCTGCCAGAGCACTTAAGCTCGATCCCCTTGACTTCCGACTGGCCAACATTGTCAGCGGCAGCGACGCTGATCCCATGGGCGGTCCCGCCCTCGGAAACGTCCAGATTGAAGCTTGTCTGAGGCAAGGTGCGGCGCGTTTTGGCTGGAAAGAAAAATATCTTAAGGCACCGGACAACGGTCGCTATAGAACAGGCGTTGGTATGGCGGCTATTGTTCATGGCAACGGCTACTTTGGCGGGTATCCTGAATTCACTGCCATTCAGCTGACTCTGATGCCGGATGGGACCATCCTGGTCAATTCCGCCCTTCACGACCTTGGGTGCGGCACGCTGACCGTGGCATCCCAGATCATCTCAGAAGCCATCGGCGTCGGACTTGAAAAAGTTCGCGTTCTAGAAGCGGATACCCTAAGGTCGCCTTATGATCCGGCCGGAACCCAGGCATGCCGCGTCACCTTTGTCTGTGGTGAAGCCGCGAGGCAAGGTGCCGAGCAGCTGAAAGAAAAAATTATTCGCAGAGCCTCAGAGCTTTTGGAATTGCCGATGGTCACGCTTCAACTCAAAGACAGCATCATCACGGATCTTTCCGGCTTACCCCTTATGGACCTTCCGACGCTGGCATCGAAATGCCATCGCAGTTTTGGAGAAACCCTTTGCGTCAACTTCGACTATCAGGCCAGCGCCAACCCAGGCTCCTATGGCGCGAACTTTGTCGAAGTAGAGGTGGATACCTGGACTGGATTTGTACAGGTGAAGCAAATCGTCGCAGCACATGATATCGGAAAAGCCATCAATCCGGAATTCGTCAAAGGTCAGATCTACGGTGGAATCCAGATGAATCTGGGCTACGCGCTCTGCGAAGAGATTGTTGTGAACGAAGATGGCAGAGTGAAGAACAAAAGTTTTTCCAAGTATCACCTCATCAATGCACCGTCAATGCCGCCTGTGGAGATTGTCCTCATTGAGGCGGGAGAACCGGGAGGTCCTTATGGGGCGAAGAGTATTGGAGAATCCTCTTCTGTGGCCACGGCACCGGCGGTGATCAATGCCATCAATCACGCCCTTGGGACTCGTCTGTCCGTTTTGCCGGCAACGCCGGAGCGCATCATTGAAGCGCTCAGTGATAACTAAGACATAGACTGCAGAGAAAAAGAAACTTCGAAAATCATACGGAAAAAGGGGCGTGAACCAATGAACTAAAGAAGCGATCAATGATATAATCCAAGAACAGCAGTTTCATTCGGCCTTATTGTTTAACCGTGCGTCATGCATCTCGTTATAACACGATATTCTCGAAATTGAATACATGGTTGTCTGGCAGTCAGATCGTGAGGGAGGTAATTCTGTGAGCAATAAACAAGAGTCGAAAGGGAATAAAAAGTTTAACCAGGGAACGAAGCTGCAAAAAAACGCCATCCGCTGGGAAGTTTTTACGCCGGCCTATTTGGTCATTGGCAGTGCTGCTGTCATAGGCATTGTCAACAAAGAACTTTTAACAACAAGTGTAATGAACTTTTTCTTCTGGTCACTGCGCAATTTCGGCTGGCTGTTCCAGTGGACCATTATGGCCGCGTTTGTCTTTACCGTAATTATGATGTTTTCCAAGTATGGCAACATTCGTCTGGGTGGGAGAAACGCCAAGCCTAAATTCAGCTTTGGTACCTGGTTCGCCATGACACTCACCGGCGGGGTGGCCACCGGCATTGTCACCTGGGGTGTCAACGAGCCTTTGATCTATTACGGAAATGTCTGGGGCGAGCTTAATACGCTGGGGATTGAGCCTAATACCACTCAAGCGGCTGTCTTTGCCATGGCACGTTCCTTCTATAACTGGACTTTTGTCCCTTACGCGATCTACGCCTTCTGCGGACTCTTGGTCGCCTACATTTACTTTAATAAGCGGGAGCGCCTGGCCGTCACCTCTACCTTGAAGCCGCTTTTTGGCGAGAAAGTCACTAAAGGTTTATTTGCAGGCATCGTGGATATGCTCGCTATGCTGGGTCTTGCCATCGGCATAACAACAGGCATTACCATGTGTATTACCTTAGTCATGTCGGGCTTAAAAGGTGCTTACGGCATTGAATCCAGTGTCCCTCTGTTTGCGGGGATCGGCATTTTCATCATCTGCATGTTTACTTTTTCATCCTATGTAGGCCTTGAAAAAGGTCTTGCAAGACTCGGGAAAATGAATGCATGGTTCTATTATTTTCTTTTGGCACTTCTGTTCGTCACCGGCCCAACGGTCTACATACTGAGAATTGGCACAGCGGGTGTTGCGGAATGGCTTCAGAACTTCTTCCGATGGGGACTTGATCCTATCGACATAGGCGGCGAGGCACTGACCATGTATTGGACGCTCTTCGACTGGGCATTCTGGGTTGGATTCGCGCCTGTTACCGGCATCTTCCTGGCTATGATTTCCTATGGACGTACCATTCGTGAATACATGATCGTGAACTGGATTCTTCCATCAATATTTGGTATTGTCTGGTTCTCTGTCTGGGGCGGCAGCGCTATTCATATGCAAACCACTGGTGTTGTGGATCTCATCAACGTCATTAATGAAGGTGGCGCGGTCGCAGCCCTTTGGGCATTTCTCGACAACCTGCCGTTTGGCCTTGGCAGAATTATTATTCCGTTTAACATAGTCGTCATTTTAGTTTCTTTTATCACAGCTGCGGATGCGACTTTGACCAATATTGGATCCATGTGTATGAAGGACGTTCCTATCGGCACCGAACCACCTGCTATGGTCAAAGTGGTTTGGGGTGTGGCCCTTGGCGCTGTCGCCATTGTTATGGCAGCCTTTGGCGGCGGGGTTCAAGGCGTCGACGGTGTCAAGGCATTGGCGGCTGCGAGTGGATTTGTCGTGTTGTTCATTTTCGCCATTCAGTTGGTGTCGTTCTTTAAGTGCTGGTTCATGGACAGGATCATTGAAGAACCTGATGACGAGCCCTCAGGTGAAATCATGAAGTCTGAAACCTTGGTACCGGTGGTAGAGGAATAGCCTTCAATGACTTCGTGAAACGGGCTGATTCCTAAGGGAGGAAGCCCGTTTCTAAATGACTGTTTATCTGAGTGATGCAACTTCTGTCAGGTCAATAAAGAAGCGCAGGAAATGGAGGAAGACGGACAATGAAAATGATTTTGGACGGCCGCAATCTCACTCTGGAAGAGGTTTACAGGATTTCAACCGGCAGCGTTCAACTAGAGATTGCTGGCGACACCATTGAACAACTCCAGAAGACCAGAGACCTGGTCTACAAGCTGGCAGACAGTGATGTACCAATTTATGGGTTCACCGTAGGTGTTGGCTGGAACAAAGACAAGCATGTCTTCGGGAGTTTTTTTGAACAGTATAACCGGAACTTGATCTATGCCCATTGCTGTTCAATTGGACCGGCGCTTTCTGAAGAAAAGGTCCGGGCGGTATTGTTGGCGCGGTTGAATACACTATTAAGCGCCAGAACCGGCATTCAACTCGAAATTGTGGAGATGTACAAGGAATTTCTGAACCGCGGAATCCATCCGGTCATTCCTGCCCGAGGCAGTGTCGGTGAAGGGGATATTGTCAATCTGTCTCATGTGGGACTGGCAATGATTGGTGAAGGAGATGTGTTCTATAAAGGCAGCCGGGTGGCAGCTATGGAAGCACTTGACGCTGAGGGATTGAAGCCTATAGTTCTCGGACCTAAGGACGGTCTCTCTATTGTCTCTTCCAACGCCCTCGCCGCAGGAACCGGCGCTTTGGTGTTTGAGAAAGCCAAGCGCCTTGTTGAAGTGGCCAATGCCGTCTATGCACTGTCTGTAGAAGGATTGGATGGCAATATTACACCGCTCAGGCCTGAGCCGAACGCAGCCAGAAGAATGAAGTCTCAGAGTGTGTGCGCTTCTGGGATGCGTAAGCTTCTGGAAGGCAGTTATCTAGAAAAGAAGGGTATCACCAAAACGCTTCAGGATCCTCTTGGATTCCGCTGTGCTTCGGCAATTAACGGAACTGTTCTGGATGCGCTGGACTATATTCGGGAATTGCTCACTATTCAGCTTAATGCGACAGATGATAACCCATGTATTATTCTCGAAAATGAAGAAATCATCTCCTGCTGTAATTTTGAGATCACAAACTGGGTCCTTGGCTTTGAACTGCTGGGACAAGCTGTGGCACACCTGGCCAGAAGTGCCTGCCACAGAACGATTAAACTGTCCACGCCGCAGTTCACAAACTTATCGAGGTTTTTAAGCCCGCGCGAAGGCGAAGTTCAGGCGTATCAGACAATTCAAAAACCGTTTACTTCCTTGGATGGCGAGATCCGCCATCTGATGAATCCTGCCAATACGGATTACTTCTCCGTTGCTGGAGACATTGAAGACCATGCGACCAATGCGCCTTATGTCATTGAAAAGACAGAGAAAATTATTGACAACGCCTTTTATATTTTAGGCATTGAGGCGATGCATGCAGCACAGGCTGTCGATCTTAGAGCGGACGTTGAGATGGGCAAGGGTTCAAAATTGCTTTACGATGCGATTCGAGCCAAAGTACCATTTTTGGACAAAGATAGACCGCTGACGCCGGATATTCAGGCAGCCTATGAAGTACTTAAGAGTGATGCGCTTCTTGAAGGGCTCCGATCAGTTGCGGGAGAATTGTAATTGGTAATTTTCGACGCGGGAATGCGTTATAAGTCCTCTTCAAATTTCAAATCAAAATAAGAAAAAAGGACGACCTCAGTGTTCGAGTTTTCTCGACATCTTGAGGCCGTCCTTTTATTGCTTCCTTTAATTGAATTGACTGCACTCTCCGCAGATGCCGTGAATATCCTGAAGGACCTTTTTTTCGTAAGTGAAACTATCATTGTCATTAAAGTAGCGAATGGCAGCTTTACAGTAACTGTTGTCATCAAAATTCAGATAATTGCTTAGAATTTTTGAGGGCCTGCTGTGCCGCGTCAGACTGCAGAGTTCGGCTTTTACCCGCAGCATTAAGCCTGTTTCGTAGACGCGTCCAATCAGTATGACTTGATCGTCAGCCTTCTTGAGATACTCCAGGCAGCGCTTATAATTGCCCTCCCGATAACTGATCAGCGCCCAGTAAGCATAAGCGGGGACTTGTCCCCATTTGAAATCCAGGTGGTCATAGAAATCAACAGCTCTGCTTAGATTTTCTGCAGCTTGGTCCATTCTGTCAGCATCATATAAGGCAATGCCTTTGCCACATAAGATGAGCGGCAAATGGCTGATAAAACCTTGGTCGACACAAATTTTCTCAGCCTTGAGATACCAGTTTAATGCGCCGTCGGTATCGTTTTGCAGTCGTCTGCTCTCACCGAGATAATAATAGGACGCGACAAGATTCAACGCGTAGGGTTCTCTATATTCAGATCTGCTGAAAATTTCAGCGGCGCTCATGAGGAGTTCCTCGCCGTGCTTGAACCGGTTCATCAGAAGCATGAGATAGCCTTTCAAGCGGATGAGTACGCCGAGTTCACCTTTGTCGGCATGATTCTTGAAAATTTGAAAGGCTTGATTGACATAGATCTCCATCATCTGAATCCGGCGTTGATTGATGCAGTGAAAGATTAATTGAAGGTAACCTTTGTATACAAAATCCATCAAGTTCAGATTTTGAGCAAGGCTAATCATGGTCTGAGTCAGTGAATAGCCCAGATCCACATCTCCTTTGATCAGATGATAACGACTGATCATGTTGAGATATTCTATCTGAATCAGGCCTTGAGTGTCTGCCTCCGGTACAATTTTCATCAGTGTATCTATTCGCTCAATTTCCCGCTCAATAAAGGACGTGTTATAATCTTGCCGACTGTGCATTCTGAGGATTGCCTGGTCACGAATCCGAGGAAAGAGTTCGTGACTGAGCTCAAGGTAGTCGAATAGATTCAGGATTCTGTACTGGAGTTGGGAGCGTTTGTCTCCGCTTCTTTCAAAATGATAGATTAGTTTTGGGTAAATAAGACGGTCTGAGGGTTTTCCGGTAAGCTGATCACGGAAATACTCCCCGATACGCTTATGAAGAAGTCTTCGCTTGGTAGCGCTTTGACCTTCATAGATGAAGTCCTTCAATTTCTGATGGGAAAAGGTGTACTGGAGTTCATTGGTATCAAGCGGTACTTCCCGGATCATATCGCTCTGAATAAGTTCTTCTGCAATGTCCAATAGGACAAGATCGTCCTTTCCGGTCAGGGCGGAAATGTCTTCCCATGAGATCATTTCAGGAAATATGGAAAGCAGTTCTGCTATCTTTCTGGCATCCTCACTCAATCGGTTGAAACGGGAACTAAAGATATGGCGAATTTTCTGAGGAAGCTCTTTAAAAGATTTATGTCCTTGCAGGCACTTAAGAATTTCTGTCAAGTAAAGAGCGTTGCCCTCTGATTCAGAATAGATCATGGTTTGAGTTTGAGAATCAAGAGACATGCCCTCCAGATAGGCTGAAATAAACTGATCTGTTTCATCCTTTGAAAAACGTTTTAGCTCAATATGATCAAAGTTCTTCAGGCGCCTTAAATTGGATATTATATACCAAGAGACATCAGCGCTTGAAGAACGCATTGTGGTGATAAACAACACATCTCTTCCGGTGCCGGTTTCTGAAGCCAGACGCCCCAGAATCTCAAGGCTCCATTCGTCCAGCCACTGAATATCTTCAAGGCAGATTATTATTGGACCTTGCTCGCGAATTTGCGTAATGAGTTCCACGATCCCTCTCAGAATTGCAGAAAAATAAAGAGGGTCCTGTCTGTCAATCTGAGCAGATGACGTACTGTGGTCAGGCTGCATAAAAGGCGGGAAGGCTTTTGACAAAATGTCCATATAGACGCCGTCAGGTTTAAGATCATTTTGCTCAAGCAAGTCGCCCAATTTCATCACCAGAGGATGCCAAGCACTCAGCCGATGATTTTCATCACCTTCATGACAAGTGGTTTCAATAACTCGGCATCCTAATCCCTCTGATAACTCAGAAAATTTTCTTAACAATGTTGTTTTGCCAACACCGGCTTCACCGGAGATCAGCATGAGACCGGATTGCCGCTGTTCCGCAACATATTGGCGGAACTGATTCAGCCTTTCCATTTCGATTCCTCGACCAATAAAATGGACCAGAGACGGAGGTGTATTCTTGTTCACAGTTCTTCGCTTTCCTAAAACACTTTTAAAAAGCTGAACGGTTTCAGGCTCGGGTTGTAGTGAAAGTTCAGCATCCAGTACTTTTTCAAGTTGATTATAGAGTTCAATGCTGCGGCTGATTTGGTTCATTTTTTCATAGTGCTGCATCAGCGCTCTTACAGAAGCTTCGTCATAGGGGTCGAGTCGGATCAGGCGTTTATAAAGAAATTCCGGATTGCCTCCGGTTTTCAGTACTTCAGCAAGTTTTGCCTTAATCTCGCTGACCGTCTGTTCACGAAATGCGTCTCGTGTAAAGGAAATCCATTCATCAAAGGCTGGGATATCTTTAACGACAAAATCCTGAAGAAATCCTTGATCGTTTTCGATACTTGACATCAGATCGGATTCGAACTGGATTTGTTCTGACAGTGTAATCATACGCTGTCCCAGATTTTCAAAAACTTGAAAGCCAAAGGCCTGACGTATGGAATAAAGCGCGTTTCTCAGGTTTTTTCTGGCGTTTTCTTCCGGTTCATCCGGCCAGAACACCGTCATGAGTCTAAAGCGGTCTACCGTCTTGTGATAGACCGCGTAATAAAAAACCGCTTCAGCTTTTTGATACTTAAATGAAATTGTCTTGTCGTTTAATGTGACGCTGGGGATCCCTAGAAAATTGACTTTGACCTTCATGGATTCTTCTCCTTAAATGTGGCTGAAGCCTTTAAAACATGGGGATACAGACTCTCTTATACTATACCACATGGCACGGGAGAGGACCAGGAAAGTGAGCGTGAAGGCGGGTTAGGAAATGAAAATGGAAGAGGGTGTCTGACGCCGACTTCCACTTTAAAAGGAAACACCCCCTCAACCAACAGGCCGCCGGCCTGTTGGTTGAGGGGGTGTTTTTCCTTGTAAGTTTTACATCCACTGAGAATGATTTTCGCGGGGCTCTGGAACCAAATCAATGTCAGTGACAGGCACTCACTTGATTGTTGTCCGCGTCACCAAGTTGAAAGTTGTCCGCGTCACCAACTGCACAATTTAAAACCGATCCGCATTCATCACCTTATTCCAAGCCGCGACGAAGTCTTTCACGAACTTCTCCTTACCGTCTTCGCTGGCATAAACCTCTGCAACGGCTCTCAACTCGGAGTTAGATCCAAAAATCAGATCCACTCGGGTAGCGGTCCACTTGGTCTCGCCGGTTTTTCGGTCGGAGCCCACGAAGAGATCCGCGTCGTCGGTCATTGGCTTCCACTGGGTGCCCATATCGAGCAGATTGACGAAGAAGTCGTTGGTCAGCTGTTCAGGGCGCTTGGTGAAGACACCATGAGGGGCTTTTTTGTAGTTGGCGTTCAGTGCCCGCATGCCGCCTACGAGGACGGTCATTTCAGGGACTGTGAGGCCCAGGAGCTGGGATTTGTCCACCAGGAGTGCCTCTGCAGAGACTGCATATTTGGCTTTGGTGAAGTTGCGGAAACCATCGGCTAATGGCTCAAGGACGGAGAAGGACGGGACGTCGGTTTGCTCGAGAGTGGCGTCGGTGCGGCCAGGGGTAAAAGGCACCACAACCTCAAAGCCGGCATCCGCTGCAGCCTTCTCAATAGCCGCGCAGCCGCCCAGGACAATTAGATCGGCCAGTGACACTTTCTTGCCGCCGCACTGGGCGCCATTGAAGTCGGCTTGGATCTTTTCGAGGACGCCCAGGACCTTCTGCAGCTGCTCCGGTTGGTTGGCCGCCCAGTTCAACTGAGGCTCCAGGCGGATGCGAGCACCGTTCGCGCCGCCCCGCTTGTCAGAGCCGCGGAAGGTAGAGGCGGAGGACCAAGCGGTGTAGACCAGTTCAGAGACTGACAGTCCGGAAGCGAGTATTAAGGCCTTCAATACCGCAATATCCGCTTCATTAACCAGCTCAAAATCCACTGGCGGAACTGGATCCTGCCAGATCAGGTTTTCAGCAGGGACTTCCTTGCCCAGGTAACGGGATTTCGGTCCCATATCCCGGTGGGTGAGCTTGAACCAAGCGCGGGCAAAAGCATCTTCAAATTCCTTAGGATTTTCCATGTAGTGACGGGCTATTTTCGAGTAGGTCGGATCCATGCGAAGGGCGAGGTCGGCCGTGGTCATCATAGGGGCGTGTCGTTTGTTCGGATCATGGGCATCCGGCACCGTGGTTTTGGCTTCCGGATCTGTTGGAATCCACTGCCATGCGCCGGCCGGGCTCTTGACGAGATCCCAGTCATATTTGAACAGGGTCTCAAGATAGCTGTTGTCCCAGTCGATCGGGGTCGGCGTCCAGGCGCCTTCTATGCCGCTGGTGATGGCGTCTCCGCCCTTGCCGCTGCCAAAAGTGCTCTTCCAGCCAAGACCCATCTCTTCAATAGGCGCGGCCTCCGGTTCCGGACCCACGTGAGTAGGGCTACCGGCACCGTGGCACTTGCCAAAGGTATGGCCACCGGCGACCAGCGCGACGGTTTCTTCATCATTCATAGCCATGCGGGCAAAAGTCTCCCGAATGTCCTTGGCGGAGCCCAGGGCGCTCGGCTGTCCATTCGGGCCTTCAGGATTGACGTAGATCAGGCCCATCTGAACGGCAGCCAGTGGATTTTCGAGATTACGGCCATCGGAGTAGCGCTTGTCGCCCAGCCATTCGCTTTCAGTGCCCCAGTAGACGTCTTCTTCAGGCTCCCAGATATCTTCACGGCCGCCTCCGAAGCCAAAGGTTTTGAAGCCCATGGATTCAAGGGCGCAGTTGCCTGCGAGGATCATCAGATCTGCCCAGGATATGCTCTTGCCATATTTCTGCTTGACCGGCCAGAGCAGGCGCCTTGCCTTGTCCAGGTTGCCGTTGTCCGGCCAGCTGTTGAGAGGCGCGAAGCGCTGATTGCCCGTGCTTCCGCCGCCGCGGCCATCCCCCATGCGGTATGTACCGGCGCTGTGCCACGCCATGCGGATCATCAGCGGGCCGTAGTGCCCGTAGTCGGCCGGCCACCAGTCCTGGGAATCTCTAAACAGGTCATACAGATCTTTTTTAACAGCGTCGAGGTCGAGTTGTTTGAAGGCCTCCGCGTAGTTGAAGTCGTCACCCAGAGGATTTCTTGCCTTACAGTTTTGATGGAGGATTTTAAGGTTCAACTGGTTTGGCCACCAGTCGCGATTGGTTGTGCCGCCGCCAGCAGTCGAATGCTTCGTCATGCCTGTTACCGGACATTTACCGTTCTCACTCATTTTTGGACCTCCTTAGATAGAATTTGAATTGCTCTAATTTTATACCCGAATCAAATGCTGATTAATCTAAAAATAACGAAGCGGCGGACGCCAACTGACCATGGGTAAAATGTTTTGAGGAAAACAGGAAAAAATCGTCAATAACAATTATTGAACGTGCATAAATTAAAAACATTAAAATAAATATACAGAAATAATCACAGTTGCAGTAATTCATATTTCAGAAATTGAAACCCACAACTCATTTGAGAGGATCAACTTTCGATTTTTTCACCCAGTGCAGGGCCCATTTCCTGTAGATTTAGCGGTCTTTGAGGCTTTGATTAAAATTTTAGGGAAGACAGGCTATCATTATAAAAAAAGTGACACAATTCGTGACCAAAATTTACAAAATACATAGCAAGTTAACGTAAAAAGCGGTATTATAATCCAAAGAGATTGAATGATCAAAAACACTCAATAAAAATCCTATTACACAGGAGGCGTCAATGTCTATGGAGCAAGCAAAAACCAGGCCCATCTCAACTATTTTCGGTATGATGATCAGTCCTGGGCCAACCGTTAAAAAAGCCCTGTCGGGCAGACAATGGTATCTGGGCCTGATCGTGTCCACTCTCGCGTTTGCGCTTTTTTTCCTGCAAACGGGTCTCGACCTGTACAAGACAGGTCAGAAGAGCTTCAGCTTCGTCGCGCTCAGCGCAGCGACCGGGGCCGTTTACGGTCTGCTGGTCATCCCGGTTCTCGGTGTTCTCGTCTGGTCCATTTTGAAAGTGGCCAAGACGGACAAAAGCCTTAAATGGGCAATCTCCTCATTTTGCCTCAGCTACAGCGGCGCGCTGATTTACGGCTTGATTGGCGTCGCCTTCTCCCTGGTCCTCGGCTGGAAAACATCCATGGCCTTTGGGGTCACCGGCGTCCTTTGGGCTATTGGGCCTATGATGGTCGGCCTTCGGGAAATGAGCGGCGGAAAGACGGTACTTGGCGTCATACTGGCGACGCTGGTCGGAAGCTTCGTCCTGCTGAGCTGGGCACTGCTCGGCAACTATTAGGGGGTGTAGGACTTGAATAGCATCGATGATGGAAGATTTTTAAGAAACTGGGTCAGGCGCCTGTGCTTCATCACCTTTGGCCTATGCGCTTTCGCAAACCCGCTGGAGCCCCTTTCCCCTTACAACCTGGCTTTTGGTGCGCTGTTCGGACTTTTCTTTGGCTGGCTCTTCAAGCGGTTCCTCTATCTGTTCCTCGCCGCCATGAACGGTCCGGTGAAGAAGGAATGGGGCAAAAAAGTTATGCGCTATCCGGTCGAGATGGGGATGCTTTTTCTGGTTCCATTTGCCGTCATGCTGGCTTTGGCAACTTTTGTGCTGAAGTGGAACAACGCGGCAGCATTTATCAGCGCAGGGATGATGGCTGCAGGTACGGCAACCGCCATTGAAGTCAGCCGCCTCAGAGGCAAATCCATGATCCGCAATACTGTTGCGACCTCGGGTGTCTCCTTTTTATTCAGCTTTCTCTGGACCTACGCACAGCCGTTTCTGTTCCGCGCGCCGGGGCTTATCGAAGGTGGAATCACCTTTGTGCGTTCATTGCTTTCAGGAGGAGGTGGCTTGTCTTGAGACATTTCACAGTTAAACTTTTAATCGCGTTATTAGTCACAGCTCAAGCGCTGCCTTTTGTAACATTAACCAGGACCGGACCTGTCCCGTCCTTCGCCGTCAGCGTCAGAGAGGAAAGTGTCCGGGTCAGTGCGCCTTACGAAAAGGTACTGGCTAGCGAAGGCGACTGGTTCACAGGCCGTCCTTCTATAGGAAGCACATCCTCCTTAACGGTGGATTATAATGGGGAGATTCTGGTGAGCGAAGCATCCTCCCCAATCAGCTTCACCACCCGTGAAGAGGCGCTGGTCAGCGAGATTTACGTCAGCACCGCAGCAGGCGAGAGCCTGACCCTCGTGGATGAGGCGGGCAACCTGTATCCGGGATTTGAAGCAGTTCGCGTCAGTGAGGACACGCGGGTCTTTCAAGCGCCTGGGGATGTCAGGCTTCCGGCGGGCAGTTATACCGCGGAGGGTGCTTCAGGAGATTTTGTAATCAAAGGCGTGAATGCCGATGGTCAGTCGCGCTACAACGAACAGGTGGTCGAACAGGCAGCAGAAATTCTGGGAGTGCCGGCCGAACCGGTGACTGCGGGGACTGGGGCGGCGGCAGCGGAACCATCGGCAGCATCCGGCGCTGAAGGCAAGCGTCCTGCCATGTTTGTTCTGGATGACACCTACCTGATTGACGAAATTATGCTCAACACCTTCAACAACGGCATGGGCGCGGCACCCGGCATCATAGCCATCCTGGATGATTCCAACCAGGTGATATATACCCAGCAGGCCTACGGCGGGAAAGTTGGAACTCTGGCCAACGGCCTCTGGATCGTCAAGCCGGGGATCCTGCTGCCGGCGGGGACGTATTACATAGGCGCATCTGATCCCTCTGTCATAGGGTACGACGCTGCCGGGGAGCCCATGTTCTATCTGACGGCTTACCCTACGATCCCGGAAGCGCTGGACGTGACCGGAACGTATAAAATCAACGTGGACACAGCTAAGACCTCAACCATTATGGGGCCAGTGTCTGGGGCGGCAACCCCATTTTTGACGGATTTTGAGATGACCGCGCTTCATAAAGAGGGCTTTGTGGAGCTGATTGGCACTTATGAAGGCATGCCGGTCTCTCAGAACTGCGAGATCATCAGCGAAACAGAAAATGGACTTGTGGCAGTGTTTGATTTCGCCGCAGACTTGACAGGTCTGCCTTATAAAGCCAAAGTGGACACCAAAGTGGAAGTGACCTTCGCTCAGGACGAAGCCGGGCTTGTGACAGTGTCCTTTGATGGCGACGCTCACTACAGCCGGGCGGCCAGCGGGACGCGCGGCGCGGACGACAATACTTATGTGGTCAGCGGCAGCGGCAGCCGGGTGACGACGGAGCTCCCGCCTTATGTCATAGCGGCCCTTGGCGCTGCGCCAAGTGTTGGGAACATTCCTGGTGCGGATTCGCCGTTTCAGAATGCTGCGGGCATTTTGTTTCCGCCGCTGGTGGGCCTTGTGGTCAGTGTGATGCAGGAGGCTTTGAAGAAGAAGGAAGCGGCCAGACAGGCGGGCAAACCTGCTCGTGATAAAGCTTGGTATAGTAAAAAATACCCAGGAAAAACGGATGAACAGCTCGCCTGGATCATGCTGGCGGATGCCATGGGAAGCACCGATGAGCCGGATGAGGGCGATGCAGTGTCTGCAGGCGACAATGAGGCGACTGAAAGCTCAGGCAGTTCAGAGGATTCAGGCGGCTCGGGCGGTGAACAGGATTGGTCCGGAGATGAGGGTGAGACCGGGGCGGATTATGAATCTGAACCGGAATATGAACCGGAAGCCGAGCCTGAAGCGGAGCCGGAGCCGGTGACAAAACCAGAACCGGCTGCAGAACCAGAGCCAGGGAAAGAAACTGAGGCCGATGGTCAGAAGACCGCCGAAGGCGCTGCAACTGAAACAAAAGAGCCGGAGACTATGGTGCTCAAGACTTCGGCAAGAGGCGCTGAAAGCCTCTATGTCAAGGATCCTGCAACTGGTGAATGGATTAACGCTGAAACCGGCGGCGTCCTCGACTACGAGGACTATAAGGCCAATGCGGAGGATAAGTTCGCTCAGGAGCTGGCAGTGATTGAAAAACAAGCTGCAGACAACCAGAAGCCGGATGAAGAATTCGCGAAGGCTATGAAGCAGATTGAGGACGACTTCAAGAAGGATCAGTTCCTTCAGAAGATGGAGAAAAAGTACGGCACGGACAAACTCGGCCTGATTAAGGCCACCATTACCCAGCGCGCAGAGCAGGAGCGGGAAAACTTCGAAACCTGGCAGCGCATCGGTGATATAGCGGCGGTGGGCGAGGTCAGTTCCAAGGTCGTTCTCGCGGGCGCAGACACCGCCATTGACATCATGGGCGAGACGGTCCCGGGCGGGAAATACGTGCGCGCGGGCTATAAGGTCGCAAAAGGGACTATAGGATCCGCTGCGGAAAGCCAGGCAAAAGGTGACGGTTGGGGCGCTGGCGCCGCGGAAGGCTTCGTCAAAGGCGTTGGCGACGCAAGCGGCGACTTTGTGAAGAATCCATATGCGAAAGCCGTCATTACAACCGCCAGTGAGTCTGCCGGGTCCGCGGCCGGCGCAGCCCTCAAGGGTGAGGATTACATCCAGGCAGCACAGAATGGTTATGTAGACGGCGTCTATAAAGTGACGGTGGGCGCGGTTTCGGACTATGCCCTCGGAAGTGCACCGGATGTGGACCTGCCGGATGTGCCAATTAGAGTGGATTCAACACTCAAGAAAATCTTTACGAGCAAGGGCGCTCAGGACAAGATGAAGACGGCGTTAACGGATGAGTTCATCTTGAAGCCTAATGCGCTGGAACCTGCGAAGAATCTCATTCAGGTTGAACTTCCTCAGTTTGCTAAAAAATAGGAGGGGTATCATGCAACTCAATTTTAACACTTTGGCCTACCTGGCCGGTCTCTATAAAACAGACAACAGTTTGAGCCCCTTGAAAAGCGCTGGAACAGGGGATCTGGTTCAGGGTGAGGCTCTTTTAAAGGAATCCGGAATCCTGACTGAATCCGGGATCAGAAATGAAGCCAAAGAGATGCTGGAAGTCTTGGCAGCGCCCCAGCGTTCTGGCCGAATTGCCATTCGCGAGGGTAATGCTTTGATTGAGAAAATTGGCTTTCGAAAAGACGAGGCGTTTGCCCTTGTGGAACGTATGGAGGAAGGGCTGGAGGTTACAGCGCCGGCGACACTTCAGCCAACGCTGCTGGCGCTCTCACAGGTCACCGGAATGTCCCGTGTGATTGGCTGGGATTTGGAGGTTGGGCTGCCATCGGCAGAGGCACTGGTCTATCTGGGGCTGGTGGATTTATACAGAAAGACAGCCATGCTGGGGTTGTGGCAGGTCGGTGCACCTGACGTGACTGTCTCCGCGCTGGAGACTCATCTGAGCGAGCCGGTACCGGGTTCGCTCGTGGCAATGGTCAAGGGGAGGCAGGACGGTGGCACTTTGACGATTGATCGGGCTGAACTCACCAGCATCTTGAATCGCCTCGAAATGGTGAAGATTCTCGAGGGTGATCAGGTCAGGCTGACAGGGGATCATGCGAAGTTTGCCATGGCGTTTCTTGTGCCGAGAGCCGTGACCACTCTGGAGGTGTACAATCTTTCGGAAGATAAGATTGCCGGGAATGAAGCCTTCGTGATCAGCGCCGGGCTGAACGAGCATCTCCTCGTGAGGTTTGGGGCGGACCAGTGGAAGCTGTCGCTGGTGTCCGGAAGCTTTGTGTTGAAGATGATTGAAAACGTTCTGAACGCACCAGAGCTGGAATTCTAGCGGCGAAGTGAGGATCTGTGATCTTGTGGCGTTAAATTAACTTAAGAGAGGGCCTGCCATGTTGGCGGGTCCTTTTTTAGGTGATGATCAAAATAATTTTACAAGATGACAGAATATTTTTACAGATCCTATGGTTGAATACAGGTTGGGTGCTCGTTAAGGACATTTAAGCGTGTCGGCGAGGATCAAAGATATGCTGAAACACGGCTTAAATACCTAAACCCATCGGCAAAACAAATTATTTTTTGATTGCTTTAAAAAATGACTGTTTGGCATCCCTCTTGCTTTATAGATCGGTGACGTTATTATTCAACATCATCATAAAGAAAGTAGGGGAATTATGGAAAACAAAAACATGTTTCGTGACGCAGTGGTAGTGGGCTTTGCAATGTTTGCCATTTATTTTGGCGCCGGCAATCTGATTTTCCCGCCGTTTATTGGTTTTGAGACGGGAGCGAACTGGGTCTCGGGGTTGGTGGGCCTTGTTCTGACAGGCATCGCGCTCCCGATCCTCGCTGTCGCGGCAGTCGCGAGCGCGGGCGGCACCTTCAAAGATCTCACCCGCCCTATCACCCCGTGGTTCTACCAAGTTTACAATGTCCTCGTCATGATTGGCGTCGGTATGCTCATCACGATCCCGCGGACGGCGGCGGTTGCTTATGAAACCGGCTTCAGCGTGATTTTGCCGATGGTCGACCCCGGTCTCCTGAAGCCCATCGCCATTATCGCTTTTTTCGCACTGACATATTACTTCGCCAACGACAAATCCCAGGTCATTGACAAGGTGGGCAAAGTGCTGACGCCGGTGCTGCTTCTCATCCTCGTAGGCATAGTCGTTTTGGCGGTTGTCAACCCGCTCGGTGTGCCGGTCGCGACGGAGCTCGCGAATCCTTTCTACTTTGCTTTCACCCAGGCGTATCAGACGGGAGACGTTCTGACGGGGCTCCTCTGTGCGGTGATCTTTGTCGAAGCGCTCCGCGGCAAGGGCTACACTGAAAAGGCGAGCAACATCAAGATGATTCTTCTTGCGTGCGTCGTCGCGTTTGTTGGTCTCTTTGTGGTCTATGGCGGCCTCGAATATCTTGGCGCGACAGGTAACAGCCTGTTTGAAGCTGGCACGGATCATACCGTACTCCTCACCGGTCTTGTGCAGAAGCTTGTCGGCAACGGCGGATTGTACGCTCTCGCAGTTGCGGTTGCCCTCGCTTGCTTGACAACCTCAGTTGGTTTGACGGCGGTTGTGGCGGACTTTCTTAATGGCATTTCGAAGCAAAGGATCAGTTATAAAGTCGGCGTTGCCCTCACTTGCGGCATTGGCGTCATCCAAGCCATGGGCGGCGTTGCCAAGATTATTGTCATTGCTGGACCGATCTTTATGGGCATCTACCCAATCTCCATTTTGCTGGTGATCCTGGGCCTCTTCAGCAAGTTCATCCCTAACGATGGTGTTTGGAAGGGCTCCGCATTGTTGGTTGTCCTCGTCAGCTTATACGACTCCTTCTCAATTATTGGAGCCATTGCTGGGTTCCAGCTGCCGGCGGCTTTAACCAATCTCTACATGGCGATTCCTCTCGCGGGCCAGGGCTTTGCCTGGATCGTGCCGGCGATTGTTGGCGGTATTGCGGGTGGCGTGATTTTCAAGGGCAAGAAGAGTGAAGCGGTTGTGAAAACAGCTTAGGGTTGGTTTTGAAATGAGTGTAACTGGAAGTCGGTGTCAGACACCGACTTCCACAAAAAGGAACTCAGCACCGTAAGGCACACGGCCGACGGTGCTGAGTTCCTTTAATTTCGAAGTATATGTACGCTATTTTAACGCTCTCTCATACACCAACGCCCCGCCCATATACGTCTCCAGAACTTGAGTCTGGCCGATGTTCATAGGGTCAATCTCCAGGATGTCGCGGTCGAGGACGATAAAATCTGCTTCGCAGCCAGGCGTGAGCTGTCCAACGCCTGGGAAGCCAACGACCTTGGACGCCTCTCGGGTATAGAGTTCGATGGCGGTGGCTGAATCGACACGGTGCTGTTGGCCGTTGTCGGTGCCATCATAGCTTGTGCGGGTGACCGCAGCCTGGATGCCCACGAAAGGATTTGATGGGTCTGCCCAGGAGGTCGCCGGCGCGTCTGAGGAAAAGGCGAGCTGGACACCGGCGTCGAGAATGGAACGGACAGGATAAGCAGTCTTCGTGCGGCCGTGGCCAAGGTTATTGAGATAGCTCTCGATTTCCGCAAAAAGAAACACTGGCTGAGTGACAAAGGCAACGCCCATTTCGGCACACTTTTTCAGCGCCGTCGATGTTGGCATGGCAGCGTGTTCGATGCGAAGCTGAGGGGCATCGGCTTTCTGGTAAAAGGTATCGATGATCATGTCGATGGCTTTTTCGCCCATAGCATGAGCGAGTAGCTGGAGATTGTGGGTCTTGGCATAAGCGCCGGCGGCGCTGAGTTCGTCCGGGGTGATGGTGGCCATGCCGCAGTTGGCAATTGGATCATCACCCTGGTGTTCGGAAAGAAAGGGCGGGTCGACCCAGGCGGTTCTGCCGGAAACGCTGCCATCGGCTAAAGTCTTGACACCACCTACAAAAATGGGCTGGTTGTGATCGAGGCGCTCAGGGGCAAAGGGTGGCGCGTTCTTCAGATCATCCCACACGTAGTAGAGGGCGACGCGCTGGCGGAAACCGGCCTGGCGGGCGGCGGTGTAAAGGTCGTAGTAATCCGTGGGGCCTGTGCGGGCAAACATTTCAGTGACGCCGGTGATGCCCTTGGAAAGCAGGGTAGTGCTGAGGTCGGCAAGGCGGGCGGCGGTTTCTGCGAGTTTTTTCTCTGGGAGGGCTTTGAAGAGCAGCTCCCGGGCAGTTTCGTAGAGGATGCCATTTGGTTCGCCGTCCGCATCGCGGCCTATGGCGCCGCCAGCCGGATCCGGCGTGTTGCGGTCTATGCCGGCGAGTTCCAGGGCCATGCTGTTGACAGAGTAGATGTGGGCACAGGTGCGCATCATGCTGATGGGGGCGTCGGTGGTCGCTCGGTCCAAGTCGTGGCGCGTCGGGGTGCGGCCTTCTTTCAGCTTGCCTTCGTCGTAGCCCCAGCCTTCGATCCAGACGCCGGGGCCTTGGGATTCGCGCCTTTTGCGTATGTGATCAATCATGTCTTCAATGGAATAAAGGGCGGGCGGGGTGCAGGCAATCTGAGCCGCGGCGCTGGCAAGGTACACTGGGTGCATGTGGGCATCGATCAACCCTGGCAGGACCCTGCGGCCTTTGAGGTCGGTGGTTGTGGGCTGAGAGGCCTTAGCCAGGGTTGTGTGATCGATGTCGGCTTCGTTTCCAATCCACACTATTTTTCCGTTTCGAATGACCATGGTGTCGGCATAGGGCTGCTTTGGGTTGGCCGTAAAAATCCGGCCGTTGGCAAACAACTTTTGCTTTTGTTGCATTCAAATCGCCTCCTAAATCTTGTCTTCAGTAATCGCAAATATTGTGCCAATTCTTGATTTTCTCTTCGTCTTGTAGTGGTAACGACTTGAGAGCTTCATTTAGGCCGCTTATGTGGATTTTGAAAACTGCTCAGGACTAAGGAGTGTTTCTGAAAATCAATAAGAATGCACTTGAGTGGGAGAAGTTGTAAAAATAGTTTTACATTTGTGCAGGGGTGGTTTATGACTTTTAGAATGCATGGGATTAGGGGGTCAGCGCACTCATTGAGAGTCATCTTCACATGCTCTGGCACTGAATTGAATTGAGTGTCAGGTACTAAACCAAATCTTGTCCGCGTCCCCAAACCAAATCCCGTCCGCGTCCCCAACTTGTAAGATAGAGATAGGTTAGATAAGCACTTGATGACCGAACGTTCCTTGAAAACTAAGTATATATTGTTCAGATGAATCAGAGGCTCAATTGTTGATGAAAGCCAGTCTACATGATGTTATAATCTCACTTGTCAGAGAGATAGACATGCTCCCCAACTGGATCCCTCATCTCGAGGCTTTATCCGCGATTAAGAGTGTCACTCCACAAGAACGATTCGATGTTTAGCTGGTTGGGCCACCTTCGTGTGTTACCCGTTTCAAACGCAAGTTTGTTAGACGTTCTTCATACAGTGGAAGCTCTGATTCATTCTGTACGAAAGGTTGTGCTAGTTTTGTCCCGATTTATTGATGATTTTGTAGTGGGCTTCGATGTCTCTTCAGAGTTTTCTTTTGTTGCCATGTTAGAGCCGTCGGGTGCTCTGATTCGAAAACCTTTTCGAATTGATCACAACCCCTCTGGATTCCAAAAACTATTAGAGATTCTCAAAAACGAAGAAGAGCGGTTACAACGAAAGCCCATCTACTTCGTAGAATCTACGGGTATCTTTCATTTACCACTCTTCTTCTTTCTGAGATCGAATGACCTCAAAGGATTTGTCCTCAACCCTTTGTCTGTACATTCTATCAAAAATCTTGACATAAGAAAAGTGAAAAACGATTCAAAAGATGCTGAAAAGATTGCAAAACTTGCGAAGTATCAAAACGTTAAGTTTTCAATTATTCCTGAGCCCCAAGTCCTCGCACTTCGTATGATGGTAAGAGAGTACTATTCACTCTCTGATACTATCACTGAAATGAAAAACCGGCTTAGCACAGATCTTTATCTACTGTTCCCTGGATATAGAAAAGTCTTCTCAGAGCCTTATGGCAAAGCCTCTTTGGCGCTTCTAAAGGACTTTTCAACCCCTATGGATATCTTATCTGCGGAGCGCTCTATACTCATAGAATTGATTGCTAAACATGGTCGTAAAGGTGCGTCTTGGGCTTCGAAGAAAGTGGATGGACTACTTGAGTATGCTTCCAATGCTGCTTCTATGCCCATGGAATTCTCAATGCTGGGGATTAAGATAAAAATCTGTGTGGATAATATCATAAGTCTTCAAAAGAATTTGGAAAGCATCGTTAACAAGATCCGTGAAATTGTTAATTCTATGGACTTTCCGGCAACAGTTAAACGTCAAATCGAGCTGATAGACCAACTCCCTGGAATAGGCTACATTTCCGCTGTAACACTGATCGCCGAGATCGGTGATTTTAGGATGTTCAAGTCCCCAAAGGCATTTGTTGCATACTTTGGCATTGATCCAAGTGTTAACGAATCAGGGAAGTTTAAAGGGGATCAAAATAAGATCTCCAAACGAGGCACTCGAATTGGGCGAAGAGTCCTGTTTACGGTTGCATTAACCGCAATAAGTACTAAGAGCAATGGCGAGGAAGTCAACCCAATCCTGAGGGACTATTATCAGAAAAAATGTGGAAGCAAGAAGAAAAAAGTTGCACTCGTTGCAGTTATGCATAAGCTATTACACTATATTTTTGCAGTATTGCGAGATGATAAGCCATTTGAAGTCAGACAGCCAGAAGAACACCAATCCTGGAGAGCGGCAAAACTACAACTTATAGCTGCCTGATTCAATGGAATTGAAAAATAGCCATTGTTCGTACTTTTCAATGGCTTAGTTTGTTGTACCCATTTTTTAAACTCAATTTTTTATCTTTCTTAAAGAAAAGAATTGACTTTCCTTAGCTGGTCTAAATTGGGTATTCCGGCCCTGAAAAGGGTATACAAAATTGTGGAAAATCATTGAACCGGAGGGTTGAACATGATGCTGGAAATCCGAAACTTTTCAAAAACCTACAAAGGCGGCAAGAAGGCCGTCTCTAACCTAACACTAAACATTGAGCCGGGAGACCTCTACGGCTTCGCCGGTCACAACGGCGCAGGGAAGACCACCACTATCAAAGCGATCGCAGGCGTACTGGACTTTGAAGAGGGGGATATTCTGGTGGACGGGAGCTCCATCCTCGAAGATCCCGTGGCCTGCAAAAAGAAACTCGCCTACATACCGGACAACCCGGACCTCTACGATTATCTGACAGGTATTCAATACCTCGAGTTTATTGCGGACATCTTCGAGATTCCCTCAGCTGCCCGTGAGACTCGCATCCGCCACTATGCAGAGGAGTTTGAACTCCTGAGCGACCTTGGCGATTTGATCGGCGCTTACTCCCACGGCATGAAGCAGAAGCTGGCCATCATTGCCGCGCTGATCCACGAGCCTAAGCTGATGATCCTGGACGAGCCCTTTGTGGGACTGGACCCCAAAGCTGCCAAGACATTGAAGGACATCTTTGCTCAGCTTTGTCTAAACGGCGGCGCGATCTTTTTCTCCACCCATGTGCTGGATGTCGCGGAGAAGTTATGCAACAAAATTGCGATCATCCGCCAGGGCGAGCTCGTCATCGCGGGGCTGATGGATGACATTGTCGGCGACTCGAGCCTGGAAGAAGTCTTCCTGGAGCTGACGGACCATGCGTAGTCTATGGTCACTCACAAGACTCCAGCTGCTGGGATGGTTCGGCCTCAACAAAGCCCTACATACCAAGATCCCAGGTCAAAGGCGCAAGAACCTGTTCGCCGCCATAGGCGCCTTGTTCCTAATCGTTTATTTCACAGGCATTTCCTATGTTTACAGCGACCAGGTCGGCAAAGCCTTCGAAACCGTCGACGCCTTGCCGCTCCTGCCTGGCCTCATGATGGCCACCGCCTCGCTGGTCACCCTGATGACGACCATCTACAAAGTCAACGGGACACTCTTCAGCTTCCGCGATTACGATATGATCATGGCTCTGCCCGTCAAAACCGCGGTCGTGGTGGCAAGCCGGATGATGGCCCTCTATCTGCTGAACATTGGCTTCGTCCTGATGGTCATGGTGCCGGCTGGTGTGGTCTATGGTCTTCGCGCCCAGCCGGAGCCGCTGTTTTATGGCCGCTTTGCGGTCTCCCTCCTCGTGATCCCATTTGTGCCCATAGTCGCGGCAACTGTCATAGGCATCCTGATCCACCTGGTTTCGGCCAAGTTTCGCTATAAGAACCTGATCAACATCCTTCTGTCCGCCGCAGCTGTGCTGGTGTTTATGGCAGGATCCAGCTCGTTCAACGCGGAGGGCGTCAACATTGCGGACATCACAGGCGCGCTGACAGGTTTTATCAACAACCTCTATCCTCTGGCGGGCTTCTATGTGAATGGCGTCGTTTTGGGACAGACTTCAGCCTTTTTGGCCTTTCTGCTGTTGTCTCTGGCGGTTTTCGCGGCATTTGCTGCTTTGGTGGGCTATCGCTTCAAACGGATCCATTCCAGACTGACCGCCGCCTCAACCCGCCGCCGGTTCGTCATGGGGGCTCACCCTCAGGAGGGCGTAAGCGCGCTGCGGGCTATGTATAGTCGTGAGTTCAGACGTTATTTTGCCTCGCCCATCTATGTTCTGAATACCGCGTTTGGCGTGATTTTGTTCACCGCCATGTCGGTGGCGCTCATGTTTTTCAGACCGGAGTCCATCGGCCAGCTCCTTGAAATGCCTTACTTCGCGGGCTATATCAACCGCATGGCGCCGCTGATGGCCTCGACCTTCATGGCGCTGTCCTCCACGACGGCCTGCGCCATTTCCCTGGAGGGCAAGGCCCTTTGGATTGCCAAGTCTGCGCCGGTGAAGGCCATGACGGTCTTTCACAGTAAGCTGGGTGTCAACCTGACCATGACCCTGCCGGCGGTGCTGGTCAATGGCCTGCTCCTGATGGGGGCCTTAAAAACAGGCCCTGCCGACAGTCTCCTCCTCCTAACCCTCCCCGCCGCCTACGCCGTATTCATGTCCCTGGCAGGTCTCGTGATCAACTTGCGATTCCCGCTTCTGGACTGGATGAGTGAGACCCAGCCTGTCAAACAGAGCGCCGCGACGCTGATCACGCTGCTCGTTGGAATGGGAAGCGTCGCTGGGCCTTTGACGCTGGTCATCAAATACCCTGAGCTGAACGCCCACTGGGTGTCCTTTGGGGTGCTGGTACTGCTGGTCATCTTGAGTGCCGGTCTGTACGCCTATTTGGCAGCGCGGGGCGAAAAGCTTTTAAAAGGGCTGGAAGGTTGAGGCTGCTGAGAAGGCGAAATAATCCCTTTCTTATGTCAATGGAATTTAGTATGATGAAGAGGAATGAAACTGGGTGTCAGTGGCTGTGCCTATTGACCCCCAGTTTCATCACCTCATTCAATTTTGCAAAGGATGGAACTCGATGTCCTCTGGATCAGCGTCACATCAGGAAAGAGAGCTCGCTGAGCGGTATAAATTTTTGACAGACAATATGGCAGATTGTATCTGGCTTCTCGACTTTAACACCGGGCGATTCAAGTACATCAGCCCGGCTATTTTTGCGCTCAGAGGGCTAACGCCTGAAGAGGCTATGAAAGAGAGTCTTGGGGACGCACTGTCGCCTGAATCTCTGGAAAAAATGAAAGCGATCACGGCCGAATTCATTCCAAGATTCCTGGCTGGAGACCCGGAACTCGAGGGTCGGAAATTCATTTACGAGCTCCAGCAATTTCACAAGGATGGACATTTAGTCGATGTTGAAATGTCGATTCAAGTCATCAAAACAGAAGTCCCCGGTGCGGTTGAAATCATAGGCGTGACACGGGACATCTCCGAGCGCAAAGTTCTTGAGCGGGAACTCATGAAGGAAATCGAAGCCAAGAATCAGCTGATTGAACAGCTGAAGGCCTCTGAGGCCCAGCTGTCGGAACTCTCAATGGCGTTAAAACTGAAAAATGAGACGTTGGAAAAGGTGACCATTACAGATCAGCTGACAGGCGCCTACAACCGCTTTTATTTTGAAAAACGCGCCATGGGTGAGATCGATCGCTCCCGGCGGTATGGTACACCGCTTTCGCTGCTGATTTTTGATCTCGATTTTTTCAAGAAAATCAACGACCAGTGGGGCCACGGCTTTGGAGACTCGGTGCTGAAGCGGATGTCGGTTGAAGTTATGAGTACGATTCGGTCTACGGATCTCTTCGCACGTTGGGGTGGTGAGGAATTTGTCGTCCTCATGCCCGGTACATCTCAGAAAAGTGCTGTGATGGTTGCGGAAAAACTGAGAAAAGCGCTGAGTCAAGTGCTGCATCCGACCATCGGCAGAGTCACTGCCAGCTTTGGGGTGGCTGAGCACCGCTATGGCGAGCAGTTGGAAAACTGGTTTACCAGAGCAGACCGGGCCATGTACCGGTCTAAGGGCCACGGTCGCAACATGGTGTCCGAGTGGAGCGATCACACCTATCTGACAGAGTCGTCTGAAATGGTCTGGAATGAAGAATGGGCCTGCGGCAATGCGCTGATCGATGAAGCCCATAAGACGCTCTTGATCTATGCAAATGGTATAGTGGCCATGATGCAGCAGGATGTGCAGCCCGACGAGCTGACCCAGGCTTTCGATCAGCTGCTTGAGCATGTGGCGTCACATTTCAAAGAGGAAGAGGCGATCCTGAAACAAGTGGGATACCCGGCCGCGACTTTTCATGTGCGCTTTCACCAACACCTTCTGTCGAAAGGGCTGCAGGTAAAGAAATTGATGCTGGAGGGCCACGTGGTCAAGTCGGACATGATCCTGTTTCTGATGGATGAGATCATTGTGGGACACCTCTTGACAGAAGATGTGAAGTTCGTTCCGTGGGTTCGGGGCGAAGAGGGCGTCTAAAGGTCATTTTCGCATTGAAGGAGGCCAGCAGGCAGATGCAGAAACAAGATTCAAAACGATATCAAAGACCTGCGGACAGCCTCTCATCAAGTGATACTGCGCAACTTGGCCACAGAAGGGGGCTGACGGAGGCGCACCTCGCCGTCCTGCTCTTCGGTCTCGCGGGGCTCTTTGGTAAGTGGCTGACGCTGCACCCGCTGGCGATTTCTCTGGGACGGGTGTGTTTTGCGGTGCCGTTCCTTTATGTGATCATGCGGGCTCGCGGCGAGAGGATTCGCCTGAATCAGCGCCGGGACTACGTGGTCTTTCTGCTGCTGGGCATTGTCCTGGCGATCCACTGGACCGCGTTCTTCATGGCGATCCAACTGTCGACCGTGGCCGTTGGCCTGCTGACGTTTTCGACCTTTCCGGTCTTCGTGACCTTTATTGAACCCTGGATTCTGAAGAGCACCTTTCGATTTCAGGACGTACTCATTGCCTTGGTGACCATGTTGGGTGTCAGTCTTGTCATCCCTGACTTCAGCTTAAGCAATCAGGTGACCTTGGGCGCCCTGTGGGGTATTCTGTCCGGCCTGACCTTTGCGCTGCTTTCGGTCCTCAATAAGAAATATGTGGCCCAGTACCCCAGCCGACAGGTCTCGCTGTATCAGTTTGCTGCTGCGGCATTGGTACTACTGCCCATGGTCATCCCCCTCAAGCCCGCCCTGGATGTGCGTTCTTTGGTCTTGCTGGCAATTCTGGGCGTCGTCTTCACCGGGATTTCCCATACGCTCTTTATCAGCAGTCTGAAGCGAATTAAAGCTCAGACCGCCAGCGTCATTGCCAGCCTGGAGCCGGTCTATGGGATTTTGGCAACGGTGGTGCTGCTGGGCGAAGTGCCTGGACTGAAGGAAGTGGCGGGGGGCCTTATTATACTGTCTATGGCTTTTGTGGTGACGAGAAGACAGGAAGGGCATTAAAAATGAAAATCAGTTTGAATAACAGGACAACAATAAATCGCTGAATTGGCTAATTTATAACCATTTCAGCGATTTATTGTTTGAAAAGACCTAAACATTTTAAAACGTAAGCCCCCGTCGCCGGGGGCTTTTCTGCTTATGAGAATGTTTTATCAGCTTACCTCTCAAAAAACTGTACTTCAACTTGACGATTTCTCGGCCCGTCAAACTCACACAGATAGATGCTCTGCCATATGCCCAAGCTGAGTCTTCTATCTTTGACGGGAACCATTACCGAGGATCCCATCAGCGAGGCTTTGATATGGGCGTGGCTGTTGCCTTCCGCGTGGCGGTAAGGACCATGCGCAGGGTAGGTTCTCTCCAAGGCGGCCAGCATGTCGTGGACCACATCCGGATCCGCATTTTCATTAATGGTGATGCCAGCCGTAGTATGAGGAACGAACACGGCCACGAGACCGTCCTTCAGGCCGTGGTTATGAACCTCCTCCCGGATGAGTCGGGTGATATCAATCATTTCCTGAGGTGCGGTGGTGCGAATGTCGATCAAGGGAAAGGCCTCCTTCTATGGATAATGTTACAGATATATGCGGTTCGACGGAGAGGTGGACAGAAATGGTTTTTGCAATACAAACGTTCATTTGAACGTCAGTGAGAATTGTTCTCGCAAGCTCTGGTACAATTTTTATTTCTGTCCGCGTCCCCAAAGTTGAAGCCGTCCGCGTCACCAAGTTAAATCCCGTCCGCGTCCCCAACCCACTGCAGCCTGTAGAGGTCATAATACAGCCCCCTGCGATTCAGGAGCTCCTCGTGGGTGCCGGTTTCGCGGATTTCGCCATCGTGGAGTACCAGGATGCGGTCGGCATGCTGGATGGTCGAAAGGCGATGGGCAATGACAATGGTGGTGCGGCCGTGGGTCAGCTTGCCTATAGCATCTTGGATCAGCTGCTCCGTCTCGGTGTCAATGCTGGAGGTGGCTTCATCCAGGATCAGAATCCCCGGATCATAGGCCAGAGCCCGGGCAAAGGAGAGGAGCTGGCGCTGGCCGGTGGACAAAGTGGCACCGCGCTCATAGACCCGCTCGTGGTACTGGCCCGGCAAGCGGCTGATAAAGTGGTCCGCGTTGACCCGTCGGGCCGCGGCTACCGCGGAAGCTTCAGAAATCGAAGGATCCCCCAGCGTAATGTTTTCCAGCACATCCCCCGAAAACAGGAACACATCCTGCAGCACTACACCTATGCGGCGCCGCAGGGAGGCCTTGTCGTAGTCACGAAGATCCGTGCCGTCAATCAGGATGCGGCCAGCCCTCACATCATAAAGCCGGGACAACAGGCTGATGATGGTCGTCTTTCCAGAACCGGTGGCGCCCACAATGGCCAGGGTTTCGCCCGGCGCAACCTCGAAGGAGACGTTTTTCAGCACCGGCTCATCGGTGTGATAACTGAAGGAGACGTTGTCGAAGACCACATGGCCCTTAAACGCACCGTCTTCCAAAACCTTTTCACCATTTGGCAGACTGGAATTTTCCTCAAGCAGGAGAAAGATCCGCTCAGAGGAAGCCATAGCCGATTGTAATATATTAAACTTCTCACTGAGGTCAAATATTGGCTTGAAGAACTGATCCGTATAGGAGACAAAAGCGATCAGCGTCCCCAGCTCAATCACCCCCTGAAGCACCCTGCCGCCGCTATACCAGAGGAGCAGGGCCAGAGCCACCGTATAGAGCAGGTTCATGCTGGGGCGGAAGACCCCGAAGACCCGCACCTCTGACATAGACGCGTTCAGGTGGTCGCGGTTGATCTCCTCAAACTCGTTCATGAGTGCTTTTTCCTTGCGGAACTGCTGGATGATGCGGATCCCGCTGAGATTTTCGCTCAGCGTCGCGTTGATTCGGGCGATTTTGACCTTGACTGCCCTATGGGCCTCCCGGGCCTTCAGCCGGAACAGATAAGAGGCTAGGATAACCAGCGGCACCGTGGAAAGAGAGATCAGCGCCAATTTCCAGTTCAGGGACAGCATGATGACCAGGGTTCCGAGCAGCAGCAACAGGTCATTGATGAGATGAATCAGGACGTCCGTGTACATTTCGCTGATGTTTTTCATATCGCTGGTCACCCGGGTCACCAGTCGGCCGACAGGATTGCGGTCATAAAAGGACAGGGACTGTCCCAGCAAGTGATCATAAAGATGCGCCCGCATGTCGTAGACCAGGCGCTGGCCTACATGGTTCAGGATCAAAGTCTGGACGTAGCTGATGGCGAGGGCGCCCGCTAAAAGTCCCATGAAAACCAGGGAGAGGCGGATGATGGCGGCTTTGTCGCGGGAGATGAAACCATCGGCAGCTGTTTTGGGGAGCAGTGAGCCGCCCCGCTGGTCAATAGCCGCTTCCACCGCCCCCATCTCAGATGGCGGGACATAGCCCGGCAGCAGATAGTAGTCGCCTTCGAGCTTCAGGAGCTGGGCGGAAGCTGCGTTTTCATAAGCTTCCGAGGCACCGGCCTTCTCGAGCGCATCCACCCGGGCGTAGTAGCGGCCCTGAAATTGCGCCACCGCAAAGCCTTCAACCGCCGGCTCTGCCTCCAGCACCTTCCACTCCCTGGCGTAGCCGGAGATATGGTCATCAATGACTATCTTGATCAGGTAAGGCCGGATCAGGTCCACGGCGGTGACAAAGAGGAGCAGGATCCCGCTCAGGACCAAAAGTTTGACATAAGGCTTTGTAAAACTGGCAAGGCGCTTGAAAATGGCCAGATCGAAGGACTTCTCAATCTGCTGCTCCTCAAACTGCGTGTCGCGCTTCATAGGTCCTGCACCTCCTCGGTGTGACGCGTCTCAGCGCCGGTTTGTGGGCGTGGTTTCCAGTCGGGCCCGCCGGACCTGCCGCCAAGCTTGTCTTCCAGCTGCTGGCGGTCATAGAGGTCCCGGTAGTAGCCGCTGAGGGCCAGAAGCTCGGCGTGGGTCCCGCTTTCCGTGATTTCGCCGTCCGTCAGGACGTAAATGCGGTCGCAGTCCTTGACGGTGGAAATGCGGTGTGAGACAATCAGCACCGTTTTTTCTGCGAGTGCGTCGTTCAGGTGTCGCAGGATGGCCTCCTCCGTCTTGGTGTCGACGGCGGACAGTGCGTCGTCCAGGATCAGGATGTCCGCGTCCCGGTAGAGCGCCCGGGCTATGGACACCCGCTGCTTCTGCCCGCCGCTGAGGTTCACGCCCCGTTCGCCCAGCAATGTGCCGTAGCCGTACGGGAAGCTGAGGATCTCGTCGTGGATGCAGGCGGCCTGGGCGGCGCTTTCAATGGTCATAGCCCCTTCAAAGACAGAAATTTGGCCGATGGTCTCGGGATGAAGCCCCTGAGTCGGGGTGGGTTCTGTGACCATCGGCAGCGCGCCCTGGACACTGGCGGCCTCAAGCGGCGAGTCGTGGTAAAAGCGGATGTTGTCCTCAATGGATTTGGAGAAAAGGAAGTTGTCCTGTGGCACCACGGCGAAGCGGTCTTTGATGGCGCGGGCGGTCAGCTGGTTGAGGTCGTAACCTTCCAGGAAGACTTGACTATTGGTCGGAGCCCAGGTTTTCGTGATCAGCTGGAGCAGGGTGGTCTTGCCGGCACCGGTGCGGCCAATCAGCGCGATTTTTTCGCCTTTTTGGATGCTGAGTCGGATGTCCTTCAGGGCGGGGCGGGTCTGGCCGGGATAGGTAAAGGTGAGGCCTCGGAGCTCAATTAAAGGCGCAGGTCCAAAGGCTTCCTGGCCGATGGTCGTTTGTCCCAACTCTGTCTGAAAGTTTGTTTTCTGGCTGCTGGCATTGTTGGCGGAACTGGCGATGGTGGATCTGGCGTTGTCGGAAGGCGTCGATGCAATGGATCCGGTTTTCTTAGGCTCCAATGTACCATAGACAAAGGACGGCTTCGTGTCGAAAACGTCGTTGAGCCTGGAGAGAGAGGCGGAGCCCCGCTGCATGACGTTGACGACCCAGCCCAGGGCCATCATGGGCCAGCTCAGCATGCCCACATAGGAGATGAAAGCCACGAAGGCGCCCACGCTGATGCGGCCGTCAATGACGGCCCGACCGCCGAAGAGCAGGGTCAGCACCAGACTGACGGACCCAATGGTCCGGACCAGCGGAAACAGCCCGCCCCAGAGTCTGACCAGCTTCATGTTCTCCTTGTAGTTCAGGTCGTTGGAGGCTTTGAACCGCTCTTTTTGGAAGGGCTCCCGGGTGTAGGTCTTTACAATGCGGATGCCGGAGAAAGCCTCCTGGGTCAGGTCCGTCATGTCTGAGAAGGCCTCCTGCACACGTTTGAAGCGGGTGCGCATCAGTCTTCCACCGTAAAGGACCAGGGTGGCGATAACGGGCATGGGCAGCAGTGCGATCAGGGTCAGCTGCAGGTCGGCGGTGATCAGCATGAAGATCAGGGTCATCAGGGTGATGAAGATGGCATCCACCAGCATGACAGTACCGATGCCCATGGCGTGGCTGACCGCGACCACGTCGTTGGTGGCCAAGGCCATGATGTCGCCGACCTTGTTGACGTTGAAGTAGTCCGTTCTCAGGGTCTGGACGTGGGCATAGAGACGGTTGCGGAGCCAATACTCCGCTTCCCTGGAGGTGCCGATGATCAGGATGCGCCAAAAGTACCGCCCTGTCGCCACCAGAATAGCGATGCCTAGGATCAGGGCGATGGTAGTCAGAATATCACTGCTGCTGGCGGTCTTTTCCGCGAGCTGATCCGCCAAACTGCCAATGAGCCGTGGCGTAATCAGCTGAAGAAGGTCGATGGCGATGAGGATGAGGACGCCACCGGCGAGGTGCCAGCGCTTTCTTTTCAGGAAGGGTTTAAGGTGTTTCAAGAGTGGGGCTGAAGGCATGGGGAAAAGACCCCCCTTTCGGTTGGGTTGGGTATTATCATTATAACATAAGCGTTTGAGCAGTGGAGTGGGTAGGGGGGGTCAAAAACCATCGGCAAAAAAATCATTAAAAAAAGATAAATTTCAACTGAAAACTGTTTTCATTTCACTGGATGTGTTGTATAATGACTTTGGTGATAGACAAATCTAATGCATTCCGTTATGATCATAGAAAAGATTTATAAGCAGTGCGACATCACGGTCGGCATTCGAACATGAAATGGAGGATTTAGCATGAAAATTCAAACGAACCAGGAGACGATCGACGAGATCAAAAAAGTCCTGGATTCTCAGCAAGGCGCTCCAAGCAACGTGCGCATTTTCGTCGCAGGCTATGGCTGAGGCGGCCCGTCACTCGGTTTGGCTCTGGATGAGCTGAAGGATACGGACGTTGTGGACAATAGCAACGCAGTAAGTTTTGTAATGGAATCTGAGCTTTATGAATCATTTGGCGACATTAAAGTCGAGTTCGTAGGCAACGGCTACCACGTCGCGCCTGCAGAGCAGGCTGAGTCAGAGTGCGGCAGCTGCAGCGGCTGTCACTAGGATTTAGAAGCGTGAAGCGTTAAAAGGTGAACTGTTTGAAGGTCTCTTGCGAGCCCTTCAGACAGTTTTTTCTTTTAATTGGGGGACGACATTACTACATCAGAAAATTTTACCAAAGCGTGTCTTGCATTAAAAACTTAAATCGTTGACAATGGTTCTCACCAGGGCATTCCTGGGATATAATAGAGTTGTAAATTAATTATATTCCAAAAATCTGATGAAGGCTAGAAACCTATCAGGTCCTTGAATAGGAGGCACCATATGTTGAGAGTAGAAACCAATCCAGAAACCCTTGCAGAAATTGCCAAAGTCGTCGAGTCGCAGGAAGGTCCTAAGAATGTCAGGATTTATGAAGCAGGACACGGCTGCAGCGGTCCGTCCCTCGGTCTCGCCCTGGATGAAGTCAAAGAGACGGATTACAAGCATAAGCAAGGGGACGTCAATTTTGTCATAGACAAAGAACTTTTCAGAGATCTGGGTGATATCAAGATTGAGTTCGTCGGTAGCGGGTATCTCGTCGTGCCGGTCGTACCCGTCGAAAAGGCCGGAAAGGCCGAATCGGGCTGCGGTGGCGGCTGCGGCGGCTGTGGCTGCGGCGGGCATTAATTTCTGTCTTCGTTTTGTGGGAATAGGCGCCTGCAGCTGTGCCTTTTGATCCCTTCGTCCGAAAAACTAAGATTCTGTACTACGAATTGGGGACCAGAAGCCGGATGGCTGTTGGTACCCAATTTTGTGTTTTTGAGATGAAACTCGGTGTCAGCGGCTGTGCCTATTGACCCCCAGTTACATTGACCCCCAGTTTCATGTTTTTGGGGAAAGGGACCATCGGCAGGGTATTTATTACTGGCGACTGTATAATTTCGGAGGTGTCTTCATGCCCTATGATCTTGACTATCTAAAGCTGCTATCCAAGCAATACCCGTCGGTGGACGCGGTAAGCACGGAAATAGTGAATCTGAGCGCCATTGTGCTGCTGCCCAAGGGGACGGAGCACTTTTTGGCGGACATACACGGGGAGCACGAAGCTTTTGACCACGTCATGCGCAACGCGTCGGGTGTGGTCAAGCGGAAGATTGATGACGTCTTTGGGGAGACTCTGTCTGAGTCGGAGAAGAAATCCCTGGCGACGCTGGTGTACTACCCCCGGGAGAAGCTGGAGCTGGAGCGGGGCGCGCGGCCGATAGAGGAAATGGCAGCCTGGCATGAAGCCATGATGCTGCAGCTTGTTCGGCTCTGCCGTCAGGCGGCGTATAAATACACGCGGTCCAAGGTGAGAAAGGCAATTCCGGCGGAGTTTCAGTATATTATTGAGGAACTGCTTCACGAAAATGAGCACGATACTATGAAGCAAGGCTATTATCAGGGAATCCTGGACAGCCTGACGGCGATAGGGCGGTCAGAGGATTTTATAGTGGCGATTGCCGAGCTGATCCGGAAGCTGGTGGTAGATCACCTGCACATCATTGGGGACATCTATGACCGGGGCAAAGGGGCCCATCTGATCATGGACACCCTGAGGCGACACCACTCGGTGGACATTCAGTGGGGGAACCACGATGTCTTATGGATTGGAGCGGCCTGCGGCTCGGATGTCTGTATGGCGGACGCGATCCGGGTGTCGCTGCGCTACGCGAACCTGGAAACCCTGCAGGAGGGTTACGGCCTCAACCTGTCGCCGCTGGTGAGGCTGGCGCTGGACAAATACGCCGGCAGCTACGCGCCGACCTTTCAGGTTCGAAGCAAAGAGGAAAGCTTAGGTGAAACGGACCTGGCACTGCTGTCCAGGATGCAGAAGGCCATTGCCATAATCCAGATGAAGCTGGAGGGGCAGTTGGCGCTGCGGCGTTCTGAACTGGGGCTGGACCACAGGCGGCTTCTGGAGAAGGTGGATCTCGCCGGAGGAACGGTTGAGATTGACGGCGAACGCTACCCGCTCCTGGACACGGTGTTTCCGACCTTGGACCCCTTGAAGCCCTATGAGCTGTCCGCGGAGGAGCGGGAGGTGGTGGACCGTTTGAGGCTGTCCTTCAAACATGCCACGGAGCTGCAGAAGCACATCCGGTTCCTGGTGGACAAGGGCGGCATGTACAAGGTGTTCAACGGGAATCTGCTCTATCACGGCGGGATTCCGCTGACGTCGACTGGGGCGTTCGAGACTTTTGAGCTCTGCGGGAAGCCGCTAAAAGGCAAAGCCCTCCTCGACGGCTTCGACGACTGTGTCCGCCGGGCCTACTACGCCAAGGATCCGGACGAGAAGTCCCAGGCGTTGGATGTGGTTTGGTATTTGTGGTGCGGCGAAAAATCCCCGTTGTTTGGAAAGAGCAAGATGGCGACCTTCGAGCGCTACTACGTTGAGGCCAAGGAGACTCACAAAGAGGTGAAGAATCACTACTATGCCTTCCGGGAGGATGAGGACGTCTGCGTCCGCATATTGAGTGAATTCGGGCTGAACGCGGAGACCAGCCACATCATTAACGGCCACGTTCCGGTTAAGGTGGTCAAGGGCGAGATGCCCATCAAGGCTGGCGGCAAGCTGATTACCATTGACGGTGGACTCTCTAAAGCCTATCAGAAGGTCACGGGCATCGCCGGCTACACGCTGATCTTCAATTCTCAGGGGATGCATCTCGTTTCCCATGAGCCCTTCGAGTCCAAGGACCGGGCGATCCGCGAGGATCTGGACATCCTGCCGACCAGCGTGTTCATTGAGAAGAATCAGGCCCGGATGCTGGTGGGGGACACGGACAACGGGGCGGTGCTCAAGAAGGATATTGAGGCGCTGAAGGCGCTGCTGCAGGCTTATCGGGATGGGTTGATCCGGGAGAGGTAGTTGAATTTCGAAAGTGGTATCCGCCGCCAACTCCATTAATTGTTATTCCATTTAAAAACTTGGCCGATGGTTATTTGAATGTCAGATGTGACGTCAAACGACCTTCGGCTAAAGCTTTTTTTGAAAGATTATTTTAAAGAGTACATGGCTCAGAAATGATTAATACAAATATGGAGGCATGGACTGAATTGTGTCTGAATTGTAGTGGGTGTCTGTCCCCGATTTCGTTTTTGTCCGCGTCACCAAAATGAAAGCAGTCCGCGTCACCAAGTTGAAATGTGTGCCAGATCTTTTTTTTGCCGATGGTCATTCAACTCAAACCTCTTACGCAAGGCGTGAAGGATTCCGTCAGACATGTACCACGCAAAGCCCATTGACTTCGCTTCGGTTCAGGGCTGCGCCCTATATAAACACTGAATACGCCGCACTTCAGAGTGCAAGCTCTCTTGCGCACGGCATATTCAGTGTTTATGCACGTCTGTTAGCCATCGCAAATATGCGTTGTAAATGAGGGCGGATCATGCTATATTGTTTGGTAACAACATCTGATATTAGTAGGAGGTACTAAATGGAAATTCGTGAGATTGAAATATTGCTTCAAGCCTTTAACGCGACGGATCTGACCAGAATGGCCTATTCTAAAGATGGCATCAGCTTGGTGCTGGAACGGCAGACGGAGCCACTGGTCACTGTCGAGAGACCTGTTGACCTCCGCCCTCAATTTAATTCACAGGCTGCTACGGTCAATGAAAGCATGCCAGTGGCTGCAAGCATACCGGCTGCCGCGGTTTCCGCTACTGCCCCCGCAGCTGAACCTGTTGCCTCATACGCAGATCTGATCAAGGCGCCGCTGGTGGGTGTCTTCTATGCCGCTCCGGCTCCGGACGCAGCACCCTTTGTTACTGTAGGGCAATCAGTCAAAAAAGGCCAAACCCTCTGCATTGTCGAAGCCATGAAGGTCATGAACGAGATCCAGGCAGAGTGGGATGGCGTGGTCGAGCAGATTCTGGCTAAGCCTGAGGACATTGTCGAATACGGCCAGCCGCTCTTCAGCATTAGGAGGAACGGATGATCAAGAAAATCTTAATCGCGAATCGCGGTGAAATCGCAGTGCGGGTCATTCGCGCCTGCCGGGAGCTGGGGATTCAGTCGGTAGCAGCCTATTCTGAAGCGGACCGCGAGTCCCTCCCGGTCCTGCTGGCGGATGAGGACTTCTGCATAGGTCCCGCCAGCGCGAGGCTCAGCTACCTGAACGCGAATGCCGTGATCCAGGCCGCCAAGGCCACCGGCGCGGACGCCATTCACCCGGGCTATGGCTTCCTCTCAGAAAACGCTGAGTTTGCCGATGGTTGCCGCGCCGCCGGCCTCATCTTCATAGGCCCCGACGCAGAGCACATCCGAATGATGGGTGACAAGGCAAAAGCCAGAGAAGTCATGCAGAAGGCCGGTGTCCCTGTCGTACCAGGCACCGAGGGCGCGGTGGACGACCTTGAGACCTTACGTGCCGAAGCGGAGAGAATTGGTTATCCCCTGATGGTCAAAGCGGCAAGTGGCGGCGGCGGCAGAGGCATGCGGGTGGTCGATTCGCCGGAAATGCTTGAAAACGCCTGGCAAACCGCCAGATCCGAAGCCAAAGCGGCCTTTGGTGATGATCGAGTTTACCTCGAACGCAGAATTGTGAAGCCTCGCCACGTGGAGGTCCAAATTATGGCAGATACTCACGGCAACGTTCTGACCCTGGGTGAGCGGGACTGCAGCCTTCAGAGGCGCAACCAGAAAGTCATTGAGGAATCTCCGTGTCCGGCACTGACCGAAGCGCAGCGCCAAGGTCTTTACAAGGCTGCGGCGGACGCCGCGAGAGCGGTTCAGTACATAGGTGCCGGCACCATTGAATTTTTGCTGGACAGCACGGGTGAGTTTTACTTCATGGAAATGAACACCCGGATCCAGGTGGAGCACCCGGTGACGGAAATGGTCACCGGCATAGACCTGATTCAGGCCCAGATCCGTGTGGCTGGGGGAGAAGCGCTGAGCCTGAGACAAGAAGAGGTTCGCATCCAAGGGCACGCTGTGGAATGCCGCATCAATGCCGAGGATCCGGCCTTGAATTTCCGCCCTGCTGCGGGAACCGTGGAAGCGCTGCATTTGGCAGGCGGCTTTGGCGTGCGCAACGACTTTTTCATCTACCAGGATTACAAAGTGCCCCACTGCTATGATTCCATGCTGGGTAAGATCATTGTCTGGGGTGAAACCCGGGCAGAGGCGCTGAACCGCATGAAGCGGGTTTTGGATGAAACCATCATTTCTGGGCTCAAAACCAACCTTGAATTTCAAAAAAGCCTCATTGAGCTGGAGGACTTCCAGTTCGGAGAGTTTCATACCGGTACTCTGGAGGCCAGCCTGGATGACCTCATCCTCACCATGAACCAGAAATTGAAAGGGGCTTAATCATGAAGCTCGATTTTCTCAAAAGAAAGAAATGGGTCAGACTTGAGCTGTCCAATCAGGTTGACAGAGAGGCTGCGGCGTTGAGAGAAGCGGCGGGTCTGCGGCAGGCCTTATCGACCCCGTCTGTAGCTTCTGCCCCGCCTGTGACGTCTCCAGCTCATCCTGAAGTCTTATCCCATAACACAAAAATAGCGCGAAGTATGACGGCTGCACCAACGACTCCAGGTCCAGACGAAGCCGCATGCCCAGGCTGCGGCGCGATCCACTTAAAACAGCGCTGGGAGCGCAACTTCAAGGTCTGCGACCAGTGCGGCAAGCATGGCAGAGTCAACAGCCAAGAACGCGTCGCCCAGCTTCTGGATCAAGGCACCTTCAACCCCATAGCCAAAGAGGTCACCTCTGTAGATCCCCTTGCTTTTCCCGGTTACCAGGAAAAGCTGGATAAAGCCATGTTACAGTCGGAAGCCGGGGATGCGGTTCTGACCGGTACGGGACTCATCGATGGTATCCCGGCGGCCCTTTTCATCATGGAGCCCGACTTCATGATGGGCAGCCTTGGCAGCGCGGCTGGGGAGCGGATTACGCGCCTCATTGAGACTGCCATAGAGAACCGTGTGCCCGTCATAGGCTTTTGTGCCTCAGGTGGCGCCCGCATGCAGGAGGGGATCCTTTCCCTGATGCAGATGGCGAAGACGTCGGCGGCGCTTGGGCGACTATCGGCAGAGGGTCTTCCTTATATTGCGGTTCTCACGGACCCGACCACCGGCGGCGTGACGGCCAGCTACGCCATGCTGGGGGACGTGATCCTGGCAGAGCCGGGCGCGCTCATAGGCTTCGCGGGCCAGCGGGTGATCGAGCAAACCATCCGCCAGAGCCTGCCCGAGGGTTTCCAGAGAGCAGAATTCCTGGTGGAAAAGGGCTTCGTCGACCGCATCGTCCACCGGGCGGAGATGAAAGCGGTCCTCGCGAAGCTTCTTAGGCTGCACGGATTCGCGCCGGCGTTGGCAGAAGCCCCATCCGCAGCAACTTCCACAACTGTAAACGTTAAGGGAGGTGAAGCCCATGTCTCATAAGCTGGATTTCGAAAAGCCAATTTTTGAGCTGGAGGAGAAGATCCAGGGACTGCGCCAGTTTGCTGAGGATAATGACCTGGATCTCAGCGCAGAAGTCCGCAAGCTCGAAGACAAGGTGTCTGAGCTCAGGCGAGAGACCTTCAGCGGCCTGTCTGCCTGGGACTGCGTCCGCCTCGCCCGCCATCCGGGAAGGCCGACCACCCTGGATTTCATTGAGGGCATCTTCGACGACTTCATAGAGCTCAAAGGCGACCGGGCTTACAGCGATGATCCCGCTATGGTCGGCGGCCTGGCCATGCTGGAAGGCGTGCCGGTCACGGTTTTGGGTCATCAGAAGGGCCGGGACACCCTCGAGAACATCCGCCGGAATTTCGGGATGCCGCATCCGGAGGGTTACCGCAAAGCCCTTCGACTCATGCAGCAGGCAGAGAAGTTTGGGCGACCTGTGGTTACGTTTATTGACACTGCCGGCGCCTACTGCGGACTGGGTGCCGAGGAACGGGGCCAGGGTCATGCCATTGCCAGCAACCTGATCGCCATGGCGGGGCTCAAAGTCCCAGTGATTTCTGTGGTCATTGGCGAAGGCGGCAGCGGCGGCGCTCTTGGCATAGGCGTAGCCGACCGGGTTGCTATGCTGTCTTCAGCAGTTTACTCCGTGATCTCGCCGGAAGGCCTCTCCAGTATTTTGTGGAAGGACGCGACCAAGGCCAGCGAAGCGGCGGCCGTTATGAAAATGACCGCCAGGGACATTGAGGCCCTGGGCGTTATTGATGCCATAATAGAAGAGCCCCTCGGAGGGGCCCACCGCCATCAGGCTCAGACCGTTGAGGCGGCTGGGAAGTGGATCAAGGAAACTTTGGGTGATTTGAGGGCGCTTCCTCTTGAGACCCTCCTCGAAAAACGGTATGACAAGTACCGGGGGATGGGGCAGTACGAGGGCTAAGTGATACAGTGAGAGTTAGTGTAAATTTACACTAAGCTCTGGCACCGAATTTGAGTTGGTGACAGGCACCAATTTGGTTTTTGTCCGCGTCACCAAAACAGAAGCAGTCCGCGTCACCAAACCCTCAAAACAGGTTTTGTACAGTAAACGAGACAAAAGACACGACCATCAGCTGGATTAAAGCGTTCAAAAGCTTTAAATCATCTTGCCGATGGTCGTTTTATTTTGCTGACATCAAATAATTTCAAAACTCGCTCTATAAACTGCAACATTCTTGCTTCTGTATTCGTTTTATAGTAGGAGGGGTGAAAAACGTGAAAAATGTGTGCCGTCGGTCATTTTTCCCACACAAACACTTAATTTTACAATGTGATATAATTGAGGAAGAATCTGCATATTCAACGTGGTAATTTCACTTAAGGAGCAACTCGACACAGCAAAGTTTGATTGATATTGTTGTTATGACTTTGGGTGACCATCCGCAAAACGCTTAAAGGCTTTAAGTGCAAAACTCTGCCGATGGTTGCGCCCACCACCCACCACCCACCACCGCCAAAGCTGGCAGCCTCTTTGAAGGAGGACATTATGAATAATAAGACTTTAAGGTGGATTATCATAGCGATTGCAATCCTGATTCTTTTGTTTTTTATATCTATGATTGCCGGGAATCCATTTCTGTAGGAGTGAATTCAATTGGTTTTCAAACTGAATATTGTTTGGAGGGATTTGTTTGAACCCGCGCAGCGCGTTAAACCCTTTATTTCAGAATATGAGAAAAAGGTTCACAGCTTCGATAGGCCCATTACTGCTCTTGATTCTACTGACAATGTCTATGATGATGCTCCCAACTTTCAGTGCCCAGGTGGGCAGCACAGTTCGTGTGACCCTGCCAGCCTTCAAGGTTACACTAAATGGTGAAGTCATGGACCCGGCCTTCAGTCAGTACCCTGTGATCTTCTATAAAGACATCACCTATTTTCCTATGACGTATACGTATTGCCGCTTCCTTGGGCTCGAAACTACCTGGAAAGGCCAGAAAGAAGGCCTTTTGATTGAAGCGACAGGCGTCACGGCGGCTTACAGGCCATACATAACGACTGTGAGAAACAGCAGGAGCCAAACAGCCGTGATCCCTGCCTATCCAATCCAGATCAATGGACTAAAAATTGATCAAACTAAGGAACCCTATCCGCTTCTTTCATTTCGCAACATTACCTATTTCCCCATCACCTGGAAATTTGGCTCAGAGGCCTTTGGATGGGATTACCATTTTGATCTTCAGAATGGCTTGGTGATCAGGTCCAGTAATCCTAAATTAAATCAAATCCGACTTTCCGACGACTGGACTGAAGCGGGGGAGGACAACCCGCAGAAGCCTATCGCGATCACCACTGAACATATTTATTATCAGGGAACGAAAGGACGGATCATGCAGGCGTCATTGGCAGATCCACTCCGCTCATGGCAGGTTTATCAGCTGCCCGTTTGGTCCTATGGTGATGGCACCACTTATGTAAATGCAAGCTTGACGGGTAATAATGGCGACCCGCTGCTATCCTATCACCAAGGCGGGGCAATTATGGGCTCTGATGTGCTGGTCAGCTTAAAAGCGGATAGCGCGACTGCCGTTTTGAATGAAGGTTACTATTATTTTAAAGCCTTTGGGGATGACAGCGTCAGAACCTATACCGGTCCTGCCCCAAGCGGCGGCAATCTTGAGGTAAAAACATCAACAACTGACTGGAAAAAAGCCGGAAGTTCAGATTACCTTTATGGCTGGGCGTGGCGCTCGGACGGTGCCAGCAGTGGCGGCACAGGCTCTGACAGTGTTTACAAGTCAGGCGACCAACTCTACCTCTTAGCCTTCGATCTGACTAAGCCGGGCAGCACGACGGGCATTTATAGAGTGAATCTCCAGACGAATGACACGGTCCGGGTTGTTGACAGGGAAGTGCTCGGTTTCCAAATGGACGGTGAGACCTTTTATTACCAAAGTGGCGGCAGCCTCGATCGCTACGATTTGAATGAGAGCAAAGAAAACCTGATGAAATCTCCATTAATACCCCCTAATGGCATCCATTGGTTTACAGCCTTGAATGGATCCGTCTATTGGCAGGACGCACAGTCACGAATGCTTTACGATCAGACGGGCAAACCGGTCCAGGACGGCGCGCCGCTCCTTGAGGCACAGTTAAAAGGAGACCAAAATGAGTTCCTGGTGTGTACCTTTGAGGATCAGCCGGCTACAAAATATATAAGCATGATCCTTGGCCGCCATGGAGATGTGGTTTTTAAAACTTCCGACCGGATGAGCTTGGAGAGTGTGATGATATCAGGGAATACCCTCTATTTCTACAATCTGACGTCGGGCACCGTCTGCGTCGGGTCGCTGGCAGGGGCTTTTTAGGGTACGGTTAGAGTGTTATCATCAGCGCAGTCTGATCATGTTTGAGAAAGGGTGGGGGTGGGTGACCATCGGCAAAACGCTTTAAGGTTTTAAGTGCAAAGCTCTGCCGATGGTCCCTTATCCGCCCAGCACCGCCAAATATGATAGGGTTTTTGTAGGAGGACGTTATGAGCAACAAAACATTAAAGGAGCGATGGCATGCTGAATTTTGACACCGCATTTATTGTTCAAATCATCAATACGATTTTACTGGTCGCAGTGCTCTATCTGGTCTATGCGCTGCTTTTCAAGTATCCAAAGCACAACAAAAAAAGATTTGAAAGCATTGAAAAGCGTATTGAGGACATTGAGAAGAAGCTGTGATTGGGTGCTCACTTTTAATATATATTTTACTGGAGGGAAGCTAAATGTTGGGTGGCGTGACATTATTTTGGGAGCAAATCAGAAAACGAAGTTGGCTCGTGCTGCCGCTGGTCCTTTTCATATTATTGCTGCCCTCCAGGAAAGAGATTAAAGATGAATTTCGAGTGTTTGATTATGCGGGTGGAGATCAAGAAGAAAAAACCTTACAGCTAGAGATCACCTTGACCAAACACAACAGAATGTCTATGGTTACAAGCAAACATGATGCTGTGATTGTGGTGGAGGGTAGAACATACAGGTATCTAGCCGACAATTTTAATCGAAGAGATGCTGCTTATCTGCCCCTGGGGATGAGCTACTTTGAATTTGGCATATTGCTTCCGGATGAGGATTTTTCAGAGTTTGTTGTTCTCTTTGACGAGGATCATCACTTTATAGAAAGTGACACGCTGAAATTCGTGGTGTACCCGCAGCGCAGTGAGTTGGAAGCGAGAATGCTATTGGAGAAGCTGCTTGAGTACAATGCATACGATCCTGAGAAGCGGACTTTCTATTAAATTAATGAGTCTCTTTTGGGTTATTGAATCCAGGACCTTGTAAAGGGAGTGGATAGTCGTGATTAAATCTGTCACAAAGTATATGCTCTTGGCGGTTCTATCTATTGTAGTGGTTGGCCTTTACTGGCTGCTGATCCGTCCAAACACCTACAGCTATGACACAGCCTTAAAAAATGGGGATGTCGTTATGGGTGCCAGTGGTGTCGCAAATGTTGAAAAACTGCATGTGTTCATTGAAAACACTAAGCGTGGCCAGGCTGTTCAAATAAGGATCACGGCTTATTCAAAAGAGGGAAGTCCAATAATTTTCGATTTGGAATTCGATGGTGAAATCATCAAGTGCACAAGCGACAACACCAGGGATAGGTACGGTATAACACTCTTCAAAGAGTATGGAGAGTATAATAAGGTGACTAAAGATGAACGAAACGATTACTTTCTAATTGACGAAACCGGAAAATATGAAGATCTCTGGATCTTTCAGGAATAGTTCGGTCGAATAATTGATCGCCTGGGGAGTGGGATGACCGGAGAAGATTAAAATGCAATCAGTTGTACTGCCAACCCTAATCCAAACATCCTAGAAATCCCACAAAATAGTAACAGCCTCTTCCCGCTTTGATCGCCGGAAGAGGCTGTACACATTTAGGTTAACTTTTAACTAAGCACCCATAAACATCTTGATGTCTTCGTCTACGGTACCAATACCGCCAATGCCGAAGGTCTCAACGAGGACTTTAGCCACGTTTGGAGAGAGGAATGCCGGAAGCGTTGGTCCAAGGTGGATGTTCTTGACGCCCAGGTGGAGCAGGGCGAGGAGAACGATAACAGCCTTTTGCTCATACCATGCGATGTTGTAGGCAATCGGAAGCTCGTTGATGTCGCCCAGCTCAAAGACTTCCTTGAGCTTCAGCGCAATGAGGGCAAGAGAGTAGGAGTCGTTGCACTGACCGGCATCGAGGACTCTTGGAATACCGCCAATGTCGCCAAGCGGCAGCTTGTTGTAACGGTACTTCGCGCAGCCTGCAGTCAGAATAACCGTATCCTTTGGAAGTTTCTCAGCGAATTCTGCATAGTAGTCGCGGCTCTTCATGCGTCCGTCGCAGCCTGCCATGACGAAGAACTTCTTGATCGCGCCCGACTTGACCGCGTCGACCACTTTGTCTGCCAGAGCAAAGACCTGCTCGTGAGCGAAGCCGCCAACAATGGTGCCAGTCTCGATCTCAGTCGGAGATGGAAGGGTTTTAGCCAAAGCGATAATCGCAGAGAAGTCCTTCTTTCCATTTTTATCCGCTTCAATGTGAGTACAGCCCGGGAAGCCGGAAGCGCCCGTCGTGAAGATTCTGTTCTTGACCGCGTCGCTCTTAGGCGGCACAATGCAGTTCGTGGTGAAGAGGATCGGGCCGTTGAAGCTCTGGAACTCTTCGAGCTGCTTCCACCACGCGTTGCCATAGTTGCCCGCGAAGTTGTCATATTTCTTGAACGCCGGATAGTAATGGGCCGGCAGCATTTCGCTGTGGGTATAGACGTCCACGCCGGTGCCTTTCGTCTGCTCCAGGAGCTGCTCCAGGTCTGCCAGGTCGTGACCGGAAATCAGGATCGCAGGGTTCTTTTTAACGCCAATGTTGACTGAAGTAATTTCAGGATTGCCATACTTGGAGGTGTTTGCGCCGTCCAGGAGGGCCATCGCTTTAACGCCGTATTCGCCGGTTTTCAGGGTCAGCGCTACAAGCTCGTCCGCGCCGAGACCGTCGTTCAAAGTAGCCGCCAAAGCCTCATAGACAAAAGCGTAGATCTCGTCGCTCTCTTTGCCAAGGTTCAGAGCATGGTGCGCATAAGCCGCGTAGCCCTTGAGGCCATAGATGATCAGCTCGCGGAGGGAACGGACATCTTCGTTTTCAGTGGCGAGAACGCCAACACCAGAAGCTTTCGCCAGCATGTCCGCTTTGGAACCAACGGTGAAGACGGCTGCATCATGAAGGCTTGAGACCGGAATACCCTTGGACGGCGTCTCGTTAGCGAGGCCGAGGAGCTTCTTAAAGAACCCGACTTCGACTGGAGGGCCAGCGACGACCATAGCTCTCAGGTTGTCTCTGAGGGTGATCATCTTGTTGATTTCTTTGACAAACGCCGCGTCGTCAAAGTTGGCGTTGGTGATGGTCATGAACAAGCTCTTGAGTACTTCGTGGTTGACTTCGCCCAGGTCCTTCGCGTCGAGGCCGCCCTTGATGACAATATCAGAAACCCCTTTGACTGTGTAGATGAGAAGGTCCTGAAGGTTCGCGGTCTCCGGCTGCTTGCCGCAGATGCCGACAACGTTACAGCCTGTACCCTTTGAAGCTTCCTGGCATTGATAACAAAACATTGACATAATATACCCCTTTCGGTGTGTGCGCTCTTGAGCGCTTAGTTTTTGTATTTGAAACTCATGGGCTTATTGTGTCATGTTTTGAGGGGAAAGGATGTAACGCAAGTTACGGAAGTGAAAGTTATGATTCAATTTTTTCTTGATTTCGATTTTGGGGCGAATTTACCCCCTCATACTCAGTGTGCTTCTTCAGCATTGCCTGAACGAAATCCTGCATCCTGTCAAAATGACTGCCCTCCCAATACACCCGCCCACAGCCGCGGCACTGGCTGAAGGCTTCAAAATCCTCAGCCACACGCGGCGGCAGCCTGTCCAGAATCTGCGCCTTTTCTAACTCGTCCAGCAGCCCGTTGCAGACTATACACCGCGTCAGCGGCCGGATCCTGTCCCACAGCTCGAACCGCTCCACCACTTCCTGAAGCTGCTCTTTCGCCGTTCTTGAAAAGACGAGCCCGCCGATGGTCACCTGCCGCCTTTTCAGCAGCCCCCGGTCAAAGGTCAGTAAAATACGTTCTTCTTTTTCGGCGATCCCGGCAAGCACTTCGTCAGTGGCATTATTGCTGTATAGGGTGTCGAAACCCAGCATCCTCAGATATCCAGCCAGTTTCCCCAAGTGGACATCGAGAACAAACCGGGGTTCTTTCGGCAGCTCGGGCTGAACCGACTGTAACTCCGACACGTCCAGAGACACAAATTTCGGATATACCGCGATCCGCTCGCCGCCCTGAAGGCGGTGGTCCAGGCTGACTGCCAAACCATCGACGAGTACGATAACTGCCTCAGTATGGGGCACCCCTGCCGACTCAATGGCATATTTTACCGTAGCGCCCTGGCATAATGGCTTTTGAAGTGTTTTCTGCCTGTTCTCAGGCCGGAGGCACTGATTGAGCGGACCGTAAAAGCGTAGGGTGACAAACAGCTCAGCTGTTTTAGCCTGGTCAATCTCATGTGTTGCCGCCTGTGACTGCTCGCTGCCGGCATCCAAGATTTTTTTGGTTTCAGTCATTGAGATCACGCCTCCTTAGAAAAAAGACGCAGAGGGTTAAACCTCTGCGCCTGATCAAAGCCACACTCAAACTATGATGGAAGTAGGTCTCTGACACCTTCTTCCACACCTATTTCTCAGGCGCCAAAAACCCTACTCCAGCGGCTCATCCAGCAGCACGTGGCCTAAAGTCTCGCCAATGCGGCCCTCCACCAGGATTTGCACCTTGTCAATGCCTTCAAACTGCTTGAGGGTCTGGACTATGGAGCCCAGAGTCATCAGCTCTCCAGCACTCCCGCCCGGATGGTTGTCCAGGAATTCCTGGGAGAAATCGACGGTGCAAATGCCGCTGTCTATGGTGATGCCCAGCAGCTGCGTGCCCTCAGGGATAGTTGGATAAAGATCCGGACTCTGAGGTCCCCAGATCAGCTCCTGAACGGCGGCTTTGGCGACGGCGCCATCAGCGACCAGGACGGTGCGGGATTCGGGCAGGACACCATCGGCATCAGGGGTTGCGAAATAGAGGTCCATAGTGACTTCTTCCAGCATGCCGCTCATGAAGAGGCTGTAGGAGGCCGGGAAGTCGCCGCCAGTGAGCTCGAGGAGCTTCTCGACGGAGATGACGCCCACGCCTTCGCGGATCACGCGAACTTCGTAGTAGTCCGAAGCTGCGTCGAGGTAGCGAACGGTGTACTGCATAGCGCCGTCCACCGTTTCAGCAGCTTCGATGGTGCTGTTCAAGGTGACTTCTTCGCTGGTTTCCGGATCGACCACGTTTTCCGTCCAAGTGGTGCCCACTTCAAACGGCAGCTTGATCAGTGTCAGCTGGTCGAATTTCGAGTCCAGCATCATTTCTTCGGTCTTCTCTTGGACAATCGAGTTGCCGCTGAGGATGTACTTCAGGGTCAGAGCCACGTCCAGGTTGCCTTCGCCCCCGGACATGTCCGCCATTTCGCCTGAGATCTCATAGACGCTGCTGTCCTCGGATTCGACAATCGCATCCAGCGTCATGGTGTGCCCGTATTCCGCGAAGCCGTTGTAAATCCAGGTGTAGCCAATTTCAGTTGGCAACAGGGCGGAGAGGGCTTCTTTTTCGAATACCACTTCCGCAGGCGGTTCTTCAGGCGGGGTCACAGGCGGCTCGGGTGGTTTGGCGCAGCCAGCCAGGGCGAAGATGAAGAGGAGAAGCGCGGCCGAGAGCAGGGTGCTTGTTTTCACGTCTTTAAAAATAAATCTATTGGACGTCATGGTGAACGCTCCTTTCGAGGTGAGTTTGGATTTCGCAGCGGTTACAACAGGTTAGACGAATACGTTCAGCCGATGGTTCCTATGATCCAAACCCAGCAGCGATGAAAAAACATCAGCCTCCAACTGACACAGCTGTCCGACAGAGGCTGACCGAATTTATTCCTTATACATCCCCGGGCTTCATCTGGTCGTCAGAGCCTTTGCGGATGACCTTGTATTCGCCGGTTTCGGTGTTCAGGTCGTAAATGCTGAAGTTGGTGTCGATGTCAAAGCCTTCGAAATGCTCCGCGACGTTGATGGACGCAGAGCCCTCCTCGCCGCTGACGATCCTGTGGAACACGTACTGCGGCCAGACCAGCAGGGCGCCGCCCTCATAAAGGAGCTCCCCGTTCTTATAAACGGCGTGAGGCGTTACCGTAAAACTCTCGATTTTGCCGTGAGCCGGTGTATAAATTTCCACGTGCCGTGTCCCACTGAGGACAATGAGGTTGTCCCCCTGGCATGGGTGCATGTACCATGGCCGCGCCACGTCCCCGACAGGTCCTGGGGAGACCGCGGCTTTCTCGTGGAGCACCCGGTCGATGGACCCGATCTTTGAAGCGATGATGTCCAGCGGAAACAGGTCGAAGACCACGCCGGGGGTCTGCCTCAGGAGATTGAGTTTATAAATGCTGTATAATCCAGGAACTTGCTCGATTAAAGTGCTCATGTACAGGCCTCCTTTTAATTCTAAAGTCAGAAAGATTTCGATCCTTTGAGCCCATTCATACCCACAAGTGGCGTGGTGCAGGCAATAATTTTAGAAAAAACTCAAGACCATTTTTGCCGATGGTCACCCAACACCCCCTCTCGTTTGTTTGAAAATATGCAAAATGGGGAATAATTAATATGGAGGAAGAAGGTGCCAGGCACCTTCTTCCGAATTTGAAAGAAGAACGGAAGAAACTCGGTGTCAGACACCAAGTTTCAGCTCACCCGAAACCCGGTGTCAGACACCTGGTTTCATTACTTCAAGTGAATTACAAGAGAGGCAGAGGATGCGTATGAATCATGGGTCGATCATTTCGCGTTTATAGATAAATAGGAGGTGGAATTGAATCATGAAAAAGAGATTACTTACCGTTTTGATGATCTTGATTCTGCTAGTCACTATGATGCCGATGCAGGCATTTGCGGAGAAGCCGGATGCTGAAGCGGGTCTCAAGTATTTGAATATTGGGGATTCGATTGCTGCGGGGCTTAGTGCTTTGCCAGATGATTATTTTGCGCATTATGCGGGGTATTTGGGGGAGGAGATGTTGTATAGGGCTTATAATGGGCCTGGTATGCTGCCTAATCTTCCTAATCCTATGATGTGGACTGACGGCGCAGTGAATTTGGGGTTCCCAGGACTGGATAGTATGGAGCTTCTTGAACAACTCGAGGCAACAACCCCGAACGCGCTGCAATTATTCGTCGCACAAGCCGATGTCATTACCATAAGCATTGGCGGGAATAATTTGCTGACACCGGTGATTACGTCAGTTTTTCAAATGTATGGGTTAATGCCTGGCATTCATAATGAAGTGGAATTAATGGTTGCTATCACGGGTTATGGCGAAAACGTTTGGAATGCAAATCTTGATTTGTTTACTATGTCAGCCTTAAGCTCTGAACCAGGGAGTCTAGGCTGGTGGCTCGAAACACGAACTGCTCAATTCTTGGAAGACTGGCCAGCCATTCTGGATAAAATTGAGGATCTGAATCCTGACGCTCAAATCATCGCCATGACACTCTACAATCCAATTGAAAAAGCAGACAATGAGGCGCTTTTCAATCGCTACGAGGAACTGGTTCGTCCAATGAACATGGCCATGAGAATGACTCAAAACAGAGCTGCTCTGGCTAACGTCGCCAACGCCTTCAGAAAAGAGCCGGACGCAGTGGCATTCAGGCTGACTTGGATGGATGCTGGTATGATGATGCCACCGGTTCTGATCGACCCTCATCCAACAACCTTAGGTCACCAATTAATCTTTGAAGAACTCATGAAAGTCAGAAATCCAATGTCCTTCAAATAACGTTTAAATCAAGCAATGTGCTTGTTTTCACAAAACACCATCCTTTAGCCCGTGCTCGGGTAACGAGCATGGGCTTTTTCCTTCTTTGTTGGAAGGCGGTGCCTGACACCGCCTTCCAACCTGGCCCTTGTCTTTGCCAAAGTGCCATTTCAAATTTATTTAAAACATACCCATTTATATGACTATAAATGGGTATAAATTAATGAATAGTAAGTCGATATAAACACCCATGATGTGGGTCAAACTTTACTTAATTTATACAGCCACACCTGTTCAACCATCCACACAGAAAGGAGGGTTTGGTCGATGTCAGAAATAAAGGTGGACGTCAGAGGCGAAACGTGTCCGATTCCATTGGTAGAAATGCGCAAAGCCCTCAGAAAAGCCGCCGAGGGAGACTTTATAGAAATCATTGGAACCCATCCGGCCTCTCTGAAAGAAATTCCAATGGCGGCCAACGCCTTGAATGTTAAAATCATCAGCGAAGAGCAGCAGGGCGAGGTCTGGACCATCAAACTGCAGAAATAAGAAGTGAATTCAGCCGATGCACTGAAAAGGGGATGTCACTATGGCTGAAAAGGCAACCATTATTGTTCACAGCGGAGATCTGGATAAAATGTACAGCGCTTTGATCGTCGCGAACGGGGCGTTATCAATGGGTATGGAAGTGTCCCTGTACTTTACCTTCTGGGGTCTGCTGCGACTGAAAAAAGGCGGCTTGAGCAAAGGACCGCTGTCAAAACTGAATCTCTTTGGACTTGGAAGAGCTATGATCAGAAACAGGATGCATAAAGCCAACGTCGCTTCATTGGAACGACTTATGGCGGACTTCAAAGAGCTTGGCGGCAAAGTCATTGCCTGCGAAATGACCATGGAAATTATGGGCGTGAAAAAAAGCGACTTGAATGAAGACCTCATTGACCTCTATGGCGCTGTGGGAACCTATATTCAGGAAGCCAGAGAATCCGCCATTACGTTATTAATCTAAGGGTGAAAACTATGATTCAAAAAATAATCTATATGGATAACGCGGCTGCGACGAGACTGGATGAAGCCGTGTTTGAAGCTATGAAACCATGCTATTTTGAGAATTATGCGGTGGCGACATCGGAATTTGGCTATTCCCAGGGGCTGGAGGCCAGAGAGACTTTGGCGGAAGCCAGGGCCAGCATCGCCGGCGCTTTGGGCGCAGCGCCTGAGGAATTTATCTTTACGTCTGACAGCACAGAATCCAGCAATCTGGCGCTGAAAGGCGTTGCCAAGGCGCTGGGAAACAAGAAAGGCAAGCACCTCATTGTCTCCAAGATTGAGGATTTTCAAGTTCTGCAAAGCGCAAGGGCCCTCGAAAGACAAGGCTTTGAGGTGGATTACCTGGAGGTGGACGACCTTGGCTTTGTGAAGCTGGACCAGTTGGAGTCGCTTTTGAGAGAGGATACCATCCTGGTGTCGATTCAGCATGCCAATCATGAGATTGGGACGGTGCAGGATCTTGAGACCATCGGCAGGCTTTGCAGTGAAAAAAATGTGCTGTTCCACACGGATGCCACCCATACCTTCACCCGGCTGCCGCTGGATGTCCGGCGCATCAATGTGGACCTGATCACGGTCTCCGCCCACACCATACACGGTCCGAAGGGCATTGGCGGGCTTTACGTGCGGCGGGGGACACCTTTAGAAAAAATTGCCGATGGTGGCTTTCATGAATTCGACCTGAGAGCGGGCATCGAAAATATTCCCGGCGCCGTGGGGTTTGCCAAAGCGGTGTCGCTGGTGACGGAAGAGGAAAACGCACGCCTCAAGGTCATGCGCGACAGGCTCATTGAACAGGTCGTCGCAAAAATCCCTTTAGTGACGCTGAATGGGGATCCCCAGAAGAGAATCCCCCAAAATGCCAACCTCTCCTTTCACCATGTGGAAGGCGAGTCCATCACCCTGCACCTGGACATGTACGGGATCGCGGTGAGTACGGGTTCAGCCTGCTTCAGCAGATCCCTGGAGGCCAGCCATGTGATGATGGCCATCGGTGGAGACCACGAGCGTGCCCACGGGTCCATTCGCTTTACCTTTGGCAGGTATAACACCATGGAAGAAGTTGACCTGGTGGTGGAGACTTTGGCGACTATTGTTGAGAATCTGAGAAGAATCAGTCCTTTGGGCAAACAGGGAGGCGTGTAAAATGGCTTTTCCTTATAATGATACAGTTTTGGAACATTTCAAAAATCCGCGCAATGTCGGTAGAATTGAGGATGCGGACGGAAAAGCGTCTGAAGGCAGCCCGGCATGCGGAGACATGGTCTCGGTTTATATCAAGGTAGACGAGGAGACTAAAAAAATCACGGACATCAAGTTTGAGTCTTATGGATGCGCCTCCAACATTGCGACGGGCTCGATTATTACGGAGATGGCCAAGGGTAAAACCTTGGAGGAGGCTAAACGCATCACCTGGCAAGAGGCGTCCCAGGCCTTGGGCGGGCTTCCGTCCATCAAAGCCCACTGCTCGGTACTGGCAGTGGAATGCCTGCGGAGTGCCATCCTGAATTACGAAGAAAAGCATGGCCTGGTCGTCAATCTGGAACCGACAACGGAGGAAATAGTACGAAAAAAACTGAGAAGAGTCATGAACCCTATGAACGGTCTGGACATGGTGGCCACAAACCTGGTCAAAGAAATAGTGGTCAGTGAAGGCGTGATTCGCGTGGTGGTGGATCTGCCTGAAGACCATCAATTCGCGGCGACGATCAAGGAAGAAGCCAAAGAAAGACTGGAGAATTTGTGGGACGTGAAACAGGTGATTATTGAGTTCTCCCGTACCTGGCAACGCGAGTGAAGTTAATGAAGTTTTTTTGTTGAAACTTTGTGATTGCAGACTTTTCAACTTAATTTAACGTTGTTGTTCCGAAAAACGGGGCAATAGGCGCTAGCCGCAGGTACGGAAAAAAGAAGTCGCCCGCAAATTTAACATAAATTTGTGGGTGACTTCTTTTCCATGTCCTTAAAACGCCCCCCGCATAACCTCCAGGAACGCCTCCGCAGCGCTGGTCAGTGGCAGATGGCGGCTGTGAATCAGACAGAGATCTGTGGACGGAACCGGCTCCTCGGTCGCCAGAATCACCAGGGATTCAGGCGCATTTTGCATGGCCATCCTCGGCACGAAGCCAATCCCGACCCCGCTGGCGATCATGTCCACAATGAGGTCCACGCTGCCGAACTCAAACTCCGGCTCGAGGTGGATCTGATGGCGTGCCAAAAAATCGTCCAAGAGCCGGCGGGTCGTCGAGTTCTTTTCAAGGGTGACCAAAGGGTGCCCGGCCAGCTCAGAAAGGCTCAGTGACCGCCCGAGCAGCCCGTGGGTCCCGGCGTAATCCGCAGAAGAAATCCAAACATTCTTCTCTGAAGCCAGCCGCAGGTAGACCAGGTCCTTGTCCTCCAGGGCACCGGTGTGATTCACGAGGGCCAGGTCCAGGGCACCCTCCCGAACGCGGGACTTCGATACCGGTGATGGTCGGTTCTGGATCGACAGCCGGATATTGGGATATTTCCGGTGAAAAGCTTGCAGCGGCGTCATCAAAATATACCGGGAGAGCGTATCGCTGGCCCCAATCTGCAGATGCCCGCGATCCAGCCCCTGCAGCCTGAGCAACTCTTTTTCACCTTTTTCAATGCTTTTGATGGCCTGGCTGACAAAGTCGAAGAGGGTCTCGCCCGCGGCCGTCAACGAAACGGTGCGCCCCTTCCGGTAAAACAGCGGCATCCCCAGGGCGGTCTCCAGCTGCCGGATGGACTGACTAACCGAGGACTGTGTGACGAAGAGGACTTCTGAGGCCCGTGTAAAGCTCTCGTGAAGGGCCGCGTAGTAGAAGACATTATAAAGATCCATGGAATTCATGCATTAGCGCTCCTTATGATTTTGATTACTATAATTAATTATTATTATAAAAGATCTGATGATACAATCAAGAAGAATCGAGAACAATCGAGAACAATCATCGGGGTACGAATGTAAATAGTCGTGAATGCGGGGTGGTGGGGAAGGAACCATCGGCAGAAAAATCTTTAAAAAGAGGGCTTTGCCGATGGTCCCTGAACCCCCAACCCATTATCAACGCCATTGTCGTCATAAGGAAGCTCCGGCGCGTGCCGGACATGATCAACATAACCAACAAGGAGGAAAATCATGCAAGGTGTGAGAAAGTTTGTCCGAAAAATCGAGGCGCTGGACGTGGAGAGCGCCGGGCTCACCGGCCAGATCAGGGACTTTTTGAAGATTGGCGCGGTGAAAAAGGCAGAGGTTTACAACGGGTATGACATCTTTGGCCTGGAGCCTGCGGAAGTGGCTCAGGCGGTGCAGCACGTGTTTTCCGAGCCCAACGTGGACCTGGTCAGCGACGTCTGGATGCCGGAAGCTGGCGAGACGGCGTTTGCCTATCGTTTGCTGCCGGGGCAGTATGACCAGCGGTCGGATTCCGCGGTGCAGCTTCTGACCATTCTGAAGCTGGGGCAGGATCCCCACGTGGTTTCCTTTAAGGCGGTGCGCCTGAAGAGTGAGCGGCCTCTTTCGGCGGATGAAGTGCAGGGGATTAAACGCTTCCTGATCAACCCGGTCGAGGCCATGGAAATTTCACTGGTTGAGCTATGCCCGGCGGAGGTGATTCAGCCTGACGCGCCGCCTGTTGAGGTTCTCGAAGGTTTTAGAGACCTTACAGAAGACGCGCTGGAGGGTTTCCTCGCGTCACACGGCCTCGCCATGTCGAGCGAAGATCTGGCTATGGTTCAGGCCTATTTCAAGAACACGGCCGGCCGAGATCCAAAGATGACCGAGCTCAAGGTTCTGGATACTTACTGGTCAGATCACTGCCGTCACACGACATTTATGACCGAGCTGAAGGATATTGACTTCTCCGAGGCGACCTATGGCCCGCTTCTGGAAGCTTATGACAAATATAGACAAAAGCGCGCAGACATTGCGACTTCCAAACCCGAGTCCCTCATGGATCTGGCGACCATTCAGGCTCGTTGGCTGCGAAAGCAGGGCGGCCTTGCGGATGTTGAGGTGTCGGACGAGATCAACGCAGCGACCTTTATGGTGGACGCGGCCTTTGAAAACGGCGAGACCAAGCCTTACTTAGTCATGTTCAAGAACGAGACCCACAACCACCCTACGGAAATCGAGCCTTTTGGCGGCGCGGCGACCTGTTTGGGCGGCGCGATCCGGGATCCGCTCTCGGGACGCAGCTATGTCTACCAGGGCATGCGCATCACCGGCTCCGGAGATCCAACGGAGAGTCTTGATAAAACTTTGCCTGGAAAGCTGCCTCAAAGGGTCATCACCCGGGGTGCGGCGAAGGGCTTTTCTTCCTACGGCAACCAGATTGGCCTGCCTGCAGGTTATATCCGCGAATACTATCATGAGGGCTTCAAAGCGAAGCGCATGGAGGTGGGTGCGGTTATCGGTGCGGCACCGGCGGAAAACGTGAAGCGACTTCAGCCGGCGGTTGGCGACAAAGTCCTCCTTATTGGCGGCAAGACGGGCATTGACGGCCTTGGGGGTGCGACGGGCTCTTCCAAGGAGCACGACGAGTCCAGCCTAGCGACCTGCGCTTCTGAAGTCCAGCGCGGCAATGCGCCGGAAGAACGCAAACTCCAAAGGCTCTTCAGCACGGCAGACTTCGCCAAGCGCATCAAGAAGTCAAACGACTTTGGCGCCGGCGGCGTGTCAGTGGCCGTTGGGGAATTGGCGGACAGCCTGGACATCCAGCTGGATGCAGTAAAGACGAAATATCCGGGTCTTGGGGCCATAGAGCTGGCGATCTCAGAGTCTCAGGAGCGCATGGCGGTGGTCGTGGATCCTGCGGATGTGGAGGCCATTGTGGCGTTAGCGGCAGCAGAAAACCTCGATGCTTATGAAATTGCACAGGTGACGGATTCCGGTAAACTCCGCATGTTCCTGAAGGGCGAGGTCGTTCTGGAACTGGACCGCGACTTTATCGATTCCAGCGGTGCCAGCAGAAGCCAGGTCATCAAGGTGACTGAGGTGCCTGGGGCTAAGCCTGGAGAGGGCTCGGGAGAAGCTGGGGACAAGGTCATCATGTCAGCGGAAGAGGCGGAAGAGGCCCTGTTGGCAGCGGTAACGGACTTGAACGGCGCGGCTCAAATTGGCCTCGTCGAAAATTTTGACAATACGGTTGGCGCTTATTCCATTTTGATGCCGTTTGGCGGCGCGCGGCAGATGTCGCCGTCCATGTCCATGGTGGCCAAGCTGCCATCGGCTGATGGTACTTCTTTGACAGGCACAGTGATGAGCGCAGGCTATGCATTGAAAGCGCTGGACCGGGATCCGTTTGTGGGCGGCGCCATGTCCGTGGCTGAAGCGGTGGCTAAGGCGGTGCTCACAGGGGCGAAGCTCGAACGCATTCACCTGTCCTGCCAGGAGTATTTTGAGCGGCTGGGGTCAGACCCGCTGAAGTGGCAGAAGCCTTTCAAAGCTTTGTTAGGCGCTTTGTACGCCATGGACGCGTTTGGTCTTGGGGCCATAGGCGGCAAGGACTCCATGTCCGGCACCTTTAAAGATCTGAATGTGCCGCCAACGCTGATTGCCTTCGCGGCAGCAGCTGTGGATGTGAAAAACGTCGTCTCCACAGACTTCAAATCCGAGGGCAGCACGGTCTACATGGCAGATGTGGCCAGAGACGCGGCGGGACTGCCGGATCTCGCGGCTTATGCGGCCAGACTGAAGGAAGCTCAGTCGCTGATTGAGCATGGCGTCGTACTGTCTGCTTCTGTCGTGGAAGAGGGCGGCGTGCTCGATAACCTCTTTAAGATGGGTGTCGGCAACGGCCTTGGCGTTAAGCTGAGCTCAAAGGAATTGCCTAAGGCGGGCTTTGGTGCTCTGATCCTTGAAATTGACCTTGCCAGTGCGGATGTCATGCCGGCAGATTGGCTGATGCTCGGCGAGACACAAAGTACTTACCGTATTAACGCCCAGGGCGGCGGTGTGGATCTTAAGAAGATTGAGACGGCGTGGCTGGAGCCACTGGACAGTGTGTTCCCGCGCTGCAAGCCTTATGCGGATTCGCCTCTTGCGGCAGAAGTGCCACCTGCCGGTAAGAAGAAGGAGAAGCGGGAAGTGCTTTTTGGGGAAGATCGATCACAGATCAACATTCTCAGAGGGGTGAAGCCTAGAGTGTTCATTCCGGCGTTCCCGGGGACGAACTGCGAAATCGACACGGCGCGGGCCTTTGAACGGGCGGGGGCCGAGGCTGAAGTGATCATCTTCAGAAACAGGAACTTGGCGGACGTGGAAGCGTCTATTGAGGCCTATGTGAAGGCTATAGAAAAAGCACAGATGATCGCGCTGCCGGGGGGCTTCAGCGCCGGGGACGAGCCGGATGGATCCGGCAAGTTTATCAGCTCGGTGTTCAAGAACGCGGGGATTAAAGAGGCGACCATGACGCTGCTGAAGCAGCGGGACGGCTTGATGCTGGGGATTTGCAACGGGTTCCAGGCGCTGATCAAGCTGGGGCTGCTGCCATACGGCGAGATCCGGGACCTTGGGCCTGAGGATCCAACGGTAACGTACAATCAGTGTGGAAAGCACATTTCCAAGATGGTGCAGATCGAAGTGGTGTCCAAGAAGTCGCCGTGGCTGGCGCGGGCGTCTGAGGGCGTGCGTTACAATGTGCCTTTGTCCCACGGTGAAGGGCGTTTCTTTGCCAGTAAAGCGCAGTTCGAGGCGCTGCTGGCGGCGGGCCAGGTGGCGACGGTGTATTCCAGGGGCCACAACCTCAATGGCTCTGCCTTTGGTGTCGAAGGGCTAGTGAGCGCGGATGGCCGGGTGCTGGGCAAGATGGGCCACTCGGAGCGGATGACGTCTCACACCTATTTGAATGTGCCGGGTCAGTATGACATGGAGATTTTTGAGGCTGGCGTTGATTACTTTAATAAGTAAAGTGTGTTCAACTGGAGAATGGGCGCAGATTAGCGGTTCGAATAAAGAAAACAGGTCACGATGAGGTCGTTGACTTTTACTGATCGAACCGCTAAATTTGCCGATATGGTCTTGATAAGACGCTGGATGTGGGGTAGAATAAAGTTAAATTAAGAACGTTAATGTCGATAAAACAGTAAAATGTTCGTGTTTTGGGAGGGTGTTCAATGAAAGTTGCAATTATCATGGGAAGCAAATCGGATCTTGAAGTCGTGTCAAAGGCGGCGGAAGCCCTTGAGCAGTTTGGGATTGAAGCGGAAATGAGAGTCATGTCAGCGCACCGTACGCCGAATGAAGTCATGAGCTTTGTTGCAAAAGCTGAAGAAAATGGGTTTGAGGCTATCATTGCTGCTGCTGGCAAAGCAGCGCATTTGCCGGGTGTGATCGCGGCGTTCACGGTGCTTCCGGTTATTGGACTTCCAATCAAGAGCAGCTTTATGGATGGGTTTGACTCGCTGCTGTCTATCGTTCAGATGCCTTCCGGCATTCCGGTGGCAACGGTGGCGGTCAACGGTGGCGACAACGCGGGCATCCTGGCGGCGCAGATCGTCAGCGTCAAGTATCCTGAAGTGCGCGAGCGCCTGAAGGCCTTCCGCGAGAAGATGCGTCAGGACGTCGTGGCGGCGGATGCGTCCATTCAGGGGCTTCGCAAGTAAGGCAAGGGCATTTGGAGAGGCGGGTCTGGTCGGTGATGGCGAACTGTCGCGTTGGAAGCGCCGTGTCATTTTGATGAAAAACGAACATTGTAACTTGTTTACTAAGAATATCTCTTTGAGGAGGATTTGTTTAAATGGAAAAGCGTGAAATGATGTACGAGGGAAAGGCGAAGCGTGTTTATAAAACAGATGACGAAAGACTTTACATTATCGAGTTCAAAGATGACGCGACAGCGTTTGATGGCAAGAAAAAAGGGACCATCCACGACAAGGGCATCCTGAACAACAAAATCAGTGAAGGCCTCTACACGATGCTGGAAGCAGAAGGCATCCCGACCCACTTCGTCAAGCGCCTCAGCGACCGCGACGTCCTCGTCAAAGCTGTCAAGATTATGCCGCTGGAAGTGTTGGTCAGAAATATCGCAGCCGGCTCCCTCACCAAGAGACTTGGTATTCCGGAAGGAAAGCAGCTGCCATTTACGATCCTCGAGTTCTGCTTGAAAGATGATTCCCTCGGTGATCCACAGATCAACGAAGACCACATTCAAGCCATGGAACTGGCAACTCTTGATCAAGTGGCTCAAATTAAAAAATACGCCCTTAAAATCAACGAGCTCCTCACCGCTTTCTTCAAAGCCAGAGGCATTACCCTCGTCGACTTCAAACTCGAATTTGGCCTTTATGGCGACCAAGTCATTCTCGCCGACGAAATTTCTCCTGACACTTGCCGTCTCTGGGACGCTGCAACGGGCGAAAAACTCGACAAAGACCGCTTCAGACGTGACCTCGGCAATATTGAAGAAGCTTACCAGGAAATCCTCAAGCGCCTTGACAACTAATAAGGATAGGAGCGCTGGAAATGTGTGAAATGAAGTGGGATAAGCTTGGTGAAGAGTGCGGGGTCATTGGCCTCTACACGAGCGACGCGGATCACATTGCGTCCATGGCCTGCTATGGGCTCATCGCGCTGCAGCACCGCGGCCAGGAGAGCGCGGGCATCGCGGTGAAAAACGACAGCATCAAATACTACAAGGACATGGGTCTGGTCCAGGAGGTCTTTTCCAACGAGACCCTGGCGAAGCTTCATGGCACTGCCGCCGTTGGTCACGTCCGCTATTCGACGACGGGGGACTCCAACGTCGCCAATGCCCAGCCTCTGGTGGTCAAGTACCGAGGCGGTTCGATCGCTCTCGCCCACAACGGCAATCTGGTCAACATAGGCAAGATCCGCGACCGGCTCGAGGACGACGGCGCCATTTTCCAGACCTCCATAGACTCTGAAGTCATTGCAGCTCTGATCGCCCGAAACTTCAAGCTTGGCCTGAAGGAAGGTCTGACCGACGCCCTGAAGCAGCTCCAAGGCTCATTTTCCCTCACCATCCTCTTCGAGGACAAGCTTATTGGCGTTCGCGACACCAACGGCCTCCGCCCCCTCATCTTAGGGCAGTTAGCCGATGGTGGCTACGTCCTGGCCTCCGAATCCTGCGCACTGGATGTCCTAAGCGCTGCCCCGATCCGGGACGTGGAGCCCGGCGAAGTCATTCTCATCGACGACAAAGGCATTGAAAGCTTTCAATTCGCACCAGCCGCCAGACGCGCCGTCTGTGCTTTCGAATATGTGTACTTTGCCAGACCGGACAGCACCATTGACGGCGTCAATGTCTACATGTCCCGCCGCAACGCCGGACGCACCCTGGCCATAGAACATCCCATTGAGGCGGATGTGGTTATAGGCGTACCGGATTCCGGAACCAGCGGGGCCATAGGGTACTCGGAAGCCTCCGGCATTCCTCTGGGCATAGGCCTCATCAAGAACAAATATTTGGGCAGAACCTTCATCCAGCCGGACCAGAAGATGCGCGAGCTCTCGGTCCACCTGAAGCTCAACGTTCTAAAGGAAAATATTGCGGGCAAACGCGTCGTCATGATTGACGACTCCATAGTCCGGGGCACCACCAGCAAGAAAATCGTCCAGATGTTGAGAGACGCAGGGGCCAAGGAGGTGCACATGCGCATCACGTCGCCGCCGGTGGCCTACCCGTGCTTCTACGGCATCGATACGCCGAGCCGCCAGAACCTGGTTGGGGCTCAGATGACGGTTGAGGAAATCGGGAAACGCATTGGCGTTGACACACTTGGCTATTTGTCTCCTGAAGGACTTAAGAAAGCCATCGGCCTAAAAGCCACGCCACTGCTCGACGCGGTGCCGAATCCAGAGGCGCTGTCCGAAAGCGGGATCTGCCTGGCCTGCTTCAACGGCGATTATCCAACGGCGGTCCCGGAATCCGCTGACAAATTCCAGTTCGAGAAACGATAAGGAGGAAGTGTGCCATGTCGCAGCCAGATGTTAAAGATAAAAATGAGACACAGGATTCAAAAGACTTGAAAAGAGACGCTTACAAGGCCGCGGGGGTAGACGTGGAAGAGGGCTACCGCGCCGTGGATTTGATGAAAAAATATGTGAAAACCACTCATGACAGCCGCGTAATCGGTGGCATTGGCGGCTTTGCCGGCATGATGACCCTGGGCGGAAAATTCACTGAGCCGGTTATCGTCGCCGGTACAGACGGCGTAGGCACCAAGCTTAAGCTGGCCTTTTCTCTGGATCGCCATGACACCGTGGGCATTGACCTGGTGGCTATGTGCGTTAACGACATTCTCTGTCAGGGCGCCCAACCGCTGCTGTTCCTGGATTACATCGCGACAGGCAAGCTGAAGGCGGAGCAAGCTGCAGAAATCGTCAAAGGCGTCAGCAACGGCTGCCGTCAGGCGGGCGCTGCGCTGCTGGGCGGCGAAACCGCTGAAATGCCTGGCTTCTACGCTGAAGGTGAGTATGACCTAGCGGGCTTTGCCGTGGGTGTCGTTGAAAAGAGCGAGATCATCACCGGCGAGCGGATTCAGGAAGGGGACGTGGTCCTCGGTTTTCCATCCAGCGGTGCGCACTCCAACGGCTATTCCCTGCTCAGAAAGCTCTTCGCAGAGGAAATTGCCGCGCCAGAGGCAACGGATAACGCGAAGGCCATCACCAAAATGCTCCTTGAGCCAACCCGTATTTATGCACCGGAAGTTCGTGTGCTGATGCCCCGCTTTGACTTGAAGGGCATGTGCCACATCACCGGCGGCGGCTTTCAGGAAAACGTGCCGCGCATGCTGCCGGAAGGCCTTGGTGTTGCCATTAACACTACTGCCTGGAAACGTCCGGAAATTTTCAATCTCATTGAAGCCAGAGCGGGTCTGACCCCGGCTGAGCTTTTTGGGACCTTTAACATGGGTATTGGGTTCATGGTGGTGCTCTCCGCTGAGAATGCGGTTCAGGCCCTTGAAGCCCTTGCCATTGAAGGCTACGAAGCGTATAAGATCGGTGAGATTGTCAAGGTGTCTGCCGGTAAGGACCGCGTGATTTTATGATCAGCGCTTTTCAAGACAAAGAGGGCGGCACTAGGTTGCCTTACGGCGCTTGGTCGCCTTACGGCGCTTGGTCACCTGACGGCGCTTGGTCACCTGACGGCGCTTGGTCACCTGACGGCACTCATTCATCCAACTCCACCCTGGATTCTGACGTAACGGCGGGCGGCGCTCATTCTTCTGTGAATGGGCGGCCGCGGATCGCCGTTTTCGTGTCCGGTGGCGGGACCAATCTGCAGGCGCTGATTGACGCTGCGGAAGAGAACCGAGTGACTGAAAGGAACCGAGTGACTGAAAGGAACCGAGTGACCGAGGGGAACCATCGGCTAAACGCACTAATAGTTCTGGTTATGGCAGACCGGCCGGGTTGCTATGCGCTGGAGCGGGCTGAAAAGCACGGGATCCGTGGCGAAATGATCGATCGAAAGGCAGGGTCACCTGAAGAGCGCGAACAGAAAATCCTGGCGCTTCTGGAGGAAGTCGAGGCTGACGTGATTGTCCTGGCGGGATTCCTCGGGATTCTTGGGGCGGGCATTATTGCGAAATACCAGGACCGGATTGTGAACGTTCATCCGTCCCTGATTCCGAAATACTGCGGCAAGGGCTTTTACGGGCACCATGTCCATGAAGCGGTCCTGGCGGCTGGGGATACAGAGACCGGCGTTACCGTTCACCTGGTGGATGAGGGCGTGGATACCGGCCGGATTCTGATGCAGCGAAAGGTCCCGGTGTTGCCGGGGGATTCGCCGGAATCGCTCTATGCCAGGCTGCAGCCTGTGGAGCATCAAACATTGGTCGAAGCGGTTGGAAAGTTGATCGCGGAGAAATTTGGGAGGTCTGAAGCGTGAGAAGAGCATTAATCAGCGTCAGTGACAAGCACGGCGTGGTCGAGTTGGGCATGCGCCTTGCGGCCATAGGGTATGAAATTCTGTCGACGGGCGGTACTTATAGAGTGCTTCAGGAGGCGGGTGTCAAAGCGACGGAAGTCAGCGAGGCGACGGGTTTTCCGGAGTGCTTCGACGGGCGCGTCAAAACCTTGCACCCGGCGGTTCATGGGGGGATTCTGGCTCGCCGCGATTCGGAAAAACATCAGCGCGAGGCCATGAAGCTGGGCATTGAGATGATCGACCTCGTGGCGGTGAACCTGTATCCGTTCCGGGCGACGGTTCAGAAGCCGGATTCGACTTTGGAAGATATTATTGAAAACATAGATATTGGCGGGCCAACTATGCTGCGTTCTGCGGCGAAGAATTATAATGACGTTATTGTTTTGTGTGATCCTATGGATTACGAGATGGTTCTTGAGCCTCTTGAGCGAGGTGAGGCCATCCCGACGGATGAGCGGGCGCGTCTGGCGCTGAAAGTGTTTGAGCATACCTCGCACTATGATGCCATGATCGCGTCATTTTTGGCAAAGACTTTCCGGCCTGAGGGCTTTGGCCGCACCCTGACGCTGCCCTTTGATGTGGTGCAGCCTCTGCGTTATGGTGAGAACCCGCATCAGAACGCGTGGTTCCTGAAGGATGCCCTGCCTGCTTCTGGTGCATCGACAGACTTTGTGCAGCTTCACGGAAAAGAACTTTCTTTCAATAATTTGAATGACCTGGATGCGGCAGTTCGCATGGTGCGTGAGTTTGTGGAGCCGGCGGCTGTGGCGGTCAAGCATACGAACCCTTGCGGCGTGGCGGTGGGTCACGATTTGGCGACGGCTTATGTCAAAGCCCATGACGCGGATCCGGTGTCCATCTTTGGGGGCATTGTGGCTCTAAATCGCAAGGTCGACAGGGAGACGGCGCTGGAGATGTCGAAGACTTTCCTTGAGATTATTGTGGCGCCGGCGTTTGCGGAGGAAGCACTGGAGGTTCTGAAGGCCAAGAAGAATATCCGGCTGCTGACGCTGCCTACGAACCAGACCTTTGAGGATGCTTATGATCTCAAGCGGATCGAGGGCGGCCTGCTGATTCAGCAGGTGGACTCGGAGCCGGTGGGCATGGAGCTCAAGGTCGTCACGGACCGCATCCCGACTGAGGATGAGATGCATGACCTGCGCTTTGCCTGGAGCATTTGCCGTCATGTGAAGTCCAATGCCATTGTGGTCGCCAAGGGCGGCGTGACTTTGGGCGTAGGACCGGGACAAACCAATCGCGTCGGTGCTGCGGAGATAGCCTTGAAACAGGCGGGTGCTGGAGCCAAGGGCGGCGCCCTGGCGTCGGATGCTTTCTTCCCATTTGCGGACTCGGTGGAGTCTGCTGCGGCTGCTGGGATCTCAGCGATTATACAGCCGGGCGGTTCTGTCAATGATGACAAGGTGATCGAGGCGTGCAACCGGTACGGAATCGCAATGGTCTTTACAGATGTGAGACATTTCAAGCACTAACCAATCTGGGATGCAATAATTGGTTTTGACGAATCAACAATTTTACGACTATACCACCGGGAGGTAGATTCATGCGGATCTTGGTAATTGGCAATGGCTCGAGAGAGCATGCTTTGGGCTGGAGGCTGTCGAAAAGTAATCACGCGCCAAGCCTTTTCTTTGCGCCGGGGAATTTTGGAACGGCCCTGGTCGGGAAAAACGTGGCAATTGGCGTGTCAGAAGTGGAGGCGCTCAAGGCGTTTGCGCTGGAAGAAAAGATCGATTTGACCCTGGTGGGGCCTGAAGTGCCTTTGGTGGCTGGTGTGGTCGACGCGTTCCGCGAGGCGGGGCTGGTCATTATTGGTCCGGACCGGGCAGGGGCGCAGCTGGAGGGCAGCAAGGCTTTTTCCAAGGAGTTCATGGTGAAGTACCAGATTCCGACGGCGGGGTATGGCGTGTTTACGGACGTGGAAGCTGCGAAGGCGGCGCTGCGCAGCTACGCGCTCCCGGTCGTGATTAAAGCCGATGGTCTCGCCGCCGGCAAAGGGGTCATCATTGCTCAGAGCTATGAAGAGGCGGAGCAAACTTTGGCGGAGATGATGCTGGAGGGCCGCTTTGGGGAATCCGGTCATACGGTGGTGCTGGAGGAGTTTCTGAAGGGCTTTGAGGCGTCGATTATTTGTCTGGTGGATGGTGAGACTATATTGCCGCTGGAGACTGCCCAGGATTACAAGAAGATTTTTGATGCGGATCTCGGTCCGAACACCGGCGGCATGGGGTCGTATTCGCCGAGTAAGTTTGTGGATGCGGCTTTGATGGCGGACATTGAGGCCCGGGTGCTTCAGCCGACCTTAAAGGGGCTGCAGGCAGAGGGTTTTGATTTCAGGGGGATCATATTTATTGGTCTTATGATCGATGAATCCTGTCCGACTGGTCTTGCTGACGGGATCAAGGTCCTGGAATACAATGTCCGCTTTGGTGATCCGGAAACGCAGTCTTTGATGGCGAGACTGGACAGCGATTTTGTGGATGTTTTGCTGGCGCTGCATTATCGTAAGCTGAGTACGTTGAAACTGGCATGGACGCCGAAGGCAGCCGTCTCAGTTGTTCTGGCTTCTATGGGTTATCCGGATGAGTTTGAGCCGGGAATGGAGCTCGATTTTCCTGGGACGCAGACTGAATTTATGCCGGAGGTGACAGCATTCTTTGGCGGCGCTGTTCTGAAGGATGGAAAAGCTGTGACTTCAGGTGGTCGTGTGGTCACGGTTACCGCAGTGGGTGATACCCTGGACAGCGCTCGTAAGAAGGCATATCAAGGCGCGGAAATGATTCGGTTTGGAAATAAGTATTGCAGGAAAGATATTGCGAAGTTTTAGGGGTTTTTGAAGGCTATTTGTAAGGTATGGTTAAAAGGAAGGACCAGGTGCCGGCGGCTAGAACGCCGCTTACATCCGGTCTTTCCTTTTTTCGGTTGGAAGTGGAGTGTAAATTTACACCTAATACCCTGTAAACACTAAAACTCGACATTCAACAGGTTAAAATTCCGCATTGCTGCGTTGTCGTTATCCGCGATACTGCCTAGTATCGCTACTTCCTCCGCCTTGCACTTCGAAATTTTACCGCAGTTGTATGTTATAGTTTTAGAATTTACAGGGTACTAGCTCTGCGGCTATGGCCTATTGCCCCCAGATTGAAAGCTGTCCGCGTCACCTGTTTCGTTTTTGTCCGCGCGGCTTGCGCCTATTGCCCCCAAATATTAACTGGTGCCTGTCACTCACTACAATTCTCAAACAATTTAGGGTTAGAAAATTATTTTGATTTGGGTGTGAACAAAATGGGCGATTTGTAGTAAAATAATAGTAGAATTATAACTATAAACTGCTATTGCTTTTAAGGGGGCATCATCATGATCATTAAACCTTCAGCCAGTATTCGTCAAAACTACAATGAAATCGCTGATTTATGCAGAGAAACCGGTGAGCCCGTTTATCTGACCAAGAATGGCGAAGGGGATCTCGTGGTTATGGATTTGTCCTCCTTCGTCAAGCGTGAGAAGATGCTGGCACTTAGGGAAAAACTCCTGATGGTTGAAGAAGAAAGATCAGCGGGAAAAATAGGTGTTACACTTGAGGCATTAGAACAGGAATTGGACCGCATTTTGGATGAGGCCGAGTATGAGAAGAAGTGATAATGATAATGAATACACGGTGATCATCTCGGATGCTGCTCGTCAAATGCTGATTGAACACATTCGATTTTTAGCTCAAGCTGACGCGGATGCAGCCAGAAAAATTAAAACCTTGCTGTTGGATTCAATTCGGACTTTATCACACTTTCCTGAGAGACATCCCTTTATATCAACTGATTTTTTGCCAGCCAACAAATATCGGAAAATGGTCATTGAGAAAAGGTATCTCATCCTTTATCAGGCCAAAGAGCAGTTTGTCTTTGTAGATTGGATCATGGATTGCAGACAGGACTATAGGTGGTTAATCAGGTATTAAGTAAAAATAGCCGTTAGATCATGCATTGGGATTTCGCGGGTCTAACGGCTATTATTTTTGTTTGAAAGTGAAAATTTACACTAAGCTCTGGCACCAAATTCAAAGCTGTCCGCGTCACCAGTTTCGTTTTTGTCCGCGTCCCCAAACTCATACCGGTGCCTGTCACCCACTACAATTCTCGCGCAATTTAGGTTTACGGTTGGCCAAATTGTGGTATAGACTATTTATGTGAGGATGCTGTTCGAGGTCCTATGTACACCAGACAAAACACAGTCGCCACCCCAAATAAAATCCAACACAGAGGTGATCCCATGCCAATAGGCCATATCAACGATCTTGAAGGCAAGCCCATCATCAACCCTGAGGTTAAAGGCGCTGTCATGAAGGTTCCGGTTTCCAAAGAAGAAGGCTGGACGGACCATGTCATGCGCGTATTTGAGATTGAAGGCTATGGCTACACGCCGCGCCACACCCATCCTTGGCCGCACATCAACTATGTGCTTGAAGGCTCCGGAACCCTGTTCCTACACGACAAGGAAAACCCTATCGAGGCCGGCTCCTATGCCTACGTGCCAAGCGGTGAGCTCCACCAGTTCAAAAACCTGACGGACAAGCCGCTCAAGTTCATCTGTATTGTCCCTAATGAGGGCCATTACTAGACGCAGCACAGGGACGCCGCACTAGAAACTGCAGCGCCCGATCCGGCGATCCAAAACAACCAATCAAAACCCTTCGAGCTCCCACCAGAGCGCGAAGGGTTTCTACCTATAAAGGGGGTACCGCCATGGAACGGTATGGCATCATCGACCTCGGGTCCAACTCCGTGCGCATGAACATAGTCAACGTCTATAAGAACGGCTCCTACAGCCTGGTGGACCAGGCCAAGGTCATGGTCCGGCTCTCGGAGGGGTTAGCCGACGGCGGCACCCTCAAACCCGAGCCCATAGCCAGAACTCTGAACGCCATCAAGCTCTTCAACCAGCTCATCGACGCCTATGGGGTCACCAAAGTCGTTGCGGTCGCCACCGCCGCAGTCCGGCAGGCCTCCAATTCTTCCGACTTCCTGGGCGCGGCCCAGCGCGAGCACCAAATGACCTTCGAGGTCATCAGCGGTCACGACGAGGCCTACTACGACTACCTGGGCGTCGTCAATACCATTGACCTCAAGGATTTCCTCATGATCGACACCGGCGGCGGCAGCACCGAGCTGGCCTGGGTCGTCAACCGGGAAATCAGAGAATCCATCTCTTTGCCCTTCGGCAGCGTCATCCTGACAGAGCGCTACCTCAGCGACGCAAACCGCCTAAAAGGCCTTGAAAAAGCGGAAAAATTCATCCGAAAGGCCTACAAGGAGGTCCCATGGCTGAAGGAAGCCAAAGGTCTGCCTGTCGTTGGCCTGGGCGGCTCACTGCGCAGCGTGGCCAAAGTCCACCGGGGCAAGGACCCCCTTTCCACCGTCAGCCTGCACAATTACAGAATGCCCGGCAGCGACCTCGAAGCCTTACTTGCGGACATTGTCAAAACCCCGCCGGACAAAGTCGCCGACCTCCCCGGCATAGGCAAGGACCGCTCGGACATCATAGCCGGCGGCGTCCTGCCCCTGAAAGTCCTCGCGAATGTCTTGGCCCTGGAGTTGTTTGTCGTCAGCGGCAACGGCCTGCGGGAAGGCTTGTTTTTCAGCCGCTACTTCAAAGAAAAGAATTTGCCGATGGTCGTGCCCTCCGTCCTGGATCACAGCCTCGAAAACGTCCGCAAGCGCTTCAACGTCGACAATCCCCACACGGCACACGTGCGGAAACTGACCCTGCGCCTGTTTGACGCCCTGAGGCTTCTGGGGCCGTTCAGCGATGATGAACGAAAGCTCCTGGACGCCGCCAGTCATCTCCACGACATTGGGATGCACATTGAGTACTACAATCACCACAGGCATGGGTTTTACCTGGCGTTGAACGCAAGGCTTTGCGGCCTGACCAACGAGGAGATTGTCAAGGTCGCGTTTCTGGTAGGGCACCACCGGGAGTCCAAGCTGAAGGAGGACCTGGACCGGTACCGGGGTGTCATGGGCAAAGAGACCATGGACCGCCTCAGACGGCTGGCAGTACTGCTGCAGATCGCCGAGCGGATCGACCGGAGTGAGTCCCAGGTGGTGGACGACCTCGTGGTGACGCCGGGTAACGGCGAAGTGGTGATTCGGCTGGTGTCGGAGAAGGACACGGAGCTTGAGTGTGTGGCGACCATGCGTATTGCGGAGGATTTTGAGAAGGCTTATGGCCTGAAGATGCGGGTGGTGCGGGCGTGAAATCCTCAACATAATACAATAATGCAAAAAAGAGATTAAGCCGATGGTGTCCGTCCAAGACACCATCGGCTAAAATTTTTTGTAATCCTTAAATCAATTTGAGCAGCAGCTCCAGCCTGAGGCGAATGGAGGGGTCTTCGAGATCCACAGGCAGCAAGTCCTCAATTTCTTCCACGCGTTTTCTCACGGTGTTGATGTGGAGAAACATCTTTTTGGCGGTGTTGCTGAAGTTCATACGACACTCCAGATAAGCTTTGAGTGTCTCGATCAGCTGGCCGGAGTCATCCCTGGCGCGAAGCTTGTTGAGGTCGCGCATCATAATCTCGATTTCATCCCCTTGCACGTCGATCCATGCCAGAGCGCCTAACTGTGAGTACCTGAAATACGCGCAGTCCGGACTGATCAGCTTGCCCATATCCAGTGCTCTCAAGCACCTATGGTAGTTTCTGTCCAGCTCGTGAATGATGCCTGGCAGATCTGACACGCCAAACTCAAACACGCCGCCTTCCAAGTCCAGGACCAGGCGCTGGTTAAGCTTTTTGAGCTTGGCCTTCAACTCATTCAAATAACTGCCTTCTTCAAGGTGCTCTGTGTTTCCAAGGAGAAGGAGGCAGTGATGGTCATCCAGCAGAGCGGTCCTGCATTCTGAGCTGCTGAAGATGCCGCGAATGGAACTGCGGATCAACTCCCGGTTCTGATGCAGTGAAACCTCACTTTTGTTTTGCCGGATTACAACGGTGTAATAGGCAGCGTCCGGGTTGAGATTAAGTTCGGACGCATGAGAGCGGATCTCCTCCGGCCTGGTCAAATTTCCGGATACCAGGGCGTTGACGAAGCTTTCAAATCCAATGTCGCCAATACTTTGAGTCACAATAATCTGTTCATATAATTCCTGAAGCAGGAGGTAGCCGGTTCTGAGGGCAAATTGGTCGAAGTAGTCAATCAGACCGGTGGCTTCCAAAACTACAAAATAGGCTTTAATTTTGTTCTCCACTGTAATAGGGACAGTGATCCAGCTATAGGGCTTTTCATACTTTGGGTTAAAAACGCGATATCTCGCCATTTTTAAATTATCGCACAGAGTTTCCTTGCTGAAATCAAAGGAGGGATTCCAGAAATCCTCTGGTTTCATATCCTGGGAGATCGCCTTAAAGCGATCCGAGCTGTAAAAGGCTTTGTCATTGACCAGATTGTAGATCATGGTAGGGAAATCCATTTCGATTTCCATGGCGGTCAGAATCCGCTTAATTTTTCTGATGTGATAGGAAAGGTCAGAGAGGTTATTGAATTGAAGTTTTCCTATGTTGAACTGCTGGATATTTTTATTCATGACAATGACATTGAGCATATTCATGATTTCCATCCAGGGAACGCCTTTCGGGATGCTCAGCAGCGGCACGTCATAGTCGTTGCAGGCCTTGATCAAGTCTGCGGGGAACTCATCGAGATACCTGCCCAACTTGATGCCAACGCAAGAAATTCTCTGGAATGTTCCTGATTCAATGTGAGGTGGCAGCAAATCAGGCTTCTGTTTAAAGACGTAGCCTGATGAAATCAGGAATTCTCTGCCGCGTGTAAAGGCAAATCCATCCGGCGCGTCCAGTACGGCGACGCCTTGTATGTGTTTATGGACTCCTTTATGACCTGCGACAACCGTAAATTGGCTAAAGAAATCCTTTTCAAGAATTTCAGCGACAGAAATGCCCATGCATTCACCTTCCCGTTAATAACTATTAAAAAGAGTTATAAATATAGGTTTATTATAACGGTTTCTTATGCACCTTACAAATTGAATTCACAAATTTTGTTTAAAATTAGGAAATAAATGGTGATTTAGATGCCAAAATGGTCAATTTTGTGAAAATATTTTCTTTGTAAGACTGTTTTTGAGAAATTGTGTTTTTGTTTCACATTTCTTTTTCAAATCTAAATCTCTTTGCGATGTAAAGAAGGTTACAAAATGATAACTTAATATTCAGAAATTATAAATTATTTTATCAGGAGGTTTGAACACGAATTATTTGAAATGGACAGCGACCCGCTGATGTGGATTGCCACATGGAAGGCTGTCTCCCTCGTACTCGTCCAGGAACTCATCTTCGCGAAAAAATCTTATTAAACGGAGGTTAATTATGAAAGAAACATTGGTAATTGCAAATAACCCAATAATGTGGATTTTGGCTCTGATTATTATTGCGAACGTTGTTGTTCAATGCTTTATTTTCTATCGACTGGCAAACAAGCACGTGAAGGAAACATCCATTATAAGTCCAAAACAAGTTAAGGAAGCTTTTAAAATTGGTTTCATAGGAACCATTGGTCCGGCTTTTGCGGTCTTTGCCGTAGCGGTGGCTCTGATTGCGCAAATTGGTGGTCCTCTTACTTTAGCCAGGGTTGGAATCATAGGATCTGCTGCATTTGAAATGATTGCAGCTGGAATTGGCAGCGGCGGTACTGCAGGAACACCGGATTTTGCGCCTAAAATGCTCTCTGCAGCAGCTTGGGTTATGACATTAGGCGGCGCAGGATGGTTGATTGTTGTATTCTTTGCGACTAAACATATCGATAAGCTGCAAGCAACGGTCAAAAAAGCCAATCCACTCACAATTGCTTACATGTCTGTCTTTGCTCCTTTTATCATATTCTTTTCCCTGGCTTATAAAGAAGTCATCAATAAAGGTCTTTTGGCTAAAACAGTCACTATTGCGCCTTTAGCGGCCTTGATTGCTGGTGCCTTATCCGTTGTGGCTGTAAATATAATTGTCTCAAAAGACAGTTCTAAAAAATGGCTTAAAGATTGGGCAATGGGCTTCGCGGTTGTTGCAGCTATGGTCGTAGGCACCATCTTAAGATAAGGGGGCAAATAATATGACAAATAATAATCAAAATCCAAAGCAATTTCATAAAGACGTTCACTTTTGGGGTCAGCTTACCATTGCAGTCGCATTCCTTTGCACCTTGACGATTCCGCTCTATCTGACCTTTGTACTGGGCCATCGTCCAAACTCCGCGGACATCATCAGCGGCATGATCTCCATAGCGGGCTTTGTTGGAATCGTCTGGTTTGTTGAACCGATTTCATACTTCCCAACCTTAGGTCCGGCTGGAACCTATATGTCATTCCTTTCAGGCAACATTGGCAACATGCGTCTTCCTGTAATTGTTGGTACTCAAGAAGCGCTTGGACTTGCCCCAGGATCAGAAGAAGCAGAAGTTGCCGGCATATTTGCCCTCATTTCATCCACGTTCACCAACTTAACTGTTTTGGCAGTGGTTCTAGTCGCTGGCCAGGTTCTGATCAATGTCTTGCCCCCGGCAATCGTGGCTTCATTTAACTTTGCTTTGCCTGGCATTTTGGGCGCAATGCTCGTTATGATGGGTTCTAAGGTAAAAACGCCAAACTTGGTCGCATTAGTTGCCATTGGAACTGCGGCCATGGTAATCGTACGCTTTCTGCCAAAATTCTTGCCTGCTAATATCGCAACACCAATATCCCTTGCGGACACAGGCCTGATTGCAGTATTTGGTATTCTTTACTCCGTCTTGATGGCAAAGAAAGATCATGCCAAACAAACTGCAACACAAGCATAAAATTTAATGTTTCGAACCTGTAAGTTTAAAACTGGTTGATTGACTTAATAAAGACAATGACGTAAAAGCGCCGCGGGCTTCAGAAATGAAGCCTGCGGCCTTCATCTGAAGGAGGATCAAGATGTCAGACATGTTAAAGAAAGCTCAGGAAATCGAATCTTATGTCATTGATATGCGCCGTTACTTCCATGAAAATCCGGAGCTCAGCTGTCAGGAATTCAAGACCCAGGAAAAGATAATGCAAGAACTGGATGCTATGGGCATCTCTTATGAAAAAGCTGGAAGCACTTCTTTGATTGCAAAAATCAACGCCGGAAAAGGCAGCAAAACGGTCGCGCTGCGTGCGGACACAGACGCACTTCCGGTTATTGAACAATCCGGAGTACCATTTACATCGAAAAATCCAGGCGTCATGCACGCCTGCGGCCATGATGCCCATACAGCAATGCTGCTCGGCGCAGCGAAAATTCTCTCCGAAATGAAAGAAGAACTGCCGGGTGAAGTCAGACTTTTTTTCCAGGAAGGCGAAGAGTTATTTGCAGGTGCGAATAAAATTATCGCTGCTGGCGGTATGGAAGGCGTAGACGCGGTTTTCGGCATGCACGGCATGCCTGGCATGAAAACTGGGTACTATGATCTGACGCCAGGCTACAGAATGGCAGGCTGTGACACCATTTACATCAAGTTTGAAGGGATATCCGGCCATGGTTCAGCGCCGCACAAGGCCAAGGATACTATTCATCCTGCGTGTATGTTCGTTAATGACATTCAAGGGATTGTCACAAAAAATGTGGATCCATTAGAGTCCGTAGTCCTTTCTGTTGGCAAGTTCGTTGGCGGCACCAAGGCGAATATCGTAGCAAAATATACTGAACTGGACATTTCCATGCGTTACTTTGATCCAAAGGTCAGAGAAATTGTCCACGCGGGCATTCAGCGTCACGCAAAAGCGATTGCTGACATGTATGAGCTTCAGGTTGAGGTCAATATTGAGCCGAGCGCGGTTGCGCTGCGAAATGATGAAGTTGTGACCCAAATTGCAAGTGAAGCAGCTGAGAAAGTGTTCGGTTCGCAGCGTAATATCGAGACCAGGAAATTAATGGGCTCAGAGGACATGCCGTTTTACTTCCAGCACGCGCCGGGCGCCTTTGCACTTCTGGGTTACGAAAACGAAGCCAAAGACAGCATTTACTATCCTCATCATGAAAAATTCAAATTGGATGAAGACTACTTCAAATTTGGCACCGCCCTCCATGTGCAATTTGCCGTGGACTTCCTGAATAAATAAGATCACGGACGCAGTGCCCTGATCTCTTGAACCCCAAATAATAATTTCAGCAGCCTGCAGATTGAGTGATATAATCAATCTGCAGGCTCTTTTAAAATGGTTTGGATTTGATTCACCGAAAAAAGTTCGTTATTCGCATAGAAATGAGGGCTCAACATGAAAGCGCTTAAACCTTATATCCTGGCAGCAGCCCTCGTCGCCGCTGCCTCGCAGATAGGCATCAGTGTGCTGAACGCAGATTTTAGAATTTCTGCGGGCATCATTGTTTTCGTCTTGATCCTGAACTGGGATCAGCCTCTTAAGCCCATTCAGCTTGGGGTCGTCTCCGGCCTTTCGGTTTATGCCTTAAGACTCTTCATCTATGCGCTGACCTATGGGCGTATCCAAGAAGTTTGGGTCTCCTACCAGTTTGAAATTTTGTTCTATCTGTTTTACAGCATCATCTATCAGGTGCTTAGCCGATGGACAGCCAGCGACCAACTCAACCGCCTCGCCATAGTCCTGTTTATCAGCGACCTGGGCGCTAATCTGATCGAGATTTTCTCGAGAATCCTGGTCTCCGCCTCCCCTTATGATGCTGAGATTACCATAACTCTGTTTTTTGTCGCGCTGATTCGCTCGCTTCTGATCTGGATCGTGCTGAACGGTCTTCGTTATTACAAGATTCTGCTCCTTAAGGAAGAGCACGAGGTCAGATATGCCCGTCTGGTTTGGCTGACGGCACAGCTGAAGTCCGAGATGTACTGGATGGAAAAGAACATGGAAGAAATAGAGAAGGTCATGACTAATGCCTATACCCTGTTTGAGGATATCAAGTTCGACCAGAGACGCGAGGGCTGGGGCGAGCAGGCGGTCACCATTGCCCGGGACGTCCATGAAATCAAGAAGGAATACGAACTGGCGGTCAGGGGTATTAAAGAGCTGACAGCGGATGCGGTCGTGGTTGGGGGAATGTCGTTTAAGGATATCTGTAAAATTCTCTATGATTCCATGGAGCGGGAAATAAGGGGCTTGGCATGCCGGATTGAGTTGGAGTTTGAAACAGGTGAAAACTTCTATACGGTTAAGCATTATTTTCTGATGTCCATTTTGAGAAATTTAATGTTAAACAGCATTGATGCTGTTGAAGCGGACACAAAAGAAGGTAAAATAAAAATGCTCCATGAAGCGGATCGGGATCATCACTTTTTTATAGTTTCGGATACGGGTCCGGGCATTGAGCCGGAAGATTTAGCCCATATTTTTACGCCGGGATTTTCAACCAAGATCAATTATGCCACCGGCCATATCAATAGGGGCCTGGGACTCAGTGTGGTTCAGAACATAGTGGAAAAAGAGCTTTGCGGCACCATAGAGGCGGAGTCCTTCAAGGGCCAAGGGACGACTTTTCGAATTACCATTCCAAGGGTGGATTTGGAGGCGAATCAATGAGAATTTACATTGTGGAAGATGACAACAATGTCATGAAGCATCTGAGTCATATCATAATCGATTTTGATCTGGGGCAGGTCGTGGGAACGGCTAATGACGGCGCTCAGGCCTATGAAGAGATCCTGACGCTGAAGCCGGATTTGGTCCTTGTCGATTTGCTTATGCCTGGCAAGGACGGCATCACCTTGGTTCAAGAGGTGAAAAAAGTAAATGCTGGCGTCCAATTTGTCATGATCTCGCAGGTATCCTCCAAAGAAATGATAGGGAGAGCCTATCAGAGCGGCGTCGAGTATTACATTTCCAAGCCCATCAATGCACTTGAAACCCAGAGTGTCATTCAGAAGGTCAAGGAGAAGATCAACCTCAGCAGAACTTTGAGCCAGATTCAGAATATATTTGCCACCTCTTTGGAGCTGACTTCTGAGGTTGTAAGGGACAACAAGGAAGAGGAAATCAAAAGAATTTTTCAGAAGATTGGCATTGTCGGAGAAGCGGGGAGTCAGGACATCCTCAATATCGTTAAATATCTGCTCGATAACGGAAAGAGTATGACGGATTTTACGGTGAAGGAAATTTGCGGCAAATTTACAGATCAAACCAAGAGTATGGAACAGAGAATCAGACGGACAGCGACCATCGGCATGACAAATCTTGCGCACCTAGGGATTGAGGATTACATGAATGAGACCTTGAACGAATTCGCAAACAGCCTCTACAGCTATGAGCAAATCAAAGTCGAGATGGATTACATAAGAGGAAAGAGCAAGAAGCGCGGCAAAGTAAATATTGGAAAATTTATTGACGGGCTCTTGTCTTACTGCAGCGTCAAACTATGAATGTTTACTGTCCCGGCGGGTTGCACCGCGCGGGGCATTTTTTTATTGGTGGAAGAAGGGGTTGATAGGCGTTAGCCGCTGACACAAACTTCCACCTCGCAGTTTCTAACGGAAGTTACAAAAAAGTTAAACTAAATTATCTGACTATTACGAAACCGTTTGAAACTTTCTGAAGGTTGTCGTTTAACATTAATTTAACAGATGAGCAGTCGACATTAATAAAAAAATCTGATCAACCACGCAATATCTTATAACTTCGCAAGTGTTTGAAATGACAGTAAACAAAACGAAGAGGAGTGGGTAAAATGGAAATGATGAATTTTGTTGTCGATGCAGTGAATAAGGTTTTATGGGATTACATATTGATAGTGGCATTATTCGGAGTCGGAATTTACATGACAGTGCGGCTGCGATTCCCGCAGTTTACAAGACTGATCCCGGCACTAAAAAAAATGGTAACTGCAATCATTAAAAAAGAAAAAGCGGAGGAAGGCAAAATGTCGCCGTTCCAAGCGCTGGCGACTTCCGTTGCGGCTCAGGTCGGCACCGGCAACATAGTCGGCGTCGCGACGGCAATCGCAGCCGGTGGCCCGGGCGCTGCCTTCTGGATGTTGATTTCAGCCTTCTTTGGAATGGCGACAATCTTTAGTGAAGCCGTTCTCTCCCAGAAGTACCGTGAAGAGAAGAACGGAGAATTGGTCGGCGGACCGGCATATTATATTAAAAATGGCCTTAAATCAAAGCCTCTGGCCATGTTCTTCGCGGTTTCCTGCATCATTGCTTTGGGCATTGTAGGTGTCATGGTACAGTCGAACTCCGTAGCGGGCTCTGTCAGCAGTGCCTTTGGCGTCCCGGTATTTGCAGTCGCCGGCGTCCTGGCCGTCGTCGTCGCCCTAATCCTGATGGGCGGCATGGGCAGAATCGCTTCCTTCGCTGAAACCGTTGTGCCTGCCATGGCGGGTCTCTATATTCTTGGCAGCTTGCTGATTATCGTCTTCAACCTTGAGAATTTATTGCCGGTCATCAAAATGATTGTCCTTGGCGCCTTCGCGCCTCAGGCGATCGGTGGCGGCGTTCTGGGCATCACTGTACAGCAAACCGTTCGTTTTGGCTTGGCGCGCGGGCTCTTCTCCAATGAGGCTGGCATGGGCTCAACCCCTCACTCCCACGCGGTTGCGGACGCGAAGCATCCTGCGGAGCAAGGCTTCACCGCAATGATTGGCGTTTTCATCTCCACCTTCCTGATTTGTCTGTCTACGGTTATGGTCAACTTGGCTTCCGGCTCTTATAACGTTGGTATTTCAGCGGCGGAGATGACGGCTTCAGCAACCGTTATGACACAGCTGGGCTTTGCCTCAGGGTTCGGGATCTTTGGCGGCATGTTCCTTTCAACCTGCCTGTCCTTTTTCTCACTGACGACCATTGTAGGCTGGTATTTCTTCGCGGAGTCCAACGTCAAGCTGGTTTTCAACTCCAAGGCTCTGACATTGAATGTATTCAAGGCCGTGGTCATTGGAGCCTTAGTTACAGGGACACTCATTGACGCGACCTTTGTCTGGAAGCTGGCGGATCTGTTCATGGGCATCATGGCGCTTCCGAATATCATCGCCATACTCTTGATGTCCAGAGAAGTCATTGAAACTCTGAACCATTATGACAGTACTCAAGAAACGGCGGAAGCGCTGCCTAAGTTCGAGGCGGAAATGGCAGCATAAGATGAATTGACAACAGGCAGGGAATTGGTTCAATAGACCAATTTCCTGCCTGTTTAAGTTTTTGACTTTAATGCATTTCAAGGTTTCAAACACCCAAGAGGCACAACATAGACGCCGTCTTCTCTTTTATAGGCAAATTCTGTTGCGCTTAAAATCATTAAGAAGGATGGATTTCCCATTTTATCAGTGTCTATTCGATTTGCGAATTTTAAAAGATTTTCTGCGGCAAGGTCAAATTCATTCGCGCCCATTTTGACTTCAACGGCTGCCCAGCGGCCATCTCGAAGCACTAATACCGCATCTGATTCCAGACCTGTTTTATCTCTGAAATGATAGAGATTTCCACCTAATGCATCCGCATAGACACGCAAGTCTCTTATGCATAATGACTCAAACATGTATCCAAAAGTGTTAAAATCTTTCAGCAGCCTCTTGGCGGAGATACCCATAACAGCAATGGCTATGGAGGGGTCTGTGAAATGTCGCTTAGGTGAGGTTCTAAGCGGCGTTTTTGATCGCAGGGATGGATTCCAGGCAGGTAAGTCTTCCACAACAAAGATCCGAGATAAAGCGTTCATATAAGAGGATACAGTAGGAGCGGATATGCTTTCATCACTGCCCTCCATATCTTTTTTTAAAGTAGTTAAGGAAGCCTCTGTTGATAGATTTCTAGCAATGGAGCGCATTAACGCCCGAACTTTGTCTGGACTTTTTTCAACATTATCTACGCGGGAAATATCTTGATGAATAACTGCATCGACATAATCCTGTACCCTCCGTTCAGCTATCTCAGGATCGGAGCCGATTGAAGCAGGCCATCCGCCCCGGGCAATGAGAGTTGCAAGTTTTTCTATACTGACGGGATTGATTCCAGAGAGATCATTTGGATTCTCAAATAAATCTAATATTGAAATAGTTCCGTTCGAGTCTTTTGACTCATAAAGGCTCATGGTTCTCATGCGCAGACGTGAAATCCGACCTGTGCCAGTGTGAGAAGTCATATTATCTGCCGGAACGGCTGACCCAGTTAAAATAAATTGCCCGGTTTTGTCTCTTTGATCTACAGTAAATCTGACAGCGTCCCATAAAATGGGCGCTATTTGCCATTCGTCCAAGAGTCTTGGTGAATCTCCTTCAAGTAATAGGGATGGCTTAATGGAAGCGGCTTGTAAATGCGAAGCTTGTTTGTCAGGGTCTTGCATAAACAGTACACTTTTTGCTGCTTGTGATGCGGTGCGTGTTTTACCACACCATTTTGGACCTTCTATTAAAACAGCGCCAGAGGCTTGAAGTGCTTTTTTTAGCAGTTGATCTGCAATCCGAGGCAAGTATTCACCCATAAATGTCCCTCCAAAGGATTTGGCTTGGTTCAAGTATACACTATTTTATGTTTTGGCTCAATTTCATTTTATAATTTGGCGCATTTTCATTTTTTGTTTTGGCTCATTATAATTTTGTGATTTGGCTTGTTTTCGATTTGTGCTTTGGCTTGTTTTCATTTTATGATTTGGCGCAATCTGACTTTGCAATAGGACTTGTTATGTCTTCCTCGTTTAAATTGCAAATTTTGGGTATCAGTCTCTTATGAGCTACGTAAGCGCTCAAAACTGACATCCAAGTAAAGGGGAGGAGAGTCATGAAAAAAGTACTGGGGTTACTGCTGGTTTTACTGTTGCTTATGTCCCTCGCCACAGGCTGTACAGGCAAGGAAGAGCCGGCGCCGGAGCCTGAGAACACCACGCCGCTGGTCGTAGGCTATCAGGCCTTCAGCCAGAAATTCAGCCCGTTCTTTGCGACTACGGGTTATGACATGGAGGCAACGACGCTGACGCAAGTTCAATTGCTCACCACGGACCGCGTCGGCGGCATAATCTACAATGCCATTGAAGGCGAAACCGTCAACTATGAAGGTACTGAACATGAATACAAAGGGGTCGCAGATATCAACGTCGACTATGACGAAGCGGCAGACCTCACCACCTACTACATAAAAATCAGAGATGATGTCAAGTTCAGCGACGGCGAAGTCATGGACGCGGATGATATCATTTTCAGCCTCTATGTCCTTTCAGATCCGTCCTATACCGGCTCATCCACCGTCTATTCTTTCCCGATTCTTGGAATGGTCAATTACAGAGAGAACAACTCCAAGGCTGAAGAGCTGGCAGTCACCCCTGAAGAGCTCGCCGCCGCCATGGAGAATCCGACTGAAGAAATGAAAACGTTTATGTCTGGATTTGTCAGCGATGTGCTCACTTCGGAGCTGGATTGGGTCAAAGGCATTTATGGAGATCCAAATTACGAGAAGTATACTAAGGACTACCCGGTCGCGAAAGACCTGTTCGCGTTTTTCTATGGCATAGATGAAACCTATGATTCCACTGCAGTAGCGGATGAGGCAACGGTTGTGGCAGATGTAACCGCCCAATACGGCCCGGACTGGAAAACCCTTGGTGCTAACTACGGCGGCAGTGAGAGTTACTTCGCCGCGGATATTGAGAAAGAAGTCAGCGGCATGGTCCTCAAAGACAAGCTGGCCGCTTCGGATGGCACCGAGGTCCTTAATATTGAAGGCATCAAGAAACTCAGCCAGACAGAAGTGGAAGTCAAGTCGAAAGGCTTCGACGCCTCAGCAGTTTACAGCATTTGCGGCATCCAGGTCGCGCCGCTGCACTACTATGGCGACGTTGCCATGTACGACTATGACAACAACAAATTTGGATTTACCCGCGGCGACCTCTCCGGCGTAGATGCCAAGACCACTATGCCGATGGGCGCTGGTCCTTACAAATTCATAGAATATAAAGACAAGGTCGTCTATTACGAAGCGAATGAACACTACTATAAAGGCGCTCCAAAAACTAAATACCTCCAGTTAAAGGAAACGCTGGATGCTGAAATGATTGCCGGCGTAGGTACTGGTGTCATTGACGTCGCCAATCCATCCGGTACAAAGGCGAAATTTGAAGAACTCAAGTCATACAACAGCAACAAAGAGATCAATGGCGATAAGATTGTCGCCAATTCCGTCGACAACCTGGGTTACGGCTACATAGGGATCAACTCCAAGACGGTCAACGTCAAGGGAGAACCTGATTCCGAAGCCAGCAAAAACCTGAGAAAAGCCTTCGCGACCGTCTTCGCCGTCTATAGGGATGTCGCGATTGACAGCTATTACGGGGATGCAGCAGCCGTCATCAACTATCCAATTTCCAATACCTCCTGGGCAGCACCTCAAAAATCGGATCCTGGTTACGAGGTCGCTTATTCCAAGACTGTAGAAGGTCAGCCAATTTACACAGAGGGCATGGTAGCGGAAGACAAGTACACAAAAGCACTCAGTGCTGCCAAGGACTTCTTTAAGGCTGCAGGTTATGTGTATGATGAAGCGTCTGGCAAGTTCACCGCTGCGCCGGAAGGCGCAAAGATGGACTATGAAGTCATAGTCCCTGGCGACGGCACTGGCGAACACCCTGCCTTTGCGATTCTGACCGATACCAAGGCAGCCCTTGAAACGATTGGCATCACTCTGACCATCAATGACCCTGCGGACGCCAATCTTCTTTGGGATACCCTTGATGCCAACACCCACGAAATGTGGACGGCGGCGTGGGGATCTACCATCGATCCTGACATGTATCAGGTCTATTACAGCAAAAACGGCAAAGGTCTGGGCGGTACAGACAGCAATAGTTACAATATTGCGGACCCTGAACTGGATGAGCTGATCATAGCCGCCAGAAAGAGCCCGGATCAGGAATTCAGAAAAGCGACCTATAAACAATGTCTGGATCTCATCCTCGACTGGGGCGTTGAAATTCCGACGTATCAGCGCCAAAACCTCGTCATCTTCAGCCCGGAGCGCGTCAACATGGAGACCGTCACGCCGGATATCACGACTTACTGGGGTTGGATGAATGATCTGGAATTGCTTCAAATGAAATAATTAAACCACGGAGGAAAATGGTGACTTTTGCCATTTTCCTCCCTTAAAATTCATTTGAATTTACTTCATAATTTTCACTCAAAATGACAGCAATAAAAGGCTCCAATCAGACAGAATATAGAAGTGGGGGCTCGCGATGCGCAGATATGTGCTGAAAAGACTTTTTATTTCAGTGATATTGTTGTTTTTTGTTTCCCTGATCATTTACATGATAATGCGAAGCTTGCCGACCTCCTATGTGGAAGCCCAGGCGAGAACCCTGTCCATGAGACCGGGGGCCAAGAGCTATACAGACTGGCTTATTCAGCTTCAGCAGGCCTATGGACTCAATATTGGTCTTGTTCCAGGTTTTTTCAAGTGGATGTCAAATGCCATTACAGGAAATTTTGGCGATTCGTGGGTGTTCAATGTGCCGGTAACCCAGAAATTCACTGAGGTCATCTGGGACTCCTTCATTCTGGCCTCCATTGCCATGGTGCTCCAGATCCTAATTTCCATTCCTCTGGGGATCCATGCCGCCCGGAAGCAATACAGCAGATCGGATTACGCCATAACAGTGTTCGCGCTGCTTGGCATATCACTTCCGACCTTTTTTTTCGCCACCGTCCTCAAACTGATCTTCTCGGTTTGGCTGGGATGGTTTGACCTATACGGCAAAGTCGGCCGGGACTACATGCAGCTGGATACCTTTGGCAAGTTCATGGACGTCTCCAGCCATTTTGTGCTGCCCATTATGACGCTGACCATTATAGGCGTCGGAAGTCTCATGAGGTACACCCGCACCAATATGCTGGAGGTTCTGAACGCGGATTTTATCCGGACTGCCAGAGCCAAGGGCCTTTCAGAAAGGCGGGTCATCAATTATCACGCCTTCAGGAACACGCTGATCCCTATAGTCACCATTTTGGGCGGCTCCCTGCCAGGGCTGTTCGCCGGCGCGCTGATCACAGAGACGCTCTTCCAGATCCCGGGCATTGGCTATACCGGTTATCAAGCCATGGTCAGCGGGGACATCCCCTTCACCATGTTTTACATGATATTTCTGGCTGTTCTGACGCTGCTCGGCACCCTGATCGCGGACATTTTGTACGCGGTTGTCGACCCAAGGGTCAGGATTAAATGAGGGAGGTGACCCTGAGACTATGATGGATCGTGAAGAAAGCATCCAGATCAAATACAAAAACCACAAAGTCCTTCATGAAAACAAAAAGCCCGAGGAGCACCTCAGCGAATCCGGTGCGCTGTCAGACGAACAGCGGCTCAAGGTCCTGTCGCCGGGCATGCTGGTCATCAAGCGATTTTTGAGGAATAGACTCGCGATCATTGGGCTCATAATCATTGCGTTTATGTTTGTCTTTTCCTTCGTTGGCGGCCTGGTGTCTCCTTATGATGAATCCCAGGTGTTTAAATATATAGGGACCATGTCAAAGGAATACGCCAGCGTCACTTATAACGATGAGTACAGAGTTGTGATGGCCGATGGTCGCAATTACGACAACGCCGCCCACGCCAAATTCATACTGGCAAGAAACACCGGAAAGACGACCTTTAATTCCGGAGATACGGCCTATTTCATTGTGGAGGAAGGGGACGCCTTTTACAGAATCGTGTCCTCGCAGCCCATAGCGACTATTACCAGCTTCAGAGGCATTGTCGCCATTAACGCGCTGGATGGCGAGACTTTGACAGAAACCCTCCGCATTGCAACCACTGAGGCGATCCTGAACGGCGCGACGCAGTTTAACTCTGAAAGTGTGCTTTACACGGTCACGCAGAACGGGAGAGAGTATGTCCTTGGCAGGACAGGGGATGCAGCTATAGAATCTAAGAATGTATTGGAACCGGCAGTCGCGGGAACGACCATCGGCTTCAGCTTTGCTTATGAGGCTGAGAAGGCGGTCAGGGCTGAGGGGGTCAGCATTTTCGCCGTAGACGGACAGACCTTTGAGATTGAAGAGGAGCAAGACCTTTCGGTAATCTATGCTGTGACGGATGCCGGAAAAACCCCTTATGCCATTTTTTCCAGAATGGCGATTCAGCCTATTTCCCAGGATGTATTTCTGAGCCTGGAGTTCAAAAAGCAACTGATAGAGAGTATCGCAGCGGGTGAAGCTGGTTTTGTTCAGGCGGACCAGTCCGGCGCTGAGATTGAATATAGCCTGTCGAGACTTAACAATGTATACACCGTCAAGTCGGATACACTCACGCATTTGATTTCCATTCACGAGAAGCCGTCAAGTACCCATTGGCTGGGGACAGACAAGCATGGGATGGACGTGATGACCCGGCTGATGTATGGCGGCCGCATCTCCCTGACCATAGGCTTTATTGTCGTGCTGCTGGAGTCCGCGATTGGGGTCATTCTGGGGGGACTTGCCGGTTACTTTGGCAAATGGGTGGATATGCTGATCATGAGGATTGTGGACGTCTTTAACTGCATTCCTTTCCTGCCGCTGCTGATCATCCTGGGTTCAATTATGGACACTCTGGAGATCGATCCTCAGCTCAGAATCTACTATCTCATGTTTATCCTAGGCATTATGAGCTGGCCTGGGATTGCGCGCATGGTCAGAGGCCAGATTTTGTCCCTCAGGGAGCAGGAATTCATGATCGCGGCTGAGGCTACTGGGTTGTCGGTGGGCAGACGCATTTTTAAGCATCTCGTGCCAAACGTGGTTCCACAGCTGATCGTTTTCGCGACCATGGGACTGGGCAGTGTCATTCTCTACGAATCGACCCTGAGCTTTCTGGGACTCGGCGTCAAGTTTCCGCTGGCGTCCTGGGGCAACATTATCAGCGGTGTGACAACCGCTTACGAAATGACGAACTTTTGGTTTGTCTGGATTCCTGCCGGCATGCTGATCCTCCTGACGGTGCTGGGCTTTAACTTTGTCGGTGATGGTCTCAGAGACGCCTTTGACCCTAAAATGAAACGGTAGGTGCGCTATGGAGCGAAAAAAAGGCATGATTCAAAATTGGTTTGGCAGGAAAAATGGCCGGGGCTCCGCCAAGAGCGTCAACTACATGAGCGCCAAGGAAATTAGACAGATTTCGAGGGAGAACCGAAGAATTACCGACGAGTTAGAACGAATGAGAAACCGGGAAAATGTGCCGGAGTCTGAATACGTGACAGCCATGAAGGATCCGGGAAACATCCTGGAGATTGAGGATCTCAACACCTGGTTTTTTACGGACATTGGGACAGTGAAAGCGGTAGATGGGGTGAGTTTCAGCGTGCCAAGGGGCAAGACGGTGGGCGTCGTGGGTGAATCCGGCTGCGGCAAATCGGTGACGGCCTTGTCCATCATGCAGCTGGTGCAGAGGCCCCAGGGACAGGTGGTCAAGGGAGAACTCCGCTTCAGAACGGACGACCTGACGATTGATCTCGTCAAAATACCAACAGAAAAAATGCAGAAAATCCGAGGCAACGAAATTTCGATGATCTTCCAAGAGCCCATGACCAGCCTCAACCCGGTGTTTAAGGTTGGGATGCAGATTGATGAGGTCATAGCCCTCCATAATGAGGGCATGAAGCGTGAGGAGGTCAAGGCCAGAACTATTGAAATGATCAAGCTGGTGGGCATTGCCAACGCGGAGGGCGTCTATGACATGTACCCTCATGAGCTGTCCGGAGGCATGCGGCAACGCGCCATGATTGCCATGGCGCTGGCCTGTAAGCCAAAGATGATCATTGCGGATGAGCCGACCACGGCACTGGATGTGACCATTCAGGCGCAGATTATGGATCTGCTCAGGCAGCTGAAGGACCGGATCAACAGCAGCATCATGCTGATTACCCACGATCTGGGGGTCATTGCTGAAATGGCGGACTATGTGGTGGTCATGTACGCAGGCCGGATTGTGGAGCAGGGGACGGCGGCAGAAGTCTTTCACCACCCGGCCCATCCTTATACGGTGGGTCTCATGGCCAGCAGACCGAGCCGGATCAGGAACACTGAGCAGCTCTACAGCATTCCTGGCTCGGTGCCAAATCCTATTGATATGCCGAACTACTGCTATTTCAGGGATCGCTGCAACAGGGCGTATGAGGCGTGTAATGGGGACTATCCGCCTACATTTTCAATCTCCGGGACACACAGTGCTGCCTGCTACCATTATTCTGCTGTAAACGAGGTGGGAAAATGAGTGAGGACAAACGGATGAAGGAAGTCAGGTTTGAAAAGCGATCGTCTGGGGTTTCGTTATCAGAGGCTTCGCTGCTGGAAGTCAAAAACCTTAAGACTTATTTTCCTATCTCAAGCGGGTTGTTTTCGAAGGTTAAGGGGTATGTCAAAGCAGTGGATGACGTCAGCTTTTCCATCCGACGCGGCACGACCATGGGCTTGGTGGGGGAGTCGGGGTGTGGGAAGACGACCATCGGCAAAACCATCCTTAGGCTGACGGAGATGTCGGGCGGGTCGGTAACCTTCAACGGGATTGACATTCACGCGCTGGACCGCAGGGCGCTGAGGGCGCTTCGGCCCAGGATGCAGATCATTTTTCAGGATCCTTATTCGAGTCTGTCGCCGCGGATGCCGGTGGGGGAGATTATTGGTGAAGCCGTCAGAGAGAAGCGGCTGGTGGCGCCGGAGGACTTTGATGATTACATCACCGGCATTATGAAGGACTGCGGGCTTCAGGAATACCACAAGGACCGGTATCCTCATGAGTTTTCCGGTGGGCAGCGGCAGCGGATCTGCATTGCCCGGGCACTGGCGCTGAATCCGGAATTTATAGTCTGCGACGAGCCGGTGTCGGCCCTGGATGTGTCGATTCAGGCGCAGATCATCAACTTGCTGAAGGCGCTGCAGGCAAAATACGGGCTGACCTATTTGTTCATTTCCCATGACCTTTCGGTGGTCGAGCACATTTCGGATACGGTGGGGGTCATGTACCTGGGCAATCTGGTGGAGTACGCGGACAAGGCCTCCATTTTCGACAACCCACTGCACCCTTATACCATGGCGCTGTTCAGCGCGATTCCAGTACCGGACCCGGACGTGAAGACGAAGCGCATTATTCTGGAGGGCAGCATTCCGTCCCCGGCGAATCCGCCGGAGGGCTGCAAGTTTCATACCCGCTGCAGCTATTGTATGGACGTTTGCAAGGTGGAAGTCCCTCAAATGCAGGCTATGGGCGCGGACCATCAGGTAGCGTGCCATTTGTATAAGGATGGGAGGCGGATAGGATGAGACTTTGGGAGGACGTCGAGATTCCCATCAGAGAGGTGGAGGACCGCGCGGGGGTATATATTTCTGGTTCGGGGCTGGACATGAGCCGCAGGGAGGCTGCGGAGCTGACGCGGTCTGCGCTGGCGGCAGGTTTGGTTGTGGGATTCGCCTTTATCTTTGGTTTTTTTCTCTTCATTCTGTTCGCGACGAAGGTTTGGTTCAATTAGGTTGAAATGAGGTGGGCAGAGTATGAAACTGGAGAACAGAGAGTTCGACTATGAGGTCATTGAGGAGATACAAACGCGTTGGTCCCCGAGGGCTTTTGATCCTGAGCGGGAAGTGCCGGATGATGACCTGATGGGCATGCTGGAAGCGGCGCGCTACGCGCCTTCCTGCTTTAATGAGCAGCCCTGGCGCTTCATTGTGGGCCGGCGGGGTGATTCGAATTATGAAAGGATCAAAGCGGCTTTGACGGATTCAAATAGAGAGTGGGCGTACAAGGCTTCGGTCCTTATGATGATCCTCTCTGAGCAAAACTTTGACTATAATCAGAAACCTAATCGCTGGCATTTATTTGACGCGGGCACGGCTTGGGGATATCTTAGTCTGGAGGCGGAGCGAAGAGGGCTGATCACCCATGCCATGGCGGGCTATAGCCGGGATCAGATTCGGGAGGCGTTTAATATTCCGGAGGATCTCAGTATCATTGCGGCGGTGGCTGTGGGTTACTATGGGGACAAAGAGGCACTCAGTTCAAAGAATTTCGAAAAGGAGAAGCCGTCTCCAAGAAAATCGATTCAGGAGATCTTGTTTCAGAGCGAAATGAAGGACTGAAAGTGGCTTTGTGATACGCTTTAGTAGCGAGGAGACTTCGTGGTAAGCGGGTGTTGGAATGGGGTGTCAGACTCCCGCTTCCAACGCCTGGGCGTACAAGAATAGGAATATGAGGTGGCTGTATGACTCATCATAAGATAGAGGACTCCGCCAGAGTGATAGGAACCGTTACTCTGGGTGATGGGGTTTACGCCGCTCAGGGCACTGTCCTGAGATCGTATGGGGATTCGGTGAGCCTTGGCAATCAAAGCATGGTTCTCGAAAACTCGGTTGTGATTGGAACGTCCGCACATCCGGTGGTCGTTGGAAGTAAGACCATCTTTGGACACAAGTGTATTGTCATTGGTGCTGAGATTGGAGATCTATGTGAAATTGGCAATGGGACTATTTTTCTTCCGGGTTCAAATGTTGGGGACTATTGTATCTTTGGAGAGGGCACCATTGTTCCTCCTGGAAAAGTCATCCCGGATGAATCCGTGGTCGTCGGGCGGCCGGGGCGCGTGATCAGAAGGCTGACAGATGAAGATAAAGCCATGATCTCTAGGATGCGGGGTCATGATGTGACTTTAACGCCTGTTGTGGGACATCAACTCCAAATAGAACCGAGAGAGGGTGATCTTATGGGGAAGCTTTATCCGTTTGGCAGCAAAGTGCCTGTCGTGGATGAGACGGCGTTTATTTATGATACCGCTGAGATCACAGGGGATGTGGTTGTTGGCGCGCGCTCAAAAGTCGCCTCCGGGGTTCGGATTATAGGCAACACCCATGGCCCGGTCAGGATTGGCAACAATGTCCAGATTCTTGAGAACTCGGTCCTGCATTTGCTGCCTGACAATGCGCTGATTATTGAGGATAACGTGACGATTGGTCCAGGCTGTATTGTGCATGGATGTACGATAGGCGCCGGATCCGTGATTGAAGCGGGGGCTATTGTCTGCGATTATAGCGTTTTGGGCAAGAATACCCTGGTGAAGTGCGGCAGTTTGGTCAAGCAGCGCAGCGTGGTGGAGGACCATCAGATCGTGGAAGGGTTTCCGGCGAGGGTAGTCGGGGTTAATACAGAAGTGTTGAACCGGCCGGATTGGGCAATCAGGGAATAATCATGACGAAGTAAATATGTGAATGAGGGCGACTATGAAAATTTTTGGCGAAGCAGGAGTGATTAACAAACCTTGCCCCCACTGCGGCAAACTTGGGCGGCCGGTGGGCGGCGTTACGGTGAAACATTTGGTCGAACGACTCTGTCAAGACAAAGTAATTGCTGAAGCTGGCTATTTCATCTGCATGGAGGAGGCCTGTGATGTCGTCTATTATGAGGCGTCAGGGGACTTAAGATTCTTAAAAAACGAGGTTAGTGTTCCCATTTGGTTCAAGAACGACGCTGATCCTAAATACGCCTGTTATTGCAGTCGTGTGACTTTGGAAGATGTCATCCGAGCGGTTGTCGATCAAGGCGCGAACAGTGTGAAAGAGGTCAACCAGCTGACTGGCGCTATGAAAAACGCCAACTGCAAATTGAATAATCCTCTTGGCGTATGCTGTCAACCGGTGATTCAGGAAACCATCAACCAAGGGAAGCCCATGAGGGGTGAAGGAAACTCGGTGTCAGACACCAAGTTAAGCTTACGGAAACTCGGTGTCTGACACCGCCTTCCGAGAAAAAACAAAGAGCTTGTTTAAGGAGACCGTCAGGCAGACTCATTAAACAAGCTCTTTAAATGTTACAATGAGATTGCAGTCCGCGTCCCCAACTTGTAAGATAGAGATAGGTTAGATAAGCACTTGATGACCGAACGTTCCTTGAAAACTAAGTATATATTGTTCAGATGAATCAGAGGCTCAATTGTTGATGAAAGCCAGTCTACATGATGTTATAATCTCACTTGTCAGAGAGATAGACATGCTCCCCAACTGGATCCCTCATTTCGAGGCTTTATCCGCGATTAAGAGTGTCACTCCACAAGAACGATTCGATGTTTAGCTGGTTGGGCCACCTTCGTGTGTTACCCGTTTCAAACGCAAGTTTGTTAGACGTTCTTCATACAGTGGAAGCTCTGATTCATTCTGTACGAAAGGTTGTGCTAGTTTTGTCCCGATTTATTGATGATTTTGTAGTGGGCTTCGATGTCTCTTCAGAGTTTTCTTTTGTTGCCATGTTAGAGCCGTCGGGTGCTCTGATTCGAAAACCTTTTCGAATTGATCACAACCCCTCTGGATTCCAAAAACTATTAGAGATTCTCAAAAACGAAGAAGAGCGGTTACAACGAAAGCCCATCTACTTCGTAGAATCTACGGGTATCTTTCATTTACCACTCTTCTTCTTTCTGAGATCGAATGACCTCAAAGGATTTGTCCTCAACCCTTTGTCTGTACATTCTATCAAAAATCTTGACATAAGAAAAGTGAAAAACGATTCAAAAGATGCTGAAAAGATTGCAAAACTTGCGAAGTATCAAAACGTTAAGTTTTCAATTATTCCTGAGCCCCAAGTCCTCGCACTTCGTATGATGGTAAGAGAGTACTATTCACTCTCTGATACTATCACTGAAATGAAAAACCGGCTTAGCACAGATCTTTATCTACTGTTCCCTGGATATAGAAAAGTCTTCTCAGAGCCTTATGGCAAAGCCTCTTTGGCGCTTCTAAAGGACTTTTCAACCCCTATGGATATCTTATCTGCGGAGCGCTCTATACTCATAGAATTGATTGCTAAACATGGTCGTAAAGGTGCGTCTTGGGCTTCGAAGAAAGTGGATGGACTACTTGAGTATGCTTCCAATGCTGCTTCTATGCCCATGGAATTCTCAATGCTGGGGATTAAGATAAAAATCTGTGTGGATAATATCATAAGTCTTCAAAAGAATTTGGAAAGCATCGTTAACAAGATCCGTGAAATTGTTAATTCTATGGACTTTCCGGCAACAGTTAAACGTCAAATCGAGCTGATAGACCAACTCCCTGGAATAGGCTACATTTCCGCTGTAACACTGATCGCCGAGATCGGTGATTTTAGGATGTTCAAGTCCCCAAAGGCATTTGTTGCATACTTTGGCATTGATCCAAGTGTTAACGAATCAGGGAAGTTTAAAGGGGATCAAAATAAGATCTCCAAACGAGGCACTCGAATTGGGCGAAGAGTCCTGTTTACGGTTGCATTAACCGCAATAAGTACTAAGAGCAATGGCGAGGAAGTCAACCCAATCCTGAGGGACTATTATCAGAAAAAATGTGGAAGCAAGAAGAAAAAAGTTGCACTCGTTGCAGTTATGCATAAGCTATTACACTATATTTTTGCAGTATTGCGAGATGATAAGCCATTTGAAGTCAGACAGCCAGAAGAACACCAATCCTGGAGAGCGGCAAAACTACAACTTATAGCTGCCTGATTCAATGGAATTGAAAAATAGCCATTGTTCGTACTTTTCAATGGCTTAGTTTGTTGTACCCATTTTTTAAACTCAATTTTTTTATCTTTCTTAAAGAAAAGAATTGACTTTCCTTAGCTGGTCTTCAGGTTGGGGACGCGGACTGTAATATTTCTTTCTATTCTTTCCCCGTCCAGCAATAGGTGCAGAGATTTTCTTCTCCAATCCCAATCGCATCCACCATGTCGTGGATGTTTTGGAACTTGAGGGTGGAGAGGTTGAGGCGTTTTCGGATGCCGTCGATCATCATGCCGTATTTCTCGGAATCCGGATCGCAGTATTCCTTCAGGGAGTCTGGAATTTTGCCTTCAATGTCAATGATGACCTGTCGTGCCACCAAGTCCATTTCCGACCGTGAGGTAGAAAAATTGATGAATTTGCAGCCGAATACCAGCGGCGGGCAGGCGGAACGGATGTGGACCTCTTTGGCGTTGCAGCCATAAAGCAGTTCCACAGTTTCTCTCAGCTGTGTGCCGCGGACAATTGAGTCGTCGCACATGAGAAGACGCTTGCCTTCCACCAATTCTGGAATTGGCATGAGTTTCATGCGCGCGACGAGATTTCTCACTTCTTGGTTTTGCGGCATAAAGCTTCTGGACCAGGTAGGTGTGTATTTGATAAACGGTCGTCCGAAAGGAATCTTTGACTCGTTGGAATAACCTATGGCGTGGCCGACGCCAGAATCCGGAACTCCGGCTACAACATCGATTTCCTCAGTGTCATTCTTTGCCATTAGAGCGCCATTTCTGTATCTCATAAGTTCAACGCTTTCACCCTCGTAGGTTGAGGACGGATAGCCATAATACACCCAAAGGAAGGCGCAAATCTTCTTTTCTTTTCTTGCGGGCACAATCTTCTCAACGACTTCAGGCTTCAGCAGAACAATTTCACCAGGGCCGAGTTCGTAGTCAAAGACATAACCCAAGTTAGCAAAGACACAGGACTCAAATGTCACACAGTATGTATCCTCTTTCTTGCCGACAATCAGCGGCGTTCGTCCATATTTATCACGAGACGCGTAAACCCCGTCCGAAGTGAGAAGCAATATGGAACAGGAACCCTGAATCAGCTCTTGAGCTCTTTTTAATCCGTCTACGAAGGAGTTTTCCGTATCGATGATCGCAGAAACCAATTCTGTAGGGTTGATGACGCCTCTGCTGGTCTCCATAAAGTGGACCATACGATTTTCAAAAGCGGCGCCTATGATTTCATCCACGTTGTTGATCTTGCCCACGGTGGAGATGGAGTACTGACCAAGGTGCGAACGCACGGTCAAAGGCTGAGCTTCTGCATCGCTGATGCAGCCTATGCCCATGTTGCCTTTGAAATTTTCAAGTTCATTTTCAAATTTAGCTCTGAACTGCGTATTAGAGATGTTGTGAATTGCTCTATGGATGGAGCTGCCATCCAGAATAGCCATACCGCCTTTGCTGGTTCCCAAATGTGAATGATAATCCGTACCGAAAAAGACATCAAAGACACAATCCTTTTTGGAAACTACCCCAAAAAGTCCTCCCATTGTTACACGCTCCCTTGGCAATAGTGTTAGATTTGGTTATTTTAGAGAATAATAATAAAAAGTTCGTGAAAACTCTAAAATTTATGACTCGCTTTTGTTCTATGATACAGTATACAAAGAAAAAGTGCAAATTACACGAATTAAAAAGCAGAACAATAGATTAATGTACATTATTTTGGTTTTGCCAGTCATGTGGGCGGGAAAGGGCGGTTTAGACAGTCAAAGTTCAGGTGAATGGGACCATCGGCATATCTTTTAAATGTGTTGGCGGACAATGATGCCTAAAACATAATTAATTGTTCGGGAATGGTGTGTCATTAACTTCTTGAATCGAGATGTGTTAATCATCAGAACATCCTATTGGCGTTTTATGACAGAGAATGCTACGATTTCACACAGATGGAGAGTTTTGACCAATGGTTTGTATGCCTGAAGGTTTAAACTCGGAAACATCAAGCGCATTTTTCATCACAGGGGTGAGGCATTTGGATCAAATCGCACTATCCACCGCAGCATTCTGCCTCTGGGACATACCGCCGGAGGAAAAGCTTTTGATTGGCCGAAAATTGGGCTTTGAACATATAGAAATTGCACTCAGCACGGAGGTCATGGTTCGAAAGTTCCTCGATTTTTTGAACACGAATGAGCTTGCTGGAGGCTTTAACCAGATCGCGCTGCATGCCCCCTGGCATGGCATTGCTTACGGCAAAAACGCCAGATCTGAAAAATTGATCCTTCAACTCACTGAAATAGTTGACCGGCTGGAAATTAAGTCTGTCGTTGTTCATTGCGACTGCATTCAGAATTCGGAAAGTCTTGCTTCCACTGGCCTGCCTGTCGTTCTTGAAAATACCGCCACACCTGGAAGCTGGGAACGATTTTCAGAACTGCTCAATGCTTACCCGTGGCGCGTATCCCTCAACCTGAATAAAGCCTCTCGAGATCATGGTCATGTAGAAAGAATTCTTGAGTCTTGGCACCACAGAATTGAGCGTGTACACCTCAGCGGACATGTGGACAGTCGTGGGCGCATGCCTCTTCAAACCACCCGGCAACTGCATCTGCTGGAAAAGATTAAGGGCTTGAGGGTGCCGATGGTTTTGGAAGGCCTCTTTCCCCCGGGAAATACACTATCGATCGCAGAAGAGCGTCATTTAGTCGAGACGATCATCTATGATGATTGAGTAAGAATTTTCAATTGGAAATTCAATCTATAGTGTTTTATAAAGCTGCAGCAATTGAAAAAACTGATGATTCCGGCGGAACGATCATTTTTTTCTATTGGAAAATCCGGGTCAGATCTTATAAAATTACTACAGTTAAGACTAAACTAATTCGGTTGAAATAACGCTCAGTAGAGCATATAGGCCTGGAAAGGTTTTTATGCAATTAAAGGTGGGCAGCGTATGAAATACATAGGTAAGAAAAAACTTATTGCAGCTTTGATGCTAACGGTGATGCTCCTGACTTGCCGTTTTTTTATGTCTTCAGGAATGCTTCACAACATGGATGCTGAGAGGGTAAAAGCCTATATTGCGTCTTATGGGTTCTGGGGTCCTGTCATCTACATGATCATGTTTTCGGTGATTCCCTCAGGGTCCATTATCGCCATTGCAGGTGGCATGGCTTTCGGTTTGTATTATGGTTCAGTCTACACCCTTATTGGCGCTGTTATAGGCGCGAGTGTGGCTTTTTATGTCTCGAGACATCTCGGGCGGGAAGCTGTTGAAAAAAGGCTGCATGGTAAGATGAAACGCTTTGACGAACACATCCAGCGTGGCGGATTCTTGATGATCTTGATCCTGAGGCTGATCCCTATCATCCCCTTCAACGTCGTCAGCTATGGGGCGGGTTTGACCAAAATCAAATTTATGGATTACTTTTGGTCCACTTTGATTGGCATTATTCCCGGTGTCCTGATTTTTACCAATTTAGGAGATAAGGCTCTGGACGTCAAATCCCCTGAGTTTCTGATTGCGTCAGGATTGCTGGTCGCAATGATTGCAGCATCCATTCTGCTGAAAAGAAAGTACTCTTTCGACGATTTACAGTCAATAATTCTAAAACGGGAAATTAATAAAGGCAGTACTGCCAAACTTTAATAATGTTTGCTTAAACTATGAAATGGAGTGATTAAAATTAAAGCGTTCTTTAAGAGCAATCTCGGAAAAATCTCAGCAGTGCTGCTGGTTGTGGCCATTTACCTCTTGGTACCCGCTGTCAAAGTGAACGTCAACCAGGCGATCTTCATCCTTCAGAACGTTGATGTCGATCTTGCCAGACAATACATATTAGGATTTGGGGTCTGGGCGCCTGTCGTCTCGTTCCTTCTCATGATGCTTCAGTCTTTATTCGCCCCTCTGCCGGCGTTTATCATAACCTTTGCCAATGCTGCGCTGTTTGGCTGGGTTTACGGCGCGATCCTGTCCTGGTCCAGCGCCATGGCCGGCGCGGCACTGTGTTTCTTCCTGGCTAAGTACCTTGGCCGCGATTTTGTCGAAAAACTGTCGTCCAAGTCGGCAGTCCAGATGATTGACGATTTTTTCAAAAACTATGGCAAATACGCGATCCTGATCGCCCGACTTCTGCCGTTTATCTCCTTTGACATTGTCAGTTACGCTGCCGGTCTTACCTCAATGAGATTTTGGCCGTTCTTCATTGCTACAGGGATTGGTCAGCTGCCAGCGACAATCATATATTCTTACATTGGCAGTATGCTCACAGGCACTGCCAGAACTTTTGTCATGGGTCTTCTGATCCTGTTCGCAGTCAGTACTCTGGTCTTTCTGCTTAAAAAAGTATGGAATGATAAAGCGAAAAATCCAAAAAAAAAGAAGGAGGAAAACGTCATTGAACGTACATAAGAAAAAACTGTCGGTACTGCTTATGTTAGTCTTGACACTGGCGGCTGCGCTGTCGGGCTGCGCGCCTGCTGCAAGCCCGCAAAGCCCTGCAGAATCAGAACCGGCTGGGTTTGACCTGTCCGTCTACAAGAATAACGACTTCCTGATCACACCTCAAGATCTCAAAGCCATGTTGGGCAGTGAGGACTTGGTACTCGTCGACGCCAACAAGCCCGACGTTTACGGCAAAGAGCACATTCCAGGCGCGATCAGCGCTGGGCTTCATTCTTTTTCCAACACTGTGGGTAAACCTGGTGAACCAGGCTGGGGCACCATTCTCGACAAGGACGCCCTGACTGAAAAACTTAACGCTATGGGCATTAACAATGAAAAAACGGTTGTCTTTTATTCCGACGTCTTCAAAGGCCCGGGTGCCGATGGTCGCGCCGTCTGGCAGCTTCAAATGGCCGGCATGGACAATGTCAAGCTGTTGGTGGGTGGCCTCAGCTACTGGAAAGAGCTTGGCTACGAAGTGACTGCTGAGGTCTCTGAACCAGTTCCAACAACGGGCGTAGTTCTAAAAGACTATGACGAGAGTTTCGGCGCTACAAAAGACTATGTCTTTGAAAATCTAGGCAAGCAAGTGGTGATTGACGTCAGAACCCCTAAGGAATATGGTGGTTCTCAAAATGCCGGAGAACCTAGAGGCGGTCATATTACGGGAGCCACAAACCTCCTCTGGCTGGACCTGCTCAATGAGAACGGCACGCCTAAGTCTCCGGAAGAGATCACCAAAATCATGGCAGATGCCGGTGTTTCACCGGAAGACGACTTCACCCTCTACTGAACTATGGGCATCAGATCTGGATACACATCCATGATCCTCAGAGCCGTGGGCTTTGAGAACGTTAGAAACTACGAAGCGTCCATCTATGAGTGGGGCGGAGATGCGTCCATGCCAATGGAAAAATAGTGTCACCTCAGGGCTGAACTCGTAAGCGAGTCACAGCCCTTTTTATCCATAATGCCGACTGAACATGGTTTGGTTTTGTGACTGAAAGGAAAGAGCTATGTATAGTCAATCTGCAAACTGGGCTACAAAGATCTCCGGACTTGAGAAATTGTTGTTTCCATGGAAAGCTGCGAAGATAAAAAAAGGTCGCCCGGTATTTTTCCCTGGATGCAACCTAGTGAATTTTCTACCGGAAACAGCTTTGATGACGGTCAATGTTTTAAGCGCTTATGACTGTGGCTGGATGTTTGATTGCTGTGGAAAGCCTCTGAGTTTAAAAGGCGACCAAACTGGCGCGGCAGCCATTCTCAGTCGAATTGAAATGGAAATCAGACGACATCAGATCCCGGAAATGATTGTGGCCTGTCCAAATTGCCATCAGGTTTTCAGTAGGACTCTCAGTATTCCTGTGACGGATATTTATGATTTTCTTAAACGAGAAGGCTATAAGCTGGTGCCGAACTCGGTGCCATTCAGGGTATTTACCCCTTGTCCGGATCGCGGTACCGGGAAAATGGCTGGCTCTATAGAAGCCCTCCTTGGATCTGAAATCGTCGGTTCTAAGGGCCTGCCTTGCTGTGGTCTTGGGTTGAAACAGCCAGCCAAGGCAAAGGAGGCCCTAAAGATCATTCGAGAGACGGCGCCGGAAATGAAAGCCTACTGCGCCAGCTGTTATGGGCATCTAAGCAAAAACGGTGTGAAGATGACGGGACATGTATTGTCGGAGGTCATGGGGCTGGAGGAGAGACCATCGGCAGGGCTTAAAAAGGCTTTAAACCGGCTTCGGCCCAAACAGTGGCAAAGGGAGGAAAAGTGAATGCTGGATTCCTACGGACGAAAGACCATAGATCCGCCTGTGCGGCTTCTTGCAAGGCTTTTTCACCGCGCGGGTCTGACCCCCAATGTCGTGACCATGGCGGCTTTTGTTGTGGGCTGCGCCTCAGCCGGACTTTTGGCTTCGGGTCATCCCTGGTGGGGGGTGCTGGCGCTGTGGCTGTCCGGGCTTTTGGATGTCGCGGATGGTGAACTGGCCAGACTGACAAAGTCCCAGAGTCCCTCCGGGGCGCTTCTGGACCTGATTCTGGACCGCATGGTGGAAGCCCTGGTTCTTCTGGGAATGGTGCTTTATACGCCTGAGCTTGCCGTTGTGGTCATCTTGTTCCTGATCAGCGTTATCTTCAACTTCTCGACGTTTTTGGCCGCCGGTGCGTTAATGACGAATGCCGGCAAAAAGAGTATGCATTATGATCCAGGTCTGATTGAGCGAACGGAGACCTTTGTTTTTTTCACCGCGGCCATCCTGCTTCCGGACTACAGCCTATGGATTCTGGGGGCATTGACGGGATTGATTATTCTGACTGGCATTCGAAGATTTTTTCAGGTGTTTGATGCGCTGAGGCAGTCTTAGGCTGTTGAGTCGGCACAGCCTTTACGGCGTCATAAAATAATTGAAGGTAAGGAGAACTGCTATGCGCTTAAGGAACGGAAACCAAATAGAAACTAGAAACCCAAACAAAAAGCTTCTGAGCTTGATTCTCGCCGGCGTGCTTGCTGCCGGCGCCCTGGTGGGCTGCGGTCAAACCACGCCAGCCGCAGAAAAGGCAGATCAGACTGCTGCAACCTTCGCCAGCTGGTCTGAAGTGGAGGATGCCGGCCGTGACAAAACCGTGACCATTTTAATGTGGGGCGGCAATGAACTCGTCAACACTTACATGGATCAGACTGTCTCAAACTATCTAAAAGAGACTTATAATATAACCTTGAACCGTGTCCCTATGAACCCGCCGGAATATTTGAGCCTGCTGCTCAATGAAAAAACCGCCGGCGTGGCAGAGGGCTCCGCAGATCTTCTCTGGATCAATGCGGAGAACTTCAGGACTGCTAAAGAGGGCGGCCTGCTTTGGGGGCCTTATGATCAACTCCTTGAGAATCAGGGGAAGTATTATGAGACGTCCGCCGGCGACCTGAACTCCGACTCCGGGATCCCCATTGAAGGCATGGAAGCCATCTGGGGCAGAGCGCAGCTGGTCTTGACTACAGACGTGTCCAGAGTCGAGGCACCACCAAAATCCTATAAAGCCTTGCTGGAATGGGTCAAAGCCAATCCGGGGCGTTTTACCTATCCGAATCCCATGGAAGACTTCGCAGGCAGCGCCTTTGTCAGAAGTGCCCTGTATGAATTGACCGGGGAGAGTGACTGGAGCGCTGATTTAACAGAAGAGGCATTCAAAGAAAAAGCGAAGCCGGTGATGGATTACTTCAATGAACTGAAGCCTTATTTATGGCGGGAGGGGACAACCTATCCATCCAGCCAGGCGCAGCTGGATGAGCTCTTTAAGAACAATGAAGTCGACTTCACAATTGGCTTTGAGCTAGGCAAGACAGCGGGTCAAGTGGCAGCTGGCGAGTATCCAGAGACAGCGGAGGCTTATGTGTTTGATACCGGGACCATCGGCAACGCGCACTATCTCGCAGTGCCTTTTAACGCCCCACAGAAGGCTGCGGCGCTGCTGACCATCAACGCCCTGCAGAGTCCGCAGCTCCAGCTTGAGAAGTTCAAACCGGAGGTTTGGGGGGACATGCCTGCCTTTGATGCGGCGGCACTCACAGAAGAAGAAAAAGAAGTGCTGAAAGCCATTGAGGCTGAGGTGTTTCCAATGCCTCTAGAGGCGCTGGTGGAGCGGCGTTTGCCAGAACTTAAGGCAGTATACATTGACTGGATTGAAATGCTCTGGTCGGAAATGGCTGGCGTAGGCGTCCGTACTGGAGCGAACTAATGGAAGGGCGCCGGGCAACGTGGCGCTTCTGGGCACAGCTGATCCCGGCCATGATTCCCATTGCGCTGTGCCTGGTGTTTGGACTGGCTGAGGTTTTGAAACTTGCTTTGGGCTATGTGCCAATCCTGGACATGAGAGCGGTGACGCTGGATTATTTCTCGTCATTGTGGCAGCGTCCGGATTTTTGGCGGGACGTGGTCTACACTGCCGGACTCAGCGCCTCGGCCGCATTTTTGATTGTCCTTATGGGCGCATTCATAGCCTGGGCGCTCTCGGGAAGCAGTCGCCTGGCCATGAAAGTACTGATCAGCCTCTGCCTCGCAGTAACGGTGATTTTGCCTTACGGCGTCGTGGCGCTGGCGACTCAGTCGCTGCTGGGTCAATCTGGATTTCTGGCAAGGTTGGCAGCCCAGTGGCACTGGATTGAAACGCCCTCTGAGTTTCCAGTCTTCCTTTACACACCTTTTGGCCTTGGACTTTGGTTTCCGTATGTATGGAAAGGCAGCGCTTTCGCGGCGCTGATCCTGAAACCGTACTATGACAAAATCCGCAATACCTTTGAGCTCGAAGCCAGAACCCTTGGCGCCGGCGGCCTGACCCTGTGGCACAGCCTGTATCTGCCTTCGTCGGCCGGACTCCTTGCGCTGGCAGGTGGCGTCATGTTTGCCTTCATTTTTGGCAGCTTTGAGGTGCCGGTGTGGCTTGGAGCATTGAAGCCCGAGCTGCTGCCTGCCAGATACTATGCGTTGCTTCTTCACCCAGACCTTCACAGACTGCCGGAGCGGATGGCGCTGGTGATCACACTGGCAGTATTGTGCCTGGTTTTGACGTTGTTTTTTGTCGCGCTGCTGCATCAAGCCTTTAAACGAGGGCTGGGCTATAAGCACTGGCTGGCGCCGCTGAGTCGAAAGCTTGGTGTGACCCCGCGGTCCGGGGAACGTTCAAGGCTGATGATAGCCTGGCTCTATGCCTTAATGATTTTGTTACCTATGGTCTGGTTTCTCCTCTATGGTCTGTCACCCTCTCTGAGATTCCCTCAGCTCATGCCTGATTTTTCTGGTGCTGTGAGGCGCGCCTTGAGCGTCGTGTCTGACCCCATGCTGCAGAAGGCTTTAAAACAGAGCCTGATGATCTCAGGGCTCACCGGGGTGCTGGCGAGCTTTGCTGGTTTTTGCGCCGGGAGGGCCCTCTCGAAAAAGAAGGCTGTGAAGGGGCGATCCGCAGCCATGGTGATCCTGGCTTTGCCGCTGCTGTTTCCCGGTGTAGTATTGATCACGGGGGCACAGATGGCCAGCATCCGGCTGGGCTATTACGGCTCCTGGCTTTCCGTGGTAATCTGTCATATTGCCATAGTCGTTCCTTACGCTGTGGGGCTTCAGTTCCAGTATCAAAGCCAGTCGGGTCATGCCCAAGAAGAGGCGGCAAGAACCCTGGGCGGACGGCCTCTGGATTATCTTATCAGAGTGCTGCTGCCCTCGACGCTGCCGCCGCTCATCCTCAGCTTTTCCCTGGCTTTTTTGATGTCACTGACAGAAACCTTCTCTACGCAAATGACCAGCGGCGGTCGAATCACCACTCTGGGAGCGCTGCTGATCCCCGCGCTGGAATACGGAGATCTGTTCAGGGGCAGCCTGTATACCATAATTTTTATTTTAATCAATGGCAGCCTTTTTCTGATGGCTCATGCCGTTTCAAAATCCTGGATCAACCGCTCTGACTACAGAAAGGAAACCCTATAATGCTGCGACTGATGGCGCTTTCAAAAACCTATGAGCATAGAAAAGTCCTGGAGGACATTACCTTTGAGTGTTCCCGTCCGGAACTGGTAGCGGTATTGGGGCCTTCCGGCTCAGGCAAGTCGACGCTGCTTAAGCTGATTTCCGGTTTGGTACGGCCTGATGGCGGAGGTCTTGAGCTGAATGGCAGGGACATGGCCGGGCTCCCTCCTGAGCAGCGGGGCATAGTCTACATTTCTCAGGAGCCATCCCTGTTCACCCATATGACCGTTCTGGACAATTTGTGCTATGGCGCGGACATTCGCGGGATTCCCCGAAAAGAAATCACGGCGGAGCTGCAGCGACTGATTCGACTGCTGGAGCTGGAAGGCCTTGAAAACAGGTATCCAAGAGAATTATCCGGTGGTCAGAGACAACGGGTCGCCATAGGCCGGGGCCTCGCGGTCAAGCCTTCTGTGCTGCTTCTGGACGAGCCCTTCTCAAGTCTGGACCTGGCGCTGCGCACCAGCATGGGGCAGATGATCCGCAGTATTCGCGACAGTTATGAGGTTACCATCATTCTGGTGACCCACGATCCCGGCGAAGCAATGGCTTTCTCGGACCGCATCATGCTTCTGAGTGAAGGACGACAGCTTCAATGCGGGACACCTGCAGACTTATACCGGCATCCAGTGACTCTTCTGGCAGGGCGGATGCTGGGCAGACTCTTGCCGCTGCCGGAGGCTCTGTCAAATCTGGGGGGACATGGGGCGTTGCCCATTATAGAACTTCGGGAAGAGCGCTCTGAGGGCATCCAGATCCTGAGGCGCTGCTACAGGCCGGAATCCGTCGTTCTGGTTCGAGCAGGGGAGAAGGACGAGGGGGCTTATAGAGTGGGCCGGGTGAGCCGGGACGGCCTTGAATGTCGTTACCAGTTATTAAGTGCGGCTTCTGCCGATGGTTTTGAAATCGTCACAGCGCAAAAAAGTCAAATCGTGGTGAATGACGTGGTGAAGCTGGCGTGGGTGTGACGGAAAAATGGAAAATTAGGGTTGCCTCCAAGCCACTATGGGTCAATGTTCAAGGTGCTATAGGTATGGAGCGCACTGGCCTTGGCAGAGTGAAAGTTTTCCTTCAACTTCTTGACAAGGCCAAAGTGATGATTTATGCTTGACTCAATTGAATGAATCCAGTAAAGGTTTGCCAGGAGAAATCCTGGCAATTAAAAGGGAAGTCGGGTGAAAATCCCGCGCAGTCCCCGTTGCTGTAAGGTGGAGTACACTTGCTTAATGTCACTGATGGCTAGTCCATTGGGAAGACGCAAGATTGTATGATGAAGCTGAGCCAGAAGACCTGCCTTTATTGTAGTTAGCATTTTTCTGCGTGGAGACGGAAAAGGTTATGATGAGGCATGCTATGTCTCTATGATCGCAATATGACTCTGACGCTTTAATGCGCCGGAGTTTTTTTTATGCCTTCGCGCCCAAATTCATGGAGGTGTCATAATGTATACAAAAATAGCCAAGACAGCAATTGCATTGTCGTCAGCCGCCGCCCTGATCCTCTTGGCTGCTGCACCAGCCGGAGCCATGCACATTATGGAGGGTTTTCTGCCCCCGCTGTGGGCACTGATCTGGGGATTTATCAGCCTGCCGTTTCTGGTGGCGGGATATTTTTCGATTAAAAGGCAAGTTGAGGTCTCGCAAAAATTTCTGGTGCTGATTGCCATGTGCGGCGCCTTTGCCTTTGTGATGTCCTCACTGAAAATTCCTTCCTTGACGGGAACTTGCTCCCATCCGACAGGCGTTGGCCTTGGCGCAATTCTATTTGGACCCTCAGCCATGGCCATTATTGGCGTTATAGTTCTGCTGTTTCAGGCTTTTTTTCTGGCCCACGGCGGGCTGACGACCCTGGGCGCCAATACCTTCGCCATGGGCATTGCAGGGCCTCTGGTTTCGTTTTTAGTGTATCAGCTCATGAAGCGCTTAAAAGTGAAAAGCAGCACAGCCGTTTTTCTGGCAGTGTTTTCGGGCAACATGATGACTTACATAGTTACGGCAACGCAGCTCGCCCTGGCACATCCGTCAGATGGCGACGTTATGACGTCCCTGTTCAAATTTCTTGGCATTTTCGCATTGACACAGATTCCTCTGGCCATCAGTGAAGGACTGGTAACCGTAGTTGTTTTCAGCGTCCTTGAAAAATATAACGGCGAAGCGCTCAAAGCGCTTAAAGTCATAGCGTAAAAGCGAAAGGAGCACGGCAGCATGTTGAAAAAAAATCTGATTTTTATTGCGTTGACCCTATTACTCGCGGCTGTACCCGTCATAGTTTTAAAAAATGCCGAGTTCTCGGGGGCTGATGGCATGGCTGAAGAGGCGGTTATGGCCATTGATCCGGAATATGTGCCTTGGTTCGAGCCTCTGATTGAACTTCCCAGCGGCGAAGTGGAGTCTTTGGTGTTCAGCCTGCAGGCCGCTATTGGAGCAGGTGCATTAGGGTTTATCCTGGGCAGGATGACTGCCGGCAAGAAAGAGGTTGACAGTCGTGCTCAGCAGGGATGATGCAGTGCTCAGAGCCCGAATTGCAAGGGTGAATCCAAAGTCAAAGCTGCTGTTTGGCTTCTGCGCTACCGTGACCCCGCTGTTGGCGGATCATGCTGAGTTTAGTTTCATAATGATTTTTATCATAGGGACCTTAACGCTTCGCAGCACGGAACTGCGTGTCAGCGCCTACCTCAAATTGCTGGCCCTGCCTCTCGGATTTCTTGCCATGGCTGTCCTTCCGCTAATGCTGCAGGCTCATGCTGAAGGGACTTCGCTAATCATTGGCGGGTCTATGTTCGGCAGGATTATTGGCATAGACCCAGAAGCTTTTGCCGATGGTTTCGATACCACCCTACGCAGCCTCGCAGCCGTCAGCGGCATGTACTTCATTCTGCTGACAACCCCCATGTCCGACCTTTTTTGGGCGCTGAAGGAATTTAAAATGCCGACATTGCTGATCGCCCTGATGTCGTTGATGCACCGTTATATTTTCGTCTTCTTGACGGAGCTCAGAACCATGAAAACCGCCCAGACTTCACGACTGGGTTATGTCACCTTTGAACGGTCTGTTCATTCAGCGGGACAGCTGATCGCAAGCTTATTTTTGAGGGTCTATATCAAATGCGACAGGGTTCATGACGCGCTGGAGTCCCGTGGTTACAGCGGCGACTTTCAGCAGCTTGAGAAGCAGTACGAGTCGGGCGGCGCACTTGTTTGGGGTGCCGCGGCAATGGCCTTGCTGGCAGGTGCGACGGTATGGCTTGAAAGGAGTGGGCTCGTTTGAGCGTCATATTGGAAACTCGAAATCTGACTTATGCCTATGACCATCGGCAAAAAGCACTGGACGCGGTGGATCTTGAGATTGAAGAAGGCCAAACCACCGCAATTTTGGGCGGGAACGGTTCCGGAAAATCGACCTTATTCCTGAACCTCAACGGGGTGCTGAGGCCGAGTGCGGGTGATGTGCTTTACAGAGGCCAGGCGATCTCCTATGGGGGCAGCGCTATGATGGCGCACCGAAAGCGGGTCGGTATAGTGTTTCAAAATCCGGACGACCAGTTGTTTTCGACGGACGTGCGAAGCGATATTGCATTTGGGCTGTTGAATTTAGGTTTATCTCAGGCGGAAGCGACCCAGCGGGTGGAAGCTGTCATGGCGCAGGTGGGTGTTTTGGAATATGCTGACGCGCCAACCCATGCCCTCAGCTTTGGACAAAAAAAGCGGGTGGCGATCGCGGGGGTACTGGCCATGGAGCCGGAGGTCATCATTTTGGATGAGCCGACGGCGGGGCTGGATCCAAAAGGGGTCAGCGATATCTTGTCGCTGCTTTTACACCTCAGGAAGCAACAGCGCGTGACTGTCATCTTGTCCACCCACGAGATCGATCTGGTGCCCCTGTACTGTGACAAGGTCTTCGTGATGGATCAAGGCAAGGTCGTGATGCGGGGGACGAGCAGCGAGATTTTTAAAGCGCCGGATCAACTCAGAATGCATGATTTGAGATTGCCCAGGATTGCCCACCTCATGGAGATTTTAAGAGACAAGGATGGGCTGGAACTTGAGGTGGGCGCGGCGACCATCGGCCAAGCCCGTAAAAGCTTTTTGAAGTGGGTGAGGCGCGGATGACAACTGATTTTGGTGTTGTGGTGAAGCGTGGAAAAGCCCTTCGATATGGGTATACCACAGGGACCTGTGCCACGGCGGCTGCGGCGGCTGCGGCGGAAATGCTGCTTAGCGGTAAGCGGGTGGATAAGGTGCGTGTCACATTGCCCGCCGGCGAGGAGATTGAGCTTGAGACAGTGCATCCTGAGGTGATGCCGGACTTTGCCCGCTGCGGGATTTGCAAAGACGCAGGGGATGATCCGGATGTCACCCATGGCATGGAGATTGTGGCGGAGGTTCGGTTTAAGTCTGGGGGAGCTGCGGGTACTGCGGACGTCGCTATTACAGGCGGTCCAGGCGTAGGTGTAGTGACGGCCAGAGGTCTGCCTTGCGCGGTGGGGGAGCCGGCGATCAATCCTGTGCCAAAGAAAATGATTTTGCAGCATGTGGAGGCGGTGGCGGCCCGGCATGGTATTGAGGGTGACCGCGGTTTGATAGTTGAGATTTCGGCTCTGAATGGCGAGGAGATAGCGAAGAAGACCTTTAATGGCCGTTTGGGCATTCAAGGCGGTATTTCCATCCTGGGGACTACGGGCATTGTGGAGCCTATGAGCGAGCAGGCGCTGATCGATACAATAAAGGTGCTGATAGATAAGGCGTCCCAACAGCATCCCGAGGTTGCTTTGATTTCGCCGGGCAATTACGGCAGGGACTACTGCAGTGAGGTTTTGAAGATCGATCTGGAAACCGGCGTGAAGTGCTCAAATTACATAGGCGAAACGCTGGATTACCTGGTTTATAAAGGTTTTAAAGAGATTTTGCTGGTGGGTCACGTGGGCAAGCTCGTGAAGCTGGCAGCGGGGATTATGCAAACCCATTCGTCTATGGCGGACGGCCGGATGGAGATCCTGGGCGTGCACAGCGCCATGGCGGGGGCGCCGCCGTCGCTGGTCCGTCAGATCATGGCTTGCGGTACAACGGATGAGGCTATTGAAGTCCTTGACGCGGCAAAACTGACTCAGGCGGTCTTCGACTCAGTCATGGAGCGGATCTGTTTTCAATTGAATTACCGGACTCGCGGTGCTATGAAGGTGGAGGTCATCCTGTTTTCTGCTCAGGACGCAGTGATTGGAGAGACGGACGGCGCTCAGGCGCTGGCGGGAAGACTTCGAAAAGACTTCGGAAAGACTTCGGAAAGACTTAAAGAAATGGGGCATATGGAATGACTGAAAAAAAAGGCAGGTTTTACAGCATTGGCACCGGCCCGGGAGATCCGGGACTTCTGACGCTGAAAGCCGTTGAAACCCTTAAGACCTGCAAGGTGATAGCGGTGCCGGACAGCGGCGCGTCGGAAAATGTGGTGCTTGGCATAGTGAAAGCGCATTTGGAAGATCAGCGGATTGTCTGCTGTGACATGCCAATGACGCGGGACAAAGATCTTTTGGAAGCCAGCCATCAACGAGCGGCGACGATACTGGCAGCCTATCTTGAGGCGGGTGAAAATGTGGGCTTCCTGACGCTGGGTGATCCCACCATCTATTCCACTGCGCTTTATGTGCATCAGCGGATTTCGGGCATGGGCTATGACACAGAGGTGATACCGGGGGTACCTTCTTTCTGCGCGGCGGCAGCAAAGTTAAACGTTCCGCTGTGTGAGGGCAGTGAGATGCTGCATGTGGTGCCGGCGTCCTATTCTGATCTGGAGGGTGGGCTTGGTCTTAAAGGCAGTATTGTGCTGATGAAGTCAGGAAAAAGCGCTGCCAAAGTCAAAGCGCTGCTTGAGGGCAGACAGGCCATGGCGGTGGAGCGGTGCGGTTTGCCGGGTGAAAAAGTACACAAGGCGCTCAGCACCTGGACTGAGGATGCCAGCTACTTCAGCGTGCTGTTGGTGAAAGGGGAAAACTCATGATTTATTTTGTTGGCGCAGGTCCCGGCGCGCCGGATCTGATCACGGTCAGGGGAAAAAATGCGATTGAAGCCGCGGACATTATCATCCATGCCGGCTCTCTGGTCAATCCGGCGCTGCTGGAGGGTGCCAAAGGGTCTTGTCAGTGTTATAACAGCGCGGGCATGACGCTGGAAGAGGTCATTTCGGTAATGGCGGATCCTTTGAACTTGGGGAAAAACATTGTCAGGCTCCATACCGGAGATCCGTGTCTCTACGGCGCCATTCGCGAGCAGATGGACTTACTGGACCAGCACGGTCTCGACTACGAGGTCATTCCGGGGGTCAGCTCCTTTATAGGCGCAGCGGCGGCTCTCAAGGCGGAATACACCTTGCCGGAGGTCAGTCAGACTGTGATTTTGACGAGGATGGAAGGGCGAACCCCGGTGCCGGAAAAAGAAGACATTGCAAAGTTGGCCGCTCACGGCGCGACTATGGTCATATTTCTCACCACCACCATGCTTGGGGAGCTGTCCAGGCGCCTGATCCAGGGCGGCTACGCGCCGGACTCGCCAGCAGCCATAGTCTATAAAGCCACCTGGCCGGATGAGCGCGTGGTCCGTACTACTGTCGCCGAGCTGGAGCAAGCCGCGGATGCCAATGGTATCCGGAAGATGGCGCTCATCACTGTTGGCGGCTTTCTGGGACAGGATTATGAGCGCTCAAAACTCTATGATCCTGGTTTTACCCATGAATTCAGGGAGGCAGTACGGTGAGACTGGGTCTTGTGAGCTTTACAGCTCGGGGGCGGGCTTTAGGTGAGCATCTGCTTGATGGACTCTCTCAGTCCAACAAAGCAGAACTAGTCCTCTGGGATAAGTCTCAGATCTCGCTGAAGGCTTTCATCGCCGATCATTTCCGGTCCTTGGACGGGTTCGTTTTCATAGGCGCTATAGGGATAGCCGTTAGGCTCACTGCGCCCTATCTTGAATCCAAGGCGCAGGATCCCGCCGTAGTCGTATTGGATGAAGGAGGACGCTATGTCATTCCCATTCTATCCGGCCATCTGGGCGGTGCGAACAATCTGGCGCGAGACATTGGGCGCCTGATTGGAGCCGAGCCGGTGATCACAACCTCAACGGACGTTCATGGAATTTTTGCCGTCGACCCCTGGAGCCAGAGGCAGGGTTGTGAGATTTTGGAAATAGACAGGATCAAGCACATTTCCGGCGCGCTCCTGGACGGTGAGCCGGTGGGCCTGGTCTCTGACTTTGAAATCTGCGGAGAGCTGCCTGCGGGTCTGACCCCGGCTGACAATACCTATTTCAGCGGTTCGGTAGGAATTTGTGTGTCTTTGGATGAGAAGAAGCAGCCTTTTGAGAGAACCCTGCATATTGTGCCCAAGTGTGTCATCTTGGGTGTTGGCTGCAGGCGAGGAACGGTGTTTGAAGACCTGGAGCGCTTTATCATTGAGACGTTGGCTGAGAATGACATTTCACTTAAGGCTGTGGCGGCTATAAATTCCATTGATTTAAAGAATAATGAACCTTGCTTGCTTCGGTTCAGCGAGACCTATGGCATTCCCTTCAAGACCTTCAGTGCCGGGGAGCTAATGGCTGTACAGGGAACCTTTGAACGATCCGCGTTTGTCGAAAGCATCACTGGCGCAGACAACGTCTGCGAACGCAGCGCCATGGCTGCAGCGCAAGGAGATCAGTGGAGGTCTGGCACCGAGTTTCGTTTGGTGTCAGACACCGAGTTTCGCCGATTGATCATCACAAAGCGTCAGAAGTCGGGCATGACTCTGGCGGCAGCCATCGAAGACTGGAGGTGCGAATTTTGAACATCATAATGGCGGGGATGGATCACTCTATGGCAGGGATTGATTTTCGTGAGCGGTTTTCTTTTACTAAGCCTAAACAGGAAGCCATTTGTGATGCCCTGAAGGCGATGGAAGGCGTGCGTGGCGCCGTCCTTCTCTCGACCTGCAATCGAACAGAGATTTACCTCTCACTGGATCTACACAAAGAGTGTGATCCGTTCCTAAAGTTGTGCAGGGCTGCCAGCTTCGACGTGATTCCGCCAAGGCAGCACTACAGAATCCGAAAGGGCCGGGAGGTATTCTGGCATCTGTGTCGGCTGGCTTGTGGCCTCGAATCTCAAATTCTGGGAGAAGACCAAATCATCACTCAGGTCAAAGAGGCAGCGGCACTTGCCAGAGGCTGCGGAGCCGTGGACAGCTATCTTGAGGTGGTCTTCAGAACTGCCATAACGGCGGCGAAGAGGATCAAGACCGCAGTCAAATTTTCAAAAGCAGAGAACTCGGTAGCACTGAAGACGCTGGCAATTCTTAGGCAGGAGCTGGCAATCGAAAGACCTGGACGTGTCCTCGTCATAGGGAACGGCGAGGTGGGCAAACTGGTTGCGGACACGCTGGCCCAAAACGGCTTTGAAGTCGCTATGACCCTGCGGCAGTATAAATACAGGGATAATGAAATTCCGGAAGGGGTGACAGCGTTTGATTATGGGGAGCGGTACCATAAGCTAAGTGCCTTTGACGCGGTAGTCAGCGCGACCGCAAGTCCCCATCACACCCTTGCCTTTGAGGCGTTGAAAGACATAGCGTCGCTGCCTGGAATCATGATTGATCTGGCAGTGCCCAGGGACATTGACCTGGAGATTGGCCGACAACGGCAGGTGAAGCTCTATGACATAGACACCATTGCAAAAGGGGCTATTGAGCAATCAAATCAGCTGCAGTTTCAGCAGACGGAAGACATTATACATAAATACCATGGTGACTTGATGAAGTGGCATCACTATAAGGAGCGCATATCCGGATGAAGAAAATCTATGTGGTGGGTCTTGGCCCCGGAGATGAAAAATATATGACCCAGGCAGCCCATGCAGCGCTGATGGAAAGCGAGATCATTGTGGGCTACGATCTTTACGTCGAGCTGATCAAGGCACTGATTGAGGGAAAAACCGTCCTTTCAACCCCAATGAAGCAGGAAGTGGCACGTTGCCGCATGGCGCTGGAGCACGCCCTTGAGGGCAGAACTGTGGCTATGGTATGCAGCGGTGACGCTGGGGTTTACGGCATGGCAGGTATAGTCATGGAGGTCGCCAGGGAACATCCGGAGGTCGACATTGAAGTTGTCAGCGGCATCACGGCCGCCGTTTCCAGTGCCGCAGTCCTTGGAGCACCTTTGATTCACGACTTTGCCATCATCAGCCTGAGCGATCTTTTAACACCCTGGGAGAAGATTGAAAAGCGGCTGAGACTGGCCGCGGAGGCAGACTTTGTCATCTGTCTCTACAATCCGTCCAGCATGAAGCGCAAGGATTACCTTAGGAAAGCCTGTGACATCATCTTGGAACATCAGTCGCCTAAGACGGAATGCGGTTATGTCAGAAATATTGGCCGGGAAGGCGAATCGGCGGTGCTCTGCAGGCTGGAAGATTTGCGTGAAGCAAGCGTTGACATGTTTACGACCGTGATCATAGGCAACAGTCAAACAAAACAGTTAAATGGGCGGCTGGTGACGCCGCGAGGGTACAGAGGGCTGGACGCATGACTCAGCGCAGGATCTTGATTTTGGGGGGCACCACCGAGGGCAGACTATTGTTTGAGCAGCTTCAGGACCTTGGTATTCAGGCGGATCTCCATGTGGCAACAGCTTACGGCAAAGAACTTGTTGCAGGAGGGGCGCAGGGTTTTGTTGAATCAGGCCGCCTCGATGCGGAGGGAATGGTCAGCCTTTTTCAGCAGCGCATGCCGGAGATGGTAGTCGACGCTACTCATCCATATGCGGTGGAAGTCACCAAAAATCTGAAGTCAGCCTGCGAGACCGCGGGCATTCCTTATCTGCGTCTGAGCAGGGCGGCGACCGAGGCTGAAGGCGTGATTCTTTGCGAGACAATTGAAGAGGCTGTCGCATGGCTGGATCGGCGTTCGGGGGTGGTTCTTTCGACCATCGGCAGCAAAGGTCTTCATCACTTGACGGGCATCCGGGATTACGAAAACCGGGTGTATGCCAGGATCCTGCCGCTGGCGGAGGCTGTGGAAGGCGCAGTGGCGCTGGGGTTTAAAGGGAGCCATCTGATCTGCATGCAGGGGCCCTTTACGGTAGAAATGAACCTGGCAATGCTCAGGCAATATAAATGTGATTATTTATTGACTAAAGATTCCGGCGCCAGCGGCGGATTTGAAGAGAAGCTTGCAGCGGCGAAGGCGTCTGGGGCTCAATTGGTGCTCGTGGGCCGTCCGAGTGATTCCGGTGGGCTGTCCTTTGAGCAGGTGCTCAGGGTGATTACAAACCGGGAAGAGGCGCGGGCGCCTGAGGGCAATCTGACTTATTTTCCGATGTATGTAAACCTTCGCGGAAAGCGCGTTTTGGTTGTCGGTGGCGGGAAAATTGCCGCGCGCAGGATTGAGACGCTTCTGAAATTCGATTGCGACATCACGGTGGTGTCACCAGAGGCAGATGCCGCTGTTCTGGCACATTGCAGCGGCAAGAGACTGACGCTTCGCGTTCGGCGGTACAGCGAGGGAGATCTGGAGAGTGCGGACATGGTCCTCGCCGTCACGAATGACAGGGAGGTCAACCGACGTGTTGGAATTGAGGCAAAGGCCCTGGGGATCCCTGTGAGTGTCGCGGATGCCCGTGAGGAATGTGCGTTTTATTTTCCAGCAATAGTTGAGTATGATGGCATTGTCATAGGACTTAGCAGCCAAGGCCATTCGCATCACGGCGTATCGGCATTAGCGAAGAAATTGAGGTGGATCTTGAATCATGAAAATTAAAGTGGGCAGCAGAGAAAGCCGGCTGGCGGTAATCCAGTCGGAAATTGTCATGGCGGGCATCCGCAGCTGGGTGCCGGGCGCAGAGCTGGAGCTCGTGACCATGAAGACTACAGGCGATATTATTCAGGACCGGACCCTTGACAAGATTGGAGGCAAAGGGCTCTTCGTCAAAGAGCTCGACCTTGCATTGGCTGCGGGTGAGGTAGATCTCACAGTTCACAGTTTTAAGGATATGCCTATGGACATTGACCCGTCTCTGCCGATAGTCGCGGTTTCAAGGCGCGAGGATCCCAGAGACGTTCTGATTCTGCCTAAAGGTGTGTCTTCGCTGGATTTGTCAAAACCAATAGGCTGTTCCAGCACCAGGAGAAGCCTGCAGATTCGCAGTCTTTATCCAGGGTGCCGAGTTGAGCCCATTCGCGGCAACGTGCTGACTCGGCTTGAAAAGCTTGATAGCGGTGCGTATTCAGCGATCGTGCTGGCCAATGCAGGTCTTAAAAGACTGGGCCTTGAGGAACGGGTCAGCCGTATTTTTGAAACTTGGGAAATGCTGCCCTCAGCTTGCCAGGGCGTTCTTGCCGTTCAAGCGCGAAAGGGAGAGGATATTTCTTTTCTGAAGGGATTCCATGACAAAGAAGCCTGGGATATTTCTCTCGCGGAGCGCAGTTTTGTCAGGACTCTGGATGGAGGCTGCAGTTCACCGGTGGCCGCGTACGGGGAAATGAAGGGCGGCGGAGAACTGGTGCTCACGGGACTCTATGTGGATGAGGCTACAGGACGTTATTGGATTATGTCACTTAGGGATCACAGGTCCAGGGCGGAGCAGCTAGGCGTGCGGCTGGCAGAGGCCATCCGAAGAAAGGGGAATTCAGAGTGTTTGAAGATAAACCAAAACCGGGGAAAGTCATATTGGTCGGAGCAGGTCCGGGCGATGCTGGACTAATGACCATCAAAGGCTTGCAGGCGCTCAGGCAGGCGGAGGTTGTCGTCTATGACCGTTTGGTTGGCGGAGGAATTTTGGAACAGATCCCTGAGCAAGCAGAGAAAATATATGTAGGAAAAAACGTCGGTCACCATGTGGTGCCTCAGGAACGGATCAATGAGATTTTGTTGGAAAAAGCCCTTGAAGGCAAACGCGTGGTGCGGCTTAAAGGCGGAGACGGCTTTGTTTTTGGCCGCGGCGGTGAAGAGCTTGAGGGACTTGGAGTACACGGCATTCCATTTGAAGTGGTGCCGGGCATCACCTCTGCCATTGCAGCGCCAGCCTATGCGGGCATACCGGTAACACACCGGGAGATTAGCGCGTCCCTTCATATTATTACTGGCCATTTGAAGGATGGCGCTGAGCTGAAGCTGGATTATGACGCTTTGGTTCGGCTGGGAGGGACCCTGATTTTCATGATGTCGGTTTCGGGTCTGCCTGAAATAGCGGCAGGTTTGATCCAGGCAGGTATGTCTCAGGAGATGCCTTGTGCCGTAGTTGAGAACGGCACGCTGAGCAGTCAGCGCAAGCTGGTGGGGACCTTGTCCATGATAGATTTGGCGGTGAAAGAGAACAAGGTTAAATCTCCGGCGGTGTTCGTGGTGGGCCATGTCTGTCAGCTCTCAGAGCGCTTTGACTGGTTTTCGGCTCTGCCGCTTCTTGGAAAACGTATTCTGGTCACCCGGCCGAAAGCAAACGCTTCAAAACTGAGCGAGCGGTTAAGGGCGCTTGGGGCAGAAGTTGTGTTGGCACCCTCGATCAGAACACGGGCGGTGTCCTTCGAAATGCCTGACCTCAGCCCGTATACGGTTTTGATTTTCACCAGTGCGGCGGGAGTATCCAGCTTTTTTGAGGCCATGGACCGAGTGGGGCTGGATGCAAGAGCCCTATACGGCAAACGTATTGCAGCTGTAGGGAACGAAACGGCTGCGGCGCTTAAAGCCTGTGGTTTGAAGTCGGATTTTGTACCAAGTGTCTTTTGCGGAGAAACGTTGGCGGAGGAAATGCTGGCGTCGAGCTGGATTGGTACGGCTGACCGCGTTCTGATCGCAGGGGCGGCAGTGATGTCTCAGGCTTTGCCTGATCTTCTCAAAGCGGCTGAAATTGAGTTGACGAGTCTTGTTGTCTATGAGACCGAAGCGTTGCCTTGTCAGGCTATGGAACTTGAGGCTTTTGACTGGGTGACCTTTACCAGCGCCAGCTGTGTGGAGGGCTTTGTACGTTGCGTAACCGATGCTCGAGAGCGGCTCAAAGGTGTCAAAGCCCTTTGTATAGGCGCGCAGACGGCAGCTGAAGCGTCGAAATACCCCATGGACATTGTCGTTGCCAAAGAGGCAACCATTGATGCCATGGCAGAACGAATTTGCGAGGAGACGGTGAAAGAAAATGAACATCAGACCAAGGAGGCTTAGAGCCAACGAGAACCTCAGAACGTTGGTAAGAGAGACCAGGGTCAGCTCAAGTGCGCTGATCCAGCCGCTGTTTATTAAGGAAGGCGTCAATATCAAGGACGAGATCAAGTCCATGGAAAATAATTTTCACTATAGTCCCGATCGCTTGGCCGAGGGGATTGAAGCTGGACTGGAGGCGGGTGTCAGCAAGTATTTGCTCTTTGGACTGCCCCTTCGCAAGGATGACACCGGCAGCGAAGCCTGGAACGACCGGGGTGTGATCCAGCAGGGACTCAGAGCGGTCCGGCAGCGTTTCGGCGACTCGGTTTACTTAATCACGGATGTCTGCCTCTGTGAATATACAAGTCATGGGCATTGTGGCCTTCTAAGCGGCACGTATGTCGACAATGACTCGACGGTGGAACGCCTGGCGGAGGTGGCTCTGTCTCACGCTTTGGCCGGTGCGGACATGGTAGCGCCTTCGGATATGATGGATGGCAGAGTAAAGGCGATTCGAAGCAAGCTGGACGCTCATGGGCAAATTCACACACCAATCATGTCCTATTCTGTGAAGTACGCGTCATCCTTTTACGGGCCGTTCAGGGAAGCGGCGGGCTCTGCACCGGGCTTTGGAGACCGGAAGACCTATCAGATGGACTGGCACAACGCTTCGGAGGCGCTCAAGGTGGCGGCAATGGATGTCAGGGACGGCGCGGATCTCCTTATTGTGAAGCCGGCGCTATCCTATTTGGATGTGATCCAGGCGGTTTCCTCTGAGGTCAATGTCCCTGTCGCGGCTTACAACGTCAGCGGAGAATATGCCATGATCAAAGCAGCCGCCAAGCTTGGACTTATAGACGAATATGGGGCCATGTGCGAAAGCGCAGTCTCTATGTTTAGAGCAGGCGCTGATATTCTGATTACTTATTTTGCGAAAGAGCTGGCTTCAGCGATCCGAAAAGGGGACATAGGCTAATGAATATGACTTCAGAAAGCTTGTTTGAAAGAGCATCCAAGGTCATGCCGGGAGGCGTCAACAGTCCTGTACGTGCTTTTGGCGCGGTGGGTGGATCGCCGAGATTTATCCAAACGGCAGAGGGTGCGAGAATAACGGATGTTGAAGGAAAGACCTATCTTGATTATGTACAGTCCTGGGGTCCCATGATTTTGGGACATTCGCATCCTGTGATTCTCGACGCCGTATCACGTGTGATGGGACGAGGCCTCAGTTTTGGCGCTGCTACAGAACTTGAAGTGGAAATGGCGGAGCTTATGACCTCTGTGGTTGGCCCTCTTGAAATGGTCCGCATGGTCAACAGCGGCACTGAGGCGGTTATGAGTGCGCTCAGAGTGGCCAGGGGCTTCACGGGAAGAGAGAAGATCATTAAATTCGCGGGCTGCTATCACGGCCATACAGACAGTATGCTGGTCAAGGCCGGATCCGGAGCTCTGACATTGGGGACGCCGGACAGCGGCGGGGTGACTCGTGGAACCGCTCAGGACACGCTGATTGCCGGGTACAATGACTTGAATTCTGTGGAAGCGCTCTTTAAAAGCAATCCTGAGGAGGTCGCCGCGGTGATTGTCGAGCCCGTGGCAGCCAATATGGGCGTGGTCCTTCCGGAGGCGGGCTTCCTGGAGGGGCTCAGAGCATTGTGCGACCGCTATGGCTGTCTTCTCATCTTCGATGAAGTCATTACCGGCTTTAGGCTGGGGCTGGGCGGTGCCATGGCTAATTATGGCGTCGAGGCAGATCTGGTGACCTATGGGAAGATCATAGGCGGCGGATTGCCGGTTGGAGCTTATGGCGGCCGGCGTGACATTATGAATAGAGTCGCACCGTCGGGCAATGTTTATCAGGCTGGGACACTTTCGGGCAATCCGGTGGCTATGGCGGCGGGCATCGCGACATTGAAGCAGCTTCGCGACAATCCTGGGATATATGAGCATATAAATACTTTGGGGAAACGTCTTGCGGCGGGCCTGCGCACTCAAAGTCCGTACACGGTCAACCATGTAGGTTCACTGGTCTCTCAATTCTTTACCCAGGCGCCGGTTCGGGACTATGATTCAGCTAAGTCCAGTGACACCGGAAAATACGCGGCACGCTTCAGATATTTGATTCAAAATGGCATCTATACTGCGCCGGCCCAGTTTGAAGCGCTCTTTATCAGCTATGCCCATACGGAAGCGGACATTGATGCAACGCTGGATGTGATGAAGCGTTTTGACGTGGATAATGTTACAGAGGCGTTACCGTCCGCGTCCCCAAACTGAAACTTGTCCGCGTCCCCAAACTTTAAGGAGGAATTGTCATGAAAGGTGTATTGATTTTAGCCCATGGAAGCCGGGAAAAACAGACAGAGGAGACTTTCAACACGGTTGTGGATCTCGTGAGAGACCGCGTGGAGGAAGTTGTCGAAACGGCTTATATGGAATTCTCGGAAAAAAATATTGCTTATGGACTCAATGCATTGGTAAGCCAAGGCGTCACAGAAATAAAAGTAGTGCCCTATTTCCTTTTCAAGGGTGTCCACTTGAGAAAGGATATTCCTGAAGAAATAGCTGAATTCCTTGAGGGAAAATCAGGCATCGTTGTCACTATTGCCGAACCGCTGGGGTCAGACCCGCGTCTCGCGGAGATTCTCGCGGAACGCATAAAGGGCTGAGGCCATGATCGTTCAGATGATTGGCATTGGAGCGGGCACGGAAGCGCTTCTAACCCAGGAAGCCCTTCGGAAAATCAGGGAAGCAGACCTTGTTCTGACAAATGAGAGACTGTTCGAAGCCTTTGAGTATCTGAATCCCAACACAAAGAGCTGTACGCTTTCTGAAATCGAGGCACAGATCCGTGAGCACATGGGTATGAGCAAAGTCGCCATCCTGGCCTCGGGAGACGTAGGGTTCTACAGTCTGTCCAATACCCTCAAACCTGTCCTGGAGGACGTTCAGGTCGAATGGGTCAACGGCATCAGCAGTCTGCAGTATCTGGCCGCCCGCCTTAAACAGGACTACAGCAGCGTCAAAGTCGTCAGTGTTCATGGACGGCACCGTTCGGTGATCCCTTATGTCAGCTACCATGAAAATATATTCGTCCTGACCGGCGGTGCCCACAAAGCCCATGATGTCATTGCGGACCTGGTGCAGTCGGGGCTTGGCAGTGTGCGGGTAACTGCAGGCGAAAATTTGTCTATGGCAGCGGAAAGGCTGATCACTGCTGAAGCAAATCAACTACAAGACCTCAGGTTTGACAACCTTTCGGTTCTGTGGATCAACAATCCCAAGTACGTTTCCCGCACGAACACGCTTTCTGACGAGGACTTTGAACGGGGATCGGTGCCCATGACCAAGGGAGCTGTCCGGGAGTACAGTCTTGCGAAGCTGGATATTCAGCCCGGGGAAATCGTCTTTGACATTGGGGCGGGAACGGGATCTGTGGCTGTGGCCATGGCGAGGCGCGCCCATGAGAGTTTTATCTACGCAGTGGAAAAATCACAGGATGCCATAGAACTGATCCGCAGAAACAGGCAGAAACTGGGCGCTTTCAATATCAAGCTGATTGAAGGTACAGCACCGGAGTGTCTGGAGGACCTGCCGGCACCGGATAAGGTGTTTATCGGCGGTGCCGGGGGAAAGGTCGACGCGGTGATGGATGCTGTACTCAGTAAGAATCCCAGAGCGCGGATCGTTGTCAATGCAATAACCCTTGAGACACTTCAGGAAACACTTCAATCCTTCGAGAGGCACAATTTTCGAAGTCAGATTCAGTGCCTGGCAGTGACGGAGGTTGAAGCAGTTGGAAGGTACCATATGATGAAGGCGCAGAATCCAATTTACGTGATGATGGGTGAGTGTGTGGATGGGTGACCATCGGCAAAAAAATGAACTGGAGTGGGTGCAGTGGCAAAGGCAATTATGATACAGGGGACGGCTTCCAATGCCGGTAAGAGCTTGGTGACTGCCGGGCTGTGCCGCATTCTGGCTCAGGATGGCTATAAGGTTGCGCCGTTCAAATCACAGAATATGGCCCTGAATTCTTTCATCACAGCAAAAGGTCACGAAATGGGCAGAGCCCAGGTTATGCAGGCAGAAGCATGCGGGATTGAGCCGGACGCGCGAATGAACCCAATTTTACTCAAGCCGACCAGCGATCAGGGCTCACAGGTGGTCGTCAACGGGGAGGTCCTCGGGAATATGAGCGCCTCAGCATATTTTTCCATGAAAAGGACACTGGTGCCTGAGATCATGAATGCCTTCGAAAGTCTTGCAGCGGAATATGATGTCATAGTCATTGAAGGGGCGGGAAGCCCTGCGGAAATCAATATGAAATCCCAGGACATTGTCAATATGGGGATGGCGAAGATGGCCGGGGCGCCAGTGCTGATCGTGGGCGACATTGACCGGGGCGGTGTGTTCGCTTCCCTGGCAGGGACCATGCAGCTTCTGGAGGAAGAGGAGCGGTCCATGGTGAAGGGGACCATCATAAACAAATTCAGAGGGGACCGGACTATCCTTGAACCGGGATTGAAAATGCTTGAGGGCATTACGGGTGTGCCGGTGGCTGGCGTCATACCGTTCAAGTTTTTTGAACTGGACGATGAGGACAGCCTGACGACGCGATTTGAGACCCGCGGAAGCCAGGCGGACCAAGTGGACATTGCGGTGATCCGGCTCCCGAGAATTTCAAACTTTACGGATTTCAACCCCTTTGAGAGATTTGATCAAGTCACGCTGCGGTATGTTGGAAGTATTTCCGAGCTGGGGCAGCCGGATCTGATCCTGATTCCGGGTTCAAAGAATACCATGGCGGATCTTGTGTGGCTGCGGCGCTCCGGCTTCGAGTCAGCGATTCTGGCTCATGCGGCTTCCGGCGCGCCGGTGATGGGCATCTGCGGGGGCTATCAGATGCTGGGCCTGACCCTGTCGGATCCGTATGCCGTGGAGCACGGGGGTGAAATGGCGGGTCTGGGTCTCCTCGAAGCAGAGACCGTTTTTGAGGCTCAGAAAGTTCAAAAGCAAGTAAAAGGAAGGATTTCTGAGGTGGGAGGCATATTTTCTGGGATCTCGGGGATGGATTACGAAGGCTACGAGATTCATATGGGTGTGACGACAGGTAGCCTTCCGGTTGTCCATGATCAAAATATCTATGGCAGTTATGTCCATGGCCTGTTTGACGCTGCGCCAATAACCCATGAGATGGTCCGCGCGCTCCTTCTGAACAAAGGCATTGAGCCTGCGTTTGATGCCCTTGGCTTTGAGCGTGGGGGACTTTCGGAGATCAATGCGTTTAAAGACAGACAATACAACTTGTTGGCCGAACATTTGAGAGCGTCCCTCGACATGGATTTCATTTATAAGGTCCTGGATGAAGGTTTGGGGCAGGACTGAAAACAGGACGCATAAAAACGTGGTTAGCCGATTGTCGCGGTACGCACCGGATTGGAGTGGTGGCACATGAAGATAGAAATTGTAAAACCTGCGGAAATAGAAACCCGGAGTTTTGAAATCATTGGGGAGATTCTGGGTGAAAGAGTTCTCGATCCCGAAAATGAAGCAGTCATAAAAAGATGTATTCATACCTCCGCAGACTTTGATTATGCGGATAACCTGCATTTTTCAAGTGGGGCAACCAGGCGGCTGGCGGAAGCGATGCTACAGGGCGCGGACATTGTGACAGACACTATGATGGCACAGGCTGGAATTAACAAGAGCAAGCTTGGGCAGTATGGTGGTCAGGTCCATTGTTTTATGGCTGACGAGGACGTAGCTAGGGATGCGGCTGACCGAGGTGTCACCAGAGCGGCTGTGTGCATGGAAAAAGCTTGCGACCTAAAAAAACCGGTAATTATTGCTGTCGGCAATGCGCCAACGGCTCTGATCCGTCTGAAAGAACTTATTGAAGAAGGCAGGATTATGCCGGTGGGCATAATTGCTGCCCCTGTCGGGTTCGTCAATGTCGTTGAATCCAAGGATCAAATCATGGCACTGGAAATTCCACATATTGTGGCCAGAGGGCGAAAAGGCGGCAGCAATATAGCGGCTGCGATTTGCAATGCTTTGCTTTATCGTTGAAATCTTGCTTTTGTGTTGGAGTTTCAAAAAAAGGATTTGAAAAAGCCGTCAGAGAACTCGTTAGTTTGAGCGATCTGGCGGCTTTTGGTTTTGAAACGAATATTGTCCCGCTTTTATCTGGCAGAGGTTCAGGTGACGTCCGCAGGGTAGTGCATAGAATGGCGGTGACGACTTAGCGGGTTTCGTCGGCTAAGCAGGGACCCAGGGAACCAATGAAACCAGAGGAATTAGTGAAACAATTGGAACAATTTTAAATAATGATTCCTAAACCGCAACAGAGCCAATAGCAAAACACGGTACATTAAACCGAGTCAAATCCAGCGTGGCCTGATCTGAGGTAAACAAAAGCGTCGTGCAGGTGCCGGCAGACTTGTGGAGATCTACCAGTGCTTCGGCGCCGTGGTTAAGCGCCAGCGTGCCGCCTGCCGCCGTCGCCAAATCACAGCCTTCTGCGAAAATACCCCTTGAGCCTACAGGCCAGATTTCGATGACTTCCGGAGAATCCAGCAGCTGACTCAGTGTAGAGAAATCCGCGATCTGACTTTCGTCATCTGCCAACTCCTGACCGACTTTGGGGATCCCGGCGATAAAGACATGGCATCCTGGCCTGGACTTTCGCTGCTCAAGGGTTCTGTTTTGAAGCATCCCAATTGCCGTCATGCCCAGGGCGGTTTGCTCGGTGGGGACATTTTTTTCTGTACTGATGGTCAGCGGAAGATCCGGGTAACCCGCTTCTGCCATGGACTCGCGAATGCCTTCCAATAGGGCTTCTCCGGTAGGGTCTGGCTCGCAGCAGATGGCAGCAGTCAGGGCTGCGGGAATGGCCCCGGAGGATAGCACTTCCATCAGGACAACTCGGGTTGTCAGCCGCGCCACGACCTGTGGCGCGGCTTTAACCTTATCAAGGGGCTTTAATCCAATACCGCCGCAGGAATCACAGGCGATTGCCAAAAACATGTCCCGGCTGATTGGATGCAGATCCAAATCCCTATATTTTTTGGTCACTGACAATCGCCCCAGCCTTTTTAAGCGCGTTTGATTTTTCCAAGGCAAGATGGACCATGAAGGCCACAATGACATTGATCAGGCTGCCAACAGTCAGTGGCAGCACCATGGCAGCGAAAAAGCCCATGCCAAAGCCAGGGAGCAGCATCAGCATGGCAGGCGAGGCAACGCCGTTGAGAAGTGTGGCAATCACAACCGCGAGATAACGGCTGACTTTTCTGAACAGGAGCCCGTAAACCCAGCAAATGACGGCCATTTGAACGCCAATCAGGAGGTGGATAGGCAGCGTCAGTGGAAAACCTGCGCTGGCCGCAGTCATAAGATGGCCCAAAAGTCCAATAACTGCACCGGGAATAGGACCAAGAAGTGAGGCTGCCAGAAAGGCCGGCATGGAATCAAAGGCCACGGTGCCGGTAGGGCTTGGCAGTTTGATGACTGAGCCAATAAAGCATAGGGCAATGAATAGGGAGAGCAGGACGATTCTTTTGAGATTGTTTTGCATACGATTTACACCTCATTCAAATTTTGTTTTGCAAGGCTACAGATGGCATTTGAGGGCAGAGAAAACAAAAACAAAAAAGCCCGCGGCTATTAAACCGCGGACTTTACCATCATCCAATCCCTACTGTTCTCTATGAACACAAAGAACATACAGTATTTCAGGCAGGTCTCCTGGCTAAGGGTCATTGTGCTGCCTCGCCTTCCCAAACCGCAAAACAGCGGAGGTGGCATGCTGAGGGCACTCGCCATTTACAGTGACGGGATCGCTCAGGACTCTCACCTGATTCCCTATTCTCCCAAGTAGTTGGGCACCTGAATACGTTGATTCACTTGTCTGAAACCTTTGCTAAAAGTAGTGTAGCGAAAAGTTCACCGGGCGTCAAGTCAAATATATTTTGTTTTTTTAAAATCAAAAATTCTTTTGCCGATTGTCACAAGTTCCAACGTCAGACATTTCAATGGATACAGCTTAGATTTACATTTTGGTGGACGTATAAAGTCCCGCTGGACAAAAATCGAAACACCTGCTAAATTGGAATTATAGAAGTGATCATAAAATCAATTGCATAGAGTATGCAGAAGGAGTGTTTAGTATGATTAAAATTGGAATCAACGGATTCGGACGAATTGGAAGACTTGTTCTGAGAGCGTCTATAGCATATGATAACGTCGAAGTGGTGGGGATCAACGATCCCTTTGTGGACGCCGAGTACATGGCTTATATGCTGAAGTATGATTCGGTCCATGGAAAGTTTGACGGCGAGGTGACTGCCGAAGCGGGCAAACTTTTTGTCAACGGCAAAGAAATCAAGATCTTCGAAGCCAAAGATCCTAAGGACATTCCGTGGAAATCCTGCGGTGCGGCATACATTGTTGAGTCCACCGGTGTTTTCACGACTCAGGAAGCCGCGAAGGCTCATTTGGAAGCTGGCGCCAAGAAGGTCATCATCAGCGCGCCATCCAAAGATGCGCCCATGTTTGTTATGGGTGTAAACTCTGATCACTACAGGCCGGAAATGGACATTGTGTCCAATGCTTCCTGCACCACAAACTGCCTCGCACCCCTCGCCAAAGTCATACATGAGCATTTTGGCATTGTGGAAGGCTTGATGACGACGGTGCACGCGACAACGGCAACCCAAAAGACGGTCGATGGTCCATCCAAAAAAGACTGGAGAGGCGGCAGAGCTGCCGCGTCGAATATCATCCCATCCTCAACAGGCGCTGCCAAAGCGGTTGGGGAAGTCATTCCCGAACTGAAAGGCAAATTGACAGGCATGTCCTTCAGGGTGCCTACGGTCAACGTTTCTGTGGTAGACCTGACCTGCCGACTTGAGAAGCCGGCGACTTATGAGGAAATCAAACGAGTCGTTAAAAGCGCGTCAGAAAACGAACTGAAGGGGATCCTCGGTTACACGGAAGACGCTGTTGTCTCAACGGATTTTCTCGGTGAATCCCGTGTATCTGTCTTTGATGCCAACGCAGGTATCAGCCTGAACGAGCACTTTGTCAAATTGGTTTCCTGGTATGACAATGAATGGGGTTACTCCAATAAAATTGTCGATTTGATCTGCCATATGAATGCCGTTGACCATACGGTTCTTGAAATTACAAAAGAGAACAGAAAATTGAAGGATGCAGTTGCTGCGAGCACGAATTCAAGAGCGTCATAATCGAATGGTAGAAAAAAGAAGAAACTCGGTGTCTGACACCGAGTTTCTTCTTTTTCAAGTCATAGATGCTTTGTCGCTAAAATGTCTTTTTATTTTTCTTTTCAGGTTCAATTAAGGATGGTATTCTAAAATGTAGAGAAAAGGTCTGCTGAGCGCTATAAACCATCGGCAGTAGAAAAATTGAAAGGGGCTAGTTTAGAGTGAAGAGCAATTTCAGAGTTATCATGGTCGTCGTAGTGATTATTACGATGCTCGCGGGCAGCGTTTACATTGGAGCGGGTGCTTTCAGAACGGCAGGCAGCGGGAACACAGTGGCGACAGTGGGTTCGGAGAAGATCACCAAGGACGAACTGTATGACTACATGGTCAAGCAGAGCGGTCAGCAAGCGATTGACACATTGGTTTCAGAGAAGATCATTGAACTCGAGGCAAAGAAAAACAACGTCACAGTTGAAGCGGCGGAAATCGACGAAGAGATCGCGTCCTATGAGGAAATGTACGGCGGCAAAGAGGCTCTCGAGAGCGCGCTGGCTTCCAGCGGCTTTGACATGGATTACCTCAGGGGCAATATTGAGACGAACCTCAAGATCAAGAAGATTCTGGAGCCTACCATTGAGATCACGGATGCGGAGATTTCTGAGTACTTTACAGCGAACAAGGCATCTTTTGACCAGCAGGAGCAGGTCAGCGCGCGACACATTCTGGTTGAGACTGTTGAAGTCGCCAACGAAGTGCTCGGCAAGCTGAATGCTGGCGACGATTTCGCGGCGCTCGCGAAAGAGTATTCTGTTGACACTTCCAACAAGGACAACGGCGGGCAGCTCGGCTTCTTCGGCAGAGGACAGATGGTGCCGGCTTTCGAAGACGCGGCATTTGGCGCTGAAATTGGCAAAGTCGTCGGTCCGGTTGAGACGGATTTTGGCTTCCACTTGCTGATCGTGGATGAGAAGAAGGAAGCGGTTGAAGCAACGCTGGACAGCAAGAAGGAAGAAGTCCGCGACGTGCTCCTCGACCAGAAGATTCAGTCCCAGGTCACGACTTGGCTGGACGAGAAATACAAAGAGTACGACATCAACATTACTTTATAGTTCACACAAGATGTAAAATTAAGCCTTCCGGTTGGAGGGCTTTTTTTTTTATGAGCCTATTGATGCAGAAGTGGAAGAAGGTGTCAGACACCTTTTTCCACTTCATGATGGAAGGCGGTGTCTGACACCTTCTTCCTTCAGACACCTTCTTCCACTTCCCTGCTTTCGTTTCGCAAATTCTTCCCGCCTTTTAAGGCTCCTTTCAGGTTGGTGGGCTATGATGAACTCATAAGAGAGAGGCACACTCTATTCTGTCAAGAGGTGATTCAAATGATCCAAAGCGCAAAGCCGCAAACCGTATTCAAGCGCTATGAGAAGAAATATCTGCTCAGCCGCGACCAGTATGACCGCCTGCTTCCCTTGCTTCAGACAAAAATGATCCAGGATGACTATGGGATGCATACGATCTGCAATCTATACTTTGATACACCGCAGTATGATTTGATCCGGACGTCTATCGAAAAACCGGTCTATAAAGAAAAGCTCAGGCTTCGCAGCTACGGCGTTCCCGGCGCGGACGACAAGGTCTTCATTGAGCTCAAAAAGAAGTATAAAGGGGTCGTTTACAAAAGGCGCGTGAGCGTTTCATTAAGAGAGGCTGCCGATTATCTCGAAACCGGCAAACACCCGGAAACGGACAGCCACGTCCTAAGTGAAATCGACTGGTTCCAGAACATGTACCATACGATGCCAAAGATCTTCATTGCCTACGAGCGCTGTGCCTACTTCGGTGACGAGGATCCCAACCTGAGAGTGACTTTTGATCAGGGGATTCGCTTTCGCGAGACAAACCTCGATCTGTCCTTTGGGGACTGGGGGCGTACGCTTCTTGAAAGCGGACAAGTGCTCATGGAGATCAAGATTCCCGGCGCCATGCCGCTCTGGATGAGCAGAATGCTGTCTGAACTTGAACTCTATCCGGCATCCTTCTCAAAATACGGGGTCTGCTACAAAGAACATCTAATCGATGAAATGTTATCTAAGTGCATCAGGGAGGCGGTCTAAGTGCTTAACAGTTTATTCTCGACAGCGTCAGCAGCGGCGGCCACGACGTCGTTAACCATAGAAAGTCTGATCATCGCCACGTTGGCGTCACTGCTGCTGGGGCTGGGTGTCGCGGGGATCTACATGTTCAGGAATACTTACAGCAAAAGCTTTGCTGTCAGTCTTGTGCTGCTGCCGGCCATGATCCAGATCGTTATCATGATGGTCAATGGCAACGTCGGCGCCGGTGTCGCGGTGATGGGGGCGTTCAGCCTGGTGCGATTCAGATCCATTCCCGGCAGCGCCAGAGAGATCAGCAACATCTTCCTGGCCATGGCCATAGGACTCACGACGGGCATGGGGTATGTTTGGGTGGCGATGATGTTTCTTGTGATCATCGGCTGCGCGTCTATGCTTTTAACGGTCTTTCGCTTCGGGGAACAGCCCCTGGAGCAGCGGGAGAAGGAGCTGAAGATCACCATACCGGAAAACCTGGACTACAACGGCGTTTTCGACGACCTGTTCAATAAATACACGAAAAAAGCTGAGCTGATCCAGGTAAAAACCACCAACATGGGCAGCCTATATGAGCTCAAGTACCATATTTTTATGAGGGAGGCCGGCACAGAGAAGGCGTTTATGGACGAGCTCAGATGCCGAAACGGCAACCTTTCCATTTCGTACGGGCGGGTATCTTCCCAGAACGCCGAACTTTAAAACAACCCATTTGAGAGGATGAGTCCGCCATGAACCCACTATTAAAAAAGATCACTTCGATGAGAAAATTCAGGACCAAACTCATAGCCCTGGCGCTGGCGGGTGTGCTGACGCTGGGGATGCTGACCGGTTGCGGTCAGATGCAGTCTGTAACCCAGGCGGCGTCAGGGACTCGGGTCACAGAAACCGAGGTTGCCGCGACGGGACTGGAAGCACAGGACACTGGCGCGGCAGTGCTTGCCGCCCAAGGTTTCGAATTTGACGAGGAAGATTTTCTGACGACCTGGGAGGCAGCCAGCGCGACTAAAGTCGCTCTGGATGGCAGCAGCATTACCGTGGAGGGCCAGGGCGCAGTCGCGGAGGGCAGCACGCTGAGGATCAGTGCCCCCGGGACCTACGTCCTTTCCGGCACGCTTGATCAGGGTCAAGTAGCCGTGAACGTTGGCAATGATGAGGAAGTGCGGCTGGTTTTGGACGGCGTGACGATTACGAATCAGGGTGCGCCGGCGATCCTCATTGAGGAAGCGGACCGAGCTTATATAACTCTGGCAGAGGGGTCGATCAACACTTTGACAATGGCAGCGGCATTGACGGCTGCAGCGGAGGCTCAAGGGGTATCTGACACCGCGGTTGAAGAGACAGAAGACTCGGATGACGCTGCGGACAGCGTTCCAGATGGCGTGATCTACAGCAAGGGCGACCTGACGCTGAACGGCAGCGGGTCCCTGAAGGTGAACGGCAGTGCCAAACATGGCATAGTCGGCAAGGATGACCTCAGGATCACAGGCGGCGTCTTTGACATAACGGCAGCGTCAGACGCGTTCCGTGGCAAGGATTTGATCGCGATTCACAGCGGCGAGTTTGAGATCCTGGCGGGTGCGGATGCCTTCCAGTCCGGTAATGCGGAGGAGGCCGACAAGGGCTTCATTGTGATTGAGGGCGGCCGTTTCCAAATCAAGTCGGGTGCCGATGGTCTCCAGGCCGAAACCGCGCTGGTCATTGAAGACGGCGACTTCGATATTGAGTCCGGCGACGATGGGATCCACGCGGATGTTTCCGTGCTGGTCCTGGGCGGCGACCTTGAGGTGTTGAAGAGCTACGAGGGCCTTGAGAGTGCGGAGGTCACGATCCAAGGCGGCAAGATCAGCCTTGTCTCGAGTGACGATGGCATCAACACCTCCGGTGAAAAAGGCTTATCCCTCGAGGGCGGCTTTGTCTCTGTCAATGCGGAGGGCGACGGCATTGACCTTAACGGCAGCGGTGCCATGAGCGGCGGCACTCTGCTGGTGCACGGCCCGACGAACAGCGGCAATGGCGCCATGGACTACAACGGTGACTTTATCCAGAGCGGCGGACTGCTGATCGCGGCGGGCAGCTCCGGAATGGCCCAGGGACCAAGCGCGAGCTCGACCGAGCTCTCAGTTCAGATCTTCCTGACGAGTCAGGCAGCAGGGTCGCTGGTCAGGGTAGAGGCTGAAGATGGAAAAGTTATAGCGGCTTTCAGGCCGGTTAAGGCCTTCTCGTCGCTGGTGGTGGCATCCCCTGAGTTTGTTTCCGGTGAGACTTATCTCGTCTATGTCGGTGGGAGCACCACGGGGGAAGAGGCGGATGGCCTGGTCACGGGCGGAGCGTTTACAGGTGGAACGGAGGCGGTGAGCTTTGAGATCTCCGGATCGGTGACCCAGGCAGTCCAGGAAGGCGCAAGCGCTGGCGGCGGCATGAGAGGAGGGATGAAACGGCCGGGGAACTAGGTTTCAAGTCAGTGACGCGGACAAGTTTCAAACTGGTACCAGAGCTTGTCGTCGCAGGCATTGCAATTAGAGGATTTTCAACCAAACATCCAACAAAAAAGCGCCCTCCGCGGGCGCTTTCCTTTTATGAAGTTCTTTTTACAGCGTCTCATCCTACTCCACCTTAAACGACACATCCCCTTTGGGGATGACCTGGCAGGCGAGCCTGACGCCATCCTCCAAATCTTTCTTCTTCAATTTCTTATCTTCTTCTTTGGTTGGCTTATTGACCTCTCCGGAGAGGATCGTCACCGTGCATTTGCCGCACTTGCCCTTGCCTCCGCAGGAATCCGGAATGTCGAGCCCCATCTTCTGAGAGAGCGACAACAAATCCTTTTCTTTATCGTCTTTATACTTGAGCACACAGCTGAGTTTACTCATGATGAAACGCCCCTTTCACTGACTTATAGACTACGTAATTTAATTTTACCCGTTTAGGTCCTTTGTTAATCTACTATTCGTTGACAGTCCTCTGGGTCTGTGCTATGGTCATATGTGTAAAAAAAGAGGTGATTAAAATGAAAAGAAGAAGTATGGCCCGCAAAATCGTTGTGACAGGTATTGTCGCAGCGCTATACGCGGCTTTGACCATAGGCCTGGCACCAATCAGCTACGGCGGTGTGCAGTTCAGAATCTCGGAAGTCATGACGCTGCTGGCGTTTATCAACCCAATGTATATAGGCGGACTGACCCTGGGGTGCTTCCTCGCGAACCTCGCAAGTCCTCTGGGCATTGTGGACGTGATCTTCGGAACGCTGGCAACCTTCCTAAGTGTGTTCATGATGTCGAAATCGAACAATATATTCACCGCGTCCCTTTGGCCGGTGCTGTTTAATGGCGTGATCATCGGCATAGAGCTTTGGGCGGTCTTTAAGCTCCCGCTCATTCTCACCATGCTGCAGGTGGCGCTTGGGGAATTTGTCGTCGTATCACTCCTCGGCGTTCTGGTCTTCCGCTATGGGATTCTCTACAATACGCAGTTGATGGACATACTCAACCAGCGATAGACTTTAACCGCGGACCAAGCTGAGAAAGTTTACAAAGACCTGACTATTGACGCGCCGAATTCCTAGTGTTATAGTCATATTGAACTGAATACAAACATCTTCAGGGCAGGGTGCAAGTCCCTACCGGCGGTATAGCCCGCGAGCCGAAAGGCTGATCCAGTTGAATTCTGGAGCCGACAGTTAAAGTCTGGATGAAAGAAGAGTTTTCTTTGTTTTTTGACCCCTGGAGTTTTTTGCTGCCGGGGTTTTTTTATTCTCCCAAAGTGATTGGACCAAGGTCAAAGCCGAGCTACGCGGCAATCGTTCATTTGCTTGCGCCGGCCACACACCACTTAACCTGCAGCACCCGTTGCCATTCCACCCGCCAACATCCCACTAATTCTATCAGGAGGTCTCCACTATGAATCTCAGAAAATCCATTACCATTGCCCTCATGGGCGTCTTGTCCTTCATTATTATGTTCCTCGAATTCCCACTTCCCATCTTCCCGGAATTTATGAAAATTGACCTTTCCGACATCCCGAGTATTATTGTGGGCTTCGCTTTCGGACCGCTTTCAGGCGTCGCCGTTGAACTCGTCAAGAACATTCTCCACCTCATGAGAACCACGACCGGCGGCGTCGGCGAGCTCGCTAACTTTATTGTAGGCTCAGCCTTTATCATCCCGGCGGCGCTGATCTACAGAAAGCGCCAAACCATGCCGGCCATGATCACGGGCTTTGTCCTCGGCACAGTCAGCATGTCGCTGGTGGGCGCCATAGCCAACTACTACATTCTGATTCCATTCTATCAGAACTTTATGCCCCTCGACGCCATCATAGGCATGGCAGCCGCTGTCAACGCCCTGGTCGTGGACCTGAAGTCCTACATTCTCTATGTCGTCATTCCTTTTAACGCAATCAAAGGCATTGTCATCAGTATTCTGACAGCTTTGGTTTACAAACGCGTCTCTTCTGTAGTGCTGAAAAATATCTCCGACCAAAAATGGGCCAGCAGGTAGTCCCCCCAGATGACGCTGACTTATGACTGGATCGTCATAGGCGCGGGCGCCGCAGGTTTGTTCGCGGCAGCTCGCGCAGCTGACGCGGCAGCGCCCCCATCCGTACTGGTTCTGGAACGCGGGACGCGCGCGGGACGGAAAGTGCTGATCTCCGGCGCCGGACAGTGCAACTTTACCCATGCCGAAAGCGTGGCAGACATGGTCCGCCACTACGGCGACAAGAAGAATTTCGTGAGACATGCCATAGGCAAGCTTGACGCTGAGGCCTTGATCCAATATTTTGATGCGCTTGGGCTTCCAAGCGTCGTCCGCCCGGACGGCAAAGTCTTCCCGGCGTCCTTTGCTGCTGCGGATCTCGTCGAAGCGCTGCTCCAAGAGGCGAAGCGCCGTGGCGTCCGCTTCGAATTCAACCAGTTCGTTGAAAAGATTATGCCGATGGTCGAGGGCGGCTTCCAAGTCGCCTGCGGGGATCAGACCTACCGCGCCCACAAAGTGCTTTTGGCATGCGGTGGCAGCTCCTACCCCATGACCGGTTCTGACGGCGCCGGACTTCGACTGGCAGCCGGCCTTGGACTGGAGACAGTCCCGCAGCGGCCAGCGCTGGCACCTGTCTATCACAATGATCGTGCTCTGCACAAGCTCGCAGGTGTCGTGCTCCCGGGAGCGACGTTTAAATATCGGGATTCAGAGGGCGTCCGTCCGTTGACGGGAGATCTCCTCTTCACCCATACAGGCCTCAGCGGTCCGGGAATTTTAGACGGATCCCGCTGGATGAAAGCCGGCGGACTCCTGGAGCTCAGTTTCACAGCCCTTGACGCCGCGGCCTTCGAGCAAGCTCTTCTTGAAGCGGCTTCAACTCATGGCACCAGGCAGCTCAGCACCGTGATTCGTGGGCTGGTACTGGCCAGATCCCTTTCGGAGTTGATCGAGGGTTATTTGGGTGAAGAAGCGTGCAAGACCACTATGGCAAGTTTATCTAAAGCTATGCGTCAGCAGGTGGTGAAGCTGGCCACGGCCTATGAAGTCAGAATCACTGCCATGGGTGCCCTGAGAAGTGCCATGGCGACTGCCGGAGGGATATCCAACCGGGAAGTGGTCGGCCGCACCATGATGGCCAAGCGACTGCCGGGCCTCTATTTGGCAGGCGAAATGCTGGATGTGGACGGCGATACCGGCGGCTATAACCTGCACTGGGCGTTTGCCTCGGCGGCCCTCGCCGTAGCCTCGGGTAACGACACCGTTGTAAAATGAATACAATCCAATGCGCTTTAGTATGTCCTCGATGTTCAGAGGGGGTGCTGGAGCGCTTTGTATTTTCAATGGTTTCGGGTAGATCCCCTCGACATAGGGGATGTATCTGAGTTTTCTGTCTATGAAATAGTTACAAACGAAAATTCATGCCAATCGTTAAAATATTGATGAATCAATTGACAACCTCTATCAACTGGAGTAAAATGATATTGCAAATGATAATTGTTATCAAATGAAAACAATTGGTGATTTTACTTATATTTTACATAGGTTGCGCTAGGAGGCACAGTTATGTCACTCATTGATGCAAAAAAAGGACAGTGCGTTATTCTTGAAAACATTGAGTACGGACATAAAGTCAAAAAGAAACTTCAGGATATGGGTCTGACCCCGGGTGTCCGTCTCTGTGTGGTCTCCTCGGGATTATTTGGACCAATGATCGTCGACGTCCGTGGATCCAGGGTCGCCCTTGGCCGCGGCATTTTAGGAAAAATCACAGTCAGAAACGCGGAGGCTTAATTCATGGATATTTTTAAGATCGCTTTGGCGGGCAACCCCAACAGCGGAAAGACGACTTTATTCAACGCCCTGACCGGGAGCAACCATTATGTGGGGAACTGGGCGGGCGTCACAGTGGAAAAGCGCGAAGGGCGCATGCAGCACGCGGAGCATATCATGGATATTGTCGATTTGCCCGGCATTTACAGCCTTTCGCCCTACACCCTTGAAGAAAAAATCTCACGTGATTACATCCAAAATGAAAATCCGGATGTCGTGCTCAACATTATTGACGCGACTGCCCTGGAGCGCAACCTGTACCTGACCCTCCAGCTGATCGAGCTGGGCAGGCCCGTGGTGGTGGCGCTGAACATGATGGACGAGGCGGAAAAGAAAAATATTCAGCTTGACCTCGAGGGTCTATCGGCAGCGCTTGGCGTGCCGGTGGTGCCCATAGTCGCCCTCCGCAAACGCGGCCTGCCGGAACTGCTGGAGTCCGTGGTCACTGCCCATCACACCAAGTCTACATATAAACCTCGTCGGTTCAACTACGGCGAAGAGGTCGAGGCTTTCGTCCGGGAAGTTGAGCTGAAGCTGCCCAAGTCTCTCAAGGCGGATCACGACCCGCGCTGGATTGCCCTTAAGCTGTTTGAGCACGACATTGAAGTGCAGAAGCTCGTCAGCCCGCTCAAATTCGACAGCGGTCACGACAGTCCCGACCGCATGGCAGATCTCCGTTACAGGGTGATTGGGGAGATGATCAGCGGCACGGCGTCCCTTGAGGCGATTGCCTTTGATCCGCTCACAGACCGGATTGACAGGGTGCTTCTCAATCCGTTTCTGGGCCTTCCGATCTTTGGCCTCGTCATGTGGCTCATGTTTTATCTGACGTTTAATTTGGGCGGCGTGTTCGCTGACTTGATTGATGTGTTCTTCGCGGAGCATCTCTCTTCATGGGTAACAGCCGGCCTTGAATTCCTGCAGGTGGCGCCATGGCTGGTGTCCCTGGTTGTCGACGGCGTCATAGGCGGCGTGGGCGGCGTGCTTACCTTCGTCCCTAATATCGCCATAGTCTTCGTGATGATTTCGTTGTTGGAAGACACGGGTTATATGGCTCGGGCGGCTTATCTGATGGACCACTGGATGACCAAGGTGGGCCTCAACGGCAAAACCTTTATCCCGATGGTCTTGGGCTTCGGCTGCAACGTGCCGGCCATTATGGGCACGCGCACCATTGAGAATGAAAATGACCGCCTGATCGCGATCCTGATCAATCCGTTCATGTCCTGCGGCGCGCGGTTCCCGGTTTATGTCCTGTTTGCGTCGGTGTTCTTCCCGGGTAATGAGACTGCAGTCACGTTTTCCCTCTACATTTTGGGTATTTTCATGGCCATGGCCTTTGCCATGATCTTCAGAAAGACGCTGTTTAAGGGTGAGCAAAGTCCGTTTATTATGGAACTGCCGCCTTACCGTTTCCCTAAGCCCGGGGATCTTGGCATTCACGTCTGGGAAAAGGTTCGGGGTTATCTGATCAAAGCGGGTACGGTCATCTTTGGTGCCAGCGTCGTGCTTTGGTTCGTTTTGAACTTCAACTTCAGCGGCCAGGTTCCGATCACGGAGAGCTTTGGCGCGACCATCGGCCACTTTATTGCACCGTTCTTTGGGCCGCTTGGCTTTGGGACTTGGCAAAACGCACTGTCCCTGGTTTCGGGCATCATTGCAAAGGAAATTGTTGTGGCGAATACGGCCATTTTGTATGGGCTATCTGAAACCGCCGGGGTCGCGGAGTTTGGGCCGGTGCTGTCACAGGCGTTTACACAGGTATCGGCATATGCCTTCATGGTCTTTGTCCTGCTTTATACGCCTTGTGTTGGTGTTATTGGCGTCATCAAGCGCGAGACGAACTCCTGGAAGTGGACGGGGTTCTCGGTCCTTTATCAGCTGGTCGTGGCCTGGATCGTGGCATTTGTCGTCTACCGGATCGGACTGTTGTTCTTTGGCTAAATATGACATTGCGTTATTGGTCAGGTGCCCGCTGAAGCAGTTTAAGTGCGGGATCGGGAGCGCTGGCTTTATGGGAAGGAGAGGTTTCAAATGGGTGGAGTTTCAACCTTTATCATTGCGGCTTTGATCATTGGGCCGGGGCTGTTCTTTTTGGCCAGGGCGCTTAAGCGCGAAGCTGTGGACGGCAAGTGCCCGAGCTGCTCGCATAAGGATGGCTGCGGGACCTGCGCCAGCAGTTCCATCGTGAATTTTAAGAGTTCAAACGGTAAATAAGTGGCGCGGCTGATGTGTCTCGAATGAGTCACTAATGAGTGTCAGATGAGTGTTAAATAAGTCCCAAATAAAAAAGACCACGTGTGTGGTCCTTTTTATTTGGGATTTTATGCGTGTGACGAACCCTACATTTCTGAGGGGCGTTCAATGACATAAGAGTGAACGTCCGCTTCGTAAAAGCGTCTTGGGTCGGTCAGGTGCATGCCGATTTTCTCCAGGAATCGTTTTGACGCCCCGTGTTCAGGTCTGGAGGCCGCCACGATGCGCTTCAGGTCCAGGACCTCAAAGCCGTAGCGGATCAGGGCGGCCCCGATTTCTGCCGCGAAACCCTGGTTCCAGTAGGTCTTTTGAAAACGCATGCTCATTTCAATTTCTTTGGAGTGGTCGACGTGCTTGAGGCCCGCCCAGCCCACGAAAGCGCCGTTGTCCTTGAGGACGACGACCCAAATGCCAAGACCAGGGTGTTTTTTGTAGTACTGGCGCTGGCGCTTGACCGCTTTCTCGCAGTCTGAAAAACTGACTTCTACACCAGGGTAGGAGATGGCATGGCTCATGACTTCCGGATCATTTTCGAGCACAAAGAGCTCTTCGGCGTCTTCCTCGATGAATTCCCTAAGCAACAATCTTTCGGTTTCCAGGATCCTTTGCATGGTCGCCCTCCTCTCCGTCAGATAAGTTCATTCGCGTTACACTTTTACCCAAAGTTGGCGTGGGATAACGCGGTATTTAAAACTAGGTGAACTGGGTGTGGTGAAACCAGGTGTCTGACACCCAGTTCCACCTCTTCTTCCCGCTCTTTTATCAAAGTGTTATAATGTATCCATTAGAAGTTGGGGAGGCTGGCGGCTGTGAGTTTTTGGATTTCCAAGGTGCTTTTGGGGACTTTACTTATAGCAGGACAAATTTTTGAAGGCGCTGCCGATGGTCGCCTGGCCCTCATTATATCCATTTCGCTGCTGCTTTTTGTTTTTAATGCTGTTCGTCTGCCGGGGAAACTCGCAAACCCTGCAGCACTTTTGGAGATTCTGTTCACAGTAGCCCTTGAATCAGCCTCTCAATACGCGGTCAATCCGTTTTTTACACTGATCTACGTCGTGTTAATCTTCGAGCGGGCTTATGGATCGCGGATTGCAATTATTCAGGTCACAGCGGGGGGCTCTCGAGGTGCTAAAGGGCTTTCCGGTCGCATGGAGGAGAACAAATTGACGCTGTCCGGTCTTTGGATCGCTGCGCTGGTTGTGGGTGCTTCCGTTAAATACGGTGAAATTTTAAGGCGGGATCCGGCCTATTTTGATCTAGGCGCGGCGGTACAGTTCCTCGGACTGCTCATTTCTGTGGCCGTGGCACTGCGATTTGCTCAAGGCTACCGCAGGGAAAGAGATGAACTGGCACGCCTATCCCGAGAAATTGAAGCCTTTTCTGCTGTCAAGGAACAGAAGCGAATTTCCAGGGAGCTGCATGACGCTTTGGGTCACGCGCTAACCACACAGATCATGAGGTTGGAAATGGCGGATCATTTTCTCGATGAAGGGCGTACGGGGGATGCCTATGAGCAAGTGGCCTCTGCTAAGGCAGAAGGCCGCAGCATGCTCAGGGCGGTGCAGGAAATTGTCACGACTTTAAGGGAGCCAACATGGACGCTCTCGGATTTTGAGGCTTTGGCGGCTCAGAAAGAGGATTCGGCTGCAACGGGTGGCGATCTCCAGATAGGGTTTGAGTTTGAGGGTGACTTTTTAAAGCTCTCCTCCAGAGCCAGCCACATCCTCTACAGGGCGCTTCAGGAGAGTTTGACGAACGTTCGGCGTCATTCAAACGCCAAACATGTATTGGCATCGCTCACAATTTTGGATGACGGCAGTGCGGTACTTATAGTCGAGAATGATGGCCCGCTGGTGTCATCGACGGTTGTCCCCGGCAACGGCCTTCAGGGCATGCGGGAGCGGGTATTGTCCTTGGGTGGCACCCTGAACTTTGGTCCTGATCCAGGAGGCGGCTTTCGAATAGAAATTTCGCTGCCGCCACAACAAGTTGGTGACGCGGACAGAATTTGAGTTGGGGACTGACACTCACTTTGATTTGGTGCCAGAGCTTGTTTGACTTATATAAAGTTTATAAGCGCTTGTTTACAAGAAGGAAATTCATTTCAACTTCAAGGAGTGAGTTTTGCATGATCCGAGTCGTGGTTATAGATGATCAGACGCTTTTGGCAGAAGGACTTAAAATGCTGCTTTCCAGAGAACCGGATATTGAAGTGGTCGCTGTTGGCGCGAATGGAAGGGAAGCTATTGATCTGGTCGAAAGTTTACAGCCCGAAGTGCTGCTGCTGGATATCCGCATGTCCGAAATGGATGGCGTCGAAGCCGTCCGAAGACTGAGAGCCCAGGGGGAGAAAGTGAAAATCATCATTCTCACCACCTTCAACGACGACCAGTATATCCATGAAGGCATGGCGCATGGCGCTCAGGGCTATCTGCTCAAGGATGCTGCTCCGGCTCAGATTGCGGAAGCCATCCGGGTGGTGGCTGGTGGAAGTTCGGTCATGGCACCCGGCGTGGCGGAGCGGGTGTTCAGGCGTAAGTCCACTGCTGACGACAAAGATGCGTCGGACTCTTCAACCTCTGTAGAAACGCTGCCGCTCTCATCCATTAAGCCCGAACTTAAGCTCCCGGAGTGCTTCAGAGATCTGACGGAGCGGGAACGGGATATTGTCGCCCTCGTCGCAGAAGGGAAGTCCAACCTCGAAATTTCTGAGACGCTTTATCTGACTGAAGGCACGGTCAAGAATCACCTGACGAAGATTCTTGGGAAATGTGGCTTGCGGGATCGAACCCAGCTGGCCGTCCTATGGATCAGAGGCAGCCTGGAGTAGCGGTGGGGGCTGATGGTGACCATCGGCAAAAGATGAAAAGAGGGGGAGTGGAGGCCAAGTACAGGCAGCCACTTCCCCTCGCTTGATTTCAATGTCTTATGCAACGCTTTTTCAACTGTTCCAGAAGTACCTGAAGATCACTGTAAATACCAGGATTTGAACGATAAACACTTTCAGCAGGGCACTGACTGCCCGGCCCGGGCCGTTGAACCGGTACAGCTTCGAGGCTTTGAATCCCGCGGGAATCCAGACCGCCAGCAAAACAACCGAAAACAGGCCGATGGTCGCCACATACTCCATCAGCGGATAACCGAGGATCCGCCCGCCGGACATGATTTCCGGAATAAACGGCACAATCACCGCACTGAGGAGCCAGCCGCAGAAAGCCATCAGCCAGCCGCCGCTTGATTTATGGGATTCTATCATACTATCACCACCTATGTAATCAGTGCGGGAACATCAGCTCCGCCGTGGTCCAGGCTGCGACCAGGAGCCCAACCAGCACTGGGATCAGGAGCAGGATGGCCCGACCTTTATGAAGGAAAATGGAAATCAGGCTGAGAATCAAACCGGCAAAGGCGAAGAGCGCAATGAGCGGAGACGGAAGAGGGAGTCGAACCGCTTGCGTGAACTTCAACGCCATAAGGATGACAAACAGCACACTCAAGGACACGGCCCATTTACCGGCGCTGTCTTTAGGCACTATTGAAATTTTCATAATTCGAGCCTTCTTTCATGATGAGTATGACGCAGGGTGGGTTGGGTTAGTTCCGTGATGCCTTTCATGTCATTTATACCCAATTCATGACTCAAGTCACCCTCACATCATGACTTAGGAGAGGAGAAAGCTTTTCAAGGAAATGCTACACTGTGATTAGAATATAACACAACTGTGATAATTCATGCGAGGAGTGATAGAGATGTTGGAGATGTTAGAGGGAAGCTGGGGGACCATCGGCAAAAAAATCTTTAGCTTTAAAGGAAAAAGCGCTGTGGGGCTGGTTCTGATCCTGGTGCTGGTCATGACAGCAGCGGGGTGCTCGGGGGGTGCCTATGACAGGCTGATAAAGGCGGAGGCGAAGACGGACGCGGCGGCGACCGGCGTCACAATGACGCGGATCACGCTGGAAAACAATTTCGATACTTCGGGTATGACGGCGGAAGAGTTGAAGATGGCAAACTACATGAAGAAAGTCACCTACGAGGGGACGGCCCGTTTTGACCATGGGCTCGAGCAGGCGGCCAGCGACCTCTACCTGAGCATGGGCGGGATTGGATTTGATGCTGAGATTTACACTTTTGGCGGGGAGACTTACGTCAAACTGCCAGTCATGAAGAAGTACATGAACGTCAAGGATCTGATGAAAGTTGAAGGCGCCCAGGCTTCGGCCGAGGCGAAGGGAGAGTTTCTCTCTGAGGCGGCGCTGGAAAGACTGAGCGACATTTGGAGCTCGGTGGCAACAACCGACAACGTGAAGAAGACGGGCAGCGCGCTGCTGAGAACGGATTCCGGGGACTTGAAGACGACCCGGTACACAATCGAGGTGGACTCTGAGGTGGTTCAGGCGGCCCTGATCGAGTCAGCAAAGGTGATTACAGAGGATTTGGCAGAGCGTAACACCCAGGCGGATTTTTCCGCGGCCATTGGAGAGATGGCAGAAATCGAGATTGACGAGGTGTCCATGATCTCTGAGATTTCCGCCAGCGGCTACGTGGTCAGAGATGAAGTGGTGATCCGCTATCGCCAGCCGGGGCTCGAAACAAGCATTCGCGTCGAAATCATCCGCGACAAGCTGGATGAAGCGGTCGAGCTGAACCTGCCTGAAATCACCGCCTCAGAGCTGTATACCAGCGAGGAGTTGGACCGGGAAATGCCGGGGGCGCTGGATGACCTGCTTGGCACTTTTGGGATTCAAACCACTAACGACACAAGCGAGGCGAGGTGAGCATCATGCTGCAGACCATTGAACTAACGAAGCGCTTTGGTGCGACCCTTGCGGTGGATGCGCTGTCCATAGAAGTCACGAAGGGCGACCTGGTCGGCCTGTTGGGTCCCAACGGCGCAGGCAAGTCGACGACCATTTCCATGATCGCGACGCTGATCGAGCCGGACAGCGGAAAAATCCTATACAACGGCCAGGATCTTATGGCGCATCCCGAAGCCATCAGAAAGGGCCTCGGCTTCGTGCCGCAGAACATTGCCCTTTATCAGGATCTGTCCGGCCGTGACAACCTCAAATTCTGGGGGCGGCTTTACGGTCTGAAGGGGGATCTTTTGAAACGCCGAATCGATGAGGTTTCTGAGATCATCGGGATTTCTGACCGGCTCAAGGACAAGGTCAAAGCTTACTCCGGCGGCATGAAGCGCCGGCTCAACATAGGCGCTGCGCTTCTGCACCAGCCCGACTTCCTGATCATGGATGAACCCACGGTTGGCATTGACCCCCAATCCCGCAACCATATTCTGGATGCGGTGAAAACGCTGAACCGCGAGGGGATGACCATTCTCTATACGAGTCACTACATGGAAGAGGTCGAGGAGCTGTGCCGGACTATTTATATCATGGATCTTGGGAAACTGATCGCCTCCGGGACCAAGGAAGCCCTTTTGGCGGCGGCCGGTGGCGGCGAGGAAGTGACGGCGAAGTTTGAGACGGTGTCGGACGCGCTAATCAGTGGCCTAAAAAACCTGAATGGCCTGATCGCCCTGGCACAGATGCCCGAAGCGCCTCAGACTGTGACCCTCAGCTTTGGGGGCGACGGTGGCCACCTGAAGCCGGTGATAGAGCTGGCGACCGAGCTGGGACATCCGCTTCTTTCCGTGGACGTCAGCAAGCCCAACCTGGAGTCGGTGTTCCTGAAACTCACCGGCAAAGCCCTTAGGGACTAGAAAGGCGGCGGAAAAGATGGGGTCTATGATGTGGTCTCTTTGGAAGAAGGATTTCAAGACTTATATGGCGGACCGGCAGGCGCTCTTTACGATCTTTCTAATGCCAGTGGTCATTTCGACGATTTTGGGCTTTTCGCTGCAGTCCATGTTTGGCACGGCGGGCGGGGTGTCTCAGATAGAGCCTCTGGAGCTGGCGGTGGTCAAGGGGTATGAGGGTGCTGGCCAGGGTGAATCCGGTAAAACGGGTGAGGGTGCTGGTGGGGTGACCATCGGCAAATCTTACAGCTTTGAGGCGTTTATGGAGGACCTGTCAGCGAATCCGGTGGGGGCGAGGGTGGTCGCGGAGATGGGTGAGGATCAGATGCGCGGCTATTTTGAGGACGTGGACCCGGAGGCGATTTTCTTTGAAGATTTTCTGGGGTCGCCTGAGCTTGGGGAGACGCTGCGGTACACGGTGACGGATCTGGCGACGGCGGAGCAGCGACTGGCCGCGGATGAAATCGATGGGATCGTGGTGATGCCTGAGAATTTTATCCGGGGCATGTACGTGAACCTGCTGACGCCGCTGAGGTCTGAGGTGGAGATAGCTTTTGTCGAGAATTCTGCGCACGGCGTGAGCTCGAAGCTTGCGAAGATGATGCTGGATGGCTTTGCCGGGTATCTGGACAGCGTGATTGACAATAAAAATGTGCTGATTGAGCAGCAGATCGCGGCGGGGATCGCCCTGGAGGGCACGGACTGGGGGGCGCGGCCTGACAGCGGGCTGACCCTGGAGCAGCGGGGCGTGCGGGCTCTTGAGCCGGTGGACAGCAAGGGGTATTACACGGTCGCCATGATGTCCATGTTTCTGCTGTTTACGGCGGCGCTGGGGGGCTACCTGCTCCTGGAGGAGAAGCGTCAGCTGACCTATGACCGCCAGCGTGCCGCAGGGCTTAGCCGATGGTCGATTCTGCTCGGCAAGCTTGCGCTGATTGACGCGGTGGCGCTGATTCAGATTGTTTTGATGATGGTCTGGTCAACGCTGATTTTCAGGGTTTCCTGGGGATCGCCTGTGGCACTGATGGTCATTACACTGGCAACTGTGTTTGGCATTGGGGGTCTCGGACTGCTGTTCATGACGGTGGCGGCGGCCTTTGACAACATCATGATTTCCAGAGTGTTTGAGAACGGGCTGAACCAGGTGCTGGCGCTTGTGGGCGGTGCGTATATCCCGATCGAGACCATGCCGGCGCTGATTCAGAAGATTGCTTTGCTGCCGATTAATGGCGTCGTCCTGAAAGCATATTTATACAACATGATGGGGTACAGCCTGCCGGAGCTGATGCCGTATGTGGGACTCATCCTGTTAAACGGTGTGGTGTTTTCGGTGGCGGGCATTCTGGTGTTCAGATTCAAGGAGGTGAAGGCGCATGTTGACCATACTGTACAGACGGCTGTGGATGCAGAGTCAGTCCTATAAGATTATGCTGGCTATGACGCTGATCGCGCTGGTCATCAACTTCGCCTTTGCAGGCATGAACCAAAATTATGAGCCGGCCCTGGACGTGGTGGACCTGGACGGGACGGTGATGTCGGCGGCGTTCGCGGCGCGGCTGTCTGAGATTGACGGGCAAAGGGTGACGGTGATGGACGCGCTGGACGAGAAGCGGGTGCAGATGAAGGTCGCGGGGGCGCTGGTGATTCATGAGGGGTTTTCGGCAGCTTTGGTCGAGGGGAAAGTGCCAAGGCTGGAGCTGGTAACCCTCAAGCAGGACGCCGAGGTGATGACCCTTGAATACAATATTGAGCGGGCCTTTGACCAGTTTATGGCGTACAGGTCCCTGGCGCTGGATTTTGAGGCGGCGGCCGCTGAGGCGGGGGTCGAAGCTGAAGATGCCTATGAACGGACCTACAGCCGTCTTGTCGAGGTCAACGATGCCCGTGAGACTTTGAAGGTAGTGACGGAAGGCGGATCTCAGAGGGATTTGAACGCGGAGATCGGCATGTACCGGATTCTCGGTTTCCTGATTATGTTTACGGCGTTTACGACGGTGATTGCCGCGGCGGAAATTGTGGAGGAAAAGCACAACTATACCTGGCAGCGGACGCTGGTGGCGCCAGTGCGAAGACTGGGCATCATAGCCGGACACGTGGCTGTGGCTTTTGTGGTTGGGATGATTCAGCTGGTGGTGACGCTGATGGCGGGGCAGTATTTGTTTGGCCTGGAGTTTGGGGCAAACATGGGCGGCCTGCTGGCGGTGGGGGCCCTTTATATCCTGACTATGGGCGCCTTTGGGCTGTTCGTCACGTCGTTTGCCAAGAGCCCGAATGCCCTGGGCGGCATTGTGTCCATTCTCCTCACGTCCATGGCTATGCTGGGGGGCTGCATGTGGCCGCTGGAGATGGTGTCCAGCAAGATTCTGATTGCGCTTTCCTGGATTACGCCGCATAGGTGGGCCTTCGACGCCATGCGCGCCATAGGTGCCGACGGTGTGACCCTGGCATCCCAGAGCTTTGAGCTGATGATGCTGGCCGCCATGACAGTGCTGATGATGGGCGTGGGCGTCCTGCGGCTCCGGGCGGAGTGATGAGGTTGGTGACGCGGACAGGTTTCGATTCGGTGACGCGGACAACTTTCACTTTGGTGACGCGGACAACTATGAAAACAGGGACAGAGCATGCGATAATTGTTCTCAATAGTATTGCCTCGAGAGTTCAATAAAACGCGATCCATTCTTAAGGGCATCACTTTTAACACAAGGAAAGTTCGAACATGCTATAATAGAGATAGTCCAAATTTTAGGAGGCGTGTTCATGACAAGAGTCGCTTATGCTTCGCCGGGCGCAGTTTCCGTAGGCCCGTATTCCCATGCGGTGGATTCAGGGGAGCTGGTCTTTTTCTCAGGCCAGACACCCATTGACAAAGAGACAGGCAAGCTCAAAGAAGGCGGTATTCAGGAACAGACCCGCCAGTGCTTCCTCAATTTGTTCAGCGTCCTTGAGGCTGCAGGGCTGACGCCGGACGAAGTCGTCAAAGTCAATGTCTTTCTGACGGATATGAACAACTTCAAAGACATGAACGAAGTTTACGAAAAGCAGTTTGAGGCGCCGTATCCGGCGAGGACGACCATCGGCGTGGCCTCCCTGCCACTTGGCGCGGATATTGAAATCGAGATGATCGCAAAAAAGCGATAAACTGGTGAGCATGCAGAAAGGTAATTTTCAATGACATTACAACGTGGATCAAGCCAGAGCCCCTCAACAAAGAGCTCTGGCTTCTTTTTGCCGATAGTCAATTGAGAGTCATTATCGCATGCTCTGGCACCGAAGTAAAACCTGTCCGCGTCCCCAATCTGAAACCTGTCCGCGTCCCCAACATCAATTATGAACTTTTTTTAATAAACCCCCTTGACGTGTGGGCCGGTTTGCATTATTATAACTGTCAAGATCAAATGAAATGGCAGTGACGGGAAGAGTAAGGTTTCTGACGACCCTTCAGCGAGCCGGGGATGGTGTGAGCCCGGCAGGCAAGCGTTACCTGAAGAACATCCCCGAGCTTTCGACCGAAAGCTGTCCGGCCCCGGTTCAATACCAAAGGCCCCAGACGAGTAGATTCGAACGGACCCCAACCGTTACAGTGGGCACGGTATCGCGCTAGTCAGCGCCGTATCGCAGCGAGGTGACCGCGTCAAGCAAGTGCTAAAGCGGTAACCAGGGTGGCAACGCGGAAGCAAGACCTTTCGTCCCTGATATTCAGGGATGATGGGTCTTTTTTAATGCCGTCATCACCACCCATTGACGAGGAGGAATTAACCATGACACCATCCCCAATCATGAAATTCAACATGCCGTACACCACATCAAAATCACAGCGTTTGCAGATCCCAAAAAACTACACGCCGAAGCTTGGCCTGCTGGAAACCGAGATCGCCATTAAACGCATTAAAGACTACTTCGAAAGACGCTTGGCAGAGTCCCTCAACCTCATGCGCGTCTCCGCACCGCTCTTTGTCCGCCCGGAATCCGGTCTCAACGACAACCTCAACGGCGTCGAGCGCCCGGTCGGCTTTGACGTCAAGGACATGGAAGCCGACGTCGAGGTCATCCACTCCCTGGCCAAATGGAAGCGCCTCATGCTCCAGCGCTACGGCTTCAAAATGTACGAGGGCCTCTATACCGACATGAACGCCATCCGCCGCGACGAAGAGCTCGACAACCTCCACTCCATCTACGTGGACCAGTGGGACTGGGAGAAAATCATCGATCGCAGCGACCGCACCGAGGAAAAACTGAAAGAAATCGTCCGCACCATCTACAAAGTCTTCAAGGAGACCGAGCAGTACCTGGCTGCCATCTACCCGGCCCTCGGCAAATCCCTGCCGGAGGAGATCTTCTTCATCACTTCCCAGGAGCTCGAGGACCGCTTCCCGGGCCAAACGCCAAAGATGCGCGAATATCTCATCACCAAAGAGAAAAAAGCCGTCTTCCTCATGAAAATCGGCAAAGCCCTCAAATCCGGCGCGCCCCACGACGGCCGCGCCCCAGACTACGATGACTGGGAGCTCAACGGCGACATCCTGTTCTACTACCCAATCCTCGACTGCGCTCTGGAGCTCTCCTCCATGGGCATCCGCGTCGACGAGAAAGCCCTTGAAGCCCAGCTGCACATCGCCGGCGCCGAGGAGCGCAGAACACTGCCGTTCCACAAAATGCTCCTGAAAAGCGAGCTGCCCCTCACCGTGGGCGGCGGCATCGGCCAGTCCCGCATCTGCATGTACTTCCTCCAGAAAGCCCATATTGGCGAAGTCCAGGCCAGCGTCTGGCCGGACGACATGATCCACGAGTGCTTCGAAAACAAGATCTATATTCTGTAAACTTATCAGATCCCGGCGCCTCATCTGCGCCTTCCAACAGGCGGCCCCCACAAGGGCCGCTTGATTTGTGTGGACCGTGACCATCGGCTGAATCATTTGCTTTCTTAAGACTTAAGTACAAAAACTTAGCCGATGGTCCCCTGATCACCCCCCCACACGTCAGTCTTTATGATATAATGATTCGATGAGGCCATTACCCCGAACTGGCCATAACGTACAAATTTGCTCTAAGCATATCCAGGGAGGACATGATGGATTTAAACAAGTTGAATGAATCACAACGCGAGGCTGTCGTCACCACTGAAGGACCGCTGCTGGTCATGGCGGGCGCCGGATCGGGCAAGACCCGCGTCCTGACGAGCAGGATCGCCTACTTGATCGAATCTTTGTCGGTCTTTCCAAGCGAAATCCTGGCATTTACCTTTACGAACAAAGCCGCCAAAGAAATGCGAAGCAGGGTGGAAGGGCTGATCGGATCCGTCTCCGGCGGCATGTGGATTGGCACGTTCCACGCCCTCTCGGTCAGAATGCTGCGCAGGGACATAGAGAAGCTGGGCTACACCAAGGACTTCGTCATCTACGATTCAGACGATCAGCTGACGCTGCTCAGGCAGGTGGTCAAGGCCCTGAACATCGACGAAAAGAAAACGCCGCCCAAGCACTTCAGAGCCAAAATCAGCGAGGCCAAGAACGAAATGGTGTCGCCTGAAGACTATACGGGCCTCTACGGCAACGACTACGGCAGCCTGCAGGCCGCCAAGGTCTACGAGCTGTATCAGAAGCGGCTGAAAGCCAACAACGCCATGGACTTCGACGACCTGATCCTGAAAACCGTCGAGCTCCTGACATCCTTCGATGAGGTTAGGGCCTATTACAACCGAAAATTCCGCTACATTCTGGTGGACGAGTATCAGGATACCAACAAGGCCCAGTACCGTCTGATTAAGCTTCTGGCTAACCCCCAGCACAACGTCTGCGTCGTCGGAGACCTGGACCAGTCAATCTACGGCTGGCGCGGGGCCGACATCCGAAACATCCGGGATTTCGAAAAAGACTATCCGGAGGCAAAGACGGTGATCCTGGAGCAGAACTACCGCTCCACGGCCCACATTCTGAATGCCGCGAACGCCGTCATTCAAAACAATACGCAGCGCAAGGAAAAGAATCTGTGGTCCACCCGCGGTGACGGCGAGCGCCTGAGATATTACCAGGCCTATGACGAGCGGGACGAGGCCAGATTTATTGCAGAGGAAATCGAAAAGCTGCGGCGTTCAGAGGACAGAAAATATACGGATTTCTGTATTCTCTACAGAACCAACGCCCAGTCCCGAGCCATTGAGGAAATGATGCTCCGTCAGGGCATTCCGCACACGGTTGTGGGGGGCTTTCGCTTCTACGAGCGCATGGAAATCAAAGACATGATGTCCTACCTTCGCCTGATCCAGAATCCGTTCGACGGCATCAGCTTCAACCGGGCCATAGGCGCTCCAAAGCGCGGCATTGGTCCAAAGACCCTGGAGATCATCCACAATGAAGCGGACAGTCGCGGCGTGTCCGTGGTGGAAGCGGCAGTAGGGCTTTTGAAGAGCCACACCATCAGCGGAAAGGCAGGGGCGTCTCTTTCTGAGTTTATCCAGCTGATTCTCGACATGGCGGCCCAGAAAGAAACCATTGAAGTGGCGAAAATTGCAGAAGCGGTTATTCAGCGCTCCGGCTATGAAGACGCGCTGAAATCCGAAAATACCATTGAGTCCCAGACGCGCCTGGAGAACCTCTATGAGCTCCTGTCCGTCTCAGCAGACTTCGATCTGCGTTCCGGCGGCGGCAGCCTGGAAGATTTCCTCGCGGAAATCTCCCTGGTTTCAGATATTGACGGTATGAAAGACGAGCAGGAAGCCGTGGTCATGATGACCCTTCACAGCGCCAAAGGACTGGAATACCCGGTCGTCTTCCTGGCGGGACTCGAGGAGAACCTGTTCCCAATCTCAAGAGCGCTGACCAGCGACGACGACCTGGAAGAGGAACGGCGTCTGGCCTATGTGGGCATGACCCGGGCGGAAGATCGTTTATATCTCTCCAGCGCCTTAAGAAGAATGCAGTTCGGCAGTCTTCAGGCCAACCTGCCATCCCGGTTCCTGGAAGAGGTGCCGGAGTCGCTCATGGAAAACCATGGTCAGACCCGGGCTCAGATGACAGCTCAGCGGGCATCCAAACCAAGACGCCAAGATGCTAAAGTCAAACCGACCTATGCGTTTGGCTCAAGCTATCTCAGCAAGCCTGAGGCCGGCGGCTACAGCGGCGGCGGCTTTGGCGGGAAGGGTTACGGCGGCAGCGGAGCTGGTGCGGCCGGCGGCATGACCGGCGCCTGGGGCAAAGCGCCTGCAGACGCAGACTTCAATCAGGACGCGGACCCTTCCGAACTTGCATTTACAAACTCAGACATGAATGCAGACGCGAAACCAGAACGGGAAGACGGCCTCAGACCGGGCTCCAAAATCCGTCACAAAAAGTTTGGCATAGGCACCGTTATTTCTCTTGGTACGCCGGATAACCGAAATATCACGACCATAGCCTTTGACGGGGCGGGCATCAAGAAACTCGATTTGTCCTACCTGCCTGTTGAAGTGATAGATTAAATAAACACTTGGGGAGGATTTTTGTGGACCCAAAATGGACTGAAGACTACGAAGCGCTGATCCGTGAAATTGAGCACCACAACCATCAGTATTATGTGCTCGATCGACCTGAAATTACGGATTATGAGTATGATCAGCTCATGCAGCGCCTGCTCGCCCTTGAAAGCGAGCATCCGGAACTCAAGACCCCGGATTCTCCGAGCCAGCGCGTAGGCGGCGCGCCCCTGGCTGCCTTTTCCCAGGTCAGCCACGCAGTCAGACTCCTGAGTCTCGACAATGCCTATGACGCAGGGGAAGTGGAGGCCTTTATTCAAAGGATCGACAAAGAGCTGGGCACCACCGCGGCCTTTGTCCTGGAATATAAGATCGACGGCCTCAGTGTGGCTCTCCGTTACGAAAATGGACGCTTTGTCCAGGGGGCAACCAGGGGAGACGGCGAGACCGGCGAAGACATCACGGAAAACCTCAAGACCATTCGCTCCATCCCCCTCAGACTGACCGAGCCGCGCACCCTCACTGTGAGGGGTGAAGTCTTCCTGCCAAAAGAAGGATTTCGCCAGCTCAATGAAGAGCAGGAGCAAAACGGCCTTCAGACTTTTGCCAATCCCCGCAACGCCGCCGCCGGATCCCTGCGGCAGCTGGACAGCCGGATCACCGCTTCGCGTCCGCTGGACATCTTCGTCTTTGATCTGCTCAGCGGGGAACTGAATGCGAAGACCCATGATGAGGGCCTCACAGAGCTCAGCAGCCTCGGCTTCAAGGTCAGCCACGGCAGACGCTTCGAAAACCCCGAAGAGATCCTCGACGCCCTGGATCAAGCCGAAACCCAGCGCCACAGCCTGCCCTTCGACATTGACGGCATGGTCGTCAAAGTGGACAGCTTCGCTCAGCGGGATCAGTTGGGCACCAGAGCGAAAAGCCCGCGTTGGGCAGTCGCCTTCAAGTTTCCGCCGGAAGAGGTGGAGACGACCCTCAGGGACATTACCGTCCACGTTGGGCGGACGGGTGTCATCACTCCGAGGGCCGAATTCGATCCCGTGGAAGTCGCAGGCTCAGTCATTGCCCGCGCTACGCTCCACAACCAGGATTACATCCGGGAAAAGGATATTCGGATTGGCGACAGAATTGTCGTCCAAAAGGCCGGCGACGTCATCCCGGCAGTGGTGCGGGTTCTGACAGACCGGCGGCAAGGCACCGAGCAGCCCTTTGAGCTCCCTGCAAACTGTCCGGAGTGTGGCAACGCCACTCATCGACTGGAAGGGGAAGCGGCCCTGCGCTGCCTGAACCCAGGCTGTCCGGCACGCTACCGACGGGGAATTGAGCACTTTGTGTCTAGGCCAGCCATGAATATAGACGGCCTCGGGGAGTCTATCATCAGCCTGTTGATTGCGAATGGCCTGATCCGCGGCATTGCAGACCTCTACACCCTGAGGGACCAGCGGGAAACTCTGATCAGCCTGGAACGCATGGGGGAGAAGTCTGCAGACAATCTGCTGAAGGCCCTCGAAGCCTCCAAGGAAAATCCGCTGTGGCGTCTGATTACCGGCCTTGGTATTCCGTTGATTGGCGCTCAGGCCGCGAAACAGCTGGCCCGAAGCTTCGACACTCTCGAAGGGCTGATGGCCGCAGACGTGGAGGATCTCGTGACGCTGCCGGAGATCGGCGCCAAGATGGCGGAAAGTCTCGTCAGCTACTTCCGCGATCCTGCGAATCAGGTGACTATTAGCCAACTCAAAGCCGCAGGCCTGAATTTCAAAGGGGAGCACAAGGCAGAGACCGGGCCGCAGCCTTACGCGGGCAAAACCTTTGTGCTCACGGGCACCCTGTCCGGCTTTACCCGGGACGAAGCCAAGGCTCAAATTGAAGCCCTGGGAGGAAAAGTGGCAGGCAGTGTCAGCAAGAAGACCGACTTTGTGGTCTATGGCACCGAAGCCGGCTCGAAGCTCGACAAAGCCCTGTCCCTGGGCGTCGCCACGCTGGATGAGGCTGAGTTCCTCGCCATGCTGGAAGCCGCGAAAGTTTGAGCTTAGCCGCAAAACCATAAAAAAGTTGGCCGAGGGTGTTGGAACCCCACCCCCGGCCAACCCAAAATATTGATTCGAAACGGAGGTCTTTTAATGGCGATCACCATCAAAGACGTCGAGCATGTCGCAAAGCTCGCGCGCCTCGAGTTCGAGGAAAATGAAATTCTCGCCTTTACAGAAAAGCTCGACGCCATTGTCGGGTACGTGGAAATGCTTAATGCTGTCAACGTAGAAAACGTCGATCCGACCTATCATATCCTTCCGGTAAAGAACCGATTCAGGGAAGACGAAATTCAGGCTTCACTGGAACGAGACGCGGTTCTGACCAACGCGCCTGACCGGCGCGGCGGCTGCTTCAGAGTGCCGCGTGTTGTGGAATAGGGGGCGCTGGGAGAGATGGAGATGAATAAAAACATGTATGAGTGGACGCTCCACGAAGCCCGTCAGGCGCTGCGTGACGGCCAAGTCACTTCTGTGGCGCTCACAGAGGCGATTTTTGAGCGCATTGAAGCCGTTGAGCCTAAAATCGACGCCTTCATTACGCTTTTAAAAGAAGAAGCGCTGGAAAGCGCTCGGGCAGCTGATGCAGCCTTTGCACGGGGTGAAGACCTCGGAGACCTGCACGGCGTGCCTATTGCCATCAAAGACAATATGTGCACCACGGGCATTCCAACGACCTGCGCGTCCAAAATGCTGGAGAACTTCCGCCCGCCTTATGATGGAACTGTAGTCGCGAAGCTGAAAGCAGCCGGCGCGGTTATTGTAGGCAAGACAAACCTGGACGAATTTGCCATGGGCTCTTCTACAGAGAACTCAGCCTTTAAAGTCACGCGCAATCCTTGGAACACGAACTATGTGCCAGGCGGATCCTCTGGCGGCTCAGCGGCTTCTGTTTCCGCAGGTGCGGCTTACGCGTCCCTTGGCTCTGATACGGGCGGCTCTATCCGTCAGCCGGCGTCCCTCTGCGGCCTGGTAGGCCTCAAACCGACCTATGGCCTCGTTTCCCGGTATGGCCTGGTGGCCTTTGCCAGTTCCCTGGATCAGATTGGTCCTTTCACCAAGGACGTTGAAGACTGCGCCATCATGATGAATGCCATTGCAGGCTATGACGTCAAGGACGGCACCTCGATCCAGCAGGAAAAGCCGGACTATAAGGCCGCTTTGATTGATGACGTCAAAGGACTGCGCATTGGCTTGCCAAAGGAATTCTTTGGGGAGGGCATTGCTCAGGAAGTCAAAGACGCGGTTCACGCCGCTGCCAAGATTTATGAAACCTTGGGCGCGACCGTGGAAGAAGTCAGCATACCGAATGCCGGCTACGCGCTGCCAATTTACTATATCATTGCCTCCTCGGAGTGCAGCTCAAACCTGGCCCGCTTTGATGGCGTCCGCTACGGCTTCCGTGCGCCTGAGTTCGAGGATTTCAACGATCTGTTCGCCAAAACCCGCACCCAGGGCTTTGGCGAAGAGGTCAAGAGACGGATCATGCTGGGCACTTATGCCCTCAGTTCCGGTTACTATGATGCTTATTATAATAAGGCCATGAAAGTCAGAACCCTTCTCAAGCAGGACTTTGACCGGGCTTTTGAGTCTGTGGATGTCCTCCTGACGCCGACTTCGCCTACGGTGGCCTTCAAAATTGGCGAAAAAACTGATAATCCGCTGGAAATGTACATGTCAGATATCTGTACCGTGCCAATCAACATTGCCGGCGTACCGGCCATGTCCCTTCCATGTGGCTTCAGCGAGGGCCTTCCTATTGGCATGCAGCTGATTGGAAAACATTTTGACGAAAAGACGATCCTGCGTGCAGCCTATGCCTATGAACAGCATACGGGCTACGCGCAGCAGCGTCCGTCACTTTAGGAGGCGCAGTCATGTCAGAGATGAAATTTAAAACCCTGGTCGGTCTCGAGATCCACGCGGAGCTCGCGACGGCTTCCAAGATGTTCTGCGGCTGCACGACGACCTACGGCGGTGACGTCAATACCCATTGCTGCCCGATCTGTCTTGGACTTCCCGGCACGCTGCCGGTCGTCAACAAACGGGCCATTGAGTTCGCGATTCAGACGGGGCTGGCCTTCAACGCCAAAATTGCAAAAAAGAGTAAGATGGACCGCAAGAATTATTTCTATCCTGATCTGGTCAAGGCATTCCAGATTTCCCAGTATGACATGCCCCTTTGCGAGCATGGTCATGTGGATATTGAAACGGCTGCCGGCAGAAAGCGCATAGGCATCCAGCGGATCCATATTGAAGAGGATACAGGAAAATCTCTTCACGCAGAAGATGGCTCATCCCTTCTGGATTACAACCGCTGCGGTGTGCCGCTGATTGAGATTGTCACCATGCCGGATATGTCGAGTGCTGAAGAAGCCGGCGCGTTTCTGGAGCTCCTCAAGTCGACGCTTGAATATATTGAGGTCAGCGACTGCAAGATGGAGCAGGGCTCGCTGCGCTGTGACGTCAACGTCAACGTGGTCAGCGAGGATGGCACGGTGAAGAGTAATATCACCGAAATCAAGAACCTCAACTCCTTTAAAGCGGCTATGAAGGCCATTGAATTTGAGACGAAGCGCCACGTTGAGCTGCTTGAGCGCGGTGAAAACACCCTCAAGGAAACCCGCCGATGGGATGATGCCAAAAACGAAACCTTCCATATGCGCACGAAAGAATTCGTCCAGGATTACCGTTATTTCCCGGAGCCGGACATTGTCGACTTTGAAATTGATGCGGATTGGATCGAGCGCTTGGAGCTGGAGCTCCCAGAGCTACCTGAGGCACGTAAACACAGATTTATTTCTGAATATGGCATTCCTGAGTATGATGCCGGCGTCTTGACCTCAACACGTCAAATGGCGGATTACTTTGAGACCTTGGCAATTCGTGTGGGGGATGGCAAACTCTCCAGCAACTGGATTATGACAGAGCTCATGCGCCGTCTCAAGGAGGAAGGTCTGGAGCTGGATGCCCTGCGCTTTACTGTTGAGCAGTTCGCCGAGCTGATCGCCATGGTCAAGGATGGCACCCTGAACCAAAACGCAGCGAAAAAGGTCTTCCGCCGTCTATTTGAAGAAGGCGGGGAGCCAAAGGCTATAGTCGAAGCGGAAGGTCTTGTTCAAACCTCAGATACGAGTCTGATTAAGGAAACTGTCGATTCGGTGCTCGGTGCCAATCCGCAGTCCGTGGAAGATTATAAAAACGGCAAGGACAGAGCGTTTGGATTCCTCGTGGGCCAGGTCATGAAAGCCTCAAAGGGCAAGGCCAACCCGCAGGTGGTCAATGAGCTTTTGGCAGAGGCCCTTAAGAATTTGTAATTTAAGAGAAAAGAAATGTGGGAGGCAGGGAGAGACATTCGTCCCCGTCTCCCACAAATAAAAACGAGGAAGCGCAGTTTGCTTCCTCGTTTCTGTTTATCTATGAAGTTTTCCTGGTGTCTTCAACCCCCGCCAACCGCCGGGAAAAAGGCTACTGTATCGTATTCGGACAAACGGGTATTGAGCTTGCAGTGCCTGCCGTTAATCATGATGATGGCGGCTTCGCTTTGCGGAATGCCCAGAAGATTGAGAATATCACCCGGGGTTGTCGTTTCGTGAATCTCCAGATCCATCTCTTTTTCGTGCTTTGCCCTTAATGTGGCAAAAAGTTTGACTTTGATTTTCATGAGCCCATCCTCTTCTTAGTTAAACAAAGCGCTGCAGTTAAAATCATACAGCCCTCATTCATCCTCTTTAACGAGTTTGAAGTTGGAGGCGTTCTTCTGGTTTTTACCATAGAAGCCGAGGGCAACCCGGTATGGACCGGGACAGCCTGGCGGTAAGAAGGCGACTCGATCACCGGGATGAATGATGGCATCCAAGGCGTGAACAAATCCGTTCACGAAGATGACCTCGACCTCGTGCAGCTTAATCTCAAGCTTTTCCGCCAGCTGAATCCCGGTTAGCGGCTCCAGCAAGTGAAGAATGACAGGCATGGTGCCGTGTTTCTTTCTCAAAAAGGAATCGAGGTGAAGGAATCCTCTAATTTCAGTTGCCGATGGTGTTGGATCACTCATACCTGATCACCCTCCCAGAGGCTTTCAATGTACAACATGGCGGGTCATGTCGGCCGCAAAACACTTTGTTAAAAGTTGTAAACCTCATCAATTTCTTCCGGTGTGAAATCCCAGACTTGATTATGCGGCGGGAGCGCCTCGTACTCAAAGAATTCAGGAAGGCGGTCGTGAGCATTCGTAAATCCGGCTCTCTTATTGAAGTCCCGCTCGACCTTTAAGACGGATTCGCCGAGCTTGTCGACATCCTCGGAAGTCAGGGACAATCCGTATTGCGCATTGATCATATCGATAAGCGCCTGATAGCCTTCAGGGCTGTCTGCGATGCCAAAGTAGACAAACAGACACATACCGGTACTGTCAACCGCTGCAGTTCCAATCTGCATAGCCCGGGCATACTCGATCTGGCCGTCTTTTTTGAGCGGGTCAAGGTCGCCGCCGACCTTAAGAATGTTGCCGGAGACACAATAGCCTGCGGTATGATCAGCGCCCATGGTAGTCGTGGCATAAGTTAAGCCTATGCCTTTGACAGCTCGAGGGTCGTAGGCCGGGATCGCTTGATCCTTGACGACTGGGGTTCTGTAAAGTCCACAGACTTTGCCAACGACAGCGCAGCCGCCGCCCAGGATTCTGCCGAGTGGGGTTGGAACAGCAATCTGCTTGATTGCGTCCAGTGCAGCCTCGCCGTCACCCCAAGGCAATAAGCCGCCTTCCATAGCCGTCGCGATTGCGACGGAGACTTCGATACTGTCCACGCCAATATCATCCATGGCGCGGTCTGCATAGGCGATCAGGTCCAGATTTTTGATGCCGGCGTCAGCGCCGAGAGCCCAAATCGTTTCATACTCAAAGCCGCTTGTGATATATTTGCCTTGTTTGTCCGGGTACCACTGTGAGCATTTGATTATGCAACCTCTGTGGCAGCCGTGGGAGACCTTGCCGTCGCCGCCGCGCTCAGTAATGGTCGCGTTCATGGTTTCGCCGGAAATGACGTCATTATGATCAATGCGGCCCTGGGTAAAGTTGTAGGAAGGAAGGCCGCCGGCCTCGTTCAGAATATTGACCAGGACGTCCGTGCCGTAGGCTGCGAGGCCCTGACCTGATACCGGATGGGAAAGGAGGGCGCTTGCGAAGACTTTCGCGGCGGCTCTGAATTTCTCAGGCTCTGCGATAGGCACAGTGCCCGCGCCAGTATCATCCAGAATGACAGCTTTAACTTTTTTGGAGCCCATAACAGCCCCCAGGCCACCGCGACCTGCGCTGCGGATGTTCCCTTCCGGATCCTTGAACGATATATTGGCGGAAGGCAGACGGTGCTCGCCGGCAGGACCGACTATGGCGATGCCAACGTTTTTCCCGTGCTTCTCAGTCAAGAACGCAATGGCGTCATAGTTGCCGCAACCGCCCAGAATCTCGGCCGGTGCTTCTTCAATGACAACGTTGTCCATAGAGACTTTGATAACGTAAAATTTGTCGTCTTCCGGCATGCCTTCAATGACTAATGCCTTAATGCCCATTTTGGCCATCTGTTGAGAAAAGACACCGCCGGTGTTGCACTCTTTAATGGTGCCGGTCAGCGGGCTCTTGGCACCTACTGACAAGCGACCGGAGTTTGGCGCGGAGGTGCCGCTCAGCAGGCCCGGTGCAAAAATCAGTTTATTGTTCTTTCCAAGTGGATGGCAGGTTGGTTTAACTTCATCATTGACGAAGCTGGAGGTGAGGGCGCGGCCGCCAAGGCCTATGTATTGATTTGGGACAGCTTGGGTCTCGATTTCCTTGGACGACATATTCACGCGGATAAACTTGTTCATAAAACGCCTCCTTATACTTTGTTGCCAACTAATATTGCAAGTATTATGCCAAATAAAAAGACCGCTGTTTCCAAGTGGTCTAATGCAAAGCAGATGAACTTTATAAGTAGAGTGTTCTGAAGTTGAACAATAATTACCTATCGAAGCTGTTCGAAAACGGATCACTGATCAAATGTTGAACAATCAATTTTAAAAACTTCGATATTTCGGTAAAGGGTATTTCTTGCAATCCCTAAAGCTTTAGCGCTTAACGAAATATTCCCGTTATATTTATTCAGGGTACGGATGATATGGCGCTTCTGAATCTCGTTCAGCGGCAGGTCAGTGTCCTGCTCTCGCGGGATTTTCAGTAGCGGCAGGCTTGGATGTTCAACAGGATCCAAAGGCTGCAGACGATTGATCTCCGGCACGGACTCGGTGTTGATCAGCAATTCAATGTAATTTTCCAGTTCTCGGATATTACCTGGCCAGTCATAGTCTTGCAGCTGCCGGATTTGATCCTCACTCAACTGCAGGGGTTTCTTGTTCAGCCGCTTGGATATCCGGTCTGTGAAAAATTCGATTAAGAGTGGGATATCATCCTTGCGTTGTCTTAGAGGTGGAAGGATAATTGGCAGGACATTCAGACGGTAATATAAATCCTTCCTGAAGTTGCCCTTGGCGACTTCCTCCTTGAGATCTTTGTTGGTCGCCGCAATGATTCTGACATCCACGACGAATTCCTTCATACTCCCAACCCGGCTGATGGTGCCTTCTTCAAGAACCCTGAGAAGTCGTGTCTGCATATCAAGAGGCATTTCACCGACCTCATCCAGAAATAAGGTACCTCCATCTGCGATTTCAAATTTTCCGGGATTTCCGGAGGTCTTGGCGCCTGTGAAGGCGCCTTCTTCATAGCCGAACAGCTCAGCTTCAATCAACGTCTTTGGAATCGCACCGCAGTTCAAAGCCACGAAGGCTTCCTCGCGCCGGTCGGAGTGGTTGTGGATGGCTTGGGCAAAAAGCTCCTTGCCGGTACCGCTTTCTCCCAGAATCAGAATGCCTGAACGGCTGTCAGCCACTTTTTTGGCGAACTCGACGACTTTGGTAAACTGTCTGTTTTCGCCTATGATCTTGTCAAAAGTGTAGACGGCTTTTCTGCCCATGATCCGGTTGGCGAGCTTTCGGATCTTTTTGACATCTTTAAAGACCATAATTATGTCTATCAATTTTTTTTGGCTGTTGATGATGGGGTAGGTGCTCAAGTTAAGCATGGCTTTATTTTTTCTTGAGTTGACCACAACCTCCTCATCCGAGAAACCGCGATGAGCCGATGAGGCAGACAGAACCTGTTCCCAGCCCTCAAACAGCTGCCAGACTTTCATAGTTCTGATCTCACTCTGAGTATACCCGAAGAGATCAGGGACGAAGTGATTCACGGTTTTGATGGTGCCGTCGAGATCCGCGGTCAGAATGCCTGCGGAGATGCTGTCAATAATTGCGTCGTTGTAAAGCTTGGCCATTTCCAGAGCGACATTGTATTCCTGAACCTGAAGCATCCGCTCAATGGCTTTGGCCGCAGCCACGACCATACCGAGGGTATGAGGGTGAACCAGCTCGGAATAGCCGGTCAGATCCAGGGAGCCAATAATCTTGCCGGTGGAGTCACAGATGGGTGAAGCGGAGCAGGTCCACTTGTGATAAGCCTCAATGTAATGTTCATCCCCTGAAACCTGAACTGGCATTCTCTCCACCAGGGCTGTCCCCATGGCGTTGGTCCCAATGTTGTTTTCATCCATGAATGCGCCGGGCATCATTTTGTATGAGAATGCCTCGGTGAGAATGGACTCATCTCCAATGATGGAGAGGATGCAGCCTTCTTCGTCCGTCAGAAGTGCAAAGAAATCCGTCCCTTTAACAAAATTATAAAGCTGATTCATGAAGGGCTCTGCAGTTCCAATCAGAGCTTGGTGATCTGATAGCCGCTCAAACAGCGGCTCTCCATCCAAAATGCGCTTGCTGTAGACTCTGTCCCGCCCGATGTTCAGCGCATCGCAGCGCTGATGGGATCTTATGATAAACTCTTTGGTCGAAGATGGTTTTTTCACAGCAATGACCTCCTGCTTGAACCTGATACTATAGGGCAGGTTGGGTATTCGTTTGACTGCTAACCTGAGTTATGAGTGTAAGCAGTTAGATAATTAATAATGCTCTAAATTTGAACATTGTGACGTAATGGAACATTTCTGAACAAATTATAGCACAGCACACCATCGATCACAATCCAGCAGAATGAAACGGTGACCGAAAGACGGCATAGGTGCTTCGATTCCGCTAGAAGGCTGGGAACGGAAGCTTTCAATCGTGTTTTAGTAAGGGGTATGTGCTGAAGGTGCCTTGGTTTACACAATAATGAACGTTTGATAATTATTAAAAAATGCAAGAATGTCAGTGCTGGTGCTTCAAACGAATAGGCGGCGTCGTGACCATCGGCCAAATTCTTGCCTTGAAGAGTTGGTAAATCACAAAACATCTGTATTTGACGTACAAAAGATTACCTAAATGTTACAAAACCTTAAATTTAGATTTCGCTGTAGCCATTGATAGTTGCGGGCTGGTGGATTAATATAGGATTAACGTGAACGGCAAAGAAAATTAATAATTTCGATCAGCTCGCAAGGTGTGACGCGAAAAATTGATAATGAATTCCGCACATTTCAAGTCGCAACAGATGGGATTGCAATTATTGAACTTTGTCAAAGGCACAAAGAATTAGAAATTATTTGAAAGGAGCTGAGAATTTGGGCAAGTATATCATCCGAAGATTAATCTCCATGATCATCACTCTTGTCTTTGTCGCATCCATTACCTTTTTTCTGATGCACGCAGTACCGGGCGGCCCGTTCCAAAGTGAAAAGGCGCTTCCTGAGGCCGTCATCCAGGCGCTGAACGAGAAGTATCATCTCGACGACCCGCTTTGGAAGCAATATCTCGACTACATGAAGGGGGTCTTCACCTTTCAGCTTGGTCCATCCTTCAAGCGCGTCGGCACAACGGTCAATGATTTGATTGTCGCAGGTTTCCCATACTCCGCAAAGCTGGGCTTCTTCGCCACGCTGGCAATTGTTGCTTTAGGCATACCGGCGGGCATCATTTCCGCTTTGAAAAGCAACAAATGGCAGGATTATCTTGTCACCATTCTGGCGACCCTTGGCGTCGCGGTCCCAAGTTTTGTTCTGGGCGCACTTTTTATCTTTATATTCAGCTCCAAGCTTGGTTGGCTGCCTTCCTTCGGCCTGACCAGCTGGAAGCATTATATAGGACCGGTTATTGCGCTTAGTGGTTTTTCGCTGGCTTTCGTTGCACGTCTGACCAGATCGAGTGTCTTGGAAGTCATGCAGCAGGACTACATAAGAACAGCCAGAGCCAAAGGTCTTCCTGAGATCGTCGTCATTGTCAAGCACGCTCTCAAGAACGCTCTGATCCCGGTTGTCACCTATCTCGGCCCAATGATTGCAGCAATGATGACAGGATCCTTTATTGTTGAAAAGATTTTTGCGATTCCCGGCATGGGCAAATATTTCGTCGAAAGTGTCAGCAGCCGCGACTATACGGTTCTGATGGGCACGACGATCTTTTACGCCGCCTTCTCCATCACGATGATTTTCGTGGTCGACATCGCTTACGGATTTATCGATCCAAGAATCAAACTCGGAGATTAGGAGGGCTGACCATGACAGATCAATTTAAAATAACACCGGACCTATGGGAGCCAATCGTCATAGAGGACCGGGAGAAGGACAAGATTGTCCGAAAGAGTTTGACTTATTGGCAGGATGCCTGGCGGCGCCTCAAGAAAAATCATTTGTCCATGATTGGTCTTGCTGCGATCTTTCTTCTGGCATTGGCAGCCATTGTTGGCCCGAGCTTGTCACCCTATTCATACTCGGACCAGGATCTCAACATGTCGAACATGCCACCTCGTCTTGAGCTCCATAAGCTTGAAGACGGATCTTTTGTCCATGTTCACAAAGAGTACCGTCTTTATGAAGTCTCTGAATCCGGAGAAATCTTGAGCCGCATTCAGCATACCAAAGAAGACGTCATCAATAAAACACGTGAATTTGAATTTAACGGCAATGAAATTGTCATTGATTATAAACTTGCCGCCATCAACAAAGATGTTCCCAATGCCCCCAAATTTACTTTAACAATTAATGGTCAGCCAAATGAAACCGCAGATAAGACAGTATGGAATAAGACTTATTTGTTCGGCACGGATACCTTGGGCAGAGATATCTTTGTCAGAAACCTCTACGGCGCCAGAATTTCACTTTTGATCGCTCTTGTCGCCACGATTGTGCAATTCTTTATAGGTGTCATCTACGGTGGTGTCTCCGGCTATGTTGGAGGCCGCGTGGACAACTTCATGATGAGGGTTGTCGACATAGTCGATACGATTCCGCTCATGCTGTACGTCATACTGCTGATGGTAGTTTTAGGTGCGGGGCTTATGACCATTATCATAGCGCTGGGATCGGTTTATTGGGTCCGAATGGCGCGTCTGGTCAGGGGTCAGGTCCTCAGTATTAAAGAGAATGAATTCATTTTGGCGGCACGAACCCTGGGTGCGAGTCCGTGGAGAATCATGGTACGCCATTTGATTCCAAACTCCATGGGCGCAATCATTGTCTCCCTGGCTATGATGGTGCCAAGTGCCATCTTTACGGAATCCTTCCTTAGCTTTATAGGTCTTGGCGTCAGTGCCCCTCAGGCTTCCTGGGGAACATTGGCGAGTGACGCCATGGGCGGGCTCAGAACTTATGCTTATCAGCTGTTTGTGCCTTCCTTCTTTATCAGTATGACGGTCCTTTCCTTTAACTTCCTTGGGGACGGTCTGCGAGACGCACTCGATCCAAGACTTCGCAAATAGAAAGGAGCGACGAACAGATGACGGAAAAAATACTTGAAGTCAAAAATATGAAGACTTCGTTTTATACGCATGTCGGTGAAGTTCAAGCTGTACGTGGTGTCAGTTTTCACCTTGACAAAGGAGAAGCCCTTGGCATCGTCGGCGAATCCGGCAGCGGAAAGAGTGTTACCTCTATGTCGGTCATGAGACTGCTTCAATACCCGGGCACCATAAAAGAAGGAGAGGTCTTCTTCAAAGGTGAGGACCTCGTCAAGAAATCGAAAGCGGAGATGATGAGCGTTCGCGGCAATCAGATCGCTATGATTTTCCAGGATCCTATGACCTCTCTCAATCCGGTGTATACCATAGGCAATCAGATCATGGAGGCGGTGATCCGCCACCAGAAAGTCAGCAAAGCTGAAGCCAGAGAGCGCGCCATTGAGATGTTGAAACTCGTCGGCATTCCTTCTCCGGAAACACGGGTGGACAACTATCCTCATGAATTCAGCGGTGGTATGCGGCAGCGTGCCATGATCGCCATTGCGCTTTCCTGTCAGCCGGACCTTCTGATTGCGGATGAACCGACAACCGCGCTTGATGTCACCATTCAGGCCCAGATTCTCGAGCTCCTGAAAGACCTTAAGAAAAAGGTCAACACCTCCATTATTCTGATCACTCACGACCTGGGCGTCGTTGCGGATGTTTGCAGCCGAATCATCGTTATGTATGGCGGACTGATAATGGAAGAAGGCCGCGCCGAGGACATTTTTTACGAACCGCTTCACCCATACACCATGGGACTCCTGAAGTCTATCCCAAGACTGGACCTTGGTCACAAGCAGCGGCTGGTGCCAATTCCGGGTTCGCCGCCGGATCTGATCAAACCGCCAAAGGGCTGTCCGTTTGCTGCCCGTTGTCCTTATGCCATGAAAGTCTGTCTCGAGCATCAGCCTGAGTACCATGAGCGGCGTCCTGGTCACAAAGCAGCATGCTGGCTCTACCATCAGGATGCCCCAACTTGGGAGCTCGATACGGGTGTCAGGAGGATGAAGTAATAATGGAAAAAATGATGAATGAAACGACTCCGAGAGAAATACTATTGGAAGTTAGAAATCTAAAGAAGTATTTTCCTATCCACAAAGGGATCTTCGGAACTAAAAAGACGAATGTTCAGGCAGTGGATGACATCAGTTTTTATATTTACAAAGGAGAGACCCTGGGACTGGTTGGTGAATCCGGCTGTGGAAAGTCCACAGCGGGCAGAACGATTATTCGGCTTTACAATCCGACTGCAGGTGAGATCATTTTCGATGGTGCAGAAATCAGCAGCATGGATGAAAATGAGTTAAAACCTTTCAGAAAGAGAATGCAGATGATTTTTCAGGATCCTTACGCCTCTTTGAACTCAAGGATGACAGTGGGAGATATCATTGGTGAGCCTATTGATATTCACAACATTGCAACTGGGGAAGCACGCCAGAAAATGATTTATGACCTTCTGGAGCGCGTCGGACTCAGCAAGGATCACGCCAGTCGGTATCCCCATGAGTTCAGCGGCGGTCAGCGCCAGAGGATTGGCATAGCACGCTCGTTGGCGGTTGAACCAGATTTCATCATTTGTGATGAGCCAATTTCAGCGCTGGATGTCTCCATTCAAGCTCAGGTCGTCAATATGCTGGAAGACCTTCAACAAGAATTTGGTTTGACTTACCTTTTCATTGCTCACGATTTGTCCATGGTTAAGCACATCTCAGACCGCATTGGCGTCATGTATCTTGGGAAAATGGTAGAGCTTGCTTCCAGCAAAGAGCTTTACGAGAAGCCTATGCACCCTTATACCCAGGCGCTTCTCTCTGCGATCCCAATTCCGGATCCGGAAGTGACCCATGCCAAACACCGGATTGTACTTGAGGGGGATGTCCCGAGTCCGATCAATCCGCCATCCGGATGCCGGTTCAGGACGCGCTGCCAATATGCTTTTGACCGTTGCAAAGTCGAAGAGCCGGCGTTCCAGGATATGGGCGAGGGCCACATGGTCGCCTGTCATTTGATGGACAAAGGCAAAGCGTGATTAAATAATTATTCGCCATGTGAATAGTTATAACATTGACTAAAATGTGACGAAATCAGCAAAAGTCAGCGTCTATGCAAACACTGATGATTTCGAATTGTTACAAAATTTTAAATATTGTTTTGTCTCGACGCCTTGAACCCTCGATAATTTTACATTAATATTAAAATATCCTTAAAATTTAAGTTAAATGCTAAGATTTTGTCGTATCCAAATCCACACTGATTTATTTGCGTTAACACGGGAGTGGGATCCCTGTGAGCTGCGCTGATAAATAGAGCATTACACTACTAGATAATGGAGGGGATTTGTTTGTTTAAAAAGAACTTGGCATTACTGATGGTTCTCGTACTCGCTATTGGCTTGCTTGCAGGCTGCGGCGGAACGACTCAAGAACCTGCAACACCTGCTGAAGAACCTGCTGCACCAAAAGTTCTGGTATGGAACATTGGTTCCTCCGGTCCTAAGACCATCGATCCAGGTCTGAATGCTGCGAGCGACGGCGGACACGTCATCAACAACATGTTTGAAGGTCTTATGAGAGAATTGGGCGGCAAGCTTGAGCCAGCTATGGCTGAGAGCTACACGGTCAGTGATGACGGCTTGGTCTATACTTTTAAAATTCGTCCTGACGTGAAATGGTCTGATGGCCAGCCTGTCACAGCTAAAGATTTTGAATATGCTTGGACACGCGTTCTCGATCCTGCGACTGCTTCCGAATATTCATGGATTTTCAGCGAAGCTAACGTAGATACGTTCAAAGCGATCGACGACATGACCTTTGAAGTTACTCTCAAAGTCCCTACGGAATACTTCCTTGGCTTAACTGCATTCTACACTTTCTTCCCGGTTCGTGAAGATGCGGTCGCTAAAGGCGCTGACGGCGCATGGGCATATGACCCTGCTGCTTCAGTCGTCAACGGTCCTTTCAAACTTGAGTCTTACACTCAAGGCGATAAGATCGTCATGGTCAAGAACGAGAACTACTGGCAGGCTGATAAAGTCAAGCTTGACAAAATCGAAGGTCTTTTGATCGACGACCAGTCTACAGCGCTTACTGCATACGAAGCGGGCGAAATCGATATCCTTGATGACATGCCAACTGCGGAGATTCCAAGACTCATGGCTGAGGACCCAACCTTTATGGTCTTCCCTCAGGATGCTGTCTACTATTTCTCTTTCAATACAAAAGTTGCGCCGCTCGACAACGTGAAAGTTCGTCAGGCGCTCGCATACGCAATTGATCGCAAAGCGATCGTTGAGACTGTTACAAAAGCAGGCCAAACTCCTGCACACTCTATGATCCCAGGCACGGACTACGACGCTGAAGGCAATTTATTTAACGTGAAATCCGGATTCCATGGTTTCAAAGAAGACGGTACTGCAGATGTAGAAAAAGCTAAGGCACTCCTTGCTGAAGCCGGTTATCCGGATGGCGCTGGATTCCCTGCGTTTGAACTTCTCTACAACACTTCCGAAGGCCACAAAGCAATTGCTGAAGCTATTCAGGAAATGTGGAAACAAAACCTTGGCATCAACGTCACTTTGGCTAACCAGGAATGGGCAGTCTTCCAGGATACAAGAACGAACCACGACTTTGAAATTGCTCGCGGCGGTTGGGTTGGCGACTACTCTGACCCTATGACTTACCTCGGTATGTTTATTGAGGGTTCCCCTATGAACTATGGTGAGTGGGTCAATCCGGATTATGACGCAGCAATCGAAGCTTCCAAGTCACTTACAGGTAAAGAGCGTTTTGAACAGCTTTATATTGCTGACAAGCTTCTCATGGAAGGTATGCCTGTAATCCCGGTTTACTACTATACAAACCCAGTCATGGTTAAAGAGTATGTTACTGAATGGGATCTTTCAACCAGAAGTACTTGGTTCTTTGGTTTTGCAGACGTAACGAAATAGTTTCAGTTAAGGATTTAGTCCAGCTGATTCGGATTTGAAAAAGTGGTTCACTTTGAACCCAGACTCTGAGAAACTATGATTAGTGCATTTAGCGGCTCAACACGGTGAACAACCGGTTGAGCCGCTTTTTCTTTTTTGCGCCGTCAGGCGACCTGTGTTACACTGATTCTAGAATTTCATTCGAGGTGACGCGCTGTGAAAGAAGGCAAACTGGATAACGAAGTGCTGGAGCATTCCGTACTTTCAAAGATAAAATTAAATTCTGAGGACATTCTTCTGGGACCGGGTGTCGGTGAGGACTGTGGGGCGATTCGATTCGGTTCCGAAGCCTGCGTGGTAACGACAGATCCCATCACGGGGGCAACCAAAGGCTCGGGCAAACTGTCTGTTCATGTGTCCTGCAATGACCTGGCGTCAAGTGGCGCTGAACCTTTAGCATTGACAGTAACGCTCCTGGCTCCGACTCACGCCACATTGGATGAGATTGAAGCCATGATGGAGGAAATTGCTGAAGCAGCTGAGGAAATTGGGGTTTCAGTGATAGGCGGCCACACAGAGGTAACGAGTGCTGTCACACGTATGGTGCTCTCGGTGACCGCCCTTGGAAAGGTTCCGGTCGGAGAACTGATTTCCACTGCGGGGGCAAAGCCGGGGGACTGGATTTACATGTCCAAGTCAGCAGCCCTGGAAGGCACCGTGATCATTGCTGCTGAAAAGTCTGATATGCTTGCAGTTCTGCTCAGCAAAGAGGATGAGGCAGAGCTGGAGGGCCTCCAGCAGTCTCTTTCTGTGCTGAAGGAAGGCCGCTTGGGCAGAATGGCAGGCGTCAGTGCTATGCACGACGTCACAGAAGGCGGAACTTTAGGTGCGATCTGGGAGGTGTGTGAAGCCTCCGGAACCGGTTGTACCATATGGGGTTCGGAGATAGTTATTGCCGGGATCACCAGAAAGCTCGCGGAGGTCTTTGAGTTTAATCCGCTGAGTATGATTGGCAGCGGCAGTATGCTGATGACGATCTCCCCGGATAAAGCCCAGATTCTCGAGGCTGAAGCGATTCGACAAGGCGTAGCGCTGCGCCGCATTGGCGTCATAGAGCCGGATCCTGACCAGCGTCGAATGATTGGTGCGGATGTGGAGATAGTGACCATCGGCAAACCGGACGTGGATCCCCTTTACAGGGTGCTTGGTTTCTAGGGGAAGCTCAATGTACGATTCGGTATAAAATGTGTTAAAATTAATAGTAGAAATGAATCATACAGGAGGCACTCTATGATCCGACAGGATGGAAGAACACACGACATGGCAAGGCCGGTCAGGCTGACAACGCATTTTCTGCAGCACCCGGACGGCGCGGTGCTGATTGAGCTGGGCGCGACCAAAGTCATTTGCACGGCTATGGTGGAGGAAAAGGTACCGCCGTTTATGAAAGGTACCGGCAACGGTTGGGTCACGGCTGAATATGCTATGCTGCCGGGATCGACACAGCAGAGGAAGCAGAGGGATATTACAAAGGGGAGACTTGATGGCAGATCCTCTGAAATTCAGAGACTGATTGGTCGAAGCCTGCGGTCTGTTGTGGATTTAAAAGCTTTGGGGGAGAGGACTATCTGGATTGACTGTGACGTCATTTCCGCGGATGGCGGTACCAGAACAGCCTCAATTACAGGTGCCTATGTGGCTATGGTGCTGGCTATGGAAAAACTGATGGATAAGGGGCTGCTGTCCCAGCTGCCAACGACAGACTGGGTGGCGGCAATCAGTGTGGGTGTCTGCGGCGGCACACCGCTGCTCGACCTTTGTTATGTTGAAGATTCCTCAGCGGATGTGGATATGAATGTGATCATGAACGGCAAGGGAGAATTTATTGAACTTCAAGGGACGGGCGAAGCCAGACCGTTTTCCAGGGCGGAGCTTGATGGTCTGCTGCAACTCGCTGAAAAAGGGATCAGAAGCATGATTGAAGCGCAGCAGAAGGCATTGACAGATGAGTTGGGAAGGCGGACGGCCCATGAGTAAGGTGGTTTTGGCGTCTTCCAACAGCCATAAGCTAAAAGAGCTGCAAGCTATGCTTTCAGAATTTGATTTCGAGCTGCTTTCTCTGAGTGACGTAGACTTGGCGGGACTGGACATTCCGGAGGAGGGGGACACCTTTGAGGCTAATTCGCTTCGTAAAGCTAAGGTAGTGGCTGACCTAACAGGGTATCCAGCCATTGCGGATGACTCCGGGTTGATGGTAGATCATTTGAATGGCGCACCTGGCGTCTATTCTGCCCGTTATGCGGGGGAACCCAAAAGCGACAAGGCCAACAACGCCAAATTAATTGAAGCGCTTAAAGGCGTCCCTGAGAGCGGCAGAACCGCAAAGTTTGTGACAGTCATTACATTCTATGTAGATGAGGCTCACATTCTGACTGCGCGTGGGGAAGTTGAAGGGCATATCCTGGTTGAAGAACGCGGCAGCAGCGGTTTTGGCTATGACCCGCTGTTTTATGTTGAAGCCCTGGATAAAACCTTTGCGGAACTCAGCAGCGAAGAAAAAAATGCCATCAGCCACAGAGGCAGGGCAATAATGAAACTTCGAAGTCTTTTGGAAAAAGACTACGATTTTGGTGTAGTGTATGAAGACTGAGGAAAGGGTGATTGTGCCTTGAAACTGATAGTGATCAGTGACACCCATGGTGAGAAAAGCTGGATTAAGAAGGCTTTTGAAGCCAACCGGGACGCGTCGGTCATCATTCATTGCGGTGACTTTGCCTCTGATCTTGAAGTCATAAGAGGCATGCCTATAGAAACTGCTGCAGTAACAGGCAATGTGCCGGACTTGCATCAAGCCGGTTTGATGCCTGACGACCGGATGGAAGAGAGACTTCTTCTTTATGAGGGTGTCAGAATCCTTCTGACACATGGACACCGCTATGACGTCAAATATACCCTGAACAAACTTTTCTACCGGGCTCAGGAAACTCAGGCGGATCTGGTTCTGTTTGGACACACTCATTCTGCGTTAAATCTGAGCCATGACAGCATCACTTTTTTAAATCCGGGGAGTCCCGCAAGACCCCGTGGTGGTAAACCGGGCTATGGCATAGTGACAATTGAGAAGGGTACTTTTACGTGCCAACTTACAAATTTTTAGATTGACTGCTGCCTGTCAACAAGGGCTGAATAGCTTGATGAATGTGATGTTTGCAAGCTTTTGTGGTGTTTTAATGACTGGAAAAATAAGTTCCATAAAAAAACTAGAAAAAAGGTTGACTCGTCCCGAATCTTTGAGGTATAATCGTATTTGTCAGTTCGGGGTGTAGCGCAGCTTGGTAGCGCATCTGATTTGGGATCAGAGGGTCGCGGGTTCAAATCCTGCCGCCCCGACCATTAATATCGCGGGTGTAGCTCAGTGGTAGAGCCCCGGCCTTCCAAGCCGGTTGCGAGGGTTCGATACCCTTCACCCGCTCCACTATTTTCATCCTTCATGGCGGCTGTCGTCAAGTGGTTAAGACACAGGATTGTGGCTCCTGTATACGTGGGTTCGACTCCCATCAGCCGCCCCATTTAAACTTTGGGGATTCGCCAAGTCGGTAAGGCAACGGACTTTGACTCCGTCATTCGCAGGTTCGAGTCCTGCATCCCCAGCCAATGTGACCCATTAGCTCAGTCGGTAGAGCACTTGACTTTTAATCAAGGTGTCCCGCGTTCGAGCCGCGGATGGGTCACCATTCTTTATACAGGCTCAAGCAACACATTAACCTCCTTGCGTCCGTAGCTCAGTCGGATAGAGTCGCTGGCTTCGAACCAGTTGGTCGGGGGTTCGAGTCCCTCCGGGCGCACCAACAATAACCACATAACACAGTCTCCTGTCAAGGGGACTGTGTTTTTTTCGTGTAAATCCAAGTTATAATCTATATAATAGTGTCGGAATAAAATGAAATATTATTCAAAGGAGGAAAACAAAGTGCTGACCAATGAAACTATTCAATCCATTCTGACCCGTAGGAGCATTAAAATCTACAAAGAAGATCAGGTTCCGGAGGAAGAACTCCTGACTATCCTGGAAGCCGCGACATTCGCGCCTAGCGGGATGGGACTTCAGGAGTGGCACTTCACTGCGGTACAGAATAAAGACGAACTGAGAGCCTTAAACGAAGCAGCTAAGCAGGTTCTGTTGAATCTGCCTGAAGATGATTCGGTTTCAATACCTTTGAAAAATCAGGCAAAGCATTTTAAGAATAAACCTGACTTCAATTTTTTCTATAATGCGCCAACACTCGTGATTGTGACGAGTGCCAAAGACCCGGCGGTATCTTCACCCGCTGCGGACTGCGCTGCAGCCCTTGAAAATATATTCGTGGCTGCACATTCTCTGGGTGTTTCGTCTTGCTGGATCAATCTGCTTACAAGAATGAGCGATTTCCCGGAGATCAGAGAACTGTTCACCAAATGGGGGATCCCTGAAAATGAGCATTGCTATGGGTCCGCGGCGCTTGGTTATAATGGCGGTCCTGAGAAAAAAGCCGCACCAAGGCGTGAGGGGACCGTGATCCTTGTAAAATAGTGCGTGAGATATAGGCACAAAAATAGCCGTATGTGCAAACCTCGCAGACGGCTATTTTGTTGAATTTAAATTATTGTTTTGCTATAAGGGATTTGTTTGAAAGCAAAAATCTAGAAAAGGATCAGGAAAAACGCACCGCGTATGAAATGGAAAGAATTGAATAATGCCGAAGGCCAGGTAAAATGGTAAGATGGTAAATATATAAGGATTTGGTTTGAGCTCTATATCGCTAATAGTTCGTAAGTGTAAGGGAAGGGAGGTGAGGGGCTTTATATGGAAAACCTAATATTGTCATTAAACGTCGTCATGCCCCTGTTCCTGGCAATGGCTACTGGTTATCTCATGAAACAACTCGGAGTTTTGGACGACCGTACTTTGGTGGTTATGAATGGGATCTGCTTTAGGCTTTTTCTCCCGGCACTCCTATTTTACAATATTTATAGCACAGACCTCAAATCGGTTCTCAACATTCCCTTGATGATTTATGCGCTTGGCACATTGGCAGCTGTGCTGGGTGTTTTGTTCATCCTGATCCCTGTTCTGGAAAAGGACAATCGCAGACGAGGGGTCCTCATTCAAGGCATTTTTCGCGGCAACTTTGTACTGTTTGGCATTCCTGTAGCGCAGGCTTTAGCACCGCCCAATCAGGTCGGTATCGCGGCGCTGATTATTGCTATCACCGTACCACTTAACAATGCCATTTCTGTCGTTATTTTAGAAATTTTTAGAGGCGGACGAATTGATATGCCGCGCATCGCTCGAGGCGTAATTACTAATCCCAACATTATTGGGTCGGCTTTCGGGTTGATGCTCCTCGTTTTGGGTCTGCGCCTGCCATATCCGCTGGAGAAAACTGCCCTTGATTTTTCCCGCGTGGCGACACCCCTCGCGCTGTTTCTCCTTGGAGGAACCATGTCTTTTCGGTCTGTCAAAGGCGCCCTTCGCCCCATTCTGATAGGTACAATAGGAAAACTGATTGTTTTGCCGATGGTCTTTATCCCCATCTCCATAGCCGCAGGTTACCGCGGTATTGAACTGATCACCTTGATGGTGCTCTACGGTGCTCCGGCTGCCGTAGCATCATTCACAATGGCGCAGCAAATGGAGGCAGACGGAGAATTGGCTGCCCAATTAATTGTCTTTGGTTCAGCCTTTTCGGTTCTTACCATGTTTGTGATGATCTTCGTTCTGAAGCAATTAGCGTATATTTAAGCACGGTTGTACGCCAGTTTGTATAGCCGGCAGCATCGTGCAGCAAGCTTTGCTCAAAGAGTGTGACGAAACCCTTTCTGTCGATCATGAAGACCGTATGGGCGCGTGTGCCATAAGTACCGGCATCGATATAAATTGACGACAGCTTTCTTTCCAACTCCAGGTCGAGACCGGTCGAAGGTAAGTCTTGATCTGGCGCTATCTGATTGTCCTTAAGAAGCGGCAAAAACATCTCGGGGTTAAGTTGTACAGGAGATTTCGAGAGCGTTTCTGAAAATTTGGTTTTTCCGCGAAGCAGTTTTGGCCAGGGCGTGTCCAGGAATGCGTTGGATAATCCATACAGGCCGGGGGTAAGTTTGGTTATTTGTCTGCGGACATTATCAAAGTGATAAAGTCCATATTCGTCTCGAAGGATTAGGTTAAACGGATTGAAATCTGAAGCATCTTCCAGAATTTTATCAAGATACTTTGGAGCAGGCTCTGACTTGTTGAGGTAGCTGGGGATCAGAATGCCTCTGGACTGAGCGGCCTCTTTATGAAGCGTAAAGTCCCTGTGGTTGGTTAAAAGCCCAAAACGTCCGTACTGATCTGACGCAAACCATGTGCCTTGATCTTTAAGATCTCTGCCGCCAGCTATGCCTGGCTGATCTGGCCAAAACGAAGCTGCTGCAGTAGGGCGTGAAAAAAACTCGTCGCGGTTTGCTGCGATAATGACGGGGTATTCAGGGTGAAAGTGATAAGCAATCCAGGCAATACACATAAGCATTCTCCTTGTCTTGGATTCAACTGATGGAATAATACCCAATTGAATGAAGGCATCACCTGATTTGCAGCATATTGAATAATTGAACCGGTCAAACGCGTGAACTTCAACAAAACTGATTCTAGTTGATCCGGGTGGGGAGGAGCATAATGGAAACGGGAAAGGGTTATATTCACATTTATACAGGCAATGGCAAGGGTAAAACAACAGCTGCTTTTGGACTTGCTCTCCGTGCGGCTATGTCTGGAAAGAAAGTCTATATTGGGCAATTCGTCAAAGGTATGGCATATAGTGAAACAAAGTGTTCAGAATATATTCCCGGGATTGAGATCGAGCAGTTCGGGACAACTTGCTATATAGATCGAAATCCGGATGAAGATGACGTTCAGCGTGCAAAAAACGGACTGGAAAAATGCAAATCTATCATGAAGAGTGGAGATATTGATGTTGTAATTTTAGATGAAGTCACAATTGCGGTCTACTTTAAACTTCTGACAGAGGATGACGTATTGGACGCGATAAAGATGAAAGCGGCGCATGTTGAGGTTGTCTTGACAGGCCGTTATGCGTCTGCACGTTTAATTGAAGCGGCTGATCTGGTCAGTGAAATTCAAGAGGTTAAACATTACTACAGACAGGGTGTGCTTTCGCGGGAAGGTATAGATTGCTAATAAAAGGACAGAGCCATCAAATAATGGTTCTGTCCTTTTATTTAGAATAGGTTTAACGACTCAATTCCATGGCAGATCGAACCCGCGCATACAACCATAAGGTCACTCCGGCAGAGGTTAAGCAGCTGCGACTTTGTTTTTCTTCGCTCTGGCACGTTGTAATACGACCACGACCACGAGGACTGCAAGGCCGAAGGCATCTGAAGTCAGACCTGGAACCAGGAGACCAAGTGCGCCTGCGAGCAACATGATCCGCTCGTAAATTTTGCATTTGACTATTAAGAAGTTTTCAACCGCGCCACCGAGACATACAATCCCCAGCATGGCCGTGAGAATAACCGGAATGGCCGTATAGAATGGTAAAAATACGACTTGGTCTCCTATGACTTCTTTGACGAGAATCAGTCTTGAATCAATGGCGAAAATATAAGGTACAATGAAGGCCGCTGAGGCTAATTTGACGGCCTGGAAACCGGTTTTCATAGAATTGGCACCAGCTATACCGGCCCCGGCATAGGCCGCAAGGGCAACCGGTGGCGTGATGTCAGCGACGACGCCAAAGTAAAGGATGAAGAGATGCGCTGCCATTAAATTGACCTCCAATTTAATGAGCGCAGGAACGGCCATTGTTGCGAGTACAATATATTTGGCGGTAGTAGGAAGGCCCATGCCCAGGATAATGGAAGCGATCATAGTGAAGAAGAGTGTTGGAATAAGCATGCCTTGAGCAAGTGTTACAATGAGCTCTGCGATGCGCAGACCGAGACCGGTCAGGGTAACCACACCAACGATCATGCCGGCACAGGCGCACGCGCATGCAACGCCCAAAGCGCCTTTCGCACCGCTTTCCATCGCTGAGAGAAATAACTTAACAGTAAACGACTGATCTTTCTTGATCAATGTGACTGCAATTGCCATCAACACGCTGATGCCGATAGCATAGAACGCTGAAATCAAAGGCGTGAAGCCCATAATCAGAAAAGCAATGATGACAAAGAGCGGCACCAATAAATAACCCTGGCTCAACATAATCTTTTTGACACTTGGAAGCTGGCTCTTAGGCAGTCCTTTGAGACCGAGTTTGCTTGCTTCAAGGTGAACCATAGTTCCTACAGCAAAGTAATAAAGGACTGCGGGAATTGCGGCAGCGGCAATAATTTTTATGTATGGAATTCCGGTAAACTCAGCCATGATGAAGGCGGCTGCACCCATAACCGGCGGCATAATCTGACCGCCTGTTGATGCGGCGGCTTCGACAGCACCGGCAAAGTAAGGTTTGTAACCGACGCGCTTCATAAGCGGAATGGTAAATGCGCCTGTTGTAACAGTATTGGCGACAGAACTGCCGGAAATGGACCCCATAAAACCGCTGGCAACAACGGCGGTCATTGCAGGCCCGCTTTTTAAATGGCCTGTCAATCCATAAGCCAAATCAATAAAAAATTTGCCAACGCCTGTCTTATCGAGAAAGGCACCAAACAAGATAAACATAAAGACGAATGTGGCTGAAACGCCTGTAGGTATACCCAGCAGACCTTCAGTGGTCAAATACATGTGGCTGATGATCCGTTCGAAACTAAAACCCCGGTGAGCGAGTACGCCGGGCAGATATGGACCGAATTTTGCGTAGGAGAGAAAGAGGATTGCTACAATTGGCAGTTCCGGTCCTACAACACGTCTGGTAACCTCGAGAGTCAACAGGATCGCGAGAGCACCCAATACAATATCGATCTGAGATATGTCGCCGCCTTTGCGTGCTATTTGATCGACGAAGACAAACAGGTAACCAAAGACGACAATGGCTACTGCAGCGAAACCAAAATCGAGAATGGAAGCCTTGGTTTTGCTGCTTTTTTTGCTGGCCGGGTACAAAAGGAAACCCAGCGTAAAGGCGAGAATCAAGTGCAGGGAGCGCTGTCTGACAGAAAGAAGTGTACCAAACCCTGCGGTATAGAGATGGAATAGTGACATGCCAATGGCGATGATGGTAACCAGTTTTGATACTGTCCCAGTCAGCTTCCTGAGTTTGCTCGTATCCTTGTCAAATTTATCAAGAAGGACCTCGGCATCCAAAGGTTCGTGGTCGGGGTTAAATTCAGGTGTTGGCGTATGGGTCGATTGTGGATCCTGATCTGGATGTAACTGCTTGTCGTCTGTCATTTTATAACCTCCTTGATGACATAGTAAAGCAGAGGCGCGCGCATGGAAATAAACTCAACCGCTTGACCGGGCCTTGAAAAAGTGACAAAAGGGATATCCTGATCTCTGATCAATAGCCTGTGATTAGCCCTCACTGCGCCGGTTCTGTATACAAGATGATCCATCTTCAGCTGGATATTAAAAATCCTGAAACTATCCTCTGTTATTTCGAAGTCATAGGGTGTCGTTGCTGGCAGACCAGCCCCATAGGTTGAAAACAGAGTTTCGTCCAGTATCACATCACCAGCCTCGTCAATATGGTAACGCTCTGTCACAGGTGATAATTGAACTGAATGTGTATAGATAATATCAAAGGTTTCATATGGTTTAAGACGCCATATTCCCAGTTGAGTGCCTGAACGGTCGTCTCTTGCCAATAGCCAGGTTTGTGGCCAAAGTGACAATAATGAAAGCAGCAAAATTAAAAAAAGTGCAGTACGGATGAGAATGACTCGATTTATAAAGCCATTTTGGTTTAAAGAGCGAGGTATTGGGAATATTTGCACCCAATACCTCGTTTGATCAGACACTTTTATTTAATACCCATTTCGTCATAGTACTTCTGAGCACCTGGGTGAAGATCGATAGGCATACCGGTGAGAGCAGTTTCGAGTTTGATGTCGTTGCCTCTCTGGTGAGTGTCGATGATCACTTGGCGTTGTTCGAACATTGATTTGGTAAGGTTGTATGCGAGGGTCTCATCCATATCTTCACCGACGATCAACATTGCCATAACAGCGGCAGTTGTAACGTCGGCATCATTACCTTTGTAAGTGCCGCCTGGAACGACGACTTCTGTGTAGAAAGGATAAGCGGCGATCATTTCAGTAATTTTTGCTGAGTCAATTGGAACTATGACGATATCAGCAGTTTGTGCAACTTCGCTGATTGCAGAAGTTGGAAGACCTGCAGTGATGAAGGCTGCGTCGATTTGTTTGTTCTTTATCTGGTCAGCGGCTTCGTTGAAAGACAGGAAGTCAGCTTTGGCAAGATCTTCGTACTTGATGCCGTGCGCTTCGAGAATCTGACGAGCATTCGCTTCTGCACCGGAACCAGGAGCGCCGACTGCAACTTTCTTGCCTTTGAGGTCATCCACTGAAGCAATGCCGCTGTCTTTGGTTGCGATAATTTGAACAACTTCAGGATAAAGCATTGCCATTCCGCGGATATTAGTGATTTTTTCTTTATCTGCAAAAATCTCAGTTCCGTTGTAAGCGTAGAAAGTGACGTCGTTTTGGACGAAGGCGATTTCAGCTTCACCCTTTGAAACGAGACCTACGTTTTCAACAGATGCGCCTGTAGCTTGTGCGTTTGCAGTGACGCCAGGGACGTTTTCGTTGAAGATTTTTGCAATAGCGCCTCCAAGAGGATAGTATGTACCTGCGGTACCGCCGGTTGCAATTGAAATGTAGACTTTTTCAGCTGGTGTTTCAGCGGCTGGCGTTTCGCCGCCCGCTGCAGGCTCCTCTGCTTTAGGTGCGCAGGCAGTGAGACCAAGTGAGAGAATCATAACGACGACGAGTAATACAGACCACATTTTTTTTGACAATACAATCCCTCCTAAATAGTTGACTGATGATCAGCGAACTTTCTCTTTCTTTTCAAATCCCCCCTCCTTAATGTTTGAATATTCTATCTATAAGCATATTATACCAAAAAAATGTGAACATCTGACAAAAATAAACGCGAAAGCGCATTTTGGACAGCATTCAAACTTTCGTCAAATCAGCCAATTCACTTTCGCGTACTAAATCCATTGGTATAACCTTCCCTGGAGATAATTCAATTATAAAGGGAGGTCTACAGAATCCTACAGAATCATACAAAAAATATTCAATTAAATAAAAGTTCTGATTATTCCATCAAAGCCGAAATACCTTCTACAAATCGCTTAACATCAACTTTTCCACGAGATGGGCTATTGCCTCTGGCATATTCCATTTCTTGACGAATAGCTTTAAAACTGAAAAGGGTCGTGGAATATCTTTCAAATTTATAATTTGAGAAGTCTTCCACACCAATGTTGGCTATATTTTCCATGGCAAGCTGCACCAAACGTCTTAGTCTTTGTTCAATTCCTTTCAGGCTGATTGTATCCTCTGTGTAGGAAGGGTAGTGGTCTTTGAGCCACTGGTAAAATTGACCTAGTGGAAGATCACTTCTTATTTGAGGCAAAGCAAAGAGCAGTTCGTCGCATCCTGACTCCCCCAAAATGCCAACTTCTTTTAAGATGTTCTGAAGCTTTGAGCGCTTTTTACAGGTCCCGTTTTCTGCAGAAGAGACATTTTTTGAGATGGCCGTTGTGCCGACAAGTCTTACGTAGTGCTTAAGCTGGTGCAATTCAAGCGTTCTTGACAGTACAGTGACAACTTCGGTGACGTTAATGGGCTTGTTGATGTAATGGTCAACCCCTGATTTGTAAGCCTGAGCGATGATTTCTTTGGCGCCGACCTCGGACAGCATGACGATTTGCCCCTGAAAGTTATTTTTTATCAACGCCTCTGAGACTTCAATGCCATCCATACCTTCCATTAAAAGGTCAAGTACGACAATCTCCGGATTGTGCCTTAAAATATCCTGGACTGCAAACCACGGATCATCACTCTGGAAAATTTCTGAATCATTGAAATGAGTGCTGATTATCTGAGATAAAATTTTTCTTACTGAACGATCATCATCCACAATGTAGAAGCTGCAAGCCATTTCTTGGATTCCCCCTGTCAAAGCGTACCTTATTGATCAAGTAAAGGAATTGGATAAGCTATTTGAACCATTGTGCCGCTGCCGACCTTGGATTCAATTTGGAGTTGTCCTTTAAGGACATGCTTCACCAAATACTGGACTTGTGCGAGTCCAATGCCTGTCGACATCTGGCCGGTACCGGGATCGTAATGTGTAGAATAGCCTGGTTCAAATATCAATTTGAAATCTTCTTCCGGTATGCCACAGCCGTTATCCCTTACAGAAATTTGACAGTGGTCGGTTGCGACAATGACCTCAAGAATAATTTCACCTGCACGGTCAATAGCATCAACTGCATTAGTCAAAAGATTATTCAATAAACTCAAATAATCATATAAATGACGGTCCGGAATAGTTGGACTCAGCTTACGGTCAACTCTGATAAGTTTTCCGTTTGAATGTGCCCAGACTTCGATATCATCACACAGAAAATGAGTGAGTTCAATGGGTGTGGGGATCGATTCGGGCAGACTATCTGGAATAAGGTCCCTCAAGGCTTCGTTGATCCGTCTGAAGTCTTTTTTTATTTCGTGAATATCCCGTGTGATGGAAAGCACCTTTCGAGGCATATCCCATTCAGCAGGGAGTGCGGCTTTGTTCTTTTGTATGTAGGTATATAAGCCGTGCGCCTTGGTCATGGCTTTCTCAATGTCACCTTCGGACTTTTTCAGGAACATGATTTCAGCGTAAAGCTTCGATTGAGAAAGAATCCAGCTGGAGATCTTTTTCTTTTCCTCTTCCTTTTGAAACATGGTGGGGTAAAACCTTGCCAGCAGGTAGACAGCAAGAATTAAAATGCCTCTGATGACGGCTGTTAACAAAAGGGCTTGCAGTTTGAACGAAGAGAACAAATCGTGAAACTGGCCCCTGATTAAAAGTTCAAGTATGTTGCTCAGTACATCAGTGGACAAGAGCACCATGAGCGCCAGTAAAGGGTGGTTTAACCGATATCTGACTTTCGAGAACAGGAGGATGGAACCATAGCAGACATAGTAAAAAGCACCTGGCAAGTGCGTTAAAAGTGCAAGGTCAAAGGGCAGCGATAAATTCAGTGCCAGCCAAATTCGGAAAATAAGAATGGAGAGCCCGGTAACGGCGACAGTTTTTAAACTGCTGTCATAAAGCAGCAGCAATATGCCGTAGGCACAGACACCAAGAGAAAAACGAAAATCTGTATAGAAAGGCCGCAGGTAGATTTCTCCAAATAGGACGGTGATAACGGCAATCATAATGTGAAGGTGTTTTGAGGATTTCATGGGCACCTCCTGAGAATGTCAGATCACCTCATTTTACCATGCTTTCGATCATCTGTGTACCACTTGATAAAACAGGCTGGAGACTCCTGATCGACATAAAAAAAGGGAAGAACGTACCAGCAATTTTATTTCACCTGCTGGACGTTCTTCCTCCTGATCTTAAACTAATTTAAAGTAAATTACTTGATGCTGCTATTCAGTGAGTCGACGAGCTTAGAAACTTCAATGCCATGAACTCGGGCGGCGTCTTCGAGGGATTCAGCCTGAGCGGAAGGACAGCCAATGCAGCCCATGCCGTAGCTCATCAGAGCGCTGACCGTCGCAGGGTATTTCTTCACAACATCACCAATCGTCATATCTTTTGTAATTTCCATTTTGAAGTGCCTCCTTTAAGAGTGATCGGATTTAAATCCGAGTGTATTGGTTGGGTTTGTAATTGAATTATAACCCAAGACACTTCAAAATAACAGTACCGATTGTTACCAAATTAAATATTATTGTATTTTAAGATCAGTGTGCCTTTTGCAGGGACCTTGACGGGCAATTCAGCGTCAGGATGCCATTTCAGTCCGTCCAGAATAACTGTGACGGATTTACGATTTATATTCTGCAAAACCAAGTGGACATCCCCGGGATTATGATAGAAGTCGTACTGCGCCTTTCCGCACTTGATCCTGTAGGCGAGACAGCCGGCTTCTATGGGTGCCATGTTTCTTCGGATTTCATCAGGCTTCATTGAAAACACACCGGACTCAAGCCGGAAGCGGATCAGCCTTTTTACATGTTCATTTAGGAGACGATACTGTGATTTGTTTGTCCAACAAACAGAATTCACAGCGTCACCGGCATTATAGCTGTTGTCGTTTCTGAATTTTGTTCTGTTGAATTCTGTACCGCAATGAATCAAGGGAATGCCAAAAGAAGACATCAGGATATTAAAGGCTAGACAGGTCAATTCCAGGCGCTCCGCTTCATCGGAATCTGGCAGTGAGTTTTCAAGCTTATCGCGCAAAATTAAATTATCATGGGTCACCAGGTAGTGGATGATTTCCGATGGCGAGTCTGCCAATTTGCCTGGATGATGCGCGCATGCCACACTTGCACAGACGCCTGATAAAAGTTCATGCATCAAGGATGGCTCTGGATTTGCGGTTTGATTCTGGATGTAACCTTTTGAGTCGCCATTTGGTGATCCGAGGAGGAGATTTTTGTAGTCGTCCTCAAATATTGCAATGCCGAGTCCGCGCTGACGTCCTTTGCCAAACCTTTGGCCCTCGGGTAGAATTGTCTCCGCAGCTGTCCACGGTTCACCATAAATAAGCAGATCGGGCCGTTTGTTCAAAAGTTCTTTTGAGATGCTTTGAACCATGGTGTTATCAAATAGTCCCATGAGGTCAAATCGAAAGCCATCAACACGATACTCATCCAGCCAATAGTGAAGTGAGTCCATGATGCGTTTTCTCACCATGGAACGTTCAGTAGCCAATTCATTTCCACATCCTGATCCATTGGAAAAGCCATGCTCAGACACTCTGTAAAAATAATTTGGTGCCATGCGTTGGTAGGACGAGTATCTAAATTCATAGGTATGATTATAGACCACATCCAGGACAACGCGCATGCCCTTTTGATGAAGGGCATGGATAGCGGATTTGAGTTCCAAAATACGTTCTCCGTTATGCGGATCTCCAGAGTAGGAGCCCTCCGGCACATCAAACAGAACGGTATCATAACCCCAATTGTAAGGATCTCGAGTGAGTTCATTTGTTGTGATAAAATCTTGCACCGGCATAAGCTGGACGTGTGTCACACCCAACTCTGACAAATGATCAATGCCAGTGGATAAACCGTCACAGGTCGTTCCGGTTTCTGTCAATCCCAAATACAATCCGGGATGAGTGACGCCTGAGGTCGGATGAGAAGTAAAATCCCTGATGCTGAGTTCGTAGATGACCGTTCGGCCATAATCCACTGGTGGGGGCATAACGGTTGTCTTGAAGCCTGGAGGGTCGAAGCGTCCAGGTTCTAAAATCAATCCCCGTTTAGAGTTGGGTCCAGAGGCTTTAGCCCAGGGATCGATGATTTCGTATCTCCTGTCATCATTCGCATACTGGAGGAGATAGGTATAATAGAATCCGGTTAGATTTTTTTTGACTTTCAAGACGAAACTGCCATCACTTTCCCGCTGCATCACATGAGTATCACGATGGAGTGTGCTGCAGGTCTTATACAGTGCAAGTTCAACTTTGGCTGCAGCAGGTGCCCAGAGTACAAAAGACGTAGTCGAACTGCCATCATCAATGACAGCACCAAAATTGCTGCGTTTGGCAGCGCGCTCCGCAAGCGCTTCAAATTCAGGGTTTAATACTGAATTCATTGTGACCCCTTCAATGTTTCGAAGACTTGTGCCTTCCAGATCTCGCGATTATAATCCCTGATCGTGCGGTCGCTGGAAAAAATTCCCGATTTAGCGATGTTTACCAATGACATGGCGGACCACCTCTTAGCATCGCGATAGGCTTCACAAACCTTCTTTTGAATATTGGCGTAGCTTTCAAAATCCTTGAGCACAAAAAATGCATCATTGTGATCCAGGAGCGCGGAGCGTATCAAATAAAATTCCTCGGGTGAAACGTTTAAAGTCCCGTCTGTCAACATATCGACTGATCTCTTGAGGAGCGGATTGTTTTGATAAATTTCATACGCATTGTAGGAATGATCTTCGTAATAGCGGTAGACTTCTTCTGCTGTTAAACCAAACAGAAAAATATTGTCCTTTCCTACAGCTTCAAGAATCTCAATATTAGCACCATCCAAGGTCGCGACAGTCACGGCCCCGTTCATCATCAGCTTCATGTTGCCAGTACCTGAGGCTTCTTTGCTGGCAGTGGAGATTTGCTCACTGATATCAGCGCTTGGAATGATATTTTCTGCAACAGTGACACCGTAGTTTTCAACAAAAACAACTTTCAGCTTTTCGTTGACATCCTTGTCAGAGTTCACCAGGTCGCCTACGGTGTTAATCAGCTTGATGGTTTGCTTGGCTGTTTGATAGCCTGGTGCGGCTTTTGCACCGAATAAAAAGGTTCTTGGTATCAGATCCAGATCAGGATCCTCTTTTAACCTGAGGTAAAGACTCATGACATGCAGGATGTTGAGTGTCTGGCGCTTGTACTCGTGAAGTCTCTTGATTTGAATATCAAAAATACTGTCAGGATCAATAGTGACGCCGCTTGACTTATAAAGATAATTTGAAAAGTCAACCTTGTTGGCTCTCTTAATTGTCATGAGTTTTTCCAAAAACACCGGATCTGATTGGTACTTCATCAGACGCCCCAGGGATTCTGGCTCTTTGATCCAGTCATTACCTATAGCATCAGTGATATGTGCCGATAGTCGCGGATTGGAGTGCAGCAGCCAGCGACGGTGTGTGATTCCATTCGTTTTATTGTTGAATTTTCCGGTGAAAAACTCATTAAATGGCTTTAACTCTCTATTCGCCAGCAATTCTGAGTGCAGCTTGGCGACACCGTTGACACTATGGCTGCCGACAATGCAAAGATGGGCCATCCTGACTTGCCCTTCACCAATAATTGCCATCTGTGAAGATCTATGGGGGTCAACCTGACTGTATAAACGTTCTGTTTCGAGTCTGAAGCGCCGGTCGATTTCCTCTATGATCATCATGATCCTGGGAAGCAATGTACGAACGACGTCTATTGACCATTTTTCCATGGCTTCGTGCAGCAAGGTGTGATTGGTATAGCTTATGGTTTGAGTGGTGATTTTCCAGGCTTCGTCCCATTGGAGCTCTTCAATGTCCATCAATAATCTCATGAGTTCCGGGATGGCGAGTGCTGGATGTGTATCATTGATGTGGATGGCATTATACTTGTGGAAATCCCGGATAGGCAGACCGCTTCGCTTATAAGAGCGCATAATGCCTTGAAGCCCTGCGGAGACAAAGAAGTATTCCTGTTTTAAGCGCAGCAGCCTGCCGTTTTCGTAGGCGTCATCAGGGTAGAGGACCTGGGAGATTGCCTCAACAGCGTATTTTTCAGAAAATACCCGGTTATATTCGCCGCGGCTGAATCCGGCCAGGTCGAAGTCGGGGGTCTTCGCTTCAGCGCTGTAGAGTCTGAGGGTGTTCACAATACCGTTTTGATATCCGGGAATTGGCGAGTCGTAGGGTACGGCCATGACGACCTCCGTATTCTCGAGGAAGAAAACGTTGCGGCCGTTGATATAATCTTGGCGGACATTGCCTCCGAAGTGAACTTCGACTGCCTTGTCAGGCATTTTAACTTCCCATACATTTCGGTTTTCAAGCCACCGGTCAGGAAATTCGACTTGATATCCATTTATAATTTTCTGTTCAAAGAGTCCAAAATTAAATCGTATACCAATACCGTGGCCTGGGATCCCTACAGAAGCCATAGAGTCCATAAAACATGCCGCAAGTCTCCCAAGACCGCCGTTTCCAAGTCCTTGATCTTTTTCAGCTTCGCTGATCTCTTTAAGAGAAAGACCGAGATCTGACAAGCCATGCTCGACGGTTTCGTAGACGCCCATGGCATGCATATAATCTGACAGAAGCTTTCCGGTTAAAAATTCCATGGAGAAATAGAAGACTTGGCGTGTATCCAATTTGTTGTAGGCAATGGAAGTGCCAACCCAGTCATCTGTCAGATATTCTTTGATCAGACTTCCAAGAGCGTGATACTGATCCCAGACAGTGCTCTCCTCAAGGGGACGGCCGCTTTTTGCTTTCAGCCTGCGCAAGTAGTCTTTTTTAAACTGGTTGACATTCAGTTCCATAGGGTCACCTTACTTTCCTAAGTTGCGATAGATCTCGAGGTAATGATGTGCTGAGCGCTTCCAACTGTGATCAGCGGACATGGCTTGCTGCACAAGCGCATTCCAGCCTTCCTGATTAGTTTGAAACAGTTCAACTGCATCGCGGATCTGATCCAACATTTCGTGTGCATTGTAATTTGTGAATGTAAAGCCGGTGCCTTCCCCTGTAAAGCGGTTGTACGGCACGACGGTGTCTTTAAGTCCGCCGGTTTCCCTTACTATTGGGATCGAGCCATACCGCAGTGCAATCAATTGTCCAAGACCACATGGCTCAAATCGTGAAGGCATCAGGAATAAGTCAGAACCGGCATAAATCCTTTGAGCCAGCGTAGCATTAAATTCCACATAGACTTTCAAACGATTTGGAAATCTTTGGGAATAATATTTAAAAAGATTTTCGTAATGATAATCCCCTGTACCCAGGACAATCATTTGAACACCGAGGTCAAACATTTCAGGCATAACGCGCTCTATCAGATCAAAACCCTTTGAGTCAACAAGCCGGGACACAATGGCAATAAGCGGGACATTTTCATCAACAGTCAGTCCTGACAGGGCTTGAAGCTTCGCTTTGTTGGCACGCTTCCCTTCAGGGGTGCTGTGATCATAATTGAAAAAGAGTCTCGCATCAGTTTTTGGATTGTAGTCGTCATAATCAATGCCGTTGGTAAGTCCAACCAAATCATGACGTCGGTAGTTGAGGTCCCACTCCAGTTTTTCGCCAAAATAAGGTGTCAGAATTTCTTCAGCATAAGTTTCGCTGACGGTCGTAATTTTATCAGCAAAGCGAATCCCGGCTTTCATGAAATTGATGCCGCTGCCGAAGACCAGGCGGCCATCTCCATGAAAAGCACTTTCTGGTCCAAACATGTCCTCCAGAAAACCGCGTTCGAAAACCCCCTGGTATTTGAGGTTGTGAATTGTAAAAACTGATTTTGTTTGAGCATAGCGGGGATCTTTGGCATATTGGGTTTTGAGCAGATAAGGTACTATTGCGGTGTGCCAGTCGTTCAAATGGATGACATCCGGTTCGAAATGGGTCATATCAATGGCTTCGAGTACCGCTTTTGAGAAAAAGGAAAACCGCTCGCCGTCATCAAAGTAGCCATAGAGCTGATCGCGCTTAAAATAATATTCGTTGTCTATCAGGTAGTAAACTACTTTTCCAAAGTGGATTTCGTGAACGCCCATATATTGATTCCGCCAATTCATGTGAATGGTTTTGGAACCCAAAAAATCAGCATGCTCTACCAGAGCGGTGGCAATAGTGCTGTAATAGGGGGTAATCACTCTGATGTCGATATCCTCTTCTGCAAGAGCTTTTGGCAGGGAAAACGCGACATCTGCCAGTCCTCCGGTTTTGCTGAGGGGAAGAGCTTCAGAGCTAACAAAAAGTATTTTCAAGTGGATAAGCCTCCTTTATGCCGGATCACAGGACCATGTTCTTCTTGATGACGAAAGGATTGCTTTGATCGCCGAAGAGCATTTTTCGCGGCGTAATCGTGGCATGTTTATCAAGGATGACATAGTTTAGATTAGTGGCCTCGCTCACGGTGACATACGGCAATAATATTGAATTGCGGACGACGGCGCCCTTTTTTATTCTAACGTCCCTGTGGATGATTGAATTCTCCACTTTTCCTTCAATGATACAGCCATTCGCTACAAGGGAGTTGGAGACATAACTGTCCTCGGAATAATAGGTTGAAGGCGCGTCCATGACCTTAGTGTAGATTGGGCCGTGTTTGTTGAATAGCTCCTCGCAGAGCTGAGTATTAAGGAGCTCCATATTGGTCTCAAAGTAATTGTTGATGGTTTGGATACAGCTTAAATAGCCATTAAACCGATAAGCGCTGACTTTCAGTTCCGGCAGCCGCTGAAAGATGGCTTCCTTAAGAAAACGCGCGTCGCCTCTTTGAATTGCGGACTCGATAATCTTAATCAAACGCTCGCGTTTCATGACATACATTTCCATAGACACGTTGTAACGCTCTTCCTTACCAAGGTTTTTTCCTATGCCTATGACGCGGTTTTGATCATCCAAAGACAGCGTGTCGCAGTTCGGAAAACGATCATAGGATTTTTCAATGGTCTTGTAGACTATAGTGACATCAGATCCTGAATTTCTGTGATGTTGAACCACATCTTTATAATCGATGTTGCACAGCATATAACTTCTGGAGAGAAGAACATACTTCTGAGTTGAGTTCTGAAGATAATCCAGATGGTTTCTATAGTTTTCAAGGTCCCCAAGCCGTCTGATGTTATCTTCAGAATTGACCTCCGGATAGAAAATGTAAAGCCCATCCCGTTTGCGGTCCAGTCCCCAATGTTTGCCGCTGCCGACATGCAGCATGATGGAGTGTGACTTGCCGTAGGTGAAAATGGCCACGTTTGACAGTCCGCTGTTCACCATATTTGAGAGCTGGAAATCGATAATTCTATAGCGGCCAAAAATGTGCAGCGCCCCGAGAGACCGGCCCAAAGTCAGATCTTTGATTTGTTCCTCGGATTCACTTAAATTGATGATGCCCATAACATCATTCATGGTTTTCGCCTCCTTCCGATGGATAGACGGCGATATGGTCTCTGGTTCCCTTGACAACCGTGCCGCTTTTTACTGTGATGTCGCTGAGTATGATGGCGTAATCAATCTGAACATCATCTTCGATATTGGTATTTGGCATGACGATAGTATTTTGAACAACCGAATTCCGACCGACGTGAACGTCTGTGGAAATGACGCTTTTGATGACATGTCCTTCAATGACGCAGCCTTCATTCACTATGGAGCCTTCAACTCTGCCGAATGGGCTTATGTACTGAGGTGGACTGATTGGGTTGACGGAATAGTTACGCCAGGACTTATCATGAAGGTTAAGTTCATTGTCAAGCCCCAGCAAATCCATGTTGGATTCCCAAAGGCTCTCTACTGTACCGACATCACGCCAGTAGCCGCTGAAACGATAAGCGTAAACCTTATGATGTCCCTCGACCATTTTTGGAATGATGTCTTTTCCAAAGTCAGAGGAGCTGTCTTCCGAATTATGATCTTCAATCAAACAAGCTCTGAGCACCGGCCAGCTGAAGATGTAAATCCCCATGGAAGCGAGATTGGATTTAGGCGCGTCTGGCTTTTCCTGGAATTCATAGATCATGTCGTCTTCATCTGCGCTTAATAAACCAAATCGTGAAGCCTCGTTCCAAGGCACTTCGATAACAGAAATAGTTAAATCAGCATTCTTTTCCTTGTGGGTATTGAGCATTTTCTGATAGTCCATCTTGTAGATATGGTCTCCTGAAAGAATCAGGACATAATCAGGATTATAAGCGTCAATAAAGTTCATGTTTTCAAAGATCGCATTCGCGGTGCCCATGTAAAAACGGCCGCCTTCTTTGTCAAAATATGGAGGTAGAATTTTGACGCCGCCAAAATTACGATCCAAGTCCCATGAACTCCCTATGCCTATATGCGAGTTTAATTCCAGCGGCTGATATTGTGTCAGAATACCAACGGTATCTATTTCGGAATTAGAGCAGTTGCTTAGTGTAAAATCGATGATTCTAAATTTGCCGCCAAATGGTACTGCCGGTTTGGCAATTTTGTCTGTAATTTCTCTTAGCCTAGAGCCCTGGCCGCCTGCCAGGATCATGGCGACGATCTCTTTCTTCTGCATTTTCAATAGAATCGCCCCTCCTTCATAATAAAAAATCATCACTCATACCCGATCTTGACCTTGAAAGATGCCAACGTTGAGTAAAAGTTGATGAGCAGTTTGGAATAGTAGTCATTTTCCTATACACAATCACTCCTACAAATTGAAATAATTATGATCATGATATTGTTGTAGAAATACCCAACAGACTGGCAGATGAAACGTTCAAGGACGCCATAAATTGAAGTTTTTGTAACTTTACAAACGAATTAGTGTTGAATTGCTATTTCGTGTTATGTATGATCAAATTGGCAGAAAAATTTAACATAGATTTTACACTAAAGCACTTCATTTCTGGTAGAATTTCACGGTGTCTTAATAAACTAGTTATGACATAGATTAATCTAGTTGGTATAGTGTGAATTAATAGAATCAGGAGGCGAAGTATGGCGTTTACAATCGGTGTTGGCGTTTTGGGAGGGCTTGGACTATTTCTGTTTGGCATGAGTATGATGGGAACTGCGCTTCAAAAAGTAGCCGGAAAGAAAATGGAAAAAATAATTGAGCTCTTGACCAGGAACAGATTTATAGCTGTCATGGTGGGCATGTTTGTCACTGCAATTATTCAAAGTTCAAGTCTTACCACGGTTATGGTCGTTGGTTTTGTCAATGCCGGAATCATGAAGCTGACTCAGGCGGTCGGCATCATCATGGGTGCCAACATAGGCACAACGATTACCGGTCAGCTCGTTTCGCTCAATCTGGAACACTGGGCACCGCTTGCAATCGGCATAGGGGTCTTTGTCTGGTTTCTTGCAAAAGATGACAAAAAGAAAAACATTGCCGAGATCTTTATTGGATTCGGATTACTCTTTTTAGGCATGGAAGCCCTTAAGGACGCGCTGAAGCCTCTGCGAGAGATACAGGCTTTTTCAGATATGATGGTTGGCTTTGGATCTGTACCGGCACTCGGTGTTCTGGCAGGTTTTCTCTTGACGCTTATGGTTCAAAGTTCCTCGGCTTCAATAGGTATGCTTATTGCGCTCGCTTCCCAAGGATTGATTCCACTCACATCAGCAATGCCTATTTTATATGGTGAAAATATTGGAACGTGTACAACAGCGCTGATCTCTTCAATAGGGGCAAGCCGGAATGCAAAAAGAGCAGCCATTATACATCTGGTGTTCAATGTGATCGGTACACTGATCTTTGTTTTCTTCCTCACAAAACCAATCGCGCATATCGTCACACAGTGGGACCCAAATGATGTGGGTCGTCAAATCGCGAATGCCCACACGCTGTTCAATATTACCAATGTCGTTATTCAGTTCCCATTTGCTATGTTCTTAATTAAAATCGCAATGAAAATTATACCGGATAAAGGTGACGCAGAGCGTGAATCCGTTACAAAATACCTGGACGAACGTATTTTGGAAACGCCTTCTATCGCGCTTAGAAACACAATTCGTGAGCAGCTCCACATGGCAAACGTTTCATACAGTGCTTTAAGCTCTTCTATGGACGGATTCTTTGAACGTGATCTGGCCAAAGTCAAACAGACGTTTGTGACAGAAAAGGAAATCAATAAGCTTGAAAAAGCAATTACGGAGTATCTGGTAAAACTATCCAACAGAAAGCTGTCTGACTATGACCGCAAGGTGGTCGACGGTTTGTTCAACAATATCAATGATATTGAGCGTATTGGCGACCATGCTGACAATATTGCTGAGCTGGTGGTGGATGCTCTTGAAAAAGGGTTGCCATTCTCTGATGATTCCCGCAAGGAACTTCAGGATCTTTACGATAAATCAGCACTGGCATTTTCTAAGGCTATGGAAGCCATTGTGACAGGCAATCGCGAAACCATTCAGCAGGTTTTTGACATTGAAAATGAGGTCGACAAGCTGGAAAAAATTTGCCGCAGGGGGCATATTGACCGCCTCAACAACAACGACTGTAATCCGGAATCCGGCATTATCTTCTTGGATATTGTCAGCAATCTCGAGCGCGTGTCGGATCTTTCCGCCAACCTTGCCAAGGTTGTACAGGATACTTTGTCCGCTTAGAAATTGCGGTTCTTAAGATCTGCAAAATTGTTCATAAGATAATTAAAAGGCTGTCTGCAAAATCAGGTGTTACCATTTTGCAGACAGCCTTTTCGTGTTTTGGAGTGCAAAAGCTTAACCTGTTGAATCCTCCATGGAAGCCATATCCAAGGCGCTGAAGGCATCCGCCAAAGGCTTGTACACTTGCAGCGCATTTTCACCTTCAGCTGTCAAAGTATAGATTCGGTCTATGGACTTTGAGAACCAGCCGTAGTAATTTGAGTTCAGAATGCTGGTTGTTTTTTTGGGGTGTGCCCCGTTTGTTTTTAGGGATGCGGCAGACTGAGGGCCATTTTTTCTGATCAAATAAGCTATGTAAAGTGCTGCTTCGCGATAGGCTGTCACCAGTGGTACTCCGGTGCTGCCAGCTATGTTTAGATCAAGACTCCGGTTCGAAAACTCCTTCTCCAGAGCGGTTCTCTTCTTGGAGGACTGGCGTTTAGAAGTGGTGGATTCGGGGATCAGTGCCTCTTCCACCATGTAAGTACTGCCAGTTTTGCTGACCAGAAGAAGTCCGAGGTTAAGCTGCTTAAGGACTTTGATTTTGGACTTCCAAATTTTATCCTGTTTGAAATTATTCGGCTTGGGTATGCTCACATAGACAGCGTCAGCGTAACTTTGGCGCTCTACCGCCTGGGCGAGAAGATCAAAGGAGAGGTGCCGCTTCATCTCAATGATATAGATTAAGTTGTTCTTTTTCGCGACGAGATCGCAGGATCTGACCTCTGAGCGGACGTCGAAGCCAAGGTTGTCGAGATGCTGACGCAGGGGTTCGTAAAGCTCGCGTTCGTATTGAATTTTATCCATTAGGGGCACCCCTTCCATCGGCAAAAAAATCTTTTAAAAGCTCAAACAACAAAATTATACCATATTGCTTAAAATTGATGCAATGTAAGGGATACTCAGGCTTTTGACCGGAGGTGCGGATATGTGGAATAGGCGTCGTTTGATTGTGATATCTTTTGATGGGCTTGCTGATCAGGACTTTGAGACTATATCAGCCATGCCTGCCTTTGGCAGGCTTATAAACAGAGCGGCATGGCATAATAGTGTCAAAAGTATTTACCCGTCACTGACTTATCCTGCTCACGCCACAATTGTGACAGGGCGGCAGCCCAAAGATCACGGTATTGTGAACAATACGCTTTTTCAACCGGGGAGACCGTCGCCGGACTGGTTTTGGAACCGCCGTTACCTTATGGGGGATACACTCTACGACGCGGCAGCCAGGGCAGGGATGAGAACGGCAGCTTTGCTTTGGCCGGTGACGGCTGGGGCCGCAATTCACTACAATATGCCTGAAGTCCTGGCCAACCGTCCTTGGGAAAATCAGATTCTCGTGTCCCTGAGGTCAGGAACGCCGGGGTATCAATTTGAGATGAACCGTAGATTTGGCAAACTCAGGCATGGGACAGATCAACCGGCGCTGGACCATTTCACCCATAAAGCGCTCATGGCGACTTTGGAAGAAAAGCATCCGGACCTGATTCTGGTGCATTATACGGATTTGGATTCCCAACGCCACGATTATGGATTTAATTCCAAAATGGCCGGTGAGGCAATGAAACGCCATGACCGAAGGTTGGGAGACATCCTGGATTGGATTGAGAACCAGCCGGACCGAGAAGTTTACGGCATCTGCGTACTGGGGGACCACAGCAGCCTGGATGTGGAGCGCGTCGTCAATCTGAATCCCCTTTTTATTGAGAGAGGCTTGATTCAACTGGACCATAAAGGGCACCTCAAGGATTACCGAGCGCTGATGAAATCGGCGGATGGTTCAGCCTATCTCTATGTCAAGGGTCCGGAACTGGAGCATGTCAAAGCTCATGTGAGAAAGATCGTCGAAGATTTCGCCCGCGAGGAAGAGGCCATTGAAGCGATTTATAACCACAGAGAAATTGTGGCACTTGGCGCGGATCCGGGCGCGTTTCTAATGCTTGAGGCTTCTAAAGGCTATTATTTTAATGACCGTCTGGATGCCAATGACCCTGTTGAGGAGATAACGGATCAGACGGTGAGGGGGGCGCCTTTTTATCACTGGAATACCCATGGCTTCTCGCCGCTGAAGCCAATGTACAATACAGTCTGGATCATGGCTGGAGACGGCATAAAAGCAGGAGAGATTACAACCCCTATGTCACTGCTGGATGAAGCGCCGACGTTTGCCGGCTGGCTCGGGGTCGAAATGGAAGGGGCTGTCAAAGGAGCGCTCTCGTGTCTTGAATCTGAGTAATTTCTTTGAGTTCCAAAGTTCATAAGAAATTTGAAGTGCGCCGCTGATTCTGTCCTATGGGCTGTGGAAATTGAGAGAGGGGATCGCCTATGATGAGGCTGACAAAGATAGAAAAAAGCTGGGCGTTTTATGACTGGGCCAACAGCGCCTATAGTATGACCATTACATCGACCATCATGCCGCTCTATTTCAAAATGGTATTTGAAAATGTGGGATCGGCGACAACCTCAACCGCTTACTGGGGCTACGCCAATTCAATTGCGACGCTGATTTTGGCACTGCTGGCGCCGGTACTGGGTACGATCGCGGATTACATGGGACTCAAAAAGCGATTTTTTGTGACCTTCGTACTGATTGGAATCGCAGCGACAGCATTTTTGTCGCTCATTCCCGAATCTTATTGGTGGGGGCTGTTGGTGGTCTATATATTGACGGCGATAGGTTTCTCCGGGGCGAACGTTTTCTATGATGCCTTCCTGGTGGACATCACGCCGGCCGAACGCATGGACCGCGTTTCAACAACGGGCTTCGCAATGGGCTATATTGGAAGCACGATCCCGTTTATTCTGTGCATGGCGGTGGTTGTAGGTGCCCAGATGAGTTGGCTGCCATTGTCCATTGGGGCTGCGTTCAGAATTTCCTTCATCATCACCGCGCTTTGGTGGGGCGTGTTTACCCTGCCGCTTATTAAAAATGTCCACCAGGTCCACGGTATTCCTATTGAGTCAAAACCCGTCTCGAGAAGCTTTAGGCGGATTGCAAAGACCTTTTCCAATATCAGAGCGCACAATAACTTGTTTACCTTTTTGATTGCCTACTTTTTCTACATTGATGGCGTGGATACCATTATTAAAATGGCGACCTCCTATGGCTCAGACCTGGGCATAGATGCCATGAACCTGCTGGTCATCTTACTCGCAACGCAATTTGTGGCGTTTCCCTTCGCGCTTCTCTATGGGAAGTTGGCGGAGCGGTTCGGCTGTAAAAGAATGCTCTTTGTCGGCATAATTACTTATACTGTGATTTGTATTTACGCCTACTTCCTGGATTCGGTCCTGGACTTCTGGATTCTCGCTATGATGGTGGGAACGTCTCAGGGTGGGATTCAAGCACTCAGCCGTTCTTATTTTGGAAAATTGGTACCAAAGGAACAGGCCAATGAATTTTTTGGCTTCTACAATATCTTTGGTAAGTTTGCCGCGATCATGGGACCATTTCTCGTTGGCTTTGTGACCCAAATGACTGGGCGCACCAACAACGGCGTTTTCAGCATTATATTGCTGTTTATCATTGGGGGCATATTGCTCATGAGAGTGCCGGACATGGATGAGGCAAAAGCCGCATAGAGAGTGAGTCTCCAGATCCGCGTGGTGAGCGGGTTCTGGCGGACAATGTCGATGTCACTTGAAAAAGGCACGCCGCAAGGGGTGCCTTTTGTCAGTGGTATTATTTAATTTGGTGTTGAAAATTCAATCAATGTTATGTGTCGGTGACATTAAAAGATGTCGTCTTGATTCCTGTATTTAATCATGATTTCTTTGAAAATTTCGCCGTTGCTGGGTGGTGTAAAGGTAATGGCGTTTGCTCCGGCTTCGATGGTTCTCAAAATATCTTCCTCCGTTGGTCCGCCGGTTGCGATAATTGGCATCTCCGGATACTTTTGACGGATCATCCGGACGATCTCGGCGGTTTTCGACGCGCCTGACACATTCAGGATGGTGGCGCCGGCGTTAATTCTGGCTTCAATGTCTGTTTTTTCTGAGACGACCGTGACGACGACGGGAATGTCAATTCGATCGCGAAGCGCTCTGATGATCTCATTTGTGGTCGGTGCGTTGACGACGACGCCCATGGCACCCTGAAATTCAGCATCCATGGCGAGGTTTATGACGCGCTTCCCCGTCGTTGTACCGCCGCCGACGCCGCTGAAGACAGGCACATCTGATGCTGTGATGATGGCGTGCGTGATGACGGGCTGAGGTGTGAAGGGGTAGACGGCAATGACAGCATCCGCGTTGCAATTTTTGATGATAGCGACATCTGTTGAAAAAACCAGCGATTTAATGCGTTTCCCAAAGATTTTGATGCCACTGACTTTGTATATGGCTTCCGGGACTTTAATTATATGTTTTCTCAAATTTCCCTGAATTTCAGGAACGAATTCTTTCATGATAAAACATCCCCTTTCCGGCGGCAGTTTTTTATCTTTGTATAAAATCCATAACTACAGACAGCTCGCATTATTAAAATTTTCTGATATTATTATAGCATATGGTATTTAATCAAACGAAATTTTAAGGAGGCACCTCATGGAAAAAGATTTGTTGATCATAGGCGGCGGTCCGGGCGGTTATGTTGCTGCTATTCGCGCAGCGCAACTCGGTATGGAGGTCGCACTTGTCGAAGCGGACCGTCTTGGCGGCACGTGTCTGAACCGTGGCTGTATCCCGACCAAAGCACTTTACGCCAACGCGCAGCTTATGGATAAGTTCGCACACGCAGAAAGCTTTGGCATTACCGTGGATGGTTACAAAATGGACATGGGCCGTGTTATGGACCGCAAAGCCAGTGTTGTAGACCAGTTGGTCAAGGGAACGGACAAAGTCGTGGAAGACAACGGTGTACTGATCATGAGAGGCTTTGCTGCCTTCAAAAGTGCTGACGCTGTTGAAGTAAAACTGCATGACGGTACAACGGAACTGGTCAAGGCTAAAAACGTCATCATAGCCACTGGTTCAGTGCCTTCGTCCCCACCAGTCCCGGGCAACGATTTGCCAGGTGTTATTGACAGCGATCAGCTTCTGGAGCTCAGAGAGCTTCCAAAGCGCATGGTCGTTGCAGGCAGCGGCGTTATAGGCATGGAATTCGCTTCCATCTACAATTCCTTCGGCTCTGAAGTCACGGTCATATCATCGACACTTCTGAAGCGCATTGACAAGGACATTGTCAAACGACTTCCGCCAATTCTCAAGAAGCGCGGACTTAAGCTGCATGACGGCGCGCGTGCCAAGGAGATTAAAAAGACAGAGACCGGACTCTTAATGATCGCCACCAACAAAAAAGGTGAGACTATTGAGGTTGAAGCAGACGTTATTTTAATGGCAGTTGGCAGAAGAGCATTTGTGGATGGTCTTAACCTTGAGGCTGCCGGCGTCATTTTCGACGGTACCGGAATCCCGGTAGACAACAAGTTTCAGACGAATGTACCGAACATCTATGCGATTGGAGATGTACTGGGCGGCGTCATGCTGGCACACGTGGCATCCCATCATGGCATTGCCTGTGTTGAAGCCATTGCAACTGGTGAAGCGCCTAAGCACGGTTCCACGGTTCCGGACTGTATTTTTATTGACCCTCAGATTGCCTACGCAGGTCTTACGGAAGAGCAGGCGGCAGCTAAAGGGTACGAGATTAAAACCGGAAAATTCAATTTCGTCGCGAATGGAAAAGCATTATCCATGGGTGAAACGGACGGCTTCGTCAAAGTGATCGCGGATGCTGCCACACTGAAAATTCTTGGTGTGCACATCATGGGACCTCACGCCTCTGATTTGATTCATGAGGCCTCACTGGCGATTGATCAGCATATGGACGTCCATGCGATCGGACAATCCATTCACGCGCATCCAACTTTGGCAGAAGCGCTTCATGAAGCGGTACTCAATGTTACGGACGCTGCGATTCATATTTCACCGACTAAAAAGAAATAATTCGGACCTGAAGAGGACTGTGGAAATGGCGCACCGGAGGAGTTTGGGAGGGTGCGCCGTTTTTATAATGAAAAGCTGAAGCGTTAAAAAGTGGGGATGGTCATGCAGGCAGAGACATTAGGAAAATTGCTTACGCCATTTGGAGCCGGTATTATTATTCTGGACGATAAGCAGCGTCTATTATGGATGAATCAAGCCGTTAAAACGTTTTTTGACACAACTGGGAGAACGTTTAAAGAATTTTTCCCATACGAGATTGACCTAACCGTTGATCAGGTTGTGGCGTTACATGATCCAGAGGGACATCAGTACCTGATCGGAGTGACAAAAATAAGTGACGCTGATCCGTGTCATACGGTCATTAGCCTTCAGAGGCCCAGTGATTTTAATTATTCTGCCACAAAAAGTTATTGTCTTGAGACAGCGCTGGATCAAGTCAATGATGGTGTGGTAATTTCTGATTTTGAAGGAAAAATCGTACTCTACAATCGTGCAATGGAGCAGCTTGAAGAACGCAGTCGCAGTCAAATGGTTGGAAAATACATATGGGATGCCTATGGGTATAAGGATCCAGCCCAATCGGAGCATCGTCAAGTATTCAATAGTGCTGTGCCGCTGCTGGATCGGTTTAGCGCTCATGTCTATAAAAATGGCAGGCCGCTCTTTACATCCTACAGTACTTTCCCGCTTGTCAAAGACGACGAGCGATTAGGTGTCTTCTCAATTTGCAGAAATGACACTAAGCTCAGGGAGTTATTGGATGAAACCATTGAATTGAAAAAGCGCTTTTTTGCTGCCCGAGAGGCTGAGGATGACACAGGCATGCTTCTGTCAAAGACGCATGCTTTGTCTTCCCTGCGAACGCCGCTTAATAATGGCACGCATTATACTTTCAGCGATATTATTGGGGAAGGAAATACCACCATAAAAACTGTGAATGAAGCCAAGGCAATGGCGGTGCTGGAATCCAACATACTCATAATTGGTGAGACCGGCACCGGAAAGGAGCTTTACGCTCAAAGTATCCATAATTACAGCAGCAGAGGGACGAAGCCGTTTATTGGGATCAACTGTGCCGCCATACCCGAAACGCTGCTGGAAGGCATTCTGTTCGGCACAACGAAGGGTGCGTTCACAGGCGCTCTTGATAAATCCGGTTTGTTTGAAGAGGCGGGCAGCGGGACGGTATTTTTGGATGAGCTTAATTCTATGCCCATCAGTATGCAGACAAAACTGTTGAGGGTGCTGCAAGAACGGAAATTTAACCGAGTTGGCGGGACAAATCTGATCTCGCTTAAATGTCGTGTGATCTGTGCCATGAATGTGGACCCTGAAATCTCAATAAGAGATGGAAACCTTAGACAGGATTTATATTTTCGCGTTGCAGGCTTAAGTCTTTACTTACTTCCTTTGAGGGCAAAGAAAGACGAATTGAAGAGTCTGATATGCCATTACATCAAGAAATACAACGGATTAGTCGGAAGAAGGATCAGTACTGTGTCGGAAGAACTGAGTGCAGCATTGCAAGCATACTCATGGCCGGGAAATATCAGGGAACTGGAGCATGTTGTCGAAAATTTAATGGTGCGTTCCGATGAAACAGATCTAATTCTTGAGGTTCGTCACCTGCCGGATCATCTTATACACAGATTTTCTGAAAAGGTGTCGGAATCCTCTGTTGAAGAACCACTGCACTTGAATGATGCTTTGAATAATGTAGAGCGCTCCATGATTCTCATGGCATTAAAACGTCGTAACGGGAATCTGACAGCAGCATCGAGGGATTTGGGAATCATCCGACAAAGTTTGGTCTATAGAATAAAACGTCTTGGGATTGAGCGGACGGAATAGATGTTGATCAAGACGCATAAATTTTATGCGCTTATCGCATAAAATTTAACTGAGCATCAAGCTGTTGCATCGTTATAGCGTATAAAATTTATGCGCATAACGATGCTTTTCGTTTTTTGTGATAGGCACTTCAAGTGCTGATTTTGCTGAATTGTTGAAGTTTTTAGACAAATGAAAAGTTGTGGCACGCAACTTGCAATAAGGTTTACTGCTACTTATTAATTAGAATGGGGAGGAACGATTATGAAAAAAAGATTTAAAACCTGGCTCTTGATCTCGCTTGTCGTCATACTTGGGGTCTCGATGTTTGGATGCTCTAAGCCCGCAGAAACACCGGCAGCAGAAGAACCGAGCAGTGAACCCGCGGCACCTGCTGAAAGCTCAGAACCAATCCGAATTGGCTTTTTTGCGCCTGTAACAGGTGCTGCAGCGTCAGATGGCAAAAGTGCGACACAGTCCGCTGAACTTGCCGTCAAGCTTATTAATGACGGCGGCGGGATCAATGGAAGACCTGTCGAACTCGTCAAGTATGATGATGGCTTGGACACTAAGCAAGCAGTCAACATTGCGCAAAAACTTACAACAAAAGACAATGTCGTTGCTGTTGTCAGCGGCAGCTATAGCGGACCAACTCGTGTAGCAGCGCCTATTTTCCAAGAGGCCGGCATGCCTATGCTATCTGCCTATGCGATTCACCCGGATGTCACGGGTTCAGGTGACTTCGTCTTCTCGCAGTCCTTTTCCGGAGCTGTGCAAGGTCGGGCTGGCGGCGTTGTAGCTGTGGATATGCTGGGTGCCAAGAGAATTTCGATACTGGCTGTAGACATTGACTTTGGCAAAACCTTATCTGAGGCGTTCACTGCCTATGCCGAAGCAAACGGCGCAGAAATAGTGTCAATGGATACCTTCGGTATGCCTGAAACTGAGTTTTCTCCGGTGCTGACAAAAATTAAGGAAACCGTAAAACCGGACCTGCTTTACATTGCATGCTATCCTTCTCACGGAACGGAGATTGCAAGACAATCCAAGCGCCTCGGTCTGGATGTTCAAATTCTTGGAACTGAGGGCATTGACTCTTATCAGTTCCTGGAAGTTGCGAAAGAAGACGCCGAAGGTGTCATCATTACAACAAACATGAACAGAGACAGTGAAAGTGATGCAGTCAAGAATTACATCGCAGGTTATAAAGCGGCTTACAATATGCAGCCGGATATGGTCGGCGCTTCTACTTATGACGCCTTTGAGACCTTGTTTAAGGTTATCGCTGAAGTTGGCACTGATCCGGTCACTATGAGAGATGCCATCAAAGAGTTGAAGGACTTTGAAACTGTCACAGGCAGATTGATTGAATACGCGCCATCCAGAGTTGCGGTCAAGCCGGTACAGATTCAGATTGTAAAGGACGGCGAATTCCACTACTACAATGAAATTACGGATGACGCAATTATCAGAGACTAGTGGTGAGGAAAAACCATAACTAAACCAAATGATCAATAGGTGACTGAAGGCGCGCCAGCGGCGCGCCTTCAGTAAACAGACCACATTTTTCGAAAGGATGTGATATCCTTGCTGCTTCAACAAATCATAAACGGTTTCATGATTGGCTGTGTCTATGCCCTGACTGCAATGGGAGGGACATTAATCTATGGGATTTTACGCATTCTGGATATTGCGAATGCTGCGGCGTATGTGGTCGGTGCGTACCTCGGCTGGGTAATTTACGCAACTACCGGCAATCTGGCAGTCGCCTTTTTCCTGTCAATGGCCCTCACTGGCGCGATTGGCGTGCTCATTCAAAAGTTCATTTATACACCAATACTCAACAAACCCAATATCATTCCTATAGTTCCGCTGATAACCAGTGTTGGGATTTTCATTTTTACCGGAGACTTTATCAGACTGCTGGTCGGTCCGGAAATTAAGGATTTTGGTGTAATTCTGCCATTTTCGGTGATTAATCTCGGAAAAATTGTCATAAATCCTGAATGGATAGTGATCATTATTATGACGGCGATTTTACTCTTATTGCTTTGGTTTGTTTTAAATAAAACCAAGCTTGGACTTGCATGGCGGGCAACGGCAGGGGATACCGAAATCGCTGAAACTATGGGCGTCAATATCCACAAGGTCATGGCATTGAGTTATATTATGGGGTATGGTTTCGCATCCGCGGCGGGGATGATGATAGGTGTACTCTACAGCTCCATCTACCCAACCATGGGAGACATCCCGTCTTATAAAATGCTGGCTATTATTGTTTTAGGCGGACTTGGAAATCCAATTGGCACCATTGCCGCCGGACTTGTCATTGGACTTTCAGAAACTTTAATCTCTGCTTATGTCGGATCCGTCATACCTAGAGACGCGATAGCCTTTCTTGTCCTAATCACAATATTGCTTGTAAAACCAACGGGTCTGATCAGCAGAAAAAATTCAATTTAGGGGGTGACTGTATGTATGCAATAGTAGTGGCCACAAATATTGGGATTTTTGTGCTCTTGGCACTCAGCCTGAACATTATAGCCGGATATGCCGGACAGTCATCTATTGGGCACGCGGCATTTTTCGGGATTGGTGCTTATACCTCAGCAGTGTTGACCAGTACCCTCGGAGTGAATTTCTGGCTGAGTCTTCCCATAGCATTTGTTGTGACTGGGTTGATCGGCGCGTTGCTCGGGCTTGCCAGCATGCGTGTTAAGGAGGATTTCTTGGCGATCACGACCATCGGCATCAACTTTGTTGTTGTCGCCATTTTCCAGTATGCACCAATATTTGGTGCTTCACTCGGTATGTCCGTTTCCAAACCCAGTCTGTTTGGTATCAAAATGGATAATCTAATGTTTTTGGTCCTTGTAGGCGCAATGATTGTCGCCATGATCATATTCATGAGAACCATCGAAAAGTCATGGTTTGGCTTAGCGCTTGCAAGTATAAGAAATGATGAGGCGGCAGCGTCCTCTCTCGGTGTTAATATTGTAAAATTCAAAGTGCTCGCCTTTGCGGTTGGAACCGCAGTAGCTGGCTTAGCTGGCGGTGTTTACGCCCATTACATGACCTTCATTTACTCAAGCGATTTTGCGTTTCTCGTATCGATCTCGATTTTATCCATGGTGGTCATAGGCGGCATTGGCACCATCCGTGGACCAATAGTAGGCGCTATAATTCTGGGAATTGCACCAGAACTGTTTCGATTCATTTCGGATTACCGCATGATTGTCTATGGGGGTCTCCTGGTTTTGATGATGCTGTTTCAACCTCAGGGCATCGTCGGGAAAGGCAGTTTTCTGGCAAATAAATTCGAAGCGCTTTTTGGCAAAGGGCGCAAGAAAAGTGTGGTGAGCTGATATGGGGGACATGCTAACCGTTAAAGGTTTAAAAATGTATTTTGGCGGCTTGAAAGCCATAGATGGCATCGATCTTAGCCTTAAGGAGAAAGAAACTCTAGGTGTCATTGGTCCGAATGGCGCCGGAAAAACGACAATGTTTAACTGCATTTGCGGTGTGTACGAGCCTACTGAGGGTCAAATTCTCTTGAACGGACAGGAGATCCAAGGGAAGAAGCCTTTTGAAATCGCGCGGATGGGTGTCGCCCGTACGTTTCAGATTTCCAAGCCCCTCAGAGACATTTCTTTGCTGGATAATGTCGTCGCAGCTTTGGGCATAGAATACAATAAGGGATTTAAGCACCTCTTCGCTAAAAGTCATTCTCCCGTGGTGGTGGATCAGGCACTTGAAATTCTGGAGCGCGTGCAGCTCCTCGATGTTAAGGATAAAAAGGCGTCTGAAGTCAGTCTGGGGTATTTGAGAAGACTCGAAATTGCAAGGGCGCTGGCGATCAACCCTAAGCTTCTGATGCTGGATGAGCCTTGTGCAGGGCTCAGCAATTACGCTATAGGCGAGGTCATAGATCTGGTCTTTTACTTGAAAGAACAAGGGACAACCATCATGCTGATTGAGCACAATCTGCCAATCTCAATGAAGGTCAGTGACCGGCTGGTTGTTCTAAATTTCGGCAAGAAAATTGCGGAAGGATTGCCTAAAGAAATTCAGGAAAATCCTCAAGTCATTGAAGCCTATTTAGGGGAGGATGATGAGGATGCTTAAGCTCCAGGACGCGGAAATCTTTTATGGCCAGATGGAGGTTATCAAGAAAGTATCTTTGGAAGTGAAGCAAGGAGAGTTGGTCAGTGTCATTGGTGCCAATGGTGCCGGAAAATCAACTCTGATCAAGGCTATGATGGGCTTGGTAAAAATAAAAAACGGCAAATTGTTCTATGAAGGTGAGGATATAACAGATTATCCTGCCTGGAAGAGAGCGGAGCTTGGGATAGGTTACGTTCCAGAAGGCCGGCGAATATTTGGTGATCTGACGGTCGAAGAAAACTTGAAAATGGGTGCCTATAAAATCAAAGATAAGACTCAGATCAAAAAAAATCTTGAGAAAGCCTACGACATGTTTCCAAAGCTGTCAGAAAGGCGCAATCAGCTGGCCAGAACCATGAGCGGCGGAGAGCAGCAAATTCTTGCGATCAGCAGAGCGTTGATTCTTGAGCCCAGATTGTTATTGATTGACGAGGTATCCATGGGATTAATGCCCATAATGGTCAACTATTGCTTTTCGCTGATCAAAGAGCTGAATCAGCAGGGGATCACGGTTCTTGTCGTTGAACAGAACGCAAACAAGGTCCTGAGAATTGCAGACAGAGGCTACCTGATCGAGACTGGTCAAATCATGGTTGAAGGGACTGCGGATAGTTTGCGGAAAAACGATGTTGTTCTCAAGGCTTATTTAGGTGAGTAGGAAATGTTTCAAAATCGTAAGAATATTATAAAAAGCCTGTTGACTGAATAATTATTGTGTGTTAAAGTCTATTCAATTCATTAATTCCGGCCTCGGTTGAGGGGAAGGCTATCTTTCCTTTCTGCCGGCAAGACGTTTAAGCCGGATTCAAATTGTGATTCAGGAGAGGTTATTATGACACCCCAGGTTTTAAACCCATACAACAGCATCCATCATCATCATACGTTCTAGAGTTTGTATGCAGGTTTAAGACACCGCGCGTTGCAAGCTCTATTCGTCGTTTAATACGATTGAGCGTCCGCGGTGGTGAGATTGAATCAACAAACTGCCACCCGGTTTTCGGGTGGCTTTTTTATTTTCGCTAGGAGGCGTAACTATGAGATTTATGCACTATCTGTATGAAGACTACGCATATTTGAGAACATTGACCGCCAGTTTCAGAAAGTGGTCAAGACTTTATGGCTATGATGAAATTGACCCGCCGGCCATTGAAGACTGGTCGCGCTACCAGGATCTTCCTCCTGCTTTGACGAAGAGGCTGGTGAAGCTGATCGAACCTTCCGGGGCTATAGGATGCCTGAAAATTGACAACACCATGAGCTGTGCCTCCATGACCCTCAAGCTTCCGGAAGGGACGCCCCTCAGACGAATCTCATATAATTCAAAGGTCTTTCGGTATGGCCAGGGCGGCGGCATTGACGAGATCCTTCAGCTGGGCTGCGAAAATTATGCCGACCTGGGCCCGGCAGGGGATGTTGAGGTCATCCGGCTGGCGCTGGACGTCCTCGAAACGGTGGGAATCCCAATTTCTGACCTGCGCTTTGAAATTGGAAACTCCAGCTTTTTCAGAGCGATCTCCGAAATGGTGGAATTGTCTCCGGAAGCGGTAGAGACCATGATGAACCTGATTGAGGAAAAAAGATTGACCGCTCTGAGCGCTTTTCTGGAAAGCTCTGAGCTCCCGGAAGATGAAAGCCTATTTCTGAGTCAGCTCCCAGGGTTGTTCGGTGACTTCAAGGCAGTCTTTGCAAAAGCAACCTCGACACGTTTTGGCGATGCCTGCCAGGCAGAACTGAGTGCTCTGAAATCCTTGTACAAACTTCTCGAAAATCTAGGTTTGACAAAAATTCAGTTGGATTTAAGTCAGGGCGGCAATGAATTCAGATATTATTCCGGAAACATCTACAGGATTTTCAGCCAGCGCACAGGCAAAGCCCTCGTCACCGGGGGACGATATGACGGCATGAATGGCGTCGAAGTGGCTTGCGGCATCTCCTTCAACACAGCCAATGTGGTGGAGTGGATGAAAACCATGCACACGCCGCTCAACGTCCCGGCACAGTTCGATTACGCAGTCCTCTGTGATACAGATGATCCGGGCGATGCCCTGCAGATCGCTGCTGCGCTCAGGGACAGGGACTACAGTGTCGTGCTGGTTAAACTCAAAACCAGCATCAGCGACACCTTTGAACAGCCGGAGTGCAAATCTGCAAAATTTGTGTTGTCGGTTGAAGGTGATGACGCTGTGGTTTTCGATCAGCGCATGAATGAAAGCCGCAGAAGCAACGTTCAAAAGCTGCTGAACCAGCTCGAAATCAACGGGAAAAGGAGGAGTCAAATCCATGAAACCACTTAAAATTGCCGTCTCAAAAGGGCGAGTCAAAGAACAGCTGATCGCGCTCCTCAAAGAAGCGGGTTACGAGTTCGCAGATCTTAACAACCGCAAGCTCGAGCACGTGGATACCTCAGGAAGGATTAGTCTGATTTCAGTCAAAGCAGATGATGTCACGACTTATGTGGAAAGAGCCGCCGCTGATCTGGGGGTACTCGGGAATGATATTTTATACGAACGGAGCTTTGACGGGTATGAGCTCAGATATCTCCCTATAGGAAGATGCCGCATGTGTATTGCCGGTTTCAGGGGCTTCAACCTGTCGGATCGCAGCTTCGTGCGCGTGGCCACAAAATATCCTAAACGGGCGAGAGACGTGCTTGAAGAGAAGGGCATCAAGGGTGAGATCCTCTTCCTGTCCGGCTCGGTTGAGCTGGCACCTATAGTGAACTTAGCCGATTGTATCCTCGACATAGTCGAAACTGGAAAAACACTGGAAGAAAACGATCTGGTTGTCCTGGAAACGGTCGGACAGATTTCGTCTGTGCTGATTGCCAACCGGGTCTCCTTCAAGCTGATGAACGAACGGATGATGGACCTCTTAAACGATCTTGAGGCCGCGGAGAAAAGGGGAACGAGCAAATGAACATCATTAATTTTGAGAAAGGGTCCGCAGCCGCATCTATCGGAGCGATTGTACGCAGAACAACCGAGACCTCTGAGGAGGTTCGGAGTTCTGTCAGTAAGATCATAGAGGATGTCAAAGCACGAGGGGATGCCGCCTTGATGGCATGGACCGAGAAACTGGACGGCGTCAAGCTCCAAAGCCTTCGCATTTCTGACGAGACCATAGAAGCCGCTATGCGGGATCAAGTCACCCAGGAGGACCTGAGAGTTCTCAAAACAGCTGTGGCACATCTCAGGACCTATCACGAAAAACAGCTCGAAAAAGGCTATGAGATTCAGCCAAGACCAGGCGTCTCCCTGGGTCAGCGCATTGTACCGCTCAGACGTGTGGGGCTCTACATTCCGGGTGGTAAGGCAGCCTATCCGTCCACAGTGCTGATGAACGCTATTCCTGCCCAAGTGGCGGGTGTCCCCGAAATTGCCATTTTTACACCGCCGTCCAAAGAGGGTTCCGTGAATCCTTACGTACTCGCGGCAGCTGGAATTCTGGGCATCAAGGAGATTTACGCTGTTGGCGGTGCTCAAGCTGTCGCGGCTTGCGCCAACGGTACAGAAACAATAGCACCTTGTGATAAGATCGCGGGACCGGGCAACCAGTACGTGGCTGAAGCCAAGCGTCAGGTCAGCGGTCAGATCGCCATAGATATGATCGCCGGACCAAGCGAGGTCCTGATTATTGCAGACCAGACGGCAGACCCAGAGCTGGTGGCGGCAGACCTGCTGGCACAGGCAGAGCACGACGAGCGTGCCGGCCTCGTGGTTCTGACTACGGACGAGAGCTTGCCGGAGCGGTTGAAAGCAGCTCTCGACAGGCAGCTTGAGACCCTTCCCAAACGAGACATTGCTTCGGTTTCGGCGGCCAATCTGCTGGTGGTGCTTTGTGATGATCTTGAAGACGCCTGCCTGGTCTCTGATGTCATAGCCCCTGAACATTTGGAACTGATGGTCGAAAATCCTCGCGCGCTGCTCGATAAAGTGAACTACGCAGGGTCCGTCTTCCTGGGCAGCTACACACCGGAAGCCTTGGGGGACTATTACGCAGGCACGAACCACACCTTGCCAACCAACGGGACAGCGAGATTTTCATCACCCCTTGGGGTCTATGACTTCATGACCCGCTTCTCCTATCTTGAATACACCAAAGAAGCTTTTATGAAGGAAGCTTCAGATGTCGAGCACTTCGCGCGGCTCGAGGGCCTGGACGCCCATGCGGCATCAGTCACGAAGAGAAAGAATCTGAAGCCATGATCCGCCTTCATGCCAATGAAAACCCCTACGAACGCCGGCTCGATGACCTTGCGGCTGCTATTGGCGGCCTCAGGCTCAACGAGTATCCGGATGAAGACGCCCTTGAACTCCGGCAGGCGGTCAGCGATTACACCGATTGGCCACTGAATGGCATTGTCTGCGGCAATGGATCAGACGAGCTCATCAAAATGTGCGTCGAGGCGTTTGTCTCACCCGGAGAAAAAGTTTTATCCCATGGTCCGACCTTTGTAGAATACCGTGTTATGACTGAGATCAGAAAAGCAGTCTATATTCAAACCTTGCCGGATGAAGATTTGAAACTTAACCAGGCTGCTTTTATGGCATGTCTGGAAGAGGAACAGCCCAGTCTGGTTTTCCTATGTAATCCCAACAATCCTACCGGTGAGACACTGACGGCGCCTTTCGTTGAAAAGGTGATTGAAAAGGTCTCCGGAATAGTAGTCCTTGATGAAGCCTACACCGAATTTGGACTGAACACCTTCCTTGATCAGCTTCCCCAATATCAGGACAAGCTGATCCTTCTGAGAACGCTTTCCAAAGCCTTCGGTCTCGCAGCGCTGAGAGTGGGCTATGCCCTGACTTCGGAGGCAAATGCCGCTGCACTCAACCGGGTAAGGATGCCCTACAACGTGACGGCGGTGTCGCAGGCGCTGGGCGCGTTCGCACTTAAAAATCCGTCAGTTATGGAGGCGCAGGTTGCCCTGATTCGTGCAGAACGCGACAGAGTTTTCAGCGTGCTTAGTCAGATCCGCGGCATGGAGCCGCTGGTGTCTGAAACCAATTTTATCTTGATTCGGACGAAGCCGGAATGGGTATCCCGAATTCAGAGTGTAGTTGAGTCAAGAGGCTTCAATCTCCGATTTTTCGGGGAGAAGGACGGCCTTGGGGCGTATTTTCGAGTTACCATCGGCAAAAAAGAGAATAATGATGCTGTCCTCAGCATCCTGAAGGAGGTCATGGCTTCATGCGAGTAGGCGAAGTCAAGCGAGATACATCCGAAACGAAAATCCAGTTGAAACTGACTCTGGATTCACAGGCGCCCTCGAAAATTGATACTGGGCTGCCTTTCCTGGATCATATGCTATACCAAATCGCAAAGCACGGACGGATGAACCTGATGATTGAGGTCAAGGGGGATCTGGAAGTGGACTGCCACCATACCGCAGAAGACGTGGGTATGGCTTTTGGCATGGCTCTGAAGGAGGCCCTAGGCAGCAAGGCGGGCATTCAGCGCTTTGCAGACCGCATAGTGCCCATGGACGAGGTCCTTGCCCTGTGTGCCATTGATCTCAGCGGGCGCGCTTATTTAGGCTATGACGCGGTTTATCCGTCTCAAATGCTGGGGACCTTGGCCACAGAAAGCGTCCGGGAATTTTTCAAGGGCCTTGCGGACAAGGCCGGCATGTGCCTGCACTTCAGGATAATGACCCCGGGCAATACACACCACATGGTGGAGGCTCAGTTCAAGGCTTTTGCCTTGGCGCTGAGAGATGCGGCCACGGTCCAGGAAGGCGACACCAGTGTGCCGTCAACCAAGGGCATGTTAGATTAAAGAGTTGGAGGCAAAAGCATGAATGATCAAGCAGTAGAATTACGAAAACCAATCGCCATTATTGATTATGGCGTGGGCAATATTCAGAATCTGATAAATGCCTTTGAGCGCCTGGAAATTCCAGCGGTTCTCACGGCGGACCACGACGTTATTCTAAATGCCGAGCTCTCCATTTTGCCCGGCGTGGGCGCATTCAAAGACGCCATAGACAAGCTCAGGAGCACCGGCATTGACCGGGTGATCCAGCAGCGCGTACGCGAAGGGCGGCCGCTCCTGGGCATCTGTCTGGGCATGCAGCTGATGTTTGAAGCCAGTGAGGAGGACGGCGACTGGGAGGGCCTTGGGCTCTTGAAGGGCCGTTTTGTGAAGTTTGATGAGACTATGGGCCTCAAAGTGCCCCACATGGGCTGGAACAGACTGGTCAAAGAATCTCAGGATCCGGTGGCCGATGGTCTCCCGGAAGACGCCTACGCCTATTATGTGCACTCGTATTACCTGGCGGGCGGCGACGACCAGGACATCATTCTCTCAAGTCCATACGGCGTCAAAGTACCCGGACTGATTCGAAAAGGCAGTATTGTCGGCATGCAGTTCCACCCTGAAAAGAGCGGTGCCGTTGGTGAATTTTTAATCCGTCAGGTCCTGGCGGTCTTGATGGGAGGTACACAATGAGAATTTATCCGGCAATAGATATCAGCGGCGGCGCTTGCGTCCGGCTGTTTCAAGGTGATTTTGGCCAGAAGACGGTCTACAATGCGGACCCTGTGGCAGTCGCAAAGGATTTGAAGGAAAAGGGCGCACAGCGGCTTCATGTTGTCAATCTCGACGGCAGCGTGGAAGGCTGTATTACCGAAGATATGAAAGCACTGATTCGCGGCATTAAAGCGGCGTCAGGCGTACCGATGCAATTTGGCGGAGGTATTCGCACCATGGAAGATCTCGAGGCGGTGTTTGAGGCAGGGGCGGATAAGGCCATTTTGGGGACGTCCGGGGCTCTGGATACCCCATTTCTCGAAGCGGTGCTGGCGCGGTTCGGAGACAAGATCGTCTTGTCGATTGATGCCCGTGACGGTTACGTGGCGACCCGCGGTTGGCTGGACACAGAGAAGATCACAGCAGTTGAGCTGGCGGAAAAGGCACAGCGGCTTGGCGTCGCAGCGGTGGTTCACACGGATATAGCCCGTGACGGTGCCATGAAGGGCCCTAATGTGGAAGCCTACAGAAAAATGAGAGAGGTCTACTTTGGCATTTTGATTGGCTCCGGCGGCATCTCCAAGCTCGAAGATCTCGAAGCGCTTAAAGCTGTTGGCGTTGAAGATGCTATAGTCGGAAAAGCCATTTACGAAGGCGCGCTGGAAATCAGGCGCTGCGAGGAGGTGTAAGCATGCTGGCAAAGAGAATCATTCCCTGTCTCGACGTCCGTCAGGGTCGCGTCGTTAAAGGCAAGCGGTTTCAGGCTATAGAAGATGTAGAGGATCCGGTGGTGCTCGCTGACCGTTACTGTAAGGAAGGCGCGGATGAACTGGTTTTTTATGATATTACTGCCAGTGCTGAGGATCGTGGGATCTTTGACGAGGTGGTTCGAAGGGTTTCGAAAGTGGTCAATATACCGTTGACAGTAGGGGGCGGTATAGCGACGGTTGAGGATTTCACGCGCGTACTGATGGCGGGTGCGGATAAAGTGTCAGTCAATACCGCAGCCGTTCGTAGGCCGGAGCTCATCCGTGAAGCAGCCCTAAAATTTGGCGCCCAGTGTGTGGTGCTCTCTGTAGACGTCAGCAAAATGGGGCCTGATCGATGGGAAGTCGTCGTTAAAGGCGGCCGGGAAACCACTGGCATGTCTGCGCTGGAGTGGATCAAGCAAGGTGTTGCCCTCGGAGCAGGTGAAGTTGTGGTCAATTCCATTGATCAGGATGGCGTCAGGAAAGGCTATGATGTTGAGTTCCTGAAGCAAGTCACTGCCGCAGTCAACGTCCCGGTCATTGCCTCCGGCGGCGCAGGTGCTCTGGAGCATTTTGAGGAAGCCGCACGGGTGGCGGATGTCGATGGCATTCTTGCAGCCTCTGTGTTCCACTATGGGGATATATCCATAGGAGATCTGAAAAGCTATCTGTTGAGTCGCGGTGTCGCGGTCAGGCCACTGGACCATAGGTTTGACAGAGCAGCCACAGAAGCTGCAGAACAGGGAGGAAATTAAACCATGAAGTCATTAAAATTTGACGTCCAGGGGTTGATCCCTGCCATTATACAGAATGCAGCCACCGGAAAGGTGCTGATGCTCGGCTACATGAATGAAGAAGCTTTAAGCAAAACCAAGGAGGAAGGGGTTGTCTGGTTCTACTCCAGAAGTCGTTCCCGGCTCTGGAAAAAGGGCGAAAGCAGCGGCAATGTCCTTGAAGTCGTCGCCTTGGCTGAGGACTGTGATGCTGACGCACTGCTGGTTTTGGCGAATCCTGCGGGCCCTACCTGCCATACTGGTGCAGAGAGCTGTTTTGAGACCCTTGGGGAATCCAGCAATATTGGCACGGGCGTCGCGAAGCTCGTAAAGGTCATTGACGGGCGTTACAAAGAGCGGCCTGAAGGCTCTTATACGACGTATCTCTTTGACAAAGGCCTCGATAAAATCCTCAAAAAAGTAGGTGAAGAGGCGGCCGAGGTCATTATTGCCTCAAAAAACGAGAATAGGCCTGAGCTGGTAGGCGAATTGACAGATCTGCTCTTCCACAGCCTGGTGTTGATGCGGGAAAAAGGCGTCGCAGTTGAAGAGGTGCTGAAGGAACTAAACAGAAGAGAACGATAGGCTTGTTTCATAAGGGAAGTGAAATTGGTACGGCATGAGTCGGTTTAAAACCTTCGCCGCATCAGCGTCACTTCCCTTTTGTTAAATTTTTCTCTAAAAGCCAAACTCAAATGAAATTGGCATCGCTTGAACACCCATTCAAATGGTATAATAAATTAGTAAGCTTAGCGCAAGCGGCAGCAGCCAAAACGAAGCGAGGTGGACAAATGTCGCGTTTATCAAGACTACTGATAGTACTGATCCTGACTTTATTGCTGAGCGCCTGTATGTCCGCTGAGCCCCGGCAGCCTGATCTGAGTTCTCTGGATGTCATCAACAATGTTGAGGGCGACCTGATCATTCGCAGACAAACGGAGGATATTTGGATCTATACCGCCTACCTGGAGGAGGCCTCCAAAAATGGACTGCTTGTGGAGAGTGCATCCGGTATTGGCATCATAGACCCGCCTGACAATTTGGATCAGGCAGAGCGCTTGAATGCGCTCATTGAGGAGTATTTCAACACCAAAGTAAACCAGGTGCTCTGGACAGGAAGAATCCTGTCGAGACAGCCTGTTTGTCAGTTTTATCAAAACGAAGGCGCTGAAGTGTTCGTGATTGAAGCAGTCGCTGTGGATGAGGGACTCAAAGACGTCAGTGTGTTCCGCCCCAATGAGCAGGGTCTTAATTTCGCTGACAAGATTTTGAAGCCCTTGTGCTTCAGGCAGGATGGAACCCTTGAGGAACTGCATATATCGCTATGGCTGGAAGAATCAGAGCTGCTTTATGCCGGTCCGAACCTGATCAGTCCGGACATCGAAATGATTATGACACCTGTGTATGAGTCGGTGGTATGGGAAACTATAGTCGGCGGTCTCGCCAGTGCAGTACCGGCACCGGCAATTGTGGTAACGAATACAGGAGCCGCAGGTGGTGTCGATATTTATGAACACACTAAATCCCTCATACTCGAAAGGGAATTCACGTTGACCTACGGTGCAGCTAAGCTGCCCCTAAGGACAATCTTCGAAGATGATGAGCTTCTCAGCATTTTTGGTAAACCCGAGAAAATTGAGGAGTCAATCCTGGGGATAGGCGCTGACACTTTCATTGGATCGACCATTCGAACCTTTACTTTCAATAAATCCCAGGTCAGTCTGTTCGCGCCTTCAGGCAGTGAAAAGTTCTGGCTCACTTCTGTGGTCTCCAGAGATCCGCGCTTCAGTACGTCCAGGGGAATCAACGTAGGGGAATCGCTTACGATTCTCATGCTGAAGTACCCTGAAGCTGAGCCTGTTCCAAATGAAGAAACCGATCCGGGAAATATGGATTACATCTATGATCATGGGACACAGGGCGAGTATGCGTTATATTTCGAAGTGCGTGCCGGCGTGATCGACAAGATCAGTTTAGTCTACACACTGAGATGAAATGGAATGAGGTGTCATTTTGATCCATGTTTTTGGACATAAAAATCCGGATACGGATTCTATAGCGTCAGCCATTGCCATGGCTTGGTTTAAACGTGCCCAGGGCCATGAGGCTATGGCATTCAGATTGGGAGACGCTGCGTCTGAATCGCGCTTTGCTTTGACTCAGTTTGGCATAGAGCTTCCGCCGCTGCTTAGAGAAGTGCGTCCGGATGTCAGGCATTTGGAATTTGACAGGCATGCGCCCTTGTCTCCTCAAGATTCCATTCTGACGGCCTATAGAAACTTGGGGGATGCTTCTGCCAAGGCCTTGGCTGTCACGGAGCCGGACGGAAAATTGTCTGGGATAGTCACCATGAAAGATATCGCCATGGGATTTTTCAACTGGAAAGGAGACTTGCTGAAAACCACACTTGCCAATATGGTGGATAGCCTGGAGGCTCAGATTCTCCACGCCTCCTGCACCAGTATTGAGGGCAGGGTGCTGGTCGCCGCATTCTATAAGGATACGCTGATCGATCGCTCAAGCATTGATGAATCGACCATCGTGATCGTTGGTGACCGGTATGATGTGCTCGAACATGCTGTCAGGCAAAAGGCGGCGCTCATTATTATTACCGGCGGACTCACCATCCCAGGGAAGATCCTCAGGCATGCCAGAGAGTCGGATGTCTGTATGATCAGAACGCCGTATGATACCCTGAAGACTGCTCGTCTCATTGCCTCTTGCGCGCCGGTGTCCGAAATCATGGTCAGAGAAAATCTGACGAGTTTTTATGAGCATGACGACGTTTCGGAAGCCCGGGAAGTCATGGCGGGCAGCCGCCACACAACCTTTCCGGTAACGGACGCCTCCGGTCGATATGTGGGATTTCTTTCGCGAAGACATTTACTGAGGCCCAACAAGCATCTCGTCATTCTGGTAGACCACAACGAGTACGCTCAGAGTGTTGACGGCCTGAAGGAAGCTGAAATTCTCGCCATTGTCGACCATCACAAGCTTGGGGATGTCGTCACCAATCGTCCGCTGACGTTCGTTTGCAGGCCGGTTGGAAGCACTTGCACTCTCGTGGGGGACTTAATAAGGGAAGAGGGGATCGTACCTCCCTCAAATATTGCCGGCATTCTGCTGTCTGGCATCATCTCAGATACATTGAACTTTCAATCGCCTACAACGACCGAGGAGGACCGCACTATGGCAGTGTGGCTGTCGTCGCTGATAGATGGCAGCTTCGATCTTGAAAATTATGCTAAAGCGCTGCTGAAATCAGGCACTTCACTGGAAGGACAAACCGTAGAGGCGATTTTCTTTAAAGATTTCAAAATTTTCAGAGATGCGGATACGAGCGTTGGCGTTTCCCAGATCTTTACCTATGGTCTTGAAGAGGTGGAAGTCCGAAAAGAGGCTATCCTTGAAATGGTCCAAAAGACCCATAAGGAGCAAGGCTTTGACGCGACGGTGTTTATGGCTACAGATCTCCTGAGTCAGGGGTCGTGTTTGTATTATAAATCCAACATTTCCGGCCTCATTACCAAGAGTTTTGAGGTGGATGAAATTCAAGGCGTGTTTGTTGCGGGACTTCTTTCCCGAAAGAAACAGGTTATACCGCGTCTGCTGGAAGAAATTGGCCTCTCCAGACAGATGAGCTGAGGGTCAGGCTAGAGAAGATTGGGTGGTGGGAGGATGAAGGAAGCTTTATTCTATGTCAAGCGCGAGGCATCCAGTGTGCAGTGTCAATTATGTCCAAGGGGTTGTGTCATTGAACCGGGCTGCAGCGGCGACTGCCTGGCCAGAAAAAATGAAAGCGGTACGTTGACCAGCGCGTCTTATGGGCAGATTACCTCCTTTGGAGTGGACCCCATAGAGAAAAAACCGCTGTACCATTTCCATCCCGGTCGTGACATTGTCAGCTTTGGGTCATTTGGATGCAACTTGCACTGTCTCAACTGCCAGAATTATAGAATTTCTCAATTTGTTGCCCCTTCCGTGACCTTGTCGCCTGAGCAGCTGCTGGCACGAGCGATCGAAGAGCCAAGGAGCATTGGCATTGCGGCAACTTACAATGAGCCTACAGTCAATTATGAATATGTGCTTGAAGTTTTTAAGCTCAACCGGGCTGCCGGATTTAAAAATGTCCTGGTGACCAATGGGTATCTGAACCCCAAACCATGGGAAGCGCTGCTGGACTTCACGGATGCAGTCAACCTGGACGTCAAAGCCAATGATCCTCGTTTCTATGAATCTGTCTGCAAAGCGACGCTGACACCGGTGCTCCGCAGTCTGGACGCCTTGCTTGAAAGACAGGAGGTTCATACAGAGCTGACCTGGCTTCTGATTGAAGGCCAGAATGACGATCCTGTGAAACTTTCAGCTTTCGCAGAACGCGTCGCCGCCATCAGGCCGGAGACCCCGCTGCACATCAGCAGGTACTATCCCAATTATCTGATGAATCATCCTGAGACGAGAAAAGAAGCGCTGTTTTCGGCGCGTGATACGGCAAACCAATATTTAAGCTATGTCTACATAGGCAATTTGAGCGAGGGCGATCATGGGACCCATTGCGCAAACTGTGGAGAAATCCTCGTTCAGCGCTTTGGCTATGAGATCAGTATCAGAATAAAAGATCAGTATTGTCCAAAATGTGGTGCACTTCATCCAATACGGATGGATTAGATGGTATACTTGGGGTATATATCTCACAAGAAAGGAGCGTGTTCGAATGGAGATTACTTTCAGACCTATGCGTGAACAGGATGCGGAGGTCATCATCAGTTACAAACATGGCAATGATTATGCGTGCTTCGATTCTGAGAAAAACCAGACGGACATTGATTCGCTCCTCAGCGATCCCAATGTGGACATTTTTGTAGCCATCAGCGAGGAAGATGAGATCCTCGGATTCGCAGAGGTCGCCTTTGACGAAGACGACATCCTTGAAATGAGCGGTGCGCTCTTGCCGGAGTTTACAGGGATGGGCCTTGGGTGCAACTTTATCACAGAGTGTATCAATTTTCTCGTCGAGCATTATGATTATGCCGGCGGCGCTCTGCGCACTCTGATTCAACCGGGGGATCGCCATGCGCAAAAAGTTTTGGAACGCGTCGGATTCCAATTGGTGGAGACCACTGAGGATTGGATCGAAATGCAGATTGATCTTTAAAAGACTTTGAGATATTGGCTTAAAATAAAAAAGGACTGGCAAACCAGCGAGAAATCAGGTTAGAGATATCCTGACAGCGCGCAGCTGGTGGCCAGTCCTGTTTATTCACAGGAATTGAAAGGTGGTTGGCTATGAAAATCCAGTATAGGCTATGGCTGGGCGATGAAGGTGAAAAAGTTCTGGGAAGCGGACCGGTTGCATTGCTCAAAGGGATTGCCTCCACAGGATCACTGAGCGCGTCCAGCAGACAGATGGGCATGTCGTACTCCAAAGCGTGGCATGTGATTCGCCGGCTTGAACAACACCTGGGTCTGGAATTAGTTGTCAGACGCGTCGGGGGTTCAAGAGGCGGAGGCGCAATCCTGACGGCTGATGCCGATGAGCTGATTGAACGCTATGAAGCCTTTTGTAAAGAAGTGGAGCAGTTTATTGGGCGCGCCTACGGTGAACACCTTGGAAACTGGCTGGAAAGTCGGGGGAATAAATACTCTGATTGAGTTTATACTGTCCAAAGAAAATGCCGAATTAAAAGCAATAGCGTTATATGGACAGGATAGAACAAATAGCCTACATGCTTTGGCAGACGAAGTCCGGTATAAGGCAATCCATAAATGAGCGGCAGCGCCCCCAGCGCGAGGACTTGAATGGAAACCCGCGTCGTTTCCCAGTAATACCAGGACAGCGCTGCAAGTGCAAAGGTCATGAGGGCAGGTTTTTCGTAAAACAAGTGAAAAGCGAGAATTAGAAGCAGACCGTAGAGCCCGTAGGAGTAATCTATTGTCCAGGCGCTCGCGAGGATTGGAATTGCCAAAAACTTAATGAACAGCTGACGCTGCGAAAGGCATAGGATGATGCCAAGACCTGCAGCCAGAGTGAAAAAAATATTTAAACCGCTCGGGACAAAGTAACTGTAGGGAACTTGGGAGATCAAACCGTAAAGCAGCATCCTCAGGAGATATCGTGGCTGACTTCGGGTTAAACGTGCACCACGGGCCACCAAAAAGGCAAATATGGGAAAGGACAAACGTCCGATCATGCGCCAGACAATTTGATCCGGGAATAACAGATAACCAATATGGTCAATGAGCATGGTGAGAATGGCAACCAGTTTAAGGGTATCATCACAAGCTGGTTTTTTTATGGCATCTTCCAATTTGAGCACCTCGCAAATTTGACTTGGATCATCAGGCAGCAAAGATTTTTTTCGAAATGAGGTTTACTTATGCAAATCACAAAGCTCTCTTTCAAAAAGAGGACGCCCATGGTAGAGGTATGGCTGGATAACAGTTTAGGTCTCATTTGCCATCTGGACTTGGTCCTGAAATACCAGCTGGAGACGGGCATGATACTCACTGAAGATGCTTTTGAAACACTCAGGCAGGATCAGCTGTCCCTGGAAGCCTGGCATAAAGCACTGCGTTATTGTCTTTCGAGGACGAGGACTGTCGCAGAAGTGAAGCGCTATCTGTCCTCAAAAGAGGTGGACAATCACCTTGTGAACAGCATTCTGGAACGGTTGAAGAAGGATTACGAATTGGACGATTTAAAGGCGGTCATTGAATATGATGAGCAGAATCGCGGGCGAATAGGGCGCAGTCGGATTCGAAGTGATCTGCAGCGTCGAGGTGTTTCGGGATCTGTCATCGATGCTGCATTGGGCGGCCAATATGCAGAGGATCGTGAAGCGGAGGAACTTGAAGCTGCTCTGGCGCTGGCTCGAAAAAAGATCACCAGTGATCGTGGGGAGGATCCGCGAAAAGTTGCCATGCGTGTCGTTGGGCTGCTTCAGAGAAAAGGATACAGTCAGAGTCTCATCCGAAAAGTTGCGGACACACTTGAACTCAAACTCTACTGAACAGGTTAACTTAAGCAGAGCCGCGAAAGCCGCAGCTCTGCTTAATTTTTGACTAACTGTCTAATTCTCCGGAAAAGTTAAAAAGCCTTTCTCTATACATAATCTGTAAGATAAGGTTCGAACCTTGTCTTTAAACTGAATGTCAATGGCATCGCCATCCTGAGAGAGAACCTCGCCCCAGCCGAATCTGAGATGGTGTGCAGCGCCGCTGCGACATTCGGACGAGGCCAGAATGGCATCACGGGCAGACCCTAAAGCGCTCGGACGCAGACGTTCAAGTCCTTCCATGATTTCAGTGACGAACAATGACAAGCGAAGGTGACGGCCGCCGCCAAATCTCGAGTGCATGATCCGGACGCTCTCGCGAGCGCGGCTGACACCGACGTAGAACAAGCGCCGCTCCTCCTCGAGAAGCAAGCGTTCGGGCTCTGTTCGAAACTCCTCTTTGACTGGAAAAATGCCTTTCAGAATGTCTACCAAAACGACGTGGTCAAACTCTCGCCCTTTGGAAGCGTGGAGGGTGGAAAGCGCAACCTTGGCATCATCACCGCTCGGACGATACCGGTCCAGTGCGGCAAGTCTCTCAAAAAATGGCTCCGGCCGTTCAAATCGACTCGCAACGGCGATCAGTGAAAACCACATGGAACGTATGCGGTCCGCAGATTGTCCCAGTGAGTTCTGAGCGAATTCCAGATAGCCAGAATAGCCGAGCTCGCCGTCAATGGTTTCTAAAAAGTCTGCGGCGCGCATGTGCTTTAAGCTCCGCACCGTTTGCTGGACACGCCGTATTCGCTCGCTGGCGTGCCCTTTTCTGCCGATGGTTTCCAGGCTGACTTCAAACACATCCCGCCCCCGGTGATTGAGACGGATCGTCTCGACGGCTTCCTTATTAAGCCGCAGTTCTGTCTTGTAAACAATGCGCACAAAGGCGTCCAGATCAGCGGGATTTGAGGACAGTTTGAGAAAAGCTTCCAAGTCTCTAACCAGCCAATGGTCTGATAAGCTGCGTCTGCCGGCCTCGATCTTGAAGGGAATGCCCGCATCGAGCAGCGCGTCCATTACAGAGAGTCCGGAGAGATGATTTCTGTACAAAATTCCGGTGGTATGACCCGGGACCTCTTGATTTTTCAGTTGGTCCAGTATAGCTCTATTTCGGTCGCTGTAAGTTTCGAACTCTACAAGGTTGACCTTGCCGCCGCTGCCCCTGTCGGTAGTCAGCGTCTTATCATAACGCGTCTGATTGTGGCAGATTATTCTGGAACACACATTGATAATTTCCTGTCTTGACCTGTAATTTTTGCTGAGATGATACAGGCGGCCGCCAGGGAACTGTGATTCGAAGCTCATGAGCAGCTCGGGACTGGCGCCTCTGAAGCCGTAAATGGCCTGGTCATCATCTGCGACAATAAAAAGATTATTGGCGGGATAGACCAACCGTTTTAAGATCTCGTGCTGAACCTTGGATGTATCCTGGGCTTCGTCAATTTGGACAAAGGGATAGCGTTTCTTCAGGCGGTTCAGAATGTTGCTGTCTTCCTGAAGCAGCTTCAGAGCCGCCAGCAACAGGTCGTCGAAGTCCATGACGTGATGATTGGCTTTCAAAGCCTCGTAGGCATCAGAAATCCTGTCGATCTCCGGAAAATCCAATCCGCTTGAAGCCAGTTTGCCGCTGGCGTACATCATGTTTCTCGCATACCCGATTTGATTGGACAGCGCTTCATACTGATCGTCATTCAGACGAGTGCCTGTAACCTGACTGGCCGCAGCAGACAGTAGCTCCCTTTGGTGAGCCAGTAAGGTTTTTGGGCGGATGCCGCGCTCTTTCCATACCTGGCCCAGTACTTTGAAGGCAAAGCTATGAATGGTTGAGAATTCAAACTGGTGCCTGAAATTTGGACGAAAACGGGCTGCGTAGCGCTGCGCCATATCAGAGGCGGCAGCTTTGCTGAAGGTCAGGTTGAGCAGGTTTCTTGGATCGAGGCCGTGATGCTCAGACAGATAAACAGCCCGGGCCAGCATCAGTGTTGTTTTTCCGCTTCCAGGTATTGCAAGGGTTAAAGCAGGGCCTTCATAGTGGCAAATGGCATCCTGCTGATCTTTACCAAAGAATAGATTGAGTTCTTGTTCAAGTACTTTAAAAAAGGACATGTTTCACCTCCGGTAAGATCTTATAATTGTATCATATTTAAACAGAAAAAATAAATTTGAGAAAGTAAATGGTTAGAGGGTAAAGATATAAAAGCTCATTGAAAAAAGACTTCAATAAAATCCATTTAAAGCGGTTGCGACATGTGGGTAAAAAATGGTTTACTTATAGTAGGGAATGAGGTAAGATATTCTGTGACTATGACGTCGTGATGCAGGATAATCAAGACATGACACGCTAAAGATGACGTACGATCCCGCCAATGGAGAAGTCCATTGGCTTTTCAATCATGGCTCGTAGAACAAGCCAAATCATCACATTTTTAGGAGGATTCAAATGGCGTTTGAAATGATCAAAAAAGAGGGAAACAACGTCACGGTTCAAATGACGGTTTCCGCGGAAGCATTCGAAAAGGCAATTCAAAAAGTGTACAGCAACACGAAAGGTCGTTATGCGATCCCGGGTTTCAGAAAAGGCAAAGTACCGCGCAGCATCATCGAAAAGCAATTTGGAGAGGGTGTTTTCTTTGAAGACGCAATCAACGAACTGCTTCCGGGCGCATACAGCGAAGCCGTAGATGGCTTGGCGCTGGATCCTGTCGCACAGCCTGACATTGATGTCAAAGAAATCAGCAAGGAAAACGGTCTGGTCATCGAGGCCGTCGTCATTGTCAAACCTGAAGTCTCAATTGACAATTACAAAGGTGTCGATGTAAAGAAGATCGAGACGGTCGTTTCAGAAGAAGAGGTTGACCAGGAGATCGAAAAGATCAGAGAAATGAACGCACGCCTTGTTTCTATTGAAGATCGCCCGGTTCAGGATGGCGATACTCTGACTATTGATTATGCCGGCACTATTGACGGTGTTGCCTTTGATGGCGGCACTGCTCAGGGCCAGCAGCTTGTCATTGGATCCGGTCAATTTATTCCGGGTTTCGAAGAGCAGCTCATTGGCGCTAACCTTGGTGACCATGTCGAAGTTAAAGTTACCTTCCCGGAAACTTACCACTCAGAAGAGCTTGCAGGAAAAGAAGCTGTTTTCGCAGTAGATGTTCACGGCATTCGTGTGAAAGAGCTCCCTGTGCTGGACGACGAATTCGCTAAAGATGTTTCAGAATTCGACACCCTCGAGGAATTAAGGGCAGACTATAGAGCCAAACTGTCTGAGGCTGCTGAGAAACAAAATGAAATGGCGCTTCGTGACAGTGTCATCGATGCCGTCGTCGCCAAACTTGAAGCGGATATTCCAGACGCCATGGTCGAAAATGAAATCGACTATATGATCCGTGATTTCGACAGCCAGCTTCGCTATCAAGGGCTGGATCTCGACGGATACATGAAGTTTACAGGCAGCAAGCTCGAAGATCTCAAAGAGCAGATGCGCACAGACGCCCTTGCCAGAGTCAGAACGACCCTTGCAATTGAAGAAATATCCAAGCGGGAAGCGATCTCAGTGACTGACGAGGATCTTGAGAATGAATTTGTCCGCATTGCCGAGCGTCAGGGCACAGAGGTGGAAAACGTCAAGAAAGTATTTGCTTCTGACAATTACGAGTATCTTAAGAACAATCTCGTGACTAAGAAAACGGTGGATTTCCTCGTCGAACAAGCTAACTTTGCAGAATAACGGAGGTGCGCTTATGAGCTTGGTGCCTATCGTCGTCGAACAAACCAATCGCGGTGAACGGTCCTATGACATTTATTCAAGACTTCTAAAAGATCGCATCGTCTTCATCAGCGAGGAAATTACAGATCTGACGGCCAACCTTGTCGTCGCTCAGCTGCTGTTTTTGGAAGCGGATGACCCGGACAAAGATATCCACTTGTATATCAACAGTCCTGGTGGCAGCATTACAGCCGGTATGGCCATTTATGACACCATGAACTACATCAAGCCGGATGTGTCAACGATCTGTATCGGTATGGCTGCCAGCATGGGCGCATTTTTGCTGGCATCTGGCGCCAAGAGCAAGCGTTTTGCTCTGCCAAACGCAGAAATCATGATTCACCAGCCGCTCGGCGGCTTTCGCGGTCAAGCTTCGGACATTAAGATCCACGCTGAGCGCATACTGAAAATCAGGGAGCAGATCAACAAGATCTTGTCCGAGAGGACAGGGCAGCCTTTGGAGGTTATTGAACGCGACACGGACAGGGATAATTTTATGTCTTCGGAAGAAGCGGCAAATTATGGCCTGATAGATCGCATTCTGGTCTCCAGGGTGTAAAGAAAGAGGTTTGACATGACGAAATATGAAAATAAAACTCAGCTGCAGTGTTCGTTTTGCGGTAAGACGCAGGACCAGGTCAAAAGACTGATCGCGGGACCAAATGTATACATTTGTGACGAATGCATTACGCTCTGCAATGAAATTATTTCGGATGAAATGGATGATGTCGAGGACCTTGAACTCGAAGATCTTCCAAAACCGGATGCCATTGCGAAGACACTGAATGAGTACGTTATTGGCCAGGAACGCGCTAAGCGGGTACTGTCTGTCGCTGTGTACAACCATTATAAGCGTGTCAGACGCGGGGTGACCGGCAAGCAGGACGTGGAGCTTCAAAAGAGCAATATTTTGATGCTGGGGCCAACCGGTTCCGGTAAGACGCTCCTGGCTCAGACCTTGGCAAAAATCATCAACGTGCCGTTTGCCATGGCAGACGCAACAGCATTGACAGAAGCCGGTTATGTGGGTGAAGACGTCGAAAATATCCTTTTGAAGCTGATTCAGGCAGCAGATTTTGACATTGAACGCGCTCAAAAGGGCATCATCTACATTGATGAGATCGATAAAATTTCAAGACGCTCGGATAATCCGTCCATCACGAGGGATGTCTCTGGCGAAGGCGTTCAGCAGGCGCTTTTGAAAATTATTGAGGGGACGGTTGCCAATGTACCGCCGCAAGGTGGCCGCAAGCATCCGCACCAGGAGTTCATTCAAATCGACACGACCAATATCCTCTATATTTGCGGTGGTGCTTTTGACGGTCTTGATAAGATCATTGAGCGTCGTACGGGTACAAAGACCCTGGGCTTTGGAGCTCAGATCATAAGCAAAGAAGATAAGGAAATTGGCGCGCTGTTAGAAAAGCTCGAAACAGAAGACTTGCTGAAATTCGGTTTGATTCCGGAATTCATTGGCCGTGTTCCGGTCGTAGTCTCTCTGCATGAACTGGATGAGGCAACACTTCTCAGAATTTTGAAAGAACCTAAAAACGCCTTGATTAAACAGTACCAAAAACTGTTTGAACTCGACAACGTCGAAATCAGTTTTGATGAAGAGGCGCTGAAGGCAGTGGCACACATGGCAATTGAAAGAAAAACCGGCGCCCGCGGGCTCAGAAGCATTCTCGAAAATGCCATGCTGGATATCATGTATGAAATTCCTAGCCGGGATGATATTATCTCAGTCCGGATTACGCGAGAATCCATTGTCGATAAGAAGATGCCAGTCATGCTGCTGAAGGATGGGACTTCAGAAAAGAAACCCTCCCAAGACAGACAAAGCGTCTCCTGATTAAATTTATACATTTAAGCGAGTCAGAGGATCAATTGGCTCGCTTTTATTTTTCTGAAACTTGAAGGTTGAGTTTTACCAACAGCATAAAAACTTTTTTCGATTTGTTAGCACTCTTGCTTGATGAGTGATAATTCCTTTGGTATAATTTGAATAACCCTTTAAATGGGTGGAAAGGAGAGAACACCATGGAAACTAACGACAAGATTATGTCAATGCCGTTGATTCCTCTTCGCGGATTATCGGTATTTCCCTATATGGTGCTTCATTTCGATGTTGGTCGAGAGAAGTCAATCAAGGCGCTTGAAGAAGCCATGATTTATGATCAGAAGATATTCCTGACAACGCAGCGTGACATTGATGTCGACCTGCCTTCAACGGAAGATTTCTATGAGATTGGCACCATATGCAAAATCAAACAAATGCTGAAACTCCCTGGAGACGCTATTCGCGTCCTGGTGGAAGGCGTCAGCCGTGGCAAGGTGGAAGCCATCATTTTTGAGGAGCCATACTTCAAAGCGAGGATCCTTAAAATTGAAGAGGACATCAGCCGTGACAGAGAAACAGAAGCTTTGATGCGCTCGTGCCTGACGGCCTTTGAAAAATACATTGCTGTCAGCAACCGCGTCTCACCTGAAGTGATGCTGTCCATGACCACCATAGAAGAGCCCGGCCGCTTTGCTGATGTTCTGGCCTCCAATATGGTTCTCAAAACAGAGCAAAAGCAGGAGATTCTGGAAGCTGTTGAACCAAAGAAGAGACTGACTGCGATTTATGCCATTCTTCTCAGCGAAATTGAAATTATGGAAGTTGAGAAGCAGATCAACGAAAAAGTCAGAAAGCAAATCAACAAAATGCAAAAGGAATATTATCTTCGTGAACAAATGAAAGCAATCAGGGAAGAGCTCGGCGAAGACTTTGATCCGGATGATGAAATTGAGGAACTGTACAAGAAATTGGACAAACTGAAACTCGACAAAAAAATAGCGGACAAAGTTTCCAAAGAAATCGAGCGGCTTTCAAGAATGTCACCGGCATCTGCAGAAAGTACCGTCGTCCGCAGCTATGTGAACTGGATCCTGGATTTGCCGTGGAATAAAAAGACCAAAGATACCCTGGACATTGCAAAAGCGCGTACGATACTGGATGAAGACCATTATGGCCTGAAGAGTGTCAAAGAACGTGTTCTGGAGTATTTGGCCATCCGTGAGCTTACCAAAAGCCTCAAGGGGCCAATTATTTGTCTTGTTGGTCCTCCGGGCGTCGGCAAAACCTCTATTGCGAAATCTATTGCGAGATCTCTGAACAGAAAGTTTGTCCGGATGTCACTGGGCGGCGTTCGCGACGAAGCTGAGATCAGGGGTCACAGAAGGACCTATATAGGCGCTATTCCGGGCAGAATAATCAATGGCATTAAAGAGGCAGGCACAAAGAATCCTGTTTTCCTCTTTGACGAGATTGACAAACTGACCTCGGATTTCAGAGGCGATCCTGCTTCAGCACTGCTTGAGGTGCTGGATCCTGAGCAGAACAAAGACTTTACAGATCACTATCTCGAAGTGCCTTTTGACTTGTCCAGCGTCATGTTCATTACCACTGCAAACTCCCTGGGAACTATACCTAGACCGCTTTTGGACAGAATGGAAATTATCGAGGTATCCGGCTACACCGAATTCGAAAAGCTGAATATCGCGAAAAAATATTTGGTGCCAAAGCAGCTCAAAGCCCACGGACTGACTGAGGACAATTTAAGTTTGAGCGATGATACGCTGAGTGCCATCATCAGTTATTACACCCGTGAATCCGGAGTGCGTGAACTCGAACGTCAGATCGCGACTGTCTGCCGTAAAGTTGCGACGAGAATTGTCGAAGACAAAGTCACGGCGGTCAAAGTCAATCGCAGCAATCTGGACAAATCCCTGGGGGTCAAGAAATACCACTATGATGAGATTCAAAAAGAGAATCAGGTGGGCATAGCGACGGGTCTGGCTTGGACGCCTGTGGGCGGGGACACGCTCTCCATTGAGGTTTCAATCATGAAAGGCAAGGGCAACCTCGTCCTCACCGGGCAAATGGGTGATGTCATGAAGGAATCCGCAAGAGCAGGGCTGAGCTATCTCCGGTCGATCTCTGAGAAATACGAAATCGCGGATGATTTCCATGAAAAAATGGACATTCACATTCATATACCTGAAGGCGCCATTCCTAAAGACGGTCCTTCAGCGGGCATTACCATGGCAACCGCTGTGCTGTCAGCTATAACCGGCATTCCTGTCCGGCATGATCTTGCCATGACCGGCGAAATTACGCTGCGCGGCCGGGTGCTGCCAATTGGCGGCTTGAAGGAGAAATCTCTTGCGGCAAGTCGCGCGGGGGTAAAAACAGTTCTGTTCCCTAAAGAGAATGTCAAGGATCTTGAAGAGATACCGTCCACGGTTCGAAGTAAAATGAAATTTATCCCTGTTGAATCCATGGATGAAGTTCTCGAGCACGCACTCGTAAAGGAGGCTGCAAAGTGAAAATCCAGAATTCTCGTTTCATCATAAGCGCCGTTAAACGGGATCAGTATCCTGAGGATGAACTGCCTGAAATTGCTATGGCGGGGAGATCCAACGTGGGCAAATCCTCTCTCATCAACATGATGATTAACCGTAAGGGACTGGCAAAGACGTCTTCCACACCCGGAAAGACTCAAACCATAAATTTCTATGATCTGGATGGAAAGATGCGGTTGGTCGACTTACCGGGCTATGGATATGCCAGAGTTTCCAAGGATAAGAAGAGCGGCTGGGGAAAAATTATTGAATCTTATCTGGTGAACCGGCCAAATCTGATGGAAGTATTCCTCCTGGTGGATTTACGCCATGATCCCTCTGAAGACGACCGCTTGATGTACGAGTGGATTCGAACTTTTGGCTATAAGGGCGTTGTCATAGCTACGAAAGCAGACAAAATTAAAAATAGTCAGCTTCAAGTCAGGAAAAAAGCACTCAGAGAAAAACTGGGCATGAGCGAGGATGATGTCGTGATCGTGACCTCAGCAGACTCGAGAAAAGGCAAATATGACTTATGGGACTTTATCAATGCGCTGCTGGAGCAAAAGGGCTTCGAGGTTCGTTTCGAACGCCAGCAGCCGGAACCGTCAGACAAATAGCAATGAATGATAAGCCGCTTCAGGGATAATTCCTGAGGCGGCTTTACCAATGTAAATAGGCAGAGCACGTTAGTTGTGTTAAAATGAAAAAAAGTCAGTCGTCGGGAGGTGGATTCATGCTCTTCAGCCGCAGCCGTGTGGTAATGTTTCTGATCTGTATCTTTATTTTCATGGCAGCAATTTTCGTCTACACGGATCAGCTGATAGAAGACCAGATCGACCGCCTTGAAGAGGATCTGCTGCGCCTCCAGGCCTCCATGGTGGCCTGGGTGGCGGGAGAATTCCAGAGCAGCGCGTCTGCCTTTGACGCAGAAATTCAGTCTGCCAGGGATCGCTTCATTGAACAGCAGTTTCAAGTGCTCGTATCACTGATTTCGAACGCATCTACCAATGTCGAGGCGGATGAAACCCTCATTGCGGAATTTTCTGATGGAACATTTGGAAGTCTTAGAGAAGATGGATCACTGGTTTACAAGGGGCCTCTTCCCGAATCCGTCATTTCCTTTGCTTACAGTCTCCAAAAAGACAGTTGGCAGTTCAAGAGAATTGAAAGACTGGAAGTCTCTGATCCGGATCCTATATCAAACAGCGGCGAGAGATATGTGGTCTATTTCTACAAAAGCGAAAAAACCGGAAGCGTGCTGTTTACCGGCGGGTTTATTTCGAACAGCGCTGATGAGATCCGACTCAGCACAAGTCCTTTGGAGGATTATCTCGAAAATTTACATGAGACTCGCGGCTACGAAAGCATTCTGTTGAATAACAGCGGCAGAATTGTCAATTCGTATGATCCTGCCAAGATCGGATTTACGCTGTCCCAGACGGATGCCAGGAGCGGCATCAGCTTATTTCAGAAAATAATTGACACCCCGGATCAGAAATTTGAAGTGGCTCTGGATCAAGTCTACGAAGCGTTTACGCTGCCGTTTGATGAGGGACATATACTCCTGATGAAACCGGCTGTTCCTGAGGAAAGCTTTAACCGCTTCAGCAGAGTGCTTGGCTATGTGTTGATTCTGTTCAATCTGGCCATTGTTACAGCGGTTATGATGTTTCTGAGAAAGAATCACGCATTTGTAATAGAAAAGATCAGTCTGACAGAGATGCAAGTTAAGAGGCGCAGACAGGCAGCCGGATTTATTGTGGTGGTTATTGTCCTTGGATTCACCATGATGATTCTTTTGATCAATGGATTGTTGAACATTCAGATGACGCAGCTTGACTTTGACGAAGAATTGAAGCGCTTTTCGGATGCTATGGCAGGACAGTATACAGAAGCTTACAAATCTCTTGAAGAACAAAACGATTTGTTCAATCTCGAAATGAGAAGCAATAAGACGGAACAGGTTAAAGCGCTGTATACGTCTCTGCGTGCCATTTCATCAGAATCCATAAGAAAATATCCATCCAATGCCAGCAGCAGCGATTATGTCGTAAATTGGATGCGCGTTTCGCAAACGACTCGGGAATTGATCGCCAGCCAGTACGGGATCGACCTTGGTCTGGTGGAGGACTATATCGTCACCGGCCCTAAGGAAGCGGGCTCAGGGGTGACCTTGATTGGCTATGACACCAAAAAGCTGAATGTCTGGGTCGTTCAATCCCTCGTCAGTGGATCATCTCAGGATCAGCCATTTTCATGGGTCCCCCTTGCCACTTCCGGGGCGAATATCAATGGTTTCTTTGCGCATTACACCTTAAAAGGGTTGGAAAGTATGCCGGTTCTGGAGGCTGTGGTGCCGGATTCGGGAAATACGAGAAGTCATGCCGAGGCTGTAGGAATGGCACTTTATCACGATGCGATGGATGAGACCATCGGCATAAGAAAACCAAATGGCCAGTCCTGGATTGTCTATGTCCCGACCTCAGATCCACTGAGTGGGGACTTGAGGCAGGCGGCTTATGACTTTACCAGAGCCATGAGCCTGGCGACGCTGGTCTTGGTTGTGGTGGTTATGGGCGGCTGGTGGCACTATGGCAGGAAGGAGCCTGTGTCATGAAAATGGCGGTTCTTTGTTATGTGACCCACGAAGACTCGGTGCTGATGCTGCACAGAAATAAGAGAAAAACTGATTACCATTTGGGAAAGTGGAACGGCCTGGGCGGCAAATTCCTGCCGGGCGAATCCCCTGAGCAATGCCTGCTCAGAGAAGTTTGGGAGGAATCCGGTCTTCAGCCTGAAACCTATTCGCTGCGAGGGATCATTACTTTTCCCTTGTTTGATGGGGTCGAGGACTGGTATACTTTTGTCTATACTGCCAGTTCTGCAAAGAAAGAGGTCATTGACCCTGAAGAAGGGACGCTGGCCTGGATTCCCAGAAGTGAAGTGCTGAGCCTGAACCTTTGGGAAGGGGACAGGATTTTTCTGGATTGGGTGTTCAACCGGACAGAATTTTTTTCCGCTGTATTCCGGTATCGGGCGGGTGAATTCAAGGATTATGAAGTCGTCTTTTATCCCGCGACTGTGCCAGGCACTGTAAATAATCACGCGGACTGAAAGAAATATAATTTGAAAGGGTGTATACTATTGAATCAAAATCCAGTGGTCACTATTGAACTTGAAAACGGTAAAGTCATCAAAGCAGAATTATTTCCAGAAATTGCGCCTAACACAGTAAACAATTTTATTGATCTCGCACGAAAAGGCTATTATGACGGGCTGATCTTTCACCGCGTCATCAGGGGCTTTATGATTCAGGGCGGCTGTCCTGAAGGCTCAGGTATGGGCGGCCCAGGCTATAAAATCAAAGGTGAGTTCAATCTGAATGGCTTCAGAAATTCACTTGTCCACGAGCCGGGTGTATTGTCCATGGCGCGTTCGCAGTCGCCGGATTCTGCGGGGTCACAGTTCTTCATTATGCACGAGCATTCGCCGCATCTGGATGGCCAATATGCGGCTTTCGGCAAAGTCGTCGAGGGTATGGACGTCGTCAACGACATTGCAGCGACGAAAACTGACTTTAGAGATCGTCCGGTAGAGCCTCAGAAAATCAAGAAAATGACCGTGGAAACTTTTGGCGTCGAGTATCCGGAGCCTGTTAAAATGATGTAATCCGCTGAGGCGGGTTCGAAAGTCGAAGCCGCCCTGGTGATGGCAAGTGACAGCGTGAAATGATTTGAATACAGCAGCAGGGGTTGCATAGCAAAACAGGTGTCCCGGGGATCCGGGACACCTGTTTTGCTTTAAAAAAAGGGAAAATGGCGGCGCCGCCATTTTCCTGACTGTTGCAGCTGTAATTGCTTAAGTAATGACTATGTTGTACTAGAGCTTGCCGTCTGAACCGAGGACGTTGACCAGCTTGTGATGGACCATATTGCGGATGGCATCACGACCGACGCCGAGATATTTGCGAGGGTCAAACTCAGCAGGGTTGTCGTGAAGTGATTTTCTGATGGCTGCAGTCATGGCAAGTCGAAGGTCTGTGTCGATGTTGATTTTGCAGACACCGAGCGCAGCCGCTCTGCGCAGCATATCCTCAGGGACGCCCTGTGCGCCCGGAATGTTGCCACCATAGGCATTGCACATTTCGACGAATTCAGGTATGACTGTAGACGCGCCGTGAAGGACCAGCGGATAATCCGGAAGGAGCTTGGTGATGGTTTCGAGACGCTCGAAATCCAGCTTTGGCTCACCCTTGAACTTATAGGCACCATGGCTTGTGCCAATGGCAATAGCAAGGGAGTCGCAGCCTGACCGCTTCACGAAATCCACCGCTTGGGCAGGGTCCGTATAAGTAGCGTCCTCGGCTTTGACATTGACCTCGTCCTCGACGCCTGCCAATTTTCCGAGCTCTGCTTCAACGACGACGCCCCGAGCATGTGCGTATTCCACGACCTGTTTGACCAAGGCTATGTTTTCCTCATAAGGGAGATGTGAACCGTCAATCATGACAGAGGTAAAGCCATCATCAATACATTGTTTGCAGATTTCAAAGCTGTCGCCGTGATCCAGATGAAGCGCAATATCCAGGTCGGAGTCGATAACGGCAGCTTCGACCAGTTTCTTCAGATAGGCAGGTTTAGCGTATTTTCTTGCGCCTGCGGAGACTTGAAGAATGAGTGGGGATTTGACTTCCTTGGCTGCGTCGACAATGCCCTGCACGATCTCCATGTTGTTGACGTTGAACGCACCGATAGCATAGCCACCTTCATAAGCTTTTCTGAACATTTCCTTGGTTGTCACAAGAGCCATAGAAATTCCTCCTCTATAGTTGTCGTTTTGAGATACCTTTGCCAGATTATACTAATCATAGAAGATCACTTTTCTTTTGTCAAGGCGGCTGCAGTCGGGATATAATGAGTTAACGGGCCTGATCAAGGGAGACCAACTGGGCTCGACATGGGAGTGTGAAGTAATTGAAGTTTCCGGAAAGCTTTTTGGAAGAAATCAGGGCTTTGATTGGCAGTGAAACCGAAGCCTTTTTAGAAAGTTATGATCAACCCAGGCATTTTGGCCTGCGTGTGAACCGTCTGAAAATATCCGTTGAGGAGTTTCTGAAAATCGCACCTTTTAAGCTCACGCCTATACCCTGGACAGCGGATGGTTTCTATTATGAGGAGACTGAGCGTCCTGCGAAGCACCCTTTCTATCATGCCGGGTTGTATTATCTGCAGGAACCATCGGCCATGGCACCTGTCAATGTACTCGATCCTCAGCCCGGACAGACGGTTCTCGATCTGTGTGCATGTCCCGGAGGGAAGACGCTGCAAATCGCCGCCGCGCTTGGGGGTCGCGGCACCATAGTGGCAAACGATATCAGCACCAGCCGCATTAAAGCCCTGGTCCGCAACCTGGAAATGGCAGGCGTGACCAATGCCCTGGTAATCAATGAAAGCCAGGAGAAGCTGGGTGCCCGGTTTCACTCTGTTTTCGACGGTATTCTGATTGACGCGCCTTGCTCGGGTGAAGGCATGTTCAGAAAGGATTCAAAAGCCCTTGAGGCGTGGTCCAATCAGGTTCCGGGCCACTTCAGGTCGATCCAGGACAGCCTGCTTGACCAGGCGGCAAAGATGCTGAAGCCCGGCGGGCGTCTGGCGTACTCGACCTGCACTTTTAATCGCCAGGAGAATGAATGGGCCCTCGACGCCTTCATGTCGCGGCATTCTGAGTTCTCTAAGCTGCAGCCTGATCCCAAGCTGGGGCTGGATACCCGCACAGGCTATGGCCGTCTCTGGCCGCATCTCCACGAAGGTGAGGGCCATTTTGCAGGACTTTTGGAAAGCTCTGCCGATGGTTGTGGTCACAGCAGCCCGCCGGACCATAACAGGTTCCAAAATGAACCGACAGAGGCTTACCGGCAATTCGAAGCAGAGAATCTCACGATAAAGCTGAGTGGCGCTTTTCTGCAGATTGAAGACAAGCTCTATAGACTCCCGGAGGGACTGCCTTCAACGCAAGGCATGCGTGTCATTCGCAGCGGCTGGTACCTGGGTGAAGAGAAAAATGGCAGATTTGTCCCGTCAGGCGCCTTTGCCATGGGTCTTAAATCCGGAGATGCAAAACGCGAGATCCACTTTGAGGCGGATGAGTTTGACGTCGTGCGCTATTTGAAGGGCGAAACACTGAACGTCGCCGGCGAAGACGGGCTCAATTTGATTTGTCTTGGAGATTATCCCCTTGGGTGGGGAAAGTTGAACAAAGGCAGCCTTAAGAACCAGTACCCGGCTGCATGGCGCATGCTCTAAATGAGTTCGAAGCACCGAATCCCGCAAACTGACTTTAATGCATCATACAGGAGGATCATAGAATGGCAAAGACCATGAGACTGGACAAATTACTTTCCCATATGGGCATAGGAACCAGAAGCGAAGTTAGAAAGTACATCCGGCACGGATGGGTTGAGGTGGATGGCGCCAAACCTAAATCAGGCAGCATCCATATCCATCCGGAGACGCAGACGGTCCTGTTCAAAGGGGCTCCGGTTATTTACAAGGAATACGTTTATTATATGATGAATAAACCCCAAGGCGTGGTATCTGCCACGGAGGACGCTCGTGAGTCTACTGTCATAGATCTTCTTGAGCCTGAAGATCAGGTCTTTGATCTGTTTCCGGTAGGCCGACTGGACAAAGACACCGAGGGGCTATTGATCCTGACCAATCACGGTGCCCTGGCCCATGGGCTTTTGGCGCCAAAGCGTCACGTTTTTAAGACCTATGAGGCAGTTGTGGACGGTCCGGTCAATGAGAATGACATTAGTGCCTTTAAGGCAGGGGTGACACTGGATGACGGCTATCAGACCCTGCCTGCAGAGCTTGAGATTCTTTCTGTGGGGGATCATAAGAGCGAAACCAGGCTCACCATTTATGAAGGGAAATTCCACCAGGTCAAGCGGATGTTTGAATCCCGAGGGCGATTTGTGGTCTTTTTAAAGCGCATCAGCATGGGGCCCCTTAAACTGGATGATGCTCTTAGTCCCGGTGAGTACAGAGATCTGACTGAGGATGAGGTTAACCAGCTTTTGGAACAAGCCGGCCTGTCTGAGGAATGATGGGCGGGGTTGAAGGCTGAAGACCATCGGCAGAAACTTTTTTGGGAAGTTTGAGAGAATCGCAGCTGGGAGGGTGAGAAGTTTGAGTTCACAAGCGTGTCAGGATGAGGACAAGATTCTGCTCGAGACAGCAGCAGGGGCGGGAAAACGCTATCTGCTTGCTCTGGACCAGGGGACGACGAGTTCCCGTGCAGTTCTGTTCGACCTCGAGGGGAATATTGTGGGATTGGCACAAAAGGATTTCAGTCAGTACTTTCCGCAACCGGGATGGGTGGAGCATGATCCTTCTGAAATTTGGGGGACTCAGTCAGGGGTTGCGCTGGAAGTGCTTGAGAAAACGGGCGTTTCACCGTCTGAAGTCGCGGCGCTGGGCATTACCAACCAGCGCGAAACGACGCTGGTGTGGGACCGGGAAAACGGAAAACCAGTTTATCCTGCGATTGTCTGGCAGTGCAGGCGGACGGCGGCATTGTGCGAGACCCTGAAGAAAGAGGGTCATGAAGCCTTTATCCGAAAGACGACAGGGCTTGTGGTGGACGCCTATTTTTCAGCTACCAAAATTCAGTGGATTTTAAACAATGTTCCAGGGACGCGGGAAAGGGCGGAACGCGGTGAACTCTGCTTTGGAACTGTGGACACCTGGCTGATCTTTAATTTGACCAGGGGAAAGGTACATGCCACGGATGTCTCCAACGCCAGCCGTACCATGCTGCTTAATCTCGACACCCTGGACTGGGATGAAGGGCTGCTGGAAATCTTCGGGATTCCGAGAAGCATGCTGCCGGAAATCAAGCCTTCTTCAGGCGTCATTGGGTGGACGGATCCAGCCATCTTTGGCGGCGTCCGGCTGCCTATATCAGGTGTCGCCGGCGATCAGCAGGCTGCGCTGTTCGGCCAGCGCTGCTTTGAGCCAGGCGAGGTGAAAAACACCTATGGAACGGGCTGCTTTATACTGATGAATACAGGACATAAGCGTGTGGCTTCAGAGTCCGGGCTGCTGACAACGGTGGCATGGCGCATTGGGGAGGCTGAGGCGGCTTATGCTCTTGAGGGTTCAATTTTTATTGGCGGCGCAGCGGTTCAGTGGCTCAGGGATGAGCTGCAGCTGATCCGGACAGCGCGGGAAAGTGAAGAGATTGCCAAGCGGACTTCGGATACGGGCGGCGTTTATGTCATTCCGGCATTCACCGGTCTCGGCGCGCCCTATTGGGATATGTATGCCAGAGGCGCTATAGTCGGGTTGACCAGAGGCTCAGGCAGAGACCAGATTGTCCGTGCGACGCTGGAAGCTATTGCCTACCAGACCCGGGATGTCGTAGAGGCCATGAGCGGGGACTCTGCCGTCGCCCTGAGTGCTTTGAAGGCCGATGGCGGCGCGACCGAAAACGAATTTCTCATGCAGTTTCAGGCGGACCTCCTCGGTGTGGCGCTGGACCGGCCGGTGGTCATGGAATCGACGGCACTGGGTGCGGCGCTTCTCGCGGGACTGGGTGTCGGGATCTACCCATCCCTCGCGGCGCTTAAAGCCTTGGGGTCGGCAGCGAAGCGATTTGAGCCTCAAATGGAGGAAGGGCAGCGAAGTGCGCTTTACGCCGGCTGGAAAAAGGCGGTCAGCATGGTAAGGGAAAACCACTGATGGAACGGCCGGAGCAGGGCTGACAAGCGGTTAAGTGGAAGGGGGCAATCTGCGTGAGCTGCGGGAAGAGATCTGAAATGCCAGAAACCACTGAAAACAAAGTTGACAGCCTTTACGACGTCGTGATCGTAGGTGCCGGAATTGTAGGCGCATTTCTGGCTTATGAGCTGTCCAAAACCTGCTGGAAGGTCGCGGTTGTCGAAAAGGAGCCGGATGTTGCACTGGGCGCAAGCAAGGCCAACAGCGGCATTATCCATGCCGGGTACGATCCGGAGCCCGGGACGTTAAAAGCAAGTCTGAATGTCGAAGGAAGCCGTCTGTATGAAGGGTTGTCCCGTGAACTGTCCTTTGGCTATAAGAAAACAGGCTCTTTTGTAGTGGCGCTGACAGAACAAGAGGAACATGCACTGACCGGATTGATGGAACGCGGCCGTAAAAACGGCGTTGAGGGCATTGAGCTGCTCAGCGGCTTGGAGGCGCGTTCTCTTGAGCCTAGCTTGACGAATAAGGCGTTGAGAGTCCTGATGGCGAAGTCTACTGCGGTGGTGGATCCCTGGGAAGTGGCGATAGCGGCTTTGGAGAGTGCAGTTGACAATGGGGTCCGGTTGTTGCTGGGCACTTGTGTGACAGGCGTTTCAACGCCCATGCCTGGTTCATCCGAAGCACCCTTTGAACTGGAAACCACGCAAGGGCGACTGTTTGCGAAGGTCGTCGTCAACGCTGCCGGTGTTCACGCTGGGGAAATGTCAGCGCTGCTGTCCGGCGGATCAGCGGAGTTTGAGATTATCCCGAGGCGCGGGCAATATTTTGTCCTGGACAAAGCAGCAGGACCACTTGTCAAACGAGTGATTTATCCTGCGCCGAGCGCTTTGGGAAAAGGCGTCCTGGTTATTCCGACGCTTCATGGGAATATCATGGTTGGACCGGATAATGAAACACTGAGCGCTGAAGAGGCTGAGTCAGTGCAGACTACGGCAGGAGGACTCGCCTATGTCCGGGATAGGGCAGCGCTGATCGTCCCAGGAATTCCCTTTCATCTGGGGATCGCGAATTTTTCAGGCATTAGGGCAGAAACAACGGAAAAAGACTTTATTATCAGAGCGGCAAAGTCTCATTCAAGGTGGATTCACGCCGCGGGGATCAAATCGCCGGGGCTGTCAGCGGCACCTGCCATTGCGGGCAGGCTTCTTTCTCTGATCCGGGAGTGCCTTCCGGCTTACAGTCTTAAACCGGATTTCAGACCGGGCCGTCGTCCGAGACCTGTTCTGGCCGAAATGACATCTGAGAGGCGACGTCAGCTTATAGCTGAAAATCCTATGTTTTCACATATCGTCTGCCGCTGCGAGATGGTCAGTGAGGCAGAAGTTGTGGACTGTATTCATCGCTCGGTTGGGGCAAGAACCCTGAACGGCGTCAAGCGGAGGGTCAGACCGGGTGGCGGGCGCTGCCAGGGCGGTTTCTGCGCGCCGAGAATCCTGGAGATCCTGTCCCGGGAGCTGGGTATTCCGGAAACGGAAATATGCCTGGAACATATTGGCAGCCACGTGGTCTTTGGAAAAAGGGGGACATCCTTGTGACGCCTTCAAATTGGACGACATTAAGTGATGCGCCGCCGAGTCTGCTCGTGATCGGTGCCGGACCGGCGGGGTTATCCGCTGCCATTGAAGCCAAACGCTGCGGTGTGGACCGCGTGCTCGTCGTAGATCGGGAACGGGAGCCGGGTGGCATACTCAATCAGTGCATTCACGCAGGATTTGGACTGTTTCATTATGGCGAAGAGTTGACAGGCCCTGAGTACGCAGAGCGTCTGGTAAATTCGGCTGAGGAATCCGGTGTCGAGATCATGCAGGAAACTTTTGTGGCGACATTAGATCACGATTTAAATGCGGTGCTGTTCAGCAAGTCTCAAGGCTATTTCCAGGTTAAGACCAAAGCTGTTTTATTGGCTATGGGATGCCGCGAGAGAACACGCGCTGCAGTTGCAGTGCCAGGAACCCGACCGGCAGGCGTGTTTTCTGCCGGAACAGCACAGCGGCTGATCAATATTGAGGGGTATGCCCTTGGTCAGAGAGCTGTCATTGTGGGTTCTGGAGACATAGGCCTTATCATGGCCAGGCGGCTGACGCTGGAAGGTGTGGATGTCGCTGCGGTTGTTGAGATTCGAGAGACGCCGTCCGGGCTGCCAAGAAACGTCTCCCAGTGTCTGAAAGCTTTTTCAATTCCGCTGTTGTTAAGTCATAGAGTTGCAGCAATCGAAGGGACATCCAGAGTCACCGGTGTTGTGGTGGAGTCCCTTGCCGGCGGCGCACCTGAACGGATTGCGTGCGACTTGGTTCTGTTTTCAGTTGGACTAATCCCTGAGAACGAGTTGTCCGCCATGACAGGCGCTGAGCTGCTGGGCGGCACCAATGGCCTTCAACTCACCGGGGAAATGCAGACCTCGGTGCCTGGACTGTTTGCCTGTGGCAATACGTATCGTGTTTATGATTTGGTGGATGAGGTTTCACGGGAGGCAGGCATAGCGGGGCGGGCAGCTGCGGCTTATTTGGGGTGTCGGAAGTACAGTGCTCCGGGCGGTGCAGATCATGCCAATTTTGGCAGGACAACTTCGTCAAGTTTCAGGACAAAGACAGTATTGGGACGGGACCGCGACGAAGCTTCGCAGTTTTCGCATTCTGAGAAAGCCCCGCTGCTTTTGGCTGCGGACGTGGATGAGAGTGTGACAGACGAGCCTTTGCGCTGTATTATTTGTCCAAAAGGATGCCGAATGGGGCTGGGACCCGGCGGTGAGATCACAGGCTATAAATGCAGGCGCGGTTATGAATTCGCTCTTCAGGAGCTTCGTGATCCCAGCGCGGTATTGACAGCAACGGTAGCTATAGAGGGTGGCACATGGCCAAGACTGCCTTGCAAGACCACAAAAGCAATACCTCGGGCACTGCTAAGGACAGCGGCGGCTGTGTTGTCAAAACTGTCTGTTTCCGCTCCGGTGACGCTCGGCGACATTCTGTTGCGGGATTTGGGCGGACTGGGTGTTGATGTGGTCGCGACCCGGTCGATGAAGCAGATGCAGCCCTAATGGAAAAATTGAAGAATAATAAAAGGGGAAGCGTGTGCTGTCAGCCCAATGAATGGGCGGTGCACCTGCTTCCCCTATATTTCTCGTGCTGCTTAATCGCTGAAGCTTAAGTCCGGTAATGATGGTCCCGCTCACTGGCTAACCTTTTGCGGGACAAAGTATGGTCGATCTCAAACGCTCTTCTGACAACACGGCTTTGGGAATGGATGCCCGAACCGTCTTTTTTGGATCGACAATCTGACTGATCTTGAGGTCCACATAAAGGCTGGCCAGAAGATAAGCTTCCTCGAAGGTCATATCCAAGCCGTCTTTAATGAGGCTGACCGCCTGCTCCGTGGCTTCGCGAAGGGCTTTATCCACTGTATCCCCCGAGGCGATGACCATAAAGGCATCTGGCGTCTCGAGCATAGGCCATTTCTGGATAGCGCCGGGAATGAGGTCTGTGGTCAACTCAACCAGCGCCTCGACTTCAAGTCCAGTGAAGCACAGTTCCCCGTCACCCATGGCAGCGTGGCAATCCCCAAGGGCCAAGAGCGCGCCGTCCGTGTTGACCGGCAGGTACAAAATGCTTCCGGACGTAATATCACGAGTATCCATGTTCCCGCCGTGGGTCCAGGGTGAAGCAGTGCCCCAGGTTCCGGAATCCGCGGATGGGGCGGTGCCTATGACCCCAATCATGGGATCGATTGGGAATTCGAAGGTATTGAAGCGGCAGATCTTATTCTCGATAGGAAGGACTTTGATAATCCCTTTTTCCACGAGATCACCAAGGACACCTTCGCCCGGTACGACCATAGCGATGCCGCGGTTGGCGACCTGAATGTCATGTATGGTAATTTTCAACAAGTCTCCAGGCTTGGCACCCTCGACAAAGATAGGTCCGGTTGCAGGATTCAGTCGATCATAATCGATTTCAGACAAGGTTTGTTCTTCAGAAAAAATCTGTTCGTGAAAGCAGTCGTGGGTCTTGACTGAAAAGCGTTCGCCTGGAAAAACAGACCCAATGGCCTGCATTTTGGGTGAAAAGGCGTAAAGACATGAGCCGCCGTCGAAATGCTTCACTGGAACACCTCCGAAAGGATTGTGCGTTGGACTCAAATTTAGTTTCCGGTTATGACTTTAATTAATTCATCCAGAGGCATGCCGGAAGTGACTTCAAAAGTGCCTGCCTTGAGTTTGGAACCCAGTTTTAATGCCTCTACCCGTTGAATAAAGGTTTGGGTGTCTTTAACCAGTCCTTTTTCGACGAGGAGCTTGGCAATGGCATACCCGGTTGAACCACTCTTGATCTCGATTGTCATTTTTTCTCCGCTAGGAGCAGGCGTCCCTGTTGAAGGCGGTTGAGTCCCGGAGTTGTTGGAGGTCGAACCGCCCGCCGGCAGTGTGTTTACTGAGGGCTGAACCTCAGAGGCTGAATTGTCCGGCGCGGTGCCTTCTGATGGTGCTTCTCCTTCAGGAAGGCCGTTTTCAGGCGCCTCCCCCAGTGAGATTTCGGGTGGCTGAGCCTTTGCGAGGGCGTTGGAGTATGTCATGGAGTCAGATATTTTCCAAGAGACCGTTCCGATGATTAATACAATGATCACCAGCGTAATCAACGTGTCGCTGAGATCGTAAAGGATGTCTTTAAATTTATCACCCATAGATACCCTCCTGTTTCTGTTTAACTTTGATCTGCTTATCACAAGAATAGCACAAAGTCAGCCTCAAGGAAACTGACCCTGGCTCTTCGTCAGAAGTTTGTCACCAATTTTTAACGCCCGGGTCTTCTCTGAAAGGACTGCAAGTTTGGTGACTTCCACGTTTGGGGAGTGTCATTTCGCCTTTCAGCGTGTTACAATTAAATATGAATGTGTTTTACAGCAGAAGGAGGGGATGACATGCCCGAATTTTTTAAGATGACATCCATTCATTATAAAATGACTGAGACTTTTCTTGAGAACCATGCCCAAGAAGCGGCACCGGTTTATTCCCTGCTGGAATTTCAGGGAACAAAAATCAAAAGCGTTCCTGAAAATGTTGAAGTTTTCCTGTATGGCAATCTCGACGGCATCACTGGTATGATGCTGTTTTTAACACCTGAACATCTCTTTATCCTTTCAGAGGATCGAGGATTGATGGGCAAGTATGACTTTCTGAAGCTTATTCGAAGCAATAGGCCCAAATGGGTCAAAGGCAATCACAGCGCTGTGCTTCAGGTGATTCAGATTTCCAGGCCATTTTCCACACTGATGGCTTCCAATGACATCCTGGTCATGAAGGCGCTGCAGATGCCGGAAGACGACAAAGACAGAAAAGATAACGCCTGTCACCTGCCGGAGGCTCTGGATCTCAAAGCGGCCGCTGCGCTGATGCAGCGCATTGAAAAGGAATTTTCCAGCCACCCGAGCTCAATAAACAGGTTAAAGCAGAGAATTGTCCAGCGTGTCTCGGACGGGGATCAGTTTTTTTGTGAGGCAGAAGGTGAACTGATCGCACATGGTGCCATTGAATATTATACGCCTGATGCTGCTGTGCTGGGAGGCATATACGTTGATCCGGCAATGCGGGGCCGCGGGTGTGGTACTTATGTGACCTGTGAGCTGATGAAGAGGACCTTTGAAAAAAACTTAATTCCAAAGCTATGTGTGTATTCTGACAACCTTGAGGCCTACCGTGTCTATGAGGCCCTCGGATTCAACACTGATGCAAAATTGCTCGAAATCCATTTGGAGTATGATAGGAGCTGAAAAATTGAAACAAATAACCATTGGAACCAATGAACAGGGTCAGAGATTTGACCGCTATCTGCTAAAACTGCTCGGTCGCGCGAATCGATCCACCATTTATAAACTCATGAGAAAAAACACCTTTAAGGTCAACGGAAAAAAGGTAGAGCCTGAATACTTTCTTCAATCCGGGGATCAGGTCAACATCTATCTCAGTGATGAAACGTTCGATTCGCTGGTAACGGAAACCCAGCAGGTCACTCCTGAGAAAGTCTCCCTTGAAATTGTGTACGAGGATGATGAGATTCTGATCGTCAATAAACCGAAGGGGATGCTGACACATCCGGATAAGACAGAATATAAACGCACGTTGTCCTCAAAGGTTCAAATCTATTTGAGCCATCTCTCAACGAGAACCTTCAAGCCGGCTCCTGTACACAGACTGGACAAGAATACGAGCGGCCTTGTTCTTTTTGCCAAGACTTACGATTCGCTGAAGCGCTACAACGCGTTGATGCGAGATCGAAAAATCGGGAAGTACTATCTATGTGTCACGGAGGGCATCATTAACAGGCCTGGAGAAATCAAGGGTTATCTGTTAAAAGATGAGGACCGGAATAAGGTCAGAATCGTCAAGTATGATTCAGATGACACAAAATATTTCCATACACGCTATCAGCCGCTCGAAGTCAGGGGCGGATTCACAGTACTTGAAGTGGAGCTGATGACAGGAAGAAGCCACCAGATCAGAGCATCGCTTGCCTCAATAGGACATCCTATTGTCGGAGACTTGAAATATGGGGCTTCCAGACGTCAGGACGTCATGAATCAAATGCTCCATGCCTATAAACTCGTTATTGAAGATCGTGTCTTTGAAAACCGTTCGCAGGAGCTGGATCAATTTATTGAGTCATTGCCGCCTGCAACACGTTAGGTAAATGCTGCAGCGGTCATAGATAGAATCCTTGCGTAAGGGGTGTGAGTACAAATGCACAGCTTTCAATCCATTTGTAAACTGATCGACCGGTTTGACTATGGCGGAGCGCTTGATATTCTGGAGGAAATTGGGCTCAGAGATACTGACCCCGCAATTTTACTCGATTCCTGCCGTTCAGCAGTGAACTTTGATTTTAAAACAGCTCTGGTAAAGCTGGAGCGTCTGGGCGGCGATTGTGCTAAAGACAAAAGTGTCCTCCGGCTGAAAAAAAATCTTCAGCAGCTGATTTCGGGAACGCCGGAGGCAGTCTTTTCCGAATTGCTTGAAAACACCAGATTTCAGCTGGTCAACGAGGAGTATATAGATTTTCTTGGCCGTGCCTATCGTTTTAAGGAGGCAGTTTTCAAGTATGTTTTTGTGGAGCGTCACTTGCAGCAGCAGAACTTTTCTATGCATATTGAAGCTATGCAAAAGCGAAGTATAATGAAAATTTTGAGGAAAAGATATAAAATTTACAATGCCAACGTTGTCTTTGCGATCACGACCTATATCAACCGCCATTTGGAAGATACCCGCTATGATGAGATTGCCAGAATTCTCAATTCCAAGAGAATGACAGATATGATTGAGCTTCGGAATGATTCCATTGTTGGCCATGGCTTTTCAGGGATCAGCCGCAGTGAGCTGATAAAAGTCTACGGCGATCCCTATACTGCCCTCAAGGAATTCAGAAAATGTTTGGAATTGCTTGGTATGCAGATCAACGGGTCCAAATATGAGGAGGTCAATGACCTTATTGTAGGTCAGCTTAAAGCAATAAATCAGAAGGGCGGTTCGAATCACTCGCCTGACGGGGAAAGGGGATCACGCTGTTGAACCAGGACAAGTTGATAAGGGTCGCGGTTGAAGGACAGGTCCGCTATGTGCCGGAAGGGACCATGGTGAAAACTCTGTCCGATGCGTTTCAAACAGTCGCTCGGCCGCTGATCGTCGCCGCCAAAATCGACAATGCTTTAAGGGAATTGACGACAACTATCGTCGAAAATGTTGAAATCGAATTTATTGACCTTTCACATCAGGACGGCATACGAATATATCAGAGAAGTCTCCTTCTGGTGCTTTTGAGAGCAGCTATAGAGTGTTTTTCGGATATCCACCTAACTGTTGAGCACTCCCTCAACAAAGGTCTTTATATTGAAGTGCATTACAACAGGGCTTTGACAGATGATGATGTCTTTGAAATTCGTCAGCGTATGTCCGCTATCATTGACAGCGGCGAACTGTTCATGAAAAAGAGCGTTTCCAAGCAAGAAGCCGCAGCTATTTTTGAAGACCTGAGAATGGGATCAAAAAAACGACTTCTGGATTACAGAAGCAGTGACACTATCAACGTTTATTCCCTCGGCTGGATGACCAACTATTTCTATGGTTACATGGTGCCGAGCACGCGGTATCTGTCATTGTTCGATTTAAAGCGTTATGCCGATGGTTTAATCCTCCTCCACCCTGACAAGTTCACCCAGACAACGCTTCCCGAGTATGTGGAGCAGGAAAAACTCGCGCAGATTTACAGAGAATCTGAAGCCTGGGCACGCATCCTTGATGTCAGTTATGTCTACAACCTGAATGACATGATCGTCGAGGGAAGACATGCGGAAATGATCCGGATTGCTGAAGCACTGCACGAAAAGAAAATCGCTCAGATCGCAGATCAGATTCTGCAAAGCGGAAAGCGCGTCATATTGATAGCAGGCCCCTCCTCGTCAGGTAAAACCACCTTTGCCCACCGCTTGATGATCCAACTCAGAGTTAACGGTCTCAGGCCGGTGACCCTCGGTACAGATGATTATTTTGTCGATAGAGCACATACGCCTTTGGATGAGAGCGGTGATTATGATTTTGAAGCTCTGGAAGCTGTAGACATTGAAAAATTTAATAATGATGTGAGACGACTCCTTGCAGGTGAAGAAGTGAACTTGCCAAGTTTTAACTTTTTGACCGGCGAAAGGGAATACAATGGACGAAAACTCAAGATAGATGCGGATCAGCCGCTCGTCATTGAAGGCATTCATGGGCTAAACGAAAAAATGACTGAAATGCTTGACAAGAAAACTAAATTTAAAATCTACATCAGTGCATTGACCCAGTTGAATATTGATGAGCACAACCGAATCCCGACTACGGATTCCAGACTGATTAGAAGAATTATAAGGGATCACCGAACCAGAGGACATTCCGCTGAGGCGACTATTCAACGCTGGCCATCTGTGAGGCGTGGAGAAGAGCGCAATATCTTCCCATTCCAGGAAGAGGCAGACATCATGTTCAACAGTTCAATGGTCTACGAATTGGCAATTCTTAAGAAATATGCTGAACCGCTCTTAAGGAGTATTGATGAAAAAAGTTCTGAGAGAATTGAAGCAAAGCGGCTCCTGAAGTTTTTGAGCTATTTTGTTTCCATAGATTCAGACCAGGATGTACCTTCAACCTCAATCCTAAAAGAGTTTATTGGCGGCAGCTGCTTTTGAAATTCAAAATATTCAATTCTTAAAGACTTAGCAGGGGTGATGGTGGATGGAAGTCATTTCAAAGCAGCTGAATCGCGTACAGACCGGATTTCTCAAGCCTCCGCTTTCCTTTATGCTGCTGCTTGGACTGCTGACGCTGTATCAGAGACACTATGACATCCTGGATCAATTTCTGGAAGTGCCATGGCTCAGCGGCCTTGTCATCTTGTTTCATATGACGACCGTTATTGTGCTTATGGCCCTTTATAACATATCCTATTACATGTTTATTCGGGACCATAAGGTTGGAAGCTTGATCTATTCAGTAGGATTTTCAGTCGCTTTGACGGCCTACTTGATCCATCTGCTTATTGACTTTGGGGGGCCGGGACTTTTGGAATTTCCCGTGAATGTTTCCTCTAGTCTGCTTGCCGGTGGGTACCTGGTATTTTTCCTGTCGGCTCTGGCGGCGGAATGGATTCCGTCAGACCGCAAGTTTATTTTGAAACAGGTTAAAATCACAAAACTATTACCGGTTGTTCCTGTCGTTCTGACCCTGCTTGTCGTCCTGTTCCTGTATCAAGATTCAATCAACAACCCCGTGACAGCCGAGATTTCAAAACTTCTTTCACTGACAATGGATTATTTATCAGCGGTCGTTGTGCTGTTATTAATGATGATGGCATTTCGCCATGCCTATATTGATGACGACTATAGATATCTGGGTGTCGTTGTAGGTTATGTCAGCCTGTTTTTTTCGAAAGCGTTTGCTATCCTGGGCTTCAATAATGGGGCAGGTGCGCCTTTCCTTTCCATTTTGCTTAGCTTGACCGGAATCGCGCTGCTGCTTCTTGAGTTCTACCGAAAGGGCATTGGTGATCCGCTTAACGACATTGAAATGAAGGAAAAGCAGATTGCCCTATATGCAAATAATCTGGATCGGGTTATTCAAAAACGAACGAAAGAAATTTTTGACCGCAACAGAAAGTTTGAGACAGAGCTTGAGTACGCCAGGAATATTCAGCAATCTCTCTTGCCTGATCAGCGCTTTGCCATCAAAAATGCGGCCTTTGTGACAGGGTATTTTCCTTGTGAGGACCTGAGCGGCGACTTTTATGATATCTATAGAATCGATGATGATCATGTGGGTATGTATATTTTGGATGTTTCAGGCCATGGGATCTCAGCAGCGCTCATGACCATGTTCTGCAACAATTATATTAAATCTACCGAAAGGCTGATCAAGCGGTATCGTGGATTGAAACCCCATAAGAACCTATCGAATTTTTACGAAGAATTCAATCGCATGAATTTTCCTGACGAAATGCACATGGTCATCTTTTTTGCAGCCTACTGTTTGTCAGACAGAACGTTGACCTATTGCTCCGGTGGCATGAATTGTCAGCCATTTATAATATCCAGGGATGGAGAATTCAAAACTTTGGATGAGAGTTTGGGCTTTCCGATATGCAAGTTCAGCGATTTATATAAACCCGAATATCAAAGTGCCACAGTGGAACTGAAGCCCGGGGATCGAGTTGTCTTTTACACAGATGGTCTGATTGACATGGATAAAAATAGGGTCATGGATCAGGTTGGTCTTGAAGAATTTATGTCAGATCACATTGAACTGTCTCTAAAAGCCCTTAATGAGCGCTTGATAGGTCGTATCTATCCTAAAATGGATAAATTGAAAGATGACATTAGCTATTTTATTATGGAAATTGAATAGTCAGCAATGGCGGTAAACACATGAGTCTTGACGGGCGCTTCGAATGGGGGACAAATTATGGCTATCGATGAAATACTGGTGGTAAAAAGCTTGGAACAGATCAAAGCGTTATCAAGTCCCTATAGGATCAAAATTATTGAAGCCTTTGAAAACAAACCGGCGAGTGCTAAAGATATCTCTAAAAAAATGGGTGAGCCCCACGGCCGTGTTAACTACCACATTAAAACACTCGCCGGTGTAGGGATCCTTAAATTGGTAGAGGTACAGGTCAAGCAAGGCGTCGTCGAAAAATACTATATGCCTGTAGCGGAATCCATCTTGCTGGATGCCTCAGCAATCCACCCGGAAGACACTAAAATGAAAGAAAGCTTTGGAAAAGCAACAGCTGCAATTTTTGAGAAGATCTCAAAAGAATTCTATAAATCAATTAACAGCAAAGGGATCACTCAGCCAAGAAAAATCAATTACGATTATGAATACTATTTGACGCAGGAAGAGGCGGACGAATTGAATCAAAGATTATTGGAGGCCATGAAGACTTTTTTGGCAGACAAAAAAGAGATCCGGCCAGAAACGGCGCCTTATTTTGCAGCGAGCATGATTATTCCGATGGAGCACGATGCTTTCAAAAAAGAGGATGAATTGCCAAAGAAATAGAATTAATCAGCTCTGAAGGCCGGGTATAAAGGAGATGAACTATGTATATTGGTTGCCATTTATCAATCGCGAAAGGCTTTGAGTCAGCGGTTAAAGAAGCAATATCTATTGGTGCAAATACCTTTCAATTTTTTACAAGAAACCCCAGGGGCGGCAGTGCAAGAGCAGCAGATCCCCAAGATTACGAGAAGGCAGCTGAACTTATGCAGACGCACGGGTTTGGCCCATTGCTTGCCCACGCGCCCTATACCATGAATCTGGCTGCAGCTGATCCCAAAGTATTCGATTTTGCCAAGCGTTCTTTCAAGGAAGATCTTGAAAGAATGGAGGCGTTTCCGGCAACACTGTATAATTTTCATCCTGGCTCACACGTGGGACAAGGTGTGGAAAAGGGGATCGAACTGATCTCCGGCATCATTAATGAGACGCTGACAGGCAGCGAAACAACGACATTATTGCTCGAAACTATGTCCGGAAAGGGCTCGGAGGTCGGCTTTACCTTCGAACAGCTCAAAGAAATCATTGACCGCGTGAATTATCAGGAAAAAATGGGCATATGCCTGGATACGTGTCATATTTTTTCTGCAGGATATGATTATATTCATCAGATGGATCAGGTCCTGGAAGAGTTCGATAAAATTATTGGATTGGATCGGCTAAAAGCTATTCATTTCAACGATTCTATGACACCGTTCAACGCAAAAAAGGATCGTCATGAAAAGCTGGGAAAAGGATTGATTGGGCTTGAGCCATTGATTCGGTTTATTGAGCATCCAGTCATTCGCCCGCTTCCAATACTCCTTGAGACACCTAATGAACCGGAGGGCTATGCTGAAGAAATTGCCCTGATCAAGGGACGCATGGGGGTATGATTGCCTGCCATCGGTTAGAACAAGCGGCAAGAGACCTCGGTATTCCCATGGTTGGGGTCGTGGATGCCATTGAAATGCAGGTGCCCCAGGAAGCGCTTTTAAGACGGATAAGAGCTGGCGAACTAAGCGGGTTCGAACCTGAACTGGAAATGGTCGGTATGCCGGAAAAAGTCATGCCGGGCGTCCGGTCTATAGTGGTCATAGGGTTGCCGTACGAGCTCTATAAATCCAGGACGGAAGATCCGGAGGCCGTTTGCGAGATATCTTCTATGGCGTGGGGATATGATTACCATGATCTGGTGAGGGAAAAGCTTATAGCTTTGGGTGAGTGGCTGGCTGGACACGGCAGCGGTGAATGCATGGTGTTTTGCGATACGGGGCCGTTAAACGACCGTTATCTCGCATTTTTGGCCGGGTTAGGCACCTATGGACGTCATCAGCTGCTGATTAATTCGACTTACGGAAGCGCTGTGGTCTTTGGCTATCTGCTCACACGCGGACGGATCGAATCCTCACCGCCTCAGCTGACCCAGCCGTATTCGGAATGCGGGGCGTGCAGAATTTGCCAGGAAGCGTGTCCAACAGGCGCTCTTTGCGGTGAGTTTGAGTTTGTGACCTCTCGTTGTATTTCCAGTCTGACTCAGCAAAAAAGGACATTAACAATGACAGAAGCAGTTTGGATAGGCCCCGCCCTTTATGGATGCGAAAGTTGTCAGAAAGCCTGTCCTAAAAATAGAGTGTCTTCTGACACTGTATTGTTGAGATCCATGTCGCCTAATCAACTGAATCCATTTGAACTTTTGAATTCCAATAAAAAAGATTTTCAACAAAAGTTCCGCCATCATGGTTTTTCGTGGAGAGGCTTAAAAACACTTCAAAGAAATGCCGTGATCAATATTTATAACAGTCAGAATTTGGTGCTCATTGAAAAGCTGAGGCAATGGGCAGTTGAAAGAGCTCTTCCGGACCATCTGAAACAGGTAATTGAAATGATGGAAGGGGACTAGGAAAGCGTTGATCCGAAAAATCCGACAGGTTCAGGTTTGAAGATGCTAAAGTGCGAATAGTCCGCCAACCGTAAACAAAATGTAATTTTCCTCGTTAAGTGTCCGCCCTTGAACTCGCAGGAATCGAGTGATAGACTTAGAGCGTCTTAAACGTTCACTAAACAATGTCACATTGGTGATGATGTTAAACTGACGAAAAGGGGAATTCATATGTCAAACATACACGAATTGAATTATCTCAAAGAAAATCTGGAAGCATTAAAAGCAGACGGCGTTTATCGCAAGCTGCCTGTACTGGAAGGCCCGAACGAAGCTGAAGTCATTTTGAACGGCAAACAGGTCATCAATCTTTCCTCAAACAACTACCTGGGCTTTGCAAATCACCCGCGCCTTAAGGCAGCAGCGATTCAGGCCATTGAAAAATATGGCGTCGGGTCAGGCGCAGTTAGAACCATCATAGGAAATATGGATCTGCATGAGGCTCTCGACAAAAAACTGGCGGAGTTTAAGCGCGAAGAAGCGGTCATGAGCTTCCAATCGGGATTTAACTGTAATGCGGGTGCAATTCAAGCTATTACCGCTGACGGGGATCTTATCGTTTCGGATGAGCTGAACCATGCGTCAATCATCGATGGTACAAGACTTTCCAAAGCGGGAAGAGCAGTTTACAAGCACAGTGACATGAACGATCTGGAGCGGGTTTTGAAGGAACGCCGCGGCTCTTATAAGAACTGTCTTATCATCACAGACGGTGTGTTCAGTATGGACGGCGACATAGCGCCGCTTCCGGACATTGTCAATCTCGCAGAGCGCTATGAGTGCATGACCTATGTGGATGATGCCCATGGCTCAGGCGTTCTCGGTGAAAGCGGCCGCGGTACCGTCGACCACTTTGGACTCCACGGTCGCGTCGATTTCACAATTGGTACGCTGTCAAAAGCGATTGGTGTTATTGGTGGTTATGTCGCCGGCAGTGAAACCATGAGAGATTGGCTCAGCCATCGCGGCAGACCGCTTCTCTTTTCGACTTCGCTTCCTCCTGCAGCAGTCGGTGCCATTCTTGAAGCCCTGAATATGTTGACAACCTCTACGGAGTATACAGACCGACTCTGGGAAAACGCCAAATACTTCAAAAAAGGCATGTCATCACTTGGCTATAACATTGGACACAGCCAGACGCCAATCACGCCTGTCATGATTGGGGACGAAGCTAAAACTATGCAGTTCTCCAAAACGTTGTTTGACCTTGGTGTTTACGTTTCTCCAATCGTATTCCCAACCGTTCCGAAGGGGACAGGCCGCGTGCGGGTTATGGTAACTGCGGCACACACAAAAGAGCAGCTCGACCGCGCTGTTGAGATTTTTGAGAAAGCCGGAAAGCAGCTGAATATTCTCTAAACACTTCACGGAAATAAAGACGCTCAGAACACTATTACAGGGTTCTGAGCGTCTTTTGTATAGTCGGTTATGTCAATCGATCTACTGGAATTTAGTCAGAATCCAGTAGGTGATCCCGCTGACAGAGGCACTCAAGAAGCTGCCCCATACCAGGTCGATGAGTGTTATGGGAAGCGGCCACCCTTTAAGTGTGGCTAAGTTAGTCAAATCATAGGTCGCATAGGTCAGAAAGCCAAAGAAGGCACCTGCACCCAGGGCGTAGCGCAGACTTTCCTTTGCGAGGGCGGGTTCAATGACAAAGAAGACCAGACCGCTTATAAAAACTCCATAAAAAATAAGAGCTGCCGGCCAGTTGACCTTTTCTGCCATAAGTGCGCCCAGATAATGGCGGTATAGTTTTGAAGCGATTACGCCAAGCCAGACCAAGTCGATCGCGAAAAAGACGACAAGTGCAGTAAGATAAGTTTTGATTGGCAAAGTCCATCACGCTCCTGCTGTATTTTAAAGTATTTATACCCATTTTTGAGGTCCGCTGACCACGCTGTAACCAGATCTGAAAATTCGCTGACTGTTAGAACTTGTTTTGAAATGACAACCTGGTTGAAAAATGACGGATAATCAGGTATCATTTTAGTGCCTTGTAAATTCAAAAACTAAAACATTTAATTGAAATTTAATTCAGATGGTACCTGGATTTAATTATTGTTCAGTAGAATTTGTGGAGAAACCAAATCAACAGACTATCGCAGTAAAATTGGAACAACATCAGACGGATGTCTGAAGCGGAGGCAAATACCATGAAGAAAGTCTTAATTTTAACAGCCTCGACAGGTGAAGGCCATAATGCGGCAGCGCGTTCCCTGGAGTTGAAATTCAGGGAGGCAGGTTATGAAACCAGGACTATGGATTTGTTTAAAGAAACCAGCCGCGCCTTGAATGTCGTTGTAGAAGATGGATACAAGGTTCTGGCCAACAGGCTGCCATCCCTTTATGGATTTATGTACAGGGCGCTCAATAGGAAGAGCATTAACCATCGCTTTCTCAGATATAGTATGTTTGTGATCAAACGCAGACTCTATGACAATGTCAAATCATTGAATCCATCTATTATTGTAGGCACACACCCATTTGCGGTGGGGATCATTTCGGATCTCAAAGCCAGAGGCAAGATCAACGCTAAATTCTTTTCTGTTGTGACGGATTTTAAAGCGCATTATGCCTATCTTTCTCCGGAAGTAGATGCCTATATAACAGGCAGCGAGTATACCAAAGATTCGCTGATCGAAATGGGCGTACCGCCTGAAATTATTCATCCTTACGGGATCCCGGTGAAGGATGAATTTCAGACTTATCAGCCTAAATCGCCTGAATTTTTAAAATTGATTGAGGATTTCAAAGTTCTGGTCATGGGCGGAAGCATGGGCTCAAAAGATATAGCGCGTGTCGTTCAATCTCTGACAGAAAGCGAAGCCAGATATCAACTTCTCGTCATTTGCGGCAGAAATGAGACTTTGAAGACTATGCTTGAGAGTAATTACCAGTCTGCAATAGCCTCAGGCAAGCTGAAAGTCTACGGCTTTACAAGAGAAGTGTCCATGCTAATGGATTTTTGCGATGTCATTGTCACAAAGCCAGGCGGGCTGACTACCACAGAGGCGCTCTCAAAACGAATCCCTATGATAATACCTTTTGCTATTCCAGGTCAGGAATTTGAGAACACAGAATTTTTAATTGAAACCGGTGCTGCAATTTATGTTGATAATATTGAGCAAATCGGTGAGGAACTGGAACGTTTAAGAAAAGACAAAACACTTTATTTGTCTATGATCGAGAGTATGGACAATATTTCAAGACATTATTCCACTGAAAAAATTGTTAATCTTGCGGATCAGCTTCTGATTAAAAATGAGTGGATGTCATAGAGATGAGTACCGTTATGTCGGAATGCGATATTCTTGTATTGTCAGCGTCTTTTGGGTGGGGCCACAACAGTGTTGCGGCTGCGATTTGTGAACACTTGAAGTTAGAGGATAACAGTCTGCAGGTGTGTATCAAAGACATTATGGATATTTTCGCACCGAGGATCAAACCCTTCGGTACTGCTTTTTATAATATGTTGACACGGAATAGTCCGAGTCTATACAATGTTTTATACAATATCAAACGGGATCATCCCAATAACTTTCTGGATGAAATTATTTATGACAGATATATAGATCGCTTTGGCGACTATCTGCTTGAAGTTAAGCCTAAACTGATAATTTCAACTTTTCCCCTTGGCTCTGGATTTGTATCTCGCGCAAAGGATAAATTTGATATTCAGATTCCTTTGATTACTGCCATTACAGATGTCGTGGACAGCTGGGAGTGGATTCACAATAATACAGACCTTTATTTTGTTCCATGTAAGGTAGTTGAAAACAGATTAGTTGAAAAGGGAATTAACAGGGAAAAAATTCGAGTCACTGGAATCCCGGTCAGGCATGATTTTCTTGTGAAGGAAAACCACACTTCTGAGATGCGTGATCAACGGCAGATTCTGATTATGGGTGGCGCAATGAAGAAAATTATTTTGACCAAATCCATGCTGATGCATTTTGAAAAAATGGAAAACACAAAAATTGTTGTTGTGACTGGGAATGATACTGAATTATATAAAAAATTGAACAGATATGGCCCTTTTAAAAATATTGAAGTGATAGGATTTTCTAATGAGATCGCGAGTCTAATGGAAGCATCTGATTTGGTTGTGACCAAACCAGGGGGGGCAACTTTGTTTGAAGCAATCAACAAGGGTGTGCCAGTTGTGCTGAAGCGTTCAAAAGTGGGTCAAGAAGAGGAAAATTTAAAATTTATAGAGGATCATGGCTTGGGCGTTTTGATTGAGGATGAAGACAACCTAGAAACCATCATCGCCGGAATGGTTTTTGATGACGAACGACTGGAGCAGGTTGAAAAGAACTTGGAAGAGCTTCGTGCTGAGTTCGATTCGGAGATGATCGGGAAATATATTTTAGAGCTGTTATGACATTGTCCCCAATATTGCTTTAAATGAGCAGTTGAATGGAGGAAAAAAAGTGCAGATTGGCGAAAAGATCAAGACGCTGAGATTAAAGAATGAACTGACTCAAGAGGAATTGGCAAATAGATGTGAATTGTCAAAAGGATTTATCTCGCAATTGGAAAGAGATATGACCTCACCTTCCATTGCGAGTCTGGTAGATATATTGGAATGCCTGGGTACAGATCTGAATGAGTTTTTTAGCGAGAGCATAGAAGAAAAAATTGTCTTCACACAGGCTGATTTTTTTGAGACAGAGGACAAGGACTTGGGGTACTTATTGAGTTGGATCGTTCCTAACGCTCAAAAGAACATGATGGAACCCATTCTGCTTGAAATTGAACCCGGGGGATCTTTTGTTGAGGATGCGCCGCACCAGGGCGAGGAGTTCGGTTTTGTTATTCAAGGCGCTGTGACCGTAGTGGTGGGCGGCAAAAAATACAGAGCAAAAAAAGGTGAGACCTTCTATTATAAAACTCAATTTGAACATACAATCAAGAATCCAGGTAAGCTGCCTGCAAAAATTTTGATGGTGGCAGCGCCTCCTAATTTTTAGCATAGATAGACAGAAGCATTTTACAAAGAGGTAGATCTTCACCTCTTTTTTTTTCATTTTGTAACCCGATGTGAAGAACTGTCGTGTATGATACAATAGGGTCAAAAGATTGACCTGATGCAAAATCGAACTTACTGTACAATAAAAGGAGTTCAAAATCCATGAAGCGTGGAATTCTATTTTTTTTAATAAGTATTATGGCCTTATCAGTGCAAGGCTGTATGTTTGATGTACAGAATGCTGACATCATGCGTCCGCCAAAATTAACCACCGAATTTGAAGAAGTTAAGACAGTGCTTGATGAGTTTTACGGTGGCGGCCTTAAATTGATGAACCCGTCTTCAGGTATACTTAGAGCGGCCATTCAGTTTATCGATTTAGACAATGATCAGCAGGAGGAAGCCGTAGCTTTTTTTAAAGATCAAAATGAGCAGAACGCGCTGAAAGTTGCCATACTTCAGAAAAAAGAAAATGGAGAGGGATGGAGACTATTACCTACCATTGTTGGGATAGGCTATGATGTGGATCAAGTTGGATTCCCGGATCTGGATGGTGACGGAACAAAGGAAATTGTTGTGGGTTGGCTTGGGGGATCCATGCTGAGCAAAGGATTGTCTGTCTATAAGTCGAATTCACAAATGACTGAATCCGATCAAGGTTTGCAACAATTTGAAGAAATTTTCAGGGAAATTTACACTAATTTTCACATAGCTGACTTAGACATGGATGGGACAGATGAGCTCGTGACATTTTTGCTTTCGAGACCTGACAATATGGCTGAAGCCAGTTTATATACCTTAGATCAGGATGGTGTTAAAAAGCAGGATGAAGTCAGCCTTGCAAATGATACCAACAGATATGAACGTATGATTTCAGGCTTGGTTGAGGACGGACGTGTTGGCATTGTCCTTGACGCCTCACTTAGTGGTGGTGCTTCATTCTCTGAAGTTCTGGTCGAAAGAGACGGTCAATTGATTCGCCGTTTCGGCACTGCAGGTGCGTCGAATAAATCACCGACTTATCGTTTTGATTTCAGACTGACTGAAGATGTTGACCGAGATGGATGGGTTGAAATACCAACACTGATCAGCCCTGTTGGCTATGACCGTGTCGCGAAGCGCGATGTGCCGTGGATCACCTTATGGAACCACTGGGACAGTGACGGAAATTTGATGCCGGTTTTCAGAACTTATGATGATCAAAGTCTGGGATTCAGGATTAGGATGCCTCAAAGCTGGGATAATACCGTAACGCTGACTCGAAATGACCAGGGCATTGCCTTTGCTGAAGTCCAGGAGGATGGCGTTGAACGCGTCAAGATTCTGGAAGTGCTCGTGATCAAACGGTCAGATGCTGAACAGGTGGATGCTCAGATGAAATCTCTCGGTTATTTTGAATTGTCCAGAACTATGGATCACTTTTATTATGGGAAGACATTCCCTCGTGATACTTTGTCAAAGTTTGAATTTGGCGTGTCGGAGCAGCAGCTTTCTGACGCCTTTGCTATATTGAATTGATCACCACATCAGAAATAAGATCAATAAGACAGGAGGCGCAATATGGGGAATATTTTAGTATTGGAAGATCAACCGGATATTAGGGAATTTGTGGTCATAAACATAAAAAGATACGGCTATCAGGTGTTTGAAGCTGGGACTGGTGAGGAAGCGCTTGAAATCGTTTCAAAAGTTAAGATTGATATTGCTGTCCTTGATGTCATGCTGCCCGGAATGGATGGATTCGAAGTTTGCAAACGGATCAGAGAAACCAATAAATATATGGGGATCATTATGCTGACTGCAAAATCCATGGAGACGGATAAAATTCAAGGTTTGCTAAATGGCGCGGATGATTATATGGTAAAACCTTTTAGCCCCAAAGAGCTGGTGGCCAGAGTCGACTCACTTTTCAGACGCGTCAAATTATTAAAAGAGGATAATAGCGAACGTTACAATGTGAAGCCTTTTGTCATAGACTTCGAAAATCGGCAGATTTTCAAAAATGATGTCGAAATCGATCTGACTCAGCTGGAATTTGCTATTGTAGCTACATTAGTGAAAAATGAAGGCAAGCCACTGAGCCGTGAATATATTCTGGATCATGTATGGGGTGAGAACTTCTTTGGAAGTTATAAGATTGTGGACGTCAATATCAGAAGGCTAAGACAGAAATTGGAAGAAGACCCTTCGAATCCAGAATTCATAATGACCGTGTGGGGACTTGGATATAAATGGAAGAAGGCGGAGTGATCCATGCAAGGAATCAAGAAGCGCTGGGTCAGAACCTATCTCATAATTGTCATGGGGGTTGCGCTGGTGGTGTTGTTGGCATTTTTGCTGACAGTGCGCAGCTTTTATTACAATTATGTCTATCGAGGGCTCGAAAATTATTTGTCGGTAACGACTGGATTTTACGAAAAATACCTGCAGCAAAATCAATATTCTTTTGATGAAGTTGCTCAGCTGATCGTCAGAGATTTTGAATCAGGTGATCTTGTGGAGCTTCAGGTGCTCGATCTTGAAGGTGTGATCCATTATTCGTCAGCGGGTTATATTCCGGATCGTCCTGTGACAACGGAGGACTACACTGAAGCTTTGAACGGCGAGCCTTCAAAGTGGATTGGAAGGAATCCTGATACTGGCGAGCGCCTCATGGCTATAACGGGTACAATTCGCAAAGATGAAGGCAGTTCGATCGCAGCAATTCGATACGTCTCGTCCTTGACCTACGCAGATGCCATGATCTATAGAGCTGGAGTCTATTCGCTCTTTGCAGTTGTTGTCATTCTGATTCTCATGCTTATAACGTCCGAGAGTTTCAGCCGGTCCATATTAACACCTATTCGAAACATTATCCGGGTTTCAAAGCGAATGGCGGAAGGGGATTTGTCGGAGCGAATCCCCTATCACTATAAAGATGAAATCGGTGAGCTGTGCGAGACTATAAATTATATGGCTGATCAGCTTCAAAAATCCGAGGCTATGAAAAATGAATTTATCTCTTCGATCTCGCATGAAATCCGAACGCCTTTGACTGCCATAACCGGCTGGGGAGAAACAATTCTGACAGGCGGTTTTGAGGACATGTCTCAGGTGGAACGAGGGTTGAACGTCATCATGAGAGAGACGGACCGCCTGTCGGCCATGGTAACGGAGCTGCTTGATTTTTCCAGGATAGAGAGTGGGCGCTTTACACTTTATCTCGAGGTATTCAGACTGGATCAGGAACTCATAGAAATAATTGAAATGTATAAACCGAGAGCGGAAAAAGAAGGCGTTCAGTTGAGCTTCTCACTGAAGTCAGACGAGGTTTATCTTGAGGGCGACAGCAACCGGTTGAGACAGGTTGTCATCAATCTTTTGGATAACGCAATCAAATTTTCATCACCAGGGAAGCAAGTTGAAGTCTCCCTGGAGGAACTCTCTGAAGAAATTGTCATTACCATCGCTGACCAGGGTATTGGGATGACAAAAGAAGAGCTTCGTCATGCCAAAGATAAATTCTATAAAGGCGCGAGCAAAAAATCGGGCAGTGGTCTGGGACTTGCGATCTGTGATGAAATCGTCGAACTGCACGGCGGAAAGATGACACTTGAAAGTACACCTGGCAAGGGCACAACCGTGGAGGTACGACTGAGGCGATGAGGTTCTCCGGTGTTACAGCCTTTTAACTGGGACTGGATCCGGCATAGGCCTCCTGAATGTTAATCATTTTGAAAGACTCTCTTCATGGATTTATTGTATAATGGAACTGACATCCGGTGAAAGGGGGGAGCCTTATGACAACGCGAACTGCAAGACCGTTAAAACGAATTGAAGCGTTTTTACTGGAGCTTTTGACTTGGGGCTCCGTTGTCTACGCCTTTGACCGCATTATGGACCATTCGTTATGGATCTCGGGCTTTTGGCTCGGCGTGTTGGTGATGACTGGGCTCAATCTCTACTTAATGACCAAGGCAACGACGCTGGGCAAGTATATTCTGGATATGAAAATTATCGATCGTCGGACCGGAAAGGATCTTACGTTTGTGAGGATGCTGCTTCGGGAAACCATCGGCAAGACAGCTTCTGCTCTGATCCTGATGATTGGATTTATTTGGATCATCATTGACAACGAAACCGCTGGATGGCACGACAAGCTATTCCATTCGCAGGTGGTGGAAGTGGTGCAAATCAAACGCGCGGCTCGGCGAAGCCCGGATGATGACGAATTTTTTGTTAGGGGATAAAAAATCCGCCTCGCGACAGACTGATTTCTGTCATGCGAAGCGGATTTGTTTTTTTGTTCTAAAGCGAGATATCCAGCAGATCCTCCACCGTGATGTTGGTGAAATAATCGTCTCCTATAGCGAACTGCTCATAGATCTTTCTGAGGGCGGTTAAATCATGAGGCTGACCGATTAGGGCATTTTCTATATCCATGATATCAAGTCGACTGAAAAAATCTCCGAAAATTCGAGCGCTGCGAATGATGCCGTGCTGGACATCCAGGTGGAGTTCCACCAAGCCGCCGGCAAACTTTTTCTCTTTTTGAAAGCTGTAATTTGGTGATTTTCCAAAATTCCATGCCCATGTGCCATACTTTTCTTCCACTAATTTCTGAATGGCGGCAATATCCTCAGCGCTCCAAGGGTGAATAGCCTCCGCGCCAAAGCGCTGCATGACATGAGACTGAATCAGATCTTGAAACTTGTCAAGATCCATAGGCGGATCCAGATGTTTGAGATGTTCCTGGATATTGGTGACGCGGCTGACAACGGACTGGATGCTCTTGCCTTCAAACTTGCTGGCTCGAGGCTTCAACGCTTTCGAGAGGTCAGCTATTTCGGAGGTGAACAGCAGCGTACCATGGTGGAGAGTTCTGTCATGGTATTTGTATTGGGCGTTGCCTGAGAATTTCTTGCCTTCAATGGTCAGATCATTTCGTCCTGAGAACTCGGCATTGACGCCCAGGGATTGTAGGACTTCGAGAATAGGCTCGGTAAAGCCTCTGAAGTCACTGAAACTCTTGCCTGAATCAGTTTTAATAAAAGTAAAATTTAGATTGCCAAAGTCATGGAAGACTGCGCCGCCGCCCGAAAGTCGTCGCACGACAGGAATCTGGTTTGCCTGTACATAATCCACATTTATTTCTGCAATGGTATTCTGATTCTTGCCAACTATGATGGAAGGCCTGTTGCGCCATAACATGAAGCAATCTTCGCGGAATCCATGCATGATGTATTCTTCTGCGGCAAGATTAAAATGCGGATCAGTGAAGGGATTGATAAAGATTAGCATACTTTGAGTCTCCTTTCTGCTTTCGTGAATGAAATCATCATAGCTGTTATTTGACGAGTCGTCAAGGTGAGGCAATTTGGCAAAGTATGACGATTTTGAATCTGAGGTGGTGTGAATCTATAGACCTGATAACTTGAAAATAGCTCGTTGATTTGTAGAAAATTGACAGAATTGAATGAGAAGTAAAATAACAGTTGTCCAAAGTCAGAGGATGATGTATAGTCTTTATAGATTATGAATTCAGTATTAGTTAAATATTTTCTAGATGATTGAAGTCTGAGATCATTCCGCAGCATTTTGCTGGCGGGGTAGCCGAAGGAGAAATGGGATCGTCCGCCAGATGATGTCAAAAACTCTCAGGCAAAAGGAAGGCTTCAGGATAGGTCTCTGAAAAGCCGCAAGAAGCGGCGCCGAAGGAGTAAAGCTCTCAGGCAAATCAACAGAGAACGCAACACGGGCAAACCCTGTCGTTGCGTTCTTTTTTATTGTCATTTTCTTCACAAAAAATGCGACAGGTTATTGTGTTAGTCTTACTTAAATTGGGTACAAATTAGTCAGTCCACGATTAATGGGAGGGATGTAACAATGTCAGAGCTCAAGAGAACCTCGCTGTATGAATCACATCTTAAAGCGGGCGGAAAGATCGTCGAATTTGCCGGCTGGGAGATGCCAATACAGTATGAAGGCCTCGTAGTGGAGCACGAAGCGGTCAGAAACAATGTCGGTATTTTTGATGTATCTCACATGGGCGAAGTTTCCGTCAAAGGGAAGGACGCTGAGAAGTTCGTCAACAACCTGGTCACCAATGATGTCTCGCAGCTCAACCCTAATCAGATCGCTTATGCCATGATGTGCAACGAAAATGGCGGTGTTGTGGATGATCTTCTGAACTACAAATATTCAGAAGACCATTATTTCCTCGTCATCAACGCTTCCAACGTCGACAAAGACTTTGCCTGGATGCAGAAGCAGGCAGCTGGTTTTGACGTAGAGCTTGTGAACTTGTCAGATGGTATGAGTGAAATTGCTGTTCAAGGTCCAAAAGCGCAAGCGCTTCTTCAGCGTTTGACAGACACAAATCTCGATGAAATTGGATTTTTCTACTTTAAAGATGGCGTCAAAGTCTGTGGCTTTGACACAATCGTATCTCGTACCGGTTACACAGGCGAAGATGGTTTCGAAGTCTATCTGAGCCATGATGCTGCTCCGGTTGTCTGGGAAGCGCTTCTCAAAGAAGGTCAGGATCTAGGCGTTAAGCCAGCTGGTCTCGGCTGCCGCGACACACTCCGCTTTGAAGCTGGACTTCCGCTCTATGGCAATGAATTCGACGACAACATCAGCCCGCTTGAGGCAGGCTTAGGATTCTTTGTCAAGCTGGATTCACCTTTTATTGGCAGTGATGTTCTCGTCAAGCAAAAGGCTGAAGGATTGGCTCGCAAAACTGTAGGTCTTGAAATGGTTGACAGAGGCGTTCCGCGCCACGGCTATGAAGTCGCTGTCAACGGCGAAGTCATTGGACATATCGCAACAGGTTATACTTCCCCAACACTTGGAAGAACCATAGCAAATGCTTTAGTCGACGCTAAGTACTCAGAGATGGGCACGGAAGTGGATGTTATCATCCGCGGCAAAGCTGCCAAAGCAAAAGTTGTAAGCAAGCGTTTCTATACTAAACAATATAAAAAATAAAAAAACATAATTAGACGGAGGGATTTTTGATGAATGTTGTAAAAGGACTGTACTATTCTGAAGATCACGAGTGGGTAAAAGTTGAAGGCGGCAAGGCGAAAGTTGGCGTTTCTGATCATGCGGCACACCAATTGGGCGACATTGTTTACCTCGAACTCCCAGAAGTAGGTGCAGAACTCAGCGCAGGTGATGTTTTCGGCGTCATCGAATCCGTTAAAGCGGCTTCTGATTCTTATTCCCCTGTTTCCGGCGTAGTTACGGCTGTCAACGAAGAGCTTGCTGACGGACCGGAAGCAATCAACTCTGATCCATATGAGAGCTGGATTTTTGAACTTGAACTCAGCGACGCGTCTGAGCTCGAAGGCTTGATGACTGCTGAGGCTTACGAAGCGTTTATCGCTGAATAATCGCTGATAACGTCTTAAGCTGCGTTAATTGTGCGAATTAAAAGCGACACGAATTCTTCGGAATTCGTGTCCGCTTGTCTAGTGCGCAAAAAGCGTACTTTAACTTTGATTATAGGAGGTTGGACATGCATAAATTCATTGCCAACACGGAGCAGGATCGCCAGGACATGCTCAAGGTGATCGGTGCACCGTCCATTGAATCGCTGTTTTCTGATATCCCGGAAAACCTGCGCTTCACTGGTGAACTGAACCTCGAACCAGGGTATTCAGAAATTGAAATGATGGATCAGCTTCAGCAGTTATCCTGCCTGAACAAATCCATTGATCAGCTTGTTTGCTTCCGTGGCGCGGGCGCATATGATCATTACATTCCTACAACGATCAAGCATTTGGCTGGCCGTTCGGAATTTTTTACAGCTTACACGCCATATCAGCCTGAAATCAGCCAAGGCACTCTTCAGGTTATCTTTGAGTACCAGTCCATGCTGTGTGAACTCACCGGTATGGATGCTTCAAACGCGTCCATGTATGATGGTCCTACGGCAGCAGTCGAGGCAGCTATTATGGCGGCAACTATCAAGCGCAAAAAGAAAGTCGTCGTTTCAAAGGGCTTGAATCCAGAAGCGAGAAGCGTCATGAAGACCTACTTCCACTTCAGAGACTACGAAATGGTCGAAGTTGAGCTCGAGAACGGCAAAACCAACCCTGAGACTCTCAGAGCAGCTATGTGTCCTGACTGCGCCGGCGTTATCATCCAAAACCCTAACTTCCTGGGTATGGTAGAAGATATGCACGCCCTCGGCGCAGTGGCTAAAGAAACAAAGTCAGTCTACATTGCCTATGTGGATCCAATTTCACTGGCAGTTCTCGAAACACCGGGCAATTATGGTGCGGATATTGTTATTGGTGAAGGCCAAGGTCTCGGCAACGTCATCAACTTTGGCGGTCCTTACCTCGGCTTCCTCGCGACGCGTTCAGAGCACGTCAGAAAGATCCCTGGCAGAATCGTCGGCCAATCTGAAGACGTAGATGGCAAACGCGCCTTCGTTCTGACACTTCAAGCCCGTGAACAGCATATCCGCAGATACAAAGCGACTTCCAACATCTGTTCCAACCAAGGTCTTAACGTTCTGATGGGCTCTATTTACATGGCGACCATGGGCAAAGAGGGCCTCAAGGAAGTTGCAAAACAGTGCTTTGACAAAGCGCAGTACACTTATGATAAGCTGATCGCAACAGGCAAGTTCAAGCCTGCTTTCGAAGGCAGAGGCTTTTTCAAAGAGTTCACTTTAGTCAGTGATATTCCTTTTGAGAAAATTGACCAATATTTGATCGACAATGGCTTCCTTGGCGGGTTCTCTTTAGCTGAGGATTATGGCATCGAGGGCGGCCATCTCTTCTGCGTGACCGAAAAGCGGAGCAAGGCGGAAATCGATCGACTTTGCTCAATGCTGGAGGTGATGTAGATGATGAGAGTTTATGAAAAACTGCTTTTCGAAATTTCCAAAGAAGGTCGTAAGGCATACTCGCTTCCTGCAACTGGGGTTCCATCTGTAGACATGTCATCTGCTATCGCGCCTGAGCTTCTCAGAAAAGAAGACGCTCAGCTTCCTGAGCTGTGTGAAGTGGATGTCGTAAGACATTACACCGGCCTTTCCAACAAGAACTATGGCGTAGACACAGGTTTCTATCCGCTTGGCTCCTGTACTATGAAATATAACCCAAAAATCAATGAAGACGCAGCTTCTGTGCCAGGTATGTCCAGACTTCACCCATATCAGCCGGATTCAACACTTCAGGGTACGCTGCGCATGATGCATGAGCTTTCTGACATGCTGGCTGAAATCGCAGGGATGGACAGCGTCACGCTCCAGCCTGCTGCAGGCGCTCACGGCGAGCTCCTCGGCCTGTTCCTGATCAAAGCCTACCATCAGCACAACAACGATTTCAAGAGAACCAAGATCATTGTCCCTGACTCCGCTCATGGTACAAACCCTGCAACTGCTGCAGTAGCGGGCTTTGATATCGTTGAGATCGAGTCTGAGGCAGATGGCTCCGTCAACGTTGAAGCGTTGAAAGCTGCTTTGAGTGATGAGGTTGCCGGCTTCATGCTGACCAACCCAAGCACCCTAGGCTTGTTCGAGAAGAGCATCAAGGAAATCGCGGAACTCGTTCACGAAGCCGGTGGTCTCCTTTACTATGACGGCGCCAACATGAACGCCATCATGGGCAAGACGCGACCTGGCGACATGGGCTTTGACGTTATGCACTACAACCTGCATAAGACATTCTCCACGCCTCACGGCGGCGGTGGTCCAGGCGCGGGTCCAGTAGGCGTCAAGAAATTCCTCGAGCCATTCCTTCCAAAACCTGTGGTCAGTTTCGCAGACGGCAAGTACTTTATGGATTATGACCGCCCGCTTTCCATCGGCAAAATTAAAGGCTTTTATGGCAACTATGGCATCCTCCTTCGCGCCTATACTTATATCAAGACTATGGGTCGTGAAGGTATTAAGGAAGTCAGTGAAACTGCTGTCTTGAACGCCAACTATATGATGCACCGCCTGAAGAAGGACTTTGACCTTCCTATGGACAGACTTTGCAAGCATGAGTTTGTTCTTGCCGGGGTCAAGGAAAATGGTATGGTTGTCAGTACGCTGGACGTTGCCAAGCGTTTGCTTGACTACGGTTACCATCCGCCAACCATCTACTTCCCATTGATCGTCCACGAAGCGATCATGGTCGAGCCAACAGAAACTGAGAGCAAGGAAACCCTCGACGAGTTCTGCGACGCTATGATCAAGATTGCTCATGAAGCCATTGACTCACCTGAACTTCTCAAGGATGCGCCGCACGGCACGCCGGTCAGAAGAATCAATGAAGCGAAAGCAGCCCGTGACCTGATCCTTACCTACAAGGATTCAATCAAGGGTTAACAAGCGCTTCGGAAAGCAACCTATAAGCAAAACGGAGACGGTGCTGTAAGACTGATCCGTTTTGCTTTCTTTCTATCTTTTGGTCTAAACTTGGAGCCTCTAGCCAGCTTTGAATGGCTGACTTCAGGCCCACGCGACGGGAGGTCATTCAGTAATGCGTTTATTGGAAGGTAAAAAAACCGCTGAAGCAGTTAAAAAGCAAATCCTCGAAAAAGTTGAGTTTCTCAAGAGCAAGGCCATTGATCCAAAACTGGATGTCATCATCATAGGTGAAGATGACGCAGCTATGGCCTATGTGGGCATGATCGCAAGATCCTCTCAAAAATATGGCGTCGCTTCCGAAGTGGTAGCGCTTCCGGCGACGATTACCGAGGCGGAGCTTCTGGACAAGATTCGTGAGATCAACGCGGATAAGTCCGTTCACGGTCTGATAGTTCAAATGCCGCTGCCAAAAGGCATTGATGAGAAACGTGTCATAGAAACCATTGATCCGCTTAAAGATGTTGACGGCTTTCATCCCATGAACGTAGGCAATTTGTCTATTGGCGAGGATGGCTTCGTGCCGTGCACACCATATGGTATCTATAAAATGACGGAAATTGAAGAACTCGACTTTACCGGCAAGAATGTTGTTGTTCTCGGCCGCAGCAACATTGTCGGAAAACCGGCAGCCATGCTGATGCTTAGAAAGAACGCAACGGTGACAATTTGCCACTCAAAGACGAAAAATCTGGCGGAAGTGACCTCTAAAGCGGATGTGTTGATCGCGGCCATAGGCGTGAAGAAATTTGTGAAGCGCGACATGGTCGGCGAGGGCGCTATTGTCATTGATGTCGGGATTCACAGTGAAGACGGCAAGATCGTTGGCGACGTGGACTTTGAGGACGTTAAGGATAAGGTGTCCATGATTACGCCTGTTCCTGGGGGCGTTGGCACAACGACGATCGCGATGCTCATGCACAACGCTGTCAAAGCAGCCCATAAACAAAATGGACTTCAGTTCTAAGCTGAAAGCGGTCTATGCAAGACGGGTATAAAGATGAATCAAGGAGTGTACGTGCCTAGCGGACAAGTGTCGCTATGATGTCGTGCTCTCCTTTTTTTATTTAAAAATTAACTAAAAAAATTTTATAAAAATAAGCAAATGGGCTTGAAAACTTTATTTTATGCTGATATATTGATAGGAACATCTGAAAGCGATATACATATTTATAAATTAATATACAATATTATGATAGGAAAGGTGAGCAAAATGATAACAAAATTCAAGCGGGTCCTCGTTGCAAACCGCGGCGAAATAGCCATCCGGATCTTTAGAGCATGCAATGAGCTCGGCATCCGTACCGTGGCGATTTATTCGAACGAGGATAAAAATGCCTTGTTCAGACTCAAGGCAGATGAGTCCTATCTGATCGGAAAAAATAAAGGCCCGATCGAAGCCTATCTCGACATTGATGAAATTATTAAGCTGGCAGTGAAAAAAGGCGTTGATGCCATTCATCCTGGCTATGGTTTCCTATCCGAAAATCCTGAGTTCGCCCTGAAGTGCGCAGAAGCCGGCATTGCTTTTATTGGACCTACTCCGGAGATGATGCACCGCGTCGGTGATAAGATCAACTCCAAGCACGTTGCGGTTGCAGCAGGTGTTCCTGTCATTCCAGGAAGTGAGAAGCCCATCCGTACGGATGAAGAAGCTATTCATTTCGCAAATGAAGCAGGCTATCCTATCATGCTCAAAGCGGCTGCCGGCGGCGGAGGCAGAGGCATGCGGATTGTCAGGGAAGAATCGAAGCTCATTGAAGAGCTGCATTCTGCCCGGAATGAAGCCAGAAAAGCTTTTGGCGTTGAGGATGTCTTCATCGAGAAGTACCTTGAAGATCCAAAACACATTGAAGTTCAGATTTTAGGAGACGCCTACGGCAATATCGTGCATCTCTTTGAGCGTGACTGCTCCATCCAGCGGCGGCATCAAAAGCTGATCGAGTATACACCGGCGTTCTCCCTGCCGGAAGAGAAGCGCCTCGAAATCTGTCAGGACGCTATTAAGATCGCCGCTTCTGTCGCTTACAAAAATGCGGGGACCTGTGAGTTCTTGGTAGACCAGGACGGCAAGCATTACTTCATTGAAATGAACCCTAGAATTCAGGTTGAGCATACGGTTACTGAGATGGTCACCGGTGTCGATATTGTCCAGGCGCAGATCAGAATTGCAGAGGGGTACCCACTTGGTTCTGTAGAAATCAATCTGCCTAACCAGGACGCCGTTCAGATTCGCGGCTATTCCATTCAGTGCCGGATCACAACAGAAGATCCAGCCCACAACTTTGCGCCGGATACGGGTAAAATGGACGTCTACAGAACCGGCGGCGGCTTTGGTGTCCGGCTTGACGGCGGCAGCGGCTTCACCGGTGCCATCATCAGCCCATATTATGACAGTCTCCTCGTCAAGTCCACGACCTGGGGCAGAACCTTTGATGACGCTATTCGCAAGCAGATCCGCTCGATCCGGGAGATCACCATCCGCGGCGTGAAAACAAACGCAGCCTTCCTGATCAACGTGCTTAACCATGAGACTTTCAAGCGCGGTGCCTGTGATACCAACTTCATCCTCAAGAACAAAGAGCTCTTTGATATTCACGCCAAAAAGGATATTGAGCTCAGAGTCCTCAATTATATTGGCGAGAAAGTTGTCAATGAGACCAAAGGCTTTAAGCGTGAATACGACGTGCCGCTGGTGCCGAAGTTCGAGAAGAAAGTACTCTATGGCACAAAGCAAATCTTAAACGAGCGTGGGGCCGATGGTCTCGTGAACTGGATCCACGACCAGAAGAAACTCCTTCTCACGGACACCACCATGCGGGATGCCCATCAATCACTGATGGCGACTCGTGTCCGGACTCGCGACATGACTCGTATCGCCAAGGCGACCTCACACCTTGCGGAAGATCTTTTCTCACTGGAAATGTGGGGTGGCGCAACCTTTGATGTCGCCTACCGTTTCCTGAAAGAATCGCCATGGGAGCGCCTTGAAATTCTGCGTGAGCGCATCCCGAACATCCTGTTCCAAATGCTTCTGCGCGGCGCTAACGGCGTTGGCTACAAAAACTACCCGGACAACGTGATTCGTGAGCTGATTCAAGTATCGGCAGCCAAAGGCATTGACGTCTTTAGAATCTTTGATTCCCTGAACTGGATCAAAGGCATGGAAGTTGCCATTGACGAAGTCATAAAGACCGGGAAAATCGCAGAAGCCACAATCTGCTACACCGGAGATATCCTCGATACATCCAGAGACAAGTACTCCCTCAAATACTATGTAAATATGGCCAAAGAGCTGGAGCGCATGGGTGCCCATATTCTTGCCATCAAGGACATGTCGGCGCTTCTTAAGCCGTATGCGTCCTTCAAACTGGTCAAAGCCCTCAAGGATGAAATTTCCATTCCAATTCACGTGCACACGCACGATACGACGGGCAACGGCGTCGCGTCCATGCTCCTGGCGGCTGAAGCCGGCGCGGATATTGTCGACACCGCCTTTAACAGCATGTCAGGGGTCACCAGCCAGCCTGCGCTGAACTCTATTGTCGCGGCACTGGAAAACACAGAGCGGGATACAGGTATCAGCCTGAAATCCATTCAACTCCTCAGCGACTACTGGGCGTCTGTCAGACCGGTATACTCTCAGTTTGAGTCGGATCTCAAAGCGGCAAGTACTGAGATTTACCGCTATGAGATTCCAGGCGGGCAATACTCTAACCTGAAGCCTCAGGTGGAAAGCTTTGGCCTCGGCCACCGCTTTACCGAAGTCAAGGAAATGTTCCGAACCGTCAACGACATGTTTGGGGACATTGTCAAGGTCACCCCTTCCTCTAAAGCAGTTGGGGACATGGCGATCTTCATGATTCAGAATGAGCTTACAGAAGAAAACATCTACGATAAAGCTAAAGATATGGCATTCCCGGATTCGGTCGTCGCGTACTTCCAAGGTATGATGGGACAGCCACAAGGCGGGTTCCCTGAAAAGCTTCAAAAGCTGGTATTAAAAGATATCCAGCCAATTACCTGCAGACCGGGCGAATTGCTTGAACCGGAAGATATGGACGGCATCAAGGCTATGCTGGAGACCAAGTACAAGCGTGAATTCTCCGAGGCGGAAGTCATCAGCTATGCGCTTTATCCTAAAGTCTTTGAAGACTATCTCGATTGGGTCGCTAAAAACGGCGATTTCAGCAGAATGGGAAGCGATGTCTTCTTCCATGGTCTCGCCGAGGGTGAAACCTGTGAGGTCGAGCTCGAAGTCGGCAAGACTATGGTCATCAAGCTCATTGAAATAGGAAAGCTGGATGAAAAGGGCAATAGAACAATAGATTTCGAAATCAATGGCAATCGCAGAGAAATCGAAATTAAGGACAAGACGAGCAAAATGACCGTGACAGAGTCTTATTCCGCAATGGCGGATCCCTCCAATCCCTTCGAAATAGGCTCATCTATTCCCGGGACCGTCACTAAGCTTCTGGTGAAGGAAGGGGAAACGGTCAAGGCCGGTCAAACCGTTGCGGTTGTCGAGGCTATGAAGATGGAGACCGCGGTGACATCGCCAGTAGATGGCAAGGTCGCTAAAATCAACGTCAGTCTGACGCAAAGCGTTAAATCGGGCGAGCTATTAATTGAGCTTGTCGGACATTAGAACTTAAAATGCGGGGAATTGGTATCAAAGCCAATTCCCCGTTTTTTTATTATTTTGGCGTGCTTTAGAAGAAAGTTTGAGAAAGGATGATATTCCATATATTGACAATACGTGCTGGTTCGAGTACCCTTAAAGTATTCAATTACTGATCTGATTTGAACTCTCATCTCTTGAAATGGAGTGGTTTCCCTGACTGAAAACGAAGTCAACCCATACAGCTTCAAAGACTTGTCTGCCATGGTCCGGGAAGCCCAAGCCAGCGGCTGCGAAGCGGAATTAATGGAGGGTGTTGTCAGCCGGCGGCTGGATGCCGTCCTCTATTCTAAAGAAACCCAGGAACATATCGCCCGAGTGGCAGCTTGTTCTGCAGAAATCGCGGCCGCTATGGGACTCCCGGACGGAGAAGTTCAATTGATAAAAAAAGCGGCGGTTTATCACGATGTCGGAAAACATGAAGTACCGGATCCGCTGCTGACCAAACCAGGTCCTCTGACGTTGGAAGAGAGAAAAATTATGGAGACCCATGCTGCAAGAGGCTGGTCCTATCTCATGGTGTCCATCTCACCAATTTATCAGGCCGGTGCTGTGATTGCCAAACAGCATCATGAACGCTGGAATGGCTCAGGTTACCCAGAAGGTCTGAGAGACCGCCAAATTCATTTATACGGTCGAATCGTCGCGGTGGCAGATGTCTATGACGCACTCGTCTCAGACCGCGTCTATAAAAAACCCTGGCCTTTGGACCAGGTTCTTCGCCATTTCTCTGAGATGAGTGGCATCTTATACGACCCTGAAGTCATTCAGGCTTTTCTCAGCTTGCATGGCAGGCTTTGAGTATGGCGCTTAAAAACAGGTGAATGCATAGGCCGAACCCGTGATATAATAGACTAAAATCTGCTTAAAGGTGGCGGACGACTATGAAACTGCTAATGACTTATGACTACGGCGTACAGGCAATGGCTGAGATTCGAGCCCTGGGACATGAAGTTTTGTACATCAAGGAGTCCGAGCTTGAAACTTCTAAGCATGATCTTAGCGACATTGAGGTACTGGTATGCTATAACCCGTTCAAAGAATTGGACCTGGATGTCATGCCTGCGCTGAGGTACATCTTATTGTCCTCTATTGGAATTGATCAACTTCCGGCAGAGCGCGTGACGGCTCGAAATCTGGTGGTGACAAACAACCGCGGCGGCTATTCTAAACCAATGGGTGAATGGATTGTCTGGAATCTGCTGAGCGCATTTAAAAACAGCGCCTGGTTTTACAATCAACAGAGAAAGAAAGAGTGGAAAATCACAACCGACGTCTTGGAGCTGGTCGGAAAGACCATCGGCTTTCTCGGCACAGGGACTATTGCTCAGGAGGCAGCTAAACGTCTCAGTGGTTTCGAAGTGCGCCGGATCGGGCTGAATACTCATGGAAAGCCCCATGAAGCATTTGATCAGGTTTACAGCGCGGACGACAAACTTGAGCTTGCCAGGTGCTGTGACGCTGTGGTGATCGCGCTGCCCCAGACCGCGCATACAGAACACTTCGTGGATCAGCAATTTATGGACCACATGAAACCGGATGCTGTTCTCATCAATATTTCCAGAGGTGCGGTGCTGGATGAGGCAGCTCTATTGATGGCACTTGGAAAGGAACGCTTCAGAAGTGTGCATTTGGATGTGTTCGATCAGGAGCCGCTGCCTAAAGACCACCCGCTGTGGGGCATCGACCGCGTGCACATCACACCCCACAATTCATGGATTTCGGAGCAGCGCAACAACAGGCGCTTTGAATTGATCCTGGAAAACCTGAGGCGTTTGGCCGATGGTCGGCAATTACTCAACATCGTGGACGTCAGACGTGGCTATTGAGAAAGGTTGTGGCACAATGAAACTGGTACTGGATTGTCATGTCCATACTTATGCAAGCGGACATGCTTATTCTACAGCGAAAGAGTATATGGATGCGGCAGTCGAAAAAGGACTGGAACTGATTGGATTTTCAGATCATGGACCTGCCATGCCCGGTGGACCGCATCCTTTTCATCATGGGAACCAGCAAGTCATCCCAAGGCACTATAAAGGCGTGACACTTCTTCGGGGAGCTGAGCTGAACATTATTGATTTTGAAGGCCGGATTGACCTTGAGGAAAGAATTCTCAAGCGGCTGGATTACGTCATAGCGGGATTTCACGACGTCTGCCTTGAGCCGGGCAGCCAGGCCCAGAATACAGAGACCCTCATCAAGGTCATGCAGAATCCTTATGTGGACATTCTCGCGCATACGGGGAATCCTCGCTGGCCCATCGACAGGGAGGCCGTTATTGAGGCGGCTGCCGCAGCCGGTAAGATCATTGAAATAAACAATTCCTCATTTACGAACCTGGGGAGAAAGGGCAGCAAGGATAATTGTTATAAAATTGCAGAGCTGGCGTGTCGTCACAATGTCAGGATGATTGCCTCCAGCGACTGCCATATTGCCTTTGATTTGGGGAAATTTGACTATGCGGCCAAACTCTTTAAAGAAGTTGGCGTGCCAGAATCGCTCATCATGAATACCGAGGCATCAAAGTGGCTGGGATACCTGGCTGATAAGGGCAAGGTAAAAGATTTAACAGAGCGGTCTGTATAACGTTGGCAAACTATTAGGGGGGATGACGGTGAAATCAAGTATCAACATTATGACCAAGGATAGGCCTGAGCTGCGCAGGCTGACGCTGCAGGAAACGATTCAATTGACTGAATCCCTTGGAGAAAAGAAATTCAGGGGGAGACAGGTATACGCCTGGGTCCACAGAGGTGTAAAAACCTTTGACGAAATGACGGATTTGTCCCAGAGCTTCAGACAAAAACTTGCGCAGCATACTGTTCTGGATAATATGAAATGTGTGGATGCGTTGACATCAGGCAATGATCAAACCACCAAATATCTCTTCAAGTTGAATGATGGCAATGTCATAGAGTCAGTGCGCATGGTCTATCGGCATGGTGTTTCTGCTTGCTTGTCCACACAGGTGGGATGCCGTATGGGTTGTACCTTCTGCGCTTCTACACTTGACGGCATGGTCAGGAATTTGACCGCCGGAGAAATTTTGGGCCAACTGCTTGAAATTCAAAACCTGGGCGGCGCCAGAGTATCCAGCGTCGTTTTAATGGGAAGCGGTGAACCGCTGGACAATTTTGACGAAGTCACCAGATTCATTGAATTAGCGAGCTCAGAAGAGGGGTTAAAGTTGGGACAGCGTCACATGACGCTTTCGACCTGCGGGATTGTTCCCGGTATCAGGGCGCTTGCAAAGAAGCACTATCAAATCACATTGGCGGTGTCGCTGCACAGCGCAGAGGACGCCAAGCGTTCAGAGCTGATGCCTGTGAACAGAAAATATCCTGTCAGCGAAGTATTTAAAGCTTGTGATGAGTATGCCAGCGAAACCGGCCGGAGGGTCACTTATGAATACGCTTTAATCAAGGGAGAAAATGACCACGAGGAAGAGGCTCTCAAGCTCGCTAAAGCGTTAAAAGGCAAGCTGTGTCATGTTAACCTGATCCCTGTTAATCCCGTGGCAGAACGTGGCTACAAAGCTTCAAGCGACTTGTCGGTCAAACGGTTTTCAGAGGTACTTAAACGCTCCGGGATTGAGACCACAGTAAGAAGAGAGCTTGGCAGCGATATCAATGCTGCTTGTGGACAACTCAGAAAATCCTATCTGGACGAACCGAATGAGTAGTGTTCAGTAATCATCACTCAATTAAGCGAATGAAATTGTCAGAAAATATTTTTTCGTTCATGAAGGACATACTTTGAAGGAAATCGAATATTATGGGTATACTTACGTTAAACCATCCACCCAAATTAAGAGGAGGAGATTGACATGTTTTCATTAATCGTAGGGAACCGTGGCAGTGGAAAAACAAAGATGTTAATTGATATGGCAAACGAAAGGGCAAAAACTTCCAGCGGCTCCAGCATTTTTATTGACGCCGACAAGAGTCACATGTATGATCTGCCCCACAATGTCCGTTACATCAGCACCATAGAGTTGCCTTTGCAGTCAGCCCAAGAATTCTTCGGATTCATTTGTGGTTTGATGGCGAGTGATTATGATCTGGAGAATTTATACATTGATGGTCTAAAAAAGACCATGAAGGGCAGCATGGATGAAATTGCAGAAAACATTAAACGCGTGGAAGCTTTCGCAGAGGTCAGCAATGTTAAGGTTGTGGCAACGGTGACCTGTGAAATGGAAGAAATTCCAGAAGAACTTAAAAAGTACATTAAGGAATAATTTAAAATTGAATGTTACCGCCTTTGGTTCAACGTCAGATCATTTAGTTGAACAGTCAAAAACGGTTAAAACGCCCCTGAAGACGCTTTATGAGGTCGCTTCAGGGGCGTTTTTTATTGAGCTGATTGACTTTCAGGGGGTGCAAGCGGTTGTCAGACATCCGCTTGCATCCGTCTTTGCATGCCTTAAATAAAGGCTTTGCCGAGGAATTTACGGATCAGGTCAGGATCGCTGAAGTCATCCAGTTCAATTTCGCGGCCATCCTCTTCAAAATAGACAATGACCTTGGTATTGCCTTCTTTAAATTTTTTTGCGACGGTTTCTTCGCTGATTTCTCTGACCTTGTTGTCATGATGTCTGATCTTGACGAATTCTTTTACGAAATGGCTTCCGGTGAGCCCGATCACTTTTGTATAGGTTTGCATACGTTCCCTCCCGATTGATTGAAAAGCGCAGACTTTCTCGCCTAAATCTATTATATGACAAAACTGAGGGGAGTGGAAAAAATTCAGAAAAGTAAAACAGATTAAATAATAATTAAAAGGTAAGAATCGAGGTCAAAGTTTGGTATAATAAGTATGAAAATGTGTACAAAACGGTGACCATCGGCAAATTTTTTAACAACTGCCTTTTAAGTCGATTGGGAATGGACAAGCAATAGATCACATAGAGCACCAGACGACATTTGGAAGGGGTTAGACATGGTAAACAGAAGGAAAATCATGGTCTGCGTCACCCAGCAGAAATCATGCGAGCGTCTCATCAAGCGAGGGGCGGAACTCTGTAAGCCGCAGGATGAATTGCTGGTCGTTCATGTTGTAAAAGAAAACTGGCGCTATTTCGGAAAGTTAAAAGAAGCTGATGCGCTTGAATATCTTTTTGACATATCAAAGGCATATGATGCGGCCCTGTCGGTCATCAAGGATATGGATATTGAAGGCGCGCTCACTAAGTTCGCCTATGAAGAGCAGGTGGATATCATTGTGATGGGCGAGTCCCTTGAAACCACCAAGCAGCAGAATATGATCAACAGACTGGAAAATAAATTGAACAGAGATGTCACCATTGAAATTGTACCACTTGAATTTACCGCAGAACAAGGTGTCGCTCTGACGGCGTCTATATAAGCATTTCACGTCAAAAGCCCTCTATAGAGGGCTTTTTTAATAGATAGTTTTAGTTCGTTTGGCGGGCGATTGGGAAATAAAAACAAGTGTGATGTTTTGTTCATCCAAATTGTGGTATGAATAGGATGCCGGTAATTTAGTCTGTCTGATTAAAAGGAGGGAACTGAATGAAACGCAATCTGAGTATGCTGCTGATTTTAATTCTCGTATTTTCAATGACGGGATTTAATTTTGCAGCTGAGAATGAATCTGTCGAAATTACGATCTTCCACACCAACGACGCCCATGCCAGAGTGGAATCCAGCGCTACAATTGTTGGATATGCAAAAATTGCCTCACTGGTAAATAAGGCGAAAGCTGAAAATCCCAATGTAATGCTTTTGGATGCAGGTGACGCGACCCATGGGCAGACCATTGCCACCCTTGTAAAAGGTAAAAGCATTGTAGATATTTACAATGCAGTTGGCTATGATGCCATGACACTGGGCAATCACGATTTCAACTATGGCAAAGAACGGTTGCTTGAGCTTGAAGACATGGCAAACTATCCTTTCCTTGCAGCAAACGTGATCAATGAAGATGGCACGCCTTTTGTGGACCGTTATATCATCAAAGAAATGGAAGGCGTCAAAGTGGGTGTTTTCGGTCTTGCAACCCCTGAAACCTATTACAAATCCCATCCGGATAATACCAAGGGACTGAAGATCGAAAATCCAATAGAAGTCGCCAAAGCAATGGTTGCTGAGCTTGAGGACAAGACAGATATTATTATAGTCTTGTCACACCTCGGACTCGAGCCTGCGTCAGAATTCACAGACCGTATGATCGCCTATCAGGTACCAGGTGTGGATGTCATTATTGGCGGACATAGCCACACGCGTTTTTCAACCGGCATCATCAACAATGGCGTCAATATCGTCCAAACCGGCGGGTACAATGAAAGCCTGGGAAGAATTGATATTACTTGGAGCGCCGGTGAAATTGCTTCCGTTAAACCTTATCTGATTCCTGCGGCGTCAGTCGTTGACCTGGGTGAAGACGAAACAGTTAAAACTCTGATCACAACGCTCAAAGGTGAGCAGGATGTCGTGACTTCGGTCGTTGTAGGGAACACTCCGGTAGAACTTGTAGGCACTAGGGAATTGGTCAGAACCGGCGAAACCAACTTGGGCAATCTGATTACTCAGGCCATGATTCACGCGACGGGCGCAGAGGTTGCCATAACCAACGGAGGAGGCATCCGGGCGTCAATTGATGTCGGAGACATTACCGTAGGAGAAATTTCTACAGTCTTGCCGTTTGGCAACTACATTGTAACAAAATCCATTTCCGGAGAAGATCTTTTGAAAGCCATTGAACATGGTTTGACGGATTATCCTAACCAGATGGGTGCTTTCCCGCACATCGCAGGGATCAGAGTACAGTTTGATCCATCGAAAGAAGTGGGCAAGAGGATTGTAACCGCAACCGTGGACGGAAAAGCGGTGGACCCGGCCCGCATGTATTTGACAGCTACAAACGATTTTATGGCAGCTGGCGGTGACGATTATCAAATGTTCAAAAAATACCCAGAGGCAGGTCTGTTTGTAGCACTGGACGAAGCACTCGTGAAGTACATTAAGGAAGTCGGCGTCGGAAATGCCTCAGTCGACGGCAGAATTAAAGTCTATGACGGCCCGGCAATAGTGACACCAGCGCCTGCACCCGCACCTGTGACACCTGCACCTGGAACACCGGGAACAGAAAGTCACTACACTGTCGTCTCGGGAGATTCTTTGTACCATATTGCTTTAAAATACAACACAACGTGGCAAAAATTAGCTGAGTACAATAAACTCAGCAATCCTAATTTGATCCTGCCAGGCCAGATTATTCACATTCCGACCATGTAGCGAATAGTAAAGAGAGTCTATTTATCAGTCAAGCCCTTAATGAGAGTCGGTTTATACCCAACCGGCTCTCATTTTTTTCTTGAAGTGTGAGGCATTTGTGTGGTGGTTGTTTATTCGGGGTATCAACTTATTGAAACCTTGAAAGGGGATGCCCTTATGAAAAAAGAATGGAACAAGATTTTACCGCCAATTTTGGGCGCGGTGCTGTTGCTGCTTGTTTTCGGTGATCAGATTTTAGCTTTTGCAGCGGACTATCAATGGTTTAAAATGTTGGGTTACACTGAAACCTTCTTTGTTGAAATCAAGACAAAAATGATGATTTGGATCCCGCTTTCACTGATCCTCTCAGTGGCTCTCAGTCTGTATTTCATCAAATTATTCGACAAGTATATAAAATTAGGACAAATCTTTATTTCCAAGCCGGAGCTGACTAAGTCAAAAAGATTACTGGTAATGATATCTGTCGGATTGGGCATATTTTTGTCGTGGGTAGCGACCGGTGAGCTTTGGTTGAAAATATTATTCTATTTGAACAGAAATTCATTTGGCGTCGCGGACCCAATCTTTGGAAACGATGCCTCCTTCTATATTTTCTCAAAGCCTATGATTGAGAATCTGATGAGCCTCGGCATTTTCACAACCCTTGTGATTATTGTGGCGACACTCGTCTTTTATTCTCTTGTATTTAAGCAATATCCGCCTTCAGAAGGTACGGTTTATTATTTGGACAGAACTGCGGGCATTCCAAACGTTATTGGTTTTTTCAAACGGGATATTTTACGAAACGCTGTGAAGCGACTCGCTACTTTGGGTGCTCTCTTTTTTGTATTGCTGGGAAGCTTCTTCCTGCTGATGACTTATGACCTCGTCTATTCTCCACGTGGGGCGGCTTTCGGTGCAAGCTACACGGATGTCGCGGTTACGCTGAAAGGGTATATCGCGCTGGCTATCGTTTCTTTTATCTCAGCTGTACTGTTTTTTGTAGGAATGATGAAAGAGAAAAAGCGTTTAATTGCAGCGGGTCCGGTCGCAATCGTGCTGATTGGCATTATCACTTCGGTCATCGCTTTTGGCGTTCAAAGATTAATTGTAGAACCGGATGAAATTTCAAAAGAGCAGCCCTATATTGAATACAACATAGCCTTTACTCAAAAAAGCTTTAATCTTGACCAGGTTGAGTCGAGGGAATTTCCTGTCAATCAGGAGCTTACTGCAAAAGATCTGGAAGAAAATGAAGCAACCATTCGAAACATCCGCATTAATGACGAAACGCCGCTATTGCAGACATTTAATCAGCTTCAAAGTTTGAGGCTGTATTACCAGTTCAGCAATATCAGTATGGACAGATATGTCATTGACGGGCAGTACAGACAAATCTTTCTGGCTCCAAGAGAGCTCAACGTCGAAAAATTGACGGATAAAGCAAAGACCTGGATTAATTTGCACCTGAAATACACGCATGGTTACGGGGTGGTCGCAGCGCCGGTCAATGAAGTTACGCCTGAAGGCCAGCCAAAGCTGATGGTAAAAAATATTCCGCCAACCACAGAGACAGATTTAAAGCTGTCAAGACCGGAGATTTATTTTGGTCTTCTGACCGATCAATATATTATTACGGGTACGGATGAGGATGAGTTTGATTATCCGAGCGGCTCAGATAATACAGAAACCCGTTATGAAGGGACTGATGGCATTACCCTGAGCGGGGCTAACAGATTGCTTTACGCGATAACTCAGCGCAGCTTGAGGCTGCTTTTTTCGGACAACATTACGGCAGACAGCCGAATCCATCACACAAGAGACATCATTGACCGCGCTTCCAAAATAGCGCCATTCCTAATCTATGAGAATGATCCCTATATGGTCATGAATCAGGAAGACGGCAAGCTCTACTGGATTGTGGACGCTTACACTGCCACGGCGGATTACCCCTATTCTCAAAGATACGGGTTTAAGGGCTATATTGTGAATTACGTTCGAAACTCGGTTAAAATTGTCGTAGACGCCTATAATGGCACAATTGATTATTATGTCTTTGATGAAAGTGACCCTATGATCCAGACCTACAATAATATTTACAAGGATTTGTTTAAACCTGCGTCTGAGCTTCCTGAAGGTTTGCAGAAGCATATCAAATATCCGCGGGACTTATTCGATCTGCAGGCAGAGGTATATCGTCTTTACCATATCAGCAATCCGGTCGTCTTTTATAACGGTGAGGATGCCTGGGATATTGCCAACGAAAAATATCTGGACCAGATTGAGCAAGCGAAGTCAAACTATGTCATGTTTAAGCTTCCTGAGGAAGAAAATGAAGAGTTCGCTTTGATTTTACCGTATACACCGCGTGAAAAGGCAAACATGACCAGCTTGCTTGTCGCGAGAAATGATGACGAGCACTATGGGAAACTTTATGTTTACCGTTTTCCAAAAGACAGAACCATTGATGGCCCTATGATGATTGAATCCAGAATAGATCAGGATTCAACTATTTCACCTCAGTTCACCTTGTGGGGCCAGGAAGGCTCAAATGTTCTGAGGGGTAATGTCATAGTGGTTCCGGTCAATAATTCGCTGCTTTATATTGAACCAATTTTCATTCAGGCAGACAATGTCAACAGTCTGCCGGAAACGAAGCGGGTAATCGTTGGGTATCGCGATAAGGTAGTGATGGAACAGACACTGGACCTGGCTTTGGAACGGATTTTTGGCACTGTCTCAGAAACAGGTCCACAGTTGCCGTCTGAAGGCGGTTTGCCACAGCCGGAGGGCGAAGATTTAGATGCTGTTCTGAATCAAGTCCGATCTGTCTATGACGAGTTAACGCGATCACTGAGTGAAATTCAAAAAATAATTCAGCAGTTGGAAACACAAATGGAAAGTCAGAAAGAGACAGCAACTGAAGGTGATGCGGCAGAACCGGCAGTGACGCCCTAGGTAAACTGGTGTTAAAAATTAACGATTGACCAGGGAGGGAATGAAATTTGCCTCCCAGTGCCCTGTAAATACTAAAACCAGTAGCCTATCTGGTTATAGTGGTTACAGGGTACTCATTTATTTGAGAAAATGGCAGTCATAATTTCGTGCTTGATCAGGCTAAGTTGGTGTATAATAATAGAGGTGTCATTTCAAAGGGGGGACGTCTCATGATCGGTCATCTGTTGATCTTTGATATTGACGGGACACTGATGTCATGTGGCGGAAGCGGCAGGAAGTCAATGAATGACGCTTTCTTGGAAGTGTTTAATATTGAAAACGGATTTGAAAAAGTTAATATGGCCGGGTGTCTGGACAGGGCGATTCTTAGGACTTCTCTTCAGATGCATCAGGTAAAACTGGATGATGAAGCCTCCTTTTTCAGTTTATACGGTTACCATTTAAAGAGAAATCTTCAGAATAATCCCGGTGTCATGGCTTACTCGGGCGTTCAAACGCTGCTTGAGGCACTCGCGGTTAAACCGGAAGTTCTGTGTACGTTGGGTACAGGCAATTGTGAAATAGGCGCATATGAAAAACTCAAAGCGGTTCACCTTCATGATCGATTCATTCTCGGTGGGTATGGTGACCACCACGATACCAGAGCGCAGCTGATTCAGCATGTCATTGATCAAGCGGAGTTTCGTTATGGTCATCAGCATCAGGGTTACAACACGGTTGTCATAGGGGACACACCATTAGACATAGAAAGTGGCAAAGCCGTTGGTGCAATGACTGTAGCAGTGGCAACCGGAAATTTTTCAAAAGAGCAGTTAGCTTTACATGCGCCTGATCTTTTGCTTAATGATTTGACGGACACAAACGAATTTCTTTTCCGTATAGGTTTAAGCGTCTAATAGTGCATTCGGGGGGTGGCATCATGGAGCATAAGGTCAGAGAATGGAAGCAGATCTTAATCCCATATGAACAGGCAGTGGAAGAGCTTAAAGTCAAATTTAAAGCAATCAGAAAAGAATACCGGGACATGAATGAGTATTCCCCTATTGAGTTTATTACCGGACGGGTTAAACGCATTTCAAGCATACTTGAAAAATGCAAAAGATATAACATCCCTGAAGAAAACATTGATGAAATGGAAGACATAGCAGGCATCCGGGTCATGTGTCAGTTTATTGATGACATTTACAAAGTGGTGGACTTAATTCGTGCGAGAGATGGAAAAGATCTCAAGATTGTTTATGAAAAAGATTATATTGGCAATCCGAAAGACAGTGGCTATAAGAGTTACCACATCATTATAAGCTATCCGGTACAGACAGCTTTTGGCACCAAAGAGGTTTTGGCAGAGCTTCAAATTCGTACGCTGGCCATGAATTTTTGGGCGACTATTGAGCACTCCTTGAATTATAAATATCAGGATAAGCTGCCTCTTGACATTAAGGCAAGGCTGAAAAAAACTGCGAATGCAGCGGCCATGCTCGATTTGGAGATGAGTGACATCCGTAATGAAATAATTAGGGCACAGCTCATGTTTGAACAAAAATCAAATTTGGTCAGTGATATCATGGAAAATCTGGAAGTTTTAATATCACTTGGGAGAAAAGCTGAAGCTTTCGAATTTCAGGAGAGATTTGACCTGTTGTGGGAAAATGGAAGCGAAAAAGAACTTGAAGAACTTTTACATGAAATCAAATTGACGCTTCCGAGATTCAGGATGTTTGAAAATGCTGATCGCGACCATGGAGCTGAATCTCCAAATCTATAAGGGTGCCTTGGACTCACCCTGCAAATCCAATGACAGTCACGGGGTGATTATGTGGCGCTTTATGCCATTGCAGACACGCATTTGAGCTTCACGGTTGAGAAACCTATGGATGTATTTGGCGGTGTTTGGACAGATTACATTGAAAAAATCAGAGAAAATTGGATAGCTCTTATTAAGCCCGAGGATGTTGTCATCCTGGCGGGTGACATAACCTGGGCGATGCGGCTTGAGGAAGCGGACGCAGATTTTGAATTTCTTGATCAGCTGCCAGGACAGAAGATCGTCTTAAAAGGCAACCACGATTACTGGTGGTCCTCAGTCAAGAAGATGCAGACGCGGTGGCCTAATTTTAAGTTTTTGTATAATAACTTTCAGGTCTATTACGACGTTGCCATATGCGGGACGCGGGGTTGGGTATGCCCTGGCAGCAATGGTTTTACGGATAAGGATGAAGCTATTTATCAACGGGAACTTCTTAGACTTGAAAACAGCCTGAAGCAATCAAAAACCGCCGGTTTCCAGAGAATAATAGGTGTACTTCACTATGCACCCACAAACGAAAAGATGGAGTCCAGCGGATTCACTGAACTCTTTGAACACTACGGCGTTGAATTGGTGGTCTACGGCCATCTCCATACAGAATTCGGATTTAAAGCAGGTATCAACGGGAATTTTGGCGGCGTGGAATACCGCCTGGTATCTGCGGACTACAGAGCTTTTATCCCCCTGCGATTATTGGAGGAAAAGAATGAGGAGAACTCATGAACGAGACAGACAATAGACTTTCTGGATCTGCAAAACTGCTCCTGACGGAGTTTTTCAATCAGCGGACCAATCTTATAAATCAGTTGGAATCCGGGGCGATCTCTAAGCGATATTATTTGGAACAGTGTCACTATTATTTTGAAAAGCGTGGGATCAGGCCCTTCAAACCCCGAGCGTCAACTTTTGAAGAAGGCCTGATGAATTATCAGTATCACAATACTTATGCGAAATTCTACAAAATGATGATAGATGAAAGTTATACGGCAGCTTATGCAGAGTTGAAGACGTTTGAGAAAAAAATGGATGACCATTACCTCCAAAAGGACCGTGCGACACAGGAAATGCTGGAGCTGGTGGACTATATCAACGTAGAGGCTTATTACCTTGAAATGAGGTCGGAGCGGCTTTCCGGAAAGCTTTTTGAAATAGTCTTCACCGACCGCCCCATGGCGATCCTCCATTCCATGGATGTCAGAATTCAACGCAAACTCAAAATGCAAGGCTGTTTTTTAGAAAGTCCCAAGAGATCGTTGATTGATGATTATGTGAATACAAAGTATTAATATGCGAAAGATCATACCAAAAATGAAAAATTAGCGTAAGGCCTCAACTTTTGGTTATCTATATAGTAGAAGTCGAAAGGAGGAATCAACATGATCAATGTTCCTGTTTTTGAACCGGGAGAATTCCTGACAATCCAAAAAATCGTTACCGAGGATGACACTGCAATCCACTACGGCTCCGGCGCACTCGACACCCTGCTCGCAACACCAAGTCTCGTTGCTTTAATGATTGAAGCAGCCACCAGGCTGATCGACAGTCGACTTCCGGAAGGTTATGTTTCTGTTGGCAAGACACTATCTGTAACCCACGAAAAACCGACTGTTTTAGGTGAAACAGTAACCATCAAGGTTTCTGTCGTCAGTCAGGAAAGCAACTATATCCAGCTTGAGACGGAAGCATTTGATGAAGAAGGGATTATTGGACACGGCAAACTGGACCGTTTTGTTGTCAATAAAATCAGACTAATGGAAAAAGCCACAGAAGACGCGCTGTCAAGTCAAATTGGTGTAAACGTCTGATTCGGCTTCCGTTTAAGGAAAACAGTCAAAATAATTTTTAGCCTTCCATTGTTTATCACAGTGGAAGGCTTTTTACTTGTTCCTGACTAAGCCTCTTATGACTGGGTAAAGATGAAGAAAAGCGTTGAGGAGGGCTTGTTTTGAAGATAGATACCGGAAAATATCGCGTGGATGAAGGTCAAAAGGTTGACCTTAAGGATTGGCCTACTAAGGTAAAGCCTTATTATGACTCAAAAAAAACATACAAAGAGCAGCTTGGACAATACAAAGATAAAATGACTGAAAAACAGAATATGTTTTACGCCCAGGATCGCTATTCTCTCCTGCTGATTTTTCAAGCAATGGATGCCGCCGGCAAGGATGGTGCAATCAAACATGTTATGTCTGGCGTGAATCCTCAGGGCTGTCAGGTGTATAGTTTTAAGCAGCCCAGTGCTGAGGAGCTGGATCATGACTTTTTGTGGCGTACGACCTGCCGCCTTCCTGAACGTGGACGGATAGGCATTTTCAACCGGTCCTATTATGAGGAGGTGCTGGTAGCCAAAGTACACCCGGAGTTACTGGCAAATCAAAGGCTGCCTGAAGAAATCGAAAACGGAAAGAATTTTTGGGAGAAACGTTATGAGTCCATTGCGGACTTTGAAAAGCATCTCATTAGGAATGGCACAAGGGTCATCAAATTCTTTTTGCATGTCTCTTCAGAGGAACAGGCAAGAAGGTTTCTGGACCGGATTGATGAACCTGAGAAGAACTGGAAGATGAGTCTTGGGGACATAGAAGAACGAAAGTTTTGGGATGACTACATGAAAGCTTATGAAGACTGCCTTGAAGCCACCAGCAAAAAATACGCGCCATGGTTTGTTATTCCAGCGGACGATAAGAAAAATGCGCGTCTGATAATCTCGCAAGTAATTATTGAAGCCTTCGATAATATGGAATTGCATTATCCGGAGGTTTCTGACGCGCATAGAGAAGAACTTTTGAAAATCAAAGGGGACCTTGAGGCAATTCTGGAATCCGAAAATTAAAATTACAACACTAACCTTGAAAAGAGAAAGGACCAGGTGAAGACATGGCAAGTGTTTCAATGTCTGAGCTGTATACTTCAGCAAAGGATGCGCTGGATCGCAGAGGCGTTAAAATTTCGGATATCGCGGTTCTGGTGATGCATCTGCAAAAGAAATATAACGAAAACCTTACATTTGAGGCATGCATGGAGAGTGTGGATGCAGTTCTGAATAAACGTGAGGTGGCTCACGCCATTATGACAGGTGTCGCCTTGGATGAATTGGCAGAGCGAAAGGCATTGCCGGAACCCCTTCAGCAGATTGTGGAATCGGACGAGCCGCTTTATGGAATTGATGAGATCCTGCCATTATCCATTTCAAATCTTTACGGGACAATAGGTCTCACTAACTACGGCTACCTGGACAAAGAAAAAATTGGGATCATCAAGGAGCTCGACGCCATGAAGGGGACTCGTGTGCATACCTTTATGGATGACCTTGTAGCCGCGATCGCTGCAGCGGCTGCCAGTAGGATTGCGCACGCGGATTAACAGTCTTTACCACGCTAACAGATGCCACATCAGACGCCACATCATACGCCGCAACAGACGCGACAACAGACACAACAACAGTTACCACTGGGGGTGCTGTTCTGAAGCCGGGTTTTGCGCTATAATAAAGAGTAAGATAAAATCAGGCTTTTAATAATCGAGCTGAGCGAAAGGGCTTATACATGAAAAAAAATCAAATAGTAACTTTTTGGATAGAAAAAATGGCGACGCTACAAGAAGGGGTTGGTTTTGTTGATCAAAAGCCTGTTCATGTCAAGGGCGCTCTTCCGGGTCAAAAGGTAGAGGTCAGAATTTCCAGGAACAGGGATCACTACGTCGAAGGTAAGTTGTTAAGCGTCTTGGAAAAATCAGAGTCAGAGATATCATCATTTTGCAATCATTACGGCGAATGCGGAGGCTGCTCGCTTCAGACATTGCCTTACAGTGCGCAACTGGAAATGAAAAAGGCTTGGATTTCCGGGCTTCTTGAGTCCCATCTCCCGGAAGACGTATTCAAAAGCATAGCGTTCACAGGCGTGCTTCCGAGTCCCAAGCAGTTGGCATACCGAAACAAAATGGAGTTTACCTTTGGGAATGCTTTCAAAGGTGGTGAGACAAATCTAGGACTTCACAAAAAAGGTCAATTTGGCGCGGTGATTACGACGGATCACTGTCAGATCTGCGACTCGGATTTTACGGAAATTTTAAGCGCGGTTTTAGAATTTTTTAAGAGGCGTGGCGTGGATCATTATAATAAATTTAGTCATGAGGGAATCTTGAGGCACCTCGTCATACGCAAAGGCGAAAAAACCGGTGAGATTCTTGTCGCGTTGTCGGCTGCGGGACCATCGGCAGAAGACCTGAGGGGCTTTGTCGATTTGGTGACCGGATTAAAACTGCAAGGTGAGATTGTCGGTGTTTTGTATGTTGAAAACACGGGAAAGGCAGACGCGGTCAACGGAGACCCAGTCGTTCTGTTTGGCAGGGATCATTACTATGACGAGATTCTGGGTCTAAGGTTTCGAATCTCCCTTTATTCGTTTTTTCAGACCAACACCGTGGGCGCTGAGCTGCTGTATCAGACGGCTTTTGACGGCCTTGAGGACATTCGTGGGAAATATGTTTTTGATCTGTTCAGTGGGACGGGTACGATCGCTCAACTATTGGCTCAACGAGCAAAGCGCGTTGTCGGCATAGAAATTGTGGCAGACGCGGTCGAAGCGGCCATTGCCAACGCGGCTGAAAATGAGCTTTCCCACTGTGAATTCAGGGTTGGGGACGTGCTGGAAATTCTGGATCATTATGAAGGCCACAAGCCCGAGGTTATAGTGGTGGATCCGCCAAGAATGGGCATTTCACCAAAAGCCCTGGAGAAAATCATCGCTTTTGGAGCGCCGGAGATCCTGTACATTTCATGCAATCCAAAAACGCTCGCGGAAAATCTTTCAATGATGGCTCTGGCTGGATATCAACCCGTAAAGGTGACAGGCGTGGACATGTTCCCGCATACGAGCAATTGCGAAACTATATGCTGGCTGAGGCGTCGAGGAGGATCTGAAGAATGAACAATGTCATTGAGGCCATTTTGAACCGCAGAAGTATCAGAAAATATAAAGCGGACGGCATATCTGAAGAGGATTTGGGGCAGATCATCGAGGCGGCTAAATACGCGCCAAGCGGTATGAACGCCCAAAGCTGGCACTTCAGTGTCATTCAAAACCGCGAGAAGATTGAGGCGCTGGAAGCAGTTGTTTACGAGGCGATAAAAGGCTCAGAAGACCCTTATCTGAAAAAAATGGGTGAGCTTGCGGAGTTTCACTACTTTTATGGTGCCCCTGTTCTGGTGATCATCAGCAACGCGGCAAATTCAATTTCATTATCTCCAGTGTCAGACGCTGCCCTTGCTGCAGGCAACATGATGCTCGCGGCTCATACCCTTGGTCTTGGCAGCTGCTGGGTTCACATTCTGACGCGGCTCAGAGATGAACCGGAGGTGAAGGCTGCGCTGAGGGCACTGGGTGTTCCTAAGGGTTATGTCGTTTGTTCAGCGCTGACCCTTGGCCATCCGGAGGGTCCTTCACCAAAAGCTGCAGAGCGTCGCGAAGGTACGGTCAATTTTGTTTTATAAAGCTGTGAGTGTCGTCAGGCACACACAGGTTACTTGCAGAAATTTTAGGAGGTGATGGCAGTTGAATCAGAAAACTTATAAAGACGAAGTAGAGGAAAAACTGGCCAAGTCGCTGACAGCACAGACCCCGGAACTGATCCCGTATTTGCCGTATCTGCTGATGGATATTTGGGACCTCGGCTCTTCGCCTGAGGACATGAGAACATTAATAGAGGAACATTTACCGTCGCCACACAAACTGCATCTGATCGACATGGGCTGCGCCAAAGGCGCAGCACCGGTATACCTTGCCCGGGCGTTCGGTTGTCATGTGAAAGGCATCGACATCATTCCTGAATTTATCGAAGCGGCCGTCAAGCATGCAGAGGCGAATGGTGTTGGAGACCTATGCGAATTTGTCGTCGGTGACATCAACGAAGCGGTTCTGATCGAGCGCAATTACGATATCGCGATCCTGGACGCCATCATGGATGTCCTTGGAACGCCAGCAGAAACCATTCGAATGATCCGACACGTCATTAAGGAAAGCGGCTATCTTTTGATCAACGACGCTTATAAATTCCACCCGGAAGATCAGAATCAGAAAGATAGCGGGACAGAGGCCAAGACGACTGGCTCTAAATACAGTTCTCCAAAAATGTCATTGGATGAAATTCCGGAGTTCCCGCCGGAAGTGCTTGAAGCCCCTTATCTGACCTATGCTGAGTGGCTGGCCCTCTTTAGAGCGGAAGGTCTGGAAGTGGTCGCGACCATAGTGACTGAAGGTCAAGCCCTTTTTTCTTTCAACGACGCTCAGAAAGAACTGATCCGGGTTCGTGCGGAGGAGCTCAAAGCCCTTCATCCTGAAAAGCAAGCGCTCTTTGACGAATTTATCAGAGCTCAGGGCATCAAGCAGGCGGCACCGGATATGCCGCTGCAAGGGATTACCTGGCTGGTCAGAAAAATTCAGTTCATGCCGTCGAGGTATCGCTAAGGCTGAAATTTCAAGGACTGAGGTTATGTCAAAAAATGATCTGAAAAAGGAAGCAGACAATGCTCTGAACACGGATTCAACCCGTCGCGAGGCTTTCCTTCAAGATTGGGTTTTCGAAGCGTGGTCTGATCTTTCGCTTAAATCATTGAATTTACTGGCTGAAGAAATCACCCATGTACGTTCGGTAGCAAAATTGATGGCGGTTCTGGCACCCGGCAGAGGCCTTGACTCTGAGCTCGCGGAGATTATTGGTCAGCTCCATGATGCCGGACGGCTAAGACCGGGAGGTTCCACTGAGGCGCATGCCGAACGTGGCGCTTCAGAAGTCATGGCGTTCTTAAAAGAAAACCGGTTGTTGCCTGAGTCCTCCCAACAGATTGTGGTGAACGCGATCCGGCGCCACAGCGCAAAGGGAAAACAACAGGAAGCCTATGATGAGTTGTTGAAGGACGCGGATGTGTTTCAGCGCCTTCTTGAAGGGGAGCCTGTCCTTTCGAGGCCAGCCTGGCGAAAGCGCGCGGCGCTTGTTCTTGAAGAGCTCAGACGCTATGCTGTTAAAGCCGGAGATCACACGCTGGTTCTTTCACCAAATGATCGAACAGTCGCGGAAGGGTACTCCAGATTTCTTTCAGAGGTGGCGTCCTGGCTGATGCTTCGCAAACATCAAAGTCTGGACGAAGAGCGTGTCCATGATTTCAGGGTCTATATCAGACAGATCAAGGCGCTCCAGTCTTTCTTCAAGCCTCTGCTCAAAACACGCCGCTATGAAGGTGGTCTGGAGCAGCTTCGAAAGGCACTGCATGCCTTTGAAGACGCCAGGGAAGGTGCGGTCGAGCTGAGGGCTTTGGAAGCTTACGCCGCGAGCCTTGATGCCGGTCTTGACGACAAGGCCCAGCTGGATTGGATCGCTTTCAGATCCGGGGTGTTGACTCAGCGCACCGGCGCTGCTCTCGCTGAAGCTGCAGCTGGAGACTATTCATGGGCAGCAGCCCTTCAAGTCTGGCACCGCGACATGTTGAAAGCGACCCTTTCGAGAGGAATTTCAAAAATGCCTCTGGACACCTTCGCCCTTAAGCGTGTTAGCCGATGGTTACGTCAATGGAGAAAGCATTATGGCAGCATGGATTTTGATAATGACACTTTAATTCACGAGAGCCGAATTGGCGTGAAAAAAATCAGATATGTCCTCAGGGCAATTCAAAAGATCGTTCCTATGGAATCCAAAGCCTTGCTTGACGCCCTTGAGACTTACCAGTCTTTGTCCGGCGCGCTGCACGATGTGGCGGTGTCGAAGATCCTGCATATGGACGAAGGTGGTATCCTCTTCGATGTCCAGGCAGATCCCGCACAGGATATGAAGCTTCTTTCCATTTATCTCAGTTTTAGAGAGCGTCAGGGACGTGAGTACCGAGCCCAGCTGAGGCATGCTCATGTCAGACTTATGGAAGAGATCGAGGCGTGGCTCAAGTGAGAGGCAGTCTTCTGACTTCTGACTGAAAAGGGTGACAAAAACATGAGACCGCTTTAAAAAGCGGTCTCATTCATTCAACGGATAGGCCTTATGAAATTTGTGCTGATAGCTTGAGGCGCATTGCTTGTTAAGGCTTGAGCGACAGAAAAGTCGGACTAAATCAGCCCTTGAAGGACATAAAGGATGGGCAGCACAACAGCCAGCATACCGGTATTAAACAGCCAAAGGGAGTTGGCCAGATCTGCGTCCAGACCATAGAGCTGAGGCGGAATCAGGGAATGAAAAGCCGGTGGCATAGCCGACATGATCAGTACAACCCTGACGACAAGGCCATCCTGCAGTGCGTCCAGTCCCAGGGCAAAGGCCGCGGATACGGCAATCACAGGTACGGCTATGAATTTTATAGCTGAGATTGCCAGGCATTCTTTCAGATAACGCTGGATTGCGCTGAATCTGATGCGATATCCAATAGAGGTCACCAGCAGGAAAGACGAAAATGGAATGATGACCGCGCTGACGGACGAGAAAAAGGTTGGGCGCTGAGCACCAAGGAAGTTGAGGATCAGTCCGGCTGAGATGCTGGTGATGTAAATCTGAAAGACGGGATCTCTTAAAATCTTCATGAGCGCGGATTGCTTGTCTGCTTCGCTGGCAGTTGTACCGTGAAGTCGAGCGATTGGATATCCAACCAGAAGATAGAGAAATTCCTCCAGCAAACGGTACATGGAGGCGAGGGCGTAGCTGGCCTCTCCCAAAAAAATATAGCAGAACAAACTGCCAAAGCTTCCCAGGTTCATAAAGGCGCCAGAGCAGATAAATGCTCCGGTTTGGTACCTTTCATGCTTCATGACTTTTGAAGTTATGTAAGCCAGAACACCGCCTGACAGGATAGCAAGGGCGCCAATCAACGGAAGCGCGACGTAGCGGAGGTCATCCAGCCGAACGACCCAGAAAGCGCCAAAGGTGACGATTGGATTTAAGCCAAACATGGCGAACAACTGCATTCTGCGCACTATGACTTCCGCGTCACCCAGATATTGTGAAGCCTGGTCAGCCTCCAAACGGGCAGCTTTGCGAAGCAGGATTCTGTTCAAGACCTGGCCAGTCAGAAGCCCTAAAAAGATTATGCTTATGGAAAGTAAAAATCTGCTCATAGGCCAAGTGGTTTTTCAAACGTTGACATGAGAGTGGGAAATACAAAAAACAACCTGATCACCTCGTATTCTTATACTTAATTGTAGACACAATTTCTTCTCAAAGCAACCTTACAACAATTTTTCGGCGGAAATGCTGCAAAGCTCTCCGGAGGTATGGAGTGACTCAACTATGAGACTAAACGTTTATATCAGCAGTACAGGCCTTTGCTCAAGGCGGGAGGCGGATCGGCTCATCCTTGAGGGAAAAGTCAGGGTGAACGGGAAAGTGGCAGTGCTTGGAACCCAGGCTGACCAGGGGGATCTCGTCGAGGTCGAAGGGAAAGTCCTGCGCAAAAAAGTTCCAAGTGTCTATATAGCCCTGAATAAACCCGTGGGCATTACCTGTACGACAGAGCGCCACATTAAGGGCAATATAATTGATTTTGTGAATCACCCCCATCGGATCTTTCCGGTAGGCAGACTCGACAAAGATTCGGAAGGTCTTATTATATTGACGAATGACGGCGGAATCGTCAATGAAATCCTTAGAGAAGAAAACGATCACGAGAAGGAATATCTTGTTCAGGTAGACCGGCCCGTGACACCCGAATTTGTCAAAGCTATGTCTAATGGCGTCAGAATCTATAATCCGGTCAAAAGGCAGCACACCAAGACTAAGCCATGCAAAGTCGTGCGGGTTTCTGAATACGGCTTCAGAATAGTTCTGTCTCAAGGACTCAACCGCCAGATTCGACGCATGTGCGAGGCCCTGGGCTATGAGGTGGTCAAGCTTAAGCGCACCAGGATCATGGATCTGCGCCTGGGAGATTTAAAGAGCGGCCACTGGAGACCACTCAGCAAGGAAGAGGTTGCAGGCCTCAGGCACAAACGCTCTGAAGACAAGGACAGCAGCAGAGGAGGCGGCAAAAAATGAGGATGCCAGCATTGTTTGTTGGTCATGGCTCCCCAATGAATGCTATAGAGGACAATGGGTTTACAAATGGCTGGGCGCGCATGGCGGAAAAACTGCCGCGGCCGGAAGTGATCCTGTCAATTTCAGCGCACTGGTATACAGACGGCACACGGGTCAACAATGACCCTGCCCCCAGAACGATCTACGACATGTACGGATTTCCAAAAGAGCTTTATGAGATTGTCTATAATGCGCCGGGGTCGCCGAAAATCGCGAAAGTCGTTCTCGACAGCCTGTCTCATCTTTCCCGCCCCTGCATGGCAGACAACTCCTGGGGTCTTGATCATGGCACTTGGTCGGTTCTGCATAAGATGTATCCTGACCGCAGCATTCCCGTTCTCCAGCTGAGCATTGACGGCAGTGCAGACGCGAAAACTCACTATGAGATTGGCCGTTCACTGTCAGAGCTCAGGGACCAGGGTGTGATGATTTTTGGAAGCGGCAATGTCGTTCACAATCTGAGACGCGTTCAAATGCAGCGTGCCGATGGTTTTGACTGGGCCTATGAATTCGATGGCTACATTCGCGACAATATGGTCAAGCGCGACGTCGAGGCCATTCTGGATCACGGTCAGGCGGGGGATTGCGCAAAGCTTGCCTTTCCAACGCCGGAGCACTATGATCCCCTGCTTTACGTCCTGGGAGCGAGCAGAGACGACGATAAGCTCACTGTATTCAATGAGGCATGCGTCATGGGCTCGGTTTCAATGACGAGCTATGCGTTTCATAACATCGAGCTTAAGTGACAGACCAACAAGCATTAAGCGGCTTTGAATGTTTGGAGGAAAAAGGGGGGCGGGGTTGTGAGACCATCGGCTAAACACAGAGAAAAGGCAGTGAGGCCAACGCCAATAAGGCGATTGGAAAGAGGGGTCCGCGGCTTTGGGCGCCTTTCACTCTGTCTGCTTCTCGTACTCCTGATCCAGTGGCTGCCTGTCTTTGCCAACAGCGGACCGCCCCGAATTCTGCCAGATCAAAATAAAGCGGTTTTTACTGAGAATCCGGGGGTGGCGCTCGTTCATGAACACCTCAAAATGGTGTGGGATCCAGAGCGCTATAGAGCTGAGTTTACTGTCACCTATACCTTCGAGAACACCTTAAACAGCCCTCAGGCGCTGACTCTGTGGTTTATGAGTGGCGATTATGAGGATCGAAGTTTTAAGATCCGGAGTTCAAGCGGACTGATCCCTTCAAAAGACATTGAGCCGGAGGCGTACCACTTGGAAAACTGGGCATTTGTAAAAGATCCGCCGTTTGTCACAGCTTATAATGAGCCGCTGGAGCAGCGTCTTGATTTTTACGGACAGACTCAGACACCAGCCAGAATCACAGAGTGGCTTCTTAAACTGGCGCCGCGGGAACAGACGGAGGTTGTGGTATCCTATGAGGCCAAAAGCGGGTATCTGAGTCATTCGGACTACTTTACGGTCTACAGAACCCTGTATTATGCCCTTTCTCCGGCCCAATATTTCGATGGTGAGGCGGTTGTCGATCTCGAATTGATTGTACCGCGGAACTGGTCGGCTGCGGCCAATCTGCCGCTGGAACTCGAAGCGCCGGGACTGTACACCTTGAAGGATTACGCTATAGGCACGGAGGACTTGTATATAAGCTTGCTCAATAAGGATGAGCTTATGCTCGGACTCAATTCGAGGTCTGCTTTGTTTGGATGGACCTGGCCGGCCGCGGCAGTCAGCTTCATGGGGGCTATACTTATTGCTCGCCACAGAAAGCGTTTGGCTGTCGGGCTCGTGATAGCCGGGACTTTAGCCATGTCACTCAACCTCATCAGGCCGTCTTATGGGATGATCTTTATGATGATGCTATTATTGCCGGTGATCGTGGTGAGCCTGCTCTTTCTTGCTGCTGTACTTGCCTACATCAGGTACCAAAAGAAGAGGCGCGGGGCCTCTCACATTGACAGTAATAAACCAATGGATTAGGAGCGCTGAACATGAAGCGGGAAAATAGGAAAACACATTGCTTTATCGATTACGAAAATGTTCATGAATCCGGATTTGAAGGCGTCGAGTCGCTGTCGGACGGCGACTCTGTCACCATTTTTATCAGCAGTGTCTCACACAAGATCAGCCTGGTGGTGCTGGAGACGCTGCTTCGAAAGAAGTGCGAATTGAACATCATTCATACCATAGGCACAGGAAAAAATAATCTTGATTTCCAGTTGATTGCTGAGGTGGGGTTTCAGATCGGGCGCCACACCTATGAGGCTCAGTCGACGCAGTTCGCTATTATCAGCAAAGACCGTGGCTATGAAAATGTTGTAACCGCCTTTCTGAATCGCGGATTCCAGATTATCCAGTGTGAAACCATTGAGAAAATAGGTAAAAACGTTGAACAGATCAGTGTTGAGCCTGTTTTGGAGGAACTGGATGAGGCGTGGGAATTCGCGGCGTCCGTTCAAAAGTGTTTGGTGAGCCTAAAAATGAGCACTTCAGACTTGAAGAAAGTGGATGCCATTTTTAGGGAGTCATTTACATTGAATACGCTGCATGACCGTTTAGTGAAAGCCTTTGGAAAGAAGGGCAATCACCCCATCTATGGTAAATTGAAGTCGCTTCATAAACAATATCAAAAGACGCTGCCGCCAGTGGCACCTGAGGATTATGAGGCAGTGCCTGAGACACAGGATGCCTTTGTGCTTTTGAAGGAGAGCGCTGTAGAGAAGCAGCCCGAAGACGGGCAACAGAGCTTGGAGGGTAATGGGGATCAGCCTATTGAGGAATCCAGCAGTGGTGATATGGCGGCTACAGACGCTGGGTTGGCTGAGGCAGCAGCATCAAGACCTGATGATCCGGTGATTCATCCTGAAAAACCGGTGGCGGAGACCAAGAAAAAGACGCGTGGCCGTAAAAGAAAGCAGCCGGCTTCTAAGTCTAAAACCGAACAAGAGGTAATTCATGCAGTCTCGCCTGAATCCGCAGCAGTACATCAGCCTGAGAAGCAGGATAAAATTGAGATTGAGCGAGACCCGGAACCACAGCCAAAGTTGGAACCTGAGGAAACGCAGGTCGAAGCCTCAGCAGAACCGGCAGAAAAACAGAGTGAGAAAAAGAAAAGAAGACCAGGCCGGCCCAGGAAGAAAAATGGGTCATCCAAGCCGTCGGAATCCCCTAATGTCAAGGAAGGCAGTGAAGCGACAGCTCAGGACGGGACGAAACTTCCGGAGGCTGAATAGCATAAAAGCCATGATATTTATGATATAAAAGGTCAAAACTTGAATAATGTGGATTAAGTCGGTAAAATGCACTTAGGCTTTAAATCTAATCATCATGAGGCGTTTTCATCAGAGAGTGCCGCGAGGGAGGCTTCAGCTTGAAAGTCAACAAACTGGCTATGCTGACAGATTTCTATGAATTAACCATGGGTAATGGCTATTTGCTGTCGGGAAAAATGGATCAAATTGTCTGTTTCGATATGTTTTTCAGGAAAGTACCGGATGATGGCGGCTTTGCCATCATGGCAGGCCTCGACCAGATCATGCGCTACTTAAAGGATTTAAAATTCGAAAAAGAAGATATTGAGTTTCTCAGGGAAAAAGGTATTTTTGATGAGAAATTCTATGACTATCTCGAAAACTTTAAATTCAGCTGTGATGTTTGGGCTATGCCGGAAGGGACGCCAATCTTCCCGAATGAGCCCATCTTTGTCGTGACAGGACCGGTCATACAGGCTCAGCTTATTGAAACGGTGGTGCTCCTGACCCTGAATCACCAGAGCCTGATAGCGACTAAAGCAAATCGTATAGTCAGAGCGGCTCAGGGAAGAGCAGTCATGGAGTTTGGATCCAGACGCGCCCATGGGTATGATGGCGCGGTTTTGGGCGCAAGAGCGGCCTTTATAGGCGGCTGTATAGGCACGTCCTGCACCGTTGTCGAGCAGACCTTTGGCATTCCCGCTATGGGGACAATGGCACACAGTTGGATTCAAATGTATGATTCGGAGTACGAGGCTTTTAAGACCTATGCAGAGGTTTATCCTGACAATTGCACGCTGCTGGTGGACACCTATAATGTTTTGAAGTCCGGGGTGCCCAATGCCATCAAGGTCTTCAAGGAAGTGGTCGTGGCTCAGGGCTTCAGACCAAAGGGCATCCGTATCGACAGCGGCGACATTACTTACCTGTCTAAAGAGGCCCGCAGGATGTTGGATGAAGCCGGCTTTGAGGACTGTAAAATAGTCGCGTCAAATTCGCTGGACGAATACATCATTCGAGATATCATCATTCAGGGTGCCAAAGTAGATACTTTTGGGGTCGGGGAGCGTTTGATCACGTCCAAGTCAGAACCCGTTTTTGGTGGGGTCTACAAGCTTTCGGCGGTACAAAAAGACGGTGAATGGATCCCAAAGATGAAGCTGAGCGAAAACATCAGCAAAACGACTATTCCTGGCTTTAAGCAAGTCTGGCGGCTTTTTGACCGAACCACCGGAAAAGCTATTTCCGACCTCATTACCCATCATGACGAGGTTGTGGATGATTCTGGAGCGTATACCATCTTCGACCCTGAGCAGACCTGGAAACAAAAAACCATTGAAAATTTTATTGCCAAGCCTCTGTTGATTCCTGTCTTCAAGAGCGGGGTATGTGTTTATGAAACGCCGTCGCTTCATGAGATTCAAGCATTTTGCATGAATCAGATTGAAACGTTATGGGAAGAAGCGCTTCGATTTGAAAATCCGCATGGATACTACGTGGACCTGTCCCAGAAACTATGGGATTGCAGAGATCGCCTGAGAAAAAGCATGAGTTCGATTTAATAACAAAAAAGGAAGCTGGGATCACCAAGCCTAAGGCAGGTGACACCAACTTCCTTTTTTGTTGTGAAATTACCTGAAGCTGTGGACGAAAAGTCCGCTTCTCAATTTTGGTTCAAACCAGGTTGACTTAGGAGGCATTACTTCGCCAGCGTCCGCAATGTCGAGCAGGTCGTCCATTGTGGTTGGGTACATGGAGAAGGCGACCTTCATGTCCAGCGCGCAACGTCTTTCAAGCTCTTCAAGTCCGCGGATACCGCCGACAAAGTCAATGCGCTTGTCTGTTCTTGGATCCTCAATGCCGAGAACCGGTCCGAGAAGATTCTTTTGAAGAATGGAAACATCCAGACGATCTACTGGATCCTTCTCGTCATAGATGCCGTCCTTTGCCTTGAGGACATACCATTTGCCGTCGAGCAGCATCCCAAAAGTATGCTTGGTCATAGGCTTATAAGGAGATCCGACAGGCGCGTCAGAAACTTCGAACTTCTCCGCTACTTTTGCGAGGAAATCTGCTTCGCTGTGTCCGTTCAAGTCTGTAAGAACGCGATTGTAATCCATTATGAAAAGATCGTCATCCGGGAAGATAACAGCCATGAAGTAGTTGAATTCTTCATTGCCTGTAAACCCTGGATTTTCTTCGCGTTTCTTGAGGCCGACCTTGACAGAGGAAGCCGAACGGTGATGGCCATCCGCGATGTAGAGGAAGTCGATATCTGAAAATTCCTTTTCAATTTCACTGACGATGGCAAGATCGTCAATTGGCCAGAAGATGTGTGTTATGGCATCATCTGTAGTGAAGTTGTAGGCAGGCATATGAAACTTGATCCAGTCGTTCATAATCGTAGTCAATGATTTGCGGTTGCGGTACGTAAGGAATACCGGCTCGGTATGCGCTTCGCAAAAGCTGAAGTTTTGAATGCGGTCTACTTCTTTGACTGGACGCGTAAACTCATGCTTTTTGATGATGTCATTGAGGTAATCATCAATGGAAGTGCAGCCGACAATGCCCGTTTGAACGCGGCCGTTCATCAACTGTCTGTAGATGTAGAACAACGGCGCAGCTTCTTCTTTCATGTAGCCTTTTTCGACAAAAGCGTCCAGGTTCTTTCTGGCAGTCTCATAGACGACGTCTGCGTACGGATCCTGATCATCTGCGAGGTTGATCTCCGGACGGACGACATGCAGGAAAGAATATGGATTACCTTTGGCCATTTCCCGAGCTTCTTCAGTATTCATAACATCATAGGGAAGACATGCGACTTTTTCTACCAGATCTGTCGCAGGGCGGATCGCTTTAAAGGGTTTTACAATTGCCATTATTTACCTCCTAGTATGGGTTGAGTCTCGTAGTTTACGCAAAGAATTTTTCGATAACGTCACAGACCTCAGCGCCAATGCGAAGCTGAGCTTCTTCTGTAGATGCGCCTATATGCGGCGTCATAGAAATCTTAGGGTGCTTCATCAGCCGCTCGTCCTTGAGTGGCTCTTCGATGAAGACATCAAGGCCTGCGCCGGCGACTTTGCCGGAGTCAAGGGCTTCAAGCAGCGCGTCAGGATCGATCAGACCACCGCGGGAGGTATTGATGATGTAGACGCCATCCTTCATTTTTGAGAACGCTGCCGCATCCAGAAGAGGTTTGTTGTCAGCGGTCGCCGGAATATGCAAAGTGATGTAGTCGGCATGTTCCAGGATTGTCTCAAAGTCAGCGTAATGGTACTCGTCAAGGCCCGCTCTAGGACCGAGCAAATCTTGATAAAGTACTTTCATACCGAGGGCCATGGCACGTTTAGCCGCTTCTTGACCAATTCTGCCAAAACCGATAACACCGAGTGTCTTGCCGCAAATTTCAGTGCCGACGTAGTGTTTCTTATTCCACTCACCATGTCTCATGGTGTGATTGGAAATATGAATAAAACGCGCCAGGCTGAACATGTGGCCAATGACAAGCTCTGCTACTGAAGCACTGCTGGAGTTAGGCGTATTTCTTACAGCAATGCCTTTGGATTCCGCGTACGCGACGTCGATATTATCGATGCCGACACCGGCACGGATCATTAATTTGAGTCTGGAGCCTTCTACAGCATCAATGATGTCTTTGCGCAGTTTTGTGGCGGAACGGATGACTATGACATCATAGTCGCGCAGGGCAGTCTTCAACGTTTCCTGATCGTAATTATTGGTATCAACCTCGTGACCAAGGTTCGTCAAATGCGCTACCGCGCTTTGTTCCATACCGTCGTTTGCGAGAATTTTAAGCATATAAAACTCCTTTTCCAATTGTTTTTAATAGCTCGGGATGAAGCTGTAACTCAAGTGCCAGGGCTTATAGTCCGAGGATATCTTCGATATTTCTAAGAACATCATGGACTTCTTCCATAGTCATATCAGCCATGTGCGCGATACGGAATGTCTTTTCCTTCAAATCGCCATAGCCATTGGAAATCTCAAAACCGCGCTCGCCGAGTTTCTTGTTGAGATCAGCAACGCTGATGCCTTTGGTGTTGACAATAGTCGTGAGCGTGTTAGAAGCGTACTTTTCTTCAGGATAAAGTGCAAAGTGCTTTTTAGCCCATTCGCGGACGACTTTCGCCATTTCAGTGTGGCGTGCGAATCTGTTTTCGAAGCCTTCCTCGATGATGCGGTCGAGCTGGTAATCCAGTGCGAACATATGGGAAAGCGTTGGTGTGGACGGATATTGATCGTCCTTAATGACGTTGTCATAAAGGGCAAGGAGGTCAAGATAGAGACCGCGATACTTGACTTTCTTCGCAGCTTCAACAGCCTTCTGAGAAAAACTGCAAAGTGCGATTCCCGGAGGAAGCCCCAGGCACTTCTGGCTTGAAGTAATACAAATGTCGATGCCGAGCTTGTCGACTTCGATTTTCGCGCCGCCCAGGGAGCTGACCGCGTCAACGCAGAAAATGACTTCCGGATACTTTTTCATGACTTCCGCGATTTCTTCAACCGGGTTCTGAATGCCGGAAGAAGTTTCGTTATGTGTGACGGTAACTAAGTCGTACTCACCAGTAGCCAGAGCTTTCTCAACCATTTCAGCTGAAGTGTGCTTGCCAGGCTCTGATTTGAAAAGATCAGCAGGGACACCGTTTGAGGTGGCCATTTTGTACCATCTGTCGCCAAAAGCGCCAACAGAGAATACTGCTGCCTTTTTGTTTGTGCAAGAACGAACTGCACCTTCCATGACGCCGCTTCCGGAGGAAGTGGAAAGCAGGATGGTGTTTTCTGTGTACATCATTTGTCTAAGCTTGTCTGAAATGCCTCTTTGCAGCGCGGAAGCCGCTTTTGACCGGTGACCGATCATAGGGGTAGCCATTTTCTGGAGGACGTCTTCTCTGACGTCCACTGGACCTGGGATGAAAAGTTTTTTATGCATAGTGACCCTCCTTGACATGTTTGTAATTGTTTTTTTCAAATCTTACGCCTAACATTCTTATTCTACCCTTTTTTGAGCAAAATCAAATAAATTAATTTTTTAACAAGACGGATTATGTTATCAATCTTGCATTTTTATGCCGGAATTTGTACTCAAATCCTAAGTCCAATTGTTAAGACATCCTCAGGACAACTGGTCAATTAACGAAAAATCCAGTATAATAAAGGCAGAACACTTGATAATTCGGAACCTGGATTTCGAGGTTTTGAGTGTTTCGAACGGTTCTTTTCTATTTTACAGTTTTGTATAATAAATAAATTGGTATATAATCACAAAAATTCAGCTGTGGAGGAGGGCAGGGCGAATGCCTGAGCGCGCTTTGGCGCATCTTGCTTTGGCGTTTAGCCCGTGAGGATGATCGATTTTTCAAAGGATGCATTATTTGTATTGGAACCATTCGATTTTAAAACTGCACTGAAACGTGTGACTCCAATGCTGATCGAAGGTGAAGAAGTCTTTGCTACTTTTTGTTTCGCCAGGGATTATGTTATTTTTACTACGAAACGCGTGATCATTATTAAAGAACGCGGTACAAGCGGACTTAAAAAGGACTACACATCGCTGCCTTATATTAAAGTTAAAGCGTTTTCTGTTGAAACGGCAGGGGAACCTGGACTCGACTGCGAACTGGACCTTTGGTTCTCCGGACTCGGTAAAATAAGATTTGAATTTAAAGGCACTTTTGATATTCTCGGATTCAATAAAATGATCGGAGAATATATACTGTAACCTACTTGATCGACAATTGCAGGAGATGTATGACCTATGGAAAGAAATGAATTAATTAAAGCCAGCAAGAAGAAGATGTATTCCCTAAGAGAAGAAATTGCCAATAGTATTTCTCATGGCATAGGTATTGTGTTTAGTATTGTGGCCATGACCATCTTATTGGTTTATGGCATTTGGATGAAGAGTCCTGCGGCAATAACGGGCTTCGCGATTTACGGTATCAGCTCCATTCTTCTCTACACTGCTTCTACACTCTATCACAGCTTCAGAAAAGAAAAAATAAAACGTATTATGAGGGTGCTTGACCACTCGGCTATTTTTTTGTTGATTGCAGGGACCTATACACCCGTCACGCTGATTGCCATGCAAGGATATTGGCGCGTCGGCATCCTGAGTACCATTTGGGTGATCGCAATTTCAGGCATTGTTTTTAAAGTGTTGACCTATAACAAAATGGATAGATATAAAGGGGTTTCCCTGGCCCTCTATATCATGATGGGATGGATTGCAGTGATCGCGATAAAGCCAATGACACAAACAGTTCCGGTTGGATTCCTGATTTGGCTGCTTGCGGGGGGCGCGGCTTATACCATCGGCACAATTTTTTATGCAGTTAGAAAGATTCCTTACCATCATGCCATTTGGCATTTGTTTGTTCTGGCGGGCAGTGTCCTTCATTTTCTGGGGATCTTCAGATATCTCGCAGTAAAATAAGAGCACGTCCGTTTTAAGGCAGTCGAGATTCTTGAAAGGATGGAAGGCATGCTGGAAGTTCAATTCTCCCGTTATACCGTTCAAGGTGTGATGTCCGACAATGTGCTGAAACTGGAGCCGAGTGAAAAGCTTTCCTCCGCGGTGGAACAGATGCTGAGGGAAAACATTCCCGAAGTTCTGGTGGTCAGGAGTCTCAAGGAAGAAGAGCATCTATTGGGCATACTGACATTCAGGGATATTTCTGAGTGGATCAAACTCGGGAAAAGTCTTGATGCGCCTCTGTCGCAGTTTGCTCTGAAAAAAGTTCTGACTGGCACTGAGGATATGCTTCTGAGCGAAGTGCGGCAAATTCTTATAGAACGAAAAATTGGTTGTCTGCCCATCTTCAACGGGAACAGAATTACAGGCATAATACGCAGCGAAAATCTCAGAGACAGTTATTACAGATTTTTGGAGATTATCAATAAACAATATATGGCGGTCATCCATCAGATGCACGAAGCTGTCACAGTTACTGACCGGGATGGCAATGTGCTGCTTTGGAACAAGAACGCAGAACGTATTTATAACCTGAAGGCTTCGGAAATCCTATACAAAAAACTGGAAGACTTTTTTCCAAATGCCCTCAGTTTGTCAGTCATGAAAACGGGGATTCCAATTGAAAACGTGTATCATGCTCCAAAACCAAACTACTTCGTCATAATCAGTGCGCTGCCCATTGTCGTGGACGGCGAATATTTAGGCGTCGTTGCTACAGAACGGGATGTCACGGAGTATAATCAATTGACCAACGAACTGGTCAACGCGAATGTTGAAATTGATTTGCTCAAAAAAGAAGTTGAAAAAATGTCAAAAGGAAGTTTCACTTTTAACGGCATTCTGGGCAACAACTCGGTGATTCAAAACCGCATTGAACTGGCAACCCATGTCGCCGCGACGGATACCAATGTCATGCTCACGGGAGAAAGCGGCACGGGCAAGGAAGTTTTCGCCCGGGCGATTCATGAAGGCAGCCGCAGAGCGGGATTATTCGTTCCTGTCAATTGTAGTGCGGTGCCCGCGGCACTCTTCGAGAGCGAATTTTTTGGCTATGTCGGCGGCTCGTTTACAGGTGCACTTAAAACAGGAAAAATCGGATTTTTTGAACTGGCACACGAAGGGACGCTGTTCCTGGATGAAATTGGCGACCTGACACTGGAACATCAGGCAAAACTTCTGAGGGTGCTTCAGGACGGCATGGTGTCTAAAGTTGGAGCAGAACGCAGAACGCCTGTAGATGTCAGAGTCATCTGTGCAACCAATAAGAATCTTTTGGAAATGGTAAAAGCGGGCTCTTTTAGAGAAGACTTATTTTATCGTCTGAATGTCGTGGAAATCAGTCTTCCACCGTTAAGAGAAAGACGTGAGGACATAGCACTTCTGTTTAATCGCTTCCTCGAAGAAGGCTGTAAAAAGAATCATAGAAAAATGCCACATGTTGACAATGCTGTTTTCAACGTTTTGCTTCAGTATAACTGGCCAGGCAACATACGTGAATTGCGAAACGTCGTTGAATATATGCTGGTTGTTGGTCGATCGGACCAACTGACTATTCAGACTATGCCGCCTAATCTGGCTAACAGCGAAATAAGATCCCCTTGTCCGGGTGAAGAATCGGAAATGTTGAATGAGGCAGAAACACTGGCTGAAATTGACAAAACGATTAGGGACAAGGAAGTGGAAATGATCGCCAAGGCTCTGATGGCCTGTAAAGGTAATAAGAAAAAAGCGGCAGAAGCCTTAAATATTCCGAGAAGTACACTCTATTACAAAATCAATCACTATGGGATTTGAGTAAACGAGTGTCGGAAAACCGACATGTGTCATATATTCGACATTGTCGGTTTTTTTTCGTAACTGTATAAATTTCAATACATAAGTAGGATTTCAGTTAAAATAAATGAAAATTATTGAAGCTAAAAGTGTCGGAAAGCTGACACAAACAGTGAAAGCGCGTGCTCTGATCACTACTTGTCAGCGCTAAAAGTGTTGCAATCAGCGCCTTGAATATTTTTTTAGGCGATAAGTCAGGTTTTCAAATAGTTGGCACAGCGCTTGCTCTATTAAGTTGATGAAGCGTCCTTATACATTGACAAGTGCTGTCACAAGTAAACCTAACCTAACAGCAGTAGTATGAGATTGGCCCGTCACGCTTGTTCAGTGTGGCTTTAAGTTATAATAATCTTGGCCAAGAAGGAGGATCGTCGTTCGTACTAAAAAATCAAAGGGGGACTATGTGAATGAGCAAGAACACCGAACAATGGGGAAGTCGTTGGGGATTCATTCTGGCTTCGATTGGCATGGCAATCGGAACCGGGAATATCTGGAGATTTCCGCGTGTCGCAGCTGAAAATGGCGGCGGACCGTTCATAATCGCATGGACAATCGCTTTATTAGTATGGTCTATTCCTCTGCTTATGGGTGAAATGGTCATGGGCAGAAAGACAGGCTTGGGAACCGTGGGTGCCTTTAGAGATTTAATAGGCAAGAAGTATACTTGGATGGGCACCTGGATCATGGTGGTCTGTTTGGCAATCGCATTCTACTATTCTGTGGTCATGGGCTGGTGTGTCAAATACTTCACATTGGCTGTCGCAGGAACGTTTAAACCAGGAATGGGTACAGAACAGACTGCTGAAATCTGGAACGTCTTTACGACAACACCTTCACAGACCATTTTGTTCCACTTTATCTCCATGGCAATTGCAGGCTTTATCATTTATCAAGGCGTCTCGAAAGGAATCGAAAAAGCATCTAAAATCATGATTCCAACACTCTTTTTTCTGTTAATTACAGCAATGATTAGAGCCGTCACCCTTCCAGGCGCGGCACAGGGTCTGGAATATCTCTTCAGCCCGAAATTCCACATGCTGGCAGAACCTAAAATTTGGTTGGCTGCCTTTACACAAGCCGCTTGGTCAACCGGAGCCGGCTGGGGCTTCATTATTACATATGCCGTCTATACGAAACGTAAAGAAGATGTTGCAGGCAATTGTCTGATCATGGGTGTCAGCGACAACGTCGGTGCTTTGCTCGCGGGTATGACGGTTCTTCCTGCGATTTTTGCCCTTTCTCCTTCTATCGAATTTGCCAATGAAGCACTTGCTCAAGGCAATACAGGCATTACTTTTATTTATCTGGCCCAACTCTTTACAAGACTGCCATTTGGCAATGCTGCGGCAGCACTGTTTTTCCTGGCTATGTCCATTGCTGCGCTGACATCGTTGTTGCCAATGATTGAGGTCGGTGTTCGAAATATGATGGATATGGGCTATGATCGTAAGAAATCGACGCTCACGGTCGTTATTGGCAGCTTTATCCTAGGCATACCATCTGCCTACAGTCTCAACTTCTTGGACAATCAGGACTGGGTATGGGGCATTGGTCTGCTCGTTAGTGGCCTGTTTGTCTCATTTGCAATGGTAAAATATGGCGTCGAAAAGGCTCGCACTCAAGATATCAATATGCCGTGGTCCGATTACCAAATTGGAAAATGGTGGTCAATCTGCATTAGACTCTTTCCTGTATTATTTGTTTCAATCACCGCATGGTGGTTCTGGCAGGCGGTTGGCTGGTATCCGGACAATTGGTGGGCTCCATTTGAGGTCTTCACACCTGGTACAATTATCTTCCAATGCGCGCTTGTTATAATTGCTGCATTATTGACAAACAACTGGTTTGCAAAGAAAGTCGGATCAGGACGGGATATCACTGTTGATACAGAAACAATAATTGTAGCAGAGGAGCGTGCGTAAGATGTCAACAACTTCAATGATTATGATGATCATCGTTGTGGGTTCATATTTTATTGGCTTCGGATTACTGCTTTACAAAGCCAGCAAACCCAAACCGGAATAAGTCATAACCTTTAGGCCTTTGAAGGAGAACAATGCTCATAGTGACTGAATAGCCATTATGAGCATTGTACCAAAGGTCATCAGGTGCAAAGCGCGATTACTGAATGTATTCAGACAGTCTTCGGTCCCCGAAGCAAAAGGAAGGTTGTCGACCAGGGGGGTATGTCAACATGTCATCCAGACTTGAAAAGCATCCAATATTGAGTTTTGATCGAGGAAAAAAAATCAATTTCAATTTTGATGGTTCAGAGGTAACAGGGTATGAAGGCGAGACCATTGCCGCTGCGCTTCACGCTGCTGGTGTAAGAGTTCTCAGTCACAGTATTGAGCGAAATAGGCCGCGTGGCTTTTATTGCGCGATTGGAAATTGTTCCTCCTGTATGATGGAGGTCAACGGTGAAGCAAATGTCAAAGTTTGCGTCACCATGCTGGAAGAGGGCATGACAGTCAGGACACAGGAAGGAAAAGGTGAGCTTCTGTGAAAAAAGTGGAAACACTCGTCATAGGCGGAGGCCCTGCCGGATTGTGCGCCGCCCTGAGCGCTGCGGAAATGGGCTGTCAGGTATTATTGGTTGAACGAGACGGTGCCCTGGGTGGGCAGCTTGTCAAACAAACACACATGTTTTTTGGTTCGGAAAAGCAGTACGCATCTACAAGAGGCATTGACATTGGCAAGCTTTTGCTTGAAAAAATAGATCAGTCACCCAATATTGAAGTGTGGAAAAACACGACTGTAGTTGGGCTTTATGAAGATCGCATTGTGACACTCGAAAAAGAAGGCACTTACCTTAAAGTCGATCCAGAGGCCATTGTCGTGGCAACTGGCGCTAGTGAAAAAAGCATACCGTTTTCAAATAACGATTTGCCGGGGATTTATGGCGCCGGGGCGGTTCAAACCTTGATGAATGTCTATGGCGTCAAACCTGGGGACAATGTTCTGATGATTGGTGCCGGTAATATTGGTCTGATCGTCAGTTACCAGCTGATGCAGTCGGGGATCAATGTGAAGGCCATTGTCGAGGGCGGTCCGAAAATAGGCGGTTATCTTGTGCATGCTTCCAAAATCAGACGCTTGGGGATTCCGATTTATACGCGTTATACAGTCAAAGAAGCCCGTGGTAAAAACGCTCTTGAAAGTGCGACCATCTGGCAATTGGATGAAAATTGGTCACCAATTCCGGGAACTGAAATTGATCTGGATGTCGACGTCATGTGCATAGCGGTTGGACTTTCACCTTTGTCTGAGCTGCTTTGGCAAGCGGGATGTGAAATGAAATATTTGGCTGCCCTTGGCGGCTATGTACCAATTCGAAACTCAGAAATGATGACGTCAATTGAGGGCCTCTTTATTGCAGGAGACGTCGCAGGGATCGAAGAAGCCAGCAGTGCAATGGTTGAAGGTTACTTGGCAGGATTGTCTGCAGCAGCTTTTACTGGCCGCCAGTCAGACCGCCTGGATGCGCTCAAATCAGATTACATAAGCCAGCTCAGCGCGCTGCGGGCAGGCCCTGAAGGCACGAGAATCAGACAGGGAATCTCTGAAGTTTCAACAGTTCATTACTCCGGTGTTTAAGCAGTCAAAATTGAATTTGGTTGAAGTGCTTCAAAACCATCATTTTAAAGATAAATAAATCAACCAATAAACACTGGGGCAATAACATCTTTTCTCGAGAGCCGTGAATTGCTCATCATGAATTGGAGGTGCCAAGCGTAATGCTCGAAAATACAGGAATACCAACACCTGAGGACATCGACAGCGTTTTTCCGTCTGAAGAGCGTCTGAATCGGGGGGCAATTATTGTCGTCGAATGTTACAAAAAAATTCCATGTAATCCATGTTATACCGCCTGTCATCGCGGAGGCATTCAACCCTTTGAAGACATAAATGATCGGCCGGTTGTTATCGAGGACAATTGCAATGGCTGTGGCCTCTGCATCGGCAAGTGTCCCGGCCTTGCGATCATGGCCGTGGATATGACCTATTCGGATACGGAGGCATTGGTAAAGCTGCCTTATGAATTTCTGCCTATGCCCGAGCCAGGCATGATTATTAAAGGTCTGGACCGAGAAGGAAATTTTATTACGCCTGTCAAAGTCATAAAAGTGTTGAACACCAAGGCTATGGACAGGACGGCGGTGGTCTCTGTCGCCATAGGAAAACCTTTCGTCCGTCAAATTAGAAATATCAAAGTCGAGCCTGTTGAGGTGAGACAGGCGGATGATGACGTGATCATATGCAGATGCTCTGATGTGAGTCTGGGTATGATCAGGGGGCTGATCAGAAAGGGTTACAAGACCTTTGATGAAATTAAGCGGCTCAGCAGGGTAGGAATGGGACCTTGCCAATCCAAAAACTGCGGGCCTATAGTTCTGAAAGAGATCTCGGTCATGACTGGAAAGTCCATGGAGGAACTGACACTGGGTACCTACAGACAGCCTGTAAAATCTCTCAAACTCGGCGAAATTGCAGATGAAGCCGTAAGGGGGCACAGCAAATGATGAAGACAGCAGATGTGGTCATTATTGGCGGCGGGATCTCCGGGTGTGCAACAGCCTATTTCCTGGCGAAAAAAGGTGTGAAAAACATACTCCTGATTGAAAAAGGTTATCTGGCCAGCGGGGCTACCGGCCGCTGTGGCGCCGGCATACGCCAACAGTGGGGGACTGAGCTCAACTGTTTGATTTCAAAACATTCCTGTGATTTCTTTGAAACAGCGAATGAGGAGTTGGAATACGACGGCGACATTGAATTCAAGCAGGGCGGTTATTTATTGGTGACCAGCACCGAGAAAGAGCATGAACAATTTATCAAAAATATTCAAGTCCAAAATCGAATGGGGATCCATTCAAAGCTTTTGAATTTAGAAGAGGCGAAAGAGATCGTTCCTTTCCTCAATACGGAGGGTTTGATTTCCGCGGCATTCCATGAAAAGGATGGCCATCTGAATCCCTTTCATACCACTCAGGCTTTTGCGGACGCCGCGAAACGTCTGGGCGCTACGATCATGACGCATACAGAAGTAACGGGGATTGATATTGAAAACGGAAAAGTCAGGGGCGTCAGAACCAATAAAGGTGATGTGGCTACGGCTGTTGTTCTAAATGCCGCAGGGGGCTATTCACAAAAAATTGCTCAAATGGCGGGCGTGGACCTTCCTGTTTATTCTGAAAGACATCAGATTCTCGTCACAGAACCAATTGAAGAGATTCTTGGACCTATGGTCATGTCTTTTTCTCTGAACATTTATTGTCAGCAAGTCCCCCATGGTGGGATCATCATGGGACGCGGAGATGAGAACGAACCGCGGGACCTCAGAACGACCGGCAGCTGGCAATTCCTCGAGGAAATGGCGCTCAGCGCTACTAAGCTTTTACCGCCGCTCAGAAACGCAAAAGTGCTCAGGCAATGGGCAGGTCTGTACAATATGTCACCGGACCGTCAACCTATTTATGGACCGGTTGAAGAGGTAGAGGGCTTCTATGTTGCGGCTGGTTTCAGTGGTCATGGTTTTATGTTTGGCCCTTCGACAGGTCTGATCATGTCAGAATACATTTTGGGAGAAAAACTGACATTGCCGGTAGAGACATTGACGCTTAGTCGAATTAAACAAAACAAGCTGGTCTTTGAGCCTTCGGTGGTCTAGGATCTAACAAATTTCGGAGGTGAAGGGTTTGAAAATTCTGCAAAAGATAGAAGAGCGGTGCATAGCCTGCAGCGCTTGTGAGATGGCTTGCTCAAACGCCTATTTTAAAGTGAAGGACCGTGAAAAATCCGCGATCCGAATTACCGAGCACGGTCAGGACAAGCGGATTCACGTCTGCAATCAGTGCGGCTTCTGCATTGATATTTGTCCGGTTATGGCCATCAAAAGAGACGCCCTGGGCGTGGTGCGCATCGACAAGAAAAAATGTGTGGGCTGCCTGATGTGCGTGGGCTTCTGCGATGCCTCCGTCATGATGCAGCACGATGAGTTCCAGGAGCCGTTCAAATGTGTGGCCTGCGGCATCTGCGCCGGCGTGTGTCCGGCAGAGGCGCTCTACATTGACAAGGACGCTGCGCAAGCGCCCCTCGAAAAAGTGACCTTTTTCAAGTAAGGCGTGAGCGCCGTAGTAACAGCAGAATTCAAACAGACAGGAGGGCACTCAGTGGAGATCAAAGCCATGAAAGAAGCGCGGACGCTGCTGACAGCGTTCGATTATGAGCCCGCGCCAGTGGAGCGGGGCTATACAGACAGATCCTTACATATCCGGCTGGGAGAGAACCGGGTGGAAGCCAGAGAGGTTCCCGCCCTGGTACGGGAAAAGTTTATAGGCGGCAAGGGCTATGGCCTGAAGCTGCTGTGGGATGCGGTGAAACCGTCGACCAGATGGAACGATCCGGAAAATGCCATCATTGTGGCAGGGGGGCCGGTCTGCGGCATCACCCAGTATCCCGGTTCGGGAAAATCCCTGGTCTGCACCATTTCGCCCATGACGGACATGCCCATTGATTCCAACGTCGGCGGGTACTTTGGTCCCTACCTGAAATTCTCCGGGTATGATGCCCTGGAGATCAGCGGCAAGTCTGAAAAGGACGTCGTCATTTTCATAGACGGCAACAGCGGCCGGGTGACCATAGAAGAAGCGCCTCTGGAGGCGGTGGACGGCCATGTGGTGGCAGAGCAGCTGACGGAGATGTACGCAGAGGATGAGGAAGACAAGAAAAACATTTCAGTGATTTGCGCCGGAACGGCAGCGGAGCATGCCAATATAGGCCTCCTCAACTTCTCGTTTTACGACCTCCGGCGTCAGGCAGCCAGGCTGAAGCAGGCGGGACGCGGCGGCATAGGCCGGGTCTTCAGGGACAAGAAGATCAAGGCGGTCGTCATACGCTTTCGGGGCACCAAAGGCAATCTCAATAAGCCGGCAGACCAAAGCCGGATCAACAAGGCGGGGATCAAGCTCCACCGTCAGATCCACGACCTGGATGATGCCCAGTGCCGTATGCGTCAGATTGGCACGGCCAACATCATAGAGGTCATGGATGCCTATGATCTGCTGCCGACCCACAACTATCAGTACGGCAGTCACCCGGATACCCATAAGATCGCCTCCAATGTCTTTATCGAGAAATACATAACCCAGGGGATGCCGGACGGATGCTGGTATGGGTGCTCGCTCTCCTGCGCCAAGACGGCAGATCATTTTGAACTGAAGACAGGACCCTACAAAGGCCATAAGGTGACCATAGACGGACCGGAATACGAAAACGCGGCGGGTCTTGGCTCCAACTGCGGGATCTTTGATCCGGAAATCATTCTGGAAGCCAATTTCTACTGTGATACCTACGGCGTGGATACCATCTCCTTTGGCACCATTACGGCTTTTGCCATGGAGTGCTATGAGCGCGGGATCATTGACAAAACCCATACCGGCGGTCTTGAGCTGACCTTTGGAAATGCCATGGCGCAGCTGGAGCTGCTGCACCAGATGTCCAGGGGAGAAGGCTTTGGGTATCACATAGGTCTTGGGGTCAGACACCTGAAGCAGTACTTCGCGGAGGAAATTGGGGCGGACCGGGCGTTCCTTGAGGATATTGGCATGGAGCAGAAGGGCCTTGAGGTCTCCGAATACCTGCCAAAGGAATCCCTGGCACAGCAGGGGGGCTATGGCCTGACCAACAAAGGACCACAGCACGATGAAGCCTGGCTGATCTTCATGGATATGGTCAACAACCAGATCCCGACCTTTGAGGATAAGGCAGAGGCACTGCACTACTTCCCAATGTTCCGGACGTGGTTTGGCCTGATGGGTCTTTGTAAGCTGCCGTGGAATGATACGACGCCGGCGAACAATGGCATGACAGACGAGCCGGCGAAGATCCCAGAGCACGTACAGAACTACGTGGACCTTTACAATGGGGTCACGGGGGCTTCCATTGACAAGCACGAGCTGATTCGTCAATCTGAGCGGGTCTACAATTTTCAGCGGGTCTTCAACATCCGGATGGGCAAAGGCCTGCGCGTTCATGACGCCATGCCGTACCGGTCCATGGGTCCGGTGACAGCGCAGGAGTACCTGTCCAGGCAGGAACGGTATGATCAGCAGATGAAAGAACTCATTGGGGTGGACCCGGCAGATAAGTCGGTGGAAGAGAAGATTGCCATAGTGCGGGCGTATCGACAGGACCAGTATGAAAAGCTGACGGACGCGGTTTACAAGCGCCGGGGCTGGACTGCTGAGGGCGTCCCTACAGCAGCGTATCTCAGAGAGATTGGCATGGACCTGCCTGAGGTGCTTGAGGTGGTCACGCCGCTTCAAGTTTAAACTCAAACCCTTAAAGAGGCGAGCGATCGCCTCTTTTTGTTTTGGTGCATGGAAATACTATTGTAGGAACGAATATTCAAAGGTACACTGAAGAGAGTAGAGAGGTGAGAAGGATGATTCAGGTCAACGGCAAGCCTATGGCATGGTCGGAAGGCATGACGGTAGCAAGTATGCTGAAAGAGAAAAACTATATCTTTGCGAAAATTGTAGTCAAAATCAATGGTGTATTTGTACCGGTTGATAAATACGAGTCGACGTCTATTCATGACGGAGATGATGTAAAGGCCATTCATATGCTGGCCGGCGGATAGCCAATAGAAGCAGATAATAGAGATCGGGGGCATGATAAGGTATGGAGAAGCGTTATCAAAGAAACATGAAACTAATGACACAAGATGAGATCACAGCTTTGAAGGAGAAAAAGGTCTGTGTCGTGGGATGCGGAGGATTGGGTGGTTATATTATTGAAATGCTGTCTCGTTTGGGCGTAGGCAACATTACGGCCATTGACGGAGACGTTTTTGACGAAACAAACCTAAACCGTCAGTTATTGTCTGAAGAAGCGCTGATAGGATCCTCCAAGGCAGAGGCTGCAAAGTCTCGAATTCAAAAAGTCAACTCAGAAGTCGAAGTATTCGCCAAAGCAGTCTTTTTAAGAGAAGATAACGCAGTGGCGTTGGTTGCCGGTCATGATGTGGTTGTGGATGCGTTGGATAATATTTCGACGCGCAGAATTCTGGAGAAAGCTTGTTCAATTTCTGAAATACCTTTGATTCACGGTGCCATAGCGGGATGGTATGGTCAGGTGACGACAATCATGCCTGGATCCGGTGTCTTCTCAAAACTGTACCCTGAAACTGCAGAGAAGGGCATTGAAACTGAACTCGGGAATCCTGCCTTCACACCAGCCCTTGTGGCCTCCATTCAGGTCAGCGAAACTTTGAAATTGTTGATAAAAAAAGGAGAACCGTTGATTGGCAGACTGCTCACCTTAAATCTGCTGGACCATGAATACCAGATCTTTGAATATTAGTTTGGGTGCAAACCTAACCGCCTCCACATAATCTCCATAGATCTTTGATAGTATTATGATCTGCCAATACTAACAAAATTGATAGCGTGGATTCACTCGTTATCGCAAAGCTAATAAGAACGGCAGACTATGGTGTTGATGGAGTGAGCGCATGGGCCAACATGAGAAAAAGCTAAGTTTAAGAGTGGACGGCATGACCTGCAGTGCCTGTGAAATCAGAATTGAAAGTGCTTTGGGCGGACTGCCGGGCGTCTTTTCAGTGCAGGCAGACCGTCAAAAGGGAAGCGTCGAGATTGTTTACATTGTTGGACAAACGACGGATGACAAAATCAAAAATAGAATTGCAGCTGTCGGATACAAAGTAATCTCCGCCGGAAACCAAAGAGGCAGTACGCTGCGCGAACATAGTGAAAGTAATGAGACCCAAAATGAAGTTTGGAAAAATGGACAAGGGATCATCTTAGTACTATTAATCTTTGTACTATTTTGGATGCTTCAAAAAATTTCAGGATTGACACTCATCCCTGAAATTACCTCCGAAGCGAGCTATGGCATAATTTTTCTCGTGGGTTTGATGACCTCCGTTCATTGTATCGCAATGTGTGGAGGCATTAACTTATCGCAGTGCATTCAACGTGAGGATCGAGTGTTGCATCAAGGCAGTCACAGCGCTGCAATGAAACCCAGCCTGCAGTATAATGCGGGTCGCGTCGTGTCTTATACTATCCTTGGTGGTATTGTTGGGATGCTGGGACAAGTCGTTGGCTTTGACAACAGCGCAAAGGGCTTTGTAACCATTTTTGCCGGGGCTTTCATGATTCTGATGGGGCTTAATTTGATGGGCGCAGGTTCCTGGGCTGGAAAACTGATACCGCGTCCGCCCGCTTTCATAAAAAACGGACTTATTCGACATAATCGATCTCATAAACCCTTTCTGGTAGGCCTACTCAATGGCTTTATGCCCTGCGGACCGCTGCAGTCCATGCAGTTATACACCTTGGGTACGGGCAGCTTCGCAGCGGGGGCGCTGTCTATGCTTGCCTTCAGTTTGGGTACAGTACCATTGATGTTTGGAATGGGATTTTTGAGTACGTTGATCAGCAGGTCGGTATCACAGAAATTGTTCAGATTGAGTGCCATAATGGTTATTGCGCTTGGTGTCATTATGACTGGCAGAGGACTTAGTCTTGCAGGCATCTCATTTAATCCAGGCATGACTGAAACCGAAATGGAAACCCTTGAGGACTATGGACAAATTGCTGTGGTGAAAGATGGTGTTCAAACCGTCACAATTGACCTTCATCCCGGATACTATGAACCCATTGTCGTGCAAAAGGGCATTCCGGTCAGGTTTAATATAAAGGCCGCAGAGGGCTCACTTAATGGATGCAATGATGCGGTGCAGATCCCTGAGTTTAATATTCAAAAGCCATTAATGGTTGGAGACAACTGGATCGACTTTGTTCCGGAGCAAGCGGGTGTATTTCCATTCTCTTGCTGGATGGGGATGATTCGCAGTGAGATTTTGGTAGTGGATTCATTGAGCAATTCGAACTGAACGCGGTTCAGTCAAGGCGTGGCAATGGTGATGGGCAAAGGAGTGAAATGTTAATGACGCGAAAGACTAAAATCCTGCTAATTGAAGATGAGGCGAGCCTGGCAGAGGTTATCAGGGAGTATCTCGCAGCGAGTGGCTATGACGTCATTACAGCCCACAATGGAACCAGAGGAATAGATTTGGCGCGTCGTGAAGAGCCGGCGCTGATCCTCCTGGACCTCATGCTGCCCGATCTCCCGGGCGAAGAAGTATGTACGGCCATCCGCAAATGGTCCCGTGTCCCCATCATTATGCTCACAGCCAAATCTCAGGAAGAAGATCTGCTGAGCGGGCTTGGACTCGGCGCAGACGATTATGTGACCAAACCTTTCAGCCCCAGACAGCTTGTGGCCAGGATCGCCGCGCTGCTCAGACGGAGCTCGGAGGATCCAACGCTGCTTTCGAACCGCATGTCCTATCAGAACGGCGACCTGGTTATAGACACGCTCGCCCATGAAATATGGAAATCCGGCAACAAGGTCTCATTGACGCCCAATGAGTACAAAATACTACTGGCATTAGCCTGCTATCCCAGAAAGGTCTTCACGCGTGCTGAGCTGATTGAAATTGCTTTGGGCAGTGATTATGACGGCTTTGACAGAGGCGTGGATTCCCACATTAAAAACATCAGGCAAAAAATTGAAACAGATTCGAAAGCCCCTCAGTATATCAGGACAGTTCACGGTATTGGGTACCGTTTTGGCGGTGATGTGGATTGAACAGACTTGTAACGAAGCTTAGAACTCGAATGGTCGTATCCCATATAACCATTGCGCTGATCGCGGTTGGACTGATCAGTCTGTTGTCCAATTTATTTCTGGAACAGCAATTTCAGGATTATGTGACGCGTAAAATCGATAGCAGACATTTGGAGATTGTCGATCAGATCGAGAAGTTGTATCAGTCTGAGGATGAATGGAATGTGGCGCTGATTGAGACCATCGGCATGAGCGCTTTGGGGGAGGGACTGATTCTCCGGGTTGAAAATTTAGGCGGGAAAGAAATTTTCAGCGCACGCGCCATGGACCACATGATGTGTGATCTCATGCTCAATCAGATTTCGGAGAATATGCGTTCGCGCTATCCACAGTGGCAGGGAGAATATGTTGAAGTGCCCTACCCGCTGATGGTCGACGGACAGAAGGTCGGCGTGGTTGAGATTGGATTCTTTGGACCCTATTTTTATTTGGAGTCGGACCTCAAGTTTCTGCATACTTTGAATCGGATTTTGCTGGCGGCTGGGATCATCAGTTTCCTGACAGCTGCAGGTGTGGCGATCCTGATATCCAAAAGGCTCACGCGGCCAATTCTGCGTGTCACAGCAGCAACGCAGCGCATAGCTGAGGGGCATTATGACGAGCGCATAGGCAGTGTGGAAGTGCGTACGCACACCTTGGAGATAGACACTATGACAAAGAGTGTGGATCATTTGGCGCAGACCCTTGAGCAGCAGGCTATTCTGAGAAAAAGACTGACCTCGGATGTCGCCCATGAGCTGAGAACGCCGCTTTCGACGGTGCAAATCCATCTTGAAGGCATGCTGGACGGGATCTTCAAGCCGGATGAATACAGACTCTCCCTGTGTCACGAGGAAATCAAGCGGCTTCAGCGACTGGTGGGCGACCTGGAGCAGCTTTCCCGGGTGGAGCAGGATATGAGCCTCCTGCAGAAGAAGCCCTTTGATTTGGCGGAACTCGTGCTACAGCAGGCAGAACTTCACCGAAATCAGGCAGCTTTAAAATCCATCGATTTGAAAGTCAAGAGCATAAAAAGCGAGGATCAGCCGATGGTCTTGAGCGGCGACCGCGACAAGATCAGCCAAGTCCTCGTTAATATTCTTGCCAATAGTATAAAGTTCACCCCCGAAGGCGGCAGCATTGAGATTGATTGTCGTAGAGAAGGCGGTGCAGCTCTCCTTCAGGTGACGGACACCGGAGTGGGGATTGCCGAGAAAGACTTAGCCTTTGTCTTTGAACGATTCTACCGCGTGGATCCATCCAGAAGCCGGGGCACCGGCGGTGCGGGGATAGGGCTGACAATCAGCAAGACCATTGTCGAGGCCCACGGCGGAAAAATTGAAATTAAAAGCCCTGGTCTTGGCTGCGGCACGCAAATTGTGATCAGACTCCCTATAGAACCATTAAATCTCCACAATTAAACGGTATACTCGGAGTTGCAGCTGGCAGTGGGGCTCGACACATTTTGAAAACAAACAGCCTGTCAGTCAGTCTTATCAAAATCCAATTCTGGGGGAAGTTCAATGAAAAAGAGAGTTTTATTCAGCAGTGTTTTTGTTATTACCGCTTCGTTAATATTGACCGGATGCGGTTCCACAGACGTGGTTGCCAGCTCAGCGGTGACATCATTTGAAGCCATGGCGAACAAAGAGGCAGTACAAATTCAGACAGCAGATATTGGGGATGTGGCGTATTGGCGTCTTCAAGCGTCCGAAGCCGCCGTGTTTGTGCTCGGAAAGAGCGCTGAGGCTGATCTGGACATCGCCATTGAGGTGGATGCGGCACCGTTCATAAACGCGGGTTTAAATCCGTCTCTGTTGTCTGAAGACCGCTATAGCTTTGATCCAGCGACCAATCGATTATCTGTAGTCGGCAGCCTGGGGGATACACCGTTGGGCGGCGCACCTGGTGACACCATTGCAAAGACCTTTGAACAATGGGTGAAGGGTTACAGAAAGTCCATAGGCTATCATGCGCCCATGGATCACTTCGGCATCAGCCTAGGTGACGGTAATATGTTGGAGTGGGCAAAAACGCTGGAAACCAATGATAAAGATCTCGTCTTTGTCCTGAATCCGGAGCCACTCATTCAGGCGGGCGTTGACCCTGCAAAGCTCGAAAATTGGGTTTTTGGTGAAGTGGAAGTCATGGATGAAGCCGGTAAAGCGGTCATGGTGGAAAAGTTTCTGATGGTTTATAGTTTTGACTAATTTGTGTTCATAAAATGACGGGGAAGAGGAGACCGACAGTTCAAGGTCTGCTCTTCCGCTTTTTTTGAAGCGTTGCTTCTGCAATGACGTTCATGGTAAAATTGAAGCAGAATTGAAATGGATTTCCAGTTCGGCACAGCACATCAACACACTGATGATTCCAGGTGTAGATTAAACGGGATCAACACACAATAAAGGAGAGACAAAATCCATGTTGAATTTCAAATATTACAGTCCGACGTCTGTCATTTTCGGGAATGATGCCGTTGACAAATTAGGAAAACAAATTGCGCCAGAGGTAAAGACAGTGCTGTTTCATTATGGCGGAGGGAGCATTAAGAGAAGCGGTCTGTATGATCAGGTCCAGAGCATCTTAAAGGAAAAGCAGGTCAAGGTTGTCGAACTTGGCGGGGTAGAGCCCAATCCAAAGCTTACCCTTGTCAGAGAGGGGATCACGCTTTGTCGTGAACATCAAGTGGATCTGATCCTGGCAGTTGGCGGCGGCAGTGTCATTGATTCTGCAAAGGCCATTGGTATTGGCGTGAATTATGAAGGCGATATCTGGGACTTTTTTGTGGGAAAAGCCCAACCAAGTTCGTGCGTGCCAATAGGCGTCATATTGACGATTCCCGCGACCGGCAGCGAGACCAGTCCAAATTCTGTTGTAACTAAAGAGGAAGGTCTGATGAAACGCGGTGTGAAGTCAGACTTGATTCGACCGGCATTTGCCATTTTGAATCCGGAGCTGACGCTGACCCTTCCGGAGGAGCAAACCTTTGCGGGGATCATGGACATATTGTCCCATGTCTTCGAACGTTACTTTACAACGACCACTCCAGTGGATGTGACAGACCTGATGTGTGAAGGCGTTATGAAAGCGACCATTGAGAACGCTTACAAGCTTCGAAACAATCCGAATGATTATGACGCGCGGGCGGAAATAATGCTTGCGGGAACAGTGGCCCACAACGGCATCCTGGGTGTTGGTCGTTTGGAGGATTGGGCAAGTCACAGGATCGCCCACGAAATCACGGCTTTGTATGGAACGACTCATGGCGTGACGCTTGCGATTATTTTCCCGGCATGGATGAAATACGTGTCTGCTGAAAGGCCTGATAAGTTTGTACAATTTGCCCAGCGCGTCTTTGGGGTCTCGCGCGAGGCATTCACTGATCCGGCAGAGCTTGCCAATGAAGGGATTCGAAGATTTGAGGCATTCCTCTCTGATATGGGATTGCCAAAATCTTTTAAGGAGGCAGGCTTGCCGGCAGATCAGCTCGATCTCATGACAGAAAAAGCCACTCTCTTTGGTGCTCTGGGGGGATACAAAAAGCTTGAGGCAGCAGATGTCAAAGGAATTTATAAAATGGCGCTGTAATCGTTGGACACTGGTATGGCTGTATGGTAAAATGATTTCATCTACTCAGTGACTGTCAACAAAATAAGAAAATTGACTCAGGCTGCAGAAATTATGTTCTGCAGCCTTCAAGTATAATTCGGAAAGGTGAGGGCTCTCATGAAAATCATGATCATAGGTGCCGGAAAACTAGGTTACCGGCTTGCCGAAACCATGATGAACGAACAAATCGACATTACCCTGGTCGACACTAATCCCAAAACCGTTGAACGCGTTCAGGACCACCTGGATGTCCTGGCAGTCCTGGGAAATGGTCTCGACATGGAGACCTTAAGAGATCTGAGCATTCAAACCTATGACATGATGATCGCAGTGACGGGGATTGATGAGGCCAACACTATCATTTGCTCAATTGCAAAAAAGCTTGGGGTCAAGCGGACTATTGCCAGAATCCGAAATCCTGAATATATCAGACAAAAAGAATATTTGACTGTGGACATGGGCATAGATCATATTGTCAACCCTGATCTGGCAACAGCTCATGAAATGCTGAGGTTTTTAATGAAGGGTTATCATTTCCATACAGGTGACTATGCCAAGGGCAAAGTCACCATGATGGATATTAAAGTCAACCAGCTTCAGGATTTGATCGGAAAAAAAATCATGGACCTCGTCAATTTTGAAGGACTCTTGATCACTGCCATCAAACGGGAAGGCACGATCCTGATTCCTGACGGCACAACCGTACTCAAGCCTGATGATTTGCTTTATATCATTGGGAAAACACATCGCTTGAATGAGTTTGTCAAGCGTTTCAAGCTTTGTCTGGATGTACGGCCGGTGAAAGATGTCATGATTTTTGGCGGCGGTAATATTGGGTTCTATCTTGGCAGTCAGCTGCTTCAAAACAATGTCAACGTCGTCATAGTCGAGCAGGATCGTGACCGGTGTTTCTATTTGAGCAACAAACTTCCGGAAGCTGTCGTGATCCATGGAGACGGCACCGACCTTCAGCTACTCGAAGAGGAGTCGCTGGCTCAAATGGACGCCTTTGTAGGGGCAACGGGATATGACGAGCAGAACCTCCTCATGGCAATCATGGCGAAGCAGGAGGGCGTTGACAAAACCATTGCGAAGATCTCACGCTCGAGTTATGTGAACCTGATTGACAAGCTGAATATCGATTTTTCATTAAATCCCATTGATATCACAGTCAGTGAAGTTCTGAAATATGTCCGGGGCGGTTTAATCGTCTCTGTAACCATGCTGTTGGAACGCCAAGCGGAGGTTGTCGAGGTAATCGTTAATGACAATCTCGACTGCGTGAATGAAAAAATTAAAGATTTGAGATTGCCAAAAGGTATTATTATTGGCGCGATCCTGCACAATCATCAAGTGGTCATTCCGAATGGCGAAACAGTTATTTATGCAGGTGACCGGCTTGTTATTTTCAGTTTGAATACCTCTGTGGAAGCACTTCAAAAATTTATTCGACCAAATGATGGAGGTCTTCTCCGTGAATTATGGAATCGTACTAAAGGTCCTAGGAAATCTTCTGTTTCTTGAATCTGCTCTCATGATGCCGTCTTTGATGATCGCGCTGGGGCTCGGTGACCCCGATCTCATGGCCTTTGTGATTACAGTGGCATTTACAATGACGGCAGGTTTTGTCATGAGCAGAATTCAGGTAAATAAGCAAAAGATGAAGGTCCGCGAAGGATTGTCCATTGTGACACTGGGCTGGGTGGTGTTCTCAATTTTTGGCGCCTTGCCATTTGTGTTATCTGGTACGCTAAATTTTGTAGACGCCTTTTTCGAAGTCGTGTCGGGCTTTACAACAACTGGGTCCACAGTTGTGACGGATATTGAAATTCTGCCGAAAGGTTTACTGTTTTGGCGTTCACTGACACACTGGATTGGCGGTATGGGGATCCTGATTTTTACAGTGGCTTTTATGCCGACCCTCGGCTCTGGAACCTTTCATTTGTTCAAAGCGGAATCCCCCGGTCCAACGGCAGATAAAATTGCACCTCGAATGAAGGATACGGCCGTCATACTCTATACCACTTATATTGTGATAACGCTCATAGAAATCATTCTCCTCAAACTGGGCGGCATGTCGTTATATGAATCGGCACTGCATACCTTTGGTACTGTCGGCACAGGCGGATTCTCGACCAGAAATGCCAGCGTAGGGGCCTTCAACAGCACCTATATCCACCTTGTCATCGCATTTTTCATGATGTTCAGCGGCGTGAACTTTTCACTATATTACAAGGCTTTTAAAGGCAAATGGCAAGAGGTTTTACATAATGAGGAGCTGAGATTATATCTTGGCATTATTTCATTGGCGACGCTGGCTATTACCTTGAATCTTACATTCAGTATTTATGATAGTGGATGGATCGCTCTTCGAGATGCTTTTTTCCAGGTAAGTTCCATAATTACAACAACAGGCTATGCGACCGCAAACTTTGATTTATGGCCGGATTTCAGCAAAAGCATATTGTTTTTATTGATGTTTACCGGTGCCAGCGCGGGCTCCACGGGTGGCGGCATCAAAATCATCAGGATTCTATTTTTGTTTAAACTGATCAGACGAGAAATTTCAAAGATTTACCATCCTAGAGCTATGCTCCCAATCCGCATTGGAGGCAAAGCGTTGTCCGGTGACATAAATGTGAGTATCGCGAGTTTTTTTGCACTTTACATTGTGGCATTCGTAGGCGGAACGGTTTTAATTTCACTGGAAGGGCATGGTTTGGTCAGTGCGGCGAGCGCAGTTGCTGCGTCTATCGGCAATATTGGTCCTGGTTTTGACTTCGTTGGACCAACACAGACCTACGCAAATTTCAGTGATCCATCCAAGTTGCTGTTATCTTTCCTCATGCTGATTGGGCGTCTCGAGCTCTATACAGTCATAGCGCTGATTGTTCCAGGGCAGCTCCGCGAGAGGGTGTTCCAGTCTTAACAACATGCTCAAATCATAGCTTGAGAGGTTTAGTAAAAAAGAATTATACTTTATTATGCCAATAAAAAAGGGTGCCTGGTTTTCTCTGAAAACTAAGCATCCTTTTTAAATGGGTGGTTCAATCATCTTTAGGGGATTTATTAGCCGCTCGCTAAAATTTAGCGAGGGCGTCCAAAAAAGAAGGGAGAGGCGAGGATAAACCCAACAAGAATACCTGCGCCGGCCTTGACGTAATCGCCCTGGAACAAGTAAATAATGCCGAAGACCACTAAAGCTATTCCGCCTGCCAGCGGGGCATAATGTTTGATCTTATTCATATATGTCGCCTCCAAAAATGATAGTCTGTACTGGGACCAGCGCTGATGCGCAGTTTAACCAATGACGGTCAGTGCTTTTGTGAAATGATTCAAGACGTCGCATCCGGTTTCTGTGACAAGGACCAGGTCCTCAATCCGAACGCCAAATTCGTTTTGGAGATAGATTCCCGGTTCAATGGAAAATACCATGCCCGGCTCGAGGCGTGCGGTATTGACGGAGGAGACATCCCCGAACTCGTGGACTTCAATGCCAATGGAATGACCGGTACGATGCGTAAAGTAAGCCCCATACCCACCGGCTTCGATGACCTGTCGCGCCGCAGCATCGACATCACAGAACCGGGCGCCGGGGCGAACCGCAGCAATGGCAGCAAGGTTGGCCTGATGCACAAGGTCGTAAACCTGGCGGGCCTTTTCAGAGACGGTTTTGTAGAAAAACGTCCGGGTCATATCCGAGCAATAGTCGTCTTTGATACAACCTATATCGCAAATGACAGACGCCCCCGGCTGAATCATTGCATTTCCTGTATCGTGATGCGGCAGTGCTGCGTTGGCGCCAAAGGCAATGATGGGTGTAAAAGAAATACCATCCGTACCTAATACCCTATAGGTTTCCTTCAAAAGGCGGCTGAGTTCAAGCTCGGTGCATCCCTCCTCGACAGAGGAGGCCAGAACGTTCATAGCCTGATCATTCAGTTCAGAGGCTTTTCTCATCAGTGCCTGCTCGTCGACATCTTTGATCAGCCGAACTGAATCCACAGCCTGAGAGCCATTGATAAAAGCAGCATGCGGAAGCTTTTCCATAAGCGGCAGCAAAAAGCGCGCCGGCCAGGTTTTATCCACCCCTATGTCGCCTTCGTCTGTCATAAACTCAGCGAGCAGAGAAATGTTGTCATCCGTGTCGCTGAAATAGGTAATTTGAAGGCCTGAAGCATCTTTCACCTGAATTGGGAAGAGCCCATTGACAAATAAACGCTTCTCACCGCTCAAATTCAGATAGAGTACGAGCATTCTTTCACCCGGATGAATCCATTCTCCAGTTAGATAAAAAATGGAAGCGGGATCAGAAATAAGTAATTGTTCCATTTGGGTTTGATGCATATAATCCGTTACTTGGTCTAATCTCAACTGGTTCACTTTTACCCCTCCACGCTCAGAACTATTCTAATTATAACAGGTTGAGCAGGGCAAGTGGTACTGATCTTTATGCCAGAGCATGAATTTTGCCGATGGTTTCAAGACCGGCAAAAAGGCCTGTAACATTGTGCCCCTAAGATCAGATCCACAAAAAAGAAAATTGGATCGAACTGCAGACGGAAGTCGGCTGCAGTTAAAACCAATTTTCTATTGATGAAGCTTTTTATTTACCTTTACTCTCGAGATATTCGTCGAAGGTCATCAATCTGTCAACCATACCTGCAGGGGAGAGTTCAATAATGCGGTTGGCCACAGTTTGGATGAGCTCATGGTCGTGGGAGGACAATAGAATGTTGCTGCTGTAAGCGCCCAAGCCGTTGTTGAGGGCGGTGATGGATTCGAGATCCAAGTGGTTTGTCGGTTGGTCAAGGACCAGGACATTTGCACCCGAAAGCATCATTCGGGAGAGCATGCAGCGCACGCGCTCGCCGCCGGAAAGCACTGTAGCGGATTTGAGCGCCTCTTCGCCTGAAAACAGCATGCGTCCCAGGAAGCCGCGGATATACGTTGCGTCTTTTTCCACGGAGTATTGTCTGAGCCAATCCACGAGATTCAGATCGACATCATTGAAGAACTCCGAGTTGTCTTTTGGAAAATAGGACTTTGTAATGGTGACACCCCATTTGATCGTACCGCTGTCGGGCTCGAGCTCGCCCATCAGGACTTTGAAAAGGACGGTGTTGACCAGCTCGTTGTCACCGACAAACGCGATCTTGTCACCCTTACGTACGGTAAAGCTGACATCCTTAAACATGAGCTCGCCGTCGATGGACTTGGAGAGATCTTCGACAATCAGAATGTCATTGCCAACCTCGCGGTCAGGTTTGAAACCTACAAACGGATAACGTCTTGTGGAAGGCTGAATATCATCCAGCGTAATCTTATCCAAAAGTTTTTTCCTGGAAGTTGCCTGTTTCGATTTTGAGGCGTTGGCGCTGAACCGTGTGATAAAATCCTGAAGCTGCTTGATCTTTTCTTCTTTTTTCTTATTTTGGTCCTTGGACATCTGAAGCGCCAATTGGCTGGATTCATACCAGAAATCATAGTTGCCCACAAACATCTTGATCTTCCCAAAGTCGACGTCTGTCACATGGGTACAGACTTTGTTCAAGAAGTGCCGGTCGTGGGAAACGACTATGACGGTACCTTCGAAGTCGATCAGGAAATCCTCCAGCCAATTGATGGACTGGATGTCGAGGTTGTTGGTAGGCTCGTCCAGGATCAGGACGCCAGGCTTGCCGAACAGAGCCTGCGCAAGCAAAACCTTGACTTTTTCGGAGCCCATGAGCTCGGACATTTTTTTGTAGTGCATGTCCGTTGTGATGCCCAAACCTTGAAGCAGGGATGAGGCTTCTGACTCAGCTTCCCAACCACCCATTTCGGCAAATTCGTGCTCGAGCTCAGCGGCGCGCATACCGTCTTCGTCAGTGAAATCTTCTTTCATGTAAATTGCGTCTTTTTCTTTCATGACCTCGCTAAGCCGCGGATTGCCGAGAATGACCGTTTCCATGACTTCGTTCTGGTCAAATTCAAAGTGGTCCTGTTTCAGGACAGACAGTCTTGTGCCGGACGCGACAATAACTTCGCCGGTATTAGGCTCGAGGTCGCCGGACAGGATCTTTAGAAAGGTACTCTTTCCGGCGCCGTTTGCGCCTATGACACCATAACAGTTGCCGGGAATAAATTTTAAGTTGACGTCTTCAAAGAGCTTGCGCTCGCCAAAACGCAGACTGACGTTGGATACTGTAATCACAATGCATCTTCCTCAATTCATTATTTGTACAACTTAGCATTATATCATAAAAGTTGCTTTTGTGCTCATAAAACTGAATTGACGCAAAATTCGCATTGTAGGCGGATTTATGGCATGCTATACTGAAAACAGCGGTTCACAACTTAATGCGCTTTTTTCGAGCTGAATAGCCTAAAGCATACGGTCAAACCTGAAACATTCGGACTGACAGGTTGTGTCATGGCATTCAGCCGCCGGGTCACAGGAGAAATTCTGGGGCCTCCCACTTGAGGAAAGGAAAAAGCCCTATACGAACTTTTAAGGACAGGTCATTACATAGGCGACGTGACTCGCGGAGTCAAAAGACGCCAACACTGCGTGACTATGACATTCGTGTACTTAAAAGATCTGACTTCGGGCGTCCTTTTTTTGAGGATGTTTTTTTATCCCCAAAATCTAGGAGGCAATCAAATGAAAAAGAAAATTTGGTCAAAGTCAAAAAAATCAATCAACACCATGTTGCTGACAATGCTGCTCTTGTGGCTCATCCTGTTTGGCGCGGGCTGCAGCCAGTCGTCCCCGGCGGAAGTGCCAGCCGAGACACCTGCCGAGACACCTGCTGAATCGCCAGCTGAAACGACGCTTCCTTCCCTGGAGGGTCAGACCCTGATTCTTTCTACCACGACGAGTACCCAGGACAGCGGTCTTCTGGAGTTCATCCTTCCGGATTTCGAGGCTAAAACCGGTGCTGAAGTCAAAGTGGTTGCCGTGGGTTCCGGTGCGGCGATTCAGATGGGCGTCGACGGAGAAGCGGATGTCCTGTTGGTTCATGCTAAGGCAGATGAAGAAAAATTTGTGGCTGATGGTCATGGACTACAGCGGTTCTCAGTTATGTACAACGATTTTGTCGTTGTGGGACCATCGGCAGACCCTGCAGCACTTAAAGGGGCATCCTTCGCGAATGCAGGCGAAGCCCTCAAACAGATCATGGACAAAGGCGCGTCCTTTGTTTCCAGAGGGGATGACTCAGGCACCCACAAAAAAGAGAACAGCCTTTGGAAATTGGCGGACATGACGCCATCCGGCGATCAGTACGTGTCAGCGGGCAAAGGGATGGGCGACGTTCTTCAAATGGCGGACGAGCTTCAAGCTTACACGCTCACTGACCGGGCGACTTATCTCAGCATGAAGGATAATCTGGAGCTTGAGATCGTCACGGAAGGTCTGGATGGACTGCTCAATCCTTACGGTGTCATAGCTGTCAATCCTGACAAGAATCCACAAATCAATGCAGAAGCAGCTCAGGCCTTCATTGATTGGATCGTTTCAGATGAGGTACAGACGCTGATTGGAGAATATGGCGTGGAGAAGTTTGGCGCGCCGCTGTTCTTCCCGGACGCGGAATAGTTTGACTTGTGGACCGCTGCTACACCATGAAACAAAGGAAGAGGGTCTCTGCGGCTTGCGCCTATCGACCCCCTCTTCCGCAATTATGAAGATGATTTCGACAGGCTTAAGACGCAACAGGCCAAGGCCACGGCGACCTTTGGCCTGTCGACCAGTATTATTCGCAAAGGAGGGAAAACAGATTGGACTATATCGCTGATGGTTTTAAGGAAGCTTTTAATCTGTTGATCTCCATGGATCCAGAGGTGTACAGCGTCATAGGCTTGTCCCTCGTCGTTTCGACATTGTCAGCCTTGATCGCGGGTATTCTTGGAACTGTGATTGGCATTTACACAGGCCTCAAGGCGTTTAGTGGAAAACGTCTCTATGCCAGAATCCTTTATACTATGATGGGACTGCCGCCGGTGGTCGTTGGACTTCTGGTGGCCATCCTGCTCTCCCGCCGCGGGCCTATGGGTTCCCTGGAACTGATTTTTACCCCCACGGCTATGGTCATAGCCCAGGTCATCCTGGTCACGCCTATTGTGACGGGCATTGTCTTCAATGTCACCGTCAAAAGGGGCAGAGAGGTCTATGAGCTGGGGAAGACCCTGGGTGGCGGTCATGTGGCGATCCTCGGACTCTTTCTGAAAGAGCTGAAAGCAGAACTCATAGCGGCTTTCATCACGGGATTTGGCCGGGCCGTCTCAGAGGTAGGGGCTGTTATGATTGTAGGCGGTAATATTCAAGGCCATACACGGGTCATGACGACCTATATAGCTATGAATAACAGCATGGGCAATTACGCAAAATCCATAGCAATGGCTATAGTGCTTCTCAGCTTGTCCTTTCTGGCGAATGCATTTGTCTATCACGCCGCTGGGGAGGAGAACTGATGGAGCTCAGAATAGAAGCACTGGTCAAGCGCCACGGAAAGCGGCTTTTATTTGACATTGAAAATCTCAGACTGCCTTCAGGCGGGCTGTACGGACTGATGGGACCGAATGGCGCCGGTAAGACAACGCTGCTCAAAATGGCAGCAGGTCTTGAAAAGCCGGATCATGGAAGGTTTCTTTACGACGGTCGCGCCTGGCATAAAGGTCTGTTTACCGAAACGACTTATCTCAGTCAAAAGGCATATATGATGAACGCAACGGTTGAGGACAACGTGGGTTGGCCCCTTGAAGTGAGGGGCGTCAGAGGACTGGAACGGGACAAAAGAGTCAGGCTTGCCCTGGAACGGATGGAAATTCCGGAACTCTCCCACCGAAAAGCGACGACGCTTTCCGGCGGAGAAGCCCAGAAGGTGGCATTGGCAAGAGCCTTGGTCTTTGAGCCCAGACTTCTTCTTATGGACGAGCCAGCCGCCAGCCTGGACCGACAGGCAACGGAACTCTTTGAGTCCAGGCTGATGCAGTATCACAAAGAAACCGGCGCGACCATAATTCTGGTGACACACAGCGCAGAGCAAGCTCAAAGATGCTGTAAAGAGCTGCTGTGGCTCCAGGAGGGCCGACTGGAAATTTCAATGCTGCAAGGCGTCAATAAACTACACTACACGAGGTGATGGATTTTGGATCTTTTTAACGTCATGACACTACGCGAAATTTCAGCAAAGTTAAATGAAATCTTCACGGAAACCACACTGCGTGAGGAAAGTCTTCCCCTTGAGAAAGCACTCGGCAGAATTCTTGCTGAAGATCAAACAGCTGCTGAGGATGTCCCGCATTTCACAAGATCCGTTGTGGACGGCTATGCGGTGAGAGCCAAGGATACCTTTGGTGCCAGCGAGAGCATCCCGGGGTTTCTGAATCTTGTGGGCGCTGTTGAAATGGGAAAGCCTGCGCTGCAGTCTGTTAAGTCCGGTGAAGCCATTTATGTCCCCACGGGAGGTGCGCTGCCTGATGGTGCGGATGCGGTGGTTATGATTGAGTACACGGAGCTTTTTGGCGCTGGTCAGATTGCGATCCATCGACCATCGGCACCACTCGAGAATGTGATGTCGAAAGGAGATGACCTGGCCAGCGGTGAAATCGTCCTGAGGCGCGGTACCAGACTCAGGCCACAGGACCTTGGGGTTTTGTCGGCCCTTGGGATCGACAGGGTTCAGGTGTTTGCGCCTTTTCAGGTCAGCGTCCTGTCGACGGGGGATGAAATTGTGCCCGTAAGGGAAAAGCCAACCCCCGGCCAAATACGGGACATCAACAGCTACACCATTTCCGGGCTGATTGAAGGGGCAGGCGGATGTGTGAAACGTGCGGTCCTCGTGAAAGATGATTTTAACGCGCTGAAATTGGCAGTCGCTGAGGCGCTCGCGGACAGTGACCTGGTACTGCTCTCGGGAGGCAGCTCCGTAGGTGAGAAGGATTACACGCAAAAGGTGATCCAGTCCTTCGAGGACTCGGAAATCCTGGCTCATGGCCTGGCAATCAAGCCTGGGAAGCCAACCGTTGTGGCAAGAGTTGGCGGCGTCCCTGTCTTTGGCCTTCCCGGTCAGCCCGCTTCGGCCATGATGATTTTCAAGGCGGTCGTTGAGCCGCTCCTGCAGAAACTGACAGGAGAAGCGCTTTTTATTTTAACCGATGGTTCCGAAAACCTACATAACGACAAACTCGCATCCCTGCTTCGAACTCGGACGGTGACTGCAGTCGCGTCATCGAACATTCATGCGGCACCTGGCAGGACAACCTTCCAAATGGTTTCCCTGGAGCGCAGATCAGGCAGTTTGGCGGCCATCCCTGTCCACGGCAAGTCGGGCATGATTTCATTGATGAGCAGAGCAGACGGCTATATTCAGATCGAACCGGAACAGGAAGGGATCCTGCAGGGCGAAGTCGTGCAGGTCATTCTGTTTTAAACCCAAATTTGACCGGAGGTGTTGGCAAATGAAGCACGAAAGGAATATCTATCTGAGCAATATGGCGCTGGATGAGGCCATTTCACACTATACGAATGCCTGTGCCAGCGGCGAAATAGCACTGGGTGAAGAGGTTGTGACAACCGTGGAGGCACTGGGCAGGGTGACAGCCGGACCGGTGTTCGCTGCATTGTCCGCGCCTTGGTTCAACGCCAGCGCCATGGATGGGATCGCGGTGAACGCAGCTTCGACCTATGAGGCCAGCGAGCGGCGGCCTGTAGTGCTGAATAAGGGGAAAGACTACATTATTGTCGATACCGGGGATCCAATACTGGACCCATGGGATGCTGTGATAATGGTGGAGGATCTCGTCGATTTGAGCGAGGACCAAGTAGAAATCAGAGCGGCAATTTCACCTTGGGACAACGTCCGGCCGGTAGGCGAAGACATTGTCGCGGGTGAACTGATTTTGCCGGCTTATCATAAAGTGACGCCAATTGATTTGGGTGCCCTCCTAAGCGGCGGCATCAACGAGGTCAAGGTGATCCGCAGGCCGCGTGTGGCCATTTTGCCGACTGGGACAGAAATCATTGAGCCCGGACAGCCCATGGAGATTGGAAAAATCATTGAGTCCAATTCCAGGGTATTTGAGGGGATTGTTCAGCAGTGCGGCGGCGAGGCTATTCGCCTGGCACCTGTGGCAGATGACTACCCGCTTCTGGTGGACACTGTTCGAAAAGCTGCCCAGAGCAGCGATATGGTCATTATAATTGCAGGCTCCTCTGCCGGGACGGAGGACTTCACCTCCCGGATTGTAGCCGAATTAGGCGAAGTCTTCGTACATGGCATCGCCCTTAAACCCGGCAAGCCGGCGATCCTGGGCAAAATTGGGCACGCTCCTGTGATTGGCGTCCCGGGTTACCCCGTCTCTGCATGGGTGGTGTTTGATACCATTGTCAAGCCACTCCTGTATACCATGCAGCACCAGCGCCCTCTGGAGAGGCCAACCACTGCAGCGGTGCTCTCAAGAAGACTGGTCTCTTCTTTAAAGAACCTTGAGGTCGTTCGCGTGAAGCTGGGCAAGGTTGGGGATCAGTTGATCGCAACCCCGCTGAACCGCGGTGCCGGTGTCACCATGTCCCTGGTGCGCGCGGATGGTTTGCTTGAAATCCCTCAAAACAGCGAAGGCTTCGAGGCAGGGATGAAGGTCCCGGTGCGGCTTCTGAGGCCTCTTGAAGAAATTGAGAGTACGGTCGTGGTCATAGGCAGTCATGACCTGGTCATAGACCTTCTGGCGGATCAGATCCATACGCAGTGGCCGGATGCCGGCCTCTCCAGCGCCCACGTGGGAAGTCTCGGCGGCGTCATGGCTGTCGTGAAAGGGGAGGCGCACCTGGCGCCGATCCACTTGCTGGATGAAGCGACAGGCGAGTATAACCTCTCCTATGTGAAAAAGCTGTTTCCAAATTTCAGTGGCTATCTGATCAAAGGTGTCAAACGAACACAGGGATTAATGCTCCCAAAAGGGAACCCTAAAGGGATTCAAGGCTTGGAAGACCTGACCCGCAGCGACCTTCGCTTCATTAACCGGCAGAAAGGCTCCGGGACGCGGCTGCTTCTGGATCATAGTCTAAAGATCAGGAACATGGATTCTGACGATATTCAAGGGTATGACCGGGAAATGACGACCCATATGGCGGTAGCCTCTGCGGTCGCTTCCGGAACGGCAGATGCAGGCCTTGGCGTTCGCTCAGCGGCTGCTCTGTCTGGGCTGGATTTTATTCCGGTAGGGGACGAGTCCTATGATTTTCTGGTGGCAGTGGCGCACTTTGATGCAATTCCGGTTCAGCGCGCCATTGAGGCCCTCAGATCAGAGGTGTTCAAGCAGAAAGTGCTGTCCCTCGGCGGTTATGGCGTCGAAGGGTGTGGAGAAATTATCACCATTGAGTAGAACTGATTGGGAGGAGATTGCGCAGTGCTGACACATATTAATGAAAGCGGACGGGCCAAAATGGTCGATGTAGGAGAAAAAGGCGAAACCCTCCGGATTGCCACTGCACGCGGCAGAATTACCATGCTGCCGGAAACCTTTGAGCGCATCATGAACGGCGGCGTCAAAAAGGGCGATGTGCTCGCCGTCGCCCAAGTGGCAGGGATTATGGGGGCAAAGCGGACTTCGGATCTGGTGCCAATGTGCCATCCTATCTTTCTGACGGGCGTTGACATGACTTTCACACCGGATGAAGCGCATTCGGTAATTGAGATCGAGGCGGTTGCCAAGACCATCGGCAGAACAGGGGTGGAGATGGAGGCCCTCAGCGCGGTGACCACGGCGGCGCTGACCATCTATGACATGGTAAAGGCCATGGACCGGACCATGGTGATTGAGGACATCCGGCTGGTTCAGAAGTCCGGCGGGAAGTCCGGCGATTTCGTTCTGGCGGAAGAATAGGGGGGGCTTTTCTGTGAGAGTCACAGAGATCCAGACAAAGGCCTCAAAGGGTCTGCCGATGGTCAGCCGGGAAACCGTCCTGCTGATCGAGAACACCGGGCTGGAAGGCAACTATCATAGCGGCGGATCCCGCCAAGTCAGTCTTGTGGCTTCAGAGGCTTTGGAGGCCCTGAGCCCCTTGGAGGGTGCCGGGCTATGCCTGGAAAAATATGCGGCCAACCTGATCACAGAAGCCTTGGACTACGTCCTCCTGCGGCCAGGTGACCGGCTTTTGGCCGGAGACGCGGTGCTGGAGCTGACTGAGGTCGGAAAACCCTGTCACTTTGAATGCGCCTTATTTCAGCAGAAAAGCGTCTGTCCGCTGACGGCCATGTCGGCATTCGCCATCGTCATTAAGGGCGGGAAGCTCCAGGTTGGAGATTCAATGAGGGTCTTGTGAAAAAGTGCCTCGTTGGCTGATCGTGCAGTGAAATATTTAAAAGAAGCGGCTTTCTAATGGAAGAAGGTGTTTAATAACACCCTCTTCTTTTTTTGCCGTAATTTGTCATGGAATTGTTTATACTTTCTCAGAAAAAATATGGTATGATGTAGTACGAATTTATTGATGAATGGAGAACGATTATGGAATATGTATTGCTGTTGATAGGTTTTTTAATTTTGGTGAAAGGCGCGGATTTCTTCGTAGAAGGCTCCTCGGAAATCGCGACATTTTTGAGGATTCCACCCCTTTTGATCGGTCTGACAATAGTCGCTTTTGGAACCAGCGCTCCGGAGGCGGCAGTCAGCATATCTGCGGCACTCAAAGGCACCGGTGATATTGCTGTTGGTAACGTCGTGGGCAGTAACCTGTTCAATATTTTGTTTATTCTCGGCATCACCGCTATTATTCAGCCCTTGGTCGTTGAACGGCAGACTATCAAAAAGGAGATTCCCTTCGCGCTGCTCGGCAGTATCGTTCTTCTGGTTCTGATCGCAGATCGTATTCTGGCCAATGCAAATTCGGTGCTGTCACGTGGGGATGGTCTCATTTTACTGACTTATTTCAGCGTTTTCATGTACTATATCCTGGAGGTCGCAAAGAACAGCCGCGAACAATTTGAGTTGGATGATATCGATCCATCTCCGACGCATATTGGAAAGTATGTGCTTTATACCATCGGCGGATTGGTGGCTATTGTATTTGGCGGTGATATGGTCGTAAAAAATGCCATCGTCATTGCCATGGCCCTCGGCATGAGCGAGACTTTGGTTGGTCTTACAATTGTGGCTGTAGGAACGTCATTGCCTGAGCTCATCACTTCTGTCACCGCTGCGCTCAAGAATAAAAGTGAGATTGCTGTAGGTAATATAGTCGGCAGCAACATTTTCAATATTTTCTTTATTCTTGGCATTTCATCTGTCATCCACCCAATTGTTGTGGACAGCAATATTTTAATTGATACTGTCATTATGATCCTATCAACGGTGATTCTGCTGATCTTCTCACAGACGCATTCAAAAATTACTCGAGCCGAAGGTGGCGTGTTTATGTTGATGTACGCTGGGTACATGGCATATATCCTGATTCGGAATTAGTGTGACCTCTTAAAATCTACTAATTGAAGAATCGGATAAATCATCTAACCGAGGGTGGAATCCATGAGTAAGATGTACGAGCGCTATTTGAATGAGAAACGGCAATGGCTTGAAATAGTCAAGCAGGCAGAAACCGCTGATTCTGGCGGAGGGCGTGGCCGGACTGAGCCTGCTTTTCAGATCACGTCGCTGCCGGAACCGGTTCAGCGGTACTTAAAAATGGCGGGTTTCGCGGACCGGCCACTGCCCAAAGCTGGCGAGGTCGTCTGGAAAGAGAGCAGGATCAAGTTTGGTCCCGACAAGCCGTGGACGAGTCTGAAGACCCTTCAGTTCAATGCGACACCCTCACCGGTAAGAATGGCGTACATGACGACCAAAATGTTTGGTATTTTGCCCTTTGAAGGCAGAGATCTTTTTGCCGATGGTCACGGGCACATGCTCGGAAAGATCGCAGGCCTGATTCCTGTGTTTGACGACCTGAGTCAGGAAATTTCACAGTCCGGCGTAGTGACTGTACTTGCGGAAGCTTTTTTGGTGCCCGGTTACCTGACAGAGCCTTATGTGACCTGGGAAGCCATCGATGAGAGGACTGCCAAAGCGAGGCTCACGGCTCATAGTCTGACCGGGGAGGGCATCTTTACCTTCAACGACCTTGGGGAAATGACAACTTTTGTCTCCCACGACCGTTATTTCGCGAATCCAAAAGGCGGCAACGAACGTCAAACCTGGACTGCTTACTGCGATAATTACATAGAAAAAGATGGCGTTCGATTCCCATCTGTCGTTCGGGCGGCATGGAACCTGCCTGAGGGAGAGTTTGAATACTGGAATGGAACCATTGACAGGGTGATCTACGATATAGTGGAATAAAAGGTGGGCGGTCTATGCAGAGACGTTCAAAATTTGTGGGACGGTTCGCACCGAGTCCTACGGGAAGAATGCACCTTGGCAACATTTGGGCAGCGCTGCTTGCATGGCTTGCCGTCCGGTCCGCTGACGGTGTAATGATTCTCAGGGTGGAGGACCTGGATCCGGAGAGGTCGAAAAAGACTTATTCTGAGCAGCTGATGAAAGACCTGGACTGGCTTGGACTGGATTGGGACGAAGGACCGGACTGCGGGGGTCTCTACGGCCCCTACTTTCAGAGCGAACGGTTTGAGCGCTATGACGCCGCCTTCCGTAAGCTGGTTGAAAGCGGCCACGCCTATCCCTGCTTCTGCAGCCGTGAAGAGCGAAATGCCGCGAGCGCGCCCCATAGAGGAGAGCAGACCGGCATTATCTCTGATCCTTGTCTTGAGTTGAGTTCTCTTCAGCGTCAAATTGCCCTGGATACCAGACGCCCTACCTGGCGTCTGCAAAATCAAGGGGAAGAGATTTACTTCTCAGATTTGAATTATGGTGATTTACGGCACCGGTTGAATATGGCTCAGGATCACGTGGTCCTAAGGCGTTCGGACGGTGTCTATGCCTACCCGCTCGCCGTGGTGGCGGATGATGGAGAAATGGAAGTTACCCAGGTGGTAAGGGGTTCGGATTTGCTGACCTCGACACCTGTTCAGCTCTATTTGATGGATCTCTTGGGGTACCAGCGCCCGCGATACGGTCACGTGCCTCTATTGGTGGATGTCCATGGTCACCGCCTCTCCAAACGACAAAAATCTTTGGATTTGGGTGCTTTGATCGCAGCAGGCTGGACGGCTGAAGGCATTATAGGGTTTCTGGCCTGTCAGGCCGGATTCTCAAATGAGATAGCACCGGTCAAAGCGCGCGATCTGCTTGATCGATTTAATTGGGGAATCATAGGAACTCAGGATCTGGTGCTTTCAGAAGAGGCATTGGCCCGGGTCAGGTAGATGCTAAACCAGCGGTTTTCAAGCGGAAGGGAGATGAAACAGATGAACAGATTGGAAGAACTGCGAGCTAAAGTTGACGCCTGCGATCAGCTTTTGGCGGAAACCCTGGAAAAACGCATGGAGATTATCCTGGAGATCATGAAGGTCAAAAAGGAATTGGCTGTGCCAATTTTCAGCAAGGACAGAGAACGCGAGGTTATTCAGAAGATTGGAAATTATGTCGATAATCCTGAATTCAGGGAAGAGATCAAGGGCATACACACCCATGTGCTGAGAAGCTGCCGCAGGATTCAATCCAGAAAGCTGTTTCCTTACCACATCTCCCTGGTTGGCTTCATGGGCAGCGGCAAAACCACCGTGGGCAGAGAACTTTCGAAGCTGCTTGCTATGGATCAGATTGACGTGGACAAAGTGATCGAGGATCGTGCCAAAATGACCATCAGTCAAATCTTCAAAGAACATGGCGAGCCCTATTTCAGGGAACTCGAGCGCAAAACAGTCGAGGAGCTTGCCCAGTACAACAACATCATTGTGTTCTGCGGCGGCGGCGGTATTGTGCTGGATGACCGAAATGTCGAAAACATGAAGAAAAACGGCGTGCTTATCTGGTTGAAGGCGAGTCCTGAAGTTATTTATGACCGTATCGCCAAAGAAGGCACAAGACCGCTTTTGAAAGATGACATGTCCGTATCGAAGATAGAATCCATGATGGCTTCCAGACTATCGCTTTATGAAGGTTCAGCAGATCTCGTCATAGACACGGATTATAAATCTGTGGAAGAGGTCAGCTTGGAAATTGTCGAGCAGCTGATGCGGCTGGATATCATGCGGATGATTGACTTGAAGTCCTTGTAAGAACTTCGATTCAAAAACAAAAAACCCCCGTCCAGGGGGTTTTGTTTTTTAGGTGGGCCCGGTATGAGCATGGGTTGAATCTCCGGTTTCACAATTATTGACAATTTTGAAGTGTGATGTTAATATAAGATCATTCCGCATAACGGAACGATATATTGACATGTGGAACGAATTTAATATTGTTGGGGTGCAGTCATCATGAGAAAGACTTTCAATATTCGCGGAATAATCATTGGCGAGGGCAAGCCCAAAATAATTGTGCCCATAATTGAAAAGGATGAGGTTTCAATTATTGAAAAAGCAAACAGTATGGTCCATTTTCCTATAGACGTTGTAGAATGGCGGGCAGATGCCTTCGGGGATGTTTTTGATCCTCAGAAATCTATGGCGGTGCTGAGGGCACTGCGTGATATTTTTCCGAATAAGATCCTCATCTTTTCCTTCAGAATACAAAAGGAAGGCGGGGAAAGGGAGATTTCTTCTGAAGCTTATACGCAATTAAACCAAATCGCTGCTGAAAGTGGTGTGGTTGACATGGTGGATGTCGCGCTGATTTCCTGTTCAGATGTTGCAGCAGATAATATTTCCAGAATTCACAAAGCGGGCGTACTTGTCATGGGTTCATATCACAATTTCGCAGGCACTCCTGAAAAGGCAGTACTCATTCGGACTTTGATGAAAATGCAGGAGATGGGTGCGGATGTATCCAAAATTGCCGTCATGCCAAATACCGCGGATGATCTACTAACCTTATTGAACGCGACCTATGAAACGGCATCCAAGTATGGGGATAAACCAATTGTGACAACAGCCATGTCGCCGGCAGGCCTGCTGAGCAGGCTGGCGGGAGAAATTTTTGGTTCATCTATGACTTATGGCGCAATAGGTGAGGCAACTGCACCTGGACAAATTTCCGTAGAACTTTTGGATGACGTCTTGAATTTACTTCATGGGGATCACAACAAATTCAGACTATAATTCAACCTATTTATTAAAGGAGGTTATTCTGCAGTCGGAGACAGATTGCACAATAACCTCATTTTTTTGCCAAAAAGAGAGTGTTGAAACACTAGAACGCCACATTGTTTCATTTAGTGGAATCTAGGATTATTTAGTGGAAAAAATCGTTGACAAAAATTATAGCGGGTGGTAATCTAAAAACAAGATAAAAAACGACACAACATTCCGCTGGGTGGAATAACATTTACGAAATTAACTCACACAGACCATCATCCTTCTTAATAAAAGCGTGATTCGTACTGGGTGTTTTTTTATGTCATAAGTTATACGCCAATCCCAAAAATAGAGGAGAATGATAATGAACAGCAAATTTTCTTTAGCGCATTTGACCGTATTAGGCTGTCCACCGCCGGAAATGATCTACATAGCTTCAATGGCGGGATATGACTTTGTCAGCCTAAGACCTATTTATATGGGATTGCCCGGTGAGCCGAACTATGATCTGGCTGTCAATAAAGACATGATGAAGCTGACAAAAACCGCCCTTGCTGAAACCGGTGTCAGACTTTTGGATATTGAACTCGCGAGAATCTTTGACGGTATGGATCCAAAACGCTATGAGCCAGCTATGGAAGTGGCGGCTGAGCTCGGTGGCAAACATGTCCTCAGCAGCATTTGGACACCTAACCGCGACTACTACCTGGAGAAATTTGGCGAAGTTTGCGACCTCGCCAAGCAATATGGATTGACAGTGGATTTGGAATTTGTTCCGATAGCTTCTGTCAATACACTTGTTGGCGCCATGGATGTCCTCAAAACTGTCAATAAAGACAATGCAGGCATAATGATAGATATTCATCATATGCATAGATCCGGAGAGTCTGTAGAAGAACTGAAAAAACTCCCTGAATCCTGGTTCCATTTCGCTCACCTCTGTGATGCGCCGGTCGAGATTCCACAGGACCGGGATGAAATGACGCGCATTCTGCGTGAGGCACGCTCTTATGTCGGAGAAGGCGGCATTGATGTGGCGTCTTATATTCACAGCATGCCTGAAATGCCCTATTCTATTGAGCTCCCAAATCTTCAGCGCGTCAGTGAACTTGGTTACGCAGAACACGCACGTCGCTGCCTGGCTACTGCTAAGGCCTATTTTGAAGCGAATCCAAGAAAATAGGTTTACCCATTAATTTCTAAATCACTAAGCGTTAAAATGAATCGTCAGAATTCTTAATTGATTTGGAAAAACAGAATTGACAATGTGAAAAAACGGTGCTATTCTGAATATAAATTTCGCAGTATTGAATCGAGTTCCGCAGTGTGAAACTTTGTGATATCTCTTACGAAAACTGCCGGGCTGCTGCACTGGCTGACCCGCCTAAATGAATGAGGTGCAAAATGAGTCAGAATTCCGAATTCAACAAAGTGAACTACATTGAGATTTGTGAAGTCGGTCCAAGAGACGGCCTTCAAAATGAAGAAAAACTGCTGACAGTCGATCAGAAAATCGAGCTGATCGAAGAGGTTGTAGCCGCAGGTGCCAAAATCATTGAAATTGGATCTTTTGTCCATCCTAAAGCGGTTCCACAGATGGCTGATACGGATGAAGTCGCAAAAAGACTCAAGCGTTATGACGGCGTCGAATACAGAGCGCTGATCATGAACCTTAAAGGTGTCGAGCGCGCCGAAGCCAACGGCATCACAAAAGCGAAGCTCACAGTTTCCGCCAGCCGTGCACACTCCCTGAGCAACTTGAACAAAACGCCTGAAGAAGCTGTTAAAGGCTTCGAAGAAGTCGCCAATTTTGCAGCTAAGAAAGGCATCACCATTTCAGGCGCTATTTCCACCGGCTTTGGATATCCAAATGAGGGTATTATCCCTATTGAAGACATTTACCCTATCATTGACAGTTACCTCCAAATTGGCGTCACTGAGCTTTCACTTTCGGACACCACAGGTATGGCCAACCCACAGCAAGTGTATGAATACGCGAAAGCCGTCAAGGAAAAATATCCGCAAATTCTTTGGAATCTTCACTTTCACAATACACGAGGCATGGGCCTCGCAAATGTTGTCGCCGGCATGCAGGCTGGCATAACCAGATTTGACGCCTGCTTCGGCGGACTCGGCGGATGTCCGTTCGCTCCGGGGGCTTCCGGCAATATCGCTACGGAAGATGTGGTCCATATGGTAAATGCTATGGGTGTCCGCACAGATTATGACCTCGACAAACTGATTACTCTCGCAAGAAAAGTACAGGATTACGTAGGAAGAGAAGTTTCAAGCTTCATCTTGAAAGCCGGAAAATCCATAGTATAAATAAGGACAGGTTGGAAAGGAGATCTAAAGTTGAAGAAATTGATTTCTGAGCAATTAGTGGATTATCTTGAAAGAAGAGGCGTCGAACACGTCTTCGGCCTTTGCGGCCACACCGTCATCGCAATGCTGGATCCTTTAAAGGATGCAAAACTCAAGTTCATTTCCGTCAGACATGAGCAGCTTGCAGCACACGCCGCAGACGCGTATGCAAGGCTTACGAAAAAAGCCAGCGTCGTACTTTGCCACCTTGGACCTGGACTTACAAATGCTGCGACAGGCGTCGCCAACGCATCCCTCGACTCCATTCCCATGGTGGTCATCGCAGGTGACGTTCCGAGCTACTACTACGGAAAGCACCCACACCAGGAAGTCAACATGCATGCGGATGGCGCGCAGTACGAGATCTACAGACCGTTTGTCAAAAGAGCATGGAGAATTGATAAACCAGAGCAGTTCCCTGAAATTCTCGACAAGGCATTTAGACTTGCGGAGTCCGGAAGACCAGGCCCAGTGCTGATTTCAGTGCCTATGGACATGTTCTCCAGAGAACTCGATACAAGCCACTTTGAAAGAACTTATCACGACAGCCCTGTGACAATTCGTCCTGCGCTTTCAAAAGAAGTTGCTTACGAATACGCCAAGATGCTGATTGAAGCTAAAAACCCAGTCATCCACGTTGGTGGTCAGGTACTTATTTCACAAGCCAGTGAAGCGCTCAAAGCGCTGGTTGAATTCCTGGAAATTCCTGTGTCAAGAACCCTGATGGGCCAAGGCGCACTTTCTGATCTGCACCCTATGAATGTCGGCGTTACAGGCTTCTGGGGCTGCGATTTCGTCCACGACATCACGAGAAACGCTGATGTGATCTTTGGTGTAGGTACGCGATTTGCTGAAGCAGACAGCAGCTCTTGGTATAACGATGTTACTTTCAACGCCGAGAAGACAAAGTTCATTCAGGTCGACCTCGAGCCGGCTGAAATTGGACGCAACTACCCGGTTGCCCTTGGTGCAGTCGCTGATCCTAAGCAAGCGCTGAAAGCCATTCTCGAAGCGGCCAAAGAAATTGTGCCTGAAGGCATCCAGCGACCTCAGCTTAAAAAAGCCATCGCTGAGAACAGAGCTGCATTCAAAGCCTCTAATGTAGAAATCTCCAATGACGGCAGATTCCCAATGACACCACAGCGCATCCTCAAAGATGTCCGCGAAGTCTTCCCTGAAGACGGCATCATTGCTACAGATGTGGGCTGGAATAAGAATGGCGTCAGCCAGCAGTTCGACATTACACAGCCGGATACGATCCTCCATCCGGGCGGCCTGGCTACAATGGGCTTTGGACCGGCAGCGGTTCTGGGCGCAAAACTGGCTGCACCAGATAAGAAAGTTATTACCTTGGTTGGAGACGGCGGCTTTGGCGCAAACCCATCTGTCCTTGCCACCGCAGTGGAATATAACATACCTGTGGTCTGGGTTATTATGAATAACAACGCCTTTGGTACCATTGCCGGTCTTGAGGCTTCCCACTACAACCACACCTTCGGCACAGTTTTCAGAAAGCCAGACGGCTCAAGCTACAGCGTCAACTGGGCTGAAGTCGCGGTTGGCTATGGCGTCAAGAGCAAACGCATCAGCAGCGCGGATGAATTCAAGGCAGTTTTCAAAGAAGCGCTTGAATCCAACGAGCCATACCTGATTGACGTACCTATGGAAAATATTCCGGTTCCTACGGATGGCATCTGGAACATCAATGACATCTATACACCAAAAGAGAATGTTTCCGAAGGTAAATTAGTCGGTGGTCAGGCAGCGAGATCCAAGCACGTCGCAACCGAATAATAAAGCGTTTTTCTGCACGACCACATAAAATTAGGGGCGGGCAACAATCCCCGGCCCGCCCTGCCTTCTTTCTTCATAAATGGTACTGCCTGCCGGATTTACGAATCCGGACACTCAAAATGAGGTGAAAAAATGCGTATTATTAAATGGTTAAATGCGCACTTCGAGGAAGCACTACTGACAATCTTCCTGATCGTCATGGTATTGGTTATGGGTTACCAGATCACAATGCGCTATCTCTTCAACAATTCCCTGCCTTGGTCTGAGGAATTGACGCGTTACTTATTTGTTTGGTCCGCTTTTCTAAGTATTGGCTACTGCATCAAGCATCACAGCTCGATCAAAATTGATCAGATCCTTCATCTGCTCCCGCCGGTGGCTCAAAAGGTTATTCTTCTGCTTACTAAAATTGTTAGTTTGGGATTCTTTGCTTATGTCCTCCGTTATTCCTTCAATGTTGTTCAGTCAACTATCAGCAGTGGACAGTTGACCCCGGCATTACAGCTGCCAATGTATATTGTTCACTATGCAGCAGTCGTTGGTTTTGGCCTTGCTGTCTACAGAATTCTTGAAAGCTTTGTCATTGTAGCAGCAAAAAACGTTGAGGAAGAAATTTGAACGCATTGAAGAATTAATAAGGAGGGATTAGATTGTCACCAGTAGCATTGTTTTTATTCTTTATGGTAGCGGTTCTGTTGGCTCTGCCAATTTCAACTACATTAGGTCTTACTGCAATTTTACCCAAAATACTTGATTCAACGTTTCCTGCATCGCCTGAGATGGTCATCCGGGCCATGTTGGCAGGTGTTGACAGTTTTCCGATCCTCGCGGTACCTATGTTTATCCTTTCAGGGATCATCATGGCAAGAGGCGGGATCTCCAAAAAGCTGTTCAACGTATTTACGTACTTCATAGGCAACAAAACCGCTGGACTTCCCATGGCGGTCGTCATGACCTGTTTATTCTACGGCGCAATTTCCGGTTCAGGCCCAGCAACAGCGGCTGCGGTCGGTTCCATGACCATTCCGCTCCTCGTCAACCTGGGCTATGATAAAGTCTTCTCAACGGCACTCGTTGCGGTTGCAGGCGGTCTCGGCGTTATTATTCCACCAAGCATTCCTTTTATCTTTTACGGTATGGCTTCCGGCGCATCTGTCGGAGCGCTCTTTATTGCCGGTGTCCTTCCGGGTTTGTTGATTGGCGCCTGCTTGATGGGTTACGCCTATTACTACTGTAAGAAAAAAGGCGAAGACAAAGTTAAAATTATGGAAAACTATAATGCTTTGAGATCTCAAGGTTTCATCACAGTCTTTAAAGAAAGCTTCTGGGCGCTGCTCGCTCCAATCATCATCCTGGGCTCCATCTATTCTGGTGTTGCGTCTCCGACAGAAGCTGCCGTCATCTCTGTTTATTACGCTTTCTTCGTCAGCTTGTTCATCTACAAATCGTTGAAGTTCAATCAAATCATCAAAATCTTCGTTGAAGGTGTTGCAACCTACGCGCCTATTCTCTTCATCATCGCCGCAGCGCTTGGTTTTGCCCGCGTTCTGACGCTGATGCAAGTGCCTCAGGCGATCGCAATGGCAATTACGTCGACCTTTACTTCCAAAGTCGCAGTTCTGATTATCATCAACGTCTTCCTACTCCTGGTCGGTATGGTTATGGATACCACACCTGCCATCCTGATTTTGACACCAATATTACTGCCGATAGTCACTGCTTTCGGCGTCGATCCAGTTCACTTTGGCGTCATCATGGTCGTCAACCTCGCGATTGGTTTCGTTACACCGCCTATCGGCATTAACCTCTTCGTTACCAGCTCCTTTACAGGGGTACCTGTCGCAGATATCGCGAAATCAGCTATGCCGTTCATATTCATGTTTATTATCGCTCTGATTTTCATCACGTTTGTGCCTGCAATTTCTCTCGCGCTTCTCTAGTAGCTATGCAATAAGTGGTTGATGTGGTACACCGCTCTTCGGAAATAAATCCGCAGAGCTGATGTATAGAGAAAAGAAACAAAAAAAAGAAAGGTTGGGGAAAAAACATGAAGAAGTTAGTCAGCATTTTACTTGTCCTCGCAATGGTCTTTTCGCTCGCAGCATGCGGCGGAACAACAGAGCCAGCAGCACCTGCGGAGCAGCCGGCAGCTGAGACACCGGCAGCAGAGATGGAGAGCTATTCCTGGTCTGTTGGTATTGACAGCCCTGAAGACACCGTCACTTTCATCTATGCTAAAGCCTTCTCTGACAAGCTTGCTGAGCTTTCCGGCGGCAAAATCGCACTCCAAGTCTTCCCTAACGGCCAGCTTGGCTCTGACCGTGAAGTCGCAGAGAGCGTTCAGCTTGGCGACGTTCAATTCGTCATTCAAACGACGGCTCCAATGGTTAACTTCGTTCCGGAACTCGCAGTATTCGACATGGCGAACGTTTTCGCCAATACTGAAGTCGCTCGTAAAGTTCTCGACGGCCCATTTGTCGACAAACTTGATGAAGCTTACGCAAAAGCTGGCTACAAGCTCCTCGGCTTTGCTGACCAAGGATTCAGAACAATGTCTTCCAACAAGAAGATAGAGAAATTTGCCGATTTCAAAGGCATAAAAATCAGAACTATGGAGAACCCGAACCACCTTGCATACTGGCAGTCTCTCGGTGCTAACCCTACGCCTATGGCCTTCTCTGAAGTTTACATTGGTCTCCAGCAGGGCACAATTGACGCTCAGGAAAATCCTTATGAGACAATCGTTTCTGCTAAGCTCTTCGAGCAACAGGACTATATTATCAACACGAACCACATGTTCCACGCCATCCAGCTCGTCACAAACAAAGCTTACTTCGATAGCCTTCCTGCAGAAGTTCAAGCGATCATAGAGCAAGCTGTCGCTGAGGCAAGTGCCTATGCCCGTGAACAAGCAGACGCTCGTGTTGCTGACAGAGTCAAGATCATTACTGACAGCGGCACACAAATCATTGAGCTTTCAGACGAAGTAAAAGCTGAAATGGCAGCTGCAGCAGCAACTGTATATCCTTCTATCGCTGAAAAAATCGGTCAAGACCTCGTTGACGGCATCATTCAAGCTGCAGAAGAAGCAAAGTAATCTTCGTACTGAGATTTAAACCAGGTCTTTTGAGTTTACAGGCCTTGTAACATCAGTCCGGTGGAGCGCCACGGCGCTTCCACCGGATTTTTCAAAAAAATTGACAGGCGTAAGAAAGAGGTTATCAGCAATGTCGGACTCAGCTCAGAAAATTGAAGGCAGGCAGCCTGTGTTGCTCTTTTGCCTGATGACAGGCGCCTTCTGGTTTTCACAATACGCCTATATGCCTCAGTTAACCAAATATGCAAGTCAGATTGGCGCGTCCATGCAGACCATAGGTCTGATCTCCGGGGCTTACGGATTCAGCCAGGTACTGCTAAGGGTGCCGCTAGGGCTTTACTCAGACTATCTGGGCAGGCGAAAGATCTTTGTTCTGATTGGAATCACCATGACGGTATTAAGCCCATTGATCGTCCTTCTGGCGCCTAATCCGAAATTCTTAATCGCAGCCAGGTTTTTCACAGGCGTCGCTGCCGCGACCTGGGTGAACATCACAGTGATGTTTTCGGAGTACTTCAGAAATTCCGAATCGACTAAAGCTATTGGCATCATCAATTCGACGAATCGACTTGGACAATTAACTGCATTTATTATAGGCGGCATAGTCGTCGCAGCCTTTGAGGTTAGAGCGGCTTTTGTACTAAGCGCGGTCATGGGTTCAATTGCCTTAGCGGCGGGCTTCAGGATCAAGGAAACCGGGACAAAATGCAAGGCAAAAAAAACATTCAACTTGAAAGACATACTTCTTTTATATAAGAATCGCAGACTCGTTTCGGTCTCTTTGCTTGGGTTATTGTCTCAGCTGATTACCTTCTCTACGGTTTTCAGTTTCACACCACTGCTCGCGACGGAGCTGGGCGCTGAGAGCTTTCATCTGAACCTGTACAACATCTTGTTCATTCTCCCCCAAATTTTCTTCGCGACGCTCTCTGGCACTGTCATTCGGGATAAGTTTGGAGAAAAGGCGACTTTAACTGCCGGATTTGCACTGGTCACTTTAAGTTGTATTATGATCCCGTTTCTAAATCATTATGTTCAGTTATTCCCAATTATGCTGCTCAGCGGCATAGGGACATCGATGTCATTTCCGCTTCTGATGGGCATTGCGATCAAGGATGTTGAAATCGCGTATAAATCGAGTGCTATGGGATTTTATCAGTCTGTGTATGCGGTTGGCATGACCATCGGCCCAATCCTTATTGGCATGGTGAGTGGTCATTTTGGACTGACTGCCGGTTTTATGACGGTTGCCAGCATAGGTCTTCTGGCATTGGCTGCGGTTCATATGCCTGCGGCAGGAATAGAAGGCAAGCATTAGACGTTTTGCATCCAAGCGATACTTAAACTCAGCATTCCAACATCCGGTCAAACGCGTTACTTATAATTGAAGCATGACAATTCGAGGGAGAATTCATATGTCTGAAGAAAAAAATGTCAAAGGTGAAACCACAGTGCGAACCTTATCAAGAGCGTTGTCTATTTTGATGACGTTCACATGGGATGATCGCGAGCTTTCCCTGACTCAAATTTCGGAAAAAATCGGACTGGCAAAGTCGACAACGTTAAGGTTGCTTGGCGCTTTGGAGTCTGAAGGCTTTATAGAAAAGAATTTCAGAACAAATCATTACAAGTTGGGCCACAATCTGTATTATCTAGGACTGATCGCTAAGGACAGTCTCGATATTAGGACGGTAAGCCGTCCGTTTATGGAAAATATCACGCAGCTCACTAAAGAAACGACCAATCTCTATTTGCTGGACCACTATGACCGGATCTGTTTTGACCAGGTCGAGAGTCCGCTGGCTATCAAGCGAACGGTTCGAATAGGCGAGCGCTATCCAATCTGGGCAGGGGCTACAGGCAAATCGATACTGGCGTTTATGGACCGGGCTATCTGGGAGAAGATGAAAGGCCGCTTAGAGAAAATTACGGAATACACCATCGCAGATCCGGACGAATTTATTCAAGAGCTTGAAAAAATAAGAAATACGGGTTACGCGGTCAGCGTGGGTGAGAAGGACTATGAAGTGGGCTGTGTCGCTGCGCCGGTTTATGACTCTTCTCAAAAGGTCATAGGGTGCATCTCGATTTCAGGACCGAAGTTCAGGTTCCCGGCGGATACGGATTATTTCGCGAAACTGGTGACGGATGCCTCTCACCAAATTTCAAGGCAGTTGGGGTACTATTCAAAGAATTTGATGTATGCGGAGTGAAGCTGCTTTCATGAGCCGCGCTGGATGAATTAAGTTAATTAAGAGAATCAGCCATGAAAAGGAGAATGCAACATGATGAAATGCATTGACGGCAGATACAGATTGACTGGTCTGCTTGGGTATCCGCTTAAGAACAGCCGTTCACCTCGTATGCACAATATTTCCTTCTCGACACTTGGGCTTGAATATGCCTACCTTGCCTTCGAAATTGAGGACGGTCATCTTCCTGAGGCGCTGGACGCCATGAAGGCGCTGCATGCGCAAGGCTTCAACGTAACTATGCCCCATAAGCAAAAGGTCCTTCAGTACCTGGATGAAGTAGATCCTGCCGCAAGAATGATTGGCGCGGTCAACACAGTATTTAACGACAACGGCAGACTGGTCGGCTACAATACAGACGGCAAGGGCTTCGTCAAAGGTCTTGGCGAGGAGGGCTTTGACCTGAGCGGCAAGCGAGTTGTTCTCGTTGGCGCTGGCGGCGCAGGCAGAGCGGTTGGTGTACAGGTTGCCCTTTCGGGCATCACGGATATGACGGTTTTCGACGTTGAGGCAGAGAAAGTGGACGAGCTCCTTGAGACGATTCATGAAAACATCAAGTCCGTCAATGCCCGCGGCGAAGTCTACTCCGAAGCAGCGGTGATTGAGGCAGTGAAGACAGCGGACATCCTGATTGACTGTACCCCCCTTGGCATGGACAAGGTCGTCACAAATGCGCAGGGCAAAGAGGAAAATCTGATTGAAAAGTCGACGGTTAATGCGCCGGAAGCTTTCAGACCCGACTTATTCGTCGCCCACATAGTGTACATTCCCCTTGAGACGAAGCTGATTAAAATGGCAAAAGCAGCGGGCTGCAAAACTATGAACGGGATCCCAATGATGATCTGGCAGGGTGCTGAAGCCTTTGAAATCTGGACCGGTCAGCAAATGCCTGTAGATGTTGTCAAGAAGGATCTGTTTGGGGAGTAATCCATGATAGGTCGCAGACGTAAAAGTTGAATTGTTGTCAAGGCACCGCCATATAATGATCAAGAGTATTCTGAGGAGGAAAAAAAGAATGAGCATGAATGTTGACATGAAAGCACGCTATGCCGAGCTGAAGCTTGGCCAAGATGCCATTGATGAAATCGAAGAGGCTTATGCGAAAGCGAAAATAGCACAGCGTGAATTCGAAACCTGGAGTCAGGAGCATATTGACAGAACCATCCAATCCGTTGCTCAAATCGTTGCCAATTCACATAATTTCCACGAACTCGTCATGATGGGTATTGAGGAAAGCAGCTTCGGCGATCCGGTCAGCCGCGAAGCGAAGCGCTTTAAAATCCGCGGGATCCTCCGCGACTGCCTCAGACAGAAATCTGTCGGTATTATTGAAGAAATCCCTGAGAAGAGAATTGTCAAGTACGCTAAGCCGGTAGGCATTATTGCGTGTGTTATTCCAGCAACCAATCCGGATCTGACGCCTGCAGGCAATGCCATTTACGCGATTAAAGCCAGAAATGCCATCATCTTCTCGCCACACCCACGCACAAAGAATACGAGCCGCAGAACGATTGAGCTCATGCGTGAAGGACTCAGAAGAGTCGGCGCGCCGGAAGATCTCGTTCAAATCCTCGGCCAAAAAGCTAAAATCAACAAGGCGACTTCTGAAGCCCTCATGTCCAGATGTGACCTTATCATTGCTACGGGCGGCCAAGGTGTCGTGAGCCGTGCCTACACTTCCGGTACGCCTGCTTATGCGGTTGGCGCAGGCAACGCGACTATGGTTTGGGATGAAACTGCGGCTCAGGATCTGAACAAAGCTGCCTTCAATACAATGCGATCCAAGACGTCTGACTTTGGTTCAGGCTGTTCTGCAGACGGCAATATTGTCATCCATGAGAGCATCTGGGATGCGGCCCTTGATGAGCTGGTCGCTGTAGGCGGTTACATGCTGTCTGCTGAGGAGCAGGAAGCTATGAAAAACGCTATGTGGGACGAAGAGATCCACAGACTTGCTGACACGGTTGCACTGTCTCCTCAGGATATGGCGAAAGCCGCTGGCTTTGAGATTCCAGAGGATAGAAAGTTCCTGATCGCTTCCCATGGCACTGGCATCTTCAACGCATCCAAAGAGGGCATCTGGTGCCGTGAGAAATTGACGACGCTGCTCGCTGTACACAAATATACGGGTGAATTCCAAAATGCCATTGATTCTGTGATGGCAATCCATGAAGTTGGCGGGATTGGTCACTCTGTTGGAATCTTCTCCTTTGATGAAGACCATATCCACAGACTTGCCATGGTAGCCCGTGTTGGCCGCATCATGGTCAGACAGCCGCAGTCCAAAGCAAATTCAGGCAGCATGAACAACGGCATGCCTATGACATCCTCTATTGGCTGCGGTACCTGGGCCGGCAATGCGACTTCCGAGAACGTTCACCTGCATCACTACATGAACGTGACCTGGGTATCCAAGGAGCTGGATCAGCCGGATTCCCCGTCTGATGAAGAGCTCTTCGGTGAGTTTTACGATCCGGAGCTTGAAAAGATCCAGTACTCCAAGTACTAATTTTGACTTTAAATCAGCTCTGAATTTGATTGAATAACCGCTAACCAACATTTAGCTCACATCATCCTGTTTGCGCCGGCACGGCTGGGAAGAAATTCTCGACGTTGTGCCGGCGTAATTTTTTTTAATTTTGCGGCAAGGATTCAAAAAATGAGATATAATAAATTGTCTTTATAAAATGTTGCATAATTAGTGAATGAAATTATATTCTTGAGGGGACAGTGACCATGCCGAAAAAATCTTTGGAGCCAAACGAAGCAAACCCTGATGAAGGATCTGGAAAAAAGACCAGAACATCGACCAAACGCGGATCTTCCAAGTCTGCGTCAAAGTCAAAGCCCATCAAGCGGTCAAAGACTTTTTTGAACTTGCCGTTGATCATTTCTGAGGAGCTCAGAGAAGCCATTCTGAACGGTGAAATCCCGCTTGGCGGCCACCTGAAACAGGAAGAAATCGCAAAGCGGTTTGACAGCAGCCTGATTCCTGTCAGAGAAGCGCTCAGAACTTTGGAGACGGAAGGCCTGATTACCATGATTCCCAATCGAGGCGCCGTCGTCAGCATGTGGGATCCGGAGCGGGTCAGACAACGCTTTGAAACGCGTATTTTCCTTGAGATTGGCGCTATGCGAAAATCAGTGCCGCATCTGACGGACGAAGAGCTTGCTCGCGCTGAGGAAGTGTTGAATGAGATTGACAGGCAGACCACGGCGAAGGGGATTAGCGCTTTCAACCACGAGTTCCACCAGATTCTGATCAGCCATTGTGACAATCCTTATCTGATGGAGCAGGTTAATATGATGCATCGCAGTATTGACCGCTATCTGAGATATTATCTCTCCAATGAGGCGTATAACCGCCTGTCTCAGGAACATCACTTCAAGATCCTTGAAGCTGCAAAGGCACGGGATGGGGAAGGCGCTGCGAAGTGGGTGGAAATCCATTTGAGAGAGGCGCTGGATCATCTGGAGGCTACGACTCAGCTCGAGTAACGCGCGTCAATTGAGTACGAATAAGGTGGCCTTCTTTCGCGGTTGTGGGATGGGTGACCATCGGCAGAAATTTTTCAGGAAATATAAAGAGGCTGTCTCCGGAGGTGTAAGACCTGCGGGACAGCCTCTGTTAATAGGCCGGGATTAAGTTTGGGAAACCGCTTCGCCGGACTTGTTAAGGGGGCATGCTTGTGATTGCCACATCCTTATGATAAAGCGCGAAGCTTAAATGAACCTGAAAGTGCATTTTCAACTTTCTTTAAGGGTCCTCTGCTATCATGATGACAGGAACGAAGCGGCTGAGGGCTGCCCGATGAAGTATGACGGGTAAAGGCCGGATGGAGGAAATCCAATGAAGGTTTTATTGATAGAAGACGAGCGGGCACTGTCTGATGCGCTCTGCACGCTGATGAGAAAAAACAAACTGACGGTGGAGGCGGCCTATGACGGCGTGAGCGGCCTGGATGCGGCGCTGACGGATCGCTTTGATGTCATTCTCCTGGACATCATGCTGCCCAGAATGAATGGCCTGGAAGTGCTGAAAAACATTCGTGCCGATGGTATCGCAACCCCCATCCTCCTCCTGACGGCCAAAGGTGAGGTCACTGACAAGGTGCGTGGCCTGGATGAAGGAGCGGATGATTATTTGCCCAAGCCCTTCGCGACAGAGGAGCTGTTTGCCCGGATCAGGGCCCTCACAAGGCGTAAAGGGGAGCCGGTCCTGGAACCCGGGATCTGCTATGGGGACCTGACCCTGGATCTCGGGACGCTGATGCTTGGTGGTCCAAAGGGCGAGGTGCAGCTGACCCTTAAGGAGTTCGAGATTCTGAAACTGATGATGGACCGCCCGCAGCAGGTGATGTCAAAGGAAGAGATGATCATCAGCGTCTGGGGTTATGACGCGGAAGTGGAGCACAACACCCTGGAGGTTTACATCAGCTTTTTAAGGAAGAAACTGAGCTTTCTGGAATCCAAGGTGAGCATCAATGCGCTGCGCGGTGTTGGCTACCGGCTGGGAATGGGGGACTAGGCATGTTTCGAGAACTGAAGTGGCGTTTTGTCGTTCTGATTATGAGCATGCTGATCCTGGTTTTTGTGGGGATCTTTGGGGCCATCTATGGGCTGACGGCGAATAGTATGAACAAGCAGAGCCGTTTTACCCTTGAAAAGATCATGCGGGCGCCGCCCAGACCGGTCCCGGACAGCCGGGATGCTTTTGGCAGCTTGATTGTAGAAACGGATTCTCAGGGAGAGATCCTGATGCTCATGTCCTACCTGGAGGTGGATGAGCAGGCGGTGGCGATGGCTGTGTCCAAGATTTTGAGCAAGGCGCCGGATGGTTCTGAGGGTGAGAGTGAGGCTGGGGTTGGATCGGAAACTAACCGGGAGTTTGGCAGAGTCAAAATAGGGGATACCTCATACGACTATCTCGTGGGTAAGCTGCCTGCCGGGTATAAAATGGTATTGCTCGACCGGACACCTGTGCACGCGTCCCTGAATGATTTGTTGATGGTGTTTATCTGGGTTGGGGTTGGCAGTCTTCTTGTCCTGTTCGGGGTCAGCGTGTTCTTTGCCAATCGTGCTGTAAGGCCAATTCAGACGGCGTTCGAGAAGCAGCAGCAGTTTTTGGCGGATGCCTCCCATGAACTCAGGACGCCGCTCACAGTGATTCAGACGCAGCTGGCTCTGCTTGGCTCCTTGGATGATCCACAGGAGGCCAAGTGGATTGAGGGCATCAAAACCGAAACGACCAATATGGCGGGGCTGGTCACAGACATGCTGGATCTTGCTAAGCTGGATCACGCGGCGGAACCGGTTTTGGTGGAGGCTTCCTTGAAGGCGTTGCTGGAAAAATGCTTGCTTTCCTACGAGGCGATCTTCTTCGAGCGCGGGATAGAGCTGTCGGTGTTCTCTGAAGAAGAGGTCATGGCGCGGATGGATCCGGAGGGCATTCGCAGGGTGCTGGTGATCCTTTTGGATAACGCCTTGAAATACACGCCTTCAGGCGGAATTGTCGAGATCAGGCTGAGCAGTGAAAAGCATAAAGCCTGGCTGCGGATTCGAAATACTGGCGAGGGCATCCCGGAGGACCGGCTTGAAGCGATCTTCGACCGTTTTGTGCGCCTGGATGCCTCTAGAACGAAGGCCACCGGGGGCTATGGTCTGGGTCTTGCCATAGCCCGCGGCATAGCAGAGCAGCATGGCGGCCGGTTGTCAGCCGCAAGCCGACCTGGGGAATGGACGGAGCTGACGCTGGTGCTGCCAGGGGTTTAAGGGGAGTGGCAAGTTGGGGACGCGGACGGTTTTTGATTCAGTGACGCGGACAGGTTTTGAAATGAGGACAGAGCTTGTGAGAATGTTTGTCAACCAGGCTTTCAAATAAGAGAAGACGGCCCGAAAAAGCCTGCCCCCGCAGGCTTTTTCGGGCCGTCCTATTTCCCTTTGAAGTGTTCCTTTACGTCACCGCCACACCCTTCACCAGCTCCACGCCGCCGGCCTCCATCAGGGCAAGGGCCATCAGATGGTACAGGTCACCGGGGTGGTCCGGCGTCTCGAAAGTGTTGACGGCATTTATTGGCACAATGACTCTTGAAGGTCGATTTTCTGACTGAAAGAATGTTTTCAGTGCAAGCGCAAATTGGAGCACGCAAATGTCGGTGCAGTCACCGGTCAGGATCCAGGTGGAGCGCTGCACATTTTCGCGAAACCAGTCCTGAAAAGCCTGCGAATGCCAGATTTGGGTTGAGTTTTTTTCGAGTTTCATTATTCCGTTTAGGGATTTGAGTTCATCCACAAGGTCGCTTTCCTCACTGCCAGCCACACAGTGGGCAGGGTAGGCCATGAACTCTTCAGCTTCCGGCGTGTGGGTATCCGACGGCGCAATGACAGGAATGCGCCTGCTGAGACAAGCCTCAGCCAGGCTTACAATTGCGGGAATCAGCGCGGCGACCCTTGGGCTGGCCAGGAGTCCCTCCCGCGCAAAGCCGTTCGTCATATCGATGATGACCAGCGCCGTATCCTCCGGATCCAACGACTTCAGCGGCAGGGTTTCAAGCTTTTCAAGCCGGGTCTGAAGCTTGTCCAGCCAAAGAAGTGCGCTGTTGTTCAATTTGAGTTGCTGATTCTCATTAAGTACTTGATTCATAGAGATGCTCCTTTCAAACTTCAGGATAGCCGGGCGGAAGAAGGCGTCTGTTGGAAGAAGGTGTCAGCGGCTAAAGCCTATTGACCCCTTCTTCCAACACCCCGACCCGCCGCTTCCACCGTTCTCATTCCTTCTGATACATACCCTCTTTCGCGCCCTTGCAGACAGTGTGCGGATGTGATAGTATGGATTGAATTTATCAGTCCGCCCCTGATAGGCCGCAGTTTGCTGCAGACTATTTAACCTTTAAAGGAGTTTATGAACGTGAACCTTATAACGTTGGATTCTAAAGAAACGCATTTATTATACACGGATCAGAGATTATTTGAGCTAATGCAGCGCGCTGTCCCGGGTGCAGATTATGGGAAGGTTAAAAGTATTGCAGAAGCACTCTATTCCAACTTCAAGAGCAGGATGTATCTTGTGACTGGGGAGGGGGAAGAGGGGACCATCGGCATAATTGGTCTTTCTAAGGCTCAGCGTGGGGAGGCAGAAATTCAGCATTTCGCGCTGCTGGAGTCTGTCGACCAGGTGGCTGTTGGGCGAGCGGTGTTTGCAGAGCTGAAGGAGAGCCGGCGGGACCTGACGGTGCTGCGGATCAGAGTGCCTCACGAGCAGTCACCCTATTTCAGAAAGCTGGATTTTTCAATAAGACGTTATCCGGACAATCCATACGGGCTGGATGGAGATCAGTGCACGCTGAAGTTTTAACATGGTTTTAACACGTTAAACAGCGCCAGACCCCATATTTTACTTGATCTTCTGACTATGACGTTATATAATATCAAGGTTGACAAAATACTTCGCCTGCTCCCGACTTCGGATGAGCAGGCTTTTTAAAAAATAAAGGATGGAATTATGTCAGATCAAAGCATAAAGCAAGGCATACTGAACCTCGCGGTCATCGCTCACGTCGATGCCGGCAAATCGACCCTGGTCGACGCACTGCTGTCTCAAAGCGGCGTCTTCAGAGCCAATGAAGAAGTTGTAGAGTGCGTCATGGACAGCAACGACCTCGAGCGTGAGCGCGGCATCACGATTTACTCAAAGAACTGTGCGATTGAACACAGCGGCGTGAAGATCAACATTGTTGATACGCCCGGCCATGCTGACTTCTCCTCCGAGGTTGAGCGGATCATGCGCACCGTGGACTCGGCTATTTTGCTGGTGGATTCCAGTGAAGGGCCTATGCCGCAGACGCGATTTGTTCTCCATAAAGCGCTGGAGCAAGGGATTAGACCAATTCTTTTCATCAATAAAATTGACAAGCGTGACCAACGCGCAGAGGAAGTCGTCGACATGACCTTTGACCTCTTCGTCGAGCTCGGGGCGACTAATGAACAGCTTGATTTTCCAATTGTGTATGGCATCGCTCGAGAGGGCATTGCCAAGCATGACATGTCTGACGAAAGCACCAGCCTGGAGCCGCTCTTCGAGACGATCATCAAGCATGTAGAAGCTTATCCGAACCTGGATGCGGAGCCCCTTCAAATGCAGGTGTCCTCTTTGGCGTATGACGAGTACATTGGCCGACTGGGAATTGGCCGCATCAAGCGCGGTGTGGTTTCCCGGGGTCAGACGGTCGCCGTCGCAAAGCAAAATGGTGAGATCGTTCGCGGCAAGATCGCGAAGGTTTTTGTCAACGAAGGGCTTGCCCGGGTTGAAAAGCCTTTCGGAACGAGCGGAGATATCGTCACGATCGCAGGGATTCCTGACATTTCAATTGGTGAGACGATCTGCGCGCTTGATTTTGTTGAGCCGCTTCCTTTGATTGAAATCGAGGAGCCGACGCTTTCCATGAACTTTTACGTCAATGATTCTCCGTTCTGCGGACGCAGCGGCAAATTCCTGACTTCCCGTCACTTGAAGGATCGCCTGGATCGCGAGCTGGAAGTCAATGTTGGACTTCGCGTTGAAGAGCTTGAGAGCAAAGAAGGCTTCAAAGTCTCCGGCCGCGGAGAGCTGCATCTTTCCATTCTCCTTGAAAACATGCGCCGTGAAGGCTATGAGATCGGGGTTTCCAAACCGGAGGTTCTCCTTCATGAGGAAAACGGCCGCCTTTGCGAGCCGGTTGAGAAAGTGCTGATCAACGTGCCGGATGCCTATAGCGGCGTGGTCATCTCCAAATTGAACCAGCGCAAAGGCACCATGCTGCTGATGCACTCTGAGGACGGCTACACCCGCCTTGAATATTCAGCGCCGACCCGGGGTCTTTTGGGTTACAGAAGCGAATTCATCAACGATACCCGTGGTGAGGGTACCCTGGTCAGATCCTTTGAGGGCTTCGAGCCTCACTTTGGCGAGATCCAGGGCCGCAACAACGGCGTTTTGGTTGCCCAGCAGCCTGGAACAGCTATGGCTTATGCCATTTCCAACCTCAGCGAGCGCGCGGAGATTTTCGTCGAGCCAGCACAGGAAGTTTATATAGGCATGATCGTGGGCATGAACAGCCGCCGCGATGACATGGTGGTCAATATCTGCAAGAACAAGAAGCTGACCAACATGCGTGCGTCCGGTTCAGATGACGCGGCGCGCGTGCCGGATCCGAGACTCTTCACATTGGAAGAAGCGCTTGAGTTTATCGAGATGGACGAGCTGGTGGAGATCACGCCTGAAGCGATTCGCCTGCGTAAGCGTATCCTCGACGAGCAGGACCGCCTTCGCGCGAGCAAGCGCAAGGACGCTCAGCCAGCGTAGTTCTTGGTGGCGTAGCTGCAAATTCTCAGACTGACTTGTCAGGCTGAGAAGCGCTTACATTTTCAAAAAAGAATAAACACTGTGGATCATCAAATGCCTGAGGCTGCTGATCCACAGTGTTTTTGTTTTGTGTTATGAGGTCTTGTGGTGCTTCGCTTTTTAAAAACAAAAAACTAATTTTGCCGATGGTCACACCACCAGCGCCCGCACCTGTCTACAGGGCATCCACGGTAATCTCACTTCCCTCTGAGCTCTTACAAACATCCACCCACGTGCCGCTTGTAATTTCCTGCAGACGCTCCGGAGAGATTTCAATGGATGCATTAGGCGCCCCGGCAGCTGGAAAGATGGTTTCAAAGCGCTTTAGGGAAGCATCAAGACAAATTTTCATGTCTGTCCTAAGACCAAAGGGACAGACCCCACCGACGGGGTGGCCTGTTGCCTCAAGAACATCCTCTGCGGTCATCATTCTGGGCTTGGCTTTAAAAGCGGCCTTAAATTTTTTGTTGTCCAGTCGGGACATACCGGAAGTCACCAAAAGAAATTTTTCTTCACCGGCATAAAGGGCAATGCTTTTCGCGATCTGGTCAGGCACGACATTGTGGGCGGCGGCTGCCAACTCCACAGTGGCGGTGCTGTCCTCAAGCTCCATGATTTCAAAGCTGAGATGATGTTGTTCAAAAAACTTTCTGACATCTGATACGGCCATGGTGTCGTGCGCTCCTTTGCTTAAGTTCGAAACCAGTTCAAATCTTAAGATATTATAATATTTGAGTCTATTATAACCCTTTACATTCGCACCTGCCAAGTGTATATTATTTAGTGTGCGAAATATTATCGAACGAAATAATGTGCAAGGATTAGCCCTGAGGATAAATCCCATCGCTAATCACGTTATAAATGAACGAAACAGAAAATATATATTGCGCTCATGTTACTGTACCTGACACCAACTGCAACTCGGTGTCAGACACCAACTGCAACTCGGTGTCAGACACCAACTGCAACTCGGTACCTGACACCAACTCAAACTCAGCACCCGACCCCAAAATCCCATGCCTAAATAAGGAGGCTCAATTATGTCCGATTCCAATAACCAGAAGATAGCTATCATCGCCAAACTGTTCCATGACCTCAGTATGACCGTCAAGCATGCCATGCGAAAAGAATTCGAGAGCATGGGCGTAACCATGCCCCAATCCATGGTCATAGGAATGCTGATCAAGCGAGGCACCATGAAGGTCAGCGAACTCAGCGAAGCCCTCGGCTTCACCAACAGCACCACCTCGGGGATCCTGGACCGCCTCGAAAAGCAGGACATTATCCGCCGGGAGCGAACACCTGAGGACCGCCGCGTCGTCTATATTACCATTTCAGACGCGTTCAAAGAAAAACACAACGGCTTTGAATCCTGCTTCAGCCAAAACTTTGAAAAGCTCCTTAAAGAGGCAGATGAGGACGAACTGAGCACCATCCTCAAAGGGCTGACGACCCTTAAAAAAGTTCTGAACACCCAGGAGGACAACCAGGCATGATCAAACTCTTTAGATTCGCTAAGCCCTACAAATTTCTGATCACAGGCGTCATCCTGCTGGTTTTCCTGCAGACCATGGCCGACCTGTACCTCCCGACCCTGATGTCCGACATCATCGATAAAGGTGTCATGAAGGGGGATACCGCCATGATCATGAGCACCGGGGCAAAAATGCTGCTCGTAGCCGGAATGGGCGGCCTCGGCGCCATTCTATCCAGCTTCTGGTCTGCCAAAGTGGCAGTGGGGTTTGGAAAAATCCTCAGAAACCAAGTGTTTACTCATGTCTCAAGCTTCTCTGAAAAAGAGATTGACCGATTCGGGACCGCGACCTTAATCACGCGTTCCACCAATGACATTACACAAATCCAGAGCGTCTTCATCATGATGCTTCGCATGATGATCAGCGCGCCGTTTATGGCAGTGGGCGGCATGTTGCTCGCCTATTCAAAAGACCGAGCCCTGACCTTGGTCTTCGTTGTCGCCATGCCTATCTTAGCGCTAGTCATTGGATTCATAGCCAGCAAAGGGATGCCGCGCTTTAAAATCATCCAGGTCAAGCTCGACCGCGTCAACCTGGTACTGAGGGAGAAGCTGACGGGCATCAGGGTCATCAGAGCCTTCAATCAGAGCCTCTACGAGAGACAGCGCTTCGACGAAGCCAACCGGGACGTGACCGACAACTACATCAAAATCAACCGCATCATGGCGTTCATGATGCCGTCCATGATGCTGGTCATGAACCTGACTTCCCTGGCCATCCTGTGGTTTGGCATTATCCGCATTGACAGCGGCAATATGGCCATGGGTTCCCTGGTTGCCTTCACTCAATATTCCATGCAGATCATGTTTTCCATGGTCATGCTCTCCATGATGTTCATCATGGTGCCGAGAGCACAGGCGGCAGCCGTCAGGGTCCTGGAAGTCCTGGATGCCCACCCGGACATTATGGATCCGGCAAATCCCATTCAGAACAGCCTGACCCGAGGGCAGGTAGAGTTTCGCAATGTGACCTTCCACTATACCGGCGCAGAGGCGCCAGCCATATCCAACGTCAGCTTTGCCGCCGGACCCGGCGAGGTCACAGCCATTATTGGCAGTACCGGCGCAGGCAAATCCACCGTACTCAACCTGATCCCGCGCTTTTATGATGCCGTCAGCGGCCAGGTGCTGGTAGATGGCATTGATGTCCGCAAATGGTCCCTGGAAACCCTGCGCCACAAAATTGGCTACGTCCCGCAAAAGCCCGTCCTGTTTTCGGGCAGCATCAGCGACAACCTTCGCTACGGCCGCAAAGACGCCCTTGAAGAGGACATTGCCAAAGCCTCAGAGATCGCACAAGCCAACGGTTTCATTAAAGAGTTCGAAAATGGCTACGCCCACAGCGTTGCCCAGGGCGGCATAAACCTCTCCGGAGGCCAGAAACAGCGCCTTTCAATCGCCAGAGCCCTTGTCAGAGACCCCGAAATCTATCTCTTCGACGACAGTTTCTCTGCACTGGACTTCAAAACGGATGCCAATCTTAGGGAAGCCCTAAAAGCCGTCACCAAAGAAGCAACCGTCATTATTGTCGCCCAGCGGGTTGGCACGGTAATGAACGCGGACCGCATCATTGTCATGGATGAAGGCCGGGTGGCGGGCATAGGCACCCATAAGGCACTGCTCGACAGCTGTCCGGTCTATCGCGAAATTGTTCTATCCCAGCTCTCAGAGGAGGAAATCGCATGAGCCAAAACAGAGAGTCAAGTGCCCAGACGCGAGACAGCGCCCTAAAGAGTATGCCCCGTGAAGACGGTCCGCGCATGGGTCCCGGTCCAAGAGGACATGGCATAGGCACACCGGTCGAAAAAGCAAAGGACTTCAAAGGCACCTTAAGACGTCTGGTCCATTTTCTGAAGCCCCATCAGGCGAAACTCATCCTCGTCCTGATTCTCGCTATGGCAAGCACGCTCTTCACCATTGCTGCGCCAAAGGTCGCCGGCCAGGCCATGAACAAACTCAGAGATGGTTTCGTGGCAAAAAATGTAGTTCAGCAAATGATCCCAGTCCAGGAAGCAGCTTCAAAGGAAATAGAAGCTCTACTCAAAGCAGAAACTCTGCCGATGGACGCGCAAACAAAAACAACCATCGAAAACTTTCTGGATCTCCCGCTGCTCACCGAAGCAGATGATGGCGAAACCAAAGCCATGATCCTGTCTCAGATGTTCGCCCTCGCAGAAACCATGCCCCAAACCCCTACTGGGTCTGACCCCGTCGGTTCACCTCAACCTACCACCGGCGCCATGACCCAAATGACCCCCGAGCAGCTGGAAGACACCCTCCGGGCCGTCAGTGAAACCAACGGCCGCATTGATTTTTCAGCAATCGGCGCTATCGCTGCCATACTCTTGGCCATGTATGTCCTCAGCGCCGGGTTCAGTTTAGCCACAGGCCTCGTCATGTCCGGCGTCGCCCAGAAGACCGTCTACGACCTCAGAAAAATGGTGGACGAGAAGCTGGAGCGCCTTCCGCTCAGTTACTTTGACAAGCGTCCCCACGGCGAAATCCTGAGCCGGATGACCAATGACGTCGACACCATTTCCGGCACCCTTCAGCAGAGTTTGACTCAGCTGATCACCGCCGTGGTCCAGCTCGTGGGCTTCGTTGTCATGATGCTGACCATTAGCCTCCCGCTGACCTTGATTGTCCAGGTCTCTCTGCCGCTCTACATTTTCGCGACCCTCTTTGTCACCAAACGCTCCCAGAAATATTTCAAAGCCCAGCAGCAGTCCATGGGCCAGCTCAACGGCCACGTGGAGGAGATGTACTCCGGCCACAGGATCGTCAGAGCCTTCGGCCAGGAAGAGGAGTCCGTCCAGAAGTTCAGGGAAGTCAACGACGCCCTGTACGACGCCGGCTGGAAAGCCCAATTCGTCTCAGGCACCCTGTTTCCCGTCATGGGCTTTATCAGCAATCTGGCCTACGTGGTCATCGCGGTCGCAGGCGGCCTCTTTATGACCCGCAGCGTCCTCAACCTGGGCGACATCACCGCCTTTATCCAGTACTCCCGGTCCTTTACCCATCCTATTGTCCAGACGGCCAATATCGCCAACGTTGTCCAGTCCACCATCGCCTGCGCCGAGCGGGTCTTTGAGGTTCTGGACGAGCAGGAAGAAATCAATCCAGTGCTTTTGTCAGCCGATGGTCACACCACCCCAACCCTCTCTCCAACCCAACAGACCTGCGGCGCCGTCGAGCTTGAGGACATTTCCTTCCGCTACGTCGACCACGAACCGCTGATTGAGCACATGTCCCTGAAAGTCGACCCAGGCCATACCGTCGCCATAGTCGGACCGACAGGCGCCGGCAAGACCACCCTGGTCAACCTTCTGATGCGCTTTTACGAGCTGAAGGGCGGGCGGATCACCATAGACGGCCAGGATATTTCCAAAATGCCAAGGGAAGCCCTCAGGTCCCGGTTCGGCATGGTCCTTCAGGATACCTGGCTCTTTAATGGCACCATAAAAGAAAACATTGCCTACGGCAGACAAGGCGCAACCGATGAGGAAATTGTCGAAGCCGCTAAAGCAGCCCATGCCGACCACTTCATCCGAACCTTGCCGGAAGGCTATGACACCGTCCTCAACGAGGAGGCCAGCAACATCTCCCAAGGCCAGAAGCAGCTCCTCACCATAGCCCGGGCCATCCTCTCAGATCCTGCGATCATGATCCTCGACGAGGCGACCTCCAACGTCGATACCCGTACCGAGCACCTGATCCAGAAAGCCATGAACCGCCTCATGGAGAACCGCACCAGCTTCGTCATAGCCCACCGCCTCTCCACCATCCGCGAAGCCGAAGTCATCCTCGTCATGAATAAGGGCACCATTGTCGAAGTGGGCAGCCACGACGAGCTGCTGAACAGGGGCGGCTTCTACGCAGACCTCTATCAGAGCCAGTTCGCCGGCGCCATGGTGGAGGCCAGCGCTTAACAGACCTCAAAACAAAAAAATAGTGGCCGATGGTCCCTTGTCCCCACCCCTCAATAGGTGTGGATCTGGAACTATCGGCCATTTTATGTTACATAAATATTACCGTCCCCAACCTGAAGACCAGCTAAGGAAAGTCAATTCTTTTCTTTAAGAAAGATAAAAAAATTGAGTTTAAAAAATGGGTACAACAAACTAAGCCATTGAAAAGTACGAACAATGGCTATTTTTCAATTCCATTGAATCAGGCAGCTATAAGTTGTAGTTTTGCCGCTCTCCAGGATTGGTGTTCTTCTGGCTGTCTGACTTCAAATGGCTTATCATCTCGCAATACTGCAAAAATATAGTGTAATAGCTTATGCATAACTGCAACGAGTGCAACTTTTTTCTTCTTGCTTCCACATTTTTTCTGATAATAGTCCCTCAGGATTGGGTTGACTTCCTCGCCATTGCTCTTAGTACTTATTGCGGTTAATGCAACCGTAAACAGGACTCTTCGCCCAATTCGAGTGCCTCGTTTGGAGATCTTATTTTGATCCCCTTTAAACTTCCCTGATTCGTTAACACTTGGATCAATGCCAAAGTATGCAACAAATGCCTTTGGGGACTTGAACATCCTAAAATCACCGATCTCGGCGATCAGTGTTACAGCGGAAATGTAGCCTATTCCAGGGAGTTGGTCTATCAGCTCGATTTGACGTTTAACTGTTGCCGGAAAGTCCATAGAATTAACAATTTCACGGATCTTGTTAACGATGCTTTCCAAATTCTTTTGAAGACTTATGATATTATCCACACAGATTTTTATCTTAATCCCCAGCATTGAGAATTCCATGGGCATAGAAGCAGCATTGGAAGCATACTCAAGTAGTCCATCCACTTTCTTCGAAGCCCAAGACGCACCTTTACGACCATGTTTAGCAATCAATTCTATGAGTATAGAGCGCTCCGCAGATAAGATATCCATAGGGGTTGAAAAGTCCTTTAGAAGCGCCAAAGAGGCTTTGCCATAAGGCTCTGAGAAGACTTTTCTATATCCAGGGAACAGTAGATAAAGATCTGTGCTAAGCCGGTTTTTCATTTCAGTGATAGTATCAGAGAGTGAATAGTACTCTCTTACCATCATACGAAGTGCGAGGACTTGGGGCTCAGGAATAATTGAAAACTTAACGTTTTGATACTTCGCAAGTTTTGCAATCTTTTCAGCATCTTTTGAATCGTTTTTCACTTTTCTTATGTCAAGATTTTTGATAGAATGTACAGACAAAGGGTTGAGGACAAATCCTTTGAGGTCATTCGATCTCAGAAAGAAGAAGAGTGGTAAATGAAAGATACCCGTAGATTCTACGAAGTAGATGGGCTTTCGTTGTAACCGCTCTTCTTCGTTTTTGAGAATCTCTAATAGTTTTTGGAATCCAGAGGGGTTGTGATCAATTCGAAAAGGTTTTCGAATCAGAGCACCCGACGGCTCTAACATGGCAACAAAAGAAAACTCTGAAGAGACATCGAAGCCCACTACAAAATCATCAATAAATCGGGACAAAACTAGCACAACCTTTCGTACAGAATGAATCAGAGCTTCCACTGTATGAAGAACGTCTAACAAACTTGCGTTTGAAACGGGTAACACACGAAGGTGGCCCAACCAGCTAAACATCGAATCGTTCTTGTGGAGTGACACTCTTAATCGCGGATAAAGCCTCGAGATGAGGGATCCAGTTGGGGAGCATGTCTATCTCTCTGACAAGTGAGATTATAACATCATGTAGACTGGCTTTCATCAACAATTGAGCCTCTGATTCATCTGAACAATATATACTTAGTTTTCAAGGAACGTTCGGTCATCAAGTGCTTATCTAACCTATCTCTATCTTACAAGTTGGGGACGCGGACGGTAATATAATTTTTAGAAATATATGTCAGCGGCCAGCGGCTTCCAATCCCGCCATCCCCAAAAGGCATTCATTGAAACTCAAAGCCTTACAATTCGTGTTCCCAACTTCTCGGCCTCTTCCAGGTCGTGGGTGACCAGCACAATAGTCAGGCCGGTCCTGCCCTGAAGGTCCAGCAGAAAGTCCTGCATTTTGAGGCGCATGTCGCGGTCCAGGCTGCCAAAAGGCTCATCCATAAGGAGAATTTTGGAGTGGCAGACCAGCGCCCGGGCAATGCCGACCCGCTGTTTCATGCCGCCGGAAAGAGCACCCGGCTTTTTGTGGCGGTGCTCGCTGAGGGCAACGGTATCCAAAACAGTCTGAAGCTCACCCTCCGGCAAGTCCTTTGCCACCAGTCGGATGTTGCCCTCGACGGTTTTCCAGGGGAGAAGGGTGTCAAATTCCTGAAACACAAAGGGCAGTGGCACCTCGGTGTCTACGAAGAGCTCGGGGTGATAGAAAATCTCACCGCTGTCATAAGGCTCCAGCTGCCCAATCACATTGAGCAGGGTGCTCTTTCCTGCGCCGCTGGGACCCATGATGACGAGAATCTCATTGTCGAAGACGTCAAGGTTGAAATCTTCAAAGATCACTTCGCGGCCAAAAGATTTTTTCAGACGTTCAAGTTTAATCAAGATTTTTTTGGGGAGCTTCATGCCGGTTCACCCGCTTTCTCAGGCCGGAAGATCCAGGTTTCAAAGAGGATGCCGCAGAGGGCAACAGCTGCAAGGCCGGCATAGAGACCTGCCGTATCCATGTACATCCGCCGTTCATAAAGCAGCCATCCCAGACCCGACTGACTGCCGGTGATGCCAAAGATCATTTCGACGCTGATGAGGGCCCGCCAGCCCCGGCTCCAGGCCACGCCCAGCGCGCTTTTGAGGTCATCTGCTGCACCAAGGCAGTAGAGATGCCAGAAACGCTTCCAGAGTGAAAGCCGGTAGGCCCGCTCAAAGCGGCTGAAGCGCCGGCTCAGTCTTTCCACGGCCAAACTTAGCTGAGTCCAGAGGGGCCATAACGTCGCGTGAATCATGATCAGCAGCATGGAGGTCCTCGACAGGCCAAACCAGAGGATCACTAGGGGCAGAATAGCCACGCCGGGAATAGGCGCCGCGAAAGCGCGAATCAGGTCCACCGCAGTTTTGACGAAGAGGGTAGCCCTCGACAGAATAAGCAGGACCACAACTGCCGCCAAACTGAGGAGCATGGCCAGCCAGACGACAGTAATGCTGTACAGGGTTTTGAAAAGAAGATCTTCCTTCAGCAGTAATTCCAAAAAACGGCTGCCTATGGTCGTCAGTCCCGGAAACAGCATCTCCGAAAAGGGCCCTAACCTGGCCACAGCCTCCCAAGTGATGAGAAACAACGCTATAATGGCAATTTTGTATAGTCTTGTGCGATTAGTTTTCATTTTGACTCCAGTAGAGATCCTCCAGATTTTGTGGATGATTAATTTGACCGGTTCGAAGCATGAAATCATAAAAAACGTCAAGTCCCCGCACCTCACTGTCAAAGCGCAGCTGCTCATTTGAAAGATAGAGATCAATCTCCTCCGCAGAATACTCATAAGCTGCGCTCAGAATCTCAGCCGCTTCCTCGGGATGTGTATTCATAAAGGTTACTGCACTCAGGAGGGCGGACTCAAAAGCATTATAAAGACGCGTGTTGTCATAGACGCGCTGAGGGCAGATCCCAACTATAAAAGTAAAGGGACCGCCCATGATAGTATCGGCATCCACCAGCGGGTGGAAATCTTCCTGAGCAAGCTCCTGGTCAAGATAAGGCGGGGAAGTGAAGTGAAGCTGGGTCTTCGGACCGCTCAGCATGGCGGTCATGGCGTCAGGGTGCGCCATGGCAATAAGCTGATTGTCAAAGGCCTCTGGGTCATTCAGTTCTTTCTCAGCAGCCATAGACAGCAGAATGTGCTGTACGCTGCCAGGCTGGGGCAGCATGATTCTGTGGTCCGGTGTCAGCTGGCTCAGTGAGGTCAGATCAGGATCTTTGGTCACCAGGGCCATGGGGCTTTCCGAGACGCCGGAGATGATGCGCCAGTCCATGCCGTTGTCCTTGCCTATTAAAAAAGGCGGGATGGCGACAAAACCTATGTCCAGGTCCCCTGAGACCATGGCTTCCCGGATGGCGGCAGTGTTGCCGAGGGTCTTGAACTCAATGGTCGTCGTTTCCAGACCGGCTTTTGCAAGCTCTTGGACGAGGATCTCCGTGGCCTTCAGGATTTCAATTGGGGCATAAGCCAGCCCGAATTGGTCTGCTATGACGAGTTTTTGGGGACTGCTGGGTTGGTTGTCAACGCGACCATCGGCACATCCAGAAAAGAGCAGGGGGAGAAGGACGACCAGCAGAGTGAGGCGGGCAAAACTTTTCGGTAAGTGACAGTTCATAGGGGTGGGGTCCTTTCTTTATTGAAGTTCAATGAATTTCTTGAGTTTTTTCGCGTGCCAGAGAATCGTTTCCCGGAGCTCCTGTTCAAAGTCATGCTCCGGAGACCAACCGAGTTCGTTTTGAATTTTGGAGGCGTCCACAGCATACCGCCGGTCGTGGCCGGGGCGGTCGGCAACGAAATGGATCAGGGAGTCGGGCTTGCCCAAGACTTTCAGGATCAGCCTGACAATTTCCAGATTGGTTTTTTCGCAGCCGCCACCCACGTTGTAGAGTTCCCCATGTCGGCCGTGATTCAGTATAGCATCCAGGGCGCGGCAGTGATCTGAGACGTGGATCCAGTCCCGGATGTGGAGGCCATCGCCGTACACGGGGAGAGGCTTGTTGTTGAGCGCATTTTCAATCATCAGCGGGATCAGCTTTTCGGGGTATTGACCTGGGCCATAATTGTTGCTGCATCTGGAAATATTGACAGGCAGGCCATAAGTTTCAGCATAGGCCTGCACTATGAGATCCGCACCGGCCTTCGAGGCGGAATAGGGACTGCTGGGCCGCAGCGGAGAAGCCTCGGTGAATTTTTCCGGGGTCGGAATACTGCCGTAGACTTCATCTGTGGAGATCTGAAGAAATTTGACGCCGACCTTAAAGCTTCTGCAGTTTGGGTCGGAAGCACTGGTTCTCCAATGATTTTTTGCGGTATCCAGCAGGACTTGGGTGCCTATGACATTGGTCGTCATGAAGACGTCCGGCTCCAGGACGCTCCGGTCCACATGGGACTCCGCGGCAAAGTTGACCACCTGGTCAATGTCATGGGCCGCAAAGATCCTGGCCATGGCCTCGCGGTTTCGGATGTCTTCTTTTATAAAGGTATAGCGCGGCTCCCGGGAAACCTGAGTGAGGTTATCCTGGGACCCGGCATAGGTAAGAAGATCGACGTTGACGATCCTGATTTTGGGGTATTTCTTTAACATCATGGCAATAAAATGACTGCCTATAAACCCGGCACCGCCGGTCACCAATAGCGTCGTCATAATGGGGATGCTCCTGTCGAAAAATTGAATTTTACTGCGTGATTGAGTCGGGTCAATGGGTTAAATTCCAACAACATTCCAATATAGTATACAGTATTTTATTAACAGACAGGTAGGCGAAAGCAAAAACCAGCATTAAAAATGCCAAGGGCTGGATGCCGATGGTTGTGAACCAGGAGGTGAGATCATGAAGAGACATTGTGTCTGGCGACGCTTTATTTTATTTTCGATGGCTGTCATGGTCCTTCTTGTCACAATAGCATTGTCGATCCCGCAAACCAGAGCGAGGGTGGTCATGGCCGTCTCCTCCTGGCAGCAGTATAATCAAAGTCCTTTAAAGGAACACGGCATCCGGGTTGAGCTGCCTGCGGGGGAGGGCTGGTTTGAAGACATGCTGTTTTATCAGGATTCAAATGGTCTGAAAACTCAGGAGGGCATACCTTTAGAGTTATCCATTTACTATAACTTTGGCGCCCATGAAAATGGACGATCTTTAATCTATATACCGGAGAGCGGCTATTATTCCTCTTTTTATGGGGCTTATCTCATCTCGGGATCGACCTTGCCAACGCCTGATGCCTACTGGGTGGAACGGGTTGCGGCTCATGATTACGAAGCCTTGATCCTGAAGGCTTTGGGACATCCGAGCCCCTACGGGACTTTTAAAGTAAATACTTTTGAGATCCGGGAGGAAAGCGAGCTTTTGGGATATCCGGATTGGACACGCTTTGACGGCATTATTGAAGCGCCGGGTGTCGCGCATCAAAGAGGGGATTTTTTGCTGCATTACTGGCAGTTTGGCGCACCGCCAGACCTTGGCAGTGAAGCTGCTTTCGCCCCCACAACTTTGAATGGGCGGATTTATGTCAAGTCCTTTGAGGAAGAAGAGCTCCTGGTTATGGTGTATTTAATCTGCGAATCCGGTGACGTATTGGAGCGCACGGATGCTCGGATTCGGGAAAGCGGCCGTCTTGTAATTCACAAGTAGCGGATTTGAATCTTTTTTTCGAGAGTGTGACATAGGGCACACTGTGACAGCCTGCCTTTCTATATAATGGTTTAAGATGAGGCATCTTGAGGAGGGCTAACCTTGAAAGCAATAAGAATGATCATACAGTACACAGCGCTGGCCGCGTTCGCTTTTTTAGTCAGTCAGGGAAAAATGACTTTGTGGCTTGGCGTGTTTGCTGCTGGACTGCTGGCGTCTTTTGTCTTAGGACGTGGTTATTGTGGCTATGTGTGTCCTATGAATGCCGTCATGCGACCTGCGGCGTGGCTGTCAAAAAAATTTAAACTGCAGCGGCCGGACACGCCAAAATGGCTGATGAGCAGCGTATTCCCATGGGCATTTATATTTTTGACTTTGGCTATGATGCTGGGCGGAAAGCGGATTTTGCAGGTCCAGTTTCCGGTTCTCGCAATTCTGCTGGGAGTCGCGTTTGTAGTCACGCTGTTTTATAAACCAGCGGTGTTCCATAACCGGATTTGTCCTTTTGGTGCACTGCTGAGCTTATCGGGCCGCTTTGCTTTTTATAGTGAAGGCGTTGATGAGAACGCCTGCGTCGGTTGTAAGCTGTGTGAGAAGGCCTGTACAGCTCAGGCTGTCAAAGTTGAGCCGGAAACGAAAAAGGCGGTCATCACTTCATCCCTATGTCACCAGTGCAGAGCCTGTGAAGAGGTTTGTCCAACAGAGGCCATTCACTATGGTAAAACTATTAAAGTTACGTAAAATGAATGTGGGCAACAAGCACGACGAAGTACTGGAGCTGATTGTGGTGAAGGCGCCGGCGCCGAAGCAGTGAGATGGGTAAGCCATAAGTATCAAATCATAACAAACAAAAAACGGTGCAGCAAAAGTCGTAAGTTGGCTTGTGCTGCACCGTTAATTGATTATGAGCTTAAAGATCAAGTAGTGATAAAACTTTATGCAATGCCATTGTTTCATTTACTCGAAAAAGTCCAAATATAACCGCATAATATTTTTTCTCTGTTCTTCTGAATTCTTCGAATCACGAAATTTCTCCCCGTAAAATTTGAGGACAAAATCCGTGAATACGCGAATTGCGGGCTGGGAATTGGCTTGAGAACGCATAAAGAGATTGGTCTGACGGCTGAAGGGTTCACCACTAAGCCACTTGACCGGCTTCACAAAGCCATTGAAATCCTGTAATCCTAAACTCGGGACGATTGAGTAGCCAATGCCCGCTTTCAGCATTTCAAGGCAGGTATCTGTATTGCTTGTTTCAATGATCACTTTTGGTTCGGTGCTGAAGCGTTCATTCCACCATTGATTTATCTGATGGTACAATACCGGATCCGTCTTGAATTTAATCCTCGGAATATCCGGAAGATCTTCGATCTTAAAATCCGTCATTGAAGCCAGACATATGGGCTCATTGAACAAAATATGCGACTCTTCATGCCATTTAAAATCTCCGCGAATAATGCCCACATTGATCTCCTGGTTGTTCAGCATGGTAAAAATGTTTGAACTATGGCTCGATACGACATTAAATTTTACTTTCGGATAGAGATCAAGAAATTCTTTGATGAGCAGTGGCAATTCATAACGCGCAAATACCAGAGAGGTTCCCAGATGAATGGTTCCCATAAGCTCTTCTGATTCGATTGCATGGATTTCTTCTTTCATTCTTTGAATCTGATTGAATTGCTTTGTGGCAAACTCGACAAGATATTCCCCTTGAGGGGTCAATTCAATGCCAGTTTTAGACCTTAAAAATAGTGGAACGCCCAACTCTTTCTCAAGGGCGCGAATACGGTAGGAGAGTGCCGGTTGGGAGATGAAAAGTTTTTCTGCTGCTTTAGTCAGGCTGCGTTCCTGGTTTAACGTCATAAGAAAATGGAGATCATTATCATTCAAGGAAAGCACCCCCCCGTTCTTTATTATAAAATTCTTTTATGAATGCTAATAAAATATTACTATTAGTCGACTGACGAGTAAAGGGATATAATGACGTTAATTAAGAAATCTTAACTTTTATCTTTTGAAAGGGTGGAACGAGTGGAGATTAAGAAAGCATCCACAGCGGGCACACTCGAGTCGAGCGACATCATGATTCTTTTGGATCGTGGGGAAAATGGCATCGATATCGAACTGAAGAGCTCAGTACTATATCAATTTGGAGATCAGATTCGGGCGGTCATTGAGCAAACCTTGCTGGAAGCCGGAGTACATAATGTAAAGGTTGTTGCGACGGATCGTGGCGCTCTGGATTGTACGATCAAAGCCAGAGTCTTGACAGCACTTCACAGAGCGGTTGAAACGACCGATTATAAGTGGGGTGTCTAGAGTGGCTTTTATCAGAGACAGATTAAGAAGAACCATGATGTTTGTACCAGGCAACAATCCGGGATTAATGGCAGATGCGCACATCTATGGTCCTGATGCGCTGATGTTTGACCTTGAAGACTCTGTGAAACTGTCTGAAAAGGATTCCGCGAGGTTCCTGGTCTATCAGGCGCTCAAGACTATTGATTACGGTGATATTGAAAAAGTCGTTCGCGTCAACCCGTTGAATACACCTTATGGGAAAGCGGACATAGAGGCCATGGTTTTCGCAGGCGCGGATATAATTCGCCTCCCTAAATCGGAAACCGCTCAAGATGTCATTGATGTCGACGAGTGGATTACTGAGTGCGAGAAAAAAGCAGGACTCGAACCAGGCAGTGTGGGTATGATGGCAGCAATTGAGAGCGGTCTTGGAATTTTAAATGTTCTAAGTATAGCACAAGCCAGCCCTAGATTAATCGGAATAGCCATAGGCGCGGAAGATTTTGTCACAGACCTGAAAACAACACGCTCGCCTGGAGGTTCAGAGCTTTTCACCGCAAGAAGCATGTTGGTGTTTGCAGCGAGAGCTGCAGGCATCGCGGTTTTGGACACCGTTTTCGCAGACGTCAATGATGATGAAGGCTTCAGAAGAGAAGTTGAGACCATTAAGCAACTTGGATTTGACGGCAAGTCTGTCATTAATCCTAGACAAATTGCACCGGTTGTCGAAATTTTCACTCCGACCGCAAAAGAAATTGAGCATGCAGAGCGCGTCGTTGAAGCCATTAAAGAAGCAGAGGAAAAGGGACTTGGCGTTATCAGTCTGAATGGCAAAATGATCGACAAGCCCGTGGTTGACAGAGCACAACGCGTGTTGAAAATGGCCATGGCTGCTGGGGTTATCTAACGCTGAGGAGGAGGACTACACTTGAACAAAAATATCCTGGGCGTTGATGTGCCAGAGTCGATCTCCGGTCTCGGCAAACTGAAGGCTTTTAATGGAAAGCGCTTTAGTGGAACAGCACACGAAATGCCAAATATAAAAAATCCGGATCAACGCATGAGTAAAATTGTTGATAATCTTGAGTCAGCTATTCGTTTGTCAGGCTTGAAAGACGGCATGACGATTTCGTTTCATCACCATTTTAGAAATGGCGATTATATTGTGAACCTGGTTCTTGATGCCGTTGCCAAGTTGGGCATCAAAAACTTGACGGTAGCTTCCAGTTCCTTGACAGATATTCACAGGCCAATGATTGACCACATTAAAAATGGCGTGGTGTATCGTATAGAAACAAGCGGCCTGCGAGGTGTGCTTGCCAATCAGATTTCACATGGTCTTATGGAAGTCCCAATAGTCTTCAGGTCTCATGGCGGAAGAGCCTACTCCATCGCTTCAGGTGAACTTAAAATTGATGTCGCTTTCCTTGGGGTCCCATCCACTGATCTTTTCGGAAATGCCAACGGCTTCAGTCGTGAAGGTGACAATAGCTCAGCATGCGGTTCACTGGGATATGCTATGGTAGATGCCAAATATGCAGATAAAGTGGTTCTGCTTTCAAACAATATTGTGCCTTATCCAAATACACCTTGTGCTATCCCACAGACAGATGTTGATTACATTGTTGAGATTGACGCCATTGGAGATCCTAAGGGCATCATGTCAGGTGCTACGCGTTACAGCACCAACCCAAAGGAACTGATGATCGCTAAAGCAGCAGCAGATGTTATGGAAGCTTCCGGATATTTTGAAGATGGATTTTCCTTCCAAACCGGAACGGGTGGATCATCACTAGCCGTAACACGTTTTCTGAAAGAAAAAATGATTCGAAAAGGAATCAAAGCTAACTTCGCTCTTGGTGGCATTACCAGCCAAATTGTTAAGCTGCATGAGGAAGGTTTCATCAGAAAATTGCTGGATGTCCAGAGCTTTGACCAGGACGCAGTGGACAGCACATTGAAAAATGAGTTTCATCATATAGTGGACGCTCACTTTTATGCCGGACCTGGTGTGGAAGGTGCTGCGGTGGATCAACTTGACATGGTTGTTCTGAGTGCGCTGGAAATTGACGTCAACTTCAATGTTAACGTCCTGACAGGTTCAGACGGTGTTATTCGCGGCGCAGTTGGCGGACATCCGGACACTTCTGCAGGCGCTAAGCTTGCCATTATTGTGGCACCGCTTGTAAGAGGCAGAATTCCGAGCATTCTCGATCGCGTCAATACTATCTGTACACCGGGAATGACGGTAGATGTTCTCGTCACTGAACAGGGTATAGCAGTTAATCCAGCAAGACAGGATTTGATCGAGCGATTAAATGCTGCTGGAATAAAAACTGAGACGATTGAAGCGTTAAAAGCAAAAGCGGAAAAAATCGTCGGTCATCCAAATCCAATTGAGTATGGCGAAAAAATCGTCGGGATTGTCACCTTCAGAGATGGCAGTGTGATCGATGTGATCCGTCAGGTATCCAGGTAAACGAAATATCTTATCAAGGTATTGGCCGATCTGTCCCGTAATTGTTCGGAGACATACGGTTAAATATAATCATTAAAAGGGGGAAATAAAATTGAAAAAAAGATTAGCATTAATACTTAGCCTCGCAATGGTCGCTGTCCTCGCATTCACTGGTTGTTCCAAACCTGCTGAGCCAGAAGCACCTGCCGCAGGCGGAGAAACACCTGCTGCAACTGAAGGCTTTGTCTTCGAAAGAAAAATTGAACTCGTATGTCCTTGGGGTTCAGGCGGCGGCGCTGATACGACGCTCAGAGCATTTGCATCTGCCCTTGAAAAAGAAATTGGTGTTCCTGTAGTCGTCAACAACGTTGAAGGCGGCGGTGGTGTTCAAGGTTCTGAGTACCTCCAAAAGCAGCCGGCAGATGGCTATTCTTACCAGATTGGTACTCAGTCACTCCTCGTTGTCAACCATCAGAAACTCATGTCCTTTGACTGGGCAGCAGAAACAGTACCGGTTGTTAAACTCGTTCACGATACAAATATTATTGTAGCGGCAAAGGATGCCCCATTCAATAATTTGAATGAACTCATTGAGTACGCGAAAGCGAACCCAGGCACTGTAAAAGCTGGCGTTCTTACTATTACTGGCGTTGACGCACTGATGGTTGCTCAAACCTTTGAACTTGCAGGCGTAGAAATTCCACTTGTCGCATTCAACAACGGCGCGGAACTCAATGCTGCAATCCTTGGCGGACATATCAGCTTAGCGGTTGCAGGTCCTGCTGAAACAAAAGGTCTTATTGAGTCTGGCGACATGAAAGGTATTGTTGCAGGCGCTGAAAACAGACTCAGCATTCTTCCTGACGTTGAAACCACTACTGAAAATGGCATCGATTCTCTTCTTGGCCCAATGAGAGGCATCTTCGCGAAAAAAGGCACTCCTGAAGAAGCGATCAAAGCATTCTCTGAAGCTGCTACAAAAGCTGCAGCCAGCCAAGAGTTCCAGGACTTCCTCAAGAACAACGCACTTGACCAGCGTCCAGCTTTCGCGCCATATGATGAGTTCCAAGGCATCTGGGCTGAGCAGGTTACAACTGTTGGTGAGTTGTACAACAAATACGTCGCAAAATAATCAACGTTCGTCAATTTAGTAAAAAGTGAGTAATCTTCGTCGGGGCAACGTTATGTTGCCCCGATTCTATCAAATTACCGAAAAGGAGCTGAGTTCGCTTGGCAATGGAATTATTATTCAATATCGTACTTATAATTTTCTTCGCGATTTCCTATGTTTATGTTGGCGCGACTATGCCAAAATCTTCCGATTTAGAACTTGGGGCGGAACAATGGCCGCAATTGCTAATTACAATCTTAATCGTCCTCTTGTTTGTCAACATGTACAACATTTACAAGAAAACACCGGCAGAAAAGAGGCACTTTAAATCGATCACCGGGATTAGTGTACCTGCAATCTTAAAAAGCAAGCTCTTCATGGGGATTGTGATTATCTTTGCTTATGCCTTCGCCCTTGAGCCATTCGGATTTATCCTCGCGACTATGGTCATGTTCGCGGTTTACGCGATCCTGACCGGGCAAAAGAAACCAGCCGTGGTTGCGCTCAGCGCGATTCTAATCACACTGGGCATCTATTTCATCTTCCAGAGAGGCCTTGGCATCATGCTCCCACGCGGCTATGGTTTCCTCCGCGACATTGCTCTTTTCCTCGAGTCATTATAGTAAATAAGGAGTGTGAATCATGTTTGAACTTTTAATCTCAGGCTTTCAAATTGTTCTGGCTCCGGTGACCTTTGCGTTTATCGTAGCAGGTACAGTTCTTGGTGTCATCTTCGGCGCTTTGCCGGGCGTCAGCGCTTCAATGGCAGTTGCTCTTGCGCTTCCTTTCGCCTATGGCATGGAGCCGCTTGTCGCTATCGCCTTCCTGACTGCAGTTTATTGCGCGTCCATCACAGGTGGCGGTATTACAGCAATTCTCTTTAAAATTCCGGGAACACCATCCAATGCGCCAACGACTTTTGATGGATACCCAATGGCTCAGAAAGGTGAGGCTGGCAGAGCGCTTGGTATCTCACTTGTCACCTCTGCTATTGGTGGTACAGTTGCGGCTATTGCCATGTTCTTACTGTCACCACAGCTCGCTGCGGCTGCGATTAAATTTGGTCCCGCAGAGCTTTTCGCTGTATCGTTCCTAGGACTTTCAGTACTGACAGCACTCGACAGCGACAATGTCGTTAAGACAATGATTGCTGGCTTAATTGGACTTTTCCTTGCGACTATCGGCATGGATCCACTTCTCGCCGCGCCGCGATTAACTTTCGGTTCACAAATTCTCCTTAGCGGTATTGAAATGATTCCGCTGATGATCGGTATGTTTGCGATTACTGAAGTTTTAAAACAAACACACAAACCATCAAAATTGGAAGATACGGGTTCTGGCGACAAAGTCAAGACCAAACTCATGGGTTTCAAAGAAGGCTGGGCAATGAAAGGTGTTATTACCCGCTCCGCGATTCTTGGAACTTTGGTCGGTATTCTTCCTGGTGCTGGTGCAACGATTGCATCCTTCCTCGCTTATACAACTGAAGTCAAGTTGTCCAAAACGCCTGAAATTTATGGAACTGGGGCACCGGAAGGTATCGCGGCTTCTGAAACAGCGAACAAC